>CANNFY010000001.1 GCA_947504045.1 uncultured Maribacter sp.
CGAAAAAATAAAAATAATCTGGAATTATTATCCTTTTAATCATCACAAAAAAGGTCAACCTATTTCAGGACAAGACAACAAATTTAAACCTACTATGAATAAACAAGTTATAATATTTTATGCTCTCAGCATTGTATTTATTTTTTCATGCTCCAAAAGTGACCCTGCAGAAGAAATTAAAGTGATTGCCTGTTTAAATATTGAAAATGAAAATATTAAAGTTGGGCAGACTTTAAGCATTTCAAACTGCTCCGAAAATGGAATCAAATTTACATATTGGCTGAATAATGAAGAGGTTAGTTTTGAAAGTCTTGAGAAAAAAACATTCAACGAATCGGGAGTTTATAATCTAAAATTGGAAGTTACAGGTGACAGAAATAATAAAAGTGTCATTTCAAAAAATATTATTGTTCAACCTATTGAGAATTCATTTTATTTCCCTGACTATATGAATCAAGAGGATTATTTTTCAATGACTTTTGACATAAATCCAATCAATGGGAAAATGTACTTTATTGACGGAAACAATTATTCTCGTGAATTTACTTACAAGGAAATAAATGAAAATCTAGAAATAACATCAACATTGAATTTTGGTAAACAAACGAAATATTCATATTGGCCTAGTGCATTTACACTTTTTTTCGAAGATGGAAGTAAAAGAATACAAATTCCACATATAACGGCAACTTCTATTCATAGACAAGAATATTTAGTAAGTAAGGATGGCACCAGCACAACAAACTTCTTGTATTCTTCTGAGTTTGACCTGAATTATATAAAATTAAACGAAAATTTATTTTCTGTAGGAGGAAAATCTATGTTAAATGAAAATAACAAATATGTTTACCATGCCACAATAAATAAGTTGGATTTATCTGGAAATATTACTGAAACTTTTAACTTTTCGATTGAAGGAAGAGACTCCCTTATAGGAAATATTATTAGCATATCTAATGGATATATGGCTTATGGAGGTGTTTTTGATGTTGTTAGAGGCGACAGCTATGATTTTGCAAATTATAAATCTAAGCTGTTCTTTTTTAACAACCAGTTTGAGCTACAGAACATCGTTGATTTAAAGGAAATTAACGAAGAATCCATTACAGCTTCCGCACCTACCTTTGTTGCTCCTTATCTCATAAAAAAAATTACTAATGAAAAAACTATACTATATGGACCTGATGGTTTGTATATTGTAGATGACAAAGGAATAAAATTAATGTACATCTATTTAACTAGTTATCGACCAAATTCAATTTTAGTAAAAGATGATTATTTTATTGTTTCGGAGTATGAATATCTTAAAAAATATGATTTAAACGGTAACTTATTAGCCGAAATTAAACATGAAGGGATTTCTACTTTAGGCATAATGGATTATAAAGAAAATATTCTTTTCATGGCATATAAACAAAGAGATTTTTGGGATGGTTCAAATACCACAGCAGCTAGACAAATATTTTTTGGAGTAGTTGATAATAATCTAAACATTGTTCCTTTCTGATACAATAAACTAATGCCAACATGGTGTATAAAACATAGCTAATAAGTGCTTTGCCGAAAGGTTTGTGTATATTTATAAAGTCCGCAAAATTTTTAATTTAGCTTTTAAAAAAAGAGAAATTAAAAACAAAATATAAAAATTCGGCTCTGTGTTAATCCGAAAAGTTAGTGTCTTTTTGCACGCTACATTCCATACACAAGTCCGTTACCTTTAATGGTTCGACATCAAAATTTTCGGCAGATTTAAAACTCTAGTGACTGACTTTTTAAATGAAAAAATAACTCACTCAGACCGAATACTCACTCAAGCGTGAATTGAAAAAGTAAAAAAATCAATTAATGAACGAATTGATAAATAAAGAATGCACAACAATGAATATTAATTGGTAAGAAAAAATATTTTTATATTTATACTGACAATTTATCATTTAAAAAAACTTTCAACTATTACCAACAGCAAGACAAGCTTTATTCTAAATTATAAAAGCTAGTGAAAGCAACATATGCCATTAAAATAGGAATAATTATTCTTTTTTGTACGCACTTTAATATGAGTTGTAAACAAAAAAACACTAATAAGCACATGGCTAATCAAAAAATACACAAATACAATTCAGTAATAAATTTTGAGTTAAATAAAAAACTAACCTTTCCAGATTTTACTATTAAACATACAAAACTGGATAAAATACAGGGTCCAAACAATGCAAAGTGGCAAAGACAAATCTTTTTCTTTACTGTAGTTACAGAAGATTCTAGCCTTGAAATTACTTGGACTACGGGTCGTATTCAAAATACAAAATTTAAGGTTAATCAAACGGAATATGAATTAATCATGGGAAGCTACTCAGATTCAAAAGATAAATCGTTTAAAAATCTAGATTTAAATCAGCTAATGATTATAAAAACGGAACAATTGAAATGGTCAAAACAAAAAATTAAAACTGGCGACATTGTATTTAGAAGCACCAAAAAAGAAAATGGTGAAGTTCTTTTTAATGAATATGGCACTATAGAAAAAACACTTTTAGGTCTTTTTGTTTGGGACCTTAGAAATACCATGAAGCAACCATTATTAAGTTGGTCGTCTAAAGGTATTGATAAAAAAATTACTGTATTCCGTAAAACATCCACAGACTTTCAAATGAACGAAATGAAGTTAAAGGACGGGAGTTTTAATTATTTGTTTGACACAGCAAGCTTAGAGCTAGTGTCTAAAAACTTTTAACAAACGATGCAAAATTTCTAGAATATGTCTAAAAAGAACAAAGAAGCTAAAATAAAAATCTTAGGTAAAGAATTTGAATATGTAAGAATAGATGACATTAAGAAGAACCCTGTCATATTCTTTGAAGAACACAGTGTTGATTTATGTATTAAAGCCTATGAAATATTAAAGCCTAAGCTCATATACATTAACCATATTCCATGCCAATTTCTTACTGACTCTCTATTTGCTGATTTGGAAAATATTCGCATAATCGCAACAGAAGAGATGGAATTAAGTCCAGTAAATGCACTAAATAATTTAAAAAGTCTTTCTGTGACTTTTTACCCTGGATATGAACCTAAAGGCAGTTTGGATTTTAGCCAATTCCCACAATTGGAAACCTTACGCTATACTTGGTCGGATGACACAAAAAATCTTTCTGCTCTTAAAAATATAAAGTCCATTTTTATTGAAAGCTATTCCAAGTTAGATTTAAAAGCGTTTAGTAGTTTTAAAAAATTGAATACTTTAGAAATCTCACAGTCTCAATTAGAATCGTTGGAAGGAATTGAAGAAAATAGTAACCTCAACGAGTTAAAAATTACTAATTCTTCTAATATCAATACATTAGAAAGTCTTGCTAAAGCAAAAGATATGAACTTAAAAACTCTAGAAATAAGTTCTAAAAACAAAATAGAGGGATTAGAAAATATTGCTAAAGTAAACAAATTACGATCGCTTACTTTAGAGGGAATGCCAAGTATAGACTGTTCTTTTCTTGAAAAAAACATTAATCTAGAGCACTTAAAAATAAAAAAGGTAAATGAAGTCCATAACGCATCTAGCTTAAGTAAATTAAGTAAACTTAAGTCTATTGAAATGCTTTTAATTGATTTTATTGAAAATCTGAATTTCATTTCTAAATTACCAGATCTTGAAAGTCCCGATATCCTACCATGGTATGTAAATGTAAAAGAGGGTTATTTGCCATTAAACCGAAAATTAAAATCTTTGAACAAACTAGAAAAATTGTTTGAATGGGATGACATTTTAAATCATTTAGATGAAGAAGGTATAGCTTTATATAAAAAACACTTTGGCGACTCACCTCTAGCGTTTATTAAAAAAAGTTTTAAATTTCATTGTTATGAAGACTTCTCTGAACCCTATACAGAAGAAAACTGTACTAAAATAGATCACCAAATTAAAAAATTAATCGACCGATTGATTGAGCATGCAGATAAAAGCACAGAAGAAAAATTAGCTTTCTTCGAAGAAACAGCAAACAACCTTGATAAAATAGACAAAGAACTAGATTTATTTTCAACTGGCGAACGCGAATATCTTTGGGACACCTTAGATGAAATAGCTAAAGCGAGTGGTATAGATGTTGATTCTTTAGAGGAATCAGATTCTAAGAACACCTATTTTAAATGGCCAGTTTTTTAATAGAGATGAAAAATGCATGAATGATTTAGTCCAATTTAACACAGAGGTTAACAAACAATTAAAAGACAAGTTCAAAAGCGAAAAATGGTCTGGTGTAAGTCCTAAATTTTATAAAAACGATATTCTAAATCTTATAAAAAGTATTGAAATAAGGAAAGTAATAAAAAAAGACAGCTTCTATTGCTTTCTATCCGTATATTCAAATTTTAACTATCCCAATTCTCTAAAATTTAAAACGATGCACACTAACAAGCAGATTTTTTTAGTGTCTATAACACCAAAAAAGGTAACCAATTCCTCTTATGAGTGGTCTTTAAAAAATAATAAAGAGTATAATACAAATAAGATAGATCAATTATGGAAAGCAATAGAAAATCATGGTAAATACTTTTTCGATTCTTTTAATAATTTTCCAGAACCGTTCTTAAAACTAAAACCAGAACATTTTAAAAATGGTATGGTAGAATTATTCGATAAATATGAGGTGTTACATCAAGTTAATTATATGAATTTCTTAAAAGAAATTCATTTGTCCCTAAACCAAAATAAAACTGCTGCTGAATTTTCAAATCTTGCAATCGAACGTTTTCATAAAAATTTAGAACATAAAAATATAAGTTATAACAAAGCATCAAAAAAAGTATTTGAAGAATACATAAAGTTTTTAGAGATGCCAAAAATATGAGTCTTATTTTTCTATTAGTTTTTTGCCAAAATATTTTAAATTAAATGACCACTATAATAGCGGATTTGTTGACCCAATACTAGTTTATAGAACAGATGATGAACGAATTAAAATATTGGTTTATTATAGAGCAATTAGCCATCAAAACGGAAAATTTGATTTTGAGAGAAATACTAAATTTGACGTATCGTATTACGAACTTCCAATAGGAATAAAAAAACGAGTTTGTAAAATAATAAGTATATCAGAAAATGAACACAGTTTTTTTTATTGTTGGTAAACTGCCCATAAGAAATTGAAAAATTAACAAAAAATTTTAGCTTAGTGCTTAACCCAAAAATCAGTAACTTTAAATCCATACTAATCATATTCAAGAATATGATCAACAATATAAAAAATGAAGATAACCACGTTGACACTTTTGTTACTGCTATGTTTCTCTTGTAAAGACAAAAATCAAATTACAAATACTGAAACAAAAAAAACGGATAGTAATAAAATAATAAAACCTGAGTTTCAGTCAATTATTGATTCTTCTAATGTTAAAGGCGCAATATTAATTTACGATTTAAACAAGAACATATACTATTCAAATAACTTTAAATGGTCAAACAAGGGGAATTTACCAGCATCAACATTCAAAATCGCAAATTCAATTATTGGGCTTGAAACTGGCGTGATTGAAAATGATAGTATCATATTTAAATGGGACGGGGAAAAGAAATGGTTAAAAAATTGGGAACAAGACCTAATTCTTAAAGATGCTTTTCAATTTTCTTGTGTTCATTGTTATCAAGAGGTTGCAAGAAAAATCGGTTCAAAAACAATGAACAAATATGTAGCAAAACTTAATTACGGAAATCTAAAAATTGACTCTACCAACATTGATAAATTTTGGTTAGAAGGAGAATCAAGAATAAGTCAAATGCAACAAATTGACTTCCTAAAAAAATTTTACAATTTTGAACTTCCTATTTCCGAAAGAACTGATAGAATAATGCGAAATATTATGCTCATTGAAGAAACTGAACAATATAAACTTAGTGGAAAATCTGGTCTGTCAAATAATAACGGAGAATATAATGGTTGGTTTGTTGGGTATGTTGAATTTAAAAACAACACATACCTATTTGCTACAAACCTTGAGCCTAAAAAAAAAGAGTTTGATTTTGATTCATTTATTAAAACAAGGTTAGATTTAACTCTTCTTGGTCTTGAAAAATTGAAAGCTTTAAAATAGATACTACCGCTAACAATGGCTATAATTAATACGGGTTTTAGTGTTTAATCCAAAGTTTAATGTATTTTTATAATGTCGTCAAATCATTTTGATTTGACTTTTGAATAAGAAAAAATAAAAGCAAACTAAATGCTTCGGCTAATCGCTTAAACGGAAACAAAAGCATACTTTTATTCCCGTACTAACCTTATTAGCCGAAACCGTATAGCATTAAGACTAACTTAAATTGAAAGAATAATATCATTAAAATCCATTCTCTTTTTCGGATTCATAAATGGTTGATTTTTATCCTCTGAATTTCTATAACCTATTGCAACTGAAAACAAAGTTTTATAATTGTTGAGAGACAAAATTTTGTCATACTCTGAATTTATTATCCCTTCCATAGGAGTAGAATCTATTTTATTGGTTGCACAGGCACTTAAGAAAAAACCAAGAGATAAATAAACTTGATGAGCAAACCAAGATTTGATTTTATGCTCACCTAAAGGTTTCAAAAATTCATTATAATATCCAACTGCACCATTTGGCAAATTGACTTCTATTTGTTCTTCGAAAAGTTGGATAGAATCAATTGCACAAAAAATAACTAAACAACTAGATTCCAAAATTCTTTGCGCATTAAAATAAGAAGCTTCAGCTAACTTTGTTTTAACTGTTTCATCAGTAACAAAAATAAATTTCCAAGGCTGACTATTTATAGAGGAAGGGCTTAATCTAACTATTTCTTTCAACTTTGATAGTTCTGTTTCAGTTAACTTTCTTGTATTATCGTAACTCTTTGTTGTGTAACGTTTTTCTGCTATTTCTAAAAAATTCATATTTATCAATTTTATACTTTACTTTTTATAGTTACAAAATTAAATTTAGTTTAATAAATTTGCAATAACGGACAAAATTGATAGTATCAGATGTATTGTATAGACAACAAAAACTACCCTTGTAGTACAAGCTTAACAATGAAGTATATTGGAGGAAAATGGAAAGCAGTTATACTTGTATATTTAATTAATAAAACTAAAAGGTATAGTGAATTAAAAAAGGATATTCCAACAATAAGTGAGAGAACATTGAGCCTACAGTTAAAACAACTTGAGGAAGATAAAATTATTAAAAGAAGGGTTTATACATCAAAACCACCATTGAAAGTGGAATACTCGCTTACATCTTTTGGAAAAAGTCTAATTCCGGTATTGGAAATAATATCAAACTGGGGAAAAGTAACAGCTGATACAAATGAAAATGTAACAATTCTAAATAAATAAACGCTACACAACAAGGGCTATAATTAATACGGGTTTTAGTGTTTAATCCAAATTGACTCACACGAAGAAATTTCTCTTTACGAGGAAGTTTATTTTGAGCAAAATGGAGAATTATTTACGCAGAGGAATCGATTAAATATATGCCGATTAATCATTTTGTTCTTCAACCTTGGGCTTGTCAATTTTATACTGAAAAAGGAAAACTTGTTTCATTGATGACATTAGGTCACGGTAAAAACAGAAGATGACGAATGGAATCCTGAAATAATATTCGAGATGTATAAAAATAGAATAGCGGAAGAATAAAAAAATGTGGGCAACAACGTATATAATTAATTGCTTGTTTATAGCCTTCTTACTAAATTAGTTACTCAAACACCTTACCCAACATTAAAAACAACCTAATAAAAATTAATTTATGCCACATTTTGTAATTGACTGTTCTGAAAATATCATAAAAATAAAATCGCCTAATGAAATTATTCAAAAAGTGTATGATACAGCAGAATCAACTGACCTTTTTGATAAAGGGGATATTAAAGTAAGAATTAATCCTTTTGAATATTATAATATTGGAAATACTAAAAATGATTTTATTCACATTTTTGCTAATATTATGGAAGGAAGAACTGTTTCTCAAAAAAAGACCCTTTCAGAAAAAATTATTACTGAATTGAAATTGATATTTCCTAATGTTCCTATTATCTCTATAAATATTAGAGATTTTGAAAAAGCAACTTATTGTAATAAATCGATGGTATAATACTAAGCTAAATTAAAATAAAAACGTTGGCTAATACCGTATAAAAATAATGCTTAAGTTTAATACCAAATCAAAAGGTTAGTTCGTATTTGGTCAGGCCTTTTTTCCTGCGGAAAATTCTCGGATATAAAACCGAACTACCCGTATACAACCATTATAAATAATTTGAATGCATGATTATACTATGAAAAAAATAGGACTAATTGGAGGAATGAGTTGGGAATCTTCTCTATTATATTATGAAATTATTAATGAAAAAATTCGTGAAACTTTAGGAGGATTTCACTCTGCAAAATGCATTATGGAATCTGTTGATTTCGCTGAAATAGAAAAACTACAACATAAGGATGATTGGAATTCTTTAAATAAAATCATGGCGAATTCTGCTAAGAATTTAGAAAATGCCAAAGCTGACATTATTGTTTTATGCACAAATACTATGCATTTATGTAGTGAGGAAATAAAAAAAAGTACCGACATCCCATTTTTACATATTGCAGTAGCAACTGGAAAAAAAATTAAAGAAAATAATATAAAAAAAGTTTTATTGCTAGGAACTAAATTTACAATGGAAAAAGAGTTTTTTAAGAAGGTTCTTAAAGAAGACTTTAACATTGAAGTAATAATACCAAATGAAAGCGATAGAGATATTGTACACCAAATAATATATAAAGAACTCGTTCACGGAAAAATAGAATCTAATTCAAAAAAAGAGTACCAAAGAATAATTAAAAATTCAATAAATAACGGAGCTGGAGGTGTAATTTTAGGTTGTACAGAAATCCCTTTATTAATTAAAAATAAAGACATTAATATTCCGGCTTTTGATACAACAAGAATTCACGCTGAGGCTGCTGTAGAATTCGCTCTAAAGCAATAGCCAGTTGCTAACAATGGGTATAAATTAATACGTTTTATGGTATTTAATATATAAAGCAAGTATGCCTGCTAACTCCACCAAATCTCTTGGATTTGGCTTTTGATATTAAAATAAAAACCAACAAAAATATTTTGCTATGTACTTAATGGAAAGTAAACGCTAATTTTCTCCCGTACTGTTCATAGCTAAGGCTGTTATACATAATATCAACTGAGCCTGGAAAAACAATAGTAATATTAGACTTTAATAGTCCTCATTAAAAAAAGAGCTTTGAAAATAAACTACAACAACAAAAAATTTAGACCTGTAAAAAACACTCTAAATGGAGAAACCACAGAAGAAACTATTTTCGAATACAAACAAAATGGCAACATTCTGTCTTCTGAATATAGTGGAGGAAAAATTCTAAAAGGACATTTAATAGGACTAGTGGACGAAAATGGGAATATTGAAATGCGTTATCATCAAGTAAATGATAAAGGACAATTAATGACCGGAATTTGTTTTTCAAAGCCAGAAATTTTAATGGATGGAAAAATTAGACTTCACGAAAAGTGGGAATGGACTTCTGGAGACAAATCAAAAGGAAAATCAACAATTGAGGAATGCTGAAAAAAATATACCTAACAATGTATAAATTCAATTATAAGCATTAATTAACCTATGAGAAAAATTCTATTTTTTATGATATTCTTTAATTTCGTTTTTTATTATATTGGCTATTAAACCATATACAAACACCTTATAGGCAATATAAAAATGGAATTAACAACAGAAATCAAGAAATATATAGATAAAAGCGTTTTGTGTTGGCTTGCAACTGTATCTGCTGAAAATATCCCAAATGTTTCGCCAAAAGAAATCTTTAATTATTATGGAGCCAACAAAATAATTATTGCAAATATTGCCTCACCACAAACAGTTAAGAATATTAAAGAGAATGAAAGTGTTTGCATAAGTTTTATTGATATTTTAGTCCAAAAAGGGTTTCAAATAAAAGGAAAAGCAAAAATAAGAAACAAGACACATTCTCGTTTTGAAGAAATGGAGAAAGTTTTAATAAAAATGACAGGTGGAAACTTTCCTTTTTCTACTATTACTGAAATAATTATAGAACACGTTAAACCAATTATTGCTCCTAAATATGTTCTTTACCCCGAAACAACTGAGAAAGAACAAATTGAAAATGCAAAAAAAGCTTACTCCCTAAAAAAGGAATCCTAATAATGGAGTAACTACAACTAAAACAAGTTTTGAATATAACCAGAAATAAAATATTCTAACATAATTAATATAATAGCGGTCAAATTATTAATGGAAATCTAAGTTGGTTACTTGATAACAATAAGAATATTTAAAGAAAAATTGAACGCTTTTTACTTTATGAACTAACCATGAAAATGTTTTTAAAAATATTAATAGTAGGTAGTATAATTACTATAGCTTGGTTTTACTTTTATTTACGTGTAATTTCAGAAGATGTAAGTAATGAATTACCTTTTAGCGAAGTAATAGGTAAAAATCTTGTTTTAGATAGAGATGTTTTTCTTATTAGAAATAACACACCAGAGTTTTATAAAACTATTTCTACCGTTATAGATGAGAAAGAATCAATTGGGCAAATTAACGAAGAAACCACAATTGTTGAAATAATTAAAAAGGGTACGCCTTTAACTATTAACAAAGCCACAATTCAATCACATGGAGAAAGTGGAACATATGGTCAAATAACAGGAATATTATTTACAAAAAAATATAATATTCTTTTCAAACAAGAATGGGGTATACAAAGTGTTTATGTTTTTGATAATAGTGAGCCAACTGGTAATAACACAAGTCCTTTTCTATTTAAAAAACCTATTTGGGTAACTAAAACGGAACATGACATACATAAAACATATTATTTACCTGAACTCTAAAACAACTTTTAAAATTACACATTTACATTGTAGTACCTCCATCTACAATAATTTTTTCGTTTCTTAAAACCTTCGATTTATTAGACAATAAAAATTCCACTATTGGAGCAATATCTGTTGGTTGTACAATTCTTCTAATTGGCGATGTTGATGCAAAATGCTCTATTAAATTTTCAATTGCTTCATCGCTCATTCCTGACTTTTTCTGAATTGGGCTTTCTGTTACACCAGGACTAACAATATTTACTCTAATTCCTCTATCAGCAAGTTCCGTATTTAAAACTTTTGCTATACTTTCTAAAGCAGATTTACTAGCAGTATAAACACTTGTATCTGCAAAAGATTTAAAAACAACTATCGACGTATTTAAAACAATACTTGACGGGTTTTTTAAAATTGGTAAAAACTTTTGAATTGTAAAAAACGCACCTTTAAAATTAATATTCATTGTTTCATCAAATAATTCCTCTGATGTTTGCTCAAAGCTAGATGCTTTAAAAATACCTGCATTAATAAATAATCCATCAATATTACCATAGTTATTTTTTACTTGTAATACCAGCTCATTAATATCATGTAACAAAGATGTATCTGATAATATACCAATACAATTTCTACCTAATTTTAAAACAGCAGCATCTAAATTTTCTTTAGTTCTTCCTGTTAGTATTACGGTATAATCTAAACTTAATAGATAGTCTGCACAAGCAAACCCAATTCCTGTTGTTCCGCCTGTAATTACAATTATTTGTTTATTCATATTATATTTTTTTGCAAATTTGACAAATAACTATACATTTATCAAGTACTTACTTTTTAGTAAGTAACTAACCTATACGTTGGAAAACACTAATTATAGATGAAAACAGAGGGTAAAATAATTGAAAAAAAATACCAACAGGCAAAAGAATGTCCAATAACCATATTTATGGAACAAATTGGAGGAAAATGGAAACCTGTAATTATATGGCTTTTACTTATAAATGAAGTAATGCGTTTTAATGAATTAGATAAAGCCATTAATGGTATTAGCCAAAAAATGTTGTCACAGCAATTAAAAGATTTAGAAAAATTGCAAATTATAAATAGAAAATCTTATCCCGTAATTCCTCCAAAAGTTGAATATAGGCTAACTGATAAAGGAAAATCTTTAAAAGAAAACCTGACCATGATAATGGAATGGAGTAATAAGAATCTTAAATAAAATACACCTTAAAAAAAGCTAACTATTTTATACATAAAAAGGATACAAAATTGACAGAATTACAAAATTACATTACCTCATATTTTGGAATCACAAATCAGAATATGGATAAAATAACATCTTTATTTTCTGAAACTACACTAAAAAAAGGAGAGTTTTTTATAAAATCTGGCATGTATTGCGAAAAATTAAGTTTCGTTAGAAGTGGTTATATCCGAGTTTTTGCTAATGCAAATGGTAAAGAGGTTACACAATGGATTTCTACAAAAGGCTATTTTATTACAGATTTATACAGTTTTACATTTAAACAAAGAGCTAAATGGAATATTCAAGCATTAACAGACTGCGAACTTTACACCATAGATAAAGAAAATTATACGCTACTAAACAATTTAGTGCCAAATTGGGTTGAAATGGAAAAACAATTTATTGCGGGTTGTTTTATTCAATTAGAAGATAGAGTTTTTAACCATTTGTCTCTCAGTGCAGAGGAACGATATGACAAGCTTTTTGAAAATAACAAAGAACTTTTTAATCAAGTTCCATTACAATATATTGCATCAATGCTAGGAATGACACCCGAAACGTTTAGCAGAATAAGAAACAAAAAGATTTCTTGATTTTTATCAAGACCAAACACTCCATTTGAAACGAACTTTGTCAAATAAATTAAATAGCATGACAAAGCAAATTAAAACATCCATAACAATAAACGCAAGCAAAGAAAAAATTTGGAAAATACTTACCGATTTTGAAAATTACCAGCAATGGAACTCATTTATTAAATCGGTTACTGGCAATGTAAGCGTCGGAAATACCATTAATATAAAATTACAAGGAATGACTTTTAAACCTGTTGTATTAACCTTTGTTGAAAACAGTGAATTAAAATGGCTCGGACACCTTTGGTTTAAAGGAATTTTTGACGGAGAACATAAATTTAAACTTACCGATAATGGAAACGGAACAACAAATTTTGAGCAGAGCGAAAACTTTAGTGGTGTTTTAGTTAAACTATTCTCGAAGAGTTTAGATAAAAACACAAAAACTGGATTTGAACAAATGAATAAAGAATTAAAGATACGCGCAGAAAAACACTAAAAAACAGCAAACCCATTTCTGTACAACATCTTACACACTTTACTCTTTATCAATAAAAAAATGTTAAAAACAACACAACAAAACATTCTACATGGTATTTTTTATACATTTGTAATATGCAACAAGAAATAAAATCCGTAATAACTAAGCAGCACATTGTGCATGAAGCATTTAAACTGTTTTATGAAAACGGATTTAAGGCTACTAGCATAAATGATGTAATGAAAGCTACAAAAATGACCAAAGGAGCATTTTACCATCATTACAAAAGCAAACAACAACTTGGACTCGAGGTTATTGAACAAAAAATACAACAACGAGTTTATAATGGAATGATAACCCCTCTAGAAAAACCTGGTAACGCCATTGATATTTTAGAACAGACTTTTTTAAATAGAATAAAGTCTTTTCCAATGTATGATAAGAAAAATGGTTGCCCTATGAACAATTTTATAAATGAAATTGGTAGTTATGAGGCAAGCTATCAAATAGCCTTAAAAAATATAATTGAAAACTGGAAACTTGCCTTAGTTAACCTTATAAACAAAGGTAAAGAACAGGGCAACATTAAAAACAATATAGTTAGCGAGGCCGCTGCTGTTTATTTAATAAGTGCTTTTGAAGGAATTAGAGGAATTAGAAAAATATATAAAGATGATGTTATATTAGATCAGTATATTTTAGGCTTGTCTTTATACATTAATCAATTAAAAGTGTAATTTTTTTTAACTAAAAACATACCATGTAGAATGTTTTTAACAATATATTTAACATGCAAAACAAAAGAAGAAATTTTATAAAAAACTCTGCAATGCTTGGTGTTGCTGGTGTAACATTACCAAATATAGGATACGGGGCAACCCAAACAGAAAAAATAGAACTAAAAGAATATACTACAAGACCAAAAGTTTTATTTTTTGATGTTAACGAAACATTATTAGACTTAACCGCCATGAAAACAAGTGTAGGAAACATACTTGGCGGTAGAAGTGAGCTACTATCCCTTTGGTTTACTACAATGCTTCAATATTCTTTGGTTTCAACAGTAGGAAGACAATACAACGATTTTGGTATTATTGGCGCAGCTGCACTACAAATGGTAGCTGCAAACAATAGAATTAAAGTAACAGAAAAACAAGCTCAAGAAGCCATTTTAGGACCAATACGTTCATTACCTGCACATCCAGAAGTAAAAGCTTCTTTACAATCTTTAAAAAATGCTGGGTATAAATTAGTTTCATTTACAAACTCTTCTAATAAAGGAGTACAAACCCAATTTAAAAACGCAGGTTTACTAGATTATTTTGAAGAAAGATTAAGTATTGAGGATATTGGTAAGTTTAAACCACATTCAGATGCTTACGATTGGGCAGCAAGAAAAATGGGAATAAAATCGTCAGAATGCATGCTAGTTGCAGCGCATGGTTGGGATATTGCCGGTGCAATTTGGGCCGGTTGGAGAGGTGCTTTTATTGGTAGACCTGGAGCGCAACTATATCCGCTTGGTCCAAAACCAGAAATAAACGAAAAAGACCTTGCTTTAACTGCTAAAAAATTAATTAAGTTATAATAAAAAAAATCTATGAAAATAGCCAATTTAGACAATAAAACACTTGCAATTAATTTATTCCGAATATCCTTTGGTATCAATTTCTTTTTTCACGGTCTAGTTAGAATGCCAAATTTAACAAAGTTTGTTGCTGGAATGCAAAACACATTTAAGGGCACCTTATTACCTGAAATTTTGGTAACACCCATTGCCTATAGCATTCCATTTGTGGAACTTATTATTGGCTTTTTTTTACTAATAAATAAGTTTACTAAAGAGACACTTATAGTATCTTTTATTCTTATGAATATATTGGTTATAGGTAGTTCTTTTGCTCAAAAGTGGGACCTTGTAGGGTTGCAATCTACCTATATTGGCTTTCTGTTTTTACTACTATACTTTCTAAACAATGATCAAAAATCTATTAAAAATAACAACTAATAAAATGAAAATAAAATCCATTACCGTAGTAATTAGCTTAGCAATAGCATTTGCAAGCTGTAAAGATTATTCTGCAAAAAAAGAAATACAAAAAACAGAACAAAATAAAACCAAGCGTAGCTTTAAAAACAAAGGCCACGAATTGGTTTATAATATGGTAGAAAAAGTTGGCAACTACAAAAAACTAAGAGCTAAAAAGGATGTAACTTACAACTATACCTACACTACCCCTGATGGTAGTACAGATAAGTCCACAGAAAAATATATTTTTAAAAATGAATTATCCTACGGAAAATATACCCAACACGAAAGAACGCTTCCGCTAATAAAAGGAGTAATGGAGCAAGGATATGATGGAAAAGAATTTTGGCTAAAATCTAACGGTGTACTAGTAAAAGACTCTATTGCAATAAAAAAAGCAATGTTTAACAGACCTACAAACTTTTACTGGTTTACAATGTTTCAAAAACTTACAGACCCTGGTTTAAAATACGAGTATTTAGGCGAAAAAGTTATTGATAATAAAAATTTTGATATTGTAAAAGTATCATTTGATCTAAAAAACAATAAGCCAACAGATATTTACCAACTATACATAAATAAAAAAACAGGTCTTGTAGATCAATTTTTGTTCACTGTTGCTGATTATGGCGTAGTTGAAACTCCGTTATTAATGCAATTGGAATACGAAAAAGTAGAGGATCTTTTAATACCTACTAAACGTAAATACAAAAAATCTAATTGGGAAGCCGAAGTAATGGAAACTCCTTGGATTTTGGTAAATTGGTCCAATATTAAATTTAACAACAATTTTAAAAAAGAAGATTTTTTAAAATAAATATATAGTACACACAAAAGTTGACTAAAGCTAAACATATAAAAATTTTAGAATTAAGAAAAATTACCCTTGCAAAAGTAGATTACAAGGGTAGTTTTCAAGGTATTGGAAAAGTTTATAGAAAACTATTAAGTTGGGCTCATGTCAATAATTTTTCTAACGCTAAAACAAACAAAACACTAACAATTTATCATGATGACCCAAACCAGGTAGGCATAAATAATGTAAGGCAAAGTGCTTGCATTATAACAGATAAATATTTTGAACCTACAAACGGAATAAAAAAGTTGGAGTTTAGTGCTGGAAAGTGCGCTGTTGGAAGATATGAAATTTCATTTTTTGAATTTAAAAATGCCTGGACAGAAATGTTTGAATGGATAAATAGAAATAATCTGAAAATTTCTACAAAAGATGCTTTTGAAGTGTATCAAAACAACGCTAACACCCACCCTAAAAAAAAATGCATTGTTGACATTTGTATTCCTATTGAATAAAACAAATAACTATTGTAGAATGGTATAAAAAAGATTCTTTTTATTTGTTATACCTAAAAGAGTTTTTAAGCAATAAAAACATGGTTCTTTATACTCTTTTCTATAGATAAAAAGCGTGTTGCATTTTTACAATTTTGATTTTTTAAAAAATATTAATTTTATAGTATAATATAAATCAAAAAAAGAAAAATGAAAAAAGTTATCTTAAGCATTATTATATTACTTGTTTTAAACCTTATGGCTTGTAATAAGCAAAAGAAAGTCAACACAGAAGAAGAAAAAGTTAATTTAAACCAAGAGCCAATATCAAATAATATAAATAGCTTTATTTCTTTATTTGAAATTCCAGCAACAGATATTTCAAGAGCCATTAATTTTTACCAAGCAATTTTAGGCATCAATATTGAAAAAATGGAAATGCCAGGAATGGAAATGGGAATATTTCCGTACGAAGAACAAATGGTTACAGGAATTATAATAAAGGGAGAAGGGTATACTCCTACAGCTAATGGTGTTACTATATATTTAAATGGCGGAGATGATCTTCAATCTATTTTAAATAAAGTAGAGGAAAATGGCGGAAAAATAATTCTTCCAAAAACAGCTCATGCAGATGAAAGTGGTTTTTTTGCATTATTTTTAGATACGGAAGGAAACAAACTTGGTCTAAACTCTCCAAATTAACAAAAGAAAAACACCATTCTTAGTGTATAATTGTTAAACCTGGTTTTATTACGTACTAAACCATATAAACACACTTGTTCTTAAAAATTAAAACTGAAATTACAATGAAAGTTACAACAGAAAAAAATGATCAAGTTGCTAACATGATATTTGGAGCTATTTATCCCCTTTATTTAAATAGATTAGAAAAAAACGGTAGAACAAAAGAAGAACTTAATCAAGTAATTAAATGGTTTACAGGTTTTGACCAAAGTACTTTACAAATACTTATTGATGAAAAAGCAACGTTTAAAACATTCTTTAAAAAAGCAAAAATTAATACTAACGCACATCTGATTAAAGGTGTTGTTTGTGGGTATCGAATTGAAGAAATAGACGATAAATTTAATGTGTACAAACAATGTAGGCGAATGGAAAAATTAATTGATGAATTGGCAAAAGGTCGTAAAATGGAAAAAATTTTACGCAAAGAGAAAAAGTAAAAAGTTGTTGTTAAATATAAATTCTACTCCAATTTATACCTTTTACAATACTTAAAAATAGATATGTAAAAATAGAATTTAATAACACACAAAATACCTGTTAAATTTTGGGTTATATAATCACATATATTACCTTTATTTTATAGTAATAATTTAAAAAAACACCTTATATAAATCATATTTACTATTTATTAAACAAAATAACAATCTCTTATTAAAATAAAACTGTAGATACCTATATTTGCCCTCTAAGATTTATTTTGCCCTAAATATACTCTGAACTTTAAACTTACTTCTGTTTCAATTTTTTAACTAAAATAATTGATTAGGAATAATGAAAAGGAAATATCTTTTGGCCATTGCACTGCTAATGCTTGGTCTTTTTTTAGGAGCAACCAACTATTGGAAAATAAGAACTTTTATTTCCCGTAAAATATTAACTGCTAAGTACGCTAAAACTGCAAAAGGAGAATTATCTGATGTATTTTTTAATAAAATAGATTTAGGAAAAGACGTAGAAGGTATTTACTCTAGTTTAACTATAGGTCCTAATGGCAAATTATATGGAGCCACTATAGATGGAAAAATAAGGTCTTACATTATTAAAGACGATGGCACTCTAAAGTTAGAACATACGTATGCTTTATTTGGTAGCGAAAGTAAATTATTAATAGGCTTACATTTTGATCCTAGTGCAAATAATAGCAATCTTATTGCATGGATAACCTATTCCGATTCTCCTGAACTAGAAAATGGACCTGCTTGGGATGGTAGGCTTGCAAGAATTACAATTGATCATAACTCTAATAAGGTATTTAAAAATGAATTAATACTTACAAACCTTCCTAGATCAGGGTCGGATCATTTAACCAATTCTATAGATTTTGGAAAAGATGGAAAAGTATATATTTCACAAGGAAGTAATACTGCTATGGGGCTTGCGGATCATTCTCCCGTTTGGTTACATAGGAGCGAATCTCTTTTAAGTGGAGCCATCTTAGCACTTGACCCTAGTAAATTACCAGATTCATTACCAATTAACACAAAAACAGTAGATGGAGGAGGCAATTATAATCCTTTTAAAAAAAATGCTCCTCTTACTATATATGCAACTGGAGTTAGAAATTCTTACGATTTAGTTTGGCATTCTAATGGAAATTTATTTTCTACATTAAATGGGTCACGAACCGGAGAAATTACTCCAACCTCGGACCCAAACTCGCCACTTTATATTAGTCCGCACCCACATTATAAATATACAGGTCCTACAAATATTCCTTCTGTTAATAAAGCAGAACCCTCTCAGAACGATTATCTAGCATCTGTAAAAGAAGGTAAATACTATGGCCACCCAAATCCGCTAAGGGCAGAATATGTTCTTAATCATGGTGATGCAGATGTTGATAATAGTGAATACAATGGTATTAAACCCGACAAAAATTTTCATGAATATGTGTATGATTTTGGTAAACATGCCTCTGCAAATGGTATTGTAGAATACCAGTCCAGCATATTTAATGAGCAACTAAAAGGATGCTTAATTATTACAAGACTTTCTCCTGTTTATAATGACATTATTATATTAAAGCCTAACGAAAAAGGAGATATAATAAATGAGTACGATGGAAAAAACATTGGTTTAGGCTCTATGAATTACCCTTTAGATCTTACCACAAACCCTATTACAGGCGATATATATGTGGCAGAATATGGTGCTCAGAAAATTACTTTATTTAAACCAAAAACGGATGCAAGTAAAGCTATTTTAATGGCAGAAAACAATTCAGAAGTAAAAGAAGAACTTCCTATACTTAATGGAAATGAAATTTATGATAGGAATTGCAAAATTTGTCATGGTGCCAATGGAAAAGGTATGTCTGGCCCAAATTTAACGGACGATGAATGGATTTATGGAAACACAGAAAAAGATATCTTAAGCATAATAAAAAATGGGTCTGAAAATGGAAGCATGCCTGCTTGGGGTAAAATTCTTAACGAAAATGAAATAAAAAAAGTTAAAGAATATATTATTGCTTTTTAAGTTTCCACTACCGTACCTAAGTCATTTAAAAATAAGGTTATAAAGCATATAATATACTACTCATCTATACCAAATTTTACTTCAAATTTTGGTGTAGATTGGTTTATTGCTTCTTTTGTATTAGAACCGTCTTTAATAAAAAATCTATTTTCTAATATTCCCTCTTCAGAAATTAAATAGGTATTTATTAGTTCTTTTTGCTTTTTTGCAACATTTATAAGTTTTTCTTGAACAATATTTGTTCCTATTAAACGTCTTGCATTTTCCGGAATAGATATAGAGGCATCAAAATTTGGTGTTTTTGTTTTTAAATATTCTATAAAATCTGGGTCCGTAGAAGGTAAATCAAAAGCTTGTTTACCTATTGGTATACTACTATCTATTGGCACATTACTTTGTTTTAGATAATTAACTTTTGCTATTTTTAGTGCAATAGCATCCATTTCGTAATCTATATTATACAAGTGTAATAACTCTATATTAAAATCTGGCTTTTTTCTTAAAACAGTTGCAATTGCTTGTAATGGTTTTTTTTGTTTGGGAGACAATCCAATTTGTCCGTTATCAAAATATATATTCTTTAAGTCGTCTTCATTTACATTTAGCACATTAGACAAAGCTTTAACTGGCGTACTTACCATTTTTACAAATAGGTTTTTTACAATTTGCCATATTACTTTTCCAAATTTATACTTGGGATCATTAATAGGTCCTTCTACAGGAATTTCTAAATCTACATTCCCATTTGTATCTTTCATTAGTGCAACGCCAAGCCGTAATGGCAACGAATATCCGGATTGGGTTTTATCTTTTTTACTAACTTTAACTTGTTCTATATGCAAATTGTTAGTGCTTGTTAAATAAGAATCTTTTATAGTGCTCTTATTTTTAAACGAACTAATACCTTCTAAAAGGCGATGTCCTGTATAAAACCTTCCGTAAGGGCTAAATCTATTTAAAAACAAACCATCTATACTCAGGTCTATCTTCATGTTTTCTACACCTACCCTACTTACAGATATGTCTCCATTTAATATTCCGGTTTCGTTTACCTTACCTTTTAAATTAAAATTAGCAAATTGGTTATCTGGCCTAATATTATTAGCAACAATATTTAAATTTTGCAGATCCATATGAAATGGATCCTCTAAAGTATAATCATAAAACTTTAAGTTAAAATTAGACAGCTGTATTTTGTTGGCTGTATATGATTTAAATATATATTCTTTAGTCATATCATATATATAAACCGACAACATTTCAAAAGGACTTACATAATAATCTGTCTTAGTATTTTCTTCTAAAGTGCTATTAAAATTAACCAGAAGCTTGGTAAAATTGTCCCCGTTTGGTAAATATTCAAAATAAACATTAGAATCTGCTATAAGAATATCATTAAAATCATAAATATTTTTTTTGGTATTTATCTGGTTAACATCTACTAAAAATTTTCCAACATTAATAAGTGGTTTTTTTTCGGGGTCTACTATTTTAAAATCTGTGACTGTTACTTCTCCTTTACTCTCAATATAATTATCTTGGGTATTACCAGCAATGTCTATAGCGGCATTTAAAGTTCCATTAAACTCACTTAAACGAATACCAGAAGTTACATACGTTTTAAAAGGAGAAAGTTGCCAATCTATAAATTTGGCAATGGAATGGTATTCTTTAGTATTTAAATTAAGAGATAAATTACCTTTTAACCATCCTCCTTTAGGTTGGTGTATTGCCACATAGGCATCAAATAAAGAATCTTTGTTAGAAAAAAATGGGTCTTGTATATGTATAGAATCTAGAACTATTTTACTATTTATTACTTGGTCTACATAATTTATTGTAGCATTATTTATTTCTACGTTTCTTAAGGTATAATCTAGTACTTCTGTTTCGTCTTCTGAAGTTTCAGAATTAAATAAATCCGAAAAATTAAATTGATTTCCGTTTTGAGCAATAGTACCTACCAAATTTGTTAAAACAATAGTATCTGTACCAATCTCTTTTTGTATTAATTCCCAAAAATTAAAATTAACCAGTAACGTATCAAAAGCTAAAAAAGTTTCTTTATTATTTTTCTCTTTAATTGTAGAGTTATAAATAGTTACACTACATTTTAATGGGTTTATAGTTATTTTTTCAATAGAAATCTCTCTATTTATCCATTCTTTATCATTATCCTCTATATAATTTTTTAAAATACTAGGTAAGCAAAACCATGCTATTAGCAATGCTAAAACAAAAACACCACCTATAATAACTATTGCTTTTAAAAGCCCTTTTACTCTACTCTTTTTTTGCATCTTAAAATAATTAAAAACAAATCTATTAAATGTGATAACGCTACTATATAACTTTAATATATTATTAGTAAACTTTTTAATCAACTATTTAGTTTAGACTAAAATCTGTTTTTGCATTTTGTTATGTAGTAGTAGAGAAGCAATGGTTTTAAAAAAGAAATAGAACTTCAGGTATTGGTAAATGAATTAGTAAAAAACTACTTATAAATTTATTTTTTTTCTTGTTCTTAATGCATTTTTTAAGGTTGATAATGCCTAAAAGTTATTTATTTAGCGGACTAGAAAACGTCCTAATTAAACAAGAGTTTCTAACAAAAGAAATAGAGTAAATTAGATAGATTAAAATGAAATAGATTTTTTAAACTGTTGCGGTGTCATCATTTCCATTTTTTTAAACTGTCTGTTAAAATAACTAGTATTGTTAAAGCCAGATTTAAAAGCAATTTCTGACATTCTAAAGTTTGCAGACTCTTTAATAAGTTTTTTAGAAAATTTAATTTTTTCGGAATTTATATAATCAATAGGAGAAATGCCCAATGTGTTTTTAAATTGTTTATGAAAATGAGAGGTACTCATGTACGCCTTTTTAGCTAAAGTAGCTACATTAATATCTTTATTGGTTAGATTCTCTTTTATATACTTAATAACAGTTCCTATTCTTGTATCATTAAAAATTTGATTTACATCGTTAATAATTAAAGATTTGGCTTTGGTTTGCAACAACCTAACTATTAATTCTTGGATCATTAAATCTAACAAAACATCTTTAGACTTGTTATTATTGGTAAAGGTATAAGTAAGCCTCTCTATCAAATGATTAACATCTGTATTATTAATTAAATGGGATGTGGTTCCTTCTAAATTCCAAGAATTATTTTCGTTTTCAATAGCAACCGTAGCGTTAAACTTTTGTACAACCTCTTCCATTTTTAAAGCATCAATACCTAATGCTAAACATTGTGTTGGAGAATCTTTTTTAGCCAAAGGAAAATCTATTACCATTTCTTTATTAGTTGGCATAACTACAGATTCTCCTGGAAAAAAATCAAAAGCTTCAAAACCATCAATATGCATAATCTTCTTTCCAGTAAGCATACTTGCAATAATAGGAAAACCAAAAGTTAACGATACTTTTTCTGCATAGGCATGTGTTTCGTATATATTAAGTTCCGCATAATCAGCATTATAAGTAGTTCTGTTTTCTACTAATGTAGTCAGTTTTCTATTTTTTTTATGTTGATTTAATAAGGGTGTCATACTCAATATTACAAAATTTTAATATGCAACTACTTAAATAAGAGATACGTTCAAGAATATAATAAATATGTGCAACTAATTTAGGATGTGATAAAATAACTTTATAAAAATTAAATATATAATAATTTTTTGATTAATAAATTAAGTGATTAATAATTTAAAAACATTTTAACATGAGTTATTCTAAGCCAGAATTTAAACAGA
Source organism: uncultured Maribacter sp. (assembly GCA_947504045.1). GTDB lineage: Bacteria > Bacteroidota > Bacteroidia > Flavobacteriales > Flavobacteriaceae > Maribacter_B. The sequence continues at coordinate 23,513 of CANNFY010000001.1, forward strand.
AATATAAAAATTTTATTAATGGAGAATTTGTTGCTCCACTAGGTGGCCAATATTTTGATAATACTTCTCCTATAGATAATAGTTTAATAGCCAAATACCCTCGTTCACAAAAAGAAGATGTAGAATTGGCTTTAGATGCTGCCAATGCAGCAAAAGAAGCTTGGGGTAATACCTCAGCCACAGAAAGAGCTACATTACTTAATAAGGTAGCAGATATTATTGAAGCTAACCTAGAAGAGTTTGCCGTAGTGGAAACCTGTGACAATGGAAAACCTATTAGAGAAACTTTAAATGCAGACATTCCTTTATGTGTAGACCATTGGAGATATTTTGCCGCTTGTATACGCTCTGAAGAAGGTAGTGCAACGGAGCTAGATAAAAACACTTTATCTATGAATATTAAAGAACCATTAGGTGTTGTTGGTCAAATTATACCATGGAACTTTCCTCTTTTAATGCTATCTTGGAAATTGCCACCAGCTTTAGTTACTGGAAATTGTGTAGTACTTAAACCTGCAGAACAAACACCCTCTTCTGCAACTTTATTAATGGAAAAAATAGCAGATGTTTTTCCTCCAGGTGTTATAAATATTATTCATGGTTTTGGCCCAGAAGCAGGTAAACCATTGGCTTCTAGCTCTAAAGTAGACAAAGTAGCTTTTACAGGTGAAACAACCACCGGTCAGTTAATAATGCAATATGCATCTAAAAACTTAAATCCGGTAACTATGGAGTTAGGAGGAAAATCTCCAAATATATTTTTTAATTCTGTTATGGATGCAGATGATGAATATTTAGATAAAGCTATAGAAGGTGCCGTTTTATTTGCATTTAACCAAGGAGAAGTTTGTACATGCCCTTCTAGAATTTTAGTTCAAGAAGATATTTACGATGCCTTTTTAGAACGTGTTATAAAACGAACAAAAGCCATAGTGCAAGACAACCCATACGATGATAAAACTATGGTAGGCGCACAAGCCTCTAATGATCAGTACGAAAAAATACAATCTTATTTTAAAATTGGTATAGATGAAGGAGCAAAAGTACTAACAGGAGGGTCTGCAAAAAAATTAGAGGGCAATTTGGCAAATGGCTTTTACATACAACCAACTTTATTAGAAGGACATAATAAAATGAGAGTTTTTCAAGAAGAAATTTTTGGTCCTGTAGCATGCGTTACAAAATTTAAAGATGAAGCAGAAGCTATTGAAATTGCTAATGATACTTTATATGGACTAGGAGCTGGAGTTTGGACTAGAGATGCACACCAGTTATACCAAATACCACGAGCAATAAAAGCAGGTCGTGTTTGGGTAAATTGTTACCACGCATATCCTGCACACGCACCTTTTGGCGGGTATAAAAAATCTGGTTTTGGAAGAGAAAACCATGTTATGATGCTTAACTACTACCGCCAAACAAAAAACATGTTAATCTCGTATGACAAAAACAAACTAGGTTTTTTCTAGAAAAATATTTTTAATTAGTAAACTATAAGTACGCCTTAATAAAAAACAAAAATGGAAAGAATAGCAATTACAGAAAAAGCTGCTACTGTTTTAGAAAAATTAAAAACAACGCATGGCGAATTAATTTTTCATCAAAGTGGCGGTTGTTGTGACGGTTCTGCTCCAATGCTATTTGCAAAAGATGATATGTATTTAGATGAAAGTGATATTCTTTTAGGTACCTTAAACGGTGTTAATTTTTATATGAATCAGGATCAATTTACATATTGGAAACATACGCATTTAACTGTAGATATAACGGAAGGGAGAGGCGCTAGTTTTTCATTAGAAATACCTTTAGGTCTTCGTTTTCTTATACATTCTAGGCTTTTAACTAAAGAAGAAAACAAAATATTAAACAACCTTTAAAAAAGTAATATAACAGTCTAAAAAAATATTTTTTAGACTGTTATATTCTATATAGGTATTTTTTGAGATTTAAATTTATTACTCCTATATATTAAATAAACAATAGCACTTAACACTCCTATAAATAGTAGTATGGAGTAATAATTAAAAGTGGTTTTCTTCTTATTTAACTCTTCTAATGTATTACCTTTTACAACTAAATTAATTTTAAATTGATTTGTCTTATCTAAAAAGAAATTACGCTTTTGAAGACCATCTTTAAAAACTAATAAAGCATTTTTACTATTGTAAATATTGGTAAAACTAGAATTTTGTATCTCTAAATTTTTAAACTCGTAAGGGGCGTTAAAATAAAAAAGAACAACTGTTTCATGACCTAATTTTACACTAGATTTTTCAAACACTATTGGTTTATTTTTATCAAATGAAATTTTGATATTTTCAGATAAAAACTCCACTACTCTTTCTTTAAACTCATCCGGAGTTTTATAACCATCTATAGTAAACCTAGTATTAACCTCATTTTCAAAAGCAGTAAGCGAAGCTCTTATTTGTAACACCCAATTACCAAATTTACCTTGCACTAATATGGTACTAGAGTTTGTAGTTGAATGGCTAAAAGCAAAAAAGGGGGAACTACCTATTAATAAAAATAAAACTAGTTTAAAAATCTTTTTTTTATAATGCATATGCACCTCTTAGTCCATTTATAAAATTATTATTACCTGCACTATCTACATGGTAATGGTACCCCCTTACATCATCGGTATGCCCACGAAACTCATCCAAATCTGTAGGGGAATCTCCATTACTATCTAGCAACTCATAAATACCATAACCATCTAATGCATACCCTATTAATGCTGCATGCGAATCCTCTTGTTCTACTTTCGTACTATAACCTGTAGCAGCATGGTAATGGTACCCTTGATTTACATTTATGTGTCCGCCTGCATCATCAAAAGGAGCAAGAGTATACGCACTTAAAATATTACTTGTTGGTGCTGGTGCCGAAAATTCAATTCCATTTAAAGCAATCCCTCGTGTAGAAGGCACATTTGCTCCATCTCCTGGTCCTGTTGCAAAAGAAACCCCTGTGTTTTGATACACTGGTGAAATGGGTATAACCCATGTTTGAGAAAGGTTTGTAATATAAGAAGGAATACACTCTACACAAAAATTTTCATATGCATCTCCTACATTAGGGTTAGCTGCATTTATACAATCTTCTTCTGTTTCTGTTATAAATATATTTCCTTCGTCGTCATACATTTTCCAAGTAGCATCATTATAAAACTCTGCCATATTTTCAATAAAAGAACCGTCTACATCATAAACCTCTCCACCTTCTAACCATATGCCTCCTGCATCTGCATTATCCGTAATAGTATTGGGGCACCATGGTCCCATTTCATGATCACCCGCAGTACTAGATGTTACAATTTGATAACAATCCGTTTCTGTGCCATCAGATAAAGTACAAGGTATGGTAGTTATTGTTACACCACCATCTCCTGTATAAAAAAAAGAACTATCTACATTAACAACAACTCTATCCTCCACCATATCTTCTTCCGATTCAGAAGTAGTACTATCCGTAGAACACGATATAAAATTTAATAATCCTATACACAGAAAAAACGTATTGTATTTACATATTTTTAATAAATGTACTATCATAGTATTTTTATGTTGTTAATGAAAATAATATGCACTAAACAAACTACTAGTCTCTTTGCGGTCTTTTTCCTTTAGGTTTTGGTGCATTTTCAAATTCTTTTTCTGAAATATAGCCATCCTCATTACTATCAATTTCTGAAAAGTGTTCTTTTAAAGGACCTTTTAATTCAGATTCCTCAAGCTTACCATCTTCATTTTCATCCATTTTTTCTAATAATTCAGCATATGTTGGTGGCTCTTTTTGTTCTCTGTCTCTTGACTGAGCATTTACACTAGATACAAATGCAAAACAAACAATCGCCATTGCTATAAGTGTTTTTCTATTCTTTTTTTTCATAATATTCAATTTATAATTTTAAATTCAATTTCAAATTTGCAATAATATTAATCACCAATAATTTGTTTTCAACAAACCCCTATTACTTTTCAGTAAAACACTATTTTTTTTCTTTAAAAAATTTTAAACGAACATGTAAATCTCTATTTATCTTTACAGTAGCATGAAATAGTGATATAAAACAACCCATAGAAAATGACAAATGAAACTATAGAAATACGAGAAGCTATATTAGAAGACCTAAGTATTTTAGAAGAATTTGAACAAGAAGTAATACGTTATGAAAGACAATTTGCACCAAACTTAAAAGAAGACCCAATTTCTTACTACAATATTGCAAATTTTATAGAGCAAGAAAATGCACTATTGGTTGTTGCTACAGTAAACCAGAAAATTATTGGTTCCGGATATGCATTAACAAAACAATCTGTGCCTTATAAAAAACCAGAGCAATACGCGTATTTAGGATTTATGTATGTGATGCCAGATTATAGAGGAAAAGGGGTAAACGGAAAAATAATTGACCATTTATTAGATTGGGCAAAACAAAGAGAACTTTATGAAATACAATTAGATGTTTATGCGCAAAATGATAGCGCAATTAAAGCATACATAAAAAGAGGCTTTAAACCTGACATATTAAAAATGAGATTATTTAGTAAAGACTAACTTTTTTCTAAAAGTTAATCTTTAAATGTAATGGTTGATGTTTTTTCTGTAATTTTTAATTCTGCAAATCTGCCCATAATTAATGCTCTATTATCAGGATCATGGCCTGCTGGAAAATTAAATACTATTGGAATTTCTGCTGGTATTGCATCAACAATTAATTGCTCTATTGAAGTTCCCCATGGGGTAGAATTTTTTTTAATTTTTGTCATTCCACCAACCACAACTGCTTTTACATTTTTAAAATAACCAGCACGTTTAAAACTTTGTAACATTCTATCTATACTATACTTATATTCCCCAACTTCTTCTATAAAAAGTATTTTGTGAACTGTAGAAATTTGACTTTCTGAAGCTAGCATAGAAGCCAAAATAGCAATATTACCACCAACTAATTGTCCAGAAACAGCACCTTCTCTATTATACGAAGAAGATGGTATGGTATAGGTAATTTTTTCTCCAAATAACGCTTTTTTAAAGCTCTCAATAGTATAAGGTATATCTTCTGCTTTATCTTGCATACTTGTCCCCATCATGGCATGCAAACTTTCTATTCCTAAAGTATGAACGTGGCTATGAAATGCTGTAATATCAGAATATCCAATTATCCATTTAGGAGTTTTTATAAAATTATCAAAATTTAATTTATCTAAAAGCCTTACAGAGCCATAACCTCCTCTACCGCACCAAATAGCTTTTATATTAGGATTATCTAACGCTTCTTGAAAATCTTGACAACGTTGTTCATCAGTTCCTGCAAAATGGTTATCTTGACTATATAAGTTTTTACCATATACAACATTTAAACCCCAACTTTCTGCCAATTTTTTAGCTTTATCTATAGCAGGTTTTTTATATGGCTTTAAAATTCCAGCAGGAGCTAAAATGGCAATAGTATCTCCCTTTTTTAAATAAGGAGGCGTAACCAAAGGTGTATTATTCTGTGCCTGTATATACATAGAAAAGCTTAAAAGAATTAAAACAATATGTTTCATATAAAATACTTATAACGATTTAAATTACTATAGCAAGAGTAGTATTTATTACATTAATCTTTTATCAATAAAAATACTCAAACCTTTTATTTTAAAATAGAAAAAATGAAATTAAAAAATAACACGATTAACTTTATAGAGTTACAAGCTACAGATTTAAATGAAATAAAAAAATTCTACAATGCTACTTTTGAATGGTCTTTTACAGACTATGGTAATAGGTATTGCGATTTTCATGGTGCTGGAATATCGGGTGGTTTTGCTAAAACCAAAAAAATTACAACTGGTAGCACCTTGGTTGTTCTCTACCATAACAACCTTAAGGATATTATGAAAAAAGTATTAAATAACGGTGGTAAAATATGTAAAGAAATATTCTCTTTTCCTGGTGGTAGTAGGTTTGAGTTTTTAGACCCTAGTGGCAATAAATTAGCTGTTTGGTGCAATAATTAATTTAAAATATATAATTTTAAGGTAAAACTTTACTAATATGAAAACAATGAGCTGTTACCAATTAGGTGGTGCTTGCGCCATAGAATTTACTGCTAATACTTTTGACGAAATTGCTGAACTAAGCAAAAAACATGGTTTAGAAATGTTTCAAAAAAAAGATGCCGCACATTTAGAAGCTATGCATAAAATGCAAACACTTATGCAAGACCCTAAGGCAATGGGTGCATGGTTTGAAAACAAAAGAAAAGAGTTTGAAGACTTACCTAGCAACTAATATCTATTAAAAACTAAAAGCGTTTTTAATAAATATTTACACCTATACTTTTGGTAAAAAAACCTCTGCCATCATACATCTAGCACTTCCACCACCACAAGTTTCAATGGTATGTAATGAGCTATGAATAATTTCGCAATATTTTTCTATAGTTTCTATTTGCTGTGTAGTTAAAGAATTAAATGCTGCAGAACTCATTACTAAAAAACGCTTACCATTTGCACCTAAAACTTGTAACATATTACCTGCAAAATGATGTACTTGCTCTTCTGAAATATCTATTATTTCTTTACCATTGTCTTTTAAATGTTTTACAACATTTTTTCTTTCCTTTTTATCATCAATACATTCTAAACATATAACAGAAAAATCTTCTGCTAAACACATCATTACATTAGTATGATAAATTAACTTGCGTTTTTCTTCTACTGTTTGGTATGCGCTAAATATTACTGGAAAATAATCAAAATCTTCACAAAATTCTATTATCAACTCTTCATTAGCTCTATCCGATAATGCGCAATATGCTTTTTTATTTACGCGGTCTAAAATTAAACTGCCTGTACCTTCTAAAAATAAATTATCCTTCTCTGCAGAAGTATAATCCATTACACTTTCTATTACATAGCCTTCTTCTTCTAAAATATCTAAAATATCTTCTCTACGCTCATTACGTCTGTTTTCTGCAAACATAGGATATAGGCCTACTGTACCATTAGAATGAAAAGATATCCAATTATTAGGAAAAATAGAGTCTGGAGTATCTGGTTCTTTAGTGTCTTCTACCACTACTACATTTACCCCCTTAGACTCTAATTTTTTAACAAAATCGTCAAATTCTATCTGAGCTTTTTTAATTACAGATTCGCTACTAAGGTCAATATCTTCTTGAAAATAGTTGTTCACAGCTGTTTGTTCGTTCTTACGAAAATTTACAGGGCGAATCATTAAAATTGTATTGGAAACTTGCATTTTATTCTCTAATTAATGGTAATGTGCTACAACGTAATAAACCTTCTTGTTTTGAAATTTCGGAATATTTTATTTCCTCAACTATAAAACCTTGTTCTTTTAACCACGTATTTAATCTTACAAAACTTTTTTCCGAAACTATAACTTCCGGCGAAATAGAAAATACATTACTATACATTTGATACATTTCATCTGCAGTAATTTCAAAAATATTTTCTTTTCCAAAAAAATTAACTAACCACTCATACTCTTCCTCTATTAAAAAGCCATTTTTGTGCAGAATTGCTTTTCCTTTTCCTATAGGTTGAAAACAACAATCTAAATGCAATGCATTTTCTTTAGCATTTAAAGATTTTCTAAGCTCGAAAGATTTAACTTTTTTTTGTGGAAACAAATTTGATATAAAATTTACAGCTGCTGCATTTGTTCTTGCTGTTATATGATTAGAATAATCTGCAGCTGTATATGTTCCAATAAAAATATAGTCTTTCCAAGGCATAACGTCGCCACCTTCTACATGAACTTCTTCTGGTGGTCTTATAATATTTTCTTCTGGTATTTTATCTAAAACATGAAGAATAGCATCAATCTCCTTTTCTCTATCTGGCAGTATGTTTGCTAAGATTAGCTTATTTTCTACTACAAAAGCTATATCTCTAGAAAATATTTGGTTACAATCTTTAATAACCTCTGGTCTATATACAGTAACGTTATGCTTTTTAAACACCCTAGCAAAACCTTCCATTTCGGAAATCATATCTTCTTCTAATGGATAAGTGCCAGCTAAAATATGCTCTAAAGATTTTGGGTCATAAGCTTGTTCTGGCTTTGGGGTTGGACCACAACTTTTTGCAGTTCCCAAAACTACTTCTTTCAAAACAGATGTTTCATCTGTAACATTTAAATGTAGCATATAAAAAATTTGAAACAAATATAGAATTACTTTTTTACTAAAAAAAAGCCCTTTTTTTAAAAGGGCTTTTTTTTAGTAAAAAAGTATATATTATTATCTATCTTCTAACTTTTTAAAAGGTCTTTGCGTTGCACCAGTATATATTTGTCTTGGTCTACCAATTGGCTCACCATTTAAACGCATTTCTCTCCATTGAGCAATCCAACCTGGAAGTCTTCCTAAAGCAAACATTACAGTAAACATTTCTGTAGGTATACCTAAAGCTCTATATATAATACCTGAATAAAAATCTACATTCGGATATAGTTTTCTATCTACAAAGTAAGGATCCTCTAAAGCTTCTTTTTCTAACCCTTTTGCTATTGCTAAAATTGGGTCATCAATACCTAAATCTGCAAGAACTTCATCTGCAGCAACTTTAATAATTTTAGCTCTAGGATCAAAGTTTTTATATACTCTATGACCAAAACCCATTAATCTAAATGGATCATTTTTATCTTTTGCTTTAGCCATGTATTTTTTAGTATCTCCACCATCAGCTTCAATAGCTTCTAGCATTTCTAAAACAGCTTGGTTTGCTCCACCATGTAATGGTCCCCATAATGCAGATATTCCTGCTGATAACGATGCAAATAAACCTGCATGAGATGAACCTACTATACGTACAGTAGATGTAGAACAATTTTGCTCATGATCTGCATGTAGAATTAATAATTTATCTAAAGCATCAATAATTATTGGGTTTTTAGTATAATCTTGAGTAGGTTTTTTAAACATCATTTTATGAATGTTCTCTACATACCCTAAAGTATCATCACCATGATCTAATGGTAAACCTTTCTTTTTACGCATTGTCCAAGCAACTAATACCGGAAACTTTGCTAATATTCTAACAATTGCATGATACATTTCTTTTTCTGACCCAACATTTACAGAGCTAGGATTAAATGCAATTAAAGCACTTGTTAATGAAGATAAAACTCCCATTGGGTGTGCTGACTTAGGGAATCCATGAAGAATTTTTTTCATTTCTTCATCTATATGAGATTCCTCTTTTATGTCTTTATGAAAATTCTCTAATTGTTCTGCGTTTGGTAATTCTCCAAATATTAATAAATAAGCAACTTCTAAAAAATCAGCTTTTTCTGCTAACTCTTCAATAGAGTATCCTCTATATCTTAGAATTCCCTTTTCTCCATCTAAAAATGTAATGGCACTTTCACAAGAACCTGTATTTTTATATCCTGGGTCTATAGTTATTAAACCTTTAGAAACTGCGCGTAAAGATTTAATATCTATAGCTAGTTCATCTTCTGTTCCTTTAGTTACTGGGAACTCGTATTTTTCTCCGTTGTACTCTAAGATTGCTTTATCCGACATGAATTTATTTGCTTAATTTTTGTGGTTCGTAAATTTACGAAAAAAGCTTGGATTTTAACAATATTATTACATGCAAAAGCTTTATGAAAAACGCCATATATAGGTAGTTAAATTAGAAGAAATTTAAAAAAATAGGCTATTTATTATTGATTTATAGAATAGAGTAATTTATAATATTCATCTACTGATTTTTTCCATGTAAAACGCATTTTTTTTGCATTATCTTGAATTTTTTTCCAATTTTCATTTTCTTCTTCATATATCTTTAATGCTAAATTAAAAACCTCAATCATATTCTTTATTTTCTCTTCATAGGTTACACCGTCAAAACTAAACCCTGTTTGCATATGAGTTACAGTATCTTTTAAACCTCCCGTATGGTGTACTAAACAAGGATTACCGTTTCTCATTGCCAACATTTGGCTAATACCGCATGGTTCAAATAAACTAGGCATAAAATATAAATCTGATTCTAAGTAGATGGCATCTATTACATCTTCTGATTGTCCGTTTATAAAAATAAAATTATCGTGCCCATAACTTATTTCACGAAAAAGCTCTTCATAGTCTGGCGCTCCTGTGCCTAATAAAATAAAAGCTCCGTTTACTTTTTTAAGACTTTCTAAAATTTCTATAAATGCTTCAGGTGTTCTTTTAAAAAAATAAAATTTTTGCTCTGTTAAACGAGCTACACTTGCACAAATAAATTTTGGTGGTTCTACTAAATATTTTGCAATTTTTTCTCCAGTATGTGCTAAAAAATCTGCCTTATATTTTTTAGATTCTTCTTGTAACCATTTAAAAATGGCATTGATTGTTATTAAGTATAATTTTCCTTTTTCTGCTGTTCTAATATTTTTGTAATTAGACCCATTGAGTATACCTATTAATCTACCTTCATTATCTGCTTTTTTTAAATCTTCTTCTAAGCCTTCTCCTCCAATAAACTCGGGCGGATTACTTGGGTTTAAAATATCTTCTTTATAAGAAGGTGAAACTGTATGTACTGCATCTGCAAAACGAATACCAACTGCCATTAAATTAATACAGTCAAAATATCTATAATCTCTTAGGCTTTCTTCATTATAAGGAATATCTGGAAACCAATTTTTTATGGAGGAGTAATTATCCCTAAATGGCCTTATACCTTGTATTGCTAAATTATGTATACTGTAGACAAAACGAGTTTTTTCTAAAATTCTATAACCTCCATGAAATTTTTTTAAAAATAATAATAAACTAGTATGCCAATCATGCAAGTGTATTATGTCTATTTTACCAAACACTTCATTTTTAACCGCTTCTGCTACAGCCGTACAAAAAATAAAATATTTAATAGCATCTGTATAAAAAGGCTCTGTAGGATCATTATGGTATATATGTGCAATATCTCCTGCCTCTATTTCTGGATGATGAATTACATAATAATGAATATTATCAATCTTTTTTTTGGGAGTTACTTCATACAATTCTGCTATGTATGTTGTATTTCTTAACCCAAAAGTTAATGTAGTTTTTAAAATACCTTGTTGATGTAATCTACTATAAGAAGGAACAACTACATGAGCTTTATCTCCACGTGATGCAATTTGGCGTGGCACGTCTCTAACAACATCGCCCATACCACCTGCTTTACAATTATATAATGCATCATTCTCTGCTGCGACAAAAAGAAAATTATTCATAAAAATTTAAAAAAAAGGGTTACAAAAAATGATATTAATAAAAGATAGGTATTCTTACTGAAGATGCCAAAAAAAAAACCTCTCTAAAAATTAGAAAGGCTTTTTTTTAATACAGATAAAACTATTATTTAACTTTAAATGCATTTTCTTGAGGATAGTAAGCCATACTACCTAACTCTTCTTCAATTCTAAGTAATTGATTGTATTTTGCCATTCTATCTGAACGAGAAGCAGAACCAGTTTTTATTTGACCTGTATTTAATGCTACTGCTAAATCTGCAATTGTATTATCTTCAGTTTCTCCAGAACGGTGAGACATTACGGATGTATATCCAGCATTTTTTGCCATATTTACAGCAGATATAGTTTCTGTTAAAGTTCCAATTTGGTTAACTTTTATTAAAATAGAATTTGCTATCCCATTTTTTATACCTTTTGATAAACGCTCTACGTTAGTAACAAATAAATCATCCCCTACTAATTGTACTTTATCTCCAATTTTCTCCGTTAAAGATTTCCATCCATCCCAATCGTTCTCATCCATACCATCTTCTATAGATATAATAGGGTATTTAGCAGATAAATCTGCTAAATATTGTGCTTGTTCTTCTGATGTACGAACTACACCTTTATCGCCTTCAAATTTAGTATAATCATATTTTCCATCAACATAAAACTCTGCAGATGCACAATCTAATGCAATCATTACATCGTCTCCTAATTTGTACCCTGCCTTTTCAACAGCTTTAGCAATAGTATCTAATGCATCTTCTGTACCTCCCGCAAGGTTTGGTGCAAAACCACCCTCATCTCCAACAGCAGTACTTAGACCTCTATCATGTAATACTTTTTTAAGGTTATGAAAAATTTCTGTTCCCATTTGCATAGAGTGCGAAAAAGATTTTGCTTTTACAGGCATTACCATAAACTCTTGAAAAGCAATAGGTGCATCGGAATGCGAACCACCATTAATTATGTTCATCATTGGAACAGGTAATGTATTTGCACTTACTCCTCCAATATATCTGTATAAAGAAAGTCCTAACTCATTAGCTGCTGCTTTTGCTACCGCTAAAGAAACTCCCAAAATTGCATTAGCTCCTAATTTAGATTTGTTTGGTGTTCCATCTAAATCAATCATAGTTTGATCAATAAGGTTTTGTTCAAATACTGACATTCCTAAAACCTCTTCTGCAATTGCACCATTTACATTTGCTACAGCTTTTAAAACTGCTTTACCCATAAAAGTGTTACCTCCATCACGTAACTCTACAGCCTCGTGTTCTCCGGTAGATGCTCCTGAAGGAACTGCCGCTCTCCCCATTACACCATTTTCTGTTATTACATCTACTTCTACCGTTGGATTCCCTCTTGAATCTAAAATTTGTCTTGCATGTACACTTAGGATAATACTCATGTGTTTTTTTATTTATGTTATTTTGCTTTTTATTTTCTTTTACAAAGATAAGAAACCATTGTTTTTTTAACTTTATTAAATAGCTGAGTTTAGTCTAAAAATAACGATTATTTAAACTAAAGACTCTTTATTTGTTAATTCTTAATCATTTCGAAAAACTCATCAAATAAATAATCAGAATCATGTGGTCCAGGACTAGCTTCTGGATGGTATTGAACAGAAAAAACTTGTTTGTTTTTCATTCTAATACCAGCTACAGTTTTATCATTTAAATGCTCATGAGTTATTATTAAATCCTCATTGGCAACAGTTTCTTCTCTGTTTATTGCAAAACCATGATTTTGAGAAGTTATTTCTCCTTTTCCTGTAACTAAATTTAAAACAGGGTGGTTAATGCCTCTATGTCCATTGTGCATTTTATACGTAGAAACTCCATTAGCTAATGCAATTACTTGATGTCCTAAACAAATACCAAATAATGGCTTATTACTATTAATTAAACCTTTTGCAGTTTCAATAGCATCAACAAGTGGCTCTGGATCCCCAGGACCATTAGAAATAAAATAACCATCTGCATTCCAAGCTGCCATATCTTCATAGCTAGCATTATAAGGAAACACTTTTATGTAAGCATCTCTTTTTGCTAAGTTTCTTAAAATATTTTTCTTAATACCAATGTCTAATGCCGAGATTTTATATTTAGCATTTTCATCACCGTAGAAATATGGTTCTTTTGTAGAAACTTTAGAAGAAAGCTCCAAACCTTCCATATTTGGTTGATTAGCAAGCTGTTCTTTTATAGCATTTAAATTTTTTAAATCTGTAGTTATTACAGCATTCATTGCTCCATTGTCTCTAATATAACTAACCAAAGCTCTTGTATCTACATCTGATATAGCAAAAAGATTACTATCTGCTAAAAAATCTTGTAAGCTTTTATCTGCAAGGTCTCTAGAATATTCGTAGCTAAAATTTTTACAAATAAGACCAGAAATTTTAACTGAATCAGATTCAATCTCATCTTTGTTAGTTCCATAATTTCCAATATGAGCATTGGTAGTTACCATTAATTGCCCAAAATAAGAAGGGTCTGTAAATATTTCTTGGTAACCAGTCATACCGGTATTAAAACAAACTTCACCAAAAGAAGTTCCTTCTACATTGCCTACAGATTTACCATGAAAAATTGTACCATCTGCTAATAATAATATTGCTTTTTTCTTAGTTTGATATTTCATCAAAAAATTTAGTATTAAAGTTTTACAAAACGAAATTAAAAAATTGAAATAAGTATTTAATTAAAATGAATATATATAACAATTAAAGAAAATTATATTGCATCATAATAATTAAATATTTTCTTTAGATCATTATCCTTTCTAATAGATAAATCATTGGTATTTATAAATTCTTTTATTTGGGTTGATTTAGTGTCAAAAATTTTCAAAAATTTTCTTTTACTTAATATTTGTTTTTTTAGTTCTCCATTTACAAATAAAAAATAATCTTCATTGGTAATAAAAGAATCTGATGTTAATTTAACTTTTGTCATTGGATTAACAGACCCTTGTCTAATTTTTTTTATACTTCTTTTTAAAAGAGACATTTCATTAGATTCTGAAATAACTTCATAAAAACTATTTCTATTTAATTCAGGGTCTAAATATCTTTTAAAAACCTTAGTATTAATTACAACTTTATGTATGATTCCTGAATTAAAAGAAAAAATAGAATCTTTTGAAATCTTTACAACCATCTGATCTAACTTAGCATCATAATTAATTTCATTTAATTCAAAAACTTTTCCATCTTTGGTTTCTAACACACCAGTTGTTATCCAATTATTAAAAAGAAAAGGTGTTCCATCTATATTATTATTAGCCTTTACAGGTCTTGTACTTCCTGCATCTCCTTTTATAGCAGAATCACTCAAATAATGATTTACATTCCTATTAACATTAAAAAAACTTTGAGCGTTTGATAGAACGGAAATAAAAACAAAAAATAAAAAAACAACTTTCTTCATAACATTATATATAAAAAAAGAGGTAAGTGTAAAACACCAACCTCTTTATAGTTAAAAATTTTTAAAAAATAGACTATTCTTCAGAATCGTCTGTTTTAGTTTCAGCTACAGCTACAGGTGGTGTATCAACTTTTTTGTTTCTACCTCTTCTAGTAGATTTTTTCTTAGCAGGTTTACCAGCATTATATAGCTCGTTAAAATCTACTAATTCAATCATTGCCATATCAGCGTTATCTCCTAAACGATTACCTAGTTTAATAATTCTAGTATAACCTCCTGGTCTTTCTCCAATCTTTTCAGAAACTTCACCAAATAATGCACTAACAGCATATTTGTCTCTTAAGTTTTTAAAGACAATACGTCTGTTGTGAGTACCTTTATCTGCAGATTTATTATTTTCTGCTTTAGCTTTAGTAATTAAAGGCTCTACAAATTGCTTTAAAGCTTTTGCCTTAGCTACTGTAGTATTAATTCTTTTATGTTCAATTAAGGAACAAGCCATATTAGCTAACATTGCTTTTCTGTGAGCAGCTTTTCTTCCTAAATGATTAACTTTTTTACCGTGTCTCATTATTTATTATATTTTCTTCCTTATCTGAGTTTATCTCTTCTAATAGAAGTAAAAATTAATCTTTATCTAATTTATATTTTGATAAGTCCATACCAAAACTTAGTCCTTTATTAATAACTAACTCTTCTAATTCAGTTAAAGACTTTTTACCAAAGTTTCTAAATTTCATTAAATCGTTTTTGTTAAAAGAAACTAAATCTCCTAATGTATCAACCTCTGCAGCTTTTAAACAATTTAGTGCTCTAACAGATAAATCCATATCCACTAATTTTGTTTTTAATAACTGACGCATATGTAAAGATTCTTCATCATATGTTTCAGTTTGTGCAATTTCATCAGCTTCTAAAGTTATTCTTTCGTCTGAGAATAACATAAAGTGATGAATTAATACTTTAGCTCCTTCAGTTAAAGCATCTTTTGGATGAATAGAACCATCAGTTATAATTTCAAAAACTAATTTTTCATAATCAGTTTTTTGTTCTACTCTAAAGTTTTCAATACTATATTTTACATTTTTAATTGGTGTAAATATAGAATCAATAGCAATAGTTCCTAATGCTACTCCAGATTTTTTATTTTCTTCAGCAGGAACATATCCCCTTCCTTTATCAATAGTAATTTCCATATTAATGCTAACTTTAGCATCCATATTACAAATAACTAAATCAGGGTTTAGAACTTGGTATCCAGATATAAATTTTTGAAAATCTCCTGCAGTTAATTGATCTTTACCACTTACAGATATAGATACAACTTCTGCTTCAGAATCTTCAATTTGTTTTTTAAAACGAACTTGTTTTAAATTTAAAATTATCTCGGTAACATCTTCTACAACTCCTGGTATAACAGAAAATTCATGCTCTACCTTATCAATTCTAACAGAAGTTATAGCATGACCTTCTAATGAAGAAAGTAACACCCTTCTTAGTGCGTTCCCAACCGTTAATCCATAACCTGGTTCTAAAGGACGAAATTCAAATTTGCCTTCAAAATCAGAGGAATCGATCATTATTACTTTATCGGGTTTCTGAAAATTAAATAATGCCATATTCGATTGGTGTTGTTTATTTAGAGTATAACTCGACTATTAATTGTTCTTTGATATTCTCTGGAATTTGCATTCTTTCTGGAACAGAAACAAAAGTTCCTTGCTTTGTTTCAGAATTCCATGTCATCCATTCGTAAACATTGCTATTAGAAGCTAATGCATCTTGGATTGTTTGTAGTGACTTAGACTTTTCTCTAACTCCAACAACATCTCCAGCTTTTAATGAATAAGAAGGTATATTAACTAATTCTCCATTTACGGTAATATGTCTGTGGGATACAAGTTGTCTTGCCCCTCTTCTTGAATTAGAAATTCCCATTCTATAAACTACGTTATCTAATCTAGATTCACATAATTGAAGTAAAACCTCACCAGTAACACCTTTACTACTATTAGCTTTAGCAAAAATACCTCTAAATTGACGCTCTAATATACCATATGTATATTTTGCTTTTTGCTTTTCCATTAACTGAACAGCGTATTCAGATTTTTTTCCTCTACGTCTGTTATTACCATGTTGTCCTGGAGGGTAATTTTTTTTCTCGAAAGACTTGTCGTCTCCGAAAATCGCTTCTCCAAACTTACGAGCGATTTTACTTTTTGGTCCTGTATATCTTGCCATTTTCTAAAAATTTGAAAGTGTGATTATGAATTAAGGCTTATCCTTCGATAATCGTAACTACACTTTCTATGAAATAAATTAATTAAACTCTTCTTCTTTTTGGTGGTCTACATCCGTTATGTGGCATTGGAGTAACATCAATAATTTCCGTTACTTCTATACCAGAATTGTGTATAGAACGTATAGCAGATTCTCTACCATTACCAGGTCCTTTTACATAAACCTTAACTTTTCTTAAACCTGCTTCATGAGCAACCTTAGAACAATCTTCTGCAGCAACTTGAGCAGCATAAGGAGTATTCTTTTTTGAGCCTCTAAAACCTAGTTTACCCGCAGACGACCAAGAGATAACATCTCCTTTTTTATTTGTCAACGAAATAATGATATTGTTAAAAGAAGCAGTAACATGAGCTTCACCCACGGATTCTACTATAACTTTACGCTTCTTAGTAGATTTAGCATTTGCTTTTGCCATAATACCTAATTATTATTTAGTTGCCTTTTTCTTGTTAGCAACTGTTTTTCTCTTTCCTTTTCTGGTTCTAGAATTATTCTTAGTTCTTTGTCCTCTTAAAGGTAAACCAGATCTATGACGTATTCCTCTATAACATCCAATATCCATTAGACGTTTAATGTTTAATTGAGTCTCTGAACGTAATTCTCCTTCTATAGTAAAAGAAGAAACTGCATCTCTAATACGACCAATTTCATCATCATTCCAATCCGATACTTTAGTATCTTCACTTACTTGAGCAATTTTTAAAATTTCTTTTGCTCTACTGTTACCAATTCCAAAAATGTAAGTTAAGGCTATTACACCTCTTTTTTGTTTTGGTATGTCTATACCTGCAATTCTTGCCATAACTATCCTTGTCTTTGTTTAAATCTAGGATTCTTTTTGTTGATTACATACAACCTGCCTTTTCTGCGAACTATTTTGCAGTCGGCGCTTCTCTTTTTTATTGATGCTCTAACTTTCATCTCTATCTATCTTAATATCTATAAGTGATTCTAGCCTTACTTAAATCGTAAGGACTCATTTCTAATTTTACTTTATCGCCTGGAAGCAATTTAATGTAATGCATACGCATTTTACCAGAAATATGAGCCGTTACTACATGTCCATTTTCTAACTCTACTCGAAACATTGCATTTGATAAAGCTTCGATTATAGAGCCATCTTGTTCTATTGCTGCTTGTTTAGCCATAAATTATGCTACTTTTCTATTTTTACCAGATTTCATCAATCCATCATAATGTCTATTTAACAAGTAAGAATTTACTTGTTGCACTGTATCTATAGCAACACCAACCATAATTAATAAGGATGTACCACCATAAAACATTGCCCATCCTGGTTGAACATCCATAAGTTTAACAACAATGGCTGGCAAAACAGCTAGCAAAGCTAAAAATATAGATCCAGGTAAAGTAATTAATGACATTATTTTATCTAAAAAATCTCCAGTTTCTTTTCCAGGTCTTATACCTGGTATAAATCCACCACTTCTTTTTAAATCATCTGCCATTTTATTTGTTGGAACTGTAATAGCAGTATAGAAGTATGTGAAAATGATAATTAAAAATGCAAATAATAAATTGTATGCCCATCCAAAAATATCAGCAAACTGAACTTGCATCCATTGTCCTGCAGATGTTTCATCAAAAGCTTGACCAATTAAACCTGGTACAAACATTATTGCTTGTGCAAAAATTATTGGCATTACACCTGATGCATTTAATTTTAATGGAATATATTGTCTTGAACCTGCAACATTTTTTTCATATCCACCAGAAGCTGTTCTTCTAGCATATTGAACAGGAATTTGACGTGTAGCCATAACTAGTAATATACTAGCTAAAATAACTAAGAACCAAACAATAATTTCAACAAGAATAAACATTAAACCACCATTATTATTTGTGGTTCTAGATAAAAATTCTTGAACAAAAGATTGTGGCATAGTTGCTATAATACCAATCATAATTAAAAGAGAGATACCATTACCAATACCTTTATCTGTAATTTTCTCTCCTAACCACATTGCAAAAACACAACCTGATACTAAAATAATAACAGCAGGAACCATGAAGTCTAAACCTTTACCTAATAAGAAAGCACTATCTCTAACCCCAAAAGCTTCAAGCCCATAAAGGTAAGCTGGTGCTTGTACAATACAAATACCAATAGTTAACCATCTTGTTATTTGGTTTATAGTTTTTCTTCCACTTTCGCCTTCTTTTTGAAGTTTCTGAAGATAAGGAATAGCAATACCCATTAATTGCACTACAATAGAAGCTGATATATATGGCATTATACCTAAGGCAAAAACTGATGCATTTGCAAAAGCACCACCTGTAAATGCATTAAGTAAACCAAATATACCCTGATCTGTACTTGAAGCAAGTGCAGCTAACTGTGTAGAGTCTATACCTGGAAGTACAATTTGGCAACCAAAACGATAAACCAATAAAAGACCTAAGGTAATTAAGATTCTGTTTCTTAGTTCTTCAATCTTCCAAATATTAGATATTGTATCAAAAAAATTCTTCATAGTGTCTATTCTATTCTTATAAATTTATCGCCTCACCACCTGCAGATTCAATTGCTGCTTTAGCTGTTGCTGTAAATTTATGAACTGATACTTTTAAAGAAGCTTTTAATTCTCCCCCTCCTAATATCTTAACTAAATCATTTTTACCTACTAAACCGTTTTCAACTAAAGAATCAAAAGTAAGTTCATTTTTGATTACTTTATTGTCTACTAATTCTTGTAAAGTAGAAAGATTAATACCTTTATATTCTTTACGGTTAATATTGGTAAAACCAAACTTAGGCACACGCCTTTGTAATGGCATTTGACCACCTTCAAAACCAATCTTTTTAGAATAACCAGATCTAGATTTTGCACCTTTATGACCTCTTGCAGCCGTACCACCTTTACCTGATCCCTGACCTCTACCTATACGCTTACCATCTCTTTGAATAGATCCTTCAGCGGGTTTTAGATTACTTAAATTCATTACACTAATATATAATTAAGCTTCTTCTGAAGAAACTAAGTGTTTAACTTTATTTACCATACCTATAACACTAGGAGTTGCATTGTGCTCAACTACCTGTCCTATTCTTTTTAAACCAAGAGCTTCTAATGTTCTCTTTTGGTCTAAAGGTCTTTTAATACTACTACGTATTTGTGTTACTTTAATCTTTGCCATAATATCCTACTTTATCCTTTAAAAACTTTTTCTAAAGAAACTCCTCTTTCTTGAGCTATTGTTTTTGCATCTCTTAATTGTAATAAAGCATCAAAAGTTGCTTTAACAACATTATGTGGATTAGAAGACCCTTGAGATTTAGATAATACATCTTGAACACCAACTGCTTCTAATACTGCTCTAACAGCACCACCTGCAATAACACCCGTACCATGAGAAGCTGGTTGTATATAAACTCTAGCCCCACCAAACTTACCTTTTTGTTCATGAGGTAAAGTTCCCTTGTTTAAAGGAATACGAATTAAGTTCTTTTTTGCATCTTCAATTGCTTTTGCAATTCCAGTTGCTACTTCTTTAGATTTTCCAAGACCGTGACCAACTACACCATTTTCATCTCCTACTACAACAATAGCTGAAAATCCAAATGCTCTACCACCCTTAGTTACTTTGGTTACTCTTTGTACACCAACTAATCTATCTTTTAAATCTAAACCCCCTGGTTTAACTGTCTCTACGTTTTTATATTTTTGAAACATAATGCTATTTAGAATTTAAGTCCTGCTTCCCTTGCGCCTTCGGCCAAAGATTTTACTCTTCCGTGATATAAATTTCCACCTCTATCAAAAGCAACTTTATCATAACCTGCTTTTAAAGATTTTTCAGCAATTGCCTTACCTACTAGTTTAGCTATTTCTGATTTACTTCCTTTGGTATCTACTCCTTTATCTCTTGAAGATGCTGCAAGTAAAGTAATTCCTTTAACATCATCAATTAATTGAGCATATATTTCACTATTACTTCTGAATATAGATAATCTTGGTCTATCTGCTGTACCAGAGGAAACTTTTCGTATTCTTCTACGAATTCTATATTTTCTTTGTGTTTTTGTTAATTTCATAATACTATTCTTAAGCTGATTTACCGGCTTTTCTTCTTAATATTTCTCCAACAAACTTAATACCTTTTCCTTTGTAAGGTTCAGGCTTACGGAATGATCTAATTTTTGCAGCAATTTGACCAACCAATTGTTTGTCATATGAAGTTAATTTTACTATTGGATTTTTACCTTTTTCAGATACTGTTTCAACTTTAACTTCAGGAGCTAAATCGATAACAATATTATGAGAAAAACCTAAAGCTAAATCTAACTTTTGACCTTGGTTACTTGCTCTATAACCAACACCTACAAGTTCTAATTCTTTAGACCAACCTTTAGAAACACCTTCTACCATATTCAAAACTAACGATCTATATAAACCGTGTTTTGATTTTTGCTCCTTAGAATCTGAAGATCTAGTAACTTTTACTTCTCCTTCTTCTACTATTATGGAAACTCCAGAAAATTCTTGAGTTAATTCTCCTAATTTACCTTTTACAGTAACAATATTTTCTTTAACTTCTACAGTTACACCTTCTGGAATTGCTACTGGATTATTACCTATTCTAGACATTTTTTAAATCTTTAAATATTAATAAACGTAGCATAAAACCTCGCCACCTACATTTTCATTCTTTGCCTGCTTACTTGTCATTACTCCATGAGAAGTAGACACTATAGCTACACCAAGACCATTTAAAACTCTTGGTAAATCTTGTGACCCAACATATTTTCGTAAACCAGGTTTACTAACACGTTGTAATTTTTTTATTACAGGGTCTTTTGTTACTTTATTATATTTTAAAGCAATCTTAATAGATCCTTGTACTTTATCTTCTTCAAACTTATAACTTAAAATATATCCTTGATTAAATAAAATTTTAGTTATTTCTTTTTTAACCTTAGAAGATGGAATATCTACCACTCTATGCCCTGCTCTGCTGGCATTTCTAATTCTTGTTAAATAATCTGCTATAGTATCAGTTACCATTTTTATTTATTTCGGTGACGGTTTTTAACTTAATTGTTAAACCTGAAACCAGTTAATATTCTTATAAATTACCAGCTTGCTTTTTTAACTCCTGGTATTAAACCTTGGTTAGCCATTTCTCTAAAAGTTACTCTAGATATACCAAATGTTCTCATGTAACCTTTAGGTCTTCCTGTTAGTTTACAACGGTTATGCATACGAATAGGTGATGCATTTTTTGGTAATTTTTGTAACGCTTCATAATCACCAGCTTCTTTTAAAGCTTTTCTTTTTTCAGCGTATTTAGCTACAGTTTTTGCTCTTTTTCTCTCACGAGCTTTCATTGATTCTTTAGCCATACTAGTTCTTTTTAAATGGTAAACCTAATTCGGTTAATAATGATTTTGCTTCTTTATCTGTATTTGCAGAAGTAACAAAAGTTATATCCATACCATTAATACGATTAATTTTATCAATATTAATTTCAGGAAAAATAATTTGCTCTGTAATACCTAAACTGTAATTTCCTCTTCCATCAAAACCTGTAGTTTTAATACCTTGAAAATCACGTACCCTTGGCAAAGCACTTGTAACCAATCTATCTAAAAACTCATACATTCTTTCTCCACGTAAAGTAACTTTAGCACCTATTGGCATACCTTTACGTAATTTAAAAGAAGCAACATCTTTTTTAGACATTGTAGGAACAGCTTTCTGACCTGTAATTACAGTCATTTCATCTACTGCATGATCAATTAACTTTTTATCAGCAACAGCAGCACCAATACCTCTACTTACAACTATTTTTTCTAGTTTAGGAACTTGCATTATATTTTTATAACCAAATTCCTCTTTAAGAGCTGCTATAATGCGCTCTTTATATTCTGTTTTTAATCTTGCAACGTAAGCCATAACTAAACTACTTCATTAGATTTTTTAGAAACTCTAACTTTTTTACCGTCTCTTAGTTCATAACCAACTCTAGTAACATTACCAGATTTAGAATCAATCAAAGCAAGATTAGAAATATGAATTGGAGCTTCTTTTTTAACTATTCCTCCTTGAGGATTTTTTGCACTAGGCTTTTCATGTTTTGATACCATATTAGCACCTTCAACAATTGCCTTATTCTTTTGAACATTAACACTTAAAACTTTACCCTCTGTACCTTTATGGTCACCAGATGTAATTTTTACAGTATCTCCTGTTTTTATTTTTAATTTCTTCATTGTACTGAATATATTATAGTACCTCAGGGGCTAATGATACAATCTTCATAAATTGTTTATCACGAAGTTCTCTAGCTACAGGGCCAAAAACACGTGTTCCTCTCATTTCTCCAGTTGGATTTAATAACACACACGCATTATCATCAAAACGTATGTAAGATCCATCAGGTCTTCTAACTTCTTTCTTAGTTCTAACAACTACTGCTGTAGATACTGCTCCTTTTTTAATACCACCGTTAGGAGTTGCCTCTTTAACAGTAACAACGATTTTATCGCCTATAGAAGCATATCTTCTTTTTGTACCTCCGAGAACTCGGATTGTCAAAACTTCTTTTGCTCCGGTATTATCCGCTACCTTTAGTCTAGATTCTTGTTGTAACATATTATTTAGCTCTTTCTAAGATTTCTACTAATCTCCAACACTTATTCTTGCTCAAAGGACGAGTTTCCATAATTTTGACTTTATCGCCAATATTACAATCGTTCTTTTCATCGTGCGCAACATATTTCTTTGTTTTTAACACGAACTTACCGTACATAGGATGTTTTACTCTTTTAACTTCAGCAACAACAATAGATTTCTCCATTTTATCGCTAGTTACAACTCCTATTCTTTCTTTTCTTAAGTTTCTTTTTTCCATAAAGCAGAACCAGTTATTGGTTGTCCCTATTAGTTAATTCCGTAGCTAATTTAGCTACTGTTCTTCTAACTTTTCTTATCTGAAGTGGATTTTCAAGAGGTGTCACAAAATGTGATATCTTTAAATCAGAATGTAGTTTTTTAAACTCTACCAACTTCTGCGTAAGCTCCTGGTCAGACAATTCTTTTATTTCTTGTTTTTTCATGATTCTTACGTTTAATCTTGAACAGTATAATCTCTAGCTACAATAAATTTCGTTTTAACTGGCAACTTTTGCGCAGCTAAACGTAAAGCTTCTTTTGCAATATCTATAGACACTCCCGCTATTTCAAATAAAACTCTTCCAGGTTTTACAACAGCCACAAAATATTCCGGAGCACCTTTACCTTTACCCATACGTACTTCTAATGGCTTCTTTGTAATAGGCTTGTCTGGAAATATTTTAATCCATAACTGACCTTCCCTTTTCATATATCTTGTTGCAGCAATACGCGCAGCCTCAATTTGTCGGGAAGTTAAAAAAGATGTATCCAAGGACTTTATACCGAACATACCATTTGAAAGCAAATGCCCTCTTCCAGCATTACCCTTCATACGGCCTTTTTGCATTTTACGAAATTTCGTTCTTTTTGGTTGTAACATTTTTTTTCTTCTTTAAAAAATTACTTTCTACGACGTGGTTTTCTTCCACCATCATTTTTACCACCTTTTCCACCTTGGTTCTTTTGCATACCAACTAATGGAGAAAGCTCTCTCTTTCCATAAACCTCACCTTTCATAATCCAAACCTTGATCCCTAATCTTCCATAGGTAGTATGTGCTTCATGTAAAGCATAATCAATATCTGCTCTAAAAGTTGATAATGGAATACGTCCATCTTTATAAGACTCTGAACGAGCCATTTCTGCGCCATTTAAACGACCAGATATTTGTATCTTAATTCCTTCAGCATTCATTCTCATAGCAGCCGCAATAGACATTTTTATTGCTCTTCTAAAAGAAATCCTAGACTCTATTTGTCTTGCAACACTAGCCGCAACTAAATTAGCATCTAACTCAGGTCTTTTAATTTCAAAAATATTAATCTGAACTTCTTTTCCAGTAATTTTCTTAAGCTCTTCCTTAAGTTTATCAACTTCTTGTCCGCCCTTACCAATTATAATTCCTGGTCTAGCCGTAGTAACTGTAACTGTAATTAATTTTAAAGTACGCTCAATTATTACTCTAGATACACTTGCCTTTGATAAACGAGCATGAATATATTTTCTAATCTTATCATCCTCAGCCAATTTATCTCCATAATCATTACCACCATACCAGTTAGATTCCCAACCTCTGATGATTCCTAAACGATTACCTATTGGATTTGTCTTTTGTCCCATTCTAGCTTTGTGTATTATTGTTAGATCCAACAACCAATGTTACATGGTTGGAACGTTTTCTAATTCTATGTGCTCTACCTTGAGGAGCCGGACGTAGTCTTTTTAACATACTACCACTATCCACTCTAATCTCACTTACAATAAGATCAGCATCTTCCATATTAGCATCCTCATTCTTAGCTTGCCAATTTGCAATAGCAGAAAGCAATAATTTTTCTAATCTTCTTGAAGCCTCTTTTGGATTAAACCTTAGAGTAGCTAATGCGCTTTCAACTTTTTTACCTCTAACTAAATCTGCAACTAAACGCATTTTTCTAGGTGAAGTAGGACAGTTATTAAGTTTAGCAAATGCTACTTTTTGTTTTTCAGCCTTTATTCTTTCGGCCATTTGTTTTTTACGAACTCCCATAGCTTACTTTTTTCCTTTATTCTTTGCTCCAGCATGACCTCTAAAAGATCTAGTTGGAGAAAATTCTCCTAATTTATGACCTACCATATTTTCAGTAACAAAAACCGGAACAAACTGTCTTCCATTATGTACTGCAATTGTAAGACCCACAAAATCAGGTGTTATCATTGAAGCTCTTGACCAAGTCTTAATTACAGACTTTTTTCCAGATGCTGCATTTTGTTGGATTTTTTTATCCAAACTATAGTGAACGTAAGGTCCTTTTTTTAGTGAACGTGCCATTTCTTTCTACTTTTTATTTCTTTCTACGTTCTATTATATACTTATTTGTGCTCTTAGTTTCAGAACGAGTTCTAAATCCTTTAGCAGGTATACCGTTTCTAGATCTTGGATGACCACCAGAAGCTCTACCTTCACCACCACCCATTGGGTGATCAACCGGGTTCATAGCAACCGGCCTAGTTCTTGGTCTCTTACCTAACCATCTTGTTCTACCCGCTTTACCAGAAACAAGTAATTGATGATCAGAGTTAGACACAGCCCCTATTGTAGCCATACAACCAGAAAGTATTAATCTAGTTTCTCCTGAAGGCATTTTAACCGTAACAAACTTACCATCCTTTGCCATTAATTGAGCAAAAGTACCAGCACTTCTAGCCATAACAGCTCCTTGACCAGGTCTTAACTCAATACAAGATATAACAGTTCCCAAAGGAATTTCACTTAATGTAAGCGCATTTCCCACTTCTGGAGCAGCACCTTGACCTGAAGAAACCTTCTGACCAACTTGCAAACCATTTTGAGCAACTATATACTTTTTTTCACCATCAGCATATTCCAATAATGCAATAAATGCTGTTCTATTTGGATCATACTCAATAGACTTTACAGTAGCAGCAATACCTTGCTTATCTCTTTTAAAATCTATTACACGATACCTTCTTTTATGACCCCCACCTCTATGGCGCATAGTCATTTTTCCTTGACTGTTTCTACCTCCAGACTTTTTTAACGGAGCAAGTAAACTTTTCTCCGGCTTATCAGCAGTAATGGCGTCAAACCCATTTACTACTTTAAAACGCTGTCCAGGAGTGATTGGTTTTAATTTTCTAACTGACATGTTTTGTCTTTATAGATTACTGTAAAAATCAATTATATCACCCTCAGCCACATCAACAACTGCCTTTTTTAAAGCATTTGTTTTTCCATGCTGTACACCTGTCTTAGTGTAACGTGATTTTCTAGTAGGCCCGTAATTCATAGTACGTACCTTTTTTACGGAAACACCGTAAGTTGCCTCAACAGCATCTTTAATTTGAATCTTATTAGCCTTTGGACTAACAAAGAAACCATAACGATTATATAACTCGCTATCAGCGGTCATTTTCTCAGTTATTATCGGTTTTATCAACACACTCATGTTTCCTATTTATTTAAAGTTGCTTCAATTCCTTCTAAAGACCCTTCAAGCAATACAATATTATTTGCATTTAAAATCTTGTAAGTACTTAATTCTGAGTTTGTTACAACTTCAGAACGCTCTAAATTACGCGAAGACAAATATACACTATTATTCGAATCACCCAACACAAATAAAGACTTTTTGTTTTCTAAGCCAAGAGACTTTAGAATAGCAATAAAATCTTTAGTTTTTGGAGCATCAAAATTAAAATCTTCAAGAACCACAATTGCATTCTCTTTAGACTTTATTGAAAGTGCAGATTTTCTAGCCAAACGCTTAACGTTTTTATTTAACTTCTGCGTATAATCTTTTGGTCTTGGGCCAAAAATACGACCACCACCTCTAAAGATTGGAGACTTAATACTACCCGCACGAGCAGTACCAGTACCTTTTTGTTTCTTAATTTTTCTGGTACTACCAGCAATTTCTCCTCTTTCCTTTGCCTTATGCGTTCCTTGTCTTTGATGTGCTAAATACTGCTTTACATCCAAGTAAACCGCATGATCATTAGGCTCTATTGCGAAAACTGAATCCGAAAGCTCCGCTTTCCTACCCGTTTCTTTTCCTTTAATATCTAAAACTGCTACTTTCATTACTTCTGAATAGTTACGTAAGCGTTTTTATGCCCAGGAACACAACCTTTTACTACTAAAAGATTTTTTTCTGGAACTATTTTCAATACTTTAAGATTCTGAACAGTAACTCTGTCTCCTCCCATTCTTCCAGCCATCTTCATACCCTTAAATACTCTTGCAGGATAAGATGCCGCACCGATAGAACCAGGAGCTCTTAATCTGTTATGCTGCCCGTGAGTTGCTTGACCAACACCACCAAAACCATGTCTTTTAACAACACCTTGAAAACCTTTACCTTTTGACGTTCCTATAACATCAACAAATTCTCCTTCTACAAAAAGGTCAACACCAACAGTGTCTCCTAATTTGTAACTTCCTTCAAACTCTTGAAATTCAACGACCTTTTTCTTTGGAGAAGTACCTGCTTTTTTAAAATGACCTGTTTCAGCCTTATTAGCACGTTTTTCTGCCTTGTCATCGAAACCAAGCTGAAGGGCACTATACCCGTCCACCTCTTCGGTTCTGACTTGGGTAACCACACATGGCCCAGCTTCTATAACAGTACATGGTAAATTTTTACCATTTTCGTCAAAAATACTAGTCATGCCTACTTTTTTTCCTATTAACCCAGACATTTGATTTTAGATTATGGATTTCAGATTAAAAATCTTTGATCCGTTTATATTAATTATTAGTATTACTCTTAATTATTACACATAAAAAAAGGGTCAAAACTAATTCAACCCTGAATTTTGTTTTTTCCGTTTTTCCTTCGCACGCAGCTTAGGACATGTACACTTACAACACTTAAAGTGGTTTTAAGTGGCGGCAAAAATAGGAATATTTTTTGGTTTACCAAACTTTAATTCAACATATTTACAAAGAGATTTAAAATCTTCTTAGTGAAAAAGAAAAACAGGATAAAAAAATAAACATTTCTACCAAAAAAAAGCCCAAAACTTATGTTTTAGGCCTTTAAACTATATAATTAATTATACGTAATTACACTTTAATTTCAACTTCAACTCCACTTGGTAATTCAAGCTTCATTAAAGCGTCAATTGTCTTTGACGAAGAACTATATATATCTAATAATCTCTTATAAGAGCTTAATTGAAATTGTTCTCTAGACTTTTTATTTACGTGCGGCGAACGCAAAACAGTAAATATCTTCTTATGTGTTGGCAAAGGTATAGGACCTGTTACAACAGCACCTGTAGTCTTAACCGTTTTTACGATTTTTTCAGCAGATTTATCTACCAAACTATGATCGTAAGATTTTAGTTTTATTCTAATTTTCTGACTCATCTTCTAAAATTTATACAGTTAAACCTTTTGACGCTTTAATTACAGATTCTGATATATTTGATGGAGTTTCTGCATATTGCGCAAATTCCATAGTTGAAGTTGCCCTACCTGAAGAAAGCGTTCTTAAAGAAGTAACATATCCAAACATTTCAGATAATGGAACCATTCCTTTTACCACTTTAGAACCAGCTCTATCACTCATATCGCTAATAGTTCCTCTTCTTCTATTTAAATCTCCAACAATATCACCCATATTCTCTTCTGGAGTTAATACCTCCAATTTCATAATAGGCTCCATTATAACAGCACCAGCAGCTTTACCAGCAGCTTTATATCCCATTTTTGCAGCAAGTTCAAAAGATAATGCATCTGAATCCACAGGGTGGAAAGAACCATCTTTTAAAACAACTTTCATTGCATCCATTTCAAAACCAGCTAAAGGACCATCCTTCATTGCTGCTTGAAAACCTTTCTCAACTGCAGGAATAAATTCTTTTGGTATACGACCACCTTTTATCTCATCAATAAACTGTAATCCTGGACCTTTAAAGTCCTCATCAGCAGGTCCCATTTCGAAAACAATGTCACCAAACTTACCACGACCACCAGATTGCTTTTTATAAGTTTCTCTATGTGATGCAGTTCTAGTTAAAGCTTCTTTATATTCAACTTGAGGCTCACCTTCGTTAACTTCAACTTTAAATTCACGCTTTAAACGGTCTACAATAATATCTAAGTGAAGCTCACCCATTCCTGAAATAATTGTCTGCCCTGAAGCTTCATCAGTTTTTACTTGAAAAGTTGGATCTTCTTCAGCTAATTTTGCTAAAGCCATTCCTAATTTATCCACATCAGCCTTAGTTTTAGGCTCCACAGCAATACCAATTACTGGGTCAGGGAAGTCCATACTTTCTAATACAATAGGATGTTTCTCATCAGACATTGTATCTCCTGTCTTAATATCCTTAAAACCTACAGCCGCACCAATATCACCAGCTTCGATATAATCAATAGCATTTTGCTTATTAGAGTGCATTTGGTAAATACGCGATATACGTTCTTTTTTACCAGATCTATTGTTTAATATATAAGAACCAGCATCTAAACGACCTGAATAGGTTCTAAAAAATGCTAAACGACCAACAAAAGGATCCGTAGCAATTTTGAATGCTAAAGCAGAAAAAGGCTCTTTAACATCAGGTTTACGAGAAATTTCTTCTCCATTATCTGGATTTGTACCTACAATATCATCTTTATCTAAAGGTGATGGTAAATATCTACAAACAGCATCTAATAAAAACTGAACACCTTTATTCTTAAATGAAGAACCACAAATCATTGGAATGATTGCTCTATCCATAACAGCAGCTCTTAAAGCAGCATGCACTTCTTCTTCCGTAATAGAATCTTCATCTTCGAAGAATTTCTCCATTAACTCTTCATCATATTCCGCAACAGCCTCAATTAAAGCAGCTCTATACTCCTTTACTTCAGCCTTCATTTCTTCAGGAATATCGATTACATCAAATGTAGAACCAAATCCTTCATCATGCCAAACAATAGCTCTATTCTTAGCCAAGTCAACAATACCTTTAAAATCAGCCTCTTCACCGATTGGCAATACAATAGGAACTGCATTAGAACCCAACATATCTTTAACCTGCTTACAAACCATTAAAAAGTTAGACCCTTGACGATCCATCTTGTTAACAAAACCAATTCTTGGAACCTTATAGTTATCTGCTAATCTCCAGTTAGTCTCTGATTGTGGTTCAACACCATCAACAGCACTAAATAAGAAAACCAAACCATCAAGAACTCTTAATGAACGATTTACTTCAACTGTAAAATCAACGTGACCCGGAGTATCAATAATATTAAAGTGATATCCTTTAGCATCACTTGCTGGCTTCCCATTTTCTGTTGGAAACTGCCACTCACATGTAGTAGCCGCAGAAGTAATTGTAATACCTCTTTCTTGTTCTTGCTCCATCCAGTCCATAGTAGCAGCACCATCATGCACCTCTCCTATTTTATGACTAACACCCGTATAAAATAATATACGCTCTGTAGTTGTGGTTTTACCAGCGTCAATATGCGCTGCAATACCAATATTTCTTGTGTATTTTAAATCTCTTGCCATTTCTGATTAAAATCTAAAGTGAGAGAATGCTTTATTTGCTTCAGCCATCTTATGAGTATCTACTCTTTTCTTAACAGCTGCACCTTCTTCTTTTGAAGCCGCTAATACTTCTGCTGCCAATTTTTGAGCCATACCTTTTTCATTACGCTTTCTTGCATAACTAATCAACCATTTCATCGCAGTTGAAATTTTACGGTCCGGTCTAATTTGCATAGGAATTTGAAATGTTGCACCACCAACTCTTCTACTTCTAACCTCTACATGAGGCATTACATTAGATAGTGCATCTTTCCACAACTCTAAAGCTGTTTTTTCTTCATCTGTCTTTTTTTCTTCCACAATATCTATTGCGTCATAAAAAACACTAAATGCAACGGATTTTTTTCCGTCCCACATCATCATATTTACAAAACGAGTTACCAGTTGATCATTAAATCTTGGATCTGGTAACAACGGTCTTTTCTTTGCCTGTTTTTTTCTCATGTCTTTTCTTTAAAAAGTGTTGATTACTTCTTAGGGCGTTTTGCGCCATATTTAGATCTACGCTGTGTTCTTCCTGCAACACCTGCAGTATCCAAAGCACCTCTTACGATATGATACCTAACTCCTGGCAAATCTTTTACTCTTCCTCCACGTACTAATACTATCGAGTGCTCTTGGAGGTTATGTCCTTCTCCAGGGATGTATGCATTTACCTCTTTACCGTTTGTTAACCTAACCCTTGCAACTTTACGCATTGCTGAATTTGGTTTCTTTGGTGTAGTTGTGTAAACACGTGTACAAACTCCCCTTCTTTGTGGACACGAATCCAAAGCAGCCGATTTACTCTTCTTAGTAATCGTGGCCCTTCCTTTTCGTACTAATTGTGAAATTGTTGGCATACTATTTTTATATGTATATAACTTACCCCTATTTAAGGGTCGGCAAATGTAGTAATATTTAAGGAAAATTCAAATCCTATCCAAATTATTTTTATTTTTTTTCAATCTACAAGAAAAAACAACCAAAAATGAGGTTAGAAAAAAGAGATATTGAAAAAATATTGTAGTACAATTTTTACATAACCAACAAATACAAAGTAATCAAACTAAAAAAATCATTTTAACAATTTATTAATACAAGCACTACTTTTTTATAACATTAAAAATATTGTGTTATAAAATTAGCATCCTCAAAAAAAAAGGCCCAAAATATAATAATCACAAAAAAACAACACTCTAAAAAAAGATATGCATGCATAATTAATAACAAATAAAAGTTGTGTATTTAACAATTAATTAGGACTTTTGTTAATAGCTAATTCAAATAATTTAAAAATGAGAACAAAACGAAATGGATTGTTAACGCTTTTAATGGCGTTTATTGTGCATGTATCTTTCGCGCAAGAAAAAACGATTACCGGAACGGTAACAGACCAGGATGGCTTGCCATTGCCAGGTGTTAACATTTTGGTAAAATCAACAACTACAGGAACCCAAACTGACTTTGACGGAAACTATTCTATAAAAGTTAATAAAGGGCAAACTTTAGTTTACACCTACTTGGGCCAAAAACAAACATCAATGCTTGTTGGCGATGCAAACACCATTAATGTACAAATGGAGCAAGATGCTGAAGCACTTGACGAAGTAGTAGTTACCGCTTTTGGTAATAATGACAGGAATGCAAGACAGGTTGTATATGCCAATCAAACTGTAAAATCAGAAGATTTATTATCAACACCTAGTAAAAATGCACTAGAAGCCTTAAGAGGGAAATCTGCTGGTGTTAGATTATCTACTGGTTCTGGTTCTGTTGGTGCATCAACTAGAATTGTACTAAGAGGTGAAGGTTCTCTTACTGGTAACAACAACGCTTTAATAATCGTTGATGGTATTGCTATTGATAACACAGCAACTGCTGGTGGTGCAGAGACTTCAACAACTGGTTATGCAGATTATGGTAACCGTTTTAATGACATTAACCCAGATGACATTGCTTCAATTACTATTCTTAAAGGACCTTCTGCAACATCTTTATATGGTTCACGTGGAGCCTCAGGTGTTGTTTTAGTAACTACTAAAAGTGGTAGTTCTACTGGTTCAAAAATGAAAATAGATTTCAATAGTTCTAGTTCTGTACAGAATGCAATTGTTGTTTTAGATCGTCAGGATCAATTTGGACAAGGTTATGATGCCGCTCATTTAGATTCTGGAGAGAACTGGTCTTGGGGACCTGCTGTTGATGGTGTTGTAAGACCATGGACTAGCCCAATAGATTCTGACGGAGATGGTTCATTAGAGGCTTTAATTAGACCTTATAGCGCTGTACCAAACCAATTAGAGGATTTGTTTAATAAAGGGTATACTTTTAATAATAGTATTGCTTTTTCAGGATCTAATGGAGATTATAGTTATTATGCTTCTTATGCGAATACGGATCAAACAGGTATTCTAGAAAATACATATTATAAAAGAAACAACTTTACTTTTAGCTCTTCAGCAAAATTAAGTGAAAAGTTAAAAGCTAATTTTAAGTTTTCTTATGCTAATGTAAAGCAGAATACAAGTCAAGAGGGTTCTAGAGCCTTTGAAGGAAATAACGCTTATGCAATGGCAGTACAATCTCCTATCACTATACCTTTTAATGAATTAAGAGATTACACAAGCCCTTTCCATGACACAGAAGGTTACTGGGGATCTTATTCATCTGTAAACCCATATTTTATATTAAATGAATATGGCAATGAAGCAGATATCAACAACTTTTTAGCTAATACTTCTTTAACTTACCAATTATTCAAAGATTTATCTATAACAGGTACATTTGGTGGTAATTCAGTAACAACACAAGTTGACACATGGACTCCTTCATACTCTCCTGGGCAACAATTAATCTGGGGTGATGATTTAGAATTAGTTACTCGAAATGGAAGACACGAATCACTTGGTGACTATACAAACTATAATAACACTGTTACCAATGTTGATGTTACCTTAATGGCAAACTACAATAAAGAATTTAGTGAAGACTGGAGTCTTAATGCCGCTGGAGGTTATAACTTTTTCCAACGTAAGGTGGATCGTTTAATAGGGTCAACTGTTGGTGGTTTAGTAGTAGATGGTGTATACAACTTATCAAATAGTGTACAAACACCAACTTCTAGCATGTACGAAAGTAAGTATAGAATTTACGGTCTTTTAGCTAATGCATCTATTGGATATAAAAATGCTGCCTTTTTAGAATTATCTGCAAGGAATGACTGGTCTTCTACTTTACCTTCAGACAACAACAGCTTTCTTTATGGTGCAGTTGGTGGATCTGTTATTTTAACTGACTTATTTGATATAAAAAATGATATTGTAAACTACGCTAAATTAAGAGGTAGTTATGGTACTTCTGGTAAAGATGCTGATATATACTTACTTAACTCTTATTTTGTTGGTAATCCTGAAATTGTTAGTTTAGGAGATTTTACACTTAATTTCCCTAAAGATGGTACTCCTGGTTTTACAGTAGGTAATCAAATTGGTAACCCAACACTTAAACCTGAATTAACAACTACTTATGAAGTTGGAGCTGACCTTGGTTTCTTTAAAGACAGACTTAGTTTATCTTATACATTCTATAAGTCTTCTCATGCAGATCAAATTGTAACAATAAACTTACCACGATCTTCTGGTTACACTACTACTGTAAGTAACATTGGTGAAATGGAAAATGTAGGTCACGAAGTAACATTAAGTCTAAAACCTCTTAGAGGTCTTGTAGAAGGTTTAGATTTTGACATTTTTGGAACATATTCTAAAAACGATAACGAAGTAATCAAAATTACTGATGACATTGATGAATTAGTAATTGGAGGTCCTTATACACCAGGGGTATCTGTAGTTGCAAAAGAAGGCTTACCTTTTGGTACATATAAAGCACTTGCACCTAAAACTAATGATGATGGGCAAGTTATTGTTGATGCAAACACTGGTTATCCTTTATATACAGATGAAGAAGTTTATCTAGGTTCTTACCAACCAGACTACTTATTAAGTTTTGGTGCAAATGCAAATTACAAAGGTTTTGGTTTCAAAGTTTTATTTGATAAAAAATCTGGAGGAAGTTTTGTGTCACAAACAAAATCATTTACAGAATTTAATGGTACAGCATTACATACTACGAATTTTAATAGAGAAACATATGTAATACCAAATAGTGTTATTGATAATGGGGATGGAACTTTTTCTGAAAATACTATAGGAATAACAGAACAAGACTACTTTACAAATTATGATCCAGCTGCATCAGAATATTTAATAGATGCTAGTTATTTAAAATTAAGAGAAGTAGAATTAAGTTATACTGTTCCTAGCAAACTTCTAGAAAAAACTGTTTTTACAAGAGTAAGACTTGCGGCATTTGGTAAAAACTTAAAATTCTGGTTGCCAAGCGAAAACAAATTTGCAGATCCTGAAGTAAATGGACCTTCATTAACAGGTAATGCGCAAGGTATTGAAACAACACAAACTCCATCTTCTAGAAGTATGGGAATTAACTTACAATTATCATTTTAATCGATAAAAAAATAAAAAAATGAAGAGCAAAATTAATATATATATGTTTCTATCATTAGCACTGTTCTTTTCGTGTAGTGATAGTTTAGAAGAAATTAATGTTGACCCTAACACTTTTCCAACCGCAGATGAAGCCCAGGTATTGAGTGCTGCACAAGGATTTTTAGGCTATGTGGTTGATACAGATTTAAACTTTGAATCATTCTTGTGGGCACAATACTATACTTGGGGTATTGGTGTTTCAATTGGTAACGCAGAAAGATTTGTTGCTGAACCAGATGATCATAATGGTTACTGGCAAAGAGCTTACGCAAACTGTCTTACAGATTTAAATTATAATTCTGCAAGTGATTCGCCAGAATACAGTGGAACTGCAAAAATTTTATCAGCTTACATTTATCAAGGATTAGTAGATCATTTTGGTGATATTCCATTCACAGAAGCTACTTCTGGAGCAATAGAAGATGGCTCTATACTAACTCCTAGTTATGATAGTGCTGCTGATGTAGTTTACCCAGCATTAATTACTATGTTAGATGAAGCTATTAGCGATTTAAGTGTACCTGATGGAAGTATTGGTGATGATGATTTAATATATGCAGGGGATGTTGACAAATGGATAAAATTTGCAAATTCATTAAAACTAAGAATTTTAATGAGAACATCTGAAGTATCTCCTCAAGGTGCAGCAATACAAGCTCTTATTGCATCTGGTACATTTATAGAAAGCGTAGATGATATGCCTATGATACCATTTTCTGGTGCATCAGGTGATCAAAACCCTATGTTCGCTAGAGCAGAATGGGGTGTAGGTATGTTTTATTTTGCAAGTAATGCAACTCTTAATCAACTTACAACATTAAGTGACCCAAGAGGTGAAGCTTTATACACTTTAGCAACAACTGGTACTGGTGCTGGAAACTTAGTAGGTATAGACCAAGGAACAATTGATGATGAAGAATTCACAAATCCGGATACAAACTATAGTTTAGCATCAGAATATTCTTATGCTGAAACTAATGATGTAATACTAATGAGCCCATGGGAAGTTTGGTTCTTAAGAGCTGAAGCAGATGCTAGGTATAGTACTAGCGATGATGAAACTACAGCTCTTGAAAATGCAATTACATTAAACTTTGATTATATGGGTGTTGCAGATGCTGCAGATTATATTACCTCAATAGATTATGCAAGCGCAACAACTTTAGATGACAAGCTTGACATTATTGGAGTACAAAAGTGGATATCATTAAACGGAACTCAAGAAGATGAGGGATGGATAGAAGCTCGTAGATTTGATAGACCTGCAAGTAGAATATTTACTGAAGGTATATGGCAAACACCACCATTATCAGTTTTAAATGCTGGTGCATTTCCTGCTTCATGGTTATATCCAGAAACAGAAAGAAGTTTAAACCCTAATGCCCCTGCGCAAAGACAAATTACAGATGCCTTATTTTGGGATAACTAAAAAATGAAAAAAATGAAAAATTATAAATTTTTATTATACGGATTTTCAATATTAGGATTATTTTTCACATCATGTGATAGTTCTGATGATGATACAACTATAGATGCTAATGCATCAAGAATAACTTATTTACCAAAAATCACATTAGATGGTGATAGTGAAGTTACTTTAGATTGTGAAGGAACTACTTATACAGATGCTGGTGCAATAGCAGAAGCTGGCGGTCAAGAAATTGAATTATTAACTAGTGTTTCTGGCAAATATTTTGGAGGTACTGAGGTAGATGGATCAGATGTTTATACCATAACATATAATGCATTTAATACTGATGATATTCCTGCTGCAGAATTTAGAACTGTTTTATGGCCAGAATGTAATGGTGATTTAGTTACTAGCATTGCAGGTATGTATACCGCTTCTGTTGCAAGAAATGGAAGTTCTCCTGACGGTTACCAAGACAATGGCCCTTTTATTATAAAAGATCTTGGTGACGATAGATATGCTATATCTGATGCTCAAGGTGGATGGTATGAATATGGAAGAGCTATTGGAGTAGCTTATGCTACACCAGGATTAGTTCTTAAAGCTAATAATATTGCTACAAATGATTTTACTAGTGAAGGTACTGTAAGTACTAATACTTTTGGAGGTGTAAATACATTTACCTCTTTAACAGTAGATCCTGTAGCTAAAACCCTTGAACTTACAGTTGAATGGAGTTTTGGTTTCACATTTGTAACTACGTTTACGCAAACTGATATTTATTACTAAAAAATTGAAAAAATGAAAAACAATATAAAATTAAAAAAGTTCAGCTATATATTTTTAGCTCTTGTTTTAATAACTTCTTTATCATCATGTGTAAGTGATGATTCCGTTACAGAAACTATAGAAGTTGAAGAAATTGCTGGAGGATGGTGGGTAATCGCACTAGAACCAGACGGAGTAACACCTGCATATGGTGGAGATTATGTAAAGTTTAATACATACAACACTGCAAGTAATGATCTTACTTTTTGGTTAGATGATCATGGTAGTTGGATGGAACTAAAAGCTGTTGCAACTGTTGACTTGAGTGATTTAACATTTTCTAGTGATGTAGATACACCAGAATTAATTACAGGTGAAACAGTTACAATTACAAATGGTGTTATTACTAAAGATAGTTATACTACAGCTAGCAATACTATTGTAGATGAAATTTCATTTGAAGCTGAGTTTAGCTGGGATCCAGGTACAGTATATATTTTTAAAGGTCATAAAAATACTGCAAAGGTAGAAGATTTAAATCCACATTTTTAAGATAAAACATTCTTTAAAATACTATTCTAAAAACCACCTCAATCGAGGTGGTTTTTTTATACCTTTACCTCCATGCAAAAAGAAACTCAAATTTACGGCTTAAGAGCTATTATAGAAGCTATTAATTCAAATGAACCTATAGATAAAGTTTTTCTTCAAAAAGGACTTAAAGGAGAATTATATAAAGAACTAGAAAGTTTAATACGTAAGAACGGAATAAATTCTTCATACGTACCAATTGAAAAACTAAACAGGCTTACCAAAAACAATCATCAGGGAGCTGTTGCAAATATTTCTCCTATAACTTTCTATTCTATTGAAAACTTAATAGAACAAACAGAAAAAAAGAATACCCCTGCCCTATTTTTACTGTTAGATCAACTTTCTGATGTTCGTAATTTTGGTGCAATAATAAGAACTGCAGAATGTACGGGTGTAGATGGTATAATTATACAAAAGAAAGGTGCTGCTCCTGTTACTGCCGATACTATTAAGACTTCGGCTGGTGCAGCCTTTAAAGTACCTATTGCAAAAGTAAACCATATTAAAGACGCTGTATTTCATTTACAAGCTTCTGGTATAAAAGTAATAGCTGCAACAGAAAAAACAGATAATACTATATATGACATAAATTTTAAAGAACCCGTTGCTATAATAATGGGCGCAGAAGACAGAGGCATATCACCATCAATACTAAAAGCATCTGATTATAAAGCTAAGTTACCTTTATTAGGTGAAATTGAATCTTTAAACGTATCTGTAGCCTGTGCGGTCTTTTTATATGAAACTGTTCGACAGAGAAGCTAGTTATTCTTCTTGTTTTGGAGTTGTTTTATAATGATAGGAGACCTTGATATTACTACTATCATGCGCTTCTTCTTTGGGTAATTCAATAAAATTACCATCTGCATCAAATTGTTTTAAAAATGGATCTTCCTCTTCGTTATAATTTTCCATTTCCCAAATATACTTTTGAGGTGTAGGAGCTTTTGCTTTTAAAATAATTGCTAATAGCAAACCAGATATAAAACCTCCTAAATGACCTTCCCAAGAAATACCTTCTTTAATTGGAAATAAATACCATAACAAACTACCATATAAAAAAACAACCATTAAAGACAAAGCAACTAGTCTATAATATTTAGTAAATATTCCTTTAAAAAAAATAAAACTTGCTAATAAATAAATTACACTACTTGCTCCAATATGATACGAATTTCTAGCAATAAGCCAAGTAAATAACCCTGAAGTTAAAATTCCTATTAAAAGTACTTTAAATGCTACTTTATTATAAAAATAAAAAAGGGCTGTAATTAAAATTGCAAGCGGAATAGTATTATTATATAAATGTTCTAAAGAACCATGTATAAATGGACTAAAAAAAACACCTCTTAACCCCATAAAAGTTCTTGGATATACCCCAAATTGATTAAAATTTGTTTCTAAAATAAGTTCTAACCAATAAATAAACCATATGCTAATTACAGAAAGTAGTGGCGCAACCACAACACTATTCGTTAATTTAAAATAATTATTTTCAGACATACGGTACTAATAAACAACAACTAATCCAAATTAATAAATCCTGTAAGATTGTCATCTTATTTTTTATTTTAATTTTATAGTATGAATGAGCCACTTGCAGAAAGAGTACGACCAAAAACCTTAGAAGACTATATTAGCCAAAACCACCTAGTAGGAGAAAAAGGATCTTTAACCAATCAAATAAAAAAAGGTCTTATTCCATCTTTAATACTTTGGGGCCCACCAGGTACTGGAAAAACAACATTAGCAAATATTATAGCAGAAGAAAGCAAACGCCCATTTTATGTTTTAAGTGCTATAAATAGTGGTGTTAAAGATATTAGAGAAGTAATTGAAAAAGCAAAACAATCTGGAGGCCTTTTTACTGCTAAAAATCCAATTTTATTTATTGATGAAATTCATCGTTTTAGCAAATCGCAACAAGATTCTTTGCTTGCTGCTGTTGAAAAAGGATGGGTTACTTTAATAGGAGCTACAACAGAAAACCCAAGTTTTGAAGTAATTCCTGCACTTTTATCTAGGTGTCAAGTATATATATTAAATGCCTTTAACAAAGAAGACTTAGAGGCTTTATTAACAAGAGCCATAAAAGAAGATACTCTTTTAAATACTAAAAAAATTAATTTAAAAGAAACAGAGGCTCTTATGCGACTATCGGGTGGAGATGGAAGAAAACTATTAAATATTTTTGAACTTGTTGTAAATTCTGAAGAAAAAGAAAAAATTACTATTACCAATGATTTAGTAATGAGTAAAGTGCAAAAAAACACTGTACTATACGACAAAACAGGAGAACAACATTATGATATTATTTCGGCATTTATAAAATCTATAAGAGGTAGTGATCCTAATGCTGCAGTTTATTGGCTAGCAAGAATGATAGAAGGTGGAGAAGATGTTAAATTTATAGCAAGACGTTTATTAATATCGGCATCTGAAGATATTGGTTTAGCTAACCCTACTGCATTAGTAATTGCAAATAACTGCTTTCAAGCTGTAGCTACTATTGGTTATCCAGAGGCTCGAATAATTCTTAGTCAATGTACCATATATTTAGCTACTTCTGCAAAAAGTAATGCCAGTTATGCTGCCATAGGAAAAGCACAACAAGTAGTTAAACAAACAGGAGATTTATCTGTTCCATTAAACCTTAGAAATGCTCCTACTAAATTAATGAAAGATATAGGTTATGGCAAAGACTACAAATATGCCCATAGCTACGAAAACAACTTTGTTGCTACTGAATTTTTACCTAAAGAATTATCTGGAACAAATTTTTATACCCCAGGAAATAACCAAAGAGAAAATTCTCTAAAAGATTTTTTAAAAAATAGATGGAAGAATAAATATGATTTTTAGAACTTAATAGTCAGTTCTTTTGTGTGTAAACTACCCTCTACATAATATTCATAAAACCATTTACCTTCTTTAGCAAATAATATACCTTGCTTAGCTAAATAAACATCTTTAACAGATGTATTATATACTTTTAAACGAACTTTTGGGGTACTATCTACTAATTGGTATCCATTTTCTATTTCTTGAGCATATAACACCTCTTCTGCACTAAACGATTGTATTTTTTCGATTTTCTTAGAAGGTTTCTTATAATTTGAAGCTACTGGTTCTAAATTTT
This sequence comes from uncultured Maribacter sp., assembly GCA_947504045.1. Taxonomy (GTDB): domain Bacteria; phylum Bacteroidota; class Bacteroidia; order Flavobacteriales; family Flavobacteriaceae; genus Maribacter_B. The sequence continues at coordinate 65,145 of CANNFY010000001.1, forward strand.
TATACGTTTGTGTTTCTTGTGTAGCTTCTTGTATAACAACTTGTTTTTTCATTGATTTTGGGGTGTCAGAAGTATCTTCCAAAGAAAGTTTTTTTACATCCTTTTTATAACTTACAACCAAAGGTTTATTGGTTGGCTTATTGTAACTATAGTTAATAACATCTAAAGATTTCATGGCATTTCTAATAGCTTCAGTATAGGCAAGTTTATATTCTTTTTCTTTACTTTTACCTTCTTCTGTTCTATATATTTCTTTAGAACCGCAATCCTCAAAAGAAATAATTTCTTTAGTACTAAACATAGAGGATTTATCATGTAACCTTACTAGTAACCCTAAACATCTATTCAATAATAAATCTTCTGGAAATGCATCTTCATAAACTGCATTAAAACCTTTTTCGGTAAGTAAATGCTTTACTAGCGTACTTGTCTTATATTGATTTTCTTTCTTGAAATTATCAAACTTTTTAGGAACAATAATATACTTATAATCGTCAAAAACAGATTGTGCTGTTACAGAATAACTAAATGCCAGTAATATAAATAATATATAGTATTTCAATTTAAAATTATTTTAGAGTTAATATACAACTACAATGAAATAAACATGCCAAATTTATAATAAGAGAGACTTTTATACCCCTTGCTGATATATAAATTAATTTTTACCCCAAGATATGATATTAATTCCTAATTGAAAAGAAGCATAATTACTTGCTGCAATATTCCTATATGCCAATAAATTATCTGCCATAAAATACATATTTACAGGACCAGCTTGTAGATTAACCCCCAAACCAACATTTGAATACGAATATTTGTCTACAGTGTAAGTTGTTTTTAAAGCCATTATATTGCCAAAACGTCTTTGATAAAAAGCTGTTAACGCTGCCTGTGGTCCTCTAGGCCTATTTATAACATATAATTGTCCTCCAACACTATTCCTATATTTTATGCGATTAGAAGATTTATTTGGCATTCTGCAATCACAATCCATTTTAGTTTTAGGTTGTACTGGTTCTCCAAAATTATAGCGTAAAGACCCATATAATTTTGTTGGCCTAAATGTTATGTAACTTTCTCTATTTTCTTCAAAAGGAACTAATTCTTCTACTTCATCTACTAAATCTTGCCAAAAATTAGCATTAGGGTTATTTGCGTCATCTGGCAATATTATTTCTACCCCTTCTACAGTTGCATTTCCTTTTAAACTATAACTTAAAACATCTGTATTATGGTAAATAAACCCTAAATCTAAAACACTTCCGGTAATTACGGTTTGATCGTTTAAATAATATGTAAATCCAAAATCTACCCCAAGTCCTAAATCTCCTCCAAAAAATCCTCTTTTAATTAATTCTGTAGCTGAAGCTTCTTCATCTAAAACATGGTCTAATGTAATTGCACCAGAAGTTTTTAATTCTAAATCTGCATTTATAGTGTTTGCTAATAAATTATTTTCCCCTTCTGTTGTAACAAAATACCCCCTATTTTTTGTGGAGGTAAAATCAAATATTCCGGAATATAATTTACCCCTAACGCCAAAAGTTAATTTTTTATCTATCTGCTTTGTTACTCCAAAATGAAATACATTTAAAATTTCGCCTCTAGTTTTTAAATGACCTAAATCAAATCTATTATTAAGATTATCTGCGTTACCCTCATAAGCTAATTTTGCATAATCTTTAAACCAATATCCAATAGCATCTCCTTCATGATAAATACCAAAAGAATAAAAATTATTAGTTTTTGCTCCTCTATATCCAAAATTAATTAAGTCTATTTGATAAGTACCACTTAAATCGTCTCTTGGGTTCATTCCATTAATTAAGCGGTCTCTTATTTTATCATTAAAATTCACCCCATCATCTGCAAAAAGGTCATTTACAGAAATACCTGAAGAACCTGCTTGAAAAGATATTCCTGAAAGTGCAGGAACACCTGAATACCATTTAAAATCTGTTTCGGTACCCGGATTTATTAATAATGCTTGCGGAATTTCAGAAAAATCATACAGTATTTGCTTATTTTGCCCAGTAGCAAAAAAGCATGCAAATACCATGAGAAATGTAATTAAAAAAGGTTTTCTCATTTTAGACGTACACTAAATTTACCACTAGATTTTAATGTTACTAATGGAGGGGTAACTGTAGAAGTACTAGTATTGTCTCCATTGTTTGATGCTGTAACTCTAATTTTACTAGTATTTCTTAAAATATCTAAGCTTTTACCGGAGTTACCATATGTAACATCTCTTTGAAAAGTTCCTGACGGACTTGCTTCTATTGTAAAGGATTCTACATCTAATACCGTATCCGCATCATTTATAAACTCTATGTTTAATGTTAATGGTTTACTTGTTGTATTTTCTAATTCATATGTAATTACACCATCTAACACTCTATCTGAAAAAAACTCTTCAGAAAAAGGGTCAAAATTAAAGTCTTCAGAATAAAAAGGCCCTGGAGGTACGTTGTTTATAACGTCTTCTGTAGCTTCTAAATATAAGATACTACTTTCTAGTACTGGTACAACACTTAAATCATTATACTGATCAAAGTCTTGTTCTTCTATACAAGATGTGAGCAACAAAAAGAAAGTTACTATAAAAGTATATACCGTTAATTTTTTCATACTAGTTCTAATAGTTAAGAATAAAAAATAATGCGAAAGGCACCTATATTTATAACTCTATAAATATTTTTTTATTTCATTTAAATCATGAATCATATCACAATAATTATGCCTTGATTCTTTATGTGCATTAAAATGCAAGGTATGTAAGCCAACTGCCTTTGCTCCTAGTATGTCTGCCTCTATACTATCGCCAATCATTATTGCTTTTTCTGGAATCGCATTTGCTTTTAATAAAGCTAATTTAAATATTGCAGGATTCGGTTTTTTTACCCCTGCCATTTCAGAATCTACTATAGAATTAAAGTAATTAAAAATGCCTGAATTTTTTAGCTTTTTTTCTTGAACAGCATTAAAACCGTTGGTAATTATATGCAAGTTATAATTTGGTTTTAAATACTCTAATATCTCCTTTGCATTAGGAAACAAATGGTTAAAAGAGGATAAATATTTTATATAATCTTCGGATAGTTTATAAATAACCTCATCTAACACTTTATACTCTAAAGCATCAAAAACTTTTTTTAGTCTATTATATCTAAGTTCTTCTTTTGTTACTTTTTCTTCTCTATAAAGTTTCCAATATTGTAAGTTTATTGGAATATATACCTTTAAAAAGTCTTCTAATTGTATAGCTATATTATTTTCTGATAGTATTTTTTTAAAAGTAATAGCCGAATTTTTTTCAAAATCCCAAAGCGTGTGATCTAAATCAAAAAAAACATCTGTTACAATTTCTTTAAACATTTATTCTTTTTATAATTTTTGTATACATATTTAACCATGATATTTTAGAATTTCCACCAAGAAGCTCATTAGAAAATATAGTAGTAAAATTACCATTAACCTTTTTTACTTCTTCTTTTAATAATTCTATTTTTTCTAGAATAGTGGCTTCATTTTTTTCTTTTATTAAAGCATAATCGTGCACCGCAAATGGATGTATTATTATTGGTTGTTGTATTTCTAAAGGAATATCGTAAAAATAAAAAGGGGTACAAGTACCAGCTCTAAAACCAATTTCTGAAGAATAACCCATAGTATAATCATCTCTAAATTCTGCCTCTACTAAATCTCTATACGTTTCTGGAATATCTACTCTATTGTATCGCATTCTAGAATAATTAATAGGCCTATTAATTACCACAGATAATTCTTTCTTTTCTTTTTTTATTAATTCTACATTACCAAAAGAGCTATATGAAGTTGCTAAAGACACCAAACTATAATCTGCTACAGATTTTATTAAAAACTTAAACTTATTATTGTTAGTTGATACATTTTTATCATACGTTGAATAGGATGCAAATTGAAAAAAGAACATACTATTTATACTATGCTTTTTATGTAACTTTATTAGGTATTGAAAATTATCATAGGGATCTTTACTAGGGTTAAATAACACTTTTATTCTTTGTGCAACCCTTTTTAATCTAAAATATACTAGGTCTAATAAAAAACCGGATATACCTCTTACTAAACCTCTATATGCAAAACAATGAGATGTTGTAACATCTATAATAGACGTATAAGTGTATTTTCTTTCTACCTTTTTTATATCTGGAAATTTTTCTTTTAGTGCATCTAACAATTTTAAAGCCCATAAATCTACCACAGGCATTTTTAAAAAGTTATTTTGGTATGCTAAGCTTTCTGTTGGAGGAAACCTACCATGCACATCTTTAACATGCGGTAAATATTCTTCATACCTACTTAATAAATAAAAACTTGCTGAAAAAATATCAAAAGGTATACTACTGCGCTCACCAGTTGCAAAAAAAGCAGGTACACCATCCCAATTATTAATAGAAATATCTATGGCATTTATACCTTGCTCAAAAAGTAGATCATTGCTACGTACAAAAAACTCATTCTGAAGAGGTTGTTTTGTATATGTAATTTTTGGTCCTTTATGTTTTATAAAATCTTCAACAGTAGTTGTAAGTATTATTTTTATTCCTAAAATTTTAGTAAACATATGCCGCATTATATAACTAAAGCGCGGGGTAATTTTATGTGTATATATTAATAACATATGTCTAATAAATTATAGGATATTCTCATCTGCAAAACTAAAGTAATTACTTTCTGTAATTATTAAATGATCTAAAACTTTAATGTCTAGTGCTTCTGATGCTAATTTTAATTTCTGAGTAATTTGCTTATCTGCCTGGCTGGGTTTTAATTTTCCTGAAGGATGGTTATGTGCCAAAATAAGTCCTACCGCCCCATACTCTAAAGCTTGTTTTAAAACTAACCTAACATCTACTAAAGTTCCTGTTATTCCTCCTTTACTTAATTGGCTTTTATGCAATACTGTATTTGCATTATTTAAATAAACAATCCAAAATTCTTCATGCGGTAGTTCTCCTAAAATGGGTTGCAATAGGTTATAACAAATTTTACTACTTGTAATTTTTACAATACTTTTAGCTTCTTCACCACCTCTTCTTTTTCCTAATTCTAATGCGGCAATTATACAAATTGCTTTAGCCTCTCCTATCCCCTTAAATTGCATTAATTGCTTTATAGATAGTTTTCCTAACTCATTTAAATTATGGTTAACAGAAGCTAATATTCTTTTAGAAAGTTCCACTGCACTTTCCTCTCTGTTACCAGAACCTATTAGTATTGCCATTAATTCTGCATCGGATAAAACAAATTTACCTTTATTATATAATTTTTCTCTTGGCTTATCATCGTCTGACCAATGCTTAATAGAGAGCGAGCTTACTTTTTCTTGCATAGTTTAAAGATAGTAAACTTAAAAAATTATCTGTAAATTTCAAGTGTAATAAAATAATGCTATGAAATCTTTATTTGACCAAGAAACTTATATTGAAATATTAGATAGAATAAATAATTTAAAAATTGACTCTAAAAGGCAATGGGGAAAAATGTCTTTAGGTCAAATGGCTTGGCATTGCCAATACCCTTTAATTGTTGCTATTAAAAATAAAGAGTCTGCTAAAAAAGCCAACATTTTTATTAGGTTATTTGTAAAAAAATCTATGTATAACGATAAACCTTGGCGTAAAAATTTACCAACAGCTCCTGCTTTAAAAACTAAAGAAGAAAAAGACTTTAAGATTGAAGTAGAAAAACTAAAAAACCTTGTTACCGAATTTCATACATTAAAAACCAGAAAAAAATGGCATTCGCATCCAGTTTTTGGCGTTTTAAGCCATGAAGAATGGGGAAAAATGGAATATAAACACTTAGACCACCACTTAAAGCAGTTTGGGGTGTAATTTATTTTACAGCGTCTTTTTCCTCAATTTCTTGCAATTCTATTTTAGCTCGAGTATCTTTTAGTGTTCTAGTTTCTTCTAATATAATATTAGATACACCTAACATAAAAGCTATTAATATTATATACAACTTTCTCTTTATAAATAAGAAAACCTGCTTAAATAAAAAACTGTTTATTTCCATGCAAAAAAAACAGCAATTAGTAATCCAAACTAATAAAACCTGACAAAATTACCTAACACACTAACTTCTAATTATTTATCAACCCTTCTACTTCATTAAAATCTAACCCACCATAATTTCCTGAGCTCATTAATAATAGTACAGAATTGTCGTAATTTTTATTAAAAACAAATTCTTTAAAATCTACAGCATTGGTTTGAATGTTTAAATCTTCTCTCTTAAATGCTTCTGAAATTTGCTCTTTAGTAACTTCTTTTAATTTTTTAATTTTTACAGATTCTGGTAAATAAAAAACAATTGCTTCATCTGCAGCATCTAAAGCTCCTTTATATTCTTTTAAGAACTCTGAATTAAAACTACTATACGTATGTAGCTCTAAACAAGCTATTACTTTTCTATTTGGGTATTGTTCTTTTACTGCTCTTGTAGTAGCTTCCACTTTACTTGGCGAATGAGCAAAGTCTTTATACGCTACGGCGTTAGTTCTTTCTGCAATTTTTTCTAGTCTTTTAGAGGCTCCTTTAAATGTGCCTATGGCTTCGTAAAAATCATCCTCATCAACTCCCATGTTTTGACAAATCCATTTTGCTCCAGCTAAATTACTAAGGTTATGTTTTCCAAATACTTCTATAGGCATTAATCCTTCTGGAGTGTCTAGTAATGTTTGTCCGTCTTCTACTGTGTAATTAGGAGTAGAATATCCTAATTTACGAATTGTATTTTCTGAAGCTTCAACTACATTACAAACCTCAGCATCTTCTAAATTATATGTAATACTTCCTCCTTTTACAATACTATCTAAAAATATTTTAAATTGTTCTACATAATTATCATAGGTAGGAAAAACATTTATATGATCCCATGCAATACCGCTTAACAAGGCTATATTTGGCTTGTATAAATGAAATTTAGGTCTTCTATCAATTGGAGAAGATAAATATTCGTCTCCTTCTAAAACTATAAAATCATTTTCTTCGGTTAAGTGCACCATTCTATCAAACCCTTCTAATTGTGCTCCAACCATATAATCTACATTAATATCGTGGTAATTTAACACGTGTAAAATCATAGATGTAATAGTTGTTTTACCATGACTACCTCCTATAACCACACGAGTTTTATTCTTAGATTGTTGGTATAAAAATTCTGGGTAAGAGTAAATAGTAATACCTAGCTCCTTGGCTTTTAACAATTCTGGGTTATCTTCTTTTGCATGCATTCCTAAAATTACAGCATCTAACTCTGTAGTAATTTTTTCTGGAAACCAACCAAAAGAGTCTGGTAATAATCCTTTTGAAGAAAGTCTAGATTTAGAAGGTTCAAAAATAACATCATCGCTACCAGTTATTTGATATCCTTTATGTTCTAAAGCCAAAGCTAAATTGTGCATGGCACTACCACCAATTGCAATAAAATGAATGCGCATAAATTATTTTAATTAAAATGTAAAGATAAGTAAAGCTCTTAAGTGCATCAAAGCTATTCTAGCTTAATAATAATAGCCAATTATCGATGAAACGCACTTTTTTTAAGATAAATGACCCTACTTATCTGTTATTTAACAACTTATTTATAGCGTTATACAACAAAAATGCCCCAAACAATAGTGTTAGATACATTTTTGACGTTTGTAACAATGTATTTAATCATTACCAAAATGAATAACCAACTAAAACTAACGCCTATTTATAGGTGGTTCATCTTTATTGTATTGATGAATTATTCTGTATTTACTATTGCACAAACAGGTTGTGCAGGAACAAACGCAAGTGTAACTGTTTGCGAAAAAGATACAGACCCTGCTAACCAAAATTTTAACCTTTTTGATGTATTAACAGACGAACTCCCAGGAGGAACATGGAGTACAGAAGACCCTGTAAACCTTCCTGCCTTAAATTCTAATACTGGTATATTAGATTTATGGAAAATAAATAATTTTGGCGTACATGAATTTATTTATACAAATAACGTTTGTGGAGAGTCTTCAATAGTCACTATATATTTAGGTGGTTATCCTGGAGAAGATAATACCGATGGTAGTGCAAATGCCTGTGGTGATGATACTAATGTAAACTTGCATGGTTTTCTTGGTAGTAATACTGAAGGAAAAATTCAAGATTTTAATGGTACATGGGAAGAAGTACCTGCAAATAGAACAGGTAGTTTAGATGACAGTACTTTTAATGCACAAGAAGCTGGCCCAGGAGTATATACCTTTACCTATACTGTAGATGCTATTATGAATGGCGCAACTGTGCTTTGCCCTAGTAGAACTTCAATTATAGAAGTAGAGGTTTATGATCCTAGAACAGCTGGTGATCCTTCTAGCTTAAGTTTATGTACAAATGAAGATTTATCTACTTACACTAATTTTGATTTACATGACCTGCTAACAGGTGAAAGTATGTTAGGTAGTTGGGAAGCGGACCCATACGGGCAAATAACCAGTACCTCTGACCATACTGTTAACATACAGGAATTAAGAGATTTATCTCCTAATGGTGGCTCTTATACGTTTACATATACTGCTCCTAGATCACACCCGGTTTGTTCAGATTCGTCTTCAGATGTGACCATTACAATAACTCCTGCATTAGAAGAAACATTATCTTCTCCAAACTATTGCGTTGGAAACGCCTATACAATAGATATTGCTTATAATGAAACTTTATTACCAGCAGGTAATTACGAAATTGAGTATACTTTGGATGATGGAACTACTAGTACACAACAATTAGACACTATTCCTTTTAGTGGAGGTGCTGCAAATTTTGATATACTACCAAATTTAGTTACTCCTAATGTTGAGTATGATTTAACAATAAGTGAAATAGCATCCGGTACTATCTGTAATAATATTCCAGTTCCTGGATTAAGCTTTATAGTTTCTAATGCAGATGTAGATGTTGCAGATATTTGTAATACAACAAATGGTACTGTAGATTTAACTAATATACTGGATGCTACTAAAGTATTAAAAAATGGTTCTTATGATGTTACGTATACCTTAACAGATTCTGGATCAACACAAACTACTTTTACAGAAAGTGCTGTTAATTTTGTAGATGGCGATGCTACTTTTACTATTCCTGCAACAAATTTAACTACACTGGGTAGTTATAGCATAGAGGTTGCTGTAGCAAATGAGTTGAATACCAATTGCGAATTGGCTGCTACATTTGAATTACTTCCTACACCAAGCGAAATTACTTTAGATTTAGACTTTGATAACTCTTGTAATACAAGTACTATAGATGTTATAGTAGATGCACCTGTAATTACAACAGGAGAATATACTATTACCTATAGCGTAACTGCTTTAGGAGACTCAAATGTACTATTATCTACTACTGAAACTACTACTGGAACAACACAAACTTACGCTTTTGATGTTTCTTCTTTAGCAAATGGCAACTATACTGTAACCGTTACTAGCACACAAACAGATACTACACCATGTAGAACAGTTTTTGATTTTAGCCATAGTATAGATTTTGCTAGAGGCGGAGTTTCTTTACCTCCTACAGCAGAAGAAAACCAAACATTCTGTATAGAAGATTACGGAGTAGACGGACCAACACTACAAGATATTACAATAACAGCAACAGGAACAGTACGTTTTTATGACACTGCTACAGATACTGTTATATTACCAGAAACTACTCCGTTAGTAGATGGTGAAGATTATTTTATAGCTACTATAGATCTTAACTATACTTGCCAAGAATCGGAAAGAATACAAGTTAATGTTACTGTTGCTGACCCACAAACCCCAACAACAACAAATGCTAACCCAATTTTTTGTGAAACAGATAATCCTACTGTAGCAGATTTAAATGTGCAAGTAAACAATAACGAAGACTTAATTTGGTATGACGCTGCTACTGGTGGCAATATTGTAGATAATACTTCAGCATTAATTGACGGACAAACATATTATGCCGAATCGGAAATAAATAATGCTTGCCAAAGTACAACAAGATTAGAAGTAACACCTGCTGTTTATGGCTTAACAGAAGCGCCATTAACTACAATGAGTCTTTCTTTATGCCAATTAGACACTCCTACCGTTAGCGAGTTAATCGCATTAGAAAATAATACAGGATGGGATGTTCGTTGGTATACCACTGCAACAGGAGGTACAGAGCTATCTTCTTCAGATGTTTTAGTTTCTGGAACAAATTATTATGCCGAAAGTTACAATACAACTTCTGGTTGTATTATTCCTACTCGTACTGAGGTTACTGTTGATTTAACAGATTGCGACCCTGAAGAATACGGCTATTTTATTCCTGATGGTTTTTCTCCTAATAATGATGGTGTAAACGACACTTACTTTGTACCAAATATTGAGATAATTTTCCCAGAATTTACAATGGAAATACTAAACAGATACGGTAGCACATTGTTTATTGGAGACATAAACCAACCTGCATGGGATGGTACAAATAACGGAAATAGCATTTCCCCTAACGGAGTTTACTTCTATATTATTAACTACAACAAAGAAGGATTTTCTCCAGTACAAGGAAGACTATATCTAAACAGATAAACCACACCAACTATCCATTATAATAACTAAAATAATGAAAAAAGCATTTTTATATTTTGTCTTTATAGTGTTTGCAAACTTTACTTATATGCAAGCACAACAAGACCCACAATATACGCAGTATATGTATAACATGAGTGTTATAAACCCTGCGTATACCACAAACAACACAAGTCTAATTAACTTTGGAACACTCTACAGAAGCCAATGGGCTTCAGCTGTAGGAGGACCAAAAACACTAACTTTCTTTGCACACGCTGCCCTATCAGAAAAAATAGAAACAGGTATCTCTTTTATAAGTGATGATATTGGTGATGGCGTACTTAAAGAAAATAATATTTACGCAGATTTTGCCTATAGTTTAAAACTAAATGATGAAAGTAGATTAGCATTAGGTTTAAAAGCAGGTATTACAACTTTTGCAACTAATTTTAATGGATTTCAGTATCCAGAATTACAAAATGATTTTGCTTTTAATGATAACCAAAATAGCACATTTCCTAATGTAGGTGTTGGTGCCTTTTATCATAGAGACAAATTTTATGCAGGTTTATCTGTTCCAAATCTATTAAGCTCTACGCATTTAGAAAACCAAAATGGAGTAAGCACTAAAGGGTCAGAAAACATGCACTTTTTTGCAACAGCAGGTTATGTTTATGAACTAAATAGTTCTATAAAACTAAAACCATCTATGTTAGCCAAAATGGTGAAAGGGTCTCCTATTTCTTTTGATGCTTCATTAAATGCATTAATTAACAATAGTTTTGAAATTGGAGCTTCTTATAGATTAGATGATTCTGTTAACGCTATGTTTAACATGAAAATTTTACCTGGATTAAGAGCTGGATATGCATATGACTATACCTTAACCAATTTAAGTGATTTTAGTTCTGGTTCTCACGAAATTTTTATTCTTTTTGATTTAGACTTACTTGGTCTACAAAGAGGGTATGACAAATCCCCAAGATTTTATTAAAATACGCCATGAAAAAAACGATACTATTTATATTATTTATAGGGCTAATGCAACAGTTTGCATTTGCACAGGAAGATTTACAACGTGCTAACACGTATTTTGAAAGAGCTTTTTATGGCGATGCTATACCTTTGTATGAAAAAATTGCAAAAACAAATAAAAGTTCTAAAGTTGTAAAAAACTTAGCAGACAGTTATTATAACACCTACCAGCTACCAAAAGCGGCAAAATGGTATTCTTATTTAACTTCTGTTTACGGAGAAAACCTAGATGAAAGCTACTTTTTTAAATATAGCCAAACTTTAAAAGCTGTTGGGGAATACGAAGAAGCTACTGAGGTTTTAATGGATTATTATACTAGCCAAAACAACCCAGAAAAAGTAGCCAAACTTAAAGAAGATTTAAGACATTTAGAAAATGTAGATGCTATTGGGGAGCGCTTTACATTGCAAAATTTAGCTTTAAACACCGAAAAATCTGAATTTGCAGCTGTTAAAGTAGATAGTAATATTATTTATGCTGCAGCTAAGAAAAAAGCAATTCCAGGTTTAAACAAACGGTATAGATGGAATAGTGAAAACTATTTAGATATGTACGCGCATCCGATAAACAAAATTACTTTAGGAGATAGTGTAAGTACAAGTCTTTCTTCTAGTATTAACACTAAAATGCACGAAGCAACTTTTGCGATAACAAAAGACCGTAAAACTATTTATTTTACCCGTAACAACTTTTTAAAGGGTAAAAAGAAAACTGATGGCAAAAAAATATCTAGACTAAAAATTTACAAAGCAGAATTTGTTGAAAACGAATGGACTAACATTAAAGAATTACCTTTTAACGGTGACGATTTTTCTACAGAACACCCTACTCTAAGTGCTGATGAAACAGTTCTATATTTTGCATCAGATAGACCTGGAGGTTTTGGCTCGTTAGATTTATATTCTGTTTCTTTAAATGCAGATGGCGAATTTGGAGAACCTAAAAATTTAGGTGCTGTTATTAATACAGATAAAAAAGAACAATTCCCGTTTATAGATACTAAAAACAATTTATATTTTTCATCCAACGGGCATGCAGGCTTTGGATTATTAGATGTTTTTGTTGCAAAAAAACAAGGAGACACTTTTCTAAAACCAAATAACATTGGTAAACCTATTAATGGCGGATTTGACGATTTTGCATATAATTTAAGTGAAGGAGAAAATCAGGGTTTCTTTGCATCAAACAGACCAGAAGGTATTGGTAGTGATGATATTTATTCATTAGAAGAAACAAAACCTTTAGACATTAAAGATTGTTCTCAGTTTATTGCTGGTATTGTAACAGAAGTTTCCTCGCAAAAACCTATTGCATTTGCCGTAGTAGATTTAGTTGCAGAAGACGGCACACTATTAGAATCGCAAACAGCATCTGAACAAGCAGAGTTTAAATTCTCAGTATCTTGCGAGTCTCAATTTACTATTAAAGCTAGAAAAGCAGGTTACCAAAACAATAGCAAAACTATTATTACAGACAAACAACGTAATAGTACTAAAGATGGTTCCGTTTCTTTACGTTCCAATGCAGAAATAGAAAGAGAAAAGGCAGAAAAACTTCAAAAAGAAAAAGAAGAAAAAGAAAGGCTAGAAAAACTTGCTGAAGAAGAGCGTATAAAAGAAGAAAAACGTAAAAAAGAAGAAGCTAAAAAAGCTAAAGAGTTAGAAGAAAAACGTAAAAAAGAAGCTAAAATTAAAGCAGAAAAAGAACGTAAAGAGCGTATTGAAAAAGCAATAGAAAAAGAACCAGCTGTTGTAAGACAAGGAGAACGTATTGTAATTAAAGCGGAACCAAAAGTTCATTTTGATTATGACCTTTGGTACATTCGTTTAAAATCTAAAGAAACTTTAGACAATATTGTTAGAATATTAAAGAACAATCCTGGTATACAATTAGAAATTGGAACCCATACCGATATAAGAGGTAATAATAAATACAACTTAGACCTTTCTCAAAAACGTTCTAATTCTGTTTTAGAATATTTAATAAGCGAAGGAATTGATAAAAACCGTTTATCTGCAAAAGGTTATGGAGAAAGCAAACCAATTATTAAATGTGCTACAGAAGAATCTTGCACCGAAGAACAACACGAAATAAACCGTAGATGCGAGTTTGTTATTGTTGATTGGAAATAAAAATTCTTATAATTAACTATAGCTCCAATAAAAACGTAATTGTTTTTGTTGGAGCTTTTTATTTTTAAATATGTTATTACACTACTCTTGTAAAACCTTAAAGTGTATTGTAAACTAACTGAAGTTACCCACTCACTCATTTAATATTGTTTTATATAGTAGAAGAGTTCATATTTGTTATGTAAATTTATAAAGATGAAAAAAACTATAACTACACTTACCATAATTCTCTTTGCCCAAATAATACAAGCCCAAAAACCTAATAATTCTTTTGAGCTACTTTGGAAAAAAGTAGAACAATTAGAAAAAGATGCGCTAACCAAATCTGCTTTAGAGGTAGTTGCTACTATTTCTAAAAAAGCTAAAAAAGAAAATAACAGCTCGCAAAAAATAAAGGCGCTTTTATATGCCTCTAAATATGCGATGACTTTGGAAGAAGACGCGCAATTAAAAATTATTTCTAATTTTAATGTAGAGATAAAAAAAACATCATTCCCAACTAAAAATATATTAGAAAGTTATTTAGCTAACTTATATTGGCAGTATTTTCAACATAACAGATACCAATTTTACAATAGAACTCACACAGAAACTAAAGTAGATTCTAAAGATTTTAGAACATGGGACTTAATCACCTTGTTTAATGAAATAGACTTCCATTTTTCCAACTCTCTAAAAAACACAAAAGCATTACAAGCAAAACCAATCTCTGAGTTTTCTACTCTTTTGCACCAACAAAAAAACTCTGAAATTTATAGACCCACTTTATTTGATATTCTAGCACATAATGCATTAGAATTTTATAAAACAAATGAAAATAGTATTACCAGACCTGCAGACAAATTTGAAATTAAAGAAGATAATTTTTTATGTGATGCGCCTATTTTTGTGTCCGAAAAAATAGAAACAAAAGATAGTACCTCATTAGAAGCAAAAGCGCTAAAAATATACCAGCAATTAGTATCTTTTCACTTAAACAACAAAAACTTAGATGCTTTTATTCCTGTAGATGTTGACCGGTTAAAATATGTACATAGCAACTCTATTTTAAACGATAAAGACAATACGTATTTACATACGCTACAAAACAATGTAGAAACATATAAAAAAGATAAATCCTCAACATTATACAGTTATCAAATAGCTAGTCTTTATCAGCAATGGGGCAATACTTACAGCCTTAAAGGGGACACCACTAACCAGTGGAAATTAAAAGAAGCCCTTGCTTTATGTGAGGAGGCTATTAACCGTTTTCCAAAAAGCTATGGCGCAGAAAAATGCAGAGCCTTAAAAGCCTCTATTTTAGATAAGAGCATTCAAATAACCACAGAAAAATATTTACCAATAAACACTCCTTCTAAAGTATTAATCACTTATAAAAATCATGAAAAGTTAGCCTTTTCTGCAATCCAAATAACAAAATCACAATTAAAAAAATTAAACGAAACATATCCTCAAGAAGAAAAATTAGCTTTTATAAAAACTCTAAAAGTTCACCAACAATGGAGTGCATCTTTAAAAAACGAAGGGGATTACCAAAACCATAGTGCAGAAATACTACTGCCAGCATTAGATAATGGCCATTACCTACTTTTTGCGGAGTCTAAAACAGATAATCGTTCCTTTGCATTTAGCCCTGTACAAATTACCAATATGGCATTGGTAGAAACAAGAACTCCAGATGCATACAAATATCAAATAATAAACAGAACTACTGGTGAGCCAAAAGCAGATGTTTCTTTAAAATTTAGTTATCGTGTAAATTATGATGGCCCTACAATAACCAAAACACTAGAAACCAACAGTCAGGGTTTTGTAAAAATTCCTCTTTCTAACCAAACATTAAATAACGTTTACATTCAAGCAAAAAGCACCAATGATAAAGCTTTTTTTGGAGATTTTTACATTAACCAAAAATACAACCAAAATGCTCCAACTGTAACCAACACTTGTTTTCTTTTTACAGATAGAAGTATTTACAGACCTGGGCAACCATTGTATTTTAAAGGTATTGCAATTAGCAAAATAAAAGAAACCTCTACCCTATTAAATAACACCAATGTTATTGTTACTCTAAGAGACGCTAACTACCAAGAGGTAAAAAAAATAAATTTTACCACTAATAAATTTGGATCTTTCTCCGGAGAGTTTATACTACCAAATAACGGACTTACAGGTAACTTTTCTATACATGTAAATTCTAATAAAATTAATTTAAACGGCTCCACAAATTTTTCTGTAGAAGAATATAAGAGACCCAAATTTGAAACTTCGTTTAATCCAATAACAGAAACGTATAAGGTTAATGATAGTGTTACCGTAACTGGAAAAGCTATGGCATATGCCGGTAGTACTATTACCAATGCTAAAGTAAGTTACAGAGTAAAAAGAATAGTTTACTTTTCAAGATGGTATTATTGGAATTACAGGTCTTATACAAATATAGAACCTCAAGAAATTGCACATGGCGAAACAACAACAAATGACAATGGTTTATATAATATAACTTTTAAAGCAGTACCTGATAACTCTGTAAATAAAAAAGACTTACCAACTTTTAACTATGAGGTTACTGCAGATGTAACCGATATTAATGGAGAAACACATAGTACCACAACTGTAGTACAAGTAGGGTACCATTCTTTAACAGCAAATATTAGTGTAGCTAATCTATTAGATAAAGAAAATAAAGACAACGCTTTATATGTAAATACACAAAACCTTAATGGTTCTTTTGTTCCTACTAAAGGAACAATAAAAATATATAAACTTACAGCTCCAAATTATGTATTAAGACAAAGACCATGGAATGCTCCAGACTATAATACCTGGAGTAAAACAGAATACAAAAAACTTTTCCCACATGAAAGCTATGCAAATGAGCATAATTCTGATACTTGGAAAAAAGGTAAAATGGTATGGGAACATAATTTTAATACACAAGAGACCACCGAGCTTAAATTAAATGCATTACATAAATGGGAATCTGGTAAATATATAATAGAGCTAGAAACCAAAGATAAATTTGGAAACTTGGTTAAAGATGTAGCTAAAACCACCTTATTTAGTACTAAGGATAAAAAATTGGCAGACAATCAACTTTTTCATATTCAAACAGATAAATCTTCTTACGTAATTGGCGATAAAGTAAAACTTACATTGTTTTCTAATAAGCAAGATATTGCAGTTACCCTTTTTGTGGAGAAAAAAAACAAAATTACCAATACGCAAATTATTCATATAAATGGCAACAGTAAAACTATTACTATTCCTGTAGAAAAAGAGGATCTAGGAGGTTTTTCTATTGGCTATAGTTTTGCTGCTTATAACTCTTTTACTAGTAATAGTGTATCTATTTCGGTTCCTTACCCTAAAAAAGATATAGAAATAGAAACGGTAACTTTTAGAGATAAAATACTACCAGGAACCGAAGAAACATGGTCTTTTAAAGTTAAAGGAGCAAAAGGAGAAAAGGTTTCTGCAGAATTACTTGCAAGTATGTACGATGCTTCATTAGATTCTTTTAGAGGTCATTATTGGTATTTTTATCCCAACGCACAACCTTACTATTATTCCCAATGTAGCATAAATGGCTATAATAATTTTAATACAAATTACTTTACTACTTATAATCTTTTTAACCAAGGCTATAGTTACTCTAGTCGCTCGTACGATTCGTTTAAATGGTTTGGATTACAATTTGGTTATCCAAATTTTGGTAGAAGTAGAAGAATGATGAAAAGTAGTGCTCCAATGGCTTCTATGGATATGATGGAAGATGCGGATGCAGAATTAGAGGAATCTGTTGTTGTAGGTTATGGTTCTACAAAAAAAGAAGCAGAAAGTATAAATACCCAAAACGATAAAAATGCTATAGAAAATGATTCTAAAAAAGAAGCTCCGGTAAAAATTAGAACTAACTTACAAGAAACCGCCTTTTTCTTTCCGCATTTACAAACCGATAAAGAAGGTAATGTTACTTTTAGTTTTACATCGCCAGAAGCATTAACTAAATGGAAATTGCAATTATTGGCGCATACTACAACTGTAGAAAGTAGCATTTCTACTATGGAAACTGTAACGCAGAAAGAGCTTATGGTTACACCAAATGCTCCGCGTTTTTTAAGAGAAGGAGACACTACTATTATTAGTACCAAAATTTCTAATCTTACTTCTAAAAAATTAAGTGGTAATGCAGAATTAAAATTAACGGATGTAGTAACCGGTAAAGATATTTCAAAACAACTTATTGGTGTTAAAAATAAACAAGCCTTTACTGTAGATTCTTTAAACAACACACAAGCTTCATGGGAACTTCATATTCCTGAAGGTTTACAAGGGGTACAATATACTGTAATAGCTAAAGCGGAAAACTTTAGTGATGGAGAACAAAATGTATTACCTGTTCTTAGTAATCGTATGTTGGTTACAGAAACATTACCTATGTGGGTGCGTAGTAACACAACTAAAAAGTTTAGCTTAGATAAGCTTAAAGACAATACATCTACTTCCTTAAAACACCACAAACTTACTTTAGAAATTACAAGCAATCCAGCTTGGTATGCTGTACAAGCACTTCCGTACCTAATGGAGTATCCTTATGAATGTAACGAACAAACTTTTTCTAAATATTATGCCAATACATTAGCCAGCCATATAGCTAATAGTAATTCTAGAATTCAAGAAGTATTTAAACAATGGGCTGCTTCCGATGCTTTAGTTAGTAATCTAGAAAAAAACCAAGAATTAAAATCGTTACTAATACAAGAAACACCATGGCTTAGAGATGCACAGTCAGAAACGGAACAGAAAAAAAGAATTGCACTATTGTTTAACCTCAACAAAATGCAAAATGAGCAAGCAACAGCGCTATTAAAATTACAACAAAATCAGATGTCCTCTGGTGCTTGGTCTTGGTTTAAAGGTGGGAGAGAAAATAGATTTATAACCCAACATATTGTTTCTGGATTAGGCCACTTAAAACAATTGCAAATAACACAAAATAACACCGAGGTTAAAGCCATGCTAAAAAAGGCTATCGCCTTTTTAGACAAAGAGTATATAAAAGAATACGAGTCTATAAAAAAACATTCTTATAATTTAAATGATAACCATTTAACAAGTACTCAAATTCATTATTTATATATGCGAAGTTTTTTTCCTGAATACAAAATATCAAAAAAAGTATCAGAAATTAACACCTATTACCTGGAACAAACTAAAAAATATTGGAAAGCCAATAGTTTATACAGAAAAGGAATGCTAGCTTTAATATGCCATAGAGCAAATGAAAAAACTACAGCTAATAAAATTTTAAACGCTTTAAAAGAAAATAGCATAACATCTGAAGAACTAGGCATGTATTGGAAAGAAAACACCAACTCTTGGTACTGGTACCAAGCTCCAATAGAAACGCAAGCATTGCTTATTGAAGCTTTTTCAGAAATAGAAAATGATGTTGCAACTATTGATAATCTTAAAATATGGTTGTTAAAAAACAAACAAACTAACCAATGGAAAACCACTAAAGCAACTACAGAAGCTGTGTATGCTTTACTATTACAAGGCAGTAATTGGTTATCGGTTTCTGAAACTGTAGACGTTTTAATTGGCGGAAAAAAAATAGATTCTGAAAAACTAAAAAATGTAAAAACAGAAGCAGGAACAGGTTATTATAAAACTACTTGGAATGCTAATGAAATAAGTAACTCTTTAGGAGAAGTTAGTTTAACTAAAAAAGACAACGGTATTGCTTGGGGAGCTTTATACTGGCAATATTTTGAAGACTTAGATAAAATTACATCTGCAGAAACTCCTTTAAAGTTAAAGAAGAAATTATTTCTTAAGAAAAATACAGAAACTGGAGAGCAGTTATCCGAAATTACTACTAAAACCAATGTAAAAGTTGGCGATTTGGTTAGGGTGCGTATTGAGTTAAAAGTGGATAGAAACATGCAATATATTCATATGAAAGATATGCGTGCCGCAGGTTTTGAACCCGTAAATGTATTTTCGCAATACAAATGGCAAGATGGTTTGGGCTATTATGAAGCTACTAAAGATGCCAGCACAAATTTCTTTTTTGATTATTTACCTAAAGGAGTTTATGTATTTGAATATGATGTACGAGTTAATAATGCTGGTAATTTTAGTAATGGCATAACTACCATACAAAGCATGTATGCGCCAGAATTTAGCAGCCATAGCGAAGGCGTAAGAGTAAAAATAGAATAACAAAAATTAGTTACCTAAGTAAAAGGGTGGTTTTACGTAATATATGCCAGCACAAACTAAGTGCTGGTTTTACAAATACTATAGGAGTACTAGTTTAGATACATAATCTAAAACCAAAGTAGTATGAAAAATTACAATTCCATTAGTATTAAAAAACCATGTTCCGAAAAATTTAATACCTTTAGTAAAACAGAATTAGGAGGTTTTTGCAATGCTTGTCAAAAAGAAGTAATAGATTTTACAACTATGACTGCAACAGAAATAAATCATTTTTTTCTTGTTTCAAAACCAAATACCTGCGGACGTTTTAAATCGTCTCAATTACAAACAAAAAACAATAATGCTATGTCTACTATGTTCTCTAAAGGAATTGCAACTATGAGTTTTTCGCTACTTGCATTCTGTGCTGCGCCTGCTGTTCTTGCACAAGAAGTAGCCAGTTTAGACCCTTCCGTTAAAATAGAAATAAGTAACACACCAAAAGACAATATTTCTATACATTCTATTTCTAGCTACACAGTAAAGGGAACTGTACTAGATGAAGAAAATATGCCTTTACCTGGTGTTAATGTTGTGCTTAAAGGGTCTAGTAATGGTACTGTAACAGATTTAGATGGTAATTTTGAATTTCCGAATAAACTTGACGTTAATGATATATTAGTTTTTAGCTATATAGGCTACGACACTAAAGAATATAAAGTACAAGAAAGTAATACAGAAACCATTACTATTACCATAAACTTTACAAATGCCGATGTAGAATTAATGGGTGAAATACAAATTGGTGAAGTATATAAAAGCAAGCAAAATATATTTCAAAAAATTATTGGCATTTTCAAATAATGAAATACGCCATTTTTATTTTCATTTTCACCTTTATATCCTCTTTTGGTCAGCGCAGCGATTTTAAACAAATTAATTTTAAAAAAGCCGATAGTATTGCTCAAAAATATAAAGGTGAAAGTTTAAAAAACCTTCCCTTATTAACTCAAAAATTAACATCAAATCTAGACACAGATGTTGAAAAATTTAGAGCTATTTACACTTGGGTTTGCACGAATATAGAAAACGATTATTCTTCATATTTAAAAACAAAAAAGAATAGAAAAAAAATTACTAAAGACAGAGAAGCTTTTCTAAAATGGAACTCTAGTTTTACTCCAAAGGTTTTTAAAAAACTACTAACCCAAAAGAAAACGGCTTGTACTGGTTACGCTTATTTAATTAGAGAACTTGCTAATTTAGCCGATTTGGAATGTAACATAATAAATGGTTATGGGAGAACTACAAATTTAAAGTTAGATAAAAACAGTTTACCAAATCATTCTTGGAATGCTATAAAACTACATGAAAAATGGTATTTATGTGATGCTACATGGTCTGCCGGAAAAATACTTTTAGAAGAAGGAGAACCAAAATTTAAAGCCGAGTATTTTGATGGCTATTTTTTAGCTGAACCAACCTTATTTATAAAAAACCATTATCCCTTAGATTTAAATTGGACCTTAATAGACAAAAAAGCTTCTTTCTCTACATTCTTAGAAGGTCCGGTGGTATACAAAGAAGCCTTTACAAATAGTATTATTTCTGTTTCTCCGGAGGCTATGCATATAAAAGAACAAAAAAATAAAGCAGTTACTTTTAAACTATACCAACCAACACCATTTACAAATGAAAAAATAGTTTTAATTGTAGCTAAAGGAACAAGTGAGCAAATTATAATTCCAGAAATTAGTAGGAATAAAAACAATTGTATTTTACACCACACTTTTAACAAAACAGGAAATTATGACCTACATATAAAAGTTGACAATTCTATTATAGCAAGCTATACGCTTAAAATACACCAGTAATCGAAAACATAATAATCTTATAAAACAGAAAGAAAAATATTACGTACATTTAGAACACAACAACTAAAACCAAGTAGTATGAACTCTAAATTATTTTTAGTATTACGTATCCTTTTTGGACTTTTTTTACTCTTTTTTGGACTAAATAAATTCTTCGATTTTGTGATTTTTATTCCTGAAACACAAGATGCCGTAAATTATTTAGAAGCACTGGAAGTTACCAAAACCATGCATATAGTAGCCATTATCGAAATTATTGCTGGTATTGCCTTATTATTAAATAAATTTGGTGCGTTACTTATGGTCATTTTAATGAGTATTTCTATAAACGCTGTTTTATACCATACCACATTAGAACCATCTACTATAACAGGTTCTATAATTTTAATCGTTTTTAATGTATTAATGCTTTATGGATATAAAGACCAGTATAAAGATTTACTTAAAGCCTAAAAGTTAAAATACCTTTATAAAAAAAGCCCCATAATATGGGGCATTTTTTATAGTAAATATTTACAAACTCATTTGGTCTTTAAAAAGATAGGATTGCCTACGAGACACTTCAATTTCTTCGCCATTTTGCATGGTTAGCTTTAGTTTACCATTAAACCAAGGAATTACACTGTCAATAAAATTAGTATTAATAATTTGTTGCCTATTAGTTCTAAAAAAACAATGTTCTGGTAGTTTACCTTCAACTTGGTTTAAAGACTTGTACAACATTGGTTTTTCCTCTTGAAAAAAGACTCTTGTATAATTACCAACTATTTCAAAATGAGAAATGTCTCCAATTTTAACCAACCAACATTTTTCGCCATCTTTTATAAATATCTGACTACTTTCTTTTAATTTTTCAACTGTTTTCTCTTCTTCTTCGGTCTTATTTTCTAATTGCAATTTTACTTTTTCTATAGCAACTGCAAAACGTTTTTCATTAATTGGTTTTAATAAATAATCTAGCGCATTATATTCAAAAGATTTTATAGCATACTCATCATAAGCTGTAGTAAAAACAGTAATAGGCACTTCTTCTAAAAGCTCTAATAAATCAAACCCATCTTTTTCTGGCATATTAATATCAAGAAACAATAAATCTGGTTTTGTTTCTTCAATTAAAACCACACCATCATCTACATTTTCTGCTTCTCCTAAAATTTGAATTTCGGTATATACCTTTAATAACTCTTTAAGTTCGTTTCTTGCCAAACGAGAATCTTCTACTATAACTGCTGTAATCATACTAAAGGAATTTTAATATTTGCTATTACTGTATTTTCTTTTTCTTCTAATAAAAACCTAGCTTCTTTGCCATAAAGTAATCTAAGGCGTTGTCTTATATTCTTTAAGCCCAATTGGGTAGAATTACTTTTTAATTTTAATTTACCTGTATTAGATACTATTATAAACAAATAATTACTGTCTTTATTTATTTGCACATTAATAACACCACCTTCTTTTAAAGTGCTTATACCATGCTTTGCAGCATTCTCTACCAATAACTGAATTATCATAGGAGGTATCGTTAAAGGCAATGTATCTAGTTCTATATTCTCCTTATACTGCAAACGGTCTTCCATTTGTATTTTGGATAGCGCTATATAGTTACGAACCATATCTAACTCTTCTTGTATGGAGATAGTATCTACGGTATTTTTTTCTACAGCATATTCTAACATTTCTGAAAGCTTCGTGATCATCTCTCTAGATTTCTCCACATCTTCTAACATTAAGCCTCTAATATTATTAAGGCTATTAAACATAAAATGCGGATTTACTTGCCCTTTTAAAGTGTTTAGTTGAGCTTCTTTTAAGGTTGTATTTAAGGCTATACTTTTTAAACGATCTTGATTAGATTTAAAAATAAATTTTATTACAAAATAGATTACTGTCCACATTAAAATAGTAGTCATACTACCAAAAGTAGCCATCCAAAATCCATTTTTTTCTTTTAAAAACTCTATTTCTTTTTCTGTTATACCCCAAAAACTAATATACAATTCATCGGCCATAAAATTTAAGAAATAGTAAAAAAAACTAACTGCAAAAAAACCAAAAATTAGTCTATTAATACTAGCTTTTCCAAACAACTCTATATCTATATTATTCTTTAAATATGTTCTGTAAATTGAAGTTGAAAAAATGCCAATAAAACAAGAAAAACAAAAAGAAAATAAAACATAATTAAAACTAAGTTCCCCAACAAGTATAAAAACAGAAACACTAGATAAAACCCAGCCAAATACTTGTAAAATCCAAAAAAGCCATTCTCTTCTTTTTTTAGTAAAATCCATGCTTATGCTATTCTTTTTTGGTTAGAAACATATGGTATCTTAATTTTTAAGGTTGTACTATTTTCTTCAAAATCTGAAGTAAACCTACCTGTTTCATTATACAACAATAACATTCGTTGTTTTATACTATTTACCATAACTTCAGTTTCTGAAGTAGTTTCCAATTTACCTATAAATTTTATTATAATTAGTAAATCTTCTCCCTCCTTTATTTGAAGATGTAATTCCTTTTTTTCTGCCGATTTTTGTTTGCTGTATTTAGTTACTAAAACTACACTATTTAATAAAAGCATAGGAGGTATTGTATATACCTCTGTTTCTACTAACATACTTTTATAAAATTCAAACTTTGTATTTTTATCTATAGAAACAATTTTTCTATACTTTTCTACCATTTCAAGCTCTTCTAAAATGCTTACTGGAGTATCATCATTCTTGGTTAAAGAATATCGTAATAAGTCTGACAGTTCTGTAAGCATAGCTCTGGCTTTATCTACATTTTCTAGCATTAATTTTTTTATGCTTTTTAATGATGCTACTAAAAACCTAGAATTAATATGCCCCTTTAAGGTTTTTAATTGTGCCGATTTTATATCTTCTTTTAACTTTAATCTTCCTATTCTTTTTTTATTATAATCTCTTATAAAGTTAATCCCATAGTATAAAAAAGTCCATGATAATAAAACAACAAAAATGGTTACACCCCCAAAGAAAACAGGGGAATCTAATGTTGTTGTATCATTAACATGATTTTCAAATTTTACTGTAAATGAAGGGTCTCTTTTATGTATTGCACCAGAAATTTTTATAAATAAACCAATTAAGAAGACTGCTGCTAGATTAGCTAATAACACTAATCCTATTTTTTTTAAACCCCAATCATATTTATTAATTTTATATTTTAATATCCACCTTAAAAAGGTTGTAGAAAGCATCCCTGATACTGAAATAGGCAAAAATATTTCCATAGATTTTACTGGATCAGGATTATAACCTCCAGCAAAGACGACTAATAGCCCAAGTAGTCCCCAGCCAATAACCTGTAATATCCAAAAAGCATATTTAGAAATAAATTTAGCTATCATAGATTATTCTTTTACAAAAGTATTTTCGATTACTGTTTTTCTTGTTAAAGCATAATAAACTACATAAGCCCACCCAAAAAGACTATGAAATATTGCCTTATATAAAGGGTTCTTTTTTTCCATAGATGCCAAAAAAGCAAAAACATTACCAAAAAACAAGCCACTGTCTACATACCATCTTATTGTTTTTCCTATTTTTAAACCAGCATTATAACCTGAAGAATAATTTGGCTTAGGAAACTCCAAAAATTGTGTTATAAAGCCAATACCAAAAATAAGCACTATTATAATTAAAAGGGTTAACCCAAAATTTCTATAGTTCCTCTCTAATTTATCATTAGGTGTTTTCATATATGCAATTTAAGTAACTTATTTGTTTAGTGTGTTACAATCTAACTTTTAACTAGTTTACTACTATCATAAAAATTAAAGCTACCAACCATTTAAATAAAATAACCATTTTTTTACAATATTAAATCTAGTAGAGATTCCATTCCATAAAATCCTAAACAACCTCCAATGGCTCCAGATACAATACAGACTAAAGCAAACCTTATATTCAGTATCCACTTCTGTGCTTTAGAAATTTTATTTATTAAATCAATTCTATTTAAGCCTTTATAGATACTTGAGCTAGCTCCTCCTGCTTTTAAAAAATCTATTCCTACCTGAAGAGTATACTCTTCTTCTTTTATTTTAAAACTATGTTTACCTCCAAAAAAACTAAACTTGTCCGAAACCTTTTTCCCATTTAAAAGAATGGTTTCTACACCTGTAAAAGGGTTATTTAAAAACTCTATAGTATTATTATCTAAAATATATTCTGCGTATTTCATAAGGATATGGTTTTAAAGTTATTTTGCAATGGTTATAAAAGCTGTTGGCATGTACCAAATATTTGTACCAAAAGAAACGGTTACAATTTCATACTCCTCTAGAACTTTTACGTTTATTAATTTTTCTACATCTGTTCTTAGTGTATCTGTAGACCACATAGTGGAAAGTTTTATTATACTATATTTCTTCATAATTTTTTATTTTAAGTTGGTGTTTAAGGTATTTAAAAGAACGGCAAGGTTATAAGCTAATTCGTATGTATTAAGAACCTATACCGTTCTTTAGTACAACCATTATAAGTTGCTTAAAAATGTTACTGCCTCCTTTGCTCCTGCAGCTTTAGCATAATCTAATGCTGTTGCCCCTATTTTAGATTTTGCATCTACTTTAGCTCCTTTTTCTATTAAATATTCTAATAACTCAACTTGATTGTATCTTGCTGCATACATTAGAGGTCGCATTCCATTACTTTTAGTTGTAGCTTCTTCTATATTTGCTCCAAAATCTACAAAGGTTTTAACAGCATCTAGGTTTGCTTCTACAATAGCTAAATTTAATGGAGACACATTAGTAATTTTTGTTCTATTTAATTTTGTAGGTCTTAGGTCTGGGTTTGTATTTGCATTAATAGTATTAAATGCTACACTAAAAAAGATTCCGAATGCGATAACTGATTTTCTCATAATTTTAATTTTTAGAAGTTTATTTGTTTTTTATTTCTGATGTAAAAGTAGAACAGAACATCTCCTAAAAAAGCGGCTTTATGATGAACGGTAATTTTTTAAAAGTGAACGGTAAATACCTTAAAAGAACTAACCACTTATTCTTTAAAACATTAAAAAACGCTTATAAACTATCTGTTTTATAAGATTGCAAGTATTTTAAAAATCTTATACTACCTAAACCAAAAGGTTATCGCATATTTGCAAAACCATTTATTGCTTAAATAAATATTTTGATAGTACTACCAAATAAAAACACTTCTAAAATTGCTATAAAACTAAAACCTAATACTGAGGTTTTAGTAAAAAGAGGACATCCTTGGGTTTTTGAAAACAGTATTCTAAAACAAAACAAAGAAGGAGAGTCTGGAGATTTAGCTGTAATTTTTGATAGTAGAAAAAATAAATTTTTAGCTTGTGGTTTTTATGACCCAAACTCTCCTATTCGTATTAAAATATTACAAGCAAATACCCCTGCAACAATAAATACAGAATGGTTTACAAATAAAATTAAAGAAGCTTATAAAAAAAGAATCCCTTTATTAAAAACCAACACTAATAGTTATAGGCTTATTTATGGAGAAAATGACGGATTACCTTCTTTAGTTGCTGATGTTTATGACTCTATTTTGGTTGTAAAATTATATTCCTCTTTCTGGTTTTTCTATTTAAAAGATGTATTACCAACCCTAATAGAGACTAGTAATGCTAAAACCGCGGTTTTAAGACTTAGCAGAAATGTACAAAAAGATGGAAATGAGTTTAATTTAACGGATGGTCAAATATTAGATGGAGTACTTAAAAATGAAGTTATAATTTTTAAAGAACATGGTATTAATTTTTCTGCAAATGTTATTCATGGTCATAAAACTGGATACTTTTTAGACCATAGAGCAAACAGAAAAAAAGTTGGAACCATGGCAAAAGGTAAAACTGTTCTAGATGTTTTTTCTTATGCTGGAGGTTTTTCTATACATGCTCTTGCTGGTGGAGCTAAAGAAGTAACCAGTCTAGATATTAGCAAACCAGCCTTAGAAATAGCTAAAGAAAATGCTAAACTAAATCCATTTACTGGAACACATAAAACTATTGCTGGCGATGCGTTTGAAGAATTAAGTAAACTTGCAGAGGCAAACACCAAATATGATATTGTTGTAATAGACCCTCCTTCTTTTGCTAAAAGTGCCTCAGAAGTAGATAGAGCGTTGGCTTCTTATAAAAAACTAACAACGTTAGGGTTACAATTAGTAAACAAAAAAGGTACTCTAGTATTAGCCTCTTGTAGCTCTAGAGTAACTGCAGAAGATTTTTTTAATTTGGTAGAAGATACTCTTTCTAAAAACCATGTAGAATATACTATTAAAGAAAAAACCATGCACGATGTAGACCATCCTATCGGATTTAAAGAAGGTGCTTATTTAAAATGTATATACGTGCAGATTAATTAAAATCTTACTTAGGAGGATATTTAGAGAGCACCTTATTTACAATAGCTTGTAAATGCAATTCTCTTTGCTCTGGTGTTTGGTTTTCTTTATAAACATCTACACTTACTGCTTCCCAAAAAAGTACATCCTTTTTATTATCTACAAAATTGAAAATAATTTCTCTCCTCTGCTTTGCTTTACCAACAGGAATACCGACAGAAATACCCCCACCAACAGAGTTTCCGGTACCTCCTACCCCTAAACCAACAGTATTATTGCTAACTGCATAGTACTTATCGCTTTCTATATTAATATAAAAATCTGGTTCTTCTGAAAAAAGCATTCCTTTTCCTTGCAATGCAATATCTAAAGCATGTAATAGTCTTTTTGTATCTAATTGGCTTAATCCTGTTTCTAAATCGGAAAAATAGTTATAGGTAGAATAATTGGAAAAGTCTGTGTTTTTTTCATAATCGTACTCTACACGAACAACACCACAAGAGAATAAAACAAGAACAAATAGTAAAGAAATTACCCTTTTCATAGTACATGCTTTGTATAAATGTACATAAAAAAGAAAGGTAAAACCTACATAATTAAATATTTTCGATTAACTGTTAAGCATATTCCAAAGCTTATCTTTTAGCTCTGTAATACCAAGTTGCGCAACGGAAGAAATAAACATATATGGCACTCCTTTTAAGTCTTTATCTAATTCTAATCGCATTTCTGCAATTAACTCTTCATCTAACATATCGCTTTTAGAAATAGCTATAAGTCTTTCTTTGTCTAACAACTCTGGATTATATCTTCGTAATTCATCCAAAAGAATTTCATATTCCTTACCTATATCTTTACTATCTGCAGGTATTAAAAAAAGTAAGGTAGAATTACGTTCTATATGTCTTAAAAAATAATGTCCTAATCCTTTTCCTTCAGCAGCTCCTTCTATAATACCAGGAATATCTGCCATTACAAAACTTTGAAAATCTCTGTACTGTACAATACCTAAGTTAGGCTTAAGTGTAGTAAACTCGTAATCTGCTATTTTAGGTTTTGCTGAGGTTATTACAGAAAGTAAAGTAGATTTTCCTGCATTAGGAAAACCTACTAAACCTACATCTGCTAAAACCTTTAATTCTAGTATAAAATCTCTTTCTTCGCCTTCCATACCTGGTTGTGCATACCTAGGTGTTTGGTTTGTAGAGGATTTAAAATGCCAGTTACCACGGCCACCCATTCCTCCTTTTAAGATTATTATTTCTTGCCCATCTGCAGTTACTTCATGTAGTATTTCTTCTGTTTCTGGGTCTTTTACTATAGTGCCTAATGGCACATCTAAATACACATCTTTACCATCTGCACCAGTGCTTCTACTTTTTGCACCATGTTCTCCATGTGTAGCTCTAAAATGCTTTTTAAATTTATAGGTAACTAATGTCCAAAGGTTTTTATTACCTCTAAGAATAACATGTCCTCCACGACCACCATCACCACCATCTGGGCCACCTTTTGTTATGTACTTTTCTCTATGTAAGTGCACAGAACCTTTACCTCCATTTCCAGAAGTTAAAAACACTCTTACATAATCTACAAAATTTCCCTCCGTCATGTGTACAAATTCTTTTCCTAATCTTTTGGCTGTTATAGTTTATCTATAACATTTGCTAAACGTTCTGTAATTTCGGCAATACTACCAATGCCATTTACACTAAAAAACTTATTTTGCTCTTCATAAAACTCTTTAAGAGGAGCTGTTTTTAGATTATATTCATCAAAACGGTTACGAATTTTACTTTCGTCTTGATCATCAGAACGGCCACTAACCTTACCTCTTTCTAATAACCTTTGTATTAAAACCTCATCATTAGCTTCTAAAGCTACAGTTGCATTTATAGCCATATCTTTAGACTCTAAAAAAGCATCTAAAGCTTCTGCTTGAGCTGTAGTTCTTGGGAAACCATCAAATATAAAACCTGCAACTTCCGGATTTTTTTCAACCTCTGCTTGTAACATATTTATAGTTACTTCATCTGGCACCAACTCTCCTTTATCTATATAAGATTTTGCTAATGTTCCTAATTCTGTACCATTCTTAATATTAAATCTAAAAACATCCCCTGTAGAAATGTGTTTTAAATTATATTTTTCTTTTAAGAATTGGGCTTGTGTACCTTTCCCTGCTCCTGGTTTTCCAAATAGGACAAGATTAATCATAGTGGTTTGGTTTAATTGATATACTTCTTTTAAGTTTCTACCTTGCTCATTATAATCTAAACCGTAGCCTACAATAAATTTATCTGGAATATCTAATCCAAAATAATCTATAGGATATTCTCCTCTGTAAACACTAGATTTATAAAACAAAGTAGCTATTTTAAACTCTTTTACATTTGTATTACTAAACAAATGAATAAGTTCTTTTAAGGTTCTTCCTGTATCTATTATATCTTCCAATATAATAACACTTCTACCTTCAATATTTTCTGGTAGGTCTAATAAAGTTTCTACTATTCCTGTAGAAGTTAATCCTTGATAAGAACTTAACTTTACAAATGAAACCTCACAAGGAAAATTATAGGCCTTTAAAAAATCAGAAACAAACATAAAAGCCCCGTTTAACACCCCTACAAAAATTGGATTTTGATTTTTATAGTCTGCTGCAATTTTATCTGCAACACTTTTTACAGCAACAAGAATTTCTTCTTCGCTTAAAAAAGGTTTAAAGGTTTTATCTCCAAGTTTTATTAGTTCCATAATTTTACTAAGTTGGCAAAGATAACATTTTGAGAGTGGTTTTTATATTTTATAGAATTGGTTTATAAGATTTAGCTGTATTTTTGTTATTATTTTACTAAAAGTATAGTACAAACATGAGTTATTTTTCTTCAAATTTTAAATTAGGTATTCTTGGTGGTGGCCAACTTGGCAAAATGTTATTGTATGAAACTCGAAAATTTGACATACAAACTAAAGTGCTTGAGGCTTCTGAAGACGCTCCTTCTAAAATTGCTTGTAATGAATTTGTTTTGGGCAGTTTATTAGATTTTGATACTGTTTATAATTTTGGTAAAAGTGTAGATGTGCTTACCATAGAAATTGAAAATGTAAACACTAAAGCTTTAGAAAAATTAGAAGACGAAGGTGTAAAAGTATATCCACCAACAAAGGCCTTACGTATTATTCAAAATAAAGCAACACAAAAATTATTTTATACAGATAACAATATTCCAACCGCACCATTCTCTCGTTTTGCATACACTAGTGAAATAGAGGATAGTATTGAAAATGGTGGACTACAATTTCCTTTTGTTTGGAAATGTGCTCAATTTGGATATGATGGCCAGGGGGTAAAAGTGGTTCGTAAAGTAGAAGATTTAAAAGGCTTACCAAATGTAGAATGTATTGCAGAAGAGATGGTTCCTTTTAAAAATGAATTATCGGTAATTGTTGCTCGTAGTGCCTCTGGAGAGGTAGTAACTTACCCGGTAGTGGAAATGGAATTTCATCCGGAAGCTAACCAAGTAGAATATGTAATTTGTCCTGCTAGAATTAGTAATGAGGTAGCAAAAAAAGCACAAGAAATTGCTTTAAAAGTATCTAACAAAATACAACAAGTAGGTTTACTAGCTGTAGAAATGTTTCAGACAGAAGATGACCAAATTTTAGTAAACGAGGTTGCTCCAAGACCACATAATAGTGGCCACCAAACTATTGAGGCTAGCTACACCAATCAATTTGAGCAACACATAAGAGCTATTTTAGATTTACCATTAGGCAATACCGAAAATAAAGTAGCTGGTATAATGGTTAATTTAGTTGGCGCAGAAGGCTACACAGGGGATGTATTGTATGAGAATATTGAAAAAATTCTTAAACTAGATGGTGTTACACCTCACATATATGGAAAAAAACAAACTCGTCCATTTAGAAAAATGGGACATGTTACCATTGTAAATAAAGATATTACAAAGGCAAGAGAAATTGCACAACAAGTAAAAGAAACAATTAAAGTAATTAGCAAATAAAAGTATGAGCAAAGTAGCAGTAGTAATGGGAAGCACAAGCGACCTACCGGTAATGCAAGATGCAATAGATATTTTAAAAGGTTTTGATATTGACGTAGATGTAGACATAGTTTCTGCACACCGAACTCCAGAAAAACTTTTCGATTTTAGTAAAAACGCACACACTAACGGGTATTCTGTAATAATTGCAGGTGCTGGTGGCGCTGCGCATTTACCAGGTATGGTAGCCTCTATGTCTCCATTACCAGTTATTGGGGTTCCTGTAAAAAGCAGTAACTCTATAGATGGGTGGGATTCTGTTCTTTCTATATTACAAATGCCTGGTGGTGTTCCTGTAGCTACAGTTGCCTTAAATGGCGCAAAAAACGCAGGTATTTTAGCAGCACAAATTATTGGCGCTAGTGACAAATGTGTTCTAGATAAAATTATTCTTTACAAAGAAGGATTAAAACAAAAAGTTATTGATGGAGCAAAAGCAATTAGCAATTAGCAATTAGCAATTAGCAATTAGCAATTAGCAATTAGCAATTAGCAATTAGCAATTAGCAATTAGCAAAACTAAAAAATGAACTTTATTTTAGCTTTTAGGCTTTAATCTTTTAAATTTCTAAAAAAAATGAATCCACTTTTATCTCCTTTTGATACCGCTCCTTTTTCAAAAATAAAAAATGAACATTTTAAGCCTGCTTTTTTACAGGCAATGAAAGATGCTAGAGCAGAAATTGATACTATAACAGCAAATACAGAAAAACCAAGTTTTAAAAATACTATTGAAGCTCTAGAATTTTCTGGACAACAATTAGACCGAATTTCATCTGTTTTTTTTAATCTAAACTCTGCAGAAACTAACGAAGAAATTCAGAAAATAGCGCAAGAAATATCTCCTTTACTTTCTGAGTTTGGAAACGATATTACGCTTAACAAAGATTTATTTCATAGAGTTAAAGCGGTTTACGACCAAAAAGATTCTTTAACACTAAATACAGAGCAACAAACTTTATTAGATAAAAGATATAAAGCTTTTAGTAGAAACGGTGCTAATCTTCCTGAAGATAAAAAAACAAGACTAAGAGAAATTGATGCTGCACTTGCAAAACTAAAATTACAGTTTGGTGAGAATATTTTAGCCGAAACCAATAAGTACCAAAAACACCTTACTAACGAAGCCGATTTAGATGGCCTACCTGAGGGAGCAAAAGAAGCTGCAGCGCAATTAGCTAAATCTAAAGATTTAGATGGGTGGTTAATTACCTTAGATTACCCAAGCTATATTCCTTTTATGAAGTATGCTAGTAATCGTGAGTTGCGTAAAGAACTTACTTTAGCTTTTGGAAGCAAAGGTTTTAAAGGCGACGATTTAGATAACCAAGAAAATGTACTACAAATAGCAAACCTAAGACATGAGCGTGCTACCCTTTTAGGATATAAAACCCACGCACATTTTGTTCTAGAAGAGCGTATGGCAGAAACGCCAGAAAAAGTACAAGCATTTTTAAGCGAAATACTAGAAAAAGCAAAACCTGCTGCAGAACGCGAGTTTAAGCAACTAGAAGATTTTGCAAAAGAATTAGATGGCATAGAACAATTACAAAAATGGGATGGCTCTTATTATTCTGAAAAATTAAAGCAAAAACTTTTTAGTTTGGATGATGAAATTTTAAAACCATACTTTAAATTAGAAAACGTAATTGATGGTGTTTTTAAAGTATCTGAAAAACTTTTTGGACTACAATTTGAAGAGGTTTTTGATGTAGACAAATACCATGAAGAAGTAAAAACATATAAAGTGTACGATGCAGAAAAGAATTTTATTTCTCTTTTCTATGCAGATTTTCACCCAAGAGCAGGAAAACGTGGTGGTGCTTGGATGACTTCATTTAAGTCGCAATATATAAAAGGCGAAAAAAATGTACGTCCGCATATATCTAACGTATGTAATTTTACAAAACCTACCGAAAGTAAACCCTCTTTACTAACGTTTAATGAGGTTACTACACTTTTTCATGAGTTTGGACATGGATTGCACGGAATGCTTGCAAACACAACTTACCCTAGCTTATCTGGAACCTCTGTGTATTGGGATTTTGTAGAATTACCATCTCAAGTTTTAGAAAATTGGTGTTATGAAAAAGAAGCATTAAAGCTTTTTGCTACACACTATAAAACAAGAGAACTAATTCCGATGGATTTGGTTGAAAAAATAAAAGAGTCTGCCACTTTTCAAGAAGGTATGGCAACACTGCGCCAATTAAGTTTTGGCTTGTTAGATATGTCTTGGCATGGAGCAGACCCAACTGCTATTAAAAATGTAAAAGAGCACGAAACAAAAGCGTTTGCAGGAACTAATTTATACCCTGCTACAGAGGAAACATGTATGAGTACTGCATTTGCTCATATTTTTCAAGGTGGATATTCTTCTGGATATTACAGTTACAAATGGGCAGAAGTTTTAGATGCCGATGCTTTTGCGTATTTTAAAGAAAAAGGAATTTTTAACAAAGAAGTTGCAACAAAGTTTAAAGACAACGTACTCTCTAAAGGCGGAACAGAAAACCCTATGGTTTTATACAAACGTTTTAGAGGTGCAGAACCTAAAGTAGAAGCTTTATTAGAAAGAGCTGGTTTGGTATAACCGTCCTACTAAAAATAAAAAAAGCTCCACTAGAAATAGTGGAGCTTTTTTTGTACGATTTTTTTACTTTAAATCGGTATAGTATATATACTCAATTTTAGATTCTAATTTATAAAGATGCTGTAAACGCATTCCTTTTTCTATTTTTTCAAAAGCTTTATATTCTAAACCTTCTGAGCCATATTTTTCTATTGCAAATGTAGAATCTGTTCGTATTAAAAGTATATAACTTTCTGGGTCGTTATAGGTTTGCCCTTTTAATTTAACTTTTCCTGCTTCTAATTTACCTTCTTTAAACTCTGCGGTTCTTTCTACATTACCTTTGGCATCATAGGCAATAACTTTACCTTCTAAACTACTTTTGTGTAAATTGTAGGTTAAAATTTTTACACCTTCTTTATTATAAGAAGTAACTTCTTCAGAGTTTTTACTTGTAAAATTCATTACAATTTTGCCCTCTTTTGTAGTCTCTACAGATTGTATAATTTCCCCATCTTTATAGGTCTTTTCTTTAGAAGTATTATAGGATGCATTTAGGGTTGTAATTTTTCCTTCGTATGGTTTACCATTTTTATAAGCTACCTTACTTAAAA
Organism: uncultured Maribacter sp.; assembly: GCA_947504045.1. GTDB lineage: Bacteria > Bacteroidota > Bacteroidia > Flavobacteriales > Flavobacteriaceae > Maribacter_B. Next base: position 100,618 of record CANNFY010000001.1, read on the forward strand.
CATTTCCTTTTCCGTCATAATATATAGCATCTCCATCTGGTTCTCCATTTACATAATTAACAGAAGACATTTTAGAACCTTTAGAATCAAATGTTTCAAAAAGTCCTTCTTTTAAATCGTTATTAAAAGCTCCCTTTTCTATAACAACTTTATTATAATCATACTTTTCATAAACACCATTTTTCTTCCCATCTTTTACATGGTACATACTTCTATCTTTTTTATTAAAAACAGTTCCGTTATAAAGTTTACCGTTTTTATAACTAGCCTTAGCTATTAATTTTCCTTCTCTATCATAAAACTTAGCATCTTTTGTAGTATCTATATCTTCTATTAATACATAATCGTACCCATTAGTATCATAGTTATAAACTCTATCATACATTAAGGTTTTAACCATTTTACCATCTTTAATTTCTTCAAATTGTTTTATTTGGTCAGACTCATAAAAAAACTCGTAGTGTTTTCCTTCCTGTGTAGTAAAATTATACTTTCCAATTTCTTCGCCTTTTTTACTATAGTAAACTCCTGAAACTGGGGTGTATTTTTTATAATCTATTTTACTTTGCGGCTTATTATTGCTATAAAATTTTATTTCTTTTATTTTATTATAACCACTATCATCATAAATTTCTATGCTTTTATAATACGCACCATTTTCTCCTTTTCTTAATGAAGTTACCTTAGTTTTTACTCTTTCTTTATACTCTTCTATTCTTTCATAAACACCATCGTAATAGCTATATCTTACACCTTCTATTGGAGAACCATATAGGCCACTTGTAAGCTTTAACGTTCCTAGAACTTTTCCTTCTTTATCATAATAGGTTTCTAAAGCGTTTTTTAAAACCTTAAATTTTGTTTTTGTTTTTGGGTAGTATTTAATTTCCTCTATTAACTCACCATCTACAAAGGTTGTTTTAAGATCTATACCGTATCGTGTACCATTATAAGGTTTATAATCTTTATAGGATAAACGTGAAATTTCTTTCCCATCTTCAGCATAAAAAACATCTAATAAATTAAGCCCATCTTTATACGTAAAAATGGATTTGGTATTTTGGTTTTCATACTTTTCTACCGTTTTTAAAATTTTGCCATTTTCATAAGTAGTAATCTTGGAAAGCCAAGCATCTTTTGTATCCTCTTTTGAGGCATAATAATTAGACTTAAAAAAATATTTTGTACCATTATCTGGACTTAGATAAGAGTTTTTTAAGGTATATGTTAACGAGCCTATTTCTTCCCCGTTAGCATTAAAATATGTAGATTTATAATTTGGTGTTTGGGTAAACTTTTCTCTTATATTTCCATTTTTATAATAAACTGTACTACCCAACCTAGCACCACTTTTAGTATAATATTGTATGCTAGATAACGAAAATGGTTTGTAATTATAAAAAGCCTCTTGGCCGGTTCTATTACCGTTAGATAATATTTTAGACTCACCTATAAACTCTCCATCTTTGTCATAATACTTTACATATTTTTTTCTTTTTTCTGTGTCTAAATACTCTTCATAACGCAAGCCTTTTAAATTACCGTTATGGTAAATTCTTCGGTAGCCATCTTCTATTTTTTCAAAAAAAATAAAGTAAGTTCCACAGTTTGTATTGGTTTCTCCCGAGAGGTAAATTCCATTTTTATAAGTAGAAACTATTTCTTTATCTTCTATATAACTAATATAAGTGCCGTCTAACTTATTATTTTTATAAGTACCTTCTTGGTAGGCTTTTCCTTCTTTAGTATACCAAGTTACCTTACCCTCCCAAAAATCTTTATCTTTATATTTAGATACGCCATTCATTTGTAAAACACCAGAGGTATAATAATCTTTAACCCTATACAACTCTCCTTCTGCTTTTACTGGTGGTCTAAAAAAACTTGCATTTTCTTTTGTAGTTTTTTTCCATTTTACATCATACCATAATGTATCTTGTTGTGCCAATACACTTGTAGTACTGTAAAATGCTACTATTACAAATACACTTAACTTTTTTAAACTAGTTATAAATTTCATCTTGTTGTTATTTTATACAAAAGTATGTACAGAAACTATTAAAGGCATCCCTGTTTTTAGGGAATTTACAATACTATAACTATAAAACGCCTTCCCTATTTTAAATTAATACAATTTAATTAATAAAGCTAACGTTTTAATATGCCTAAACAACCTGAATAGTTATTCTCATTTAGTAAAAATTAGAAGCTTAAAATTTTAAATTATTTGCGTATAAATTATAAGAGTTATGAAAAAAATTATATTACCAATTTTGTATTTAGTGGTTATAGCTTGTAGTAGAGATACTTTAAATGAACTTGATGATATTGATGATATTGATAATACCACAGAAAATAGTAGCCCAGAATTTACTATTGGTCAAGATTTTAGTATAGAAGAACATTCTTTAAGCGGAGCTAGTATTGGAGTTATTAGTGCTACAGATAAAGATAACGACCCTTTATCTTATACCATAGATTCTGATTTTGATTTAATTATAGATGAAACTAGTGGAGAAATTACTATTGGAGAAAATACTATATTAGATTTTGAAGCAACACCAAATATTACAGCTACAATATCTGTTTTTGACGGTTCTGTAATAACCGACCAAACTATTACTATTACTTTAGAAAATATAGACGAATATGTTTCTTTAACAGTAGAACAAAAAGAGTTTGTAGACTATTTTAGATACTTAGCTTTATGGGAGGCTTCTAATAATTTAGCTACCATTCAAAAATGGGGTGCTCCAATGAAAATTTTCTTAGATGGTACAATTACTACAGAATACCGTGCAACTATAGAAAGTGTTTTAGAACAATATAATGCGCTATTTAATTTAGGCGATTTTACTATTAGTATTGTAGATACAGAGGCAGAATCTAACGCACATTTATATTTTGGAGAAGCGGCAGAAATTGAAAATTTATGGGAAGATATGTATGAGATTATAGAAGGGCAATCCTATGACGGATATGCTATTAGTTCTGGAACAACTGCCGGACTTAATAATTCTAGAATATGGATTTCTAGCCCTATTGCCTCTTTACTAAAGCACGAGTTAGGGCATGCTTTAGGACTTGGGCATTCTAACCATTGTGATGACGGTACGGATAAAAGCTTTATGTGCTCTACTATTAGTCAAGAAAATGACTTTTTAGATTCTGAAAAAGAAATTATACGCTTTTTATATCATGAAGATATTGCTCCAGGAACTTCAGCCGAAGATATAAATAATGCAGTAAGTAACTTAGTTTTATTAAACCAATAAAAAATAGCTTTCTTACAATAAGTATTAAGTTATAATTAAACCCTCTCTTTTAAATTTAAAAGAGAGGGTTTTTCTATTTAAAAAATTCCTAACTATAAATTTATAGGCATACCGTTATATTACTAGCATAGTACTAAACTTAATTTATAACACCTTCTACTGTAAAAAAGAGATAAAACATGATATTACAACAAGAATCATTTTTTTTCGATAAATTACTCTACCAATATATATACTTAATTATACACTATTGCGTTATTAAATTTAATATATTGTAGTATTTAACCTACAAAGTATATAATTTCATATTCTTTACTTATACTATAATTATATGGTATACTAAAAAAATTGGCACATTGGATAGTAAGAAGACAGATGTTTCTAAAAATATGGAGATACTTAAAAACACAAATAAAGTGACAACTATTGGTGTGTTTAATTTAGATATACAAACACAAAAAATGCATTGGAATAGTGCATTACATACCATTTTTCAAATATCTGAAGAAACTGCTCCTACACTAGAATCTTTTTTAAGCTATATTAAAAGCCCTGAAGAGCAATTAGAAATTAAAAAAATATTTACTAATGCTTGTAAAACAGAACAAACATTTAAGGCCGAGTATGAAATTATAACCGCAAAAAACAACCTATACTCTGTTCAAATTTTTGGGCACTCTATATTTAAAAACGGAAAATGTATTTATATACAAGGAAACATTGTTAAACTAAAACAATTAGAAGAGTCTGAACAAAAATTAGATAATTTAAAAAAACAGCTACATACAGCCGAAGTATTGGCAAAATCTGGCTCTTGGAACTGGAACCTAGTTACTAATAAATTAATATGGTCAGATAACTTGTACTCCATTTTTAATCTTAACAAAAATACTACTGTTACCTACGAAATTTATATTGACTTTATTTATGAAAAGGATAAAAAATATGTTAACAATAACATAGAGCTAGCACTACAGAATAAAAAATATATAGATTCTACCTATCGTATTCAATTAAAAAATGGAACTATTAAAAACCTTAAATCTGTTGGTAAAGTTATTACTAATGAGCAAGGAGATGTAATTAATATTATAGGCACTTGCCAAGATATAACTGAAGTTTATAAAAAAGAACAAGAATTATCAGAAGCTAAAGAATTATTAAACTTCTCAGAAGAGTTAACAGATATAGGGTATTGGAGATACAAACCCGAAGTAGATTATGTTTTTTGGTCCGAAAATTTATATCAAATATTTGACCACCCAAAAGAAGAAAATTTATCTTTTCTCTCTTATTTTAAAACCATTCACCCAGAAGACCAAGAGTTTGTAAAAGAAAAAATTGAAGCATCTATTAAAGACCAAAAATTTTATGATTTTACACATAGAGTTATTTCAAAAAATGGAAGCATTAAAACAATACAAATTATTGGTAAAGTTTTAACTAATAAAAATGATGGTCTTGTAGAATTATTAGGCCTTAGTTTAGATATAACAAAAAGTGAATCTAGAGAACTAGAAATAACAACAAAAAACCAACAATTAAGTATTGCTGAAAAATTAGCAATGATAGGTTATTGGAATTTGAACACCATCACAAATGAAATAGTATGGTCTGATAATCTTTATAAAATTTATGATCAAAAAAAATCAGAACCTTTAACTTTTAAAGGGTATTTAGATTATATACATAAAGAAGACAAACAATTTGTAACAAATAACATTAAAGAGACCTTAAAAGACAAAATTTTTAAAGATTCTACCTATAGAATAGTTCTAAAAAATGGGACAATTAAAACGCTAAAATCTATTGGAAAAGTATTTACCGATAGAACAGGAAAAATAATTGAAATTATGGGTATTTGTCAAGACATAACAAATTCTATAGCTAATGAAAATGAAATACTACAAAAAAACAAACAACTAAACCAAGCAGAAATTTTATCTAAAACAGGCTCTTGGGTTTTTAAACCAAAAACAGAAGAATTTGAATGTTCTGATAACCTTTATAGAATAAATGGTTTAGAGATTGGTTCTAAAATTAACTTTGATATTTTTCTTAGTTCCGTACATCCTGACGATATAAACGAAATAAAAAAGTTACATAAAGAAATTTACGAACAAAAAAAGTTTAGCAAAATAAGGTACAGGGTAATACACAAAAACGAAACAATCCGCGATATAGAAACCTTTGGAAATGTAATTACAAATAACCAAGGTGAAATTATTGAAATAATAGGTACCAGTAAAGATATAACAGAAACTAAACAGAATGAAGAAGAGCTTTTACGAAAAAACCAGCAATTAAATAGAGCAGAACAATTAGCAAAAATTGGCTCTTGGGTTTTAAGACCAAAAATTGGAGAATTTATATGGTCTAAAAACTTATATGAAATTTATGGTTTTGAAGTTGGTACCGTAATGGATTTTGATAAATTTATGACTTGTATTCACCCAGATGATATAGAAAGGTTAGGCAAACAAATTTCTGATACATTTGAAACTAAGGTTTTTCAGAATATTACGTATAAAATAAATCATAAAGACGGTTCTACTAAAATAATTGATGCTGTAGGGTTTGTTGTTACTGACGAACATGGAGAAATTATTGAAATTTTAGGAACCAGTAGAGATGTAACAGAACAAGTAAAAACACAAGAAAAAATTCTAGAAATTAATACCAATTTAGAAGAGTCTACCCATAAGCTAACAACACGGAATAGGCAGTTAGCAGATTTTAATCATATAACATCTCATAATTTAAGAGCGCCTGTTAGTAATTTAAACGCGTTATTAGAATTATGGAAAAATACCGATAACATAGACCTAAAAGAACAACTATTTGGTAAATTTGAAATAGTAATTAAACACCTTACTGTTACCTTAAGCTCTTTAATTGAATCTTTAAAAGTAACAAACAACCAAGATGTAGTTATAGAAGAACTACACTTTGAAAATGTTTTACATAAAACCCAAGAAATTTTAGCCGCAGAAATTATAAAAACAGGAACTATTATTAAAAGTAATTTTTCAAAAAAAGTAACACTTTCATACAACCAAATTTATTTAGAAAGTATTTTTTTAAACTTAATAAGCAATGCCATAAAATATAAATCTCCAGAGCGTACTCCAGAAATTGAGATTGAGTCTGACCTTATAGATGGTAAAACCTATTTATCTGTTAAAGACAATGGACTTGGTATAGATTTAAAAAAACATGGTCATAAATTATTTGGTCTAAACAAAGTTTTTCATAAGCATCCAGAAGCCAATGGTATTGGATTGTTTATGACCAAAGCGCAAATAGAAGCTATGGGAGGTTCCATTAGCGCAGATAGCCAAGTAAATGTGGGAACTACTTTTTTTATAACTTTCAACTAAAAAAAACTATGAATAAGAATATTAATGTTTGTATTATAGATGATGATGATATTTACCAATACACAATGTCTATAAACTTAAAATCTATAGAATCTGTAAGTAATGTTACAGCTTTTAATGATGGATTAGAAGGAATAAACTTTTTAACTGAAAATCTTAAATCTCAAGAAGAGTTACCAGATGTTATTTTTTTGGACATAAATATGCCCGTTATGGACGGTTTTCAGTTTATGGAAGAGTATATAAAAATTAAATCTGAAGTTAAGAAAAAGATTATTATACACATGATATCTTCTTCTGTAGACCCTGTAGATATTGAGACCTCTAAACAAATAGAAGACATTTCTGATTATTTAATAAAACCTATTAGGTTAGAACAACTAAAAACTATATTGGAAGATGCCTCTTAAAAAAAGCATGTTACTTTATTTTCTAAAATAATATTTTCCTTCGCAGCTCATCCCCCAATTTTTAGCTTGCTCATTCATGTTTATATACCAGTAGTTTTGTCCTTTTTTAAAACTTCCGCCTAAAAAAACGGTTTCAACACCTATACTTAATGTTGCAAAAACTATAAGTATAGCGGTAACTATTTTACGCCCTATTGTAACCACTTTAGTATTCCAAACCTTTTTTAAAATTCTATGAAAACCATATTGTAATACAAATAAAAGTACACTCCAAACTATTACATTAAAAAACAACCCTGAAACACTGTAATAATACTCCATTGAAGTAGCCAAAGATTTTTCTTTAAATATAAAAGGACTTCCATAAAATTCTGGAAATTTTTCTTCGCCAACACAAGTATACTCTATTCCTATTACTAAAGAAAAAACAAACCCTAAAGCTATGTATGAAAGTATAAAATAGTTCATTTTAAAATTCTAACTTTTATTAATAATACAAGCTAATACTTCCGTTTTCTTTGTCTGTTTTTTCTTTAATTAGTTTGCTGTTTTTCTATACACAACTATATTTTAAATAACCATAGTGCATTATTTACATATGCTACACATATTTTTACAAACCTTACTAAAATACTTTAGTCTAAAATGAAAGTGTTTCTAGTTTTTCTTCTAGCTCTGCAATACCAGCATTATCATTTGCGCTTAATATAACGGTTAATCCAAAATTATTAATTATTGTAAAGTAATAGTGTTGCACTATAACCTGATTAGGCACTTTAATCTGCCCCGTTAGTTTATAAAACTTTGTACCACCAATTCTCTCGCTTTCATAATCTTCACTATCTAGTGCAATTTGTTTATTCTCTTTAGCTTCTTTTAAAGCTTGCTGCATATAATCGTCTAAATTACTTACCTGAGCACCCTTTATAGTAGATATATTTTCTGCATATAGCACTATGGATGAATTTTGATTTTGTGACTTAAATAATTTAAAAATGATACTTTCTTTAACTTGCTCTGGTGGCATTTTAATACGTTGTTTCATATCATACACCTTTTCTGCAAGAGGATACATTTCTGGGTAACTTGATTTTGTCCATTGCTGTGCTAAAGTATCATCATATTGCCAATCTGTTGGCAGCTCCCAATCTATTCCAAAAAATTTATTTTCATAGCTTCCGTCCACAACATAACCCCAATCAAAATTATCAGATTTGGTTGTATTACAGCTTGTAATTACAAGCAGTATAATTGCTAAAATTGATTTCTTAATACTCATAGTTATTTATATATTATTTTGTTTTACAAATTTAAATTTCCAATAGACATAAAACATCCCCATAAACCGTTAATTACAGCTTACACTTATTACCAATACGCACCAGATAAAAAAGTCATTCTAATAAAAGTAAGTTCACTTTCTGAAGATAAGTTTATTTGTGTATCTATATCTGTAATTTCATTAGCATCTATAAAAACAAGAAATAAGCCATCTTTAAAAGCTAATAAAGCATTTTCTATAGCTGTATTTTCATTTGCTAAAGTAGTATTAGCCTCGTCTCCAAAACCAATTTTACCTTTTTCGCCTTGCTCTTGTATTTCTGTAGGGGTTAAAAAAGATAACACTTGTACTCCTTCTCGCTTTTCATTATATCTTTTAACCTCACTACGTACACAAGCACTAATTAATTCCTTTAAATTTTTAGGAGTACTATCTAAAGTTATAGGCACTTTTTTCACCTTTTTTTTACCTAAACGTTTTAGTTGTACAGTTAGCTCTTTCATAGTATAATTTTTAATACTTGTTAGGTAATTCTATAGTATATTTTTCTTCTAAAACCGCAATTTCAGTTTCTAAAAAGGGTTCTTGTAATTTTTTATACTATTCTGAACGCTTTTGTATTAGATTTTTATCTAAATTTTCTAATTCTGTTTTTATTGTTGTTTTTTCTGAGTTAAAAAACTACATAGTTGTATTGTTATTTGCCATATATAAATTACCCTTTATTAATTTGCCCCAAAATTGTTGGGTCTTGTATTTTATGGTCTTCTGCCAATAACTTCATTTTAGAAATTAGCTCTGCTGTTTTTGGGTCATCATCTACAAAAGGTAAAAACACTCTACCTCTATGCTGACTATGCACAGGTATTATATGTAATGCCAAGCCTTTTTTACTCACATTAGCACTTCCTAAATGTAAGCTGTATTCCGCCAATTTACCCTTAATAATAATATGACGTGTTTTTACTTCTATATTATCTAACTTAAATAAACGAGCAGATTCTCTTGCTAATACCCCTCGCATTTCCATTGTACTATGGCTAGCTTCTGGGTCTACACCACCAACATGTGCTACACTTACCACCAAATCTACATCGCGCATAACCTCACTAAAAAGTACAGGAGGTATTTCTGTCATTGGTAATGGTTTGTAATCTTTTAAAGAATGGAAACAAACATACTCTAGGGTTGGTGCCTCTACATCTGCCGGAGAAAACCAATCTGCCATGGCATACATAGTAGCCATAAAGCCTTGTTTATGATATACTTTTTGCAGCCCTTCATCTCGGTTTACTGTCCAACCTCTACTACGCAACAATGCTACGGTTTTCTTAGGTTGTATCTGGTGCCCTTGGTAACGTTCTGAACGAAAACTATGTTCTTTTTCATCTGCTGTAATTACATACAGCTCTCTAAACACTTGTTTAAAAGGTTGCACAATTCTATTTTCAAAAAGGTATTTTTGATACAAATCCCACTGTACCGCTTCATATAAATGAGAGGCGTGTGCAATAACTAATTTATCGTTAGGTTTTAAAGCAAATGCTTTGTTTTCTGTATTAATTAAGCTTCCGGCCTTATAAAAACCAGATTCTTTAGTTTCTACATTAAATAAAACTAACTTACCTAACATTGCTTTTACCACAGGGTGTAGCATAATTTTTTCTAATTCTTCCGCGTTAAAAACATCGCCTCGAACCATAGCATTTTCTAAAGATAATCTTGTTCTAGAATATTGTTTAGATAAGTAGCTTTTACCCTCTTTAAGTAGTTGTACTTTTTTATCTTTTTTATACTTAGCAGGTATTGTTTTTTGCGCTTTTTCTCCCTTAAACACTTTAATATCTGCTTTTCCTTGATCGTTTACTACTAACTTAATGGTAACATCATCAAAAACCACTATGTCATTCTCCATTATTTTTTCAGTTGCCTTACCTTCCATAGCCCAACCAAAACGAATACGGTCTTCAAAACCTGCATTTCTAGAAAGGTTATCTAATGCAATTTCCGATGCCTTACGCTCACTTTCTTGGCGTTGTGCTCCAAACTGCTTGCTTTCTTTTAAAAAAGTCTGAATTAAATTGTACCTATTAAGCAAATCTTTTTCTGCATTGGCTTTACTTAATGGAATAAGCCCTAGTGCTCGCAAGTAGTCTTTATCTCTTTTTTCGTTTATTTTTTTTAAGGTAGCGGTTATTTTTACTTCTCCTAGCATAACACTAGAATATAGTTTTACCCGCCTGTGCCCGTTGCCTCGAGATATATATTTTGCAGCATCATGTAGTACTTTCCAATTTGCTTTTCCTAAACTAGTATAAACTCTATTAAACCAGTCTATATCTATTGCTCCATTAGCAAAATCGCTTTTAGTAATATTAGAATAACGTGCAACAATGGTCTCTTTTTGTGCGTTCATAAAATCCGATGCGTGTGCATGAAACCACCAAATGGCATTTTCTAAATTATCAATCTTAAGATAACGACCAATCCATTCTGCCCATTGCGTAGCATAACAAGCTACCTCCATTAAACGTTTTTTGGTAATTTTTGCTTCTGCTATTCCTTTTGCAAAAACCTCGTACGTATCTGTTTCTGATGGTACACTTATACTTAATATAGTACTAAAATTTACTTTTTTACTATCCAGATTGTAACTATACCCTCTATCTAAATTTTCTTTTCCTAAGCGTTCTAGAATTTCAAAAACATAGGAAACACCTTCTACTTTTACAAAACTTCTAATATATTCTGATGCTTCTGTAGTAAGGTCTCCTCTTTCTACCTCAACTTCTAACATATTTTTCTTAAGCTGATTTATTCCAATATTAGATAAGTTAACTTCTTTATATTGTTTTGTTCTATAACTTAGTCCACCATCTAGCAAACGAAATAAATCTGGTTGGTATAATGCTTGAAAAAGTACATTTTCTTTTGGCAATAATCCTTTTTTATATAAACTAATAAGAATATGTAAATGTGGTGGGTTAATTTGCCTGTCGGTATTTTTCTTTTGAGTAACTGTACTTAAATTATTTACCTGTTTTGGAAAACATATATATTGTGCAAATAAATAAAAATGCAAATCATAATACCTTTTTACAAGTGCTTGGTTTTTTTCCATTAGCACATCAATTTCTTGTTCCGATAACCAAAAACCTGCTTCTTTAATTTTATTTGTCCATATTAATCTATCATTATAGTACGTATTTGAAGATTTTAACTTTCTAGTTTTAAATTCCTCTGGACATTGGGCAATCATATCTTCAAAAACATCTACCTTAAAATTAATCATAGTCATTTCATCTCTATGCACCCTATGTAAAGCAGAAACAATAGTTCCAATTTTTCTATTTATACTTTGATAATTCCCAACCTTATCAATATTCATGTCTTTTAAATTAGGATAGTAAGACCTAATAAAATCTGCCATTTCAGAAAAACGAGAAAAAGGGTCTCCGTAGGCATTTAAAAAATAAATGGCATAATGCATTTCAAAATCATTTAACTTACTTTGTTTGTACCACTTTTTCCAAAGGTCTGCTAGTGGTAAGTTATTTAAATAATCTTCATTTGAAATTCCTTTATGATCTTTAATTTTTATGGTTACAACTTCTCCTAACAATACAGTTTCTATAGCACCCTGGTAGCCCTCATACTGGTATTCATAGTTTCTGTTTTCTTCAAAAATTTGTATTAGTTTATTAATAGCTGTAACTGTCTTTTTTTCATCTACTAAACCTTTTAATTTAAAGCTAGATTTAGGTTTTGTAAAGCTTAACAAACTTTTCTTTTCTTGAAATTTTGCTTCTGGAACAATAAGCGGACTTAAATTGGCATAATCTATTACGCCAAAACCATTTGCAAAATTGTATTCACTTGTCTCCTCTTTAGAGAACTTTGCTATAAAAACTTCTTCATTTTTAGTAAGGCTTTTTCTTTCTTTATAAATAGCCACTTGTTCGCCAACAAATACCGGATATTTTTCTTCTTCATCTAACACCGATAATATTTCTAAAGCAGCCAAACGCTGGTCTATTTTAGAAGACGATATTAAATTTTTTGTGCTTGTTTTTAATTGATTTTCTGGTTGCTTTAATAATAATTGAATGGTATTTTTTCTTAAATCTTTTCCTTTACGAGAAAGTAACCCTTCTAAAACTTCTAATTCTTCTCGTTCTAAATCCATATACCTAAAGCCCTGAAACCCTGTTGCCATTACGGACCCATTTCTATCGGTTACAGCTTTTTGTAATAACGTACGCTGCCAAGAACCTTTTTCAAAGTTTAATTTTGGAATTTCTTTTTTCTGGTTCTGGTAATAATAATTTGTAGAAAGGGAATAGGTATAATGTTTTGGAAATATCTTACGCATAAAAGTTTCTCTTGCATTATTAGGCAGTTTAGCCAAATCTTCTGCTAAAAGAATCATTTGTTCCTCTTCTGCATAACGAATAAGATAATTGTAAAAATAATGTGGTGTAATATGATACTTGTGCCACTCAAAAACTGACCCTCCAAACCATTTGCCATCGGCAGGTAATTGGTCTGCAGTTGTTTTTACTTTTTCAAAAAAATCTGCAGTCCATTCAAAACTTGCTGCATTTAATAACATCCAATAATCTAATTCTACGTCTTTACCCCAATTTTTAATCATATAAGGAGCTAAAGAGTACTTCGTTTTTTTGGTCTGATATATAAATTTAAGAGCTAGTAATTTTTTATTTTTTGAAACAGTATCATCATACACCAAATCAAAAGCTTTTGTATTTGCTACAGAAACATTTTTTATACCAATAGACCATAAAGCTACGTAGCTCTCTAAAAAATCTTTACTCTTAATGGCATTATCTACTTTTTCTGGAGCATCTATAAAAGTAGCAGCCAACTCTAATGTTCTTTTAATAGTAGCTTTTTTTGGTGCATCCCAACCAAAACCAAACCAAGTATCTACTCCTCTTACTACACTACTAAAACGCATTAAATCGTGTTCTAAAACCGTATTTATTAAATAACGGAGTGCGCCAATACTGGTTTCATCTAAAGTTTCTAAAATAGTTTGTCTAAGCCCTTCTTGGCGCTGTGCTGCTAACAACAAACTTTCTACTAACTGCCAATTTTCCTTTTTATCGGTAAGTAAAAGTGCTTTAATAATGTCTCTAGAAACAGAACCAATCTCATCTTCACCCTGAATAATATCTGTAATGGTTTCTAATAACTCTTTATTTCCTTCTTGTAAAACCACCGCAAATAAATAGGCATTACCCATATTCTGGTAATAACTTACAAGTTGTGCTTGTTCTTTAAAAGTACAGTCCGCAAAACCATAAAAATTAGTATTACTTAAATTTCTAAATTGTACAATAGCGTTATTTATATGGTTGGCACTTATTGCTATACGAAATGGGCGACGGTTATAACCAGACTGAAAAGGCAATTGCATAAACAAAGCCCACATTTTAGATATATATGGGGCACGAAGCTCTCCATAAATTAATGTTGCTAACTTTAGACCTTCTTTACAATCCCACGGATTTTCATTTAAATCTTTACCAAAAGCGTCTTTATAATATTCAATTATAGGTTTAGTGTCTCTATATTTTGGAAGGTGCCCAACCACTAATTTTCCTAATATCTGGTATGATTTTGAAAAGCTATTAAATTTTTCATTTTTAAAATCTACCTTTTTTTTTGACTTTAAAATACTATCTACTTGCTCTTTGGTTATCATATTATTTTTTTTGTTTTAGCGTAACAATTCTTGTATTTTCCAAAAGGCAACTGCCTCTTCTTGTTCTATATATTTCTTATTAAATTTTGAAGCATTCTTTGCTCCATAGGTATTAAAATAAGTTTCTTGTTCTTTTAAATGGTATTCTAAAAAATGTATTACACATTGAATTTGTTTCTTATTTAAAAGTGAAAATCTATTTTTAGAATAGTCCGATTCTAAATTGTGCTTTAAAGCAAACATAACTTCTGGGGGAGATAGGTTGAAGTTCTTATCTTTATGGAGTTTATCCTCTTCATCTTCAAAAACATTTAGAGCAAATAACAGGTATAAACCTAAATTAAAGCGCATTCCTTTAGCGTCATGAAAAGAAATAGAACTACTACATTTATATAAATCTATAACAGGAATTTTTTGCCAATCTAAACGTTCATCTTTGCTTTTTAACCTTTTGTATGCTGCAGTATGCTCTAACCTATCGTCTAAAGCTAAACCTTCCCAAATTCCTATACCATCTTCTAAGGTAACACCTGTAAAAGCTGCATAAATTTTTCCGATAAGTTGGGTTTTAGTCAACACAAATTTTTAGTACAAATTCAACGTTTTGTTCTTCTAAATATTTTAAAAAAACTATACGATAAAAATAAAAGAAAGCACTTTGTACAAACACCCAGTTTTCAGGGAAAAAAATTAATCTAATAATTCTTCTAAAAAAGTAATCATATCCTCTAATCCTGGCACATAAATTTTTTTGATAAAATTTGGATTTTCTTGTTTGTACGTTTTTAACATAGATGACCCCTTAGATTTAGAATAAGATACATTCGCAATCCTATCGCATAACTTTACAAAAGAAGCATTGGGCGTTTTTTGTATACCACGATAATATGTATCATTTGCTCTTTCTTTTCTGGTTCTGCCTTTTTCATTAGTAAGTGCATATGCTAACTCTGCTATGGTAACATTAGTATTTTCTAAAACATCAATATACGTTTCTCTAGCATCTTCTATAATATCATGTACCCAACATGCACAATACACGTTTTCTATATCTTTTTCATTAACTAGATATTTAAATTTTTTAGCAGTTTCATATACCATGTTTAAATGAAAATCATAAGGCATAGTATCATAAAAATGATTTACTTTTTTATGACAATTAATTGCATATTCTTTGGTTTTCTCTAACATATACATAAACTAATTTTATTTCCTTAACATATAAATTATAGGAGTTATCGATCACTACGTTCTTCTGGTAACAAATCGTTTTTAAACGGATTTTTTATAAAAGGGTAAACAAACTGCCTCATAAATCCTTTAGGAAAAGAGGCATCTACTAAACCTGTTCCTTTAGGCCACTCGTTACCTGGTAAATGATAGGTGCCAAACAATTTATCTATAAAAGGAAAAACTACTGCAAAATTATTACCATAATACTCTGGTTCCTGACAATGGTGCCAATGGTGGTATTGCGGCGTGGTAATAATGTATTTTAAAAACCCTAAATTTATTCTGGTATTGGCATGTATAAATACTGCGTGCACTGCAATAAATACTACATACACATTAAATGTTAAGGTAGAAAAACCTAGTATATATAAAGGCATATAAGACACACTACGCGTAAAAAAAATATCTATAAAATGGGTGCGAGAACCTGCTAGCCAATCCATATTTTCGGTGGAATGGTGTATAGAATGAAAACGCCATAAAAAGTAATGCGAGTGAAAAAAGCGATGCGCCCAATATTGAAAAAAATCGGTAACAACTAATGCTATTAAAAGTTCTACTACAAATGGTAGGTTATTGATCCATTGGTGTACCTCTTCTAAATTCATCCAACCAAAAAAAGCAACTGCTGGTTTTTTGGTTAATACTCCAAATAACTGAATTGCTAAATGACTTATACCAAAATATACCAAGTCTGTACGCCACTCTGGATGAAACCTAGATTGCAGTTTATTTTTTGGAAAAACCAACTCTATAGGCACAAATATTAAAACCATGACCAGTAAATCTAATATTAACCAATCTAGTCCTAAACTCCAACTCATTTTGTCTACAGCTCTGCCTTCAACTGTCATTCCGCCAAGTAATATTGCTAGAGCTCCTAAAACCACTCCTATAACTGCATATTTTTTATTTTTAGATAGTAAAAGACTTACCAATGCAAATAAAAATGTAGCAATAATAGCTCCTAGCATTAAATTTTCTACCATTTCTGCGGTATACACCTCTCTAAACTCTGGTGTTGTTAATTGCTCTGGAAATTTAAAACACAAAATACCACCTAAAGAAAGTAAGCCTAAAAATATAGAAACTGCTCCGCTTATTCTACCTTCCCCTACTTTCATTCTTTTATTCTGTTCTTCCATTTTTATTTTTCAATTAATTTATACGAAATAGCAACGTTTTTTAGCAGGTTTAATTGTGGAATATTATGCGTAATTACGAACCCTAATTTTATTTTTTCTTAGTTCTTTTACTTGTTCATTGGAGAAATACAAATTATTGGTTGCTTTAAAGTTTGGTAGGTGCTTTATGTCTTTTATAGAGCCTACATTAAATTGATTATCTTCTCCGTCCCAAAACGGAATTATTTGCGCATAAATTTCATCCCCGCCATCTGGTTTTATTTCAAAAATATCTATCAGCAATTCCATAGGAATAACTAATTTTTTAAAATATTGCTCTACTTCGGGTATTCTATTGTACCCTTCTTTTTCAATATCTATTTTTCGGGCCTTGTAGTTTTTTGCAAATTCCCAAACATTAAATTTTGGCACTAACACCTCATCTTGATACATTAATTTATTAATAACCAATAATTTAAAATTAAAATCATTATTAAAACTACAATTTCCTTTAGGGTAGGCATCTAATTTAATTTTGGCTTTAGGATCATATAATGCCTTATTTCTTATTTCTATATCTACAACCTTTTTAGGTAACTCTAATAACTCTGCAGGCAGATTTTTAAAAGGGTTCTTTTTAAGCTTAAGTTCTTTTAATTTTTTTAGTAACCCAATAGATTTTGGTAATGTAACCAAACCTGATTGAGAAAGATCTAGCACTTCTAAACTTTGCATTTCTCCTATCCACTCTGGTATTTCTTTTAGTGGATTGCAATTTAAACGTAATGTTTTTAGCTTTTTAAGTTGTACCAATTGTTTAGGTAATTCTGTTATGTTATTTGAGTTTAAATACAACACTTCTAAATGTTGTAAATTATCTATTTGGTTAGAAATTTCAGTTAGTCCGCATTGTACCAACTCCAAACTTTTTAAGTTTTTAAGTGTAACTAACTTTTCCCAATTTTCAGGTTTATGTCCGCTAAAAGCAAAGTATTTTAAGTTTTCTAATTTTTCTAAACCTTTGGGTATGGTTGTAAGTACTGTTCTAGAAAAATTATCGGAATTTGTAAGTTCTAAATTAACTAAGTACTTTAATTTATATATGCTATCTACTGTACTTAATGGCAAACCAGTTAAATTACGAAGGGTAAGTTGGTTTAAATTTTTTAAATGTAGTAGTCTATCGTCTAACTCTTTTGCCGTATAATTCCACACTGCAAATGATTTTAAATTTAAGCAAGTATACAGTTGTTTAGGTATACTAAAACCGTAGCCATAATATTTTTTTTGTACTTGCGATCCAAAAGCGTCTTTAGAATCTAGTTCATAAATATCACCATAGTAAGTATCTGGATATTTAGACACATAGCTTAATAGCTCTTTAAAATATTCTTTTTTAGAAACCTTTTTTGCATAGGAAGGTAATGTAGTATTATAGAATGTATAAGCGTAGGCATAAACTTCATTCTCTGTACATTTTCCTAAACTTTTTTTTAATTTTTCTTTGAGCCCATGGCGTAATGCAATTGCATTATAAATATTGGCAAATTTTAAAGATTTTAAAACTAAAACTGGGGTGCTAAGTTTAGGTTTTATTAAATGTGATATTATAGATTTTTCTTCTGAAACAATACTAATGGTAAAACTAAATTTACCTTTAAAAGTAGTATCTAAATTAACTTCTTTTATTGTAGCAACTTTTAGAACCAAGAAAATTTCTTGTTGATAGCCATTTTCTTCTTTAAAAAAAATATCTCCAAAGCTAGTAGACCCTAAAACAATTCTCTTTTTGTTGTCTTGTATTAAAGAGTCTAAAATATGGTTTTCTAACAGCATTTAACTATAGTTTACTTATTCTCTTCACCTGGATAATAAACATGAAAAGGGCTATAATCTCCTACAATATAATAGCGTTTACTATAATCGTCGTAAAATTGAAGAACTTCTGTATCATCCCCTTCTAAAACATGCGGATATAATTTTTTGTTACTATCTGTAGCATAATAAAATCCGTCTTTAGAATTTACTACATAATATCTTTTTTCTTCTTTTTCATTTTTTGGCAAAAAAGTATCTATCTGCTCTAAAAAAGCCAAGCGTTTATCTTCTGCTAAAGGAAATAGTTCTTTTTCTGTATATACAGAAACTAAAGTTTTTTCTTGATTTTTAAACATTGTAAAAACACTTACTAAAGTATCGCCTTCAATTATATTAGGTAATATTTGTACCCCTTTAATAATTTCCTCAGGATTTTCTATATAATTAAAATAGGCGTTATATACTTTATTAATATGCTTACCTAAAAGCCTATCTTTAGCATTACTAATATAATCTGGATACTTATTTACTAAAAAAGCAAGATCATCTGGGTATTGGTAGCTTAATAAATTATATAATGTTTGGTCCATTTTTTTCAATACATTAAAGTAATTATATAACATTGATTGTTTGGACACATAATTTGGCTTTATAAGTTCCGATTTGCTTACAGTATTACATACGCTATAGTACACGTTATTTAACTTTTCTGCATCGGAGAAAAAACTATCTCTTATTCTAAACGTGCCCATAATTTTTTGCAAATTAAAATCTGCAGAAATAAAACTTGGTAGTTGTGAAATATGCATACGATTTTCATAAGCGCTATTAGTTTTAATAAATGTTATACTAGACATAATACTTGTATGCAACTTAGAAAAATCTTCTAAACTATAGTCTTTATGTTCTACAGTATCTCTGGTATGGTTTAGGGTTAGTTTAGCAAAATCTTGGTTCCACCAAGGTGCTATATTTTTAAAAAGTTGGTACTCATTATTCATATCATTAAGTAACCTACCTATTTGCGCTTTTTGTTCTTCTTTTAGTTGCTCTTCTTTCTGTTTATCCACTACATAATTATAGCGTGCTACTCCTAACAAGCCTATTATTGCAACTAGTAAAATTATTAGTAATGTTATTACAATAGTATACTGTTTATTATCCTTCATATTTAACTAGTTTCTATAGTTGTAAAAACATTACTAAAATCATGTTTTTCTAAATCGCTTTTGTGTATTACAAAAAATAGGTCTCCAGCATCACTCCATTGCATATCTCCTGCAGAGCTTACGGTTAACAAAGTAATCCAATCTTCTGGGTTTCCTTTTTTATGTAAAGATGCTTGTAGTTCTGGAGCTTCATGCTGGGTAAAATTATGTGCATTTACAGCATATTCATAAGTGTTTTTATTATTTAATGGTACTTCAAACAGATCATACAGATCTTCTAAAAGCTGTTCATCTTCTTGTATAGCCTTTTCTGCTTCATCTTTAAATAAATGTTTATTTACATAACTTGCATAAAAAGATGGTGCACTATTTATTTTTTCTGCCTTTACTTTATAGCCTTGGTAATTACTATCAAACATTTCAAAATAATCTTCTTCTGTAAACTGAAACCTTTTTCCGGATACTAAAGTATTTTCATTTTCTACATAAATTATTTTCCCCGGATTATTTGCTCCTCCATATATATTATGCAATGTTTCTAAAAAGAAAAAAAGCATTCCTGTTCTTGGTAAATAATCTTGTAAATGAGAAATTTGCGAACAATTTATTTGGCCTATAAATTCATATGCATAATTAGTCTTGTTT
This sequence comes from uncultured Maribacter sp., assembly GCA_947504045.1. Lineage (GTDB taxonomy): Bacteria > Bacteroidota > Bacteroidia > Flavobacteriales > Flavobacteriaceae > Maribacter_B. The sequence goes on from CANNFY010000001.1 coordinate 120,682, forward strand.
TCTCTCCAATTTTCGCCAAATGTTGGATAAGGAATTTCTTCTGGTAAATCTGGCATCCCTCCAAAACGATGGTTACCTACTTTAGCATAATCTTCTTCTAAATTATGTTTAAATGCTATTCCTTTTTTAACTAAACCAATTAGCCCTTCTTTATATTTATTTAATTTATTTTCTGCAATAACCGTCTCTATTTCTGATACTAATTCTTGGTCGTTTTTTGCATAAAAAGCCTTATTATCCCATGCAACTAAACCTTTACCATCTGCTCCTTTATAATCATAATCTAACAATCGTTTTTTATCTTCCATTGCTAACTCAATTGTATTTATAGCATTAAAAGATGTTGGCAAACTTTCTAATTGGTTATTGTTTAAGTTTATCTTATTTAGTTTAGCTTGTTTTGCTAAAGATTCTGGTAGTGTTTTTAGCTTATTACCATTTAAAGAAATATTTTGAAGCTCTGGTAGCTTAATTTCTTTAGGAATAGCTGTTAGTTTGTTATTAGACAACCACAAATATTTTAGTTTTGGTAACTGCATAACACTGCTTGGTAATGCAGTTAAAAGGTTATTTCCGAAAGATAATTGCTCTAAATTTTTAAGGGTTCCTATAGTTTTCGGTAGTTCTTGAATAGAGGTACCGCTACAATGTAATGCTTTTAACTTAGTTAACTTAGAAATTTCATTCGGCACTATATTTAATGGTAATTTGTGGTCTTTTATACTATTAGATTTATTTGATATGTTTAAACTTTCTAAGTTTTTAAAGGATAATATTTCTTTTGGAAAGGAAACAAAATCTGGATTTTCTAAATATAAAAAACGAACATCTTCTAATTTTGCAGATGCTGTTTCTTTCATAGATAAAAATTGATAGTTAGACCAATTAAGAGTTGCTATTTCTATTTTTTTTGCCAGTTGTATTGGAAAAGATTTATTGTGGTAACTTTTGGTCATTTCGCCAGCCATTAACAACCACCCTTCTTTAAAAATAACAGTACCATTAAAATCTAATCTGTAATCAAAACCATTTATTTTTGAATAGAGAAATAAAGGTGCATTTGTTTTTCCTTCGTTAAACTGTAATTGCCCATCTGGAACTCCATTATTATGAATACCCTTTGCTGGTATAACTATTTCTACCTGTCCGTCTCCAGGGTAATCATTTAACACCTGGTCTGCAATTGCCTTTTTATAGTCTTTAGTCTTTGCTTTTATAGTAACTACTAACTCTCTAGACATTTTTGCTATACAAGCATTACATTCTTTTTCAATAAAATCAAATGTAAAATCGCCAACCGTTAAATATTCTTTACCATCTTTCGGAATTGTAATTGAATATACTTTTTTTTCAGGTTTCGCATTTACGTTAGCTACTGCTTCTTGTTTAGCGTTAAACTCCTCTTCTTCTTTTTCTATTTCTAAAAGATGTTCTTTCCAAGCTTTTTGGCGTAGTATAGTATCGCCAATAATTTCTAAAGAGTTAAAAACTTCTACAACCCATTTTTGCAACTGCTCTTCTTGGCTTTTTTCGTGTACCGCTTTAAATTCGATATAAAAATCATTATCCAATAAAATACAAGCAAAAAAATAATTTATTTTAAAATGTATTTTCTGAAAAATAGCATCTGTATGTGCTTTTAGTAAATACGCTTCTAAACCATTTATTTGTTTATTTTCTTCACTTATTTTTTCAGATTTAAAATACAAAGACAAACAAGAATCCTGAAATTTTTCTTGCCATGTATTGCCTTTATATATTTTATCCATAAGCTCTGTTCTTTTTAAAACAGCTACGCTTATAGATGGCCATTGGTTTTTATAGTCTTCCTGTTTATTATTGGCCCAAACCCCAATTTTAGAAGAATCAAAAACATCAAAATTATCTGGCAGATTTATTTTAAATAAACTGTTTACATGGCTTTTCATAATTTCTATTCTACAATTATTTTTGCCTCTGCAATTAATTTTGCAGTACTATTTTTATCTCTAATTTTTAATCGCCAGTTTACAGGGTTACTAAGACTACCTTTATTTATTTTTAAAGTGGCAGAAATTCCTTGCTTTAATAATGCCTCATCATAAATAGGCTCTTTAAATAAATCTTTTAGGTTTAGTATTTCATTCCCATCATTATCTAATACAACTACATCCATTCCTAAATGTATACCGCCATCAACTTTTTTGTAACCACTTAAATCTTGAATATCAAAACGTAAATTTTCATAAAAATTAGCTTTACCTTCTTGTAATACGGTTTCTCTATCTTCTGAATAAACATAAGCTTCAGAATAGGCAAGCCCATTTGTTTTTATTTTAATATACGGATTTGCAACTACTTCAAAATCCATTTTTGAACTTAAACTTGCGTCTCCTTTAGCGTCTTTAATAGTGTAATGTATTACGTACTTTTTGTTAGAATAAATAGGTTTTGCCAAAACTACATGACCATTAATTATAGGTACAGAAGCATCAAAGCCAGTATTGGTATTCGAAAATAAATTAGCATTACGCATAATAGTATCTCCACTTTGGGTAAGTAAATACATTTCCATTTCTGGATAATACTTACCATCTTCTAAATTAAAACCTTCTAAATCGGAGAAATTAGTATATATTTTTTGGCCATAAAAAAAACTTCGTTCACCAACCTCTTCAGAACCGTCTGTTATATACACTTTCCCAGCCTTAAGCCCGTTTTCTTCAACTAATATTCCTTTAGAGCCGTCTTTATTGGAACCAACATTCATGTTACAAGACATAAACCCTAAAACTAATACTGCTAATTTTATAATTTTCATTGTTTTTTATCTTAATCCTGGTCCTCCGATACTCGTTTTCAAAAGCTTATGAAACGCTTTTCTTAGAAATTTTTTATTTAAACCAAATTTATGGGCGTTTTCATCTACAGCTCTTTTTAATTTTCTTAGTGATTTAAAGAGTACAACACCTAATACAATTAGAGCTACTATAAATATACACATGATAAACGCCAAACCATATTGTATAGTTTGTAATTTTTCTAAAGGAAAACTTTTACCAGCTACAAAAACATTATAGCCAATAATTACAACAAAAATTCCAGCAATTACATAACGGAGATATTTATATTTTGAAAGATATTCTTGATACTCGTCTAACAAAACAACCATGTTTTCTTGTGGTATTTTTTTTAATAATTCCGTTTCTTCAGTAGTTAAACTCATCTTTTTTTTTATTTAATATTACAAAGGTGTTTCAATAACGAAAACAATACATCCCTTATTTCAGGGGTTTTATTAAATTTTAAAAAATAATTGGTTTAACATTTACACTATTTTTAAAGCTCTGTAGTTCATATATCTACTAACGTAATATTTTTAGCATCTTTTTGTGAAAACTCTGTGATATATATTTTTTTAATTTGTGTACAACCGGGAAATATAAATGGAATAATTATGAAATGAACATAAAATTTCATTAAAACTTTTATGGATTGAAATTTCTTTGAAATGTAATTTTTTAACTAAAAATCTTTTACTTTTGATACTAATAAAAAATAAAATGGCTTCTCACGAACTAAATCCAAATATCTGGGTAGATCAATATGCTGATTACCTATTTAATTATGCTGTTACTAGGGTAAGTGATTCTGAAATTGCAAAAGATTTGGTGCAAGAAACTTTTTTTGCCGGATTAAAATCTGCAAAAAATTATAAAGGAGAAGCTGCAGAACGCACATGGTTAATAGCAATTCTTAAAAGAAAAGTAATTGACCATTACAGAAAAATAAATTCTAAAAAAGGAAAAGCTGAAGTTAGAATGAACTATAATTCTAGCAGCGATTCTGATGGTGATTGGCTAGAAGAACAAGTAGCAGACCCATTTAGTTCTATGAACGACAACATTTTAGAAAATGAAGAATTAGGTTTAGCCATACAACAATGTATTTCTAAACTACCTAAAAAACAATCTCAAGTTTTTGTAATGAAAACAATTAGAGGCATAGATACTGAAGATATTTGTAATGAACTAGGTATTAATGCGTCTAACCTTTGGGTTATGATCCATAGAGCTAGAACCGCACTTATGGGTTGTTTAAATAAAAATTGGTTTTAAAAATATGATTTCTTGTGAAAAAGCAGCAGTAATCTGCAACAAAGCCCAATATAATGAGGCTTCCTTAATGGAGAAAATTAAATTAAAAATTCACACTTTTGTATGTAAAACTTGTGCTAAACACAGTAAAAAAAATACAAAGTTAACATCGTTATGTAATAAAGCTAATGTGCAAATATTATCTGATGAAGAAAAAAATGCAATGAAAAATATATTAGAAGGTAAAAAATAAAGCGCTTATTACTAATATTACATACCAAAAAATTGGAATACTTTCTACCCAAAAAGAAGCAAAATATGTATTCTGATTTCTTTTAGTTACAAACATTAATCCCCCCAGAACTAAAAATAAAATACCTTTTGCATACATATCAAAAACAGTAATAGTGTCTTTTAAATAGTTTAAAGCAAAAAACAACAATACTCCAAAAGCTCCAATTATTTTACTTGTAGTAACACCATACCTTTGTGGTAAGGTTTTTAATTCAGGAGCATCATTTTTTAAATCTCTAATTTCAAACGGAATTAGAAGTATTAAAACTATAAGTATACGCTGTATAGTTTCTATACAAATATCCCAATTTATAGGAGAGTTAATTTCCAAAAAAGGAAGAATAACAGTAATACCTGCCCAAACTAAGGCAACTGGCAGTATTTTTAACACCCCTAAATCTCTAAACTTTTTAACTTGAGGCAATACGGGTATAGCGTATAAGCCAGTTAATATAAGTAAGACTAGTATACCAATTATTGTTTTATAGTTTAAAAAAAAGAGGTTATAAAAGCATATTAAAAAAGATACAAAACTAAATAGCTGAATATTTTTATGATACTTGTTTGCTACTAAAATATACTTTTCAGCCTCTACTCCGTATTTTATAAAATTATAACCACAAATAGTACTAAAAAAAACAAACGAAACTAAATGATTGCTAATTTCTACAGATAGTAATAACCCTGTTACTAACAATAAAAAAACAACAGCTAAAGCAACATGAATACTAGCATCTAAATAAAAATTAAACAAAGCTTTTACCATCTTCATATAACAAAAATAGCCAAACTGTTTATAACCTTAGTTTTTAGTTAAAAACTTTAGTATTCTTCGTTTAGTTAGTCGTAATATTCCATAAATAATTTCTTTATTTTGCAGTACTTTTTAAAGCAAAAAAACGAACTCAGAATATGCGAACAGACTTATTTGCATCTCGCCACATTGGCATAAAAAAAGAAGACCATGAGCACATGCTACAATGTATAGGTGTTAATAGTCTAGAAGAACTTATAAACCAGACTATTCCAGACAATATTCGTCTTAAAGAAAATTTGCAGCTATCCCCAGCTATGAGTGAGCACGAATTTCTTAACCATCTAGAATATTTATCTAAAAAGAATAAAGTTTATAAATCGTACATTGGTTTAGGATATCATGAATCTTATACGCCATCTGTAATTAAACGTAATATTTTAGAAAATCCAGGTTGGTATACTGCATATACACCATACCAAGCAGAAATAGCACAAGGTAGATTAGAAGCTTTATTAAATTTTCAGACTGTTGTTTGCGATTTAACCGCTATGGAAATTGCCAATGCCTCTCTTTTAGACGAAAGTACTGCTGCTGCTGAAGCTATGACCATGCTTTTTGATGTTCGAAGTAGAGCTCAAAAAAAAGCTGCTATTTTAAAGTTTTTTGTTTCTGAAGAGGTTTTACCGCAAACCCTATCTTTATTACAAACTCGTGCTACTCCTTTAGGAATAGAACTTGTTATTGGCAATCATGAAGACTTTGCCTTTTCAGAAGATTTTTTTGGTGTACTACTACAATATCCAGGAAAATATGGACAAATACATAATTTTGAAACCTTTGTAGCCAATGCAAACGCAAATGATATAAAAGTAGCAGTTGCTGCAGATATCTTAAGTTTAACTATGCTAAAACCTCCTGGAGAATTTGGTGTAGATGTTGTAGTTGGCACAACACAGCGTTTTGGTATTCCGTTAGGATACGGAGGACCACATGCTGCTTTTTTTGCTACAAAAGAAGCTTATAAACGTAATATTCCTGGAAGAATAATTGGTATTACAAAAGATACTAATGGCAAACCAGCGTTAAGAATGGCTCTGCAAACCAGAGAGCAGCATATAAAAAGAGATAAAGCAACTTCTAATATATGCACCGCGCAAGTTTTATTAGCTGTAATGGCAGGTATGTATGCTGTTTATCATGGCCCAGAAGGATTAAAATATATTGCCAATAAAATACATGCTGCTACAGTTACACTTGCTACAAACCTAGAAAAATTAGGTTATAAACAATTAAACACCAATTTTTTTGATACTGTATTACTTAAAGCAAACTCATCTTTAATACAGCCATTAGCAGAACAAAAAGAAATTAATTTTTATTATATAAATGAAAATACAATTTCAATTTCTTTAAACGAAAGTGTTTCTATTTCTGACCTTGAAACTATTATTTCTATTTTTTCTGAAGCTAAAGAAAAAAAAGCTATAAAAATTAGTTCTTTAATAGACAAAAAAGGAATTGCAAAAGAACTACAACGATCTTCTCCTTTTTTAGAAAACCCTGTATTTAACTCTTATCATTCCGAAACGGAGTTAATGCGTTACATTAAAAAATTAGAACGTAAAGATTTAGCGCTGAATCATTCTATGATTTCTTTAGGCTCCTGTACTATGAAATTGAATGCTGCAACGCAAATGCTACCATTAAGCTCTAACCAATGGGGAAATATTCATCCATTTGCACCTATAAAACAAGCCGAAGGGTATCAAATTGTTTTAAAAGAACTAGAAAATGACCTTTCTACTATTACTGGTTTTGCAGCAACCTCTTTACAACCAAATTCTGGTGCTCAAGGAGAATATGCAGGTCTTATGGCTATTAGAGCGTATCATGAATCTAATGGGGATACGCATAGAAACATTTGTATTATTCCAGCATCGGCACACGGTACAAACCCAGCATCTGCTGTAATGGCAGGTATGAAAGTAGTTGTATCTAAAACAGATGAAAAAGGTAATATTGATTTAGAAGACTTAGAAGATAAAGTAAAATTACACGCCAACAATTTATCTGCGTTAATGGTAACCTACCCATCTACGCATGGCGTTTTTGAATCTTCTATAAAACAAATCACCAAATTAATACACGATTATGGCGGTCAGGTTTATTTAGACGGCGCAAATATGAACGCTCAAGTAGGTCTTACAAACCCAGCAGCAATAGGCGCAGATGTGTGTCACCTAAACTTACATAAAACCTTTGCAATACCGCATGGTGGTGGTGGCCCTGGCGTAGGTCCTATTTGTGTTGCAGAACAATTAGTTCCTTTCTTACCATCAAACCCTGTAATAAAAACTGGTGGTTCTAAAGCTATTTCTGCAATTTCTGCTGCTCCTTGGGGTAGCTCTTTAGTTTGTTTAATTTCTTATAGTTATATTAAAATGCTAGGAGAAAAAGGGTTAAAACAATCTACAATTACCGCTATACTTAACGCTAATTATATAAAAGATAGGTTAAGTAGTGGATTTAAGGTATTGTACTCTGGAGAAAAAGGGAGAGCTGCTCATGAAATGATTATAGATTGCAGACCTTTTAAACAAAATGGTATTGAAGTTACAGATATTGCCAAACGATTAATGGATTATGGTTTTCATGCTCCGACCGTTTCTTTTCCTGTTGCAGGTACTTTAATGATAGAACCAACAGAAAGTGAAAGCTTAGCAGAATTAGACCGTTTTTGTAATGCCATGTTATCTATTAGACAAGAAATTGAAGAAGCATATTCTGAAAATCCGGAAAATGTTTTAAAAAACGCTCCGCATACTTTAGAAATGATAACTAGTGATCTATGGGAGTTTGAATATAGCAGACAAAAAGCTGCTTTTCCGTTAGATTTTGTAAAGGAAAATAAATTTTGGCCATCGGTAAGAAGAGTTGATGATGCTTATGGCGATCGTAATTTAATCTGCAGTTGTATTCCTATAGAAGCATACGCAGAGGCTTAAAAAACCTTGTAACCCCTATAAAACAAACCCTTTTAATAATTTAAAAGGGTTTGTTGCTTTTATAAAATATTAAAAACTATAATTGGCTATCGTATTTTTTATTATGCATGCATAATAAAAAATACGTTTTTAGTTATCTTGTTACAGCTATTTTTAAAGTTAGAATTATGCCTATAGGAATTACTGGAACAGGAAGTTATATACCAACAGAAATAACTAAAAATGAAGATTTTGAATCTCATGAATTTCTTAATTCTGACGGTTCTAAAATAAACTCTCCTAACCCAGTAATTATAAAAAAGTTTAAATCTATTACAGGAATAAGCGAAAGAAGATATGCCCCAAAAGAACACAAAACATCTGACTTAGCATTCTTTGCCTCAGAAAAAGCCATAAAAGACGCAGGCGTTAACAAAGAAACTTTAGATTATATTATTGTTGCCCATAATTTTGGAGACCTTGTACACAATAATAAACAAGGAGATACTTTGCCTAGTTTAGCAACACGCGTAAAATATAAATTAGGTATTAAAAACCCTAAATGTGTAGCATACGATATTCTTTTTGGGTGTCCGGGTTGGGTACAGGCCATGATACAAGCACATGCTTTTATTAAAAGCGGAATTGCAACAAAATGCTTGGTAATTGGTGCAGAAACATTGTCTAGAGTTATAGATAAATATGATCGTGACTCCATGATATATTCAGACGGAGCTGGAGCCGTAATTGTAGAAAACAAAAATAATGCAGGAGAGATTGTTTTTCATGATTCCGCTACCTATGCAAATGAAGAAGCTAATTATCTTTTCTTTGGAAAAACATATAACACCAAAATAAAAGATGAAAATCTTTACATTAAAATGCATGGAAGAAAAATTTACGAATTTGCGCTTACCAATGTTCCTGTAGCCATGAAAAATTGCCTAGATAGTGCTAATATTTCTATTAAAGATTTAAAAAAGATTTTTATACATCAGGCAAATGAAAAAATGGACCAAGCAATTGTGGAACGTTTTTACAAACTTTATGAAATAGAAGAGGTTCCAAAAGGAGTTATGCCAATGATAATAGAAAAGTTTGGAAACAGCTCCGTTGCCACTATACCTACATTATATGATTTGGTAAATAAAAATAAAATTAAAAATCAGAAAATAAACAAAGGAGACATTATACTTTTTGCAAGTGTTGGTGCCGGAATGAATATTAATGCTATAGTTTATAGAGTATAAAAAACACCAATAGATTTAAGCTTATTTTTTTACCTTCGTAGCTGTATCAAAAACGATAGTAGATGTACGAAAAGACTTTTCCTAGCAAAAGGTTTAAACACACTTTAACATTCTTAGAAAAACATATTACCACAAAAGAAACAATTTTAGATTTAGGTGTGCCTAATCCCTTTTCTAAAATTATGCAAGAAAATGGCTATTCTGTACAAAATACAAAAGGTGAAGATATTGATGTAGATTTTTCTACTATTACAAATTCTAATACCGAAGTAGTAACAGCTTTTGAAATTTTTGAGCACTTATTAAATCCGCTAACCATCTTAAAAGAAATTAAAGCAAACAAACTAGTTGCCAGTATCCCATTACGTTTATGGTTTTCTCCTGCATACCAAAGTAAGACCGACCCTTGGGACAGACACTATCATGAATTTGAAGATTGGCAATTTAATTGGTTATTAGAAAAAGCTGGTTGGCAAATAAAAGACAGTGCTAAATGGACTAACCCTGTAAAAAAAATAGGAATTAGACCTCTTTTACGTTCTTTTACGCCAAGATACTATATTGTTTATGCAGAAAGAATTAAACAATTTTAAATAAGGTGCTATGGATTATTATATAGTAATACCTGCGCATAATGAAGAGCAGTATATATCTAATACACTAAATTCTATACTAGAACAATCTTTACTTCCTAAACGAGTAATTATTGTAAACGATAATTCTACAGACTCTACTGAAAAAATTATAGATAAGTACATTGCCAAATCGGATTTTTTTAAAAAATTAAACACTACTTCTTCTACAGAGCATATGCCAGGAAGTAAAGTCATAAATGCATTTAACAAAGGGTTAAAATTACTAGATGATTCTTATGATTTTATTGTTAAGCTAGATGCTGATATTATTCTTCCTGCAAAGTACTTTGAAACCATAGCTGCAATTTTTAAAAACAACCAAAAAATTGGTGTTGCTGGCGGATTCGCCTATGAAGAATCTAATACTGGAGAATGGCTTTTAAACCACCCCATGAACAAAGACCATGTACGTGGTGCTTTTAAAGCATATTCTAAAAACTGTTTTAAAGCCATTGGCGGACTTAAAAATGCAATGGGCTGGGATACGGTAGATGAGTTATTAGCGCAGTACCATGGCTTTGAAATTTACACTACAGAGCAACTACATGTTAAACATTTAAGACCAACTGGCGGTGCTTACAACAAAAAAGCTAAATTATTGCAAGGTAAAGCAATGTATACTATGAGGTATGGTAGTTTAATTACTATAATTGCATCTTTAAAAATGGCTTTAAAGCAAAAAAAAATAGCTACTTTTTTTCATAATTTAGAAGGATACAAAAACGCTAAAAAAGAAAATACTACCCATTTAGTTTCTATAGAAGAAGGTAAGTTTATAAGATCCTTAAGATGGAAAAATATTAAACAAAAATTATTCTAAATAAATAGTTCATACAAAAAAAGCCATTCTAAATTAGAATGGCTTTTTTGTTTTATTAAAAGTAGTGTTTTAGAAACCTAATTCTTTTTTTACATCTACTAAAAGGTCTTTTCCTTTAGCTACTATTAAACCACCACCAGCTTGTGCATCTATTACATAGTCAAAACCTTGTGCGGCAGCAACTTTTTCTATTGCAGCTTTAGCTTTTTCAGAAATAGGTGCAAATAATTCTGCCTGTTTCTTCTGAAATTCTTGCTGTGCAGCTTGTTGTGCTTCACCTATGCTCTTTTCGTAACCTTGCAATTCTACAGCTCTTTTATCATTTTCTTCTTTAGACTTAGCCGCTGCTTCATTTTGGTATTGCGTAAACTTATTACGAAGTTCTGTCATAGAAGCTTGTATATCCGCATTGTACGTTTCTTGTAATTTTTTAAGCTCTGCTTCTGCCGATTTCATTTCTGGCATTTGAGATAATAATTGTGTTACGTCTATATGAGCTACTTTACTTTGTGCGTTTACAAAACTTGTTGCTGCAATAAATAATACTAATGCTACAGCTATTTTCTTTACTTGTTTCATGATTTTCAATTTCTATTTTGTGTTAATTAATGGTACTCTATTTTGGTTATTATATTAATTTTCTTCTTCTGTTTCTTCGCTATCTCTTTCTTCTAATTTGGCTTTTTTCTTTGCCTCTCTTTCTTCTAATAGTTTTTGTCTTCTTGCCTCATAAGCTTTTTTACGTTCCTCACGCAATTTAAGCTGCTCTGCCCTCTTTTCTTCTGCAGATTTAGCTCTTGCCTCACTAGCTTGTTCTGCTTTTGCCTGTCTTTCTTTTAACTCGTCGCTTATTTCCTTTTCTAACTCTTCTCTATCCTCAAAATCGTCAACAATTCTTTTATCAGCTTTCTTTTTGGGTTTGCTAATTTTTCTAGTTCTTGCAATACCTCTTAAGACTAAATCACTAATATCGTGTCTTTTTTGAGAATACAACATTACAACATCCGCAGATTTATCAAAAATAAAATCGTACTTTTTATTTGTTCCTATAGTTTGCACCTCATTAAAAACTTGATCTTGTATAGGTTGTATTAGTTGTCTTTTTTGTAAAACTAAATCTCCCTGAGGACCAAAACGATTTTGTTGGTACTCTATCATTTCTTTTTCTAAAATCTGTATTTCCTCTTCACGCTCTGCAATTAACTCCTCTGTAAGCAGTACTTTTTCTGCCATGAGGTCTTTTTTCATTTGCTCAACTATACTACGCTTTTGTTCTATTTGCACTTTCCATCTTTGCACTTTAGTTTCTAATTGCGATGTAGCTGCTCTGTACTCTTCTACATTTTCTAAAATGTATTCCATATCTACATAAGCTATCCTAACACCTCTTTGCGCTGTTACACAAATTGAAAACAAACCTGCAACTAATACTAAAAGAACTTTTGTTTTTAATTTCATTATTGATACTGTTTTATCCTATTGAAAAAATCATGCCAAAAATACTAAAATCATATAAATGAATGATTTAGATTTTAGCATTATGTTTTTAAATTAAAACTGTTGACCAATTATGAAGTGTGTTTCCCATCCGTGAGCACCAGTTCCTGGAGATAGTGCATCAGAATCAAATCCGTAACCAAAGTCTATCCCTAGTAAACCAAATGCTGGCATAAAAATACGCAATCCTGCACCAGCCGATCGTTTTAACTCAAACGGATTAAAGTCTTGAAAATTGTTAAAGGCATTACCTGCTTCTAAAAATACTAAACCATATATAGATGCTGAAGGCTTTAATGTTAGTGGATATCTTAGCTCCATAGAAAACTTATTATAAACCAAAGCACCTTCTTGTTCTTGTTGCCCTGTTAATAAATTAGTAGTATAAGGTGTTAAAGATTGGTTTTCATAACCACGTAATTGCACTACGTCTCTACCATCTAATGTAAAGTTACCTAATCCGTCCCCTCCTACATAAAAACGCTCAAAAGGAACATTACCAACACTACTATTATAGTTTCCTAAGAAACCAAATTCTACGTTTGTTCGTAATACTAAAGATTTGTCTGCGCTACCCAATAAGGTTGTATACCAATCGCCTTTAAATTTAACTTTATAATACTCTAACCACTTATAACGCTCTTTATCATCTTCTTCTAACTGCGCATCTTCTGCAGCGGTTACTGTTGCTCCTCCATCAGAAGAATCATCAGTTATATCTTCGGCAGTAAGTAAAGCATCGTAATCTTTACCATTTATTAGTGAAAATGGTGGGGTAAACTTTGCTGTAATTTCAAAATTAGAACCTCCTCTTGGAAAAATTTGACCTCCAGAAGTAGCGTTTCTAGATATACCTAAGGTATATGCTATAGAATTAGCTTTACCATCTCCAAAGTTAAATAGGCCTATGTTATAATTTCTAAAATCGTATAACTGGTAACTTAACGAATGTGATATAGTAAAGAAATCGTCTGGCCATTGTACTCTCTTAGCTAAACCTGCAGAAACACCTGTTATTGAGAATTGTTGGTCTTTATCTACATCTATATTACCACTGGTATCATAACTAGCTGCAAATTGCTGTGTTCTAGAAACAGAGAAATTAAAACGAACTGGTTTTTTACCACCTAACCAAGGTTCTGCAAAATTAAGACTATATACACGGTAGGTTTGACTAGCTTGTAAACGTAATGCAAAAGTTTGTCCATCTCCCATTGGTACAGGCTTATACTCTTCTCCTTTAAATAAATTTTTAATAGAAAAATTACTAAATGAAAGTCCTAATGTTCCTATAAAACCTCCACCGCCGTATCCACCTTGTAATTCTATTTGGCTGGATCCAGATTCTACTAAACTATATGCAATATCTACAGTACCAGCATTTGGGTCTGGATTTATAATATCTGGCTTTACTTGTTCTGCATCAAAATATCCTAATTGACCTAATTCTCTTATGGTTCTAATTATATCAGATTTATTATATCGTTGTCCTGGTCTTGTTCTTAGTTCTCTAAATATTACGTGGTCATTAGTTTTATCGTTACCATTAACTGTAATATGATCTAAAAAGGTTTCTTTACCTTCTATAATTCTAATTTCAAAATTTATAGTATCATTCTCAGCAGATACCTCTACCGGATTTATACTTGAAAATAAATAGCCATTATTTTGGTATAGGCTTGTAACATCTTGCGCATCGGGTTTAGAGTCGTCAGCAATTCGTTCTCTTAATAAAACACCATTATATGTTGCTCCTTTTTTTATTCCTAAAACTCTATTTAATTGCCTATCTGTATAAACACTATTTCCAACAAAATTTATATCTCCAAAGTAATACTTATTACCTTCTTCTACTTTTAACTTTAGAATAATATTATTTTCATCTACTTTTTGAATAGAATCTGATATTATCCTTGCATCTCTATAGCCATTTTCTGCAAATTTATCTACCAGCAAAGACAAATCGTTTTTATAATCTTCTTCTATAAACTTTGATTTTTTCCAAAAACGACCAAATTGTTTCTTTTTAGTTTTCTTAAGAGCCTTTCTAAGCTTTTTTGTTGGCATTTCTTTATTGCCTTCAAAAATAATGTCTTTAATTTTTACTTTGTCCCCTTTTTTTACATTAACTACCATGCTTTGCGCATTAGTCTCAGAGGTGTCTTTTGCTGTAACAATGTTTACATTAGCATTTAAATACCCTTTTTTCTTATACTTATTTTGCAGGTAGTTTTTAGAGTTAGCTATTAAACTTTGTGTAATTTTCTTTCCTTTTTTAAGGTCTGTATCTTTAAGAATTTCTTCTGTTTTTCTCTTTTTTACACCATATACTGTAATATCAGAAAGTGTTGGTCTTTCTATAATATTTAAAGTTAAAAAAACTTCTTCTCCTTTTATATTTGTTATGTAAAAGTCTATTTCGCTAAACAATTCTAAGCCCCATAACTTATTAATTATTGCGCTTATTTGTTCTCCGGGTAGTGTTATTGGCTGCCCTTCTCTTAACCCTGTGTAGGTTTTTACAGTTTGCTCATTGTAACTTTGTAATCCTGTTACTTTTAACCCTCCTAATATGTATTTTTTACCATCTTCATAAGAAGTAGTTTCTTGAGCAAAGCTCAAAGATGTAAGTATACTAAATAGGATTGTAAAAAAGGGTTTTAGAAATATGCCCTTTTGCATATTGCTAGTTAAGTTGTTCGCTAGTTTTTCCAAATCTTCGTTCTCTGTTCTGATAATTTTTAAGTGCCTTTACTAAGTCTTCTTCAGTAAAATCTGGCCAAAATACATCAATAAAATATAATTCTGCGTATGCTATTTGCCAAAGTAAAAAATTACTAATCCTTTGTTCCCCACTAGTTCTAATAAGAAGGTCTACGTCTGGCAAATTTTGCGTGTAAAGATGGTTATTTATTATGGTTTCATCAATACTTTCAGGAGAAATTATATTATTTTTAACTTTGACAGCTATTTGCTGCACTGCATTTTTTATCTCTTCACGAGAACCGTAACTAAGAGCTAAAGTCAATGTCATTCCTGTATTAGACTCTGTTTTAGCCATTACTTCTTGGAGTTCTTTACGTACTTTAGTTGGTAATGCGTTTACATCACCTATTGTGTTTAACTTAACATTATTTTCTAAAAAAGTTTGCAGTTCTTTTTTTAGAGAGCTAACCAATAAGCGCATTAACATTTGCACTTCTAATTTTGGTCTATTCCAATTTTCTGTAGAAAAAGTATACAGTGTTAAATATTTAATTCCAATTTTTACACAACTTTCAACGGTAGTTCTTACTGTTTTTATGCCATTTTCATGCCCAAAAACACGTAATTTTCCTTTTTGTTTTGCCCATCTTCCATTACCATCCATTATTATTGCTAGATGTTTTGGCAATTCCTGACTTTTTATTTCTTCTATAGTGCTCATGTATAGTTTTACTCAAAACAATCGCCACATGGTTTTCTTCCAAAAGTATACGTTAAAGTAACTCCAGAAAACACGTACCAATCATCACTAAAAATATTTCCAAATCTAAATGCTTCAAAATTTGAACCATCAGGGTTACTGGCGTCTAAATTATCTGTAAATGTATATCTAGCACCAATTTCCGCACCAAAAATAAGCATTTGATTTAAACGAAGCTTAAATCCAACTGTCATTGGTATAGCTAATGACCCATCTTTTTGGTTAATATCTTGAAAAACTCCTCCGTTAAAATAATTATAATTATACCTAAAATAGGTAAATCCTGTGTATAAATAAGGTGTAAATGCCGGACCTAAACTATGTAAATTATATTCTACAAAATTAAATTCTAATCCTGCTGAAGCTTCTAAGATAGAATTATCTACTACATAGCCTCTTTGTTGTCTTGAAGTTATGTTAGATTTAGAATCGTCTGCGGTAAACTTACCATGTATAATACTTGCACGCCAAGCATACCTTTTACTTATATTCCATTTAAAAAGTCCACCATAGGCTAACCCTGAAGGTAAAATATAACTTGTTCTACCAACGTCACCAATATTATTGGCTCCTCCAGCAAAGACACCCACTTCATAGGTTTGCGCATTTAATCCTAAATAACTAATTGCGAAGATTAAAAAAATAATTCTCTTCATACGATTTAAAAGTTTGCAAAATTAACAATTTGAAATAGTTTAAGCTGCAAAATTGTTTTATTCTGTTCTTTCAAGATAAACAGCTTTTAAAGTCATTTATTGTTTTACGAGCTTCTCAATTTCTTTTATCTTCTCCCCACAACAACTTATTACGCAGGGTTTTTAAGAAACTCTCCGAGGTATACTCGATCATCTTTATTGTAAAATTGGCTTTTTTAATTTCAATTTCTGTTCCATTTTCTATAGATGCTATTCTAGAGTCTAAAGAAACCAAATGGTTATCCTCTCTACCCGAAACCTTTAACTTTATTGTGGTATTATCTGAAATAACTAAAGGTCTTGCATTTAGGTTATGTGGCGCAATAGGTGTTAATACTAAAGATTTAGCTGTAGGTACAATTACTGGTCCACCACAACTTAAAGAATAGCCTGTGGAACCCGTTGGTGTAGATATTATTAAACCATCTGCCCAATAAGAGGTTAAATATTCATTATTTAAATGGGTTTCTACAGTTATCATAGAGGTGGTATCTTTTCTACTTACTGTAATTTCATTTAATGCAAAATTTAAATCTTGAAATTCTGCCTCATATCCATCTACCTGAACTTCTACTAAACTTCTTTCTACAATAGTATATGCTCCTTCAACAAATTCTTTTACTACCTTTCTAACATCTTCTTTCTTAAATGTAGACAAAAAACCTAGCCTACCCGTATTTACACCAACAATTGGAATACCTAAATCTCGAACATATGTAGTTGCTCTTAAAATAGTACCATCGCCTCCAAAGCTAACAAACATATCAAAAGAAGAATCTAATCCAGATTCAGAAGTAAATGTATTGTATTGTTTTGAGTTTGTTTTTTCTTGTAGTAACGAAAAAAAGTCTTTTTCAAAATAAATTTCTGCAGACTGCTCCTGAAGTTCTTCTAACAATTCTACAACATATGCTATTGCATTATCTTGGTAGGTTTGACCATAAATGGCAACTTTCATTTTTTAAACATTTAAATATTTATCTAAATAATTGGAGCGGTCTTTTAGGTCTTCCAAAAATTTATCATCACTATTACCAAATATAATATTGTAGTTATACCTTCTAAAGGTTTGCACTACATCGCTAAAATTTTCTGTGCTAATTTTTATTGTAATTTGCACAACATCATTCACCATTTCTGTAATAAAACCTCCAATATATTTAGCATTATTACTTTCTACTATTTGCGCAACTTCACTAAAAGAATAATCTTTAATACCTTTTGCCACTACTAAAATATTGCCCGGCTCTGTAAAAAAAGGAGTGTCTATAAAAACTCCAACTACATCGGTTAAATCGTAATATCCTAATATTTCTTCACTTTCTCCTAAAACCGGCAACAAGTTAGCCTCATTACGAGCAAAAGCTTCTAAAACATCTAACCAATTAGCATCTTTACGTGTAAAGAAATTATCTAAACTATAACGGTATTCTTCTATTTTTTCTATTCCTTTTAAGTTTTCTAAATCGTCTTCACTTAAAACACCTAAAAACCTACCTTTTTCTTCCACTGCAACGTGCGAAAAGGTGGTGTTTTCAAAAAACTTAATAACTGCTTTTAAAGAATCCTCTACATTAAAAACAGGAATATTGGATAATATGTGAGTTTTAATCTGCATATCTTTTAAATATAACGCAAAATACTAATTTAAAATATCAAAAGGCATGCCTAATTTGTATTTTTGCGTTGCATTAAATTAAATTTATTATCTATGACTAAATTAAGTGTTAACATAAACAAAATAGCAACCTTAAGAAATTCTCGTGGCGGCAATGTTCCAAATTTATTAAAAGTTGCTAAAGACATAGAAAATTTTGGTGCACAAGGAATAACCATACACCCTAGACCCGACGAAAGACATATTCGTTACCAAGATGCTTTAGATTTAACCAAAGTTGTTAGCACAGAGTACAATATTGAAGGCAATCCAATACAAAAATTTATAGACCTTGTATTACAAACCAAACCTACACAAGTTACTTTAGTGCCAGATGCAATTGATGCTATAACTTCTAACGCCGGATGGGATACCATAAAAAATGCGTCTTTTTTAAAAGAGGTTATTTCTACTTTTAAAGACAATAACATAAGAACCTCTATTTTTGTAGACCCTATTAATAAAATGGTAGAAGGCGCTGCAAATGTTGGGGCAGATAGAATAGAGCTATATACAGAAAGTTATGCAGATGATTATGCAAAAGGTAATCTTAAAGGCGTGGAACCTTTTACAAACGCGGCTGTTTTAGCACATAAATTGGGCTTAGGTATAAATGCTGGGCATGACCTTAGCTTAGACAACATTAAATATTTTAAAGAGAATGTTCCTAATTTACTAGAGGTATCTATAGGACATGCATTAATTAGTGAATCTTTATACCTAGGATTAGAAAATGTTGTAAACATGTATTTAAATAAATTAAAATGAACCAAATATTACATTCCAAAATATTAGGAGAAGGACAGCCTTTATGCATTTTACATGGCTTTTTAGGCATGTCTGACAATTGGAAAACATTAGGAAATAATTATGCTCAAGAAGGCTACCAAGTACATTTAATAGACCAACGTAATCATGGAAAAAGTTTTCATTCTGATGATTTTAACTATGATATTCTAGCTGATGATTTAAAGAACTATCTTGACCACCATAACATTAAAAGCACTTTATTAATTGGACACTCTATGGGAGGCAAAACAGCAATGCAATTTGCATGTAACCACCCATCTAGAGTACAAAAACTTATTGTTGCAGATATTGCTCCAAAGTTTTACCCTCCACACCACGATACTATTTTAAATGGTTTAAACGCAATTTCTTCAGAAAATTTAACTTCTAGAAAAGAAGCAGACCAAAAACTTGAAAAACACATATCCGACTTTGGAACACGCCAATTTTTACTAAAAAATCTTTATTGGGCAGAAAAAGGTAAATTAGGTTTTAGATTCAACCTAAAAGTTTTAAGCACTAAAATGGAAGAAATAGGAGAAAACGTAAGTAATTTAGACGTTTTTGAAGGCTTAACTTTATTTTTAAGAGGAGACAAATCGGAATACATAATGCCGAACGACCTTCCACAAATTAAACTACATTTTCCTAATGCAATTGTAGAAACAATAGATAATGCGGGCCATTGGTTACATGCAGAAAATCCTAAACAATTTTTTTCTAAATCTAACAATTTCCTAAATCAGGAATAAAAACCATAATTAATCCCTACCTTTAAAGTAATACTTTCATTTTTTAAAAGCACCTATGAAATTAATTTTAAGAATACTTTTAAGTGCATTAGCAGTTATAGTTTTAGCTAATTTTTTACCAAACGTACAAGTAGAAAATTACACCACAGCAATTATTGTAGCAATTGTTCTTAGCTTATTAAACTTTATTGTAAAACCAATATTGGTAATATTTACTTTACCAGTAACCATTCTTACTTTCGGTCTATTTTTATTAGTAATTAATGCAATTATCATATTTTTTGCAGATAATTTAATAGATGGTTTTAGTGTAACAAGCTTCTGGTCTGCTATACTATTTAGCTTACTTTTATCTTTTCTACAATCCATTCTATACTCTTTACTAAAAGAAAACAAATAAAGTTCAACTTTAAGGTTTGAAATTCAGTAGTTTAAAAAGTTGCTGAACTTTATAAAATGTAGTACTTTTGCACACCATTTTATTTATGCAAAAATAGATTCAAGAATGAATATCACAAAAGAGCAGATAGACGATTTAAATGCTGTTGTAAAAGTTGCCATTACAAAGGACGACTACCAAGACAAAGTAGAAAGTATTTTAAAAGATTACAGAAAACAAGCAAATGTACCTGGATTTAGAAAAGGCCAAGTACCTATGGGGCTTATAAAAAAGCAATATGGTAAAGCTGTTTTAGTAGACGAAGTAAATAAACTTATTCAAGAAAACCTTAACAAATATCTTACTGAAGAGAAGTTAGATGTTCTTGGAAATCCACTACCAAAACAACAAGAAAGTTTTGATTGGGATAAAGAAGATTTTAATTTTGAGTTTGAATTAGGATTAGCTCCTAGTTTTGATGTTGCTTTAAAAACAAAAAAACCAATTACTAGCTACAAAATTGTTGCCGATGACAAAATGGTTAACGAACAAATAGAACGTATTGCTAAGCAATACGGAAAACTAGTTAGTAAAGAAGAAGCTGGTAAAAAAGATGAAGTAACTGGTACTTTCTCTAACGAAGAAGAAGCTATAAACAACAAAAGCACCCTAGAATTAGATAAATTAAAAGCAAAAAAAGCTATTGATAGTATCGTAGGTAAAAAAGTTGGCGATGTTGTAACCTTAAAAACAAAAGGGCTTTTAAAAGAAGAGCATTTACTAGCTAGCACTTTAGGTGTTGACGCTGAAAAAGCTAAAGATTTAAATACAGAGGTTACTTTTACTATTGAAGAAATAAACGAAAGAGAACCTGCTAAATTAGACCAAGAGTTATTTGACAAGCTTTTTGGTAAAGACAATGTTACTTCTGAAAAAGAATTAAAAGAAAAAATTAAAGAAGATTCTGAAAAACAATTTGAGCAACAAGCCGATCAAAAGCTACTTAATGATGTTACAGAATACTTTATTGAAAATACGAAATTTGAACTTCCAACAAATTTTTTAACTAAGTGGATACAATCTACTGGAGAAAATTCGTTAACAGATGAACAAGCTGCTGAAGAATTTGAAAAATCTGAAAAAGGGTTGCGTTACCAACTTATAGAAGGAAAAATCATTAAAGACAATGATATTCAAATTCAAATGGAAGAATTAAAAGAATTTGCTAAAGGCTTTATAAAAAGCCAAATGGCACAATTTGGACAATTAGACCCAAAAGAAGAAGAATTAGATAATATTGCTGCTAGAGTTTTAAGTAACCAAGACGAAGTAAAAAGATTATCAGAACAATTAATGAGTCAAAAGTTACTTTCTCTATACAAAGAAAAAGTAAACTTAAAGACTAAAGAGGTAACCTACGAAAACTTTGTGAAAGAGGTTTACGGGTAGTTTTGCATAAAATAAATTAAGTATCTTTACGGTGCCGGAAATTTATTTTCGGCACCTTTTTTTAGTTATAAATTTGAATAAATACCTAATATGGATTACGGAAAAGAATTTAAGAATTACGCCATAAATCACCAAGGAATTAACAGCATGTACTATGATAAAATCATGAGTAGCATGTACCCAACAAACATGACTCCTAATATTATAGAAGAAAGACAACTAAATGCTATTGCAATGGATGTTTTTTCTAGATTAATGATGGATCGTATTATCTTCTTAGGTACAGGTATAAACGACCAAGTAGCAAACATTGTACAAGCACAATTATTATTTTTAGAAAGCGCAGATGCTTCTAAAGACATACAAATATACATTAACTCTCCAGGTGGCAGCGTTTATGCTGGCTTAGGAATTTATGATACTATGCAATTTATAAAACCAGACGTAGCAACTATTTGTACTGGTATGGCTGCTTCTATGGGAGCTGTTCTTTTATGTGCTGGTGAAAAAGGAAAACGTAGTGGTTTAACACATTCTCGTGTGATGATCCACCAACCAATGGGCGGCGCACAAGGCCAAGCTAGTGATATTGAAATTACTGCTCGCGAAATTTTAAAATTAAAAGAAGAATTATACCAAATAATAGCACAACATTCTGGACAATCTATTGATAAAGTACATGATGATAGCGACCGTGATTATTGGATGAAAGCTGAAGAAGCTAAAAAATATGGTATGATTGACGAAATTTTGGTTAGGGACAAACAATAATTTCGACTATTTAAAAAAGTATTCCTTAATAAAAAGGATAAACCAAAAAAGAAAATCTTTCGTTACTTATAAAGAAAGGTATTAATTGATATGGCAAAAGAAAACTTAGAATGTTCATTTTGTGGTCGCAAAAAGCCAGAAACCAACTTATTAATTGCTGGTTTAGATGCTCATATATGCGATCGCTGCATAGAGCAAGCTCATGGTATTGTAGCAGAAGAATCTAAACAAAATAAAACTAACGATCTCTCTAGTGAGCTTGTACTAAAAAAACCAATTGAAATTAAAGGGTTTTTAGACACTTTTATTATTGGACAAGAACGCACCAAAAAAGTAATGTCCGTTGCCGTATACAACCACTACAAAAGATTATTACAACCATCATCTACCGAAGATGATATAGAAATACAAAAAAGTAATATTGTAATGGTAGGCCAAACAGGTACAGGAAAAACCTTAATGGCAAAAACCATAGCAAAAATGCTTAATGTACCGTTAGCAATTGTAGATGCTACTGTTTTAACAGAAGCTGGTTATGTTGGTGAAGATGTAGAAAGTATACTTACACGTCTTTTACAAGCTGCAGACTACAACTTAGAAAAAGCAGAAAGAGGTATTGTTTTTATTGATGAAATAGACAAAATTGCTCGTAAGAGTGATAACCCATCTATTACTAGAGATGTTTCTGGAGAGGGGGTACAACAAGGGCTTCTTAAATTATTAGAAGGCACCGTTGTTAATGTACCACCAAAAGGAGGAAGAAAACACCCTGACCAAAAGTTTATAGAAGTAAATACAGAAAATATTCTTTTTATTGCAGGTGGTGCTTTTGATGGTATTGAACGTGCTATAACTAAGCGTTTAAACATGCAAGCTGTTGGGTATAGTGCTTCTAAAGCAGATGAACAATTAGATGAAGCTAATATTCTACAATACATAATACCTAAAGATTTAAAAGAATTTGGCTTAATTCCTGAAATTATTGGAAGGCTTCCTGTTTTAACACACATGAACCCGTTAGATGCTAAAACACTAAGAGCCATTTTAACAGAACCTAAAAATGCTATTATTAAACAATATGAAAAGCTTTTTGGAATGGACGACATTAAGTTTACCATTACAGAACAAGCCTTAGATTATATTGTAGAAAAAGCTATAGAATATAAATTAGGTGCAAGAGGGTTACGTTCGTTATGTGAAGCTATTTTTACAGACGCCATGTTTGAACTTCCTAGTAGCGAAGAAAAAGAGTTTAAGGTTACAAAACCTTATGCTGAGAAAAAATTATCTTATGAAACAATTAAAAAACTAAAAGCCGTTTCTTAATTGCCAAATAAAATACCCACATAAAAAAAGCGAAGAAATTAAAAATTTCTTCGCTTTTTTTTGTTGTACACTAAATTAACCTAAACAGCCTTTTTAGCTTTAGTTGGTATTCTTGTTACCTGATCCAACAAGTCTTTACTAACTTTTTTAATTATTTTTTCATCTGAATATAACGTATGCCCAAAATTAGAAACAGTATCTATATTAATATCCATTTTTTTCTCCCATTCTATAGTTGGTTTAAAATTATCATTTTCACCAAAAACTAATTTCATAGGTATTTCTGGGCTTTCATTTTCGAAACGAATTCTTGTAGGTGAAATTGCATATAAAGATTTCATAGGCAAACCAAATTTTGCTGCTTTCCATGCAATAGTGCCTCCTGTACTAAATGCTAGGTAATGACTTGCTTCTTGCTCTTTTTTTAATAAATGAGCCACAGCAACATCTATACCACCATCTACAAAAGCATTATGTATGTTTTCTTCGGAGTATACTTTTATATCTAAGTTTGATAATTGTTGAATATCGTAAAATACAATATCAAAATATTGTTGTAGATAACCTAAGTAAGAGGTAATCCAAAGACCTTTTTTTGCGCCCCACATGTCGGATAAAATCACTAGTCTTTCTGCCATTTGCGTTTGTTTAAATTTATAGTTCTTAAGGTTTGAGAAATCTAATATGGGAATTAAACGGCAGAAGCCCACATTTAATTGTTCATCTGAAGCAATTCTTCGATATACTCTCTTTTATTAGACAATCTGGGTATTTTATGTTGCCCTCCAAGCTTGTCTTTAGACTTTAACCAATCGTTAAATAAATTTTCGCGAGCAATATGAACTACAGGCATTTTTAGGGTAATATTATTATATCTTTTTGCTTCATAATCAGAATTTAAAGATTTTAAAGCATTATCTAAGAACTCTATAAAGTAATCTAATTTCTCTGGAGGTTTTCTAAACTCTATAATCCACTCATGTGCTCCTTTTTCATTTCCTGACATAAATATTGGAGCTGCTGTATAATCTTTAATTTTAGAATCTGTTTTTAAACAAACACTTTTTAACGCCTCTTCTGCATTCTCAATAATCAACTCTTCTCCAAAAACATTTATATGATGCTTGGTACGCCCTGTAACTTTTATTCTGTATGGCTTTAAAGATGTAAACCTAACTGTATCTCCAATTTTATAACGCCATAAACCAGAATTAGTAGTAATTACAATAGCGTAATTTTTATTTAATTCAACTTCCCACAAAGGAATAGCATGTTGTTCAATTGTCTTATAGGTATCCATTGGTATAAATTCATAAAAAATACCATAGTCTAACATTAGCAATAAATCTTTTTCATAGTTAGAATCTTGAATAGCAAAAAATCCTTCCGAAGCATTATATATTTCATAATACTTAAAACTCTTTCTTGGAAATATTTTTTTATACTGATCCATATATGGCGTAAAGCTTACTCCTCCATGAAAATAAACTTCTAAATTTTCCCATACTTCAAAAAGATGATTTTTTCCTGTTTCTTCTATTACTTTATTTAACAATACAAGCATCCATGAAGGCACACCTGCCAAACTGGTAACATTCTCTTGAGTGGTTTCTGTAATTATTGCTTTTAATTTTGCCTCCCACTCACTCATTAAAGACACCTTGTTACTTGGCGTACTACTAAACTCTGCCCATAACGGCATATTGTCTATTAAAATAGCCGAAAGGTCTCCGAAAAAAGAACCATTATCTTCATAAATTTCTTTACTACCACCTAGCCTTAAACTTTTACCTGTAAATAATTGCGAGTTTTCGTTATTGTTTAAATATAAACACAATAAATCTTTACCCGATTTGTAATGGCAATCTTCTAATGCCTCCGAACTAACAGGAATAAATTTACTTTTAGCATTAGTAGTACCACTACTTTTAGCAAACCATTTTATTGATGTTGGCCAAAAAAGATTTTGCTCACCTTTTCTTGTACGTTCAATTATTGGTTGTATTTCTTCATAAGATGCAATTGGAACTCTTTCTCTAAAAGTTTGATAGTTTTTAATAGAGGAAAAATTATATTTCTTGCCTATTTCTGTGTCTTCTGCAAACTCTATTAATTGACTTAAAACCTCAACCTGTACTTCTTCCGGGTATTTTATAAAAAGTTCTATCTGATGAAATCTCTTTTTTAAGAGCCAAGAAGCTATAGAATTGAATAATGGTATTGGCATTTTTAGGTATCTTTATCCTGTTTTTTATTTGTTTTACACACAAACAAATAGTCAATAAATTTAACTCTAAAAGTTATCATTTTCAAAAAGATTTTTAATACAATATTTTAATATGCAATACCAAGGTGTTTTAAAAAAAATGCAAACTGAAATAGGAGAACCTATTCAATATTATTTAATTTTTGAAAATGATTTTTTAAATGTAAATCAAATATTAAATAAAGATGTATCTATAGAGTTTATAAAATACGAATGTCTTAATTGCCATTTAGATAAACCTATTTACAGACAGGGTTTTTGTAAGTCTTGTTTTTTTGAAACACCTTCTGCTGGTGATTGGATTATGAGACCCGAATTAAGTACCGCACACTTAGGAAAAGAAGACCGCGATTTAGAATTTGAAAAAAGAGCACAATTACAACCTCATATTGTTTATTTAGCCAACTCTAGTAATGTAAAAGTTGGTGTTACTAGAAAATCGCAAGTACCAACTAGATGGATTGATCAAGGTGCCCATGAAGCTATAGAAATTGTAGAAGTTCCTAATAGATACTTAGCAGGTATTACAGAAGTTGCCTTAAAAGAGTTTGTTGCAGATAAAACTAATTGGAGAAAAATGCTTACCAATACTATTGAAGATGAAAATCTAATAGAATGGAAAAATAAGTTAAAACAATATATACCTACCGAGGCTCAAGAATATTTTTTAGATGCGAATATAGAAACCCATTTACATTTTCCTGTAACCTCTTACCCAGAAAAAGTTAAAAGCCTTAATCTTTCTAAAACACCTAATTACAAAGGGAAACTTGTTGGCATTAAAGGACAATATTTAATTTTTGAAGATAATACCGTTTTTAATATTAGAGCAAATGAAGGCTTGTATATTGGACTAACTATAAACTAGATTACTCTTTTTTACTACCCCCTAAAAGGCCGCCTAAAATATTTTTTGCTTTTTCTTTTATTACATCTTCATCTTTTTTAGGAGTGGTGGTATCTGTTTTTGTAGTAACAGAATCATCTTGTTTTTTTGTATTTCCTAAAATACCTCCTAAAACTTCTTTTACATTATCCGTTGTACTTTTAGCAGATGAAGTACTATCCTTATCAGATTTATTTCCTCCTAAAACATCTGACAATAAATCTGTGGCCTTATCTTTTCCTTTGTTAATTAGCTTTTGTTTTTGAATATCAATTAATTTTGTAGTTAAGTTTTTTACCCCACTAGTCATATCTGTAGATACTTTTGGGCTGTTATATAAACCTCCAATAGTAGCCGTTACAGGTATAGTTAAATTATCTAAACTACTATCTTCTATTTTAGCAATTAAACTTGTTACTTCGGATCCTAAATATTTAGCAGGCACATCTAATGTAGCTTTATAATCTAAACTACTATCAAACATATGACTACCAGATATATTTACTTTTATATCCTTATAATTTAAAGAAAATGGTTTTACAGTTACTTTACCATCTTCAAAAGACAACATAGTTTTAAGTCCTTTTAAATCTATATCATCTAATTTTATAAAATTAAGGTTACTAGCTAAAGACGATACTATTTTTGCTTTATTAGGATCAATATCATTAGACAATAATTCTGCTAAAACATTACCAGATACAGAACCTAAGTCTGGTGTAAAATCATCTGTTAAGTTTCCGGTAATTTCTATGTTAGAATCTAACTTACCCTGTAATGCGCTTGCAATAGGTGCTAATACCTTAAAAAGCTCTAAAGACTTAAAAGTTTCAGCTATTCCTAATTTATCTAAATTTAGTTGCATTGCAAATGTAGGTATGTCTTGCTTGGTAGACACCTCGCCTCCAAAACCAACTTTACCACCCAACATAGTAGACGTCATATTATTTAACGTTGCTTTTTCATCTTTAATCTTAAGGCTTCCTTTAACATCTGTAAGTGTTAAATTGTCATATATTACCGTTTTTGCATCTGCATTTATTGTACAATCTAAAAAAGAAGGAATTTTAATTTTCTCTTCAACAGTAGTAGTCTCTACGGTTTTACTCTCTTGCTTTGTAGTTTCTGTAGCATCTTCTGCAACCATAAAATCCTCTAATGCAAAAGTATTAGAGTTTAGGTTAAAATTACCCTCTACCTTTTCATTATTAAACATAAAACCTAGTAAGTTATCTATGGTTCCATTTGCTTTAAAATCGGTTTTGCCTGTTTTTCCTTCTAAAGTATTTAATGTAACTGTTTTAGGGTTAAATGTAACTGCTGTAGATTTTAACTCTATTGGACTTGGAACTTCATCACTCTTATACACAAAATTTTTAAGCTCTAAGGTTCCAGATGTTTTTGTATTATCATATTTTTCTTGTTCTATAGATGCCATATCAAAAGCTGTACTTATATCGGCATTTAAAATACCTTGCAAATCTAAATCCGATGGTACAGGGTATGCTTTAGATATATTAGCTAAATTCATAATTCCTTTTAACTGGGCATTTACCTTAGTATTCCCCATTAAATCTTTTATATGAGATACTATAGAAAATCTATCCTCATCTATTCTAAAAGAACCTTTATTAATATCTACATAAGTATCCTCTACAATTCCAGTTTTATTATTTATAGCAACATCTATATTTATATTCTCTACCGCTTTTGGTAAATCTGGGTATTTAAATGATGCATTATGAGAGGCTATAGCTACATTAAATTTAGGTATATGAGTATCGTCTACAATGCCATTAAAAGCTCCTTCCACTGTAAAATCTCCTGAAGTTTTTACATTGCCAATATCTTTAGAATAAGTTTCTGGTATTAAAGCCAAAAAGTTTTTAAAATCTGAAGATGGTGTTTTAAATGTAATATCTAACTCTTGGTTGGTATCGTTTATTTGTATAAACCCATTAAATATAAGTGGCAACTGGTTTATAACAGCTTCATTTTTTAAAAAAGTATATTTACTTTTTTCTAAATCTACCCCTATTATAGCATCTAACTTTATTTTATTATTTTTTAAATAGTTAGTAGAGTCCATTGAAAAAGAGACCAGAGCATCTGTATGGGTATCTAATTCTGAAGTTGCTAAAGACAAGTCTCCAGATCCAGAATGGTTCATGTTTTTAAGCATAAAGCTTATTCCGGTAGATTTATCTATATAATTTATATCTGTATTGGTAATTGCATAAGAATCCATAGAAAAACTAAACTCCGAACTTTCTTCTGTTGCAGTAGTGGTTTCTTCCTCTTCACTTGTAGAAATGTCGTAATTAGCTTCCTCTTTCTCATTAACAAGCACATTAATAAGTGCTTTGTCTAGAGTTAAGCTCTTTATGTTTATTGGTTCGTTTTGATCCTTAAAAAGTTCCTTTATAGACATTTCTAATTCTATATTACTAGAAGAAAAAAGGGTATCTCCTGCAAAAGGTGCTTTATTTACTAAAGAAATATTCTCTAAACTTACTTTAGCATTAGGAAAATTTGAAAACAAACTAAGGTTTGCATCGGTAAAATTAAAGGTAGCATCTACACTATTATTAACCTTATTTTTAATTATCTCCGCAATTTTTCCTTTTAAGAAAAAAGGCGCTGCTATTAATGTTAATAGCGCTACCAAAAATACTATTCCAAAAATTTTAAAAACTTTCTTTTTCATGTGTATAAGAATATGCAATTACAACTTAAAAACAGGAAAAATATTATGCTTCTAATCGTATTTCCTGATTTATTTTTAGATTAAATCTTTTTCTTATAATATATACGAAGAAATATAAAAAAGGGGTGTCTACAAATGCTATAATTATCTTAAAAATAAACCCACTAACAACCAGACCAAAAAATAAATTCCAAGGAAGCACATTAAACAAGCATAACAAACCTACTACTGTAAACGTATCAATAAACTGAGAAAAGAATGTGGAAAAATTATTCCTAAGCCATAAATGTCTTCCTTTAGTTACTTTTTTCCAAAAATGATAAATTTGAATATCTACAAACTGTGCAAATAAATATGCAAGCATTGAAGCAAGAACAGCTAATGGAGACAAAGAAAAAACGCTACTAAAAGTAGTATTATTTATAGGAGAAGCTTCTATTGCTGGAACATAGTCTGCTAACAATACAATTCCCATAGAAAAGAAAGAGGCAAATATACCTGTAACAACTATCTGATTTGCTTTTTTCTTACCATAAATTTCTGAAATTAAATCTGTTATTAAAAATGTAATTGGGTATGGTAATATTCCTACTGAAATTTCAAATAAAGGCGCTCCAAAAACAGTAACATCTCCAAATGGTTTCCAGTAAAAGAATTTTTGAAAAATTAAATTAGAAACTACTAAAGATGTAATAAACAGAGCCCCTAAATACAGGTACAACTTATATGCAAGTTTTTTATCTTCTAATTTTAGCATATTCAAAAGTACTTAAACAAAATAAAAAAACATTCTTTTTAAAGAAATTACATTTTACCATAAAATAACACTTAGTATAAGTATAAGAATTAGACTTATGTATATTTGTACTTAACAAACCTAATTTCCAACCAAAATCACCCTTATTATGAAAAAACTATTTCTCTTATCACTCCTCTTTTTTAGTGTAAATTTAAGTAATGCGCAAAGCTACATAGGCTTTTTAACGGATAACTACAGTGGTGTTCATGGTGTTATTTCTAACCCTGCAAATATTACAGATTCTAGATTTAAAACCGATGTAAATCTTGTTGGCGCTAGCATTTTCTTTGCTAATGATTATTACGGCGTAAAAGTATCAGATGTATTGAGTAGCGATTATGATTTTGAAGAAGATGCCACAACAAATCCAACTAACAACAATAATATATTTGGTAATGCAGATATATTAGGCCCTTCTTTTATGTTTAATTTGGATAAAAAAAGTTCTATTGCTGTTTTTAGTAGAATGCGAGTTAACTACAACATAAACAAAATTAATGGAGAAACTTTTGAAAGCATTTCTAATGATTTTGATGAAACCGAAGATTTTAATGTTAATGAAGAAGATTACTATTTAACAGGAAATGCTTGGGCAGAAATTGGTATTACCTATGCAAGAACCATTTACAACAAAGAAAAACACTTTGTAAAAGGAGGTGTCTCTTTAAAATATTTACAAGGACTTGGTAATGCATACTCTAGCGGAAAAGAAGTAACTATAGATTATGATGCTGATGGCAGCGATTTAGGCGGCGGTGCAACAACAGGTAGCATTACCTCTACAGGAGAAGTAACTTACGGACACAGTGATAATATTGATGGTAATTTTGATGATTTTGAATTTGAAATTATAGATGGCGCTACTGGCTTTGGAGTAGATCTTGGTTTTGTTTATGAATACAGACCAGATTATGCTTCTTATAATTCTACAGATATGGATGGTAACATATATGGCCAAAAAGACAAAAACAAGTATAAATTTAAATTTGGTGTATCTATTACAGATATTGGTAGTATAAAATATAAAAATGGGACTGCAAAAACCTACGATATTGCCAACACAGTTACTGAAGATGACTTTGAGAATGAAGAAAATTTTGAAGATATTTTAAACAATCTTTATAGAGAAATAAGTTCTGGTGCTTCAACAAAAGTAATGTTGCCAACAGCATTACATTTAAATGCCGATTGGAACATGCTTAAAAAGTTTTACCTAAATCTTAACGCTGACCTTTCATTAAGCTCTAACAGTAAAGAAAACACGAATAGAATTGCTAACATTACATCATTAACCCCAAGGTTTGAGAGTAAAATTTTTAGTTTTTATATGCCTTTAAGTATTATACAAGGTAGCGGTTTTCAATGGGGTGCAGGTCTTAGAGCTGGCCCATTGTACTTTGGTTCTGGAACATTAATTTCTTCTTTAACAAGTAAAGACACTAAAGCCACTGATTTTTATATGGGACTAAAAATTCCTGTATACCAAAATAGCCCAAAAGATAAAGATGACGATGGCGTACCAAACAAACAAGACAAGTGTCCAAAAATTGCTGGACCAGTTGAAAATGGCGGATGTCCTTGGGAAGACACCGATGAAGATACCGTATTAGACAAAGATGACCAATGCCCAGAAGAAGCCGGACCAGTTGAAAATAATGGTTGCCCATGGAAAGACTCTGACGGAGATTCTATTTTAGATAAAGATGATAGTTGCCCTGATGAAGCCGGATTACCAGAAAACAATGGTTGTCTATACAAAGATACTGATGGAGATTCTGTTTTAGACAAAGATGATACTTGCCCAGAAGAAGCTGGACCAGTTGAAAATAATGGATGCCCATGGAAAGATTCTGACGGAGATTCTATTTTAGATAAAGATGATAATTGTCCAGAAAAAGCGGGAACAGCAGCAAATAACGGTTGCCCAGAGGTTACAGAAACTGTACAAAAAACACTAAACAATTACGCTAAAACTATTTTATTTAATACTGGAAAAACATCTATTAAAGTGGAGTCTACCACAGCTTTAATTGAAATTATGCAAATTTTAAAAGAATATCCTAATGCAAAATTCTCTGTAGAAGGACATACAGATAGTGTTGGTAGCGAAGTAACAAACCAAAAACTATCCGAAAACAGAGCTATTGCTGTTAAAGACTTTTTAATAGAAAAAGGCATAGACCCTTCTAGATTAAGTGCTGTTGGTTATGGAGAAACAAAACCTATAGCTACTAATATGTATAAAGATGGTAGAGCACAAAACCGAAGAGTAGAAATTAACTTGGTAAAATAACAACAACCCTCTACAAAAATAAAGGGCAGGTAACTTCTAAATAGCTACCTGCCCTTTTTATTTTTAGTAAACATATACCGTTACTTAATATCTAAAGTGTAAGGCATTCTTACTTGCACTCCTTTTTGGTTCATTGCCTTTTTAATTTCCTTTACTATAGCGTAGCCCTCTGGGCCAATTTCTTTAGCTAAAATTTCTTCTTTATTAAAAATACTTGCACTCCCTAAATCTTCCATTAATTTTTCTAGGCCAGTCTTGTATTTAGGAAATTTTTTTATTCCATATTTTTCAACTTCCGCTAAATTAGCAGCTGCTTTAATAGCATCATCTAAAGTTCCTAACTCATCTACCAAACCAATACGTTTAGCATCTACCCCACTCCAAACTCTACCTTGCGCAATACTATCAGCTTGCGCCATAGATATACCTCTTCCTTGAGACACTTTTTCTAAAAAGGTAGTATAAGTAGCCTCTATGCTTTCTTGTACTTGCTCTCTAAAATTAGCATTCATTGGTTCAAAAACAGAGTAACCAATAGAATTTTCATTTGTTCCAACTTGCTCTGCATTAATTCCTATATCTGCAGCTAACTTATTTACATTAGGTATAGTACCAAAAACACCAATAGAGCCTGTAATGGTAGTTGGCTCTGCATATATTTTATCAGCTCCAGCTGCAATATAATACCCTCCAGAAGCAGCAACATTACCCATAGATACCACCACCGGTTTCACTTCTTTTGCCAATGCAACTTCTCTCCAAATTATATCTGAAGTTAAAGCACTACCACCAGGAGAGTTAACTCGTAAAACAATAGCTTTTACTTTTTCGTCATCTCTTGCCTTAATAATAGCCTCATTAATAAGCCCTTGTCCAATTACCTCATTACTACCTTCTCCATATAATATTTCTCCTTGAGCATAAATAACAGCTATCTTATTATCTCCTTTATTTATTTTTACACCACTAGCTTTTATACTATAGTCTTGTATACTTACAAGGTTAATTTCTTTATCCTTTTCAATTCCCGCTGCTTTTTTCAACTTATTTTCATAAGCATCATAATACGCAATTGCATCAACTAATTTAGACTCCTTTGCATACTTTGGCATTCTACCACCTAAAGTATCTGCAATACTATTTATAGCATCTACACTCATATTTCTACTTTCGGAAATATCGTTTACTACAGAGTTCCAAATAGAAGTAATTAATTCTTTTATTTGTATTCTATTAGCATCACTCATATTGTTATTTAAATAAGGTTCCACAGCGCTTTTATACTTACCGTGTCTAATAACCTCCATTTTAACCCCCGTTTTTTCTTGTAATTCTTTATAAAAAAGAACCTGGGTAGAAAGCCCTTTAAAGTCTAATACACCAACCGGGTTTAGGAATACAGAATCGGATACACTTGCTAAATAATAATCTTTTTGCATGTAAAAATCTCCGTAAGAATAAATAAACTTTCCACTTTCTTTAAAATCTTTTAATGCTTTTCTTATAGCCTGTGTTTGCGCCCAACCAGACATTAAAAAATTATTATTTATACTTATACCTGTAAGATTATTATCTGTTTTAGCAACCTTAATAGCGTGCAAAATTTTATCTAAATCTTCTGTTTTCTGAAAAAAAGCATTAAAAGGATTAGCTTCATCACCACCCACATAATCACTTATTGGTTGCTGCAATTGCAGTTCTAATACAGACTTAGGCTTTATATCTAAAGTTTCTGAACTCCCACTTGATAGGGCTACAAAAATCATAAACATTACAAACATTATCCCAAAAGCTATTATACAACCCAAAATAGCAGCTAAAAGATTTCTTAAAAAATTCATTAAATAAGCAATTAATATTAGCGAACAAAGATAACCAATTGAAATTGTTTTACTTATTTTGCTTGAAGATTATGAACAACACAAAAAACACATATATTTCTATTGGCAGTAACTTAGGCAATAGACTAGAAACTATACAAGAAGCAATTTTTTTAATTGATAAAAGTATTGGATCCGTAATAAAATGTTCGAAAGTATATGAATGCCCTGCATGGGGGTTTGTTGGCGAAAATTTTTTAAATGCTTGCTTATTAGTACAGACTAAATTATCTCCAGAAAATTTATTGAATAAACTTTTAAAGATTGAAAAAATATTAGGAAGAGAAAGGTCTTTGCAAAATGGATACCAATCAAGAACTATAGATTTAGATATTATTTATTTTGATACCTTAATACAAAAAGACTCTAATTTAACTATACCGCACCCTAAATTACAGGAACGACTATTTGTATTAAAACCCTTAGCTGATATTGCCCCACAGTTTTATCATCCTATTTTAAATAAAGACACTAGAAATTTAATACAAGAATGTAAAGACAAAAGTATTTTAACCAAAACAAAGTACCTCTTATTTTGCAATAAGAAAAGCCTATTAACAAGTTCTCAATTTATTTCTATTGAAGGTAATATTGGTGCCGGAAAAACTACATTAGCAACTAAAATTGCAAACGAGTTTAATGGCAAATTGGTTTTAGAACGCTTTGCAGAAAATCCATTTTTACCCAATTTTTATAAAGACCAAGCCAGATATGCGTTTCCTTTAGAAATGTCTTTTTTAGCAGACAGATACCAACAATTTTCTGATGATACCTCTCAATTTGACCTTTTTAAAGACTTTATGGTAAGTGATTATGATATTTTTAAATCGCTAATTTTTGCCAAAGTAACCTTACAAAAAGACGAATATGAGCTATACCGTAAAATTTTTAACTTTATGCATAAAGAGGTAAAAAGACCACAAATTTATGTTTACTTATACCAAAGTACAGAGCGTCTTTTAGAAAATATAAAAAAGAGAGGAAGAGACTATGAGCAGGGTATACAAACCGAATACTTAGAAAAAATTAACCGAGGATATTTTGATTTTCTTAAAGGATACCCAAAAGAAAATAGCCTTGTTATTGATGTTACTAATTTAGATTTTGTAGCCAATAAAAAAGACTATCAAGTAATTATAGACAAAATAGCAAAACAAGCTTTTAAACAATTGAATTAATATAATTTTAGCAATTTTCTTGCACATTTTAAATCAATTTCCGTAATTGCAATTGCATTTATGCAACTAACTAACTCAAACTTTACTCAAAAAACCCAACGTTAAGTTGGGTTTTTTAATGCTTTAATTTTTGCAAAAACATCCCAAACAACAATACCAGCACTAACTGAAATATTTAGAGAATGCTTTGTGCCAAATTGTGGAATTTCTATAACATTAGAACATAAATCTACCACTTCTTGCGAAACACCTTTTACTTCATTTCCAAAAATTAAAGCATACTTTTCATTTGTTTTTGCATTAAAATTTTGCAGCATCATTGCATTTTCTGCCTGCTCAATAGCCAACGTAAGATAGCCCTGTTCGTTTAACTTCTGTATTAAATTAGATGTGTTTTCAACATATTCCCAAGAAACACTCTCTGTTGCCCCAAGTGCTGTTTTATTAATATCTTTATTTGGAGGAGTAGCCGTAATACCGCAGAGGTATATTTTTTCAATTAAAAAAGCATCTGAAGTTCTAAAAACAGAACCTATATTATTTAAACTTCTAATATTATCTAAAACTATAACTACTGGAGTTTTATTAGCTTTCTTAAATTCATCTATACCTAGGCGCTCTAATTCATCATTCTTTAATTTTCGCATGTATCTATTCTATTAAAATAGCAAAACAAACTGCTTTACTGTTCTTTTTTTAAGTTATCCTGAAATATCAACAATAGTATATATTGTTTAAGGAAAATATTATTTTCGTTAGGTTACAAAAATACTTTAAAAATTACCAATTGGCAGCTAAAGAAAAAACAAAGAAGGTTA
Source organism: uncultured Maribacter sp. (assembly GCA_947504045.1). GTDB lineage: Bacteria > Bacteroidota > Bacteroidia > Flavobacteriales > Flavobacteriaceae > Maribacter_B. The sequence continues at coordinate 157,106 of CANNFY010000001.1, forward strand.
CCCCTTTAATGCAACAATACAATACTATAAAAACAAAGTATCCAGATGCTATGTTACTATTTAGGGTTGGTGATTTTTATGAAACTTTTGGTGAAGATGCTATTAAAGCGTCTAAAATATTAGGCATTACCTTAACAAACAGAAACAATGGAGGGGAAAAAACAGAATTAGCTGGTTTTCCTCATCATTCTGTAAATACTTATTTGCCCAAGCTTGTTAAAGCTGGCCAAAGAGTAGCTATATGCGACCAACTAGAAGACCCTAAACAAACCAAAACCATTGTAAAAAGAGGTGTAACAGAATTAGTTACTCCTGGAGTTGCTTTAAATGATGATATTTTAAATGCTAAAACCAATAATTTTTTATGTGCGGTTCATTTTGGTAGAAAAAAATTAGGAATTGCTTTTGTTGATATTTCTACCGGAGAATTTTTAACTTCAGAAGGTACTGAAGAACAAATAGATAAACTTTTACAAAATTTTAGCCCTAACGAAATACTAATATCTAAAAGCCATAAAAAGGAATTTTTAGAGGTTTTTGGAACACAATTTCATACTTTTTTTATAGAAGATTGGGTTTTTCAAGAAGATTACACCAAAGAAACTCTTACAAACCACTTTAAAACAAATACCCTTAAAGGTTTTGGTGTAGAACACTTAATAAATGGTACTGTTGCCTCTGGAGTAGTTTTACATTATTTATCCGAAACACAACACAACCAATTACAACATATAAATAAATTACAACGTATTGCCGAAGATGAATATATATGGATGGATAGGTTTACAATTAAAAACCTAGAACTTTACCACTCCAACAATATTAATGCAGTTACTTTGTTAGATGTAATTGATAAAACTATTTCTCCAATGGGAGGAAGAATGATAAAACGCTGGTTAGCATTACCTCTAAAAAACTTAGAACGAATACAAAAAAGGCATGCTGTAATTACCTATTTAACTAAAGAAGAGGAAAATTTAGATAAGCTACAACACTGGATAAAGCAAATGGGAGATTTAGAACGTTTAATTTCTAAAGTCTCTACAGGAAAAGTAAACCCTAGAGAAATAATACAACTAAAAAATTCTTTAGAAGCCATTATTCCTTTAAAACAATTAACAAAAAATGCCAAAAACGAGGCTCTTAACCTTATAGGCGACCAATTACATAGTTGCGATTTATTACGCAATAAAATTAAAGAAATGCTAAGCGAAGAAGCTCCTGTTAATATCTTAAAAGGAAACGCTATAGCAAAAGGATATTCTGAAGAGTTAGACGAATTAAGAAACCTTGCTTTTTCTGGAAAAGAGTATTTAGATAATATGCTCAAGAGAGAAACCGACAGAACAGGTATTAGCTCTCTTAAAATAGCATCTAATAACGTGTTCGGATACTATATAGAAGTACGCAATACACATAAAGACAAAGTGCCAGAAGAATGGATTCGTAAACAAACTTTAGTAAATGCGGAACGTTATATTACAGAAGAATTAAAAGAATACGAAGCTAAAATACTTGGAGCAGAAGAACGAATTTTAAATCTTGAACAACAACTATTCTCACAACTTGTAGTTTGGATGCAAGAATATATTGCTCCAGTACAAAATAACGCGCAACTAATAGCGCAATTAGATTGTCTTTGTGGTTTTACACAACTAGCAAAACAAAACAATTATGTTTTGCCAGAAATAAATGAGTCTACAGACCTTTCTATACTAAATGGTAGACACCCTGTAATAGAAAAACAGCTACCACTAGGAGAAACCTATATTGCCAATGATGTACACTTAGACAGAACGCAACAGCAAATAATAATGATTACAGGGCCCAATATGAGTGGTAAATCTGCCATATTAAGACAAACGGCCTTAATTATTTTATTGGCACAAATGGGTAGTTTTGTTCCTGCAGAAGCTGCAACAATTGGTTTAGTAGACAAAATATTTACTCGCGTTGGAGCTAGTGATAATATTTCTATGGGAGAATCTACATTTATGGTAGAAATGAATGAGACAGCCTCTATCTTAAACAACCTATCTGAACGTAGTTTAGTTCTTTTAGATGAAATTGGACGTGGCACAAGTACTTATGATGGTATTTCTATAGCTTGGGCTATATCAGAATATTTACATGAGCACCCTGCAAAAGCAAAAACATTATTTGCAACACATTATCATGAACTTAATGAAATGTGTACCACTTTTGAGCGTATAAAAAATTACAATGTTTCTGTTAAAGAATTAAAAGATACGGTTCTGTTTTTAAGAAAACTTACTCCTGGAGGAAGCGAACATAGTTTTGGAATACATGTTGCAAAAATGGCCGGAATGCCACAACAAGTAATTTTTAAGGCAAATAAAATTCTAAAAAAATTAGAAAAATCTCATTCTAGCGAAGAACTTACAGATAAATTACAATCTGCACAAAATGAAATGCAACTAAGTTTCTTTAATTTAGACGACCCATTATTAGAGCAAATAAAAGAGGAAATCACTCATTTAGACATAGATACGTTAACTCCTGTTGAAGCATTAATGAAGTTAAACGAAATTAAACGCTTGCTTGTAAAAAAGAAGAAAGCAACCTCTTAAAAAAAAATCTATTTTTTTCTTTAAAATTACTTTGCAATTTATATAATTATCTTAAATTTGCACCCGCATCTGGAAACAGATTCTTGTTCTTAAACATAATGCGAAAGTAGCTCAGGGGTAGAGCATCACCTTGCCAAGGTGGAGGTCGAGGGTTCGAATCCCTTTTTTCGCTCAGTATAATATACCAATTGGCTGTTATTTATAACAGTACAGGCTCGAGTGGTGGAATTGGTAGACACGTTGGACTTAAAATCCAATGGACATTAGTCCGTATGGGTTCAAGTCCCATCTCGAGTACCAAAACCCTTGTTAATCTTATGATTTTCAAGGGTTTTTTAATTTAAGATACTATCTAAATAAACTATTTACTATCTTTAAAATTAAAGCTATATATAGTTATGAAAAAGAAAGTAAAAAAAATTTTATTACTTATTATAACTATTCCGTGTGTTGCTCTTTTACTATGCAATTTTGTTATTAGCTCTACTACAAAAAATAAAACGTATAACAATATTTTAAGTATTCCTAAAAATAAAGTTGGTTTGGTTTTAGGAACTTCTAAAAAACTTATTAGCGGCCAAGAAAACCCATACTATACACATAGAATAAATGCTACTATAGCTCTTTTTAACGCTGCTAAAATTGATTTTATTCTTGTAAGCGGAGACAACGGAAGTATTTATTACAACGAACCCGATGCGTTTAAAAAAGACCTAATAAAAGGAGGCGTACCTGCAGATAAAATATTTTTAGATTATGCAGGGTTTAGAACTCTTGACTCTATGGTTAGAGCAAAAGCTGTATTTGGCTTAGACTCTGTTACCATAATTTCTCAAAAATTCCATACCGAAAGAGCTATCTATATTGCTCAAAAAAAGGGCTTACACGCCATTGGCTATAACGCAAAAGATATTAATGGCAAATCCGGACTTAAAGTACACTTAAGAGAATACTTTGCAAGAGTAAAAGTATTTATAGATTTAGTATTAAATACACAACCTAAATTTTTTGGAGATAAAATTAGTATCGAATAGCTATTTACTTTACCAACACAAACAAAGTCCTATCATTCTGTTTGTGCAAAAAGTCTAAACAATAAGCACCATTTACACATCTGTTTTTAATTTTTTCTTCTCCATAACCAATAGCTCCTACTATATTGGAAACTGACACTCCTTTTTTAAGCAAATAAACTTTTATAGCATTAGACCTTTCTTGAGACAGTTTCAAGTTATAGGAATTAGACCCTTTACTATTAGTATGCGTTTCTATATTTAATTTTAACTGAGGAAAGCTTCTTATAGCTTCTATAACTTTATCTAACTCTAATGCTATTAATGGGGTTACTTCACTTTTTCCTTTATCAAAATAAAAGTTATTTAACTTTATTACTTGCTTACTTTCTTTTTCTTCCACTAAATCTTCTAAAGAAACTATAGCCAAATCTAAAAAAGTATTTTGCACCTCTTCCATTGCTTGCTCATTATAAACAACAGAAAAGGTTGAAAACCCATCTTTACTTGCTTTAATAGTTACTTGCCTTTGCCAAGGTAATTCTATATTATAATCTCCACTAGAATTTGTTAGTATCTCTCTTAATACTTCACCACTACTGTTAAGTAAATGCACTGTAGCGTTACTTATACCATTTCTACTTTTTAAACCAACAACTCTTCCTTTTACAGCAAAAGTTTTTAAACCAACCACATCTGAAACACTAAATTTATAGATGTCATCTTTACCTTTTCCTCCTTTTCTATTTGAAGAAAAATACCCCGTTAAATTATTATTAGAAGTACTATTTTTAATAATAAAACCAAAATCATCTGATATAGAATTAATGTCTTTCCCTAAATTAACAGGTATACTAAAGCTTTTATCTGGTTTTATATTTGTTTTATAAATATCCATACCCCCAAAACCATAAAAAATATCTGAGGCAAAATACAAACTACCATTATGTATATATGGCGAAATTTCATTAGCTGGAGTATTAATTTTAGGCCCTAAATTTACTGGTTGAGACATAATTTGACCATTGTTTGTTTCCACATAATATAAATCTGTACCTCCGTATGTATCACTAAAGTTTGCTGCAAAATATATCCTATTCGTTTCCACATCATAATACGGATAATAAAAAGAAGCATTTAGGTCTTTTAAAAAGTATCTAAAATTGTTAGCATTATCTACAACGCCTATTGCAAGTGCATTTTTTCCTTCCGAATTAAAAGCCATATCTTCTCCGTTACTATTAGAACGTATATAAAATAATTGCTGTAATTTTTCGGAATAAAATGGTGTAGCTTCATGATATTTAAAGTCTGGTATACCTGTAAAAGGATTTGGGTTTACCGCTTTTCCTGCCGCATTTACTTTTGCTATATAAATATCTAAATACCCTTCTTCTTTAGTTTTATTCCCTTTTCTAATTCTACCGCTACTAAATAAAATTTTATCTTTATAAAAAGAAGGAGAAAAATCTGCTTCTGTACTATTTACAGAAAGGTTTTCTATTGTAAAATTAGAAGAATTGTTTTCTCCAGACAACAACTCTTTATTAAATTGATAATTTTGAAATAGCTCTTTAGATAGTAAATGCGATTTAGACTTTAAAAATGCATCTACCCTTTCTTTTTGATTGTTTTTTGCAAGACTTTGCAACATTTTATTTACTCTATGTGTAGATAAAAGGGTGTCGTTTTCTTTATTAATTCTAATATAAATTTGAGCTGCATTTTTAAACTTTTTAGTTTTAAAATAACAATCTGCCAATTTTAACTGCTGCTCTTGTGTAAGTGGCCATTTTATTTCCTCTTTACGGTATTCTTCAATCGCCTTTTCATACTTATACTCATAAAAATAAACATCGCCTTTAGACTTTTTATTTTGCCCAAAACACAAACTGCTTATTATTAAAAATACTATTAGATTATAATTGAATTTCATATACTACTTGGTTTAGAAAAATCTTGGGGTATCAATTTGTTTTGGCTGTCCTTTTCCACTTTGATTTTCTCCTTTACTAGAAGACCTTTTTCTATTATTATTTGAGTTGGCTCCTCTTCCTAAGTAAAACTTAAGAATTAACTCGTGTGATCCATTATTATAATCGCCTAAAAGATTGGTATTATAATCATAAGAATAACCCAAAAACATGGTATTTGATATTTGAAAACCAGCTAAACCACTAAATGCATTATCTACTCTATAAGAGACTCCTGTTGTAAAAGCATCTTTTATTAAAAAATTTGCAGACACATTAATATTTACTGGAGCTCCTTGTAAAGAGTTTATCAGAAAAGCTGGCTTAAATTTTAGCCCATCAGAAAGGTTAAACACATACCCCCCAACAAAATTAAATTGTATTTTATCTTCTACAACTGTTGCAACATCTTCATTATATACTGCGTCTGTTAAAAAGTTTGGAACCGAAGCGCCTAAATACCACTGATTTCCGTACATAAAAAGACCTGCTCCAACAGTAGGGTAAAATTTATTTACCGTTTCTCTATCTAAAATTGGCTCTCCCGGATTTTCAAATGTTCCTTTAGAAAAATCAACATTCAAAAAAGACCCCCCAGCATCTATACCAAAAGAAAGTTTTGTTTCGTCTGTAACTTTAACCTGAAAAGAATACGCTAAATCTAAAAATGTTTGGGTTAATGGACCTATTTGGTCATTTACTATATTAAGACCCAAACCAGTTTTTTCATTTTGAAACGGAAGATTTACTCCTAAACGTATGGTTCTTGGTGCCCCATCTATATCTATCCATTGCGCTCTATATGCCGCACTAATTTCTGGTGATTCTACCGTGCCTACATAGGCAGGGTTAAAACTTCCTATATTATACATATACTGCGTATACTGTGGTTCTTTCTGTGCAATACCCGTTGTTAAACAAAATAATGTTAACACTACGGAAATAAAGAAAAAATGTTTTTGCATACTTAAATTATACTTCATATACATTATCTTATTAACTGTATCCAGCCTTTTTTAACCTCAGCACCATCTTCACTTACTAAATTTAAAACATAAAAATAGGTTCCGGCAGGAGACTGTTTTCCTTCATACAACCCATCCCAAATTATAGTGTCTGTTATATTATTTTTTTCTACTACTGTATTGCCATAACGGTCAAATATTGTAATAGATACATTTGAAAAATCTGGCAATGCATCTGTGTCCTGAAATTTTAAAACATCATTTGTACCATCCCCATTTGGAGAAAATTGATTAAACAAAAATCCTTCTTCAGCTGGTGTAGGAACACTAACAATTACCTCAACTTCAGCATCATTATTTTCTGCATTACTATCAGCCGGAAAAGAACTTAACAGACTTGCCGTATTTGTAAACACCCCTTCGTTAGGTACAGTTACCGTAATTGTTAAAACAGCTTCCTCCCCTCTTGCTAATGTTGGAATAGTCCATATACCACTATCTATGTCGTAAGTTGTTCCTGGTTCCGGAACTGGGTCTTCTTCTACAACAAAATTTACCATATCTATTACATCTGAGATTCGTATTTGCGATACTGCATCTCCTTCTTCAGAATCATTTAATACTGTTACTGTAAATACTATTTGATCCCCAACTAATGGTCTACTACTAAGTGCTGTTTTGGTTAGTACTAAATCTGTACCTTCAGGAACATCTAAATCTAAGGTAACCGTAGAAGTATCATTCGTAGTATTATCATCTACCGGAAAAGATTCTAATAACTCTGCAGTGTTAGAATATACTCCTCCTGCTAGTACTGTTGCCTCGATAATTAAGCTTGCACTTTCACCTGCTTCTAAATCTTCAAAAATCCAATTACCGCTTATTGCATCGTAAACACCTATGCTAGCTGTATCTGCAACATAAGAAAAACCAGACTCTAAAATATCACCAATAGTAACATTTTTAGCTTCGTTAGAAGATATGTTATTTACTATAATAGTAAATAACACATTGTCTCCTACTGTTACATCTGGAGTATCTAAAGTTTTTATAACCTCTAAATCTACAGGATCAGGAGTACAATCTGAAACCACCTCTATAATTACATCTGTAGAAGTATTGGAACAAGGTACTTGTGCCCCTGTAGTTGTATATCTAAATACATACTCTCCAACTGGTTCTTCTAAAAAACTTACCTCATTTTCTTGGTTAATTTCTATAGAACTAATAAGTGTTGGCCCAGAAATAAAAGACCATTCACCTTCATCTACATCTCCTACTAAACGAGTATCTAAATCTATTACACTTAAAGGTTGTTGTGTAGATGCTAAATTACATGCTGTTGCATTACTAGCTGTTCCTGAAGATGGTGTGTTTCTGATAGTAAACTCTACAGGAGTCCTTTCTAAAGAAGGACAATTATTTGCAATAGCTTCTGCATAATAAATTGTTGTTTCCTCTACTACTGGAGTTGTAAAAGAACTTCCAGTACCAACTTGTGTTCCACCAGTAAGACTATCAAACCATCTTACAGACGCACCATCACTAGCTGTTGCAGTTAACAAACCAGAACCAGCATCACAATTTTCATCTCCAGCGGATGCTTCTATAGTTGGCACATCATTAGAAATTAACTCTACCTCTATAACTCCACTTGCACAATCATCAGTTTCATCATAAAAGTAACCAAAAAAGGAGCCTGTAGTTGAAAAACTTTGAGCTCTATCTGGATCTATACGAGCATTTGCGTTTAACGCATCGGAAGATTGGCTCCAAGTTAAAGTCATACCTGCAGGCGCTGCGGAATCTGTGTAGTTATTTAAATTTACGGTAAAATCTCCACAAAAAGAAGATTTAATATTGGTAGAGGAAATAATTTCATTCTCATCACCAGGAGGGGTTTGGCTTATTGCTGGGGTAATACCACAACCATCGTCATCTATATTTGTTACGGTTAATTGAGGCACATTTCCTCCAACAAGTGCTTGGTAATTTGGATCTGCAGAAGTTACATTACCCGTATTAATTACATCTTCTATATCTCCATCAATTACAGCGTCATCTACCCCTGTTATTATTAACGTTTCTCCTGTGTTCCAATTTGTAGGAGTTAAAGTAATACTTGCCGGACCAGAGGTTTCTGTAGCATCGTATTGGTTAATTACAATACTAACATCTGCAGTAGGTTCACTATTTAATGTAAAAACAAATTCTGCTGTTCCTCCTTCTTCTGTTGTTGTTCCTGTGAGTGTATCAATATTTACACCTACTTCATCATCATCTGTATTAAAAACCGTCAACTGAGGAACATCACCACCAATGAGGTCATCATAAATAGGATCACCAGAAGATACATTCCCTGTATTAATTATATCAGAAAAATCTCCATCCACAATAGCATCATCAATACCAGTTATTGTTAGTATTTCTCCTGTACTCCAATTTGCTGGGGTTATCACAACACTTGTTGGTCCTGACATTTCTGTAGCGTCATACCCATTAATAGGGATAGTAACATCAGCGGTAGGTTCGCTGGTTAAGGTAAAAAGAAAATCTGCTGTACCGCCTGCCTCTGTAGTTGTACCAGTAGTAACATCTACGTTTACTCCTGCAACATCATCATCAATGTTTGTTACGGTTAATTGAGGTACGTCTCCAGCTACAAGAATATCATAATTAGGATCATCAGAAATTACATTACCTGTATTAATAACATCTACAATATCGCCATCTATAATATCATCATCTACCCCTGTAACAACAAGTGTTTCTCCAGAATTCCAATTAGTAGCGTCTAAGTAAATATTAGCTACACCTGAAAATTCAGTAGCCAAATAGGAATTAATAGGAATTCTAACTTCTTCTGTAGGCTCGCTAGTTAATGTGAACACAAATTCTGCTGTGCCACCTGCCTCTGTAGTTGTACCAGTAGTAACATCTACATTTACTCCTGCAACATCATTATCCTCTATAACTATTGTAGCAGAATCTGCCGCACCAACCGTATAAGATAAATCAGGCACTATAGTTATAATTATAGTTTCATCTCCTTCAACAAAATTATCATCTACAATACCATTAATATTAACCATTCTAAAAGTTGAAAATGCTGGAATAGTTACTGTTGTTGCTATAGGAGTATAATCATCCGTTGGAGTTGCTGTACCCGCAATTGAAATTGTTACATTTAATGATGAAGCTGCATTTGGAGTTCTATTAACTCTAAAACTTGCATTATTTGTTCCTTGTTCAGAAGCTACAGCATCTATACTAGATATAGTAACCGTCTGCGCCTGCCCTAAAAAGCAAGAAAACAACAACATTAAAAACAAAGAAAAACGTAACTGTTTCTTTGTTAGGATTATATTTTTATAAAAATATTTTTCTTTCAATTTCATAACTGTTTTTTGAATTAACAATAATTCAATCCACAGCATAACAAGTACTTATAGTGTAAAATTTGGGTGTCAATATTACTAAAAAAATAAGCCATTACCGCAGGAAATGGCTTAAATCAGATTTTTTTGGATAAAATACAGTTTTATTAGCTATTGACTAATTATTCTATAATTGCAGAGCTGGTTAGTACAGAAGAATCTATTTTATTAACAAGGCCTTGCAATACTTTTCCTGGGCCAATTTCTGTAAATTGTGTTGCTCCGTCTGCTACCATATTTTGCACACTTTGTGTCCATTTTACTGGTGCTGTAAGTTGCGATATTAAGTTTTTCTTAATTTCAGATGCATCTGTAACTGCAGTTGTAGTTACATTTTGATATATAGGGCAGTTTGGTGCACTAAAAGTAGTTTGTTCTATTGCTGCTGCTAACTCTTCTCTAGCGGGCTCCATTAATGGAGAATGAAAAGCCCCTCCTACAGGTAAAACTAAAGCTCTACGAGCACCTGCTTCTTTCATTTTTTCGCAAGCTAAATTTATAGCTTCTACTTCTCCGGAAATTACTAATTGCCCCGGACAGTTATAGTTTGCTGGTACAACAACACCATTTATTGAAGCACATATTTCTTCTACTTTAGCATCTTCTAACCTTAAAACAGCTGCCATTGTGCTTGGTTTTACCTCACAAGCTTTTTGCATTGCTAATGCTCTTTTAGAAACTAGCTCTAAAGCATCATTAAAATTTAATGTTCCATTTGCAACCAGTGCTGAAAATTCTCCTAAAGAATGCCCTGCTACCATGTCTGGCTTAAAGGAATCTCCCATAACTTTACTTAAAATTACAGAGTGTAAAAATATGGCAGGCTGGGTTACTTTTGTTTGTTTTAGTTCTTCTGGAGTACCCTCAAACATAATGTCTGTGATAGAAAATCCTAAAATATCATTTGCTTGGTTAAACAATTCTTGTGCAATTGGGTATTTTTCAAATAAATCTAAACCCATTCCTACAAACTGAGCTCCTTGTCCTGGAAATATATATGCATTCATTTTAATCGTGTTTAAGGCGGCAAAAATACATATTAAAAATAACTTACCTATTCTTCTTTAAACCAACTGGCGTATTTAACATAATTATCTGCTATTCTATTTACCTCTCCAGAACTTAACTCTGGACTTATATCTTTTATTTTTTTTGCTGGCATTCCTGCATAAACAGTACCTTCTTTTACATGTGTACCTTTTGTTACTACTGCTCCTGCTGCAATAATACTATTGCTTTCTATAATACAATCATCCATAACAATACTTCCCATACCTATTAAAACATTATCTTTAATAGTACACCCATGTACTATAGCATTATGCCCAATAGAAACATTATTTCCAATTGTAGTAGGTGATTTTTTATAGGTACAATGCACCACAGCTCCATCTTGTACATTTACTTTGTTCCCCATTTTAATGTAATGAACATCGCCACGTAAAACAGCATTATACCATATACTACATTGGTCTCCCATTGTAACTTCTCCTAATATAGTAGCATTTTCTGCTATAAAACAATCTTCTCCAAATTCTGGAGTTTTTCCTTTAACAGTTTTTATAATCATACATTTTATTTTTTAAAAAAAGGAAAGTAACTCTTTCTTTTTACTTGCCGACACTATTATTTCTTTACCATTAGAAAGTACCACACTACCTCCTTTTCCTTTTCTATATTTTACTATTTCGTTGACATTTACTAAAAAAGACTTATGGATTCTTGCAAATGAAAATGGTGATAACGCTTCTTCAAAATACTTTAAAGTTTTACTAACAACAATCTTTTTATTTTCTAAATAGATTTCTGTGTAATTATCATCTGCTTTACAATACAAAATATTGGCAACATTTAATACTTGAAAACCGTCTTGTTGCGGTATTGTTATTTTACTTTCTACTTTATTTATTTTTGGTGTTAAAACTGTGTCTGATATTTGTGCTTCTTTTTCTTTAATTTCTGCAACATAATCTACAGCTTTTACTAATTCATCTATATTAATGGGTTTCATTAAATAGTATGCTGCATGGTTATTTAAAGCATCTATTGCATATTGATTGTAGGCCGTAACAAATACCGTTTCAAAATTTCGGTCTGGAACTTTCTCTAACAAATCAAAAGCATTACCAAATGGCATTTCTACATCTAAAAAAACTAAATCTAATGTATTCTCTTCTATTAATTTTAATCCTTCTTGTATAGAACTTGCTTCGCCTAATAAATTTACTTTGGGGCAATACTTTTGTAAATAATTACGAAGTATTTCTCTACTATTTGCCTCATCTTCTACTATAATTGCTTTTAGCTCCATTATTCTTTTTTAAGTGTAAATTGTACTTTTGTACCAGTACCATCTTCCTCTAAATTAGAGATAAACACATCTACTTTATCTTTATGCATCTGGTTTAATATGGCAATTCTTTTTTTAATATTTCCCATACCCTTAGACTTTTGCTTTTTCTGGTTTTGTGTTTTTAATTCCGCAGATTTTTTTCTTCCAATACCGTTATCTAAAATAGTAATATGTATAACCTCATTAGTAATATACTTTATGTCTATTTTTAAAAATCCTTTTTCTTCTTTGTAGCGTAGTCCATGCCATATGGCATTTTCTATATAAGGTTGTAATAGCATTGGTGGTATTTGAAAAGAAGCTATGTGAATTTTTTCGTCTATAGTTATGGTATAATCAAACTTATCTGGAAAACGAGAGTGTTCTAATTTTACATACAGCTCTAACAACTCTAATTCTTTAGTTAAGCTAATAAAATCTTCCTCTGAATTTTCTAAAACTGCTCGCATTAAGGTAGAAAAATCGCTCAAATATCTATTTGCACTTCTTTCATCGTTTTTAGAAATATAATTATTTACAGAGTTAAGTGCATTAAATATAAAATGCGGATTCATTTGTGTTCTTAGCGAACGTAATGCCAATAGATTATTTGCTATTTTTTGTTGCTGATTACTTCTATAAAAAAAGAAAGCTGCCAAAGCTGTTAGCATTAATCCTATAATTAAGGAGTATATAACCCATTTTTGACGTTTATTATTTACTTGATATAGCTGTTGCTCGGTAGAAGCCAAATCGTACTTACTTTGCGACAATTCTCTTTCTTGTTCTAACCCTGCAATTCTACTTTGTTTAGCAGCCAGCTCTCTATTAAATCTTGCTGCTTGCGAAATTTCTTGCTCTTTACGTACATACAAAGTATCTACCACTTTTACATATTCTTGGTAGGTTTCTAATGCTTTACTAAAATCTCCTTTATATTTATAAACTTCAGACAATTTTCTTGTAGCATCTTTTTGCACTACCAAATCGTCTTCTATATTTGCTTCTACAATACTTTTTTCTAAATATGGTATTGCTTCTTCGTATTTTTTTTGTGCTACATATGCTTTTGCAATTTTATAATTTATACGCTGTGAGGTTATAGAGTCTGCAGCAGATTGCCCTGAACCTTCTTTAGCTTTAACTTTTCCAACAACATCTAATTCTCCAAGGCTTTCTTTACGAAGTTGTATTTCTTCTTCATAGTTATTCTTTTTATTATAAAAATCGGCAACCTTTTCTTTTTCTTGAATAGACCTTTGAGGAGCTTCTTTTTCTGATAATTTTAACGAGTTAGAATAAAAACCTTCTGCCTCTACAAGTCTATTATCACTAGAGTAGGCATCTGCAATTTTAGAATTTAAATCTGCCAACTTAGGGGTAATTTGGTTTTTATTAGCAACTACCAAACCTTCTTCATAAAAAGATACTGATTGATTAACATTTCCTAACCCCTTATAACTATCCCCTAGCGTTTCATACAAAGCAACTCTTTGGAATGGTACTAATGTTTTAATTGTTATTAAAGGTTCTAAAATGGTAATTGCCTTTTTGTATTGTTTATTTAAAACATATGCCTTGCCTAATAAAAGTGTTGTTTTACTAGTTTTGTCTGCTGCTAAAGCATCTAAATAACTAGAAATTGCCAAATCGGTTTGGTTATGTTTTTGGTATACCTCTCCTAAAAGGGATAACGATTTTGCTAACTCTTGTTTATTTGCTCGTTTGCCAAGACTAGCTATAGATTGTGTAATAAATTCTACACTTTTTGCAATGTCATTTGCCTTATATTTTTCGGCAGAGTCTAACAATATTTCATGTGTATTTTCTCTACTTTGCCATGAGCTGGCTGTTCTTTTATTAACAGGTTCTTGTAAATACCCTTCTACTAAAACATCAATACTTTCGTAACTTTTAACAATATAAAATACGGTTTCTATTTCTGGACTGCTAAACGTAATTTCATCTCCTAATGCTACCTTAATTTTAAACTGCCCAAAGCTATTTGTAACTGTATACTCTCCTGTATTAGTAGAAACTGAAACATTAGGTATAGGTGTATGTTTTTCTTTACCCTTTACTGAGCCTTTTATTTCTTTTTTAGAAGTGTTTGTAAAGTCTTGCGCATAAACCCCAAAACTAACCGTAAATAAAAGTAAATATATGTAAATCGCTTTTTGCATATTTTTTATATAACAACGTAAACTTAGCAGATTTATCTGGCATTAAAAAATAGACTCTCCAGTCAACTCGTCTTTAAAAACTGCTTTTTTATGGCTTTACAAAGTAAAAGTGTTCTCTTACTAACTAAAAAGGCGGTTTCCCTCATTCTTCATTTTTTAAAAAAAATGTTACACATAGTTTTGACGTAATATAAACACCTAAAAAATGAATACAAACACGAAACGTCTAATTAAAAAATATACACTGTTTTTTATTACCAGCTTTATCTGTCTATTTATAATACGATTTATATACAGCTATAACCATAAAGAAAGTAATGTTTTATTTACTCCTCAAGTAATATCAGAAACCATTTGGGATGTTAGAAAAAATTATGCCTCAAAAAAGCATGAAATTTTATCGCATACGAATTCTGTTTCGCAAACCAGAATAGATCAGAAGTATGAAAAAATAGCTAAAATTAATTCTGGAACAGCTGATTTTAAAACCGATGAAAAATTAATTAGAAACCAAATTACTACCTATAACGCACTAATACAGTACGAAAACAAAAGTGGCAATGCTGGCAATAGAAATTTAAACTTTTCTATTGGTGTTCCTCCAGAAAATTTTGACAACATGTATCAGAGCCTTATAAAAATTGGTGTTGTAGCTGCTAAACAAATTACAAAAACGGATAAAACAAACGAATATAAAGAGCTAAATGCTAAAAAATTATCCTTAGAAAAAATTAGAACCGCCTTATTACAATTAAAAGAAAAAGGTGGCAGAATTGATGAATTTATGCAACTAGAAAATAGAATTTTAGAGATCGAACAACAACTACAAGATTTAGGTGTAAGCTTAGGAAATTTTGATGATGAAAATGAATTTTGCACCATACAAATAACACTAGTTGAAGGTAAAAATAGAAACTCTTCCACTACAACTAAAATTTTGTCTGCCTTAGAGTGGACCCTTGAAACTTATATAAAAATAATGGCTGCTTTATTCTTTTTAGCACTTTTTGCTTATTTAGTTAGCCTAACTATTACAAAGCTTAAATCATCTTAAAAATTTATAAAAAAATAATTCTAAAAAATAAGAAAATGAAAAAAGCAAACTCTATTCTTAGTCTTGTAATTATGGCATTTATTTGCTCTGCAACTTTTGGTTGCGAACCAAATAAAAAAACAAAAACTATTTACGCTCAAGCACTAACTGAAAAACCCATTGCAAACAATACCGTTAAAATTGCTTTATTACTAGACACAAGCAATAGTATGGATGGTTTAATAAACCAAGCAAAAGCACAATTATGGGATATTGTAAATAAATTTACACATGCAAAATGTGGTACTAATGCTAAACCTAATTTACAAATTGCATTATACCAATATGGAAACGATGCCCTTTCTTCTAAAGAAGGATATATACAACAGGTACTAGGTTTTAGTAGCGATTTAGACGAAATTTCTGAAAAGCTATTTTCGCTTACCACTAATGGTGGTGAAGAGTATTGTGGCGAAGTAATACAAACCTCTTTAAAACAATTAGAGTGGGGCTCTAACAAAGACAATTTAAAATTAATTTTTATTGCAGGTAACGAACCTTTTACGCAAGGAAAACTACATTATGAAGATGCTACTACCAATGCAAAAGAAAAAGATGTAATTGTAAATACCATTTTCTGCGGAAACTACGAACAAGGTATACAAAGCAAATGGAAAAAAGGCGCTACCCTTACTGGTGGAGAATATATTGCAATTGATCACAATAGAAAAGTAGTACATATAGATACTCCTTATGATGAAGTAATTATAAAACTTAATTCTAAATTAAACACTACTTATATTTCTTACGGTTCTCTTGGCGCATCCAAACAAAAAATGCAAAGTATACAGGATAGTAATGCCATGGAAATGGAAGAAGCCGTAGCAGTAAAACGAGCTGTAAGTAAAAGCTCTAGGCTTTACAACAATAAAAAATGGGATTTAGTAGATGCTGCAGATGATGCCTCTTTTGAAGTTTCTAAAATTAACAAGGAAGATTTACCCGCAGAGTTACAAGAAAAAACTACTTCAGAAATTAAACAATATATAAAGCAAAAGAAAACAGAGCGATTAAAAATTCAGAAAGAAATACAGGAATTAAATAAAAAAAGAACTGCATATATTGCTGCCAATCAAAAAGAAAATGCACAAGGAGAATTAGAAAACGCTATGTTAAAAGCTATAAAAAAGCAAGCCGCTTCTAAAAATTACAAATGGGATAAATAAAATTAGTAGATAAATATATTAGTGTGTTTATTCTTAAACAGGAATAAACACACCCTTTTTTATTGTGCTGCTGGGCAATAACAATCGTATTTACGCTCTTTTTGTCCAAAATCGTAACCAACTGTTATCTGATGAAAACCACCATTATCAAAACGAATATCTCCCATCTGATAAGAGTAATTGTACGATACTAGAAAGTTCTTAATATTAGCACCAATAATTGGAGTTATTAACTGTAGTCTTTGTTCTCCGAAAGTTCCGTTAGATTGAAATTGAGCACCATCAAAACTTCTACGGTAAGAAACCCCAGCCCAAAGTCTACCAAAATCTACATCGCGGTATACCTTAGCATTTATATCTAATGTTTTCTCTCTTGTATATTCCGTAAGCTGAAATAAAACCGAAGGTTCTAATTGCCATTCATTTCTTCCAAAAAAGTGTCCTGCAGAAATTAAATATCTTCTTAAATTATCTATTTCAATAGCAGAATACAAGTCTCTTCCGCTACTTCCCAGTGCATTTGTTATTGCAGCATGAGCATAAAATTCTCTAAAATTATAAGACATGCCAAAATCTACATTAAAGTAACCTACGCTATTATTGGTTCCTGTAATGGCTGGATCAGGAAATACACTTCTAAACTCAGATTCATCTAAATTACTTTGTAAATACCCAACACTTAACCCAAATGATAATTGATTTAAAGATCTAATATCTTCACCGCCCATTCGTAAATGATGCGCATAAGTAGCTTTAAAACCGGTTTGAGAATGATAGCCATTAGCATCGTTATGAAATATGATTCCTACACCACTATCGCTATCTGCAATTCTAAAATTTGCGTTTAAAGTTTGTAAACTTGGAGCTTCATCTACATTAAACCATTGTTTTCTTATAGTTCCACGCACTTTACCACCCTCGCTTATACCAGCCATAGAAGGAAAAACCAAATAGTAATTATCCGATAAATAATCAAAATATACAGGAATACCTTCTTGCGCGTATGAATTAAAACTTAGTGCAAAAAAAGATATAAGAAGAAAAGTTAAATTTTTCATTTAAAATTAGGGCTAATAGGCTATTAAATCTTCTAAACATAAATTATAACGTGGCAAACACAACTATAGTATAAAAGCATTAACTAAGAATTACTTTGTATTTTTGTAAAAAAATTAGATTCATGAAGGAGTATACAATAACGGTTGTTTCTACAAACAATCCTAATATATTAAAATTTGAGACAAATCATTTACTAACTAGTCATTCTAATTTTGAATATAAGAATATTGATGAGGCTAAAAACTCTCCTTTAGCACAGCAATTATTTTATCTTCCATTTATTAAAACAGTATATATTTCTGGTAATTTTATTGGATTAGAACGTTATGATATTGTTTCTTGGGACGACGTTAAAGATGAAGTTGCCCAACAATTGGTAGAGTATTTAAATTCTGGCGAACCAGTTGTAATAGAAGAAAACACAGGAAAACCTGTTGCAGTAACCGTATATGCCGAGGTTACTCCAAACCCTACCACCATGAAATTTGTGGCAAGTAGAAAAATTGTTGCTACTGCTTTTGAGTTTAAAAATATTGATGAGGCAAAAGATTCTCCTTTAGCACTAGAATTATTTCAACTTCCTTTTGTAAAACAAGTTTTTATTGATGAAAATTATGTGTCTGTTTCTAAGTATGATGTTGCTGAATGGGAAGATATTACTATGTCTTTAAGAGAACTTATTAGAGAATTTATTGCTGCGGGTAATCAAGTAGTTTTAGACACTATAGAGCAACAAACAAAAGTTTCTGCTCCTATTGAGGTTGAAAAAGCCGTAAATTTAGATGACACCTCTAAACAAATTGTAGATATTTTAGAAGAATATGTAAAACCTGCAGTTGCTAGTGATGGTGGTAATATTTTATTTCAGTCTTATGATGAAGAAACCAAAACTGTAAATGTAATTTTACAAGGTGCTTGTAGCGGCTGTCCTTCTTCTACTTTTACACTAAAAAATGGCATAGAAACTATGCTAAAAAATATGATGGGAGATAAAATAAACGAAGTAATTGCTGTTAATGGCTAATTAGTTTACCCTAAAACCATATAAAAAAAGCGCCCAAAAAGGCGCTTTTTTTATGCTTTTTTCTTTTTCTGCATTAAAACAAAGTCTTTTAAATAATATGGTTCAAAATATGCCACATCTTCAAATTCTTTGTTTTGGTATTTTTTAAAAGACAGTTTTGCCATTTCTTTTGCGGATGGCACAACACCTGTATTAAATATAAAATTGGGGTGTGTTAAAGTTTCTTTACATTTTTCTGCTCCGTTACCAGCTATTACTACTTTTCCTTTTTTAGCAAACTCTAAAAAAGAATTTTCATTTATAATTTCTGCCTGCGTTTCTCTAATTTCTGTATACGAAGCATCAAAAACAGTAGAATATACCTCCATTCTTCTTGCATCTAGTACTGGAACTACAACTGTATTTTCTTGCAAAGAAACCTGGTGAGCCATACTCTCTAAAGTTGGTATAGAAATTAAAGGTATGTCTAACGAAAAACACAAACCTTTTGCTGCCGATACTCCAATACGCAAACCTGTATAAGAACCAGGGCCTTTACTAACAGCAATTGCGTTTATATTATTAATGGATAAAGAAGCCTCCTTTAATGCATCTTCTATAAATACATGCAACTGTTCTGCATGCGAGTAGTTAGAAGAATTATGCTCTTTTAAATAAATAACCTTTCCGTCTTTTGCTACACTAACCGAACAGTTAGTTGTTGCCGTTTCTAAATTTAATACTATTGCCATAATGGCTACAAATATAGTTTAGTTTAAGACAATTGGAATACCAAAATAGAATTCTAATATTTTTAATCTAAAAATATAATCATATTTAGTTCGTACAACATCGGCCTCTGCATTATCTACTCTAGATTGTGCCTGGCTAAAATCAAAAGCATTCATTAAACCAACATCAAAACGCTCTTTAGAATAGTTATATGCTAATCTTCTTGCTTCTAATGTTTTTTCTGCTGCTTCGTATGCTTTTCTAAATGTAGTAACATCTACATATGCTTGTTGAATATTAGACTCTAAATTTAATTTATCTTGCTCTAATTGTAGTTTACTTTTTTCTAATGAAATAGCAGCTCTTTTAATGTTATTTTTAACGCTAAAACCATTAAATACAGGTATATTTAATTGAGCTCCATACGAAATACCATCAAAAATCCATAATTGATCTGTTAAACTTGGTGTATATGGCATATTATTAGAATCTGCCAATAGAGTAACATCAGAATACCTAGAACCATAGTTAACAAAACCTGACAAAGTAGGATACAAAGCTCCTTTTGCTATTTTTAAGTCTTTTTCAGAAATTTCCACATTAGATTCTGAAAACTTAATATCGCTTCTGTAAGTAAGTGCTTTTTCATAAATATCCTTAGCCGAATTGTCTAAAATTGTAGAAGGTGGTATAGCAAAAGAATCGTCTACAACGTCAAAATTTTCATAGTCTGTAATTTGTAATAATTGCGATAAGTTAATTCTAGATATTAAAACTAAACTTTCTCCATTTACAATTTGTTGTTCCTGATTTGCTGCTGTAGCTTCTATTTCTAACAAATCTCCTCTAGGCACAACTCCAGATTCTACTAATTCTTTTGTTCTTTTTAAATCTTGTTCCGTTACTGCATACTGTGCTTGTGCTACCTTTAAAGTTTCTTTATTAGATAATACTTGTAAATAGGCATTAGCTACATTTAAGCGAATATCGTCCTTTAAATCCTCTAATCTATACTGGCTAGCTATTGCACTTAATTTTGCTCTATTTAGCATGTTATAGTTTTGCAAACCATTAAACAACATAATATTAGAACTTAAACTTGCATTTAAATTAAAGCTTGTGCTATTTGTTGGGGCATTATTGGTTGGATTAATTGAAAAACCTGTGTTGCTAGACATAGTGCTAGAACCATTTAAATTTGGCAATAGATCTCCAAAAGCATCAGACTCATCTAATTTTGTGTTTTCTAAATCTAACTCATACTGTTCTATAGATAAGTTATTTTCAACTGCATAAGCAACACACTCTTCTAAAGTCCATTTTTTCTTTTGTGCAGATGCAATACTTACTATTAAAATAAGTAATAGCGTAGTTAATTTACACTTCATTTTTGATTGTTTTTTGATTGTTCCTCTATGAATTATCTTGTTAGTTATTATTTTCTTTTTCGGCAAGTTCATTCCATACTTTTACTTTAGTATTTTCTTCTAATCCCGATATAATTTCTACAAATATTCCATCACTAATTCCTAGTTCTAAATCTTTACGTTCAAATTCATTATCCGCAGTTTCTATTTCTACAAATGGTTTTTCTGTTTCTTTATCAAATTGTAAAAGTGCTTCTTTAATTGCTAAAACATCTTTTTTCTCTTCTAACACAATAGCAGCATTTGCACTATAGCCAGCTCTAACATATAAGGTGTCTGTCATTACCAAATCTCCTTCAATTTTAAACTGTACTGCCCCTTCTTCTTCGGTGCCTTTAGGAGCAATAAATTTTAATTTTGCGTCAAATTTTGCTTTTTCTAAAGCTCCTAAACTAATATCTAAAGGCATACCTAGTTTTAATTTTCCTACTTCTGCTTCATCTACTTCTCCTTCAAATATCATTTTAGACATATCTGCTATAGTAGCAATAGTAGTACCATCATTAAAATTGTTACTTTGTATTACTTGGTTTCCTTCTTCTACCGGAATTTCTAAAACAGTACCAGAAACCGTAGCTCTAATATTTGTATTTGCAGATGAGGAACCTCCTGCAGAACCTTTTCTAATAATTTGGTAATCTGATTGAGCATTTTGTAACTCTAATTTTGCTTGATCAAATTGTAATTGCAAACTATTAAAATCTTGACTAGAGATTACCCCTTTATCAAACAAGCTTTTATTTCTATTATATTCAATTTCAACATTACGCAATGCAACATCTGCATTACGAACTCTACCTTTTGCTTGATTTAAAGATTGCTCATTAGGAACTATTTTTATTTTAGCAATAAGGTCTCCTGCTTTTACAAGAGCGCCTTCTTCTAGGTACACTTTTTCTATTATTCCTGAAATTTGAGGTTTAATTTCAATTTCATCTTCAGGTATAACTTTTCCTGTAACAATAACCTGATTTACAATATCAATTTTTTCTACTGCTTCTGTTTCATAGGCTTTTTGGGGTTTATTGTTTTTCTTTATAAAAACCGTAATTGCTCCTAAAATAGCTATTATGGCTAATGCAATTAATCCGTATTTTACATATTTGTTCATTGTAATATTGGTTTGATTGTTATATATAATTTTATTCTTCTCTTAAGGCCTCTATTGGTTTAATTTTTATAGCCCTATTTGCAGGAATTAATCCTATTAAAACACTTAGACTAACCATTAGTAAAAAAGATATTAGAAATTGAGATATACTTACCATTGGATCTACAAATGGAAACTCTTCTCCTGAACCAAATTTATAGTCTAATAAAGTTAGAACACCTACTGAAATTGCAAAACCTATTAAACCTGCAAATGCAGTTAAGACTATGGCTTCTAATACAATTTGTCTTTTTACAATTTTTGGTGTTGCGCCAAGGGCTCTACGCACTCCAATTTCTTTAGTACGTTCTTTTACCGTAATTAATAAAATATTACTAATTGCAATTACACCAGCAAGTAATGTAAAAATGCCTACAAAAAAGGAAAACCCTTTTAATACCATTGTAAAGCCAGAAATGTTGTTAAAAATTTCGGACATATCAAAACTACCTATACCTCGCTCGTCTGTAGGGCTTATATCGTATTTATTTTTTAGTAATTTTTTTATCTCTTCTTCTACTATTGGAACTGGCGTATCTTTATTAACCGATATTGCCATCCAGCCCATACGGTCTCCGGAACCAAACGCTTTTTGAAAAGTTGAAAACGGTATAAATACTGCATTTTCACCATCAATATTTATATTATTATTAGGCTTATAAATGCCTACAACTTTAAAAAACACCCCATTAATCCGAATATCTTCTCCAACAGCTTTTTCATTTTTATCAAAAAGTAGTTTAAAAGTTTCTTCTCCTATAACACACACCTTTTTAGAGTCTGTTATATCGGTTTTATTAAGAAATCTTCCTTCTACTAATTTCTTTTTTGTTATTTCATCTATTTCTGGATAGTCACCATATACTGCCGAGCCACTTGTTCTTCCTTTTCTATACACAGCAACTTTCCCTCTATGGCTACCTAATTCTATTCTTGGAGCCAACACTTCTATTTCAGGAATTTGTTCTTTTAGAATGGTTGCATCTTCAATTCTGAAATTAATTTCTCTTCCTCTTTCAAAACCTTTGTAGGGCTCCGATGTTTTTTGGCTCCAAATAAAAAGGCTATTAGATGCTGTTCCTGCAAAAACCTTATCAAAACCATTACTCATCCCATTTGACGAACCTAAGAGTAACATTAAAATAACCATAGCAAATATTACCCCTAACATGGTTAAAAATGTGCGAAACATATTTTTACCAAGTGTTGCAAAAACTTCTAACCATAAATCTCTATCAAATAACCACATAATTTAATTATTTATCGTCTCTTAAAGCTACAATTGGTTTAATATTGGCCGCTTTCATAGCTGGTATCAGCCCCGCTAAAAGCCCTGCAACAATTAAAATAATAGTAGCCGTTAACACTATAGTAAAACTTACTGAAGGGTTTGTAAAAGCAGGAGACTGTATTGCCGGACCAACTAAAGCTAAAATACTTGTTGCAAAAAAAAGACCTATAAAACCCGATAGTGTAGTTATAAAAACAGACTCTAACAAAACCAATTTCATAATCTGACTTGGAACCGCGCCTAGTGCCTTACGAATACCTATTTCTTTAGTTCGTTCTTTTATTATAAAAACCATTATATTACCAATACCAACTATACCAGCTATTAATATTAAAATACCAACTGCAATACCTATCCAGGATAATACGCTTGTAAAGCTACTAATGTCAGAAAATGCTTCCGCATAATTCCAAATTCGTATACCAGATTGGTCTTCAGGAGATATCTTGTGCCTTCTTTTTAATATATTTTCTAACCGAGTAGAAAACTCAAGAGCTTTAGTTAAGTTATAAGTTGGGTTGTAGGTAAGTACAATACCATCTATATTATCTGTATTACTATATATTTTTTGATATGTGGTAATTGGCGCATAAATTTTTCTTTCAGCATTATCATCTCCTTCATCAGTAAAAATTCCTATAACTTTAAAAGGCAACTTATTAAAAATAACAAACTCTCCTATTGGGCTGTTTTCTTTAAATAAGTCTTCTGCTACTTTACGCCCTATTACAGCAACCTTAGATCCAGAAAGAATATCGTTACTATTAATAAATCTTCCAGCTGTAATAATTGTTTTTTCTATAATTTGATGGTCTGGATGTACCGCTTGAACTTGATAACTTCCTGTTTCTCCCTTATAACTTGCCGATGTATTACGATACATACGGGCACTAATATATTCATAGTCTTTTTTAAAACTCTTTTTAATATACGCTACATCGTTATTCTTTAACTGAATTTTTCTTTCTTTTTCAAAACCTGCATAAGCTTTTGAGGTAACTCCGGTTCTAATAAAGATTGAATTTGTAGCATCATCATTAAACTGACTATAAAATCCATTTTGCATTCCATTTACAGAAGCCAACAACATTACCAAAATAAATATACCCCAGCCAACAGAAAAACCAGTTAAAAAAGTACGCAACTTATTACTCTTTATACTATGAAAAATTTCTTGCCAAATATCTCTATCAAACATATTTCTCTGCCCTAACTTGTTCTACGTTTTTGTCTTCTATAATAACACCATCTTTTAAATGTACAATGCGTTTACACATAGTAGCAATGTCTGGCTCGTGGGTAACAATAAGAATAGTATTTCCGGCATCATTAATTTTTTGAATAAGGTCCATTACCTCATATGACGTTTTACTATCTAATGCTCCTGTTGGCTCATCTGCCAATAAAACTTTAGGTTCTGCAGCCAACGCTCTTGCAATTGCCACACGTTGTTTTTGACCTCCAGAAAGCTCACTAGGCAAATGGCTTGCCCATTGTTTAAGCCCTACTTGTTCTAAATATTTTAATGCTTTTTCTTGGCGTTCTTTTCGGCCAACCTTTTGGTAGTATAATGGAAGTGCTACATTTTCCATAGCACTTTTGTAGTTTATTAAATTAAAAGACTGAAAAACGAATCCTAAGAATTTATTTCGGTATTGAGCTGCTTTAGTTTCGTTTAAATTTTTAATTGGCACATTATCTAACTCATAAGAACCTTTATCTAACTCATCTAACATACCTAATATATTAAGTAATGTTGATTTTCCAGAACCAGAAGAACCCATAATTGCTACTAACTCTCCTTCTTTTACTGAAAAATTAATCCCCTTTAATACGTGTAGTGAGTTACTACCCATTTTATAAGATTTGTGTAAATCTTTTATTTCTATCATGGTGGTTGGTTTGTTATTTATTTTAAAAAGAACATGAACTAGATGACTATTAGACTTGTAAGTTCTTTATTTGTTACAAGTTTTAATCTAAATATTTTGTTAAAATATTTTTTCCTGTAGTACTCCTTTAAAAAATATGCAACCTAATACCGCATCAAATAAATTACTTTCCAAATATTCAATACAAATTTCTAATAGTAAGTTGCGTTAAGGGTTTTCTATTTTATTGTTTCAACAACATAGCAAAGCCCAAACACTTGTAGCTGTGTCTTTTTAATACTCTGTAGCAATCCATTTTGCATACCGAATTAAAATCCTAAAAGAAGATTAGAATAAAAATTCAGATGCTTTAAAAAGCCTTGCTAGGAAAGCTCACCGTTTATAATGATAGTATTAAAAGTTTCTTACCATTCTTCAATACCAAATATAGGTTGGTTTTGGTTGATGAATACAACACATATGCATCGTGCAATAGTATAAGAGAATAAATTGATACCGTAAAAAGGCATTAAAATAAAAAAAGGTTTATTTCATTTTT
Source organism: uncultured Maribacter sp. (assembly GCA_947504045.1). Classification (GTDB taxonomy): domain Bacteria; phylum Bacteroidota; class Bacteroidia; order Flavobacteriales; family Flavobacteriaceae; genus Maribacter_B. The sequence continues at coordinate 182,951 of CANNFY010000001.1, forward strand.
TTATAGATAAAATAAAATACTCCACCTACTAATATATAAGGTATTGCCATAAGGTACACAATGCCATTATTAACCCCTTCGGCTGTTGTTGTATTTTCCCCGCTTTCTAGCACTGCTCTACACATAGCGCATTGCGCCTGTAAAAGCTCAGGAGCTAAAATTAGCAGCAAAAACAAAACCAAACCTACCTTTTTCATTCTATATCTTTTTTAAATATGTGTGTAGTAAGGAGAAATCATAAAGTAAACAACTACACCTGTAATTGCAACATACAACCATATAGGAAATGTGATTTTTGCAATTTTCCTATGTGCTTTAAAGTCTTCTAAATAGGCTTTTGCATAAGTGCGCAATACTAATGGTATTATTGCAATAGAAAGTATTATATGCGTAATTAAAATAAAATAATACACATATTTTATAACCCCTTCTCCTCCAAAAGATGTGGAATCTGAAGTCATGTGATATCCAATATACATTAAAAGAAATAAAAGAGACAAGCCAATACAAGTACTCATTAAGTTTTGATGTAATTTTCTATTTCCATTTTTAATAGCCCAAACTGCAATTATTAACAAAACAGCGGTTAACCCATTTATACCCGCATATATAGGTGGTAAAAATGAAAGTGGTTTTACATTAGGAATTTTAACCCCAAAAAGTATAGCTACTACAATAGGCACTGCAATAGAAATAATGGTAATAATTTTATTAAATTGTTTTTCTTTATTGGTAATTGTATTTGTCATTTTTTATTCTGCTAATAGTTTTTTTATATCCTCTTTTAAAATAGAAATTTGTTCTTTTTCACCTTCAGTATTTTTTCCTTGCTCTTCGGTAATTGCTCCTCTATAATATATTATAGGATTATTTTCCGGACCTAACCTAGAACGTATAAAACCGTTTTTATCTATTAAAGCAAACATACCTGAGTGTTCAAAACCACCAGCAACTTCATCATTTTCTTGAGCAAAAATATAAAAGCCTTTATTTGCTAACTCATAAATATCATCTCTACTACCTGTAAGAAAGTGCCAATCTAAATTAGTAACACCATGTTTTTCTGCATATGCTTTTAAAACCATAGGAGTATCATGTTCAGGATTGATGGTTATAGATGCCACCCCAAAGTTTTTAAAATCTTTAAATTCTTCTTGTAACTCTACAAGATTTTTATTCATTACTCTACAAATAGAAGGACAGGTTGTAAAAAAAAACTCCACCACATAAACTTTTCCTAAATAATCTTTATTTGTTATAAGTAAACTATCTTGATTAATAAATGAAAAATCTGGCACTTTCCTATGTTTCCCATTAACATCTATATAAGCCAAACGGCTCATTCTGTCATTATCTACAATAGTGTTATTTTGTATTCTATCTATTATTCTAGGAATAAAAATTATTCCAAAAACTAGTATTACTAAAGAAACCCAAACGTATGTATAATTTTTTTTCATAATTACTATCTATTTGCAGCATTCTTTTTTAAAGCCATACGGTATTCTGCTAAAATAATTTTTACATCGTCTTCCATCTTATTGTTTAGCTCTGCAACTGAATTAGCATTAAAACCATACTTAGTTCCTTCATCCTCATCTGAGGTTCTTCCTCTTAGGTTTTTATCTTTATCCACTATAAAAACGTATGGAGTAGAGTTATTTGCATCTAACTTAAGATTCGTTTTTAGACTATTAAATATAGATTGTACTTCTTTTTCTTCTGCAAAAACAAAATGCCACTTATCTACATTTACCAAACCGCCTAATTCTTTTTTAAGCTCATTTACTTTATCCTCTACTCCTTTAGGAACAATCATTACAAATTGAAAATCTTTAAACTCAAAAAATTGCTTATATATTTTCTGGTTTAAATTAAATGCAGCTCCTTTTTTAACTTCTACATTACTGCCTAAAAAACCTAAAACAGATATCTTATTTTCTAAAGTTACTTCTGTATTTAGAAAAGAAATATCGTTAATATTTTTTGTAAGAATTGGTAATTTACCAAAGTTATTAACTCCGGATGCAAAAAAAAGATACGCTACAACAGGAAGAATAAAAAGAACTATTAAGACAAAAGCTTTTTTCATATACGTGACTATAAAACAACTTTGCAAAAATAAAAAAGACGGTGATTAAACCGTCTTTTTTATTGTTAATTCTATTTGTGTTTTAGAAGTTCCAAGTAATAAAACCATCTTTATAAACTTCATAAATATAATCTGCCTCTGTTAACAATATAAATGTTAAATAAATAACTAAAAATATAGGTGTCCAGACTAAAGATCTTCTAAAAGCAGATTTTTCATCTCTTAAATGCATAAAATCCCATGCTATATAATATGCTTTAACTAAAGTTAAAATAATGAATATCCAGTTTAATAGTTTCATTCCTAAGAAATAACTATCTGTAAGAGATTCTGGCTTTATAATACCTAAAATAACTTCTACCGCAGTAACAAGAGATAAAAATATAAGTACTCCCCAAATTTTTTGGGTATTATTTTTAAATTTTAGTAAACCTCTAAAAATTTCTAATTTGTGTTCGTGTGCCATTATCTATGCTTTTAAATTTCAAAAAAAAAATTGAAATGTATCTTTTTATATTTTATTAAACTAAGTAGAAGAATGTAAATACAAATACCCACACTAAATCTACAAAGTGCCAGTATAAACCAACCTTTTCTACCATTTCATAGTGTCCTCTTCGCTCATAAGTACCTATAACCACATTAAAGAAAATAATTAGGTTTATAACCACACCTGATAATACGTGAAAACCATGAAATCCTGTAATAAAGAAAAAGAAGTCTCCAAATAATCTACTACCATACTCATTATGTATAAGATTAGCTCCTTCTACAACTTGTGTTGCACTTTTTAACTTACGTAAAGATTCTTCTCTAGAAAGAATTGTTTTATGCCCTTCCTCATTTATAGTCTCGGTACGGACTAATATATTCGGGTTTGCTTTAAATCCTTTTACAACCTCATTTACAGAAAAGCTTGGTCTATAACCTTCATCGTAAAACCAAATTCCATTTTTATTTTCGTGCGCTACTCTGTCACCAGGTATAGCAATAGCAAAATCTCTTAAGGCAGCTCTTTCTCCTGAGTCTGCTTTAACAAATTGTAATATTCTTCCACCTTTAGTTTCTACCGCACCATTATCTCCTTTTATAAAGGTATTCCATTCCCATGCTTGCGACCCTACAAAAATAGCACCACCAATAACTGTTAAAAACATGTACCAGATTACTTTATTTTTTTGCATTTTATGACCAGCATCTACGGCAAGTACCATAGTTACAGAAGACATAATTAAAATAAAGGTCATTAACGCTACATATATCATAGGATAACTACCATGTGTAAATGGAACGTGTGTAAAAACCTCATCTGCAATTGGCCAAGTTTCTATAAACTTAAATCTAGAAAAACCATATGCTGCAAGAAAACCAGAAAATGTTAAAGCATCTGAAACTAGGAAAAACCACATCATCATTTTACCATAACTGGCTCCTAATGGTTGGCTATCACCACCACCCCATGTATTCTCTTTTGTACTTGTTAGTGTAGAATTCATAAAAAGATTACTAATTTATTAGAATTTTGAGCAAAAATACTTTTTTTTTCTTCTTTAGAAAAACCGAATACCTATCAAAACTCACTTTATTTAAAAATATTATTTAACAATTGTCATAAACAAGACTAAATATACCCATAAAAGGTCTAAAAAATGCCAGAAATTAGCACCTAAAATAACCCCTAACATATTATCCGCATTATATTTTCCTCTTATTTGGTTATACAAAACCACTAATAAAGATATTATTCCTGCCACAACGTGTACAATATGCACCATTGCTATTAAAAAAACATAAGACATTTTAACACTACTAGTTGGTCCTGTAAAATAGTACCCTTGTGCTACCATTTCTGAAAAACCATTAAATTGCAAAACAATAAAAATTATGCCTAGAGCTAATGTTGTAAATAACAAGATAGTTCCGTTCTTAGATTGATTTTTTTTAATACATTTTTTTGCTATAACATACGTTATACTACTTAATATTAAGACGGCTGTACTTATATAAAAAGATGATGGTAGATTAATTTCCGTTATCCAATCTTCTCTTCTACTACTAATAATATAAGCACTTGTCCAACCTGCAAAACCCATTAACAAACTTATGATACCAAACCAAAGCATCATTATTTTTGCTCTTTCGTTTTTTTCTTTCTGCGTTCCCTGTGTTAAATCCATCTTTATTGTAAAAATTTATCTATAACATAAACTATTTGCATTAATGTAATATAGCTTACACTTGCTAGCATTAATTTTCTAGCAGATTTATTATCTCTTTTCTCATACAATTTAAAAGCAAATACTAGCATTACAAAACCCATAGCAAACACAACTATTGCTGCATAAATAGATAAGTGTAATCTTCCTGTAATACCAAAAGCAGGTACTACAGATATAAGCAACATCCAAATAGTATACATTATAATCTGTAAAGCTGTTCCTTTATCTTTTTTTCCAGTAGGAAGCATTTTAAACCCTCCTTTTTTATAATCCTCATCTAACATCCAAGCTAATGCCCAAAAGTGAGGAAATTGCCAAAAAAACTGAATCATAAACAATGTTCCTGGCTCGATACCAAAATCATTTGTTGCTGCAACCCAACCTAACATAAATGGTATTGCCCCAGGAAATGCTCCAACAAATACAGATAAAGGTGTTATTGTTTTTAAAGGCGTATAAACACTTGTGTATAAAAAAATAGAAATTGCCCCAAACATTGCTGTTTTAGGATTTAAAACATACAAAGAGACAATCCCAATTACTGTTAATACAACTGCAGTTATTAATGCTTTATTAGCAGTTACTCTACCTGCAGGAATTGGCCTATTTTTGGTCCTATCCATTAAAGCATCTAAATCTTTTTCTATTATTTGATTAAAAGCATTAGAAGCTCCTACCATACAATAGCCGCCAAAAGATAATAATAGGATGGAATAATAATTAATTTCTAAAGCACCTAAGAGGTACCCTGCAATAGAAGAAAACACAACACTAATAGCTAGCCTTGCCTTTGTAATCTCTTTAAAATCAGCAAAAAGTAAAGACCAAGTCTTTTCTTTTACTGTGCTAGCTGCAGTTTTCATCTTAATCAATCTAATTGAGGGCTGCAAATATAACCCCAACTCTAATTTTTTGCAACGATTTAGAGGTATTTATATTAGACCAAAATAAGATACGTAAAAATATAACGTAGTGAAAGTGAATATTTTAAAAATAGTACAGTAGCCACAATTGTGGCTACTGTACTATAAATTTAGTTTAAAGTAAAGTTTATTGGAATACTAAACGGTACTCTAACAGGTTCTCCTCTTTGCTTACCAGGAGTCATTCTCGGCAATTTATTAATTATTCTTTCTGCCTCATTTTCTAAAAGTTTGTGTGGCCCTCTAAGTTTTAAGTCTGTAATATACCCTTCTTTACTTATTTTAAAACCAACATGTACTTTTCCTTTAATACCTAACTCTTGCGCCTCTTCTGGATATTTAAAATTACGCTGTATATGCTTTTGTATTTTTTGTGTAAAACATTGTAAACGTTCCTCTTTATCAACATTTTCACATCCAGGATAAATTGGCTTGTCTTCTACTGCTATAAATATTATTTCATCAAGGTCGGGCTCCACCTTTTTAAAAGCAATATTATCTGGATTTAAATTTTCTGAAGAGACATCTTTTACATCTTCTATAAATTCTAATTCTGGTTTTACATCTACATCATCAGGAACCACCTTAACAGAAGAACTCTTAACTTTAGGCTTTACAGTTATTTCTTCTTTTGGAGTTTCTACTTTTAATTCGTTTAAATCAGGATAATATTCTAAAACCTCAGCTTCTACAGCGGTACTTACCATTTCTTTTCCCGTAAAGGATTCAAAAGAAGCCTCTAGAGCAAAATAAACAATAGACATAGCTATTATTAATCCAAATTGAAATCTTGTAGACCCTCTTTTTTGTAAATTTACACTGTGTTTGCCATTTTTATGGCTTACTCTGTTACGCTTGCTGCTATTCTCATTGCCGTGAGAATTTGCAGGATTACCTGTGTTACTATTCATAATATTACGTTTTTAACCCATTTATGGGATTGTTATAATTATGTTAAAACACAAGAAGTGTACCAAAAAAAAATCCCGAGCTAAGGCTCGGGATTTTATATATTATATATGGAATATTTTACTGTAACTTAAAAGTAATTGGAATACTAAATGGTACTCTTACCGGTCTTCCTCTTTGCTTACCTGGAGTCATTTTAGGTAATTTACTAATAATTCTAGCAGCTTCTTTTTCTAAGTTTTTATCTGGACCACGCATTCTAACACCTCCAATACTACCATCTTTCTGAATTACAAACATTACACTTACACGACCCTGAATACCCATTTCTTGAGCAATTTCTGGGTAACGGAAGTTTTTACCAATATGCTTCTGCATCATATTATTGAAACATGCTCTTTTATTGCTTTCGTTTTCACAACCTGGAAAAACAGGTACGTTTTCAATAACTGCAAATGGAACATCTACATCTTCGAACTCTTCTTCTACTTGTACATCTTCTACCTCAATAATTTCTTCTTCCTGACTTGTTTCAGTAGATTCTATTACTGTTTCTTCTACTTCTTCCTCATCCTCTACTACTTCAATAATTTCTGGAGCAGCTGGTGGTGGTGGTGGTGGTGGTGTTTTAATTTGTTCTGTCATTGGAACCTCTTCATCTAGATCATCATCCACATTCATTGAAACATCATACTCACTTGTTTCTTCGTACGTTTTCCATTCTAATGCACGCCAAACAACTAACATAACTACAGCTAGCCCTATAACAAAGTATAAGCTACTATTTTTTGTTAAATCCGCTTTAGGATTCTTTTTAAGTTCCATATTTATATAATTTAGTGATTGCTAATTTAACCATTATTTTTAAAGAAATGCAAATACTATTTCCATTTTAACGCCCATTTCTGCGAAAAATAGCTTTTTATTGCTATTCCTCCGCATATTGCCCCAAGAGTATTTGCCAAAACATCTAACACATCGCCTTGTCTATCAGTCGTATACGTTAATTGTAATATCTCAATAACTATACCAAAAATAGTTGCAAAAAAAATCATTAAAAATATAGCCTTCTTAAGTCGCACAAATCCTTTAGTATGTTCGCGTGTTGCTAAAACACCTAAAAAAACAGCACCAAAATAAAATCCAAAATGAACTACTTTATCAAAATGTGGTATTGAAATTTTAGGCGTACTACTTTCTGAAAAAGAAAATAAGCTAGAAAATGTAACAAACATCATCCAGCTTATAAATAAAATTCTATATATACTTTTTTTAAGCACCTATTAACTCTTTATATGCTTTATCGTCTAACAAAGTTTCTATTTCAGAAGGGTCTGAAATTTTTATTTTAATCATCCAACCTTCGCCATAAGGATCCGAATTAACTTTTTCTGGCTCATCTTCCAAACCTTCATTAAAAGCAATTATTTCTCCACTTAAAGGTAAAAATAAATCTGAAACCGTTTTTACAGCCTCTACAGTTCCAAAAATAGCATCTTTATCTAAGGTCTCATCTAAAGTTTCAACTTCTACATAAACAATGTCTCCTAACTCGCTTTGTGCAAAGTCTGTTATTCCTACTGTTGCAACATCATCTTCAATTGTTATCCACTCGTGGTCCTTTGTATATTTTAATTCTGCAGGTATGTTCATAATATGTATTTTAATTAGCAAAACAAATGTAACAGATTCTATTACAGGAATCAAAAAAAACAGGTTACTTAGTTAAGTATTTTATAAAGGTTTTTAAATAGGCTTAATTTCCAAAATTATATCTAATTGTAAACCCTGCATTTATTGTTGTTTGCGGAAAAGCAGTAGACACCGCAAATTGAGAAAAAGAATGATCATAAAAGAACAATGCATTTAAATTTTTACTTAGTGCATAATCTGCTGTAAACTTAATTGAAAGTAAGTTTTGCCCTGAAGTAATCTGATTACTATCTATATCTAAATTTCTTATTATTGTTAGATTATCTCTTACTGTTACATCTGCCTTAAGGTTTAAATCTCCTTTAAGTCTTGTTTTTTGCCCTCCAATATTGGTTACAAATTTTACATCTTTAATTCTATACCCTAATCCAACAGTATACTCTTTTCCATTTATTTCGGTTAACAAGTTATTATCAAAACTTAAAGAAAGAGCTCTATCTGTTCGTATTTCTGCAAGTATGCTTACAGAATTTTTCATTTCAAAATCTAAACGCATTAAAGGATTAAACTGATCCGTTAACACTACATTACTAATTATATTTTCTGGTAGAACATCTCCATTTTCAGAATTAATTATTCCATTCTCTCTTTCTAAGTTGGTTTGGAATGAATTAATACTATAAGATGCTCTATACCCATGACTTAATGAGAAACGTTTAAATTTCTTTTTAAACCATTTGTTACGCATTAAACCTGTATACTTAAGATTCCAATTTGGTATTGGAATAGCTCTGAAAGCATCTAAATTAACCCTATTAACATCTTGCCCTGTATACGCCGCAAAAAATGCTGGCAATAATACATCTTGTTGGGTTTTTCCATAACGTTCCGGAAAGCCTTCCTCATCTACCTCACCTAAAGATTGGTTGCCGCGATCGGACTCTACCCTATTTGCTATAGTAATTCTATTATCTTTAAATTCTTGAAACGTTTCTGAATCAAACTCATTACTTTTTCCAAAAGCAGTACCAATCATTACTGTTGATATACTAAAGTTACCATAGTTATTACCTAGCAAGTTTTCATACTCAAACCCTCCATCTGATGAAGAATTTACTTGAAAATTTTCTTGATAACTATTAGAATATTGTCTATCCGCCGATAAATCTATAGTTAAATCTTTTATTGGTTGTGCTGTTGCTGTAATATTTAGCTGCTTATTAGCACTCTCTATATATTGCTCATTAAACTCAGCAAAAGGAGTTAACCAACCATTACGAGCAGCATTGTAACGAACATCTGCCTGGCTACCAAAAACAAATCCTACACTTGGTCTTGTTGTTCCTATAAATCCTACAGACTGAGTATAACCTGGAAGAACTTTACCATTGCTCTCGTTATAATTAACATTAATACGTTTTACCATAGTTAAAACATCTACCGCTGCATTAAACAAGCCACTTGTTTTTCCTTTTTCTTTTTTGGGTTCCTTTGTGTTACCCGCTTTATCTTTTCTTAAAACTGCTGTTTTAGCAGACGCTTTACCCGTTCTCTTTTTAAGCCCTAACAAATCATAAAACTTTTGCATTGTTAAAGATGCTGTAAGATTATGTGTATTTGCATTCTGAATGGTGTTAATTGATGCATCATAACCTAAAGATTCTGATGCTACTTCTGTTAATGCATCTCCCCCTCGTTGCCAATCAAAATTACTAGTATAGCTATATTGTGCATTAATAAAATCTAAAGCAGGTATTTTATTAAATGGTATTTCGTAATTTAACTGCATTTGTTGTGCATGACTATTTGGTTCGCCAATATCAAAAAAGCCATCCCATAATTCTAAACTAGAATCTATATCTGAATTTGTATTACCACTTTCCTGATAATAATTTCGAATAATACTATTATTAGACCCTGTAAGATTTAACCTTAAAGATTTAGTAATACTATAATTTAAAGCATATTGCCAATTAAACTGATAATTTCTTTGTTGCAATTCTGGCAGTTCTAAACGATCCACACCATCTTCTAACACATCTCTAAAACGTTGTTTATTAAATTGCCTATTAATATTTGAATTAACAGAAACACTTGTAGGTAATAAATTTAAATTTACTTCTTTTAACCATTGCCAATACCTACCTGTAAATAAAGAGTCTTTTTTAGCAAAAGGAGCCACCTCTATAGGCTTAAAATTATGATTATAAACAAAGCCCGTGTTTACACTTTGGTCTGTTAGCTCCGCAATTTCAAAATCTCTATGATTTGTTTCATTATAAGAATAATTAAACGTAAAGTTTTCTATATCGTAAAAATTAGCATCTGCCTCTTCTCCTCTATTTTTACGAACCCCAATTAAGTTTATACTTGTTCGTTTTGTATATTCTTCTGCTTGCTCTAAAATAGCATCTGCCTCTTCATCCGAATCTGCTGCTTCAATTAGTTCATCTAATTTTAAATCGTCATATACTGGGTCAAACTCTGGAGTAATAAGTTGTTCCGAAATACCGTAATTAAATGGTAATTGTACATTCCATTTTTTTGGCAATAATTGACCTACGTTTACATTAGTAACTAAATCGTATGACAATACATCTTCTCTTGCTCTTTCATTAGGTGTTTGATCTACTGACCCAAAACCAGAAGTACTTCTGTTACCAGTTGCAGAAAAATTAGCAAAATCTGCTATATTACCATCTACAGCGGCTACTGCTGCCCAGCCTCCATTATTATCTAAACCAGCTAAACGAAGTTCATTAAACCATACTTCTCCTCTTGCTCTTTGGTCTCCGAGGTTTTTAACCCCAACCATCATAGTACGAATACTACCTAATGATGGGTTACCTTTTATACCTATATAGGTTTCTCCTAATTCTCTATCTTCAAACTGATCAGGCACAACAACAGCTTCTCCGTTTTCTATTTTAAAATAACGAACCTCTGTTAGTTCCCCATCTAATATCCACCTAGATTTTATTTTATTAATATCACTAATAGAAACATTTAATTGGTTAGCATCTGGCCAAATTTCTTCTTCTGAGGTTGCTGTAAATGGTGAAAACTCTAAAGGTATTTCTATTTGATAGTAATTTTCAGTAAAGTCTGTACCTATCCTTAAAAAACCTACTAAGTTTTCATCGTCAGTTTCATTAATTTCTTCTGCGTGGATAAACATTTTAATATTCTCGTATTGTCTAATATCAATATTTACATTTTTAAAAACACCACGAGAATCTTCAGGCTCTAAATTTTCTATTTTTAATGATAAAGACTGCTCATTCTGATTAATAATAGTATTATTATTATTTAACTGTTCCCTTACAACACCAGGTGGTAAAACATAAGGTATTGGTGTTCTAGTACTATTCTCTTCTATATTTACAGTGTTTACATCTATAGTTGTGCCATCATCAGAAGCGTTAGAATCTACATCGTCTTCTTGTAAAGAATTTGTATACGTTCTCCAGTCTCCACGCACTAAATCTAAAGTAGCAAAACGTAATACGGTTGGCGTTGTAAAACCTGTCATATACATACGCATAAAACTCATAGATCTAAAATCGCTAATACCACCTATGGCATCTGTAAAATCGCTTAATGGAATTTTATACTGGATCCATCTACGATTTAAAGTAGTACCATCTGGTAACTCTGGAGTAACTCCCTCTTTAATATCCGTTACATAAGGATCGTTAATTGTAGTATTAGGCTTTATTTGTATTCTATATTCATAATAGCTATTTACCGTATTCATGGTTAAATCTCTATCAATATCCTCTACATCTGGTAAAGTTGTAGAACCTCTATTGGTATCTGATACTGCAACAGGAGAGTTTCCATCTACATTATTGTAATTTAAATAACGTTCTAAAATACCACCATCTTTATTTAAATAATACTCATAATTATCTAGCGCAGGATCTTCTGCTGGGTTATTATCATAAATTGATGCTTCCGCAGCATCTCCTAAACCATCAAAACCAACATCTTGTATAGCTCTATTTCCTTCTTCGGCATCAAAAGCATAAACCAATGCTTGTGTTTGCGGTACTTGTCCCCAAGATGTTGCAGATGTTGACACCGTATTATTTACATCAGGTAATCCGTTTTCGTACTGTTTTTTTCCGTCTCTTAAAACATCTTCAGATATATTTCCTAAGTTTAAAACCAACTCTCCAGTACTTGTTGAAACCCCATCTACATACGGATCTAAAACCCAAAATTGTATAAACTCTACATTAGATTGTTCAAAATCTGTACTACTTAAAGAACGCATAATACCTCCCCATTTTTCGCCTCCTCCTTTACTATCAAAAGCAGGATCGTTATTATATGGTCCTTTTTCATTAGGATAGTATGCAATATCTAAAGTGGTTTGCACCTGAGTTTGCCCTTGTGCTATATCGGTTTCTGGAAAAACCTCATCAATAAAAACCCTTCTTGTAGGGTTGGTAGAAATATCGCTATCCGAAATATCTGAAGGCCTTTGCGTTGTATAAAATATAGGATCTATTGTGTACCATGCCATCTTTGCCCTACCGTACCCATTAATTAAATTATCTGGATCGTCAATACCATTACCGCCATACAATACTCCGTTATTTCCGAATTCTAGTGGAGTACTTGCCATTGTCCAACCTAAAGACGCTCTAATATCAATAAGTGCTTGCGCTCCTTCAAAATCATCAATATAGGTTGTTGTTTCTCCGTCAAAATCTGCATTTTTTGGTGAGTTAGGCTTTAACCATGCTACTTCTGCTCTTACTGATAAGTTAGAAGGCACATCGGTATCTATGTTTGGTAACTTATTAACCATACGAGTTAAGAAAGGAACTTCTGTAGAATAATTACCATTAAAGCCATAAATTGTATTGTTTACCGGCTCTACTCCATAATTTGATTTTTGTGTAAGAGGACGCTCATTCATATTCAAGAATGTACCTCCTAAAACAAAGTTTTTATTAAATTGATGTTCTACATTAACACCAGTAAATCTTCTTGTTTGTTGCCCAAATACTGCATTATTTTCTACAGATATATTAATTGGAGTATCGGAAGCTTCTAAACTAGGGTCTAATATTTGTACTGTACCAGCCTGATAATTTACGGTATAATCTATTCCTTCTTGTAGTTGCCTACCACCAGCGGTTACTGTAACAGAACCTTGTGGCACATTAAATGCCCCTATAGAAATACCATTACTACTTGTAGATGTATACCGCCCTTTTAATAAGAATTTATTTTTTTCAGGTTCTTGAAGTGCGGCAGCTTTAGTAAGCTCATACATCTCTTTAAATATATATTTTTCTTGATTTGCATTAAATGACAAATCATCTTCGTAATTACCTCCTCCTAACTCATTAAACAAAAACTCTCCAAAGGGCTCTACTTTTGTAAAAATAATTCTACCATTTTGAGAATCTATTGTAATGCCAGGCACAAAATCAAAAAAACCATCACCTCCACTCTGCACATCATTATATGTGTTTAACCTATCTAAATTAAATACATTTAAAAGTATACGTTCTTGCAAAGGATTATTACCTCCTGTAGGATCTGGAAAATCTTCTCCTTCTACTGGTGTAATATAATTTCTTGCTGTTGGATCTGAATATAAAATATTCATTACAAAATCATCTTCACTTAAACTATATGCACCAGTAGCGTATATATTTTTCATCATTAAATCCCAGATTGGATCGCTAATGTTTGTAATATTACTTTTTAATAATTTTAATATTAAAGTATTATTCTCTACCACAGGGTTTACATCTGAAGAAACTGTAGTAGCATCTACACTACCATTTGCAAATTCACCAACTTGATACACTTGACCGTTATAGGTGTATTGGAAAGCTACACCCAAAACCTCATCGTTGCTTAAGGTTTGATTTAATGATATATATCCTAATTGCGAATTAAAATCGTAATCTGTATTCTCTGTTAATTTTCTAGCATTTTCTAAAATTGCATAATCAAAACCCTGATTTACCTGATACCCAGGAACATTAAAACCTGCTTCTACAGTTGCTATATCTCTAATAGACTCTGTTAATGCTCCAGAACCTATTTGTTCTGGGTCATAATCATTAGCATTATTTCTTGGTAAATTATTACTTGGGTTATTAAAAAATCCTGCTGGATTTCCGTTTTGCGAAGCTATTCTTGTTTTTTCTTCTAATGCTTCACCTAAATCTTGAATAGCAACTACGTTTCTAACATTTAAGGTTTGTTGGCTACGGTTAGTAATCCAAACTTCTAACCTAGTAATTTGTATTTGGCTACGTATATATGGGTAATTTTCTAAAGCACTATCATAAGCATCTCTAAAATAATGAGATAAGAAAAAGTGCTTATCCTCGTCATAGTCTAACGCCGTAACAGAAAACTCGTTTAAAGTACCCCCACCTTGCGCTACAACTGTATTGTTTTGCGAACGTTGCTCAGAAAATACTGCAGTTACTTTAGTTTTTCCGAATTGTAATTGTGTTTTAACACCAAATAAACTCTGCGCTCCTGTAATTAAAGAGCTATTTAATGGCATATTTACATTACCTACTTCTATAGATTGTAAAATATCGTCTTCTGTTGGTGTATAATCTAACTTTACAATATTTTGAAAATCGAAAGTTGCCTCTGTGTCATAGTTTGCAGTTACTTGTAAACGCTCTCCTATTTTACCCAACATACTTAAACTTATACGCTGATCAAAATCAAAAGAAAGGTTTGTTCTATTTCTAGGAGATAATGAAGGGTTATCATTCTTTTGCCAAATAACACCTAAATCCATAGCAACAGATCCTTGAGGTATTACTTCTATACCTCCTTCTCCGAATATAGATTGAAAAAATTTACTGTCTTTATAAAAAACTGGAAGTAAATTTTTCTTTCCTTCTTCGCTCCCTGCTTTTTTACCAGAAAAGGCGTCAGATTTTTCTTTAAAATAAGATTTTATACCTTCTCTTTTTACTAACTCAAAGTACTCTTCTGGGGTAAGTATTATTGGGTAACCTATATCAAAATCTCCAATGCTTTCATTATAAACATAACGATCCAGATTAGCATCATATAAATATTTAGAAACTATACTGTCTGGGTTTTCTAGAATTATCTTACCCAAATCATACCCTGTTTTTACAGAATCTATCTCCGCATTATTAGTTGCCCCTACTGAGTTATCTTGTGCAACAACGGTAGTTGTTCCAAAAAACAAAACAAATAGGAGAACAAGCTTAAATAATAATTTAAGATTTTTTTTTGCCCCTTGTTTCAAACTTTTTACAAATTTTTAAGCGCGAGTTTTATAATGTTCTCTACGCTAAGTGTAGGGTCTTGGGCAATGATTTTATCAACCACCTTTTCTGCTTGTCTTCTAACAAATCCAAGAACCTCTAAAGCAGATAACGCTTCATCTTTATTTGTATTGTTTGAACTAGTGGAAACTTCATCTATATCATAAACTTTAAGAATCTTGTCTTTAAGGTCTAAAATAACACGTTGAGCAGTTTTGGCCCCAATACCTTTTACAGACTGTATTGTGGGCACATCTCCATTTGCAATTGCATTTTTTAATTGTGAGGGATCTAAAGAAGATAACATGGTTCTTGCTGTACTAGATCCAATACCTGAAACGGATAGTAATAATCTAAATATTTCTCTTTCAGATTTTTCTACAAACCCGTATAACGTATGCGCATCTTCTTTTATTTGTAAATGAGTTAATAGGCGAATATTTTCTGCATCTGAAATTTTAGAAAATGTATGTAAAGATATGTTAACAAAATACCCAACCCCTGCACATTCTATTATAACATACGTTGGGTTTTTCTCTACTAATTTTCCATTTAAATGCGTAATCATAAACAATATATTAACTAGTTACCCTATTGCGCTTGCTTTGCTTTTTTTCTTTTTTCTCTTTCCTGTGCATCTATTACCGTTACAGCGGTCATATTTACAATTTCATCTACACTTGCCCCTAACTGCACAATATGTACTGCTTTTTTTAACCCAACTACAATTGGCCCTATAGATTCTGTACCGTTTAGCTCTTTTAGTAGTTTATATGTAATATTTGCAGATTCTAAATTTGGAAATATTAATGTATTAACTTTTTTACCTGCTAATTTTGAAAAAGGAAATTTACTTTCCAATAATTCTTTATTTAGGGCAAAATCTGTCTGAATTTCTCCATCTACAATTAAATCTGGATTAGATTGATGTAGCATACTAACCGCTTCTTTTACTTTCTTTGCTTTTGGATTAATAGATGACCCAAAATTGGCATAAGAAAGCATTGCTATAACAGGAATAAATCCGAATGTAGTTGCAACGTTAGCAGTCATTTGTGTTATTTCTGCAAGCTCTTCTGCCGTCGGATCTATATTTATTGAGGTATCTGCTAAAAACATTGGCCCCCTTTTTGTATCCATAATATGCACAGTTGATACTCTTTTAACGTTAGCCGATCTTCCTATAATTTCAAAAACAGGTTTTACTACAGAAGGGTATGCCCTAGAGTATCCTGTAACCATACCATCAGCATCTCCTACAACTACCATCATAGAGCCATAATAGGTACGTTCTCTCATTTTTGTTAAAGCACCATACATACTAACCCCATTACGTTGTCTTTTCTCAAAGTAAGTTTTAGCATATTGCGCTCTCTTCTCTTGAGCCTCATCTTGTTTAGGGTCAATTATTTCTATATCAGCATCAAATTCTAACTCTTTTTTAAGCTCATTAATAATTTCTTTTCTTCCTAATAAAATTGGAATTGCAATACCTTCATCATAAGAAATTTGAGCTGCTTTAAGCACATCTAAATGTTCTGCTTCTGCAAAAACAATTCGCTTAGGGTTTCTTCTTGCACGATCATGTAATAATCTTACAATTTTATTATCACTACCCGAACGTTGTAAAAGCTCTTCTTTGTAACGCCCCCAATCTTCTATTGGCTCTCTAGCAATACCACTCTCCATAGCAGCTTTTGCAACAGCTGGTGGTATTTCCGATATTAACCTAGGATCAAAAGGCTTAGGTATTATATAATCTTTACCATATGCTAATCTTGTTTTACCGTATGCTATATTTACTTGCTCTGGAACAGGTTCTTTTGCAAGTTCTGCCAAAGCTTTAACTGCGGCCATTTTCATAGCTTCATTTATTTTAGTAGCTCTAACATCTAAAGCTCCTCTAAAAATAAAAGGGAACCCTAAAACATTATTTACTTGGTTAGGATGGTCTGATCTACCTGTTGCCATTATAACATCTTCTCGGGTTCTACAAGCCAAATCATAATCAATTTCAGGATTTGGATTTGCCATTGCAAAAACAATTGGATCCTTTGCCATAGAAAGTAACATTTTTGGTGTTACAATGTCTGCAATAGAAAGCCCCACAAGAACGTCGGCATTTTCCATAGCTTCTTCTAAAGTATCTATTTTGCGGTCCGAAGCAAATTCTAATTTTTCTGGAGTTAAATTATCTCTATCCTTACGAATAACGCCTTTACTGTCTAACATTACTATATTATCCGGATTTGCGCCAAAAGCTTTATATAGTCTTGTACATGATACTGCTGCAGCACCAGCTCCACTAACAACAATACGAGCTTCTTCTATCTTTCTTCCGGTTATATCTAATGCATTTAATAATGCAGCAGCAGAAATAATTGCTGTACCGTGCTGATCATCATGCATTACAGGTATATCTAACTCTTCTTTTAATCTTCGTTCTATTTCAAAAGCTTCAGGAGCTTTTATATCTTCTAAATTTATGCCGCCAAAAGTAGGTGCTATATTTTTTACAGTTTGTATAAACTCTTCAACATTTTCCGTTCCTACCTCAATATCAAAAACATCAATATCCGCAAAAATTTTAAAAAGCAACCCTTTTCCTTCCATTACTGGTTTAGAGGCTTCTGGACCAATATTTCCTAATCCTAAAACGGCAGTACCGTTAGAAATTACTGCTACTAAATTTCCTTTTGCAGTGTATTTATAAGCATTGTTTTTATCCTTTTCTATTTCTAAGCATGGTTCTGCAACCCCAGGAGAATAAGCTAATGCTAAATCTCTTTGCGTAGCATATGGTTTTGTTGGAACAACTTTAATTTTACCAGGATTTGGTTTTGCGTGGTAAATTAATGCTTCTCTTCTTTTTCTTTGTTTACTCATACCTAAAATTTAGTATTACAAATCTAAGTGTATTCTTTTATTTTTAACACCTAAATATTATTTATGTACACGAATATTTTAAATTAATTACTTAAGAAATTTTATATTTCTCTGAAGGCCAGAAAATTTTGTTCTTTTGACAGCAGATTTTTGAAATACTTTCTTAAAAACATCCTCAGTAATTTCTTCCCAATCTTTTTTACTCATACTTAATAAATCTGGGTGCGGATTAAATAATGGCTCTGAATGAGCTTTGGAAAACCTATTCCAAGGGCACACATCTTGGCAAACGTCACAGCCAAACATCCAATTATCCATCTTGCCTTGAAATTCTGATGGCATTTCATTCTTTAACTCTATTGTTAAGTATGAAATACATTTGCTACCATCTACTTTATATGGTTCTACTATTGCCTGTGTTGGGCAAGCGTCTATACATGCCGTACAAGTTCCGCAATGATCCGTTACCTTGGCATCATACATTAAATCTATATCTAAAATAAGTTCTGCAATAAAATAAAAAGAACCTACTTGCTGGGTTAATAGGTTGCTATGTTTACCAATCCACCCTAAACCACTTTTGGCAGCCCATGCCTTATCTAAAACTGGCGCAGAATCTACAAATGCTCTTCCACCAACTTCTCCAATTTCTTCGTCAATAAAATTTTTAAGTTCTTTTAGTTTGGATTTTATTACATGATGATAATCGTTACCATAAGCATATTTAGAAAGCTTATAGGAATTGTCATTCTGCTTTTCTTCTGGATAGTAATTAAGTAGTAATGAAATTACAGATTTAGAGCCCTCTACTAATAATCGTGGATCCAATCGTTTATCAAAATGGTTTTCCATGTACTGCATTTGTCCATGTCTATTCTCTTGCAACCATTTTTCTAGTCTTGGAGCTTCTTCTTCTAAAAATTCCGCTTTAGATATACCGCATGATATAAAGCCAAGTCTTAACGCTTCTTTTTTTATTAATGCACTATGTTTTTCTCTATTATTTATCAAAAGTGCTATTCCTAATTTCTAAAACAATCCTCCTTGAATATTACCTTTTATTCTACCTAAATGTTTATAGGCTTGTTCGGTAACTTCTCTTCCTCTGGGTGTACGCATTATAAAACCTTGCTGAATTAAAAAAGGCTCATACACTTCTTCTATAGTTTCTGGGCTTTCAGAAACCGCAGTTGCAATAGTAGATATTCCTACTGGTCCTCCTTTAAATTTATCTATAATAGTAGTAAGTATTTTATTATCCATTTCATCTAAGCCATGCGCATCTACATTTAATGCTTTTAAGCTAAATTTAGAAATATCAATATCTATATTACCATTACCTTTTATTTGTGCAAAATCTCTAACCCTTCTTAAAAGAGAGTTACATATTCTTGGGGTTCCTCTACTTCTACCAGCAATTTCTATAGCAGCCTCATTAGTTATTGGCACATTTAAAATTTCTGAACTTCTTTCTACAATGGTAGATAAAAGCTCTGTGGAGTAATATTGTAATCTACTTTGTATTCCAAAACGAGCTCGCATAGGGGCTGTTAACAAACCTGATCTTGTTGTTGCTCCAATTAGTGTAAAAGGATTTAAGTTTATTTGTACTGTTCTTGCATTTGGCCCAGTTTCAATCATAATATCAATTTTATAATCTTCCATGGCAGAATACAAATACTCTTCTACAATTGGGCTAAGCCTATGAATTTCATCAATAAACAAAACATCACGTTCTTCTAAATTGGTTAATAAACCTGCTAAATCTCCAGGTTTATCTAAAACAGGCCCCGATGTAATTTTTATTCCAACACCAAGTTCATTTGCAAGAATATGCGCTAAGGTAGTTTTTCCTAAACCAGGAGGACCATGAAACAATGTATGGTCCAATGCTTCTCCTCTTTGGTTAGCAGCCTCCACAAAAACCTTAAGATTTTCTAGAACTTGTTCTTGCCCAGTAAAATCATTAAAGGTAACAGGCCTTAAAGCTCTTTCAATATCAAACTCTTCCGAAGAAAAACTACCAGTAGTTGGATCCAAATTCTCATTCATAGTAAACAAAGATAGCAAAAATCAAATGCTAATTGTTATAGACAACACACAACTATAACAACAAAATTAATTTTTAACATCGCCTAAAAAAAATACAAATATTAATTGTAAATTCATTTCATGAAAACACTACAATACTCTAAAGGTGTTACACAATACCTTCCCTTTTTTTATGTTATTTGGGCAGATGATTTATTATCTGCATCTGAAATAAACGTTGTAAAACATGCTTTAGAAAAAGATGACACATTAGAAACAAATGACAAAGAATTATTATTTTCTTGGTTAAATAATGAAAGTACTCTTAAAAACAAAGAGCTTAAAATTTGGAAACAAATTATTGATACTTCAGAAGTTAATCTAATAGAAAAAGAATCTTTTCCATTAACTATTTTTAGCCAAAAAATAACTGCACACTATTTTACAGAATGTGCTTTTAATGAAAATTTAAAACATATAGAACTTAATTTAGGCATACAACCTAACCATTACAACCATTTATTTGAAATAAAAATAACAACAAATACCACTTCTAAAGAATATGATAGTACTATAATTGATGCTTTACTAAAAGGCAAACAAACCAAAGTTATAGATACTTTTAGAAAAGATATATCTGAACCTATTTTTAAATGGGAAATTATTCGTGACAAAGAAACTCATAGAAAAAAAGTTTTAGAACAAGTTAAAAATCTTGCTAGTAAAGGCTACGGAGCAATGGCTTACCCAGAGTTATACAATGGAACTCAGGACATGGAAGGCTATGCCGCTGTTTTTGAACATATGATGTTTATAGATGGTAGCATGGCTATTAAATTTGGTGTGCAATTTGGATTATTTGGTGGTAGTATTCAAAAATTAGGCACTAAAAAGCATCACGATTTATATTTAACAAACACCGGAAAAGCAACTCTTTTAGGATGCTTTGCTATGACCGAAACCGGACATGGCTCCAATGTAAGAGGCGTAAAAACAACCGCTACGTACGATAAAACATTAGACCAAATAATTATACATACCCCAGGAAAAATTGACAATAAAGAATATATAGGAAATGCATTAGATTCTAAAATGGCTTCTGTATTTGCACAGCTTATTGTTAATGGTAAAAATGAGGGTGTTCATGCTATTCTTGTTCCTTTAAGAGATGATAAACACAACTTATTACCTGGAATAACAATTGAAGACAACGGGTATAAATTAGGCCTTAATGGTGTAGACAATGGTAAAATATGGTTTAACCAAGTGGCTGTACCAAAAGATAATTTATTAGACAAGTACGGTTCTATTGCAGATGACGGCTCTTATTTTTCTGAAATTGAAAATCCCAACAAAAGATTCTTTACCATGCTTGGCACTCTAGTTGGCGGAAGAATATGTGTTGCGCGCGCAGGTTTAGGCGGAGCAAAAATGGCTTTAACAATTGCAATAAAACATGCTTTACAGAGAAGGCAGTTTAATGATAATAAAAAAATGCAAGAAGATTTGCTGATGGATTACCCATCGCACCAATTAAGGCTAATCCCCTTAGTTGCTAAAGCATATGTATACCATTTTACTTTAAACCAAATGATGTTTGATTATTGTAATGAAGACTCAGACAAAAGAAAAGTAGAAACACAGGCCGCAGGACTAAAATCTATTATAACTTGGTATGCAAACTCTACCATACAAGAATGTAGAGAAGCTTGTGGAGGTAAAGGATACTTAATAGAAAACAGAATAGCCGATTTAAAAAACGATGTAGACATTTTTACCACTTTTGAAGGAGATAATACTGTTTTATTACAATTAGCTGCCAAAGGTGTTCTATCCGATTTTAAAGCTGAGTTTAATAGCGCAGGGTTTTTATCCGTTTTAAAACTATTAAGCAATCAAATAAACGACACTTTTACAACCGCAAATCCTATATACACAAATAAAGTAGATAAAGAACACCTATATGATCATGCGTTTCATATAAACGCTCTAAACTATAGAACAAGAAGATTAACATATTCTATAGCAAAACGTATTCAAAACTATATTAAAAAAGGAGTACCTTCTTATCAAGCATTTTTAAAAGTACAAACACATCTAATTAGCTTAGGAAAAGCATATAGCACCTTTATTGCTTACGAATCTTTTTATAATTCCATTAAAGAAATTAAAGATGAAAAATATGCCAATTTATTTAAAAAGCTAGGAGTGTTATATGTTTTACATGAAATAAGATTAGATGCTAGTTGGTATTTAGAACAAGGATATATTGGATCCGCAAAATCTAAAGCAATTAGACAACGTGTAGAAAGACTTAGTACAGAGCTAAGACCACACATTAATACTTTAGTTGATGGTTTTGGAATTCCAAATAGTTGCTTAACAGCTCCTATTTCTAAAAATTAATTTTTCTTTTTATGTAATTCTGACGTATCTAAAAACTCTTCCAAGACAATTTTAGCATCTCCATAAAGAAAAGTTTTAGAAGAGCCTGAAGAGACTATATTAATATTCTCAAAAGCGTATACTCTTGCACTAGGAGAATCGGATAAAACTACAGACACATTTGCTGCTTGTAGTTTTTCTGCTTTTAAATTAGAAGAACCAGAAAGTTTAATCATTAGATCTTCTGTAGTACCATCTAATTTTGCAGAAGAACTATTGTTCATAGTTATAACATTACTATTACTTGTAGAGTAAATAGAAACATCTATACGATCTTTTAAATTAATATTTAAAGAGTCGCTATCTATATTAAAATTACCTGAACTATTACCCTCCATATTAATTTCTACATAAGGAGACTGCGCATTTAATTCTAACTTAGAATCTTCAAAAGTTGTTACGTATAAAGATTCCGATTCTACTATATCGTCCATTCTAATTCTTCCTCCTCTCATTATAATAGCCTCTAATTCCACAAAATTTACAACTATATTTAATTTCTTTTTTCTAATAATTTTATAGAAAGAACTTATTTTAAGAGTACCATCAACAACCCTAAATTTTAAAACATCAATTAAATTATCGTCTGCTAAAATAGAATACCCTTCAACACTACTTTTCGTAAGTGTTATATCTAAATCATCTGTTAATTCTATAGCCGTAAATGATGGTAATTCTTGACTTACTTCAATTACATTTTTATTCCCTTTAATTTTAGGTTTACGTTGAGCAAAAGTAGTAACACTAAATAAGCACAGTGCTACAATTAAAATGTTTTTCATTCAAATTTATTTATTCGTTAATGGTAACTGTAAGATATTAAAAAAAGTGACAAACTATTTCAATTAAGAGCAAAAAAAAATCTAACTAAATAGTTAGATTTTTTTTAATATATTTTATAAAAACATTTTAATGATGCATTTCTTCTTCATCTGGTTGTAATGGAACCGTTTGCGGAACAAAGTCCTGCCCTGGTATAATATATTCTCCATTAGCATCAACTTTACTATAATCATAAGCCCAACGATGAACTTCAGGAATTGGACCATGCCAGTTACCATGAAAATGTTCATGAGGAGTTGTCCATTCTAATGTATTAGATCCCCATGGGTTTAGAGAACCTTTCTTACCATTAAAAATACTATTAATAAAGTTATATAAAAATATTAATTGTGCACATGCTGCAATTATAGCAAATACTGTCATAAGTACTTGTACATCTGTTAGCTCATCAAACATTGGGAATGCTGTATTTTCATAATATCTTCTTGGAACACCTGCCATACCAACAAAATGCATAGGAAAGAAAACCCCATAAGCACAAACTGCTGTAATCCAAAAGTGTACATAACCAAGGTTCTTATTCATCATTTTACCCTCAAACATTTTAGGGAACCAATGGTATACCCCAGCAAATAAACCATATAACGCAGATATACCCATTACTAAGTGAAAGTGTGCTACTACAAAATAAGTATCATGAACGTTAATATCTAACGTACTATCTCCTAAAACAATACCTGTTAAACCACCTGTTATAAAAGTTGAAACTAAACCTATTGAAAATAACATACCAGGATTTAACTGTAAATTACCTTTCCAAAGTGTAGTAATATAGTTGAAAGATTTAACTGCAGATGGTATTGCAATTAATAATGTTGTAAATGTAAATACAGAACCTAAGAAAGGATTCATACCAGATATAAACATATGATGTCCCCAAACAATTGTAGATAAAAATGCAATTGCAATAATAGAAGCAATCATTGCTCTATATCCAAAAATTGGTTTACGAGCATTTGTAGACATAACTTCAGATGTTATACCTAATGCAGGTAATAATACTATATATACTTCAGGGTGACCTAAGAACCAAAATAAATGCTCATACAAAACAGGTGAACCACCTTGGTAATGTAAAACCTCTCCTTGTATAAAAATATCAGACAAAAAGAATGAGGTTCCAAAACTTCTATCCATTATAAGCAATAAAGCTGCTGATAAAAGAACCGGGAAAGAAATAACACCAATAATTGCAGTTACAAAGAAAGCCCATATAGTTAAAGGTAATCTAGTCATAGACATACCTTTGGTACGCATATTAATTACTGTTACTATATAATTTAACGAACCAAGTAATGATGATGCAATAAATACTGCCATAGATACCAACCATAATGTCATACCCATACCTGAACCAGGTTGCGCCATAGGTAATGCACTTAAAGGAGGGTAAATTGTCCATCCAGCTGCAGCAGGTCCTGCTTCAACAAATAAAGAGCAAACCATAATTACACTAGACAAAAAGAATAACCAATAAGATACCATGTTTAAAAAACCTGATGCCATATCTCTTGCTCCAATTTGTAGTGGAATAAGAAGGTTACTAAACGTACCACTTAAACCTGCCGTAAGTACAAAAAAGACCATTATAGTACCGTGTATAGTAACTAATGCTAAATAAATATCTGCATCCATTACACCACCTGGCGCCCATTTTCCTAAGACAGCCTCAAAAATTGGGAAAGATTCTCCTGGCCAAGCAATTTGCATTCTAAATAAGATAGACATTGCTATACCAATAGTACCCATGATTAAACCAGTAATTAAATACTGCTTAGAAATCATTTTATGATCCGTACTAAATATATATTTTGTTACAAAGGTTTCTTTGTGATGATGATGTCCATGATCCTCTTCGTGACCATCTACCTGTGCATGTGCTGTTGCTGACATAATCGAACTTTATTTTTTATTAATTTATTATTTTACTTGTAATTAGTTTACAGAAGCTATAAAGGACTTAACAGTTTTTTGCTCGTTAATCCATTTATTATATTCCTCTTCTGTTTCCACAATTATTTTCATTTGCATATTGTAATGAGATTTTCCACAAATTTTATTACAAAGTAAAATATAATCAAATTCCCATGGGTCAGAGTTATCTTCTCCAAGAGCAGCTTTTTTTGCTCTTATGGCATTTGTTCTTTTAACTTTATCTACAACATCCGGATTTTTTCTCATCTCTGCAGTTGTAGTTATTGGGGTAAATGAAAATTCTGTAATCATACCAGGAACACAATTCATTTGTGCTCTAAAGTGTGGCATGTAAGCAGAATGTAATACATCTTGAGAACGCATTTTAAAATTAACTTTTCTACCAACAGGTAAATGTAATTCTTTTACAACAATGTCATCTTGTGCATACGTATCTGAAGGATCTATACCTAATACATTAGCATTATCAATATCTATCATTCTAACATTAGCTCCACCAAGCACATTATCTTGTCCAGCATATCTTGCTGTCCAATTAAATTGTTGTGCATATAGTTCCACAATTATAGGATCATCCTCATCATTAACATCCATAATTTCAGTCCAAGTATAAAGTCCCCAAAGAATTAAACCTGCTAATACTATTACAGGAATAATTGTCCAAATAAACTCTAACCTATCATTATCTGCATAAAACAATGCTTTATTTCCTTTCTTACCACTGTATTTGTATCCAAAATAATGTAATAAAGCTTGGGTTAATGTTTGCACAATAAATATTATAACAAATGAAACCAACATTAAATAATCGTATTCTGCACCATGTGCAGATGCTGCTGTTGGTAATAATACTTTAGTATATTTCCAAAAACTAAAAATGGTTATTGCATAAATAAATATTAAAAATGCAAAAAGTAAATAACCATTGATCTTATTATCTTGATCATTTGCTATTTGAGAATTTTCCGTTGTCAGTTGCGAAAGTTCAAACATTTTGGTCATCTGAGAGATCCCAATTGCCACTAGAACTAATACCGCAATTATAGTTAATACTGTAGTCATTGTATGATTTAATATTATATACCTTACTTATTAATAATGAAAATGTTTACTCTCTCCTATAAAAGGATTTCGTTTAGGCTGTAATGGTGCATTAGCCAAAGCTCTAAATACCCAGAAAATGAATAAGCCTGCAAAAAATAATATAGACCCAATTTCTGGTATACCAATAAACCATTGGTCACCAACTGTAGAAGGCATAATCATATTAAATATATCTAGGTAATGTCCTGCTAAAATAACAACACCTGCCATTACTACAAACCAATTTACTCTCTTATAATCACTATTCATTAACAATAAAACAGGGAATAAGAAATTCATCACTATCATACCAAAAAATGGCAATCTAAAATCTTGTATACGTGTAACGTAATATGTTACCTCTTCTGGAATATTCGAATACCATATTAACATGAATTGAGAGAACCATAAATAAGTCCAAAAAACACTTATTCCAAACATAAATTTAGCTAAATCATGTATATGACTATCATTTACATCTTCTAAATATCCTTTAGATTTTAAATATATAGTAACCATTGCAATAACAGTTATTCCTGATACAAACATACTTGCAAAAACATACCAGCCAAATAAAGTACTGAACCAGTGTGGATCTACACTCATAATCCAATCCCAAGACATTATAGATTCTGAAATAAGATAAAATACTAAGAAAGCAGCAGAGATTCTAAAATTTAATTTAAAATTAGAATCATCATTTGACTCATCTTGTTTTATAGATAACTTTCTTGAATATTCACGATATAGTATCCAACCTGCTAAAAATATTGCAGCTCTTATTAAGAAAAATGTAGGGTTTAAGTAACCTTTTTTACCTTGTAATAAATGATCATGTGCAACTACATCAGCATCCATCCAAACAAATAAATGGTTAAAATGTAACACAGATAGTAATAATATTACAAATACAATAATACCACCAGGAACCAAATAAGAAGTAATACCTTCCATTACTCTAAATAATAAAGGCGACCAACCAGCTTGTGCTGCTCTTTGTATAGCATAAAAAGCTAATACACCTAAAGCTATCATCATAAAAAAGAAAGCGGCTACATATAAAGCAGCCCAAGGCTTATTCTGCAATTGGTGTAATACATGCTCATCATGCGCCGAATCATGGCCATTATCATGGCCGTGAGCGTCAGCTTCTCCATGTTCAGCATGAGCAGCATCAACTACCGCATGACTATCTCCATGAGTATCATGACTACTTGCCACAATGGCTTTAGATTCTTCAATGGTGCTTGGAGCTGAGATAAAACCTATTGCAATACCAATAAATCCAACTGCCATTAAAATAAAAGAAGCAATTTTTAGTCTGTTTGAAAAGGTGTACATATTCTTATCTATGTATTATTTTATTAAATCTTGTTTCAATGCCATTACATACTCAGAAACTTGCCACATTTCCTCTGTATTCATTTGGGAAGCATAAGAACCCATTGAGTTTAAACCATATTGCACTGTATGATATGCTGTACCAACAGTAATATTTCTAGCTGCATCTGCATAACTAGGAACACCTAATATCTTTTCTCTTTTTACTAAAGTACCTTGCCCTTTACCTTTTGGCCCGTGACAAATAGCACAATAAATACCATACAACTCTTTACCTTTAGCCAAATTAGAATCCCTTTGTAAAGAATCTAAAGGACTAGGATTTAATCTAGCAATTTCCTTTCCTTCTGGGGTATTTTCAATTCCGTAAGGAATCCACCCTCTAGATATTGTATTTTCTGCAGGCATTTTAGCCTCCATTCCGTTTGGTAAAAAATCTGCCTCACTATAAGCTTCATATCCAACAGACTCATACATGTTTGGCATATATTGATAATTAGGTTTACTCTTATCAGCACAAGATGTTGCTAAAAGAACCAATCCAAACACAACTATTATTTTATTAAAACTGTTCATATTTAATGACTGTTTTTTTCTGATATATTAATTTCTATAGCACCACTCTCTGCTAACAAATCTCTCAACTCTGATTCATTATCATGAATTTCAATTTCCATTAAGAAAAGATCATCTGTTGTTCTAACATCTGGGTTTTCAGCTTTCTTAAATGGCCATAATCTACTTCTTAAGTAAAATGTAATTACCATTAAGTGAGCAGCAAAAAAAACTGTTAGCTCAAACATAATTGGCACAAATGCCGGCATGTTTTCTATATAACTAAAGCTTGGTTTACCACCTATATCTTGTGGCCAATCTTCAATCATAATAAAATTCATCATTAATGTTGCAACTGAAATACCAACACAACCATAAAGAAAAGCAGTAATAGCTAACCTAGTAGGTTCTAAACCCATTGCTTTATCTAAACCATGAACAGGAAAAGGACAAAACACTTCTTCTATATGATGTTTAGCTGCTTTTACTTTTTTAACTGCATGCATTAGCACTTCGTCATCATTATAATAAGCATGTATAACTTTAGATGCCATATTCTTATTTATTTGAATTTAATTTATTGGCTTGACCAGCCCAATCGTCTCTCTGTGCTCTACCCGGAAATGAACCTGTTATAGAATCTAGTAAATCATATTCTTTTTCCGTCATTTTACCGACCTGAGCAAAAGTATAAATACCTATTTGGTTTAATGTAACTTCCATTTTTGGACCAATACCTTTTACCTTCTTTAAATCATCAGCAGTATCTGTATCCACATTAAAAGAACCTAAAACACCTAGTAAATCAGAAACATCTTTTTCATTTGGCTCTATAACCTCATTAACCTGCTCTTCAACATTACTAACAATAGCATTGTTACCAACTAACGGTTTAGTTATTTCATATGTTGGTAACCCAGCATCTCTTAATTTTTTATATTTTTCTCCAGATGATTTTAAAATAGATTTAACTTCAGCCTGTGCAATAACTGGGAATGTTCTAGCATACAATAAAAACAATACAAAAAAGAAGCCTATAGTTCCAATAAATATTCCAATATCAACAAACGTAGGAGAAAACATTGTCCAAGAAGAAGGCAAGTAATCTCTATGCAATGAAGTTACAATAATTACAAATCTTTCAAACCACATTCCAATGTTTACCACAATAGAAATAAAGAAAGAAAACATAATACTTGTACGTAATTTTTTAAACCACATAAACTGAGGAGAAAACACATTACAAGTCATCATTGACCAGTATGCCCACCAGTAAGGTCCTGTTGCTCTGTTTAAGAATGCATACTGCTCATACTCCACACCTGAATACCAAGCCATAAATAACTCTGTAATATACGCACAACCAACAATTGACCCTGTAAGCATTATTACAATATTCATAAGCTCTATATGCTGAACAGTAATATATGCTTCTAAATGACACACTTTTCTCATAATGATTAACAAAGTGTTTACCATAGCAAATCCAGAGAAAATTGCACCCGCAACAAAATATGGTGGAAATATTGTTGTATGCCAACCTGGTATTACCGAAGTAGCAAAATCAAAAGATACAATAGTGTGTACAGAAAGTACTAAAGGTGTAGCTAAACCAGCCAAAACCAAAGACACTTCTTCAAAACGTTGCCAGTCTTTAGCACGCCCACTCCAACCAAAACTTAACAGACCATATATTTTCTTTTGAAAAGGTAATATAGCTCTATCTCTAAGCATTGCAAAATCTGGTAATAAACCTGTCCACCAGAATACTAAAGACACAGATAAATAAGTTGATATAGCAAATACATCCCAAAGTAAAGGAGAGTTAAAGTTAACCCATAACGAACCAAATTGATTTGGTATTGGCAATACCCAATACGCTAACCACGGACGACCCATGTGTATAATTGGAAATAACCCAGCCTGTACAACAGAAAAAATTGTCATTGCTTCTGCAGAACGGTTAATTGCCATTCTCCATTTTTGTCTGAAAAGTAATAGTACTGCAGAAATTAATGTTCCTGCATGACCAATACCTACCCACCAAACAAAGTTAGTAATATCCCATGCCCAGTTTACAGACTTATTAAGTCCCCAAGTTCCGATACCTGTAGATACAGTATAAATAATACAACCTAATCCCCAAAGGAATGCTACCAATGCAATGGAAAAAACAATCCACCAATGCTTATTAGCTCTTCCTTCTACAGGAGCAGCAATATCCACTGTTACATCATGGTAACCTTTATCTCCAACAACTAGGGCTTTTCTTATAGGTGCTTCGTAATGCGACGCCATAGACTTTAATTATAGTTACTTTCTTATTTGTTTGATTATGCTTCGTTTGTATTTCTTACCTGAACATGATAAAAAACATTTGGCTTAGTTCCAACGTGCTCTAATAAATGATACATACGATTACTTTCTTTTAAATGAGCAACCTTACTTTCCTTATCATTAACATCTCCAAAGACAATTGCTCCATCTCCACATGCTAAAGAACAAGCTGTTTGGAACTCCCCATCTTTTATAACACGTCCGTCTCTTTTAGCGTCAAGAATAGTTTTTTGTGTTTTTTGTATACACATAGAACATTTTTCTATAACCCCTCTAGATCTAACATTAACATCTGGATTAAGTACCATCTTACCTAAATCATTATTCATATGGTAATCAAACTCATCATTGTTATTATACAAGAACCAATTGAATCTTCTAACTTTATACGGACAGTTATTTGCACAATATCTTGTACCAACACATCTATTATAAGCCATTTGGTTTTGCCCTTGACGACCATGAGATGTTGCAGCAACAGGACAGACAGTCTCACAAGGAGCATGATTACAGTGCTGACACATTACTGGCTGAAAAGCAACTTGAGGATTAGCAGAAGGGTCTTCCAACTCTCCAAAACCACCTAAAGAGCCATTATCACCCCAAAGACCATCAAATTCTTCTTTTTTAGTATCATCCGCTTCAAAACTTTCTTCCGAAGAATAATATCTATCTATACGCAACCAATGCATATCTCTAGATTTACGAACCTCTTGTTTACCAACAACAGGAACGTTATTCTCTGCGTGACAAGCAATTACACAAGACCCACATCCTGTACAAGCATTTAAATCTATAGACATATTAAAATGATGCCCAACAGTTCTATCA
Source organism: uncultured Maribacter sp. (assembly GCA_947504045.1). Taxonomy (GTDB): domain Bacteria; phylum Bacteroidota; class Bacteroidia; order Flavobacteriales; family Flavobacteriaceae; genus Maribacter_B. The sequence continues at coordinate 214,329 of CANNFY010000001.1, forward strand.
AAACTATCCCATAAATCCACATTTGTAGCCGGAACCTCTTGGTGATCTAAAGACACTACAGGTTGCACATTCCACTCTGCATGATCTTTCGTATTAAATATCTCTAAAGTAGTTTCTTTAATAATATCTCCTCTACCCATTAAAGTTTTATGCAATTGCACGCAAGCAAACTCATGAATACCAGATGCTTTTTCTATAGCAACTGATTGTATATTATTAAAACCTTGATACAAAGCAAAAGCATTAACACCTGTTTGCATCTCTTCTTTTAAACCTACTTTTTTACCATAACCAAAGGAAAGACCAATAGACTTATTTGCCTGACCCGGTTGCACAACAACAGGAACTTTATCTATAGTAACACCATTAACAGTAACTTTTGCATAGCTACCATCCATTCCACCATTTGCAACATTATAGTTTTCCAAACCTAACGCCTCAGCATCTGCTTTAGAAACAGTAATGTAATTATCCCATGAAACTCTTGTTATTGGATCAGGAAATTCTTGTAACCATGGGTTACTAGCTTGCTGACCATCACCCATTCCTGTTTTGGAATATAATGTTAATTCAAAATCACCACCGCTTGTTGCGTTAGACAAACTCCTAAGGGCTGAAGTAATTCCAAATACATCTACATTCTCCTCTTCTGAAGCTACAGAAGAAGGTACAGCTAGAGCATCTATATTTTTATTTACAACAAATACACCATCGTGCAATGCCTTATTCCAATCACTCCCATTTAATACTGTAGTAGTCCAAGTTTCTTTTATAAAATCATAATACGTAGCATCACTACCCATCCATTTTAATAAAGAACTCTGTAATTGTCTTGTATCAAACAACTCCTTTATTGCAGGTTGCATTAAACTATAATGCCCTTTCTTAATTTCAACATCACCCCAAGATTCTAAATAATGATTTGAAGCTGCTGTATAAGTAGTCAACTCTGTAGTTTCGTTCCAATTTGAAGAAAAAGCAACAGATAATGCAACTTTTTCTAAACCAGATTTAAATTCAGCTGCATTAGGTAAAGTATACATTGGATTAACACCATCCATTATTAATACTCCTACCTTACCAGAGTTCATATCAGAAATTAAAGATGCAACATCCTTAACACTTCCTTGTCTTATATATTTTGGAGCCTGAGCGTCATAAGCAACACTACCCAACATTTCATTTATAGCAAGTACAATAGATTGCGCATTAACATCATCTAAACCTGTTACAACAACTGACCCTTTTTTATTCTTTTTTATTGCAGAAGCAACCTTATCAATAGCTTGCTCAGCATAAGCAGGTATCTCACCACCAACTGATGCACCAGAAAGCTTACCATACAACTTTGCTAAAGCAACTTTTTGCTGCATTGGCGTTAAAGGCACTCTTTTATCCGCATTTGCACCTGATAAAGACATATTTGCTTCGAATTGCACATGCTTAGACATTTTTCCATTCTTTGGCACACGACCTTTAGAATAACCAGAATTATAACCTCCACCTTGCCAATCTCCAATAAAATCAGCACCAAAAGAAACTATAACATCTGCCTTTTCAAAATCATAATCCGCTAAAGCTCTTACTCCGTATCTTTTTTCAAACGCATTTAATGCAGCATCTTGAGAAACAGCATCATAAACAACATGACTCACAGCTGAATTAGACACTTTGTATTGCTCTATTAATCTAGAAGTAGATGGACTAGCATAAGATTGTGTCAAAAACACTACTCTTTTACCTGAATCTTTTAACCCATTAATTTTAGATGCAACCTCAGAATCCAAAGCACTCCACGACACAGCTTCACCTCCCTTAGAAGGACCCTGCAATCTAGTACTATCATATAAAGACAATACAGAAGCCTGTACTCTTGCATTTGCAAAACCACCAACTTTAGCGTCTGTATTATTTTCAATTTTTATTGGCCTACCTTCTCTAGTTTTTACTAATATACTTGCAAAATCAAAACCATTTGCAACAGTAGTAGCATAATAATTAGCAACACCAGGAATAATGTTTTCTGGCTGCACTACATAAGGGATAGATTTTACAACCGGCCCCTCACAAGCAGCTAAGGATGCAGCAGCAGTACTAAAACCAACATACTTTAGAAAATCTCTCCTATTAGTATTAGTTTCAGATAAATTTTCTTTATCACCCAAAAACTCATCCACAGGAATTTCTTCAACAAATTCATTTTGCTTTAAAGTCTCAACAATGGAATCGCTAGGATTTAACTCCGCTTCGTTTTTCCAATATTTTTTATTTGATGCCATACTTAATATATGTAATTAGCTTCTTATACTTATGATTAATAGTGACATTTTCCACATTCCAAACCACCCATCTGAGCAGCAGTAAGCTTATCTACACCATATTTTTTAGAAAGCTCAGAATGTATTTTTTCATAATAAGCATTTCCTTCCACTTTAACATTTGTTTCTCTATGACAATTTACACACCAACCCATTGTTAAAGGTGCAAATTGCTCCATAATCTCCATTTCCTCAACAGGTCCATGACAAGTTTGACATTCTACCCCCGCAACACTAACATGCTGTGAATGGTTAAAATATGCAAAATCAGGAAGATTATGTATACGTACCCACTCTACTGGCTTACTCTCACCAGTGTACTTCTGAGACTCTTCATCCCAACCTACAGCAGCATATAACTTTTTAATCTCACCAGTATAAAATTCATTTGTATACCCATTAGCTATATCTTCAGCAGAAGGCCCCTCTGGATTACCCTTGTACTCATATATAGACTTATGACAGTTCATACACACATTTAAAGCTGGAATACCTGAAGTTTTAGAAACTCTAGCAGAAGAATGACAATACTTACATTCTATCTTATTATCACCAGCATGTATTTTATGAGAATAATGAATTGGCTGTATTGGCGCATACCCTTGATCAACACCCACCTGCATTAAATAACCATATGCAAAATAAGCACCACCCAACATTAACATTATAACAGTTACAAGAACCAAAAATTGATTTTGAGCAAAAGCTTTCCAAATAGGAAGTTTCTTTTTAGAACCCTCAGCCTCTAAATCTACACCACTCGCTTTTGCTATACGCATCAACGTTTTATTCACCAAGAACAAAACAAGAACTAAAAGAGCTAAAACAAAAAGCAATGCCCCAAGAATAATTTTATTAGATATTCCAGAAGACTCAGAACTCACAGGCGCAACAGCCGTACCCGAATTAGAAACAACAGGAGCAGCAGGAGCCGCAGCCGTATAAGCTAAAATATTATCAATATCTGAATTCGACAGTGTTGGAAAAGCTGTCATCGCAGCATTATTATACTCTGCATAAATCTTATTTGCATAAGCATCTCCAGACTTAATAACACCAGGACTATTTTTAATCCAAGCATAAAGCCAATCTCTATCTAAACCTTCATCCTCTGATAAACGAGCTTCCACTTTCTCCAAAGCAGGACCAGTCATTTTACGAGTCAAGGAGTGACAAGCAGCACAATTTTGATTAAACAATGCCTTACCTTTTACAGCATCTCCCCCTGATGCAGAAGCATCATCTTGAGCTAAAACAGAAACAGAAAAAAATAAAAAGAATACTAAACTAGCTCCTAATATTTTAAAAATCTGATTGCGGTATGTAACCTTTTTCATATATAGAATGTTTCAATCGGAATTTGGCATGATAATGGCAATCTTAAAATTTGAAGAAACCACAATCTCCCTTAAATCGATGCCAAAAATACAACATAGACTTTATTTTGAAAATGTTAAGGTATTTATAATTTGTAATTTATAATAATTCTAAATAAAGTAAAATAATACGTAAATCATATTTAAAAATTACTTTTGCATTGCTATAAATTAGGCTAAACTAATCAAGATGAAAACATTACTAACAATAATCCTTTTTTCGATTACTATTTTTCCCTCTTTTGCACAAGAAGGACAAGTAACTATTACACAAGACGATAAGATAACTAAGCTACTAGACCTTTATAAATCTTCTAGCTCCAGTACTGATCACTACAGAATACAAGTTGGCTTTGGAAATTACGCAAAAGCACAAAAAATTAAATCTAATGTAGAAAAAGATTTTCCAACATTACCTTCTAAAATTGATTTTGACTCCCCTACTTACAGAGTAAGATTAGGCCGATTTAAATCAAAATTAGAAGCCGAAAGAAAATTTAAAGAAGTAAGGCAAAAATATCCAGAAGCAATTCTTTTAAAACCAAAAAAATCGACCAAATAGGTCGATTTTTTTTATCTTAAATTCTTTATAGCTTACTTAAGTTTTTTCTTAACCGCTACCTCTTGGAAAGCTTCTACAACATCACCCTCCTTAATATCGTTATAGTTTTTAATTTGTAAACCACAATCGTACCCTTTAGAAACTTCTTTAACATCATCTTTAAATCGTTTTAAAGAAGCAAACTCTCCAGTATATATTACAACACTATCTCTAATTAATCGAATACTAGAGTTTCTAAATATTTTACCAGTAGTAACCATACATCCGGCAATTGTACCAATCTTAGAAATTTTAAAGGTTTCGCGAATCTCAGCAGTTCCAGTAATCTCTTCTTTCATTTCTGGAGATAACATACCCTCCATTGCATCTTTAAGATCATTAATAGCATCATAAATAATAGAATACATTCTAATATCTATTTCTTCTTTTTCTGCAACTTGCCTAGCATTACCCATTGGCCTAACATTAAACCCTATAATAACAGCATCTGACGCCGATGCTAGCAATACATCTGACTCTGTTATTGGTCCAACACCTTTATGAATAATATTTACTTGTATTTCATCAGTAGATAACTTCTGGAAAGAATCTGTTAAAGCTTCTACAGAACCATCCACATCACCCTTAAGAATAATATTAAGCTCTTTAAAGTCTCCTAACGCTATTCTTCTTCCTATTTCATCTAAAGTAATATGTCTTTGCGTTCTTACAGATTGCTCTCTTTGTAACTGAGAACGTCTTGCTGCTATTTGTTTAGCTTCGCGCTCATCTTCTAACACATTAAATTTATCCCCTGCTTGAGGAGCCCCGTCTAAACCTAAAATAGATATTGGAGTAGAAGGTCCTGCTGTTTTTACACTATTACCTCTTTCATCATGCATAGCTTTAATCTTACCACTAGTGGTTCCTGCTAATACATAATCTCCTATTTTTAACGTACCTGCCTGCACCAAAATAGTAGACACATACCCTTTTCCTTTATCTAGGAAAGCTTCTACAACAGTACCATTAGCAAGTTTTTTAGGATTTGCTTTCAACTCTAACAACTCCGCTTCTAATAACACTTTTTCTAAAAGCTCTTTTACTCCTGTACCTGTTTTTGCAGAAATATCATGAGATTGTATTTTACCTCCCCAATCTTCTACCAACAAATTCATTTGCGCAAGTCCTTCTTTTATCTTATCCGGATTTGCAGTTGGCCTATCTATCTTATTTATTGCAAAAACTATAGGAACACCAGCTGCTTGAGCATGACTAATTGCTTCTTTAGTTTGCGGCATTATATCATCATCCGCTGCAACAACAATAATAGCAATATCAGTTACCTGAGCCCCTCTTGCACGCATGGCCGTAAAAGCCTCGTGACCAGGAGTATCAAGAAAAGCTATTTTTTGATTATTCTCTAATGTAACACCATAAGCACCAATATGCTGTGTAATACCTCCACTTTCGCCAGCAATTACATTCTCTTTACGAATATAATCTAACAAAGATGTTTTACCATGATCCACATGCCCCATTACTGTAACAATAGGAGCTCTTAATTTTAAATCTTCAGGAGCATCTTCTTCTTCAACAATGCTTTCTTCAATATCAGCTGTTATAAACTCCACTTCATAACCAAACTCATCTGCAACAATTGAAAGTGTTTCTGCATCTAATCTTTGATTCATTGTAACCATCATACCAAGAGACATACAAGCAGAAATAATTTCTGTAGTACTAACCTCCATCATAGTTGCAACCTCACTAGCTGTAACAAATTCTGTTACTTTTAAGATTTTACTTTCCTGTTCTTGTTTTTCAAGATCTTTCTCCGTTTGTTGACGGTGCTGATCCCTTTTATCTCTTCTATACTTAGCGCCTTTACCTTTTTTAGATTTACCTTGAAGTTTCTCTAAGGTTTCGCGCACTTGTTTTTGCACATCCTCTTCTGTTGGCTCTACTTTAGCAACTGGAGTAAAACGTTTACCTCCTTTATTATTCCCTCTTGGCCCAGAACCTCTAGCTCCAGGCCTTGCAGGACCTCTATTGTTTGAACCAGATCCACCAGAATTATTACTTACAATTCTTCTTCTTCTTTTCTTTTTATCTCCTCCAGCATTAGAATCTTTAGCATCCTCTTTCTTTTTCTTTGGCTTTTGAAATTTGGATAAATCTATCTTATCACCAGTAATTTTTGGACCACTTAATTTTTTATACTGCGTAGCAATTTTTTCGTTCTCCGGACTTGCAACTTCTCCTTCTTCTGCAGGAACATCTTTAACCTCCACTTTTGGAGCAACAGTTTCTGTTTTCTCCTCTACTTTTGGTTTTGATTCCACCTCTTCTTTTGCAGTCTCCAGAGGCTTTACTTCTTGCTCAACTTTTTCTTCAGTAACTTTAGCTACGGGCTTAGGCTCAACTACTTCTTGCTTTTCAACAATTTCTGGTTGCACCTCAGCTTTAGGCTCTTCAACAACAGGAGGAACTTTTTCTGTTTTCTTTTTAGGATCTAAATCAATTTTTCCTACAGTTTTAGGTCCAGATAGCTCAACTTTTGCTTTTATAATGCGATCGGATGCATTTCTTTTTTCTCGAACAAGTCTTCTTTCTTCTTGTTCTTGCTCTAATTGAACACGAATTGCCTCTTTTTCTTTTCTTTTTTCTTCCCCTACTTCCTTAGACGCAACTTTTTTACTCATATCCGTTTGGAATTCATCCAAAAGAACTTGGTAAACTTCATCAGAAATTTTAGTAGTAGGCCTTGCTTCTATAGAATGCCCTTTAGAACTAAGGTGGTCTACCGCCCTATCTAATGAAATATTAAGTTCACGTAGAACTTTATTAAGTCTTATTTTTGCATTATCTGCCATAAATACTGATTGCCGTTCTTAAAATTACTGCTAATATATAGTTAATCTTCTAATTCTTCTTTTAGAATACGAACAACTTCTACAATTGTTTCCTCTTCTAAATCGGTTCTTTTTACTAAATCATTAACATCTTGCTCTAAAACACTTCTTGCAGTGTCCATACCTATCTTCTTGAATTCTTCAATAATCCAAGCATCAATCTCATCAGAAAATTCTGTTAACTCTACATCTTCTTCCACTCCTTCTCTGAATACATCTATCTCATAACCAGTTAATTGACCAGCTAATCGAATATTGTGACCACCTCTACCAATTGCCTTAGAAACTTCTTCAGGTCTTAAGTACACTTGCGCTGTCATTTTCTCGTCATCTAACTTAACAGAAGACACTCTTGCAGGACTTAACGCTCTTGTAACTAATAACTGTGGATTTGTTGTAAAATTAATTACATCTATATTTTCATTACCTAATTCTCTAACTATTCCATGAATACGAGAACCTTTCATACCTACACATGCTCCTACTGGATCAATACGATCGTCATAAGAATCTACAGCAACTTTAGCTTTTTCACCAGGAATACGAACTGCTTTTTTTACGGTAATTAAACCATCAAAAACTTCTGGTATTTCCTGAAAGAACAATTGCTCTAAAAACTTAGGTGAAGTTCTAGACATTATAATTGTTGGCTTACTGCCTTTTAATTCAACACTTTCTATTATACCTCTTACATTATCTCCTTTTCTGAAAAAATCCGAAGGTATTTGTCTGTCTTTTGGTAAAATTATTTCGTTACCCTCATCATCTAACATAATAATTGCTTTATGTCTAATATGATGTACTTCTGCTGTATATATTTCGCCTTCTAAATCTTTAAATTGCTTATATATAGTAGTATTATCATGCTCATGAATTTTAGAAATAAGGTTTTGACGCAGCGCTAAAATTGCTCTTCTTCCTAAGTCTATTAACTTTACTTCTTCAGAAACATCTTCTCCTACTTCAAAATCTGGCTCTATTTTACGAGCTTCCGTTAAAGAAATTTCTTCATTAGGCTCTTCTACCTCTCCATCTTCAACTACGATTCTATTTCTCCAAATTTCTAAATCTCCTTTATCTGGATTTATAATAATATCAAAGTTATCATCCGAACCGAATTTCTTTTTTAGAGCATTTCTAAAAACGTCTTCTAAAATCGCCATTAGCGTTACTCGGTCTATAAATTTATCATCTTTAAATTCCGAGAAAGATTCAATCAGCGCAATATTTTCCATTTTTACTTATCTATTAAAATTTTAATACAACTTTTGCTTTCTTAATTTCAGAAAAAGGAATTTCTCTTTTTTTCTGTACCGTAATTTTACCTTTTCCAACAGGTTTAGGCTCTCTTGCTTTCCACTCCACAGTAATAAACTCTTCATTTGCAAAAGTTAAATTACCTTCATAAGAAGCACTTTCGGTTTCCACCTCTACTTTTCTTCCTACATTCTTTTTATACTGCCTTGGCATAACCAAAGGAGAAGCCGCTCCTGCCGAAGCTACTTCTAAAGAAAAATCTTCTTCTTCTCTATCTAAATTATGCTCTATTGCTCTACTTACCCGTACACAATCCTTAACAGTAACGCCATTATCACCGTCGATAACTACATTAATTTTATTGTCCAATGTAATTGTAAAATCTATTAAAAAAATAGACCTATCTTCCTGTAAGGCAACATCTAACAACTCTTTAACTCTATTTTTAAGCATAATTTTAAGTAATAAAAGAGGGGACAAAATGTCCCCTCATGAATACTTTATATCCTTTCAGCATTGCAAATATACAAATAATTTTATTTTCTTACACATGCTTAGAGCACTAAATTAAAACCCTAAGAAAGGATTACCCATAAAAATATTTTAATACATTACCTATTAATTAAAAATATACAATTTAGAAATGCTATTTTTAAGCCAACTTTAACTTAATAATTAGACATTTTTATGGAAATATTTTCATCTTACAATCTAATCATAGGAGCTTCATTAATTGTGGTTCTTTCTTTTTGGTTTAATGGAATTTCTAAAAAAACCAATATCCCATCTGTATTAATGCTAATAGTATTAGGTGTTGTTTTACAATATGCTTTAAAATATTTTATTCCAGATTTACCAAATTTTGATAATGCTCTAGAATTATTAGGCATTGTAGGACTTATAATGATTGTTTTAGAAGCAGCATTAGAGTTAGAGTTAAAACGCAGTAAAATTATACCTATTTTAAAATCTATGGCAATTGCCTTATTAGGCTTAATTGGCTCCGCATGGGTAGCTGCTTTAATTCTCCATTATTTTATAACAGATATGAGTATGCAATCTGCCTGGTTATACGCCACTCCTCTATCTATACTTTCTAGCGCCATTATTATACCAAGCGTAAGTGGACTATCTGACACAAAGAAAGAATTTCATATTTACGAAAGCACATTTTCAGATATAATGGGAATAATGATGTTTTATTTTCTAATAGGAGGTCTAACTCCATCTAAAGACACTGGCATTGCTGGTTTTGCAGGTAACATTGCACTTACAATTGGCATAGCCTTAATTGCTAGCTACGCCATAATACTAATTTTTCAACGCATAAAAAGTCAAGCAAAACAATTCTTACTAATTGCTGTTTTACTACTCTTATACGCTATTGGAAAAAAAATGCACCTATCCTCTTTAATAATAATTTTAATATTTGGATTAGTAATTGCAAATGTTAAATTATTTTTTCCCGGAAAAACTAAAGTATTTTTAGAAAGCGAAAAAATACATAAAATATATCACGAACTTCATATTATTACTTTAGAAACCGCATTTGTAGTTAGAACATTCTTTTTTGTAATTTTTGGTGTTACCATTGTACTTTCTTCTTTATTTAATTTAACTGTAGTTTTTGTAAGTGTTCTTATTATTGCCTCTATTTATCTAATTAGATTTATTATTTTAAAATTATTTATCGGTAAAGATATTTTACCGCAATTATTTATTGCTCCAAGAGGATTAATTACCGTCTTACTTTTTTATGCAATACCTAAAGAGGCACAAGTTTCTACATTTGAATCTGGAATCTTACTTTTTGTAATTATAGCAACTAGTTTAGTTATGACATGGGCTATGATTAAAGATAAACGCAAAATGAATACCCTATTAGATGAAATTGACGAAGAAATGTATGAACGAAATGAAGCCGAAGACATTCTTAACAAAAAAGAAGAAATTGAAAACTCTTCTTTAGAAAACAACAATACTTCTTCTACAAACAATACAGAAGAACCTGTAGAAAACTAAAAAGATTTACCAACTGCATGCAACCAAACAATTTTACAACTTCTTTTTTTGGAATAGGTATTCAAAACGGAAAAACCCCTGAAAATCTTGGTGTTTTATGGCGTACTGCCCAAAATTTGGGAGCAAGTTTTATTTTTACCATTGGAAAAAGATATGCCAATCAAGCCTGCGATACCCACAACGCAGTAAAATCATTACCCTACTATCACTATAAAGATTTCAATGATTTTTTTGAACATTTACCCAAAGGAGTACGAATTGTTGGTGTTGAAAAAACAGATAGTGCAGAAGACTTAGAAACCTTTTCTCACCCAAAACGTTGCGTATATTTATTAGGAGCAGAAGATAATGGACTAACAACAGAAGCAATGGAACGCTGCCATTTTCTTGTTCAATTCAAATCCGAATTCAGCTTAAATGTTGCTGTAGCAGGCAGTATAATACTGTATGACAGAAGCAGAAACAAGCCTAAGCAATAAAAACAACTCCATTTAAAATAAAAAATCCTAACATTAAAAAATGTTAGGATTTAACTTTAGTTGGCCCACAAGGACTCGAACCTTGAATGACGGTACCAAAAACCGGAGTGTTGCCAATTACACCATGGGCCAATAATCATTAAGAGCGTGCAAATTTAAAACAAACTTTCATTTGCACAAGCATTTTTTTAAATAATAATTTAAAAAATCTAAAAAAGCCTGTTAAAGGTTTATAAAAATAATTCCTTTGTATCTATATAAATTAGTAAATTCGCCCATCAGGTAAAACTTAGAGTTACATGTTTTCTAAAAACTTCAAAAAATGGGACACCATCCTAGGATGGGTAGTTTTCTCCATAGCGCTTATTACTTATATTTTAACCGTAGAACCAACAAGTAGTTTCTGGGATGCAGGAGAGTACATTGCAACATCTGCCAAATTACAAGTTGGCCACCCTCCAGGAGCACCATTATTACAAATGATTGGAGCCTTTTTTGCAATGTTTGCCTTAGAGCCAGAACAAATTGCACGTATGGTTAATTTTGTTTCAGGAGTATCTAGCGCATTTACAATACTCTTTATGTTTTGGACAATTACCAATCTTACTAAAAAATTAATACATAAAGATAAAAAGTTCACCAATAGTAAAGCCATTGCTGTACTAGGAAGTGGTATTGTTGGTGCACTAACTTTTACTTTTTCAGATAGTTTTTGGTTTAATGCAGTAGAAACAGAGGTTTACTCTATGGCTAGTTTAATAATGGCCTTGCTACTTTGGTTAGGTTTAAAATGGACTGATGATTTAGAAACTCCAAGAGGAAATAAATGGATTATCCTTATTTCTTTTGTAGTAGGATTAACTTTTGGTGTTCAATTTATGGGCTTTTTAGCCATACCTTCTATTGGCCTACTTTATTACTTTAAAAAGTACAAAAAAACAACCATAAAAAACTTTCTTATTGCAAATGTGGCTGTTATTGCAATTTTAATGCTGGTTTATAAATTTTCTTTAACCTATGTATTAAAATTATTTGGTTGGGGAGAAGTTTTCTTTGTAAATAATTTAGGCTTACCATTTAATTCTGGCTCTATAATAATTGGAATACTGTTTATTGCTGCCTTCTATTTTGGATTAAATTACACCAGAAAAAACAATTTTAAAATAGCAAACACTATAGTTTTATGCCTCTTATTTTTGTTTTTAGGATTTTCCTCTTGGTTAATGCTACCAATAAGAGCTAATGCCAATGTAGTTATTAATGAAAACAACCCTTCAGACGCTAGATCACTTTTAGCATATTACAATAGAGAACAATACCCTGGAGTAGACAGTCCTTTTTTTGGAGGTTATTATTCTGATACTTTTGCAGAAGCCGGACCAGAAAGAGACGAAAAGCCAAAATACGAAAAAGACTATGCCTTAGGTAAATATGTAATTGTAAATCATTACAAAAATGCATTGCCTGGCCCTAATGAAAAACATGTTGGCTTTTTACCTAGAATGTGGAGCACACAACATGCAGAAAATTACATGCGTTATTTTGGTCCTTTAGACTTTAAAATGACACAATCTAATGATGAGTTAAGGAAAGCTGTAAGCCAAGTGAAAGAAGGCTTAAGAACTGGCGAAATAGACACCGACCAATACATTAGTTTTTTAAGACGTTTTAGTGATTATATTGAAGTACAACCACCTAGTGTTTGGCAAAACATTAAATACATGGTAGAATTTCAATTTAACTACATGTACACTCGTTATTTTATGTGGAATTTTGTTGGCAAACAAAATGATATTCAAGGTAGATATAACGAAAATGGAAATTGGATTAGTGGATTTAACGCTATAGATAGTTGGCGACTAGGAAGTCAAGAAAACCTACCTAGCGATGTTTTAAATAATAAAGGAAGAAACACCTATTTCTTTCTACCATTACTATTAGGGTTAATAGGTTTATTTTTTCAAATTTCTAAAAACCCAAAACACTTCTGGGTTTTATTAATCTTTTTCCTTTTTACTGGTTTAGCTATCCAGTTTTACACAAATCCATATATTTTTCAACCTAGAGAAAGAGATTATTCTTTAGTAGGTTCTTTCTATATTTTTGCAATATGGGTTGGCATAGGAGTATATGCCCTTTTTAATGAAATTAAAAAATGGATAACTCCAAAAATTTTAGCACCAGCCATAACCATAGTTTGCCTTTTAGCAGTACCTACTTTAATGGCATATCAAAACTGGGACGACCATGATCGCTCTGGCAAATACACTGCCAACTCATCTGCTAAAGCATATTTAGATTCTTGCCAAAAAGATGTAGGAGCAATTTTATTTACTATTGGAGATAACGATACTTTTCCACTATGGTATGCACAAGAAATAGAAAAATACCGTACAGATGTACGTATTATTTGTACAAGCCTTTTTGAAACAGATTGGTACGTTGACCAAATGAAAAGAAAAGCTTATGAAAGTGATGCAATACCCTCGCAAATTACACACAATAAATACCGTTGGGGTTCCAGAGATGTTTTATACCACCAAGGCATGACCGAAAACAGATGGCCTATAAAAGACTTTATAAACTGGATTGATAGCGATAAACCAAGAACCAAATTAAAGTACATTTTACAACAACAAGGTGGAGACCTAAGCGCCTATTCTGAAAACACACAGAATATGGTGTACTACCCAACAAACAAAATTCGTATTCCTGTTAACAAACAGAATGTTCTTAAAAATGGGCTTGTAAAATTAAAAGACAGTGCGTTAATTGTAGATTATATAGATATAGAACTGCCTTCTGCTATTACTAAAAAAAGCATGATGATGCTTGATATATTAGCAAATAACGATTGGGAAAGACCTATTTATTTTTCTGGAGGAAGTTTTGATGATGCAGAATACATTTGGATGAAAGATTATTTACAACTAGATGGCCTTGCATACAAATTAGTACCTATTAAGACCGAAAGAAAAAATTCTTTTGACATGGGACGTATAGATACCGATTTAATGTATTCTATAGTTAAAGGTTGGGATTGGGGAAATTCTGGTTCCGATATTTACCATGACACACAAACAAGAATACAAGGCTTATCTTTTAGAGGTAATTTAGCTCGCCTAACCGAAGCTTTATTACAAGAAAACAAAATAGATAAAGCCAAAGAAATAATAGACCTTTCTATTACACAAATGCCTGTTGATTATTTTGGTTATTACACTTTTGTAGAGCCTTTTGTTGATGGTTACTACAAAGTAGGCGAAACAACAAAAGCTAGAGATTTATTTAATAAATTAAAAACAAAATACCAAGAACGATTAGATTACTATGCAAGCACTACACTTGATGAACAGTATAGTAAAATTGATGAAATAATAACCGACATGGAAGCTTATCGTAGAAATATAGACATATTAATTTCTAATAATGATCGCGAGATGGCGGAAAAAGAAACCTTAATCTTTAATGAGTATATAGATAAGTTTCAACATTTTTACAAAGACGAAATATTAGAAGAACCAATTATAGAGTCTACAACTAATCCAGATTTACAAGACACTATAGTAATTAAAGACACCATTTTACAATAAAGTATAATTTAAAATTACGTCATAAAAAAAAGACTAGGCATTAAAAATGCTTAGTCTTTTTTCTTTTATAATTATGTTGTCCTATTTATTATAAATATTCATTTAATATACCAATAAGCGTATTAGCGTCTTGCTCACCACTTTGGCGCCAAACCATTTCTCCCTTTTTATAGATCATTAAGGTTGGCAAACCTTTAACCCTTAAAGCTTGTGCCAGCTCTTTATTTTTATCTACATCAATTTTTATAACCTTTCCTTTATCTCCTAAGGCAGCGGCCACATCTCTTAATATAGCATGCATGGCTGTAGATTGATCATTCCATTCTGCATAGAAATCTAACAATACAGGAACATTTAAATCTATTAATTCACCAAATTTAGACATATGTTTTGCTTTGCATTATTAGCCAAATGTAGTAAAAAATGTTAAAATACCGCTAAAACATAGACATTTACACCCATTACAATAGGTTAAATTCATGTTAACTTTTTCTTCTTTAAGGTTATTACAGTAATTTCTGGCCATATACCAACACGTCCTGGATAACCTAAAAATCCAAATCCACGATTAACATTTATAAATTGTCCCATCTCTTTATAAATACCAGCCCAATAGGTATAACGCCATTTTACAGGACTCCATTTAATCCATCCAGGAATTTCAATTCCAAATTGCATTCCATGTGTATGCCCACTAAGTGTTAAATGGTAATGGTATGGGTTACTAATAACTTTCTGCTCCCAATGTGATGGATCATGACTCATTAATATTTTAAAATCTTCCTTTTTAATTTTAGAAGCAGCCTTATCTAAATCTCCAGCTTTTTTAAAACCTCCTTTACCCCAATTTTCTACACCAACTAAGGCTATTTTATCTTCGCCTTTTGTTAAATATCTACTATCATTTAACAAAAGATCAAAACCCATTTCTTTTTGTATGTTTTTTAAATCTTTTAGATTGGCCTCTTTTGCCTCTTTAGAGTCCCAATTTACATAATCTCCATAATCATGATTTCCTAGAACAGAAAATTTTCCGTCTTTAGCTTCTAATGTAGCAAAAAGGTCTTTCCACGGATACATTTCTTCCGCCTTATTATTTACCATGTCTCCAGTAAACAAAAGCACATCACTCTTTTGTTCATTTATTAAATTTATTGCATACTCAATTTTTTCTCTATTATCAAAACTGCCACTATGCACATCCGATATTTGAGTAATTTGATAGTCATCAAAAGAATCTGGCAAATCTTCAAACTCTAGATTATATTGCAAAACTTTAAAGTTATATTTTCCTTTAAACATTCCATAAAGCAAAGCTCCAAAAGGAATTGCTGCTATACCTAAAGCTATTGTACTTAAAAACTTTCTTCTGCCAGGAACTCTAAATGTTTTAGTTTCTCCAAGAAACTTATTATATACTGCCACAAAAAATCGAAATATATCTTCCGAAAAAAGAAACAACACAGTTACTAGTTTAAAAACTAGAAACATCATAAAAAAAGTTAATGCATACATTTTTGGCTTAGTTAAAGACCGCCCTGTATCATCTACAATTGTAAATTGATATAACAAATTAAGCAATACTAAAAAAGACAAACCAATATATACATATACCAACCACGGAGTTTTTGCAACAGTTTTTAATCCTTGCAAAACATAAAACCCTAAACCTAAGTATAGTAATGTAAAAATTACCAAACGCATCATTCTATTTTTTTTACAAATGTATTTGTTTAGACCTCCTTATTGTAATTTTTACCTTTTATTTAACGAAAGAAACTATTGCTTTTATGATATTCATATTTGTTTCTACAGTAACCGTATCTTTTAAAAAAGACTTAGAATACATTGTTATTTTAGACAAATAACTTTCGTTCTCTTTCTTAATTATTCCGGAAAGATGAATAGAAGAAAACCCTTTATCTACCATCTTTTTTATATTGTTAATATGTATACCACCCCCTGGCATAATTACACAATGTTTGGCTTCATTTTTCAATTCTTCTAATAAAGGCAAACCATCTATAGCTCTATTTTGTTGCCCTGAAGTTAGTATGTAATCTACTTTTAAAGCTTCTAATTTTTTTAATGCCTTTTTAGGATTCTCTACCCAATCAAAGGCTCTATGAAAAGTAAATTTTAACCCTTTTGCTGCTTTAATTAAGGCGGCAGTTCTTTCTATATCAACCTCAAAATTTTTAGTTAACACTCCTGCTACTATACCCTGAAAACCAAGTTTTACACATAAATCAATATTTTGTAACATTATTTCAAATTCCGTATTTGAATAACAAAAATTTCCACTTCTAGGTCTAATAAGCACATGCACCGGTATACTAATATTCTCTTTTATGCTTTTTAATAAGCCATAAGAGGGTGTTACTCCCCCTACCCCCAACTCCATACATAACTCTATTCTACTTGCTCCTGCTTTTTCAGCATTTAATGCGGATTGTAATGAATTAGCGCAAACTTCTACTAGCATTTTTACTATATTTAAGTCTCTAAATTAACTAACAGATTCCTATGAAAAGAAGAAAGTTCCTCAAAAATTCCACTTTAACTACAGCTGGTATTTTTTTCACCCCATTTTTAGCCTCCTCCAAAGAAATTAACACCAAAACAAAACCGTCTTCGGCAACTAATTTTCCTATTGCAATTTGCACCTGGAATTTTGGAAACGCCACAGCTAAAGCCTGGGAAGTATTAAACGCTAACGGAAATTCTTTAGATGCCGTACAACAAGGTGTAATGGTTGAGGAAGCCAACATAAACAACCAAACCGTTGGTGTTGGTGGTAGACCAGACAGAGATGGCAATGTTACTCTAGATGCTTGTATTATGGACAAAGAAGGCAATTGTGGTGCAGTAGCTTATCTGCAAAATATTGCAAGCCCAGTTTCTGTTGCTAGAAAAGTTATGGAAGAAACTCCACATGTAATGCTTGTTGGCAAAGGTGCCGAACAATTTGCATACGAGAAAGGGTTTAAAAAGATTAATTTACTTACTGAAAAATCTAAAAAACAATGGTTAGAATGGAGAAAAAAATCTGAATACAAACCTATTATAAATATTGAAAACCACGATACTATAGGCATGCTAGCCATAGATAAAGACGGTGATATTTCTGGCGCATGCACTACTAGCGGAATGGCATATAAAATTGGCGGCCGCGTAGGAGACTCCCCAATAATTGGAGCGGGTCTTTTTGTTGATAATGAAATAGGAGCTGCAACCGCAACTGGTGTTGGAGAAGAAGTAATACGTACAGTTGGCAGTTTTTTAATTGTGGAACTTATGAGGCAAGGAAAAACACCACAACAAGCTTGCGAAGAAGGCGTAAAGCGTATAATGGCCAAAAATAAAGACAAAACCGATTTTCAAATAGGTTTTATTGCTATAAATAAAAAAGGGGAAACAGGAAGCTATTGCATTCACCCCGGCTTTACATATAGATCATATTCCCAAAAAGGACATTACAACATTCCATCAGATTCGTATATTAAAAGATAATATTTTATTCTTTACCACATTAATTCGTAGTTTTGAAATTCTACAACAATAACAGTAATGGCAGAACAAAAAAGACTTTTTTTACTAGATGCATTTGCATTAATTTTTAGAGGATATTACGCACTTATAAAAAACCCTAGAATAAATTCTAAAGGAATGGACACTTCTGCTATTATGGGGTTTATGAATTCTTTATTAGATGTTATCCGAAGAGAAAAACCCGACCACCTAGCTGTATGTTTTGATAAAGGCGGAAGCGTAGAAAGAACCGAATTGTTTCCAGAATACAAAGCCAATAGAGATGAAACCCCCGATGCTATTCGCATTGCCATACCTTACATACAAGACATTTTAAAAGCCATGGATATTCCTGTAGTAGTTTTACCAGGTTATGAAGCTGATGATATTATTGGAACACTAGCCAAACAAGCAGAAAAAGAAAACTACAAGGTTTATATGGTTACTCCGGATAAAGATTTTGGGCAATTAGTTTCTGAAAATATTTTTATGTACAGACCGGCCCGTATGGGTAATGGTATAGAAATTTGGGGTATACCTGAAATTCAAAAACGTTTTGGAGTGCAAAGACCAGAACAAGTAATAGATTACTTAGGAATGATGGGAGATGCTAGCGACAACATTCCTGGACTACCGGGAGTTGGCGACAAAACTGCTAAAAAATTTATTGAACAGTACGACTCTATGGAAGGCCTTTTAGCCAATACAGACAAACTAAAAGGTAAAATGAAAGAAAAAGTAGAAGCTAATGGCGAGTTAGGGCTTCTTTCTAAAAAACTAGCTACTATAGATATTAATTGCAATGTTACCTTTAAGGCTGATGATTACAAACTTTCTACTCCTGACAGTCAAAAAGTACAAGAAATTTTTGAAGAGTTAGAATTTAGAAGATTAAAAGATCAGTTCATAAAACTTTTTTCTCCGGAACAGGAAAATTTATCAAAAAATGAACCTTTAAAAAATGAAAAAGCCGCCCCTAAAAAGGCAAACCCAGCTGGCCAAGGTCAATTTTCTCTTTTTGGCAATGATGGCGATTCTCCTGCAACATTAGAAGCTGTTTCTAGCAGAAAAACTATTAAAGATATTTCCCATTCCTACCAAAGTGTTGCTCCAGGAATGGCTATGAAACTTTTTGTTCAAAATTTAATGAAACAAACTTCTGTTTGTTTTGACACAGAAACCACAGGCCTAAACCCATTAACAGCAGAGTTAGTAGGCATAGCATTTTCATGGGAAGCTACAAAAGGATTTTATATTCCTTTTCCTGAAGACAAAACAGAGGCGCAAAAACTTATAGAAGAATTACGTCCTTTTTTCGAATCTAAATCCATTGAAAAAATAGGACAGAATCTAAAATATGATATTAAGGTTCTTCATAAATACCAAATAAAAGTAAAAGGCCCTTGTTTTGACACTATGTTAGCGCATTATTTAATTAATCCAGATATGCGTCATAATATGGATGTTTTAGCAGAAACCTATTTAAACTACACCCCTGTTTCTATAACAGAACTAATTGGAAAGAAAGGAAAAAACCAACTTTCTATGCGCGATGTTCCTTTAGAAAAACAAACAGAATACGCAGTAGAAGATGCAGATATCACCTACCAATTAGCACAGTATTTTAAGCCAGAGCTTGCCGAAGCAAAAACTGACGAACTGTTTAAAGATATTGAAATTCCTCTTTTACATGTATTAGCAGAAATGGAATTAGAAGGCATAAACCTAGACAAGACTTTCTTAAACTCTCTTTCTAACGATCTAGACAATGATATTAAAAATCTAGCTACAAAAATATACAGTGCAGCTGGAGAAGAATTTAACATAGCCTCGCCAAAACAACTAGGTGAAATTTTATTTAATAAATTAAAGCTAGTAGACAAACCAAAAAAAACCAAAACAGGGCAGTTTTCTACTGCCGAAGACGTATTATCCTATTTAGCAAAAGACCATGAAATTATTCAGAATGTTTTGGATTACAGAGGGCTTTCTAAACTAAAAAGCACTTATGTAGATGCTTTACCAGAACAGGTAGAAGAAAGTACTGGTCGTGTACATACAGACTATATGCAAACTGTTGCTGCAACAGGAAGACTAAGTAGTAATAATCCAAACCTACAAAATATTCCTATCCGAACAGAAAGAGGAAGACAAGTACGTAAAGCTTTTGTTCCAAGAAGTGAGGAATACACTTTACTAGCTGCAGATTACTCGCAAATAGAACTTCGTATTATTGCTGCTTTAAGCGAAGAAACCACAATGATTGAAGCTTTTAAAAACGGAGAAGATATTCATGCCTCTACTGCTTCAAAAGTATTTAATGTTCCTATTGAAGAGGTAACTAGAGAACAACGAAGCAATGCAAAAACGGTAAACTTTGGAATAATATATGGGGTTTCTGCTTTTGGTTTAAGTAACCAAACAGACCTTTCTAGAGGAGAAGCAAAAGAACTTATAGACACCTATTACAAAACCTATCCTAAATTACGCAACTACATGAGTGAGCTAGTTAATTTTGCTCGAGACAATGGGTATGTACAAACCGTTTTAGGCCGCCGTAGATACTTAAAAGACATCAATGGAAGTAATGCCATAGTGCGTGGCGCTGCAGAACGTAATGCTGTAAATGCACCAATACAAGGTAGTGCCGCAGATATTATTAAAATTGCCATGATCAACATTTATAAAAAACTTAAAAAAGGAAATTATAAATCTAAAATGTTACTACAAGTACATGATGAATTGGTTTTTGATGTATACAAGCCAGAACTTGAAGAATTAAAGTCTTTAATAAAAGAAGAAATGGAAAGTGCCTACACCTTATCCGTTCCGTTAGACGTAGAAGTTGGTCTAGGAGACAATTGGCTAGAAGCACATTAATACTATTTTTAGTATTAAAAAATTAGGAATTTTCTTCATTTCAACGAATAAATTACGAAATTCGTAAGTTAATGTGTTAAATTTACAGTTAACAATTTAACCATTAACCAAAATTTTAAATGAAAAAAAGTACTTTTTTTTTAGCTTTCGCATTCTTTATATCTTTTTATTTTTCTAAAGCCCAAAGCACAGATATAGACAAAGAATTAATAAATGTCAATTATGTAAGACTACCTAAAAAACCTGTTTTAAATGATGCAGACCGCACCTTCTCCGTCTTATCATTAAACTCTGAAGCACTAACACAATCATTACCAGAATTATATTTTGAAAGTGAAATTAAATTATCTGGTTTTACTAAATTAAACAACGATGCTTTTCTAAGCATACAAAGCAAATTAATTGATGTTACCTTATTAAGTAGCGATATAAAATCTGAGCAAAAGAGCAGAACAGATGACAATGGAAAAGTTACTCGCTGGACTGAATATAAAACCATTATTAAATACAGAACTGAAGGTAGCGTAACAATAAGCTCCGCAGACCAGTCTATAGATGAAGTTTTTACTTTTAATGGAGACAAAACTAAAAGCAGTAAAGTTTTTGACAATTACGAAAGCGCAAGAGCTTTTAGAAACAACAACTCTATAAAAACATTAAGAATAAATTATATTAAAAATGTTATTAGCACCATAAATTCAAGAATATCTAGTCTTTTTGGTTACAAAGAAATTAAAGCAGAAAAATATTTATGGGTTTTAGATTCTAAAAAACATCCTGAAAACGAAAGCCATAAAGCAAATTTTAATTTAGTAAAAAATGCTTTTTCTAACATGAAAAGCTATGAATCTTTAGACAATATTAAAGCAGAAGTTGCTCCTGCTTTAGAATACTACAAAAGTGTTCTAACAAAGTATGATGGTAAAGACAGAAAGTCTAAAAAATTAAGATTCGCTTCATTATACAACATAGGATGGATTAACTATTATTTAGACAACCCAGATGAGGCAGCAACTTATGCTGCAAAAATAATTGAGAATGACTATGACAAATCTGAAGGAAAGACTTTAGACAAAAGAGCTATTGCTTTAAGAGATATCTTTGCCGTTAACAAAACCAACTCTCGCCATTTTAAAATTTTAACAGAAGACAAAACAGACTATTATGGTTCTTCTTCTAATCAATTTATAGATGAAAAAGACCCAAATAAGCCTTTTGACCCTAAGACCGACCCAGATTATTCTCTTTCATTTATAATTACAAACAAAGGAGACACAATACCTGGCTATGTTAATATGAAAAAAATTGACAATTTAGCTGGCATATTAAAAACCTATGTTAAGGATTTAGAAGGTAAACCAGTACTTAGAAATTTTGGCGCACACGAAGTAGAAACATTAGTATTAGGTAATGGAGAAAAAAGATACACAGTTCCATTTAAAGAAGCGGATGATGCTGTTACAATGTCTACTTTTGATAGAGCTAGTTATAAATACGCAAAACTTCTGTATAGTTCTAAAAAAATTAATTTATATGAATACCAGTCTAGAGAATTAATTATTAAAAAAAATATAGACAAAAAAGGTTTTTCCACATCAAGCTCTGGTTGGCTAATGGCATTTAGAAAAAAACTTGCTGGGCTATTAGGCGAAGATTGTCCTGAGTTAAAGGAACGGGTCAAAGAAAAAGAGTTTGAAAATAATGCAAATAGTATTACAGAATTTATAAAAGCTTATGAAGATTGTGAAAAATAGCCTTTAATTATAATACACCAATACCCAAAAAACGATTCCTCAAAATCGTTTTTTTGGGTATTTTTTTTGAAAAAAAATAATGGCTTACGTTAAAATACTCCTAAAAAATTGGATTAAGAAAATTAAATCTACAAAATAAGCGTTAGCAAAGTGTATATATAGTATCTATGAAAAATTTAACATTAGCAATATTTACACTTTTTCTTTTCTTTAGTCTTACCACTTATTCTCAAGAAAAGAATATAAATAAATTAAAAGTATTTCCTAATCCTGCAATAAATGTAATTAATGTTTTAGGGTTAAAAAACTCTAACAAAGCTAACATAACCCTATTAGATTCTTACGGAAATATAGTTCTAAAACATTTTTGGGAAATAAAAAATAATGCTTTAAACATACCTGTTTCATCACTAAGTGCCGGAATTTATGTTATTAACATTCAATCGCAAGAGCAACAGTTTCAAACAAAGTTTTACAAAAAATAAAAAAACCACTTACATTTTATAAGTGGCTTTCTAAATATAATTAAGAGATATTATTGTTTAGTAAAAATTAATTCTCCTTCTGAATTAAAATTAGGTAAATCTAAATCTTGTGCATTAACAGTCATTATATCGCCATCAATAGTAGCCTCTACAGTAACTTCTTCTCCAGATTCATCTAAAAAAGTAAGTAGTCCATTTGCATAAGTATAAAGAGTAAATTCAATATCTTTTTCTGTAGGACAAGAAACCTCTAATCCTGTCAATCCTGCATTAATTTCTAAATAATTAACTCCACTTTGAGTTTCTAAGTTTCCATCTTCATCAAATTTAAAAGATACAAGAACACAACCTTCAGCGGTTAATGCATCTAAAATATCTTCTCCCAAATTTAAATTAGTACCCGCAGCTTCTGCATCTGCATTAAAATCTGTTAAAACCCAAGTACCCTCTATAGCGTTATCACCTGTTAAAGCATCTACAACAGCATCCTTAGAACAAGATAGAAACAACATAGTTGTTATTCCGAATGTTAATAATATTTTTTTCATTATTTTAATTTAGGTTATTAATATGGCTTTATTATGCAACCAAAACGAAATATAAACAAGTATATTGTAATATATAATAGACAATAAAAGAAACAGAAATAAATGGCTGAAATAAAAAAAAATAAAAAAATAAAAAACAACCATTTGTATTTCAAGTTAATAGTTGTACATTTGCAGCCCTCTTATGGGGAAAGAAGTGTATAATAGAAAAAAATAGCAGTAGTGGATACATTAAGTTATAAGACTGTTTCAGCAAATAGAGCAACCGTAGACAAGCAATGGGTATTGGTTGACGCTGAAGGAGAAACGTTAGGGCGACTTGCTTCAAAGGTAGCAAAAATACTTAGAGGAAAGCATAAAACAAATTACACTCCTCATGTTGATTGTGGAGACAACGTAGTTATTATTAATGCAGAAAAAATCACCCTTTCTGGTAACAAATGGGATACTAAATCTTATAGTCGTTATACAGGGTACCCAGGTGGTCAGCGTAATACATCTGTAAAAGATATGTTAGCTAAAACTCCTGAGCGTATTGTAGAAAAGGCTGTAAAAGGAATGCTTCCTAAAACTAGATTAGGTGCTGATTTATTCAGAAATCTAAAAGTTAACGTAGGACCTAACCATGGTCAAGAAGCACAAAAACCAACTGTTATTAACTTAAACGAATTTAAATAATGGAGATAATTCATAAAATTGGTAGAAGAAAAACAGCTGTAGCTCGTGTTTATCTTTCTGAAGGAACAGGAAATATTACAATAAACTCTAGAGATTTAAAAGAGTATTTCCCAACTGCAACTTTACAGTACAAAATTAAACAAGCTTTTGCTTTAACTGATACTGTTGATAGTTATGACGTTAAAGCTAACGTT
This sequence comes from uncultured Maribacter sp., assembly GCA_947504045.1. Lineage (GTDB taxonomy): Bacteria > Bacteroidota > Bacteroidia > Flavobacteriales > Flavobacteriaceae > Maribacter_B. The sequence continues at coordinate 238,900 of CANNFY010000001.1, forward strand.
TATGGTGGAGGAAACACAGGTCAAGCAGAAGCTATTCGTTTAGCTTTATCTAGAGCAATGTGTGAAGTTGATGCTGAAAACAGATTATCTCTTAAACCAGAAGGTCTTTTAACTAGAGATCCTAGAATGGTTGAACGTAAGAAATTTGGTCAGAAGAAAGCACGTAAGAAATTCCAGTTCTCTAAACGTTAATACAGAATTACCAGGGTATTCTTTTGAATACCCTTTTTTATATTTTTTTTATAACTAGTTCATTGAAAGTCTCAAAACGAGACAATTAAAAATCTTATTGTAGTTTCTAAATACAATAAGTAAGGGTAGATTTTTTTAAATCACCTATTTAGTTTAGCATCTAAATAGTAGAGGCTTGCATTTATTAAAATGCATACCACTCTAGTATTGCTAATTCAAAAGAACGTAAACTAAAACAAAATGGCGAAAGTCGAAGTAAAACAATTATTAGAAGCAGGTGTACACTTTGGACACCTTACAAGAAAATGGAATCCAAACATGGCTCCTTACATCTACATGGAGCGTAATGGGATTCACGTAATTAATCTTTACAAAACTGTTGCAAAATTAGATGAAACCAACGAAGCGCTACATAAAATAGCTGCATCTGGTAGAAAAATCTTATTTGTTGCTACAAAAAAACAAGCAAAAGACATTGTTGCAGACAAAGTGTCTAAAGTAAACATGCCATATATTACAGAAAGATGGCCTGGAGGAATGTTAACAAACTTTGTTACTATACGTAAAGCTGTTAAAAAAATGGCTTCTATTGACCGTATGAAAAAAGACGGAACCTTCATGACATTATCTAAAAAAGAACGTTTACAAGTAGACCGTTTAAGAGCAAAATTAGACAAAAACTTAGGTTCTATTTCTGAAATGACTCGTTTACCTGGCGCTCTTTTTATTGTAGATACAATGAGAGAACACATTGCTGTTAAAGAAGCTCAAAAATTGAATATTCCAATTTTTGCTATGGTAGATACTAACTGCGACCCTAGAGATATTGATTATGTAGTACCTGCAAATGATGATGCATCTAAATCTATAGACATTATTATGGAGCAAGTTACTGCTGCAATTGCGGATGGTTTAGCAGAGCGTAAATCTAACAAGCAAGAAGCACCAAAGAAAGATGCTCCTAAAAAAGAAGCTGCTCCAAAAGCTGAAGCTAAAGTTGAAGCTCCTGTAGCTAAAGCCGCTCCTGCAAAAGCAGATGACTTAACAAAAGTAGAAGGTGTTGGACCTAAAGCCGCTGAAGCTTTAGTAAATGCAGGATTTGTTACTTTTGCTGATTTAGCAAAAGGTGATGCTGAAAAGATTAAAACAATCTTAACAGAAGCTAGTTCAAGAATGGCTCATTTAGACCCAACTTCTTGGCCAAAACAAGCACAAATGGCTGCTGATGGTAAGTGGGATGAACTTAAAGAATGGCAAGATAACGTAAAAGGTGGTGTAGAATAAGTACTATAGATACATCAAAATATCTATAACTTAACATTACCATAAAACTCGACACAATAATTGTGTCTTATTTTACATAATCAAAAAAAATAAAGAAAATGGCTAAAATTACCGCCGCGGAAGTAAATAAATTAAGAAAAGCTACAGGAGCAGGAATGATGGACTGCAAAAAAGCCTTAGTAGAAGCAGAAGGAGATTTTGATAAAGCAATTGAAGTTCTTCGCAAAAAAGGACAAAAAGTTGCTGCTAAAAGAGCTGACAGAGATTCTTCTGAAGGAGCTGCAGTTTCTAAAGTAAATGCTGACAATACTGTTGGTGTTGCAATTGTATTAGGTTGTGAAACTGATTTTGTTGGTAAAAATGAAAACTTTCTTGCTTTAGCAAATGATCTTGCTGATAAAGCAATAAACTTTGATAACAAAGAAGATTTTTTAGCATCTGATTTTGGAGGAATGACTGTTGCTGATAAATTAATTGAACAAACTGGTGTAATTGGAGAAAAATTAGAAATCAATGCTTTTGAAAAACTAGAAGCTCCTTATGTTGGTTCTTATGTTCACATTAACAAAATTGCAGCTTTAGTTGGCTTAACTTCTAAAAATGAAGAAGTAGCAAAAGATGTTGCTATGCAAGTAGCTTCTATGGGAGCAACAACTTTATCTTATAAAGATTTTGATCCTGCATATATTGCATCTGAAACAGAAGCTAGAATTGCAGTTATAGAAAAAGATAATATTGAATTAGGTCGTTTAGGAAAAACGCTTAAAAATGTACCTCAGTACATTTCTATGGCGCAATTAACAGACGAAGTTTTAGCTAAAGCTGAAGAAGATGCTAAAGCAGAACTTACTGCTGAAGGAAAACCAGAGAAAATTTGGGACAAAATTCTTCCAGGTAAAATGCAAAGATTTATTGCAGACAACACTACCCTAGATCAAGAACAATGTTTATTAGATCAGAACTTTATTAAAGACGAAAAAATAAACGTTGCTAAATATGTAGCTTCTGCTGGAGATTTATCTGTAACAAGCTTTAAGCGTGTAACATTAGGATAAATAACAAACATAATTTGTTATTAAAACCGCCTATATTGGCGGTTTTTTTATATAAAAAAAGCTGCTTTAGTATAAAGCAGCTTTTTTTTAAATACGATTAATGTTTAATTTTTCATCCAAGCTTTTCTAAGGTTTAAAATATTTTCAGATACATTATCCAAACTAGTTAATTTAGTAACATTTAGAACTGAGGCTCCTACTTTTCCTTCTAAAGCAATTTCTTTATCATTTCGTATTACAACTACTTTAATTAAGGTGTCTGGTGTCCAGCCAAAGCTTTCTCCAATTATATTTCTTATAGAGGCTAAATTTATAGTAGTACCATTAATACTTTTTATAACATCCCCTCCTTGCATACCTATATTGGAATAAAAACTGCTTAGCTCTATTCCTTCTCTTACAAAAATAGCATTATCATTTTCTGAATCTACATCAATAAATGGCATTTCACCAGCTAAAAAATAGCCAGTTTGTTGCTGTTCCGTAATAGTAGCCAAACCAACTTTATTAAAATACAAAGTATAATCTATTGGCTTGTCACCTATAATATGTGTGTCGAAAAAATTACGTATTTCCGGATACGTCATTTGCACAATTTCGTCTATTAAATTTTCATCTTTAAAAGGTGTTGTAACATCATATTTTTTTGAAAGCTCTTTCATTAACCATAAAATACCCTTTTCACCATTACTTAACTCTCTTAAAGTAATATCTAAAGCCATATTTATTAACGCACCTTTTTCATACACATTTGCATAATTTTTTTTATACGGTTCGCTTAAAATATTTTTACTCATAGTAGTAAAAGACATAGCATCATCATAACTTTTAGAGTTTGCAACTTTATCCATAATTCTACTATAAAATTCCTCTTCTGTAATTAAACCTTGTTGTATTTGAAAAAGATTTGCAAAATATTCTGTTGTTCCTTCATACATCCATAAATGTTCCGACATTTTTGGGTCATTATAATCAAAATACTGTACTTCTTCGGAATGTACGTTTAAGGGCGTTACAATATGAAAAAACTCATGAGAAACCACATCTACCATTGCTTGTTCTAATCTTTCTTTTGGCATTGCCTCTGGTAATACAACAACGGTTGACGTATGGTGCTCTAATGCCCCAAAACCTGTAGCATCTTTACCATCCATTTTTGATAAGTATAATAAAATATTATACTCTTTTGTTCCATCTATTTCTCCTAAAAAATCTTTTTGAGCAGTCATCATTTGCTCCATACGATCTTTTAAACTAGCCGCAGTATAAATTCCAGTTGGAGAATATACACTTAATGTAACAGTAATATCTTTTATTTGAAAAGTTTCTGAATTTGGCTTTGCATATAAAATTGGATTATCAATAATATCAAAATATCTATTTGCAATAAAAATCTCTTTATCTAATTCTACTGGAGTTTCATTTTTTAACTTTAAAGAAGTTGTAGAAAAAAGTGTTTTAGGCTTAGTAATAACTAATTCATAAGGCATTTCTTTTAAATTTTGAAAATATCCAATAAAACCATGAAGATTAAGTACAAAATTATCTTTTAATAAAATATTGGTTCCTGCAGGAGAAAAAACAGCATCTGACACTACCCCTTCAGAATCATACGTATCGTTAATATAATAAGTAATTTTATCTAATTTTTTAGCCTCAGTAATATTCCATGAGTTTACATCATCATGTGTAAAAGACAACTCATTACCCTCATAATCTATTGCTTTAAAATCTTCAATATACTTGCCATAATTATCTATACTATAAGTTCCTGGAACAGTTTTAGGAATAAAAAAAGTAGTAACATCAGTTGTAAATACACCGGGATCAATAGTAACTAAAACTTTATCCTCTTTTACATTTACAATATTTATACTTGCAACTATCTTAGAAGTAGCATTAGTGTTCATTTTTTTTGTTGCGCCACAACCATAAATCAACATCCCTAACATTAAAACATAAACAAATCTTCTCATTATTATTTTTAAAATTGAATTAGCTTAAAACTAAATTAACATATTAAATGCAAGGATATAAAAAATTAATAGAGTATTCTAGATGTAGAATGAATTAATTACACTAATTATATACCATAAAACAATACCAAAAGGATAACTTTTTTTGATTATTTTTGCGTCAACTAATTATATAACATGCAATACAAAAGAATACTTTTAAAACTTAGTGGAGAAGCTCTAATGGGCGACAAGCAATATGGGATAGATCCAAAAAGGTTAGCAGAATACGCCGAAGAAATTAAAGAAGTAGTAGCAAAGGGTATTGAAGTTGCTATTGTAATTGGTGGCGGTAATATATTTAGAGGAGTAGCTGGCGCTGCAACTGGTATGGACCGAGTACAAGGAGACCACATGGGTATGCTAGCCACAGTAATTAACGGACTTGCTTTACAAAGTGCTTTAGAACTAAAAGACGTACAAACAAGGTTACAAACTGCAATTAAAATTAATGAAGTTGCAGAGCCTTTTATTAGAAGAAGAGCAATGCGCCATTTAGAAAAAGGACGTGTAGTTATATTTGGAGGTGGAACAGGAAACCCGTATTTTACTACTGATTCTGCTGCTGTACTTAGAGCTATTGAAATTGAAGCCGATGTTATTTTAAAAGGCACCCGAGTAGATGGTATTTATACTTCTGACCCAGAAAAAGATAAAACCGCAACTAAATTTGACACAATTTCTTTTAAAGAAGTTTTAAATAAAGGCTTAAAAGTAATGGATACTACTGCCTTTACCCTAAGTCAAGAAAACGAATTACCAATAGTTGTATTTGATATGAATACAAAAGGTAATTTAATTAAACTTTTAAGTGGCGAAAATATAGGAACTGTTGTAGACCTATAGGTTTACTTTATTATTATTTGACATATTAAAAAATAACAAATGAACGAAGAAATAGATTTTATACTAGACACTACAAAAGAAAGTATGAATTCTGCTTTATTACACTTAGAAAAAGCTTTTTTAAAGATTCGTGCAGGTAAAGCAACTCCTGCAATGTTATCTAGTGTAATGGTAGATTATTATGGTTCACAAACACCATTGTCGCAAGTTGCCAATGTTAACTCTCCAGACGCTAGAACATTAACTGTACAACCTTGGGAAAAAAACATGTTGCAAGAAATAGAAAAAGCAATAATGGTTGCTAATATTGGTTTTAATCCAATGAATAATGGCGAAAGTATAATTATTAACGTACCACCATTAACAGAAGAAAGAAGAAAAGACCTAGCAAAACAAGCTAAAGGAGAAGCAGAAGATGCTAAAGTTAGTATACGATCTGCAAGGCAAGACGCCAATAAAGAGGTTAAAAATTTAGAAGATGCCTCTGAAGATTTAAAGAAAAATGCAGAAGCAGATATTCAGGAATTAACCAATACCTACACCAAAAAAATTGACGCTTTTCTAGTTTTAAAAGAAGCGGAAATAATGAAAGTTTAAAACTTTCTAAATAAAATAATAAAAGCAGCTTATAGAGCTGCTTTTATTATTTTATACTTTTTCTAACTAGCTTATTTTAGGAACACAACTTATCATTTTTTACCTTTGCACCCGCGCAATATAATTGCATTTACAAAACAAGCTTTAATAAATGGTAGCTAAACTTACACAAGGATTCTGGGCTAAAACAGCAAACATAATTCTCAGAAACAGAATTTTAATTTTACTCCTAATAGTTGCATTTACTATTTTTATGGGCCTACAATGGGAAAACATGCGTTTTTCTAGCTCTCAAGCAAATTTATTACCAGATGACCATCCAGTTAATTTAGAATATAATTCTTTTCTAAAACAATTTGGAGAAGAAGGTAATGCAGTTGTTTTTGCTATTAAAGACAGTACTTTTTTTACTCCAAACAACTTTAATCGTTGGAATAAACTTAGTAAACAATTGGGCGCTTTTCCTGAAGTAGATTTTGTTTTATCTACAGACAATTTACAGGAATTAAAAAAAGATACCACTAAAATGCAGTTTATAATGGAGCCTTTATTAAAAGGAGCCCCAAAAACACAAGCCGCAGTAGATAGTATAAAAAATCATTTATTTAACAACCTTCCTTTTTACGAAAACTTATTATTCAATAAAAAAAGTGGCACACTACGTACCGTAATGTACTTAGATAAAGACATTGTAAACACCACTGTAAGAAAAGATTTTATCTTAAAAGATATGACACATCTAATAGATAATTTTGAAGAGGAAACTGGTTTAGATGTTCGTATTTCTGGAATGCCATATATAAGAACCATGAACTCTCAAAATATTATTGATGAGATTGGTAAATTTATATTAGCCGCATTAGGCGTAACCTCTTTAATCTTCTTTTTCTTTTTTAGAAGCATAAGAGCCACTTTTATATCTATGTGTGTAGTTATAATTGGAGTAATGTGGGCTTTTGGTCTTTTAGGACTATTACAATATGAAATTACAGTACTAACAGCTCTAATTCCACCATTAATTATTGTAATTGGTATACCTAACTGTATTTTTTTAATTAACAAATACCAACAAGAAGTTAAAAAGCATGGTAACCAAGCTCTTTCTTTACAGCGTGTAATTTCTAAAATAGGGAATGCCACATTAATGACAAATATTACCACTGCATCTGGTTTTGCCACTTTTATTATAACCGACAGTAAACTTCTTAAAGAATTTGGTATTGTTGCCTCTATAAATATTATTGGAATTTTCATCTTATCGCTTCTAATAATTCCTATTATTTACAGTTTTATGTCTTTACCAAAAACAAAGCATTTAAAACATTTAAATAAACGATGGATTGATGCCTTTGTAAACTGGACAGAGCGTGTAGTAAAATATAAAAGAATTACAGTTTATATTACATCAATAGTTTTACTAGTAGTTAGTATTATAGGAATATACCAAATAGATATATCTGGAAGCCCTATAGAAGACATGCCAAAAAAAGAACAATTCTTTAAAGATATACGCTTCTTTGAAAAAGAATTTGACGGTATAATGCCTGTTGAAATTGTAGTAGATACTAAACGTCCTAAAGGCGTTTTAAAACCTGCTACATTAAAAAGAATAGACCGCTTAAGTACCGTTATTGAAGAAATTCCAGAACTTTCTAAGCCAGTTTCTGTAGTTAACTTAGTAAAATACTCTAAACAAGCATATTACAACGGAATTCCAAAATATTACCAATTACCAACTACACAAGAGAATAATTTTATAATGGATGTTGCCCGCAAATCTGCGGACAATGGTAATATGCTAAAGAGTTTTGTAGATAGTACTGGACAAACTGCAAGGATTACAACTTTTATGAAAGATGTAAAAACTAGTAGAATGGAAGAAATTGAAGCCCGATTAAATGAAAATATTTCTAAAATATTTCCAAACGAAAGGTTTACAGTGTATATGACAGGTAGTGCTTTAATCTTCTTAAAAGGCACAAAATACTTAGTAAAAAATTTAATAATGTCTTTAGCACTTGCAATTTTACTAATTGCATTATTTATGGCATATTTATTCCGTTCGTTTAGAATGATTGTTATTTCTTTAATCCCTAATTTACTACCATTAGTTGTAACTGCCGGAGTAATGGGTTTTGCAGGAGTACCAATAAAACCATCTACTATTTTAGTTTTTAGTATTGCGTTTGGTATATCGGTAGATGACACCATACATTTTTTAGCAAAATACAGGCAAGAACTTATTGCAAATCATTGGAAAATAAAAAAATCTGTATATGCTGCATTAAAAGAAACTGGAGTTAGTATGTTTTACACCTCTATAGTATTGTTCTTTGGTTTTTCTGTATTTGTAATATCAAATTTTGGCGGTACTGTTGCTCTAGGCGCATTAGTATCGGCAACTTTACTTTTTGCAATGCTAGCCAATTTAATATTATTACCATCGTTACTACTTTCTTTAGAAAGGAGTATTGCAAACAAAGAGGTGTTTAAGAAACCACAAATAGATATTTTACCTAAAGAAGAAGTAAACATTAAAGACACTAAAAAATAACCTCTTTATTCTTCTATTTTATACAACAAAGAAAACTTACATTTTTTATTAAAAAGGCTATCTTTGACTTTTTAAATTTTGACGTATCTTAATATGAAATCTACTAGTATAAAAGAACTATTATCTGGAAAACATCTTTTACAAGAAGTCACCGTAAACGGATGGGTAAAAACATTTAGAAGCAAACGTTTTATTGCCCTTAATGACGGCTCAACTTTAAACAATTTACAATGTGTTGTAGATTTTGAAGAGCTAGATGAAGATATATTAAAGCAAATAGCTACCGGAGCAGCATTAAAGATTACTGGTACTTTAGTAGAAAGTCAGGGGCGTGGTCAAAGTGTAGAAATACAAACTAAAGATATTTACATACACGGTATAGCTGACCCAGAAACATACCCTATACAACCAAAAAAACACTCTCTTGAATTTTTAAGAGAAAAAGCTCATTTACGTATACGCACCAATACTTTTGCTGCAATAATGAGGGTGCGTTCTGCATTATCTTTTGCTATACATAATTATTTTAGACAAAATGATTTTAACTACTTTCATGCCCCAATAATAACAGGTTCCGATGCGGAAGGTGCTGGAGAAATGTTTAAAGTTACCACTTTAGACCAAAAAAACACTCCTCTAACAGAAGAAGGAGAAGTTAATTATAAAGAAGATTTTTTTGGTAAAGAAACTAACTTAACTGTATCTGGCCAATTAGAAGCAGAAACATATGCTATGGCTCTCGGAAAAGTATACACTTTTGGCCCTACATTTAGAGCAGAAAACTCAAACACCTCTAGGCACTTAGCAGAATTTTGGATGGTAGAACCAGAAGTAGCGTTTAATGATTTAGACGCAAATATGGATTTAGCTGAAGATTTTATAAAAGAAGTACTAAAATACGTTTTAGAAAACTGTTCTGAAGATTTAGCATTTTTAGAAAAAAGGTTATTAGACGAAGAAAAGTCTAAACCACAAGCAGAACGTAGTGATATGCCTTTGCTTGAAAAATTAAAATTTGTAACAGAAAACAACTTTAAAAGAGTTAGTTACACAGAAGCAATAGACATATTAAGAAATAGCAAACCTAACAAAAAGAAAAAATTTAAATACCCAATTGATGCTTGGGGAGCAGATTTACAAAGCGAACACGAGCGTTATTTAGTGGAAAAACACTTTAAATGTCCTGTAATATTATTTGATTACCCTGCAGATATTAAAGCATTTTATATGCGTTTAAATGAAGATGGCAAAACCGTAAGAGCAATGGATATTCTTTTCCCAGGTATTGGTGAAATAGTTGGAGGATCACAAAGAGAAGAACGTTTAGATGTTCTAAAAGAAAAAATAGCCGCACTTGGTATAGATGAAAAAGAACTTTGGTGGTATTTAGATTTAAGAAAATTTGGTAGTGCTGTTCATAGCGGTTTTGGACTAGGTTTTGAACGTCTTGTTCTTTTCGCTACAGGAATGAGTAATATAAGAGATGTTATTCCTTTTCCAAGAACCCCTCAAAATGCTGAATTTTAATTCAATTTTACTAACTTTAGTAGGCAGTACAAGATAAATATATGCTTAAACAACATTTACAGTTTAAATTATCTCAAAAATTATCTCCACAGCAAATACAGCTGATGAAGTTAATACAACTACCTACACAAGCTTTTGAACAGAGACTTAAAAGAGAATTAGAAGAAAACCCTGCTCTAGAAAAAGGAAAAGAAGAAGCGGAAAATAGTCAAGAAGATTACGATGATATTTATGAAGAAACAGATAGCGAAACTATAACTGCAGAAGACATAAATATTGATGATTATTTAAGTGATGATGAAACTCCTGATTATCGAACAAAAGCGAACAATTATAGCGCAGATGAAGATGAGAAAAGTATTCCATATGCTGCAGGCACAACATTTAATCAATTTTTAATAAACCAACTAACCACGGTAAATTTAAGTGATGAAGAATGGTCTATTGCCGAATTTTTAGTTGGTAGTGTAGATGAAAGTGGTTATATAAGAAGGCCTGTTGCCGATATTTTAGATGATTTGGCATTTACGCAGAATATTTACACCGACGAATCTAAGATTGAAGAAGTATTTAAAATAGTTCAAGAACTAGACCCTCCTGGTGTTGCCGCTAGATCTTTAGAAGAATGTTTAATATTACAATTAAAAAGAAAAGAAATTACACCAAGTATAGAACTCGCCATAACTATTCTTGAAAAATCTTTCGATCATTTTATAAAAAAACATTACAAGAAACTTACCCAAAAGCATACAATTACAGAAGAACAGTTAAAAGACGCTATTTCTGAAATAGAAAAACTAAATCCTAAACCAGGAGGTTCTTTTGCTGGCAACAATAGACTTGTAGAACATGTAGTCCCCGATTTTTCTATTAAAATAGTAGAAGGAGAACTAGAACTAACACTTAATGGCAGAAATGCTCCAGAATTGCATGTAAGTAGAGAGTACAACAATATGCTACAGGGCTATAAAGACTCTAAAGAAAAATCAAAGTCTCAAAAAGACACCGTACTTTTTATAAAACAAAAATTAGATGCAGCAAAGTGGTTTATTGATGCTATTAGGCAAAGACAACAAACCTTGTTTATTACCATGAATGCAATAATGCATTACCAAAAAGAATATTTTTTATCTGGAGACGAGCGTAGTATAAGACCAATGATATTAAAAGATATTGCGGATGAAATTAATATGGATGTTTCTACGGTATCTAGAGTAGCTAATAGTAAATATGTAGATACCCCTTACGGCACAAAACTAATAAAAGAATACTTTTCTGAGTCGATGAAAAACGAACAAGGAGAAGATGTTTCTACAAAAGAAATTAAGAAAATATTAGAAACTGTAATTAAAGAGGAAATAAAGAAAAAACCTTTAACAGACGATAAGTTAGCTGCAATATTAAAAGAAAAAGGATATCCTATTGCTAGAAGAACAGTAGCAAAATACCGAGAACAATTAGGAATACCTGTTGCCCGATTACGTAAAAAAATTTAATGAAAAATTTTCAAGAAGCAATTTCTTATATATTTCATCCTTTATTTACTCCTATAATTGGAACGCTTACTTACTTTTTATTAACTCCAAAATATAATCCGATACAATTACAAAGTAGTAGCATACTTCCTATATTTATTTTAACAATAGTAATACCTATTATATCCTATCTAATACTTAAAAGTATAGGAATGGTAAATAGCATATTTATGCCTTCGTTGCAAGAAAGAAAATATCCTTTATACATAAACATTACACTACTTCTAATCATCGTTTACAAGGTTATACCATACAACTATACAAGTGAGTTATATTATTTTTTTATTGGCCTTATAATCGCTTATTTTAGTTCTTTAATACTACTTTTATTAAAATTTAAAAGCAGTATACATTTAATTTGCATGGGAAGTTTACTTATGTATTTAATAAGTTTAAGTATACATTTTGAAATAAATATAATAATTGCTTTAAGCATATTTACTATAGCAACAGGTTTAGTTGCTTCTTCTAGATTATATTTAAAAGCACATAATAAGGTTGAAATAATAATTGGGTTATTTATTGGCATATTTTCTCAGCTTCTTACTATAAAATTCTGGTTGTAGTAAATTACTAAATTAAAATATACTATACAGTAATTTCGAGTTTTTATAATGGATTAAAAAATTTAGAGAATGTAAAAAATAAGACCTACTCTTAAAGGTTTCATTTTTATTATATCGCCATCTATAGTAACAGAATCATTAAACAAATTACTTAAAGAATAATGTGCGTGAAGATTAAAAGTATTGTACCCAAAACTAAATGTTAAACCATATTGAAATTTGGTAGAATCCGTATTGTAAAAAGAATCTTTAAAATCATCTTCTACATATTTAGATCTTGTACTTACTACATATCCTAATTTTAAACCTGTATAAATTCTCCAAAATCTGTAATCCGTTGCACTAGCATTTCTCCAACGAAATTCTAAAGGAACCTCAATAATATGAGATTCAATTTTATTACGCTTAAAATCGCTTGCATTAGTTAAAACCTCATAAGATATACCTGAGCTTGTTTCAGTTGCTCTAAGGTTAGAATAATAATTATTTAAGGCATATCCTAAACCCACACCTAAAGCTAATTTTCTAGAGTTATTTAATGGAATATCTTTAATAAATCCACTTTGTAAACCATAGGATAAATTTCTTTGGTTTACATCTGTAGGCTGATTAACTAAAAAATTATACGTGACACCAATATAAAATTGATCTTCCAAAAAAGAGTCATCAACAATAACAGAATCTATTTTCTGCTGTGCGTTAGAATACAAAAAAAATAAAGTAAAAAAAGTACAAATTATTAAACGCATCATACTGTAAAGTTACAGAAATAAAAAAACGCTTCAAATAAAAATTTGAAGCGTTTAAAAAGTTTGAAAAATTTTATTAACTAATCTAATTTTTAAATGCGTCTCCTTCGTAAGTTGTATAATTTACTTTAAGAGCATTTACTTTTCTTAATTCAAGTTTAATATCAGATATTAAACCCATATTAGCTTCTTTATCCACTTTTAAAGATGTTGTTAATACATTTTGTAGATCCTGCGATTTCTTAGCACGTTCCATTAAAATATAATCTCCAACTTCATTAGGATTAGCGAATTTATCATTCAATTGAATTTTAGGTTCTGTACCAAATGTTTTAGTATACTCCTTAGTAGGTGCACCAACATAAATAGTAATTACCCTATCTTTTTTTTCTAATTTTTTAATCTCATTAGCTTGTGGAAGTTCATTAGCAACTTTCACAGAACTATCTTTCATAACGGTTACCGTCATAAAAAAGAACAAAAGCATAAATACAATATCTGGAAGGGATGCAGTAGATACCGCAGGCACTTCACCATCTTTCTTTTTTGCAAATTTTGACATACTGTTTTATTTAACTTTTATTAATTAGATGAAGAAGTTTCAGCTTCTGAAAGCTTTTGAGGAAACAATTCTTGTATTCTCTTAACTCGCTTCTTTAAATCTTCTTTTATACTTGCATCCGTTTCTGGATTAAGATATTGAGCTTCCATGTCTGTAAAATCTCTTTTATACAAACGCTGTGCTTCTCTATTTCTTAAATCGTTATAAGCTCCAACCAATTCGTTTTGTACCGTTATATAGGTACCGTACTTGGTTTCTCTATCACTTTTTACAGAGATAATTGCTTTAGCAGGACTATCTGATGAACTACCATCTCTTTTCCCTTTGCAATAGCTACAATATTCAGGCGAACCTGAAGCTGCTCCTCCGTTATCTAAAAAAGCAATTGCTTTCTCTCTTAACTGATTTAATTGTATTAGCTCTCCATCGGCTAATAACTGACCATCTTTGTTTAAATTAACCTGAAAAATATTTTTCTGTTTAATTACAACATCAGTCTCTGGCGGCTCAATTGGCGGTAACATACGATCCAAACCTGCATCTGTTTCAATAGTAGTTGTTACTAAGAAAAAGATTAACAATAAGAATGCTATGTCTGCCATAGAACCGGCGCTTACTTCTGGTGCTCCCGCTCTTCTTGCCATAGTTGTCTTTTATATTATTTACTAAACATTTTTTTTACTGCTGGTACTACCAATGATCCTACTGCTATTATGGTAAGGATATAAAAAATATTTAAACCCATTCCAATTTTCTTTACAGTACTTTCATCAGTCATCGCCATAGCCTTATCATCTACATCTGTTCCACTAGATAATACATATGACAGAACTACAACTAATAAAAACCCACCTATTACAAATAAGGTTTTCTTAATCCCTTGAGGATTTGCAAGAAGGTTCTTTATAGTAAATATTAAACTAAATACAACTGCTGCACCTAGTAGTAAATATGTAATTAAGAACATTGCGCCCATAGCGCCATTTTCTGCAGCCTCAGCAACAGGAACGTCTTTACCCGGAAGCATAAACCATAAGGCAGCTCCGACAACACCTATTACTATTAAAACTATTTTTAATATTTTATGCATGACATTATTTGAATTTAGTCCGACTTATTTTTTGTGATCTACCAACATATCAATCAATGAGATTGATGAATCTTCCATATCATTTACTATGCTATCAATTTTAGCAATAATGTAGTTATAAAAGATTTGTAGGATAATAGCCGTAATAAGACCAAATACTGTTGTTAATAATGCTACTTGAATATCACCTGCAATAAGAGATGCACTTAAGTTACCTACAGCTGCAATCTTTTGGAAGGCTTGGATCATACCAATTACCGTACCCATGAAACCAAGCATTGGTGCAATTGCGATAAATAAAGATAACCAAGAAACGTTTTTCTCTAATTGTCCCATTTGTACTCCACCATAAGCAACAACCGCTTTTTCTGCAGAGTCTATACTCTCACCTGCTCTATCTAATCCTTGATAGTATATAGATGCAACAGGTCCTTTTGTATTTCTACAAACCTCTTTTGCAGCTTCTACACCTCCAGAAGCTAAAGCATCTTCAACTTGTTGCTTTAACTTAGAAGAATTTGTACTTGCTAAGTTTAAATATATAATTCTTTCAATTGCAACAGCTAATCCTAATATTAAACACAACAATACTATCCCCATGAAGCCTGCGCCCCCAGTGATAAACATTTCTTTTAATACTTGTGTAAAGCTTTTTGCCGCTTCAGCGTCTCCTTGTAATATTACAACTGCTGCTGATGATTTTGCGCTTACGATATTTGCTGTTAAAACAAATAACCCAGTCATTGCTAGGGTAGAAGATAATCTTTTCATTTTTTTCAAACTTAAATTTAGTTAGTTAATAGGGTTAAAGATAAATAAAAAATACATTATAATTAAAATTTTCTGCAGAGAGGAAGGGATTCGAACCCTCGATACCCTTTTGGGGTATACACACTTTCCAGGCGTGCGCCTTCGACCACTCGGCCACCTCTCTAGATTAGCCTTAAAGGTGTGCCAAATAACAAAAAAAATATTAGTTAAAGAAATATTATAAGTTATTTTTAACGCAATTCTCCTCGCAAAGATGTTTCAAAAATAGTTTTAAAGGACTTTAAAGACACCTCACTGCCTAACATATACATTAACTTAGCCGTAGCTGCCTCTAATGTAATATCCTTACCACTAATAACTTGCATATCCTTTAACGCCCTGCTGGTTTCATACTGCCCCATTATAACACCACCTCCAGAGCACTGTGTTATATTAATAATTAATATATTGTTTTTTTTTGCTTTTTTTAACAAATTTAGAAACCATTCCTCTGTAAAAACATTTCCTGCGCCATATGTCTCCAAAATTATTGCTCTTAAACCAGGGGTTTCTAATACAGATTTTACTATTTGAATACTTAAACCTGGAAAAAGTTTTAGTATTGCTATATTGTTATCCATTTTTTTATGCACAAAAAACTTTTTTGAGGGCTTTTGCTTTAATAAATTTTCTTTATAAACTTTTAAATGCACACCTGACTCCACTAAAGGCGGATAATTTAAAGACGCAAAAGCCTCAAAATGTTCTGCATTAATTTTTGTTGTACAATTAGCCCTATAGAGTTTGTATTCAAAATACAAACCAACTTCTTGCACTACAGGCTTTCCTTTTTCTTTTAAGGCTGCAATTTGAATAGAAGTAATTAAATTTTCTTTTGCATCTGTTCTTAAATCTCCAATTGGCAATTGCGAGCCTGTAAAAATTACTGGCTTCGCTAAATTTTCTAAAAGAAAACTAAGTGCAGAAGAAGTATAGCTCATCGTATCACTACCATGCAAAACAACAAAACCATCATTACTATCATAATTATCCTCAATTATAGATGCAATTTTTAACCAGTGCTCTATATTCATATCCGAAGAATCTATAGGAGTTTCAAAAGAAACAGTTTTAATTGTACAATCTAACTGATTAAGCTCTGGAATTTTATTTAAAAGATCATTAAAATCAAACGCCTTTAAAGACCCAGTTTCATAATCTTTTACCATACCAATTGTTCCTCCTGTATAGATTAATAGTATGGTACTCTTTTTTTCTTTCAAAATATTCTAATTTATTAAATACAGCTATTGTTTTATAGACCAAAAACCTCTTTAGAGTTTAAGGTAGTTTGCAAAGCTACCTCCTCTACCGGCAATGTATATACTTCCGCAACTTTTTCTAGTACGTTTAAAATATATAAACTTTGATTTCTTTTTCCTCTATACGGAACAGGTGCTAAATATGGAGCGTCTGTCTCCAATACTATATTTTTAATATTAATTTGATTTAAAAATGTATCTATCTTTCCATTCTTAAAGGTAACTACACCACCTATTCCTAATTTCATTTTATAGGATATAGCTTTCTTAGCCTGCTCCAAGGTTCCAGTAAAACAATGAAATATACCAAATAAATTTTCCCCTTTTTCCGACTCCAACACCTCAAAAACCTCATCAAAAGCATCTCTGCAATGTATAATTATAGGCAATTTATATTTTTTTGCTAGTTGAATTTGCTTTTTAAAAGCCTCTTGCTGTTCTTTTAAAAAAGTTTTGTCCCAATATAAATCTATTCCGATTTCTCCAACAGCACAATATTCTCCCCTAGCCAATTCTTCTTCAACATGCCGCAATTCATCTTTATAATTTTCTTTTACGTGCGTAGGATGTAAACCTGACATTAAAAAAACATTGTCCGGAAACATTTTTTTTAATTGCAACATAGATTTTGTATAGCTAGAGTCTATTGCTGGAATAAAAAACCTTTTCACCCCTTTATCTATTGCATTTTGAATAGTCTCATTTCTATCCTCATCAAAGGCTTCGCTATATAAATGTGTATGTGTATCTGTTATAATCATCCTGTAAAAATAGCGTTATCTTTACAAAAAGAATACATGGCATCTCTTAAAAAATTCTTAGAAAAGAAAAACTATATAAAAATTCCCTTAGCGCTTACTGCTACTAATCATTTTGAAATAATTGCTTCTATAAACGGTATAACCGGTAGGTTTATATTAGATACTGGAGCGTCTAACACATGTGTTGCGTTAGATAAAATTAATTTTTTCAACTTAACCACTAAAGAATCTAAAATTAAAGCTGCAGGAGCAGGAGCTACCGAAATGGAAACTTTAATTTCTACTAAAAACAGCATATCAATTAAAAACTGGGAAACAAAAAAAATAAAAATTGTGTTGTTTAATTTACAACATGTAAACACAGCTCTTACTTCTCAAAACAGTTTACCTGTTGATGGCATTATTGGAGCGGATGTTTTAAAAAAAGCCAAGGCTATTATAGACTATAAAAAAAAGTGTGTTTATTTAAAACAAAAAGCCTAAAGACGTAAAATCTTTAGGCTTTTTTAATATTCTAAAATTTAATCCTTATAATTCCAGTGCTTTTTTAACATTAGAATTCATTAAAATTTCTTCAGGATTTTCTATTGCCTCTTTTATTGCTACTAAGAATCCAACAGATTCTTTACCATCAATAATTCTATGATCATAAGAAAGTGCCAAGTACATAATAGGTGCTATTACTACAGCTCCATCTTTTACAACTGGTCTTTCTACAATATTATGCATACCTAAAATTGCACTTTGCGGTGGATTAATAATTGGCGTAGATAACATAGAACCAAACACTCCACCATTAGTAATAGTAAAGGTTCCTCCTGTCATTTCATCTACTGTAATTTCTCCTTCTCTTGCACGTATTGCCAATCTTTTAACTTCTGCCTCTACTCCTCTAAAAGTTAAGTTTTCTGCATTTCTAATTACAGGAACCATTAAACCTTTAGGTCCAGAAACTGCTATACTAATATCACAAAAATCAAAAGAAAGCATCTCCTTACCATCTATCATAGAGTTTACAGAAGGGTACATTTCTAACGCACGAGTAACTGCTAACGTAAAGAAAGACATAAAGCCTAAACCAACACCATGCTTCTCTTTAAATTGCTCTTTATATTGCTTTCTTAAAGCAAAAATAGGTCCCATATCTACTTCATTAAAAGTAGTTAGCATTGCTGTTTCATTTTTAACTGAAACCAAACGCTCCGCTACTTTACGACGTAACATAGAAAGTTTTGAACGACTTTCTCCTCTACTTCCGCCAGATGGAGTTCCCATAGAAGGCACAGCATTAACTGCATCTTCTTTAGTTATTCTACCATCTTTTCCTGAACCTTTTACAGAAGCTGCATCTACTCCTTTTTCATTAAGTATTTTTTTTGCTGCAGGAGATGCACTACCTGTTGCATAACTCTCTTTTACTGGTGCTGCAACCTCCGCTTTTTTAACTTCTTTTGGCGCTTCTTCTTTTTTCTCCTCTACTGCTTGACCACCTTCTGGCTTTGCTGCACTAGTATCTATTAAACAAACTACTGCACCAACTGCAACTGCGTCTCCTTCTTCTGCCTTTAGTGTAATAATTCCACTTTGTTCTGCTGGCAATTCTAAAGTGGCTTTATCTGAATCTACCTCAGCAATGGCTTGGTCTTTTTCTACATAATCACCATCTTCTACTAACCATTCCGCTATCTCTACTTCTGTTATAGACTCCCCCGGAGAAGGAACTTTCATTTCTAGAATCATTACTTATCTAATTTGATGTATTATTATTTTTTTTGTCTTGTTAAATTGTCTTTTGTCTTATCAAAAACGTAGTCTATTACTTGTTGGTGTCTCATTTTAGAACGTACTGCACTACCAGCTGCTGGAGCTGCATAGAAACGTCTAGATGCAACACGTAATTTATGAGCCTCGCTAAAATGCATCATCATATGACTCCATGCCCCCATGTTTCTAGGTTCTTCTTGTGCCCAAACAAAGTCATCTGCATTTTTGTACTTACTCATAACAGCTTTCATTTGATCTTCTGGCAAAGGAAATAATTGTTCAACTCTTACCAAAGCAACATCCTCTCTATTTTCAGTCTCTTTAACTGCTAATAAATCGTAATAAAATTTACCCGTACAGAATACTACAGATTTTACTTTTGAAATAGTTACAGATGCATCATCAATAACCTCTTGGAAAGACCCTTCTGCTAATTCTTCTACTGTAGAAACAGCCTTTGGATGTCTTAACAAGCTTTTTGGAGTAAAAATAATAAGTGGCTTTCTAAATTTTGCCTTCATTTGTCTACGCATAATATGAAATATTTGCGCCGGCGTACTTACATCTGCTATATACATATTATCTCTTGCACATAATTGTAAGTAACGCTCCATTCTTGCTGAAGAATGTTCTGCTCCTTGACCTTCATAACCATGAGGCAACAACATAACCAATCCATTCTGAAGTTTCCACTTATCTTCTGCTGAAGATATATACTGATCCAACATTATTTGCGCTCCATTACTAAAGTCACCAAATTGTGCTTCCCAGATAGTTAACGTATTAGGGCTTGCCATGGCATACCCATAATCAAAACCAACAACTCCGTATTCTGACAACAAGGAATTGTATACTTGAAATTCTCCTTGATTACCTCCTATTGAATTTAATAGTAAAACCTCTTCTTCGCTTTCCTCTACCTTTAATACTGCATGACGGTGAGAAAAAGTACCTCTTTCCACATCTTGCCCAGACAACCTTACTCCATAGCCTTCTTTTAATAAAGAACCATATGCCAATAGTTCTCCCATAGCCCAATCTAACTTATTAGACTCGAAGTACATTTTTTTTCGGTCTCTAATAAGCTTTTCTACTTTTCTTAGAAACTTTTTATCAGAAGGAAGCTCTGTAATTACTTTTGCTATTTCCTCTAAAGATTTAACATCATAAGTTGTATCTATAGAGTCCATCATTTCCCATTCACGAACATTTTCAAATCCGCTCCACTCATCAGCCATAAAAGGCGTTATAACTGTCTTATCTTCTTTTCTAGAATCTACTAATTCTTCTTCTAAAGATGCTTTATACTCTTTTTCTAAACCTTTTACATAATCGGCATCAATTACACCATCTGCTAAAAGTTTTGCAGCGTATATATCTCTTGGATTTTTATGCTTAGAAATTGCTTTGTATAGTTTAGGCTGTGTAAATCTTGGCTCATCTCCTTCATTATGCCCATATTTACGATACCCCAATAAATCTATAAAAACATCTCTTTTAAATTGCATTCTATATTCTAACGCAAATAAAAATGCATGTACAACCGCCTCTGGATCATCTGCATTTACATGCATAACAGGGCTTAAGGTTACTTTACCAACATCTGTACAATATGTTGACGACCTTGCATCTAAATAATTGGTTGTAAATCCTATTTGGTTATTTACTACTATATGTATTGTACCTCCTGTTTTATAACCATCTAAAGTTGCCATTTGCACAACCTCATAAACTAAACCTTGACCAGCAATTGCTGCATCACCATGAACTACAATAGGTAATACTTTAGAAAAATCATCTTTATATTGTGCGTCTTGTTTTGCTCTTGCAATACCTTCTACAACAGCTCCTACTGTCTCTAAATGCGATGGATTAGGAGCAATATTCATTTTTATTTTATTACCATTATCAGACATACGATCAGACGTCCATCCTAAATGATATTTTACATCACCATCAAAAATTTCTTCTTCATAATCTTTTCCGTCAAACTCGCTAAAAATATCTTTAGCTGCTTTACCAAATATATTGGTTAAAACATTAAGCCTTCCACGGTGAGCCATTCCCATAACAAATTGCTTCACTCCTTTTTCAGCAGCTCTTTCTACAATAGCATCTAAACCAGGAATTAAAGACTCGTTTCCTTCTAAAGAAAATCTTTTTTGACCTACGTATTTGGTATGTAAAAAACTCTCAAAAGAAACTGCCTGATTAAGTTTTTTTAAGATATGCTTTTTACCATCAGCATCTAATTTTGGTCTATTGTCATTTACATTCAACCAATCTTGTATCCATTTTACACGCTCTGGGTTTCTAATATACATATATTCTACCCCAATAGCATCGCAATAAATACTCCTTAGATTTTTAATAATTTCTTTTAAAGAACTTGGTCCAATGCCTATTATTTCCCCTGCATTAAAAACAGTATCCATATCGTTTGCAGATAGTCCAAAATTTTCAATATCTAATGTTGGGGTATATTTACGTCTTTCTCTAACTGGGTTTGTCTCGGTAAACAAGTGTCCCCTAGTTCTGTAACCATCAATTAATCCAATTACCTGAAATTCTTTACGTAAAGATTCTGGAACTTCAATTGCTTGTCCATTGGCACTAACTAGCGTACCATTTTCAGAAGAAATATCAAGTTCTTCTAAGGCACTTTCTGTACCAAAGTCAAAACCTTGAAAAAAAGCTCTCCAACTTGGCTCAATACTATCCGGATTTACTAGGTATTTATCATATAACTCTGCAAAAAAAGAGGTATGCACAGCATTTAAAAAGGAATATTTATCCATGAATTTTTTTCTGTAACTTTAGAACAAATTTCACCAAAAATACAACTTTTACCATTTCTAGGTGTATCTTGAGTATTATTATTAGTAATAAATAAATATTTATGATTAAATCGCGTAAAACCTTATTAAAAAATCTGTTTATCTTTATTTTTTTTGCATTAAGTAATAGTTTTTGTTTTTCACAAAATATTTCTTCCCCTAATTCCTTTTGGGAAAATGTACGATTTGGTGGTGGTATTGGACTTGGTTTTTCCAATGGCGGGTTTAATGGATCAATTGCTCCTAGTGCTATTTATGATGTAAATAATTACTTTTCTGCCGGACTTAGTTTGTCTGCAAATTATGCTAAATATGAGGATGATAAATTTTTTGCTTATGGTGGTAGCTTAGTAACTTTTTACAACCCTATACCTTTACTACAATTATCTGCAGAATTAGAACAATTAAGGGTTAATGAAACACTTACTGCAAATAGTTCTTCTATAGATATTAATTATTGGTCTCCTGCAATGTTTTTAGGTGCGGGCTATAGAAATAACAATATTACTTTTGGGATTAGATATAATGTTTTGCATGATAGCAATAAAAGTATTTATGCCAATGCATGGATTCCCTTTGTTAGAGTTTATTTTTAATACGCCTGTTATTTATACTTAGCTTTTAGTCTAACCTTTTGAAATTCTCTTTGTATTATTAAAAAATTTACTTGGCTAGACACCTCAACTACATCTGTAACTTTAATACCTTTAAATAGTTTTTCAGGAACATCTACTACATATAGCAAGTTTAAATATTCGTTAAACCTTTCTAGGTTTAACACATATAATTTTTCTTGAAGCAGCTTTATTAACTCATTACTTTCAACATCTTCAGGTATATTAAACGTAATATTTGCTAAAGAAAAATCTTTTTGAATTTGTGCCACTAGATTAGCATACAAATTTTCTTTAATTGCCTGTTCTAAAACCTCT
Organism: uncultured Maribacter sp.; assembly: GCA_947504045.1. Classification (GTDB taxonomy): domain Bacteria; phylum Bacteroidota; class Bacteroidia; order Flavobacteriales; family Flavobacteriaceae; genus Maribacter_B. The sequence goes on from CANNFY010000001.1 coordinate 261,838, forward strand.
TCTATACTTTTAAATTTTTCTTTCAAAAAATATACATAATTAAAATAAAAAACAGGAGAAATCTCCTGTTTTTATTGTTGTACTATAGCTATATTTAGCTTCTTATTTTTTGTTCCCAGACCCATGCAGATTTCATAGCTTCATCTAAAGTATATTGAGATTTCCAACCTAAAACTTCATTTGCCTTAGTTGTATCTGCATAAGCAGAAGTTATATCTCCTTCTCTTCTATCTACAATTTTATAATTTAGTTTTTTCTCGGATACTTTTTCAAAACTTTTTATTACTTCAAGAACTGTACTACCCTTACCAGTACCTACATTAAATACTTCATAATTAGCAGAATTTTTTTCTTCTAACAATCTTTTCAAAGCCAACACATGAGCTTTAGCTAAATCTACTACATAAATATAATCGCGAACACATGTACCATCTGAAGTAGGATAATCGTCTCCAAAAACAGATAACTGTTCTCTAAGACCAACTCCCGTTTGTGTTATAAAAGGAACTAAATTTTGTGGAACACCAATTGGCAATTCTCCTATTTCAGCACTTGGGTGAGCTCCCATAGGGTTAAAATAACGTAACGCAATGGCATTTAAATTTGCATTTACTTTACATGTATCTGCAATTATCTCTTCTCCCATTTGTTTTGTATTACCATATGGAGATTCTGCTTGTTTTACTGGTGCGCTTTCGGTTATAGGCATTTTATCTGCTTGCCCATATACCGTACATGAAGAACTAAAAATAAAACTAGATTTATTTTTTGCTGTTAATTCTTTTAAAAGATATACTAGTGTACCAATGTTATTTTCGTAATACAACAAAGGTTTTTCTACACTTTCTCCAACTGCTTTTGAAGCTGCAAAATGTATAACCCCTTGCACATCTGCATGACGCTTAAAAAAATCCTCTACTTTAGATTTCTCTTTTAAGTCTATTTTCTCGAACAAAGGAGTTTTTCCTGTAATAGCAGTTATTCCGTCTAATACTTTTTCAGAAGAGTTAGAACAGTCATCAATAATAACCACTTCGTACCCTTCATTTTGTAATTCTACTACAGTATGTGACCCTATAAACCCAAGACCACCAGTAACTAGTATTTTCATTTTATTTGTTTTATGGTAATGTTTAGAAATTACAATAATAACACTAACTATGTTTAACCATTAACAAAACCGATAACCGTACTAGTAATATAGTCTATCTGTTCATTATCTAGCTCTGTATGCATTGGTAAAGAAATTACTTCTTTTACTAATTTGTTGGTAATGGTAAAGTTTTCTTCTTTATACCTTGAATCCGCATAAGCCTTTTGCTTGTGTAGCGGAATAGGGTAATAAACACCACAAGGAATTTCTTTTTCGTTTAAATGTTTTACCAATTCATCTCGTTTTCCATTAGTTATTCTCAAAGTATATTGATGAAATACGTGATTATCGTATGAATTATTTCCTTTTGTTTTTGCCATTTCTGGAACAACAATATTTTCCTGACCTTCAAAGGCTTCTGAGTATTTTTTTGCTGCTGTTCTTCTACTTTCGCAATATGCATTTAAATTTGGCAACTTAGCACTTAACACTGCAGCTTGTATAGAATCTAATCTGGAATTTACCCCAACAACATCATGATGGTATCTTTCATACATACCATGATTAACAATTCCTCTTAAAGTATGTGCTAAAGCATCATCATTTGTAAAAATAGCTCCACCATCACCGTAACAACCTAAGTTTTTAGAAGGAAAAAAACTGGTAGAACCTACATGCCCTATAGTTCCTGCTTTCTTACTACTACCATCTTTAAAGTTATAATTTGCTCCTATTGCTTGTGCATTATCTTCAATAACAAAAAGGTTATGCTTTTTAGCTATATCTAATATTACATCCATATTAGCACATTGTCCAAATAAGTGCACTGGTACAATTGCTTTTGTTTTTGGTGTAATTGCTTTTTCTATTGCAATTGGATCTATATTAAAGGTATCTAACTCTACATCAACCAAAACAGGAGTTAATTGTAACAAACCAATAACTTCTACCGTTGCTGCAAAAGTAAAATCGGCAGTTATAACCTCATCACCTGGTTTTAAACCTAGCCCCATCATTGCTATTTGTAAAGCATCGGTACCATTTGCGCACGGTATTACATGTTTTACTCCTAAATATTCTTCTAATTCTTTCTGAAAAGCATGTACATGAGGTCCATTAATATATGCCGAAGATTCTAAAATTTGTGTAATGGATGTATTTACTTGCTCCTTAAGAGATTGGTATTGCCCCTGAAGGTCTACCATCTGAATTTTTTTCATTTGCTCTTGTTAATTGCGTATAAAATTACAAAAAATTAAGGCAGCTCTGCTAATGATTTTATCTAAAGAAACGTATTTTAGCAGCAAACCATGTTTAGGTGTATTTTATTTATAACATTATAGTTTTACTTGCAGGATTAGTACTTAGGGTAGTAGCGCTATTTAGTGCTAAAATTTCTCTTTTTGTTAAAGGTCGAAAAAATGTTCTCTCTAAATTAAAAAAGAATATTACACCTAAAGACGCTGTAATATGGGTTCATGTTGCGTCTCTTGGCGAATTTGAACAAGGCCTGCCTGTTATAGAAAAATTAAAAAAGCACTATACCAATTACAAAATAGTAGTAACCTTTTTTTCTCCTTCTGGTTATGAAGTTAAAAAAAATACCTCAGTAACTGACATTGTTACTTATTTACCTTTAGACACTATAAATAATGCCAAAAAATTTATAGATGCTGTACACCCAAAATTAGCCATCTTTGTAAAGTATGAGGTTTGGCCTAATTATATAAACGAACTAAATAAAAGAAAAATTCCTACGCTTCTTATATCTGCTTTCTTTAAAAAAGACCAAATTTACTTTAAAAGTTATGGTAAATTTATGCGTAAGACTTTAGCTAAATTCACTCATGTTTTTGTACAAAATAAAGATTCTGAAAGTTTATTACATTCTATAAATTACAATAGTATTACCGTTAGTGGAGATACAAGATTTGATCGGGTTTCTGAAATATTAGAAAGAAACAATACTTTAGATTTTATGACCGATTTTAAAGCAAATAACAACTGCTTTATTGCTGGGAGCACATGGCCAGAGGATGAAAAAATTCTTGTAGAGTATATAAACAATACTTCATCAACTTTAAAATATGTAATAGCTCCTCATAATAATAAAGAAGAGCATATTAATAATCTTATAAAAGCTATTACAAAAGAAGTAATTTGCTATTCTGAAATAGAAAACAAAGCGCTTAATTCTTATGACGTTTTAATTATAGATACTATTGGATTATTAACAAAAATATATAGCTATGCCAACATTACATATGTTGGTGGTGGTTTTGCTACTGGTTTACATAATACCCTAGAACCTGCTGTTTTTGGAGTTCCGGTTATTATTGGCCCAAACTACTCTGGTTTTAAAGAAGCTGAAGAGCTAGTTAAATTAAAAGGAATACTGCCTATTACAAATACTACAAAATTTGAAATACTACTTAATAAACTTCTAGAAGACAAAGAATTTTACAAAAAAACGTGTAGTATAAATAAAACCTATGTTACTAATAACACCGGAGCAAGCATCCAAATACTAGATTACATTCGTAAATTATTGTAACCCATTGTTACAATTGTTATGAAATTTTTCCGGATTTTAAAACTATTTACACTACTAACTCTTTGTTTTTCATGTAAAAACAAAGGGTCTAACACCAAAGAAAATCCAAAACCAAAACAAGAGCAGAAAAACACTATTCCTCCAATAAAAAAACGGAAAGAAAAGATACATTAAAACCTTTAATTGTTCTTAACTAATCTTTTTTACACCTCCGAAACACATTTATTTTCTAAATATTTATTTTACAAAAGTGTTGTTTTAACGAAAAAATACGCATTTTAACGAGTCAACATACTAAAAACTAAGCATTTAGTCGAAATAACCCTTGAAAAATATTCTTTTTCATTCGTAAAACATTACATTGTAGTAAATAATAAAAATTATGGAACAGGAAATTACTTTTGGTACTAAGTTACTGAACGGGTTCCTTAGTTTAACCGTAATTGTTTTAGCAGGTATTTTACTTACTGTAGCATTATGTCTTATTCTTTGGGCCGCAGGTGTTTTTTAGAAGACACAGATTTCCCCAAATTTACATCCTATTTATTGTTTAAAATTTGATTTTGACGAGTTAAAAAAGCCTCATTTAAAAATGGGGCTTTTTGCTTTTTAAAAAATAAAACAAACATTAAATTTCTAAAAATCAATAATTTACTTACCGCAAAAAAATATTTTTTTAAAGCTATTTTCTTTACTCAATTAAGCATTCTTACAGAAATTACAACTATAGTTTTCAAAAAATACCACCCTAAAAAAGTTGACGGCAAAAATAAAAAGAACAGCATAGTACAGGATGCAAAAGTTTTTACATACTGTTAATATTGTTAACTCTAAGTTAATTTTTTAATGAATTTATTTTTTCCAAACGAAACAAAATAGAATAATTATGAAAAAAAACCAATTAAGAAAATTTAGCATTAGGGTGTTATTTTTTCTTATTACAATAACGTTTTCTGGTATGTATGCCCAGGACGTTACAGTAACAGGAAACATCCAAGATGCAAGTGGTATTCCTTTAGCAGGAGCCAATGTTATTGAAACAGGTACCACAAACGGTACCCAAACCGATTTTGATGGTAACTACTCCATTAAAGTATCCGATTCTAACTCACAATTAACAATATCCTACATAGGATATTCCTCAAAAACTATTGCTGTAAATGGGCAACAAAATATTCAAATACAATTAGAAGAGGATGCGCAAGGTTTAGACGAAGTAATTGTTGTTGGTTATGGTACTGCCAAACGTAAAAATATTACTGGAGCAGTAGAACGTGTAAATCTTGAAGATTCTCCTGTTGCCCTTTCTTCTAACACAAGTGTTTTACAATCTATTAGAGGTGCTACACCAGGTATAAATATTGGAACACAAAACCAAGCAGGACAAACACCTAGCATTTTGGTTAGAGGTCAAAATTCGATAAGCGGAAGTAATGACCCTCTTATTGTATTAGACGGAATTATTTTTCTAGGAAGTGTAAGTGACATTAATCCTAATGACATTGCTTCCATTGACATTTTAAAAGATGCATCTAGCGCAGTTGTATATGGTTCTAGAGCTGCAAATGGTGTAATTTTAATTAATACTAAAAAAGGAAAGTCAGATAAACCTATAATTAAATTTTCTACCGCTACAGGTATTAATCGTTGGCAAAACCAACCAGACCTTTTAGAAAGAAATGATTATTTAGAAAAATACGCTGTACAGGTTGGTGCGCCTACTGTAGATGATATAGTTTGGGAAGAAATATACAGAGATGTTTTACAAGATGAGGGAGTAAATACAGATTGGATAGATTTAATATCTAGATCAGGACAAATACAAAAACATAATGTTTCTGTTTCTGGCAATTCTGATAAAATTAATTATTTCTTTTCAGGTGCATACGAAGATCAAGAAGGTGTTGTAATAGGTGATCAGTTTAACAGAATATCTTTACGTTCTAGACTACAAGCAAATATTACAGACTGGTTAGAAGTAGGTATTGATGGATCTTACACAAACAGCGATTTTTCTGGACAAGTAGCAAGTGTTAGTCAAGCAGTTATACTAGCGCCTATAGGCTATCCTTACCGTTATGAAGGCCAACCTTTTAATATAGCTACAAACAACTCTACAGATTTAGAAAGGTACCCAACTGCCAATAATGTTCAAAATCCTTTATGGGGAACAGACGGAACTAGAGATAATTTTGACAAACGAAATTATTTTAGACTTGCAGCAAATGCTAAAGTTAAAGTGCCGTGGATTAAAGGGTTAAGCTATTCTTTTAATTATACATTAAGTGCACAATACAGAAATGTAGACACTTTTGAATATGAGGGTTATCATATTCAATTACCAGGAACAGATAACTTTTTTGATCGTTATTCAGAAGCATCTTTACAACAAAACCTATCTCAAGCAAATGGTTCTAATTTAAGATACAAAACATCTAACTACGTTATTAACAACATCTTAAATTACACTAATGATTTTGGAAAAAATAATATTAACGCCACTTTAGTTGCAACAAGAGATTATTCTTTTAGCGATTTATCTTCTTTAACTGGTAGAGATTTTGCTTCTCTCGGAAATACAACTTTAGGTGCAGATGGTTTATCTTTTGCAAGTATTATAGAAACAGATTATGATGTAGTAGAAAGACAAAATATTGGTTACTTAGGTAGTTTACTATATGCCTATGACGATAAGTACCATTTAAACGCAGCTATAAGAAGAGACGGTGCTTCTGTATTTGGTGTAGACAGAAAGTTTGGTACATTCTGGTCTGTTGGTGGAGCGTGGACTTTAACAGAGGAAAGTTTTATTCCTAAAACAGATTTCTTAAACTATTTAAAATTAAATGTTTCTTATGGTGTTAATGGTAACCAAGGTGTAAGCCCATACCAAACTTTATCCGGAGTTAGTAACGGACAACCAGGAAACATAAGATACGCCTTTGGAGATAACCCGTCTAATAGCGAGTTTGGTATAGCACAAACTAGTTTAGGAAATTCTGAACTAGGTTGGGAGTCTACCACTTCTTTAAATTTTGGTATACACTCTTCTTTATTAAAAAACAGAATTGCATTAGATGTAGATGTTTATTTCTCACAGACGGAAGATCAAATTTTCAACAGACAAATACCAACAACATCAGGGTTCAACAGCATTTTAGCAAGTTTAGGTCAAGTAGACAATAGCGGTGTAGAAATATCTTTAAACACTAAAAATATTGTAACAGAAAATTTCAATTGGAATTCTAGTGTAACGTTTTGGAGAAACAGAAATAAAGTTGTTTCGTTATTTGGCGATGATAATGATAATGATGGTATTGAAGATGACGATATAGGTAATGGCTTATTTATTGGCGAGTCTTTAGGAACTATTTATGGCTTTGAATATATAGGTGTTGTACAAGAAGAAGACACCCAATACATTGCAGACACAGGAGCCGTTCCTGGAGACCCAATGTTTAGAGATTTAGATGGCGAACCTGGTATTACCGCAGAAGGGGATAGAAAAATTTTAGGAACCTCTGACCCTAATTTTACTATGGGTTTTGCCAATACTATAACGTATAAAGACTTTACTTTATATACATTGTTTACAGGTATGTTTGGAGGTAACGATTATTTTTTAGGATCAAACCCAAGAAGTAACTCTTTTCAAAATAGATTCGATTTTAACGAGGTAAACAATGGTGCTTTTTGGACTGCAGAAAACCAAAGTACAACTAATTTAAGACCAGATTTTAATGATAGTCGTTATATAGGTCTTCAATCTCGCGGATTCATACGTCTACAAAATGTAAACCTTTCCTATAAATTTAATCCAGACTTCCTAAAACGAATAAACTTTGGAGTTTCTTCATTAGAGCTATACACTAGTGCAGACAACCCTTTAATTTTTACTAATTGGTTTGGAGGTGGAGACCCTGAAAGAGGTATAGCTGCCCAAAGTGGCACCTTACCCGTAATGAGTTCTTATTTAATTGGATTAAATGTTAGTTTCTAAAAAAAAGATTATGAAAAAAAATATTTTTAAAACAATAATGTTTCTTTTCCTTATTATAACTTTTAGTTGTGATGATGAGGAATTTGTAACAGAAAACCCAGAAACGTTCCTTACGGTAGACAATATTTTTACCTCTGGCACGCAGGTAGAACAATTAATTTTAACACTGTACCAACAAGATCGTAATTTATTTTCAAACATTAATTCAGATTCTGGTAGAGTAATGTACGGCCAAGGTACCGATGTTTTAACAGTACCTACTTTTAGAGAAAACACAAATTTTAGTGATTATAACACTCAGGTTACGCCATTAGCAGGTAGGCTATCTACTATTTATGCGGAACTATACCAACAAATATCTAGAGCCAATTTGGCCATTTCTTTAGCTGAAGGAGGCGAAATTCCTTTTGAAACAGAAGCCTCTAGACTATCTATTATTGCGCAAGCTAAATTTTTTAGAGCAAAAGCACACGGGCAAGCAGCTGAGTTTTTTGGTAAAGTTGCTATAGTAGATGAACCTACAGAAACTGCTCGTTTTGATTTTGAACAATCTGAACGTTCCGAAATTTATCAATTTGCTATTAATGATTTAGAAGCTGCCCTTCCAGACCTTCCTGTAACTACAGCAGAAGCTGGCAGAGTAGTTCGTGGAGCCGCACAACATTATTTAAGTGAATTTTATTTAGGACTGGGAATAGAAACAGGAGACAACGCCGCTTTTACACAAGCAATATTCTACGCATCGGAAGTTATAGATGGTGGTATATACGCTCTAATGCAAAATAGGTTTGGCTCAAGAGCTGATGAAACTGGCAAAAATGTATACTGGGACTTATTTAGACTAAACAATCAAAACTACACAGATGGAAACACAGAAAGTATTTGGACACACCAAATAGATTTTGATGCATATATAGCTGGAGATGACGGTAGCAATAATGCAGGAAGAAGCTTTTTACCTTATCCAAGATTTTTTATGCCTGTATGGCGTGCTATTCCTGGAGTTATTGGAGAAGATGAATATGTTGGAGGTAGAGGTGTAGCCTTTGTTAGACCAACCGAATTAACAGAAAATATTTTATGGGACCCAAATATTTCTGATGGCGATATTAGAGCTGATGAAAGCAATATAAGAAGAACTGTTCTATATAATGACCCTGATTATGAAGGAGGCTCTTTAGTTGGAACAGAAGTTTCTGATGAAGATTTAGAAGCAGCAAATATTGGCCTAGCCGATGGAGCGTATTATCCAATATTTGAAAAATTTACTACAGATCAATTTCAAGGTTTAGATCAAGGAGAAGACCGTAGTAATTTATTTAGAGATCGCTATATTATTCGTTTACCAGAAACCATTTTACTCCGTGCAGAAGCCTACCTAAGAAGTGGTAATAGCCAAGCAGCAGCAGACGACATTAATTTAATAAGAGACCGAGCTCAATGCACCGTAAGAGCAACGGCTGCAATGGTAGACATAGATTTTATTTTAGATGAAAGAGCAAGAGAATTGTTTGGCGAAGAAAATAGATGGGGTACCTTATTACGTATGGGAGGCACAGTTGCTTCTGATAGGTTAAGAGCTAATTTTAGATACGATTACCAACGTGCTAGTTTAACTTTTGACTTTAATACTTTTCCAATTCCACAAAGTGTTATTGACCGTAATAGCGCTGTTTTATGGGAACAAAACCCAGGATGGCAAGGCAGATAAATTTTATTTGTGTTTTTTAATTAGTTAGTTTTAAAATAAGCCAGAGAAAAAAAATCTCTGGCTTATTCTTTTTTTAATCATATATAACCTTTAAAAAAAGTAATGTTAAAAACAAACACCCTAGTAATATGTTTATTTATCTAATAGTTATAAACCCCACATATTATAGCACCATATAATTTAAAGTAAATTCAAAAAAAAAATCTATGTAAAATGCTACATAGATTTTTCTTATATCCACAATAAAAGTTTTATAGAAAAACTACTTTGATATTTCTATTTCATGTGTTCCAGAAAAAAGTAGTATTGGCTTCGAATTTGCTTTTATTTTCTTTCCGTTATGTCTCCATTTTTCCGAAGAAAGGTTTTTTAAATTAAATTCTGCAACCATATTCCCCGGAATATCTATACGATACTTTTTAGTCCCTTTAGCATCTTTAAAATACGTTGCCTTAATTTTTCCTTTTAAAGTAGGTACCTCTATTTTACTATTTTCTAAACCTCCTAATTGAGGATTAATAGTTGCTATACCATAACCAGGTGTTTTAGGCATAATACCCCATAAACCCCTTGGTATTGCATTAGCTGGCACCGCTCCCCACGCATGGTTCCAGTCTGCGTTAGGTTTATATTGCATATCCCAAGCTTCTAGAGTAATGGTAGAACCAATACGAATCATATTATACCAACTTCTTTTACTCGTGCTTGTTAAAAGTTGAAGAGCATAATCTTCTTCATTTGCATTATAAAGAGCCTCCATTAAATATTGCGCACCATAAACACTACAGGCCATACCTCTAGATTTTACAAATTTAACTACAGAAGATTTATATTCCTCAGGAACTAACCCAAAAGCAAGAGGCATCATGTTTGCATGTATTGATGCGTGTTCTGTACCTTCTCCATCTATATAATATCCTTTTTCCGCATCAAACAATTTGCTGTTAATTGTCTTTTTTACTTTCTCTGCCTTAGTAGTAAACGCTATAGCTTCAGACTTTTTCCCTAAAATATTAGCAAATTCTGCCATTATTAGCATGTTTTTATAATAAAAGGCATTAACAACCGTATTGTAAGGCATAAAAACAAACCCGTCTCTTTCTCCTGTAACTTTTGGGTCTCCTCCCCAATTTGCTGGAGGCCAATCAGTAATATCTTTTAATTTATCTTTTTTATTTTTAAATCCAAGTTTTTTCATAAACTCTGGAGTAGCCTTAGTTGAGCTTATTAATCCATCTTCTCGAGACAACTCCATTAAAGTTTTATGCTTAAGTTGTTGGTAATATTTTTTTATAAGTTCTGTGTTTCCAGTATACATATAATCAGCATAAAACATTAAAGCCATATGCTGTTGCCATTCTGTTGGCCATGTAGGGTTACTCATAAAATACTCTATAGTTTGTCTTGCCATAGCATATTCTTGATCTACAGAGTAGTGGCTTAATTGGTTAAGGTAAGCATCTGCTTCATAAGGTATTCTTTCTCTATCTCCATCTACATACAACCCATTAAAAGTAGTAGCTTTAATAGAATATTTACACAGGTCCCATACTTGGTTAAGTATCGTATCTGAACTTATAAAATTACTTGCAGTATCTTCCCAATAACTATGGTAGGCCAACTGAATAAAATCGTTTGCTTTTATTACACCTTGTACTCCTTCTACTTCTGCATACCTAAAGGGCATTAAAACTGGAAAACCACTTGGCAAGGGTAAAGCTTTTCCTTTTAGCGTATTTCTTTTATCTGGTGTAATTGGCAATAAATACGTTTTTTTTCCTGCAATTACTGGCACTTTTATTTCTTGATAACGAATATTACTTTTTTTAGATGGCGCCCTGTTTATAGAAGCATTCTCTAATTGTTCTCCTATTCTAAAAGTTAATGTATCATTAGTTTTGGCTTCATAAGTAAAACAAAGGTTTGCAAAAGCAGCTTTTCCAAAATCTAAAAAATAGTCTTGTTCTCTTTGTAAAAACACCTTAGGCATTATACTATCAATTTTAAAACTATTTCTAGTACTTATGTAGGTGTTAGCCTTACCTATTATAAAGGATTGATCTATAGCATAAGTAGAAGAAATATTTTTACCATTCCAAATACGAACAGTCCAATAATAAGTTTTACCTTCTTCAAGTGTATCACCTTGATAGGAAATATTTGTTGAAGAATTGTTTGTAACCTTACCACTATTCCAAACATCGCCAATATTACTTTTTATAGCCTTTTTAGAAGATGCAACTAATATTTGATAAGCCGATTGTTCTGTAACTTCTTTTGGCACTTCCCAGCTGTATTCTGGAGTTGGATCTATAATTTTTACCCCCTTTGTGTCTCTTATAAACTCTATGGTTAAATTTCTAGGTGCACTAATTAATGTAGAGGCATTGCTCTTAGTGGCATCAACTAATTTAAAATTGGTTTGTATTAAAGTGAAGCTTAAGGAAATACATCCAAAAAATACAATTAGAAAAAACTTATTTTTTTTTGACATGAAGAATTACTTTTTAAAATTAGATGTTCTTAAAAAAAGAACTGTTTTCTGTAAAAGTTGTAATAAATCAAATCTAATATTTATACCTAAAAGTTGCATCCTGTTGTATCCTGAAAATTAGATTTTCTACTACAAGAACAACTACAAAAAAAGTATTTTAATAATGATTAAACAGAAAAACGATCAATAAAGTTAAACTCGTTTTTAATATTTATTCTTTTATTGTCCAGAATCATATTTGCGGCTTCTTTCCCCATTTTTATAAAGTTGGTGCTAACTACAGTAATACCTAATAGCTCTTTTAAAGGAGTGTCATTATAAGAAATAATACCCAAATCTTCACCTAATTTATAACCACAATCTCTACTCTGTTTTACTAAACTAACTAAATCATTTTCTTCAATAATAATATAAAGGTCTTTTGGTTGTAGATCCATACTATCATAAATTTTATCTAAAACTTCATAATCCATATCGTGTTGTACACAAAATTTTTTAAAGCCAGTAACAATACCTTTAGGATAAGGGTAAACTGCTTTATTAGGGTAAACAAGAACAATTTTTTTATACTTTTTTAATTTTTCAAAACCAGAAGTTAACGCATTATAAATATCATTTGTAAAATCCTGATATATTCTTCCAGATTTTTTAGATAAAGTTCTTACATTTCTATCTATTAGTATAAGTTTTTCATCTGGTATTTCTTGTATTGCTTTTAAAATATCATCTGTACACACCATATGCTGTAAATCATCATTTTTAAAATGAGGCATTATTGCATAATAATCGTATTGGCTCTTTTTTTTACTTAATATAGATTTAAATACAGAAGGCTCGCAATGGTAAATAACCAAATCTACATTAGCATAAGACCCTATTGTTTTAACAAAAGAGTTAAAGATGCGCATTTTATAAGTACTTAACTTATTAATTAAAAAAAGTATGTTAACCTTTATTGATAAATCGGTCTTAGATATATAAAACCCTTTACCTTTTACAGAAACAATAATGTTTTGTTCCTTAAGCATTCCGTAGGCTTTTTCAACAGTATCTCTAGATAAAAGATACTCCTCACTAACTTCATTAATAGAAGGCAACTTTTCTCCAATTTCTAAATTACCCTTAGTTATATTACCTAATATAGAGTCTATTACTTGTTTATATTTTGGTACTCTTGAGTTAGCATCAATATAGATGTAGTTGTTTTTTTCCAAAATTATTCGTGGTCTATGGCAGAATCCTTATCTTAAGGAGTCCTATTTATTTAAGAACTTAAAGTTATTAATTTCTAAATTAATAACTATTCTTTTTTTTCTTATCTAAAACAGCATAGTACAGGATGCTTTGTTTTACATGCTAATATATATTAGCATACTAATCGTTAACAAAATAACTCTCAATGCAAGTAAAAACATTTAAACACGTAAACTATTTGTGGGATAATTTAGAGGCCTCTAAAATGGGCGATGATCAAGTTGCACTTTTTCTTTATCGGTCAAATATTCTTGGAGCAGATTTAAGAATTACTAATTATGGAGGAGGTAATACTAGTTGTAAAACCATTGAAAAAGACCCTTTAACTAATGAGGATGTAGAAGTAATGTGGATTAAAGGTTCAGGAGGAGATATTGGAACTTTAACAAAAGCCGGAATTGCCGGTCTATATACTGGAAGATTACGGAATTTAAAAAATGTTTATGGCGGTCTAAAAGATGAAGACCGTATGGTAGAACTTTTCAACCACTGTATTTACGACCTAGATAGCAAAGCGCCTTCTATAGATACGCCTTTGCATGGTTTACTTCCTTTTAAACATATTGATCATTTACATCCTGATGCTTTAATAGCCGTTGCTGCGGCAAAAGATAGTGCAAAAGTGACCAAAGAAATTTGGGGAGACACTATGGGATGGGTGCCATGGCAAAGGCCAGGTTTTGATTTAGGCCTTCAATTAGAAAAATGTTTGAATGATAATCCTGGCATAAGAGGTATTGTTTTAGGTAGCCACGGTCTTTTTACTTGGGGAGACACTTCTTATGAATGTTATATGAATAGCCTTGAAGTAATTGAAACAGCTTCGGAATATATAAATAAAAAAATTACTGCTAACGGAAGTGTTTTTGGAGGTCAGAAAATTAAAAGTCTTACCAAAAAAGAACGTAAAGAAAAAGCCGCTCAGATAATGCCTATGTTAAGAGGGTTGTGTTCTTCCGAAAATAGAATGATCGGCCATTTTAATGACAGTGATGTTGTACTGGAATACATAAATAGTAACGACCTAGAAAGGTTAGCTCCTATGGGAACCTCATGCCCTGATCATTTTTTAAGGACTAAAATACAGCCATTAGTTTTACAACTAGATCCAAAAGAAGATCTTTCAGATTCTGAGAAGGTACTTTCAAAATTACGCCCTGCCTTTGAAGAGTATAAAAAAGAATATCAATCCTATTATGATTCCCATAAACGTGCCAACAGTCCAGCTGTTAGAGATGCTAGCCCAGTAATAATAATCTATCCTGGAATAGGCATGTTTAGCTTTGCAAAAAACAAGCAAACTAGCCGTGTTGCAAACGAATTTTATATTAATGCAATTAATGTTATGCGGGGTGCAGAAGCCATTACCAAGTATACTTCTTTACCAAGGCAAGAAGCTTTTGATATTGAATATTGGTTACTAGAAGAAGCTAAATTGCAACGCATGCCTAAAGAAAAACCATTGTCTCGTAAGGTAGCTTTGGTAACTGGAGCAGGCGGTGGCATAGGCAAAGCCATTGCAGATAAATTGGCACAAGAAGGTGCCAATGTTGTGTTAACAGATATTGCTGAAGATAGGTTAAAAGAAGGGGTAGCCAGCTATGCAAGAGACGTTGCTAGCTATGCTGTTTGCGATGTAACCAATAGTAAATCTATTGCCGATGCGTATAAAAAAGCATGCCTAGAATTTGGAGGGGTTGATATTGTAGTACATAGTGCTGGTCTTGCTATTTCAAAACCAATAAACCAAACAACAGAAAAAGATTGGGATATACTACAAAATGTATTAGTTAAAGGTCAATTCGAACTTGCCAAACAAGCTGTAGCCATTATGCGTATGCAAAATTTAGGAGGAGATTTTATTAGTATTGCTAGTAAAAACGGTTTGGTTTCTGGGCCTAACAACGTTGGCTACGGAACTTCAAAAGCAGCGCAACAACATATGGCTCGTTTATTAGCTGCAGAATTAGGAACCGATAAAATTAGAGTAAACACTGTAAATCCTGATGGAGTTATTGTAGGCTCTAAAATTTGGGAAGGTGCATGGGCACAAGGTAGAGCAAAAGCTTATGGTATTGCCGTAGAAGAATTACCTGCACACTATGCAAAAAGAAATCTACTTCAAGAAATTATATACCCCGAAGATATTGCCAATGGTGTTTTCTCTTTAGTAGGAATTTTAACTAAAACTACTGGTAACATAATAAATGTTGATGGCGGAATGCCAAATGCATTTGTTAGATAACTATTTTAAGTACCCCCAGAAATTCCTTTGCTTTCTAAAGGTTTTTCTATAAAATAATAACATTATAACATGAGATTAAACGAGGAACAAGTTTTTAATGCAAATACTTCGCATGTAGAAAATCACAATAAGGCTTTTAATTACCTTTCAGAAAAGCTAATAGCAAAGGGGCTGAATGTTGATTTAATTTTACAAAAGCTTACTACTTTTCAAGTAGCTATACCCAGTTGGGCATTAGGTGCCGGTGGTACAAGATTTGGAAGATTTAGCTTTAAAGGAGAACCCTCTGCTCTTGAACAAAAAATAGATGATGTAGGCCTTATTCATAAACTAACAAAAACGGCAGGAGCCATCTCATTACACATTCCGTGGGATATACCACAAAACTATAATACGGTTAAAGAGTTAGCAAAATCTCATGATCTTATTTTTGATGCAGTAAACTCTAATACTTTCCAAGATCAAAAAGTCTCAAAAGAAAGTTATAAATACGGTTCTTTATCTAATTACAATAAAGCTGTACGTGAGCAGGCTATTGCCCACAACAAAGAAGTTATAGATATAGGGAATAAATTAGGTTCTAAAAGCATTACTGTTTGGCTAGCTGATGGCGCAAATTTTCCTGGCCAGAATAATTTTCAAACTGCATTAGAGCATACGCAAAATAGCTTAAAAGAAATATATGCACATTTACCAGAAGATTGGAAAATGTTTATTGAATACAAACCCTATGAACCTAATTTTTATAGTACCGTTATACAAGATTGGGGAACCTCTTTCTTATTAGCCAATGCGTGTGGCGAAAAAGCATATACACTAGTTGATTTAGGGCATCATTTACCCAATACTAACATAGAACAAATTGTAGCCACCCTAATGTCTAAAGGTAAATTAGGTGGTTTTCATTTTAACGATAGTAAATATGGCGATGATGATTTAACTGTAGGTAGTATTAAACCTTATGCGCTTTTTTTAATTTTTAACGCATTAGTTTATGGTATGGAACATAATACTCACAACCCATACCCATCATGGATGATAGATGCTAGTCATAATCTAAAGGACCCATTAGAAGATTTAATTCAATCCTTAGAAGCAATACAAGAAGCTTACGCAAAAGCTCTTTTGCTAGACCAAAAAGCATTAAAAATTGCACAAAAAGAGAATGATGTAGTAGGCTGCCAAGAAATAATCCAAGATGCGTATAGAACAGATGTTAGACCTCTTTTAGCACAAATGAGATATAAATCTGGTGGAGCCATAAAACCAATAGATGCGTATAGAACTTTACAAGTTAGAAATAAGTTAATAAAAGAAAGAGGTAGTAACTCTATAGCTTCAGGACTGTAAATATTTAGGATGGAAAAAGTTACCGCAATATTTGATATTGGAAAAACCAATAAAAAGTTTTTCCTTTTTGACCGCAACCTTAACGAGGTATATAGAGAGTATATACAATTTAATATGATTAAGGATGAAGATGGGCACCCAACTGAAGATATTGAGGCACTACAAAAATGGCTAAAAGAAGTATTTAATAGAATTTTAGAAACTAAAAAATATGATATAAAAGCTATAAATTTTTCATCTTATGGTGCTAGCCTAGTACATATAGACTATAATGGTGATATAGTATGCCCATTATATAATTACACAAAAAAAATTGAAGACGAAGTTTTAAGTTCTTTTACTAAAAAATATGGCCCAATAGAATGTATTTCTAACAAAATAGGTTCCTCTATAGATGGCATGATGAATGCTGGTATACAGCTATACTGGTTAAAATATAAAAAACCCGAAATCTATAACAACATTGCATATTCTTTACACTTACCACAATTTATCAGTTACATTTTTACAGGTATACCCATAAGTGAACATACAAGTATTGGCTGCCATACCGCTTTATGGGATTATGAAAAAAAAGATTACCACAGTTGGGTGTATAAAGAAAAAATAAATGCAAAACTGCCACCAATTGTTTCTACAGAAACAAGTATAAATATGAACTATAATGGAAAGCGCATAAAAATTGGGGTTGGTATACATGATAGCTCCTCTGCCCTATTACCATATGTAAGAAGTTTAAAGAAAAAATTTTTATTAATATCTACTGGCACATGGAGTATAGTTTTAAATCCATTTACCAATAGTCCGTTATCTAATAAAGACATTGAAAACAAATGCATTTATTACATGCGTATTAATGGAAAACCTGTAAAAGCTACTAGACTTTTTCTTGGTAAAGAGTACAAAACACAACTTGCCAAACTTATTAGCTTTTATAAGGTTACAGACAATTACCATAAGCAGGTAACTTTTAATTACAACAAGTATATAGCTATTATAAATAATTACAAGCCTATGTTTTGTTGGGAACATTTTTCTACCAATAAAATGCCTAATAAAACAGAAATAAATTATCCAGATTTTGAAGATGCCTACCATCAATTAATGATAGAGTTAGTTTTATTAGAAGTTGAAAATGTAAAACTAGCACAAGGAAACGATTTAATAGATAGAATATATATAGATGGTGGTTTTAGTGACAATGATGTTTATTTAAAACTAATGTCTCATTATCTACGAGATAAAAAAATAAGAACAACAGATTCTTCGCTTGGCTCAGCATTAGGTGCTGCAATGGCTATTTCCGATGTAAAACTAAATTCTAAGTTTTTAAAGAAAAATTATGCGCTTAAAAAACACGTTCCTTTTATAATGAAATAGCATTATAACTTTTTCTAAAAAGTAGTAAAAATGACCAATTCTAAAATACAAAAAAGTACTAATAACAATGAGTTTGAGCAAACCCCTGTGCCCAAAACCAAATTAAAAAGCTGGAAAAGTTTTTTAGGAATGTATGCCGGAGAACATGCTGCTGGCACAGAATTTACAATTGGACCATTATTTTTAACTGCTGGTGTAAGTGCCTTTGATCTTATAATTGGTCTTCTTATAGGTAATTTACTTGCCGTATTAAGCTGGCGATTTTTAACTGCTGAAATAGCTGTAAAACATAGATTAACCTTATACTACCAATTAGAAAAAATATGCGGAAAAAAACTAGTTATTGGATATAACTTAGCTAACGGTGTTCTTTTTTGCTTTTTAGCAGGAGCCATGATAACTGTTTCTGCCACTGCTGTTGGTATTCCTTTTAATATGGAAATGCCTAAATTAACAGATACAACCCCAAATGGAATAACCTTTATTATTATTGTACTAATTGTAGGTGCTGTAATTTCTTTAATAGCATCTAAAGGGTATAATATGGTTTCTAAAGCGGCAAACTGGATGTCTCCATTAATTCTATTAGCCTTTTTTGCTTGTGGTATTGTAGCATTAAACCAACTAGAAGTAAAAAGTTTTACTGATTTTTGGAATATTTGGGGCGAAGGTTCAAAGCCTTTTCCTGGTCAAATAAAATTTACATTTTGGCATGTGGTTATTTGGTCATGGTTTGCCAATGCCGCAATGCATATAGGCATGTCCGATTTATCTGTATTTAGGTTTGCAAAAAAAGCAAGTACCGGATGGACTACAGCTGCAGGAATGTATTTAGGGCATTATATAGCTTGGATTGCTGCTGCACTTTTATATGCGGTATATTTAAGATCGCCTGAAGCTCAAATTATGCTTTTAAATGGGGATGCTCCTAGTGTAGCTCCGGGTCCATTAGCTAATAATGCTATTGGAATATTTGGTATTATAGCAGTAGTACTTGCTGGTTGGACAACAGCAAACCCAACAATATATAGAGCTGGTCTTGCGTTCCAAGCAATTTTACCTAAAACCTCTACTTTTTGGGTAACTATACTTGCTGGTTTTATTGCTACCATTGCTGGGCTTTTTCCTGCTTTTGCCATGAAATTATTAGACTTTGTAGCACTTTATGGGTTTATTCTTGCTCCCTTTGGTGCCATAATTGTATTTGAACATTTTTTCCATAAAAGAGCTGGTATAATCCAAAATTATGCAGAAGTAGCTAATATAAAATTTAATAAGGCCGTCTTTTGGGCATGGGCAATAAGTTTTGGTGTATTTTATGGAATTTCAATACAATTCAATATTTTTTTATCCTTTGTAACTTTACCTGCGTGGCTTTTATGTGGTATACTTTTCCTTTTGTTTGCTAAAAAAAAGGAGAAGAATTTATCGTAAAAAATTAATTGCTTGTTTGTGTTTAATACTACAACATAAAATTTACGTAAAAAGACAATTTCTCGTTGGCATGCACATTTCCTCCAAACAAATCTTGCGACACTGGTATTGCTGCATTGGCTCCAATTATAAATTTTCCAGTAGCATATTCTGCACCAAATGTTCCATTTAATATATTGCCATTGGTATCTGCTTGCTGTTCACCATACTGTTCTATTTCTTTATAGGAATCTCCAGATAGTCCTAAAAAAGGGGTTAATGCAGAACGGTTAAAAGGTATTCTATAAAACGCAGTTCCTGTATAATTAAACTGATTACCATACCTATAATCATTCTTATTTTCTCCTTTTAAATAATACGTAAATATGGAACTAAACCCTACTCTATCACCACTAAAGTTATAGCCCAAAGAAAGTATAGCATCTAAACTACCAGTACCTACCTGAAAACCCGGATTAACACGATCTGTTAATTGTTCTTCAAATTCACCTGTTGGCAATTTTGCACCAACTCCTATTTGTAGTGCATGCTTAGATAAAGGTCTTGTAACTGGGTATGGAATAGAATCGTTAGTGTTCTTTTTATAAAATTGCCATTTAAACCACCCCATAACACTAGCGTCTCCAAAACCATCTAGTTCTTCATTAACTGCACCGCTATCAAAAGTTCTTTTTAAATCTTGATACGGTAAACTTGCACTAATATAAATTTTTTGAGAAATAGGAATTTGTGTCCAAAGTTGATATGTATTTACATATTCGTAACTACTTGGCGAATTTGTAAAAATACCATCTCTAGATTTAAAACTTTGACTTATGTAACGTAAGCCTATAAAATTGGCATTAGAAAGGGTTCCAAAACCAGAACTTCCACTACTAGTAGCACAACCACATAAATCGCAAAAAGGTTTCCAAAATTCTATATCTTTAGAATGCTTACATGGATCTATATCTAGCGCATAGTTGCTGCTAGATATTAAAAACAATAAAATTAAAAGTAAATAAGTTTTAAAATTCTGCAAAACGTGTATCGTTTAAAAATTCGTCATCAGTTAATGTTAATAAAAAAGCTATAAGCTCTGTTTTTTCCACCTCGGTAAGGGGTATACCAAAACTTCCATCTTCTCTTAATAGACTTTCATCTACTACACCTCCATTTTCTACCATACCTTCATCATAAAAATTTAAAACAGCTGCCAAAGTAGAAAAACGACCATCATGCATATAAGGGAAAGTTTTTTCAATATTTCGCAAACTTGGCACTTTAAATTTATACAAATCGGCTTCATTCTCTAATACATTATATCTTCCTTTATCATTTAACACAGGATTTACTGGTAAGCCAGTATTACGGTAGCTTTGGTCTGTAAACAAATCGGTAGCATGGCAAGAGGTACATTTATTTTGAAAAATAGTTTGCCCACGCAACTCAATATCAGTTAATGTAACACCATCTTCATTTCGTATATATTTATCATACTTTGAGTTTGAAGAAACCATCATTAACATAAATTGCGAAAGTGCTTTTAAAATATTTTCGCTACTAATAGCGCCATCTTCAAATGCTAACTGAAATTGTTTTTGATAATATGCATCCTCTTTCAATTTTAGTTCTATGTTAGATAGGGTTTCATCCATTTCCAATTCGCTAGTTATTGGAATAATTGGCTGCAAATCTAAATGTGATGCTGCTCCATCCCACATAAAATCTGAAAAATAACCTAAGTTCTGAATAGGTGGTGAATTACGAAAACCTATTCCTCCATTTACACCATGACTTAAGGTGTGCCCATGATGTGTAAATGCAAATGCTTGCTCATGACAAAAAGCACATGGTATAGCATTGTTAGAAGACAATCTTCCTTCATAAAACAAAGCTTTTCCTAAATCAAAACCTTCTTGAGTAATTGGATTATTACTAAGTTCATATTTTAATTCTGGAAAATTTGATGGGGCCTCTAAACTTATACTTGTTGGCGCATAGCTTATTTCTGGAGTATCTGATTTACAACCATATATAAATACTATACATGCTAAAAGTATATAGAATATGTTTTTCATAGAATACATTTTTATTAGCCGCAGGAAATTTATCCTGCGGCATAAAATTTTACACTCTATTCATTATGTACATGGTGTACAGAAAACATTCCCATTATATTATTTGCAATAATAGGTGTTGTAACCTCATCGGTATGTACTTGGTTATAACCATCTGCTAAAACTACAGATGTTTCTCCATCAAATACTACAGATATATCTGCTTTTACATGTAATTCTGGTGTAGCATCTTCTCTTACCAATACCGTATTTGGTAATTCTAAACTTACCTCTCTATAATTATCTAAACTTGTTCCTACACTTCCCATATGTATGTTTAGTGCTTCATCTGTTATAGTACTGTTAGAAAAAGAACCATCTAAGCGAATAAAACGAAAACCAGTTGCCCAAGACCATAACATACCTTTTTCTTGTGCAATTTCTAGTAAGTCTCCTTGCCCATCTGCTCCTTTTAAAAAACGTTCTTGATCTATACCAACCCCAAAAGAAATATCTGTATAATCGGCAGCTGGTACATTTTCTAATGTTATCCATATTTCACCTGCTGCATTTGCATCAGCTTCATCAACTATAAAGGCATTATCATCAACTGGGTATAAAAAAGTAGTGCCATCAGAATTTGTTAATTCTATATTACTAACAAGGTATTTTACGGAAGAAAGCTTGTAAGATTCCTCAGAAGATTTATTATAAGAAACATCAAAAATAAAGTCTTGATCTCCTACGCCGTTATCAAATTTAATAACAAGGTTACCAGATTGACCGTCTAAGGATTCCGTTCCCTCATCATCGCTTGAGCATGATAAAATAGTAACAGAAAGTAATAGTATTGTAAAAAAGTTTGTAATTTTCATTATATGATTATTTTGCACATAATAGAGCGGAAGTTATATTAAAGTCCCATTCTTTATAGCTTATTAATTGTAAATTAAAATAGTGTATATATCGGCAGAACGCCGAAATTTGAAATGAAAACTACGCGTAAATTGGTGGTCTATCTTTTTTGTTATGTAATAACAAATTGTAATGGTTAGTATAGTAAGAGCCTATACGCTTTATAGGATTTTTTATTCTATTAAATTTAATTTCTTGAAAGGATACAAAAAATACTGGCATAACATTTACCTTACTAAGTAATGCTTGTTTTTCTGTTTTATTCTGCTGAGATTCCTTCTTAAGTTTTGTTGCTAAGTAGCATTTACCATTACAATTTAAAGCAGGCTTGGCTTTATTAATACAAAGTACTTCTTTAATATAACTATTGTTTACACAAAAATCTACCCATACAGATACAACCATTGCAGGTTGGCAGTGTATTATTACTAATAGAAAAATGGCTGTAAACTTTCTCAAAAAAATGCGTTTTGCTTTTGCAAAGCTAAGTTTTTTTTAAAAGTAAATTCTATTTTTTTTCTGAATAAATAATAGGTGATTTTAGTAAACTATTAAATATAATTACTAAAAAAGCCTTTCAAGAAATTGAAAGGCTTTTTATTTGTACAGGCGGAGAGACTCGAACTCTCACACCTCGCGGCACTAGATCCTAAGTCTAGCGTGTCTACCAATTCCACCACGCCTGCAAAAGGAGTGCAAATATAAAGTAAAAAATCAATTTTAAAATAAACTATCTTAAAAAAGTTCTTTTGTATTTTTAACAAGTTTAATTAAAACCTATAATGAAAGACATAAAAACCTATATATCAAACCATAAAGAACGATTTATATCGGAACTTTTTGACTTATTAAAATTACCATCTGTAAGTGCAGACCCTGCTTTTTCTAAAGATGTAATACACACCGCCAAAAAAATTAAAGAAACCTTACAAGATGCGGGGTGTAATTTTGTAGAAATTTGTGAAACTAAAGGGTTTCCTATTGTATATGGCGAAAAAATAATTGATGAAAAATTACCTACAGTTTTAGTATATGGGCATTATGATGTTCAACCTGCTGATCCAATAGAGTTATGGGATTCTCCACCATATGAGCCTGTTATAAAAAAAACAGACAAACACCCTGAAGGTGCCATTTTTGCTCGAGGAGCGTGTGACGATAAAGGACAAATGTATATGCACGTAAAGGCTTTAGAGTTTATGGTTGCTACCAACCAATTACCATGCAATGTTAAATTTATGATAGAGGGTGAAGAAGAAGTGGGTAGTAATAACTTAAGCACATTTGTTGCTAATAATAAAGAAAAACTACAAAATGACATTATATTAATTTCTGACACTGGTATGATTGCCAATACTGTACCCTCTATTACTACTGGCTTACGTGGCCTTAGTTATGTAGAAGTAGAAGTTACTGGACCAAACAGAGATTTACATTCTGGTTTATATGGTGGTGCTGTTGCTAACCCTATTAACATATTAACTAAAATGATTGCGTCTTTACATGATGAAAATAACCGTATTACCATTCCTGGTTTTTATGACAAAGTAGAAGAGCTATCTACCGAAGAGCGCGCGCAAATGGCAAAAGCTCCTTTTAGTTTAGAAAACTACCAAAAAGCCTTAGATATTAATAGTGTATATGGAGAAAAAGGATACACTACAAATGAAAGAAACTCTATTAGGCCAACCTTAGATGTTAATGGAATTTGGGGTGGGTATACTGGTGAAGGAGCAAAGACCGTAATTGCTAGTAAGGCTTACGCTAAAATTTCTATGCGGTTAGTGCCTAACCAAGATTGGGAAGAAATTACACAATTATTTAAAAAGCATTTTGAAAGTATTGCACCAAAAGCTGTTACTGTAAAAGTAACACCGCATCATGGTGGTCAAGGGTACGTTACCCCTATTAACACTATAGGTTATAGTGCTGCGGCTAAAGCTTATGAAACCACTTTTGGAAAAAGTCCTATTCCACAACGTAGTGGTGGTAGTATTCCTATTGTATCGCTTTTTGAAAAAGAATTAGAAAGTAAAACCATATTAATGGGCTTTGGATTAGATAGTGATGCTATACACTCCCCTAATGAACATTTTGGTTTATGGAACTACTTAAAAGGAATAGAAACAATTCCATACTTTTATAAATACTTTACAGAACTATCTAAATCTAACACCAAGTTATAAAAAATAAAAAGACCAGTTTTTAACTGGTCTTTTTAGTATAAACTCGGGGAAACTACCATACGTTTTTTTGTATTATAGTGTACTTAATATTATAAATTTACTGGTAAACTTTACTTCTTGAATTTGGTATATTTTTTTTAATTCATCATTTAAAATAAAGCCTGCATATTTCTTTTCTTTTTTTGAGTGCATAATTATTTAGATTTGGTTACACCTCAAAATTAAATTAATTTAAAACTCTAAAATACTTTTTAAGCTTAATAACAATTTACTGTAGGCAAACAACCTATTAATAACGTTTAAATAAAAGTGCACTAATAAATTATAGTGCACTTTTCAAAACCAACTAATTACCTCGCTATCAGGTATTGTAGTGAAAAGCAATTTTTGCTAATTGCCCCACAATTTTTACAGAGTCTTTCATAGAAAGCTTAGAGCCATCTGCATGCACCCATCTTTTTAATGGTTGCTCACATATAAGGCTTTGTACTTGTTTTTTGCCATAATACTTACGCATACGCATAAATATTTCTACATCAAAAAGCCATCTTGTAATAAACTTTTTGGTAAACATATTTTCAACAATATCTTTATCCATTATTTTGGCACCGCATTGGGTATCATTAAATGGCATTCCTAGTATGGTTCTTATAATTAGATTTATAGTCATACTTATTATTTTTCTTGCAGACTCTTTTGTAATATTTGCCCCCATTCTACTCATTCTAGAGCCACTCACAATCTTAAAGTCTGAGTTTTGAAGTGTTTTTACCAAATCATCAAAATCTCTAAAATCTGTAGATAAATCTGCATCTAAATATCCTATATAATCTAATTGTTCGTCTTTTGCTAAATGTAAAACACCTTGCCTTACAGCTTCTGCTTTACCTCCATTTTTTTCGCAATCATAAATACTAATAGTATCTTCATTACCTTTTCTAAGTTCTTGTAAAACTTCTAACGTTTTATCTGTACTACCATCATTTACAAAACATAAATGGTATCCTAAATTACGGTGTGCAAAATCTTTAAACTCTACACCTGATAATCGTTCTTCCTCGTTATAACACGGAATAACTACACCAACGCAATATTCTTGTAACATTCTAGAAGAAGTTTCTTTTGTATTTTTTACAGAAGTTTTATTATCTCCTAAAATACGCTTAACTCTAGCTGCAACTTCATTTAAACTTACTGGTTTTTTCATATAATCATCTATTCCTAGATCAAAACCATCCATTATTACATTTTCATCTGTATTACCAGACATAACCATAATTGGTGTTTTAGAGTTATTAGTAACTCTAATATGTTTTACTACTTCTAATCCAGACATATCTGGCATGTTAATATCTACAATAACTAAGTCTGGGTTAAAAGTTTCGAACAAAGCTTTACCATCATTACCACAATCCGCAGTTTTAACAGTGTACCCCAACTCTACTAATCTCTTTTCTAGAGATAATAATATTAATTGTTGGTCATCAATAGCGAGTATTTTCATACATACATTTTTAAGTTTAAAACGAAAACCATTTTGATTTTTGCTCTTATATAAAATTTGGGTTTATAAAAACGTACATTACAAAAAGAGATTATCTTTAAAAAATAATATCTAAGCTGCTCTAAAATAGAACAATAAAATCAATTTGTAAGTAAATTCTTTCATAAAACGTCAATTAATCTTCTTTTATTGTAATGTACATCTCATATATTTATTTATATCTTTATACAGAATTGCATTTTTAAATAACTTTTGAAGAAAAAAACAAATACTCTTTTAATTTTAGCCCTTATAGTTGGCCTTGCCTTTCATGGCTCTGCAATTTTCTTCACTTTAGAATACACCTATGATGCGCTTATACATTTATTTTTTGCGGATCATTATGCAGATAGTTGGTTTGACCC
Source organism: uncultured Maribacter sp. (assembly GCA_947504045.1). Lineage (GTDB taxonomy): Bacteria > Bacteroidota > Bacteroidia > Flavobacteriales > Flavobacteriaceae > Maribacter_B. The sequence continues at coordinate 288,401 of CANNFY010000001.1, forward strand.
ATGGGAATATAGGTGGTACACAGGGTTTACAGTACAATCTTACCCACCTTTAGTACACCAAGTAATTGGTATTCTATCGTACATAGGCGGCTTAAAATTTGGAATGTATACTGTTGCTTTAATAGCTATTGTATTATTTATAACTGGAGCATACCGGTATACTCTTTTAATGACTGGTAGTAGGCGTATTGCTGGTTATGGTGCTGTATTAGCGGTATTTTCTTCCACTTTTGTAGAAACCTTACATATTTTTGGTCAATTACCTAGTGTTTCTGCATTATCCATATTGTTACATTCTATGACAGAAATATACTTATGGATCAAAACTGGTAAAACTAGATATTTTATTACATCCGTATCTATGCTTGCAGTTACAGTTACATCGCACCATGTAACACCTCTTTTTGGAATGGTATTCTTTATTGCACCATTAATAGGTATGGCAGTAATGGATGCCGCTAGAGAAAAGGTTAACTCTTACAAAGAACTTTCTTTTAAAATATTCTGGAGTACAACTTTACAACATTTCTGGCGAATTGCTAAGTTTGGTAGTACTGCTATATTCTTATTGGTATTCTGTATTTTTCCATATTGGTATAATTCTAAAAGAAACCCAATTACACAGGTTGCTATTCCGCATGGATCAAGAGATAACTTTTTAGAAATAACCTCTTCTGGATTGGTGTTTTTTGTAATTCCATGGGGTATTTTCCTATTTGTTTTACCATATTTCTTTTATCGTTATTTTAGTAAAAGGTATGTTTTTTTCGGATTATCTTTTACTTTATTAACCATTTTAGGAACTGGCGGCACCACTCCTGTTCCTTTATTAATGTTAGGAGAAACAGCTTTTAATATCCTAACACTAGACAGGTTTACATTATGGGCAACTATAATGGCACTCCCCATTTTTGCAGAATTTGCTTTTAGAATGGTAGAAGGAGACTTAAAAACTTTAGTGCAAGAAAAATTTGGTGGTGTTTACCACAGAGTTCTTGGTGGATTAATAGCCGGTGGCATGTTATTTATGGTTCTTTTTACCATGACTTTAGGGTATTTTAGACCCTCGCAACCTGCAAAAATTAAAATGCTCCCAATTGTTAATTTTTTAGGAGCAGATTCTCATGACTCTTGGCGGTATTTACCTTTAGGGTTTGGGGACCAAATGGCCTGGTTATCTGCGCAAACCAACGCAATGACCGTAGATGGCAACTACCATTCTGCCAGAAGGTTACCCGAGCTTACAACAAGAGCAATTGAACGTATAGAAAATTCTAAATTTAGAGGTGTAGAGGGTATTGGATCGCTACAACAATTTTTAACGGTTCCAGAAAAATATAATTTAAAATATATATTTTCTAATGATAAATTTTACGACCCAATCTTATATTATTGTGGTTGGCAGCGCTTACAACAATTAGAAAACGGCATAATGGTTTGGGAAAAATTAAATGTTGCTCCAATACCGCAAATTATGCCTAAACAAGATGTGCCAACCATACTAAAAATTATGTGGGGTATTATTCCATTATCTACAGTACTAATAGCCTTTTTTATAAATATTCAAATGATATGGGTTCGACTATTAAAATCTAGAAAAATAGAAGAACATTCTTTTATGAAACTAGAATTACCGTACAATAAGTTTCCTTCTAAACTTTTAATGTTTTCGCATTGGTGGGCATTATTAGTTCTTATTTGTTTGGGCTATGGTATTTATTTGTTTTACGTAAAAAATGTAGCCCAACTATCTCCAAACAATGTAGTAGAGTCTTATTATGATGCTCTAGATTTTAAAGAATTTTCAAGAGCACACTCGTATATAGATCCAGAAGATAATATAGATATTGCGCAGTATATGCTAGAAGTATCTGTAACCGATGGTATTTTAAGTTCGTATGCTAAATTAGATTCTTTAGGTATTGAAATTTATGATGAAACTAAAAATAGCGCAAAAGCAAAAGTTGCTACTAGGTGGATCACACCTTTAGAGAACGTTTTTAATAACGAATACCACGAGTTAATAAAAAGGAAAAATAAATGGTATGTAAAATCTTCTAAAGTAGATAACGATATTCCCCCAGATCAACTTTTTACAGCCAATGGAACAACCTTTTATAATCATGGACGAAGAAAAATTACAACACAAGAAACATATCATGAAGATGTTTTAAAACAACCTGTATTAGAAATATTATCTGCAAAACTTGTACAATACAAAGGGCAATATAGTATTATAGGAGAACTTCAAAATGTTGATAACACACCTGCAGATATTGTACTTAAAGCCACTCTTTATAACGATAATAATAAAGAGCTTGCTAACTATAATGCAAAACATCAAATTAAACATAAGTTAATGCCTAAAGAAACAACTACGTTTAAAATTAACTTTGAAGGTATTGCTTGGTCTTCTACAAAAGACACTTTACCCCCTACATTTGACCCCGACCAATTTACGCCAATAAGTTTTGAAGAACAACCCACAAAATTTAACTTACAATCTGCCGGAAATACTGCAAATACAGATTTATACAAACATGTAGCCCTACAAGACCTAAAATATACAGAACAAGGTTTTAATGGGGTACTTTTTAATTCTGGAGTGCAAGAGGTAACTATACCACAACTAATAATTTCTTATTATGATGAGAATGAAGAGTTACTATGGGTGGATCATAAATTTATAAAGGAAGGTGTTCGTATTCAAAGAAAACAGTTTTTTAATTATAAGCCTTTAGATCTAGATAGTTTAGTAGTAATAAATAGTAGCTTAAAAAATTGTTTTGTAAACGGTTTACCCAATGAAGCTATTTCTGAAAAAATATTTCCAAATAGAAAAAAAGATCACGGTGTTAAACAAACGCAACCTTTTAAAGGAAAAGGCTACGAGTATTTAAAATTTGAAATAAACAGTTATATAGGCAATCCCAAATAGTATGTATTTTAGGTTAAGTATCGTTTTTTATATAATAATACTGGGGTGCTCTTCAAAAAAAGAACAGCAACCTACACAAAAAAATGCCCCTAAAATTGAGTTGTTATCTAAAAAAAATAATTTTGTTGCTGGAGATTCTATTACTCTACTTTTTAAAACAGAAGCTAGTAACTATAACATAAAACTACAGGTTAAAAACGCTTATGGTAACACTCTTTTAAGTCCATCAAAAAAAGAAAACAATCAAATTTTATTTTCGCTACCGAAAAACTATACAAGATTAGCTGGTCCATGCAGATGGAAAGTATTATATAATAAAGAAATTCTTTTACATGGGAAATTAGATATTAAAACCAATACCTCTAAAGCCACTTATATAGAATCTTATTTTGGCCCACGTAGTGTTACAGCAGGTTATAATGATTATTCTATGCTAACTATTTCGCCAACTGATTTTTATGACAACCCTTTAGATGATGGTACAGAAGTTACCGTAAAATATCAATTTTTAGAAAATATAACAGAATTAAAAATTACAACTCAGAACTTTTTTTCTTTTTATAATGTACGGTCTACTCTAAAATCTGGAAGAATTCTTGTAACATCAGAATGTAATGGTACAACCTCTAAAGAACTTACTACTATAGTGTACCCTTCTAATGCTACTAACTTTTCTATACAAGCTTCTAGTGCACACAATTACGCAGATGGCAACCAAATACTAACTTTTACATCTGATGTTATTAAAGATGAATTTGGAAATACGGTTAGCAATGGAACCTTAGTTACTTTTATAATTAAAAATGAGAACAATGCCCATTTATATACCATAGGAACAACTCTTAATGGTATTGTAGAAGCAAAAACCCTTCATCCAGATAAAGCATCTAATTGGGAAGTACAAGCCTTTGTAACTGGAGCAGCAGAAAGTAACACCATTGAATATACTTTTAAATCTGCTATAAAAGACTACCCTGTAACGTTTTCTAAAGGAAATAGAAATATAGATATTGGTCCGTTTGAAAGTTTTATGAAACAACTAGTACCTGATGGAATACTTTTAAAATTAGATATTTACGACAAAGACGGAAAATTTATAGAAACTAAAAAAACCACTACAAAAAATGGCGTTTGTACAATTTTTTTAGGAGAACATTTTTTGCCTCAAGGAGACTATATATTAAAACTAGAAGCTGCAGGAATATCTAAAGAATTTAAAAAAAATATCCATGGCAATTAAATTAAATAAAGCCTTATACAGAACCATACTTATAGCCACATTTATTGCTATAAATGCACTTATAATATTTGGAATAGGTTCTGCTTGGGCGTTTATGAATACAGGTGCAGATAAAACCTCTATGCTACATTTAGAAGTTCCTATGGAGGATGTATATAAACCGAACATGAAATGGGTTAATTTAGAAAACCCAGGAAGACCAATGGAAAAACAAGCATTAGGCGAAATAACTAATGATTATATGAATGCTTGGCATGTACGTAATATTGCCTACAAAAAAAATGACCGTTATGGCATTGAAGACTTTTATACCGATAGTGCTAGAGTTCGTTTATATGACCATATAGATCTAAACCTTAAAAACAATAACTGGTATAAAAGAACAACTTTAAACCATACTGCCTCTTTAGATTTTTATACTGCTGATGGTACCATGGTTGTTTTTAAAGATTGTAACGTAGAAGAATACCAGGAAACTTATGAAGGAAAAAAACTTTTATTTAAAGAAAAAGATACTACTAGTTACCAAGTAATGATGCTTTTAGAAGATGGCTTTTGGCGAATAAGACACTTAAAAGAAATACCAGCCCCTATAGACACTACCAAAATAGAAAAACGAAATATTAAAGACAAAATAAAAAAAATTGAAACTATAAAAGGAATAAATTACTACCCTAAAGACTCTTCTTGGGACACGTTTGGTAAAAAATTTAACGACACTATAATAAAACAAGATTTTAAAATTATAAATAATATGGGTTTAAATACAATCCGAATTTTTATACAATACGAAGATTTTGGAAAAAATAATGTAAACCCAAAAAAATTAGCCTTATTAAAAAAAGTCTTAGACATAGCGCAAGAAACTAACTTAGATGTATTAATAACCCTTTTTGATTTTTATGGAGATTATGATGTTTCTAACTGGACTTTAACCCATAGGCATGCAGAAACAATAGTTAATGCTGTAAAACACCATCCGGCTTTACTTGCTTGGGATATAAAAAATGAGCCCGATTTAGATTTTGAATCTAGAGAAAAACAACGCGTTATAGGCTGGTTAGAACAAATGATTGAGAATATAAAAGCTTGGGATAAACACCACCCTGTAACTATAGGATGGTCCTCTCCTGAAGCCAGTGTAGAATTAGCCAATAATGTAGATTTTATTTCTTTTCATTATTACAGAGAACCAAGTAAATTTATTGATGCATACAGTACATTAAGGGCTACTATACCAACAAAACCAAAAGTACTACAAGAGTATGGCATGTCATCATACAAAGGTTTATGGAACTTTTATAGAGGAGCAGATGAGCAAGAACAGTTAGAGTATTATACAGAAATGCAAAGCATTCTTAAACAAGAAAAAATACCCTATATGTTTTGGACACTTTATGATTTTAAAAATGTGCCAAGTTCTGTTGCTGGTAGTTTACCATGGAAATCTAAAAAACAACACTTTTTTGGATGTTTAGATACTATTGGGAATAAAAAACCGGCTTTTAAAGTCTTGTCCGTAAACTAAAATATAAATTTATAGTAGTAAAAAAGAGGATAATATATAATTACCCTCTTTTTAAAATTAAACCTAAACAAACGCTATTTTATTTACTTTCTAAAATGGGAGACCCCGTTTTTTTTGCTATTATAGTGTTAAAATGACTAATATACATTTCAGCAATTGCAGACATTGGTAAAGAACAAGCTGCTTGGTAATTTGCTTTTCCTAAACTTCTCCTATAAGCATCATTAGTTAAAATACTTTCCACTGCATTTGCCAAAGAGTTTACACTATCTGGATCAAAAAACTCTCCTCTATAGCCCTCTTCTTTTACTAAAATGCTTAAATCTCCTAAATCTGGTAAAGAAACTGCTTTTCCGTAACTACCAGCTTGGTGTAAAACCCCTGAGCTACCTGTAGTAGAAGTATATGGGAATACCACCACAGCACTCTCATTAAAAATCTTAGGAACATCTTCCTCTGCCACGTAACCCGTAAACCTTAATTGCGAAACATGCTTATATTTATTTGCCATTTCATCTAAATAACCAGGTGTATTAGGGCTATCTGTACCTGCAATAACTATTTCTATATCTAAATCTGCTCTTCTTCTTATTTCTTCTACAGCTTCAATTAAAATTTCTACTTTTTTATAGGTGCCAAATTTTCCAAAAGCCATAACTTGTTTTGGGCCACTTGGTAAATTATAGTCTGGCTCAGGAGGCGTTTCAAAAGCACCATGAGGTATTAAAGCTATATTAGTTGCATTATATTTATGCTTTAATGTTGTTACATATTTACTTATAGTTACTGCAACAATATCGGATGCTAAAACAAAACGCGTTAACGTAGTACCTATAAAATTGTATATTTTCTGCAACATTTTATTTTTTGTAAAGCCAGCGCTAGCCAAATCTACTTTTTCTAAAATATTATGTAATAAAGATATTGTTGGTATACCTCGCATTTTGCATATAAATGGTAATAATAAACCTAAAGCTGCTGGTACTTTTTTGTCTCCAAACTTTAAAAACTGTAGGTTAAATAATATAGCGTCTGGCTTTGTCTTAGAAATAGCTTTATTAATTTTAAATAAGTTAGAATAACTATTAAATTCCCAAGCTTCCTTTACTGTTATTTTACACCCTTGTTCTTCAAAAGCTAAATCTTTTTCTTCTTTTGTTTTATCTGTAATTAATATAATTTCTGATACTTGGTCCTGCAGTCTAAAGTGCTTTACTAAATGATAGCCGTACTCTGTTAAAGTAACCTTACTAGGTGGATAGGCTGTAACTATTGCTAATTTCATATTATTAGATTTAGGTATTATTGAGGTTTATTTTTTTGTTTTTTTTGGTAATTTCTTTTTTTATAAAAAAGTATATTAATTGCACAACTAGTAATATAGCCATAGCTATTATTTGCATATGTACTACCATTTCTAAGTTTTTATGAAAAAAGGCTACAAGAAGTACTTGAGACATTCCTAATAAACCAGAAAGTATTACTGGCACATAATGGTCTAAAGACAAAAAATAGTACGCAAAAATATTAGAGATTGCAAAGAGTGATGTAGCCAATGCGTATTGCCATAATAAACCAGCTACAGATATATATGCGTCTCCAAACATAAGGGTAATTATTAGGTCTGGAAAAAAGTAACAAAAACCAACTATAAAGGCAGATAATAAACCTATATAAGAAATGTATTTAAATAAAATAGGCGCTGTTGGTTCTCCATCTTTATGCTTTTGTACTACTGTTGGCAATAATAACATAACAAACATCCAAGCAACAAAATAGACTACTCTACCTATTAATGCTAAAGAAGCATAAAGGCCTGCATCTAATGCATTAAAATAATGTTTTACCAATAATACATCGCTATTATTAATAATTATTTGAGTAAGCTCATAACAAGCAGTTAACCATATAAATTGAGAAACTCGTTTAGAATTTTCGGGCAACATTTCGCCTGCTTTTCTAAAAGACAATCCTTTAACATCAGACGGAAATAGCCCAAATAAAAATGATATTAAAATTCCTAATGCAACTAAAATACCTGGTTGCCAAGGCACTAAATATACTAGTGCAATTGTTATTACTAACCTACTCCACATTTCTGTTTGATAGGTAATAGATAGTTTGTTAAATTTTAATTGTCCCTGAAAAGTTCCTCTGTTAACACTCATAAAAAAATAACAAGGAACACCTATTGCAAAAACAATAAACATCCAATGACTTTCTGTGTTAAAAAGAAGCTGCAATTTTTTTGCAAAAATTAAAATAAGAACTCCTATAGCAAGACCTACATAACAAGACTGTTTGTATATTTTATCTCTAAATTTTTGCCACTCCTCATCCGCAAATATAACAGCAAATTTTGCTGTTGCTAACTGAAAAGTCATACCCATAAAAGATAACACCAATAATAAGGTTACTAAAAGAGCTGCTTCTGCAAAAGCTGCAGGCCCTAATATTCTTCCTAAAAAAAGATTATATAGGTAGTTTCCTCCATTAACTAGAAGAACACTACCCATAAACCATTGTTCTGGGGAAACTTTTTTTAATACTAATTTAAACGCGGTCATTACTTAAAATATAATGTGTCTTTGTATTCTTCATGGTATTCATAATTTTTTTATTTTGCCTACCAATTATAGATATTATCTTATTTTCTCCTACGGCAGTTTTATATAGTTTCTCTAACATAAAAGCACCGCTTTTATCTATAGAACTAACTTTTTCTATATTTAGAATAATACTTTCGGTAGTTGGAATAATAGATTCAAAATAATTTTTTAATGAAGTCATATTTTGAGATGATATACTTCCTAAAACTTCAAACATTCCGCTGTTCTCTTTAATTTCAAATGCCATATTTATTTATAATTTTTAAGTTATTTTACTGCTATAAAACTTGGGACAGTTTATACATAACGTTATTTCTTTATAAAATTGTAGGAAATTTCTTGTTTTTTATCGAAAATATTATATCTACCTAATATTTAACCTATTAGAATACCTAATTAGCAAACACAAGTAATTTATAGCTTATAAGCTATATTGTATACTATAAACCTTCCACAAAATCAAAACAACAATCTAATTATCAGATAATTAAATGTATTAAATTCTACTATTTACATTATTTAAAACCTATACATTAAAAACTTTATTTAATTTAAAGCGCATATTTTAAAAAAAGGTTCGTTATTAACTTGTAATAATTTACTTACATATTAAAAATGCAAAAATATAGTGTACTCTTTTTTATATTCTTTTCTATAATTACAGTAGCTCAAGAAGACATGAGTAAAGGTTTTAAACTACTTGAAAATGGTAATTTTGAAAATGCAGAATCTTTTTTTAAAGGTATTCTAGAAAATAATCCAAAAAACAAAACAGCAAGGCTTTGCTATGGTAGAGCAGTTGGTCTAAGCGGCGAGCCTAAAAAAGCCAATACTTTATTTTCAGAATTACTTAAAGAATATCCAGGAGATTTTGAAGTAGAAATAAATTACAACGAATCTTATTTATGGTCTAAAGATTACGAATCTGCTAAACCTTTGTATAAAAAATTAGTTGCTGATTATCCAGATAAGTTTGGCGCAGTTTTAGGGTATGCAAATACTTTAAGTAACCTTAAAGAGTATAAACTTGCTTTAGAGTGGGTAGATAAAGCAATTGCGTTAGACCCAGAAAACCCAAGTGCTCTTGTTTCTAAAAAATATATGCGCCTGGGCTATGCAAATGCATTTGTAAACAAACAACAATATGCTAAAGGAGAAGAATTATTAAAAAGCATATTTAAAGATTTTCCTGAAGATAAGGATGCTTTAAAAAATTTGGCAAACCTATATTTAATTACAAAAAGTGTAGACAAAGCTAAAAACACCTATAAAAGATATGCTACAAATGCAAAAGACTCTATAATTGCATTAAATGGTATAGCCTTAGCCGAACATATAGGAGAACAAGATAAAGAAGCGCTAAAAGTTGCTACAATAGCAAAAAAAGAAGTACTCTCAATAAACGATACAGAAATAACCGAACAAACTTATAATAGATATATACAGGCTTTAATCTGGAATCAGAAATACAAGAAAGCTAAAATACAAATAGATAGTCTTAATACTGCTGCTCCAAATAGAAATTGGGTTATGGCACTTGATGCTACTTTAGGAATGTATACTGCCAACTTTAAAAAAAGTTTAAAAAATTATGATTCTATTTTAAAGAATGATAGTGCTTCTTTTGACGGAAATTTAGGAAAAGCCAATGCCTTATTTGCTTCTGATAAAATTATACCTGCCTATAGAGCTGCAAAGCAAACATTGGTATACTATAAAAAACAGAAAGATGCATCTAACTTTATTGAAAAACTAGATTTAAAATACACCCCTACTGTAGAAGAGCATGCCAGTTATACTTTTGATAATGGTAATAATACTGCTTTTTCAAGTACTACAAGTGCCAATATAGCTTTGTCTACAAAATTTATTACTAGTTTTTCTTATCAATTTAGAACTACCGAAAACACTGTTAATTTAAATAAAGCTACCTCTCATGTATTAAATGCTGGTATATCTTATAAACTTATACCTAAAACAAATTTAAAAGCAACAATAGGTATAAATAAATCTATTTCAACTGCTACAGAATTTTCTCAACCTGTAGTAGATATACGGTTGCAAACACAACCATTTAGACTACAAAATTTAGATTTAATATACACTAGAGAAGTTCAAAGTTTTAATGCAGACCTAATAGAAAGAGAAATTGTAATGAACCATTACGGCTTAACATACAATTTAGGAACTACCTTTAATTTAGGTTGGTATACCCAACTTATGTATACCGAACAGACGGATAGTAACACCCGAAATTTATTATTTAGCTCTTTATATTATAATTTATTTAAAAAGCCCGCAGTTAAAGTTGGCGTAAACTACCAATATTTAAGTTTTGCTAATCAGGTACCAACTATATATTTTAGTCCGTCTATTTACCAAGCGGTAGAATTATTTGCAGATGTAAGAGGTAATTTTACTGAAAAAACCTCCGCTATGATAAGTGCTGCATCTGGCTATCAAAAAGTAGAAGAAGACCCAATGACGGTTATTTTTAGAGCAGAAACTGCTTTACAACATAAATTTTCTAAAAGACTTAACGGTTCTGTATATGGTAAGTATAGTAATATAGCTTCTGCTACCGCTGCTGGGTTTCAGTTTACAGAAATAGGAATAAAAATAAAGTGGTTATTTACAAAAAAGCCTCTGTTTTATAACAAGCTACAGAAACAAATTGCTTTAAAGTAATTTTTGGGGGAAGTAAATAAAACAACAAAGGTATTTGTTATTTTAAAAGGTTTAAATGCTGCATAAGTTTAGGTTTCTGAGACCTGCTTATTGGAATTACATTTTTGTCTATTAACACACTATTATCTTCTATATCTATAATTTTTGTAAAATTAATTATATAAGAACGGTGTATTTGTAAGAAAATATCTTCTGGTAATTTTTCTTTTATTTTCTTTAAGGTGTTATGCACTTTATATTCTGCATCTTCTGTTTTTATATTAATATAATCACCTAATGCTTTAATTATAAGTATTTCGTTAAATTTTAGTTTAATTAAACGGTGATCTATATTAATAAATAATTCTCCTAGGTTTACGGTATTACGAGCTTGCGTTGCGTTGTCTACAATACTTTGTGTATGAATGGCCGTTTTAACCTTTTTAATGCATTTATTAAAACGCTCTTGTGTTAGAGGTTTTATTAAATAATCTACAATAGTATCATACTCATAAGCCTGTAATGCAAGGTCTTTATCTGAAGTTATTAAAACTATTTTAGGAGGTGTTTTTAAAGTTTCTACAAAATCAAACCCTGTAAACCCTGGCATATGTATATCTAAAAAAACAACATCTACGGTATGTTTATTTAAATATTTTATAGCTTCTATTGCACTTGAAAATTCTTCTTCTACCGTAATTTCAGAGGTATTTTCACAAAATTTAGCAACTACTGCTCTTGCTGTTGCTTCATCATCTACAATAATACAGTTCATATTAAATATTTAAAATATAATTTTCTATGGTATCTAAAATTTTCATAAAATCATCTTTCTGATTTGGGTTCCCAAATTTTAATTCTTCTTCAAAACGTACTGCTAATCTATATCCATTATGTAAGCCTAGTATATTAAACTTATGTTTTAATTTATGTACTATTTCTGCAGTAGCATTATAATCTTTTTTTTTTATAGAATCTATATAAGTCTGTTTTTCTACAGGAAATTCGCTTTTTACAATTCCTAAAAATTTTTGTTCAAAAGAATAATCGCCTCCTGCAAGTTCTTTTATGTAATCTAAATTTGGCTGTTCTACAATCATAATTTTATTTTTTAATTGTAAAATAAATAGTGGTTCCTTTTTCTAAACGAGATTCCAACCATACTTCTCCTTCATAAATATTCACTATTTTTTTTACTAACGCTAAACCTATACCGGTTGCATTTGCATTATTTTCTAATTTTTTAAACATATTAAATATACTTTCTTGGTACTTATCTGGTATACCTTTTCCGTTGTCTTTAATACTAAATTTCCAATAATCTTTTTTATCTATAGCTTCTATACTAATTTTACCTTCCTTTTTTTCTTCGGTTGCTGTAACTGCATTGGTAATTAGGTTTTTAAATAATTGTTCTAATTTGTATTTATCTTTATACAAAACAGGTAATTCTCCTGTTGTAATAAGTTCTATATTTTGCGGTATATAAATAGTATTTTTTATTTCTTCTATTAATTTTGCAATAGATATATTTGTTTTTTCCTCTTCGTGAGCTTCTAGGGTTGCATGCCTAAGTATACCGTCTATTAAATTATCTACTTTTGCTAAATTTTGGGTTACTAAAGAACAATTAAATTTACTTTCTTCTGAAAACTTGTCTTTTTCTTCTTCAGATATCCAGCTCATTAAAGTATGCATATTACGTATTGGCGACTTTAAATCGTGAGAAACCATATGTGCATAATTATTTAAAGACTCATTTTGTTCTTCTAAATCTTTTAATAACTCTTTTCTTTCTGCTGTTAGTTCTATAATTTTTTCTGCTTGCTCTTCTATACTAGCAGCAATTTTTAATGGATTAATAGCGTGGTTACTATCATCTATTGCATCTTCATCCATTATTTTTAACACTTTACTAAGTGATGCAAAAACTTTTTTTTGTGCTTCTACTTTATCTCTTAAATCTGCATTTACTACCGTAAGTTCTTTAGAGCTAATAGTAGTAGATCGCTGGATCATTTCTAACTTTTCATCGTTATTATAATACGATTTACTTATAGCCAACAGAAATTCTTCCATTTCTGGTGTACCTACTAAGTTTTCGGGTAAAAATTTTCTTATTTGTCTTTTTAATAAAGAATGCATTATTCGCTTATCAAAGTTAATGTCATGGTTTGGTTATGTAATTTACACTTTTCTTGCCCTGCAAAAGGCGCCATTTCTCCGTAGGAATAAAAGCCTGCTATTTTTGCTTGTTCTCCTACTACATCTATTACTTCTTCTACTTCTTCTTCTGTTCTTTGATCCATTACTAATTTTCTTCCTACACAACTAACTAACAATCCTAATTCTGGTTTTGTTTTTCTACCTCTCATTGCAAAATTTGCTGCTGTAAAAGCACCTTCGGCAATATCATCTACTGTTGCCATCATAAGTTGTACTGTAGAACCTAAAGGTACATCACCTGCTAGTATCATACTATTATCTTTTTCATTAATATTTAAAATAGTACGTACAATAGTTTCTTTTTCGCCAACAGCTTTTACACTTAACGGATATAATAAGGCAGATTCTGGCAATTCTTTTACTTTATCTCCTAAATACTTTTTATACAAATCTAGTGCAGGTTGCCCGTCTAGCTCGTATAGTGTATTATCTATAGATTTTGTTATTATTCTTTCTGGTCCAAAACTTGTCCACCCTCCGTAATTTGCACAACTAACCTCTAAAGTGTCTCCATACAAACCAATAATTATAACCTCTCCTTCTTCTGGGTTTTTATTGTATGCAGCTAATGTTTTTTCGAACCTAGAATCGTCGCCACACAGTCCGCCAGAAATATTTATTTTTTCGCCTATATATTTTTCTAGTCCTGAAATTAAAGTACTCCCATTTATAGAACTACCCTCAGACACAACAAAAACATGCTTGAGGCCTTCTTTTGGTATTTTTTTTAGGAGTTCTATTCCTAATTTTTCTGTATTGCCTTCGTAATTTTTACTATTAGCACTTGTTACTACAAAGCTACTTTTTTCAAATTCTATTGCAGTTATACAAATAGAATCGTCTATAACTTTATCTTCTAAAATTTCGCCAGAAGTAGAGCCAAATACAATTTCGCCATCTGGAAAAAGTGATTTAATTTCCTCATAAATTTTCTTATTTTCTAATAAAAATCTATTGCCAAAAACTAATACTAAGGGTTTTAATAAGGTTTGTTTATTACTTAAGAATTTCCATTCTTTATTTCCTTCTTTAATTGCTTGTTGTATTTTCATTTTGTTTTTTTAAGGTAAAGAAAAAGGTTGTTCCTACTCCAATTTCACTTTCTAACCACACTTTTCCTTCGTATAAATCTATTATCTTTTTTACAATAGAAAGCCCTATTCCGGTAGACCTTTCTTTATTTCCAATAGATTGAAATATTTTAAATATTTTTTCATGATATTCTTTTGGAATACCAACACCATTATCTTTTATGCTAAACTCCCAATGCGTATCTCTATCTACACAACCAACTTCTACTAAGCCCTTTTCTCTTTCTATATGCACTACGGCATTACTTAAAAAATTCTGAATAAGTTGATGTATTTTAGTACGATCTGCATAAATTGTTGGTAGCGTATTTGCTGTTTTAACGGTTACATGATCTGGAATAAATATTATGTCTTTTATTTCTTGCACTACCTCGTTAACATCTACAATAGAGTTGTCTAAATTATCGCTCTTTATGGTAGAATATTTTAAAATACCGTCTATAAGTTTATCCATAGACTCTACTTTATCTTGCATCATTTTAAGGTTATAAACCCCGTTATCATCTAACTTGTCTTTATAGTCCTCGTACATCCAAGTGGTAAGCGCGCTAATACTTCTTAAAGGCGATTTTAAATCATGAGAAACTATATGTGCATATTCTTGTAGACCTTTATTACTAGATTCTAGGTCTTTTACTAGTTGTTCTTTTTCTTCTTCCAGCTCAATTTCATGCGTTATATCTTCTATTAAAGCTACTTCATATTTTAATTCTCCTTTAACATTTCTAACTGCATTTACTGTAGTTTTTGCAGAAAAATGAGTACCATCTTTTCTTAAATATTTTTTTACTAGCGAAAAGTCATTAATTTCTCCATTAAATAGTTTTTTTCTGTACTCTTTAGATTCTTGTAGGCTTTCTAAAGAAGTAATATCCATAGGATTTATACTTTTCAACTCCTCTTCTGTATAACCCAACATTTTTTGCATGGTTATATTAGCTTTTATTAATTTATCACTAGAGCTTAACCAAATACCTAATGGGGAATGTTCTACAATAATGTCTAACCTTTGCCTTTGCGAGTCTAAAAGATTTTTCATTTCTTGTTCCGAAGTAATATCTCTAAAAACCCCTTGTGCTCCAATTATTTTTCCACTAGTATCGTTAATTAAACTACCGTTTACCTCTATAAATTTTAGTTCGTTATTTTTTAAAACTATACCTGGTCTAAATTTTTTAATTAAACCTGTTGCATATAACGATTTAAAGCAGGATTTGGAATATTCTTTATAATCTGGATGTATTAAGCTTGTAAGTTTTATATTTTCTTCTTTTGTAAAGCCTAAAAACTCTTCTGCAGCAGAATTCATTTTTATAATTTTACCCTTTAAATCCATTATTAAATATGGATCTACAATATTTACAAATGCATTATCTATTTGTTTTGATTTTTGATTTAAAAGATTTTCTAAAATTCTATTTGTTTCTTTTAAATGCAATGTAGCATCATACAATTCTTTAGACTTTTCTTCTAGTATTCTTTCGGCTTGTTGTCTTGCTTTTTTTTGGCGATCTAAAGCCTTTTTAAGTAAAGTTATTTCTTTATTCTCCATTTTGCACAATATCAAATTTAACCTGTGTTCCGTCTTCTTTTAAAAGGCTGTACTTTACTGTTGCTGTAGTATTAAAATGTGCAAAGGTTTTTTCTAATAGACCTTGGGCCAACCTATATAGCCCTCTAGAGGAACTATATATTAAAGATATAGAGTTTTCCGTTTTCTCTACTATTCTAAATGTTGGTAATTCTGCTTCAGGGTATAGTTTTTTTACATGCACATGAATGTGATCTTCAATAGAATATATTAAAGGCAAAGGGGATTTGTAATTTTCTATTACCTCTGGATGCGCTTTTGCTAAGCTATTAAATAAGAAATGCCCAAATGTATAAATTAAGTCACCTACAGGTATTTTTACCGTAGTACTAAGGTTAGTAATTAAACTAAGCATTTCATTAAAATCGTAAGTGCCAATTGAGGTATAAATACCTTCTGAGGGTAAGTTTGAACTTTCTATGATAGAGTCGACTACTTCTAAGCCAAAATCTAACTCTACCATTTCTAAAAATTCGGTAAAAACAATTCCTTTCATTTAAAAAAATATAAAATTTCTTAAATAAATGTAGGAATTTTACTTCTTTTAAGTAAAAAATTGTTGTGAAATTACGTATTTTGTTAGGCTTTAACTAGCTCATTATTTTCCCAATAAGAAAAAACACTTGCTAATTTTTTCTCGTAATCCTCATATTTTAAAGGCTTTATAACGTATCCTGCAATACCAATACGGTAACATTCTAACAAATCTGCTCTATTTTCAGATGTTGTAAGAACAATTGTAGGAAGATACTTTAAAACAGGGTCTGCTTTTAAAATTTCTAAAAATTCTATACCACTCATTTTAGGCATATTAAGATCTAAAAGAATAATATCTGGTAAAATAGCATCAGATTTTAAATACTCTAACCCTTCTTCTCCGTTTTTAGCTTCAGTAATTTTGTGTTTTATGCTTAACTTAGAAACTGTTCTATTTAGCTTCATAGTTTCAATAGCATCATCTTCAATAAAAAGTACGTTTAACATATTATAAAATTTTAGATTACAAATCTCTTTTTATTGTTTTTAAATATATATGAGCTGTCGGTGAAATGCAATTTACTGTAGATGAACGAAAAAATGCTATAGTTTAAGAAAATTTAAAATCATGCATTTTAACGATGAGATAGTAATAAATAAACCCTTTTAAGACTATACATATTTTTTATTAATCTACAATCTGCATCTTTTTTAATAAGAACGATGCGTTCATATTTTTACATATACCGTTCTTAAAAATATAGTCAAAATGCAATTCATTATCTATTATTTCGGCATCAAAATAATAATTTTTTACTTGTTTAAGTTCTTCTGAAACTTCACATAAACTTAGATCATGTGTTGCAATAATACCTGTAGATTTAGAGCGTACTAGTTTTTCAATAAATTTTCTGGAACCTATAGCCTTATCTGTACTATTAGTTCCTTTTAAAATTTCATCTAAAACTATAAAATAACGATCCAATTGTATTTCATCTACAATATACTTAAGCCTCTTTAATTCTGAAAAGAAATACGATTCGTCATCTGTAAGAGAATCTGTGGTTCGCATACTTGTTATTAACTTTATAGGAGAATATATAACCTCTTCAGCACAAACTGGCAAACCTAAATTTGCCATTACTATTTGTAAAGACACTGTTCTTAAAAAAGTACTTTTACCTGCCATATTAGCTCCAGTAATTATAAAAAACTGTTCTTTTTGTATACCAATAGTATTTAAAATAGTGTTTTTAGGGTTTAATAATGGATGCCCTGCGTTTTTAGCATTTAATACGGTGTTACTATTTTCCTCTATAATTGGGTAGGTATATTTTGGATGATTAAATGCATAATTTCCTAAACTATTATACGCATCAAAAAAGGCAATTACATTAAACCATTTTTCTACAGATTTTCCGTGCATAGCAATCCATTTTTCAATTTTAAAACAACTTGCCAGACCTCTAAGAAAAAGGCCATTTCCAAATATTAAATGCACTACATTATTATTTTGATCTAGCGCACTTAAATGACGAGAAAACTCATGAATAACGGTCGATGTTTTTTTACTATCAGAAAGTAT
Source organism: uncultured Maribacter sp. (assembly GCA_947504045.1). GTDB lineage: Bacteria > Bacteroidota > Bacteroidia > Flavobacteriales > Flavobacteriaceae > Maribacter_B. Next base: position 306,353 of record CANNFY010000001.1, read on the forward strand.
TTCTTTCTTTTTTTCTTGTAATAAAGAAGATTCAAAATCTGTATTTTCTATAATTGTAAGTAGTTGGTTGTATTGTGCAAAAGTATTCTGAACTTTAGAGGCATTTGTTCCTAACTGGGTAATTTTTCTGGTAAAAAAAGCAGTTATAGCTAAGCCTACAAACAACCATATAATTAAAGCCGTTTCTGGTAAAATATCTAAAAAATACATACCCAAAACGCCAATAGATAACATTGAAAATACTAACGGAATATACTGCATTATTTTGGGCACAAATGGTATGTAGGTAGAAAGCCATTTTTGAATAACATCTGTAGAAGTCTCTGTTTTTGTTAGTGTTGCTATTGCGGAATACTCTTGACGCCATTTTGCCATTCTACTAAGCTCCTCAATGGCATCTTGTTTTTCTTTTATATTCTGTATGTTATTTTCATTAAACAAAGCCGCTAAAGCTTTGCTGCCATGTTTTAGAGCCGTTCTATTAGCGTACTGATAAAAAGAACCACGACCAAATAAATCTATATCTTGACTATAGGCGTGCAATGGATTTTTAAACTCTTTACCTTCTGGTAGATGATGAAAGTTTCTGTTTAATACTTCAATTTCTATTTCGTTAATTGTAATTAGTGCTTTTATCTTATCTCTTCTTTTTTGCAGAGTAGTATGCCTTGTAACTAAATAAAGAAAAACAATAACCGTAACTATAATAACCGCTAATACTACCTTAGTGTTACCGTATAAAAAATAAACAGCCACAGCTGCAACGCAAAAAATAAGTAACCGTAACATACTAGATACAAATAATTGCTTTTTAATTATTGCTAATTTATTTTGGTATTTAGCTATTTCTTTTTTGTAAAAGGATTTTAACTCCTGCATAAAAATGTATAATTATCTGAAAAATAAGAGATTATTCTGAAAGAGAATCTAATTGGGCTTTAAGTTTTTTTGTAAGTTTTGACACTACCAAATTATAGGAGTGATCTATAAGTTCTTTTGTTAAAGTAGGACTTATTTCTTTTATTAAAACGGTATTCCAATGAACTTTACTCATATGGTAGCCTGGAATAATTTTACCATCGTATTCTTCGCGTAAAATTATAGCTTTTTCTGGGTCGCATTTAAGGTTAACCTGAGTAGGTTGCCTTTCTAAAGAACAAAGAGCAAACATTTTCCCCATTACTTTAAAAACAAGTGTATGCTTATCAAAAGGAAATTCTTCTGTAATTCCCTTTTTTGCAATACAGTAATCTCTAAACGCTTCTATATTCATAAGTTTATATTTACTCTGCTTGAATAGAATCGTACACAATAACTTTAGACCATAATTTACTTGATTCTTTTATAAAAATTAAATGCGCTTCTTCGTCTTGGTATTTTTGTTGCGCCTCTGCAGAAGCAAAAGAAACAATTAAAGAAAAAGTAAACGAGCCATCTACAACCTCTCTACTTGCCTTTGGAGGAACTCCTATAAAATTAGTTTTAGCATATTTAGAGGTATTTAAAAACTTTTTTAAAGAGGTTATAAAAGCCTTGCGATCTTCTTTACTATCCGGGTTTTCTAACCAAAAATATACGGTATGTGCATAATTAGGATTAAATTCTTTCATAGTTTCTTTTTTTTGTCCGTAACTATTTACAGTGTAAAACACTAAAGTTACAAGTATAAGTAACTGTTTCATTTTATTTTTTTTCTAATAGTTTTTTCTGACTCTCCGACAATTCTAGTGCAGAATAATCTAATTTCCAACCAATAGTTTGCACAATACTTTCTATTACTAAAACTGCTTCAAGAGCTTCTCGTCTGGCTGTATCCATTAATCCACTTTCCGGAATTTTTTCTTCTATATGCTTTCTTGCCTCTTTATTTAATGAAGTTAAATCGTCTGGGGTAAAACCATTAAAAAGTCCGTTTTTAATATCGTAAAACTCTAATTCTGGTACTATAGACAAAATTTCGGGTTCAGGAAATTGTTCTAAAATAATTTTCTTATTCTCTGTGTCTGCATGCATAAATATTTTTTTAAGGTCGTACCCTATTTGCGCTTTTGCATTAATTACTATTAATGCTTTCTTTTTACTACTAACTAAACTTAAAAAGCGCTCTTTTGTATTTTCATACCTATATATTTCGGCAAAATCGCCTTCTACAGAAATTAATTTACACACACTTTTTATCTTTTCTAGTAATACGGTAGATTGGTGTGTTGTTAGTTCTTTATTTTCTTTCTTTTTAAATAAAGAATATCCCCAAAATGTACCAACAACACCTAGAAGTAACCCTAAAAAACTTTCTAACATAGTATTCTTATTTTTTTCCTATTTCGCCTAGGTGTGTAAATTTAAACCCTTTTTTATACTTTAAACCATAGCCAAAAATTCTATCTAAACAAGAGTGTGAAAATAAAATAGTTCCTGCTAACTGCAAAAGAGGATATTCAAAATATATTCCTATAAAATACAATAGAATAGCTATTGCTTTATGATGAAATACATTATAGACAAAAGCTCCTACTTTAGAATTTATTACATACCCCAATGCGCCAATATCTGGTGTTAAAAGTAAGACAAAAAAAAGCCACCATGAATAACCTAAAATACTAAACATAAAAATGCCAATAGTAAACATTGCAAATTCTTCTAATTTTAAGCTGTTTTTCATTGCTTTTAATTTTTATAGTTGCAAACTCATATTCTTATGGAGAACTCCTGTTTTTTTTGATGCATAAAAATCTTTTTCTGGTATAAAACCTACATTTTCATAAAATGCTATTGCTGTTTTTCTTGCACTTAAAACTACTTTCTTAAGTTTTAACTCTTTACAGGTATGAACAAAAACGGTACTAATTTCTTTTCCTATACCTTTACCTTGTTCTTTTGGTTCTACGGCCATTTGCGAAATAACACCTATTTCCCCATCAATAGTAAGCCTACCTACACCTACCAAACTATCGTTTTTTAATGCTACTAAAAATATACTCTTTTCTTCTTCACTATCATTTATAAGCGATAAAGCATTGGGCATATTATTAAAAAACAATGCTATTCTTAAGGCTACAGCCTCTTTATAGTGTGTATTACCATAGGCTATAAACTTATACTCTATTTTCATACCAAAAAAATCACTCTTTTTGTTTTACTTTATAAAGTATTGGTTTACTTGGTGATGCATCGTTATGAAAAGGTGCTATTTGTAAATTTAGCATATACGTTCCATCTTTAATATCATTATTAACATAAATAAATTCTGTAATTGTGGCTTGCGTTCTTGGTGTTCCTTGCATATTCCAAAATGCTTTATGTGCTAAAAGAGCTCCATCATCTTTTTCTTTATCTACAGATGGTAAATCTATTAATAAATGTTCTATGCCTTTTTCTACTAAAAACAACGCTGCATCTTCTGTTAGGTACGGTGGATTAGTATTAGAATACTGTTTGTTTATTTTATCTTTTATGTTGGGTAAAGTACGTATTACAATTGCCTCTCTTTTTTTATTTCCTAAAGCATATTGTAATTGCTTTTTAGAAATAATAAAATCTTTATTTTTTGCTTCTGGAGCTACAGTTACTACTTCGGCAAGAAAGAAAAATTGTTTTAATTGTTCATTTATAGCATAAAACTCTTTTGTAATATGCCCTAAGCACTCTGTATGTGTACCATGTGCATGTGGATTAAAACTAATTGTATTAAAATTAGTAGAACTGCCCTCGCTAACTTTACCAATAAATGCACCATCGGTATGCGGTTCTATTGTTGGGTGTTCTACATACCAAGCGTTTACATTAGATGCCTCACCTTTTAGTGGCATAGAAATGTCTAAAGGCTGCAATAAATTAATCTTTATTGTTTTGGTTTTATGTTGTATAGTTGCTAACAATGTATCTTATTTTAATTACTAGTTAAAGATAAATTGTAATCTTATGTAATCCTAAATAAATCAGAAGCAATTCCGTCTGTTAAAAAGTTACCTTTAGTTGTTACTACCAAAACATTTTCTTTAACAATTAGCAGTCCTTCGTCTATATATTTTTTAGATTGCTTTTGAATATATTTATAATAGTCTTCGCCAAATTCCGATTTTATTCTATTTAAAGATACTCCCCAAATAGTTCGTAACCCTGTCATTACATACTCATTATACCTATCTAGAACACTTAGTTCCTCTACCTCAGCAGCAAGCTCTCCTTTTTCTAATAACTTAATATATTTAGGATTGCTAGCTATGTTCCAACTTCTGTTTTTTCCGTTATAAGAATGCGCAGATGGCCCAATACCAATATATTTTTTGCCTAACCAATATGCTGTATTATTCTTAGAAAAGTAGTTAGGTTTACCAAAGTTAGAAACTTCATAGCCAATAAAACCTTCTTTTTCTAAACGCTCTTTTAATATAAAAAAATGTTCTTGAGCCAACGCTTCATCTAAAGGTTTTAACTTCCCTTTTTTTATAAAGTTTGCTAAAGCGGTTTTGGGTTCTACAGTTAATGCGTAGCTAGATATATGTGGTACTCCAAAAGATAAAGCTGTTTCTATGTTTTGCAACCAACGTTCCTTTGTCATATTAGGCATGCCATAAATTAAATCGATAGAAATATTATCAAATAAAGCTGTTGCCTCTTTTATAGATTGATGCGCTTGTGTGCTAGAGTGTGCCCTGTTCATTAGCTTTAAATCCTCTTCAAAAAAAGATTGTACTCCTATACTTAGCCTATTAATACCGGATGCTTTAAGTTGTTGTAGTTTTTCTGAGGTTAAATCATCGGGGTTTGCCTCTAAAGTAATTTCTGGCTTTTCTGCCACTTTATAATTTATATAAACCGTTTTTAAGAGCGCTGTAATTTCTGTAGTATCTAATACAGATGGTGTTCCTCCGCCAAAATATATGGTTTCTACTACTTGATTATTAAATTCTACTTTTCTAATTTCTAATTCTTGCTCTAAAGCAGCTAACATAGCTTCTTTTTTTCCCAGACTTGTAGAAAAGTGAAAATCGCAATAGTGGCAAGCTTGCTTGCAAAAAGGGATATGAATGTAGATTCCGCTCATTTCTTTACTGTTGGCTGTTGGCTGTTGGCTGTTGGCAAATATTAATTATTTACTGAAAACTTTCCTATTGTAAATGGCCATTTGCAATGAATTACTTTTTACTTTTTACTTTCGCAACACGGGACTCATTCTGCTTTACAAAAGCGTCCCAACCAGTATAACTTTTACCAACCTCAACTCTACCCGAATTATAAAAATGGCATACCGCAGCAGCTAAACCATCTGTACTATCTAGGTTTTTAGGTAGCGTTTTTAAACCTAGCATACTCTGTAGCATTTTTGCTACTTGTTCTTTACTAGCATTACCATTACCTGTAACAGCCATTTTTATTTTTTTTGGTAAATATTCTGTAATTGGTATTTGCCTAGATAAACCCGCAGCCATTGCTACACCTTGTGCTCTACCAAGTTTTAGCATAGATTGTACGTTTTTACCAAAAAAAGGAGCTTCAATAGCAATTTCATCTGGGTGATAGGTATCTATAAGCTCAATAGTACGTTCAAAAATAAGTTTTAGCTTGGTATAAGGGTCTTTATATTTTTGAAGAAGCAACTCATTCATCTGCACAAACTCCATCTTCTTATTTACCACCTTAATAACACCAAAACCCATTATGGTAGTTCCAGGATCAATACCTAATATAATTTTCTCGTTTGCCAAGTTTTTTTTAATTACTATGTAATACAATTGGAATTCTAAACTTTGTAGTAACAGGAATTCCTTTTTTTAATGCTGGGTCTATTTCTGGCAAGCTTTTAAGGCTTTGTGTTATTACACCATCAAACTCTGGCATTTGTTCCAAAATTGCTGGGTCTTTTTCTATATCTAAAACTTTTATTTTTCCAAAGGTGTTTATTACAAAAACTACATATGCAGTGGAATCTACATCTGGTGCAATGGTAAACTCAAACTCTTTTAAGGTTTTAGAAAAATGAGAAACTAATTCGTTTTCAAAACAAATTCGTTGTTGTTCTTTTGAAACCGTTTCATCACACGTATAAAAAAGAGGGTAATTATCAATAGTATTCCAATCCATTTCAAACAACTCTTTATCTACTAGTTCTTGGGTTTTTTGTTCTTTAGATACAAAAGGGTTACATGAAGCTACGCTACATAACACCATTAAGACCCAAAATTTATTCATTATATACTATTCTTTGGGGAAAATTACGATATTTTACCGACTTTAATATTTGTGTAAATTTATTTTACTAAAGACGCTGATTAAATTTAATAAACATTCTATTTAAAAAGTATTTATTTTGTAACATTAACCAATTAATTTCGTCTTATTTTAAAACTCATAAAATGGATATTTTCTTAGTAATCTTAGGTTTTGCATTAATGCTTGTTGGCATTATTGGCAGTTTTTTACCCATACTTCCTGGGCCACCAATAAGCTGGTTAGGAATTTTAGTTTTGCATTTAACATCTGTAGTTCCTAAAGACTATTGGATACTTGGCTCTACATTAGCCGTTGCTTTAGTTATTTGGGTTCTAGATTATATAATTCCAATAATTGGCGCAAAAAAGTTTGGCGGTACTAAAGCTGGTATGATTGGTACTGCTGTTGGTTTAGTGCTTGGTATTATTATACCCATACCTGGAGGAATAATTATTGGGCCTTTTGTAGGTGCATTAGTTGGCGAATTAACTACTAAAGTTGACCAAAAAACAGCGCTTAAAGCTGCTTTTGGTTCTTTTTTAGGCTTTCTTACAGGAACTTTCTTAAAGTTTGTAGTTTCTATACTATTCTTAGTCCTATATATTTCTATTACATGGGATTATAAAGAGGAGCTTTTTACGTTTATAAACTAAATTATAACCACGTTACTTTATCTTCTATAGGTTTTCTAACCCCTTCTGTTATCTCATCATCAGAATACCCCATATAGAAAAAGCCAAGACATTTTTCTCCTTCTTTTAAGGATAGAAACTCATTCATATATTTTATTAATGCTGGAGAACTCCAATAACTACCTATTCCCATTTGAGTGCAACATAACCACATATTTTGCACTGCCATTGCTACTGCAGCAATCTCTTCCCATTCTGGCACACTTTCTAAAGGGTCTCTTTGCATACATATTGCAATTATAACCGCTGCCTTTTTAGGGTTTTCTATTAGTTTTTTAGACTTTACTTGTTGGGGTTTAGGGGTTATATCTATATAAGTGTTTGATAAAAACTCTCCTAATGCTGCCTTTTTATCGCCTTGAATAATTTTAAATCGCCAAGGTTCTGTTTTTCTATGGCTAGGTGCCCAATTAGCAGCTTCTAGTATTTTTAAAATATCTTCTTTTGCTATTGGCTTACTGTTATATTGTACAGGAAAAACGGAACGTCTATTTTTAATAAGATCAAAAATCATTTTTCAATTATTTTATTTTAGAGCAAAATAAGAGAAAATGACTGAATATAATTACTCTAAAAACTATTAATTATTTAATTACACAATAAAAGAATTACACGCCTATAAATCAAAAATAACTCATTAAAAACAGCTATAAACAAGAATTATTCAACTAATTAGTTAAAAAACACAATATGAAAGAATAAAGTTTCTCCTTATTAAATTCTTTTATAGATTTGCAAATCGTTATCAATAAACCTAATGGGGAAAAAATTAAAAATAAGCAAGGTATTAACATCGGTATTTTTACTGGTTGTTATGTTAATGCCTACCCTTATTCAATTTTCTCATACTTTTGATTACCATAAGCATATTACTTTTTCTGAAGATTTTGATGATGTACATTTAGAAAGTGTAGATTGTAGTATCTGCGATTTTGAGTTTTTTGCTTTTAATTCTACAATTTCGATATTTATAGAGCAAATAAAAACTGTTATCTCTTCTAAGGAAAAAATTAGTTTTATTTCTTTATTTACAAATGCTTTTGCCAATAATAACAATCTACTAAGGGGGCCTCCCAGTTTCTTGCTTAATTAAGAAAACTTTTTTTATTATTTAACAAGAATATATATACTATATGCGCATTTACGCACTGATGTTGGTGCTATTAAGTAGCATTTCATCTATTTCGCAAGATTGCAACAATTCCCTTTCTGGAAAAGTAGTTGATTTACATGACGGTACCATTTTAAAAGGAGCAATGATTATTGTTGCCGGAACAGAACAAGTTGTTATTTCTGATGACGATGGAATGTTTACAATTACTAATTTATGTAACCAAACCTATGCTTTACAAATATCGCATCCGTACTGTTCAACAAACGGATACAAGATTAAACTGGATGGCAATTTAAATAGGACATTTAAATTAGAACACCATTTAGAGGAGCTTAATGAGATTATTATAAAAGGAAAAACTGTTCAAAAACAAGCTACACTACAAGAAAAAAAGGTAGCTTCTGAAACTATAGAACAATATAGTAATGGTTCTTTAGGCGATGTTTTAAATACTATATCTGGTGTATCTTCTTTAAACACAGGAAGCACTATTGTTAAACCTATTATTAATGGGCTTCATAGCAGTCGTATTTCTATTATAAACAACGGCGTGCGTATGGAGGATCAAGAGTGGGGTGTAGAACATGCTCCAAACCTTGATGTTAATACTGCAGAAAATATTACGGTAATTAAAGGTGCTGGGGCTTTACAATATAGTGGAGATGCTATTGCAGGTGTAATAATTACAGAGCCTAGCAAAATATTTATTAAAGATAGCTTATACGGTAAAACCTTACTCTCTTTAAGTTCTAATGGTCAAGGGGGTACATTAACCTCTAAACTTACAAAAAGCTATGAAAATGGCTGGTTTGGCACAGTACAAGGAACCCTAAAACGGTATGGTGATTTTGAAGCCCCAGATTATGTTTTGAGTAATACAGGTTCTTATGAGCGTAATGCATCTTTACGTTTTGGTCTTAATCGTATAAATTATGGCTTAGAAGGGTATTATTCTTTATACAAAAACAATATTGGAATTTTGCGCGCCTCTCATATAGGTGGTGCAGAAGATCAAGTTAGCGCTATAAACAGCTCTGTTCCTTTAATTATAAATGATTTTACTTATGATATAAGCCAACCTAGACAAGATATTACGCACCATTTAGCACGTATAAAAGGGTTTAAAAAGTTTAATTCTCTAGGTAAAGTAAGTGTACAATACGATTACCAACAAAACCATAGGTTAGAATATGATATTCGTGTTGGTGATGATGCTGATAAAGCCTCTTTAGACCTAGTCTTAAAAACCCATACTTTACTAGCAGATTTAGATAGTAGGTTATCTGATAAAATAAACTTAAAATCAGGCATTACAGCTCGCTACCAAGATAATTTTGCAGACCCAACTACAGGAGTAAGAAGACTAATACCAGATTATGAAAAGTATGATTTAGGCATTTATGGCGTTGGCACTTTACAACTACAAGATAATTGGCTAGTAGAGGCTGGCGCAAGATTTGACTATACTTATATGGATGTTTTTAAATGGTATAGAACTTCTTTTTGGGAATCTAGAAATTACGATGAGCTTTTTCCTGAAATTGTTATTAGAGAAGAAAATAGTCAAACACTTACCAATCCAGAATACAATTTTAACAACCTTTCTGCTACACTAGGAACAACTTACTCTATTTCTGATAATTATAAATTATTTTTTAATTATTCTTTAGCATCACGTGTACCAAACCCTTCAGAACTTTTTAGTGAAGGTTTACACCATTCTGCATCAAGAATAGAATTAGGAGATTTACAATTTACCTCCGAAATTTCAAATAAAATAGCTCTAACTTTTCAAAAACAGAACACTAATTTTGGGTTCTCTATTCAGCCGTTTGTTAATACTATTCAAAATTTTATAATTATTGAACCTACAAGTGTATTGCAAACTATTAGAGGAAATTTTCAAGTATGGGAATATAGACAAACAGATGCACAATTGTATGGTGTAGATATTGATGCATCTTATGAATTTGCTAATAATTTTACATACAACCATCAATTTTCTTTTGTAAAAGGGTATGACCGTACTAATGGAGGTCCAATAATAAGTATGCCACCTGTTAATACTACTAACGAGCTTACCTACCAAAATGCCGATATAAACAACCTAAACATAGCAATACAAAGTGAATTTGTATTTAGGCAGAATGAATACCCAGACAATAATTTTGAAGTATATATACCAACTACAGAAACTTTTGAAATTGTAGATGTAAGCACCCCACCAGACGCCTATCACCTATTAAACTTTAGATCTAGTATAGATTTTTCTTTACAAAAAAAATCTAAGCTTACTCTAGGTTTAAATGTTACAAACATACTTAACACATCTTATAGAAATTACCTAAATAACCTACGTTTTTACGCAGATGATTTAGGCCGAAACTTTTTATTAAACATTAAATTCAATTATTAACCATTTAAAATGAAAATGAAAATGAAAACAATTAAATTATTAAGCCTATCCGTATTAGCAGCTTTAACTTTCACAGCATGTTCTGATGATGATGAAACTCCAGATGTTGTGCACGAAGAAGAAGTAATTACTACCTTAACAGTTAGTCTTGTTTCCGGTAATGAAACTATTACATTACAAACACAAGATTTAGACGGAGATGGTCCAGATACTCCTGTTATTACTGTTTCTGGAAACTTAGCTGCAAACACTGTTTATGACGGTTCTATAGTTCTTTTAAATGAAACTGAAGACCCTGCAGAAGACATTACAGAAGAAGTAGAAGAAGAAGATGAAGAACACCAATTTTTCTATACTGTAGGAACTGGTCTTGATGTAACTACAGAATACACAAATTTTGATGCTAATGGAGATGAATTAGGTACAGAGTTTACCTTAACAACTGGCGATGCTAGTTCTGGAGAATTAACATTCACATTAATTCATGAGCCAACAAAACCAAATACAGGTCTTGAAGATGCTGGAGGTGAAACGGATATTTCTGCTACATTTGATATAGTTGTAGAATAAGCCCTTTTTTAATCTTTTAAAAACACCCTTTAAATACTGTATTTAAAGGGTGTTTTTATTTTTACAATAATTGCACAAAAAAAGCCTCCCATTATGGAAAGCCTTTCATTGGATAGTATCGATCACCATCGATATCTACACCTGGCTTCAATAAAAATTGAAGCACAACACAACGGCTCAAAGATACTAAAGGTTTTTATATAAAACCATATGTTTATAGTAACTTTATAATACAATTGAAATATAATAAACATTATTTTTTTTAAATAACGCACCTCTAAATATACCTGCAAACCATTAGAAAGTAGGTTTCATCGATACTAAAAAAATTACCTTCCTAAAATTTCACCTAGTTTACCATTAAAAAAAGTAACCAATCGATAAAAAAGACAATACAGCGTATATCTCTATCATTGTTACTTTACCAATCTAACTTTGCATAAAGATAGAAACAAACCTACTATGCATAAATTCTATTTCATTACAACGTTAATAGTTCTGGGGTTAAGTTCCTGTTCTAAAGAAGAAATAATTTTTGAAGAATCTTCTGTAACTGATGAGTTAAATGCAGAAATAATACCAATAGAAGACTCTACTCCCATTAGTATAAACCTATCTACAGCTGCTACCAAAACAAGTACATGGGTTACCAATATGCAACAAACAAACGGATTATTAGAGAGTTCTGAAAATTCTGATTTTGTTTCTTTATATGACAATTCTTTAACAGCCTTAGTTTACCTTAAACTTGGAAAAATTACACAGGCCGAGAAAATATTTGATTTTTTTAATAGTAAACTCCATATAGAATTTTTACAAGGGTCAGGGGGTTTTTATCAATTTAGAAATAGCAATGGCGAAGAAGGTAGTAGAACTTGGATGGGAGATAACGCCTGGTTATTAATTGCCCTAAACCACTACCATAATATTACCAAAACACAAAAATATAGTACAATGGCTGCTGCTATAGAAAATTGGCTGCGTTCTTTACAGTTAGAAGATGGCGGTTTAATTGGTGGCTATAATGAAGATGGCTCGCAAATACCAAAAGTTACCGAAGGTATTATTACTGCTTATAATGCTGTGCAGGGTTATGACAGTTTTCATTCTAACATATTAACTTATTTAAAAAATAACCGTTGGGATAGTGAAGAAAAATTACTAATAGCATGGCCAGAAAATGAAGACTATAAATATGCTTTAGATTTACATAGCTTAAGTGCTGGTATTTTTCCTGATTTTCCTACTGAAGTATTAACAAAAATAGACCGGTATAAAACCACTCAAATTAATACTACAAATGGAGAAGAAGTTACTGGATATTCTTTTGATGAAGATAAAGATGTAATTTGGTTAGAAGGAACTGCACAAGTTTTAGTTGCTTACCAACAAGCAAATAAAAAAGCCGAAGCCGCTTTACTTATTAATAATTTAGAAAAAACATTTATTAATAGCGCATCTTTAAGCAATGCTCAAGGCATACCTTATACTACAAATTACGGCACAACATATGGGGCTGGGCTCTTGTGGGATCATGCGGATCTTACACCCGCAATATCTTCGTCTGTTTGGTATCTTTTTGCACAATTAGAATTTAACCCTTTAACTCTAGGAAATAATAAAAACATTCCGGATTCAGATAAATTTTGGAACGTTAATTAATTTTTATTTTTCTTGTAAGACCCTTTCTTCTTTTTTTACACTAGTAGAAGACACCATTCCTAATTCTGGAATTACTAATAATGGTATTTGCGTATGAAAAGCTACGCGTTTTACAATAGGCTCTCTAGTCATTTTTTCCATATAACTATGTTGGTAATTAAGCATAGCTAATAAATGAATATCTAACTCTGCACTAAAAACCTCTAAAGTTTTAGAAACAGAATTTAGTTCAGATACGGTGTGTACATAATGTTCTACATCTTTAAAATATTTACGCAACATTCCTAAATTAAAATGCTGTAACTCTGTTAAAGCTTTTATAGAGTATTGCACATGTACAATACGTATTACAGATTTAAACGTTTTTGCCAAGGCAAGTAAAGGCTCTAATTCTGATTTAGAATAAAACCTATTTAAATCAGTAGCAAAAGCAATTTCAGAAGGTGTACTAAAATTAAAATATTGTGGTATTGCTAAAACCGGACAATTTTTAATAGATTTTATAATACGTACCGTATTACTACCCATAAAAACTTCTTCTAAACCAGAAGAACCTTTTGTTCCTGTTACAATTAAATCTATCTTTTTTTCTTCTACAATATCTTTAATTTCATCTATAAGCAAACTAAAAGAAGATATTGTATAAAAACTATGTTTAGGGTTAGTATACTTAGTTTTTATCCTTTTTAAAACCTCTTGCAACCCTTTTTTAGAAGCCAAAGCAATACCATCTTCTAATTGAGCTCCATTTAAAGCTGCTGCCATAAAACGGCTATTAGCAATAGCTGGGGTATAGGTGTTTACTATATAAAAAACACATTCTTCCTCTTTAAAAAGTTCTAATGCATAGGTTGTAGCATTCCAGGAATTTTCCGAAAAATCGGTAGGTAGTAGTATATTTTTCATGCTATTCTTTTAACTTAGGTGTAAAGTTAATCTTAGCATCTTTTTTAAACTATGACAAATGTCAGTTTTAGAATTGAAAATATTTATTTAAAAACCATCTATTAAGTCTTGCAACTCTTTCTCTTTAACAATAGCCACACGTTTTCCTGAAGTTTTAAGAAGCTCTTTTTTCTTAAATTCTGATATAATACGAATGCAAGATTCTGTAGCTGTACCAACAACATTGGCTATATCCTCTCTAGATAATGTTAGATTTAAAAAACCTTCTTCATCTACTCCATAGTTATTTTTTAAATACATAAAAGCCTCTGCCACTCTTTGTTTTACCGTTTTTTGAGACATGTTTACAATAACATCATCTGCCTCTTTTAAATCGTGAGCCATATGGCGTAAAACCTCTAAAGTAAAATCTGGGTTTTTATGCATAGTGCCTACAATTATTTCTTTAGGCACAAAACAAACCTCCACATCATTAACCGCAATAGCACTTAAATTTGTTGGTTCTTCTACAATTACAGCACGTTGCCCCATAACTTCTCCTGTAGTGGCTAATTTTACAATTTGATCTTTACCATTTGCGCTTAATTTTGAAAGTTTAGAAACACCGTTTCTAACACAATAAACACCATTTAGTTTTTCTCCTTCTTCAAAAAGTGCTTCTCCTTTTTTAAACTTTTTATACACCTTATTATCAGAAACTTGTTTTAATTCTTCTTTATTCATTGCTCTTAAAGAATTAAATTTTCGGACTATACAATTCTCACATCTAGTTTCCATACCTATTTTTTTCCTAACACCACAAAATTAAACGTAACTGCATAAACAAAACCTGACAAATATCATGTTTTTCCCATATGCTTATAACAACCTTTGTATCAGGTATTAGCAAATGTTTAATAAAATGGAAAAATGTTACCACTGTGGTGATTCTTGCTTACAAGTTACAATAGATTTTGATGAAAAAAAATTCTGTTGCAATGGTTGTAAAACGGTTTACGAAATTTTCTCTACTAATAACTTATCTTATTATTATGATATAGAATCCTCTGCAGGAGCCACACCTAAAATTGTAGAAGGTAAATATGACTTTTTAGAAAATTCTGAAATTACAGACAAGCTTTTAGAATTTAAAGACACTAGTATTCAAATAATAAATTTATATATACCTCATATACATTGTAGTTCTTGTATTTGGGTGTTAGAAAATCTAAACAAATTAAATTCTGGAATAACTAATTCTCAAGTAGATTTTCCTAAAAAAATGGTTCGTATTACGTATAATCCGAAAACCATTTCTTTAAAAGCCATTGCTATGTTACTGTCGCGCATTGGTTATGAGCCTACTATTTCTTTAGAAGATTACACCACAACTAAAAAAAGTACCAACAACACATTACTTTATAAATTAGGCGTTGCAGGTTTTGCTTTTGGCAATGTTATGTTTTTATCTTTTCCTGAATATTTTGATCTAGCCTCTAGTGCCCAAAATGGCGGCGAATTTTGGTTAAACAAATACCAAGATATTTTCCGATGGATTATGTTTACTTTTTCTCTTCCTGTGGTTTTTTATGCTGCACAAGATTATTTTATATCGGCATATAAAGGAATAAGGTCTAGGCTTTTAAATATTGATGTTCCTATTGCGCTTGGAATTTTAGTTTTGTTTTTAAGAAGTACAATAGAAATAATTTTAAAATGGGGACCTGGTTTTTTTGACAGCTTAACAGGTCTTGTATTCTTTTTACTACTAGGAAAATTTTTTCAACAAAAAACCTACTCTTTTTTATCTTTTGAAAGAGATTATAAATCCTATTTCCCTATTGCTGTTACACGTATTCTTAAAAATGGCAAAGAAGAAAACACCCAAGTTTACAATATAAAAAGGGGAGACAAAATACTTATTAGAAATGAAGAGCTTATACCTGTAGATGGTATTTTACTAAGCAAGCACACCCAAATAGATTATAGTTTTGTTACTGGAGAATCTGAACCCGTAACAAAAGTTTCTGGAGACAAAGTTTTTGCAGGAGGCAAGCAATTAAATAGTGCTATAGAAATGGAAGCCCTAAAATCTGTTTCTCAAAGTTACCTTACACAACTATGGAGTAACTCTATTTTTAAGCACAACAAATCCAGTGCATTTCAATCTATTACAGATAGTATTGGAAAACGTTTTACTGTAGGCGTTTTAAGCATTGCTTTTTTAGCTACTATTTTCTGGTTTTTTTATAACCCAAGTATGGCATTAAATGTATTTACAGCTGTTTTAATAATTGCTTGCCCATGCGCAATTGCACTAGCCTCGCCTTTTACACTCGGAAATATGTTACGCATTTTTGGGAAAAATAAATTTTACTTAAAAGATACTTATACTATAGAACAACTTGCTAAAATAGACACTGCAATTTTTGATAAAACAGGTACTATTACTACTGCAAAAAAAAATACTATTACCTATGAAGGTTACACACTAACAAAAGAAGAAGAATCTTTATTAAAAAACACACTTCGTTCCTCCAATCACCCTTTAAGTAGATCTTTATATAATATGCTTTTAGAACAAAATATTGTAACATTAGACGAATATGAAGAACATTTAGGAAAAGGAATAATAGGAACAAAAAAGAATGCTACAATAAAAATTGGTTCGGCAAGCTTTGTTAAAAACGCCAGTACAAAAGAAGTGAATAACACTGCAGTACACATTAGTAGCAACAACAATTACAAAGGAAAATTTGTTTTTAAAAATGAGTATAGAAAAGGGGTTTCTAAGTTATTTAAAACAATGTCTAACACCTTACAGCTTGCAATATTATCTGGAGATAATGCTGGCGAAAAAAATAGGCTAGAAAAATTACTCCCAAAACTTACTCCGCTATTTTTTAATCAAAAACCAGAAGATAAATTAGAGTTTATAAGATCGCTTCAAGACCAAGGAAAAACGGTAATGATGGTTGGTGATGGTCTAAATGATGCTGGAGCTTTAGCCCAAAGTAATGTTGGCATTGCTATATCAGAAAATGTAAATGTTTTTTCTCCTGCATGCGATGGCATTTTAGATGCTACAAAATTTCAGGAATTATACACTTATATCCTAGCTTCTAAAAAAGCTATAAAAATAATAAAATGGAGTTTTCTACTCTCTTTATTTTACAATATTATAGGGTTATACTTTGCCATTACAGGACAATTAGAGCCCGTAATAGCTGCCATATTAATGCCTTTAAGTTCTATAAGCGTGGTTGCATTTACTACAATTGCTAC
This sequence comes from uncultured Maribacter sp., assembly GCA_947504045.1. Classification (GTDB taxonomy): domain Bacteria; phylum Bacteroidota; class Bacteroidia; order Flavobacteriales; family Flavobacteriaceae; genus Maribacter_B. Next base: position 323,190 of record CANNFY010000001.1, read on the forward strand.
CAACCTATTAGGTGAAAAATTACGCTAAAAAAGCAGTTTTCAAAAATAATTTTAAAACCTGATAAATGTCATATAATAGGTGTTATAGCAGACGTAATTTTACACTGTAAATCAGGTAGGTATGAGCGTTATATATGTATTATTAACCATAAGTATTATTGTTGCTATTCTTTTTTTTGCAGCTTTTATTTTTTCTGTAAAAAATGGGCAATATGAAGATTCTTATACCCCGTCTGTACGCATGCTTTTTGAGGATGAACTTGTTGCAAAAGCTACAAAAGAAAAAGACACTACAAATAAATATCCAACTAAATAAAAGAGTAATTAATTATGGAAGTACAACAGTTTTATTACGATAATAAAATCGTAAAAAATTTCCTTTATGCCACAATGTTTTGGGGTATAATAGGAATGTCCGTAGGACTATTATTAGCCTTTATGTTTTTGTTCCCTAATGTAACAGATGGCATACCTTGGCTTAGTTTTGGTCGCTTGCGTCCTTTACATACAAATGCCGTTATTTTCGCCTTTGTAGGTAATGCAATTTTTGCAGGAGTTTACTACTCTACACAACGCTTACTTAAAGCCAGAATGTTTAGCGATTTTTTAAGCAAATTTAATTTCTGGGGATGGCAACTTATTATTGTTGCAGCAGCAATTACTCTACCATTAGGGTATACAACATCTAAAGAATATGCGGAACTGGAGTGGCCTATAGATATTGCTATTGCTTTAGTTTGGGTTGCTTTTGGAGTAAACCTAATTGGTACCATGATAAAAAGAAGACAACGCCATTTATATGTTGCCATCTGGTTTTATGCGGGCACATTTGTAACGGTAGCCGTACTACATATATTTAACAGTTTAGAACTTCCGGTAAGTGCTTTAAAAAGTTATTCTGTTTACGCAGGTGTACAAGATGCTTTGGTACAATGGTGGTATGGGCATAATGCCGTAGCATTTTTCTTAACTACGCCATTCTTAGGGCTTATGTATTATTTTGTTCCTAAAGCCGCTAATAGACCTGTTTATTCGTATAAACTTTCTATTGTTCACTTTTGGTCTTTAATATTTATTTATATCTGGGCAGGACCACACCATTTACTATATTCTTCTTTACCAGATTGGGCACAAAATTTAGGTGTTGCATTTTCTATTATGCTTATTGCTCCTTCTTGGGGCGGTATGATAAATGGATTATTAACTCTAAGAGGTGCCTGGGATAAAGTAAGAACAGACCCAACCTTAAAATTTATGGTTGTAGCTATTACTGGCTATGGTATGGCAACGTTTGAAGGACCTATGCTTTCATTAAAAAATGTAAATGCTATTGCTCATTTTAGTGATTGGATTATTGCTCACGTGCACGTAGGTGCATTAGCTTGGAATGGCTTTATGACTTTTGGAATGATCTATTGGTTAGCTCCAAAAATGTTTAAAACCAAATTATATTCTAATGGTTTAGCAAACTTCCATTTCTGGATTGGCACACTAGGTATTATTCTATATGCATTACCAATGTATGTTGCTGGTTTTTTACAAGCATTAATGTGGAAAGAGTTTAATCCTGATGGTACTTTAGCGTATGGAAACTTCTTAGAAACTGTTACCGAAATTATACCAATGTACTGGATGCGTGCAATAGGTGGCTCTCTATATATAATTGGTGCGTTAGTAATGGTATACAATATTGTATTAACTATAAAATCTGGCGTAAAAGTTGAAGACGAATTAGCAGAAGCTGCTCCTCTTACTAGAGTTTCTAAAAAGAGAACTGCTGGCGAAACTTTTCACACTTGGTTAGAGCGTAAGCCAATACAATTAACCATTTTGGCTACTGTTGCTATTTTAATAGGTGGTATTATTCAAATTATACCAACTATTATGGTAAAATCTAACATACCAACAATTACCAGTGTAAAACCATATACACCGTTAGAATTAGAAGGCAGAGATTTATACATAAGAGAAGGTTGTGTTGGTTGCCATTCGCAAATGGTTAGACCATTTAGAAGTGAGGTAGAACGTTACGGAGAATATGCAAAAGCAGGAGAGTTTGTATATGACCATCCATTCTTATGGGGTAGTAAACGTACCGGGCCAGACTTATTACGTGTTGGAGGTAAATACTCAGACAACTGGCATTTAAACCATATGTACGACCCACAAAGTACCTCCTCTGGTTCTATTATGCCAGCATACCAATGGTTGGTAAGAGACAAGCATGATCGTAGTGGCGTACAAGCAAAAATGCAAGCTATGGTTAGCTTAGGAGTACCTTATACAGAAGATGACATTGCCTTAGCAAATATTTCTATGGAAAAACAAGCAGAAAAGATTGAGAAAAACCTTTATGCAGATCCAGATTTTGCTAAAAGCTATGAACAAGATAAAAAATATGCTGCAGAAAACGGACAAGATTTTGTAGAGATGCGAGACAGAGAAATAGTCTCTCTTATTGCGTATCTACAACGTTTAGGAACCGATATAAAAGTTAAAGAAACCGGAGAATTAATTTCTGAAAATAAATAAGCTATGTTAAAATTTGTCAAAGGATACATGGAAACTATAGACGGTGTTGCAACATACCCAATGCTATCTTTATTAATCTTCTTTTTCTTTTTTGTTATTCTTTTTTGGTGGGTACTTACTGCTTCAAAAGAACACATAAAAGAAGTAAGTAATATTCCATTAGAAAATAATAACCAACCTAAAAATAATTAATATGAAAAATATAGCACCCTGGTGGATTAGAATTCCTGTTATTTTTTTCCTCGTTTTTGGAACAATGGAGTACTTTATAGATTCCGGAGCTAAACCTGCGTTTATAGAATACCCTATTACCCTACTCTTTTTAATCGTTGTTTTATTTCTTTTAATAGCAATAGAAGTAATATTAAAAGCTATAGAAAATGTATTCTTTCAAACCTTATCCGAAGATGCAAAAAAACGCTATTTAGAATCTAAAAATAAAAAGTGGAATTACGGTTCTAACTTATATAAAAAGCTAACAAAAAATAGACCCATTGAAGAAGAAGGAGAAATAGTTCTAGATCACAATTATGATGGTATTAGAGAGCTAGATAACACGTTACCACCATGGTGGGTTTATATGTTTTACGGGACCATAATTTTTGCTATAGTTTACTTATTACGTTTTCATGTTTTTAATGATTATGATCAAAGTTTAGAGTATGAGCAAGAAGTAGCCGCAGCACAAATTGCAATCGAAGAATATAAAAAAACTGCTAAAAATTTGGTTGATGCTAGCACGGTAGAGCTATTAACAGAGGCTTCTGATATTAAGTCCGGTCAAGCCATTTTTACAGCAAACTGTATTGCTTGTCATATGGCAGATGGTGGTGGCGGTATTGGCCCTAACCTTACCGATAAAAATTGGATACTTGGCGGAGGTATTAAAAATGTATTTACAACAATATCTGAAGGTGGCCGAGACGGTAAAGGAATGGTAGCATGGAAACAAAGTTTAAAACCAGTAGAAATTGCTCAGGTTGCAAGTTATGTACTTGTAGAAATTAATGGCAAAGAACCTGCAAATCCTAAAGCCCCAGAAGGAGATATCTGGGAAGAGCCAAACACAACACAAGAATAATATTTATAAAACTAGAATGTACTATTAAGAAGCGTTTGTAATGGCACAAAACGAAAATTTTAGAGACACTATAGGCACCATCAATAAAGAGGGGAAACGCGCTTGGATTTTTCCCAAAAAACCAAGTGGTAAATTCTACGATTATCGTAAATGGGTAAGCTATGCGCTTTTATTATTTTTAGTTGCTTCGCCATTTATTAAAATAAACGGAAATCAGTTTTTACTCTTTAATGTTTTAGAAAGACGCTTTACTATTTTTGGATTCCCTTTTTGGCCTCAAGATTTTCATTTGTTTGTAATCTCAATGATTATTGGTGTAATTTTTATTGCACTTTTTACGGTAGCTTTTGGTCGTATTTTTTGCGGATGGATGTGCCCGCAAACTATTTTTTTAGAAATGGTTTTTAGAAGAATAGAATTTTGGATTGATGGGGACCGTGGCGCACAAATAAAACTAGAAAGACAACCTTGGAATGCAGAAAAAATAAGAAAACGCGTTTTAAAATGGTTTATATTTTTCATCATTTCTTTTCTTATTGCTAACGTTTTTCTTGCCTATTTAATTGGCAGCGATCGCCTAATACAATACATAACAGACAACCCTTTAAACCATATAAGCACCTTAATTTCTTTGCTAATATTTACAGGCGTTTTCTACTTTGTTTTTGTTTGGTTTAGAGAACAAGTTTGCATTATTGCTTGTCCTTATGGCAGAATGCAAGGCGTACTTTTAGACAACAAATCTATTGTAGTTGCCTATGACCATAAACGTGGCGAAGGGGAAAACGGCAGAAAAAAATTTAGAAAAAACGAAGACCGCTCTGCACTGGGTAACGGAGACTGTATAGACTGTATGCAATGTGTACATGTTTGCCCAACGGGTATAGATATTAGAAACGGAACACAACTAGAATGTGTAAACTGTACTGCTTGCATAGATGAGTGCGATACTATTATGGAAAAAGTAAATCTTCCAAAGGGATTAATACGTTACGCAAGTGAAGATAATATAGAAAAAAAAGCAAAATTTAAGTTTACACCAAGGTTAAAAGGATACTCTGCTGTGCTTTTTATTTTAGTTGGAATACTTGCCGGAATGCTTTTTTTAAGAAACGAAGTGGAAGCAACTATTTTACGATTACCTGGCCAATTATACGAGCATAAAGAAGATAATATTATTAGTAATGTGTACACCTATAAACTAGTAAACAAAACTTCTAAAAATATTGATGATATAAGCTTTAAACTCTTATCGCATAAAGGTACTATAGAGCTAGTTCGCCATGATAATTTTACGGTACCTGCACAAGAATTAGCAGAAGGAACTTTATTTATAGAAATAAATAATTCTACCTTGAATGGCGATAAAGACAAACTAAAAATAGGAATATTTAGTAAAGATAAACTCATTGAAACTACAACGGCTCGTTTTTTAGGGCCTAGAAGTTATAAGTAACTACCTATAGGAAAATCTATAAGGTATGTAATGGAAAATTAATATAATATTTCGACCCAAGCGTCGATACAAATAAATCTCGATTATCGAGTTATAAAAAGAAAGATTATGAAAATTAATTGGGGAACAAGTATTGTAATTGCGTTTATTGGTTTTATAAGTTTTATACTCTTTTTTGTGGTTAAAATGAGCACTGATAATAGAGCTAATCATGATTTAGTTACCGAAGAATATTACAAAGCAGAACTAGGGTACCAAAAAGAAATTAATGCAACTGTAAATGCTAATAAAATAAATATAAAAATCTTAAAAACTTCAGAAGGACTGTCTATACAATTTCCATCTGATATAGAAAAAGAACAAATTAAAGGCACTGTGTTCCTATATAGGCCGTCTAATAAGCACTTGGATTTTGATTTACTATTTCATCTATCCAATTCACATTTGCTCATACCTGACAAACGTTTGTTAGATGGCCGATGGAACATAAAAATACTCTGGGAGCATAATGGCACAGAATTTCTTTACAAAGAAAACATTACCTACATAAAATAAAATATGCTACTATCTGCTTTACTATTAGGACTTATGGGTAGTTTGCACTGCGTAGGCATGTGTGGCCCCATTGCATTTATGCTCCCGGTAGATAGAGAAAGTAATCTTAAAAAATTTACACAAATTTTTATTTACCACTTTGGAAGGTTATTAGCCTATAGCATTATGGGGCTTTTATTTGGACTTTTAGGAAAGAGCTTACAGGTATTTGGTTTACAACAAAAACTCTCCATTATTATTGGTGTAGTAATGATATTGGTAATTCTTATTCCCTATAAAACGTTTCATAAATACAATTTTTCTACCCCCATTTACAAAGTAATAAGCAAGGTTAAATCGCAACTAGGAAAAGAATTGCAAAAGAAAACTCCAGATACTTTTTTAACTATAGGGTTCTTAAATGGTTTTCTCCCTTGTGGATTGGTGTATATGGCTTTATTTGGCGCAATTGCAATGGCTAATATTTTGGAAAGCTCTTTATACATGCTCCTTTTTGGAATAGGCACAATACCATTAATGACAACTGCAATTTATTTTAGTAATTTATTAAAAGGAGTAACAAAACAAAAAATACAAAAACTAATTCCTACTTTTGTAATTATAATGGGTATTCTTTTTATTTTAAGAGGTTTAGGCCTTGGCATACCCTATATTTCTCCAAAGCCAGTTACCGAAATTGTTTCCTCTAAAATGGAATGCCATAATTAACTATCTTCCCATTTTAATAGATAGAATATGTCCAAAAAGAAAGATATAGAAAATAGAAGCGATGTAAAATTGCTTGTACATACCTTTTATAACAAAATAAGAGTACACAACATTTTAGGCCCAATTTTTAATTCTATTATTAATGATTGGGACGAACATCTAAATTTATTGACCGATTTTTGGGAAACCCAACTCTTTCTAAAACGTAAATACTACGGTAACCCTGTTACTGCACACCAAGAGGTAGATGCTAAAACTAATGGTACTATTACTACAGAACATTTTGGTTTGTGGTTAAATACTTGGTATGCTACTATTGATGACTTGTTTGATGGCGAAACCGCCTGGATTGCAAAAAACAGAGCGCAAAAAATGTCAACCATGTTATTTATGAAAATGTTTGAAAGCAGAAAAAATAATTTAAGGTAATTAAACTCATCTAAGAACTGACATATATCATATTCTAAGAGCCAGAATAGTAGAAAATTTGCAGTTGGTTATTTTTATAAAACTGCAAAACAAAAATATTCATGGCAAATACACATTCTTTTCATATTCCTGTAATGGGAATTGGGTTTACAATAGATTCTCCTTTAAAAGTATCGCACTTAGGAATAGACTCTGTAATCTCTTTAGTAGATGATATTTTATTAGAAAAACTACGCAAAATGTATTGCGATCTTTCTAATTTACCATATACAGAAATTACAGATAAAACAGAAGATTTTAGGGCTTTAAGAATAACATCTTACTTAAATCTTATTCAAAATTTAGCCGAAGAAAAGTTTCAAGCACTAAAGGTGGCAACCCAAGAATCTAGTTCCGAAATAAAAAAATACTTTTCTATTTTACCAGACAGTTCCTACTTAAAAAAAGAATTTAATAAACGAACTAAAACCAATTTCAATCTAGAAGAAATTAAAAATTGGTTAAAAGAAAATCTTACTATGGGTAGTATTGATGTTAATATTATGACCAAAGTAGATAAAGACAATTATATAAAAAACAAACAACTACCAACAGAATATAACGATGCGCATGCTGCACTTAGAGGATATGCTAATAGTAACGTTAATTCTTCTCTTATTTTATCGGCAGGGATGAATCCTAGGTTGTATAGCTACATAGAACAGTTTGATGACTTTTTTCCTGACAAAAACGGATACATTAAAAAGAAAATTGTTCTTAAGGTTAGCGATTATAGGTCTGCCTTAATACAAGGTAAATTTTTAGCAAAAAAAGGACTTTGGGTGTCGGAATACCGTATAGAATCTGGTTTAAACTGTGGCGGACATGCATTTGCAACAGACGGATATTTAATGGGACCTATATTAGAACAATTTAAAAACGAAAAAGAAGATTTAGCCGCATCTATTTATGGTATTTTGGTATCTGCTTTAGAAAGAAAAAACAAACCTTTACCAAAACATATACTTCCTATTAAACTAACTGCGCAAGGCGGTGTTGGCACTGCAGAAGAACATAACTTTATTTTAAACCACTACCAAGTAGACTCTGTTGGTTGGGGCTCACCTTTTTTACTAGTTCCAGAAGCTACAACAGTAGATAAAGCTACCGTAGAAAAACTTGCAACCGCTAAAGAAAAAGATTTATACTTAAGTAATATTTCGCCATTAGGAATTCCTTTTCACAGTTTAAAAGGCAATACAAAAGATGAAGAAAAAGCAAAAAATATTGCCAAAAACAGACCCGGAAGTTCCTGCCCTAAAAAGTTTGTTTCTTTAAACAAAGACTTTAAAGAGTCTGGTTTATGTACGGCATCTAGACAATACCAACATTTAAAAATAAAAGCCTTAGAAAAAGAGAATTTATCTAAAGAAGCGTACAAAAAACAATATGCCCAAATTATCGAAAAATCTTGTACTTGTGTTGGTTTAGGAACCTCTGCATTACTAACATATGGTTTAGACACAAAGACAGAAGGAGATGGCGTATCCGTATGTCCTGGTCCAAACATGGCATATTTTTCTAAAACTATGAAACTAACTGAAATTACAGACCATATTTATGGTCGCAACAATGTAATTAGTAGAAAAGACCGCCCACATATGTTCCTTAAAGAACTATCTATATATTTAACCTATTTGCAAGAAAAGGTTAAAGAAACCTCTTCTAAAAGTTCTATTAAACAACTAAAATATCTTTCTACTTTTAAAAATAATTTAGCCGATGGAATAAAATATTATGAAGCTATTTTTAAAACAAATACTAGTTTTATTAAAACCCTTAATAGTTACAAAATTACTTTTTCTAAATTATCTGAAGATATTAGTAAAAAGCAAACACTAAACAATGTAGTGCATTAAAATTGCATAAAAAAAGGGAGGCCAACTACAACCTCCCTTTTTCACCAATTAAAATCTACAACCCACTATAATTATTTCATTTTAAAAGTAACCACTGGCATATTTGCATGGTTAACAACATCTTCTCCTATACTTCCCATAAAAAAATGAGATAACCCTTTACGTCCATGAGTAGGAATACCAATAATATCGGCACCATTAGCATTGCTATAGTTTAATATTCCTTCCTCTATACTATAATCGTTATATATGGTAACCTCAGCTCCTATATTGCCTTCTTTTAAAAAAATATTAATTTTTTCATAGGCATCTTTTGTGCTTAAAAAATTATCGCCAGGCACATTTATATACAACAAGTCTAATTTTGCTCGTAACATTGCGGCAAAGTCTTTTGCTTTTTTAAATGCAGGCAACTTATCTAGTTTAAAATCACATGCAAAAACAAAACGATCAATCTTAAAATTTTTATGTTCTTTTTTTATTACTAAAACAGGAACTTCAGAATTTCTAACTACTTTTTCGGCATTAGATCCTATAAATAGTTCTTTTAAACCATCTGTGCCATGAGAACCCATTATTATTAAATCTGCGCTATGCTTTTTAGCTACTTCATTAACTTCTGAGAAAACTTTAAAATGTTTTATTATTGGTGTTACCTCAACATCTGCTAAATAGTCCTTATCTAAAAACTCTTTAATTCTTTTTTCTGCAAGCTTTAAAAAAAATACGGTTTGCTCTGGGTGTATATTTGCTTCTGAAGTTATTATAGTATTATTAAGTTCTAACATATGTAATACTAAAATCTCCGAAGTATGTTTCTTGGCTAAAGAAACTGCTACTTTTAATGCATTTTCAGATTGCTCCGAAAAATCTATAGGTACAATTATTTTTTTCATGATTTTAGTTTTTAAATTGTCATTGAAAATAATTTAGTTTCAGGGGCTTTTCTATGTAAATGCACATCAAAAGCCATACATATATTTCTAATAAAAGGTTTCCCCTTTTCTGTTACTTCTAATTTTTTATCTGATATAATTACCAAATTATCTAAATGCATTTCTTTTAAATTATCTAATACTACTGTTACTTCGTTAAAATTCATAGTATCATATTCCCAAGAAGTTTGGTAAGTACACATAAGGTTTAGAATATGTTTTCTTATTATTTGGTCTTCTTGTGTTAGAATATGCCCTCTATATATTGGTATTATATTATTATTTACTAAATGCTTATACTCTTCTATATTTTTTACATTTTGGGCAAAGCTATACCAACTATCGCCAATACTAGACACTCCTAAGCCAACCATAAGTTGTGTTTTAGATGCCGTATATCCCATAAAATTACGATGCAACTTTTTAGACTCCATTGAGGCATACAAGCTATCCGTAGCAAGAGCAAAGTGATCCATTCCTATTTCTGTATATCCTACTTGTGCTAATAATTTTTTACCTTCTTCATACTGCGCTCTTTTTTCCTCTGCAGATGGCAAATCGCTATCTTTATAACCCCTTTGCCCATTGCCTTTTAACCATGGTACATGTGCGTAACTATAAAATGCTAAGCGATCTGGTCGTAAGCTTTTTGTTTTTAAAATACTTTCTTTAACATGTTCTAAAGTTTGGTGTGGTAATCCAAAAATAATATCATGACCTACAGAAGTATATCCGATATTTCTAGCAATTTCTGTAACTCTTTTTACATTTTTAAAAGGTTGTACTCTATGAATTGCTTTTTGTACCGTAATATTATAATCTTGCACGCCAAAACTTACTCTTCTAAAACCTACATTATATAAAGCTTGTAAATGCTCTTCTGTGGTGTTATTAGGGTGCCCTTCAAAACTAAATTCGTAGTCTTTTGCTTTTTCTGCTTGTTTAAAAATTCCTTCCATAAGAAATTTTAAATTTTCTGGCGAAAAAAAAGTTGGAGTTCCTCCTCCCAAATGAAGCTCTTTAATAATAGGTTTTTCTGAAAACATTTGGGTATACAATGCCCATTCTTTTAAAACCGTGTTTATATATGGCACTTCAACATTATGTTGTTTTGTTATACGTTTATGACAACCACAAAAAGTACACATACTTTCACAAAAAGGTAAATGTATATATAAACTAATTCCTTCTTTAGCATTACTTTCTGTAAAGCTTTTTTTAAGCGTAACTTCCCATTTAGCACCAGAAAAAGTTTCTAAATTCCAATAAGGGACTGTAGGGTAACTAGTATATCTAGGTCCCGAAACATTATATTTTTTAATTAAACTGCACATACCTGTTATTTACACTACAAACATAGTTATGTATAGATCTAAAAAATATGATAATTGTCATATAAACACTCTGTTATTTGCCTTATTCATAATACTTGAATTTATACCTAAAAATAATTTGAGTTTTCTTTTAATTACACAAAACAAAATATTAGTTTTAACGTTAAATTTTAATGCTAACCAAATTTTGAAATACCTTTATTGTAGTACAAATGCTACTCTTTAACATTTTTAAATTATGACGTTATTATTAATGGCTGCCGGACGCGGAAGCCGATATGGAAAATTAAAACAGTTTGATGATTTAGGCCCTAACGGTGAACTATTAATGGAGTATAGTATTTTTGATGCTATAGAAGCCGGATTTACCCAAATCGTTGTCATTACTCAAAAAGACAAAGTAGACTTTACGCTCAATTACTTAGACGAACGTATTCCTGAAGACATAGAGTTAGATGTTATTGCACAAGAAACTTCCGATATACCTTATGGCGTTGCCTTTATGGGAGACAGAGAAAAACCTTGGGGAACTGCACATGCAGTTTGGTCTGCAAGAAATGTAATAGAAGATTCTTTTGTTGTATTAAATGCAGATGATTATTATGATAAAGATGCTTTTATAAATGCTGCTAATTTTATTAATAACCCAGAAAATGAAGATAACTACGCTTTAATAGGGTATACTTTAAAAGAAACTCTATCTGCAAGCGGTTCCGTTTCTAGAGGTGTTTGTAGTGTAGATTCTAATAGTAATTTAACGGCTATAGAAGAGCATTTAAAAATTGAACAAAATAATACTACTATTGTAGACACTGCTACCAATACTAATTTTACAGGAGAAGAATTGGTAAGCATGAATTTTTGGGTTTGTCAACCAGATATATTTCAAGCTATTGAAGAAGATTTTATTGCCTTTTTAGAAGATGAACGTTTAGTAAAAAACAGTGAAATTTATCTTCCTAAAGTAATGAAAAACATTATGGAATCTGGAGAAAACACAATTAAAGCAATTCCTTCTAAAGGAAAATGGTTTGGTGTTACTTATGCGGGTGACAGGCAAAATGTTGTAGATGCGCTTAAAGAAAGAACAGATAATAATGAATATCCTGTTCCTATGTGGCAAGATTAAATTATGCAACCGTATTCTACCATTGCATTAGAAAACATATTATCTAACTTTATAAACACCACTACAACAAAGTATAATTTTTCTCCAATTACAAACGGATTAATTAATACTACGTATTTAGTAACCGAAAATAAAACTCCAAAATATATTTTACAACAGATAAATTCTGCTGTTTTTTTGGATACTAATGCTTTAATGCAAAATATAACCAATGTTGTTGCCGCTTTACAGCAAGATAATTATACAAAGGTTGTTTATTTAAAAACAATAGACCATAAAAGCTATTTATCTACTACAAATGGTAATTGGCGCTTAATGCATTATATTAAAGATAGTATTGTTTATACTACCACCAAAAATCCTACTATTGCTTTTGAAGCGGGTAAAATTATCGGAACTTTTCATGCTATTTTACAAAATGAAAATACTACAAAGTATGTAGATACTATTTCTGATTTTATGGATCTAGAAGTGCGAAAAAAGCAATTTTTATACGCATTAAAAAATACAACTAAAGAGCGTAAAATAAATGCCAAAAAAGCTATTGAAATAACCAATAGCTTTTTTTCTATTCTAGCGCCATTACAACAGCAAAAAATACCTGTTAGAATATGCCATAATGATACCAAACTAAATAATATCTTATTTTCTAAATTAGAACATAAAGCACTTTGTCTTATAGATTTAGACACCGTAATGAAAGGACACTTTTTTTATGATTTTGGCGATGCTATACGTACTATTGTAAACACTGCAGTAGAAGATGAAAAAGGCCTGAGTAAAATAACATTTAATAAAAAATTGTTTATTGCATTTTTAAATGGCATATCTGCCAAAACAAATTTTTTAACCAACACAGAAATAAAAACACTACCATTAGGTGTTATTTACATGCCATTTATTCATGGTTTAAGAGCATTAACAGACTATTTAAGCGGAGACAAATATTTTACTATTAGCTATAAAACACAAAATTTAGAACGCAGTATTAGTCTTTTTACTTTTGCAGAAAAAGCATTTACCGAATTAGATGTTATAACCAATCTAATTTACGATAAATACAACCTTACTTAGACCCTAAAACTAAATGGGTTTCTTTAAAGCTACTTTTTGGAGCCTCACAAACAGGACAAGAATAATTTTCTGGTAAATTTTCAAATTCTGTACCTGCTTTTACATTTCGTTTAAAATCTCCATAAAAAGGATCATAAATGGTAAAACAAGAATTGCATTGGTATACTTGTGATGGTTCTTCCGGATTTGCTTTTATTTTCTTTTTTGTAGGTATAGATACGCTTCCTAACTGTCCAAAATACTTTTTACTAAGTTCCATTAATAAACCAGGTAGTTCTATTTTATCTACATCTTGGGCATACATTTGATATACCTGAGTATTAGGATCAAAGTTTTTAAAGTGTAATACATTATAGCTTGGTCTAACCTCAAAATCTTTTACAATAGTTGGTGCTGTATTTTTTTCTATTAACACCGATGCAAAATGAGTTCTTTTACCTGGAGTATCACTAATACCAAAGGTAAGACCATAAGTACTAATATCATTTTGATCAAAACTACGAACCAAGAATTTTTTTAATTCTAAAGCTTCTTTATCTTCTACTGGCAAATGCCAGTTCATTTCTAATTGAGAATGACGAATATTAATTCCCCACTGACCTAAAAAGCGCTCTAATAAAGGCCTTGCTTCTACTTTTATTCCTTTTACAATAAAAGATTTCCAAGGTGTTATACATATTTTTCCAATGCTATTATCTAAACAAAATTCGCAGAAATGCTTTAAAAAATCTAAATCGTACTTATTATTTCGCCAATATAAACCCAACCAATATTCATCTAACCCCATACGGTTCATACCTTCATAATACGGAAAAGTAAGGTATGGAATATGCAACTCTTTATCCATAACCTTATTATTGGTGTCTAATTTTTTATTTAAAAGAAAAAAGATATCGTCTACAGATGCTACTTCTTCATAAATATCTTCAATAGCGCTAGAAATTTTTGTAATGTCCCAACTGTATACTAAAACAGGGTAATATGCACCTTCTTTCCAACCGGGTAATTTTATATGTAAATACCAATAATCTTCACTTTCTGATGCAATAAAATTTAAATTTCCACTAAAAATAGGAACTAATCGTTGCTTTGGGTCTGTAATATTAATTTTAAGTAGTGGTTGGTAATTAAACCCTTCTAAAATATAAAGATAAGTAGAGCCTTTTAACCAATGCGTCATATTAAAAATATCTGCAGAAACGTAAGAACAGACTATATTTTGATAACTTCTTTCCGATTGAATATCGGTATTAAATTGTGATAAGCTTTCTAATTGCTTTTCACTAACATCTTTTAATGGAAAAAGTAGATCTTGACGAGAACCAAAGTACACTTCTTTTAAGCCAGCAGCTTCTAGCATGGTAATACTATCTTTTAATTCTCCTGGAGAAGTAATTCCACCTTTTATTAATATTCTATGTAAATCATCATTCATACTTCTACAATTTAAACTGTTGCTAATTGGGCATTTAAAATATCTTTTATTTCTGGTTTACAACTACCACAACCTAAACCACCACCGGTTTCTGCACATAATTTTGTAAATTCTGTACAACCATTTTGTATAGCTTCTACAATATTACCTTCGCCTACTTGGCTGCAAGAACAAACTAATTTTCCTTTTAAAGGAACTGTATTTGTTGCACCTCGGAGAAGTTCATTTCTTTTTTCTGAAAGCTCTATTTCTTCTTCAATTAATCTTTTAAACTCTGCAAATTCATTTTTATCTCCCATTAAAATAGCTCCCTTAAGCATATCATCTTTTACAATACATTTTTTATAAAAGCGCTTACTAACATCCATTAAAATAATTTCTTCATAACTAGGGTCATTTTCTGGCGCATAAGCCATACCAATACTACAAAGGTCTAAATTTTCAAATTTTAATATGTTCATTAAAACAGAGCCAGTATACATACTACCATAATCTCCTAAAATATAGTTAGCGGCAATATCTGCTTGTTGTTCAGCTGCTGAGGTAATACCAAATAAAGAGTTTTGATATTCTGCTATTTCTCCTAATGCAAAAATAGAAGGCTCGCTAGTTTGTAAATACGAATTTACTACTACACCACGCCTAGTATCTATATTAGTTTGTTTAGCAAGTTCTATATTTGGTCTTGTACCAATAGCATATACTATAGCGTTGCATTTTATAGTACGTCCTGTTTTTAAATTTACTAAAAGGGTATGTTCGTTATCTTTTTCTTGAAAAACAGTACTAACTTCATTATCAAAATAAATAGTAATACCACGCTCTCTAACATCTTCTGCTAACAGTCTACTTGCAACCTGATCTAGTTGGCGTTCCATTAAACGTGGAGCACGTTGTATAATACTTATATTTACATTTATTTTTTTTAGTGCTGCAGCTAGTTCTAAACCTAATAAACCTCCACCAACAATTACCACATGTTGCTCTTTTGCCGGTAAGCCAGTTTCTCCTAAATATTTTTTTAGTTTATCCGCATCACCACGTTCTCTCATGGTAAAACGGCCAGGTAAATTTATTTGCACATCCGCAGGTACAAAAGCCCTACTTCCTGTTGCCATTACAAGCAAATCATACGTATGGGTATTTCCTTTTTCGTCTATTACGGTTTTGTCTTCTGCATTAATATTTGCAATTCCGTTTCCAGGATGCAAGCTAACTTCTAACTTTTCTAACTCTCCTTTTTTAAGTTTCTCTAAGGCCTCCCACGAAAGCTCATCACTAACATATTCTGGTAAAAGTACTCGGTTATAAAAAGGGTCTTTTTCTTTAGAAAAAACATGAATTTCATCTGCTTCATTCTTTTCTCTATAAGATTGTATAAAACGGTAAGCAGCTGCTCCTGCTCCAATTACAATTATTTTTTGTTCTTTTTTACTAAACTTTTCTACTTGTACTGCACAATATTTAAAATCGGGTTCTTTAGAAATTGGGTCTACCAATTCGCTAGTAAGGTTATTTGCTCTACCAAAATCGTTATTTAGTATTTTACCCCAATGCATTGGTAAAAAAACCACGTTTTCTCTAATATCGTAGTTAATTTTAACCTTTACTTGTACCTCTCCTCTACGGCTTTTTACTACTGCAATATCTCCTTCTTTAAGGTTTCGTAAATAAGCATCTACCTTATTCATTTCTAAATAAGGTTGTGGTATGTGTGTAAGTAAACGTTTTACTTTTCCTGTTTTAGTTCGTGTATGCCACTGATCTCTAACTCTTCCTGTATTTAGTATTAGAGGAAAGCTAGCATTTGTTTCTTCTGACTTATTGTACAAATTTTTTGGCGCATTAAAATGTGCTTTGCTATCTCCTGTATAAAACTCTTTGTCTTCAAATAACCTTGGTGTACCAGGATGTTTACTGTGTGGTACTGGCCATTGAAAACTGCCTTCGTTTTTTAATCGATCATAAGAAAGACCAGAAATATCAATCTTTGTTCCTTTGGTTAATAAACAATGTTCATCATATACTTCACTTGCATTATTATAATCAAAGCCTTTATAATCCATAGCCTGTGCAAATTTCCAAAGTATTTCTGCATCTGGCAATGCTTCTCCTGGAGCATCTATTACTTTAGGCAAATAACTAATTCTACGTTCTGAATTTGTCATGGTACCTTCTTTCTCTAACCAGCCAGCTGCTGGCAAAAGTAAATCTGCATATTTAGAAGTTTCTGAATTATGTGATATATCTTGTACAACTACAAAACTTGCGTTCTTAAGTGCACGTTCAATTTTTTTAGCATTAGGCATAGATACTACTGGATTTGTACAAATAATCCAAATAGCTTTTAGCTCACCTTTATCTAAGGCATCAAACATTTCTGTTGCTGTATAACCTGCTTGTGCTTGTATTTCTTTACCTCCCCAAAAGTCTGATACTTCTTTACGGTGCTCCGGATTTTCTAAATCTTTATGCGCTGCTAATAAACTGGCCATACCACCAACCTCACGGCCTCCCATAGCGTTTGGTTGTCCTGTAAGCGAAAATGGCCCAGAACCTGGTTTTCCTATTTGGCCTGTTAAAAGAGATATATTAAATAAAGAAACATTTTTATCTACTCCTATTACACTTTGGTTAAGCCCCATTGTCCACATACTAATAAACCCAGAAGCATCTCCAATATAATTAGCTGCCCTACGAATATCTTCTGCAGGAACACCACACTTTTCTGCTGCCTGGCGTACCGATAATTGGTATGCACTTTCTTTACAAGCTTCAAAATTTACCGTGTGTTGTTTTATAAATTTTTTATCTATTTTTTTCTTGTCTATTAAACAACGTGCAATAGCATTAAACAGAATAACATCGGTACCAGGTAAAATTTGTAAGTGCAAATCTGCAGAGGCACAAGTTTGTGTTTTTCTAGGGTCTACTACTATTATTTTAATATCAGGATTTTCCTCTTTATGTTTTTCTATTCGTCTGTATAAAATAGGATGACACCAAGCTGGGTTTGCTCCTGCTATTAAAAAACAATCCGCCAGTTCTATATCTGCATATGCAATAGGAACAGAATCTTCTCCCACAGTTTTTTTATAACCTACCACAGCAGAACTCATACATAAACGTGAATTGGTATCTATATTATTAGTTCCAATAAAACCCTTAGTAAGTTTATTTACCAAATAATACTCCTCTGTTAAACACTGGCCAGACACATAAAACCCTACACTATTAGGCCCATGTTTTTCTATAATACTTTTAAAAACCCCTGCAGCTCGTTGAAAAGCTGTATCCCAAGAAATTCTTTGCATTGGGTGGTTACGACTCCATCTCATTTCTGGATATAAAATACGATCCGTAGTATCTTGCGCCACATAATTAAGATTCATACCCTTAGAACATAACATTCCGTAATTAACCGGGTAATCCTCGTCTCCTGTTACTGCAATAGTTCCTTTATTGTCTACCGAAACATCTATACCACAGCCTACGCCGCAATAGCTACAAATAGTTTTATGAGTCTTATTTTTTTGCATTGTCTTTGTATTATAAGGGGCATTTATATTCTGAGCATGCAATATATAAAATTACGTATTAATACGTAGTGATTATATCGCAATAGTTTTAGCGATAAAAAACAAAATTCTCAAAAAACACCACCTATAAACAATAATATGCATAGTAAATACATTGCATTAGAATGACAAAAAATAGCATACTACACTTTGTTTTCTAAGTAGTTACACTTAAAACAAGTTGCCTTTAATTGTAGAAAAATATAATAACATCCAAATTATAGGTTATAGAAAATTATAAGAAACATAAAACCAATTATTAATGTTAAAATATAATCTTACACTAAGTATTCTTAAAAAACGTTATTTATGTATGAAAAGAAAATTATTTAAGCTTTTTGTGTTGTTTATTTTTGCTTTTATCTCTTGTGATAAAGAGGAGAAAAATACCGAAGAACCAATAAAACAAACTTTTATATTTAAAGATGGTTTTGAAACTGAAAACAATCAAATAAATGAACTTTTTACCATAGATGGAGAAAGGTGGACAACAATACAACAAACCAACCCAACAAATGCTACCAATAAAATTACAATTAGCTCCTCTACTTTTACAGAAGGTAAAAATGCAATTCGGTTTTTATCCAATAAATCTGATAGTCAATTATCTAAAATAGACATTGAAAAAAATGGTTTACAAATAGTTGAAGGTGATAAAGTTACAATTACAGCAAATTTTTATATTGTTGGCACAGATAGTATTGAAAACCTTTTACTTATAGATTTAGAATGTTGTTCTTGTTGGGATCCAACTGTAGGGGATAATTATGGCGCAGAAAATCAATGTCCAGGAATAAGACTTATGATGTCTGGTGGTAATGATTATCTTTCTATAGAAAGAGGTAAAATATCTGGAACAACAATACAACAAACAAACTTTGCATTCCCAAGAGACCAATGGGTTACTGTAGAATGGGAAATGGTAATGTCTACAACTAATACAGGCACTAATAAATTACGTATTAACCAAACTCAAGTAATTAACCAACCAGGCATGAACATGCCTAATGCGCAAGTTTTTAAAGATGCTTTTATAGAGGAGGGTATTAATTTTTCTTTACAAGAACCTGTCTCTTATGAGCGAGTGCAAATTGGAGCTACTGCAAATCCGACGGCTAATAATGTAGAATTATTTGTAGATGATTTTTCTATTAAAATAGAATAAAAAAATTACCTCATAAACTTAAAACAAACTTTTAGTATCTTGTAAAACATATGTTATACACTATGCAAAAATTGTTGTTTTTACTTACACTACCTTTTCTCTTTTACGCTTGTTCTTCTACTAAAAAAACAGCTTTTGATTTAAATACTGAAACCTTAAAAATTAAACAAGTAAGTACTAATACTTTTGTTCATGTTTCTTATTTAAAAACTAATGATTTTGGAAACGTTGCCTGTAATGGCATGATTTATTTTGATAAAAATGAAGCCATTGTTTTTGACACACCTACCAATGACTCTGTTTCTAAACAGTTAATAAATTGGATAGAAAAAAAACAAAAAAAGAACATAACTGCTATTGTAGCAACCCATTTTCATGACGATTGCTTAGGTGGTTTAAATGCTTTTCATTCTAACGGAACAAAAAGCTATGCAAGTGCTAAAACTATTGCTTTAGCAAAAAAAAATAAAGTTTTAACATTACCACAAAAAAGTTTTGACACGCAATTAAACCTTACAATTGGCAATAAAACTGTATACACAAAATTTTACGGTGAAGGCCATACCGTAGACAATGTAGTAGCCTATATTCCAAAAGAAAAAGTAATTTTTGGCGGTTGTTTAGTTAAATCTTTAAATGCTGCAAAAGGGTATTTAGGAGATGCCAACGTAAACGAATGGTCTACTACAGTTACCAAAATAAAAAAAGAACACCCTAATGTAAAAGTGGTTATTCCTGGTCATGGAGAAACAGGAAATTCAGAACTTTTAGATTACACTATTACTTTATTTTCTGATTAATTAAAAAAGCTATTTTTTAATTAATCAATCACATACAAAACCTTTATTTAGATTTATTATAAATAATTTGGAGAACTAAACTTCAAATAATACATTTGCCGAAATTAATTATTTTTAATAAATCTAAATAAGAATAAATGAATAATCCACTACCAATTTTATTTCTTTTTTTACTAACACAAATAGCATTTTCGCAAAGTGCAAGTATTACAGGTTCTATTACCGACAATTCTAAAGAACCACTATTAGGAGTAAATGTAATTCTTAACAATACCACAAATGGTGCGCAAACAAACGAAAATGGAGATTTTAAAATTGAAAATGTAGATAATGGTCAATACACCATATCAATATCTTATATTGGTTATAAAACCAAAGAAATAGCAGTAAATATTAGCAACAACACTCCTATTAACTTAGGTTCTATTATACTTTTAGAGGGTAACGAAATGCTTAATGAAGTAATTGTAGAAGCAAGTAGACCAAATAAATTTTCTAGAAAAAAGAGTGCTTATGTTTCTAAAATGCCATTAAAAAACATAGACAACTCTCAGGTATACAACACAATTACTAGCCAATTACTTGTTTCCCAATCTGTAAACACTTTTGAAGAAGCCTTAAAAAATGCAGCAGGTATTTCTAAACTATGGTCTTCTACTGGAAGAAGTGGCGATGGTGCTGGCTATTATTCTAGTCGTGGTTTTGCAGTACAACCACAATTAGTAAATGGGGTAGCAGGTATAACTAATGGTTTTATAAACCCATCCAATGTAGAAAGAGTAGAAGTTATTAAAGGACCTTCTGGAACTTTATTTGGAAGTTCTGTTACATCTTACGGAGGGTTAATAAATATTATTACCAAAAAACCATACAACAGTACTGGAGGAGAAATTACTGTATCTGGTGGTTCTAATGATTTTGCAAAAGTAATTGCAGATGTAAATATTACCGATGGAGAAAAAGTATCTTTACGTTTTAATACTGGCTTTCAAAAAGACAATAGTTTTCAAGATGCAGGCTTTAAAAAATCTGTTTTTATAGCACCATCTTTAACGTATAAGGTAAATAATAATTTAGCTTTAAACTTTTCATACGAAGCTTCAAATAACGAACAAACCAACGAAACATTTTTATTTTTAAATAGATACGGCACACTAGCATTTAATTCTATTGAGGAATTAGGTTACGACACTAATTTATCTTTTACAAATAACGATGTAACTATAGAAAATGTAACCCAAAATTACAGAGGCGAAATTGCCTGGAAAATTACAGATAACTGGTCTTCACAAACACTTATAGCTGGTGGTATTGCAAAATCTAATGGATTTTACACCTATTTATGGAACTATGCAGATTACACAGATCCAAGTGCTCCAGTTGGTACAGAAAATTTTAGCTTGTACGCTCAAGACACAGATGCAAGAACAAAAACATTAAACCTACAACAGAATTTTACTGGCGATTTTAAATTAGGTGATTTACAAAATAAATTATTAGTTGGAGTAGACTATTTAGACTCAAAGACTATAGACAATAGTTCTAATTGGGGATATTTACATACTATAAATATTCAAGGCGATTTAATTTTTGGTGAGCCAGAAATTAATGCTCAAAACCTAAATACTGCATTATCTGGTTTAGGAAATATAGATAGCGATGTTCGTCAAAATATATTTGGCGCTTATATTTCTGATGTTATAAATATACTTCCTTCTTTATCTATTATGGGTAGTGTACGTTATGACAGGTTTGACTATCAAGGAGATCAAAAAACAGATGCAGATGACGATACCGAATATACCCAATCTACTTGGTCTCCAAAATTTGGAATAGTTTTTCAACCCATACTTAATGAGGTTTCTATATTTGCAAACTATCAAAATGGATTTTCATATGTTAATCCAGAATATGTAACAGATTTTAGTACTGGAGAAACCTTTTTACAATCTTATGATGTAGAAGAAGCTAATCAAATAGAGTTTGGTATTAAAACAAATTTATTTCATAACAAGTTAGAAACAACTTTAAGCTACTATAATATAAATGTTGACAATAAATATTATTGGGCAACAAACACACAAGATCTTGCTATAAATAGCCAAGGAATAGAGTTAGAGTTAAATGCTAGCCCAATTAAAAATCTTAATATACACAGTGGCTTTAGTTATAACGATTCTGAAATTACCGACTCTCCTTCAGTAACTGGTTTAGAAGGTAACCGTTATGGAGAATCTGGACCAGAAATTACCTATAATTTATGGGCAGATTATAAATTTCTTGAAAAATTTGGTATTGGAGCAGGGCTTAATGGAGCATCAGAATACGACACAATGGTAGACTATAAAGCAACTACTGGTAGTTTCTACATACCATCTTATACTATTTTTAACGCATCTGTTTATTATGAAACTGACACTTTTAGATTTAGTATAAAAGGCAACAACCTAAGTAACAAAACTTATTACTCAGGGTGGAGCACCGTAACACCACAACAACAAAGAGTTATTTTAGGAGCCGTAAATTATAAGTTTTAAATACACCTACCTTATGTTGCTTAATTAATTCTAGGTGATGTTCCCCCCACCTAGAGTTAATAACCTTTTATATAAACATACATTTACAAGTGAAAAAAGTTATATTCCAACTACATAAAATATTAGGCTTAGTTACTGGTATTGTCGTATTTATTGTTTCTATAACTGGCTGCTGTTGGGCTTTTAGAGAAGAAATAGAAAGTCTTTATGATGATTATAAAAAGGTAGAAGTACAAAATAAAGCTATACTAACACCAACTGAAGCCAAGTTTTATGCTGAAAGAGCATTACCAAATAACACAATTCATGGCACTATATTTAGAAAAGCAGATGATGCTATTGAAGTTATTTTCTATGATGCAGAACCAGAATTTTATCAAAGTGTTTTTTTAAATCCTTATACCGGAAAAGTTATACAAATAGATGACCACCTTTCTGGTTTTTTTGCTTTTATTCTAAAAGGGCATATGCGTTTATGGTTTCCTAAAAATATAGGAGAACAAGTGGTAGGTGCATCTATATTAATTTTTATACTAATTATTATTTCAGGTTTTATTTTATGGATTCCTAAAAAAAGGAAAAATTTAAAACAACGCTTAAAATTTGATTGGAAAAAAACCACTAAATGGAAACGTAAAAATTTTGATTTACACACCGTAATTGGTTTTTACATTTGCTCTTTTGCTTTAATTCTAGCTTTTACAGGCTCTATGATCTCTTATAACTGGCTTAAATATGTAGTTTACATATCTACTGGCGGAGACAAAGACCCACGTTTTATAACCCCAGAAAATACCAGCAAACCTATAGTAGATGAGAAAACTGTTCCTATGGATTTTTTAATAACCAAACTTTTAAAAGAGTCTCCTGAAGCAGATAGTTTTGAATTGCATTACCCTAAAACAAAAGAAGAAAGTATTTATATAGAGGTGTCTAATAATAAAAGTACATTTTACGATTCAGATTTTCGATTTTTTGACCAAAATACTTTAGAAGAACTAGAAACTAACAGCATTTACGGAAAATACAAAAATGCAAAAGTAGCCGATAAAATACTACGTATGCATTATGATATTCACATAGGAGCTATTGGCGGAATTTTTGGTAAAATAATTGCTTTTTTAGTCAGTTTACTTACAGCTAGTTTGCCTATAACAGGAATATTACTTTGGTATGGAAGAAATTATAAAAAGAAAAAAGTTTCGTAAAAACCTACCAAAAACGATCGCTATATTTTTAAATTTGCTCTACTACCATTACATAAAAAATAATGCAGCGCAAAATTTCTTTAGTAGACGGGCAATATTTACTTCAGAAATTTCCTGGTAAAGGCGGTTGGACGTATGCCAAAATACCCGAAATTACTCAAAACAAAAACAACCCTTTTGGCTGGGTAAAAGTAAAAGGCTCTATTGATTCCTATTTGCTAAAACAATATAAACTAATGCCTATGGGAAATGGCAAATTGTTTTTACCAGTAAAAGCTGAAATTCGAAAAAAAATTAAAAAACAAGCAGGAGATTATGTGCATATTGTTTTATATGCAGATAACTCTACTTTAGAAATTCCGTCCGAAATTTTAGCTTGTTTTAAAAATGAACCCAAACAAGTATTACAAAACTTTACTTCTTTTACCGAAGGGGAACAAAAAATGTATTTAGATTGGATTTATAAAGCAAAAACGGAAGAAACTAAAGCCAATAGAATTGCAAAAATGCTATTGAATGTAGAGAAAAAAATACGTTTTCAAGATAAAGAATAACCTAATACTAAATTAATATGCTACACTTAATTGTTGGTAATACAGGGTCCGGAAAAACCACCTACTCTAATACTTTAAAAACAAAAAACAATGGTGTTATTTTTTCTATTGACAACTGGAATAACACTTTATTTCTATCAGACAAAAAAGAAACTGATGGCTTAGAATGGTTTTTAGAAAGAATTGAAAGAGCAGAAAAAATAATTTGCAACTTAATATGTCAATTAGAATCTTCTGGTGTAGACTCTATCTTAGACCTAGGGCTTTCTAAATTAGAACATCGCGAAAAATTTAGAACGTTTGCTGCATTAAAAGGTTTTAAAACAACTACGCATTTTTTAGATATTTCTAAAGAAATAAGACTGCAGAGAGTATTGCAAAGAAATACAGAAAAAGGAGAAACCTTTGCTTTTGAAGTAAGTAAAGAAAATTTTGATTTTATGGAAACTTGGTTTGAAAAACCTTCTGAAATAGAAATGAAAAATGGCATTACAATACAAGAATAAATTTTATAACTTACCATAGCAAAGAGCTTCCCCCAGCAAAGTATTGTATAACCTTTAATTTATTTGTTATGAAACTAGGAGCATTTTCTATTAGTCTAACCGTTAAAGACCTTAAAAAATCTAAACAATTTTATGAAAAAATAGGATTTACTGTATTTGCCGGAGAAATGGATAAGCGGTATTTAATTATGAAAAATCAAAAAACTTTAATTGGCCTTTTTCAAGACATGTTTAATAAAAACATACTAACTTTTAACCCTGGTTGGGATAACAATGCCCAAAAATTAGATTCGTATACCGATATTAGAACTATTCAAAAACAATTACTTGAAAAAGGAATTTCTATTCCTAATAAAATAGACACAACAAAAACAGGTCCTGCAAGTTTTATAATAACCGACCCCGACGGTAACCCAATTTTATTTGACCAACATGTATAGCTTAACTTTTACACAAACATGCATAAACCTACTACAATATCTGAAGTTTTAGTAGAACTAGATCTTATAATTGAAGATGCCATTACTAACAATGATCGTTTGGGCTTATTTGCCTATGTATATAGACGAACAACTGCTGAAGTGCTTAAAGAAGTAGAACTCGGAAATTTTAAAGACAACGACCAATTGCAGAAAATGGATGTTGCTTTTGCTAATTTATATTTAGAGGCCTACCACAACTATAAAAAAGGGTTACCTGTAAGCAAATGTTGGGAGTTTTCTTTTAAATGCAAAACAGAACGTCTTACTATTTTACAGCACATTATGCTTGGCATTAATGCACATATAAATTTAGATTTGGGTATTGCAACTAGCCAAACCATGAAGGGTAAAGATATTGCCGCTATAGAATCTGATTTTAATAAAGTAAATACCGTTCTTTTTAACATTACCAACGAGCTTCAAAAAAGATTAGGAAGAGTATCTCCTCTATTATTCTTATTAGATGTTATTGGTGTAAAATCGGATGAACAAATTATAGATTTTAGCATGCGAAAAGCAAGAGAACAATCTTGGATTAGCGCAATGCATTTACACGCTTTAGATGGTAATGCAAATAAAAAAGCTATTGAAGACCTAGACCAATTAGTAGTCTCTTTAAGTACAATTATAAAAGCTCCAAAGGCTTTTCTTATAAGAACAGGTTTAAAACTAATTAGCTTTTTTGAAGAAAAAAATGTTGGTAAAATTATCCAAAGACTAAAAGAGGACTAATTAAATACTAGTTAAATTATAATCTTGGGCTTTTTTAGAAAGCTCCATTAAATTTTTAACCTCCATTTTACGCATTAAATTAAACCTATGCGTTTCTACTGTACGCTTACTATTTTGTAATTTTTCTGATATTTCTTTGTTGGTTAGCCCAGATAAAACTAGCTCAAGTACTTTTAACTCTTTATTCGTAAGGTTAAAAGGGGTTTCTTTTTCTGCCTCTTTAGTAACTTCTTCAACTATTTCTTTAGAAGGGTTTAATAAATTATTTACAAGCACATTAGATATTGCTCCACTAAAATACTTTCCTCCTTCTCTAACCGTTTGTATAGCCTTAATAAACTCTATTTTACCCGTGTCTTTTAATAAATAACCATTAGCTCCTGCGCTTACAGATTTTAAGATATATTCTTCAGAATCGTGCATAGAAAGTATAATTGTCTTAACTGCAACATTAGCTTTATTTAATTGCGCTACAGCATCTATACCATTTAAAACAGGCATACGTATATCTATAATTAAAACGTCTGGTTTTTTATCTTTAACCATAGCAATAGCTTCTTGTCCGTTAGAAGCTTCTCCTATAACCACTAAGTCCTGCTCGCTCTCTAACAAAGACCTAATACCGTCCCTTACTAAAGAGTGATCATCTGCTAGAACTATGCTTGTAGTTGAATTCATAAAAAAATCAAATTTTTACAAATATAATTTAAAATACGTAGTACAAAAAAAGTTACCACAACCACTAAAAAAAATGGCCATGATAACTTGCTCGAAGCAAAGCTTCTTTTATATCTTATTTTTTAGCTGTATTTAAAAACTTAGGCTTTATAATTAACATTGCCCATGCCCAGTTTTGTGTTGATTTAGCTTCTGGATTTCCTGCTGGATTAGGAAAATCATCACTTTCAAAGAATTGAGAATAACCAGCTACTAACTTATACCCTTTAAATCCTTTTGCAATTACTAAATCTATTTCTGAACCTAAAGAGTTTTTATCATTAGATGCTTCTGAAAACGTGTGTCCTTTTAAAGAAATATTATACCCTTTACCAACATTAAATTTAGCACCAAGGTTTATGTCTACTAAACCATTACCTACTGCATGGTTACCTACATAAAATCTATCCATTAAACCATTAAACTTGTGGTTTGTACCATATAGTGGAAAGAAAGGAGCTGAATCGTCTTCTGCACCAGAAATAGCCTCAACACCTGCAAGAACTGTAATTTTATCTGATGCTTTAAGAGTAGCATCCAAACTTAATAAAGATGCTCCTTTTACATCTACAGCGCCAGCTCTTTCTCCAGATTGTAAGTATGCGTTTGCAGCTAATCCTAATTTACCAAATTTAGCCATTGCATGTACACCTGCAGTTAAAAGGTTAGATTTATCTTCTGTACCAGCTTGGAATGTAGTGTTCATAATTAAACCGCTAATGCTAAATTTTTCAGACTTTTTACTAATATGTGCAAAAGCTAAGTTTCTATAAGAAAATAATAATGCGCTGTCATAAATATTATCTCCAAGTGTATTTACAGAGTAACCAGCATCTAAAGCAAAGCTAGCTTTCTTATATTTTAGCACCCCAACATCATGCGTACGCGCTTGTTGTGCCCAACCTAGGCCTCCTAATATTCTTTGATCATCATAAGAAAGTGGTTGTCTTCCTAATTTAAAACTCCAAAATTCTGAAAGTTTTAAATCTGCCCAAGCTTCTTGTATTCTAAAGTTACCATTACCTGAGGCTGCTATTTGAGTTCTATCTCCAAAGTTAAATACCTCTTGTATACCCACATACATGGTATAACTTTCAGAAATATACTTACTATTTAATGCTACTCTTACAGAGGTTCCTACGTAAGCATCTGTACCCTCACGGCCAGATAAATTCCCCGCAGGTGCAGCTGTAGCAGGTTGGTAACGGTAATTAAATCCATTATTAAATAATTCCGCTCTTGGTCTAAATTCTCCTTCTAAAGAGAACTGAGCTGTTATACATTGCAAAGAAAATAGTGCAATTCCGATTAAAAATAATTGTTTTTTCATAGTGTTAGTTTTTTATTTAGTTTTTTAATGTTCTAAGAAATCAATTAAATGTTTTCTGTATTTATAATAATCGTCGTGTTCTAAAACCGATTTTCTTGTTCTAGGTCTTTCAAAATCTATATTTAGAATATCTCCGATTTTTGCTCTTGGACCACTGGTCATCATTACAACACGATCTGCAAGAAAAATTGCTTCATCCACATCATGCGTAATCATAACTGCAGTAATTTTTTCTTTATTCCATATTTCAATTAAAATATCTTGTAATTCTCCCCTTGTTAAAGAATCTAACATTCCAAAAGGTTCATCTAACAATAAAACTTTAGGTTTTATGGCAAAGGCTCTTGCTATTCCTACACGTTGTTGCATACCCTGAGATAGTGCTATTGCTTTTTTATCAAAAGAACCATCTAAGCCAACTTTATGTAAATAATATTTAGCTATATCTTTTCGTTCTTTTTTTGATGCATGAGGAAAAACTTGGTTTACTCCTAACATTACATTTTCTAAAGCAGTCATCCAAGGCATAAGACTAGGTGCTTGAAAAATTACACCTCGGTCTGGACCAGGCCCTTTAACAGGATTACCTAATACTGCTATATTTCCTCCTGATATAGGATTTAAACCAGCAATCATAGATAACATTGTTGTTTTACCACAACCTGAATGCCCTATAATAGTTACAAACTCTTCTTTTAATATTTGAAGATTTAAATCTTCTAATACCACATAATCTCCTTTTGGAGTTGGATACACCTTTTTTAAATTATGTAGGTCTAACATTACTTTAGAAGGAAATTCAATTCCGTTTTCTGATAATGCAGTAGCATCTGTATTTAATGTTGCTGTTTTCATACTGTGTTTTTTTATGCTACAAAGCTTTTTGGACTTATTTCTAGAAGTTCATAAGTTTCATTAGAAACAGATTTACGCTGATCACCAATATCCATTAAGTATTCTATAATGGCGTTTCTATTTTTCTTATAGGTTTCATTATCATTTAATGACGTTTTATCTCTTGGCCTTTCAATATTTATTTTAAATTCTGGCCCAAGTGTTGCATTTGGTCCTGGTTTAAGAGGAATAATGCGATCTGCCATATAAATACCTTCATCAACATCATTAGTAATTAACAAAGCGGTACGTTTATCTTTAGACCAAATATTTAATATTTCGTCTTGTAAATTTCCTCTTGTTAATGCATCTAAAGCTCCTAAAGGTTCGTCCATAATTATCATTTCTGGATTCATTGCTAAAGCTCTAGCCACAGCAACTCTTTGGCGCATACCACCAGAAAGTTCTTTTGGCTTTTTATTAATTGCCGGAGATAAACTAACCATGGCAACATAGTCTTTTACAATAGCCTGTAATTTTTCTTTACTTTCTTTTGGAAAAGCCTCTTTAACAGCCATATAAACATTCTGACCAACGGTAAGCCAAGGAAGCAAAGAATAATTTTGAAAAATAACGCCACGTTCATGACTGGTATCTGTTACAGGAACTCCTTTAAAAAGAACTTCTCCACTTGTTGGTTTTATTAAACCGTTAATTAAATTTACAAGAGTTGTTTTTCCACTTCCAGTAAAACCCACTATAGCTACAAATTCTCCTTCTTCTATAGTTAAGTTAATATTAGAAAGTACCTCTGTACCACCTGAGGCATCTTCATATGTTTTGCATACATTTTTTAGTTCTAAATAAGCCATAGTCGTAATTTTATTAGTTATACCCCTTCATTCTTATTGAAAGAAACCATGTTTTGTATAGTTAACATAATACGATCTAGTAAAAATCCTATTATACCAATTACGAACATTGCTACAATAATTTTAGAGTTAGAATCTATTGCTCCATTTTGAAATTCTTCCCAAACAAAGGAACCTAAGCCCGGACTTTGTGCTAAAAGCTCAATAGCAATTAATACCATCCAAGCAACAGAAAGCGTAATACGTAATCCTGTAAAAATTAACGGCAATGAGGAAGGTAATATAACTTTAAACACTTTTTGCATTGGTCCTAATTTTAGAACCTTTGCCACATTTATATAATCTTTATCCACTGATGAAACCCCCATTGCCGTATTTACTAAAGTTGCCCACATAGAGCAAAGCCCTACACTAATAAATGATATTATAAAGGCACTATCTGAATTAGAGTCTTTGGTTAGTGTTTTAACAATCATAAATACAAGTAATAACCAAACTACAGGAGATACCGGCTTAAATATTTGAATTAACCAATTAAAAGAACTTCTTAATGTTGTACTTAAACCAATTACAACACCTATTGGCACAGCAATTAATAAGGCTAATAAAAACCCTGCAAATACTGTTTTTAAGCTCGTAAATATTTGATCTACAAAAGAAGGTCTTCCAGTATACGTAATTGGTTCTTTACCAGCAGCAATTCTTTTTTCATTCATTGCTGCAGTTTTTTCTTTAAAAGCAAGTTTATCTGCACTAATAATTTTATGATCCTCTAATAAGGTTTTAAAAGAAGCCCATACCTGAGAAGGTGATGGCAATGTATTTGGCTGGCAACTAATTTCTCCAGAAGCAATACACGCTCTCATTTCATCAGCAGCAGCTTGACCTTGATCTGCTAAAGCTTTTTCTATTTTATAATTAGCTTCTTTATTAAAAAGAGCTGTTGAACCTCCTTGCCAAACTCCTAAAAATAAAAGAATAGATAAAATTGGTACAACAATCTTTTTTAGAAAGTTTACTACATCTTCTTTTTGCGGTTTTCCTGTAAATAGCGCTGTAATGGGTTTTAAAAAACCAAAACCCATTAATTGCGTTATTTTATTTAAAGTAATACTTTGCTTCATAATTATTAGTTTAAATAAGTTAGTATTTAGTCTTTGTTTCCTATTGAAAAGCTATTGATGTATCCGATTGGATCTTTTGCATCATATTTTGTACCATCTATAAAATCTGTAGTAGCTGGCTTATACCCATCTGTATCTGGAATATCAGCTGCAGGAATATGACCTTCTGCTACTAGTATTTTTGCCGCTTTTTCCCATATATCTGGTCTGTAGATATCTTTTATTGTTTTAGAATACCACTCTGCTGGCTTAGCGTCAGGAATTTGCCCCCATCTTCTCATTTGTGTTAAGAACCAAGTTCCATCAGAATAGAATGGGTATGTTGCATTATACTTATAGAACACATTAAAGTCTGGCATCTCACGCTTATCACCTTTTTCAAATTCAAATGTTCCTGTCATAGAGTTAGCTAAAACTGCCTCATCTGCTCCTACGTACTGAGACATTGATAATATTTTTACTGCCTCTGCTCTATTACTTGGCTCATCTAACCATTTACCTGCTCTAATAAGTGCTTTTGTAACCGCTACAGCTGTATTAGGATTTTCTTCTACAAACTTCTTTGTCATTACAAATACTTTTTCTGGGTTGTTTTTCCAGATATCATAGTTTGTTGTAACTGGAACTCCAATACCTTTAAATACCGCTTGTTGGTTCCATGGTTCTCCTACACAGTATCCATAAATAGTACCTGCTTCAAGAGTTGCTGGCATTTGTGGCGGAGGAGTTACAGACAATAAAACTTCTGCATCAATCTGCCCTTGCACATTGTCTTTTGTATACATTCCTGGGTGAATACCAGCTGCTGCTAACCAATAACGAATTTCATAGTTATGTGTAGATACTGGAAAAACCATTCCCATTTTAAATGCCTTACCAGAATTTTTATAATCTGTAATTACTGGCTTTAAAGCATCTGCTTTAATTGGGTGTACTGGTTTACCATCTGGACCTTTAGGTACATTTGGTTTCATTTTAGACCAAACATCATTAGATACCGTAATTCCGTTTCCGTTTAAATCCATAGAAAAAGGAGTAACTAATTCTGCTTGTCTACCAAAACCTGCTCCTGCAGCAATTGGTTGCCCTGCTAACATATGTGAACCATCTAATTGACCATCAATAACACGATCTAAAATATTTTTCCAGTTAGATTGTGCCTCTACAGATACAAACAAACCTTCTTCTTCAAAGAAACCTTTTTCTTTTGCTATGGCTAACGGAGCCATATCTGTTAACTTTATAAATCCAAAAGTTAACTGTGGTTTTTCAATTTCTAATGTTGCTACAGCATCAGTTGCTGTTTCTGTTGCTGCTTTTTTTGTTTTATCACCACAAGATGCCACAAAGACAAGAAGTAATAAAAAAGCGGTCTTTTTAAGGATAGTTTTCATTTTTATAAATTTAATGTTCTACGTATTTATACTTATTTGAGACAAATGTATACGTAATAACAAAAGTATCTTATGGCATTACCCATAATAATATCGCTTTTTACGCCACATTATATACTTCTTATTAATAGGTAAAAACATGCTAAAAAACAGCTTTTTTCATAAGTGGTTCACTATCAATATTTTAAAAATACGTAGATACTAGTTTTTAAATTAAATTTAGCTACGTAACTATTACTTAGAAAAATAAAAAAAGCCAGTATTATACATAAAAATGTATAATACTGGCTTTTAATTTTATAAATATCTATCTTATATAAACACTACTCTTTTTGAAGGTGCAATTTAATCCACTCTGGCTCAGATAAACCAATATATTTTTTGTCTGTTCCGTAAGGATCTTCTCCGCCTTTAAAATAATTATTTATTACTCGCATCGGAATAGTATCTTTCAACTTAACAGGTACTTCATACCTATGGTTACCATGAAAATCATGGCATTGTATACAGGTATTCCATTGTTCTTCTGCTATAAGTGTTTCATGCGCAACATCTATTGGATCATCTTCAACTTTTAGATCTTGATGGCAGTTCATACAATAATTAACAGAGGCAATGGTAACCCTTTCTCCATTATGTTCTGAATGACATGTTATGCAAGTAGTAGCATCTATTTTTTTTATTATTTCTTTAAATCTTGGTTCTGAAAAACGATGATTTGGATGTCTATCATTTGGTCTATCATGGCATTGTAAACAATTATCTACAGAAACATCTTGGGTACCAAAATCTACATTACTTTCTCTAATACCAATTGCAAACTGAATATTAGATTGTATTTGTTGGGATAAATTTCCTTTAGCATCTGCATGGCAGGTAACACAAGACATATCATCATGCCCTTCATTCATAGGCCCTAATGAAATATACTCTTCTGAAGATTTTAAGGTAAAAAAAAGGATAGCGCAAACCCCAATTAAAACCCCTATAATACCGCCAGTAAATTGTCTTTTTCTTAATGGACTTATCTTAAACATAAATTCTAAAGATTAATTACTACGTTTTCGCTTGCAGGATAACTTATACAGGTTAATATTTTACCTTCACTTACTTCTTCAGGTGACATAAAATGGCCTTCCGTCATTACAACCTCGCCAGTGGAACAAGATGCTTTACACGTAGAGCACATACCTGACCTACAAGAATAAGGCAAAGCAATATTATTAACCATTGCCATTTGTAAAATAGATTTATTCTTAGGCACTTTAATTTTATACGATTCATTATCATAATTTATCTGAACATCGCATTCTTGATTTTCCCCTACTACCGCAATTTTAGGACTTGCAAAAACCTCCACTTTAATTTTAGAAGGAGGTACATTATTTTTACTAAGTAGTTCTTTAGCACACTCCATATATCCAAATGGGCCACAAATCATATATTCATTATCCTGAAAACTTAATTTATGTTTTTGCATAATTGCAACTAAAAGCTCTTCTGTTAATAATCCAGAATGATGCTTTATTTTACTCTCTCCTGCTTTGGATAATATATGTTCTACACTAAAAGATGCGCTGTATTGTTTTTCTAAAGCCTCTATAGCATCTTTAAAAATAATTGCTTCATAATTTTGATTTGCGTAGATAAGTAAAATCTTAGATTTTGGCTCTTTATTAAGAATAGATTTTAGAATAGAAAATATTGGTGTTATACCACTACCACCGGCAAAAAAAACATATTGCTTTTCGTTTTCTTTATTAGGAGTAACATAAAAACCTCCAGTAGGTTTTTCTACTTCAAACTTATCGCCTACTTTAAAAAGATCATGTATATAGTTTGAAATTAATCCTTTTTCTACGCGCTTAACCGTAATTTTTAAATCGTTATCCGTTATAGGGTTACTACTAAATGAGTAAGCTCTCTTGTGCACTGTGTTATTTACAGGAACACTTATTGTCATAAACTGCCCTGGTTTATAGGTTAGCTTTTTAAAAAAGTTCCCATTTTTAAAACAAATAGTTATTGCATCTTTAGTTTCCTTTATTATTTCTTTTACTACTAACTTCATAAATTAATTTATTTATAATAAAATACCATGGCAATATGGAAACACATTAAAATTGATATGATAATAGAAAATGCTACATGAAAAATCATCCAACCCTTAAATAGAATTTCTCCTTTACTTTTTATAACATCTAAATTTATATATCCTAAAAGCGCATTAAAAAAAAACAAATAAGACATAAGTGCAATATACCCGTAACCTAATTTTGTACTATGTATATAAAAAAGAACAGGACTTAAAGCACCAACCCACTTATGTATTGTTGCCATTTTCATCGCATTAGGTCTAAACTTTTTTACAACACGGGTAAGGGTTAACACCCATTGAAATATTATAAAAAGCGCTACCCCTAAGCCGGACCAGCGCTTATACATTTCTTGTTGCTGAAGTTCTTGCAACCATAACCATTCTATATTTAAAAAATATAAAATAAAGAAGGCTGATAATAGTACCAATCCTAAAATAGTGGAGTTGTTCTTAGTAGTTTTCACTAATTTAATATCTATTAAAGGTTATCAATTTTGCTATACAGTTTAGTCTCTTACTGCCACTAATTTTTTCATTGTTTTATAAGATGTTAATTTCTTAACACTATCTAAAAACACTTCTGATGTAGGTAAATAATTTCCTTCTTCTGGCCATTTATTTCCAATTGTTGGTTTTTCACTTTCTTTAAAGGCTGCAATTTCATTTAAATACTCTACGTATATATCTACTGTTCCTTTAGCATAGGAGTTTAATACATCTACTGTTTCTTTGTAGGTTAGAGAGTCCTTTGGATATTGCCATGTTGTTGCTCCCATTACATCTCCTAACTTCCAATCA
This sequence comes from uncultured Maribacter sp., assembly GCA_947504045.1. Lineage (GTDB taxonomy): Bacteria > Bacteroidota > Bacteroidia > Flavobacteriales > Flavobacteriaceae > Maribacter_B. The sequence goes on from CANNFY010000001.1 coordinate 358,485, forward strand.
TCTTTTGTAGTTTGTGGGTGTTTGTTATGGCAAGTAACACATGCTGCAGCACTAGCCAAATCTGCAAACATAGCGGTATGTAATTTTGTATCTTCCTCGTAAAAGAATTGTGGCTTTTGGTCTTCTTTTATTTTAGCAAAAAGCTCTGCTTGTTTTCCTTCAAATTTATTTGCTGCATTTACTGGAAAGTCTGACCCTAAATATAAACCTAATGGCACTGGGCTTTTTCTAATACTTGTAGCTACTCCTCTTAAAAAAAGAGCTGGTAAAGGACCCGCTTCAACATCATCTTTTCTCCAATCTTCATCAAATTTCATACCTTGTAGTTTTCCTTTTCCTACTATAGCTTTGGTATATAAAGTTCTTGTAACATCATTCTCTTCTGCAACCATTTCTAAAACTTCTTCTACAGAAAAAGCATTATTTGCCATTTCGCCTTCCTTTACTTTTTCTTCCGGAACACCGCCGCATGAATTTAAAAGAAGAAAGCTTGTTATTAAAACAATAATTACTAAAAATGGGTTATTTTCTAGTCTTTTCATAGTGTGTTTTTTTTAGTTAAATTAATACGATGCTTTTATCATTACATCAGCCATTGTTCCATAAACTTTAGTCCATGCTTCTTTAACTTCAGGAGTAAAATCATCTCCTAAACCAACAGAAAGAGTATCTAATAAAGCTGCTCCTACAGTTGTATAATGAGAAGGCTCAACTTTATAGTCTACATGTTTTTTTCCAAGATTTTCTAAAACTGGCACTAACATTTCTAGATTGCTTAAACCTGCAACTGCACTACCTAACATCGTCATTAATTTATTGCCTTGTGTTGCCATTTTTTCTTCATCTGAAGGAAATAAAGGTTTTAATGCAGGGTCTAACTCAAATAGCTTTGTATAAAAAATTCCTGCTGCTGTAGATGCTATAGGTTTTACTTTTTCGAATGATTCTTGAACAAGAGAAATTGTTTTTTCTTCCATAATAGATTGTTTTAGTTGTGGTTACTTATAAAGTAAAGTACGTATTTTACGTATTTTTACTTAGACAAATGTAGTCTCCGAAATTCAAACTTTGTATGATTAAAAACAGACAGAAATATTTATTAAAACAGAAATAATTATGGCTTTTGTTTTTATAAAAAATATTTTTTTACATAAAAAAGGCTGCATAAATGCAGCCTTTTACAATGTTTGAAAAAATATAAACAACTAACTAATAACAAACACTTAATTATGTGTCTAAATAAAAATTATGTTCCGATATCTCTCTTTTAAAGAGTTGAACATCTGGAATACCAATACGTTTTCCTTTTGCTATTATTAGGTTTTCTTTTTTCAAAACAGATAAAATACGTATTACTTGTTCTTCTGTAGTACCGGCATAGTCTGCGTATTCTTTTCTACTTAATTGTAAATCTATATATCCATTAACTTGCCCAAATTTTCTGCTTACATATAACAAGGTATCTATAACCCTTTCTCTAACTGTCATTTGAGAAATTGACTTTACCTTAGCTTCACTTCTATTTAATTCATCCGCATAAAAAAGCATTAAATCATAAGTAAAAGTTGCATCTTTTTTCAGAGCTTCTTGTAATAAATTCTTAGAAAAATAGCATAGTGTGGTATTTTCTAAAGCTATAGCAGAAATAGAATAATATTCTTCAGTACCAAAACCTCTATGCCCAATTATTTCTCCTTCTTTAGCAAAACGTACAATTTGCTCTCTACCATTAATACCTGTTCTAAAAACTTTTACTTTTCCTTTTAAAATAAAAAACAAACCATTTACAGGAGCTCCCTCCATTATAAATTGTTGTCCTTTTTTACAATTTAAATCTGTTTTTTTATAGGAGAATTCTGAAACTACGCTTGATGCTATATTTTTTTTCATTAAACACTCTACATTTTCACAAGTGGTACATAAAACACCAGAAATTGGCATTCGATGACTTCGCTGTATATTTTCTGTGTTTAATTGCATATGTATCAGTTTAATCGTTCAAAAAAAATATTTAATCCATTATTTATTTACTTGCAGCGCTACTTCTGGAGCTTCTTCTGTTACCGTAGAAAATTTAATCGTCAAAGCTAAAATTCCTGCTAAAACAACAAAACCTCCTATTATAAAATAGCCACTAGAAACTGCCGATGCTGATGCCGCCATCTGCGCTGTTTTAATAGCTTCTTCACCTAACTGACTATTAGATGCTATTGCAGCACTTTCTGCTACAGCAGATTTAGATTTTAATAACATAGCAGCAACAAAGGCCCCTACATTACCGCCAGCTCCTACTATACCAGAAATAGAACCTATAGCTTTTTTATTAATAAAAGGCACCACTGAAAATGTTGCTCCTTCTGCCATTTGTACACTTAAACTAAAAGCAATTAAGAAGCCCATTCCAACGGTTATACTTGTTGTTGTAGAAAATGTTGTAAGAACAATGCCCTCTATAGCAAGAATTACTGCTAAAAAAAATACACGTCCTCTTAAACCTTTAAGTCTTCCAAACATATCGCCAAAATACCCTCCTAGAGTTCTAGCAAAAATATTCATTAATGCAAAAGACAAAACTAGGTTTCCTGCAAAACTTCTACTAAGTCCAAATCTATTTTGCAAATAATCATCCATGGTACCATAAACTGTAAGCTCCATACCAAAACAAGCAGCATATATTAAAAAGAGTATCCAAACTCTATAATCTTTTAATACTTCTAAAAAACCAATTTCATCTTTTTTACTAGTTGGCAACTCACCTTTTTCTTTTAACTCTTTATAATTTCCGTTAGGAGTATCTTGTGTAAAAAAGAAATATACGATACCCATTAAAAAACAAGTAACACCCGCAATTATCATAGAGTATCTCCAAGCATTTTCCGCTTCTGCAATTCCTAAACTTACTACAGCAGCAGCTATTATTGGCATACCTAACCTATTAGCTCCACCTCCTAAGTTACCCCAACCAGCAGAAGTTGCATTTGCTGTACCTACAATATTTGAAGCAAACATTATAGAGGTATGCACTTGGGTTATTACAAAAGATGCTCCAATAAAACCAATAAACAACCTACATATTAAAAATTGCTCTGGAGTCTGAACAAAACCTATTAAAATAACCGGCAGGGCACCAATTATCAACATCCATGTATAACATAAGCGTGGACCATACTTATCACAAAGTTTACCTATTGCCAATCTTGCAAACACAGTACCTGAAACAGCCAAAATAATAGAATTCCATTTTTGTTCTGGTGTTAACCCTAAATCTTTAACCACATCTGGCATAAATGGTACTATACCAAACCAAGAAAAAAAGCATAAAAAGAATGCTATAGAGGTTATCCAAAATGTTCTTGTTGAAATACTTTTAAAGTTTAACAACTCTAATTTTGTTGCCTTCTTTGAAGATAAATTTTCCATAATTATGTATTTATATACTTAGATTATATTTCAAATCTACGTATTTATACTTAACAACAGATGATTTTATACATAAAAAAGAAAAAATTACGAAAATGAAAAAAAGCAGCTATTCAAAAACAGAAAATCATAAATAAACCTGCTAAAAGTCATATAAACTATATATAATCGTGTAATACTCTTTGTAATTCTTCTTCAAAAAAAGCAGGATGTTCTGATACTACATTGCCAATTACAATAATTCCTGGTTGTGCAGAATCTACATTTGTAAACAACTCTAAACCATTACCTAAAGTTCCTATAATACAAGATTCATTCTTTAAAGTTCCATTCTGAATTAACGCTATAGGTGTATTATCTTCTCTAAAATTTGCAACCTGTTTAATTATCGTATTAATTTTACGTACTCCCATTAAAATTACCATGGTTGCAGAGGATTGTGATGCTAATTTTAAATCTTCAGAAAAACTATTGTCTTTCTTTGTTGCCGTCATTACCCAAAAACTACTACTTATTCCTCTTTTTGTTAAAGGAATACCTTGGCTTTGTGGAACTGCAATAGCACTTGTTACTCCTGGAACTATAGTAACAGGTATTCCAAAATTTTCCGCATATTCTATTTCCTCGCTAGCGCGTCCAAAAACAAAAGGATCACCACCTTTTAAGCGCACCACGTGCCCATACTCAAAAGCTTTTTCTACTAGTAATTTATTAATAGATTCCTGAGAATAAGAATGTGCATTACACCTTTTACCTACATAAATTTTTGGTATCGCATCATCAATTTCATGCAACAATTCTTTACTAACTAAAGCATCAAATAAAATAACATCTGCAGATTGCAGTATAGAAAAGCCTCTACGCGTTATAAGATCACTACTACCAGGGCCTGCGCCTACTAAACTTACTCTTGGTTTCTTATCTCTTATCATAATTTCTAAGTTTTTAAGACAATCTATTATGAATTATGCAACAAAACTACGTGTTTATTTTGATAAAAACATATAAAAAATACGTATAATTACGTATTTTTGTAATGTAATATCTAAATAAGTACGTATGAAAACCATAATAGTTGTTGGAAATGGGATGGTTGGTTATAAATTTTGCGAAAAATTTGTTGCCAAAAAAGATAGCGAAGAATATAAGATTGTAGTTTTTGGAGAAGAACCAAGACCTGCTTATGATCGTGTACATTTAAGTGAGTATTTTAAAAACCAAGACGCTAAGGCATTAGAAATGGCCCCAGCAGAATGGTATGCAGAAAATAATATAGATTTAATTGTTGGCGAACGTGTTACTGATATCCACAGATCAACTAAAATAATAACTACTGCAAAAGACCGTGAGTTATCTTATGACTATTTAGTTTTAGCTACTGGATCTTCTGCTTTTGTTCCACCTATTAAAGGAGTAGAAAAAGAAGGGGTTTTTGTTTATAGAACTATTGAGGATCTAGAGGGCATGCTGGAGTATGCTGCAAAAATTAAAAAAACAAAACCTAATGCTAAAGCTGCCGTTTTAGGTGGTGGATTATTAGGCTTAGAGGCAGGAAAAGCTGTTATGGATATGGGGTTAGAGCCGCATATTGTAGAATTTGCTCCTAAATTAATGCCAAGACAATTAGATTCTAGAAGTAGCCAGGTATTACAACTAAAATTAGAATCTATAGGTTTAAACATACATTTAAGTAAAGCTACCAACCAAATTTTAGGAGACAAAGCTATTACAGGAATGGAATTTGGAGAAGATGATGTATTAGATGTAGATATGCTAATTATATCTGCAGGTATTAGACCTAGAGATGAGCTAGCTAAAACATGTGATTTAGAAATGGGAGTACGTGGTGGTATAGTTGTAGATAACAAAATGCAAACCTCTGACCCAAATATATATGCTATTGGAGAAATTGCGCTTTATAATCAGATGATATATGGTTTAGTTGCTCCAGGTTATGATATGGCCGGAATTGTAGTAGACCAAATATTAGGTGATAGCAAGAGTTTAATGGCAGAAGAAATAGACATGTCTACCAAACTAAAACTTATAGGTGTAGATGTTGCTAGTTTTGGAGAACCTTTTATGCCTGCATCTAAAGGACACTCCATTATTTTTGAAAATAAGACACAACATTTATACAAAAGAATAAATGTAAGTTTAGATGGTAAAAAACTATTAGGAGGTATTTTGGTAGGAGATGCTTCTGATTATAGCATGTTGCATCAAATATATTTAAACGGAATGGCAATTCCTGAAGATCCTGCACAATTAATTTTGCCGGCAACTGAAGGTGGAGGCTCTTTTGGAGATGTTATGGATTTACCCGATGAAGCACAAATATGTTCTTGTGAAAATGTTACTAAAGGACAAATTTGTAGTACCATAGAAAGTGGAGAATCTAAAGATTTAGCAGATGTGGTTAGTTGCACTAAAGCTGGTACAGGTTGCGGTGGTTGTAAACCAATGGTAAAAGACCTTACAGAGGCTACTTTAAAATCGTTAGGTATAGAAGTAAAAGATTCTATTTGCGAACATTTTGATTTAAACAGACAAGATTTATACAAAATTATTCAAGTAAAAGGATATAAAACTTTTAATGAAGTTCTGGATAATCATGGTAATGGAGGTCATGGTTGTGAACTATGTAAACCAGTTGTAGCATCGTTAATGGCTAGTATAAATGCAGATACTGCTAATAAAGAATATGCAATACAAGATTCTAATGATAGATTTTTAGCTAATATTCAACGTAATGGAACATACTCTGTAGTTCCTCGTGTACCTGGAGGAGAAATTACACCAGATAAATTAATTGCTCTTGGAGAAATTGCAAAAAAATATGATTTATATACTAAAGTAACTGGTGGTGTTCGTATCGATTTATTTGGCGCAACATTAAACCAATTACCATTAATATGGAAAGATTTAATAGATCATGGTTTTGAAAGTGGCCATGCATACGGAAAATCGTTACGTACTGTAAAAACTTGTGTAGGTTCTACATGGTGCCGCTACGGTATGGATGAAAGCGTAAGCTTTGGTATTGAACTAGAAAATAGATATAGAGGTATACGAGCTCCGCATAAAATTAAAGGTGGTGTTTCTGGCTGTATTAGAGAATGTGCAGAAGCAAGAGGAAAAGATTTTGGCTTAATTGCTGTTGAAGGTGGTTGGAACCTATATCTTGGAGGAAACGGTGGTGCCACACCAAGACATGCCGAATTATTTGCAGAGCAAATTGATAATGAAACTGTTATTAAATATATAGACCGTTACCTAATGTTATACATGCGTACTGCAAAACCTTTACAAAGAACCGCAGCATGGCAAGAACGTTTAGAAGGTGGTATTGATTATTTAAAAGAAGTAATTATTGAGGATAAATTAGGAATTGCTGAAGACTTAGAAAATGAAATGCAAACTTTAGTTAATAAGTTTGAATGCGAGTGGACACAAGCTATTAATGACCCTGAAATGATGAAACGTTTTAATCATTTTGTAAATAGCGATGAAGAAGATGACAACTTAGTATTTGTGCCATTAAGAGAGCAAAAAATGCCAGAAAAATGGTCTTAATTAAATTATAAAGCAACCTATTTCTAAATTTTAATATTAAAAAAATGAATATAGTTTCTAATAAATATAAAACAGTAAAACCAGAAAATGTAAAAGTTTGGTTTAAAGCAGCACCTACAAATGTGTTTCCAATAGATGGAGGTGCTTGTGTAAAATATAAAGATTTACAAATTGCAGTATTTAATTTTACAAGATTAAATACGTGGTATGCTTGTCAAAACCTATCTCCTGAAAAGCAAGAAATGGTTTTAAGCAGAGGAATGATAGGTGATCACAAAGGCATTCCTATGGTTGCTTGCCCTTTGCACAAAAAAACTTTTTCATTAGAAAACGGAGAAAATTTAAACGGAGATCTAGAAGCAATTGCAACATATCCTGTAAAAATTGAAGATGACTTTGTGTATGTAGGTTTTTCTGAATAGCTTTGGTTTTCTAATCCTAGCTAAAATGGCAACAACAGAAAAATTACAAGAAGCATATACTTTATTTGATGCTGCAAATGAGAAAGACCCAAATAAAGAAGAATATCAAGGTAAAGTATATGCCAAAGAAGTGCTCTATGCAATAAGAATGACCAACAAATTAAATGCATTTGCTCCAAATGCATCTGAAGCGTTACAACTTACTGCGCGTTGCCAACATATATGCAGATGGGAAATAGCTAGAGATAGTTATGAAATGAACAGAACTGGCTATTTAAAATGGAGACAAGACCTAAAAAAATACCATGCAAAAAAGTCTTCAGAAATCTTAGAAAAAGTTGGTTACAACCAAGAAACAATTGATAAAGTTGCTTTTTTATTAGAAAAAAAACAACTTAAAAAAAATGAAGAAACCCAAACGCTAGAAGATGTAATTTGTTTAGTTTTTTTAGAATTTTATTTTGAGCCCTTTGCTAAAAAATATTCCGAAGAAAAATTAATAGATATATTACAAAAAACTTGGCGTAAAATGTCTGAAAAAGGACATGAAGCTGCTCTAAAATTACCTTTATCAGATTCTTCTTTAGCTTTAGTAAAAAAAGCATTAGCGTAAGGTATAATAGTAAAAAAGGTAATAATCTAATATGAGCGAAGATAAGTTGCAACAATCATTAGATACGGAAACCTTTAACAGGATTCGTAAATGGTATTTATTTGCACTATCCGGAATAGCGCTAACAATTATTATTGCGCAAATTTTAATACAAACAAGTATTAATACTCAATTAGACGATTCTAGAATAATAAATATAGCAGGTAGACAAAGAGCATTTAGTCAAAAATTGGTGAAAGAAATACTTTTACTAAAGGAGGTGAAAAACAAAAATGAACAAAACACCATTAAATCCGAAATAAAAAACACCTTATCTAAATGGATTGCTTCACATAATGCATTACAGTTTGGAGACCAAACAATGGATATTATTGCTGATAATAATACTATTGTTACCAATTTATTTAACCAAATAAATCCTCACCATGAAAACATGGTTAATGCAATTAAACAAATAAATAGTGCATCCAACATAAATAACTACATTACTACAAAAGAGTACCAAGAAAATGTATCTATTTTATTAAAAAACGAAAGAACTTTTCTAGCTAAAATGGATGCTATAGTTAATGCTTATGATAAGCAAAGTAAAAATGAACTAGAGAAATTAAAAAATAAAGAATATTTACTACTTGCTTTTTCATTACTAATTCTACTATTAGAAATGATTTTTATTTTTAAGCCTCTTTCTATACAAATTAGAAATAGTGTTTCTACTTTAATGAAACATAAACTAGAATCTGATAAAAACACCCAACAAATACAGCGTTTATACAACGAAAAAGAAAAGTCTTTAAAAGAACTTCAAGAATTAAATTTTGTGATTGACAATGCTGCATTGTTTGCAAGTGCTAGAGAAGATGGTAGTATTGTTTTTATTAGTAAAAAATTTATTAGACTATTAGGTTGCCTACCAGAAGATTTAAAAAAACCACTACAAGAACTTTTAACTATTGATCAAGGGCAACAAAAGTATTTAAAAGAAATTTTAAAAAGCACAAAAAAAACTAGCATACGCACCGAAGAAATTAAAATAACCACTGCTACAAAAAAAATTATTTGGCTAGATATATCTATAATTCCAATGCATAAATCTAGTAAGCAGCAAAGTGTATTAATACTTTGTTCAGATATTACAGAGAGGAAAAAACATATTTTACAAGTAGAAAAGCTTACAAAAGAAAATTATGAAGAAAGAATTCTTCAAAAAAATAGACAAGCAAGCCAAATTGTAGAAGGGCAAGAGGAAGAACGCAAACGTATTGCTAAAGACATACATGATGGTATTGGCCAAATGCTAACAGCATTACGTTTTAATATAGAATCTATAGACCTTAATAATCAAGAAAAAACTGCAGAAAAAATAGTTTACCTTAAAAAACTAACATCCGATTTAATTAAAGGAGTACGTACCGCAACTTTTAATTTAACGCCACCAGAACTAAGCGATCATGGTATACTACCTGCATTACAAAAAATGACAACCGAACTTTCTAGACTAACTGGAAAAAATATTCTTTTTGAAAATAAAACAAAAGAAAATATACGCTTTAACTCTTTAGCAGAAACAAATATTTATAGAGTAACACAAGAAGCTATAAATAATGCTATAAAATATGCCCAATCTAATTATATTTTGCTTACTATAAATTACACCGATAACATTTTAAGTGTAACAATAGATGATGATGGGATTGGTTTTGACCCAATAATTTTAGAAAAACCTCCAAAAAATAATAGCGATGGAGGTATGGGTTTATTTTTTATGAAAGAAAGAATAAGTTATATTAATGGTAGATTATTTATCAATTCTGTTCCGGGAGAAGGCAGTAGAGTTACTATAAATTACAAAACTAATAAAGAAGAGTAGCAAATGGAACGTAATGAGTTATATCCAATTTTTTTAAAAGTATCTCAACTCAACATTTTAGTTGTAGGTGGTGGTAATGTTGGCTTAGAAAAATTAACTTTTTTATTAAAATCTAGCCCAAATGCAAAAGTAGAAATGGTGTCTATAGATTTTTTAGAAGAAACCTTAGCACTTGCAAAAAAACATGATGTTAAAATTACACAAGACTCCTATCATGAAAAATACTTAAAAGAAAAACATATAGCTATAGCAACAACAGATAATGTTAGTGTAAATGAACAAGTTTATTATGATTGTAGAAAAAGAAGTATACTTGTAAACGTTGCCGATAATCCACCTTTTTGCGATTTTTACATGGGCGGTATTGTAACCAAAGGAAATGTAAAAGTTGCTATTTCTACCAACGGCAAATCTCCTACTACAGCTAAAAGATTACGTCAATTTTTTGAAGATGTAATACCAGAAAATATTGATGATCTAGTTAAAAACTTAAATGAGTTTAGAAAAACAATAAAAGGAGACTTTGAAGAAAAAGTAGAAACATTAAACGAGTTTACTAAAGGTTTAGTCAGTAAAAAAAATACCCATGAAAATTAGAATCAGAGGAAATTCAGTACGCCTAAGGCTTACTAAAACAGAAGTAAATGATTTATGCCAAAAAGGAGCTTTTACAGAAAAAATAGTATTTCCAAATAACACCTTAACCTATACCATTAAAGCAAAAGAATCTATAGAAAATATGGATGCTAGCTATACAGATAACTGCATTACCATATATATTCCTAAAAAAGATTGTAAAGAATGGCCCACAAATACTATAATTGGTTTTAAACATATTTTAAATATAGACTCTGTAAACTCTTTATCTATTTTAGTAGAAAAAGATTTTGTTTGTATGGATGAAACAGTAGAAGACCAGTCAGATAATTACCCAAATCCTAAAGCAAATTAATTACCCATATAACAACTGTTAGTTTTTTTAATTTTTATAATTATAGCCTAATTAACAAACCGTATTTTTAGTATTTAAACACATTTATTACACTTTAAACCCCTAAAAATGTGATGGTTTTTCCTTCTATTTTTATTTAAAACGCCTTAATTTACTCATAAGTAAGAATTTAGCCACGCAAACTAAATTCTTCTACTAAAGTAATTTTTATATTGCGCATTAAATAAACACTAACCATTATATCATATAACAAAATGCTATACTAAAATATAGCATTTTGTGATGAAAAAAACTTCTAGTAAAAACTAGATTATAAAATTTGAAACTTAGTATAAAAATTTTAATGGTCGATGACCATCCTATAATTCTAAAAGGGTATGAACTGTCGTTAAATGAATTTAGTGACCACTATACATTTGAATTTTACAAAGCGCAAAATAGTTCAGAAGCATTAAGACTAATTGAACAAAATAAACCCGATTTTTTTCATATAATATTTTTAGACATACGTTTACCTGTTAATAATGACTATGCTTTAATTAATGGAGAAGATTTAGGAATAAAAATTAGAAAAACCATAAATTCTAAAATCATAGTTCTTAGTTCTATTGGAGATACGCAAAGAATTTATAGCATACTTAATAATCTGCAACCAGATGGTTATATTATTAAAACAGAAACTACTCCTGAAATATTATTAGAAGCTATTGATGCTGTTTTACATAATAGAAATTACTTTTCTGATAAAATTAAAAAATTAAAAAAAGTACAAAATTCTGAAAATCCCACTTTAGATGTGTACGATATAAAAATTTTATATTTCTTATCTGTAGGTGAAAAAATGAAAAATTTGCCCGATTATGTTCATCTTTCTATAGCTAGTATAGAAAGAAGAAAGAAAAAGATAAAAGCTTATTTTGGTAATAAAGAGGCAACAGATAGAGAACTAATTGAAACCGCTAAGAAAAAAGGGTTTATATAATATAAAAACCCTTTTTTAAAGTTTATAATTTAACTCCATAAGACAAATCTCCAGAATCTCCTAAACCAGGAATAATATACCCTCTAGAGTTAATTTCTTTGTCTATATCTGCAATCCACAAGTGTGTATTTTTCGGAAATTTATTTTCTATATATTTTACCCCTTCTTCAGAACCTATTACTGCAATAATATGAATTTGTTGCGCCGTACCATAAGGCTCTAATGCTTTTAAAACATTTTCTAAGGTTTTACCTGTAGCTAACATAGGGTCAGCCAAAATTAATGTCTTTTTTTCTATAGAAGGAGCTGCTAAATAATTTACAACAACTTCAAAGTTATCTTCCCCGTTTGGATGGTGCCTATATGCAGATATAAATGCATTTTCAGCAGTATCAAAATAGTTTAACACTCCCTGATGTAATGGCAATCCTGCGCGCATAATAGAGCACAAAACAATAGCATCTATATATTCTGCTGTTTTTTTAACCCCTAAAGGAGTTATAACCTCTGTAGTTTTAAAAGATAGTGTCTTACTTAACTCATAACACAAAATCTCTCCTATACGCTCTATATTTCTTCTAAAGCGCATTTTATCTTGTTGTATAGTAACATCACGTATTTCGGTAATAAACGTATTTAATATTGAATTTTCTAAAGCTAAGTGATGAACAGTCATACAATTTAATTTACAACACTAAATTACAGATTTAAAACCTTAAAAATACATTGGTATAACTTACTTTTGAAATTATACTATGGACTCACTTACTCAAATTATATTAGGCGCAGCGGTTGGAGAAGTTGCATTAGGAAAAAAAATTGGGAACAAAGCCATGCTGTATGGTGCAATTGCAGGCACAATACCTGACTTAGATGTATTAAGCTCCTATTTTACAGATACCGTATCTGCACTTGAAATTCATAGAGGATTTACCCATTCTATTCTTTTTTCGGTCATTTTTGCCCCTATTTTTGGTTGGCTTGTTAATAGTTATGAAAAATATAAAAACATAAAGGGTTGGTCTTGGCTATTCTTTTGGGCATTTATTACCCATCCTATTTTAGATGCACAAACAACTTGGGGAACACAACTATTTTGGCCTTTAGATTTACGCTTAGCTTTTAAAAACATATTTGTAATTGACCCACTTTACACCTTACCTTTTTTAGTGTTTTTAATATTAACCATGCAGCAAAAGCGTAATACAAAAAAACGAAGCTTTTATAATAACACAGGCTTATTATTAAGCTCTGGGTATTTAATACTAACATTTATATTTAAATGGATTGCCTACAATCAATTTAAATCTGCCTTAGAAAAGCAAAATATAAATTACACACAAGTAGATATACGCCCCTCTGCAATGAACACTATTCTTTGGAGTGCAAATGTTGAAACTAAGGATAGTTATTTATTAGGAGATTATTCCTTTTTTGATACCCAACCAATACATTTTAAACACTACCCTAAAAACCATCATCTTATAAAAGAAATAAAAGAGAGTAAAAATGTACAAAGAATGATTGCTATTTCTGAAGGATGGTATACAATTCATAAAAAAAACAACATATTGTATTTTAATGATCTACGTTTTGGTCTTTTAAGTTTAGAACCTAACTCGCAAAACTTTGTGTTTAAATATAAGATTACTGTAAGCGACTCTAATGAAGTTCTATTTTCCGAAGTTCCAAAAAGTCCTCGAAATGCAAAAAAACTATTCCGCAATTTATGGAGCCGCATAAAAGGAAATTAATTTATTTTATTGGAAATTAGTTTTGCTAGTATTAAACCTATAATTCCACCAAATACAGATACTATTAAATTTACAATTAACCGTAAGCCATCAAAATCTCCATCATTCATAATATTCCAAGGACTAAAGCCTAACCTTCCAAAAAGTTTAATAAACAATATACTGCCAAAAACACCAATTATAGTATTTCCTATACTACCAAAAGAATATTTTTTATAAATATAAGCCGTGCTATTTGCAGCTATTATTCCTACTAAAATACTTATTAAAGATAGTAACGTTCCTGTCATACCTAAATTTATATGTAGAAGTTACCTATACGTTTAATGTCCATAATCCATAGCATCTATTTTTCCGCCCAATAATCTTTTTTGTATAATTAGATATATTGAAATAAGAATAAAACCAATTATCCCCCAATTTAGCGCTACAGATAAACCGTATTCTGGAGCCGAAGTATTATAAATTGTTAAAGGGTCATTTACAGCATTAACAGAAGGTAAAAGCACAGGAAATAACGAAGCTAATGAAGATGTAATTCCTCCAATAATTAATAAACAAGACAATATAAAACTATATATATCTTTTCTAATTTTTTTAATAAAAAACAACCCTATTAATCCTGTAAGGTAAATAATAGGAAATACCATTAAATAAGGGTTATCTATAAAATTATTTAAAGAATTAGGGTTAATTATTTGCCATATAACTAAAGAGAATATTGTAAATACAGCAAGTATGCTATTTAAATTAAAAACTACCTTTTTAAGCTTAGTATTTATGGTTGAATTTGTTTTTAATACAATCCAATTAGCACCATGTATGGCTAATGTAATTACAGATATTATTCCGATAACAATTGTAAACCAATCTATAACACCAGGTGTTTTACTTAAGGGGCTAAAACTACTATCCCATAACGGTAAAAAGAAGTAATGCCCTTCATAAACAGACACTCCTTTTTCTACACCACCTAAATTTACACCCCTTACAATATTACCTAATGCAATACCAAAAAATAGCGCTAGCAACAAACTAGACACTCCAAAAGAAACATCCCAAATGTCTTTCCACATTTGAAACTTAAATTGGCTTCTAAGTTCTAAGCCTATTGCCCTAAAAATAATTAACCATAAAACTAAAATTAATGGCAAATAAAACCCACTAAAAACAGATGCATAAAAAGTTGGAAATGCCATAAAAAGCATACCGCCTGCAGCAACTAACCAAACCTCATTAGAATCCCAAAATAGGCCTGCAGATTTTGCAATTACTTCTTTATCTTTTTCTTTTTTCGCCAAAAATAAATGGATTATTCCTGTACCAAAATCATAACCATCTAAAATAAAAAATACTGCTAAAACAATTGCTATTGCTATATACCAAAATAGTTCCATAATTTAATGTGTTTGGTGTTTTGGACCTTCGTTAATAGTTTTTCCAACTAAGACTAAAAATAATAATCCTAGAAGCATATATAAGGCAACAAAACCTAGTAAAGTAAATAATGTATTACCAGATGAAACTGTTGGAGAAATACCCTCGCTTGTTCGTAACAAACCATATACCAAATAAGGTTGTCTTCCTAATTCTGCTGTATACCATCCTGTAAGGTTTGCAATGTAAGGAAACGGAACTAAAAACATTATTACCCATAATAAAGGTTTTAATTGGTATAATTTTTTTTTCCATAAAAAGAACGCGGATATAAACATAACCCCTATAAATATTGTACCTAAACCAACCATTATATGATATGCATAATATAACGCCGGAATATTATCTGGTAATTCTTCTTTTTTAAATTGATCCATTCCTGGAATTTGTCTACTCCAGTCTTGGTAGGTTAAAAAGCTTAGAATATTAGGTACTGCAATTTTATTATCTAGCTTTTTTTCTTGCATATTTGGCTGCCCTATTAGTACAATTTCTGCTCCTGCATGTTCAGTTTCAAAAATACCTTCCATTGCTGCAAAAGATGCAGGCTGATATTTTGCTACATTTTTAGCGTTCCAATCTCCTGTAGGGAAAGCAACTAATAAACTAGAAATAGTTCCAAAAATAACTCCTGTTTTTAAAAATAGTTTTCCATACTCCAGATTCTTATTTCGTAATATATAAAAGGCCCCAATACTTGCTACAACAAAAGAAGAAGTTACTACTGATGCAAATTGGTTATGTAAAAAAGCTGGCAATAGCCAAGGGTTGCTAAAAAGCGATGTAAAGTTTTCTAACACAAACTTACCGTTATCTAATATCTCATACCCTACAGGATGCTGCATCCAAGCATTTGTTGCCAAAATAAACCATCCGCTAGCCCAAGAACCTAAAAACACAAAAAAACCTGTTAAAAAGTGTAATTTTTGCCCCATTAGTTTTTCTCCAAAAATAAAGAGTGCTAAAAAAGAAGATTCTAAAAAGAAAGAAAACATTCCTTCCATAGCCAACGTTTGTCCTATTACGCTTCCTGTAAGTTCAGAGAATTTTGCCCAATTGGTACCAAACTGAAACTCCATAGGAATACCTGTTACTACACCCATTGTAAAATTAATGGCAAAAATTTTCATGAAAAATTTAGCAGCATCATTATATTTTTCAATATTATTTCTAAGGTATTGTCCTTTAAAAAAGACGATGATTAATGACAATCCCATTGTTAATTGCGGAAATATGTAATGAAATGTGATAGTAAAAGCAAATTGCAACCTATCATAAAAAAGCATGTCTTCCATACTAAAATATTTTATTGAAGCTTATTTTGTCTAAGCACATGCAAGTTACTCCATAGAAGTAAAAAAGGGAATTTTTAAATCATAAAAAAGGCAAAACATTTGTTTTACCTTTAACAAAATTGCGTTTTTAAAAAGCCACTTATTTATTGGGCTTAATTTTACAAGTACTTATACCAAATATTCTGTATAATGGACAAAAACTAATAAAGCTTGTTGCAACAAATATTACAGCTAAAACCATAAGAACATATGCTAAAGTGCCACTAATTACATTAGTATAATAAAGTGCAAAAACTACTCCTGCTAAAATAAAACGAATAATGCGATCTGCGCCGCTTAGATTTTTTTTCATAATTATAAAGTTTAATAAGTTAATATTTAGAAAATCCTCCTTGTAAGTCATATATTTTTTCAAAACCCATAGCTGCTAGTTTATGCGCTGCAGATTTACTACGCGAGCCAGAACGGCAATAGATAAAAAGAGGAATTGTTTTGTCTAATTTTTCAAAATAAGAAGTGAATTTTTTTGAGCTAAAAAAATCTACATTTATTGCATTTTTTATATGCCCTTCTGCATATTCATTTGGGGTACGAACATCTATAAGTGGCACCTTTTTACCTGAAGTAGCCTTTGCAAATGAAGTATTTGATAAAAGTATTATGTGTTTTGAATACTCTTTTTTTCTACTAAACAAATTAATTAAAAAAGACATAGTTTTATTTTGTAATACCATGTAAAATTAGTTTACAAAAATCTATGCCACAGTAACATATGTTACACTAAAAAAAATACCAACTATAAATCTACCAACAATATATGGTTTCTACTTAATTTTATTTTCCCCATATTTTCTAGCTTTTTAAGAAGTCTAGAAACTACTACTCTAGAAGTATGTAGCTCATATGCAATTTCTTGATGAGTTGTTGTAATATTATTGTTATTTGTAACTCTTGCTTTGTCCTTTAAATACTTAAGTAAGCGTTCATCCATTTTTAGAAAAGCAATACTATCTACTGTTTCCATTACTTCATTTAAGCGATTATGGTAGCTATTTAAAACAAAGGTTCTCCAACTACCATATTTAGACATCCATTCTTCCATTTTTTGAATAGGTATCATTAGTAATTTTACAGGAGTTTCTGTAACTGCTCTAATTTCACTTTTAGACTGTCCTAAACAACAACTCAAAGTCATTGCGCAAGTATCTCCATTTTCTAAAAAATATAAGAGGAGTTCGTCTCCATTTGTGTCTTCTCTAAAAATTTTAATTACACCAGAAAGTAATAAAGGCATAGACTTAATATAGTCTCCTATTTCTATTATTTTAAAATTTTCTGGAATTTCTTTAAAGGTAGCTACTTGGTTAATTTCGGTAATTAAGCCCTCCTCAAAAACATCCTTGTAGTTATCCTTTAATTCTTGAATCATTTTTGCTTTCTCTTTTTACTTTGGCTGCAATTTCTTTATCAAAATTAAAAAAAATATTTGCCCAAATAGATTTAGAAACTGCTCCTATATACGGCATAGCTAAAAGTAAAACTATTATAATGGCTATAAAAGTATTTAAAAGAGAAAAATCTACTCTAAAAATTTGAATTAACGTATAAACGGCAACTGCAACAGCAATACCAACAGCGTAGGAAACATACATAGAACCGTAGTAAAAACTAGGCTCTATACTATACTTTAAATTACATTTAGGACAATGCTTTTTAACCTTATTAAAGTTTCTAATTTTATATGGGTTTGCCTCTAAAAATTCCCCTTTGCAACATCTAGGACATTTTAAAAATAAAATACTATAAAGTTTAGACTCTTTAAAAGGCATACTTTTTTAGATACAAAAGTACTACTTTACACTTGTGCCAAAAGTAACATAGGTTACATTGCTATTTTTTAGTTTGGCTACTAAAAGTACTTTCAAATATTTTATCTGCATTAGCAGACTCAAACCCTTCTCTCCTTTGTTCTCTTGTTAATTTAGAAGGCGAAACACTTGCAAATTCTGGCAATGGTAAACGTTCTGCAAACTCTACATAACTACCCGATATTTTTGCCTGTTTGTTGTTTAAAAAAGTGGCATTAATCATTTGCGCAACGGTACTACTTTGTTTTAAAAGACCATCTGCACTTGTTTTAATTTTTCCTCCAGCCGTATTTAAACGAATACCTATTGACTCTAGAAAATCATTAAACTTTGCTACAGTATTATATTTTTCTGGAAGCTCATGTACACTAATTGTATAATGGTTTAGATAATATCTATTATAAATTACCCATGATGCATACTCGCTTTCTGCTAGTAATGCATTATAGTCTTCTAATGAAGGTAATTGCCATAATGGTTTATAAAAGAAAGCACCTACCTCTTGTCCATTATTTAAGTTTAAAATATCTACTGGATCTACAGTAATTTCTTGAGTATATTTTAAAATTATTGCTTGTGTTTCTTTTGACAAATCTTGTACTCTTAACTCACTTATAAATATACGTGGGTATTCTGGAGAAGGTGGTGCATACCAATAAGCATCTAACTTTTTTCCTTCAAAATAAAAATAGTCTTCTTTGGTATACCCATAGTGCAAAAATATTTTTTCAAAAGAGTTTATACCTAAATTAGGAACCCCTAAGGTTCTAAATGCAATATGATCATTTACAATATCATCTTGACTAGATATAAGACCATTACTTACCATTGCATTACTTATTTTCTTTACATCTGGCACACGCTCTAAATACGGCTTAAACAAACCTTGTAAAATAACATCTAACCCTTCTTTTTTATCAAAATTCATAATCGCAATTTTAGGTAATTCTTAATATCAAAATTAATTGTACTTTTGATTAATAACAATTCTTATTAATTATTAAGTGATAAGTATTACTAATCAAATAGAAATAAGGCAGCTTCGTTATTTTGTAACTTTAGCTGAGATATTACATTTTAGAAAAGCCGCTGATGCTTTAGCTATATCACAATCTGCTTTAAGCCAACAAATACATCTTTTAGAATCTATTGTGGGTGCTAAACTTTTAGATCGCAACAACAGAAATGTGTATTTAAACAAGTCTGGTGAGTTATTTTTGTTTGAAGCTAAAAAAATACTTAGGCAAGTAGAGCACTCTATTTATAATTGGAAATTGCAAAATGATGGTATTAAAGGTATTTTAAAAATAGGATTTGTTGCATCTGCAATGCAAAAATACTTACCTCCTATTTTAAAATCTTATGATAAAGAATATTCAAAAATTAAATTGCAATTAGAAGAATTAACAAATATTGATCAGTTAAAAAACATAGAAGAAAAAACTATAGATATTGGTTTTATGCGTTCTAACAAAGTACATTCTAATATACTATTAAAACCTATTTTTAAAGAACACTTTACTCTAGTATTACCAAAAGAACACTCTATTAACCAATCTAACTTTAAAAATATTGGGCAACTTTCTGAAGCCCCTTTTATACTTTTTCCTAATGATAATAGCCCGTTATATTACCAAAAAATAATAACACTTTGCGCTACACATGGTTTTAGTCCTAAAATTGCCCATAAGTCTATACATGCTCCTACTATTTTTAGACTTGTAGAAAATAATATGGGTGTATCTATAATTCCGAACTCTTTACGAGATGATTTTAATTATGAGGTAAAATACATAGAGTTAAAAAACATTCCGGAAAAAACCGAACTTTATGCAGCTTGGCATAAAGAAAACGACAATCCTGCTTTAAAGCATTTATTAAATTTAATCTAACAAGATTATAGGTTATAAAATTCTGATGCAGTATTACCCATAATTGCATTTTGTTCTGTTGTAGTAAGTTTACGTATAAAATTAGTGGTAAGAGAAATTACTGTTTTATAACCACCTGCCACTAAACACACTGGCCAATCGGAACCGTACATAATACGTTTTGACCCAAATGATTTTAAAATTAGTTGCATATAAGGTTCTATTTGCTCAGGTGTCCATGTATTATAATCTGCCTCTGTTATCATTCCAGAAATTTTACAATAAACATTTTCGTGCTTTGCAATTTCTGCAATTAATACTGCCCATCCACTAAAAAAACCATCTTTTATATATGGTTTTGCAATATGATCTATAACAAATTTTTGATTTGGAAAAAGTTTTACAAATTCTAACACTGCACCTAATTGGTGTGGTAGCACTAATATATCATACACATAATTATACTGCTCTAAATTAGAAATGCCGTGAATAAAATTTTTACGCAAAATAAAATTAGGGTCAGCTTCAGCTTGTACAATATGCCGAAAACCTTTTATTATAGAAAAGTCCTGGTATTTTTCTAAATCATTTACAACAGTATTGCTTTGAAAATCTACCCAACCTACAATACCTTTTATAAAACTATTTTCTTTAGATAATTTTATAAGAAACTCATTTTCTTGTATGGTTTGATCTGCCTGTACTGCAATGCAACCATCAACTTTATTTTCTTTATATACTTTTTCTAAATCTTCGGGTAAAAAATCACGTCGAATTACCGCCATTTCATCATTTATCCAACTATGAGTTTCTTTTTTATATTTCCAAAAATGCTGATGAGAATCTAGTATCATTTACTCGCTTTATTGTATAGCAATATAAATATAATAATCCTGTATTTAAAAAGCGGTTAATTGTATACCTGCATTTTATATAAAGAAAAAAATGGATGTTATCTTACCAGATTATTTTATCTGAAAGATAACACCCATTAATGTGTTATTTTATATAAGTAAGTTTATTAAAACCTAAAACTTACTTATAAACTATGTACTAAAATTATTTTCTAATCTCTTTAATTAAAGCAATTGTATTTTTAACATCTTGCTCTAATTTTGCATAGTCTTTATTTGCTATAATGTCTTTGCTAATAAGCTTAGATCCCATACCTACACAAGTTACACCTGCATCAAACCAACCTCTTAAGTTAGATTCTTCTATACTTACACCACCTGTTGGCATAATACTTGTCCAAGGTTGAGGGCCTTTAATTGCAGAAACAAATCCTGGTCCGTAAGTAGAACCTGGGAATAATTTTACAACTTCGCAACCTAACTCTTCTGCCTTGTTTATTTCAGTTAAAGAACCACATCCTGGAGACCATAAAACTTTTCTACGGTTACAAGCTATTGCAATATCTTCTCTTAAAGAAGGTGTTACAATAAAGTTAGCTCCCATTTGCATAAACAAAGATGCTGCTCCTGCGTCTGTAATAGAACCAACTCCCATTATCATTCCTGGTAGTTCTTTAATTGCATATTTATTTAGTTCTAAAAAAACCTCATAAGCGAAATCTCCACGAGCTGTAAACTCCATTAAACGAGCTCCACCATTGTAACAAGCTTTTAAAACTTTTTTACCTAACTCTACATCAGGGTGGTAAAATAAAGGAACCATTCCAGTTTCTTTCATTACCTGCGCTACTTCTATTCTTGAATATTGTGCCATAATTTTATAGGTAAGTCCTTCCCTTAAATAAGAGAAGGACTTGTTATTTAATATTAATATTATTTTTACTTATCTAGCAACACGCCCAGATGCATCACCACCCATAAGTTTTTCTACCTCAGCAACTGTAGCTAAGTTAGCATCTCCTTTAATTGTGTGCTTTAAACAAGAAGCTGCAACTGCAAAATCTAATGCATGTTGATCATCATCTGGAAATTGTAATAATCCGTAGATTAAACCTCCCATAAATGAATCTCCTCCACCTACTCTATCTACGATATCAGTAATTTGATATTGACGAGTTTGGAATAATTTTTTACCATCATATAAAACTCCTGCCCATGTATTATGAGATGCAGAAATAGAACCTCTTAAAGTAGTAATTACCTTTTTAGCTCTAGGGAATTTTTTCATCATTTGCTCACAAACAGATAAAAATGCTTCTGCTTTTACGTTATGTCCTTCTGTTTGTACAGAAATTCCTTCTGGCTTTATACCAAAGTGCATTTCAGCATCTTCTTCATTTCCTAAAACGATATCACAGTAAGAAGTTAATTCTGTCATTATTTTTTCTCTATGCGCAGCATCACAGAACTTCCATAATTTAGCTCTATAGTTTAAGTCTGTAGAAATAGTAATTCCTTTTGCACTTGCAACTTTTAAAGCTTCTAAAGTAACATCAGCAGCTCCTTGAGAAATAGCTGGAATAATACCAGTCCAGTGAAAAAATTCACATCCTTCAAAAACAGCATCCCAATCAATCATTCCTGATTCAATTTCAGCAATTGCAGAATGTGCTCTATCATATACTACTTTACTTCCTCTTGAAACAGCTCCTGTTTCTAAGAAATAGATACCTAAACGGTCTCCTCCGTATACAATTTTATCAACACCAACTCCTCTTTTACGCATTTCCATCATAGCACACTCACCAATATCATTCTTTGGTAAACGAGTTACGAAGTCTACATCAACTCCATAATTAGCTAAAGAAACTGCTACGTTAGATTCTCCACCACCATAAACAGCGTCAAAGTTATTTGCTTGTGAAAATCTTAAAAATCCTTGTGGAGCCAATCTTAACATGATCTCTCCGAATGTTACTACTTTTGCCATTCTAATTATTGATTAAATTTTTTAAAAATATATAATTGTATTAATTGAGTCTTTATAATAATCCTCTTATTAAAGATAGTCTTTTATGTTAATTACTATCTTTTTTTATTTTACAATGTCTAACAACGAATTAAAGAAGATTAATTGTATTATTAAATTGATTTTTTTTCATTTTAAGTAGATTCCTTTTTGTAATAAAAAAATAGTCGCCTTTAAAAATCAACTATTTATTTCACATTTATAGGATATCTTTTATTCTAATTTAATAATAAATGCAAAGATAAATTGCTAAAAATTGAATAACTACTACAAATACAACCTATACCAATACTATTTTTGCCGTATTTATGTTTTAAAACTTAATTTTGTTTTATATTGTTTAGGTAGCTTAAAGATTTAATAACACAAAAACATGAAACCACACCTAATTAGTAGAGATAATCTAGAGAATACCTCTTTTATGATTACCAAACATTCCGAACCTTCTTTTCCTAAGGTTTGGCACTACCATAAAGAGCTAGAGTTAGTATTAACTTTAAAAAGTACAGGAACAAGATTTGTTGGTGATAGTATTAAAAAATTTGAAGAGGGTGATGTTGTTTTAATTGGCGAAAATTTACCTCATATGTGGGTAAATGATGATTGTTATTTTGAATCTAACTCTACTTTAGTAGCAGAAGATATTGTAATACATTTTAGAGAAGAGTTTTTAGGTAAAGACTTTTTTAACACTAAAGAAATGAAACCCATTTCTAACCTATTAACAAAAGCTAAGTATGGCATAAAATTTATTAACTTACCTAGTACAATTAGAAATGAAATTGAAACCATTTCTACTTATAATGAGTTTGATAGAACATTAAAATTACTGCGTATACTAAACTCTCTTGCTACACACAAAAATTATGAAGTTCTTTCTAGCGAAGGTTACATTAAAACCTTTAACAAAACAAAAAATATAACTTTAGATAATACTTACGAATATATATTTGAAAATTTTAATAAGCCTATATCTTTAGAAGATGTTGCCAATATAGCTAATATGAACCCTTCTGCCTTTAGCAGATATTTTAAAAGAATAAATAGAAAAACATTTTCTAAGTATTTAAATGAAGTTCGTATTGGTTATGCTTGTAACCAACTATTAGAACAAAAAGGAAATATTACTAGTATCTGTTACGATTCTGGTTTTAATAATATTTCCAATTTTAATAGGCAATTTAAAAAAATTACACAAAAATCTCCATCAGATTACTTGCGCCAATACACGCAAGTAAATTAAAATTACCCCCTTTTTATAAATTAAATAACCCTGGCAACCATAAGCTTAATTGTGGAAAATAAGTTACTAAAAACAATGCCAATATCATTGCTACAAAAAGAGGCAATAAAGGTTTAACTACTTTTTCTATACTTGTTTTTGCTACCCCAACACCAACAAACAAGACCGATCCTACTGGTGGCGTACAAAGACCTATACAAAGATTAAGAATCATAATAATACCAAAATGTACAGGATCAAGACCCAATTTAGTAACCACTGGTAAAAATATTGGAGTAAATATTAAAACCGCAGGTGTCATATCCATAAAAATACCTACTATTAAAAGTAATATGTTTATGATTAATAGTATTACAATCTTATCATCACTTAACCCTAAAAGTCCTGTACTTATATCTTGCGGAATATTTTCAAAAGACAATACCCAAGACATACTCATAGACGCTCCTATTAACAGCATTACAATTGCTGTTGTAGAGGAAGAGTTTAATAATATTTCTGGCAATGTTTTAAAGGAAATTTCTTTGTAAATAAAACCAAGAACCAAGCTATAAAGCACTGCTATTGCAGATGCTTCAGTTGCTGTAAAAATACCAGTTACAATACCACCAATTACTACCACCAACATAAATAAACTTGGTAATGCTGTAATAAATGTTTTAAAAACTTCTTTTAAACTACTTCTTTCTCCTACTTTATACCCTTTCTTTTTTGCCCAAAAAGACGCTACTAGCATTAAAAACAAACCTGTTAAAATACCTGGAACATACCCTGCTAAAAATAACGCTGCAATAGATGCTCCACCACTTGCTAATGAATAAACGATTAATACATTACTAGGAGGAATTATTAATCCTGTTGTTGCAGATGTAATATTTACTGCTGCTCCAAATTCTCTAGAATATCCTTCTTTTTCCATTTCTGGTCCTAATATACTACCCATTGCCGAAGCAGATGCCATTGCTGAACCCGCTATAGCTCCCATAAGCATTGCCGAAATAACATTTATTAATGCTAAGCCACCTGGTAAAGAACCTACTAATGTTTTTGCAAAAGCTATTAGCCTATGTGCAATTCCCCCTTTATTCATTAACTCTCCAGAAAGTATAAAAAACGGTATAGCTAATAACGAAAAACTGTCTAAACCAGTTCCTATTCTTTGTGCTACTGTAGTAAATGCTGGTAATGCTGGTATACTTACTAACATAGTAAGTACCGAAGCTATTGATATACTCCATGCTACTGGAGTACCAATAGCTAATAACCCTACAAAACTTATAACTAATACTAATATTGGTAAATACTCCATCTTACTTATTTTTTAAAATATCAGAAATTTTATAATACATAATTAACAGGCCACTTATTGGCAAAACCATATACACAGCTGCCAAAGGAACTTGTAGAGCAGGAGAATATTGCTCTAAAACATAGGTAATATACACTAGTCTAGAGCCTCCTATTACTAAAGCAAAAAGGCAAAAAGCTATTATTAATAATTGCACAATAATTTGCAGTTTTTTTTGAGTTTTGCTATTGCTTCTTGATGGTAAAACATCTATAGCAACATGCATATTACGGCCAGCAACATACGCTGCTCCTAAAACCCCTACCCAAATCATAAGATACCTTGCTAACTCATCTGTAAAAGAACTAGGTTCTCCTAAAAAAAATCTACTAAAAACCTGCCATAATACATTTAATACCATTACCCCCATTATAAAAATTAGAAGGTTAGCTACTATTTTGTCTATTTTTCTTCGTAATTCCATATTTAATACTATTATTTTACTTCCTGTATGTTTTTAATAAGAGTGTACATTTCTTTATCCTCTTTATATTGTTTTAGAATATCTGCCGTTTTTTCTTGAAATAAAGTTTTATCTGGCCTACTTATTTTTACCCCTGCAGCTTGCACAGCATCTAATGCTTCTTGCTCTGCCTGTTTCCATAATTCTCTTTGGTATATTACCGAATTTTTAACCGCTTGTTGTAACCAAGACTTCTCCTCTTCGTTTAATTTTTCCCATAAATGTGTTCCGGCAATTAATACATCTGGTAATACTGTGTGCTCATCTAAACTATAATATTTACAAACTTCGTAATGTCTAGACAAATAAAAACTTGGCGGATTATTTTCTGCTCCATCTACAACACCTTGTTGTAAAGAGGTATATAATTCTCCCCAAGAAATTGGTGTTGGTGAGCCTCCTAACTTATTTACCATATCCATAGCAGTTACACTCTCCATAACTCTAATTTTTAGACCTTTTAAATCTTCTGGAGAATCTATTGGCTTATTTTTAGTATAAAAACTACGGCTACCAGCATCATAATACCCAAGGCCTTTAAGCCAGTATTTTTGACCTTCGTTTAATAGTTGTTGCCCTATTGGACCATCTAGAACATTAAAAGAATGTTGTTTATCTCTAAACAAAAACGGAAGTCCTAAAACTTTCATTTTTGGAGCAAAATTTTCTAGTACTCCTACAGATACTTTTGTCATATCTAAACTACCTATTTGCAATAGTTCTAAACATTGCCTTTCTGTACCAAGTTGTTGGTTTGGGTATATTTCTAGTACCATTTTACCATCGGATAATTTTTCTAGATCTTCTCCCATTTTAAGCATTGCAATATGTACCGAATGACTAACATCTAGACCATGTGCAAGTTTAACAACTCTTTTTTCTGAAATTTCCGAACAACTATTTAATCCTATAACTATAAGCAACCCTAGTATTAGGTTTACTTTTAAGCATTTAATTTTACGCATTGTATTTTTCATTCTACTTTCTTTATCTATATTTTTTTAGAAGAATCTCTTATTATTAGTGATGGTTTTAAAACTATTGTTTCTGGTTCTGTTTTTATAGATTTATTTTTAATTTGCTTTAAAACTAACTCTGTTGCAATTTTACCCATTTCACTGCCAGATTGTTCAATAGTACTTAAAGCTGGTTCTATAACCGCAGAAATTGGTTCGTTACTAAAACCAACAATTGCAATATCTTCCGGAATTTTTACCTTTTTCTTTTTTAAATATTGCATAGCACTTATTGCAGCAGCATCATTAGCACAAAATATACCATCAATTTTTTGAGGATATTGTAACACTTTCTGCGCTAGTTCTTTACCATCCTCTTTCATTAATCGAGAATTTATTACAAGTTCCTCTTTAAAAGGAATATCGTTTTCTTCTAAAGCAACTTTATACCCTTTTAATCTATTTTTATATACATTTAAATTTTTAGGTCCCGAAAAATGTGCAATCTTCTTGCAGCCTTGTTGTATTAAATGCATTGTAGCTTCATAACCTCCCATAAAATCATCTAACAAAACATTATTATAACCTGGTACATTACAATGCCTATCAAAAATTAACATTGGAGTATTCTCTTTTGTTAAACCATCTAAATGATTATAATTTTGTGTCTCCATAGAAATAGACATAATAACCGCATCTACTCTATTTTCTCTAAGGGTATTAATTAAACTTATTTCTCTTTCTAATTTTTCTAAAGACTGACATATAATAACTTTATAACCTGCTTTAAAAGCCGTTTCCTCTATACCAGATATTGCTGATGAAAAAAAGTGTCTTGAAATTCTTGGCACAATAACTCCAATAGTTCTTGTTTCTTTTTTTCGCAAATTAGAAGCCAATATATTACGTTGGTATCCTAACTCATTAGCTTTTTCAATTATTTTCTTCTTTGTTTTTAAAGAAACCCTATCACTATTATTTAATGCTCTTGATACAGTAGAACTATCAATTCCCAAAGATTTGGCAATATCATGTATCGTAATAGGGGTATTTTTCATTTACTTTTAAAAATGTGATTTTAAATATTTCATAAATATACAAAAAATACAATCGATTGTATTACTAATAATTTTTTATTACGTTTGTAATATGATAATTAATTAAAAAACATACTTATGAGCACTATTTATGAAACAAGATATGCTTCTAGCCCAGAAGCTGTTAAAGAATATAACACTACACAATTAAGAGATGAGTTTTTAATTGATAATCTAATGCAGGAAGGCAAAATAACACTTACCTATTCTCATTACGATAGATATATTGCTGGATCTGCTGTTCCAACATCTAAAGCTTTAAATTTAGAAGCTATAGATCCTTTAAAAGCAGGTTTCTTTCTAGACAGAAGAGAATTAGGAATAATTAATGTAGGAGGCAAAGGATCTGTTGAAGTAGATGGCGAAACTTATAATCTTAATCTTAAAGATGCTCTATATATTGGTATGGGTATAAAATCTGTTATCTTTAAAAGTGATGACAGCAAAAATCCTGCTAAATTTTATATAAACTCTGCACCTGCACATACTAATTACCCAACTAAAAAAGTAAGTTTAGAAGAAGCTAATAAAATAGAATTAGGATCTTTAGAAACTGCTAATCATAGAACCGTAAGTCAAATGATTATTGGCGGTATTGTAACCACTTGTCAATTACAAATGGGAATGACAGAGCTTAAAACAGGTAGTGTTTGGAATACAATGCCAGCACATGTTCATGATCGTAGAATGGAAGTTTATTTTTACTTAGATGTTCCTGAAGAACAAGCGGTTTGCCATTTTATGGGACAACCTGATGAAACAAGACATATTTGGATGCAAAACCACCAAGCTGTAATTTCACCACCATGGTCTATACACTGCGGTTCTGGAACCTCTAATTATACTTTTATTTGGGGTATGGCAGGAGAAAATTTAGATTATGGAGACATGGATGTTGCAAAAATTACTGAATTAAGATAAATATGAGCTTAGAACTTTTTAATTTAAATGGAAAAATTGCCCTAGTAACCGGTAGTACACACGGGCTTGGCATGGCAATGGCAAAAGGCCTAGGGAAAGCTGGAGCAACTATTATTGTGAACGGAAACTCATCACAACAAAAAATCGATGATGCGGTAAACTTTTACAAAGCTGAAGGAATAAATGCTATTGGTTATAAATTTAATGTAACCGATGAAGCTGCAGTTATCGAAGCTATTAACGCAATAGAATCTGAAGTGGGTACTATTGATATTTTAGTTAATAATGCTGGTATTATTAAAAGAACCCCTCTTGAGGATATGGAAGTGGCAGATTTTAAACAAGTTATTGATGTAGATTTAGTTAGCCCTTTTATTGTTTCTAAACATGTTGTAAAAGACATGATTAAAAGAAAAGAGGGTAAAATAATTAACATTTGCTCTATGATGAGCGAGCTTGGAAGAAATACAGTTGGTGCTTATGCTGCTGCAAAAGGCGGCTTAAAAATGCTAACTCAAAATATGGCTACAGAGTGGGCAAAACACAATATACAAGTAAATGGTATTGGACCAGGATATTTTGCAACATCGCAAACAGCACCAATTCGTGTAGATGGGCACCCTTTTAACGATTTTATTGTAAACAGAACACCTGCTGCTAAATGGGGCGACCCTGATGATTTGGCTGGCGCAGCAATTTTTTTAAGTGGTAAAGCTAGTGATTTTGTTAACGGACATATTGTTTATGTAGATGGAGGAATTTTAGCTACTATTGGCAAGCCGTCTAATGAAGATTAATAACCTATAAATAATTTTATAATGAAATTAATAAAGACCTTATCCTGTTTTTTATTCTTATATCTTTTTATTGCTTGTAAACCAGAAGTAAAGGAAACACCAAAGTTTGTTATAAAAAATTCTCTTAACATGGTAAGGTCTTTTGAAACCTTAACTCTAAACAAAACAGATTTAAAAACCGATAGTTTACAAACAATTGGCATAAAAGACATTAGTACAGGTAAACTTTTAACAACCCAATTAGTAGACAACGATGGAGATGGTATACTGGACGAACTACTTTTTCAGCCAACAATTGATGCAAATTCTGAAAAAGAATTTGAAATTGTTACCATTAAAAAACAACCAAAACAAGAAGCTATATGCTATTCTAGATTTGTGCCAGAGCGTACAGATGATTATACTTGGGAAAATAATAAAGTTGCTTTTAGAATTTATGGCCCAACAGCACAAAAAATGATAGAAGAAAATATACCTGGTGGAACGCTATCTAGTGGTGTAGATGGTTGGCTAAAGAGAGTTGAATACCCTATTATTAACAAATGGTATTATAAAGATCTAGAAACAGACGGTAGTTACCATGTAGATAACGGAGAAGGTTTAGATAACTTTCATGTAGGCGCTAGTAGAGGAATTGGAGGAATTGCTATAAAAATAGACACTACTTACTACTATTCTAAAAACTATACAAAATGGAGAACCATAACAACAGGCCCTATTAGAACAAGTTTTTATGTTGAGTATGCTGACTGGAATGCCGGAGAAAATACCATTACAGAGTCTAAAATTATTAGTCTAGATTACGGTAATGACTTTTCAAAATTTGAAACTTCTATTTCTGGAACAAAGTTAATATCTGCAGGTTTAACACTACATGAAAAAGATGGTGTTGTAAATTCTAATATGCAACAAGGTTGGACTAGCTACTGGCAACCGCATGCCGATTCTGAAATAGGTACTGCTATAATTGCGGAAAAGGCATATATTAATTCTTTTGAAAAATATGACACTCCTATTGTAGACTTAAGTAATGCGTATGCAAACCTTAATGTAATAGATAATAAAGTAACTTATTATGCTGGTTTTGGATGGAAAAAACGCGGCGAGTTTAAAACCCAACAAGAATGGGAACAACACTTAAATAATTTTTCAAAAAAAATAAATAATCCACTTAGTATAGAGTGGTAATAAAATTAAAAAGAAGCTAAAAAGCCTACTTTATAATACATAAAGTAGGCTTTTTTAGTAAAATCAATATTTTTTTATAACTGAAATATCTTCTCTAAAGCTATCCATTTTTCTCCTTTTTTAGCCCAAGGAAGTTCTTGTTGATAGTTCCACATAAGCTTTTCCCATTCTACAACCTTAGGGTTATTAGCATCCATTTGTGCCTTTTTATTGGGGTCAAAAGTTTCATCAACCTCCATTATCATAAACATTCGGTTACCAGTGAGATAAATTTGCATATCTATAATACCAGCATCTTTAATACTCTTTGTTATTTCTGGCCATACTTTACCTTCTGCATGGTATGCTTTATATTCTTTAATTAACTTAGAATCCTCTTTTAAATCGCAAGAAAAACAAAACCTTTTCACTATATGTTTTAATTTATTGTGTTAATAAAGATCTGTCTAAATTTACATAACCCCCATCTACCGCTATAAATTGGCCTGTTGTATGCGATGATTTGCTAGATATAGTAAACAAACACGTATCTGCAATTTCTTGTGGCGTTGTCATTCTATTTTCTAATGGTATTTTAGATACTATAGATTTTAGTTTTTCTTCAGCATTATCTAAAGTTTTAATCCATTTATCATAAGCAGGTGTCCAGCTTTCTGCAATTATAATAGCATTTACTCTAATACCCTCTTTTATTAAATCTACAGCCCACTCTCTTGTTAAACCAAAAACACCGCCTTTAGCTGCCGCATAACCAGAAGTACCTCCTTGTCCAGTTATAGATACCTTAGAACCTATATTTAGTATATTACCTTTAGATTTTATTAAAAAAGGTAGCGCATGTTTTACAACAAGAAAATAACTTACCATATTTAATTTTAATGAATACATAAAATCTTCATAACTGCCATCTAAACCAACACCATCATTTACACCAACATTATTAATTACAACATCAATACGATTGTATTTTTGTGTTATTTTAGTAATAGCGGCTTCTATTTGCTCTGGTTTAGAAACATCTGTCTGGCAAAAAATAGCATCAACTCCTTTAGCTTGCAACTCTTTTACATACTCAAATCCTCTTGCATTTCTATCTATTACTGCAGGTATTGCTCCTTCGTTTGCTAAACTTTGTAATATAGTTTCTCCTATACTTCCTTTTAACCCTGCAGCTCCCGAAATTACAACTACTTTATCTTTTAAATTTAAATCCATTTTAATTTTTTTATGTTCAAAAACAGTAATTCTTAATAGAACCTTCCCCAATTTATAAACTATCTTAATACATTACAATTTGTTTACTCAAAATACAGGCATGAATTACGAAATATTACTATAATAATTAAACATGCCTTTACTTGTGGAAAGTAGAATTAAATTATATAAAATTTGATATTACGGCAATAAACCATTGCACAAACACTATAACACATGGTTCATCTATTATAAAGATTTGTCTTAAAATAAATTTTTAGAGATAAAAGAGTAGTAACTATTAAAAGTGTGGTGGTTTTACTTTCTGTCTTTTAATAAATTACTTGGCGGAAATCCAAATTGTTTTTTAAAACACCTACTAAAATAAAGAGGATCATTAAAGCCAGTCATACTAGATACTTCTGAAACATTATACCTTCTAGATCTTAATAAACTTGCTGCTTTTTTTAATCTAATTGTACGTATAAATTCATTTGGAGATAGGTCTGTAAGTTCTTTTATTTTTCGGTATAATTTTGAAGAGCTCATTCCTAACTCTAAACATAAAAAAGAAGTAGTTAAAGCACTTTCGTTTAAATTGGCATCAATTAAAACTGATATTTTATCTATAAACTCTTCATCTACAGGAGAATGCGCAAGCAAATTAACTCCACTTTCAGATTCTAAAGAAAACTTTGCTTTTAATTCTTTTCTAGAATTAATAATATTAGTAATTCTTGTTTTTAATAATGTAGGATCAAAAGGCTTTACTAAATAACCATCTGCACCTGCGTTATACCCTTTTGTCTTATCTATGTTTTGAGACAAAGCGGTTAATAAAATTACTGGTATATGGCTAATTTGCTCGTCTGTTTTTAATTCTGTACAAAACTCTATTCCGTCCATTACTGGCATCATTACATCTGCAACACATAATATTGGTTTTATTTGTCTGCACAGTTTTAAACCTTCTTTTCCATTTTCCGCACTATAAACTTTATAATATTCCGATAAATAATCTACCAAATACGTTCTTAGCTCTACGTTGTCCTCTATTATTAGCAGCTTAGCTTTTATATTGGTGCTTTTATTTCCTATTTTTTTAGGGAGTGTTTTTGGCGTTTCTTTAGTTAGGGTGTTTACTTCTGATACTTTTATTTCATTTTCTTCATAAGCACTTTTAAGTACAGGTAATTTAACTGTAAAAACAGTTCCTTTTTTAGGAGCACTAACAAAACTAACGTCTCCTTTATGTATTTCTACAAGAGACTTAACTAGAGAAAGCCCTATTCCAGAACCTGTAGTGCTTTCTTTACTATTCCTAGCCTGATAGAATCTTAAAAAAATATTTTTTTGACTACTTTCTGGTATCCCAATTCCGTTATCGCTAACCTCAACAATTAAATTTTCATTAGAATTGCCGTTTAAACCAATAAATAAATCTACAGCACCATGGTTTTTTGTAAATTTTAAAGCATTTGAAAGTAAATTATATAGTATTTTTTCAAACTTATCTTTGTCTATCCATCCTGTTAACGTCTCTTCTTCACAATTAAAATTGAAAGAAATATTTTTGTTTTTAGCTAGTTCTTTAAAAGATTCAAAAATTATTTTTGACTGTTTAAGTATATTTATTTGAGAAACTTTTAAATCTAAACCACCTGTTTGGGCTTTTCTAAAATCTAACACCTGATTTACTAACTGTAGTAACCTATTTGCATTTTGATGTATTAACTTAGACCTAGAGCCTTGATACTCGTTATGATTATCTTTTGCCTGTTGCATTAGGTCTTTTACAGGACCTAAGATTAGTGTTAAAGGTGTTCTAAGCTCATGCGATATATTTGTAAAAAATCGAAGTTTTTCCTCATTAAGTTTTTTATTACGTTCTTGCTTTAACTTAGAGGCCAATAATTCTTGTCTTAAACGAATTCTTTCTCGTATTACTTTTTGTATTAAATACGCTATTAAAAACAATACTAAAAGTGCTATTAACAAGGCTTTGTAGGTTAACCAAAAAGGCGGTAACACTTTTATTTTATATGATTTTTCTTCTCCCCAATACCCATTACTATTACTTGCCTTTACTCTAAAAGTATAATCCCCTGGATATAAATTTGTGTATTGTACTGTTCTAGAATTGCTGTTAACCACAATCCAGTCATTATTAAAGCCTTCTAGTTTATATTGGTACTTATTTTGTCTTTGATTTGTATAAGATGGACTAGAAAATTGTAGCGAAAAGTTTCTATTACTATATTCTAAAGTAATTTGGTTTGTATAATTTAACCCTTTAGAATCAAACTTTTGATTATTAATTTCTACACCATAATGCACCTCTTTATTATCTACACTAAAATTGGTTATAAATGGTTTTGGTGCTCTTAATTCTTCTTCTAAAGTATATGGAGAGAAAGAAATTACACCATTTTTTCCTGCTAAATAAATTACAGAATTATTAAAATGATAAAAGCCATTAGAACTAAATACATCTAATCTATTACCACTATTTATATGAAAAACTTGTGCTTCACCTGGTACACCTTTAGTATACTTATATTTAGCAATACTATTATTATTCATATTTAACCAAAGAAAACCTTCGGTATCTATTGTCATATCTGTAACCCATTTTCCTGTAATATCTTTAGGAGAGTCTAGTTTTTTAAAACTATCTAAATTTTCATCATAATGCGCTAACCCTAAACGTGTAGCTGCCCACAGTTTATTATTACTATCTAAAATAACATCACTTACATTATCATGCGGAAGGCCATTTAAACTAGAATTAAAAGACTTTATTTTTTTTGTAGCATAATTATAATGCACTACACCACCTTCTGTAGCAAACCAAAAAATATTTTCCTTTTTATCTTTAATTATTTTATTAATTGAACTTGTTTTTAGTATTTGCCCAAAATCTTTATCTATAGTTAAATTATTCTTGTTAAGAACTACGGCTCCTTCTCCAAAGGATCCTATTAAGATGTTATGGTTATCTAATTTTAAAAATGCTAGAACAGCAGATTTTTGAAAACCTATATCTAAAACTTTAGAAGAACCATTTAAGTAATTATAAATTAAAATTTTACCATTCCATAGTCCACAAAAAAAAGTAACTCCATCATCCGAATAAATACTAGCAATATCGTTTGAAGAATTTTCTAATGGAGTATAGGATTCTTCTTTTGATACAAATAAACCGTTATGCTGTGTAGCAACTATAAGCTTTTCATCATAGGTTTTTGCAAAACCTCTTATACGAGGAACTTGGTTAGATAGGTATTTAGAAATTTCTTTATTTAACTTAAATTGATTTTCAAAAGGGTCATATTTATCCAAACCATCTTCTGTTGCAATCCACAATACACCAGATGGATCAAAATATAAATCGGAAATTAAATTATCTATTAAAGAAGTGTCATCAGAAAGAATAGTGTAATACCACTTAAAATCTCCTTTTGCTATATCTTCTAATTGCTTACAAACTAGTAACCCTCCTAAAGTACCAACCCAATATTTACCATCTGGCGCTCGAGCAACAGAAACAAAATAAGGCCCCAAACTTTCCTTTATAGTTTTATCTTCAATCTCTAAGTTTAGAAAAATATTTTTTTTTACATCTAATAAAAAAAGACCTTCTCTTGTTCCTACAAAAATATCTGATTTGTGATCTTCATAAATAAAATTTACATAAGGGTTTTTAATATTTGTTCCTGGAATACTTAATTCATATTGAATTATCTGACTAATAGCACCCTTATTGGTTAGATTAATTTTTGCTACAGAGGCAGTATCATAACTTCCTATCCAAATATTTCCTTTTTTATCTTCAAAAATTTCTTTTACATATTCAAAATTATCTATTTCAACTTTAGAAAAAGTTTGTGTTTTTTTATCAAAAAGAAATAGCCCTTTTGTTTTAGTTCCAATCCAAATTTTATTAAACCTATCTATATGTAATGAACGTATTTCATTATCTTCTAAACCATTAGAATTGTCTTTACTGGATAAATAAGTGGTAAACACTTCTTTATCCATTTCGTATAAAGTAAGTCCGTTTCTTGTACCTATCCAAAGGTGATTGTTAGCTGGGTCTAGCTCTAATGCAGTTATATCGTTATTATTTATTGTATTTGCATTTTCAGAGGAACTTAAATAGCTTTTAAATTGGTATCCATCAAACCTGTTTAAACCTGAAAATGTTCCTAACCATAAAAAACCATTAGCATCTTGTACTATATGCCGTACAGAGTTGTTTGACAACCCATTATTATCATTATAATGCTCAAATTGGATACTCTGAGCTTCCAGAAAAAAACATATAAAACTTACTATACTTAATAATAAGTACTTTTTAATTTTATATGAAAACTGTAGAGACATATTGTAATATAAGATTTATAAATTACTTTCAAATAGTAGTTTTATATCTATTTAAAAAAAATAAAATCTTTGAAATTTTACGCCGTAAATACTATTCTACAATTTCTACGTTGGTTAATTTTACTGTTATAGGATTGGGCCAAATTTTATCATTATATAACCTATGTGCTCTACTTATAGATATTTCTAATGCTTTTTCATGTTGTATTAGTCTAGATTTAGGATTGTTTTCTGGCCAGTACTCCACCACTAAATCATTTTGTCCTAAAACTGATATTTTAGTCTCTTTCGTAGCTCTTAAATATTTAATTAAAAAATTACGTCTAAACCCTTTAAACCAATCGTCTTTTTGGTCGGTTATAAAAACATAAACTGCATTTTCTTTTTTATTTTGTGTAAACCATAGGTCGCCATCTTTTATTTTATTTGGCAACGGACGAATATTTTTTATTCCTTCGTTATTTACAAACATCCAAAGTGCTACTTCTCTTAGCCTTTCTTCTTGTTCTATAGGTATTTCTCCATTTGGTTTTGGACCTATATTTAAAAGAAAATTACCTCCTTTTGCTCTAATTTCTATAAGTTTATTAATTAAGTCTGTTCCAGATTTATATTTTTCATTTGTAGGCTTGTATTGCCATTGCGTACCCATAGTCATACAAGTTTCCCAAGGACCTTTTAATGCGGTATCGGGTATTTTTTGTTCCGGAGTATTCATTTCTCCTCTGGTTACAATAATTTTAGGGTCTTTAGCATGCACATGTTGTACTATATCTGCTTTTTTAAAAGAATCAAAAAACATAATATCTGGACTATACATATCAATTAATTCATCTATTTGCTTTTTATCATATGCTAATAATTCTGGATTATTAGTAACCTGGTTTGTATATCCTTTTCTAGAAATTATATGCCCCTGCTTATAAACAAAGCTAAAATCTTCTGGAGAAAAATAAATTCCTACCTTAATATTATACTCTCGTAATGCTTTAAATAACTCTCCTGCAATATCTTTTCCATACGGAGTATTCATTATATTAAATTCTGTAGTTTTTGTATCCCACATACAAAACCCGTTATGGTGTTTTACCGTAAAAACTACATACTCTGCGCCTGTTAGTTTAAATAATCTTGCCCATTCATCTGGATCAAACTTTTTAGGATTAAATGTTTTAGGAAGTTCGTTCATGTATTTTTTTACATAAGCATCACTAGCTCCCACCATAGAATGGCTTATAACACTACCTAATTGAGAATCCATACTCCAGTGTACAAAAAGACCAAAACCCATATCTTTAAAATCTTCTACAAGCTTTACATCATTTTTAAGTTGCGCAGATACTGAAAAAAACACACAACAAAGCACAAAAACTAAACTCTTAATTTTTAAAATCATATTTTATTATTTCATAGAATTAGTAGCTGAAGAAGCTTTCATTGTAAGTTGAAGAGTACCACCATTAACTATATCTTGATGGCGTATAGAAAAATTATTCAATGTACTATTATTTAACATCACACTATCTACATACACATTTTCTGTACTATTATTAATAGTTGTGATTACAAATTGTTCTCCGGAATAAAAATCGGGGTTTAGTTGTATGGTTACTTTATTAAAAATTGGGCTACCTATTTCGTAATAAGGGTTTTCGTCTACACCACCATTCATCTGAAAAATTCCAATTTTCATTAAAACACTTAAACTACTCATTAAGCCTTGATCCTCATCGCCACTATAACCAGATGATGGAGACAACTTACTAAATACAGAAGAAACCACCTTACGAGACCAATATTGAGAAAGGTCTGGTCTTCCTAATCCATTAAAAATATTTGCGGTCTGCATTGCTGGTTGGTTACCGTAATTAATTGGTACTCGACTATATTCTGGATGCATTTCTCTATCATGTGAATTGCCTGCCGTAAAATTTAATTTTTCTGCTTCTTTAAATTGCTTATTTAGTTTTATAACAGCTTTATCTTTTCCTCCCATTAACTCTGCTAAACCTGATATATCGTGTGGTACAAACCATGTGGATTGTGCTCCATTAGATTCATTAAACCCATTTTCATATTGGTATGGATCAAAATTTTGTTTCCAAACTCCGTTTACATTTTTTGGACGCATCCATCCAGACGTTGCATCATATACATTTTTATAATTTTTGGAGCGTTTTAAAAAATATGAATAATCCTGTTTGTAATTTAATTTTTTAGCAAGTTGGGCTAAAACATAATCTTGGTAGGCATATTCCATTGTAAGGCTAGCCCCATCTTGATGTCCGCCAAAAACACCTTCAGGAATTGGATACGGCACATACCCTTTATTTAGATAATAAGAAAAACCTCCTCCTAAGTTTGTATTATGTTCGTATCCAGATTTTTCCATAATACCACCAGGCATATGGTTCTTTTTTAATGCTGTATAAATAGAATCTAAATTTTTAGTAATAATACCTTGCTGAATTGCACTTACTATAAATGGAGTGCTAGAAGCCCCGGTCATTACATAGGTATAATTTCCTCCAGAGGGTCCTCTAGGAACAAGACCACCATCTTTTTTATATTGTAATAATGAACTAACAAACTCTTTTTTAATTTCTGGATAAACCAATCCCCAAAGTGTATTAATTGTCCACTGTGCCCCCCAAAAAGAATCGGAATTATAATGGTTAAATTCTGGTGTACCATCTTCTTTTAATGGTAATTGTCCTATTCTAAATTTATCTCCAGTGTTATCTGGATAAGCGCCATTAACATCGCTTATAATTTTTCGCCCATGTAAAGAATGCCATAAATCTGTATAAAATCTTCTTTGTTCTTTTTCTGTACCACCTTCTATTTTTATTCTTTCTAATAAGTTATTCCAACTTAGTTTAGATTCTTCTACAACGGCATTAAAATTCCAGTGCGGTAACTCTTTATTGCTATTATTTTTTGCATTTTCTATACTAGTATAAGAAATGGCAGCTTTCATAAGAACTGGGTTTTCTTCATTTTTTAAAACCAATAAATAATTGCCTGTTTCTTTATCTTTTTTTAAACTTAAAATAGAGGCATTTAATTTAATGTTAAAAAATACTGGGTTAGATTTTGGTTTCCTTCTTGTTTCTTTAATAATAAAAGAACCACTTAATTCTTTTTCTCCTGTCTGCTTTAAATTTCCAAGAAATGTTTTACACGGACCTAGAGTGGCATTAAGATTAAAAAGAATTCCCCTTTTTGTATTTTTCGGATAGGTATACTTATGCATTCCTACCCTTGTAGTGCTAGACAACTCTGTTTTAATTTTATATCTATCTAGCTCTAAAGAATGATAACCAGGAGTTACCACTTCTTTTTCATGACTAAATTTAGAATAAAAATCTTTAAATAAATCCTCTTTATTTTCTTCAGTTATAGTAACAGGCATTACGGAAAGACCAGATAATTGCCAGGCATGAATATGGCTAAAACCTTTTACTGTGTCTATCTCGTATCGATAACCACTACCCCAAGTACCTTCAAGTTGTGTATCTGGGCTTAAATTTACCATTCCAAAAGGCCTACTTGCAGATGCAAATAAAAACCATCTAGAATTTTCAGTATCTAATTGTGGGTATACTTTATCTACAGCCCTTTGATTTTTAATAGTTTTTATAGGGTCTACTATTTTAGCCTCTTGTTTACAAGAAAGAAAAAACATAGTTATAATACATAACAGCATGCATTTTTTAGTAAAAAGAAAACTTAAAAACTTATAATAAATAATTTTCAACATATTTAAAAACTATTAGAATATAGGCAGGTGTAGAGTTACCTGCCTATAAATTAAACACAAGAAAAAAACTGACTTAAAAAACTAACTTTTTTGAATCCTTAATTAATAATTAGGATTTTGTGTCATTGTATCTGGAGAAAGTGCTATTTCTCTAGTTGGAATTGGACGTAATAAATGTACAGAGGAATCAAAAGCACCATGATCAATTACATGCGGATTGTATAGTTCTATACGTTCCTCTAATTTTCCCGTACGCTTTAATACTGCCCAACGATTAGCTTCTCCAACTAACTCTAATGCGCGTTCCACCAAAATAACATCTAAATCTATAGCCGTATAGTGATCTACAACTCCTGTAGCACGTTCTCTTACCCGATTAATATGAAATAAAGCATCTGTAGCATTACCCGCTCCTAAATAGGCTTCCGCTGCCAACAAATGTGTTTCCGCTATTCTAAAAACATACGTATCTCTAGCGCC
This sequence comes from uncultured Maribacter sp., assembly GCA_947504045.1. Taxonomy (GTDB): domain Bacteria; phylum Bacteroidota; class Bacteroidia; order Flavobacteriales; family Flavobacteriaceae; genus Maribacter_B. Next base: position 399,264 of record CANNFY010000001.1, read on the forward strand.
TCCATTTTCATCTAAAAACACTTCATCATCAAACTTTTTCATTATTGGGAAGTTTGTAAAATATGGATTTGATGAATATGTGTAATTTACTCCCGCAATATCATCTGGCTTACCCCATAAATATTCATCTGGTTGGTATACCCAATATCTATCTAACTTATCAGTAAGTTCAGCTATGTCAATTGGTTCTTTAGGAAAATAAACAACTGTATCTCCTGGAATAATAACATCGTCCTCCCAAGAAGAAGCTTCATCTGCATAAAAAACACGGTGTATAGTTGCTTCTTCTCTAGTATCATTATCCTCGAATAATGAATAGAAATATGGTGTCATCATCCAGCTAGCTCCCGATGTGCCATATTGGCTTGCGCGACTAACACCGGGGTAATCAAACAGGTTGTACCTAAATAATGAATGCTTATTATTATTCCTGTCTTCATCAAAAGCATTATTTTCCCAATGTGTTGCGAATAAAATTTCATCATTTACTTGATTGGCATAATCAAAAACTTCAGCAAAAGTTTGGGTTCTAATATCATACCCATCAATAGCTTGTACAGCTAAATCTGCGGCTGTTTGAAAATCTGTTGCCGAAGCAAAACTTTTATACGCCCTTGTTAGATATACTTCTGACAAAAGGTGTTGTGCGGCTCTTACAGAAAAACGTCCTATTTCTGGATTATCTTCAAGGTCTGAAATAGCAGCTTCTAATTCGCTTATAATTAAGGTAAATGTTTCTTCTTCTGAAGAACGTGCATAATCATTACGAATACTAAGTGGTTCTTCTAAATCTAAATTTACACCACCATATTGCACTACCAAATTAAAAAATGCCAAAGCTCTTAATGCTCTTGCTTGTGCTATACCATAAGCTTTAGTACCTAGGTTAGAATCGCTCCAGTTAATTTGATTTTCATAACGGTTAATAGCTGTATTAGCTTTTGCTACTACATTATAATTATCACTCCATACACTATTAGTTTCGGGAGCAACAAAATTTGTGTAATCATTTGTACTGCTAAAAGCAAATAACTCACTTTTAGTAGTAAAAAGGTCTGTTCCTGCAAATTTATAACCATGGTTTCTATATACTTCTCTTGTAGCTGTATATACACCAATTATTAATTGGTCCGCATTGTCTTCATTAATAAAAGTTTCACTAGTTATATCGGAATATGCTTCCTCTTGTATAAACTCATTACAAGAATTAAATAGCACTAAGCATAAGAACAATGCTATTACTGGTTTTATATTTTTATATATTTTCATCTTTAAAATATTTTATACGTTAGTATGACAACTTAAGTCCAAATAATACTGTTTTCATCATATAACCTGCGTTATATGTATTTCCCAATGCTGTTTCTGGATCGGGTCCGGCATAATCTGTAAACGTAAATGGGTTTTGAAGATCTAATGTTAGCCTAAGGTTAGACATCTTCATTTTTTCTAATGCTTCTTTTGAAAAACTGTACCCTAAACCTATATTACCAATTTTAACAAAATCTACATCTACATAGTAATCGTTTCCTGTTGAAGCATAATGAGCAGCTGGGTTTTCAGCGTCTTGATTATTAGGTGTCCAGTAGTCTAAATTTACCTTATTAAATTTTGCTCCATCATTTTGCCATGGGGCAAAATTGTTATAAAACTCTGAGTGCCCAAAAGACCCTTGTCTAGTATGCATTTGTACCGTTAAGTCTAAATTTTTATACGTAAATGTATTTGTCATACCACCAATCCAATCTGGAGAAATAGACCCAATTACCTGATTATCTTCTTCATTTAAAATATCATTATCGTCAACATCTTCATATTTCCATTGCCCAGGAAAAGCTCCATAAACATGTGCTTCTTCAGCTTCGTCTATCTGCCAAATTCCAATTGGCTTATAACTATAAATAGCATCTACTGGAGCTCCTATTTTACGTACCCCATGGTTACCATAAGGAATTTCGTCTAAATCCCCATCTAATTCAATAATTTCATTCTTATTACGTGCAAAATTTATACTGGTTGTCCATTTAAAATTTTCTGTTTGAATATTCGTAGTGTTTAAAGTTATTTCTACACCTCTATTTCTAACCGATCCGTAATTACCTATTGCAGAACTATACCCAGTAATAGAAGATAGTGTTTTACCTAAAATAGCATCCTCCGTTTTTTTATTGTAAACCTCTAATCCTACACGTACTCTATTTTGTATTACAGCAAGGTCAACACCTAAATTAAATTCTTTAGAACGTTCCCAGGATAACTCTTGGTTTGCTAATCCGGCAACTTGCACACCATTTAAATGATCCACTCCAAAAACATAATCTGACCCATTTAAGAATGCAAAAGATTGATAAGGCCCTATTACATTATCGTTACCAGATTCTCCATAACTTACACGTAATTTAAGGTTACTTAACCAATCTACATCTTGTAAAAAGATTTCATCACTTGCTTTCCATGCAAATGCCGCAGATGGGAAAAATGCCCACTCTTCGCCAACAGCCAATTTAGAAGACCCATCATACCTTCCAGTAAAAGTAAATAAGTATTTATCGTTAACACTATAGTTTAGTCTACCTGCAAATGAGGATAACGTTTCTTTTTCGTAGTCTGTTCCGTAGGTTCTTATATCTAAACCTGCTCCAGTATTATAAAATTGATATATATCGGTATCAAAATTTCTTGTTTCAATATTGCTAAATTCATCTTGTCTATAATATACAGAGGATATTAAAGTTGTTTTTAAGTTGTGCCCTTCAGCAACATCAAAATTAAGATCTACAATATTATCCCATGTATAAGAAGTATCAAAAAACGAATCGTAATATGCTCGTGTTCTAGTAACATCATTTCTGGCAGATTTTGTTAGCAAACCAAATTGTTGCCCATGGCGAGTTGTACGCAAATTAGGTGCAAATTGAGTTTTAAAACTTAACCATTCTGTTGGATTATATTTTAAAAACACATTACCTATTACGTCTAATGATCTAGTATTGTTTAACCAAGCGTCTTCATAAGCTTCATAATACGGGTTTGTAAAACGGCCGTCTTGATCATCAGGAAAAAGAATTAGATTTCCGTCTGGATCACGAGGATTTACTGTAGGTGCTAAACGTAGCGTACTTCTAAATAGCTCGTTACTACCAGTTTCTCTTTCAGATAAAGATAAATATGCTTTTAAACCTAGTGTAAATTTATCAGATACCTTTTTAGTAATAGATGTACTTAAATTATAACGTTCAAATTTTTCTATGCCCATTATACCTTCATTACTTAAATATCCAATAGATCCACTATATATTAGACCATTACTACCCCCAGACATACCAACAGTATGGCTAGTTTGAATTCCTGTTTTTAAATAATCGTTTTGCCAATCTGTATATCTTCTATTTGCTACATTATCAGCTTCTTCATTTGAAGTTCTAAATTCTCCAGAAAAATCAATTGCAACATTATTATAATCGTCTACAGTAGGGTAATAAGGTGCATCATAATCAAATAAACCTTGCCAAGCACTACTTCTTAAAACATCTTCAACAAAAGCAACATACTCATCACCAGTAAACAAATCTGGCTTATTAGCTACAGAGTTTACTCCTAAAGTTGCTTCGTATGTAAATCTTGTTTTTCCTTCTACTCCGTTTTTTGTACTTATAATTACTACACCATTAGCTCCTCTTGATCCATAAATTGCTGTTGCAGATGCATCTTTTAAAATATCTACTTGTTGTATATCGGAAGGGTTTAAAATGTTTATATCATCAAAAAATACGCCATCCACAACAAACAGTGGTTTAGAAAGGTCATTATCAAAATCCAACCCATCTCTAGTTTCATCGGTATTTTGAATTACGGTATTACCCCTAATATCAAAAGAAAGAGGTGCGCCAGGTTTATTGTTAGTAGTTCTAACATCTACACCCGCAATACGCCCTTGTAACGCTTGACCAAGATTAGTTTTTTTCTGTTGGGTTAACTCTTGTGTTCCTAAAGATTCTACAGCACCTGTTAAATCGCTTCTTTTTACAGAGCCATAACCAATTACCACAACTTCATCTAAACCTGTAGAAGATTCGGCAAGTGTAATACTATACGTTGAAGAACCATCTAACGCAATCTTTTTTGTTTCATATCCTATATACGAAACAGTTAAAGTACCATTGCTATTATTTACTGAAATAGCAAAATTTCCATCAAAATCAGACACAACACCATTTGTTGTACCTTCTTCTATTATACTAGCACCAGGAAGAGGTGAATTATTGTCATCTAGCACAATACCTGTAACTTGAGACTGTGCCATTGCAAACGTCGAGAAGACAATTGCTAATAGTAGTAAAATTTTAAGTTTCATAATTATTTTAGTTTGTTTGATGTAAAACTACTGTAACAATAATCTTTTATAATGGACATATTATTCCAAAATATGTATAAATTAACTAAATTTTATGTTAATTTTTTGAGATATTCAATTTATTTTAAGAATTTAAACAATTGTAATTTGTACATGTTTTTGATGGATTAATCCATCTAAAAAAGCGCTTTGTAATCTAATTTTATTTGCTTCAAAACAAACAAAACCAATACTTATGAAAAATAACTTTTTAATTTACTCTACACTTATTTTCAGTTGCTTAATTCTGTTTACTAATTGCTCTGAAAAAAAGAATGACACCACACCTTGGACCCCTCTTTTTGATGGTGAAACACTTAATGGGTGGAAACAATTAGGAGGAGAAGCTAAATACAAAATAGAAGATGGCAAAATTATTGGAACTACAGTACATAATACCCCTAATTCATTTTTAACAACGGAAAAAAAATATACCGATTTTATACTAGAATTAGAATATAAGGTAGACCCTAGAATGAATTCTGGTATACAAATACGAAGTAATAGCTTTCCACATTACTTAGACAATAGAGTTCATGGCTATCAAGTAGAAATTGACCCTTCTGAAAGAGCGTGGAGTGGTGGCATATATGACGAAGCTCGTAGAGGGTGGCTAAACCCATTAACCAATAACGCAGAGGCTCAAAAAGCGTTTAAACAAAACGAATGGAACCATTATAGAATAGAAGCTATTGGCGACACTATTAAAACATGGGTAAATAATGTTCCTGCTGCACATTTAATTGATGAAAAAACTAAATCTGGTTTTATATGCTTACAAGTACATAGCATAAAACCAGATATGCAAGACAATACTAATATAGAGTGGAAAAATATTAATATTATAACGGATAGTGTTTCTAAATATAGTAAAGCAACACCAATACCTCCTATTAATACAAAAAACAAATTAACTATTGATGAGGAAAAAAATGGATGGAAATTACTTTGGGATGGAGAAACTACTAATGGTTGGCGAGGTGCTAAATTAGACGCTTTTCCTAAAAAAGGATGGGAAATAAAAAATGGAGAGCTAACAGTACTAGCTTCCGGTGGAGGAGAATCTAGAGCCGGTGGAGATATAGTTACTAATGATTTGTATGGTGATTTTGAACTAAAAGTAGACTTTAAACTTACTCCTGCCGCAAATAGTGGCATTAAATATTATGTAAATACCGAAATTAATAAAGGACCAGGTTCATCCATAGGTTTAGAATACCAGATATTAGATGATAAATTACATCCAGATGCAAAACTAGGAAACCATGAAGGTAGTAGAACCGTTTCCTCTTTATATGATTTAATACAAGCTGATGTAAATAAGCCTATTAACCCAATTGGAGAATGGAATACTGCCTATATAAAATCTATAAACAACCATGTAGAACACTGGCTAAATGGCTCCAAAGTTTTAGAGTATGAAAGAAAAAGTGAAACATACAAAAAATTAGTTTCTGAAAGTAAATATGTAAAATGGCCAAATTTTGGTGAGTTAGATAAAGGGCAAATTTTATTACAAGATCATGGCGATTTAGTTTCTTTTAAGAATGTAAAAATTCGTCCAATTACTAACAATAAAAAGCAATAAAAATGAGTACAGATAGAAGAAGTTTTATAAAAAAAGCAACAGCTGGTGCCGCAGGTATTGCAATTGGAGGAAGTGTTAATGCTATGTCTGCAAAAAGCTATTCCAAAATAATTGGAGCAAATGATAGAATACATGTAGCTATTCAAGGTTTAGGAAGAAGATATGGAGCATATTTAGGAGCCATTGCAGAGAAAAAAAATAATATTGAGTTAGTTTATCTATGCGACGTAATGAAAAGTCAAAGAGATAAAGCAGCAGCTAACGTTTCTAATGTTTTAAAAAATAAACCCATTCTTGAAAACGACATAAGAAATATTATTAACGATAAAAAAGTAGATGCAATTTTTATGGCTACCCCCGACCATTGGCATGCTCCTGGTGCATGTATGGCAATGCAAGCTGGCAAACATGTATATCTAGAAAAACCATGTAGCCACAATCCTAGAGAAGGAGAATTGTTAGTAGCCTACCAAAAGAAGTATAACAAAATAGTTCAAATGGGTAACCAGCAACGTTCCTCTTTACAGTCACAAGAAATAATTAAAGAAATACACAATGGAGTAATCGGAGATGTTTATAACGCCATTGCATTTTATACCAGTAAAAGAGGGCGTGTACCAAACCAAACAAAAGCAAACCCTCCTGCTGGGTTAGATTGGGACCTATTTCAAGGCCCAGCTCCTAGAAGAGAGTATACAGACAATACATGGGATTATAATTGGCATTGGTATGGTTGGGATTATGGTACTGCTGAAATGGGAAATAATGCTACACACGAGCTAGATATTGCACGTTGGGCACTACAAGTAAGATACCCAGAACGTGTAGAAGTAAATTCCGGTAAATTTCATTATAAAGATGATGGCTGGGAAATGTACGATACTATGGAAGCTACTTTTAAGTTTTCTGGCAATAAATCTATTCAGTGGGATGGTAGAAGTAGAAACGGTTACGATAAATATGGTGCAGGAAGAGGTACTCTTATTTATGGCTCTAATGGTTCTGTTTTTATAGATAGAGATGGCTACAAACTTTATAATCTAAAAGGAGAACTTTTAAAAGAAAATATTGTTCCTGGAATAGAATCAGGAAATTCTTTAGGTGGTGGCGGTAAACTATCTACCATGCACACTTTAAATTTCTTTGATGCTATAAGAGGTAAAGCTGCATTAACTTCCCCTATAGAACAAGGTGCAACCAGCCAATTACTTACACATTATGCAAATATTGCTTCTAGAATAGATAATGCTTTTGAAGTAGATGAAAACTCTGGAAGAATATTTAATAGAGAAGCAATGAAACTATGGTCTAGAACATACGAGCCTGGATGGGAAATTAAACCTGTTTAATTAAAAATAATCTTAGTATCTTATTAAGCTCAATACATAATATACATGAAAAGAAGAGATTTTATAATTAAAAGTAGTGCTGCCACCGGAGGTATATTAATGCCAAATTTAAGTTTAGGGCAACAGTTATTAAAACCATACAATAGTAATAGCACTGTAAATATTGGTGTAATTGGTACAGGTGATCGTGGGCGTGGATTAATATCTTTAATAAATAAAGTTGACAATTTAAATGTTGCTGCTTGTGCAGACATTCTCCCTTTTCGTCTTGAAAAAGGAGTTGCAAAATCGGAAGGAAAAGTAAAAGCGTATAAGGATTATAGAAAATTATTAGATAATAAAGATATTGATGCCGTATTAATAACAACTCCATTTAACACCCATTCTAAAATAGCAATAGATAGTATAGATGCAGGTAAACACGTTTACTGCGAAAAAACTATGGCAAAAGGTTATTTAGGCATTAAAAACCTAGTAGCAAAAGAGAAAAGCGCAAATATTACTTTTCAAACTGGCCATCAGTATAGAACTTCTCGTTTGTATACACATGTGGTAGACCTTATAAAAGATGGAAAAATCGGCAAAATTCAATCTTTTGATTGCCAATGGAATAGAAATGGAGATTGGAGAAGGCATGTGCCAAAACCAGAATTAGAAAAAATTATTAATTGGCGTATGTATAGAGAATTTTCTGGTGGGTTACTAGCAGAATTATGTTCGCATCAATTAGATTTTGCAAATTGGGTTTTAGACGATACACCACAAATGGTTACAGGTGTTGGCGGTATTGATTATTGGAAAGATGGTAGAGAAACTTATGACAATATTCACTTAATTTATAGTTACTCTAGTGGTGTTAAAGCTACTTTTACTTGTCTTACTGCAAATGCGAAAGATGACTATAAAATAAAAGTTATGGGGGATAAAGGAACCATTACCCTTGGATACACAAAAGCATGGTTTTATCCTGAAAAGAATAAAAAGAAAAAAACTGGAATTGTAGATGGTGTTGCTGGCGCTACTATAGAATGGAATGAAGATAAAGGTATTCCTATTCATTTAGAACACAAAGAACCAACTGAACAAGCATTAGTAGATTTTAAAAACAACATAATAAACAACAAAAAACCATTTTCTAATATTACTACTGGTGCAAATGCCGCTATTGGTATTCAAATGGGGTTAGATGCTATGTATAAAAATAAAATTGTACAAAAACCAGCGTAGACAGACTTGTATAACTACAAAAATTAGTAGTTTACTTACGTATTAAAAAACCATATTCTACCATAGAGTAAATTGCAGATTTTTAAATTACTAATATAAAAATAGAATCTTCTAAAATCTTTACTAATAATCTTACTTAGATAAGTATTTAAAATTATAATACAAAAAAATACCGACCAAAATAAGGTCGGTATTTTAAAAAAACTCACTCTAACTCAATTCAACTTTTTTTTTAATATCCTGGATTTTGTTCTATTTCATCAAAAGAACTAACCTCTGTATTTGGTATAGGAAAAACATAGTAATCACTACTAATAGTTGTTCCAATATTCATTTCAGCATTAAGTATACCTGGCTCAGCAGCATCAGCTCTAACTAAATCAAACCATCTGTGTCCTTCACAAGCAAGTTCTAATCTTCTCTCATCTAAAATAGCTTGTCTAACTTCATCCTGTGTGGTAGCTGAAGTACCTGGTAAACCTGCTCTTGTTCTAATTCTATTTAATTCTGTTATAGCTTCTGTAGTTTTAGAATTTTCATTTAAAGCCTCTGCATATAACAAAACAACATCTGCTATTCTTAATTCTATCCAATCGTGTTCAGTTGCTCCTAAAGCAGAATATTTAACAGAGATAGGGTTTCCGTCATTTTCATCAACTGTTAAATCTGCTCTTAAATCTCCTGGGCTATTAGCAAATGCTTCTACTAAATCTGGAGATATAGGACCTCCTTCATCAGCTTTTGTATTCTGACCTGCATACCAATCTGCAAATATTGTATTACTATATGTAATAGATGATGACATTTGAGTTGCAAATAAAATTTCATCATTTAAATCACTACTAAAAACATCAGCAAATGATGTATTTTGAATAATACTAGCAGCTCCAGTTCCACTAACAACGGCTTCTAACTCTATTTCAGCTGCTGTATAATTACCCATAGCTGCGTATACTTTACCTAGTAACCCCTGAGCTGCATATTTTGTAGCTCTACCATTAGATGCTGCAGCTGTTGAAACTGCTAAACCATCTCTTGCTGCTTCTAAATCTGGAATAATTACATTCGTATAAACATCATTTATAGGCTGCCTTGAAATATCTGCTGCAGCAAGCTCTTCCACATTTGGATTAATTAAATTTACAGAAACATCTCCAAAAACTTGTACCAATTTAAAATACGATAATCCTCTTAAAAATCTAGCTTCCGCTACTTCTGTAGGGTTTGTTGAATTAATTATAACATTGTTAGCACTTAAAATAGAGCTATATAATGCAGCATAAAAAGGCTGAATAAATGCATCAGATGCAACAGCCGCTAAAGGACTTGGTACGCTAAAATTATCAAACTCTAAAAATTCTTCATCAAACAAAGCATTATCTGATCTAAAATCTCCAAATATTGCCATAGGTGCAGCTGCTTCATTTTGATAATTATATGCAGCAAATAAAACAGGTTGATAATCTGTTATAGATTCTGCGTCACCTAAATTAGGCGGCACTTGATCTAAATCTGTGGTACATGCTGTAAATAACAACATTGCTACCATTACTGTAAATATATTTTTCATTAATTCCATTATTTAAAAGTTAATATTTAAACCAAGTGTAAAGGTTCTTGCTACTGGGTTTTCTCCAGATTGATGCCCATATGTTATTGGTCCTGCATAATTACTACTACTAGAAGTATCTACACCTTCTGGATTATAAGATGTATAATCATCACCCATAATGTATAATAAATTAGAAGCTGCAGCATATATTCTAACAGAACTTAAACCTGCTTTACTAACAAAATCATCGGCAAACGTATATCCTAAAGTTAAGTTCCTTAAAGCTATAAAACCAGCATCTTGTATTACAGCATCTGTTTTATCTCTTGCCCTAGTGTAATGTAATCCAGTTGCATCTTCTATACCATCACTATCACTATCAAAACTACTACGTAATCTACCTCCCCAATTAGAACCATTATAAAGTGGATCTACATTGTAAACAATACCACCATGACTTCCTTGTAATTGGATTCCCAAATCAAGATTTTTATAAGTCATATTATGAGTCATTCCCCAATAAAAATCTGGAGTATTTGTGCCTTGTTTTACTAAATCTCCACCTTCAGCAACAGTTTTTGTAGCATCAATTACACCAAAACCATCTTCACCAGGTTCTTGTTGATCTACTACATATACTTCTCCACTACTATTACCAATAACGTCTAATGGATTTATCATGTGTCTTTCCTCTACCCATCCAGTAGTTTCCAGAGCCCATAATTCTCCTATTTCTCCACCTACATAGTTTCTATAAACAGCAGCTCTACCAGATGTTCCGTAATTTGTAACATCAGGTAATTGTGTTAAATTACCAAGGTCAGTAATTTCTGTATTAACTGTAGATAAGTTTGCTCCCATATCCCATGTAAAATCATCTCCTCTAACTATTCCTGCATTGAATTCAAATTCTAAACCAGAACTTCTTACATCTCCAGAATTAAGTCTTATAGAATTTCTTCCAAAAATTTCAGATACACTTTGGTTAATTAAAATATTCTCAATATCTGAAGTATAATAGTCAATACCTAAATTAAAACGGTTGTTAACAAAACCAAAATCAATACCGTAGTTTGTTTCTGTATTAGTTTGCCATGTTAAATCTGGGTTTGCTAAATCATTAGGAATATCAAATGTATTTCCTAAAACAGAAGCTCCTGCATTTACAAAACTTAATGAATTATGAAATCCTAAATCTGAAACAGTTCCTAAAGACCCATAACTAAACCTAGGCTTAAGTTTACTCATAAAACCATCAGCGTTGAAAAAAGCTTCATTGTGTATATTCCAACCTAAAGAAAAAGCTGGGAAAACTTCATATCTATTATTAGCTCCAAAACGAGAATCTCCATCTCTTCTTAAAGAAGCAGAAACTAAATAACGATCATCATATGCATAAGCGACTCTTCCAAAAATACTTTTTCTATGATTAATTTCGTCTCTCTCAGTTACTGTTACATTTTCATTTCCTAATAATGCAAAATTTAAAGGCTCTCCAAGAAGTTGTCTTACATTAGATCCTGCTACTGAAGTTCCTTTAATATAATTTTTTTGAAATTCAATACCAATTAAAGCAGAAATATCATGCTTCTCATTAAGCACTTTAGTATAGTTTAACGTTGTTTCACTCAATACAGAAGTTCTTTTAAGATCTTGTTGATTAATATAAGTATCTTCTAAATCTCCGTTATTGTCACCTCCAGCTAAATAATGTTGGTATCCTTGTGTATCTCTTATATCTGAGCCAAGAACCGTTTTTAAATCTAAACCATCTATAATACTGTATTGTAAATAAGAACTCACATTAGCAAAATATGTTCTTTCTGTATTTGTTTTATTATCTATTAATGACGCTGTACCTGGATTACTTGAACCTCCAATACCATTACCATCATTTCTTCCGTAATGCCAATCCCATGCTGGATCACCTGGTTGTAAATCATATATACTACGAGCTCCATGAGTACCCTCTATATCTTCTCCTGGTCTTCCAAGATCAAATGCTCTATAATCACGTACAACACCTTGTCTACTAACTCTTAAACCCAAGGCTTGATGTCTTGCCTCTAGCTCTTGAACAAATGCAATAGATTCAGCGGTATGGTAAATAGGATGAATACTAGCTCCTCTTAATATATCTCTTAAATCATGTTCTAATGCTGTTCTATCAGAAACAAAACCATTAAAACTTAAGCCAGCCTTAAACTTTTCTCCTAATTTAGCATCAGCGCTTAAACGAGCATTTATTCTTTCGAAATCTTGTGTAACTGTAACACCATCAATATTTTGATATCCAACAGATGCAAAAAAGTTTCCATTTTCACCTCCACCACTTGCACTAAAATTATGACTTTGTGTACTACCTCCATCAAAAACATAATCTTCAATAGCTACCACATCGGGTGAATTATTATAACCCCACAATTTAAAATCTACATAACCTGGAGCTATAGCTTCTAACTCAGTAACATCCCAATTACCATTAGCTATTTGTTCCTCAGCATGTTTACCCCATTCTGCAGCTGTCATATTTATATTATCTCTATATTTTTCTGAAAAACTGGTATAACCATTATAACTAAACTTAGTCTTACCTGCTTTTCCTTTTTTAGAAGTTATTAAAATAACCCCATTTGCCCCTCTAGAACCATAAATAGCAGCAGAAGCTGCATCTTTTAATACTTCTAAACTTTCAATATCATTTGGGTTAACAGTTGCCAAACTTCCTGAAATTGGATATCCATCCACTACAATTAACGGATTTGAATTCCCTGTAATAGATGAAGCTGCTCTTACTTGAATTTTTGGGTCTGCACCAGGGTTACCACTTTGATTCTGAATTAATACACCTGGTAATTTACCTGCTAAAGCATCATCTACACGAGCTGTTTGCACAGCTGCAATATCGTTTCCTGTTACTTTTGCAACTGCTCCAGTTAAATGCGATTTTTTACGAGTACCATACCCTACTACTACTACCTCATCTAATAGCGCAGAATCTTCTTTAAGGCTTATATTTAAAGTTTTTTGTCCGCTAATTGTAATGGCTTGTGAAGCAAAACCTAAGGAAGAAAATTCTAATACATCTCCATTATTTACTTCAACAGAGTAATTACCATCAAAATCTGTAGAAGTACCAGTTGTAGTATTCCGAATTATTACGTTAACCGCAGGAACTGGCTGGCTATTTTCATCTGTTACCGTTCCAGTTAAAATATAACTGTCTTGCGCTAGCAATGCAATATTGACAAGCAAAGCTATAGTCAATATTAATTTTGTTTTTAAATTCATTTGTAAGTCATTTTAAGTTGTTCTTTAGTTAGTTAATTGTGTTATTGGAGAGTATCCAATATTTTTCTAATTTGTTAAATAGGTACTGTTTTCATTTACATTAAGTTTAATATTAATTGACACGCCAGTTTGGCGCACCATACTGGTGCGCCAATTATGTTTTGCCAAATATATGTTAAAAAAGAATTCAATAAAAATAAAAAATGAATTATTGCTTATTTTTTAAGTAAATTTTACATAAGACAGCAAAATATTACGAATAAATTTATGAAATTATTAATTTGATGTAAATGAAGTTTTCTTCTGAATTGAAGTAATTAGTAAAATTTTATCCTATAAAATTATTACACAAAATAATTTACTTCATATTTATCAACTAAAGTTAGATTTACATAACTCTCGAAAAAGGCACTAATAATCTTATACTTTCTGTCTGAAGAAAAAAATAACAGTATATAAATGTTTTAAATTATTGCGAAACACTTTTATGAAAACGTTCCGTCTATATATTTTGCTTACTAAGAGGGAAAACAATACACTACACCCATGTTATGGCTATAAAAATAATCTGGTAAATATTTACCTATATAACATGTAGCCCTTAGCTTAATTAAAGAGGTGAAAAATAAAATATCTTTATCTCTTTTTTTAATTCTTGAGAATAGTACTAATACACTCTTTAATCTCAGAATATTTAGAAGACTCCATAAAACCAATTGAAAAGGTCTGAACAGTATTTAAATGTTTAGTAGTTTTTTCTGCATTTTGTCTACCAAAACCAAATACGGTCATATCTGGTCTACTAACATAATTATCCGGAAATTTGTCATCCTCATGATGAAGTATATATATCATTCGTGATGAATTAGAATCTCCAAAAGCCATCCACTCAGGGCCTGGCAAATCTCCTTTAAAAGGTTCTTCTATTGAATGTCTATTTTTATCAGCTGAAGAATACCAAAAATCGGAACTGCTCATTTCTCCTCCAGGAACACCTTCATACAAGACCCAATAGTTATACCCTTTGCTAATCTTTTTCATTGTAAAGTCGCAACGATTTTCATAAAAATCCCATTGTCCAACCCAATTTTTATTTTCAGAAGTAAATGTTATACGAATATGCTCATCTGTTTTTATAGTAACAACTGAACTAGAAAAGTCAGTTTTAGCATTCATTGCATGAAAATAACTACCATCTTGTTTATGAACAGCATTAGGAAAACCCCTATATTCCCCTTTATGAGCACTACCTTTCTTGTTATGAAAACCTATCCAATCTACCCCATCAGTATCAATCATACTGGAAAGTCCTCCACCTTCCTTTTCTAGATAATACGTTGCAGAAGGAGTTGTGATTATATAGGCAGGTCCTCCTCCTGCTGATTTATCTATACCATGCGTTAGTTGTAATTTTTGAAATGAACATGAACTAAAAAGTATTAAACATAAAATTGAAATATTTTTTAAAACCATATTCTATATTTTTAAAATTAAGAGGATTTGTTTATTGCACTTTTTTTCAATAGAAAACCTATTCCTGAAATAATTAAAGCACATATAACAAACATTGCTTTACCCCAATTAGGATTAGGAATTAAAGCCATTAATAAAATTCCAATACTCATAACCATAACCATATTTCCTAATTTTCTTCTTTGTTGTTGGTCTACTGCATCTTGTTTATTATCTGTTATAATAGGTGTTTCTAAATCTTCAAAGAAACGTTCTGTTTCTACTTTGTTTTTATCTTTAGACTCTTTATAAAATAAAGAAGTTGCCCAGAAAAAACCTCCAGTAACAAATACATGACCGGCAATTGTAAGAATAATATTCATATCAATAATCTCTCTTTTGGTAAGTGATTCAATACCAAACATAGAGACAAAAACTTCCCCTGTAATAACATTTGCAACTAACCAAGAAACAACTAAACCAACTGCAATAGTCGCCCAAGGAGCCCACTGTGGAGTTTTCTTTATAATAACACCTAATAAAAGTGGTATCATCATTGGCATTTGAATCATTGTTGAAACAGACATCATCAATTCAAATAAACTAAGCTCTTTAAGTGATGCAAAATATAGCGCAGCAACTATTACCCCTAAACCACTTATAAAACTTACTATTTGACTTAAACGCAGTAATTTTTTATCTTCTGTTTGTTTATTCCTTTTTGCAAGAAAAGGTTGATAGATACTTCTAACAAAAATTCCTGCATTTTTATTTAAGGCCGAATCCATAGAAGACATTGAGGCAGCAAATAAACCTGCCATTAATAAACCAACGGTTCCTATTGGCATTGCATTACGAGCAAACACCAAGTAAACAGCATCTCCGGCTTTATTTCCTAACTGAGCATAATCTGCAGGAGCATCTGGATACAAGGTAGCGGCAGCCCAAGGTGGAATAAACCAAATAATAGTACCAAAGCCCATTAATGTCATAGCAAGTAATGCCGCTTTACGAGCATTTATAGAATCTTTTGCATTAAGAAATCTAAAAGAATCATGTAGATTCATCATTGTTATTATCTGTTTTGGCAAAAAGAAAATAAATGTTCCTATTAATATTAAAGGATAGTTCATATTTGGACCTATAAAAAATCCTCCTGGAAAATTATTAACTAATTCAATTGGCCCACCAACTTTTACCAATGCTACTACCGCACAAGCTATAGATACAACAGCAACTACTAAGGTTTGCACAAAATCTGAAGCTACAACTCCCCATGCACCGGATAATACGGATACAAATAATACGGTAAAACCAATGGCTATAATTGTTAAGGAAATATCTGCATCAAAAACTGCACTTGTAAAAACACCTAGGGCGTTTAACCAAACTCCAGCATTCAAGAAAGAAAACACAATTAAAGCCCATGAAAAAAAGGTTTCATTTTGCGGGCCAAATCTTCTTTTTATACCCTCTGTAGGGGTATCTACTCTCATTTGTCTAAAACGTTGTGAAAAAAAAGCCCAGCCACAAAAAAAAGCAAAAGTATTTCCAAAATAAACAGCACTAATTGCAAAACCATCAGCAAATGCTTTTCCTGCTGCTCCTGTAAATGTTACTGCCGAAAATTGTGCCATAAAAGCGGTAGATCCTACCATCCACCACAGCATTTTACCTCCACCACGAAAATAATCGCTGGTAGATTTACTTGCCATTCGAGAAAAAACAACTCCAATCGCTAGTATTAAAGTAAAATAAAGCCCAATTACTAAATAATCATAAAACATAGTTCGCATTTTTTACTGAAGATGACGAACGTCCGTCCAATTGTCATTCTTTCTAATTAAATCAATAAGTTGTTGATACAAACTACCTTCTTTAAAAGATTGATAATAAGCAACCTTTTCTCCTTGTATATCTTTTACAAATTCTCTTGCTAAATATTGCCAATTACGTTCCGTATCTCCCTCAACTTTTGGTTGGTCATTAATTATTTCTTGTGGTAATGGTAATTTTTTCCAAGTTTTATTTTCATCCCATATATAAAGAGGTCCCATTCCATAATGACCTTCAATAAAAATTGCGCCCTTAGTTCCATAAAATACAATATGATTTTCATGAAATTTAGGATTAAGCCCACCATGCTTAAAAAGTACAGATACTGGCTTTGTGGCCATTTTACTTTCTAATTGTGCCATTACTGTATAAGACCATTCTACATTGCTTTCTCCCCATTTAATATTTGGATCATTAAGATCTTTAGGTATGTGGTCTCTACGTGTTTTAAAATTATGAACCCCTTCTACAATTGGCGCTTTACCCAAATCATCGCGAACTTCTCCTAATATAGATAGAATTTTTTCGCCAAGAACAGATGTTGCTATAGACATCATATGTGTAAAGTTGTTATTTAAACGTCCACCTCCATCTTCTTTTCGATGCGACCATCCAAAAGGAATATCACGTTCAAGATTAAAATGCGATATAAATTCCGCTTCTACTGGCTCACCAATTACTCCTTTTTCTACTAACTTTTTTGCATGTATAACACATGGCATGTATCTAAAACTAGACGCAAAAGCTGTTTTTACATTTTTACGCTTTGCAAGTTCATACAATTCAAGTGCAGAATCCCCATCAACAGTTAGCGGTTTATCACTATAAACATGACAACCAAACTCGATTGCTTGTTTTATACTTTCATAGTGTGCGCCACCTGGTGTTGCAATAGAAACAATATCTGGTTTACAATCTTTTAAAGCTTGTTGCCAATCTGTACTTGAATATGGAATTTCTTTTTTATTTGCAACTTCAACCACGACACTTGGAGTTCTACCTACAATACCAACTACCTCCGCACCTACAGCTCTAAATGCATCTGTATGTCCTTGTCCTGCAAAGCCAGTTCCAGACACTAATACTTTTAATTTATTATTCATTCCTAAAACTTTTAATTTATTGTCACATTCTATTTACTCTTACCAGTTCCATAAAGTACCATCCTCTAAACGGCTGACAGGAAGATAAGATCGTTTATATGGAAAATTCTTTGCCTCTTCCTCATTAAAATCAACACCCAAACCTGGTTTGTCTTTCATATAAAGAAGACCATCAATTAATTCAATTTCGTAGTTGAAAACTTTATTTAGTTCTGGAGTACCAAAACCTACAAATTCTTGAATACCAAAATTGGGAGCCCAAAGGTTAAAGTGCATATGAGCCATAAGGCATATAGGAGAAAGGTCTGGAGCTCCGTGTGGAGCCATACGTACGTGGTGAAGAGATGCAAAATCCGCTAACTTTTTTAGAGGTGTAATTCCTCCGCCATGTGTAATTGCAGTTCTAACGTAATCAATCCATTGATTTTGAATCATTTCTTTTGCATCCCAAAGAGTATTAAATTTTTCTCCTGTTGCCAAAGGCGTATTTGTATGCTCTCTAATAACCTTATAACCTTCTTGGTTTTCTGTTGTTATAGGATCCTCTAAAAAATATAATTTATAAGGTTCTAACAATTTCCCTAGTCTTGATGCTTCAATTGGGCTTAATCTACTATGTACATCATGACAAAGCTCTATATCATATCCAAATTTAGCTCTAGCTTGTTTAAAAAGTTCAGGAATAAAATTCATATACTTAGCCGTAGACCACTCTTGTTCCGGTGGTAAAGGTCTATTGCCTTGTAGTTCATAATAATTCTTTTTACCCTCTAAAGTACCATAGGTGCCTTTAATATTTGGAATAGTACATTGTAAACGAACCACCTTATAACCCTCATCTATCATAATTTCCAGGTTATTTAAAACTTCTTCTATAGTTTCCCCATTTGCATGGCCGTAAACAGTAATTCCTTTTCTACTTTTTCCGCCGAGTAATTGATAAACTGGCATATTTGCTAACTTTCCTTTTATATCCCAAAGAGCCATATCAATTGCTGCAATAGCTGCAACACTTACAGCTCCATTTTGCCAATAGGCGCCTTTAAAAAGATACTGCCATATATCTTCAATTTGATGCGCATCTTTTCCAATAAGGCAAGGAACAATGTGCTCCTCTAAGTAAGCTGCAACAGCTAACTCTCGCCCATTAAGGGTTGCATCTCCTACTCCATAAGTACCTTCTTCTGTGATAACCTTAACTGTAACAAAGTTTCGACCAGGACAGCATACAAAAACTTTAATATTCTTTATTTTCATGATTATATTCCTTGCGTATCAAATTTATTTTTAATGTTATTTTTTTTATTGTTATTCTATATTCACTAACGTAAGTATAGTAGTCTAATAATTATACAAAGACTTAAAATGTTCTTTCATAACTTTAATTGCTAATTCGGAATCTTTATTTTTTACTGCGTTAAAAATATCTGTATGGTCTTTAATTCCAGAAATAGCTTGCTTGCTATTACATACCAAATGCTTTTCAAAATTTGATATAATATCTGGAACAATTTGTAATAAAGCATTATTTAAAGTTCCGTTACCACTAGCTTTTGCAATTGCTAAATGAAACAATAAATCTTCTTCAATTGCCAAACCATCAATCAAAACTTTATCAGTATAAACTTTAAGAGAATTGGCCAAATCTTCTAAGTCTTTTTCTGTTCGATTAATTGCTGCTAAACTTACCGATTTTAGCTCTAAAACAATTCTTGTTTCAATTATTGATGTAAGAGTTGATTTCTTTAGCTTTAAAATATTATCAATTACTCCATTAAAAGCCACCACACCAATATCAGAAATAAACGTTCCCTTTTTAGGAATAGAATTTAACAAACCATAAAAGTCAAGCTTTTTAATAGCCTCTCTAACTTCAAGTCTACTGACTCCAAATTTTGCACATAACATTCTTTCTGAAGGTAGTCTATCACCAGGTTCATAATTTTTGTAATTAATTAAATCTCTAATTTGACAAACTATCTCATTCTCTTTGACTGAACTCTTCACTTCTTTCAAAACATCAATTTTAATAGATTAATCGTATAGTACATCTAAATTTCTTTAAAAAACATATAACCTAAATTGAAATTCTTATCCAGAAAAATAGAACTTTTTAAAATATAAAATATTGGCGCGCCAAACTGGCGCACCAAATATACAATAATATTTCTGAATATATTTATTTAAACTAATTTAACAAGGGAAGTAATAAGAATACACTAATGAAGAATATCGTAAATAACTGAAAATCAGTTATTTAATTGTAAATAAATTAACAAAAGAGTAGTAAAAAAATTACTATATATAAAAGAAAAATTATAAAAAAATGATTTACAACATATTAAATGTAGCTCCAGTTAGTATTGTAATTATTTATATTCATTACAAAACTTAACTACTTTTTCAAAATGATGTTCCATAGCTATAACAGCCTCTTCAGGATTTTGATTTTTAATTGCCTTATAAATAGCTTCATGTCTTTTTATTTCAAACTCAAATCCCTCTTTATCAGTTACTCTAGTTTTCTGGAAAGTTAAGATAATCTTAGGTGCAATTTGTAACATTAAAGCATTTATAGTGTTATTTTTAGTTGCCTTAGCTATTGCAAGATGAAAAAGCAAATCTTCTTGTAAAGCGTCTTTTCCACTCAAGATTTTTACTTTATATTTATTAAGAGCATCTTCTATTTTATTTAAATCTTCATCTGTTCTTCTTAATGAAGCTAAACTAACAGATTTTGATTCAAGCATTAATCTTGTTTCTACCAAAGAAAGAAAATCTTCTTCCTCTAAGGCTATAACATCTTCAATAATACCATTTAAAGCAATTCTTCCAATACTTGCGAGAAAAGTTCCTGCTTGTGGGACCGATTTTACTAAGCCGTAAAACTCAAGCTTTTCAATTGCTTCTCCAATATTTCTTCTACTAAGATTAAACTGTTCTGATAATACTCTTTCTGATGGTAGTTTATCACCAGGCTCTAAATTTCTGGAATTAATATAATCTCTAATTTTTGAAATTATCTTATTATGAACTTCAATATTATCCTTAATTCTCATTTAAATACATTTTTCTGGGCTATCATCTGAAAAATTCTAATTTAAAAAAATAATATAATTAAAACTAACAGAAATAAAAAGAATTGGTATTAGTATTAAAAGAAAAAGCTCTCAATTTCTTGAGAGCTTTTTGCGGTCTGGACGGGACTCGAACCCGCGACCCCCTGCGTGACAGGCGATTAAAATTACATTGCATTTAGCGTCATTAGCTATCATTTGGATTGATTATCAGTTAGTTATGTTTTGTAACTTTGCGTCAACTGTCATCAAATATGTTTATAAAATCCAATTTGTTGTACCTATGTTGTACCCACTAAATTAAATGTTATGTCAAGTATTAAGATTGTTTTACGAAAAAAAGGCCTTGCCGATGGCACTTATCCTATCTGTTTACGAATTACTAAAGATAGAAAAACGAAATATTTCAACACTATTTATAAAAGTTCAGAAAAGGAATGGGATTCGCCTTCTGGTTCTTTCAATAAAAAGAATTCCAACTACATCCAAAATAATAGGCTGCTATTGAAAATAAAAGCAAGAGCTCTAAAAGTCTATGCTGAACTTGATTTAGAAAAAGAGCATTTCACTTTAGATGATTTCAGTCAGCGTTTTCGCGTAGATAGCAACCCTGCAAACGATTATGTTTTTCCTTTTTGGGAGGAAATAATTTCAGAAATGAAATTGGCAGGTAGAATTGGCAATGCAACCATGTATGAAGAAACTATGAAGTCGATAAACCAATTTAGCGGATTTAAAAAAATTAGATTTCAAGACATTACTAATTCCTTTTTAAATAAATACGAAGCTTGGCTTCGTTCTAGAGGTGGAACTGATGGTGGAATTAGTATTAAACAACGTACTTTAAGAGCATTGTATAATAAAGCAATAGAAAGGAATATTATAAAAGACATTAACCATCCATTCAAAACCTATAAAATTTCAAAGCTTAAAGGCCAGGGGATTAAAAAAGCATTAGACTATGACCAAGTTTCTAAAATTATAAATTTTAATACTTCAAAATACCCCCAACTAGCTGAAGCTAGAAACTATTTTGTATTTAGTTTTTATACTAGAGGAATGAACTATACAGATATGATGGAATTAAAATGGGAAAATATTGACTCCAAATCTATATCCTACATTAGGAATAAAACCAAAGGTCGGTTTGTAATTACCATACTTCCTCCTGTTCGTGAAATTCTTGAATATTACAAAGAATACTCCCTACCCACAAAATATGTTTTTCCTATTTTATTGAAAAACGGTCTCACCCCTAACCAGATTAATAATAGAAAAAAGAAAACATTAGCTAAGTACAATAAAGATTTAAAAGAAATTGCCAAGATAACTGGAATCACTAAATCTTTATCTAGTTATGTAGCTAGGCATAGTTTTGCTAACTGCTTAAAACAAAAAGGAGTTGCTACAGATGTTATTGGTGAATCATTAGGTCATAAAGACATAACCACCACTCAGGTTTATCTCAAGGAGCTGGGCAGTACAGTATTGGATGATGCAGCTGCTTTATTGCTCTGACCAATCTTTATCAATGAGCGGGTTTAATTCAGATACAACTTTTCGTGCCCAAATTATATAATCTTTTACATCTGAATTTAATTGATTCTCAAGTATAGCTTGTTTTTCCATTTTATCAAGATATCTTGAAGCTAATTCCGCTTTATTCCAATTTTCTACATTAGTAAATAGTCGACTTACTTTCGTCTGTTCTTGTTCTTGCTGTGCCTTTATAGCTTCAAGCTTTTGTTGTACCAACAATCTTTTATTTTCTTCTATAGCCTGTTTCGCTCTTAAATCATGCCAATACCTGCAGTCTTTCTCTATCCAAGCTATTATTTCGGGCAAACATTCCTCAATTTTACGTTTAGTATTATCAATCCAACTTTTCTGATTAAATGATGGGCCGGCCTGAAATTCTAGCTTATCAGACTCCTCCCAAGACTGCCTACTCCATCCTGTTTTGTCCTTCTCTCGAATTCTATATACTTTTTGCCGTAGGTTTATTTCGGTTTTTTGACCAAACATTTCCACATGGGCTCTATTACAATAAAAAGAAATATTACAGTCCATTGCTTCCACAGCACGAATCAATGTATCCATAAACCGTAAAGCCCTTGACCTTAATTTTGTATCTGTATGTATTGGTAATAAATTTTGCTTCTGAGCTACTTCCCAAAATTTAAAATTATCCTCGCTATTGTCAATGTCTTCTAATAGCCTCTTAGAAGCATTCACAAGTGAATGATATCTTGAAATTCTTTTAGGTACTTTAAAGTTTAAGTCTTGTCGTTGTGCTAACTCAAAAGCTCGCTTATGATAATCGGTTCTAAACTTTTTAATGTTTAGGTCTATCTGGAGATTATCATGCTCTATAATTGGTAATGGAGTTTTGACTACTTTCTTTTTGAACCTAACTTTTGACCAATGACCTCTACTTGGTAATGGTATTTCATTTTCCTTACAAATTTCTTTTAGACGTTGCGGCTCTATCTGAAACTCCTTGGCAATTTTACTTATAGATTTGCTCCATACTAAGTCATATAATTCTTCTCTAGTTAATACAATTTTTTTCATCTTGAATGCTTTATTTTCATTATATTTGATTTTTCATGTAACATGAAAATGAAAAATAAATGAAAAATGATTGAACTCCAAAAAATAAAAGACCTTTTTGGAAACCTAGAGTTTGATGTGAAAATTGAAAAATTCATCGTTCCCAACGCTGAATCTACTATTACCTTCAAACTAAATGGTGAAACGGTATATGCCGACCTTAGAAACGAAGTTCGCCCAAACCATGTTGCAATATTTTTAGGAAGGCGAGACAATCCTCTTTTGGTTGCTGCAGACTACATCACTCCGAAGTCAAAAGAAACGCTTAGATCGAATGGCGTTAATTATATAGATAGTTATGGTAATGCATATCTAAATCTAGAACATTTAAAAATTCATGTAGAAAAAGATAATGCCAAACCTGTTTACAATACCTATTCAGAAGTATTTACAAGAGCAGGCGGACAAATACTATTTCAATTATTACAAAACCCTGAATTGATTAATGCTAACCAAGAACATTTAGCAGAAATAAGTTGCGTTTCATTAGGTAGTGTAAGTAAAACCATAAAGGGACTTCTAAAAGAAGGATTCGCTGTCAAATGGAATAAAGAAAAAAAATATCAATTAGTACGGAGAGAAGAATTACTTGAAAAATGGGTTGCATTAGCAAATGAAAAAATATTGCCAGCTCATAAGATTGGTAATTATTCCTCAGTAGGCACAGAGGATTTTAAGGTAACAAAAACAAACTCTAGCTCCGAAAGCTGTTGGGGAGGAGAATATGGAGCGAAACTAATTACCAACTATTTAAGTCCAGAAAAATACTCGCTATTTACAACAGAAAAATCAGCTTATATGAAACTTTTTAGAATAGCACCAGACAATGAAGGTAATATTAGTCTTTACAAGACATTTTGGAAACCAAAAAGTATTGAACTCCTATCCAAAAATGATGAAATACCTACAAACATATTATTAGTCTATGCCGAACTCATTTACAGTGGCAATGATAGAAACATAGAAACCGCCAAAATAATCTTTGATGAGCACATCAAACCTAACTTATAAAGATTATTCGTTTGCCAATCATGGTGAGGTATACCAGATATTGGAGGAAGTATTCACTTCTAACCAAATCAAGTACTATTTAATTGGCGCAAATGCTAAAGATGTACAGCTTTACAAAGCTGGTCTTAAACCTGTTAGAAATACGGCTGATATAGATTTTGCTGTCATGGTACCTACTTTTGAAAAGTATGATGTAATATTCGATACGTTATGCAACAGAGGATTCAAAAAAACAGAAGAAAGCTACCGACTTATATTTGATAAAACCAATACTATTTTAGACCTTCTACCATATGGAGAAATTGAACAGAATTATACGGTGAATTTTGATACTCGCGATATTTCATTATCTGTTCTTGGTTTTAAAGAAGTTGGTGAACACGCCGAAGAAATAACAATTCAAGAAATTGGCATTTCAATACCAACCACACCAGTAGTGGGGTTAATAATCCTAAAATTGATTTCATGGAATGATAAGAAAGATAGAATCAAAGATTTAAAAGATATTTCATTATTGCTAAACTCTGGATGGGAATTCTATGAGGCGGAAGCCTATGAAAATCATTTAGACCTTTTTGATGATGATTTTGAAATGGTAACGGCAGCTGCAAGAATTATTGGTCGTAAAATGAAACCCATTTTAGCATTAAACGAAAAATTACATCAAACGATTATAAGCATTCTGGATGAAGCTATTCTTGAAAAATCAAAAGCAAATACTACCGAAGTTACACTGGCCTTGAATATGAAGAAATCTTTGCAGGAAGTACAAAAGATTTTGAATGAAATTAAAATGGGGATTAAAGAATAATACAAAATGAGCCAAAATATATTACAATACGAATCTAAAGTATGGTCTACTGCCGACCTTTTAATTGGTGCAGGAATAAAAACATCAGACTTTCCAAAATATATGATGCCTTACTTTGCAATGATAATGTTGGAAAGTAGATTGGTACGTCATTACAAAGAATTATTAAAAGACTTTGGAGCGGATTCTATTGATGATATAGAAGATGTTAACGATTTCTTTGAAGAGTTTAAAGATTATAACATCGGTTATAACGAAGTTGTAATAAGGCAAAACAAAACATTAGTAGACATCTGTAAGAATGATAAAACATTCGATAACGATTTTGATACCTACCTAAAAGCATTTGACCCAGAAACAAAAGAATTATTGGGTGTAGATAGAGGAAACACAGAAGAAAAGTATTTAGATATTTCAGGATTAAGCGGACAATTACGTAAAAAGAATATTCTTTTTGATACCGTTAAAAAATGGAGTGAGATAGACTTAACACCTTTCAATAACTCTGATATAACCACCTTAGAAGAACACATTAAACGTAAATGGGCTGATATATCTGCCGAAACTGCTGGAGAACAATATACGCCTGATGATATTATTGCTTTAGTTACTGAAATTATCTTATCCAAAATTGAAGATAATGGAGAGTTTTTAACTATTTACGACCCAACCTGTGGTGGTGGAAACCTACTTTTTGGTGTAGAAGATTTAATTCAAAAAAGTTATAACAGACCTACAAAAACATACGGAGAGGATTGGAGTGATAGTTTATACGCCTTAGCAAAAATAGAAAGTCGTTTTCGTACAGATTCAGATATTCGTTATGGTAACACATTAACCAATATTTCATTTATAGAAAAACAGTTCGATGTTATTGTAGCAAATCCGCCTTATGGTGTAGATTGGAAAGGCTATAAAAAAGATATTGAAAACGATACTACCGAACGTTTTCACGCTTTACCATCCATTTCAGATGGGCAATTTTTATTCACACAACACATTTTATCGCAGTTAGATGCAAAAGGTTTGTCAGTTGTAGTACATAACGGTTCTACCTTATTTAGTGGAGATGCAGGAAGTGGCGAAAGTAATATTCGTAAATATTTCTTCGATAATGATTGGGTAGAAGCTATAATACAAATGCCTACCGATGAATTTTTCAATACAGGTATTTACACCTATTTATGGATTTTCAATAAGAATAAAGCTCAAGAACGCAAAGACAAAGTAATCTTAATTAATGGTAGTGATTTTTACGAGCCTTTAAAGAAAAGTAAAGGGAAGAAGCGTAAAGAAATGGTATTTGACAATAGAAAAACTATTGTAGATGCTTTAACCAATTTTAATGATAATGTCTATGCTAAAGTATTTGATAAATGGCATTTCTACTATAACAAACAAGCTATAATGCTAACCAATGTTGATGAAAACGGAAAAACATTTGAAAGCCAACTACCTGTTAAAAAGAATAAAGAAGGAGAAGAAATAAGAGCAAAATCTATAAAATTAAATCCAACTAAAATAACGCAAGTTACAGAAGAGGAAACTATAGAGATTACAGACTTTGAAATTAAAACCTTTGATGCGGAAAAGTTTAGTAATTTAAAAGACTATTACGATAATGAGTTAAAACCTTTAGTAGCTAATTTAGATTATAAAGAAACAGATTTAAAAGTAATAACAGATAAAACGAGTTATTATTTTGATGCTGATTCGGAATCTATAATAGAACAAGTTGATAATACTAAAACAGCCTTAGGCAACGGAAAAATAGTAATTAAAGCATCCTATAAAAAAGCAACAAAAACTAAAGAAGCATCTATTGTAATTACAGCAGAGTTAACACCAGATTACGAGAAAGATTACGAGATAATACCATACGCAACAAACGAGGAAGATAACCAACAAAACATTGCCAATTTTATGGCAAAATACATTACCAAACCGTTTAGATATATAGAAAACACCATTGGTGTAGAAATTAACTTTAATAAGGTGTTTTATAAACCAGAAGAGTTACGTTCTTTAGTAGAAATTACTACCGATTTACAAAACTTAGAAGATGATTTGTCTAACCTTGAAAAAGAATTAGAAATTTAATGGAGAAGTATAACGAGTATAAAGATTCTGGTATTGAGTGGTTAGGTAGTATTCCAAAACATTGGGAGATTAAAAGAATAAAAGATGCCATAACTAAAATAGGTAGTGGTGTTACACCTAAAGGAGGTAGTGAAACCTATGTCGATGAAGGAATACCATTGATTCGCAGTCAAAATGTGTATAATGATGGTTTAAGATTAGATAATGTTTCTTTTATCACAGAAGAAGTACATAATAAAATGAAAAACTCGCAATTGAAACCTTTTGATATTTTGATAAATATTACAGGAGCTTCAATTGGTAGAACTTGTATTTTTCCCGAATCAATAAAGACTGCAAATATTAATCAGCATATTATTTATTTAAGAGTTAAGAAAAAGAAAGTTGATTATTTCTCTTATTATTTGAAGTCTAATACTATTCAAGAATATATAATGAATATTCAGGCAGGAACATCTAAAGAGGCTTTGAATATGTCTCAAATATTAAATATTGGATTGCCATTCCCTGAAAGGGAAGAACAAACTCAAATAGCCAATTATTTAGATACTAAAACCGCAGCAATAGATAAAAAAGTAAACCTATTACAACAAAAAATAAAACACTACAAAGCCTATCGTAAAACGTTAATTAATGAAACCGTTACCAAAGGTTTAGATAAAACAGTAAAACTAAAAGATAGCGGTATTAATTGGATAGGTGAAATTCCAAAGCATTGGGAGATTAAAAGAATTAAAGATATATTTTCAATTAGTCGTGGTAGAGCTATAGGTAAAACAGAGTTAAAAGATAAAGGTCTTTATCCTGTGTATTCTTCACAAACAAAGAATAAAGGAATATTAGGTTATATAAACACATATGATTTTAATGCAAACCTTTTAACTTGGACAACAGATGGTGTAAATGCAGGTACAGTATTTATAAGAGAAGGTAAATTTAATTGCACAAATATCTGTGGTACGTTAATACCTAATAGAAATCCAAAATTATCATTAGATTATATGGCTTTTGCAGTTCAAGAAAGTACAAAGCATAATAAACGTATTGATACTAATGGTGCTAAAATAATGAGTAATGAAATGGCTGTAATTAATATTGTTTTTCCACCTATTGAAGAACAAATAAAAATAGCTAATCATATTAAATGTAAAACTGAGTCTATTTCTAAGGTATTGAAAAACATAGAAACCCAAATTACCACCTTAAAAGAGTTGCGTAAGACGCTAATAAACGAACTAGTAACAGGTAAAGTAAAAGTAAGCGCATAAAATATATAACCAATAATGCTTGAAAATCTTAAAATATTTTGTACATTTGCAGTAACGGTACTCGTACTGCTTCCCATTAGAACAGCATACGGGTCTTTTTATTTCATACCTTTTCGTAACTTTTTGCCATTAAATTTTAACACTTCTATAAATGGCTAAAGACCCAAAAACTATACAAGAGCAATTAGAATTATTAGAAGAACGAGAAATGCAGTTTCGTGATATTTCTAATGCGCCTCATTTTTTAGCCAATATTAGTTATTATCGGTTAAAAGGCTATTGGTGGGAAATGCAAGAAGATTTTGAAGACCATATATTTAAAGAAGATGTGTTTTTTGAAGACGTAATAGACCTATATAATTTTGATAGAAATTTTAGAATTATTGTGTTCAATGCAATAGAACGTATAGAGATAGCACTACGTACCAAACTCATTTATCATATGTCATTAGCGTATGGAGCAGAATGGTATTTAGAAAAACAACATTTTCAATCAGAATATCATCACGATATATTTGTTTCTAAAATTACAGATGATATTAATGGAAGTAGTGAAGAATTTATTAAAAAACATTACGATAATCATCCTGATGAAGAACCTGAAAGTTGGAAAGCGTTAGAAATTATTACTTTAAACACCTTATCAAAACTATTTTTAAATATAAAGTCTCAATATCCTGAAAAGTCTAAAATTACTAATGAATTTGGGTTAAATAGTTCACGAGATTTAGCAAGTTGGTTTACTACAATAACATTTATTAGAAATGTAATAGCGCATCATGGCAGGTTATGGAATAGAGTAATGATAAATTCATATAGATGGCCTAATAATTCACGTTCACCTTTATTAAGTTATTATCCAAACGAAGAAAGAAGAAAAAAAATATTTCCAATTCTTTCAGCAATTTTTTATATGAATGAAAGAATAAGCCCAGGCAATAGTCTGAAAGAGGAATTATTTACATTAATAGAAAAACACCCAAATACAGAATTATACAAAATGGGTTTTCCGCCAAATTGGAGAGAAGAACCTATTTGGAAATAAATAATATTATGGACGAATTAATACTACAAGACAAATACTTAATGAACTTCTTTACTAATCGTGCAGATGGGTTACAATACAAAGAAGTAAAAGCAAATACAGTATCTAAATTACATTTTGTAGTAGAAGATTTAAAATACTTTATAAGCGAAACTACACTTAACAAAACAGCATATCGTAAACTCTTAAAAAAGTTCGATAACAACGAAAAACAATTACTACAAGAGTTTCAAGAAGAATTAAACGAGCGTATTGGTAAGTCTAAAAATATGGCATTGTTTATTGGTAGCAATCAATCCATCACATTTAAAAGTGTTAAAATCAACTTGTTTTACCCAAGTGGTAGTATAACTCACGGAGACACATTATTTAATGAAAATCAATTTTCAGTAGTACAAGAGTTACCATACATATACAAGCATCAAGCGAAAACACAATTTAGTTTTCGTCCAGATATTACCTTTTTCTTAAACGGTATATTTTTAGGCTATTCAGAGTTAAAATCTAATTACAATAACCAAAGCGCACATAAAGACGGAAAGATTAAAATTGCAAACGACTATCAAAAAGCAGCAACCAACTATTTAGATATTGCTGAAGGTAATGATGTATCTCAAACAATTCGTAAAGACTTTTTAAAAATATTCGAAAAAGCGATACATATTACGACTACAGATGTTCAAGATACTTTTATCATCAGAAATATTTCTAATCAGTTTGATGAAATTAAAACACAAGTAGAAAGTAAAAGTTTCGATTTTGATAAAAATTATAAACCCAATGTTTTAGATGCTTTAAAACCCTATCCTTTAAACAATAGAGAAGCAACAAAGCAACAACGTTTTGAAGAAGTATTTAAAGCATTGTACGGTAAAAAAATGATAGAGCGAGAAATACTCTATTATAACTTTATTGAACGTGAATTAGTAAAATCAGAAAAAGGAAAGCAAAAAGAATACAAGCATAACGATGGTAGATTAATTGCACCAAGACCTAAACAAAAGTTTGGAGCAGATAAAATCATCAATAAAATAGATGAATTTTTAGAACACGAAGACGAGCCAGATTACTTCGTAAATAAACTACGTCAACAACTAACCGAAAAAGGCTTAGGTGCTACGCAGATAGAAGATTTAATTACTAAAAGGCAGAAGTATCAAAATAATAAAAACGTCTATTCTTTGCTTTTACAATACGCAGCAGGTTTTGGTAAAAGTAACATTATAGGTTGGACTTCTTTAATGTTGAAAGACTTACGTAAAAATGAAGAGTTTGTCTACGACAAAATAATGTTGGTGGTCGATAGAGTGCAGCTAAGAGACCAATTAGATAGTAAAATGTACAATATGAACATTTCTAATAGTATGTTCATAGAAGCCAATAATCAAAAATCGTTTTTAGAAGCTTTAAAAACAGACAAACGTATTGTAGTTGTCAATCTTCAAAAGTTTAATTCAATTAGAGAAATGTTAGGCGATGCAGTTTTACAACAATTATCATCAATGCGAATAGCATTTTTAATTGACGAAATACACCGTTCTAATAGTGGTCAACAACACGAAGAAATGGTATCATTATTTGATGAATTACAAAACAGTTTTGATACTAATACAGCATACAAGAAAACATACAATAAGAAAAACTTAATAATTGGTTTTACAGCAACACCAAGCGATGTAACATTAGCACGTTTTGGGGAGTATAACAAATATGCAGAAGCCGAAAAAATATGGGTTCCGTTTGATAGTTATACAATGAAAGAAGCTATTGAAGATGGCTATATTTTAAATCCAATAAAAGGGATTGTTCCTGTATCTGCTAAAATGTATTTTGAAAAACCAGAAGATGCAACAGAAGGTTTTGAAGAAGATAACGGATATTATCAAGAAATGCCAAATAATCCAGATGAAGGTGTAGATGGTAAAAAATACAGAATAAGCAAAAAGAATATTTACGAAAACGAAGAGCGTATAGAAGCGATTTCAAAGTTTGTCGCAAAACGATTAGTGTCGGCAGTATATCATAATATTAGAGGAACAGCTAAAGCAATGTTTGCAGCATCTTCTATTAAAGCAGCAATTAAATATCGTAAATACATACAGCAATATTATAACGAATTAGTTTCAGAAAAGAAACACGAACGTTTTAAAGATGCACCTATCTATATTGTTTATAGTTCAGATGGTCAGAAGTACGAAAGCGCAACAACCTTAAATGGAGGTTTATCAGAAGCCAAAGTATTACAGAATTTTACGAAAATTGCCAGAAATGGTTTAGTAATAGTAGTAGATAAATTACAAACAGGTTTTGATGAACCTAAATTACATACCTTATTTTTAGATAAAGAGATTAGAGGTATAAACGCAATACAAACCATTTCAAGAGTAAACCGTACAGCAGGAAAATATAAAAAGGACTGTAAAATTATTGACTTGTCTTACAAGAATGTAAACGTTAATAATATAAAACAAGCATTCGAGCATTTTAGTAATGTAGTAGTTAGTGATTTCGACCCACTAGGACAAGAGCAATTATTACAAGAGATTTACGAGAATTTAAAACAAGAGAATATTTTCAAAACACATTTTAATCTTTTTAAAGCATATCAATTAGGCGATAAAAAAGATATAACACCAATTCTTAATTTTGAAAGTGCAGTAGCAGAATTAGTAAGAAAACAACCAGAAGAAGCTAAAAAACTAAAACAAAGTATCAATAAGTATTTTAGAATTTTAAACTTAATTGCATTTGTTATAGAAATAGATGAGAAATATAGTGAAGAACACTTTACAGAATTTTGGTATAGATTTAGTGTTTTATATAATTCATTAACCGGCACATCAGAATTGATAGATGATGTTGAAGTATATTTTGATAATAGAATAGGAATAGTAGCGCCACCTGAAAAGGATGAAGGTAAGGGTAAAAAGAAATCTGAAGTTAATGAGCCAAACTCAAAATACGGTAAACAGTACAAGTTTGATATTTTAGCAATAATAGAAAAGCGTAATGAAGAAGAGGAAGAAATAGAAGCTTTAATATTAGACTTTCAAAATAAGATAGAAGCATTTTTCGAGTATGTAAATAAGGAAGGTACAAGAGTAATTGCTAAAATGAAAAGCACTAAAACAGCTTTTGATGAAGATGAAATATACAAAGACTTCGAAATCATTTATAAAAAATACATTAGAAGAAACCGTAAAACACTAGGTCAATTCTTTATAAAGGAAACAGAAGACATAGTAAATCAACTGTGTGATGATTTTGAAAAAATAGTGCTATCAAATAATTCAAGTACTTGATGTAACTTCTATCTTACCCAAATCTTACCAAAAAGCTTTACGCGTGGATCCTGTCCGATTTTTGTAGTGTTCCGGGAGATAAGCGTTACACAAAAACCGGATAGGGCTCACATACTTTGTAATGAGTTAAGTTATTTTGTTTCTGCCCACTTTTTATAATTCTCCAAAGCTCTAGGGTTCTCACTTAAATATAAATTAATATATTCCGTAGCTGTTTCTTCTCCTTTTTTATACGCTATTTTCTCGTTTTCAATGGATTCTAATTTTACTTTATACACATAAAAACTAAGAAAACAGCTAAACAGGACTACTATGAAAAAAGAAACTATAGCCCAAGTCGGGTATATTTTGGCTTTTTCTAAGTTTTGTTCTAGACTATGCAAATAATCATTTCTCTTTAGCTCTTCTGCACTTGAAAAACTCTGCAACTGATTTATTAACCCTTCCACAGGGGTAACATCAAATTTCACTTGTAGTGTTTCAGCTTTATTTATACTTTTTTCTAATCGAGTTACATCTTTTTCAAAATCTGTTAACTCATTTACTAATAATTCACTTATCATTTCCAGTTTACTCATAATTCTATTTTTTAATATCCTATTCCTCTATTTATAGTTCTTTTTATTATCCTCTTTTTTGCTAATGACTTCATCATAGCTTGTGAAATCTCTATTCGTTTACCCAGTAATTGCACCTCATTTTTAGTAGAAACTAATTGCTCGTAAGATGTATTTTGCAATAGTCCTTTTCCTATATTACTCATACTCATATTTCGGTTTACTTCACTTCCTTTAAAATCAAAACCATCAAATTGGAACCGAAATCCTTGCAATTGACTTTGTTTATTAATCACAGGTTTTATTTCTACCTTATTTGCTTCCAAGCCTTTAATATATTCATCAAAATCACGGGGTTTGAATTGTTTTAAAGTGAGTTGATGCCTACGTAGAATTTCCTTTCTAATTTCTTTGGTATCAAAATCACGTTCAAACTGCACTTGTTTTACAGTAGTTAGTTTTAATTGTTCTGCAACCTTTGCTGCTGTATGTTGGCTTCTTTTACTTACAAAACTATCGTTATAGGCTAATCCTTTGAAATCTATACGGTTAACATATAAATGGATATGTATGTGCTTCTTGTCCCTGTGTACAAAAGCAATGGCCTGACGTTCTCCGAGTTTCATTTCTTGTATGAATTTAGAAGTTACTTTCTCTAAATCTTTAACAGTCATCTTTTGACCGTCTTTAATAGTAGGGCTAATGATAAAGGATAGAGTATTTCGTTTACATCTTTGATTACGTGCTTGAATACGTTTAAATTCTTGTGTAAGCTCATTCGGGTTTTCTCCCACCAAATGTTGGCGAAAAACAACTTCTGCATTTTTTTCTTGATTCCATCCATACCCCATTGAGGCAGCAGTATGTGAAATCGCACGTCCTTTACTTACCATCAATTAAATTTCTTTAAATGTTCTTTAATTTCTTTAGCTATTCCATACACCATTTGCGATAAGCCTTCATTCTTTCCCTTAAACATATTCCCTATAGACTTAAAATTATTATGGTATTTAACCAACATTTTATATAGCTCAATTTCTTCTTCAGAAAAACGCTCAGAAATGGTCTGCTCTAATGCAGACCTTCTAACCATTTCACTTAATGAAATTCCACATCTCTTAGCTTTAGCTATTAATAATTTCTTTTCATAGGCAGTACATCTAAATTTTACAAGCTGACTTTTTCCTTTAAATTTTTCTTTTTTTACCCTGCGACCATCGGGAGCAGGCGAGAGGCTTTTTGGGGTTTCAAAATTGGAGTTTGACGTAAATTTTGTGACCCCAAAAACACCTCTCGAATTCCTTTCGGAATTATAACTTAGAGTTTCATCTCCATAAGCTATACTGTTCCCAGTAACAGATCTTTTGTTTAATTCTAATGCATCCGAAAGGGATATTTTATCCATTGTTCCTCGTTCCCTTTCTTGTTTCAAGTTTAAGTGCATCGCTTCACTTCTCTTTAATTCACGTTTAGGGCCATACTCCCTTTTTAATCTTTCTTCTAATTCAAGCTCTATATCTCTTTTTCGTTTAAGCTCCAATTCTCTTGAATCTAATTCTCGTTTTCTTGGGTCATATCCGTATCCTAATTCCATGCTATTAATTTTTCGTTTAAATCTTTATAACCTTTATATTCCTCTCTACAATCAATAGCAGTATCATACTTTTGCAGCAGATTTTGAGTGCAAGTATTTGCAGCGTTATCATTATCCAAATACAGAAAAATAGTATGATAACTACTAAGTAGATTTTTAATATTCTTTATAAAAGAAAGAGAGTTTAAAATCAAAATATCCGATTCATAAACTTTTACTGGTTTCATAGTAGCAAGAGAAAGAAAATCAAACATTCCTTCTGTAACTATAAGTTGTTTTTTATCTCTTTTAAGCCATGTATAAGATTTTGGCGAACTAGATGTTTTCCTAAATTTGTTTCGTAGCTCCCACCCTCCTAAATGATTTTCTAAGCCTAGTGCAAATAGTGTGTTGCCTTTTTGTTTAAAGATTACTTCCTTCAAGTATTGCTTCCCAATATTCAAAGGGATTTTTCTTGATTTTAAATAACCAATCATCGCTGGGTGATTTATAGGTTTTATTCCAATAATTTCTGTGCCTATATTTTTTTCAATTTGAAGAGGCTGCTGATGAAAAGAAAAAGACAAATCATTACTCAAATATGCTAAGACTTCTTTGACTGATAAATTCAAAAGCAGCACTAAAAGGTCGATATTATTTCCTCCTTTACCAATTCCATGGTCGTACCATCGGTTGAGAATTATAGATACTTTAAAGGAGGCTTGAGTTTCTGTTTTTGACCTGAAAGGACTCAAAAACCAAGCTTCCTTTTCCGTTTTCCTTGTGGGGAAGTGACCTAAATTTTCTAGTATTTTCACTAGACAAAAATTTCGGGCGCTTCTGCAGGTTATTCTTTTTTCTTTCATAAGCATTTTGTTTTTATGAATTTGATATACCATCTTACCTAAATCCCTATTAACAAGGGCTTATGCTTTAGACTAACTTTAAAAACATCTTACCCATCCTATACCAAAAGGTAGGTTAGGTAATATCTAGGTATGATTAGAAATATTAATCTTACCTAAAGTTTTGCCCCTGTTTATACTAGATTTCTATTAATAGGTAATTAGGTAGATGTTATTTTTTATTATTTAATTCTATTTCCCAAGGAGAGGTTTCAAAAAGTGATTTTGCCAAGTAACCATAAACCTGTCGTTTAGGGTGCTTCACTTTCTGGAAATTAAATCCTGATAACGCTCTTCCAAGGTTTATATGACTCAATCTCAAGTTTAATGATGATAGAGCTACTTCAACATCTGAAGCCGTAGCAAAGTCTTTCATATCGTTTGACTTTACATAGTACTTCGAAATCAATTCTTGTTCTGTGGTAAGTCTTGTATACTTCTTGTTTCTTTCTTCATTTTCTTCCATATCCTTTATCGTCAATTCAGGATTGAAATTCGGATCATTATAAGCTAAATGATATGCTTGCTCCCAAACATTTCTAATATCAATCTCCTTGGAATAAGCAAAATCAATCTTATCCATCAACTCAAAACATAACCAACGCACTGAACCTGTTTCATCATTTAAAAAAGAAGACATATTCGTAGAACCAAGAAAAGAACAAATTCTTGGTAGTGTAGTATTCTTCTTATCATAAGGTAGACGCTCATTAATAAATGTCTTTGAAAAGAACGACTTTAATGCATTAACATCTTTCTTTGAAAGAACAGCAAGCTCATCTAAATTATATAGAAAATTTCTGCATAACTGAATACGAGCGTCCTTATCGTTACTAATATCCTCTGCTAAATACTCTCTAAGTTCAGGAGGACAGATAAAGCGACACCAGGTAGATTTACCTGAACTCTGACCTTTATGACTTATGATGAATGCTTGCTTATTAAAATAGTTTGGTTCTAAAGCACATTTGATTGCTCTTACCAACCACTTTCTAAAATGATAAAGGAATGCTGCATTATCATACGTTGGCACATAAGAAACTAACTTCGCTATATAATCATTACCATCCCATTTTTCAAGGGATTCAAAATATTCCTTAATTGGATTATACTTACGAATTAATTCCGACTTTAATAGAATTTCTAGCTTGCTCGTGCTTATCTCAATTCCTGCTTTCGCCAACTCAATGATTAAGGAGTTTATATTAAGATAGTGCCAATTTTTATGTTTAATAACCGAAATCTGAAAATCATGGGAAATTTCATTATACATGATGATATACTTCCCTTCCATATAATCAATGGTT
The DNA here is from genome assembly GCA_947504045.1 of uncultured Maribacter sp. Classification (GTDB taxonomy): domain Bacteria; phylum Bacteroidota; class Bacteroidia; order Flavobacteriales; family Flavobacteriaceae; genus Maribacter_B. The sequence continues at coordinate 436,624 of CANNFY010000001.1, forward strand.
TTATCATATATTGTTATATTCTTAGGGTCTTTAACATGGTAAAGCCCTTTCTTATCTTTTGCTACCATATAGAAAAACTTATCTTTTGTTTTTCAATAGCTGTTCATTGAATTTCTGCTCAAGAAATTCGTCGGACACATCAGGTTTCCCCAATAACCAATCATCAATTCTCTCCTTTTCAAAAAAGAGTTTACGAATTCCTGTATTCTCACCTTTAGGAATTAAATTTAGTCTCGAAAGTTTGTAGATAGTACTTTCAGACATTCCAGTATAAAGAATTAAATCTTCAACATTGAGGACTTTCTTATTAAAAGCCATTAAAGACTTTATGTCTTTTAACAACTCTACTACTGGTGTGTCCACATTAGTATTAGACATCTCATTTATTTGCTCATTCATAGTTTCATGTTTTAGAAATTAAGTAATGAGTAAAAGCTTTTACTACTTATTGAATTCGAAGTCAAAAATAGCTAGAAGGGCTTAAATGAAAACTCTAAACCTGATATGTCAAGTTTAAAATATTAAATGTCAAGTGACAGAGTGAATATTTCATTTATTAGGGTTTCAAACTCTAAAAGCTTGGTTGGATTATTTTTTTTAGCATCAGAATAATTTGAGGTAAGTTGTTTTTGAGTTAAAGGTTTTCCATTCTTGACAAACTTATTAGAACTACATAAATCTGTAAGAGTAAGAGTTTTCATCTTGTAAAAACCATTTTCTTTAACAAGTGCATCAACCTTTATAAATTTCTCTATTAAATATTTAGATTGGGCATAATCAATATCTAAAATAATAACATCTTCATGCGCTTTGAAATTAAGTAACCATACATTTATAAATACAGATTCCTTTACTACATTCTCATCCAAAATGTTATGCCTACACAAATTATAATGTAATTTTTTTAGCTTATTTTGAGGAATTTTAAAGTCAAAATTCTGTAATTCAATTTTAAGAGAAGACTCCTTTTGAATTTTGGAGACTCTCCTTTTCTTTCTTTCTAATTGACCAAACATTATTAATACTCCTATTAAAATTAAGGTTATCAAAATCAAGAAGAAATACAAAGAAATCCCAGCTTGATAAAGCTTATAGCAAACCATAAAAATTATAATGAAAAACATAACAGCTAATAATGCTATTTGTGTTTTCTCGAGCAAATATCTTTGCGCTAAACGGTTTTTAAATTCCTCAAATCTATCAAGCCAATCCGCTATCTTGTCTATTATTTTCAAATCTCTATAAGTTAAGTTTGAAATAAAGGTAGTAAAAAAGAAAAATGAAATGTTGTACCTATGTTGTACCCATTAAAAAGAAAAAGCCTCTCAATTGCTTGAAAGGCTTATCTTTGCTATGCGGTCTGGACGGGACTCGAACCCGCGACCCCCTGCGTGACAGGCAGGTATTCTAACCAGCTGAACTACCAGACCGTGGCTTTTAGCGGTTGCAAATATACGCCGCTTATTGAATTACACAAACAATTTTCATAAAAATTTTTAATAAAATTAAAATTTGTGTTTCTCTACTAAAAAGGTATTTATAACTTTAGAAAAATCTGAGGCTACATCCACATCTACATATCTAATTTTATACTGTGCGCATTTTAACTTAAGTTCCTCTATTACAGCACTAAACTTACTTTCATATTTTTCTTTAACGTTATCTGCATACAAATCTAAATAGGAATTTGTCTCTACATCAACAAATCGTTTTGGTGTGTTATCAAAATTAAAATTTAGTTCGGTTTGCTTATCTAAAACATGAAAAAGCACTACTTGGTGCTTATTGTGTTTTAAATGACGTAGAGCATCAAAAAGAGCTTGGTTATCTAATGTAGACTCAAACATATCTGTAAATAAAAAAATTAAGCTTCTTCGTTTTATATTTTCTGCTATTTGATGCAGATAGGTATAGGTTTTAGTTTCTTTACTTGGGTTTTTATCATTACTTATTTGACTAAGTTTTGTTAATAGCATTTGATGATGCCGCTCGCTACCTTTTTCAGGATAATAGTTGTGATAGGAAGAAGAATAGACACTAAGTCCAACTGCATCTCTTTGTTTTTTTAAAACATTCATTAAAGCTGCAATTGCCAATACAGAAAATCCTATTTTATTTAAATTATTTATTCCTAATTTTTCAACCTCTGGATAATACATAGATGCCGAGTTATCTAAAATCATATGGCATCTTAAATTAGTCTCTTCTTCGTATTTCTTGGTATATAATTTGTCTGTTTTCGCATAAAGTTTCCAATCTATATGTTTGGTACTCTCTCCGCTATTATAAATTTTATGCTCTGCAAATTCTGCAGAAAAACCATGAAAAGGACTTTTGTGTATTCCACTAATAAATCCTTCTACTATCTGTGATGCTAGTAATTCTAGATTTTGAAAAAGAGTAGCTTTTTGTAATTGAGATTGCAATTTCATACTACTAAGGTAAGAAAACTAGAGTGCTTAATGTTAAACCATAATCATAAAAAAGGCCTGATTTTCATCAAGCCTTTTTTATTTATTTTATTGTTTTACTTTACATTGCTGCATCAATAGCATCTGTGTACACTTTTTTAGGAGAAACCCCTACTTGTCTACTTACTATTTCGCCATCTTTAAAAACTAATACTGTTGGTATGTTACGAACGCCATATTTAGCCGCAAATTCTTGGTTAGCATCTACATCTACCTTACCAACAACAGCTTTACCGTCGTATTCTTCACTTACCTCATCAATAATAGGACCTACCATTCTACAAGGTCCACACCATGCAGCCCAAAAATCTACCACTACAGGTTTATCACTTTTTAAAACTACTTCATCAAAAGTAGCGTCTGTTATTTCTAATGCCATGTTTTCTTATTTTATAAATATTATACAAATTTAGTCAAATTATATTCCAATTCCTTACTAACGTTATATACCTTTTTCCTATTGTGATATTAATAAAATTTATTCTTTTAATTAATTTTATATTTTACTTCTTGTGCTTCTAATGCCGCTAGTAGTTTTGGCGTTATTTGAACCTTTTGTTTTCTAGGCGATAATTTAACTTTAATTTTCTCTTCCATTTCATATACTAAAAAGTTTAAGGAGTGTGTTCCTGCAAAGGAACCTATTGTATCTTTTAACTGCACTACATTTTCTTCTTTTAATTGAGCTACATCTAATTTTATTGTTAACTTTTTAGCATAAGTCTCCATAACTTCTTGCAACAACATAAAGCTATTAAATTGCATTCTAGGATCTCCTTTTTTTCCGGTTTCTCTGTTTGTCCAACCATCTTTAATAAAGATTTTTACATAAGCGAAAGAGTTCACCATTAAAAAGTGCCTAAACTTTAGATACTCTTCTCCAAAAACACGAAACTCAAAACTATCCATATAGTCTTCCATAGTAAACATGGCCCATCCTTTTCCGTTTTTAGAAACTCTATGTTGCACATCTGTAATAACCCCTGCAAAAGAAATTTCTCTATTTACATAGGTTGGCAAATCATTAAAACAAGCAATTGTACCGTTGGTAAAAGCTTTTATTTCTGATTTAAAATCGTCTAATGGGTGGCCAGATATATAAATACCCACCACTTCTTTTTCTCTACGTAATTTTTCCATAGTTCCCCATTCTTCGCAAGGAGGCACTATGGGTTCTGGAATTTGCGCTTCACTCATACCTCCAAACATATCCATTTGTGAGGAGTTCTGGTTTTCTTGATATTTAGACCCAGACTTTATAACTTTTTCTAAAAAAGTAACCCCATCTCCTTCGGTATGAAAATATTGCGCTCTATGGGTTTCTCCAAAAGAATCAAAACCACCTGCAACAGCTAAACTTTCAAAAGCTTTTTTGTTTGATGCTCGTAAATCTATCCGTTTAGCCATATCAAAAACAGATTTATATGGCCCATCTTCTTTTCTGTTTTCTACTATAGTTTCTACAGCTCCACGTCCTACACCTTTTATTGCTCCCATACCAAAACGAACCGCACCAGCATCATTTACTGCAAATTTATAGTAGGATTCATTTACATCTGGCCCCAACACATCTAAGCCCATACGTTTACATTCTTCCATAAAGAAAGTAACCGATTTAATATCGTTCATATTATTAGAAAGTACTGCTGCCATATACTCCGCAGGGTAGTGCGCTTTACAATAGGCAGTTTGGTAGGCAATCCACGCATAACAAGTAGAGTGCGATTTGTTGAAAGCATAGGCTGCAAAAGCTTCCCAATCTTTCCAAATTTTCTCTAACTTATCTACCGCATGCCCTTTTGCAGATGCCTGTTCTATAAACTTAGGCTTCATTTTATCTAGAACATGCTTTTGTTTTTTACCCATAGCCTTACGCAAAACATCGGCCTCACCTTTGGTAAAGTCTGCTAACTTTTGCGACAACAGCATCACTTGCTCTTGGTATACTGTAATACCATAAGTTTCTGCTAAATATTCTTCACATGCATCTAAATCGTAAATAATTTCTTCGGTACCATGTTTACGTGCAATAAAACTTGGTATATACTCCATTGGTCCTGGTCTATACAAGGCGTTCATTGCTATTAAATCTGCAAATACGGTAGGTTTTAAAGACCTCATATGCTTTTGCATTCCAGGCGATTCATATTGGAACACCCCTACTGTTTCTCCTCTTTGGAAAAGTTCATAAGTCTTTTCATCATCTAAAGGAAAATTTTCTGGATCTAACTCTATACCATGCTTTGCTTTTACAATTTTAACCGTATCCTTAATTAGAGTTAAGGTTTTTAGCCCTAAGAAATCCATTTTTAGTAATCCTGCATCTTCTACTACCGAGTTATCAAACTGGGTACAATACATATCAGAATCCTTAGCCAAGGCTACCGGAACAAACTTAGTAATGTCATCTGGTGTAATAATTACACCACAGGCATGTATACCAGTATTACGAACAGAACCTTCTAAAATATATGCTTGATTTAAAGTTTCGGACTCTAAACCATCTCCTTCCGTTATATTTATTAGCTCATTAACTTTTAGTAGTTCTTCGCTATTAAATTTCTTTTTTAGTGTAGCTTCATCAACCCCAATAATCTTTTTTAGCTTAGACATATTAGGAATAAGCTTAGCCATACGATCTGCATCTCCTAACGGCAAATCTAAGGCACGAGCAGTATCGCGTATAGAAGATTTTGCTGCCATGGTACCATAAGTAATGATCTGTGCTACCTGATTGGCACCATATTTATCTATTACATAATCCATTACACGACCACGACCTTCATCATCAAAATCAATATCAATATCGGGCATAGACACACGATCCGGATTTAAGAAACGCTCAAAAAGTAAATCGTACTTAATAGGGTCTAAATTAGTTATCCATAAACAATAGGCTACTGCAGAACCAGCTGCAGAACCACGACCTGGCCCAACAGAAACATCCATTTTACGAGCTGCTCTAATAAAATCTTCTACAATTAAGAAATACCCTGGGTAACCCGTTTTTTCAATAACTTGAAGTTCAAAATCTAAACGCTCATCAATTTCTGGAGTAATTTCTCCATATCTTATTTTAGCCCCTTCGTAAGTTAAATGTCTTAAAAATTTATTTTCTCCACGTTTACCACCATCTAACCTATCTTCTTTAAACTGAAATTCTTCAGGAATATTAAAAGCTGGTAATAATACATCGCGTGCAAGCGTAAAGGTTTCTATCTTATCTATTACTTCTTGTATGTTAATAATTGCTTCTGGAATATCTTTAAAAAGTTCCTTCATTTCTTGTGAAGACTTAAAATAATACTCCTGATTAGGCAACCCATACCTATAACCACGACCACGACCTATTGGCGTAGCTTGTTTTTCTCCATCTTTTACACATAATAAAATATCATGCGCATGGGCGTTTTCTTTTTCTGCGTAGTAGGTGTTGTTGGTTGCAACCAACTTAACATTATGCTTTTTTGCAAATTGTATTAATACTTGATTTACACGGTCTTCATCTTCTTGACCATGACGCATTAATTCTATATACAAATCTTCCCCAAAAGTATCTTTCCACCACAGCAAAGCTTCTTCTGCTTGGTTCTCCCCCACATTTAAAACCTTGCTAGGAACTTCCCCATAAAGATTTCCTGTTAGAACAATAACATCTTCTTTATACTGTTCAATTACTTTTTTATCTATCCTAGGAACGTAATATTTACCATCTACAAAGGCTATAGAAGACATTTTTGCCAAATTATGATAGCCATTTTTGTTTTTAGCCAACATCACAATTTGATACCCATTATCTTTTTGGGTTTTGTCTTTATGATCTTCACACACTTGAAACTCACAACCTACAATAGGTGTAATTTCTTTTTCAGGAATAAACTCATGTAAAGGTTCTTCCCCTTCTTCTAATCTATTTTCTTGCGTAGCCTCATACCTAATTTCATTAGCGTCATTACGAGATTTTACTCCTTTATTATGATTTAAAACCCCATTAACAAAGTGAAAAGCTCCCATCATATTAGCATGATCCGTCATTGCAACCGCAGGCATATTCATTTTTGCGGCAGCTTTAACTAAATCTGGTACACTTATCGTAGACTGTAAAATAGAAAACTGCGTATGGTTATGTAAATGTGCAAATTCTGCATCCTCCAAAGAGGCTAAATTTTCTTTTATTTCTTTTTGAGAAATTCCACCTGTATCTTTCTCCCAAAGTGCATCAGCTATTTTTTTGGATGCTTTTTTTAGATTGATGTGCTTTAGACCAATTAATTTTATTGGTTGCGGATTAAGCTCGCTAAAGTTTTTAAAATAATCTGGCTGAACATCTAACTGCTCAATGGTATATTGTTGCTTACGGATAAGCTCCAGAAAACAACGCGTAGTTGCTTCTACATCGGCTGTAGCATTATGTGCCTCGCCAAAAGGTTCTCCAAATAAAAACTGATGTAATTCTGTTAGTGTTGGCAACTTAAATTTACCACCACGACCACCAGGAATTTGACATAAACTTGCTGTATGCTCGGTACAAGTATCTAAGACCGGTAGTTCTTGCAAGGGATTTTCCACTCCCAAGCGGTGGAATTCCGCTCCCATTATATTCACATCAAAACCTACATTTTGTCCGACTATAAATTTAGTCTTAGACATGGCAATATTAAATTTCTCTAAAACCTCTGCTAAAGAAATACCATCTTGCGCTGCCAATTCTGTAGAAATACCGTGGATTTTTTCTGCATCATAAGGAATATTAAACCCTTCTGGTTTTACCAAATAATCTTGACTCTCTACCAAACGCCCCATCTCATCATGCAATTGCCAAGCTATCTGTATACAGCGCGGCCAGTTATCGGTATCCGTAATAGGAGCGTTCCAACGTTTAGGTAATCCGGTAGTTTCGGTATCAAAAATTAAATACATACAACAGTTGTTTCAGAAAAAATAAGTAGATAAAAATAGCGAAAGTCTATCTCTTAATTACATTATTATGGCAGTAGTTATTAACTAGTTTTACAAAAAAGAGAAGAAAAACTATATTACTATTGGTAATTGACTGAAATAAAGTATATTTGCACCCGCTTATAACTAAGCAACTTAAAAATGAATTAATAACCAAGGGTCGGGCACCCTACAAATTAATGTGATATGCCAGTAAAAATTAGATTACAAAGACACGGTAAAAAAGGAAAACCATTCTATTGGGTTGTTGCTGCAGATGCAAGAGCAAAAAGAGATGGTAAATTCTTAGAAAAATTAGGAACATACAATCCTAATACTAACCCTGCAACAATTGACTTAAATGTAGATAGTTCTGTAAAATGGTTACAGAATGGAGCACAACCTACAGATACTGCAAGAGCAATCTTATCATACAGAGGAGTTTTATTAAAGCACCACCTTTTAGGAGGAGTTCGTAAAGGAGCTTTAACAGAAGAGCAAGCAGAAGAAAAATTCTCTTCATGGTTAGCTGAAAAAGAAAAATCTGTTGCTGCTAAAGTTAGTGGTTTAGATAAAGTTAAAGCGGACGAAAAAGCAAAAGCATTAGCTGCAGAGAAAGAAGTAAATGAAAAGCGTGCTGCTGAAGCTGCCGCTGCTGCTTTACCAGATGTAGAAGAAGCTGCTGCTGATTCTGAAGACGCTGCTGCATCTTCTGAAGAAGAATAAATAAAGCTATTGACGAATGCAAAAGGAAGAATGTTTCTACTTAGGCAAAATCGTCTCTAAATACAGTTTTAAGGGAGAAGTATTAGTTAAACTAGATACCGATGACCCTGAAACATACGAAAACATGGAATCAGTGTTTGTTTCTTTAGGAAACAATCTGGTTCCATTTTTTATTGATAAATGCCGATTACATAAATCTAACCTGTTACGTATAGATTTTGAAGAGGTAAAAACAGAATCTGATGCAGACCGCATAATGGGTTCTAAATTGTATTTACCACTTACAATGCTTCCTAAATTAACTGGAAACAAGTTTTACTTTCATGAAATAATTGGTTTTGGTGTTCATGACGATGTTCATGGAGACATTGGAACCATAACTGGTGTTAACGACATTACCTCGCAAGCTCTTTTTGAAATAGAAAAAGAAGATAAACAAATACTTATTCCTGTACGAGACGAAATAATTACCAAATTAGATAGAGAAAATAAAACTATTTATGTATCTACACCAGAAGGTTTGGTAGATCTTTACCTAGATAGTTAAACTAAATATCTAGTCTATTATTTTTATTTTCCCAGTCATCATTTTATGAAACTTGCATATATAAAATAAAACACTGGGCGCGTCTTTAGGTACTACAAATGTAATAGTACCATATTCGGTACCATTTTCTATAATACCTTTATCATAAACTTTATCTTTACCAGTAACTTGTTCCGTTTTAATAAAAAAAGGATGCCCAAATGTTTCTACTTTAAACTGGTATGTTTCGCCTCTTTTTAAAGTTATTTCTGGATTTTCTGCATCTTTAAATTCTCCTCCATTAAAAGTAAATTCATGATTAGTTAAACTTTCCACCTCATAAATAGCTAATGGAGAGCCAGCTACTGCAGCTTCCCCTTTTTTATCCTTACAACTAAGAGACACAAGTGCCAAAAAAACAAGTGTCAGAAATGTATTAAAAAATGTTTTCATACTAATACGTTTACTAGGTTATCGTATTAAATTTAGAAAAAACAGAAATAGCTCCCATACGATAAAGTTCTATTTTGAAAAGAATTACTACATCTAAAAAATACGTAGTTCTAAAAAATGAAATAAATAAAAAACATAGCGCAAAATTTAATACTCTGCAAGAACAGCATTTATTAAAAAATGCTAGAATATAATTATCTTCGCCCTTTATGGACAAACCCTTCTCATTTAAACAATTTACAATACAACAAGACCGCTGTGCAATGAAAATTGGCACCGATGGCGTTCTCTTAGGCGCGTGGGCTACAATAGAAAACAACACTTATTCTATATTAGATATTGGTGCAGGCACAGGTTTAATAGCTTTAATGTTAGCACAACGCAGTACTGCTGAAAATATAGAAGCAATAGAGTTAGATGGTGATGCTTTTGAACAATGCACTGAGAATTTTGAAAACTCGCCTTGGGGAGATCGTTTATTCTGTTTTCATGCTGGTTTTGATGAATTTGTTGATGAGTATACCGAGGAAGAGCCTGATGAATCTGAGCTTTACAACCTTATAGTATCTAACCCTCCTTTTTATACCGAAGACGTATCTAGCGGAGATTTATCAAGAGATTCTGCAAGACAAAGTACCTCTTTACCATTCTACGAATTACTAGAAGGAACCTCCAAATTACTATCTAAAGAAGGAGTATTTTCTACAATTATTCCATTTAAAGAAGAAAAAAGCTTTATTGCCTTAGCATCAAAATTTAATTTATTTCCAAAAAGAATAACCAGAGTTAAAGGCAATGACAATACAGAAACAAAAAGAAGTTTGCTAGAATTTTCGTTTACAGAAAAAGCGCCACAAATTAACGAGCTTATAATTGAAAAAGAAAGACACCAGTACACAGAAGCCTACAAAGAACTAACCAAAGATTTTTATTTAAAAATGTAACTGCAACAGATTATAGTGTTATATTTTTCTATCTTTATTTAATAGAAATATATGCAATATGAAACCTGACTTATTTGAAGCTCCTGATTATTACAATTTAGACGATTTACTCTCAGAAGAACATATTTTAGTTCGTGATGCTGCTCGAAAATGGGTTAAAAAAGAGATTTCTCCTATTATTGAAGAATATGCTCAAAAGTCAGAATTTCCAAAACAAATTATAAATGGACTTGCAGAAATAGGTGCCTTTGGCCCCTACATACCAATGGAATATGGCGGCGCTGGTTTAGACCAAATAAGCTATGGTCTAATAATGCAAGAAATAGAACGTGGAGACAGTGGTGTGCGTTCTACAGCCTCGGTACAATCCTCTTTAGTTATGTATCCAATATTTGCTTATGGTAATAAACAACAAAAGAAAAAATACTTACCAAAACTAGCATCTGGAGAAATAATGGGATGTTTTGGCTTAACAGAACCTAACCATGGCTCTAACCCTAGTGATATGGAAACTAAGTTTAAAGACATGGGAGACCATTACCTTTTAAATGGTGCTAAACTTTGGATTTCCAACTCACCATTTGCAGATATTGCTATAGTTTGGGCAAAAAATGAAGAAGCTAGAATTCACGGTCTTATTGTAGAACGTGGAATGGAAGGTTTTTCCACTCCTACAACCCACAATAAATGGTCTTTACGAGCTTCAGCAACCGGAGAGTTAATTTTTGATAATGTAAAAGTTCCTAAAGAAAATTTATTGCCAAATAAATCTGGATTAGGAGCACCTTTAGGTTGCTTAGATTCTGCCCGTTACGGAATAGCATGGGGAGCAATTGGCGCTGCTATGGATTGCTACAATACAGCTTTACGTTATGCAAAAGAACGCATACAGTTTGGCAAACCTATTGCAGCTACGCAATTACAACAAAAAAAACTTGCCGAAATGATTACTGAAATAACCAAAGCACAATTACTTGCTTTTAGATTAGGACAATTAAAAAATGAAGAAAAAGCTACATCTGCACAAATATCTATGGCTAAACGAAATAATGTGCATATGGCTTTAAATATAGCAAGAGAAGCAAGGCAGATATTAGGTGCAATGGGAATTAGTGGAGAATATAGTATTATGCGGCATATGATGAACCTAGAAAGTGTAATTACCTATGAGGGCACACACGATATACATTTACTAATTACTGGAGCAGATATAACAGGATTATCCGCATTTAAATAACGTAACAAAAGCCTCATATTAGCTTAACATACTTTAGTGTATAACACTAATATATTTGCAGTGTCCTTATGGAAACGTTCTTATGTTATTTTTTTGAGTTAGTTTAAAACCGATGTTCCCATCGGTTTTTCTTTTTTTATAGCTCTATTAATTTAGCATACCAATGCCCAGACTTTTTCATCGTTCTCTTTTGGGTACTAAAGTCTACGTGTACTAATCCAAATCTAGGAAAATAACCCTCTGCCCACTCAAAATTATCTGTAAATGTCCAAACAAAATAGCCATTTACATTTACCCCTTGTTCTTTAGCTTTTTTTACCTCTTTTATATAGTCATGTAAATAAGCAGTACGATCTTCATCATTAATTTCCCCATTTACCATAACATCATTAAATGCTGCTCCATTCTCTGTAACAATAATATTTTTAACACCACTATAGGCATCAAATTTTGTCAACATTTTAGATATACTTGGCGGATACACTTCCCAGTCCATTTGAGTAATTTTAACTTTACGTTTAGTTGCTTTTACAATTTTAGCTTTTAAATACGGTACAAAATGGCTGTGCTTTACTATTTCTCTTGTATAATTTTGCACTCCTATAAAATCGAACTCAAAAACACTATCCTCTTTATCTTCTGGTTTAAAATATTTTTCTATTTTTTCTAATACAGAAACATCTTCTGTAGGATACCCCATACCTAAAGATGGTTCTAAAAACAATCTATTTAGCATAGCATCTGCTTTTTTAGCAGCAATAATATCTTTCTTTTTAGAACTACGTGGTGTAATTTGAGAACAAGAAAAAGTAGTTCCAATATTTGCATTTGGCACTAATTTTCTTAAAATTCTTCCCCCTTTAGCTTGGCATAAAACAGCATGGTGCACAGCTGGAAGAAAATGTTTTAATCCTTTTTTACCTGGCGCATGCACACCCAAAAAATAGCCCGCCCCTGTAAAAACCATAGGTTCATTTAAAACCATCCAATTTTTAACACGATCACCAAAGTTAGTGGCACAAACAGTTGCAAATTCTGAAAACCACTCTAAAATTTCTCTATTTGCCCAACCGCCTTTATCCTCTAAAATTTGAGGTAAATCCCAATGATATATGGTTACCCAAGGCGTAATATTACATTCTAAACAAAAATCAATTACATTATTATAAAAAGCAATTCCCTCTTTATTTACTTCTCCAACACCATTAGGCAACACTCTTGTCCAAGAAATAGAAAATCTAAAATTTGTAATATTCATAGATTTCATAAGAAGAATATCTTCTTTATATTTCTTGTAAAAATCGCAAGCAATAGTACCATTTTGATCTTGGTATATATTGCCTTTTTTAGAAGAAAAAATATCCCAAATTGAAGCACTTTTGCCGTTTTTATTATGTGAACCTTCTATTTGATATGCTGCTGTTGAAACACCCCAAACAAAATTTTCACCAAAATCTTTAGACTTAAGAGGTGATGTATCTTTATTATTTGCTAAACTCATATAAAATTATAAACTAGAAGCTTCTTGAAGTATTTTATCTACAATAAGTTCTGTAATTTCTGGATAATCTACTTCTACTATAGCATCTGTTTTTATCCACTTTTTAATTTTATCTAGGTGTTTTAGTTTTAATGTTTTTAAAACAGGAACTCCCATTTCTTTTAAAGCAGCAGAATTGCATTGTTGTTCATATTGTCCTTTCATAGGAATAACCAACAATTTCTTTTTTAAAAATAAGGCTTCTGCTGGTGTTTCGAATCCGCCGCCACAAAATACCCCTTTACTACTAGCCATACTCTCTATAAAAGCACTATTAGTAATAGGAGAAATAGCAATTTTATTTGTAAAGTAAGCTTGCTTACTGTGTTTTGAGAAAACTTGCCACTCTACATTTTTAATTTTAGAAAGTACTTTAATTATTTTTTCATCACTGTAAGAAGGTAAATACACAGTATAATGTTTTCCTTTAGTAACTTTTAACTCTCTAACATCTTTCCTAATAATAGGCGTGTATATATTTTCGCCATATTCTTTAAAATGTAAACCGTATTGATGTGTTGTAGGTGCATAATTTTTTAAAATCATTTTACCTAACAAATCATTTTTTTTTGGCTTTGGCGCATTAGGAGAAAGAACTGCTGCTTGGTGGCTAAAGCTAAAGCATGGTATGTTTTTAAGTTTACAAGCCCATGCGGTTACTGGCTCAAAATCGTTAATAATTAAATCATACTCTTCTACAGGTATGCTCTTAATTTCTTTTTGTAAACGCTTTGTATTTGCTTTTACATAGGTACGCCACATATTTACTCCACCTTTTTTTCCAAATATGAAGCTTAGCCCTTTTAATTGGTATTTAATATTGTGTGGAATTTTAATATCTGCTTGGGTGCCACTTACAAGAATATCTAAGTCTACCTTATTTTGTAAAACAGGAATAACATCTCTGGCTCTACTTAAATGACCATTTCCTGTACCCTGAATAGCATATAATACTTTCATGAAATGTTAACTATAATAAAGAACATTAATTAATTTTATTGGGTGCTCTTAATATTTGAAATTCTTTTACCAGACTTTCAAATAATTCATTTTTTTCTAGCACCTCAGCCTCATCCTCATCTTGAGTAGCATCTAAAAGCTCTTCTTGGTAATTATAAAGAGACCATTTAGAATTATTGTATTCTAAAGCAGTAAGATTTTCTATCCAATCTCCAGAATTTAAATACATAACACTGCCTTTATCGTTTTTAATTTTTCTCATTTCTGGCTGGTGTATATGACCACATATTACATAATCATAAGCGTTCTCAATAGCAATATCGGCTGCAATTTGTTCAAAATTATTAATGAATTTTACTGCAGATTTTACACTGTTTTTTATTTTTTTAGACATAGAAACTGGGCCTTTGCCTAATTTTTTACTTATAAAGTTTACTGCCCTATTTAAAATAATAAGTAAGTCGTACCCTTGAGCGCCTAATTTTGCTATCCATTTAGAATGCTGCATAGTAACATCAAAAACATCGCCATGAAAAAACCACATTTTTTTATTATCCACAGTTAATAACACTTTATTTACTATAGAAAACGACCCCAACTTAAAGCCCACAAATTTTCGAAGCATTTCATCATGATTACCCGTTACATAATGAACTTTTACCCCTTTAGATATCCATTCCATTATTAACTTAATTATTTTCATGTGTGCCTTGGGCCAATACCTTTTTTTAAATTGCCAAATATCTATTATATCACCATTTAAAATAACTTCTTTTGGTTTTATAGATTTTAAATACTTATGAAGTTCCTTTGCATGGCAACCATATGTACCTAAGTGCACATCTGATATGACCACTAGATCAACCTGCCTCTTTTTCATAAAATAGTTTTGATGGTATTTTTGTGTATTCTCTTAAATTTTAATGGAGAATAATAAGTACTTAATTGCGTAATTAAAATATTTACAATCCAAGTAGAAATAGCTAATAGAATTATTTTCATTACAAAAGTATGTAATGCAAAATTCTACATAATTTACTTATAACTAGTAAGCAAAGGTTTATTTTTAAGTTACTACATTGTTAAAGAAGGCGCTCTAATGTTATTTTAAAAACACAAAATTACATAGCTACACAACAACAATTGCTTGTTACGCAACAATACTTTTTTATACTCTAAGTCTCCTAGTATATTTACAGTGTAATTAAAACGAAATAATAATTTTTCATTTTCATATAGTGTTCTCGTAAAAGAGCTTTATCTTAATTGATAAAGCTCTTTTTAGTTTTATACACTACTTTTTTATTTAGATGTACTAATCTTAACTTTTACAGACTTACTTATTGGCGTATTACTTTTGTCTGCGTATTGATTATATGGCACTACTATATTTGTTTCTGGATAATACGCAGCAATATTACCTCTAGGAATTTTGTAGGCTACAATTTTAAAATTAGTTGCTGTACGTTTCTTATTATCATAAAAACTAGTAATATCTACTATTTGTAAAGGAGAAAACCCTTGTTGCTTTATATCTTCAGGATTCATAAAGAGCACTCTTCTTTCATTATAAACACCTCTATACCTATCATCTAAGCCGTATATAGTGGTGTTAAATTGATCATGGGAACGTATGGTCATCAACAAAAACTCATCTTTTTCTAAATTATGACTAGGTAATTTGTTAATAGACATTTGCGCTCTGCCATTTGGCAGCATACTAAAATCTAGCTCTCTGGCATTATGAGGCAAATAATACCCCTTTCCTTTTGATCTATCTTTTGTATTATTATACCCTTTTATTACTTGATCTATCTTCGTTCGTATTAGTTCATAATCATTTGCCATTGCTCTCCAAGGCACAGAATGATTATCTGTAAGATGCGTAGCTGCTATTTCTGCAATAATTTCTGGCTCACTTTTTATGGCTCCGGAAGCGGGTTTTAATATTCCCATAGACTGGCGCACTCTACCCATACTATTTTCTATAGTTACATAGCGTTGCTTGCCATTTTTAATATCTTTTTCTGAGCGCCCAAAAGTGGGTAACAAAAGTGCAGTTTTACCAGTAACCAAATGGGTTCTGTTTAATTTAGTACTTATTTGCACCGTTAAATTACATTGCTCTATTGCTTCTGCGGTATATTGTGTATCAGATGCTGCCATTAAAAAATTACCTCCTAAACACATAAAAAACTTAGCCTTACCCTCGTGCATTGCATGTATTGCCTCAACAGTATCATAACCTTCTTTTGTAGGCGCATTAAACCCTAAGTGTTGTTTAATACGCGTATTTAAATCTTTATTTACAAAGTGCATAATACCTACACTACGGTCTCCTTGTACATTACTATGACCACGAACAGGACAGGTACCTGTATTAGGTTTACCTATAGCTCCTTTTAACAAAAGAATATTTACAAACTCTTTTATATTCTCAACACCATTTTTGTGTTGGGTAAGCCCCATTGCCCAACAAATAATAATTTTACTATTTGTTGCTAATAACTTTACTGTTTCTTCTATTTTTTCTTTACTAACCCCACTTTTAGAAAGGAGTTCTTCTTCGTCATAATTTTCAATATCAGCCATTAAGGCTTCATAACCATCCGTATATTTTTTAATAAAATCATGATCAAAAACACCTTTATTTAGTTTGTCTAGAATAGCTAATTTTTTAATTAAGAGTTTTGCAATTGCTATATCTTGATTAATTTTTACCGGTAAATGTATATCGGCTATATCTTGCCCTGGGCCAAAAACTCCTTTTAAATTTTGAGGGTTTTTAAAGTTAACTAAGCCTGCTTCTTCTAAAGGATTTATACTTATTACTTTTCCTCCATTTTCTTTACACTTTTCTAAAGCCGATAGCATTCTAGGATGATTAGTTCCAGGGTTTTGCCCTGCAACAATAATTACCTCTGCCTCATAAAAATCTTCTAATGTAGCAGAGCCTTTACCCATACCTAACGTTTCGCTAAGAGCCACACCACTAGATTCGTGACACATATTAGAACAATCTGGCATATTATTAGTACCTAATGCTCTTGCAAACATGCCGTATAAAAAAGCTGCTTCGTTACTAGAACGACCCGAAGTATAAAAAACTGCCTGATCCGGAGAGCTTAACTTTTTTAATTCTTCGGATATTAAAGTATAAGATTCTTGCCAAGTTATAGGTTCATAATGAACACTGTTTGCACGAAGAACCATTGGCTCTGTAATTCTTCCAAATTTATTTAATTGATAATCGGTAAGTTCAGAAAGTTTTTCAACAGAGTTTTCTTTAAAAAAAGAAGCATTAATTTGCGATGATGTAGCTTCATCTGCTAAAGCTTTAACTCCATTTTCACAATATTCTGCAAAATTAGATTGCTTATCTGGAATAGGCCACGCACAACTAGGGCATTCAAAACCTTTATCTTGATTCATTTGCAATAAAGCCCCCATAGACTTTATTACACCCATTTCTTTAAAACCATGCTTAAGTGCTTCTTTTACACCCAACATACCTGCTGCTTTTTTCATGGGACTCTCCAATCTTAAATCTAAAAAATCTTTAGAACCACTTATAGAAACTTTTCTTCTAAAACTTGAAGCCATATAACCAAATTATTTATTAGTTAGAAATGTTTTTGAGTACAAAAAATCAAAAATAACAGGGTTTACCACAAATAACTAGACATACACATCATTTCTTTTAAAATAATGTATCATCATTATATATTTATATTGTAATTAAAACGAAATAATAATTTTTCATTTTCATATAGTGTTCTCGTAAAAGAGCTTTGTCTTAATTGATAAAGCTCTTTTTAGTTTAATAAAAAGAATATTTTACTGCTATTTACTTTTTGTTTACATACACCATATTCAAAGACCACATAATATAACATTAAATTAAATATTGAATAACCTTTCCCTTCAATAGATATAATAATTTTGAAAGGTTCTATTATGTTAATTAATATCTAATTAACGCATATTAAAACCGATATTCGTATCGGTTTTTTTATTTTATAATTGGTAGTAAAACTAATTTTGGCCAACCAACTTACTTCGTCTTTCAAATAAAACATTGTCTTTCCATACGCCATGTAGTTTGCCTATACGCTCTCTAGTACCAATACACCTAAATCCCATTTTTTTATGAAGGGCTATACTTGCTTTATTTTCAGGAAAAACACCAGATTGTATGGTCCAAAGTCCTTGCTTTTCACTTTCTAAAATTAAATTTTGCATTAACAATTTACCTACTCCTAAACCTCTACTTTCTTTACCTACATAAATACTTATTTCGGCAACACCACCATAAACACATCTACCAGAAACTGGAGAAAGCGCTGCCCATCCCAAAATTTTCTCATTAGTAACCGCAACAAATCTTCCGATTTTTAAATGTGAAATATCCCAATCGGTATAACTTGGAACATTAGTTTCAAAAGTTGCTAATTGTGTATCTATACCTTCTTTATAAATATTGGCAACCATCTGCCAATCTTCTTTAAGCATACTACGTATTACCATAATTAAATATTTTATCGTAATAATACGATTAAATAGGTTTAAAAAAAAGCAGAATTAGTACTTTTCTTGTTTTAGTAGCTAAATTTATAATTTAAACACGCATTGTTTTTTACATAAGATAAATTAGCATTATAAATCTAACTAAAGAATAGTACACACTGATTATCAATACACTATCAAAAAAATATATTATAAAATACATACCTATAGGTATATTATACCATTTGGTTTGCATAAAAATTAAAAAAAGTCCTGTAAATTGGACGTTTTTTGACTATAAAATATTTTTATTTTTTTGTGTTTTTCTCATATAAATTTACCCAATCTTTTACCGTCATTTTGGCAACCAACTCTTTAATTAAACCATACGGTATATCATTCATGTTTTTAAAACGTATGCAACTTTTACCCATATCTAATTTTGTTTTACAGTATTTAGGATACTCTGCAACAAACCAATTATACAAGGTAGAATCTGCATATATTCCAGAATGATATAGTGCAATATAATTTTTTTGAGAAGCTAAATTTATAAAAGGTAATGGAAGTTTAGGGTTACAATGGTAGCCATCGGGGTAAATAGAATGTGGCACAACATAACCTAACATTTTATAATTAATACATTCTAAAAAACCTTCTGGTAAATTAGCCTTTATTATAATACGGATTTTAGAAACTATTTCTTTTCTTTCTTCTGGGAGTTCTTTTATATATTCTTCAGGAGTGGTGGCATTAGATGTCATCTATATAAAAATTAAAGGTTACAGTATAAAGTTACTAAAATTAGTATACCCTTATGATCCTTTTTTATAGATACTTAAAGCGGTTTGTAATACTAAATTTAGCTTCTTAATTGGCAAGTCTTTGTGTGGGTTTACTCTAAATATTTTCATTTTACCACGATTACCACTTTCTAAATCTGGATGATTAAGTTTTGCCCCATCAACAAATAAAATATAAGGCTCCGTAGTTTTTTTATCAACCCATAAGTATACCAGCATTTTGTTTAAGTAACAAAAGCATGGCATTCCGTATTTTTTTGTTTCGGTTATATGTTCGTCTTGCTTAAGAATAATATTGCGTAGCGCAAGCAAACAACTTTTGTTTGGTTCTTGTTTACTTAAATAAAAATCTTCGTTCAGACTCATGGTAATAAGTTAACAAAACTTGGCCTTAACTTTATCTACAATAGTTTGCGCTAATTTAATCTTACTTTCTACAGTCCAACCTGCTACATGAGGACTTAATAATACTTTATCCGAATTAATTAAATATTGAAAAGCTTCGGGCATATTTGTATTAACAAACATATTTTCAAAAGATGTTTTTTCATATTCTAAAACATCTAAACCAGCTCCTAATATCTTTTTTTCTTCTAGTGCCTCTACTAAATCGGTAGTTTTAATGCATTTACCACGTGCCGTATTTATGATCCAAAAAGGCTTATGAAATTTAGAAATAAAATCTTTATTAATCATTCCTATTGTTAATTCTGTTTGTGGCACATGTAAACAAAGCACATCGGTTCTTTGTTGTAATTCTAATATTCCTACTTGTCTTGCGTCTTCATTACCTACTCCTCCTAAAATATCATAACAAATAACGTCTACATCAAAACCTCTAAGCTTTTTTGCAAATGCTTTTCCCATATTGCCATAACCAATAATACCAACGGTTAAACCGTCTAGCTCTACGCCTCTATTACCTTCTCTATCCCATTTTCCAGAACGAACTTCTTTATCTGCAGTATTAAGCTTATTAAATAAAGCTAACAACATACCTAAAGCATGTTCGCCAACTGCATTTCTATTTCCTTCTGGAGCAGATGCTAAAAAAACACCTTTTTGTTTTGCATAAGCTGTATCAATATTTTCTAATCCGGCACCTAACCTTCCAATAAATTTTAGATTAGTAGCTTTATCTAAAAAAGTTTTATCAATAGTAAATCTGCTTCTAATTATTATACCATCATATAAGTGTAATTTTTCTTCTATCTCTTTTTTTGATGCTGTATAATCCTCGTCATTTTTAAAGCCTAACGCATTAAATTGTTCTATTATTAATGGATGGTTTATATCTAAATGTAATACTCTCATAATTTAAATTCTTGGGTAGGTAGTTTGTGTTTTTGCATGTTTTACTTTTCCGGTATGTGCTGTAGAAAGTTTTTCAAAAAGAAGCACATGTACCACTTCTCCATTTTTTGTCATTGGATTATGCGCAACACCTTTAGGAACTACAATAATTTCTCCTTCATTCACCACTTCTGTACGGTCTCTAAACTGCATATACAAAGTGCCTTTTACAACCTGAAACAACTCATCTTCATTCTCGTGTGCATGCCAAACAAACTCCCCTTTAAGTTTTGCTAATAAAACTTGCATATTATCTACAATAGCTATTTGATGCGGATGCCATTCTTTTACAAATTCTGCATGCTTAGCTTTAATATTTATTGATTTCATAAAAAAAATTGAATAGGTAAGTTATTGCAAAAAGCATTAAATTCCTAATACCAATTTGGCTATCCAGAAGTAAATTAATATCCCAAAAATATCGTTACTAGTAGTAATAAAAGGTCCTGTTGCAATTGCAGGATCTATTCCTTGCTTATTTAAAAACAAAGGAACAAAAGTTCCTATAAGCCCTGCAACAATAATTACGACTACTAAAGATGCAGATATAGCAAATGCTGTATTTACATCGCCTTTAGTTACCCATACAAAAAGAAAAAGAAAAAGTGCTAAAATACAGCCGTTTAATGCAGCTAAAAGCATTTCTTTTATAAGTCTACTATTTATACTTCCTTTTACATCATCATTTGCAAGACCCTGAACTATTATAGCACTAGATTGCACACCTACATTACCTGCCATAGCCGCAATTAAAGGTGTAAAAAAGAATAGCACTGCATATTTATTAAACGTATCTTGAAAACCCTCCATAATTAAAAAGGCGCCAACACCTCCAATAAGCCCTAAAAACAACCAAGGCAAGCGAGCTCTGGTAAGTTCTAAAATACTATCATCTGCCTCTACATCTTGTGTTATACCTGCTGCTAATTGATAATCTTTATCGGCTTCTTCTTTTAAAACATCTACAATATCATCAATAGTAATTCTTCCTAACAAAGTTTTACTATTATCTACAACTGGTATGGCTTCTAAATCGTACTTAGACATTACTTTTGCAACATCTTCCACATTGTCTTCTACATTTACATAATCTACATTAGAAATGTATATGTCTGCTATTTTTTGTTCATTTTTGGCAACAATAAGGTCTTTTAAAGATAACCTGCCTACCAAAACTTCGTTTTTATTTACAACATAAACAGAGTGCACTCGGGTTACTTCTTCTGCTTGCCCTCTAATACGTCTTAAACAACCTGCTACGGTCCAAGTATCATAAACTTTTACAAGTTCTTTTGCCATTAACCCTCCTGCAGTATCTTCAGCATATTTGAGAAGCTCTTTAATTTCTTCTTTATGCTCTTCATCCTCTATATTAGAAATTACTTCTTTTTGGCGTTCTTCTGGTAATTCCGAAATTATATCTACGGCATCATCGGTATCTAATTCCTCTAACTCTTCGGCAATTTCTTTAGACGATAAATTACCAAGAATAGACTCTCGTAAATCATCATCTACTTCCGTTAAAATTTCTGAAGTTTTATCGCTTTCTAAAAGTTTAATTAAATAAGTAGCTTCAACCTCATTTAATTCATTAACAACTTCTGCAACATCTGCATAATGCACCTCATCCAAAAGAGTTTCTAATTGAACATTCTTTTGGTTTTTAATTAACTGTTTTATTTCCTCTACAAGTTCTTCTGTAAGTTTAAACGGTGTCATTTTCAATTTTCTTTGTTAGGGCAATAAAATGAGCCACTGTTAATTGTTCTGGTCGTTTACCAAAGATAGCATCTTCTTTTAGATTATTAGAAAGTGCAAACGGTTTTAAACTATTACGCAAGGTTTTTCTTCTTAATCCAAAAGCTGCTTTTACAACTTTAAAAAGCATTGGAACACTACAGTCTAATTGCAAATTGTCTTTACGAGTTAATCTTAAAACTCCTGATTGCACTTTTGGTGGTGGGTTAAAAACATTTGGTTCTACTGTAAACAAATACTCTGCTGTATAAAATGCTTGTGTAAGAACAGATAATATACCGTATGTTTTATTTCCTTCTTTTGCACAAATACGTTCTGCCACTTCTTTTTGAAACATTCCTGAAAACTCTGGAACTTGCTCTCGCATTTCCAACATTTTAAAAACAATTTGCGTAGATATATTGTATGGAAAATTACCTGTAATAGCAAATTGTTCTTTACCAAAAAGACTTTCTATATTAAATTTTAAAAAATCAGCTTCTATTACTTTAAATGTACCTTTTCTTTGTTGTAACTCTGGATGTTCTAATGGAAAATTGGTGTTTAAATATTCTATAGATTCTGTATCTAAATCTAACGCAACCAAATTCATTTCTTGTTTTAACAAATGCTTGGTTAAAACACCAGTACCTGGCCCAATTTCTATAACATTTTTGTATCCGTTAAGTTTTAAGGTATTGGCAATATCATACGCAACCCCTTCATCTGTTAAAAAATGTTGCCCTAAATGCTTTTTGGCTTTTACAGGGCTTTCTTCTTGCCAGTTGTTTTTAAGCTTAGGCTTACCTCCAGCATACTTTACTTTCCCTTTTTTTGCCATAATTTAGTGTTCGCTTACAATTTCTAACTCTGTTCTAAATGCCACAAATTTTCCTGCAAAAAGTTTTGCAGCTTGAGAGCGCATTTTTTCTGCATCTTCTGTATAATATTTTTGTAAAGTAGCTTTACTGTCTGTGGTGTATTGTATAGAATATGTAACGCCTCCCATTTCTTCTTCTACCAAAACCCTTGTCATTAATGCTTTGCTAAATTTTCCGGTTGCTAACATTTCTGGAATATGAGTATTTTTCATCCATGTTAACCACGGGGCTATTATAGACTCTTCTACATTAATTGTAACGTTATATATATACATGTTTTTTAATTTATAGCATCTCCTCGCAACCTTCTAAAATGTTTTCTTGCAGTGGGAGCATAATAACTATCTTGATAATTATATATTATTTTTTCGAAATGTTCTTTTGCTTTCTGGGGTTTATTTAGCTTATTCTCGTATAACATACCTAATGCATAATGCGCATCGTCTGCCAAAATACCTTGTCCGTAAAATTCTATTATCTTTTGATAATTAAATATGGCTTTTTCATATTCTTTTAATTGTTCTAAAAACTGCCCTTGTTTAAGCAAAGCTTCATCTTCTATTTTTTCTCCTTTATGATTTTCTAAAATATCATTTAATAGCGTAATTGCTTCTTTTTTCTTGTTTTGATACGCAAGCAAATCTGCTCTTGCATATTTTTTTAAAGCAGTTTGGGTAGAATCTTCTAAAATATTGTCTGATATTAATAGGCTAAGTTGCATAGCATCATTAGCAATAAGTTGCGAAGTTGAACTTCGTAAAACTTTTAGTTGGGTTAATGCCCAATTAAAATCTCCTTTATAAAAACTTGTTTGCGCTACTTTATATCTGGCATTCTGGCCAACAACATCATTCTTTAATTTTTGTTGTATTTGAGAAAAATAGATAAGCGCTTCGTTAAACTTTTTATCATAAACCAAAATGTCTCCTAATGCTAATTTTACAAAAGCTGCTTCTCTTGGGTTTAATGGCAACTCTAAACTATTTTTTAATATTTGTATTGCTGGTACTGGAGTATCTTTTTTAAAAGTTAAAAAATTGGCATAAGCTATTTGTAATGCAATAGTAGTTCTTTTATACCCATATACCTCTAACAAATTTTGGTACTTTTTTTCTACATCTGAATACCCCTTTTCATCTTCATTTTTTAACCTAATTTCTATCAACTTTAATTCCGATTCTAGTTTGGAATTACTTTCATTAGTTTCTGAAATAATAAAGTTAAATACTTCTTCTGCTAAAAAAATGGCATCGTTATCATAGGCTAAAATTCCTAATTGTTGCAATCTACTAACACTATTGCCTTCTGTTCTTTTAAAAATTGCTTTTTCTTGTCTAAAAGCACTATCGTATTGTTTTTGCTTTACATAAAGCCAACTTAATAAATCGTTCCAAAGAACATCCGGATTTCTTTGTGCACTTTTTAATAAAATCTTTTTTAAAATTAAATTATTAGAGTTTGTAGGTTCTTCTGTAATAAAAGCATCTAAATTACGAAGAACAGTAGATTTAGAGGTTTTACCTTCTATTAGTAAATTAAAAAAGGCATTGTACATTTCCTCTATTTTACCTTGCTCTCCATAAATTTTTGCTAGTTGGTAATTGTAATTTAAAGCCGGATTTAATTCCATTGTTGTTTTATAGGACAAAACAGCTTTATCTAATAAATTATATTTTTGAAACTTGGCGCCTATTTGCGGACCATAATTAGGATTCTTATTTAAATACTTTATTGCCTTATTATATTGATATTCTGCTTTTTCACCTTTATTCTGAAGCGAAAAATTATACCCTAAGTCTATTATAAAATTAACTGCTTTGGCGTTTTTATTTATTTTGCCTTCTAAAAAAAGTTCTGCCTCTTCATACCTTTCTAATTGTTGGTAGCAGGCAACCAAATTTTCGGCATAATCTAACCTTCTTGGATTGTTTTTAGAAAGTTTTTCATAAAAAACAACTGCTTTATCAAACTCTCCATCATTAAAATATTGTAATGCTAAAAAATCTTCTTGAGCAGAGGCCCAAAAAAAATTACATATAAATAATAATGTGAAAAATGTACGCAACACAAGATTTTTCTCAAAGATACATAGATTACCTAAAGAGAATGTTAATGTATTGTAAGAAAAAATTAATCTATCTTACTAAAGCCACAATAAGGTATTAACACTTCTGGAATTTCTATACCATCTTCTACCTGATAATTTTCTAGTATACCTGCAAGAACTCTTGGTAATGCTAAAGAACTACCATTTAAGGTGTGGGCAAATTTACGCTTACCATCTTTGTCTTTAAATCGCAGTTTTAACCTATTGGATTGATATGCCTCAAAATTAGAGACCGAACTTATTTCTAACCAACGGTCTTGTGCTGTAGAAAACACTTCAAAATCATACGTTAAAACAGAGGTAAAGCCTAGGTCTCCTCCGCATAATCTTAAAACTCTATATGGTAATTTTAATTCTCTAAGAATAGTTTTTACATGTTCTACCATACCTTCTAAAGCTTTAAAAGAATTGGATGGGTGTTCTACACGTACAATTTCTACTTTATCAAATTGGTGTAACCTATTTAAGCCTCGAACATGTGCGCCGTAACTTCCGGCTTCTCTTCTAAAGCATGGTGTGTATGCTGTATAGCAAAGAGGAAATTGTTCTTCTTTAAGTATTTCTCCTCTAAATAAATTTGTAACCGGAACCTCGGCTGTAGGTATTAAATAAAGGTCATCTTCACCTACATGGTACATTTGCCCTTCTTTATCTGGCAATTGCCCTGTTCCAAAACCAGATGCTTCGTTTACTAAATGTGGCACTTGCATTTCTGTATAACCAGCCTCTGTATTTTTATCTAAAAAATAAGAAATTAATGCTCTTTGTAAACGCGCTCCTTTTCCTTTATAAACCGGAAAACCAGCACCTGTAACTTTAACTCCTAATTCAAAATCTATAATATCATATTTTTTTGCTAATTCCCAATGTGGTAATGCATTTGTAACCAGTTTAGGAATATCACCTTCTGAAAATATTTCTTCATTATCCTCATCTGTATTACCGGCCGGAACACTAGCATGTGGTATGTTAGGAATTTGGTATAATAAAGATTGTAACTCCTCTGTAACGGTTGTTAAAGCATCATTTAAAACCTTAGATTCTTCTTTTAAAATTCCTGTTTTTTCTTTTAAAACATTAGCTTCTTGTGCTTTTCCTGTTTTAAAAAGTATACCAATTTCTTTAGATAAACTATTAGATTCTGCTAAAGTACTATCTAATTTTGTTTGTGTTTCACGTCTTTTATCATCTAGCGCTATTGCCTTATTTAGTAAAGGTTCCGCATCTATATTTCGTTTTTTTAACGCAGTAATAAATTCGTTCTTAGATTCTCTAATTGCCTGTAATTGTAGCATTGGTATATATTTTGAACTGCAAATTTAGGTTTATTTACGCCTTTTGCCAACAGAAATTGAATCACTCTTCTTTTAATTTAGAAGTTAAAATCCAATTGTGGTGTTTAAAGTGGCTCCAATTCTCTTTTGCTAAATCTACATTTGGATCTATAAAAGGCTGCATTCGCCTACCATTAATACTAATTTTAGAATTAATTGCATATACCGACACGTCCTCTCCTTTTTCTTTGTATTGCTTTTTTATGTACTGCGCAAACTGCCACATAAAATCTGGATAAGAAGCCACTCTTCCTCTTTGTTTATTAGTTAAATATGCGGTTTGTTTTATATATTTTTCCTCACCAGTACTGTTGTTTTTTAATTTAAAAAGAACGGATCCTCTTCGGCTGCGTAACATCATACGCCAACTTAACCTATGCCCTTCTTCTGTCCATAAAACATTATCTTTTATAAAATAATGACGTATAGGCAAAACAAGCTGGATTATAAAATAAACACTTAAAAAACCAATTAGTATATTTTTACTTTTCGGAGCACTCATAAAAGTTTCATTAAACACGCTTTTAGTCTTAAAAAATAAGTTTCTAATAGTCTGCGGTTCAAAAAAGAAAACTGTAAACGCAAGAGATAAATATGGAAAAATGCCTATTTGAAAAACTATAGAATTAAATAAATGAAAAAATATAGATAATATAAAGGCTATTTTTCTGGTTGGTTTATAAAGTAACGCAGGTATAACAAGAAAATCGAAAAGGATTCCGAAAGAACCCATTATTACGTGTACCCAGTGTTGTTGTAAAAAATTGCCAATTAAAAAATAGTTTGCTTTGCTTTTCATTAAAAGCTCTATCATTCCAAAATCTAGCCAATCGCCATAAATTTTAGCAATAGAAGCGTAGGTGTATACTATAAATAGTTGCAAAACTATAATCCATTTTACATAGGCATACATGCTGTTAGATGCTATACTTGCATTTTTCTTTACATCTAAAGAGCTGCTTTTATTAGCAGGTAAAAAACACATTATTAATGAAATTAACACTAATAAATAGTAGTGATTGTTGTAAGAGGTTTTTTGCATTAAATACACTCCCGTCCATAAAACAAAAAAAGAAATACTACTAAAACGATACTTGTACCCTAATGCAATAAGAATCCCCAAGGTTCCCATTACAAAAAAGTAAAAATACATACCATTACCAGGTAAAGGCTGTAACCAATCAAAACCAATAAAATTAAATGTAAAAACAGGCTCTACTAAAGTTTTTTTAACCCAACCTGTAAGAATTGCTCCATAACATTCTAAAGCAACTAAAATTCCAAAAAAAATTCTAAATAGTATTAATGCACTGTTATCTATTCTCCGAAAAAGAAATCGATCTAACATTTTATTTTGCTATTAAATTTAAAGCTGTTTGTTTATCTATATGCAACTGCTCTTTTAAGTCTTCAACAGAATCAAATTTTTGCTCGTCTCTTAAGCGTTCTAATATATCTATCTGTATTTTTTTACCGTATAGATCTTCATTAAAATCAAAAAAGTGAACTTCAATAGTTT
Source organism: uncultured Maribacter sp. (assembly GCA_947504045.1). Classification (GTDB taxonomy): domain Bacteria; phylum Bacteroidota; class Bacteroidia; order Flavobacteriales; family Flavobacteriaceae; genus Maribacter_B. Next base: position 464,659 of record CANNFY010000001.1, read on the forward strand.
GTGTTGTTCCCTGTACTGTAGGGTTAAACCCTATATTCATCATTCCAAATACTGTCGTACTATTAAAAACACTTTGCACTACATATGCTCCATTTTTTGGTATAAGCTTATATTCCTCTTTAATATGAATATTTGCAGTAGGAAAGCCTAATTGCCTACCAAGTTCTTTACCTTTGGTAACCGTACCACTAATCATATAATTATACCCCAAATATTTATTTGCGGTATTTATATCTCCTTCATCTAAAGCTCTTCTTATTTTAGTTGAACTTACAGACACTTCGTTAATTTCTTGCGCAGGTATTTCTTCTACATTAAAATTTAAAGTAGATCCAAAAGCAATTAAATCGTTAATATTCGCATTTCTATTTCTACCAAACCTATGATCATACCCAATAATTATCTTCTTTGTATTTAATTTATTTACTAATAAATCTCTAACAAATTCTGTTGCTGATAGTCTAGAAAACTCTACTGTAAATGGGTGAATAATTAACTGTTGTAAGCCTAATTTTTTTAAAATTACCCCTCTTTCTTCAATGGTATTTAAGAGTTTAATATCCGCATCTTTTTGCAAAACCATTCTAGGGTGCGGAAAAAAAGTAAGAACCGTTGGTAGTAAATCTAATTCTTTTGCATTATTAATTAGGCGGTTAATTATTTTTTGATGGCCAATATGCACTCCATCAAAAGTACCTATAGTAATTACTATTGGTGTTGTATTATCGTACTTAGATATGCTTTGAACTATATTCACTTATAATAAATAATAAAAGACGTATATTTGATTTAGAGATAAAAGTCAATTAATGCTTACAAAATTACGTCTACTTTTTTCAATTACCATAGTATTTCTTTCCTTTTACGGGTCTGCACAAAGTAATTACTGGAAGCAAGAGGTTTCTACAAGCAGAATTAATACATCTTTTTCCAAAAAATTTAAAATTAATACCGGAAAAACTTTTTCTCTAGATAGTAACAATTTTAGGGCTTCGTTAAAAGCCAGTGCTACTTCTAAAAATGCTACTGCCACTGTTTATTTACCAAATGAACAAGGAAAACAAGAAGCCTTTATAGTAAAAGAATCCTCTGTACTATCTCCTACTCTTGCTGCAAAATACCCCAATATAAAATCTTATATAGGGTACTCTATAACTAACCCAGAAGATAAAGTTCGTTTTAGTGTTTCTCACAAAGGAATTACAAGTATGGTGGTTCATGGTAATAATTCTGGAAACACCTACATAGAAAATGTGGAAGGAGATACCTATGTTACGTATAAAAGAGACAATGCCAATAAAACAGAAAAAGATTTTATCTGTAACACTAAAGCATCTATAGAAAACAAAGAAACCTCTTTAACACTTAGACCTGTTGATGATCAAAAATTAAAAAAATATCGTTTAGCAGTTTCTACAACCGGAGAATATACTAGTTTTCATGGTGGTTCTGTTGCTGATGCTCTTGCAGCAATAAATGCAACAGTAACTAGAATTAATCAAGTTTTTGAAACAGATTTAGCAATAACACTAGAATTAGTTGCAAACACAGATTTGGTTATCTATACCGATGCAGAAACAGACCCATATGATGGTAATTTAAATACACAAACACAAAACACCTTAACTAGCCTAATTGGAGAAGAAAACTATGATATTGGACATCTTTTTCATTTAGATGCTCCAAATGGAAATGCTGGTTTTATTGGTTCTGTTTGCCAAGACTCTAAAAAAGGTAGTGCTTTTTCATCACACACTAACCCTAAAGGAGATTTGTTTGATATTGATTATGTTTCGCATGAAATGGGGCATCAATTTGGAGCCAACCATACTTGGTCTCACGAATCTGAAGGAACTTTAGTTCAAGCAGAACCAGGCAGCGGAACCACCATTATGGGATATGCTGGTATTGTTGGCAATAATAATGTTGCATTAAATGGCGATGCTTACTTTCATTACTGGAGTATAGTACAAATTACAGATTATATAAAAACCACCAATTGTGCTGTAGAAACAGATTTAACAAACTTACCACCAACAGTATCTTTAACTGGTAATTTTAATATCCCAAAATCTACCCCTTTTGTATTAACAGGAGATGCTACAGATACAGATGCTACAGATGTACTAACTTACACTTGGGAGCAAATAGATGATGGGGTTGTAACACAAGCAACATTTGGTCCTACTAATTTAAGTGGTGCTAACTTTAGATCACAATTACCAAGTACAAATCCGGAACGTTATTTTCCAAAACTTTCCAGCATTTTAACAGGCCAATTAACACAAACCTCCCCTACTATAAATTCTGCTTGGGAAACTCTATCCGAAGTAGAAAGAGAATTAAATTTTGCACTTACCGTAAGAGATAATGCTGCCGGAGGCGGACAAGTAGTTACAGATTTAGTAGAAGTATTTGTTAGCGGTACTGCTGGGCCATTTAAAGTTACATCGCAAACTACAAATGTAATTCTAGAAGCTGGTTCTACACAAACCATAACATGGGATGTTGCAAATACAAACGAGGCGCCTATTAACACTACTCTAGTAGATATTCTTTTATCTACAGATGGCGGACTTACCTATCCTATTACGTTAGCAGAAGATGCTTTAAATGATGGAGAGTATAAAACAATTATTCCTGGTGTATCAACTACCTCTGCCAGAATAATGGTTAAAGCAAAAAACAATATTTACTTTGCAGTAAATGACTCTAACTTTACAATTGAAGAAAGTGAAGTTATTTTAAATTTTACCGAATTAGAATATGAGGTTTGCGTACCAGACACTGTTACTTCCACTTTTACCTACGAAACTTATATGGGTTTTTCTGAAGAAAGTACTTTTAGTATTGTATCTCCTCCTGCAGGGTTAGATATTACTATTTCTCCAGAAACAGCAACATTAAATGATACTGAGGTTTCTATTTCTTTTTCAAATACAGAATCTTTAGCGGCTGGAACATATCCTATTGAAATTGTATCTACAGCAACAACAGAAACAAAATCTGTACTATTAGAACTAAAAATATTTGATACTAATTTTGCACCTGTAATTTTACAAAGTCCTATAGATCAAATAGAAGATATTTCTAAAAACATAACCTTAGAGTGGGAAAGCAATCCTTTACACACATCTTACGATATAGAAATTGCTACTGATAGTTTATTTACAACTATTGTAGATAGCAAAACCTTAATTTCTAATACGTATTCACCATTATCGCTTGCCTATGAAAGCACGTATTACTGGCGCGTAAAACCAAAAAACATTTGTGGTGAAGGCACTTTTAGTGACCCATTTAGTTTTAAGACTATAAAATTTAGCTGTAAAACCAAAAATGCTTTAGGTCTGCCGTTAGAAATATCTGATAGCGGAACACCTAGCATAAGTTCTACAATCTCATTCTACGAGGACATTCCTTTAGCAGATATAAATGTAAGTCTAGAAATAGACCATACCTATTTATCAGACATTGTGGTTAACCTAGTATCTCCTCAAGGAACCAAGGTTACACTTGTATCCAGTTCTTGTGGAGAATTAGAAAATATTAATGCCACATTTAGTGATGACGCTAATAATTTTACATGCGGAGGAGACCCTGCAATTAGCGGAAACGTTAAACCTTTAGGAACTTTAAGCACCCTTATAGGAGAATCTATTAAAGGAGATTGGCAATTACAAATAAATGATAACGCTAATGAAGATGGAGGCTTTTTAAAGACGTTTTCTATTGAAGTTTGTGTAGAAGGTGAATTTAGACCTGATGCTGATAATGATGGCGTTTTTGATGATGGAGATGACCTATGCCTTGGCACTCCAGAAGGTTTAGAAGTAGACGAAACTGGTTGTACTATCTATCTTTTTCCTAGTACAAATTTTGCAGTGTCTGCCCAAAGCGAATCTTGTAGAAATAATAACGACGGACAAATTAGCATAACCCCTACTCTTGCCTTAGATTATAGCATAGTAGTAACTAGTAGTAATATAGATATAGCTGAAAATTTTAATAACACTTATACTTTAAACAATTTAACTGCTGGAGATTATTCTATTTGTATTACTGGAACCGATGGAAATGTAACGTATGAAGAACATTGTTTTAACGTAAAAATATCTGAACCTGAAGCATTAAATGTTAGTTCAAACGTTTCTATTAACCAAACCACTCTTTTACTATCTGGCTCTAATTTATATAATATTGAGCTAAACGGTATAGTAACACAAACAACTAAAAGTGAAGTTACCGTGCAATTAAAACAAGGTACAAATACCCTAAAAGTATATACAAACTTACCTTGCCAAGGTGAATATGAAGAAAATATATTTATTTCTGACAATGCAATTATTTATCCAAACCCCTTTACCTCTATAACCAACCTATATATTGGGTCTATTATAGACAATTTAGAAGTAAAAATATTTTCTAATACCGGACAATTAATTAAAAGCAAAACATACAATTCTATTAATACCGAATTAGAATTAGATCTTAGTAGTTTGCCTGTTGGAATATATTTTATTTCTTACAGCAATCAGAATTTAAAAGGAACTCTAAAAGTAATTAAGCAATGAGAATTTTAGCACTATTAATATGCTTTTTTGTTATCGCTTGCGGTGGCGGAGATGACACGCCAAAATCTCCCGAAAGCTCTCTTTTATCCTATCCTGAAAAAAATTCAGAATGCACTACTGGAGTAAGCATTAGTGAAACCGTTAGTGAAGTAGAGTTTAGATGGCTCTCTTCTGCGAATACAGATATTTATGAACTACAAGTAACAAATTTAAGTTCTGGAACCTCACAAACTATAAACACTTCTAGTTTAAGCTCTAAAGTGCCTTTAGAAAAAGGCACCCCTTTTTCTTGGAAAGTTATTTCTAAAAATACTGGTGCAACCACAAATGCTACTAGCGAAACATGGTCTTTTTACAATGCCGGCTACATAACTTCATTTGCTCCTTTTCCTGCAGAAATAACAGCTCCTAAAATTGGAGACAATGCATTTATAGATATAAATAATGAAGTTACCTTAAAATGGTCTGGAGCAGATTTAGATAATGATATTGAAAGCTACGACTTGTATTTTGGAACAGAAAATCCACCAACTACCCTATTAGAAACTATTAGTTCTAGAACCACAGAGTATAAAGTTACTGCTACTACAGATACCATTTATTATTGGAAAATAATTACAAAAGATCAAGAAGAAAATACTTCTGATACTGGGGTTTATAGTTTTAGAGCCCTATAATTTTATTTACCATTAAACTCATTCATTGTAATTTTTACACCTGACAACACAAAAGATGTTATTAGGTTAGACGCCTTTTGTAAACGCTCTTTTAAAGCAATTGCTTCTTCATTACTCCATTGCCCAAGTACGTATTCTACTTGCCTACCCTTGCCAAAGTCTGCACCTACACCAAATCTAAATCTATTATATGTTGCTGTTTGTAGTATTTGCTGTAAACTCTTTAACCCATTATGGCCACCATCGCTACCTTTTGTTTTTAATCTAAAGGTTCCAAATTCTAGATTTATATCGTCCGTTATAATTAAAATATTTTCAAGTGGAATTTTTTCTTTATCCATCCAATATTTAACTGCTTTACCACTTAAGTTCATATAAGTAGATGGTTTTAAACAAAGAATACTTCTTCCTTTAATTTTAACCGTAGCAACATCTCCTAATTTTTGGGTTTCAAAAGCCGCTTCTTTATCATCAACAAAAGCATCTAAAACCTTAAAACCAATATTATGTCTTGTTTCTAAATATTCCGTTCCAATATTTCCTAAACCAACAACTAAAAATTTTTTCATTATATCCGATTCTTCTAAAAAAGTGGTATTAGCACTAAACAATTGTTTTATTATAGATAACATAAGCCAAATAATAACTGTATAAAAATACAAAAGCATCCTATAAAAATAGGATGCTTTTTAATGTTATAAAGGTTTTGCTTATTCTGCAGCAGCTTCAGCTGGTGCCTCTGCTCCTTCTTCTCCTTCAGCTTCATCCTCATCTTCTTGTACTGTATTACGAGAAGTTTTAACTTGTACTATTACAGTATTATCTGGATGTAATAAAGTATAATCATCAGATTTTAATGATTCTACTTTTATGTTTCCTCCAATTTTTAAAGATGAAATATCTACATCAAAGAAATCTACCAAGTTTGCTGGTAAAGCTTTAACCGTAAGTTTTCTGTTTCTAAATAATAAACGTCCACCATTTTTAACCCCTGGAGAGTTACCTAATAATCTTACAGGTATAGACATTGTAACTTCTTTGTCTGCAAATAATTGGTAAAAATCTACATGGATAATTTTATCGGTAACTGGGTGAAACTGGATATCTTGCATAATAGCATCTACCTTAGTTCCGTTTTCCAACTCAATCACAACAGTGTGTGCGTTTGGAGTGTAAACCAAATCTCTAAATGATAATTCATCTGCTGAAAAATGTAATGGTTTTTCCCCTCCGTATACTACGCAAGGAACCTTTCCAGCATTACGTAAGGCTTTTGTTGCTTTTTTGCCCACGCTTTCTCTTTCTGATCCTTTAATTGTAATTGACTTCATTATATATATTAAAAATTAATAATTCTTTTTAAAAAAAATTAATGCATTTTACATTAAAAATTTTGAACTTATAGATGTGTTTGTATGCACTCTTTCCATAACATCTGCAAATAATGGTGCACAACTTAATACTTTTACTTTATTACTATTCTTTTTTGTTGGTATAGAGTCTGTTATTATTAACTCTGACAATTGAGAATTTTCTATTTTCTCATATGCATCTCCAGAAAGCAATCCGTGTGTAGCAATAGCTCTTACACTTAAAGCACCTCTTTCCATCATTAAATCTGCTGCTCTAGCTAAAGTTCCTGCGGTATCAACCATATCATCTACCAACACCACATTTTTTCCTTCCACATCTCCAATTAACTCCATATGAGAAATTACATTGGCTTTAGCTCTTTGCTTATAACATATAACAACATCACTTTTTAATGCTTTAGAATATGCATATGCTCTTTTAGAACCACCCATATCTGGTGAGGCAATTGTTAAGTTATCTAAATTCAACTCTTTTAAATATGGCAAAAAGAAAGTAGAAGCAAATAAGTGATCTACTGGTTTTTCAAAGAAACCTTGAATTTGATCCGCATGTAGATCCATAGTTACAATACGTGTTGCTCCTGCTGTTTCTAGCATTTTAGCAATTAACTTAGCAGCAATAGGAACTCTAGGTTTGTCTTTACGATCTTGTCTAGCCCAACCAAAATATGGTATAACTGCGGTAATGTGTCTTGCTGAAGCTCTTTTTGCTGCATCTAACATTAACAACATTTCCATTAAGTGTTCCGAACTTGGGTTTGTAGAACCTATTATAAATATTCTTGCGCCACGAACAGACTCTTCAAAAGAAGGCTGAAATTCTCCATCACTATACGTTGAGAATTTAATTTTTCCTATTTCCGCACCGTATAGCTCAGCAATTTTTGTTGCTAATTCTGTACTTTGCCTGCAAGCAAAAATTTTAGGTTCTGGTACTTGGTAAGCCATAGCTAATATGTTGTTCGCTAGTTAATTAAACGTATCTTTTATTAAAGAGGTGCAAATTTAGAAATTTATTTTAGTAACTATAGTATAAATACACGTTTTTTTAACCTTAAAACAAATTTATTTTATAATTTTGCAATCCTCTTAAAGGTAATGCTCGAGTGGCGGAACTGGTAGACGCGCTGGATTCAAAATCCAGTTCTTCGGAGTGTGGGTTCGATTCCCACCTCGAGTACAAACAAAAACCCTTAAAACCAATGTTTTAAGGGTTTTTTATTTAAATTATTTAGTCTTACTTATAGTATAACAATAAGCCCTTTTTTCGTAAAAAATTATTTAAAGATAAATAACACACTAGTATACTTATTATTTAAAAGAAGTAGCTAAGAAAATTATAAAATAGTATATTAGAATACTTCATATTAAAAAATTAAAAATCATGAGTACTACTACCTTAACTGAACCCCCAAAAGTAGAAACGCAAGCAACAGAGATTTTAAGAATTTTTAATGTGCAAAAACAAAATCAATTTACTATTGGTAATACAACCGTCGCACAACGAATTGTTAAATTAAAAAAACTACATAAAACTGTACTAAAATATAGGGTACAAATTAAAGAAGCTCTTTTTAATGATTATAAAAAACACCCAAGCGAAGTAGATTTAACAGAAATTTACCCAGTTATTAGTGAGATAAAGCATGCTAAAAACAACTTACGTTCTTGGACAAGTAAACATTCTGTTAAAACACCTATTGCAATGTTAGGTTCTAGCTCGCATATTAAATACGAACCCAAAGGTGTAGTTCTAATAATTTCACCTTGGAATTTTCCTATAAACTTAACGTTAGGCCCTCTAGTTTCTGCAATTTCTGCTGGCAATACGATACTCATAAAACCCTCAGAAATTACACCACATGCTACGGCAATCATGAAAAAAATTATTTCTGAAGTATTTAATGAAAATGAAGTTGCACTTATAGAAGGTGGCGTAAAAACCTCAACCGAATTACTAAAACTACCCTTTAATCATATTTTCTTTACTGGCGCACCTAGTATTGGCAAAATTATAATGAAAGCTGCAGCAGAACATTTAACATCTGTTACTCTAGAGTTAGGTGGTAAATCGCCCACTATTATAGACCAAACTGCCGATATTACATTAGCTGCAAAAAGAATTGCTTGGGGAAAATATGTAAATAATGGACAAGTTTGTATTGCACCAGATTACTTATTTATTCATGATAGTAAAAGGGAAATGTTTATTAAAGAATTTAAAAAACACCTAGAAATTTTCTATACTAAAAACGTTTCTGAAGAAATCTCTTATAATAGAATAGTTAACAAAAACCATTTTAAGAGGATTAAAAATTATATAGATGATGCTCTTTCTAAGGGAGCAAAAATTGAAGCTGGCGGAAATTTTATTGAAAATCAAAATTTTATTGCCCCAACATTAATAACCGATGCTCCTATGGATTCTAAATTAATGACAGAAGAAATTTTTGGTCCTGTTTTACCTATTTTTAGCTTTACAGATTTAGATAAGGTTATTCATGAAATTAACTCTAGAGAAAAACCCTTAGCACTTTATATTTATAGCAAAAACAAAAAAAACACCAATTATATTATTGCTAATACTAGAGCTGGTGGAACTTGTATTAACCATAATGCGGCACATTTTTTTAATACTAATCTTCCTTTTGGAGGCTCTAACAATAGCGGAATTGGTAAAGCACATGGCTTAGAAGGTTTTAAATCTTTCTCTAATTCAAGAGGTGTTTTAAAGCAACATATACCAAATGCAATGGATCTTTTAACCCCGCCATATAATAATTTTAAACAAAAAATAATAGACCTAACTATTAAGTACTTTTAGTTCTCAATTTAACACTTGTAAATGGAAAATATTAATGAATTGATTGAGTTAATAACTCTAAATAAAATAGACGATACCATATTTGAAGGAAAAAACTACCAGGCACCATGGGGAAGAGTTTTTGGCGGACAGGTATTAGCACAATCTTTACATGCCGCATACCAAACAGTTCCTGATGATCGTTTTGCGCATTCCTTACACGGTTATTTTATTTTGGGTGGCGATTTAAAATATCCTATTTACTATGAAGTAGATACCATTAGAAATGGAGGTAGCTTTACTACAAGAAGAGTAGTGGCTAAACAAAACGGCAAGGCTATTTTTAACATGGCAGCATCATTTCAACTAAGAGCAGACGGAGTAAATCATCAATTTCCAATGCCTAATTTAATTCCTCCAGAAAAATTAACTACTAGTCTTGAGCAATTAGAAGAAATAAAAGAACTACATCCAAACGCATATAACAAACTTAAAGCAATACAACCTAAAGTGTTTGATTTTAAGCCTGTTGAAAAATTTACAACACAATTAATAGAAAATGGCTCGCCTTTTTTTAATACCTGGTTACGCACTTCGGCAACAACTGAAATTAAATTACCTATGCAACATCAATTATTAGCGTATGCATCGGATTATAACTTACTAACAACGGCAACTTTACCACATCGTGAGCAACTAAATAAAGGCAAAACTTTTTACGCTAGTTTAGATCATGCTATTTGGTTTCATAGAGATTTTGATATTCAAAAATGGTTGCTATACAGCATGGATAGCCCTAGCGCATCTAACTCTAGAGGATTTGCTAGAGGTAGCGTTTTTGATAGAAAAGGAGTCTTAGTGGCATCTGTAGCACAAGAAGGTTTAATGCGCCAAAGTATCTAAATTAGACACAATACTCTTCTTATAAAATACCTTACATTTTTAAAATATAGATTTATTTGGTGTGTTACCTAATACAAAATGAAGCTCTCCTCCTTCTAAAATTTGCTGGTGTGTAATTGTTAGTTTAGTGTAATTTTCACCATTTAAAATAACATTCTGAATGTAAAAATTTTCTTTAGATTGGTTTTCTGTTGTTACCTTAAATTCTTTTCCATTTTCTAATGTTATAGTAGCACTACTAACATATGGCGATGTAATACTGTACACCCCATTTGCAGGATTAATAGGATAAATTCCTAAAGAGGATAAAACTAACCATGCAGACATTTGCCCGCAATCTTCATTACCGCAATATCCGTCTGGTTCTGTTGTATATTGGGTATTTATTATTTTACGAACCATTTCTTGTGTTTTCCATGGCTGCCCAACAGTATTGTATAAATAAGAAACATGATGACTAGGTTCGTTACCATGTGCATATTGCCCAATCATACCTGTACTAAAAATTGGAAGTTTATCATTTTCTTCAGGATAATACGTAAACATAGAATCTAGTTTTACTGTAAACTGCTCTTTACCTAAAGTATCTACTAGCCCATTAATATCATGTGGTACAAACCAAAAATATTGCCACCCGTTACTTTCGCAAAACTCTTTGGTGTATTCTTTCGCATTAAATGGCTTGCTAAACACTCCTTTATCGCTTTTAGGTCTAAAAAATGTGGTTGATGTATCGTACAAGTTCTTCCAGTTATTTGCTCTTTTTGAAAATGTATTTGCTATTTCCGTTTCGCCTAAATCTTTTGCTAATTGTGCAATACACCAATCATTATAAGCATACTCTAAAGTTTTAGAAACCGACCAATTTTCATGATGCTCTCCTGTTGGCACATAACCTAAGTCCATATACAAATTAATCTGTCTTCCTTTTTCCGTTGCAGAAGCTACACAGGCTTCTAACGCTTTTTTAGCATCTAAAGGAATACCCTTAAAATAGGCATCAACCAAAACAGGCACTGCATGATAACCAATCATCATATTGGTTTCATTACCTGCTAAAGACCATACTGGCAACAAACCTGTTTCATCATAATGAGATAAGAAAGATTGCAACATATCTTCCGTTTCAGTAGGAGCAATAAGTGTATATAAAGGGTGTGTTGCTCTAAAGGTGTCCCAAAGCGAAAATGTATCGTATTTATTATAACCATCTGCAGTATGTATTTCTCCATCTGCTCCTTTATATGCTCCATCCACATCACTATGTAACGATGGTGTTAAAAACACATGGTACATATTAGTATAAAATAATTCTTTTTGCGCTTTAGTTCCTTCTATTTTTATTTTAGAAAGATAAGTTTCCCATATATCGGATGCTTCTTGAACTGTTTGGTTAAAATTCCAATGATCTAATTCTGCCTTTAAATTTTTTTGCGCGCCATCAACACTTGCAGATGACATGGCAACTTTTATTTGTATCTTCTCATTCTCTTCCGTTTTATAATCCGCAACAATTCTTGTAAACTGACCATTTACAGTTAATGCATCAACAACTTCCTTTTCATTTTTGTATAACGATGCTTTAGTAAATGGTTTTGAAAACTTCATAACAAAATATACACGCTGATCATTAGCCCAACCTTTAGATTTTCTATAGCCAGAAATTGTCTGGTTATCTTCAATTGTTATTTCTGTTTCCATTGGTTTGTCCCAATTTAAACTGTATCCTAAATCCAAAATAATTTTACTTTCTTCATCTTTAGGAAATGTATATTGATGAAAACCTACGCGAGATGTTGTAGTTAATTCTGCTTTAATACCAGAACTTAATAAATCCACAGAATAATAGCCCGGACTAGCGGTTTCTTTATTATGAGAGAATTTAGAATATGGCCTGTACCTGCCCTCTGGCGTTAAACTTTTTGTAAACTTACTATTTAAAGGCATTACCAGTAAATCATACATATCGCCTGCTCCTGTGCCTGAAAGGTGTGTATGGCTAAAACCTGCAATAGTAGAATCTGGATAAAAATAACCTGCAATTCTGTCCCAACCCGGCAAACCGTTATCTGGACTTAGTTGTACCATACCAAAAGGCACTACTGCTCCAGGATAGGTATTTCCAGGGCCATCAGTACCTGTAAATGTATTTACATAACTGGTTAATTTTTCGGTAAAAGTTATTGTATCTTTTTGCTTTATTTCCTCATTACAAGAAACATTAACTAAGTATATCAGTACTACTAAATAGTTATAATATTTCATTTTACTTTTCTCTCAGTTTATTTACTTTAATATCTGCATTATTTGCAATATGTCTTTTATAATCTTGGGTATACAAAGTAGCAATAGTAGTGTATTTTTCTGCTAATTTATTATAATCTGCCCAAGCTTTATCATAGGCTTTAATCCACTTTTTAACCGCCTTAGCATCTCCATTATCTTCTGCATATTTCATATATACTAGCGTTCTGTATATTTTATACAATTTTAAACCATATTCTGAAGAACCAATTGCATGGTTTTTAGTTTCTTCATTTTTCCAATTTATGGATTTTGCCAACTTTACTATTTGTTTCCATTTTGCAATAGATTCATCTTTTTGAGCTAAATTTCTCTTCTGTTCTAATTCCCCTTTTACAACCATTGGCCAAGCAATACCCTGATCTCTTGTCCACCAAGGGTTCATATCTCTATACGTACTATTTCTACCTCTAACAACTGCTTGTGCAGATAGTAAACATAGCTTTCTAAATTTAGTAATATCATCTTCTTCTAAATGTAAACGCTCTGTTGCATATCTATTAAAAATAAATTCTTCACTCTTATTTGTATTCTTGCCCCATTGCGCCATAACCCAAGAGTTTAGATCACACCATAATTCATCTTTAATATAAGGGCCATTCCAGCCACCACCACGAGACCATGTCCAAACACCTGCATATAATTCTGGTTTCGTATCTACAAATTCTTGAATGCTATTAATACGTTCTTCTGGCATTCTTGCATGTTCTTCAAAACCATTAATTACCCCATTAACTATATAATTTGGGTACGCACCTTTACCTTCATATTCACGAGCCGATTGCACCTCAATAATTTGACGGTGACGCCCTTGCCCAATTACTTTACTAAATGCGTTAGATCTATGAAAATCGCCTTCGCAATGTTTTACACTAATTATTAAATTTTTATGAGGCTCCACCGCATTACTTACCGCCATGTAATCTTCTAAATTTGTATCAAAAGCTCCCCATGTTCTAAAAATTAACTGCTTATCTCTTTTTACACAAATTTCTTCTCTTAAGATATTAATAAGTGGACTTATTGTTTTTTCAGGATTTTTCTTATCCTTAATAGCGCCTAAATGATATGGAGCATCATGCAAGTACGTTTCACCTATACGAACCACCAATCCGTCAAGGTCAGGAAATTGATCAAACATCTCATTAATTTGAGCTCTAATTAATTTTTCTGTTAAGGCATCATTAGGATCCCCAAAACTATCTTCTATGCTATACTTTTTAATTAACCGTTTCGGAAATAAAACCAAATCGGACATAGCATAAATTGCCATACCTTCTGCAACACAAGCTGCATGCATTTTTTTAATTTGTGCCGCTTTATCGTCTACCCATTTACGATCTTCTGTACCTTTTGGCAGAATAGTCTTATCTACAGATTCCCAATTAATTGCTAAAGCAGGAGATTCAAAAAGAAAATACACCTTGCCATTATACCCCATTTCTTTTAGTATCGCTGGGTTATTATATTTAGAAACATAAGTTGGTTCACCAGGGTTATGGTGCACCATATCTAAAATTAAAGAGGCTGAGTTTTGTGCTAATAATTGTAAAGTACAAACGAAAAAAAACAAAAAAGACACTAAAGAAGTACGCTTGTTGGCAGTTATTTTCATAATAATTATATGAGTTTAGAATACATAAACTTATGTATTTCCTTAGCTTTTACAATTATAATTTAGACCAATAACTTTTGGGCTTCGATAATCAACTAGTAGGTTTACTAAATAGTTAAGCGATTTTTTTTATTGCAATTACACTGTAACTCTTTTAATATTAGAATTTAAGATGTATTTTAAATTAATTTTTAAAAAATTGTATATCCTAATATTATAGAAGCCATATTGTATGTAGAGGAATAGTCTATTAGATGATTTATAGTATTTCTATTCGTATAATATCTTGCCTCTACACTAAATTTGTTATTAAATTTAAAACCTGCACCAATTGCAAAATTAACACTGCCTGATGGTTTTAATTCTTCTCTTACAACATCTCTTACTTTATAGACTATAGAACCACTTGGAAAATCAGACACAAAAGATCCATTTAAGAAAATTTTTGAATTATTGTTTATATAAAAATAATGCCTTATGGTTAAGGCTACATTTAAAGATGTATAATCTAAAATAACACTTTCCCCAATATTCGCATCATTTTCAAATATTATTTCATCACTGTAGTTCCCTTCATATGAAGGTTCTAAAGCTACGGCCCATTTATTACTAAGAAAAGGTAAAACCGCCTCAAATTCAAGTCCAAAACCCAATAAATTTTTATTTCCAAAATTAATTGACCTTGGATTTAATCTATCTCCGCGTTCATCAAGTGTAAATGAGGTGAAATTTAGTTTAGGTCTTAAATTAATAGTAAAAACTTTTGCTTTTTTATCATAGACAACACTATTAGATTTTTCACAAGAATTATATTCTGTAAAAAAATTAATTAAATATTTTCTTTCATATTTAAGGTTATTTGCTGTTTTAAATGTTATAGTTTCACAAACTAACTTATTAAATAACTGCTTTTTATATTTATTATTTCTATGATCTTTATGATCAATTTTCGAGTTATTTTTTTCAAAAATCAATTGCTCTATTTCTAAATCATTTGTGCTAAAAAAAAAGATTTCATTAGCCTCTTCATGAAAAGAATACAGATTAGCTTTACCCTCTACAAGGACTTTTAAAAAAATTTCCTCTTCATTTAATTTACTTTCTCTTTTAACAAAAACCTTTCGTTTTATAAACTTTTTTGAATTGTAAACAAAAACCTCTTTTATCGTATTTAAATCGGCAATTTTAGTTTTAGAATTTTCTGATAACTTATATTTTAAATTTTTTGAAGTTTTTAAATGATCAAAACTCTTTATATAACATTCAATTTTACCTCCATTACCATCTACAAAATAGCCTTTTTCAAAACTTTTTTGAGAAAAACATACTAAAGCAAAGCTTAAGCATAAAATTAAAGTAAGTGCTTTTTTCATTATTTAATTTAAATTTAAAACCCTATTATTAAGTTCTAAACATAGTTATAGACAAATAATTGTATTCTTTCTATTAAAATTTAATTTAAGAAAGAGCAACTATTTAACAATAGTCTCTATTTGTTTCCACCCTTCCATTCCATCATTTTTTTGCATAGCACCTTTGGTACTTCTGCCTTCTAAAATTATTTTTTTAAGCGCTTCTTTTAACTCTGCAGCTTTTTCAGAATTAGTAGCAATTAAGTTATTTTTCTCCTCTATATCGTACTTCATATTAAATAACTGCATTTCTGGAAACTTACTTTTATCTTTTTCAATTTGTTGTGCTCTTGGGTAACTCCAACCACCAGAACCAGGAACTAAACACAATTTCCAATCGCCCTGTTTTATAGCAAACGAACCATCTACAGAATGATACACAATGTATTCTCTAATTTCTTTTTTAGAATTTGATGTAAGTAATGGCAACATACTATAGCTATCTACTGCCTCAGGGTCTTTAATTTTATATCCAGTAATATCTGCACAAGTGGCAAAAAAATCGGTAGTACAAATTGTTTTATCTGTACTAGTGTTTTTTAGAGCTTTATTTGGCCATTCTACAATAAATGGCACATGATGTCCTCCTTCATAAATATCGGATTTCATTCCTCTAAAATTAGCGTTAGGCTTATGCGCCACTTTTGCTAATTCTCCAAAATTTGCTGTAGGTGAGCATCCATTATCACTAGTAAAAACCAATAATGTATTTTCTGAAATACCTTTAGCTTTTAGGGTTTCTCTAATTTGACGAACCACATCATCTACCTGCATAACAAAATCGCCATACATATTAGTGTTGCTTTTTCCTAAAAACTCTGTAGTTGGTAAAATAGGGGTGTGTGGTGCGGGTAATGGAAAATATAAAAAGAAAGGATTATCTTCATCTGCTTTCTCGTTAATATACCCTACAGCTTTGTCTGTTAAATCTTGTAGTATGTTTGCATGTACAAAATCTTCTGAAGTAGGACCTTTTCTCCAAGAACTTTTTTTATCTACAGATACTGTAGTTTTTGTTGGCTCCATGGTTACCACATTATTTTCTACAAATACATAAGGCGGCATGTCTAAGGAACCACAAAATCCAAAATAATAGTCGAAACCATGCGAAGAAGGACCATTTTTTATAGGTTGTTTATAATTTACTGTTGGTCTTGCACTTAGTTTATCTATGTTATTTAAATCTTGACCTTCTTTAAAACTCCAGTCCCAACCCATATGCCATTTACCAATAAAGGCAGTATTATAGCCTTGTGTTTTAAGCATATCTGCAACAGTACTACGGTTTGGCTGTATTAAAGATTTAGAGTAACCACTAACTACACCAGACTTTAGAGTGCTTCTCCAATTATATCTACCTGTTATAATACCGTATCTAGTAGGTGTACAAACAGATGAAGAGGTGTGTGCATCGGTAAACATAACACCATTTTCTGCCATACTATTTAGGTTTGGCGTAGGTATTTTTCCTTCCGGATTAAACTTTTGAATATCGCCATACCCTAAATCATCTGCTAGAATATAAATAATATTTGGTTTTTGTTTCTCTTTTTTTGGTTCTATTTTTTTTGTTTTAAAACTGGTAGCAAAAAGAACCACAACAACTAAAGTTACTACTCCTATTATAGATTTTTTCATTATTTATTTATTTTGAAACTGATGTAACTCCTGCTCTAACTTCCTCTTCCCATGTTAAAAGTTTTTCTAACATTACAGCAACTAACTCTGGCTGTTCTTTTGCCAAATTAACTTTTTCTGGCAAATCGGTTTCTAGATTGTATAATTCATTAACTCTTTCTTCTTTTTTAAGGTGTGATACAAATTTCCATTTTCCACTCCTAACTGCTCTTCTGTTAGCAAAGCTCCAAAATAAATCGCGTTCTGGAATTGCTTCTTCTTTAAGTAACATGTTTTTCAAGTTAACACCATCTATATTTTCAATTGCAAGATTCCCTCCAGAAAAATCGATAAAAGTTGGAAGAAAATCCATTGTCATTATTGGTGTTGTATTAATTGTTCCTGCTTTTATTTTTCCAGGATAGCTTATAATACCTGGAACACGATGCCCTCCTTCGTATACAGATGCTTTTGCAGCTCTTAAAACACCATTATCTCCTCTTTTTCCGGCAGCTCCATTATCGGAACAAAAAACAACTATAGTATTTTCATAAAGCCCTTCTTCTTTAAGTGTTTGCATTACTTTTCCTATTCCTTCATCCATTACCTCAATCATTTCTTTATATATGGCAGGCTCTTCCTCTTTTAGCACTTTTCTTACCATTTTTCCACTTCCTTCAAAACGAACAGGTTTATCATTTCTACCTTGAATTGGCGCATGTGGCGCTTCTTGAGATAAGTATAAAAAGAAAGGTTTTCCTGTCTTTAGAGAATTATTGTTTTTTATATACTTTACTCCATAATCTGTAATTAGATCTGTTGTATAACCTTCTTCATTATTTATTTTATTTTCTTTCCACCAGTCTAAAAACCCTTCTTGGTCTACATGTGTATGGTAATCTACATTACCACTTACAAAACCTGTAAAAGTGTCAAACCCTTGGTGTATTGGGTTATATTCTTCTCCGTATCCTAAATGCCATTTACCATACATACCGCACGCATAGCCTTGTTCTTTTAAGGCTTCTGCTAATGTAATTTCGCCTAAACTTAGACCAACTTCTCTATGGCTTTTTGCTGTTATTACACCTTCTACACCTGTTCTTTGTTGGTACTTACCCGTCATTAAAGCAGCACGTGTTGGGCTGCAAACTGGGCCATTAGAATGAAAATCTGTAAATTTTACACCTTCAGATGCTAACTTATCTAAGTTTGGCGTATTTACAATTTTGCTACCATAACAAGATAATTCTCCATACCCTAAATCATCTGCCATAATCAAGATTATATTTGGTTGATCTTGAATTTTACTTGTATTTTCTTTTTTCTTTTTTTCTTGATTACAAGAAAAATTTAATACTATTAAAAAAATTAAAAATTGTTTCATCTTACTATTCATCATTCCTTTTTTAAATAATTTAATATGCGGTAACATTAGAATTAATAGATTTTAATTCTTCTCCTTGTAGTGCGTATTTAACTTCTATTACTCTTGGTTTATGACTTGGTCTATACGTGATAGATATTTTATGCCAGCCTTTTTGTAATGCTACTTTTCCGTAGCGTTTTCGGGGACCATGCCAGCCGCTATTATCCACTACTAATTTAGTATTAATAAATAGTAAATCTCCACCATCAGACCGTGTTTCAAATTCATAAATTCCATCTTTTTCTGCTTTAAAATATCCATCAAAAACAAATGCAAATTTTTTATTTTCTTTAAACTCTTCTGGTAATGAAATGGAATCTACAGCTATACTATTATAGCTTGAAAGTGGTTTAAAATCTGTAACTTCTTTTACTGCTGTTTTATATGTTTTTCTATTTAGTCCTTTATTATCAGGTGTTATTTCTATTGGTTTCTGGTATTCTTTCTGAATTATTTTAGTTGAAATAATATCATTAAAAATGTCTCCTTTATATGCTCTTGCTTTAATAACTCCTGTATCTTTTACCGTAAATGGCACCGTATATTTTGTCGCATTTTTGTCTGGCACATCGCCATTTAAACTATAATAAATATCTACATTTTCTAAAGGGTAAGTTAAATCTAAAACTACTTGTGTACTATCTACATAAGCTATCTCTTTATTTAATCCTTTTACAGATGGTATATAGTAGTATATACCCAGAGTATCTAACCTACTGTATTGGTTTTCTACTCTTTTGTTAAACTGTTCAAAATCTTTTTCTCCTTTAGATGCCCATGCATTTTCTGCTACTGCTAACATTCTAGGAAATGTTTGGTATTGTAACCTTTTAAAACTAGGAATACGTTCTGTCCAAAGGTTAGCCTGTATTCCTAACACATTATTTTCTTCTTCCTTTGTAAAGTCTTTAGGAATTGGCTCATAATTATACACCCCTTTTAAAGTTGTGCCTTCATTTAAATAATCAAAATAATACGCCGCGGTTGTAGTTACTACAACACCATTACCATTTTTTGCTGCAATTTTAGGAGAATTTGGAAACCAATTTCTCCACCACATTACGTTGGCACTTTTGGTTAAACCTCCTGTAACAATTTCATCCCAACCCATAAATTTCTTTCCTTTAGATTGTAAAAAATTTTCAATATCTCTATTAAAATGAGATTGTAATTCATGCTCATCTTTTAAGTTATTATCTTTAATTGCTTTTTGGCAATGTGGACAAACTTTCCAGGAAGCAATATTAACCTCATCGCCACCTATATGCACATATTCCGATGGAAATAATTCTACCACTTCACTTAATACATTTTTCATAAACTCATTAGTCGTCTCTTTACCTAAACAAGCTGGGTATGTAAATACCGTATCCCAACCAGACTCTTCATTACAAGATAAAAATGGATAGTTATCTATAGCAGATTTGAAATGCCCTGGCATATCAATTTCTGGAACTACAGTAATACAACGTTCATCTGCATAAGTTATAATCTCTTTTATTTGTTCTTGTGTAAAAAAGCCTCCATATTTTTTTTCGCCATCAATCTCTTTAAAATTTGTTTTATCTATAGTATAAAGCTTATTTTCTACAGCTCTATCCATACAAAGTGTATCTTGGTTATTTGGGGTTCTCCATGCTCCTTTTTCTGTTAAAAGCGGGTATTTTTTAATTTCTATACGCCAACCCTGATCGTCTGTTAAATGCATATGATAGGTATTTAACTTATACAATGCCATATAGTCTAAAAAAGATTTTACCTCATCTATATTAAAAAAGTGGCGACTAAAATCCATATGCATACCTCGCCATTTAAAACGAGGTTCATCCTCTACACTAATACTTGGAATATACCATGCAACGTCTACTGCTTTTTTACTTTCTATAGCTTCTGGCAAAAGCTGACGTATAGTCTGTACGGCATTAAAAAATCCGGTTTCTTCGGATGCTGTAATATGTATTGAAGTAGGATTTACTTTTAACTTATAAGCCCCCTCATTTAAACCTTCTTCTGTAGTAAAAAAAATGGCTTCTTCTGCTAGAGTATTTTGGAGTTCTAAATTATAATCGGCGGCAGTTTTAAATAAACCTACTAAATA
Organism: uncultured Maribacter sp.; assembly: GCA_947504045.1. Lineage (GTDB taxonomy): Bacteria > Bacteroidota > Bacteroidia > Flavobacteriales > Flavobacteriaceae > Maribacter_B. The sequence continues at coordinate 485,464 of CANNFY010000001.1, forward strand.
ATTAGCTGCTTTTTTTGGACTGTCGCCTTCCAATACAATTGCAGTTGTAGAGGTTACCTCAAAAGAGCTTTCTCCTAACTCTAATTGCAGTGGCTTAGGAATTAATGCAATATCTGCTTCTGTAAAAGTGGGTTTTGGTTTTTGCGAACAGGATGCAAAAATTAACGTAATTAGCGTTATAAAAGCTAGGCAATTTTTCATATTTATCTTTTTATATTTTTTTTCATATTAGTTTCTACTGCTTGTTTAAAAGCATTGGTAATAGATGTAGATAATTTTGCTTTTTTAAGCCAGCTAGCAGTACCATATACACCAGCTTCTGCATAGTTAAAAGGCTTAAAATCTATTTTTTTATAATTTGATGTTCGTTTAAAATTAAAATTATAGTTACCTGCATCTATAAAATAAGGATTGGATATTAGGCTATTAGTATCAAACCCCATTTTTTTCCATGCTTTAAAAGTGTGGTTATTAAAATTATAATCTTTGCCACTTATATTCCAATATAGGTTCTTATCCATCTTAGCATTTACCTTATCCCAAGCACCTTTTGCCACCATACCCTCTTTAAATATGATAATGTTATTTGTAAAAGAGAATGATCTATGTTCTTCTGGAACTGTACATTGTAATTGGTATTTTTTTGCAAAAGCTAAAATATTATTCTGCACAATATTTTCTTTACCGTAATTCTGCTGAAAACCGCCAGTTTTAGTATTATAAACCAAATTGTTTTTAAAGGTAATTCCTGTAGAACCTTCGTCTGCATACATTCCCCAACCACCATAAGAATAGGCATGTACATCGTGAATAACATTGTGCTCTACCTTAGTACCTTCCGATGCTCCAAGCATATAAATTCCTGCCATATCGCTTAATAAATCCCACCCTATATGATGAATATGATTGTAGGATATAGTATTCTTTTTTGCCAAACTTGGTTTGTAACCCCATACCCAACCTACAGAAATTCCTGAGTAATAAAAGTTTCCAATATCATTATGAATAATAGTATTATTAGAACTATGTCCTACCCAAACCCCAACAGCAGCAGGAAAATCTTGTCCTCCGGATTTTATAATATTATTTTCTACCGTAATATTATGTGTATGTAAACTACCTGCTAAGGGTTTAAAATCTCCTAAGTAAATACCGCCACCTCCAATATTGTGTATATAGGTATGTTTTACCTCTGAATTATGGCACCCTTTACCAAACCATATTGCATGCTGGCCAATATTAGAAAGCTCGCAGTTTGTAATTTTTATTTGTCTAGCACCTTCTACCATAATTGCAGCATTAAGAATTGCAGCCGCTTGGTTTGGCTCAGAGCCTGTTGGTGGAATCTTGTAATGACAATCTGTAAAAGTTAAATCTTTAAAATAAATATTTTCAACAAATAACCCTTGTAAAGCATTCCCCTTAATTGTAATTAAGTTTTCTAAAACTGGAGTAACAACTTCTGTGTTTTCTATAGTTTCTCCTTTAAGTGGCTTATATAACAAACTTCCTGCATTATTTAAAAACCATTCTCCTGGAGTATCAAGAGCTGCTTCGTAATTTTCAAAAATTACACGTCTATCTTTTTTTAAAGGATTCCAAGGTTTCATTCCTTTACCAGAGGTTACAATCTTAGCACTGTCCACATCTATGGCATCTAAATACCTAAGTGTAAAATCCCATTTATGAAATGCCTTAAACCTAATATTAGAAATATCTTCTTTTGAAACTTCCGCTAAGATTTTAGAATCTTCTTTATTAAAATAAATACGTTGTTCTGCTTTTTCTGCAACTTTAGAAGCACCTTGTTTCCATATATTCTGTGTAACCGTATCTATTTTTATAAACCCTTTGTTTGGTGTTCTGGCTAAATTGGCTCTTTTGTTATTTACATAAAGTTGGTCAAATTTCCACTTATAATATATAGTTTCTGGAATTTTGGCTTCCCATAAACCTGAGGTATTAACAACAAAATTGCTAACTATTTTTCCTCCACTAAATATTGGTTTTGCTCCTTTTGCAGCTTTATAAATAATAGGATATTCTTTTGTTCCGCTATCTTCAGGTAAAAGTACCAATGGTTCTTTCATAACATATTTGCCATCTTCTACAATTACCCAAAATGCCTCTTTTTTAGAAAGCTGCTTTTTTTTAAGTTTTCTAATTGTATTACGGGCACCAGTTAATGATGCTAATGGCTGTATTTTACTTCCAGTATTAGCATCATTCCCCAAAGGAGAAACATATAACTTGTATTGTGCATTTAAATTAAAAACACAAATAAAAGCAAAGAACAAAAGTCCTGTTTTATTCATAAAAACGTATGCTATTTATTTAATTGTTAACTTAATAATCTCATCAATAGCACTTATCTTATCTGTATCTACATAAAGAAAAGTACCCTCTTTCATTTGTTTGAACTTTACTTTTTTACCGTCAAATGTTTTTGCAGAAACAACTTTTGCTTTTAATTCGGAAATAAAAACGTAAGGTTCTTGAGGTGCATTTAAAACATGAACATATAAAGTTTTTCCTTTTTTAGTTACGGTTCCCCATTCTTGAGAGCCAACTACATTTCCTCTTGTTCCGTAAATACTTTCGCCATATTTACTAGTCCAATCTCCAATTTCTCCTAATGTATCTACAAATTCTGGTTGTATTTTACCGTTTGGCATTGGCCCAACATTCAACAATAAGTTTCCATTTTTACCTGCTGCATTAACTAAAAAATGAATTAATTTTTTGGTGCTTTTAAACTTCTTATCATAAATACTATAGCCCCATTTTCCTGCCATAGTTGCACAAGATTCTAATGGCAATTGACTTACTTGTACTCCTGCGCTGTAACCACCATGGTTTTCTCCTGGTAAATCGCGCTCAAAAGTTTGTACATCCTCTCCTGCAATTGGTTGTATATGGTGGTTATTAGCAATTAAAGTAGATGGACTTAATTTATGTATTAAAGAGTAAATTTCATCATACTGCCAATTGGCTTCTTTCTGGTCCCAATGCCCATCAAACCAAATCATTCCTATTTCCCCATAATTGGTAAGTAGCTCTGTAAGTTGTTTTTTCATAAAACCTACATATTTATTCCAAGCCTCTTTATCTCCTTTTTTACCAGCTTTATAGTCATCACGTTTCCAATCTAATAATGAATAGTAGAAGTTTAATTTAATTCCTTCCTTTTTACACGCCTCTGCTAATTCTTTTAATGGATCTTTTCCGTAAGGAGTAGCATCTACAATATTAAAATCGCTAGCATCGGTATCGAACATACTAAAACTATCATGATGACGAGAAGTAATGGTTATATACTTCATTCCTGCTGCTTTTGCCAGTTTTACCCATTCCTCTGCATTAAAGTCTTGTGGATTAAAAAAGCCAGGTAGGCGTTCATAATTATCTGGTTTTATTTTCTTTAAAAACATTACCCATTCTCCATCTGCCAAAATACTGTACACACCCCAATGAATAAACATTCCAAATTTCATGTCCTGAAATTCTTTTCGTGCTTCTAAATTTTCTTCCGTTGGCTTATATTCTGGCATTGGAAATTCATATTTTTTTTGAGAATAAGCTTGTGTTACAAGCAAACCTATTACGGCTAGGATAATCAACTTTTTCATTTTATTCATTTTTTATTTTCTTAATATTCTATACGTTCTTATAATTTAATGCTGCTTTGCTACAGTTTTATTCTTCAGTAATGAGTTCCTTTTTTGTTTCGATAAGTTTTTTTACCGCTTCTGCGTCTGGCGTTCTGTTTGATGTTGTAGCGGCATCACCATACCAATACACCCCTACGCCATACTCCATATCGCATTTAGTCCAACTCCAAATTTCCATATCTAACTGTAAAGACGAACCAAAAGGCATACCATCTAAAGCTCGGGTACGTGTTTCTGTACTATATTTTTGGGTATTTCGGGTGCCAAATTCGGCTTCAGGTTTTCTATTATTTTTATTGTAAACATTACTAGCAGGTTGTGCATGAAATGGATGTTCGTAAAAATCGTTACTCATACCACCCCAAGAATAACCGTAGTAATCTTCAGTTCCGGTTCCAAAAATGGATGGAAAATCTTCTCCATCTACCCAAATTTTTTCATCACCTTCGCCCCACCATCTTTTTACCGGATTCCAAATGGTTAAAGCATCGCCAACATACACACCTTTACCTTTTATAGTAACATAATTCCAATCGGAAAATGGTCTGGTTGAAACTGGATATTCGCCTCTCCAAGCTGCATTAAAATACATGCTACTTTCGTCCCAACTATAATTGTTAATTGTAGCTTTTAGCTGTAAATCAATAGCCTTTTGGCCTAAATTGAGTATCGCTATTTTGGCATTTTTTTGATAAGGCATTACCCATCTGCTCGCCATGGTTCCATCTTTACCTACCGTTCTATACCAGCCTTGAAAAGGATTTAAGCCTACTCCACTACCAAAAAAGTCTCCTATGGGACACCAAACAGTTTCTTGTCCATCGAACTGAATTTTTAAAACCACAGAACGAGTAACCGTAGAGTCTTTGTAACTGTCTAATTTTAACGATAAATTTCTTACGGCTTTTGTGCCTTCGGGGAGGTTTATAAACTTTTCTTCACCTTGTTTTAAAGTTTCATGTAATTGCAATGTTTCGCCTTGTTCTTCTATTTTGGGAGTTAACAAAGCTTCTCCTACTGTTTTTATTAATTCCGTTTCTTTCTTAAAATCTTCAACTGTAAACGTTTTTATTTGGGTTCCTTCTGTATATTCTCTGTAAGTAAATTGATAGAAAAAAGGTTTTTCCGTCACTGTAATTTTACAGCTTTTAGCATACGGAATTGGAAAAAAGGATACTGCAGAACGTATTGATTTATGTGCAAAAGGAAACGGAAACAGACCTGTTCCGTTTAAAAGCCCTAGCATATTTCCTTCTAGAGTTGGTTCTTCTGCTCCATCTAAATATATTTTAATAATGCTAGTTGTTGTTGGTTTTTTGGCGTTTAAAAATGGCATCCAAGTACGTACAATTGCACCTGCACCATGGTGATCCATTAAAACCCATTCTTTTTCTCCATTATTTTCTTCTACACGAATAAAATTTTTGTCGCTTTCTTTAGAGTTAAAATCGTGATTAATAAACCAACCAATAGTATCATTTGGTGTTTTTGACGCTCTGTTATAGCTACTTTCTTGCTTTAAACGAAACTCATTTTTTGGGAATTTTGATATAGCTTCGCGATCTACCATTTCATTTAATAATGATTCAATTGACACCGTTTCGTCTACTTTTACTTGTGTGCAAGCCGTTAAAACGATACACATTAATAAAACTATCGTTTTAATAATATTTTTAAACTCGGTACTTTTTTTGCTTTGTAAATTCACGTGGTAGATATATAGTTTATAGGTTGTTAATTTTGGTAGTGTACATCGTCATCTTGTTGTTTCATCCAATCTTGAATAGCCGTTTTTAATTCCGCTATTCTTGAACCATATTCTGGTTGATTGGCTAGATTATTAAGTTCATAAGGATCTTCATTTAAATTGTACAATTCAAATTCTGGTCGTTTTTTATAGCGTTGAACCAAATTACTCGCAGTTTCATCATAACCAGCTTTTTCAAGCCAAGACAGATATATTTGCCTCACATCTCTATCGGGCATTTTTTTATCTACATAACCATAATCAAACCCATTAATAACACGTACTGCGTACAGGTTATTTGGTGTTAAATTCCAAATCAATTTAAATTTTCCGTCAGTTACTGCTCTAGATGCATAATCTGGACCTTCACTACCACTATTGTACAAGAAAAAAGCGTATTCTCGATGTGTATTGGCCTGTTTATTAATAATTGGCATTAAGCTTTTGCCATCTAGGTTTGTAGGTACTTTTCCTCCTGCTGCGTCTATTAGCGTTGGAAGAATATCGCAATATTGGGCAATAGCATTAGTTTCTAATTTTTGATTATATGATTTTGGCCATTTCATTACACAAGCAGACCGCACGCCCCAATCGTAGGTGGTCCATTTTCCACCAGGCATACCCGTACCGTTTTCATCAAGAACAATCATAGCTGTATTTTTTTCTAGACCGTTATCTTTTATAAGGTTTCGTGCTTTACCAACTTGCTCGTCAAACGCTCTAACTTCTGCTAAATATTCACGAAAGTATTTGCGCGTAACGTCAGTATCTACAAGATTATCTGGTAAAATCAGCTCCTCTGCATTCCATAAACTACTATCTCCGGCATCCCATGGAGCGTGCGCATTAACAGAGCAAATAAGTAAGCAAAAAGGTTGATTAGGATTGCGCGTAACAAACTCCTTTACGCCGCTCCAATCCTCCGGTGCTGGACCTCTAAAACCAACACTTTGTGTAAAACCATCAATAAACTCATACGGATAAACCGATTTTGGTTTAAAATGTCTTTTCCCTGTTAATCCCACACGATAGCCTAACTTTTCTAAATGTTGCACAATACTTAGCGTGCCTTTTTTTGTTGCAGCATGGTTAATAGAGCAACCATTTTTTACAGGCATTAAACCTGTCATTAATTCTGCTCGCGCTGGTGCACAAATAGCTTGAGAAACAAACATGTTGGTAAACTTTATACCTTCGCTTGCCAGTTGGTCGATATTGGGAGATGTATTGGGATTTGGAGAACCGTAACAACCTAATGTATTGGCGCTAATATCGTCTGCTAATACAATAACAAAATTCGGTTTTTGGTGTTTCTGTGCGTTAAGCAATGAGCAAAAGCTTAGGAATACTAATAATAAAAATGTTATTCTATTTAGTTTCATGTGGTTGTATTCCTTTTTAGTTTAGTCTCTATTTACTCTAAATTGAATTAGCCTTTTATTTTTGGTTCTGCTCCCATTTCAAACTCTAAAACACCACCGTTTACAATTTCATCGTGTGTAATGTAATACCTGTCTAAAGTTTTACTGTTCAATTTGATAGATTGGATATAAATATTTTCTTCTGAATTATTATGAGCTATAATTTTGAAAGTTTTTCCTGAATAATACTTCTTATCCAATTTTATTTCAGCTTCTGAAAATACCGGACTTGTAATTTGGTATTTATTATCTCCAGGGTTTATAGGATGAATTCCTATTGAAGCTAAAACATACCATGCCGACATTTGCCCAACATCTTCGTTACCACATAATCCAAAAGCATCCGTTCCATAAGCGTTTTCACAAATTTTACGTGTATACTTTTGTGTTAAATGTGGCGCATCGGCTTCGTTTAACATAAATGGCACATGATGTACTGGCTCGTTTGGATGATTGTAATAGTTATTCCAAAGAAAATCTTCTGGCGTATTTTCAAAGAAAGAAATTAACTCATTTTTAAACGCCGCTTCGCCTCCCATAAGTTCTTTTAAACCAGCTATATCATGTGGTACAAACCAACCTTGTTGGTACGGATTACTTTCTATACAACCTTGACCGTGTTTTGTTTTTCCTTCCCATGGCAACCAAGTTCCTGTGCTATCTTTAGCTCTAAACCAATTAACCTCATCGTTCCAAATATTCTTATAGTTTTTACTGCGTTTAAAATATTCTTTTGCCACATCTGCTTTTCCTAAAGATTCTGCCATAGTTGCCAAAGCCCAATCGGAATACGCATATTCTAAGGTTTTAGAAATGTGTTTATGGGAGTAACCAAGTGCTCCATTACCAGTATTATTTACTGTGTTTAAAGAATAGGTAAACGCTTTTTCTACATCGTAATTTCGGATGCCTTTTTGGTACGCGTCGTTAATAACCGAAACTGCAGGATTACCCAACATCACTCCAGAATACGAGTTTAACATTTCCCAGCGTGGTAAATATTCGCGACCACTTAACTCTGCCATTTGTAATAGCGAGTTAATTTCATCATTAACCAACTCCGGATTAATAATAGTTTGAAGTGGAAATTGTGAACGAAACACATCCCAACCACTAAAAATGGTGCGGTATGTAAAATCATTAGTTTGATGTATTTTTTTATCTGCTCCAACATAATTTCCGTTGACATCTGAAAAAGCACGAGGATCGATTAATGTATGATACAACGACGTATAAAAAATAGTTTTTTCTTCATCTGTACCGCCTTCAACCGAAATATTAGAAATAGCATCACTCCACAAATCCTTAGCTTCTTGTCTAGTTTTATCAAAATCCCAGTGATTAATGTCGTGCTCTAAATTTTCTTTAGCGCCTTCGATACTTACAAATGAAATTCCACTTTTTACTAAAACTTGTTCGCCTGCTTTAGTATCAAAATTGGTGTAAAAGCCTAAATGTTCGCCTTGTAATTCGGTTTTATCGGTATAAATTTTAGCGTTTTTAATGGCGTCTTGGTAATTGTCTTTACGTATCCAACGCATTTTACGTTTTACATCTGGTAAATCTGCACTCCAAATGCCGTAATCTTTTAAAGGCTTACTAAACTGACAATAAAAATATACCACATAATCGGCGTTTCCGGCACCAGCGCCCCAACCACCACCTTCTGGCGGACATTTCATCCAACCTTGAATGGTGTTTTCGTTTACTATTTTTATGTATTGTTCGGTTGATGTTCCGCCAACTCTACGCGCTAAATCTATTTGCACACGAGAACTATCGCTTTCTGGATAGGTAAAACGAATAATTCCTGCTCTTGGCGATGAAGTTAGCTCTGTTCGCACCTTGTAATCGTCCATAGTTACTGCATAATATCCTGCTTCTGTAACTTCGGTATCATGTGAATATCGCGAACGGTAACCACTTTCTGGGTCTTTTTCAACGCCTCTATTCGTTTGTAATTTTCCTACTGTTGGCGTTACTAAAAAGTTTCCTAAATCGCCAAACCAACCAATACCACTCATGTGTGTAAAGCTAAAACCTTCTATAGTAGAATGCTCGTAGGAATATCCAGGGCCGTTATCGCCATCGGAAACCGTATCTGGGCTTAATTGTACTAAACCAAAAGGTGTTGCCGAACCTGGGAATGTTTTACCAAAACCGTGAGCATCTTTAGACTTTTGTCCGTAGGTAACTGCGCCAATTATTGGGTCGATATAATCTACCGGCTCTTTTGTATTTTTATCAGCTTCAACCGTTTTGGTAGTTTTTGTTGTAGAACATGCAATAGCCAATAACACACTTAAAACTAAAGTGAAATAGACCGATATTTTTAACCTTTTAATTTTCATGTATACGTATTCTATTTTTGTTAGTGTGCCGATGCTTTTTTTGTAAGACCCGATTTAAAAATGTCTACATCCACATCGTTTTTCTGAATTTCTCCTGAAGTTGTTCTTCCGTTTTCTACAATTTCAACGAGCTGTGATGTTAGTTTTTTAACCACTTTTGGATACTTATCATAAACATTTGTAGTTTCTTCCACATCCTTCTTCATATTATACAATTGAATATCTGGATAGTTTTCTTTAATAGCTTTATTGTCGGTAGGTCCAGACCATCCGCCAGAACCTGGAGTTAATTCTAATTTCCATTTTTTATTACGAATAGAAAATTTTCCGTTTATAGAATGATGCACCACTAAATTATAATCGGTTTTCGCTTTTTTGTTTTTAAACATCGGAAGAATGCTGTATGAATCTACACCAGTAGTTTCATTTAAATCTGCACCAACAATTTCGGCACAAGTAGCCATTAAACTAGTTTGGCAAATTAGTTTATCGTTCTCTGAACCTGCTTCAATAACACCTGGCCATTTTACAATAAACGGAATTCGGTGACCGCCTTCCCAAATATCCGATTTATACCCTCTAAAATTAGCACTTGGGTAATGCCCAAATTCTTTTTCTAGTTTTCCTGCTTTTGAAACTGGGGCAGAACACCCATTATCGCTAGTAAAAAATACAAGCGTATTGTCTTCTATACCATTTTCTTTTAAAGCATCTAAAACACGGCCAACCACAAAATCGGTTTCCATTACAAAATCTGCATACGCACCCATACCGCTTTTACCTTGCCAATCTTCAGACGGAACAACCGGACTATGCGGAGAATTTAAAGCCAAATACATAAAAAACGGCTCATCGGCATCAGCTTCTTTTTCAATATATTCTGTAGCATGATCGCCTAAAAATTGAAGCATTTTAATGGGCTCCATTTTGTCGATTACTTTATCATCCTTAATAACAGTTTTCATAACTCTAGAGTGGTGAAACCCGATATAAGAATCAAATCCGCGTGATAATGGCCCGTTAGGAACGGTAGAACCAATTGCAGGACCAATTACTTTTTTACCATCGTAAACTTCGGCAGGATTGCCTTCATCATCAACAAACTTAAATCCTAAATGCCATTTACCAATTGCGGTAGTTTTATAGCCTGCTGTTTTAAGCATTTTTGGAACGGTTGTAATATCGTCTGCAATTAAAGGGTCTAACTCATCGCCGCCACTTAAAACCCCTTTTTGTAGTCTTGAACGCCATGAGTAACGTCCCGTAAGCACCGCATATCTGGATGGTGTACAAACAGCCGATGCCGAATGTGCATCGGTAAACGTCATACCTTCTTTAGCTAAAGCATCAACTTCTGGCGTTAGTATTTTTCCTTTTTCTGGGTTTAAGGCTTGGATATCGCCATAGCCTAAATCATCACAAATAATGTAAACAATATTAGGTTTTTGTTGTGCCGATACTAAACTTGAAATGAATAGCGCTACAAAAAGTATTTTATTTAATTTCATATTATTTTAATCTTATCTCTGTTATTTCTCCCAACAGTTCACCTTTTTTATTGAATAATCCTGCTTTTAATAAAGACTTTGGTACTGCTTTAAAATTTTCGGTATACTTAGTTGCTTCCATTGTTGGGTTGCTACCATCTAGTGTATAGTAAATATCATAACCAACAGCTTCGGTTTCTAAATACACAATAGCTTTATTATGTAATTGATCTATACCGAAAGCCGGATACACTGTAAACAAACTTTTTGCAAAGTTTACACCTTCTTTTTTTAATCTATTAAAGTGTTTAAATTCCAATGCCTTTTGAAAACGCTTCCAGTTTTTCACTTCTGGGTTACTCCAAGATACTTCTGCACTTGCCAAAGTTCTTGGGTACAACATATACTCAAAATGTTCTCCTGTTGGTGTAAATTCACCCCATAAACTGGCTTGGTTTCCTAGTACTCTAGCCGCTTCTTCTTGGGTTAATTCTGCGGGAACAGGTTCGTGATTGTATACTACAGATAAAGGTAATACCGAATTAGGACCTTCTGGCTCCATAAAAGTTGGCCCTTGAACTCGGCTTATATAGGAATGTAAATAAGAGGTCATAATAGTTGGATAACCTTCTCTTGGCGCTTGTACTTCTGGGTTATATTTACCTCTACGCCATGCCATAATGGTTGCTCCAGGAACACCATTACCACTCAACACTTCGTCCCAACCAATCATGGTTTTGTTTTGTTTTTCTACAATTTTATGAATACGTTGAATAAAATAACTCTGTAATTCTTCGTAATCTTTTAAACCGTTTTCTTCCATAAGAGCAGCACACATGGCACTTTTTTTCCAATCTTTTTTGCTACACTCATCGCCACCAATATGTAGATATTTTGACGGAAATAAATCGGCTATTTCTTCAATAACCCCTTCTAAAAATTCATAGGTAAATTCACTTGCAGGACAAACCGTATTGTTAGGCGCTTTACCACCAACGGCAACTTCAAAATTTACACCAGTAGTATCAATATCCGAGCAAAATAATTCTGGGTACGAAGCTACCAAAGCTTTACTATGACCAGGAACATCTATTTCTGGAATAATTTCTACATTTCTCGTTTTAGCAAATGCAATAATTTCTTTTAAATCGTCTTGGGTGTAAAATCCACCAACTGTTTTAGGCTCGCTGGCAGTTGCCGGTTTTCTGCTCCACCAATGATCGTCTCTTTCGGCTCTCCAAGCACCTTTTTCTGTTAGCTTCGGATATTTTTTAATTTCTACTCTCCAACCTTGGTCGTCGGTTAAATGCAAATGGAACACATTTACTTTGTAAGACGACAATAAATCAATCTGTTTCATTACAAACTCTTTAGAATGAAAATGACGCGACACATCCATTAAAACTCCACGCCAACCAAATCTTGGATTATCTGTAATTGTTACATTTGGAAGCTTAATTTTGGATGTTTTTTCGATAGGAACTATTTGTCGTAAAGTTTGAAATCCATTAAAAAAACCAGCAAAACCTTTTGCTTTCACTATAATTTTTGAATCTGAAACGTCTAAAATATAACCTTCTTCTTTTATCGATTTATCTTTTGTTTTTTGAAACGCTATATAATTCGATTTTACTTTAACTTTTCCTGTTTCAACAACAAAATCTAAACCTGTTTCAAACTTTAATTTTTCTAAAACATAAGGTTTAAAACTTGATGCCACTTGCTTTGGCATGTAAATTTTAGTGGTATTCGATAAATTAAACACACCTTCTTTAAACACCACAGATTCTGGTTGCGGAATAAATGTATTTTCTTGTGCTTTTCCTGTTACAGAAAGCAAAATAATGGTTATAAAAATTACTATTCTATTCATAAACTATAAGTTTTGGGCTATTATTTTAGCCACTTCTTTACCTTGAGCGGTTTTACCAAGCTCATTATAATGTACATTATGCGGTTTTATATACCACTCCTTTTCGTGTGGTTTTGTAAAGGCATACAAATCGTTAATTTGTATTTCAGGATAATTTGCTAAAACCTCTAATGCCGCTGTATTATATTTAACACTATCGCCAGCAACTCTACCATCGGCACCTTCTTCTGGCACTGCAGTTGTAGTTGCAAAAATTAATTTTGCTTTAGGGTATTCCTTCATTAAATACTTACAGATTTCGTGCAAGTTTTCTTTGTACTTTTCTATGCTATTTACTTGCTTACCATTTTCTAAATCGAGCTTGCCGTTTTTAACATACTTTAAATCGTGTAAGCCTACATTAAAATGAATAACATCCCAAGTAAAATCCCAACCACCCTTTAAATACGGCTGAAACATGGTGGTTTTCATTTTTTCTGTAAACGGAATAAACTTATTACTTGACTGTCCGTTTTTATGAAACCTGAACACATTGGCTTTGCCTTCTAACTCTTTTCTAACCGTAGTTGTATAGCCAATAGAAATAGAATCGCCATAAATAAATACGTTTGGTAATTTTTTATTAGGACTAACATAAGCAAAAGCAGCTTCTTTATTTGCTAAGTTTTTCCAAGCTTCTTTAGAAATAGTTTCGTCATAACTTTTTCTAAAAATATTTGATGACCCACAAGAAATTGCACCTATATAAATAGATGTAGCTCCCATATATTTTAAAAATTTTCTTCTTTCCAATTCTTTATTGTATTTCGTTATTTTGTCTTTAACTGTTTTAAAAACACTTCTTCTGTTGCTAACTTCATCATATTATTTTTTCTAGCACCTTTAGGGCCACCACAACAGTTTAATTTTTCTACAGGCACATTATATAAACTATCTATAGTTTTTGAGTATTTAGGTTGCGCATCCTTATTAGGAAGACCACTAATTATTTTCCTGAATTTTTGAAGGATTGGTTTTGCTGCCACATCATCAATAATATTTTGGGTTTCATAAGGGTCTTTTTTTAAATTAAACACTCTTACAATTTGCTTTAAGGTATCTGTATATACTTTATACTGCTCGTCTCTTAACACACGGTCTCTAAACGTAAACCAATTTTCCATTCTATTGTCATCACTTATTTTGGCTGAAAGTCCTCCCATAGATAAAATCCAATCTCTTTTAGATTCTTTGGTTTTTCCTTTCAATATTTCTGCAAAAGAATATCCACTAGCTTTGGTCTTGTTTTCAATTTCTGCTACGTCTAATAGTGTCGGATAAACATCTGTAAAATCTATTAATGCATCGGTTTTAAAATGTTGTTTGTCTGGTGTAATTACCAAAAAAGGCGCATTAATACCATTTTCTGTTAAATACGATTTTCCTCCACGTACATAAACCGAATCTCGTTTTCCAATAATACCTGGCGATGTGCCATTATCGGTAGTAAACACTAAATAGGTATTATCTTCAATATGTAATTCTTTAAGAGACTTTACTATGTTCCCGATAATAAAATCGGTATAACGAACCATAGCCTTGTGCTTTTGGTATTTGGTTTTAGCTTCTGGTTCATGCGGGGTATGCACAAAAGGTGAATGCGTTAAAACCATTGGATAATACACACACATAGGTTCGTTTTTATGCGCTGTCATAAAATCTATAATGAAGTTTGAAAAAATATCTGGCCCAAACTCGCCTTCATAAGTTTTACTTCCTTCTTTTGTGAAAATGTATGGATCCCAATACCGTTTATCGCTTGGTTTATTACCAGATTCGTAACCTGTCCACATACAAAAGGCATCAAAACCCGCTTTTTCCATAGCATCGGGCTCTATTCTAAAATCGTTTATTTGCCACTTTCCGGCAATACAAGTTGCATAACCAGCATCTTGAAGCGCCTTTGCAAAACTTGGGTTTTTAGTAGTGTCAAAATTAACACCATGTCCCCATCTTGGTACATCATAATGGTTTATCCATCCATTAACATACGGATATTGACCAGTTAATAAAGCCACACGACTTGGTGTACATTGCGGCATAGAATACGCATTATTAAAGGTTATTCCGTTTTCTGCTAGTGCATTAATATTAGGGGTTTCTATTTCTTCTGCCCCATAAGTTTCTACCCATTCTTTTCCCAAATCATCTACAAGAATGAAAATGAAATTGGGCTTTTTGGATACTTTAGATTGACTGCATCCTGTAAACCAAAGAAGGGATAATATAACTAGAAACTTATTCACTACTACTAACTTTTTTAAATCTATACTTACATATTATTTTACATTTAAAATACCTCTAAGACGTATATCTTTTGATGAAGCACCAATCATGATTCTAAAATCACCCGCTTCTACTACCCTATTTAAATCTTTATCTAACATAGAAAGTGCTGCAGGAGTTAACTCTAAACTTACCTTTTTAGACTCTCCTGCTTTTAAATGAATACGAGTAAACCCTTTTAACTCTTTTATTGGTCTTGATACGGAAGCTAACTCATCTCTTATGTACAATTGTACCACCTCATCACCTGCAATTGCTCCATTATTTTTAACGGTACAAGTAACTTGCACTGTTTCATCTGAGCTTATATTATTTTTACTGAATTCTAGATTCGAATATTCAAAATTGGTATAACTTAAACCATAACCAAATGGAAATAATGGCTGCCCTGTTAAGTTATGGTAATTATCTCCTCTACCTGTTGGCTTATTGTTATAATATAATGGACATTGCGCCTCATCTACAGGAAAAGTAATTGGTAAACGCCCCGCAGGATTTTCATCGCCAAAAAGAATATCTGCAAAACCATTACCGCCATTTTCTCCGGCATACCACGCCATAATAATACTATCCACATCATTAATCCAATTTGCCATTGTAATTGCACTACCACCTACTAAAACAACTACAGTAGGTTTTCCTGTTTTAGCAACAGCCTTAATAAGTTCTTCTTGGTGCCCTGGTAATGCTAATAATGCACGGTCTCTAAATTCTCCTTCATGAATACCTGCAAACACTACTGCAACGTCACTTTTTTCTGCCGCTATTACGGCATCTTTAATTTCTTGTTTCCAGTTATCTTGAATATCTGCATCCCAAACTAATTTAAATTTTGCATTTCCGGCAGACTCATAGAATTCAATTTTTACATCGTACTCTTTTCCTTTTTCAAAAGAAAACTCTTTTAAAATTGTATTGTAAGATTGTTTTTGCCAATTATCAATAAGTAATTTGCCATCTAAATACATACGGTACCCATCATTACCCTCAATACCTACATTAAAAGTTCCTGTTTTAGTAGCTTTTATTTTTCCTGTCCAACGTACCGAAAACCAATCGTATGGTAAATCTTCATGCGGTGAAAAAAGTGTCCATCCAAAACTTACTTTTTTATCTATACGCTCTACTTTTGGGGTTCCTGTTAAGGTAATATTATCAAAATAATCTCCTTTTAAACCTTCTACTTTTTTACCATCTTTTATGGTAGATAAGTTGGCAGAAGCAATAGGTTTATAATTTACCTCTGTTAAAGCAACACCTGGTGCATAGACAATATTTTCTTTTCCAATTTTATTAGCAACACCACTGTACATAGAAACTAAATCGTTTCCTGGTCCGCTATAACCTCCTAATCGTACCGTTTTAACATCATGGCCAATAAGTGCTACTTTTTTAGATGTTTTTTTAACTGGTAAGGTTGTATTCTCATTCTTTAATAGCACCATAGATTTTGATGCTGCTTTTTTTGCTAAAGCGCGGTGCGTTTTATGCCCATTCCAAATTGCTGCTTGTTTAGCATCTACATAAGGATCTTCAAATAAACCAAGTTCAAACTTAGCTCGTAAAATTCTACTTACAGCCTCATCAATAGCTTTAATGTCTACCATTCCTTTTTCATAAGCTTCCCAAAATAAAGGATAGTGATTGTAGTTGGTTTGGAACATAACATCTAACCCTGCTTCTATAGCATCTTCCGTTGCTTCTGCATAATTAGCTGCAGTAAAGTGCAATACATTTGCCCCACCAGTTGCACCAGCATCAGAAATTACAAATCCGTCAAAACCCCATTCATCTTTAAGTTTATCGCGTAACAACCAAGAGTTTGATGTACATGGCGTACCATCTAATGAGTTATACGACGTCATTACCGAGCGTGCCCCTGCTTCTTTAAAAACTGCTTTAAATGCTGGAAAATATATTTCTTCTAACAAACGCTCATTAAAACTAATTGGGTAACTATCCCGACCACCAGCACCAACATTAGCAACAAAATGTTTTGGTGTTGTAATAACTCCTGCATTTTCGAACTGACTAATAAATGACAACCCCATTTGGGTAGTTAAATACGGATCTTCGCCATAGGTTTCCTCTACACGCCCCCAACGAACATCGCGAGCAATATTTAACACTGGAGAAAGTATTTGACGAATACCTCTTGTTTTTGTTTCTTTTGTAATTGCGCCAGCAACATCGCTAACTAATTTAGTATCCCAAGTAGATGCTAGAGCAATTGCTTGCGGAAATGTTGTTGCTCCACCACGAGCTAAACCATGTAATGCCTCGTTAAATGGAATAATAGGTATACCCAAACGAGTATCTTCTATAAAGTACTTTTGTAGTGCATTAATTTCATTTGCCATACTTTCTGCTGTACCAGCAGTACCATAATCCATAATCTGCTCTGCAGCATTATCATTTTTTCCTTTTGATGATATTTGAAAACCAAAAATGCCGTGCTTTAGTTTATCTTTTCCAATACTTAAGTCACCAGGAATCATAAACATTTGCCAGAATTTTTCTTCCAATGTCATTCTACTTAACAAATCGCTTACACGCTCTTCTACTGGTAGTTTAGCATTTTTGTAGGGCGGTTTTTTCTTGTCAGAAAAAGACAATACACTTATTACAACTAGTGCTAAACTAACTACTTTTATTAGGCTTTTATTTTTTTTCAAACTGTTCTTTTTTTAATTATACTGATGTTGGTTTTCTTTTAAACCTGCATCAAATTCACTCATCATTTTTCCTAATTTTTTTACAATTTTAGGATGTTGTTTTGCTAGGTTATTATTTTCAGAAATGTCTTCTTTTAAATTGTACAATTCCACATCATTTTTTTCAGTAATTCTCAGCTTCCAATCGCCTTGACGAACTGCTTCTAAAGTAGATTCTTTATAATAATAAAACCCGTCTTTTTTATGTGGAGATTTACTTTTTTTACCAGAAAGTATTTTCCAAATATTTTTTCCATCAATTTCTTTTTCTGGTAAATTAGAATTAGTTAGGTGGGCAATTGTTGGTAAAAAGTCTATTGTTGATGCTACTTTATTTGTAACAATTCCTTTCTTTATTTTTCCGGGCCATTTTGCAATCATTGGCACGCGCATACCTCCTTCATAAGTTAAAAATTTACCTCCTTTTAATGGTAATGCACTACCACCTTTATCTCCTTTTGATGTCCAAGGCCCATTATCTGATGTGAAAATAACTAGAGTATTTTCATCAATATTTAAATTTTCAAGTGTTTTTATAATTTCTCCAACTCCCCAATCAATCTCTTCTATAACATCGCCATACAATCCTCTTGCGCTTTCTCCTTTAAATTTTGGGGAGGCATATAAAGGCACATGCGGCATTGAATGTGCTATATATAAAAAGAAAGGATCTTCTTTATTTTCTTTAATAAAATTAATTGCTTCTAGTGTATACCTTTGCGTTAATGTTGTTTGATCTACTGGGTATTCTACAACTTCGTCTTGCTTTAATAATGGAACCCTTCTTCCTCTCCATTTTTTTTCTCGTAGACTATCTAGAGTCATCCCTTCTCTAAAAAGTATATTATTTGCAACTTTAGAATTTGGATTTACAGACATATCATTACTAAAAGGTATACCATAATAAAAATCAAAACCCTGTGTAGTTGGTAAATACTGCGGTTCATCTCCTAGATGCCATTTTCCTATACATGCTGTAGAATACCCTTTAGTTTTAAGCATATCTGCAATGGTAGTTTCTTGGTTATTTAAACCTCCGGGTTTATTTGGCCACAATACTTTAGGAACGCCTACACGTGGAGGATAAGAGCCAGTTAATAGGGCTGCTCTTGAAGGAGAACAAACTGGTGATGCGGAATAAAAATCTGTGAATTTTATTCCGTCCATTGCCATTTTATCTAAGTTAGGCGTTTTAATTAAGGGCGAACCAAATACACCCACATCTTGGTATCCTTGATCGTCTGTAAATATAATTATAACATTAGGTTTCGCCTGTTTTTCTTGCGCTAATAAAGGCAAATTATAGCTTAAGATAATGGTTATAACACATAGTATCTTCTTCATATTTACGGTTCTTTTAACTTCTTATTTTTTATTTAATGCACTGTTAAAAACATAGCTTTTTCCTGGTTCTGTTTCAAACTCTATTTCCTTATTCTTATATACTAGTTTACAAGATTGTCCTTTTTTAGAAAGTACTTTTACAGATATTAATTCTGAGTTTTCCCAATTAAAAGACAACTCAAAACCACCTCTTGCAACTATACCAGAAACATTACCTTGTGGTAAAGCTTTAGGTAATGCTGGTAATATTTCTATTTTATCTAGATGACTTTGGAGAATCATTTCTAAAATTCCTGAAGCACCGCCAAAATTTCCATCTATTTGAAATGGCGGATGCGCATCAAAAAGATTTAAATAAGAACCACCGCCAACTTTTCCGTTAGGTTTTTCTGCTGGGCTTAACAATTTATGAACTAGTTTATAAGCATGGTCTCCATCTTTAAAACGCGACCAAAAATTAATTTTCCAAGCTAAACTCCAACCAGTACCATTATCTCCTCTATATTCTAAAGATTGTTTTGCTGCTTCCATTAAATCTGGCGTATCCTCAAAATTAATTTCGTTTCCTGGGTGCACCGCCCAAAGGTGCGATACATGCCTATGATGATTTTCTGGGTTATCTTTATCTTCCATCCACTCTTGTAATTGCCCGTGTTTACCTATTTGGTTTGGTGCAATTTTATCAATCATGGGTTGAAGGGTAGCTGTAAACTCCGCATCTTGATCTAGAATTTTTGCAGCTGTAATAGTTGTTCTAAATAAAGCTCGAATTAATTGATGATCCATAGTTGGACCAGCAACTAAACCACCTATTTCTGGTGAATTTGAAGGGGAACTAATTAAATAACCGGTATTGGGGTCTTCATATAAAAACTGACTGTAAAATAATGCCGCATTACGCAATAGCGGATAACGTTTTTTTAAGAATTCTTTATCTTGTGTAAATAAGTAATGTTCCCAGATGTGAGATGATAACCACGCAGCACCACCTAACCAAATACCGTGGTGTGATGCATTTACCGGAGCTGCTCCTCGCCAAATATCTACATTATGGTGTACAATCCAGCCATCGGCATTATAGTGTGTTTTAGCAACTTTGGCTCCTGTAGTTGATAAATCTTCTATTAGATCAAAAAGTGGCTCATGGCATTCACTTAAGTTATACATTTCTACCGGCCAATAATTCATTTCTAAATTAATATTGGTAGTATAACTACTAAACCAAGGCGGCGTTAACTTATCATTCCAAATACCTTGTAATGTTGCTGCTTTTGTTCCTGGTCTGCTACTTGCAATGGTTAAATAACGAGCATATTCTACATATAATGCTACTAATTGTGGATCATTAGGATTTTTCCAAAAATCTAGAATTCTTTGATCTGTTGTATTTTTAGATTTTCCGTTGTCTCCAAAACTTATTTGAAAACGGTTGTAAAGCAACTGGTAATCAGAAACATGTGTTTCTTTTATTGTTTCAAAACTTTTGCTTTCTACATTAGCTAAAATTTCTGGAACATTTTTTTCTGGTGTTCCGGTTACATCGTTAAAATCGACATAATTTGTAGCTGCAGCTAAGTAAACCGTAGCGTTTGAGGCATCTGTTATTTGTAATTTACCATTGGTAGTAGTAACCGTACCATTGGTTTTAATTTTCAAGGTTGAAACTCCCCGTAACACACCATTTTTCACTTTAACTACAAGGGTTTGTGTATTATTTGAAGTAACAACCGATTTATCTTCATGTATGGCATCTAACCATAAATCAAAATTTAAAGCTTTCTCTTTACTTGCCGATACATTTATTGCTATAATTTGATTAGGAAAACTAGATAATACTTCGCGTTTATATGCTACATCCTCTATTGTGTAAGAAACCGAGCTTACTGCATTATTTAAATTAAGTTCTCGTTTGTAATTTTTATAGTTTTCGTGA
This sequence comes from uncultured Maribacter sp., assembly GCA_947504045.1. Lineage (GTDB taxonomy): Bacteria > Bacteroidota > Bacteroidia > Flavobacteriales > Flavobacteriaceae > Maribacter_B. The sequence continues at coordinate 506,330 of CANNFY010000001.1, forward strand.
TTTTTAAAATCGAAATAAATATCTCCGAACGGTTGGTAATGAATTTGCTTTATTGGATCGCTCATAAAATGTTCTTGAGCTATTTTTTGTGCTTCTAGTTGCTCTCCAGTAGCCAGCAAGTTTCTAATTTCATCTAAATATTCACCAGCACCTTCGTGTGCATAATCGTGAGGTTGACCACGCCATAACGTTTCTTCATTAAACTGAATGTGTTCTTGAGAAACACCACCATAAACCATTGCTCCTAAACTACCATTACCAATAGGCAATGCGTCTGTCCATTTTTGAGCTGGTTTGTTATATTGTAATTTAAATTTTTCTTTGGGTGAATCTACTTTAGAATCTGCACAATTTGCAAGGGTAATTCCTAAAGCTAAAACACAAAGCTTTTTTATAATGTTATGTGCTATTTTTTTCTTCATTTAAATCCTTCTGATTATCCTTTTATTTCAATGTAAAATGGATAGGCATATTTTAACTCGCCTTTTCTTTTTAAATAGGTTTTAGGCATTATAGTTACTTTGCCTTTTGGTAATTCTATAGTATTAAAACGGAAACTTGTTTGTCCGTTAGCTTCAATTTTTACTGTTTTGGTTTGCGAACCTAAATCTAATTCTAACTCTCCTGTAGTATTTATAGGTGCATCAAAATGTACTATTATATCAAAAGTTTTTGCTTCATCTACAATAACATCCCAGTAAATAAATTCTTTTTTAACCCCTTCTTTTTTAAAGAAAAGGGCATCGTTTTGGTTTAACATTACAGGGTTTTCATAAACTGTACCAATTATTGGCATTGGCGAGTTTACTATATGTTCTGATGTTTCCATGGTATTTAACCAAGTATCCATTTCAGCTTTTAATTCTGAAACTAAAGCAGGATGCTCTTCTGAAATATTATTTTGCTCGTAAGGATCTTCATTTAAATTAAATAATTCAAACTTATTGTTACCTTCTTCATCTTTACCAACACCAACTAATTTTATTTCGCCTTTTCTTGTTGATACATTTCTGTAATGCACTGGCGCTGTTCTTGCCCAATAACGGTTAATAATACGCTCTGGTAAGCTATCTTCTTTTTTGGTTAATAATGGTAACAAACTTTCGCCTTCAATTTTTAGATCTTCGGGTAGTGTAGCTCCTGTAAGTTCTACTAATGTTGGCAAAATATCGTAATGTGCAGCTGGCGTTTTTATATCTCTAGCTTCTTTAAACGCCTTTGGATAATACCAAAAACTTGGTACACGTACGCCACCTTGAAAAACAGACCCTTTTTTACCGCGCATACCTGCAATGTATCTTGGGTGTTGTGGCCCATTATCTGTCATGAAAATAACTAGTGTATTTTCATCAATGCCTAAATCTTCTAACTTTTTAAATAATAATCTTAAGTTATCATCAATATTAGTTACCATTCCGTAAACCTTTCTAGAGTTTTCTCTACTATGGTCGGTAACATTTGGGTAAGGTTTTTCTTGGTTAATTAAGCCAGCATCAATATCTACACCTTTGTACATATCATAATACTTTTTAGGTAATTGTAGCGGTCCATGTGGTGCATTGTATGATAAGTATAAGAAAAACGGATTTTCTTTATTGTCTTCTACATAATCCATTGCCGCTTCGGTTAAAACATCGGTACAATAACCTTTGGTTTGTACTTGTTTACCATTTTTCCATAAAATTGGATTAAAGTAACTACTGTCTCTTTTTAAGGTATTTGGCCAATCGCCGTATTGCCCAATTCCGCCAGATAAATGATTTAATGTATACTCAAAACCTTGATCTTGTGGACGCATTGGGTAATTATCGCCTAAATGCCACTTTCCAATCATTCCGGTTTTATAACCTGCTTCTTTTAAAATTTCGGCAATGGTAACTTCACTTGGCGCCATCATTGCACCACCTCTGTACGTATCATGTACACCAGTTTCCATAGCATACTTTCCCGTCATGATCGCCGAACGTGTAGGCGCACACACTGGGTTTACCGAAAAATCGTCGAAACGCACACTTTTACTTGCTAAACTATCTAAAACCGGAGTTTTTATATGTGGATTACCATAATACCCAATATCGCCAAAACCCTGATCGTCTGTTAGTATTAAAATAACATTTGGCTTTTTTTGCGGTTGTTCTTTTTTTTCAGCACAGGAAATTTGTCCTAATAAAACCAAAATAAAAATTGATTTTACTATTAGTTTTAATGTTCCTCTGTGCTTTAAAAATTTCATTTAGTATATTATTTTAATTGTCCCAATACTTTTCTATAATTTGTAATACTTCTTGGTTATTTTCATCTGTATCTCCAAGTGCTTTTCTTTTCTTTATAATTTCCGCTTTCATTTCTTTAATAATGCCTTGATATTCTTCATCATTATATGCATTATGTAATTCCTTAGGGTCTTTTTCTAAATCGTAAAAATCCCAAAACTGCTTTTGCGCAGCACCTTTAAAACCGTTACCATAGAAAAATGCGAGTTTGTAACGTTTTCCTTTAATACCAAAATGACCAGGTCTATCTTTGGAGTGATCCCAATATCGATAATAACCATATTCTCTCCAATTATTTGGTGTATTTCCTTTTAAATTTTCACGAAAACTTTTCCCTTGCATGTCCTTCGGATAGTCAATGTCAGCATAATCTGCAAAAAGCGCAGAAAAATCAACATTTTCTATTACGTCTTTATTTCTTGCACCAGCTCTAATTTCTTTTGGATATCGAATTACAAATGGCATTCGAATAGATTCTTCAAAAATTAAGCGCTTATCAAACCAGCCATGTTCTCCTAAAAAATATCCTTGGTCTGCGGTATAAATAACTACTGTGTTTTCTGCTAGGCCTGCGTCTTCTAAATAATTTAATAATCTTCCAATATTGTCATCTACCCCTGCGCCAGAACGCATAAAATCTTTTATCATTTTTTGGTAGGTTTTATACCTTGCTTCTTCTTTAGTTAAACCGTCTACAGAAAAAGGAAGACCTGGATAATTCATAAAATCTTTTCTTAATTCTGGGTTTGCAGTAGCATCTAAATAACGCTGCATAAGGTTATCCATAGATTGGCCTAAAAAAGAACGTCCGGTTGTAGATGCACTATTATCATAAAAAGAATCTGGAACAGGTATTTCTTGGTCCTTGTATAAATGTGCAAACCTTTCTGGATAATCATAAGGCTCGTGTGTAGCTTTAAAATGACACATTGCCATAAAAGGTTTTTTGGTATCTCTATTCTTTATCCAATCTATAGTCATGTTTGTAACAACATCTGTACTATACCCTTCGTATTGTTTACCGCCTTCATAATAATCTTGCCAATTATCTTTTGTTTTTATTATTGGATTATGGTATTCCCCTTGCCCAGGAAGTACGGCATAATAATCAAAACCAGCTGGTTCTTGTTTTAGGTGCCATTTTCCAACTATGGAAGTTTGATACCCACCTTTTTGCAATTCTTTTGCAATATTATTATACTGTGGTGATAGGCCTGCATCTAAAATTTTTACGCCATTAATATGGCTGTATTGACCTGTTAAAATAGTAGCTCTACTTGGAGTACAAATAGAATTAGACACCAAACAGTTATCTAAAACGGTACCTTCTGCCGCTAATTTTTTTAAGTTAGGATTATGTACATAGTCTTCTAATATGCCACCATAAAGCCCCCAAGCTTGTGCCGTATGATCATCTGACATTATAAATAAAATATTGGGCCTTTCTGGTTTTATTTCTTCTACTACTTTATTCTTACAACTACTTACAGACAAAGTAAATAGCATACTTATTAAACCTAATGGAAGTAATTTTTTCATTCTTTAGTATTTAATTTATAACTTCAAGATGTACTGTTTTGTAACTATTTGACCCAGAACCTATACCTATTTCAAAAATTCCTGGTTCTACTATTTTTTTATGTAATTCTGTATCAAAATAAGATAAGTCTTCCTGGGTAATTTTAAACGTTACTGTTGTAGACTTGCCTTGTTTTAAAGAAATTCTTTTTATTCCTCTTAAACTTTTTAGTGGTCTTTTTACTTTACTTTTTACATCTTTAATATAAAGTTGTGCAACTTCGTCTCCATTATATGCACCTGTATTTTTAATTTTTACAGATACTGTAGTTTCTTCTGTAGGTTTAATTTTATTTTTTGATAATTTTAATTTTTCATATTTAAATTGGGTATAACTTAACCCATACCCGAAAGGATATAAAGCTTCCCCTTCAAAATAGCGATAGGTTCTACCCTTCATACTATAATTTACAAAGGGAGATAACTCTTTTATAGATTTATAAAAAGTTACTGGTAATCTTCCTGAAGGGTTATAGTCTCCAAAAAGTACATCTGCTATTGCATTACCACCAAGCTCTCCTGGATACCAAGCCTCTACAATTGCTGGTAAATTATTCTGCTCCCAATTAACGGCTAGCGCACTACCATTTAATAAAACTAATACTATTGGTTTTCCTGTTGCATGTAATGCTTTTAGTAATTCTTTTTGTACCTCTGGCAATTCAATATTGGTTTTATCTCCTCCATCAAAACCTTTAGAATTTACAGGCATTTGTTCTCCTTCTACCCCTGGCGAAATACCACCAACAAAAACAACTACTTCTGATTTTTTTGCTTTATCTATTGCTTTTTCAAAGGATGTTTTTTCTGGTGTTGCCCATAATAATTTTAATTTAGCCGGATACCCTTTATGAAAATAATTAATTTCAATTTGGTACTCTTTTCCTTTTTCTAAATAAATAGTTTCTTTTACAACACGTCTTCTTAATTTTTCATTATTATCAACTAATACTTTACCGTTAATTGATAATGTATAACCTCTGTGACTTTGAAGTCCTAAATCGTAATTTCCTGTAACAGCAACTTTAATTTTTCCTGAATAAGCTATTCCAAATTCTGTTTCGTTTAAGCCCTTTACAGGGTTTGAGTTCCAATTAGAATTTATTGTTTTTTCTACCCTTGTTACTATTGGGCTCTCAGAAAAATTATGTGTATTATAATATTTTGCCTGCAAACCTTGTTGGCCATTATAACTTAAAAACTCTGCCGGTATTAAAGACATTGTAGGTTCTTTAGATATTAATTCGGTACCAGCTTCATAATACACTTTAGTATCTTTTGATACTTTATTTTTAATACCTTCTAAAGGAGTGAAATATTGAGACGGAAATCCATTATAGTTTCCTAAAAGCACTTCTAAATCATTTGCATTAGGCCCAATAATAGCAATAGACTTTAGCTCTTTTTTTAAAGGCAATGTATTACTTTCATTTTTTAATAAAACAATAGATTTTTGCGCTGTTTCTAACGCTAATGCTCTATGTTTATCGGAACTTACCACACTTATTGGTGTACTTGCATAAGGTACCATTTCTGCTGGATCAAACATTCCTAGTTTAAAACGTGCTTTTAAAATTCTTTTTAAAGAAACCTCTATTTCTTCTTCTGAAATTATTCCTTCTTTAACAGCGCTTTTTAGATACTCGTAACGCGAACCACAATTTAAATCGGTACCTGCTAAAACAGCAACTGCTGCTGCTTCCTCTTTAGAGTCTACATAATTATGATAATCATGTATATCTCTAATAGCATTACAATCTGAAACCACATACCCTTTAAAGCCCCAATCTTTTCTTAAAATATCTTCTAACAATTGGTGGCTTGCACAACATGGTTTACCCATATACCTATTATACGCTGCCATTATAGAATATGCTTTACCCTCTACAACTGTAGCCTCAAAAGCTGGTAAATACGTATCATACAAATCTCTTTCTGTTGTAGTTGCATCAAAAAAATGCCTTTCTGGTTCTGGCCCACTATGTACCGCAAAATGTTTAGGTGTTGCAACTAGTTTTAAATACTTGGGATCATCGCCTTGCATACCCTTTACAAAATTAACTCCCATACGTGAAGTTAAATAAGGATCCTCGCCATAGGTTTCTTGACCACGACCCCAACGTGGATCGCGAAAAATATTTACGTTTGGAGTCCAATATGTTAATCCTTCATAGCGTTTAAAAGAATTATTTCTTAATGCTTCATGGTGTTTTGCACGAGCTTCATCTGAAATTACCACAGCATCTTTATAAATTAACTCTGTATCAAAAGTGGCAGCTAAACCTATTGCTTGAGGGAAAACTGTTGCTTTACCCGCTCTAGCTACACCATGTAAGCACTCATTCCAATATTCATGCGCAGGTACTTTTAAACGAGGAATAGCTGGTGCATTATTCATCATTTGCCCAACTTTCTCTTCTAATGTCATTCTTGACACTAAATCATTAACTCTTTGATCAAAAGACAGGGAAGGATTTAAATAAGGTAGATTTTCTTGCGCATAACTTACACTAATTTGCGCTATTAAAATACCAGAAAACAATAGTCTACGGATAAACATATATTATTAGTTAGTTTAATTTACAATCTTACCTTACAGCTATACTAAGCGTAAAGTATATTGTGGTTTGGTTGTTTATTTTTGGAATTGATGCAAATAGTAATCCTATTTACCTTTCTTCCATTTACTTTATAATCTTCTATTACTTGAAGTTGGCTTTTAAAACCACTGGATAACTATTTCCATTTACTGCAGGCATGGTAACAATTAATCCTTTATCTGTTTGTTTAAATAAAACTTTTCGTCCATCATACAGTTGTGTTACTTTTTTAAGTTTACCAGGGCTTACACTACTTAACTTTCCTAAAGACGGAATTGTAAACTCCCCTCCTTTAGGGTTCATAACTACAATGTAAAAATTGTCTTCCTTTGTTGTAAACCTAACTTCATCATTTGCAAAAGCAGGAGTTGCGGTAGTACGCTGATTAAAATGCTCCCCGTGTTTTTGGTTTGCTGTAGCGTTTCTAAGTTCTCCTTCAACGGTTTCTATTGCTTCCCCTCGTACACTTTTTCCATCACCATATACCTTCCAAGGCCTTGTACCGTATATAGCTTCGCCATTTATTTTAAGCCAATCGCCAACAATTTTTACGCTTTTTTTAATTTCATGCGGTATGGTTCCATCAGGATTAAGTTCCATACTTAAAAGTAAGTTTCCGTTTTTACTAACTGCTTCTACCAGCATTTCTAAGATGGTACGTGCATTATGCGTTAAATGGCGGTCTTTTTTATAAAACCAATCTGTAAAAGTAATTTCAGACTGCCAAGGGTATTCTCTTAAGGTATTACTACCTCCAGATTCTACCTCATTAACAGTTCCTTTTGCTTTTCTTTTTAAAAGCATAACAGCATTAATAGTACCGTTATCTCTTAAACTATTGTTGTAAAGTTTACGAGTAACTTCTTTACCATAATCTCCGTATGTAAAATTAAAACCATCGTTATACAGCAGGTCTGGTTTATAATTATTCACCAATTCTAAATGACGTTTTAACCAGTTTTTTTTGATATTTTCTATAACCTCAGGCGTACGGTCTTCTGGAGCCGGACCATATAGATCTTTAGGATCTAAACCTTCCCACCAAAGTCCTTTACCATCTTCTTTAGTTAAACGAGCATCATATGGAACACCTGCATATTTTCCTTCTTTATCGGAACCAAAAGCAGGTTTCCACCAGTTTAAAAAACGATCATCATGGCTGGTAACACCAAATTTTAATCCTGCATTAGTAGTTGCTTTTTTAAACTCTCCAATAATATCTTTTTTAGGACCAACATTTACAGAGTTCCATGAATGGTGGGTAGAATTAAACAAATCGAAATGATCATGATGATTTGCTAATGCAACAATATATTTTGCTCCGTTTTCTTTTGAAAAATTAATTAGAGCTTGAGCGTCAAAGTTTTCTGCTTTCCACTCGTTAATTACATCTTTATAGCCAAATTCTGAAGGGTGTCCGTAAGTTTGTAAATGATACGGGTTTGCCATTTTACCAAATTTTTGACGACCAACATCTTTCATATACATATGGCGTGCATACCAACCGCCACCTTGCTCTGGTTGCGTTTGTGGCCCCCAATGAAACCAAACACCAAACTTTGCGTCTCTAAACCATTCTGGACATTCATACTGATCCGCAAGCTGTTCCCAAGACAATTCTTTTTCTTGCGCACTAGTTTTATTGGTAGTAAAAACAAATAAAACCCCAACCAAAAACAGATTTGAAAAAATTGTTTTAAATACTCTACTGTTATGTTTTAAAGATGGAAACATTATAGTCTTATTTTTTAAAGTTATAGTCCTCTGGATTATCAAAAATTCCGAATTCTTTTTTAGATAAATCTGCAGGATCACCTACTTCTTTTATTAAATTTTCTAACTCTAGAGTTAATTCTTCTTTTACATTTTTATAGTTTTCATCTTCTATAAGATTTACTAGTTCCCAAGGGTCCTTTTTAAGATTAAATAACTGGTAGGTATACACGTCTTTTTTTGCACTTACAATTAGTTTAAAATCACCCTTACGTACTGCTCTATGGCCACCTCCATTATTTATATTTGGTCTTGTTACCTCTCCTGGCCAAGAATTATAGGCATAAAACATACTTTTACGTACTTCTTTTACATCGCCATTTATTACTGGTGTTAAGTCTTTTGTTTGAATAGATTCTGGAATATCTAATCCTGTAAGTCCGCATAATGTTGGAAATACATCATGTAAATATGCTAAAGCGCTATTCTTTTGATTTTTAGGAATATTTGGTCCAGAAAATACTAAAGGCACGCTAACACTATGTTCATATACATTTTGTTTTCCTAACAAACCGTGTTGCCCTAAAGCCAACCCATTATCGCCTGCTAATATGATAATGGTATTTTCTGCTTGTCCAGATGCCTCTAATGCTTTTAATATTCTACCAATTTGTGCATCAGTAGCAGTAATCATAGCATAGTAATCTGATATTTCTTTTTGCACAATAGCTTCTGTTCTTGGAAAAGGTGCTAAAACCTCATCTCTAATTTTCTCGTCTGCTAGCTCAAAAGGGTGCTTTGGCATAAAATTTTCTGGCACCGTAATATCTTTAGCCGGATACATATCATGAAATTCTTGTGGTGCAGTACGTGGATCATGAGGAGCTGTAAATGCTACATACATTAAAAAAGGATTTTCCTCTTTATAAGAGTTTAAAAAGCCAACTGCTGCATCTGCAAATACTTCGCTACTAAATTTTTTATCGTCCTTATAGCCTTCAGACCATCCTGCTTCTGGTGTATAATCTTTTACTTTTGTTCCAAAATGCCTTGTCATTCCTCCTAAAAAAGCAGACTTAACATAAGTAAATCCTCTTTCTACCCATTGCTCGCCATTATGTTGTTTTCCTGTAGCAAAAGTTTTATACCCGTTAGATTTAAAATATTCTGGAAACGTTAGTTTATCACTTTTTCCTTTTTCTTCTTTAGGAAAAGCAAATTGTGCATATACATTTGGCTCTATATTAAAATAATGACGCCCGGTCATTAACATTGCTCTACTTGGTGAACAAACAGCGGCAGTTGTAGCTCCTAAAATATAAGAATTTGTAAAAGATGTGCCGGTCTCTACCAATTTATCCATATTTGGCGTTTGCACATTATACTTGTGCATTGCACCTATGGTTCCTCCACGTTGGTCATCTGTAAATAAGAAAAGAATGTTGGGTTTTTTCTCTTGTTTTTCTTGAGGCTTAGTTTCTTTACAACCAACTATGGTTAAACCTAAAAATGCTATACTGTATATTATTTTTTTTACACCCATCTTAAACCTATTTTCTTTCTTCCTTTGCTAACTTTTTTCCAACTTTCTTTAAGATTTTTACAGATTTTTTTGGCACATTACCGTTACCATCTGGCCCTATGTTTAATAAAAAATTTCCTCCTTTACCGTTAATGTCTTTTAGCTTTGCGTATACTTCTTCTGGAGTTTTCCAATCGGTATCTTTTATTTTAAAGCCCCAAGAGTCGTTCATAGTATAACATGCTTCCCAGTAATAATCTACCTTATCTTCTAAATGAAATTGTTCTGGTGTTCCAAAATCTTTTTTAAATAGTTTTCTTTTAGAAACACGATTATTTATAATAATACTTGGCTTTAATTCTCTTATGTATTGGTACAAATCGTTACCATCTTCTAATGTCCACCAGTCTACCCAGTCTCCATCAAACCAAATAATATTGGTATCGTAGTTTTCTATTAACTCTTTAATTTGATTTTTTAAATAGGTAACATACTCTTGTTTTCTTCCTTCATGCATTAACATCATTCCCCAACCTTTACCTTCTTCTACATATTGTGATCCTTGGTGCCAATCTGTAATACTGTAATAGGTTCCAAAAACAATACCTTCTTTTTTACAAGCAACTTCTAATTCTTTAATTAGGTCTCTGCCTTTCATTGGAGAATTTGCTATATCAAAATCGGTATATTTAGAATCCCACAAACAAAAACCTTCATGGTGTTTTGTGGTTATAACCAAATACTTCATGCCCGCCTTTTTTGCTAGCTTAACAATTTCATCAGCATCAAAATCTTGCGGGTTCCAAGTATTAATTAGTTTTGCATATTCTTCTGAAGGTATATTTTGGTTTCCTTGTATCCATTCTGCATAACGTCCTTTATCATTTCCTTTATAAATACCTCCTAATTGGCTATACAATCCAAAATGGATAAACATACCATATTTAGCATCGTTAAACCATTGCATTCTCTCTTTAAAATCTGCTTTAGATTCTTCTAAATAATTAATTTTTTCTTGAGAAAACCCTACGTTTATTAGTAACAAAAAGGTTAGGATTGTTAGTAAGTTATTTTTCATTTGGTTGGTTCTTTTTATTAGTGTTTTATGTTTTTGGCTTTTAAAAATCTATCTAGATTTTCTTGGTTTAATGCATCACTATCTCCATATTTTGCTCTCATTTTTTCTAGTTGTACATGCATATTTTCTTTTACACTTGCATAAGAGGCATCTTCATAAAGGTTATGCATTTCTGTGGGGTCTTTTTCTAGATCGTACAATTCCCACTTATCAATATCATGATAAAAATGAATAAGCTTATACCTATCTGTTCTTACTCCGTAATGGCGTTTTACTTTATGCTCTGCAGGGTATTCATAAAAAGTATAATAAATAGCGTTTCGCCACTCGCTTGTTTCGCCACTTACTAATTTTCTTAAAGATTCCCCTTGTATACTTTCGTCAATTTCTACATTGGCATAATCTAAAAATGTTGGTGCAAAATCTATATTCTGTACTAACTCTTCTATAACCGTACCGGGTTTAATTTCTTTAGGATATTTCATTAAAATAGGGGTTCTAAAAGACTCTTCATACATAAAGCGCTTATCAAACCAACCGTGTTCTCCTAAATAAAAACCTTGGTCTGATGTGTATACGACAATTGTATTTTCTTCTAACCCATTTTCTTTTAAATAATCTAAAACCTGTCCAACACCATCATCTACAGATTGTATGGTTCTAAGATAATCGTGCATGTATCTATTATATTTCCAAATTGCTAGATCTTTTCCTTTTAAGTTTTTAGATTTAAAATCTGTAATAATAGGATCATAATAGGCATCCCAAGCTGCTTTTTGCTCCTCGGTCATTCTATCATACTTTCTTTGGAACATACCTCTGTATTTGGTTTTAAGCTCGCCTTCTTTATCTAGCATTTTTAAATCATAAACCAAATCCATGTCTTTATAAATACTCATTTCTTGGGCAGCTGCAGCAGGCCTATCTTTATAATCATCAAAGAAATTGGCAGGAGGATCAAAGGTGATGCTATCCATTAATGTTAAGTATTTTTCTTCTGGCATCCAGGTTCTATGCGGAGCTTTTTGATGATACATTAACATAAATGGTTTTTCTTTATTACGCTTTGTATCTAACCAATCTAAAGCAATATCTGTAGTAACATGGGTTATATAACCCGGATATGTTTTTTTAACCCCATTTTCTATAAAGTCTGGAGAATAGTACTGCCCTTGACCTGGAAGCACATTAGAATAATTAAATCCTTGTGGTAAACCATCTAGGTGTATTTTACCAACTAAAGCCGTTTCGTAGCCATTTTTTTGTAAGGCTTTAGCAAAATTATCTTGATCCCAATTAAAAGGACGAATATTATCTACTTTACCATTAACAAAACTATGTTTACCTGTAAGCATTGCAGCTCTACTTGGTGCACATATAGAGTTATTTACAAACCCTTTATTAAAAATTGCACCCTCTTTAGCTATCCTATCTATATTTGGGGTGTTATTTAGTCCATGCCCATAAGCACTAATAGCTTGGTATGCATGATCGTCGCTCATTATAAATATAATGTTAGGTTGCTTTGTTTCGCCTACTTCTTCTTTTTTGGCTTGTTTACAACTATATACTAATAGCAATATTCCTAATAATAGACAAAGACTAAAGTTTGCTCTTAAATTCATAATTAATTTTATTCTTTTCATAAATTGAATATTACATTAAAGGGAGGACCTTATTAAGATTCTCCCTTTTTAATACTAACATAACTCTAACTTAATCACTTAATAAAGTAAATAACATATAAGAAGAGGATGAAATTAATTCGACCAATAACAAATCTAAAAAGGCGTTGGTGAAAAATTTCTAATTGTCATAAGTTAAATACGCAGAAACCAACCAGTGGTTGGCTTTTCCTTTTTCCATTTTTGTAGCTGGAATACGTATTTTTAAGTTTTGTTCTCCTTTAGATAAGTCTCCTAAAGAAACTACATAAGGTTCTACTTTTGAGCCAGGACACCAATTAGATCTAGATAAATCAGATGATGCTAGTCTTTCTTTTATTTCTATTAATTCTCTCTCTTTAGTTTCGCGGTTTCTAGTATACGCAGAGTCTTTACGAATCCAAACACCAGAATGTGGATTAAACCTCCTAAAAGAAGCACAATCATCTCGCCAAGGAATGGTATCTAACACCAATTTGGTATTAAAATAAACACTATTTTTTATTTTAATAAATTCATCTCCTCCGCTATGTCCTCCATGACCTGTAGTAATGTAATGTAGTTTTGCATTTTTAATGTTTTTGTCTAATTTAAAATCAAACTCTAATGCTTTTTCGGCAAAAAAATGTGGTAGCCCTTGCCCTTTTACATAGTTAATTGCATTTACCAAAGGCATTACTTTTTGCTTCTTTTTTGCTCTTCCACTATAGTTTAAGCTAAGATCTACTTTATACCCTTTTTTTACCCAACAGTCTATAAAAACTCCTACATAAAAAGTACCTGTTGTTATTTCTTCTAAATGTGAAATATCTTGATTCCAAACTACTTCTTTTTCCCATTTAGGAATATACACAGGTCTTCGGTACTTAACTTTATTATCGCTATAATAACCTACTCCGAAAGGAGTCATAAAACGTAATAATTCTACAGGTGCTTTATAATTATCTGTAGACAAAACACCACCATGCTTTTCTGTTATAAATGATGCCTCAGGAAATTTTTTATCTCCTTTTGATGCATCTATTATTGAGATTAACTCTGGATTTGTTACCACAAAACAGGAACCAGATTTATCCCATTTATCGCCATTAGATCTTAAAACCATTTTTAAATTTACATCGGTTCCATTTGGAAAAAGAGGTGCTGTAACTTTTTTTAAAACCACTCTTCCGCCTTGCAACCTTATAACATCTGGATCTACATTAGTACTATCTGGTTTTCCAAAATTTATTAATTGGTTTGTAAATACTTTTTTCTGAATAGCTTTTTGAGAAATTGCAGTTGTACATGTAATTACAAATAGCACTAAAAATAATCCGCCTTTTTTCATTTTAAATGTATATTTAATGTTGCTCCGTTAATTAAATCTGAATGGTTTATAAAATAACTTTTATGTTCTTTGCCGTTTCTTTGAATAGTAGAAATTACCCCTTCTTTAGCACCTGTTCTAGTTATTACTAACTCTTTACCATTGTAGTATTTTTGATCAAGAGCAATTGTAACTTTATCAAACATAGGAGCTGTTATCGTATAAAAAGGTTCTCCTGGAGAAATTGGGTAAATTCCCATCATACTATAAATTAACCAAGCAGACATAGTTCCTGTATCATCATTACCCGGTAAACCATCTGGGGTATTTTTAAAATATTTTTTTACCAGCTCTCTTACCTTATTTTGACTGCGCCATTCTTCTCCTTGCACATAATTAAATAAATACGGGTATCCTATATCTGGTTCATTAGCCATATCAAACTGGTTGGTACTAAATACTTTTTGTAATTGACTACTAAATTTTCTTTTTCCTCCCATAAGTTTTATCAACCCTTTAGTGTCATGTGATACCATAAATGCGTATTGCCAAGCATTGCCTTCTATAAAACCAATGTTTTTTGTAAAGTTTGCTCCTGCTAAAGGATCAAAAGGCTCATACCAAGAGCCATCTATTTTCTTTGGGCGTAACAGTTTTAAATTTTTATCATATAAATTTCTGTAGGTAAATGCTTGTTTTGAAAACCTTTTATAGTCTTCCTTTTTGCCAAGTTCTTTTGCTAATAACGCAATGGAATAATCGCTAATATTATATTCTTGAGTTGTAGAAACAGACCCATTATTTTTGGTAGTTAAATACCCATTAGTTACATATTCTTTTATTCCAGGTCGTAATGGATTATTCTCTAATTGCGTAGCACTTTTACGCATAGCCTCATAGGCTTTTTCTATATCAAAATCTTTAATCCCTTTTAAATAAGTATCTACCAATACAATACCTGCAGGATCCCCAACCATGGTTGTGGTTTCTGTTGCATTTAACTCCCATTTTGGTAACCAACCACTTTCATCATATATATTAAGCATACTTTTTACCATATTAGATTGTTGCTTAGGGTATATTAATGACATAAGAGCATGTAGGTTTCTATACGTATCCCAAAAAGAAAAAACTGTAAAACGAGTACCTTCTGTTTTTAAAGTTTCTCTTGTGGCCATACTTGGATATTCCCCATTATAATCATTCAGGGTATTTGGATGTATTAAGGTATGATATAAAGCAGTATAAAAAATAGTTTTATCATCCTCTGAACCGCCTTCTACCTTAATTTTTTGTAGTAATGTATTCCAGTTTAATGCTGTTTTGCTATACACCTCTTCAAAAGACAAATCTTTTGTTTCTTTTTCTAAATTTTCTCTTGCATTTTCTATGCTTATATATGACACTCCAACTTTTACCTCTACAGTAGTTGGTTTACTAAAATTATATTTAAAATAAGCTCCAATACTATCGCCAACTACCTCTTTACGATAGCCTTTTAGTATTCTTGTTTTTCCATTATAAGGCATCCATTCTGCCTCTACACCTTTGTATGTTTTAGGTGTTTTCCAAACTCCATATTCCTTTGCTGGCTTACTAAATTTAGCTACAAAATATACCGGATACGCTTCTTCTGGTTTGTAATAACAAAAAGTACCTACATTACGAACTCCTTCTATTTCCGTTGCAGATACAATTTTAACTGTTGCCCCTTGCTCATTAGTTAAACCTACACCTAGGTTTAATAAAATATTAGATTCTCCTTCTGGAAAAGAATATCTAGAAACTCCTGTTCTGGTAGATGCAGTAGTTTCTACATTTATATTATACTTTTCTAATTTTGTACTATAATAACCAGCCTTTGCAACTTCATTTGTATAGGTACTACCGTATTTTAAATGATTAGTTTCTAACTTTCCAGTAGTAGGCATCATAAGTATTACCCCTAAATCTGGACAACCTACTCCACTTAAATTAACATGAGAAAAACCGGTTAAAAATGTATTTTCTTTTACATACGGGTTAGACAACCACCTACTATCTTTTTCTAATACATTTTGCTTGCCTGAAACATTAAAGGGCGATACACTTACCATTCCTCTTGGAGCAATTGCCCCTGGATTTGTTGCGCCAAAATTAGATGTTCCTATAAATGGGTTTACATAATTAGAAAATTCTTGCGCATTTAAAGCAACGCCGTATAGTAAAACAATGTATAAAAAGATTTTTTTTTTCATAGGTAACTATTCATCTTAGGGTATTAAGTACTCCTAAAATATTAATTTAACTTCTAAATTAAACCCAATAAAAAACTTTAACGCTTTACCGTTTTTATATTTATTGCTAATTAATTAGAATTTCATCTAAAAAAAGCCAACGTTCTTTAGCATTTTTAGCGTTTTGTGCTATACTAGTATTTATTTTTACAAAACGTACTTTTCTACTTTTAAAGCTTAGTTTAAAATCTTTTAATTCCGGTTCTTCTGTTTCTGAAAAAGGTCTTTTAAACTCTGTTACTTTTTCAAAATTAATCCCATCTGCAGAAACAAAAACTTGCATTAAGGTTGGAAAATAAATTCCGTTTTTTTGATTTTCCATACTTCCAACAGTAACCTTACTTATTGGTTTTGGCTCTTCTAAATCTATAATTATTTCTGCTGATGTGTTTAACCAAGCCTGCCACCTACCATCTCTAAAGTTTTTTGTGCCACGCATAGTATTTACCAAATTATATGCACCAGAACCCTGATATTTTTGATGATATGCGGTTTTATAATCTACTTGGTTTGAAACGGCTTTATGAAAAGTAATTGTATCGTAAAAAACTCTACCAACAGCTTGCTCATTTTTAAACAAACTAGCTTTTAGTGTTGTGGTTTTATTTATGGTAATTGGCTCTGAAAATTTAGTAGCATTTGCACTTAACTCATTTTTATCTAGAACATATCTAATATCTGAATTTGAATATTCATTCTGTAATGTTAATGCTATAGATTTATTATTACTATTCACCTCAGCTTTAGAACCTATTACAAATGTACTTTTTGCATAATTAATATCTAGCAAATTATAACGTGTTAACATAGTTTGTAAACGCTCCGAAAAATTATCCCAATTTCTAGATTCTTTGGTACTCCAAACCGTTTCTGATAATGCAGTAATACGAGGAAAAATCATGTATTGCGAATGCTTTTCTGTAGGTATATGCTCTGACCAAAGATTAGCTTGCCCCCCTAAAATATGCTTCGCTTGATCTGCTGTTAAATCTTCTACAATAGGATCAAATTTATAAACTTTACTAACAGATAAAACACTACCGCCTGCAATAGGCTCAAACTCTGGTGGCCCTTGATAATAATCAAAATAACAAAAGCCAACTGGTGTCATTACAACATCATTACCATGTTTTGCAGCTTCTATACCACCTTTAACACCGCGCCAGCTCATAACCGTTGCATCTGGTGCTAAACCTCCCTCTAAAATTTCATCCCAACCAATAAGTTTTTTTCCTTTAGAATTAATGAACTTCTCCATTCTTTTTATAAAGTAACTCTGCAGTTCTTCTACATTTTCTAAACCTTCACTAGCAATTCTTTTTTTACAAAAAGGGCACTTTTCCCAATTGGTTTTGGTAGCTTCATCTCCTCCTATATGAATGTATTTAGATGGAAATATTTCCATCACTTCTAAAAGCACATTTTCTAAAAATTCGAAAGTAGTTTCTTTGCCTGCACAATAAATATCGGTTATTGGCCAAAGAGCACCAGAGGGTACTCCAATTTGCTTAGGGGTATCAAAACAAGCTAATTCTGGATATGCAGCAATAGCACTAGATACATGTGCAGGCATTTCAATTTCTGGTACTACCTCTACTCCTTTTAAAGTAGCGTAGGCAACAATTTCTTTTAATTCTTCTTGAGTTAAGAATCCTCCATAAGTTCCTTTTGCATTAGGACTATTTTCGGTTCTAGAATTCCAAGGAATATCTTCTTGGTCTACTCTCCAAGCACCAACCTCGGTTAATTTTGGATATTTTTTAATCTCTATACGCCAACCTTGGTCATCTACTAAGTGTAAATGCAAAATATTCATCTTATGCATAGACAAGGCATCTATAGTTTCCTTTATATATTCTTTATCAAAAAAATGACGAGATAAATCTAACATTAAGCCGCGCCACGGAAACCTAGGACCATCCTTTATGCTAACACTTGGCACTTGCCAAACAATATTTTCTACCCTTTTGGAACTTTCAATCTCTACGGGTAATAACTGTCTAAGACTTTGTATAGCATATAAAAACCCTGCAGAACTAGATGCAGATATAGTCACTTCTTTTTTAGTAACATTTATTTCGTAAGCCTCTTTTTTAAGGTCTTTATTGGTTTTAAATATTACTTTATTTTCTTTTGGTGATTTTGCATTTGACACAAGCTCCAAATTCCAGCCTGTAACATTTTTAAATTTTTTAATTAACAGTTCTGATGCTATCTTTTGTGCATCAGTAGAAGTAACAAATTTGGTGTTCTTATTAAAGAAAAATACTCCTGAGTTAATTTGTAAAGAGGCAACTTTAGGTATTATTTGTATATCAGATTCTTTGTATACTTTTTCTTGTTGATTACAAGAGCTTATAACCAAACTAAAAAAAAGAATCCAACCTAATTTTATTTTAACCCTTGCCATGTAAAGAAATTATTACTTAGATATCTTAATTACTTCAAATTGCTCATCTGTCATATGATAATCATCAAAAAAGGCAACACCAGAGGCGCCATTATCTTTTGCTAATTTAATTGCAAACTTTAATGCATCAGGTGTTAATTTTGGGGTATATAAGCCTGTATGTACTTCCGTTGGCTTACCTTCTAAATCTTGTACGCCTTGAGCAGTTGCATAACCAATCCAATCTAACTCTTCATTATAAAAGTTATAATATATCATAGGTAAAACCATATCTATTTTCCATTTATCCCAACGCTGACGTACCATATGATCTGCCATTTCTGGATAAGGGAATACTGCTGCACTTAATTTTTTATCGTGTTTATGAACTATATCATAAGCTTCATCTACTAAAGATTTAATTTCATTTAAACGGAAATTTTTCCACTCAATATCTATTGCTGGGTTTTCCATTTTTCTAGGATCTTTATGATGAAGTGCTATAAATTTATTTACACTAGCGTCTGAATAATCAAAATCATAGTCTGGTAATTCTTCTTCTTGTTTTAAATTATATTTAGGAAGTAACCCTATAGGCAAATACACATCTGGATAGCGTATATAATCTAAATGTACACTTGTAACCCCTTCTACTTTTGCTAAACCTTCTACTAAACTTAAAATATGTTTTCTTGCATCCGGATGACTAGGAGAAAGCCATTGGTAGTAACCAACATAAGGGCGCTCATCAAAACAAGATTTTCCGCTTCTACTAACCATATACCAGTCTGGGTGTTGTTGTGCTATAGAATCGCCAGGTCTATTTGTTGTAAACATCCACGCGTGTACTTCTAAACCTGCTTTAGTAGCAATTGGAGCAACTCTTTTAAGTAATTCTGGATCTGCACCTGTGTTAATTAAAACAGCATCAATACCGTTATTCTTTAATTTATTAAAATGTGCAGCATAGGAAGAGTCTGATTTTTTATGCCCTGCAGTAATCCAATTCCAATATTTAAAATCCGATTTTTCAGGTACCGTTTCTTTTGCTTCTTTTTCTTTAACCGTATTATAACAAGATACTAATGCTAATAACACGACTAAAAAAACTACACTTAACTTTTTCATAATAGTTTATTTTAATAAAAATTTTCCGTCTTCTCTAATACTTAATTTTTTTCCAGAAAAAGGACTTGTAACAACTACATTCCACCCCATACTATGATTTTCTAGTTTTGGTTTAAGTATTTTATTTTCTACTTTAATTTCTTTAATATCTAACTCTTCTAATGTAGTTGCCCATTTTGTATTCTTTTCTAAATAGGCTTTTTGTTTTCTGTATATTTCAAATAACTTCCATTTTATTTTTTCGTCATTAGAAATATTAAAATCAAACTTTTCTCCTGCTGTTTTAGATGTGAAATACACATAACCCCATTTTTCTGGTTCGTGCATATTTACCACATGCATTGGGCTCCACACCCAATTATACTCATGTAAAAGTTTTCCTTTTTTATCTTTTTTTCTTTGATAAACACCATTAGTTACTTGATGATCCCAATTAACTCTAGAAAAATTTACTCTCCAGAATTTATCTTTTGGAACATTTTTATGATAATAACCTGCTTTATATGCTGCCCATGGAATGGCCATTTCTAAAACCCAACCCTTATCTACATCTTGTGGATTGTTTAGTGTTCCGTCTACTTTTACAGCAGATTTTAAACCTGTTAAAGTCCAATCATTCAACACCACATTTTTTTCTCTGTACGGTTTATTTACAAATAAATCCCAAACTGTATTTAGAGCATTTATTTCTAACTCGTAGTAATTATAGGTGTCGCCATCGGGATCAATAAAAACTTCAAAATCGTTATTATGAAAAACAATAGTATCCCGTTTTTTTAAATTGCCCCAAACATGTGGTTCTTCTAATTTAGCTAGGATATAAAAATAGGTGTTGTCCCAAAGCATTTTTACCTGTGTTTTATATTTAGGTTGCTTTGTTCCTTCAATATCTATAAATGGTTCTGACCACGCCACTTTACCCCAAGAAGGGTCGTTTTCTTCGCCATCTATTATAATAGTTTCGGGGGTTTGGTAGGCTACATAACTTTTAGGCACTACACTAGGTTGTTGTGCGCAACTAAAGGTTGATATTACAAAAACTCCTAAAACTAAAATTTTAATATTCATCTATTTTACTAATTACAAACTATTGTTTTTTGTAAATTCTACCACCTCACTAAGTTTTCCGAATGCTAAAGCAACTACCGTGTCTGCTGCACCATAATATACAGCTAATTTGTCTTCTTCAACATCATGTAAGGCCGCACAAGGGAAAACTACATTAGGAACATCGCCAACTTGTTCATAAATCTCAGCCGGACCTAATAAATAAGGCTGTGTTCTATATTTTACTTTGTCTGGGCTATTCTCGTCTAAAAGTGATGCACCCATAGCATATCTAAATCCATTACACGTATTAATTACACCATGGTAAAGCATTAACCAACCGCTATCTGTAAGAATTGGAATAGGGCCTGCTCCTATTTTTGTACATTGCCATGCACTATCTACAAAGTCTGATGCTTTCATTACACAACGGTGCTCTCCCCAATACTTCATATCTGGACTGTAGCTTATGTAAATATCTCCAAAAGGTGTATGTCCATTATCACTTGGTCTGCTTAACATAGCATATTTACCATTTATTTTTTGAGGAAATAATACTCCGTTTCTATTAAATGGTAAAAAAGCATTTTCGCATTGAAAAAACTCTTTAAAATCAAAAGTATACCCAATACCAATGGTTGGACCATGATACCCATTACACCAAGTAATCCAATACCTATCTTCTATAAATACTACTCTTGGGTCGTACTTATAATCAGACTCTATCATTTCGGTATTTCCTGCCATCATCTCTATTGGGTCATGGTTTATGTCCCAATTTATACCGTCTTTACTAAAGCCTGCAAAAATATTCATTTGCACTGCTTTATTATCACACCTAAAAACACCTGCAAAACCATCTTTAAAAGGTACAACTGCACTATTAAATATGCTGTTAGAGGATGGTATAGCGTATCTATCAATTATAGGGTTTTTACTATACCTCCACATAACATCCTTACAGTTATCTGGTTTTTCTTGCCAAGGTATGCTCTTCATTTTCATTTTTTTATTAATTAATATCTACTGTAAAAAAAATTAGTTTGGTATTTTTTTTACTTTATCTAACCAAGTAAATTTTAAAATTACGGTGGTAATTATAAAGACTACTAGGGTAGTAAGTGTTTTTGGATAATCTCTTATCATAAAATATATAGGCAACAAAATCATACTAGATTGCCAAATAATACCAACAACACAATTTAACATGTCTTCTATAAAACCTTTGTTTTTTGTTATGGTTTGGTCTTCTCTTTTAAGAGCTTTATAAACTGGTGTCCACCAACCCCACGGTCTAACATTAGCATAAAACTTTTTTAAGGTGCTTAAATTTGTAGCTGGTGTTAAAAAAGTACCCAAAAAAGAACCTGTTAAAGAGACTACAAATATGATTGGGAAATTATAGATTACTGGAATATGAGAAAAATCATAAAGCCAAGTACCAATTTCAAAACTAGCTTTATTTTGATCTATTAAATATTGAAGTGTAGCTATTATTAATCCGGAAGTCATTCCCCAAAAATATCCCCAACCATTAAAACGCCACCAAATCCATTTTAAAAAATTAGAAGCTACATAACCTCCATAAAGTGCACTGGTAATCCACAATGTTATAGAGTTAATAGAGTCTGCAAAAAAGCCCATTATTATACCTAATATTACTATAGCAAAAGAAGCAATATGGCTTGCTTTAATATAATGCTTAGGCGTTTCTGATGGTTTGTAATATTTTTTATAAATATCATTTACAATATATGCTGGGCCCGAATTTACAAATGCAGAAAAGGTAGACATAAATGCTGCCAAAAGGCCAGCTAACAATAACCCTTTAATACCTACTGGCACATGGTTATTAATAACGTTTGGCAAAATAATTTCTAAATCTGCAAGGCTTAAATTATTAGAAACCGCCATTGAAGGTGCTAAATAGACTAGAGCCAAAACCACAATTCCGGAGATAAGTAAATACCTTGGTATAAATAATATTAGGTTTGTAAATCCACTCATATATGCTGCTTCTTTTACAGACCTGGTAGATAAAATACGTTGCATGTCGTAACTTGGAGTTGGCCCTGCAACACTAGCAAAAAAGCCTTTAAAAAGACACATACCTATAAAAGCACCAAACATTTTATAGCCTTGGGTATCTATAAGGCTATTAAACGTGGCAAATTGCCCTGTCCAGGAGCCTTCTAATTTATTACCAAAAAATATGGTGCTCCATTCTGTTGATAGTATCGAATTTATTTCTACATCGGATACCGTAACAAATGCATAAACTGCAATTAAAATTCCTGCTACAACCATAATACCATATTGCAATACCTCTGTAGCAACTACAGAAAACATACCCCCTTTTATGGTATAAATAGTGGTTAAAAATATAATTAACAAAGCATAACTTTGACTTGAGGTTAGTAGCACTGCATCATTTAAAATAAGAGCAGCATCCCAAGGTAAAATTACAGTCATAAATTTACCAACACCTTCAAAAAAATAGGCTATAAAACCTATAGAAGCTACTATAGCAAATATAGCTACAATTAAGTGCGATGCTCTGCCTGCTTTATCATCACCAAAACGAGTTAATATCCATTCAGACCCCGTCATAATATTAGAACGCCTAATCCAAATGGCTAAAAACACCATGATAAAAACTTGGTTCCATATAGGCCACATCCACATAAACATAAAACTTTTTGCTCCGTATAGAAACAGAAGTCCTACCATCCACGCGGTTCCAGAAACATCGAACATTCCTGATCCATTACTTAATCCTAAATAGTACCATTTTATAGTTTTTCCTCCTAAAAAATAAGAGTCTAATCCTTTTGAAGCTTGTTTAGATACCCATACACCAACACCAACAGTTATTACAATATAGAGTACTATTATTAAAATATCTATAGTATCCATTAGTCTTGTTTTTGGTTTATCCCCCAATTTTTATTTGGAGTATTCCCCATTACAAAATGAAGTGTACCACCATTTAAAATTGCTTTATGAGAAAGTGTTGTTTTATTAAATTCTTTACTATTAAGAGTAGCAGATTGAATGTAGATATTTTTATCTGAAACATTTTCTGCTTCTATAGTAAAATCTACACCCTCTTGAAGATGTATTGTAGCGTTTTCAAAAATTGGGCTTCCAATTTCATATTCTGTAGAAGCTGGATTTAAAGGATACAATCCTATAGAACTTAATATATACCATGCACTCATTTGTCCACAATCTTCATTACCACTTAATCCGTTTGGTGTAGTATTATATTGCGTGTCCATTATATGGCGAGACCAATATTGGGTTCGCCAGGGTTTTTCGGCATGGTTAAACATATAAGCTATATGGTGGCTTGGCTCATTACCATGCGCATATTGCCCAATTAAACCAGAAATATCTGCAGAAATATTGTCTCCAGTAATTTCTGAGCTTTCTGTAAATAGTTGCTCTAACCTATCGGCAAAAATTGTATTTCCTCCGTGTAACTTTATTACTTTATCTACATTATGCGGTACAAACCAACTATGTTGCCATGCGTTACCCTCGGTATAATCTGTATGCTCTCTATGATTAGAATACTTAGGATCAAAAGGCGTATGCCAAGTTTTACCATCATCGGCTTTACCACGCATAAAACCAGTTTCAAAATCAAATAAATGCTGGTATGCTGTAGATCGGTTTAAAAAATAATAATAGTCTTCTTCTTTATTTAAGGCTTTTGCCATTTGTGCAATACACCAATCGTCATAAGCATACTCAAGAGTTATAGTTACAGACTCATCTAACAAATTATAAGGTATATAACCATACTTTTTGTAATAATTTAATCCTCGCTCATCATTATTTAACATTGTATTTTTCATGGCTTCATAGGCTACTTCAGCATCAAAACCTCCAATACCCTTTAAGTATGCTTCTACAATTACAGGAATAGAGTGGTAACCTGTCATTGTATTTGTTTCGTTACCATACAATGTCCATACTGGTAATATTTCTTTTGTTTTATAAAATTCTAACATTGTATTTGTAATGTCTGAAACCTTATCTGGAGCAATTAATGTTAATAATGGATGTTCTGCTCTAAAAGTATCCCAAAGAGAAAGGGTAGAATAAGCGGTATAGGAATTTGCCGTAACTATAGTATCATTTTCTTTTCTAAACTGCCCATTTTTATCACCAAATGTTACTGGAGCTAGTTGAGAATGATACAAGGCTGTGTAAAAAATTGTTTTAAGAGAGTCTACACTTGTTTCTACTTTAATTTTAGACAATGCTGTATTCCAATCTTCTTCGGCTTTATTTTTTACAACATCAAAATTAAAATCTCCATTATCTAAATTATCTTTTGCATTTGCAACACTTACAGAAGACAAAGCTACTTTTACTAAAAGTTCTTTATTTTCTTCCGAATTAAAAAATAATTGAGCCGCAGTTTTTGTTCCTGTAGACACCGAGTTTTCAATAATTTTATTGTCCGAAACTAAGTTATACTCCGTAATTGGTTTTGAAAATTTTGCCACAAAAAATACTTTCTGATTTTTTGCCCAACCTTTACTAAAACGATAACCTGATACCGTATAAGCATCTTCAAAATGTAAAGAGGTATGTATTGCTTTGTCCCAATTTATTCCAAAACCTAAATCTATAATTATTGCTTGAGGGTCTTTTTTAGTAAATGTATATTTGTGTAACGCACTTCTTAAAGAGGTAGTAACTTCTGCATTTATATTATGGTCTTCTAAAAAAACTTGATAATAACCAGGTGTTGCTTTTTCGTTTTTATGGCTGTATTTAGAAGCATAGGCAAGAGAATCTCTAGAACTTGGCGTTATAGTTAAATCTACTTTCTTATTAATAGGCATTATTAAAACATCTGCCAAATCTCCAATACCTGTTCCACTTAAACTTAAATGACTAAAACCTACCATAACAGAATCGGAATAATGGTAGCCAGAACACCAATCCCATTTACTAATTCCATTAATAGGGCTAACCTGTAACATACCAAAAGGAACAGTTGCTCCTGGATAAGTATGCCCATGACCTCCGGTTCCTATAAAGGGATCCACATAACTACTTAATGCTTTTTTATTTACATTATTTTCTTTTTGTGTTGTAGTGCAACTAACAACACAAAATACAAGCAGATATAGTAGTGTATTGGTCTTCATATAGTGGTTTGGTAGATTAACTATATAAAAATTCATAAATTTAAACGGTAATGAAAGTTATTTAGACGGATGACATCTTAACAAAGCTAAACATCAAAAAATGAAATTTATCACAAATAATTTATATAAGGTTTCGATAAAACACCATATTCTTTTTTGGTTAGTATACTTTACACTTAATACATTAAGGTGGGGAAGCTATTTTGATGATGATTCTTTTGAAAATTATTTTCTTTCTCCATACTTCTATTCTTTTAAAACAAACTTACTGGGTTTCTTAATTCATATTGCATTAACTTATTTTAATATTTACTTTTTAATGCCAAAGTTTGTTTTTAAAAAAAGATACCTTTCTTACGTAGTAATTATTCTTTCTGCAATTTTTTTAATGGTAGTTTTTAAATTTAATGTTACCTATTTTTTTGTAAGTCAGAATGTATGGCCAGAAGGCCCAGAAGCTACAAATACCATGACTCTTAACTACATTATACAAATGATGTTTGGAGAACTTTACGTAATAACTTTTGCCACAGCAATTAAAATAACTTTAGATTTTTTAAAAGAACACCAACGTGTAGCAAATCTGGAAAAAGCTCAATTAGAAACCGAACTTCTATTTCTTAAAACACAAATATCTCCGCACTTTTTCTTTAACACTCTTAATAACATTTACTCTTTGTCTGTTGAAAAATCTAAAAAAACGCCTAAAATAATACTAATGCTTTCTGAGCTAATGCGCTATTTACTATATGAAACAAAAAACAAAAGGCAGTCTTTAGAAAAGGAAATACTTTGCATACAAAACTATTTAGACTTAGAACGAATTAGGCATAATGATGAGTTAGAAATAGACATGTCAATCTCCGGAGAAATTCAAGATAAAGAGATTGCTCCCATTTTATTATTATCCTTTATAGAAAATGCATTTAAACATGGCGTAAATAAAAACATTGGAGAAGTAAAAATAGATATTGATTTTTCTATTAAAAATGACTATCTTTTTTTCACAATAACCAATCCTATGCCCAAAAAATCTAAAATTGAAGATAAATTAAACAAATCTAGCGGCATAGGATTAGAAAACGTAAAAAAAAGGCTAGCTTTAGGCTATAATAAAAACGACTATAACCTTAGTATTAGCAACAACAACGATATGTTTATCGTAAAACTCAAAATTAAAGTATCATGAAAATAAATTCCCTAATTATTGATGATGAGCCTTTAGCTATTAATGTAATTAAAAACTATTTACAACAAATAGACGATTTTGAGATTTCGAATACATTTAATAATGCCATAGAAGCTTTAAATTTTTTAAAAAGCAACACTGTTGACCTTATTTTTTTAGACATAAACATGCCTGTATTAGACGGCATAAACTTTATAAAAAGTTTAGAAAAACCACCGTTAATAATTATAACTAGTGCCTATGACGAGTTTGCGCTAGAAACATACGAACTAGATGTTTTAGACTATTTAATAAAACCTATTGAGTTTCCAAGGTTTATGAAAGCTCTTAATAAGGTTAATAGAAGATTAGAGAATAATACAAGCTTACATAAAAGTACTAAAGACAGACCTTATATTTTTGTTAAGATTGACAAAAAGAAAATGAAAAAAATATTCTTAGATGAAATTTTAATAATTAAGTCTTTAAAAGATTATTTAAACATTAACACTACAACAGGAAAGTATATAATACACAGTACCTTATCCGATTTTACAGACTTACTACCTTCCGATGATTTTATAAGAATACACCGCTCTTATACGGTGGCCATAAAAAAAATTGACACTGTTGAAGGAAACAGTGTAGAAATTGATGGTTTTAGATACGTAATTGGAAGATCATACATTGAAGAAGTAAAAGAAAAAATACTTAACTCTGCAATTTAAACTTTCGTTAAATATTACTTAATTAGTATATTTTTTAGAAATATATAATGTTTATCCACATATTCGTTCATTTACGTATATGAACAACCCTTTTTATTGCATTATAAGCTATTAATACACCTTTTTGTTACATAGTTTTTAATAATTATTAGTCGAAGTCCTGAAGTTACTGGTCGAAATTTTTGATTCTTTAACATTTAGAATATATAAGTTTAAGAATTAATTAACCAAAACTCATACAATATATTTTTTAAAAAAATTTAAATGCCAATGAAAGAAAAACTAACTAACAAAAAAACATTTAATAAAAAAACAATTCATTTTTTATTAAAAAAACAATAACTAATTAATACCAAACATTTATGAAAATTAAAATAAAGAACAATTTTTTTTCATGTAACAAAAAGGTTTTCTCACTCGTATTAAAAACCTTTATTTTTTCAAGTATTATTGCAATATATGGGTATACACCAAATATGTATAGTGCTTCAAAAAAAGTAACTGCAATTTGGCAAGAACAAATTAGTGGTACAGTTACAGACAATAATGGTATTCCAATACCAGGAGTTAACATTCTTGTAAAAGGAACTACTAATGGAGTACAGACAGACTTTGATGGAAACTTTACCATATCTTCTTCACAAGAGGATACTATATTAATTTTCTCTTATATAGGGTATGCAACAAAAGAAGTTAGTACAAACAACCAAACTAATATTACCGTTGTTTTAGAAGAAGATATTTCTGAGCTAGATGAGGTTATAGTAGTAGGTTATGGTACTCAGAAAAAAGTAAACTTAACTGCAGCAGTTTCTCAAGTAGGTGCAGAAGTTTTTGAAAACAGAGCTACTGCAAATGCATTTAGATCATTACAAGGTACTGTACCTGGTTTAGTAATATCTAACTCTGTATCTGGTGGAGAACCAGGAGCTGAATCTGAAATTAACATTCGTGGTTTTGTTACTGTAAATTCTGATGGAAATATAGATGACGCTGGACCACTAGTACTTGTAGATGGTATAGAAATGAGTTTAAATGATATTGATCCAGAAGATATAGAATCTGTTTCTGTATTAAAAGATGCGGCAGCAGCTTCTATTTATGGTTCTCGTGCAGCTGGTGGTGCTGTTTTAGTAACTACTAAAAGCGGTAAAAATTCCAATGGAAAAGTAAGAATTAATTATAGTAATAATTTTTCGCTTACAAAACCTACCAAATGGCCTAAAAGTGCGAGCCCTATAGACTTTGCATATACAATAAACGATGCACGTACAAATAACTTACAAAATCCATATTATGATGAAACCGATTTAGCAAATATTAGAGCTAATATGGCAGATCCAGGTAGTGCGCCATCTATACAAGGTAATGCCGCTGGAACAAACTGGGCATATGGTACTATTGGAATAGAAGGTACAGGTGCTACAAACTGGGATGAAATAGTATTTAAAGATTGGGCAGAAAGACACAAACATAACTTAAGTATAAGTGGTGGAACCGAAGATTTAAATTATTATCTTTCTGGTGGTATTTATGATGAAGGTGGTTTATTAGCTGTAGGGAATGAATCTTACCAAAGATATAATTTAGACGCTAAACTATCTGCAAAAGCTAATAATTGGTTAACCTTAGAGTTATTAACTAAAGTACGTAAAAGTAATAGTGATTTTCCAACAGAAACAAATGTAAATACTGTTTTTTGGAATAAATCTAGAGTTCTTGATTTAATTACCAAGTTAAAACCAACTTTACCACAAGTTGACCCTATTTATGGAGAAGAGTTATTACAACACTCTTACTACCCATTCTGGGATAACCAAAGAGTAAAAGCTACCAATAACCAATTAGTTATTATCCCTAAAGTAATTATTGAGCCTATAAAAGACTTAAAATTAACAGCTCAGTTTAATTACAAGAGAGATAATAATTTACAAGAAATAATTATTAAATCTAGCCAAATTGTTGTGCCAAATGGTTTAGTAGATAGAATTGCACAAGAAAACACAAGGTACAGACCAACCTTTATACAACAAGATTATTTTTCTCCAAACATTTATGCTACCTATGATAAATCTATAAACGGTCATAATTTTAATGCTACTGTAGGATACCAAAGCGAATTAAATGAATATCGTTCCTTAGGTGGAGATACCGATTATTTAATTACAGATAATGTTGTATCTATAAATTCATCTTTAGATGATGATCAATTAGTTAATGAAGAAATAACTCATTGGGCTCTTCAGAGTGTATTTAGTAGATTTAGATATAACTACAAAGAAAAGTATTTATTTGAAGTTAGCTATCGTAGAGATGGATCTTCAAGATTTGCACCAGATGATAGATGGGCAGGATTCCCAAGTTATTCTGTAGGATATAATGTAGCAAAAGAAGATTTTTGGCCTTTAGACGCTGTTAGTACCTTTAAGCTTAGAGGTTCTTATGGTACCTTAGGAAACCAGAACGTTCAAAACTATTTATATCTTAATACTATAGATATTAACACTTCTTCTTTTTTAATAGATGGTGTTAGAGAAAACCAATCTTCAACTCCAGGTATTGGAACAGAGTCCTTAACTTGGGAAACCGTTAAAACAACCGATATTGGTTTTGATTTAACTGCATTTAATCGCAAATTAGATGTTGGTTTCTCTTGGTATAGAACAGACATAGAAGGTATGGCTGCCCAAGGGGTAGATTTACCAGCACAATTAGGAACAACTGCACCATTTACAAACATAGGTACCTCTAGAGTACAAGGTTGGGAAGTAGAAGCAACATGGAGACAACAATTAGGTGATGATTTAAGTTTTAGCTTAAGAGGTGTATTATCGGATTATAAAAGAACTATTGTAGAATATCCTAATGAAAATAATAGCCTAGCTTTAGCACATTATTCTGGTAAAGATTTAGGAGAAATTTGGGGATACCAAACAGATGGTTTATTCCAAACTAATGAAGAAGCTACAGCCTATACAGAAGCAGTAGACCAGTCTTTTATTAATGGTTTTGCATATGTAGCTGGAGATTTAAAATATGTTGATACAGATAACAGTGGGGATATTAATAGAGGAGAAAACACAGTAGATGATTCTGGAGATTTACAAATTATTGGTAATTCTACTCCACGATATCAATATTCTGGAAATTTAGCTGTAAACTATAAAAACTGGGATTTTAACGCTTTAGTACAAGGTGTTGGTAAAAGAGATGTACAGTTAAGAAGCCAAGGTTTTAGAGGGCCATCTAACGGGCCGTTCCATGCCTTTGTTTGGGAAGGTCATTTAGATTACTTTAGACCAGAAGATACTACAAACCCTTTAGGAGCAAATACAGATGCTTATTTTCCTAATCCATATTTAAATGGTGGAGGTAGAACTAACAAAAACTATAGTGTAAACACAACTCACTTTTTACAAAGTGCAGCTTACTTTAGACTTAAAAGTTTATCTATTGGTTATACCATACCTAGAGATGTTACTCGTAAAAGCAATATTGATAAAATACGTCTTTTCGCAACAGGAGAAAATTTATTTACCCAAACTGACTTGATGTTTTATGATCCAGAAGCTATTACATCGGGCTTAACGGGTAGTGCACAATCTTATCCACTATCTAAGATAGTATCACTAGGATTAAATGTATCATTCTAAACAAAAAAAGAAAGAATTATGAAAAAAATATTTAAGTTATCTATTCTTAGTTTGATGATTTTTCTATCATCTTGCGACGATTATTTGGATAGAACTCCTTTAGACACTATAACCGAAGCAGATTTTTACAAAACTCCTGCAGATTTAAGAGCCGCAGTTAACTCGTTTTATAATGACTTCCCTAACTGGAACACTTTAGGCGTTGGTTTTAATATACTTCCGGATAGTTCTACAGACATGGGAACATCAGAAAGCCCAAGTAATAGAATTAGTGGTCTAGATTATACTACAACTACTTCTGCTAGTGCTGCCAACTGGAGTTTTGATGAGGTTAGAGAAACAAACTGGTTCTTAGATCATGTAGACCAAGCAGAAGGTGATGAAACAGAAATTAACCAATACATTGGTGAAGGTTATTTCTTTAGAGCATACTACTACTTTAATCTTTTAATAAGATATGGTGATGTGCCAATTTTTGACACCTATTTTGATGATAAAGACACTGAATTAATCTTTAAAGGACAAGACCCAAGAAACGAGGTTGCAGAATTTATTATTTCTGATTTAACTACTGCAGCTACCTTATTACAATCTTTTCCAGATATAGCTTCTTCACCACGTGTAAGTAGAGAAGTTGCACAACTTCTTATGGCTAGAGTAGCACTTTACGAAGGAACTTGGGAAAGATACCATGCAGGAACCGTATTTGGCGTAGATGGATCAGACGGCTCTGCATTCTTACAAATAGCTGCTGATGCTGCTGAAGATGTAATGAATAGTGGTGTATTTTCTTTACATAGCGACTATTCTACTTTGTTTAACACTGTAGGCCTTAGTGGTAATAGCGAGGTAATGCTATGGAGAGATTATAGTGTAGAAGAAAGCCAAACTAATGTATTACAACTTTCTTGGCCTAATAGATGTGGGTACACAAGATTTGCAGTTCGTAGTTACTTATGTGATGACGGTCTACCAATTTCTGTTAGCCCTAACTATGTTGGTGATCAAGATTTATCTACTATAGAAACTAATAGAGACCCAAGATTAGCCGCTACCATAATGACACCTGGTGATTTTATTTTGGATGAACCAGATGACGCTAATGATGTACTTTGGGAAAATGCAGATTTTTCATCAGCTAACGCAGGTAATACTGCATATGAATCTCAAAAATACAGAAACCCAGTTATAGATGATTCTAATGATGGTGATTTCTCTATCCTAACTTCTAGAATAATTATGCGTTACGCAGAAGCATTATTAATTTTTGCAGAAGCTAAAGCTGAATTAGGTACTATTACACAAGGAGACTTAGATAGATCTATTAACTTATTACGTGCTCGTGTAAGTATGCCAGGTATTACTTTAGGTAGTATAACACCAGATACTGAATGGCCAGATTATGGTTATAGTTTATCTGATATATTATATGAAGTTCGTAGAGAACGTTCTGTAGAATTAATGGCAGAAGGTTTTAGAGCAGATGATTTATACAGATGGAGAGCGCACAACTTATTTGATGGTGATCAACCAAGAGGTGCTTACTATGATGACCCTGTAGTAAATGCAGAATTACCTACTACAAATGTAACTTTAGATGCAGATGGATATATTTTACCTTTTGCTAGTACAGGAGATTATAATTTTGATGAAGGTAGAGCATATTTATTACCAGTACCTTTAGATGAACTAATACTTAATCCTAACTTGGTACAAAACCCAGGATGGGATCAGTAATATAATTTTAATGTTTGTTTACAAAATAAGCCCTGTTGGTGTATAACCAACAGGGCTTATTTATTAGTATAATCTTAGTAAACAGTTACTATTATTTATTTACACTAATACTTACTGCTTCACAACTTTTTAAATCAGAATTTAAAATAATATCTTCCGAAGTTGTAGTGCCATCGGTAATTTTTAAAGAAACCGTATTTGGTGGTGCGCTACCTAAGTTGTGGGCATATAAAAACAAATCGTTTACTTTGTTTGGGTCTATTTTTATCTTAATTTCTTTCTTCCAATAGGTTAAATAGTATTTAGTTAATACTGGTTCTCCATTTAAAAATATAGAAACTATATCTCCGTCTTGTCTACCATGGTCCCATATATATACACTAATTTCAGTTCCATCAAAAGCTAAATCGTTTACATAAGTAATGTTTCTACCTACAAACTCTGATCGTAATTTAGGTTTTTCTGGAGTATCCGTTTCTGTTACCGTAGCCGCAGTTTTCTGCGCTTTAGTTTTAGAAGCTTTTTGCAAATTCTTTGTTTCTTCTTTCTTTTTGGCCTCTGCAAGCTTGGTAGCTTTACGCTCTTCTTTTTTTAATTTTCTTATTTCTTTTTTTGATAACGCATCTGTCTTATTTGTTTTTGGTTCTACAGATACAACTGCCTGTTCCGGAACTGCAGAAGGTAATTTAGGTTCTTTAACTATAGAATAGAAAGGAGATACAAATTTTGCAATATTATACTTATCATCCGGAAATAATTCTATTCCCATTACTTGATAATGGCTACCTGCACCAATATTTTTTGCTAACTTAATATTAGTAGCAGAACCCGTATTTGGAAAAATACCTAATTCTTGTGCAACCATTTCATCTCTTACCAAAAAAAAGCGAATGTTTTTTTCTGAGCCAATATTTTGGGTAGACCATTCTAAAGTAACTGTTTCCGATACCAACCACGCTGTATTTGCATTTGGGCTAGTAATAGTTAAAACAGATTTTTCTTGCGCATAAATTGTATTGGAAAATACGGTTATAAACGTATAAATCAAGAAACTAAAAAAGGGGGTTAATTTAATTCTCATTACTACTTGGTTATAGATAATCTTTAGTGTTTAGAATATACTAACGTTTTTATGGTCTAAATGTTTGATTTATGGGTAATTATTTAACTATAAGTCACCAAAAAACATTAGCATTTATTACTACATTTTAAACACATTATATATTTAATATGCAGCAAGATTAGTATTAAATATATAAATAGGTAACAATCCCATTAAAAAGCAGAAGTCATCGTTAAAAAGCCTATCCTATTACAAAATTCACTTTTAAATACTCCAATTCTATAGCTAATACTAGTTTTATTTATCATAAAAAATAAAGTTTTTTTAAAAGTATAGGGCGATAAAAAAATGCTGCTAAATTTTAAAATCATAAAAAAAACTAAAAAGTGTAATTAATTCCTAAAAAGGTGTACTAATAAGTATAGCGCTTAAAAATTAAATTATTGGGTTTAACTATTACTTATCGGACTATATTTTTACTTGTAGTTTTTTATATGCCATTAAACGCATATACCCAAGATATTAAACAAAAAATAGGTTTTGTTTTGAGTAATGATAAGTTTGCAGATAATGACAAATATTTTACCAATGGCATTTATCTAAACTATTCTAAATTGTTACCTAAATCTTTTATTCTTACTAAAAAAGAGGATACGAAACTACAACTAAGCCTTAGTCTGGGTAACGAAATTTATTCCCCAGAAAATTTATCTTCTACCAAAAGTTCAGATTTTGACAGGCCATATGCTGGTTGGCTTTTTGGTACTTTTCAAATAGGTTCTATAAATAAAAACATAGCCAATTTTATTTCGTTAGAAACGGGTATTACAGGACCAGAATCTTATGCTGGCAAATTACAAGTTGCTATTCATAATACTTTTGACATTGCACCAATACCCACTTGGACCGATGAAATTGCATACAAATGGCTTTTTAATTTTAAAACAAAACATATTTTTAATATACTAGCTACTACAAAAAATGCATTGCATTATAGTATTTCGCCAAGTTTAGGAACAAAAGATATTTATGTAGAAAATAATATTAGCTACTATTTTGGAAAACTAAATACATTTCAAAATAGCTCAAGAGTTACTATGGTAGATAATAGTGCTGCAAAAGAAATTTTTGGTTACTTAGCTATAGGTCATACCTATGTAGCACATAATACTCTAATAGAAGGTGCCATTTATTCTAGTAACGATCCCTATACCATTGCAGCTTCTAAAAATGTTTTAAGGGTAGAAATTGGCGCTGTTTTACATGCTAAAAAAAACACCTTTAAAATTTATTACAACTACAACAGTAAAGAAACAGACATAGCTACATCACACGTGTATGGAAGTTTAGCATACTCTAGAAGTTTTTAAAAACTAAACCATACAGATTATATTAGCACATGCTTTTTATTTTTTAATTGTTAAACAACCAATCTTAAATCAAAACGTCTTTCTTTTAGCTGTTTTCCAAAAGATTCTGAACTAATTTCTTTTGTAAGTTCAAACCCATGTCTATGGTATAAAGCTGCAGCAGTAGGAAGCTCATTTGTAGTCCATAAATATGCAGATTTGTATTTTCTTTCTTTTAGACAATTCATAAAAAGCTTCATCAAATGTTTACCAAGACCTGTACCCCTAAATTCAGGTAATATTAAGAAATATCTTAATTGAGCGGTTTTATTTTCTCGATGCATTAAGAACAATAATCCAACTATTTTATCATTTTTTTCTGCAATCCAAACACCATCTTTATTTGCATCAAACTGGTCATAAAATTCACACAAACCTTTAGCTACATATTTTTCAAAAGCAATGCCATAATTCAATTCTTTCTTATACAAAATACCATGAAGATAAATTGCATAACCTAAATCTCCAGACTGTAATTCAGTTCGTATTGTAAGGTCTTTAAATTTACTTTTATTAGTCATATACTACTTTCCTGTTAAAATTTTTTCAATTGAAATCATGTGATTTATTAATGCATTGACTTTCTCTTTTTCTATATTTTCAATTATTGACAAAACTTGAGAATTTGACGCACTATTTAATTTTTCAAATTCAAGTATTCCAGTTTTTGAAAGTTTTAAATAAGAATGCCTTTTATCTTTATCAGAAACATTTTTTACAATAAGTTTAAGATTGGATAATTTTTTTAAAACCCTACTCAAATACCCTTTATCAAATTTTAAAGTTGTAGTCAATTCTTTAGCTGTAATTTCATTACTATTATAAATTTCATACATAATTCTTACTTCGGTTAAAGTATACTCGCTATCTAAAAGGTGCTTATCTAATAACCCTAGAACATTAGTATAAAACCTATTAAATGAACGTATTTTATTTATTTCCTCTAAATTCATATACAAATATATGTGATAATAGTTGACAAAAGCAACTATTTATACGTTTTCAAACGACTACAAACGTTTACAAACGAAAGTAAATATTTTACAACCGGCATCTATATACGTGTTGGGACAAAAAAGTAAAGTAAAAATAAAAGATACCTTTTAAGTATTTTTTTTGATGGATATTTTAAGCGTACGGGCAAAAACGCAACTCGCTTCTTAGGGCTATTGACTTAAAAACTCCACAATATGAAAGAACTTTTGCGGTTATCGCTGCCTTGTTTACAAGCACCACGATTATACTACCAAAATAGAGCCGCTATTTTTTTAAAGACTTTATAAAATCGTCTTCTTTTTGACCCAATGGCATAAGAACATGATACCACATACAGTTAAAACCGTATCGTATCAATCTAAACCATCTAGGAGCTTTTTTTCTCATTACCTTTAGGAATAGATACTTTTAATACATCATCAAGAGTAGTGTTAATCTTTAACTTCTCTTCGTACTTCTTAGCACGTTCCTTTTTTTCTTTTATGGGTTGTTTCTTTTCCATGTTTACAAAGATAACGATAATAGCTACATATAATCGATACTTGTGTATAATGTAGTTGATTTTTGTAGGAAAAATTTATATTTGTTATCCCCTTTAATTTTACAAATAAATATGAAAACAAGTTTTAAAATCAATTTTAGGGTAAGTTATGTTATATTAGGTCTTTTAATAGTGACTTTATTAGGGTTGTGGATATTTTTTAATTATTACCCTAGTAATGAATGGACACCTAGTATGTTGGACGTTATGGCGTATTGCACAGGTAGTGTTGCAATTCTCACTTTAATTTATCATTCTTTAAATCTGCAAAGCTCTCAAAATATGCATAAGCAGAACTTAAAAATAAGAAAAAATCAATATTCTTTTGATATAGTATCTAAAGTTCATGAGACCGAAATGGCTAATAATTTAAATGAACTTAGGAAAATGAAGGTTGCCCAATCTCAAAACCTAAAAGAAAAAAATATTAAAGAATTTGTTAAGTTTTTAGATGAAAACCCGACTATAAATTCAAAAGTATCCCAACTTTTAAATTATTTCGAGCACGTAAGTATATTGATAGAGGTGCAACATGTAGATGAAATTATAATAAAATCCGCTTTTAAAACGTTATTTACTAGCACATATTCAATGCTAAAGTTCTATATTGATGAAAAACAACTACAACATAGGACTACTTGGATTACTTATGAAAATCTATCTAAAAAATGGAGTGTTGAATAAGTTAAAAAATTGGTATAAATTTTGTATATTAATAATTGTAGGTTACATTTGATACGTAACCTTTTAAAACTAAATAAATATGAATGCTGTAAATTTAATTATTAGAGACTTAGAAGGAGTGTAAACTTAATAAACAATAAAATATATAGCCCCTATTTAAAGGGGCTTTTTTATTTAATAAATTAATCCACTAATTTTCTATAAGTCAACACACTTTCCGACCCCTCTAAAAACTGATTAAACCTTTCATTAGAAGTTAAAGTACGATTATTATATCTAGCAGCATATTCATCTAAATAACGGCTAATATGCTTATCGCTTACTTGATGATATACTCCATATAACCCACGTTTTAACACACTCCAAAAACTTTCTATTGTATTTGTGTGTACTTGTCCATCAACATAAATATTTAATGCGTGTTTTACATTATCATGCTTATAAGTTCTTTTCAACTGCTTATATGCAGGTGCTTCATCTGAATAGATTGTAGCATCTTGCGGTACATGAGTTTTAACGAACTCTAACATATTTTGTGTAGTTTCTCCTGACACATACTTTAAAGCAACCTTACCGTTTCTTTCAATGATACCAATAACGGTTTTCTTTGCCTTGTACGGCTTGCCTTCATTGGTCAACGATAAATCATCTTTAGAACGTCTTTTTTTAAGGTGCTTGTTTTTTTCTTTACCACCAATATAAGTAGCATCAGTTTCAACCATTTTATCTTCTCCTAACATTTGCGGAGCTTTTTCTTTTAGCATTTCTCTAATTCTATGAAGTACGAACCATGCTGTTTTCTGTGTAATACCTAAATCAATTGCAAGTTGTACAGAACTAATACCTTTTTTATGCTCCGTACATAACCATATTGCAGCAAACCATATACGAAAAGGTATTTTAGAGTTTTCAAAAATAGTTCCAACTTTTACAGTAAACTTTTTATGACACTCTTTTTCTCTACATTTATAACCTCTATTAGTTTTATAAGGCTTCCCACAACCACAATGAGGACAATGTGGATCATTACCCCAACGTATATTTTCGTAATACTCTATACAGGTACTTTCTTCTTTAAAATAATCTAATAATTGTGGTAATGACTTGAATTGCATGGTGTTTTATTTAGATAGTCAAATATACATCTTGTCCCACTAACTACCTAATATTTTTGATTATTTATTTTTTTATATAGTAATTAATTGATTAAAGATTAAAAAAATAGATTCAATAGGTCTTTTTTGTATTTTTTTGTTTTCTAAAAAAAATTACAAGATTCTATAACCTTAATGTTTATGGAGGGTTCAGACAAAACATAAAAAAAAATACATTTTTTAAATCACAAGTATATTAATCTTGACTACTTGACAATCAAGAACTTACGGGTTTTACTTAAAGAATTAACACGATATTGTTAATAACTATGTTAAAACGTGCGAGATTTTAATAGAAATTATGATCTGAGATCTTATACATTTGACCTGTAGAAATAAAAAAAAGTCACCGAGGGTCGAAACTAGATGACTTATTTATTTTTAAAATGTAGTAACAAAATAAGAGGGGGCTGTCTGGCGATGTTACGGAGTTCCTATTCTTAAACAGAGGGTTCGATACCCTCCAGCTCCACTTTTTTGTTATGCAAATATAACTAATAACCGTTAAATACGGTAATAATATGCATATTATGTCAAATATTTCTTTGTTAAATCTAAAAAAAGAGAAGGCTTCATTAGAGAGAAAGTTGACGATTATTAATTTAATGATAGATGCTTACTCGGAAGATGAAGTTATAGTAAAAGAAGAGCAAATTTCAATGTCCTTTCAGTCAGCTATATCCGATATAGTAGTGAGTCTAGATGATGATTTTCCGATTAATAAAAAATGGCTTGACCAAATACTATATTTATTAGATGATAAGGAAAGGTTTTTAAGTAATCATGAATTAGCAGAATCCTTAATGTTGTATCATAGAGACTGTAATATTGATAAACTAAAAAGAAAAGTATCTGTAATAATATCGGCAGCTTTTAAAAATCAAACTATAAAGGACTTAATAAAGGTTAGAGTTTCTAAATTGCCACAGGGAAATGTTTGGGGGTATAAAAAATGGTTAGATGAAGATGGTAATATAATAAAAAGACATAAGCCATACATGGAAGATAAAATTCTTAAAGAATGATATTGATAAAATAAAGTGGCACTATAAAGATAAGTCCAGATTCGAGGTTTGCGCAACAGAACTGTACATTGCTTGAAGTGCCATTTTAAAGTATCTAAGGGAAAAGATTTTCGTTTTGCTTGGTCAGGCTTAAAAGCTTCCAAAACTTTTAAGAGTAGCTAAAATGATTTTCCGAATCGGCTTCCAAAACCGATTCCCCTTTTTTTAAATATATACTCCGCATCATTAGCGGACAAACAGACGAGAAAATTAAAGTGTGCCGTCTCTCATTAGGATAGGGCTTTAAATAATTACCGTCGAAAAAGGGGTAAACTTAGCGGTGAGCCCCTTTTTTCATTTTTCAAATCTATGAAATATACTAATCCGATCCAAATATTTGATGCAATATTAGATGACATACCTTGTCAAGAACTGTTTTTATTTTAAATAATACTTTATTTAACTTATAAAATTAAAGTATTTTAATAGACCTAATATTATTACAACAACAATTACAATCCTTACGATTCTATTTCCAACAGTAGAATTAAAGAACCAAAACCTAGAATCGTTTTTGTATCTATTTTTAAAATCCATCAGATAAATATAAGTGTTTTTAATCTTGTCCCAACACGTATATAGATGCCTTACAACCGAATATCTTTTCAGAGCCTATATATGTTTGCAATGTGGCAGCAATAAAACGCCATAGTATTAACTGTTTAACCACGTTTGTCATACTGGCAGACATTAAATTTAAAACATATGAACGCACTTAAAAACAAAGTACAGTTGATTGGACATTTAGGGCAAGACCCAGAAATTGTAACCCTAGACGGTGTAAAAAAATTAGCTAAATTTTCTATGGCAACTACAGACCATTACAAAAATGCAAATGGTGAAAAAGTAGAAGATACCCAATGGCACAATATTGTTGTTTGGGGAAAAACGGCAGATATTGTAGAAAACTATTTAGTAAAAGGAAAGCAAGTTGCAATAGAAGGCAAACTAACCCACCGTAGTTATGACACTAAAGAAGGAGAAAAAAGATACATTACTGAAATTCGTTGTAATGAGTTGTTATTATTAGGAAAATAAATATCTACTACCTAAAACAAAAAACTGTTCCTCTAAACT
This sequence comes from uncultured Maribacter sp., assembly GCA_947504045.1. Classification (GTDB taxonomy): domain Bacteria; phylum Bacteroidota; class Bacteroidia; order Flavobacteriales; family Flavobacteriaceae; genus Maribacter_B. Next base: position 547,352 of record CANNFY010000001.1, read on the forward strand.
AGAAGAACAGTTTTTTTGTTTTGTAACCAATGCAGCAAACTGTAACTTTACTTTCTATGCTACAAAAAGAACAAAAACAACATTTACTTCGTCTTTTAAAAACTCATTTTGGATACGATTCTTTTAGACCAAACCAGCTAGAGATTATTAGCAATGTATTACATAAAAAAGATGTAATGGCAATTATGCCTACAGGTGGAGGTAAATCTCTCTGTTACCAATTACCAGCTTTGGCATTAAAAGGCACAACAGTGGTTATTTCTCCACTTATTGCACTCATGAAAGACCAGGTAGATGTCTTACGTGCTAATGGAGTTTCGGTAGCATATTATAACAGCTCGCAACCTACAGAAGAACAACAACAAATAGTAGAAAATTTAGTAAAAGGCAAATTAAAACTATTCTATGTGGCACCAGAAAGTTTAGGGCTTATAGAACAACACTTAAAACAAATTACTGTAGACCTTTTTGCGGTAGACGAAGCACATTGTATTTCTTCTTGGGGACATGATTTTAGACCTGCATACACCCAATTAGGACGCTTAAAAAACGAGTACCCAAACACCCCAATAATTGCACTTACAGCAACTGCTGATCGTGCTACACAAGACGATATTTTAAATCAACTTTCTATTCCGCATGCAGAACGCCATTTGGCTTCTTTTAACAGACCAAATCTTTATTTAGAGGTAAGACCTGGGCAAAATAGAATGCAGCAAATACAAGGCTTTTTAGAAGACAAAACTGCTGAAAGTGGTATTATTTATTGCCTTAGCAGAAAAAGCACTGAAAAAATTGCAGAACAACTATGCAAACAAGGGTTTAAAGCAAAAGCATACCATGCAGGAATACAAGCAGAGGAACGCTCTTCTATACAAGAAGATTTTATAAATGACCGTACTCCAATTATAGTGGCAACCATTGCATTTGGAATGGGAATAGACAAAAGTAATGTGCGTTGGGTTATACACTATAATATGCCAAAAAACCTAGAAGGGTATTACCAAGAAATTGGTAGAGCAGGTAGAGATGGCATTGATGCTAACACCCTACTTTTCTATAGCTATTCAGATGTATTACAACTTAGAAAATTTATAGATAATAGTGCCAATACAGAAGTACAAACAGCAAAACTAGAACGTATGCAACAGTTTTCTGAAGCATTAAGCTGTAGAAGAATTGCACTGTTAAATTACTTTGGAGAACACACTACAAAAAATTGTAATAATTGCGATATATGCAAACGTCCGCCTGCCTATTTTGATGCTACCATACTTGCTCAAAAAGTATGCTCTGCTGTAGCTCGCCTAAAAGAACAAGAAGCCATGGGTGTGGTAATAGATGTTCTAAGAGGTTCTCAAAATGCAATGATTTATGAAAAAGGATACCAACACATAAAAACCTATGGCGCATTAAAAGAAATATCTTGGCAAGATTTACAACAATACATAATACAGTTACTTAACCAAGGTGTGTTACAAATAAACTTTAAAGAACATTCTAAATTAGAACTTACTCCACTTGCAAAAGCTATTTTATTTGATAAACAAACGGTACAACTAGCTACACTAGTTACTGTAAAAGAAAGAGCAACAGAAAAGTCTACCGCAGCTAAAAAACAAAGTGCCTTATTTGAAAAACTAAAAGTTTTACGACAAAAAATAGCTGCCGAAGAAAATGTTCCTGCTTACGTTGTTTTTACTGATGCTAGTTTAAAAGATATGGAAGCAAAAAAACCTACAACCGTAGAAGCCTTTGAAAAAGTGTCTGGTGTAGGAGCTGCCAAACTAAAAAAATACGCTAAGGTTTTTATGGATGAAATAGTTACCCATTTAAAAACTAAGAAGACTAAAAAAAATAACAGCAAAACACCTACACACCAAATTTCTTTTGGAATGTATAAAGAGGGTATTACTATTGCAGAAATTGCTAAGGAAAGAGGATTAACAGAGAATACTATTTATGGTCATTTACAAAAAATACATGAAAATGGTGAAACCATAGATTTTGAACAATTTATTTCTTCCGAAGAGATACAAAAAATAGAAAAAGCAAAAGAAGCACTCACCGAAGAAGATGGCCTAAAAGCATATTTTACCTATTTTGAAGAAAAAATACCCTACTGGAAAATTAAAATGGGATTGTATTTGTTAGATAATTAATTCCGAATCTTAAAGCATGAGAGTACTCTTTTTAGAAGTATTTTAATAGCCTGCTTTTTTTATATTCGCCTCCATTTGTGTTATCCAAATTAAAGCTCCTTCTTTTGTCACTTGAGAACTACTTCCAGTTTCTCCTGTTGCAATAGAGTTTAAACCTTGTCTTGCTTTTTTAAGCTCCATTTTCCATAGCCTAATCTTATATAAATCTTGCTTGTTTATCGCATTTGCGATTTCATAATGAGCCATGCCAAGCATATCAAAATACGGTTTAGAATCTTTATTCCATATACTGCTTTTTAGGTAATCTACTTCTTCCTGAATTAAAGTATTTGTTATGCCAGAGAAAAGTATTCGTTGTAGTTTTTTCTTATTACGATTTGCTTCGTCTAGAGTACTCATTTCTGAAATAGAATCTCGATAATTATAATCCCTTTGTCTTTAAGATTTAAAAATTCCTTTCTTTCAAATTGTCTATTTGTTATAGGATTGTCTAAAAATTGCCATATAGGATCAAAAGGCATATGGTCTTTTATAAAATCCTGAGGCGAAACTAGAAAGTAATTATCTTTAAATAGATAATCAAACTCTCCTTCTTCATCTATATCCCCAGCATCCCATGTGGTATCAATTAAAAAATAATTGCCCTTAATTTTCACAGCATTCCATGCATGGGAATCTTCTGCAATTTTATACCGATCTAATTCTTGAGTGTAACCAGAAATCACATAAGATTCTATTCCTATAGACGTACACATTTCCTTAAAAATTTCAGAATAATCGCCACAAATCCCTTTTCGAGAACGGAGTATTATATTTATGTCTTGGTCGAAAGGCTTATAAAGAGAATCATTTACTAAACTATCAGCTTTTTTTAGCTTATCTAACTCCCTTAATTCCCTTAGTTTTTCTACATCGTATGCAATATTATGTGTAATCCACACATAAAGAGCACGTATTTTTTCTTCTTCCTTTTCTACATCTGAAGTTAAATATTTTGCTATTTCTGAAGCCGTTATACAAGAATCGGGAACATGTTTAGAATTCTCATCTATCTGTTCATATTGCGTATTTTTTTTAGGGTTGTTACATGACAGAAAAAAAAATAGTAAACATAAATATTTTGCCATGTGTTTTTGGTTTACAACTACCCTCTCCTATCAATTACCGTTACAGGTTTTCTTCCTAACATAGAACTTCTGAGTTTTTGAATTTCTGCATTATTACAAAATTCAATTTTTGGAGCTACTCTAAGTTTAGATCTAAAATGGTCACGAATTTCGTTTTGTAATTCTTCGGATTGGTTATTAGATGCTATTTTTATTCCTATCTCATCGGTACCAATATCGTTATGATAAATTTCTATAACGTGACTTTCTACCTCTGTAAAATCGTTTAAAAGATTATCCATTGCTGGCGGATAAAGCGTAGTTCCCTTATACTTTACCATTTGCTTTTTTCTACCTACCAAAGGTCCTATTCTAACCGTATTTCTACCACAAGCACAAGGCTGGTTATGCGCAACTACAATATCACCCGTTTTAAAACGTAAAAGTGGCATTGCCTCTACTCCCAATGTTGTGATGGTTAATTCTCCTTCTATACCTGCTGGCACGGGTTGGTTATTATCATCTAAAACTTCTACAATAATTAGTTCTGGATGTTGGTGTCCGCCTTGCATTTCGGAACATTCTGTAAATGCAGTACTCATTTCTGTAGAAGCGTAGGTAGAAAACAAATCTATATCCCACTTTTCTTTAATTTTATTTCCTAAAATATTCAAAGAAAAATCTTGGTTACGTAACGACTCTCCAATACAAACTGCTCCTTTAATACCCGAATTTTTATAATCTATACCATGCTCCTCAGCATAACTAACTAGCTTTAATAGAAAAGAAGGCACTACTATTAAATACGAAGGTTTAAATTTTACAATAGTATCCCATTGCAATTCTGGAATACCTGCTCCTACTCTTATAATTCCTGCTCCCAATTTTCTAGCACCTAAGAAATACGCTAGACCTGCAATAAAACGCCTATCCATTGTAGTAGTAAGCTGTAAAACATCTTCCTTTGTAATACCTGCACAGGCAAAAGAAATAGACTCGTTATAAGCCAAACGCTCCAAATCTGCATCGGTCAAAGCAATAGTAACAGGATCTCCTAAAGTACCCGATGTGGTTACATAATCTACAACATCGGTATTAGAAACACATAAAAAATCGGTATTATGCTTTTGCAACTCTTCTTTGGTAGTTGGGGTAATTTTTACCAAATCTTCTAAGGTCTGAATATCATCCGCAACAATTTTATGGCTCTTAAACAAACGCCTATAGTACGGAGATTTTTCCTGTAAATAGGCAATAAGTTCTCTTAGTTTTTCTTCTTGAAAAGCCTTTATAGTTTGCTGATCTGCTTTTTCTATTTCAGGAATCATGTGTCTATTTTCCGTTTTATTTTACGAATATACTGGTCTATATTTTCTTGATCTACAAGCGTGGTAATTTCTTTTGTATTTGCTTTATTAAATTCTAGCAAAGCAGCTCTTAAATATCCTTGTTCATATAAATATTTGCCACTAAAATAATAGGTTTCCCAATGTTCTGGGTTTTTATTTTGCAACTCTTTAAACAACTGTAAATCTACTTTTTCTTTTTGGTTTATTGCTTTTTCAATTTTACTTTTTAAAGTTCTATACGCTTCATATTTTATATATTCAGTAGTAAATTGAAAAGTATCTTTTGCAATACTTAAACTAGTATTTGCTAATTGCTTTGGAAGTAAACGTTCTGATTTTTTTTTAAAGATGGTGTTTAAATCATATGCCACAAACTCTCCTAATTGGTATGGGTTAGCAGATACCCATACTAGTAGTTCTTCGGGTTTAAATACAATACCATGATGCGCCAATAACTGGTTTAAGGCTTTTTCATTTCCATAACCAATTTTTTTATTATCTAAACCTTCTTTGTTTCTAAGAATATCTACTGCAATTTTTGGTGTTACTTTCGGGTTTTCTTCTAAAAGCTCTTCCATACGTTCATAACGATATTGGGAATGACTCTCTACTATATGTTTTTGATTTTTTTCATCATTAGCATAAGCTGCACTTTGAAAATGATTAGAGCAAACTAAAGCGTTTTGATTTTCTACTGTGTATACTCCAAAATTTTTAGGTGAAACTTCTATCAACACTACTTTTTTATCTTTTGCACTACCCACAAAAATAGATTCAGAAACAAAAACCTCTTTACTCTTGGCTATAGCAATAGCCTCTTCTATAGTGCTAGCATATTGTAAAATTTCTCTGGTTACTAAAGATATTGGTGTTTTTGCTACTAAAGGAAATTTAGATTTTCCGGCATTAATTGTAACGGTTAACCCTGTATTATTCATTCCAGAAACTACCCCTAGCATTCCGCCCCAAGTAACAGACATAAAAGGGTGCCCTTTATCTGGTTCTATAAACGCAATTATTTTATCTTCTGCAAAAGTATCCCCTGCATAGAAATCTAAATTACGTCCAATTATAAGTTTTCCGTCTTCTGTTTTATTTCCCCAAGCGGCAAAAGAAGAGCAACCCACCAATGCTAAATCTTGCAGTGCATGCCCTATATCATGCGCACCATGTAAATATAATATTCTAGGGTATGGCTCTGCTATATGTTGGTATTTTGGAGATGCGTATTGTGCCAAACCATATATTTCTGCTTTAAAGTCTTCGTTTATATTCAGGTACATTTTACGGTTAAACCATGCTAAAAATTTTCGCAGTAAATACTGTTTAGTTTTAGATGGCACCATTTCATCTACTTTAGAGAGTAATGCATTTTCTTGCTTATGAAAAAGTTCTTGGGTTAATGCTCCTGTTGCTAAACCTAGTTGCATAGGGTTTCCTTTTACATACAGTTCCCATTGTCCAAATTTGTTCTTATTTAAAAATCCGTTTTGCGTACTATAACTAGTATCTGATATTTTAATACGTTCTGGCTTTTCTAAAGAATAATTACTAACATCTGGCACATTCTTTAACGATTTAGAAACTCCGCAAGAAGATACTAAAATGCCTATTGTACATACCACTAGAATAGTAGAAAAAGATTTTTTTATAAAGTTCATTCTAGCGCTTATCTATATTTTTATGCGTTTTTTTAATAGCAAGTTCTTCTTTATAGTTTAACCATTTTTGTCCCCAAAACTTACGTGTAAAATTATCAAAATGACGCATAATTGCTACATTATAAAGCATATTTAAAAAACGCTTTGGAGTCCTTGGCAACGCACGTAAAGTCATAGAAAAACCACCATTAAGGTATTTTATATAATGCCAATATCCACTTGGCATATACAAAGCATCGCCATGCTTCATCTGCACCTGTATACCTTCTGCATACTGCAATGCTGGGTATTTTTCAAAATCTGGATTATCCATATCTATCTTATCAATATTGTGTATTGAAAAAGGTACTTTATATAAATATTTGGTTTGCTCAGGAGAAAACAGAGTTACACTTTTATCGCCATGAAAATGAAAATGCATACTGTCTGGCAAATCAATATCATAATGCATAAAAACTTTAGAATCTCCACCTCCAAAAAACAAAGCAGGTAATCTTTTAAAGAATTTTAACCCAATATCTGGGTACTTAAAATCTTTTAATAACTCGGGCATACTTTTTAAAATGTCATAAAAGAAAATTCGTAAATCGGTAGGTTTGGTTTTTAAGATTTCTATATAATCGTATAGCTTAAGTTCTTTTACTGGAGCATATACACTCTCTTTATCTTTTGCAGGCTCATTATTGTAAAGTGGTACAATTTGCTCCCCTGCTCTTTCTTGAATATAATCTAGCGTCCATTTTTCATAGGCAGGCCAATCTTTAGTTAGGCCTTCTATTAAAACTGGACGTTGCGGCTTGTAGTACTTTTCTATAAAATCTGCTTTGGTTATATTTTTCACTCTTTCTATAGGAGTAGTTTTAAATTTTCCCATTACGCATCTACTTTTATACTGTTTTCTTTTGCGGTAGGCTCTATAATTTTATTTAACAAATACTCCCGCCCTAAAATTTCGGAACAGGTAACTATTCCACTAATAGTTACTCCTAAAATACCATGCATATTTAAACTTTGCCCCGTAAATAATAAATTTCTAATTTTTGTTCTTGGCGATAACACCGATTTTAATGGGTTATTTACATCTTTTACATACCCATACATAGAACCTTCATTACAGGCAATATAATCTCTATAAGAAAGTGGTGTAGAGGTGTACACCGTTTGTATACACTCTCTAATATTTGGAAATTTTTTCTGTATTTCTTTTATTAATTGTTCCGCCTTATTTTTTTTAAACTCTTCATAAGTTTCTCCTCGGCTATTCTTATCTGAAACAGTGTTAAATGTTGTATCCCATTGTCTTACCTCATCATATTTCATATAGGTAATTGCGGTTAATTGGTCTGCCCATTCTCCTAGCCCTTTTTTTACTCCCATAGAAACCATATACCCTAATGGCCAATTTTCTTGGGTATAATTATGGCAGTTCCAAACTGCTTCTGGCGTTTTATAATGGTAGTAGTTTTTATTTAAATATTTTACCTTTTCTGGTTTTAATACTAAATGTATACTAAAGGCTGATATGGTACTGTCTATATCTTTAATACGGTTACTATAGGCTTTTCTAAAATTTGTTTCGCCAACTAATTTTAAAGTTAGCTTTGGTTCTATGTTAGATATAAAAAGGTCTCCTTTTATAATTGTACCGTCTTTGGTATGTGCAGCTACAATCTTTTTATCTTTATATTCTAATTGGGTTACTTCTTTATGTTTATAAGCTTTGCCGCCATTTTCTATTAATTTTCTAATTAATAGTTTTGTTATTTGGCTACCACCATTTACACAACGGTACGAGCTTTCTATATACGAATTAACCGAAAGGGCATGTACATAAAATGGTGTTTTTTCTGATTCTCCAGCGTATAGTAAATTAGAACCCGCTAGTACTGCTTGTAATTTTTTATTAGAGGTAAAAGAATTTATATGTGCTTTAGCCGGAAGCGAAAATAGCTCGGTATCATCATAATAAGGCTTTCCTAATTTTAAATTATAAAGCGGAAATTTATCGCACGTTTCTTTTAAATCTTTACAATAGGCTCTAATACCTTCTTCTTCTTCTGGAAATTGGTCTATTAAAGATTGCTGAAAATTTTCATACCCTTGGGCATGGCTGTATTCGTTTTCATCCCCATCAAAAGTGATAATATCAAAACCATCTACATCCATTTTTTTTAAATTTAGCCCATCAAAAATGCCTAAATATTTAAAATAACGATACAGATTTTGTCCTTTAGATAATCCGCCTATATAATGCACTCCGGTATCAAAAATGGTTTTTTCGCGTACAAAGGTTTGTAGATTACCGCCGTATTGGTTGTTTTTTTCTAAAACACAAACACTTTTACCTTCTTTTGCTAAAATAATAGCAGAAACAAGTCCTCCCATACCACTACCAACAATTACAACATCATACTTCTTATCCATTTTTTAATTTATCGTTTTAAAAATAGGGCTTCTGGCAATTCTTTATCAATAGTAAATCCGTTTTCTAGAACATTATCTATATGTAAAGATTTACTTTCTTTTAAAAGGATTAAGATAGTAATTTCAGATTTTAAAAGTGCTATGACTTCTTCAGAATTAAAAGAATCTAAATTTACTATAGCCACATTTGCTGTGTCTTTTAAGGCTTCTAATACCGTATTTGAAAAATTATATTTTTTATAATTATATGTAATGTAGCTATTAGCAACAATTTTTCTGGCCTCAGAATCTTTAATATATGTGGTTATTTTTCTGTCTGGGGCATCTAATTTTAATAAAAAATCTAATTGCCCAAAATCTTTAGACAAATGTATAATTGATGCTTTAGAGTCTAAATAATCTATAATTTTTTTATACGTAGTAGCATATAATTTTAAATCTGACTTAACGGTATTGTATATAGTATTTCCTTTATATCTATATTCTAGTAACACTAAAGAATGAAAATATGTAACATCTTCTACATTTTTTCGAATTGCATTAAACTCTTTTCTAAAATATGTACTTATTTGTTTGGTTTTTTCTCTTGTAGTTTCTCCATAAGAAGAATCTTGAATTCCTATTTTATCTAAAACTTTAATTGTTATACTACCATCTCGTATAATAAAACTTCCTTTTGGAAGTACTTCTGAATTACCATGAATAAGAATTGGCACAATATCTAACTCTAATTTATCTGCCAAATAAAAAGCTCCTTTATGAAATCTTTTTATCTTATTTGTTCTTGAGCGCGTACCTTCTGGAAACGTAATAAGAGAATACCCTTGTGCTACTTTTTTACGTAGATGTGCCTCGCCATTTTCTACTCCTTTAGAAACCGGATAAAAACCTGCCGCTTGTACTGCCTTACCAAATACAGGAGAATTATACACCCAATCGTTCACTAAAAAAACAATTTTTGGATGTAACATTCCTATTGCTAAAATGTCTAAGAAAGAGGTATGGTTTGCAATAATCATAACCGGTTTTTTTAAAGTCTCTTTCTTTAAACCAATTACTTTTTTAGAAACAAAGCCGTTGGTATACAGTACAGAACCCATAAGCTTAGAAATAGCTTTATGAAACCATCCCATTTTTATTTTTTTTGAAACCGGTATTATTTTAAGCAGTATACTAAAAAAAGAAAGTGCCAAACCACCTAATCCAAAATAGGTAAAAGACAAAATAGAATGTATAAAAAGGCGAAAAGAAATTGGTCTTTTAGTTTTATTGCCGATAAACAATTTAAATAATAACGGTTGTACCGTAAATGCTATAAGCACCGCAGATAGTATACCTACTAAAGAAACTACCGAAATAGTATATAATGCAGGGTGTTTTGCAAAAACAAGAACCCCAACACCCAATATAGTTGTTATAACAGATAGTAAAATAGAAGTTTTATGTGTAGGCAACGCTTTTTCGCCTGTTCTACTTTCTGCAAGAAGACCGTTGGTAATAAAAATGCTATAATCTACCCCTAAACCAAAAATAAACGTAGAAATAATAATGTTAAAAATATTAAACTCTATACCCAAAAGCCCCATAATACCAATGGTTAAAAACCAGGTTAAGAATATTGGAATTCCTGTTACCAAGGTTAAAGAAAAGCTTTTGTAAAAAAGAAGCAATAACACTAAAACTGCAAGTACCGAGTAACCTATTAGGCGATTAAAATCGTTTTTTAGGTTACCCAAAAATGCCTCATTCATTCCTTGGCGATCAATTAAAATTGTTTGCTTATTCTTTAGGGTTTCCTTAATAATTTGCGCATTTTCTGGAGTTTCTACTTTTAGTAAAGAAGTTACTGCAGTAAAGTCCTCTTTAGTACCAATAAAATCTTCTATAGCTAAAACATTAATTTTTTTAAATGCGTCTAAAGAAAGGGAGCTAAAGTCTTTTTCTAAAAGGTTGTAAAACGAACTAAAAATTTGTGGTTTAAAGCCTAATGCATTTCCAAATTCTATGAGGTTTTTTTGAGTATCTAGGTGTTTATTATTTCCCCAGAATGTTTTCCAACGTTTAATCTTTTGTTTTTGTTTTTTCTGAGACGCAACAAGAGCACCTATAGAGCTGTAATTTTTAAGTACACCTTTATTTTTGTTCTCTTTTAAAAGGCCATAAATACTATCATTTATTTGTAATGCACTTTCTAAATTATTACCGTAAGCAGCTGCATAGATAGATTTTGAACCAATATCTGTTAGTGCTTCTAAATTATTTCGAGCATTTAATAATACTTTAGGTTCGTAGTTCATCTTAGCAATATCTGTATTAAACAACACCTTATTATAGGTAAAAATGCTAACAACTAATGCTAAAGCTATACCAGAAAGAACAATTTTATTTTTATGAATTTGATATGATGCTACACGGTCTAAAATATTCTTTTTAGAAACCTTTTCTTTCTTAGCCTTATATATTTGCGGAATTAATAGCAGAGCAAAAAACGATGCTCCTAAAACACTTATAGCTGCAAAAATACCAAGGTCTTGTAATGCTTGCGATTTTATAAATAGCAAACACAAAAAAGCACTAGCCGTAGTTACACTACTCATTAAAATTGATGGAGCAACATCTACATACAAACTTTTTATACTCTTATTGTTTCTTATATGTGTAAGTATATGTAAAGAATAATCTAAGGTTACTCCTAAAAGCACAGAACCTATGCCTAATGATATTGCTGAAATTTTACCGCGCAATAAATATAAAATTGCAATAGATACTAATCCTCCAAAAACAGTTGGCAAAAAAAGAACAATAGGAACTGTAAGTTTACGATAAAAGAAAATAAGTATAACCAAAAGTAGCGTTAATGCTATTCCTACTGTAAATTGAATATCTTTTTTAATTTGATTAGCATTTGCTACTGCAACTAAGGCTGCTCCAAAATATTCGCTGCTTACTTTGCCTTTAAATTGTGCATTTAAATGGTCTTGTATTTTATATAACGATTTAGAAAAAACAGTGTTTTTATCTGTTTCACTAGAAGGATATTTTGGGGTTACAAAAAGTAATATATGCTGTTCATCTTTACTTAGTAAAAAACCGTCTTTTAATACAAAATCATCGCCAACACCTAAACTCTGTAGTTTTTTCATTGCTATAAAAGAAAGGCCTAATGGGTCTTTTAAAATTGTTTTCTTAGCAACTATTCCTGTAGGAGAAATAAGGGTTTTATAATTTTGCTTAGTTATACTTTCTAAGCTATCTCTTGTAATTTTTTGTTCTATTATTTTATAATCCGATTCCTCTAAAAAAAGTGGTAAGTTTTCGTAAATAAAATCAATAGTATTAAAAATTGTAGTGTCCGAAATTTTGCCTTGAATATTTTTTATATAATCAGACTCCTTAGCTAAACTATCTAAAAAAGTGTTTGCATAGGCAGTAATATCAGAAACCTTACTATTGGGTTCTCTTTTTATGTTTATGATAATTTTATCTGTAAACTTTACGGTCTGTAATACTTTTTGGTAGTCTTTATTATCGGTATTTACAGGAATAAGCTTTGTAATATCTTCCTCAAAAGTAATTTTACTTGCTACATACCCAAAAGCAACTAAAACAAATAATAAGACTATTAAGCCCACCACTTTATGGTTACGTATTTGTTTGTATATGTTGTATAGAAATTTACCCATTATGGCTTACCAACTTTTTTTTCTCAAAAACAGTTAAAAATAAATATGCTGATAATCCAAATAAAATTGCACCTATAGTAGCTAAAGTTAAACTACCTACTATATAGGTTTTTAAATGCTTTAAACCTTCAAAATTAGTAGTCATTTCTTCTAAAGTGTAAGAATAATATTCTCCTAACATAAATTGACCAACCTTAGAACTTGCATATAATACAAAAGGTATAAAAGGTGGCAAACTAATATTAGAAAAGGTAAATGCCAACACTTTATTTAAATTTAAAAGAATAGCTAAAGAAATAACTATTACCGTATGTAAACCCCACAATGGAGAAAGGCCAATAAAAATTCCTAATGCTATAGAAAGTGCTTTTTTTCTTGGAGAATCGTTATTATGTAAAAAATCTTCCCTTATAAATCGTTTAAAGCCTTTTTTTTTAAAACGCCTGTATAAATCTCTTGGTTTTATATATAATAATGCAATTAATACCAGCCATGTATTTAAAATACTTATTCTAGTAAAATCTTTAAAAGGTCTAAAATGCGATACTCTTTCCTCTTCGTTATAGGTAATTTTAACTGGTAAATTTTTAACCAAAGTACCTCTCCATGCTGCTCTGACTATAATTTCTATTTCAAACTCGAACTTAGGAGTGTAAAATTTTAAATCCATTAATTCTGCCAGCGGATATAGTCTAAAACCGCTTTGGGTATCTTTTAGTTTTACTCCTGTTTCAAACCAAAACCAAAAATTGGAAAATTTATTACCAAAGCTACTTTTTTTAGGCACATCGGTCTGTCCCATATTACGAGCACCTATATAAAGAACATTTTTAGTTTCTTCTTTTTCTAGTGCATTAATAAAAACAGGAATGTCTTCTGGAAAATGTTGCCCATCAGAATCTATAGTAATTGCATAGGTAAAACCTAACTCTAAGGCTTTTTTAAAACCTAGCTTTAAGGCGTTTCCCTTGCCTTTATTTTTTTCTAACTGTATACAAGTTAAGTGGCTAAACTCTTCTAATACCTGAGCAGTATTATCTGTAGAACCATCATTAATTATAATAATATCTTGCGTATAAGCAAGCACCCCTAAAACAACTCTTTTTAAGGTTTTTTGATTATTATAGGTGGGGATAACTACACAGCATTTTAGCTGCTCCATAGACTCCTTTATAGATAATGTGTTTTCTACCAAAAATATATGCGTTGTGGGAGTCTTTTACAAAGACTTTAGTTTTGCACAAAGATAACAATTGAAAATACTAAAACAACTTCTTTTCAGAAGCATCAAAAAGAGAAGATTGTGCAACGTAATCTTTTACAAACTTCTTGATAGCCTTATTTGTGTTTTTTTTATAATGATCTATTAAGAATTGTTTGTCTTCTTCTATTTTACTCTTGTACTTTAAAATTTTTGGAGAATGCTCTTGCACACTTAAACGAAGGCAACGTATTTCTATATTTTTAGGGGCTTTCTCCACAGAAAACTCCAAATACTCTACACCTTTTTTAAAATACTCTTTTTTTTGTTTGATAGTTTTACTGTGCTTTGCTTTTAACGTAGCAGATGCCCCTTTATAGGCTACCAAAATTGGTTTACTTTCTTTAGTAATATTTTCTAGTGCAGTATATAGTTTTTCTGAAACCTCTTTACTATCGCTTGCTAATATAAAATTGTTCCTAATCTCCGATAAATTAAGACCAAGTAAACTAACCATTAAAAGTATTGAAGCTATAAACGACTTCATATTAGCTTACTATTTTAAAAGTTGCACTTAATTTTAACGCTAGAGTGTCTTCAAAAAAAGTAGTGTTTTTTACTTTTATTACTCCTTCCTCTTCTTTAAGGTTTAAAGTCAGTTTTAGCCTATCATTTTTTTCAGGGTTAATAATTGCCATAAATTTAATATTAGAAGATACCGATAAGAACAACTGTTTTTCTGTTGCTTTTTCTGTAAGTTCTTTTATTATCTGGATCATACAAACGCCTGGCATAACAGGGTTACCAGGAAAATGACCTTTAAATATATCGTGTTCTTTATATATTTTTATAGTAGCATTTACTACATTTTCTTCATTTGTAAAATTCTCTATACTATATAGTCCTTCTATCAACATATTTTAAATCTTAAATTTATACGCAATTCCTACTTGAAAAACGTTGTTTAAACTTGGGTTACCAGAATCGTTTTCATCCTCCGTATCAGAATACCAAAAGTAATCGTCAAACAAATCTATATTAATTAATCCTTGTTTATATCTTGCTTCAATAATTAATCCGAACGGAAATTCATATCCAATTCCAAAAAACAAAGATAGGTCTACCGGAGTTACATCTGAGTCATCTGTACCGCCATTAATCAGATTAATAAAATTGTTATCAAAATCAAAATCGATGCTAGGTCCTAAAATAAAATGTAAGCCTTGTTTAGGAATTACATAAAATTTATTTGCAGCTGCTATAGATATATAATTAATATTTAAATCTTCTTGATTAAAAGAAGATTCGCCACCTTGGTTAGAAAAACTTATTTCTGGTTGTAAGGCATAAAAATCTGACAACCTTACATCTAAAAAAACAGCTCCATTTAGTCCTATTTTATTTTCTAAATTGGTATTAGATATATTTGCGCTATTTAATCCTAAACGTATTCCAGGGTTTACTCTAGACTGAGCAAAACCTAGTATAGAAAAACTAAAAAACAGAATTAGAAAAAGTATTTTTTTCATAATTAAATTCCTTTTAAATGTATTTTTAATTTAATGTTTTTATGCTCTATTAGTATTTGTTGTGCAATGCTATTTTTACTATTGGAAAAGTAGTACACCACTTTTTCTTTTCCATTATCTACTCTTACAATTTTTGTTAAAGTAGTAGAATCGTAAAAATAAAAATGTGTTTTATCTAATACTTTTGTTTCTTGAATTTTTACGTTTTGCTTTAAAAAATTTGCTCTACTATAATTATACTCTTTTAGTAAGCTAGTAAAATCTCTTTGCAGGGTATTAAGAATAATTTTCTTATTCATATCTTCCAAAATATGATTTACTTTAAAAGTATTTTTATAAAATGAAAAATCGAAAATCTTATTTCCCATTTCTGTAGTAAAAACCAATCGGTGTTCTTGATCTGAAATTTTTTTTATAATAACAATTCCAGAAAACTTTTTTTTATAAAACTCCAAATTAGCCTTATAAACATAATCTTTTGTTACATTAGAAAAATAAGGATTATAAACTTGTGTTGTGTTTATTTCACTTTTTACAAAGTTATTTTTTTTTGGATAACTTACACAAGAAACCATAATTAACAAGCTAATACTACTGAGCAAATACCGCATCTGGAATTACTTTATTTATTTCTCGATTAGAAAAAATAATCTGCGTATAATCATTAGAAGGCTCTACCATTTTTAATTCCAAAACATCGCCATTACTATTAAAAGTAATGTGAAAAACTTTTATAAAATCGGATAGCTTAGGGTCTTTAGGTGCAAAATGTACCTCGCTATTTTTATCTTTCTTAAAATAAGTAATAGCAAAATAATCGGTATTAAACATATCGCCTTTTATACTTGCTGCAATAAGTGTATTTAACTCTTTAAATAATTTATTGGAACCAATATCTACATTACTTTTATCGCCTTCATTATTTATATATAAAGTTTCACCTTTAAATAATACAGAATAAGCAAAAGGCTTTACATATTCCCATTTTACCGTATTTGGAGCTTTAAAATATAACTTTCCGGTAGATTCTATATCATTAGACAAAAAATCTAAATGCTTGTATTGTGTAAAATTACTAGATATAGATTGGGTTTTATCTGCTGTATTTTTTACTTTGCTCTTTAACACCTCGGCCTCTTGATGGCTCATTTTTGTTTGTGCTGTAGCAACTGTTCCTAAAGCAATAAAAAAAATAAAATATACGATCTTATTCATACGCTAATATATCTAGCAATTTATTTACAGTTATAGACTGCATTTTTTTCTGTTGTAAAAATAACAATAACTGTTCCAAAACCGCTACGCTTTTAGCACTTGTATCATGTAAAAGAATAATATCGCCTTTTTTTAAGTTTCTGGTTATTCTACGCAACACCATATTTTTTGACCTTTTGGTAGTATCTAAAGAACGAACACTCCATCCTATTGAAATTAAATTAACTTCTTTTAAAGCTTTTTTAATTCTAGGATTTGTTACCCCAAAAGCTGGCCTATATAAACGTAATTTTTTATTAAAAATAGATTTTACAAGAGCATTTGTTTGCTCTAATTCTTGCTTAACTTTTTTAGTGCTTAAAAAACCAAAATTACGCGTATGTGAGTATGTATGATTACCTATTGTATGGCCTTCTTTTAATATTCTATCAGCAATAGCTTGGTTCTCTTTTATATGTTTACCTACGCAAAAAAAAGTGGCTTTTGCATTATATTTTTCTAATAGTTCTAAAACCTGAGGCGTAAATTCTGGATGCGGACCATCATCAAAAGTAATTGCGACCTTGTTTTCTGCTATATTTTGATTTTTATGGTGCGATTTGATATGATAATTCCATTGTATAAAGAAAGAGCCACAAACAGTAATAGCAAACCATATAAAAGCGATAATACCATATAAAAAAAGAGGTATTGAAAACCAATAATTTAAAATAAGTAATACACCGAAAAGTACAATTACAATTCTATTTATAACGCCAAACCTTAGCATTGCTTTAGTAAAGTGAAGCTATGGTTTTCTCCCCTATACTGGTTGTACAATAAAATAGTTTTTAAAGCGCTTGTTTTCTTTTGGTTTAATTTAACTACTTCAGGAATAGATTGGGTTTTAAGTATTTTGCCTCCCAACCAAAATGCAAAAGATGATGCGGTATTATATTCACCGCTTAAATGTTTATAATACACTTGTTGTGTATTTGCAAAAATACCTTCTGATAGTAAATTATAGTACCCATCAAAATCTACATCGCCATTATTACCTAAAACAACAGCGTCTATTTCAGATACATTAGAACCGTTTTCTTCTAAAAAGGCAACTATTTTATTTTCTAAATTTTCTTTAGACAATGTATTTAGCGTTTCTACAGCTATAACTTGCGCATAAGAACTTTCTTGTTGTTTGGTAGAAAGCATAAAAAAACCAGCTCCTTCTCCAAAAATTGCTCCAGAAGTGTTACTCTCTAATAAAGAAGATGTATCTGTATTTTCTTCTTTAACAAAGCCTATTAATTGATGAATTTTAACTGTATGCGGTGCATTTTCGTCTACTCCTCCAACTAATATATTTTCTTCCTCGCCTAAAGTTAACTGCAATTGCGCATCTAACAAAGCCGACTCAAAAGATGCGCCAGAATGTACGTATGTAAAATTATACCCTTTACATTGTATACCTAAAGCTATTTGACCACCAACTGTATTGTGTGTAGATTGTATAAATGAAGTTGGAGTTAAAAACTCCTCTTTATTATCTATTAATTTGCTTAAGAATTTTTCGGAATCTATTAAACACCCCATTCCTGT
Source organism: uncultured Maribacter sp. (assembly GCA_947504045.1). GTDB lineage: Bacteria > Bacteroidota > Bacteroidia > Flavobacteriales > Flavobacteriaceae > Maribacter_B. The sequence goes on from CANNFY010000001.1 coordinate 565,260, forward strand.
TCCTGTAATAATAGCATCTACATTTTCTAGCTGTGCTTCTTTCATAGCTATATTAGAAGCTACTACACCCATTTTTACTCCTAAAGCCATTCTACGAGCTGCGCCGCCAGAAATATAGTCTTTATAAACAGGGTTTATAACAGGAATAACCCTATCATTATAAGTAATTACCTCCTCTAAAAACTTTGAATTATCAAAAGTATTTTGAGCAGAAATAACACCACAACCGTTTATAAAAACTTTTTTCATTATTTAGAAAATATTACAGTGGAACAATTTCCTCCAAACCCTAAAGAGTTGGATAAAACCGTATTTAATTCTTTTTCTTTAAGTTCTTTTTGAGGCGTTATAGCAAACTCCTTCATTGGAGTTTTAAAATTTAAATTTGGAAATATAACATTATTCTGAAGCGCTAAAATAGAGTATACTGCCTCTATACCACCTGCTGCTGCTAAAGTATGCCCTGTATAAGGCTTTGTTGAGCTAAAATCTGGAACAGCATTTTTAAAAACCCTTAATATGGCTCTACCTTCAGACAAATCGTTATTTCCAGTAGCAGTGCCATGTGCATTTATATAATCTATTGCATCTGCTTTTATATTAGCCACTTTTAGTGCTTTTTGCATTGCCAAAGTAGCTCCATCTCCATTTTCAGAAGATGCTGTTTGGTGGTAAGCATCATTAGCATTACCATAGCCTTTTACATAAGCTAAAACTTTTTTATTCTCTTTTTCTACTATAGCATCAGACTCTAAAACTAAAAAAGCTGCTGCTTCTCCTAAATTTAGACCTTTTCTATTTTCATCAAAAGGAGTATTATAAGTATCCGACAAAATCATTAAGGTTTTAAAACCATTAATGGTAAATTTAGATAAGCAATCTGCACCACCAACTACAACACGATCTAATTTTCCTGCCTTTATAAGTCGGGCACCATACATTATGGCATTTGCTGCCGATGAACATGCAGTACTAATAGTTGTAACTAAGCTTTCTTTAATACCTAACTCTTCTGCTATTTTCTGGGTAGAATCTCCTGCATGGTGGCCTTCTATATATTTTCTATTCGCATCACTTTCTAGATAGTCATAATAATACTTCTCTGTCATATCCATTCCGCCAACACTAGTTGCCGAAATTAATCCAGTTTTGTGCGCCGTAATATCTAGAATATTAGCATTTGCTATTGCTTCTTTAGCTGCTACCAGCCCTAAAAGAGCTGTTCTAGAATAGTTATTGTTTAATGGTATTCCTAATTGTTCTTCTAACTCTTTATTAGTTAAAGTAATTTCTCCAACCATTATTGCATTCTTATGAATAGTGTCTAATTTAGAAATTCTATAAATTCCTTTGTTGCCAGAAATTAAAGAATTATAGTTTTCTTCTACATTGTTTCCAATCGCAGAAATAATTCCCATTCCAGTTATTGCAACTCCTTTACTCATAAGTTTTTAAAAAAGAATACACCCTATTTATAAGATACTTATTTAGAACTATTGGCTGTAATATAAGTAGCCATAGTTTCTATAGATTCAAAGATTTTTTTTCCTTCTTTTGGATCCGATAATTTAATACCATAATCTTTATCTAACATTACAATAAGCTCTAAAGCATCTATAGAATCTAAGCCTAAACCTTCTCCAAATAAAGGATCACTATCTGCAATTTCATCTACAGAAACATCTTCTAAGTTTAGTTGCTCTATAATTTTATTTTTTAACTCTTCTTTTAACGCTTCCATTATATTTAAAATCTACTATTTATTTCTTTAATTGTATGAGGCATTATCCCCTTTTCTTTTGTTACAAGATAAAGAAAAGCTGTATACTCCTCTTTATCAACATTTACCCACCCACATAAAACTTTCTCTGCTTTATTTTCTTTTATTAAACCTTCGCTATATGCATATAGATATTCTGGGTTAAAGTTTTCAAAGATAAAGAAACTATTTTCAGAATACAGTTTATGTTTAATACTAATTTCTCCCATACAAATATTAGGCAAAGTATACACAAAGACTGCTGGGCTTGGATAAAAATTATTATTATCCTCTATGGATTTTTGATATTTTCTATCGGTATCTAAGCTTGATGCATTATTAGAAAAAACAAGGGCAATATTTTCTTCGTTTTCTGGCTCTACATTTTCTTGTTTTAACAACACGTCTGCTCCTAAAAAAGCTAACTTACTTAGGTTATCCATTTTAAAAAATTTAGAATAATCTGTTTCTAAATCTTTATATGCTAACTTAATAAACTCTTTAAAAGAGTGTTCTTGCTGTCCTTTAAAAATAAGTTCTCCATTTAATAAAATGGCATTGTTTTTAATATGACAATAGCTTTTTATGAACATTTTAGAACTCACTTATACATTTCTTTTTTTACAAACTAAAATGGTATGGTATTCTCCTATAGCAATATCTTCTTTAATATAAAGTCCGGCTTTTTCTGCTAATCTAATCATAACTTCGGCTCTATACATTTTACTATTACCATTTGCTAACACTGTAAAATATAAAGAGGTGGCTTCTAAAATAAATTTAGCATTATCAAACCTTTGTCTGTCTGTAAAAGTTTCCATAATAAGAAGCTCGGTATCCTCAGTCATACCTTCTACACAGGTAGATAATATTTTTACAATTTCATCTTCTGAAAAACAATCTAAAAACTGACTCATCCAAATTGCATCGGCTCCAGTGCCAACTTTGGGCTTTTCGGATAGCCAATCTATTTCTTGACCTGTAATTCTATGATCTAAGTTATTCTTTTTAGCATTATTTAATGCAACATTTAGTTGTCCCGGAAGGTCAAATATTTTAACCTTAACATCTGGGTCATGTTTGCAACAAAGTAAAGCACATTTTCCTGTGTTTCCTCCTATATCAAAAATTTGTTTTGGTTTATTTCTAAAAAGAACTTTTAAAGCCTCTTCAAAAGCACCATCTGAATAATGGTGGTCAAACTCAAACCAAGATTTTTTAATTTCATCTGGTAACAAAGATAACCCTTCATAAATGGTGTCCCATTTACCAAGCTCTTTTAAACCAGAAGGTTTTCCTGTTTTTATAGAGTCGTTTAAATGGTATAGACCTTTAAAACATACATCATTAGTAAAATTCATGTTTACTCTTGCAGTCTCATTAAATGCTAAAAAGTATCCTACTTTAGTAAGCTCATACTTTTGCGCTTCGTTTACATAAACAATATCAGAGCTTTCTGCCATTTCTAACAAAACACCTAAACCGTACTCGCTAACAGATAAGTCTTTAGCTATTTCAGCTATAGTTGTTCCTCCGGATTTATTTTTTTCAAATATGTAGTCTAATACTCCTAATTTTTTTAAAGAAACAGACGTCTGAAATATAAAAGGTGCAAAAGCAATTTTTTGAGCTTCCTCCAGTGCATCTATTGCTTTTATGTGTTTTTGTGGCATTTATTTATTTTTGAAAATTAATCTATTACTTTTTTAAAAATTGCTGCTGTATTACACCCTCCAAAACCCGAGGCTGTTTTTAGAAAAATATTTAAATCCTCGGGGGCTGAATTCTTAATAATATTTATAGTTTTACTTACTCCTATTTCATCAAACCCTAAAGAAGCAAATAGTGTATTTTGCTGCATAGAATGCATACCTACAATGGTTTCTAATAAACCTGAAGCTCCTAAAGTATGTCCAAAATAGCCTTTAAGACTATTAAGTGGTGTTTTGTTCATTTTTAATCTATCAAAAGCTATTGCTTCCATTTCATCATTAAAAATTGTTGCTGTTCCGTGCGCAGAAATATAGTCTATCTCCGATGCGGTAATATTTGCTTCTTTTAATGCAGAATTTACACTACGTACCAAACCTTCTCCTGTTCTTGATGGTCCAGATATATGGTTAGCATCATTTGCAGTACCATCTCCTAAAATTTCTACGGCCTCTAAAGCTAGGTTTTCTTGATCTTTAGTTACCAAAATACTTGCTGCAACCTCTCCAATATTTATTCCGGACCTATTTTTACTATATGGCCTACAAGGCTCGTTACTTAATGCTTGAAAGGAATTAAAACCTGAAATAATAAATTTAGTAACCAAATCTCCACTTACAATAAAAACATTATCAAACACATCTTGCGCAATTAAACGTTTTGCAATAGACGTTGCTAAAACACCAGAAACACATGCGTTAGACAATACTATAGGTTCTTTTACAAATCCGAAATATGCCTGAATAACTTTACTTAATTCTGATAAATAAGCTTTTTCTTTTTTATGCGGAGAATTTAGCTCTAAAGCATCTATATTACCTTTGGTTGTAGATACAATTAACCCTGTACGTTCTGTAATTGTAATATTACTTTTAGATATAATTTTACTTAAAGAAAGTAGCATCATTTTTTCTAAAGTAGTATACGAACTTTTAGAACTTAAATTTTTAAATTCTTTATCTAACTTTTCTTTATTTATTAAAGAAGTAAAAAATGGGTCTGGCATTAAACTCTTATCCTTTACTAAACGTAGACTTGTAACTTCATCTTTAATATTTTCAACAGCGCTTTTACTATCAAAGCCATAAGACGAAATTATATTGTTATGTGAAAGGTAAATTTTATGCATCTAACAAACCTACTTTTCTTTTCCATTTCATAAAAAATTCTGGAATAGTTAAAGATAATTCTCCTCCTAACTCTACAAAAACCTGTACTGTTTCGCCAGTACAAACTACTTCTCCTTCAGGATTAAAAATTTCGTATCTAAATATCATTTTTGCAGCAGGACAATCTACATAGGTTGTTTTAATAGTTGCTATATCGCCATAACGCAAGGGTAATTTATGCTCGCTACTAGATTTTACTATTGGAGTAGAAAAATTATATTCTTTTTGATCTAAATAGGAAATACCATGGTGCCTACCAAAAGCTTCTCTACCATCTTCAAAATACTGTATATAATTTCCGTGCCAAACAATACCTAATGGATCTGTTTCTACAAAACGCACACGAATTTCACTAGTGTAACAAATGTCTATAGAAGATTTAGATGGCGTTTTTTTTCTCATTATAAATTATAGCTATTGTTGTTGTTATTATAAAAAATAAAAACAGAAGTGTAATTTCAGGAATTATTTCAATAAAACCTACGCTTCTTAAAAAAACATCATAAAAAGCATTTAAACCCCAATTCATTGGAGATACATTTGAAAGTAGTTGCATAAATTTTGGCATTGCAAAAACTGGTACCCAAACCCCTCCTAAAGCAGCAAGAATTACTACTAATGTAGCGCCAAAAGGAGCAGATTGTTCATGTGTTTTAAATACTGTTCCTAATAACAATCCTAAGCCAATTGCTGCCAAACCTGCAAAAAAAGCAACTACCAATAAAAGCGGAAGTTTTCCTGTAATATTAATTTCTGGAAGTGAAATAACGGGGAACACATATAACCCAACTAAAAGCATAAGTAAAAACTGCGTTAAACAAACTCCTAAATAAACTATAGTTTTACCACCTAACACCGTAGCATAAGAAACAGGGTTTGTACGTAAACGCACAAAAGTACCTTGGCTTTTTTCTTTTACCATATTTATAGAAAGTGGTAGAATAATAAAAAATATAGCAAACAATGCCCACGCAGGAATGTTATGTTGACTTGCGTTTGGTATAAAGTCTTTTTTACTTTTAGGTGTTATTTCTTTAAAAGTAATAAAACTATTAGTGTCAAAAATTGGCTCTTTAGATGGCTCTTCAGACAACTGTTTTTCAAAAGCCTTATAAATGGTTTGTATTTCTATACCAGATATTACCCTATCAATTCCATTTTTTACCGAACTTTTAAAAGATTGTTGGGTAGCAGGATCAAAATAAAGCTTTATTTCTTTCTCTTTTTTAAATTTTGATGTGTTAGGTATTTCTTCATTTTCCTCTAGTCCAAACTTAGAAAGAATACCTTCTACATTATAATTTACTTTTTTTTTTAAATCTACAGATAAATTTTCTGGTATTACAATTGCTAATTGATAGCTACCTTTAAAAACTAAATCTTTAGCTTCTTGTTCAGATGTTTTATTAATAATTTCAAATGCCTTGGTATTTTCAAGCCCTTGATTTACTTGTTTAGAAACAGACCCTTTATCCATATCTACAATAAGTATAGGAATTTTAGAATCTTTAATTGTTTTAAAGGTATTATTCTGTATTAATGTAATGGTAATTAACAAAATTAATGGCATAACAAAAAGTATAGCCAAACCTCCAATATCTCTTATTAAAAGCAAAAACTCTTTATATGTAGACACCCAAAGTTTATACATAATCTCTTAGTGCTTTTCCCGTTTTTGCAATAAAAACTTCTTCTAAATTACGAGCTCCTTTTTCTTGATCTATTAATTCTGTTGGTTTTCCTTTACAAATAAGTTTTCCGTGGTCAATAATACCTACTCTAGTACAAAAATGCTCTGCTTCGTTTAAATGATGCGATGTATATACTATAGTTGTACCATTTTTATTTAATTCTTTTAAATGATGTATAATGGCATTTTTAGATTGTACATCTACTCCTACTGTTGGCTCATCTAAAAACAAAACTTTAGGATTGTGTAAAATACTGCCTATTAAATTAACTCTTCTTTTCATTCCGCCAGAAAAGTGAACAATTTTTTTATTTAAAAACTCTGTAAGCCCTAAAACTTGTATATGTTGCTCTATTAAACCCTTAAGGTTATTACCTTTTAACCCATACATACTACCTAAGTAAAAAAGATTTTCATATGCGGTTAAAGATGGATACAAGGCATATTCCTGAGGAACAATTCCTATTATTTGTTTAAGCTTATTTTTATCTTTCTTATAGGTTAGCCCATTTATAGAAAAAGAACCCTCTGTTGGTTTTAGCAAAGAGCTAAGCATAGAAATTAAAGTAGTTTTACCTGCCCCATTAGGACCAAGTAATCCAAAAATTTCTTGATTTTCTATAACCAAATCTATACCAGATACCGAATAATTTTCTGCACCCTTATATTTTTTAGATAATTGGTTAATAGTAATCATATATTATAAAATATTAGACTGCCTTTTTTAACTTCTTAAAAAAAGCCTCTTCTTTATCTGCAATTATAGCTAATTGGTCTGCTACTTTATTATAAGCATCTTTTGTGGCACTTCTATTTTTATATATACGAGAAGCATCTACTGCAAAATCTCTCCATAAATCTCCAATTTGAGTAATTTCTTTAGAAAGTAAGGATAGTTGCTCATTTTCTAAAACTTTACTTGCTTCTTGCAAAAATGCTCCATAAATATACCTAAAACCACCACCTCCAGTACCAATTTCTTCTTGCATACGAACAATTTGACCAAGGTAATGATTGGCTGTTTTTATTCCTTTTTTTTCTGGCCATTTACGAATTAGCTTTGCTATTTTACGTATCGCCTTTACACCAACAATTGGAACAGGTGCTGTCATATCTTTACAGGTATGTTTAATACCTTTTACAATTGCTTTTTTTAGTTCTAATTTTTCAGGAAATTGTATTGGATAGTACATGTGCCCTTTAGGTGCAAATGCACCTTTTGCAAAACGAACTTTTTCTAGCTCTTTTTCTGACAATGATGTAACCTCCTCCATAACGGGGTCACTTATTAAATACCTTCCATCTTTTTTCCCATAAACAACCATATTATGGGCATTAAAATGAAACCTATATTCTTCTGGAAAATACACCAAACTATACACGCCAACTTGTAGCCCTACAGGATTATTTTTTTCTAAATTTTCATCTAACCTAGCTTTTGCTTTTTGCGGACTATTAAACTTTTCTCGCTTAATTTTTACGCCAGTACGTTTTGCAAAACGTTTAAAAATTGTTCCTGGCAAAGCACGATACGTAACTACAGGGGCATGATTAACTTTTAGAAAAGGAAGGTAACAAAATAATAACCCAGAGCCAATTCCAAAAACCATTGGTTCGCTTACCTCAAAACCATTATAGCGCATTAAATTAGATACTACTCCATTTTCGCAATGTGCAGATTGTTTGTGCGTAAAATTTATTTCCATGGATTTATTTATCAATATCCTTTAGTTGTTCAATAGAAACCTCAAAAATATCGGCATATTTTTGGAGTGTTTTTTTATTTAACTTTTTAAATACGGAAGGTTTAAAATGTCTTTTTACTCGCCATGTCCACATACCAACATAACTGGCTAAAATACCTATATCCATTTTATGAAGTTCCATATAATATTCTATAGGACTTGTTGTATTTTGTAAAACTTTTTGTCTTGCTTTTTCTGTTCTTTCTTCAATATCTTTAATTGCATTATTTAAAGCTATTGTTTTGGGATCCCAACCAGTACTTAACTCTGTAGTGTATTCTCCATTTTCATCTACTGCATAATACATTTCTTTAATATTCGCAGACTCTAGATTACTTTTATCTTGAGGTACTTCGTTTTTCTTCATCTCTATATTTCGTGAATTAGAAAGTTTAGAGTACAAGCTACAATTAATTCATCATTATTAAAAATTGTGCCCTCTATAGTACAAATACTAACTCCCTCTGTATCAAATCTTGAGACTAATTTAGCTTTAGTTACAATCGTATCTCCTACATTTGGCAACTCATGTATTACCACCTTTTTTATAGCGCTTATGTAACCTGTAATATTATTAGTTTTACCTTCTAAATCTCCTTTTTCAAAAAAGCTCTGCCCTACTACAGCCGAACTAACTTGTGCTGCATTTTCTATAAGTCCTGGTTCTTGTAATTTATTTTCCTTTACAAAAACACCATCTTCTGCTATAAAAAATTCTCCTATAGCAGCATCTTCCTCAATATTGGTAAGATGAGAGACCATTAACATTGGGTCTCTATGCGGCAGAAAGTTTTTAATTCCAATTTTCTTTTTGTCCACGGAATTTTATTTAGCTAATACGGTTTTCATTTCGCTTAGTGCAATTATTTTTTCTTCACACAAAACTTCAATTTTTACTAGAGTTACTCCCATTATATCATGTAAAATAGTAACGGTAGTTTTAAGTTCTTGTCCTACTTTAGGAAGTTTAAATATTTCTGCTTTTTTAATTGAGCCTATATAACCAGTAGGAGCTTTTTTATTTTTAAGAAAATAGGAATATCCTGTATGCAATGCAACGGTTTGCGCCATATTTTCTATTAATCCGGGAGCTTGAAAATACCCTTTACTAGAAAACAAATTTTCTTCTTTTATTTTAAAGCCCGATATTATTTTTTCATTAGAAAAATAGAACAACGTACTAACCATTACAAATGGCCATTTTTGGGGAATTAAGCTTTGTATAAAACTTTCATCGGTAATTGGTTGATCTACTAAATTCATTTAACACACGGTTAAATATGCATAGGTATATGAAAAACGAGCGCTTTCTGGTACATGAAGAAGTATTTTATCTCCTTTTTTAAGTTTACCGGAGGCTACTAACTCTTCTAACATTACATATATTGATGCTGCCCCTACATTACCTACATTCTCTAAGTTTAAAAACCATTTACTCCAAGGTATTTCTACACCTTGTAGTTTAAGTTCATCATAAAGGCCTTGCTTAAAATAATAGGAAGATATATGTGGCAAATAATAGTCTACATCGTCTGGAGTAATATTATTTTTTTCAAAAGCTAATTTTAAACTATCCACTCCTTTTACTAAAATGTTTTCCCCTAATAAACGAGTATCTTGTTTCATTGCGAATAAAGATATTTTTCCCCATTCTTTAGCAGGAAACTCACTCCATGGCTTTAAATTACCATTTTCTAATTTATCTGCTCCAGCATACATACATGCCTCTATTTCATGTGCGTAAGAGTACCCTTCCATCCACTCTACTTTTAACGGCAATTTTCCTTTTGGTTCACTCTCTAAAAGTACTGCTCCAGCACCATCTGAAAGCATCCAACGTAAAAAATCTTTATTAAAAGCCAAAATAGGACTATCCTCTAATTCTTTAAGTTCTTCTATTTCATTCTCAAAAACATCTGCACGCATCCAGCTAGAGGTTCTTTCTGATCCCGCACATACCGCATTTTCTACCTGCCCAGTTTTAACAGAAAGAAAACCATACTTTAACGCATTCATTCCGGAACAACACGCTCCTGACGGAGAGTTAATTTCCATATTTCCATTCTTTAAAAAACCATGAACCATTGCCGTATGTGAAGGTAAAATTTGGTCAGGACTAGATGTTCCACAAGATAGTAACTGTATATCTGCTGTGGTAAAATTAGCATCACATAAATTTTCCACAGCTTCTTTTGTTAACTGTGCATTATTATGCGTTACCTCACCATTTTTATTAATGGCATAATACCTTGTTTTAATTTTATTATTTCGCAAAACAATACGTCTTGCTTTAGATGTTTTTCCACCAATTAGTCCAAGTTTCTCTTCCATTTGATCATTATCAACTGGTTCGTTAGGTAAAAACTTAGATATTCTTGTTATGTATACTTCTTTCATGAATTTTCCTTTAAATAAACCGAAGAAAAATATTCTTTCTCTCTCTTTCTTTTAAGGCGCGTAGGCAAATAAGACAACAAAAATACAATAAAAACTATTGGTGCAATAACCCATATTGCAAATAATAAATAATACTTAAATACCTTAAGAAGTTTTACCCTTTTAGGGTCTCCAGATTGCCCTTTTTTTATAATAAGATTAGCCCACTTAGAAAATATAGCATTGCCTCTTTCATCTGTTTTTATTAAATAAGGATTAACAATTACACCTCCTAATTGTTTAAATTCTTTTTGAAGTGATGAGTAATCGTCTTTTAACAATGCATTTTTAATAGATGGCCCATACTTAAAGGCCTCTTTAATATCTTTATCTGATACTCCTGGTTTTGGAAAAATACCAAGGTAACGGTCTTTTTTACCAGAAAGCATCCAATATTCTATAGTAATAACACTTATGTGGTTTATATGTTTATCTACAAAAGCAAGATGGCCAACCAATTTAGCATTAGCGTTTACCAAAAGCCTTTTTACTTTTTCTTGAGCTTGAAGCCACATATTCCTACATGCTACAACCGTAATTACTGGTGTATCGCCTAATATTTTTTTAGCAAAATCTGATTTTAAAAAAGAATTAATAGGTATAGAAGGGGTTAAAAACCATACTTGATACCCCAAAACTACTAAGTCATATTTTTTGTTCAAAATTTCTTCTGGAGGAGTTTCTATTTCCGATGGTATTTGCAAAAAAGTTTCTGGAAAAACATCATAAAAACTATCTGGCTTCCACGGAAAATCAAAAGGTTTTTTAGGCTTAATTTCGTAATAAGTAACGTTAATATCTTCCTTAAAAATTGGGGTAATCATATTTTTAAGAATAGTAGTTAACTGCCCTGTCTGAGAGTAATGAATAACTAATATTTCTTTCATTTTACTTATTTAGAGTTCCAAAATTTAAAATAATTAAACCATTGTAATGGATATTTTTCTATCATCCACTCCATGCTTTCTGTATATTCTTTTAATAAAGCTAAGGCGTTTCTGCTTTGCACATTTGCTTTTCTTGCAAATAGATGATAATGTTTTTTTGGTTCTTTCATTACATACACAAAAAGAACAGGAACATTTAACCTAGAGGCCATTAAAAAAGGCCCAGCAGGAAACTCTGCCTCTTCTCCCAATAATTTTTGAGTAAGAGTTTTATTTCCTTCAAAATAACGATCTCCAGTAAAACATACTAAACCACCTTGATCTAGAGCTGTTTTTATTTCAAAAATGTGATTTAAACCCTCTTTAACCAATATAAATTTTATACTAGACTTTACCGTTACACTTTCTAAATATTCTTTTATTTTTTCGTGCTCATTATCTGTAGTAACAAGATGAATTTGCGAATTATGATCTATTTCATCAAAAAAGAAATCTGCAATTTCAAAATTTCCAATATGGGCACTAATTAAAATACCACCTTGTTTTTTTTTTAAGAGTTTATTAATCTCCTCTACACCATCAAATTCATATGTAAACTTATTTCTTAAACCACTTGATATAGCTACTTTGTCTATTATGGTTTGCCCAAAAACATAGGTGTTTTTTAATACACTTATTGTGCTTTTTAACTTAGAATATTTTAAATGATTTTTAAAATAATCGTAACTAGAAGATCTTCCCTCTCTAGAAAATAGAAAGAAATAAAAAACAACAAAGTTTAGTATAAAATAAGCAAAAGAAAGGCCTAAAGTTTTTATAAAAAAAACAAAGATCCTATACCCTAATACGGTTCCTTTGGATTTTCCTTCCCACTTTTTTGCCATTGCAATGTTACCCTAATTTTTGCTCAATAAGATTGTAAAAATGTTGCAATGTAGTAACGTTGATAAAATCTTCACCAACAAGTTTTACTCCAAAATTAGATTCAACAGCAACTACAAGGTCTACAAAATCTAAACTATCTAATTCTAAAGTATCTTTAAGGTTAGCTTCAGGATGAATATCCTCTTCTTCTACCTCAAATTCATCTATAAGAAAGTCGTTTATCTTTTCAATAATAACTTCTTTATCCATCTATTTTATTGTTTTTATTACAAGAGCAGAGTTTGTTCCCCCAAACCCAAAAGAATTGGATAAAAATACATCAATTTTTTTATTTATGGTTTTGGTTGCTAAATTTAATTTAGCGGAATCTTCATCTGTGTTTTCTAAATTTATATTTGGAGCTACAAATGAGTTTTGCATCATTAACATAGAATATATTATTTCACTAGCTCCTGCCATCCAACATTCATGCCCAGTCATAGATTTTGTTGAGCTTACCAAAGGCTTATGTTTTCCAAAAACTTCATAAATTGCTTTTGCCTCATTAGCATCGCCTACTGGTGTAGAAGTTGCATGCGCATTAACATAATCTATTTGCGAAGCATCTATGTTAGCATCTTCTAAAGCTCTTAGCATTGCTTTTGAAGGTCCGTCTACGTTTGGTGTAGATATATGCCCACCATTGGATGAAAATCCGTAGCCTACAACCTCTCCTAAAATTGGCGCTCCTCTTTTTATGGCAGATTCGTAACTTTCTAATATTACAGTAGCTCCACCTCCACTTGGTACCAAGCCACTCCTATCTTTATCAAAAGGGCGCGATGCCTTAGTTGGGTTTTCATTATTTATTGCAAAAACCCCAAGACCATCAAAACTAGCCATTGCTAACGGATTAATTTCTTGTGCTCCTCCTGATATAATACAATCTTGCATGCCACTCTTAATTAAATGGTACGCCATACCTATTGCATGGGAACCACTTGCACACGCTGCACTAACTGTAAAATTAACACCTGTTAATCTATATATAGTAGATAGGTTCATGGTAATTGTAGAGTTCATTGCTTTAAAAATAGCACCTGAACCAACAAGTGTTGTATCTTTCTTTTCTCTAACTGTATCTATAGAGTCTATTACAGATTTTGCAGTACTATCATTACCATAAATAATACCTACTTCATTTGCATCTAAATATTCTTGTGAAATTTTAGCATTAGCCAACGCTTCTGCTGTAGCTACGTATGCATAGGCACCTTCTTGTCCTAAACTAATACGCTGCCTTCTAGAAAGTATTTTTTTTAAAATAGGAGGATCCACCATTCCTGTTAGGGGAGATCTATACCCTAAATCTTTTCTTTCTTGATCAAAAACAATTCCAGATTTACCCTCATATAAAGAGGATTTTACCTCATCTAGGTTTTTTCCTATACAAGAATATATTCCCATTCCAGTAATTACAACTCTTCTCATTATCTACAAACTCCTTTAAGAGTATATCCCTCCATTTATATTTATTACTTCTCCTGTAATATAAGAAGCTTTTTTAGAAATTAAAAAAGAAACTAGGTCTGCTACTTCTTGAGCTTCTCCAAACCTGTTGGCAGGTATCATTTTTTTTAACTCTTTTTCGTTAAGCTCCCCTGTCATATCTGTTTTAATAAAACCTGGAGCTACTGCATTAACCGTAACATTTCTTTTAGCTACTTCTTGTGCTAATGCTTTTGTTGCTGCTATAATTGCACCTTTTGCTGCAGAATAATTTGTTTGCCCTGGTGTTCCTTTAAGACCAGAAACAGAAACCATATTTACTATTCTTCCGTATTTATTTACTAGTAATTTTTGAATAAGATGATTTGTCACATTAAAAAAGCCATTTAAACTTGTATTAATAACCGTAGACCAATCTTCTGGCTTCATCCACATAAATAAGCCGTCTTTAGTTATTCCTGCATTATTTACAATTGCTTCTATAATAGCATTTTCATTTGCTTGTTGCCAAGCATCTAATTTTGCTTTAACATCCTCTAAATTACCAACATTAAATTGAATAATTTCCCCAGAACCTCCTGCGTTTTCTACTTCTTTTAAAGTATTGTCTGCGGCTTCTTTATTACTATTATAGTTAATAAGAATTTTATAATCTGAATCTTTTGCTAATTGAATGCATACTGCTTTTCCTATTCCACGAGAGCCTCCTGTTACTAGAGCATACTTTTTAGGTTCAATTTTCTCCTTCATTTATTTTTAATGCTTTCTAATTTATTTACTAGTATTTACAAAGTTTTCTGCATTCTGAAACCATTTTCCTCCAAGAACCTCTCCTTTTTCATTAATAAAGCCCCACATTTTTTTGTATTTTACTTTTGCTAAGCCATTAATAAACCCTTTTTTAAAACCAGACATTACAAAAGAAAAACCGCCAGATATATCATACTCCATAGGAATAACTAAGGTTCCTGAAGTATTAATAAACCCCCATTTTTTATCTCTTACAGGAGCTAAACCTTTGTCTCCAAAAATTTCTGCGTCTTTATAATCAAAAGCTATTACCTCTTCGCCTTTTTCATTTATATACCCCCATGTTTTTTCTTTTAAAACAGGAGCTAATCCACCTACAAAAGCTTTTGCTTTATTATACACTGGCTCTATAACCCACTCGCCTTTTGCATTAATAAAACCCCACATTTTACCTTTTCTTGCATAGGTAAGGCTAGAAGAATCATGAAAATCCCAAATTTTAGTAGCACCAGGTACAACTTGTAATTTACCATTAACTATTACACCAAAATCTTCGCCTTTTCTTCCCCATATACCATTACTATTATACCTGCTAATTTCTTTATATTCTGCAGGTATAACCAAATCTCCTTTTTTATTAATTAAGCCCCAAGACTCTCCTACTTTAACCTTGGCATGACCTTCCCAAAAGTTTTTTACTATAGTATATTTAGGTTCTAAAATAAGTTTACCATCGGTTCCTAAAATTCCTATTTTTTCTCCTTTTTTAAATAGCGCTACACCATCTTTAAAATCGTAATATTTATCTGGAATAGGGGTTTCTAATTGTTTTCCTGTTCCGTCTATATATTTCCAAACCTCATTACTAAACACTAAGGCATATCCAGAATTAAATCTTTTTACTTTATCGTATTCTGGTTTAATTACCCACTCTCCTTTTGTATTAATAAAGCCCCATTTTTCATTTTTTCTAGCTGCTGCATATTTGCCAGAAAAACTTGCTGCTTTTTCAAATTGTGGCTCAATTACATATGCTCCAGATTTATTAATGTACCCAAACATATCGTTCTCTCTAACCAATGCAAGTTCTTGTGCATAGGTAAATGATATGGATAATAAAATAGTTAAAATGAATAAAAGCCCCCTTTTCATAATATTTTAGTTTTCGTTGTTAATAATAAAATCTTTTACTTGATTAACAAAAGGATACATTACTGGATCCTCTTTAAACGGGGGTACTATTTTTCTTATTTTAGAATATAAAGCTTTTGTTTTAGATGAAATTTTATCTTGAACTTCTAAATACTCTATAGCTTGTGTAATTGTAATTAGTTCTATTGCCATAACTTCAAAAGCATTTTCAATTACTCTTTTAGTTATTAATGCTGCATTTGTTCCCATACTAACAATATCTTGATTATCGTTATTATTTGGTATACTATGCACATACATTGGGTTAGATAGCATTTGGTTTTCTGCTGTAGTAGAAGTTGCGGTAAATTGCACTCCTTGCATACCAAAATTTAAACCTAACTCACCAAGGTTAACAAACGGAGGAAGTATATCATTTAACTTAGAGTTCATTAAAAAATTAAGTTGCCTTTCTGCCAACATACTGGTTTTTGCAACTACTATTTTTAACTTATCCATTTCTAATGAAACATAATCTCCATGAAAATTACCACCATGATAAACATGCTTTTTTTCTACATTAACTATGGGATTATCATTAGCAGAATTTACTTCTTCAATCATTATTTTTTCCACACCATTTAGGGTATCTAAAACAGGCCCTAATATTTGCGGAACACACCTAATGGAATAATATTCTTGTACTTTTTCTTCAAAAACAGAAACATTATCATTATTAGTATATAAATGATGTTCTCTTTTTCTTGTTAGTTGGCTATCTTTTAAATGACTACGCATAGAACGCGCAATTTCTCGCTGCCCTTTATGCATTTTTGTATTATTTAGCTCTTCGGACAAATGATCATCATAAGCCTGCATAATTTCATTTATTGCAGATGAAGAAGCAATCATCCATTCTAATAACCTACGGGTATATATTGTATTTACAATACCTATACCTGTCATTACAGATGTACCATTAATAAGACCTAAGCCCTCTCTAAGTTCTACCGTAATTGGCTTTAAACCTTCCTTTTTAAATATTTCTTTTGTGGTCTTTCTTTCTCCTTTATAAAAGACCTCACCTTCTCCTATTAAAACTAGTGCTAATTGTGCTAATTGCACCAAATCTCCACTAGCTCCTACACCACCATGCTCATATATTAAAGGTGTTATATCTCTATTAATTAACTCTATCATTAATTCTACAACAGAAATATGTATTCCAGAGTTTCCTAAACTTAATGTATTAAGTCTAGCTAACATAGCTGCTTTTACATATTGAGGTGCAATGGGATTTCCTGTTCCAGAAGCATGGCTTCTGATAAGGTTGTATTGTAATTTAATTCTTTCGGAGTCTTTAATCTTATACTGAGCCATTGGCCCAAATCCTGTATTAACTCCGTAAATTACTTTGTTTTTAGAAAATTCTTTTAAAAACTCATGACTTTCATTAATTGTGTCTACAGCTTTTTGATCAATAGTTAATTTTTCTCCTTTGAAAATTACATCATAAAATTCTGCAATTCCTAACTTTCCTTTAATTTTTGGCATCTAATGTTGGCTATACTTAAATAAGCGGCAATTTATAAATAAAAATGATTAATTTGGTGTGCAAATTTATATTATTTAATAAATACCCAATTTTAAATTACAAGATGATTCAAGAAAATGTTGAAGTATTAATCATAGGAGCAGGTCCTTCTGGCTCAGTAGCAGCTTCTTATTTACATAATAATGGCTTTAACGTAAAAGTTGTTGAAAAAAACCTATTCCCAAGATTTGTTATTGGCGAAAGCCTTCTGCCAAGGTGTATGGATCATTTTGAGGAAGTAAACTTATTACAACCTTTAAAAGATTATGGATTTGAAGTTAAGTCTGGTGCACGGTTTATGAGAGGCAAAGAAATTTGTAATTTTGATTTTGGAAAAAAACACGGAGAAGGCTGGGACTGGACGTGGCAAGTACCTAGAGCAGATTTTGACACCGTTCTAACCAACACTCTTATAGATAGAGGTGTAGATATTGCTTTTGAACAAGAGGTTACCAATGTAGAAATTACAGACAAAGGATCCTTAGTTACCATTAAAAAAAGTAACGGAGAAATTTCAGAAATCTCTGCAAAATTTATAATAGATTCTAGTGGATACGGTAGAGTACTACCTAGGTTATTAGATTTAGAAAAACCATCTCCACTACCAAAACATTCTTCTATTTTTGCTCATGTTAAAGAAACAAAAAGACCAGAAGGAGTAGAGGGTACATTAATAACTTTTGATGTTTTAAGTAAAGAAACCTGGTTATGGGTAATACCTTTTTCTAACGGCCATACTAGCATTGGTCTTGTAGGCCCTACAGAGTATATGGAGTCTTTTAAAGGCACAAATGAAGAAAAGCTAAAAGAAATAATAAAACTATCTACTTATTACAGAGACCGTTTTGATGGTTTAGATTTTGACTTTGAACCAAAACTTATAAAAAATTATTCTAAATCTGTAAAACAAATTCACGGTAAGGGATATGCGCTTACAGGAAATAGCGCAGAATTCTTAGATCCTGTATTTTCTTCAGGAGTAACATTTGCAACCGAATCTGCTTTACTTGCTGCAAAATTAGCTGCAAAACAATTAAAAGGAGAAGAAGTTAATTGGGAAAAAGAGTACTATGGTTATATAAAAGAAGGAGTAGATGTATTTTCTACCTATGTAAAAGAATGGTATACTGGAAATTTACAGAAAATATTTTTTCATAGACCTGAAAATCCTGAGATAAAAAAACAAATATGTGCTGTATTAGCTGGTTATGTTTGGGATAAAACAAACCCATTTGTAAAAAACCATAATCGATTGGTTAGGACCGTTGCCAAAGTAATAGACATGGAAAACCAAACTGTGTGACAATAAAAAAGAGAGCAATTAATAATTGCTCTCTTTTAATATAACGTGATAAAATATATTATTTTAAAGCTTTCTTTTTAAGAAACGCTGCAAAAGATTTAGCTGCTTTAGCATAACATTCTGATATTCTATAACCAGTATTAAAATCATACCCCATAGCTCCTTCTCCTTGTACATCGTAAAACTTTCCAGAGAATAAAACATTTCCAGGGTTTGCAGTTTCATATATACTAAAAGTTACATCTATTTCTGCATTGTGTCTTACAATACCAACATTGTAACCTGCATATATTTTATTAGAATGTACTTTCATAGTGTATTCTGCTTCTTCATTATCTTTAGAAACAGACAATACACCTTCTTTAAATCTTTTATTAAAAGACTCTATAAACTTAGGCTCATAGTGCTCTTCTCTATCAGAAAACCAAGAATTTTTAAATTTTTCTCCTGCGCCAGCTTCTTTTTCTTCTCTCTTCTTCATTTTATCTGCTAAGAAATCTTCTTCCGAATCGTACTTAGGAATTTCTAAATCAGAATAATCAAACTCTAGAGCATACTCTTTAATGTCTTTTAAATCTTTTGGATTACCGTCTATTTCCTTTAATTTTTGAGCCTGTGTTGCTCCTGCAATTAATAAAAATGCTACTAGTGCAATTTTTTTCATGTGTGATTTTTTTAATGGTTGTTAATTATTGTTAATTTCTATTAAAGAGAACGAGCAATATAATTTTTAAGTATAAAAAAAAATTAAAAAGAACCAACAACTCCAATTTGCCCTGGGGAAAAATTAAGATTCCAACTAATTTTCTTGGTCCCATTGTTATACTTATTGTTATATCTAGAATCTAAATAGCGATCAATAGACTCTACTGTAAATATACTTATTGCCACGCCTAAAGCAATATCTGAAAGCCAATGCTTACCTTCCCACAACCTAGAAATAGCTGGTACAGAACCTATAGTATAAACACCTGTTTTTATCCAAGGATTTTTAAATTGCTTGGCTATAGCATGCGCATTTGTCATAGCCAAAATAGTATGCCCAGAAGGAAAAGAATGGTATTCTTTATTACCTCCCCAGAATGGTTTAAATGTATCGTTAGATTTTCCGCTTAATGGCCTTGCTCTACCAACTGCAGATTTTAATACTTGCTGTAAAAGCCCCGCTGAAGTAGCGGAAGCTATTAATAAAACCCCTGTTCTTCTTAACTTTTCATCTTTTAAAATAATACCAGTTGCATAAATTGCTCCTGTTATCATATAATTATTGGTAGGACTGCCAACTCTGGCGCCATAATTTCTTATCCCAATTGGAACATCTTCTCTTATTCCAATAAAATAATCGGACACAGGTTCTTCCATTAAATAAATTAAACCAGTGCCCGCCATAGTATATCCAAAATTTTTCCATTGCTCTCCTTGCCAATGCAACGGTCTTGTATATGAGTAGCCCACTCCTTTAAATACGCTACCCAAATCATAAGCTACCATTTTCCATCTGGTTTCTGGCATTTTTATAATACTGTCTTGCGCAAAAGACTTTGTGCCAAAAAACAAAATAACCATTACTAGTATTTTTAAGATACTAAGTAACCCGATTCTACTGTTGTTTTTAAAATTCATATTTGGTTACTTATGCAAAGCTAGTTGAATCCTTTTTCTAGGCACATCTACCTCTAAAACTTTTACTATAATTTGTTGTTGTAAACTCACATGTTCATTCACATCTTTTACAAAAGTATCTGCTAAATTAGAAACATGTATTAAGCCACTTTCTTTTATACCTATATCTACAAAACAACCAAAATTGGTTATGTTATTTACTATTCCTGGTAAAAGTTGCCCTTCTCTTAGGTCTGTTATAGATTTTATATTTTGATTAAATGTAAATACTTTTGCCTTTTCTCGTATATCTAAACCAGGTTTTTCTAATTCCTTTACAATATCTTTTAAAGTTAATAAACCTACATTGTCTGACGTGTATTTATGAAGATCAATAGCATCTAACTCTTTTTTATCTCCTATAAGCTTTTCTATTTTCACTCCTTTATCTTTAGCCATTTTTTCTACAATAGCATAACTTTCTGGGTGTATAGCAGAATCATCTAAAGGATTTTTTGCTTTTTTAATACGCAAAAAAGCTGCACCTTGCTCAAAAGCTTTACCCCCTAGCCTTGGTACTTTTTTTATTGCTACTCTACTTTTAAAAGGCCCATTTTCATTTCTATATGTTACAATATTTTCGGCTAGTTTAGGCCCTATACCTGAAACGTAACTTAATAAAGAGGTACTTGCTGTATTTATATTTACTCCAACAAAATTTACACAACTTTCCACCACAGTATCTAACGAGTTCTGTAATTTTGTTTGATCCACATCGTGCTGGTATTGCCCTACTCCAATAGATTTTGCGTCAATTTTTACTAGTTCTGCTAAAGGGTCTGCCAGCCTTCTTCCGATAGATACTGCCCCTCTTACGGTAACATCATAATTAGGAAACTCTTCTCTTGCAATTTTTGATGCGGAATATATAGATGCTCCTGCTTCACTAACCACAAAAACTTCTATATCGTTTTTAAAATGAATTCTTTTAATTAACTGTTCTGTTTCTCTAGATGCTGTACCGTTACCTATTGCAATTGCTTCTATTTTGTATGCATCTGCTAAAGAGCTAATTTTTTTTATTGCTCCAGAGCTATCATTTTGTGGCGCATGCGGATAAATAGTTTCATTATGCTCCAAATCGCCTTGCGCACTTAAACACACTACTTTGCAACCGGTTCTAAACCCTGGATCAATAGCTAAAATTCTTTTTTCTCCTACAGGAGAACCTAATAATAATTGTTTTAGATTTTTTGAAAAAACTGTTATTGCTGCATCGTCTGCTTTTTCTTTTGCTAGTTTTAATCTTTCATTAGATAATGAAGGGTACAATAACCTTTTATACGCATCTTTTATAGCTATTGAAATTTGAGTGCTACATGCATTATTACTTTTTATAATACGATTTTCTATTTTAGATAAAGCTCGTTCAGCATCAATCTCTATTTTAACACGAATATAACCTTCATTTTCTGCTCTTAAAATAGCTAATAATCTATGAGAAGGGCACCTAACCAAAGACTCACTCCAATCAAAATAATCTCGAAATTTTTGTGCCTTTTCTTCTTCCTTTTTTGTTCCTATTACTTTGGTAGTAATTTGGGCAAATTTTTCTAATTGATATCTTATTTGGTTTCTAATATCTGAACGTTCATTAACCCATTCTGCAATAATATAACGAGCTCCTTCTAAAGCCGCCTCCTCGTCTTCTATATCTGCACTTACATATTTTGATGCAGTAAACTCCACATCTGTAACATTCTGCGCCATTATTATTTTAGCCAATGGTTCTAGTCCTTTAGCTCTGGCAGCATCTGCTTTTGTTTTTTTACTTTTTTTATACGGAAGATAAATATCTTCTAAAGTAGTTAAATCTGACGTTATAGAAATTTTTTCGCGAAGCTCAAGAGTTAAAACCTCTTGTTCTTTTAAAGCTTTTAGTATTGCTTTTTTTCGTTTCTCTAATGCTTCAAACTGCGTTTTATAAGCTACTATTTGGCCAATTTGTACCTCATCTAAATTTCCGGTACGTTCTTTTCTATATCTAGAAATAAAAGGAACTGTACAATCTTCTTTTAGCAGTGCTATTGTATTTATTATACCTTTTTCTGGAAGATTGGTGTGTTTTTGTATATAATTTATCATAATAAAAAAAAGCCTTATAAATTAATTTATAAGGCTTGTAATATATTTAACTCTATTGAGAAAATAGAATATATTTTAAAATAATTAAGCAACTTTCTTAAGTAAATCAAAACAAGGGCATTTACCACAACGCTTACTTTCCGATTTTTTGTACTTGTTGCAACATTTACTCTTTAGCTTGTTTGGTTTAATAGAAACCGTTTTTGCTAATCTTTTTATTGCTTTTTTATTTTTTCCCAAAACAACATTATTATTTGCTGGCAACAAATATATGTTATTTTAATTTAATCTAAATAAGTAATTGTGAAAAATTTACTCTGGAGTATCCATAGATGCAGAAGTAACGGTTATTTGCTCTATGTCTCTATCAAACAAATACAACCCACCTTTATCATCTCCAATAAGGTTTATTTTATCTAATATAGTACGAGCCATTGCCTCTTCTTCTATTTGTTCTGAAACATACCATTGTAAAAAGTTATGTGTAGCATAGTCTCTTTCTTCTAAAGTTATATGCACCAAATCATTAATACTACTAGAAACAAAAACTTCATGTTCAAATAATTTTTCAAACATTTCTTTAAAGGAAGTAAAAGTTACATTAGGAGCTGCTAATTGTGATATTTGTGCATGACCACCACGCTCGTTAACAAACTTTACTAACTTAAGCATATGATCACGTTCTTCTTGCGATTGATCATACATAAAACCTGCAACACCTTCTAAACCTTTAACTTCTGCCCAACAAGCCATTGCTAAATATATTTGAGAAGATTCTGCTTCTATTTTAATTTGACTATTTAACGCTTTTTCTATTTTTTTTGATAACATATTTTTTTCTTTTTTATAAAATTACAATTTTAATTTATTGTTTCCCCATTAGAAACCTCTTCTTCATCTGGATTTACAAAAACAAGTTTTCCATCTTTATTTTCGGTCATTAATATCATTCCTTCACTCTCTACACCACGTAATGCTCTTGGTGCAAGGTTTACCAATACAGTTACTTTTTTACCAACAATATCTTCTGGTTTAAAACTTTCTGCTATACCAGAAACTATGGTTCTAGTGTCTATACCTGTATCTACTTTTAAAACCAATAATTTTTTGGCTTTTGGCATTTTTTCTGCCTCTATAATAGTACCAACTCGCATATCTAACTTAGAAAAATCGTCAAAAGTTATGGTGTCTTTTTGTGGAGCAACTTCTTTATTGGCATTTTCATTTGCTTTCTTGGTAGCTTCTAACTTATCTAATTGCGCTTGCACTTCTTTATCTTCTATTTTTCTAAATAATAATTCTGCTTTATTAATTTGATGCTTTGGAGCTATTAATACATTATTTACAGCTACATTATTCCATTTTAAAGTATCTAATTGTAAAATACCTTTTAGTTTGGTTGATGTAAATGGTAAAAATGGCTCACTTAATACTGCAAGTGCAGATGCTATTTGCAATGCTACATACATTACTGTTTTTACGCGCTCTTCATCTGTTTTAATTAGTTTCCAAGGCTCTTCATCTGCAAGGTATTTATTTCCTAAACGTGCTAAGTTCATAAGTTCTTGCCCTGCCTCTCTAAAACGGTACCTTTCTATAGAGCTAGAAATTATTTCTGGATACTTTTTTACCTCTGCCAAGGTAGTAGAATCTACTTCTGTATATGCGCCAGGTTCTGGAATAATACCGTTGTAATATTTATGTGTTAGTACTGCTACACGGTTTACAAAGTTACCAAAAATGGCTACTAACTCATTATTATTACGCGCCTGAAAATCTTTCCATGTAAAATCGTTATCCTTAGTTTCTGGAGCATTTGCTGTTAAAGTATAACGTAAAACATCTTGCATATCTGGAAATTCTTCTAAATACTCATGCAACCAAACTGCCCAATTTTTAGAGGTAGAAAGTTTGTTTCCTTCTAAGTTTAAAAACTCGTTTGCAGGAACATTTTCTGGTAAAATATATCCGCCATGTGCTCTTAAAATGGCAGGAAATATGATACAGTGAAAAACAATATTATCTTTTCCTATAAAATGTACCATTTTGGTATCGTTAGATTTCCAATATGGTTCCCAATCTTTACCCTCACGAGCGGCCCATTCTTTGGTTGAAGATATATACCCAATAGGCGCATCAAACCAAACATAAAGTACTTTACCTTCTCCGCCTGGTACAGGCACCGGAATACCCCAATCCAAATCTCTAGTTACAGCTCTAGGTTTTAACCCATCATCTATCCAAGATTTACATTGCCCATAAACATTAGGTTTCCAATCTTTTTTATGACCTTCTAAAATCCAATCTTTTAAAAAAGCCTCGTGCTTATCTAACGGTAAAAACCAATGCTTAGTTTCTTTTAATGTTGGTACTGCTCCTGTTATGGTAGATTTTGGATTAATTAAATCTGTTGCGTTAAGAGAAGACCCACAACTTTCGCATTGGTCTCCATACGCTTCTTCGTTACCGCATTTTGGACAAGTACCAATTACAAAACGATCTGCTAAAAATTGTTTTGCTTCTTCATCGTATAACTGCGCTGTTGTTTCTTCAATAAATTCTCCTTTTTCATCTAAAGTTTTAAAAAAATCAGATGCTGTTTTATGATGAATTTCTGCCGATGTTCTAGAGTAATTATCAAATGTAATTCCAAAATCTTGGAACGACTTTTTAATAATACCATTGTATTTATCTATTACATCTTTTGGAGTAATGCCTTCTTTTTTTGCTTTCATTGATATGGCAACTCCATGCTCATCACTACCACACACAAAAGCCACATCATTATTTGTTAATCGTAAATAACGTGCATAAATATCTGCAGGAACATAAACCCCTGCTAAATGCCCAATATGTATTGGTCCGTTAGTATATGGTAATGCTGCTGTTATAGTGTATCTGGCTGGTTTATTTTGTTCTGTAGACATGTAAAAATTAAATTAAACCACAAAAATACAGATTTTGAGGCTAGTTGTTACCATTCTGCAGCAAATGAAATTGGAAAACAAAAGTTGTTATTACGTAAAATGTGTTACTCATCGAAAAAGTATACGAAATATAAAGTATTGCAGTTACATTATAAGATAAATCTTACAATTTTAAATTTATGAGCGTTGGAAATCCAAAAAAGTTTATCCTAGATAAAAATATAGCAAAGGAAAAAGAAAAAATTAACTCTGATATTACTAGAGTGCATAAAGACAAACAGTATAAAGTTAAAAAGGAATTAACTTTTTCTACAAAAAGAAACAAATCTAAATTAGCATAAAAAAAAGCCTTCTTAGTACCAAAGTACACAGAAGGCTAAGTACATAACATAGTGGGGATTTGGTTAAGCAACCATAACGGACTTGCTCATTTTTTTATTCTGTACATTTATTCTATAAATATATTTTCCGGTTGCTAAATAATTTGGCAACATTTCTCTAATATTAATTTCTGTAGAGCCTTCAGACATTCTTTCGCTATACACAGTACCTACATTTTGCCCCATTATATTGTATAACTTAATATCTACTACTGCAGAAAAAGGCATTTCTATGTATATATGCGGATTTTGTTCTGTAGGGTAAAATGGTTTATGAACTATAGCATTTAATAATTCTGAACTAACTTCCTCGTCTTCCTCCGACCCTGGTTGTGTTGGTAAGGTTGCATCTTCATCACTCATAGCAATATCTGGAAATACCGTTTCTGAATGGCACTGAAAACCTAAATCTACCGGAGTATAATTATACCCTGGTATATTGGTAGGGTTCAGGTGTTGATTTACTGTTGTTGGATCCACACATAACCACTCTGCAAGAACGGTACCGTATAAATCTCTAAAATCCATAGTATATTCTAAATTACCTCTACCATCTGGATCGTCTAATGTTGGGTGTTCCCCTACAAAGGCACTGCCTTGTAATCCTGATCCAAAGAATAAGGTTGGTGCAGCTTTACCATGATCGGTACCATTAGAGCCATTCTCAAAAATTCGTCTTCCAAATTCAGAAAAAGTCATACTTAAAACTTTTTCATCTTGGCCTGTACATTTTAAATCTTCATAAAAATTATTAACGGCAACCGATAGGTTGGTCATTAATCTTTCATGTGCTAAAGGTTGGTTCCCATGGGTATCAAAACCTCCCATAGAAATCATATATACTTTAGTTCCTAAGTTTCCTTTTATAAGTTTTGCTAAAAGTTCTAATTGTTTAGCAAAAGAGTTGTCTTGGTATTCTACACATTGTAAATCATGACCTCTTAAATACGCTTCATGTATTGTTCCTGCATACTCATTTGTAACATTAGAAACACCTCTTAAAAAACGTAATTGATTGCCATACATACAGTTATCAAAAAGAGCTTGATCTACAGGAAATTGTACACCTGTTTCTGCAATTTGTTGTAACTGATCTACATTATTTGTTACAAAAGCATAATTAGTTTCTTCACCCTGAAACACTAAATTACCGTAACTTCCAATTTGTATTGCCGCAGGACCGTCTGGTCTACTTCCAGGAAAATCTGCTAAATAATCTGGGTATAGGTTTTCAAAATGTCTACCCATCCATCCTGTATTAGTTCCACTAAAACCTGTTGTGGCTAAATCTGTATTTGCAAAAATATCGGACCCTGTAAAGTGAGAAAGACTTTGCCCTTCATACCCTACACCATGTACGGCTTTAAATTGCCCTTCTCCCCACATAGGTTCTAAAGAACTCATATAAGAGGGTACACCAAAATCATCGGTAAGTTTTAATATTTTACTTTCTGGTATATATATATTTGGTCTTGCATTTGCATAGGTATCATACTGTTCTATTGGTATTACAGTACTAAGCCCATCATTACCACCAGATAATCGTATTAAAATTAAGATATTGTCTGTTTCTACATCTGCCAAAGCATTTGTTAAGCGAGATGGCGCTGATGCTGTTAATAAATTTGAACCAAGCATCATACTTCCAGAACCTGCAATTCCTAATGTTTGTAAAAAAGAACGACGACTCCATTTTGCATGTTCTTCATTATGTCCTTTATGTTCTTTTCCTTTATGAGGAGAATTATGGTGAGTATCGCACATAGTAGTAGGTTTTATTTTAGTTGAAATTCTGGTTGTCTTCCTAAGTGTTGTAGTAAAAGATACACCTGAGTTGGGGAATCTGGTAACATCATATTCCATGAAAAAGTTCCACTAGGATCATCTTCATAAACACCATTATCTTCATAAGGACCTCTAAATATACCTATTGCAGTATCGTAATCTGCTTGGGTTAAAAGACCTTTAGGTAATATTTTATTAATAATTGCAGTAGCAACCGCTGCTGGATCGTTAGTAGTTGCACCACCTGGATCTGCAGCTTGTATTCCGTATGTTCTAAATTGTTCTGGATCGCTATCATAAAAACCCTGAAGAATAGTTTCAACAGTTAACCAACGGCCAATCATAAAATTGGTGTTGATCCAAGAACGGTCTCTTTGCCAACCCGCAACATCAAAAGGATCAAACAGGGTTTGCCCTAATAATGAAGTATAATTAATTGCTTCATTTATGTTTGTATCTGTAACCGTAAAATTTATTTCATTATAAAGGTTAAAATAAAGATCATACGGGCTTTTAATTATTACGCCAACAGCTTCATCATCAAAAAAGTGTTGGCTTTTAAATAATTGGCGAAGCACTGGAGCTATTTCAAAACTTTCAGCTATAAAAGTTGCTGCCATTCCATCAATTATGGTTTGGGCATTATTAGCATCATCTCTAGAGTCTGGATGCACAAAAAACTCATATAATTTTCTACAAATAAACTCTGCAATTTCATTAGATCTTTGTGCAAAAAGATTATCTATTACTCCTTGGTAATCGAACGTATCTGTTTGTCCAAAAATAGTTTTAGAACCAGCATCGTATTTAGTAACATCAAATTGCACAGGTTCACACCCTATTTCTCCTCTTTCTACATATCCTGTGAGTGCTCTTGCCGTATCAATAATATCTTCTTCTGTATAATTATTGCCTTCTCCTAAGGTAAAAAGCTCATAAAGCTCTCTTGCATAATTCTCATTAGGGTTATTACCATTATTATACACACCATCTAAATAATATAGCATGGCATTTGTTAATCCTATTTCTTCTACAAAAGTTTTAAAATTACCTAAGGCATTTCTTTGCAAACAATTGGTATAATGGTATAAGAAAGAATTACACTCGTAAATATCTATTTCTGTTACAAAATGGTTACTCCAAAAGAAACTCATTCTTTCTTTTAGGTTATTACTTAGCATATTTTTTGCATAGGCTAAATACCATTCTTGTCTTTGTGTATTTTGTAATTGGCGAGCAGCATCACTATCCTCAGGATAGTTACTTCTATTCCAATCTGCCCAAGTTGGTGCAGTTGTAGCTGGCGTATTAAGAGCTTCATCTACTAAAGCATCTACCAAATTACTTGCCGATTGTGTAGCTGCATTATTAATAGTATCTAAAGAAGCACTAAATCCTAGTCTTCTGTAAAGGTGTACTGCTTTTTGCTGATCCATTGGACCAGTATATACAGCTAAAGAAGAAGTATTACAATTAATGAAATATTCCATAGCGATTTAAGCATTAGTATTTTAGTTCTTAGAGTTGGGGCTCTATAGTAACGTTACAAAAGCTTAGATAGTATTATAATCTAATTTTATTATACGTTAATTTCGAAATTACAATGTTTTAGCATTAAAAACGTTGAACTTCATATATTTTCGATGAACTACATAGTTAACACTTATTTTAATGGCCAAGCATAATGAATTTGGTAAAAAAGGAGAGCAATTAGCGGAAGAATATTTACGTAATAAAGGATATTCTATTCGTGAAAAAAACTACAGATATTTAAAAGCTGAAGTAGATATTATTGCCCAAAAAGGAGATGTATTAGCTATTGTAGAAGTACGCTCTAGAAGTACAAATTTTATAGAAAACATACAAGACACCGTAACAAAAAAGAAAATACAATTACAGATATTGGCAGCAGATTATTATGTTACACATTTTGAATTAGATGTAGAGGTGCAGTTTGATATTATTACAATTCGTAAGGAAAAAAACAATTTTATTATAAATCATATAGAAAATGCATATTATCATTTTTGACAATTTGTTTTATTTATAACAGTTTGTTATATTTGCAGTATAATACCACAACCAAATGAAAACAATATCTTCTGTTGTAGAACAGTACATTAAAAAAAAGCCATTTTTACAGAGTGCTCTTGCACAAGGCATTATTAACTTAACTTCTTTATCTAGAATAGTAAAGCCCGAAATAGAAGACGAGCTAGGAAAAGATATTAGAAATGGAGCTATTGTAATGGCTCTGAAGCGTTTATCTGATGATTTAGAGTTTAGAGCAACACATAAAATTATTAAAGTCTTAAAAAATATAGGAGAAATTACGGTGCGCTCTTCTTTAACAGACTATACCTTTTTAGCATCCGACACTATTTTAAGACAACAGGCAAAACTGTTAGAAGAAATAAATGCCAACCAAGATGTTTTTTACACCTCATCTAGGGGAGTAAATGAAATTAATATTGTGATAAGCAATTTAATGGATAGTGTTGTAGAAAACTTATTTGTAGGAGAAAAGTGTACGCAAAAAGCGCAAGATTTATCTTCTATTACCGTAAAATTACCAGCAGAAAATGTATCAGTTCCTGGTATATATTACTTTATTTTTCAGCGTTTAGCATGGGAAGGCATTGTTTTATACGAAGTAATATCTACTACTAATGAATTTACTATTCTGGTTGATGATGCTCAAGTAGATATAGCCTTTAAAACTATTAAGGATTTAAAAACCCTATAATATTAGTTTTTATTTAGGTACTCTACCACCTGCTTATCATTTTCTGGTTTTGCAATAAACCTCTTATTACTGTCTAATATAAAGTATGTAGGGGTTTGGTTTATTGCATATAACTTTGCATAATTACTCTCCCATTTTCCTAGGGCAATGGCATGCTTAAAATTAGGCAATTTTACTTTTTCTATACTCCAAGTAGTACTATCGTCTTCCATACCAACTGCTATAACAGTAGTATTTTCATTCTTTTTAAGCTCCTTATGCAATGCCGGTAGTTCTTTTAAACAATGCGAACAGGTACTACTCCAAAAAACTAAAATATAATTTTTACTACCTTCTAATGCACTTAGTTTTTTTGTGCCGTTTT
Organism: uncultured Maribacter sp.; assembly: GCA_947504045.1. Lineage (GTDB taxonomy): Bacteria > Bacteroidota > Bacteroidia > Flavobacteriales > Flavobacteriaceae > Maribacter_B. Next base: position 595,756 of record CANNFY010000001.1, read on the forward strand.
CTTCTTTCCAACTAATTTCAGGAGCAATAGCTCCTATTCTTAATCTATTATGAAGCTCTATTTCCTCTACAATATCTTTTTTACCTAAATCTTCTGCTAATGTTTTTAAATAGGTAGAAAACACATAATCTGAAGTTAGATTAAATTGGCTTGCTGCTGCCTGAGACCATATTGTATAAAATAAATGCAATCTGTAATTAGAATCTATATTTTTAGTTTCTAAATTAACTTTGTCTACGTTTTTTTGTATTATTTTTTCTGTAGCTTCTTTTGTAATTTGCTCTAAAGGCAAGGCTGTAAACACATAATTAAGAGTCTTATCGGTTAAAAAACCCGAAGCTTGTAATGTAGTATTTGTATAATCTAATCCATTAAAATAATTTTTTTTCTTTTCTGAAATAAAAGTAAACACATCTACATAACTTTCTGGCAAGTGTAACCTATTTGCCTTTATAAATGTATTTGCCATTAAACCATCAGAAGAGGTTTCAAATGCAGTTTGGGTCTTTTTTAATTTTTTTATAAGAGCATTGTATTGATTTTTACTAGAGCTACCTGAAGAATAAAATTCAATTATTTCGTTTTCAATTGCTCTTATTTCTTTAAAGTAACTACTAAAGACTTTATTTTCTTCAGACTTTAAAAAATTAACTCCTTTTTCTGTGGTAAAATGTAGTTTAATATCTTCCTTACCATTATAAACCACATCAAAATAAAATTCTTCTTGTGGTACCGCATAAACCAGTCTATAAATTCCTTTAGGAGAACTTTCTGGAATATTTAATGTAAAAACTCCATCTTTAATAGCGGAATCTGCTACATAAACTTGTGTTCCAGGTTTTAATCTATACGCAATAATCCAACTATAGTCTTTTATTGGCGAAAAAGCTCCTGAAATAGTGTGCTGTGCAAAAATAAATGTGCTAAAAAGCATTAAGAAACTAAGAAGAATTTTTTTCATGACATTACTATTTTCAAAAGCTAGTGTATTTTTTATCTAGCAACATTAATTATATTTCAAAAACAATACCACAATTTGGCATTATTCTATTTTTAAGGGCTGTAAAACTTTTAGTGCTTTTTCTACTTTATTTATATTTTCAAAAACTAACAATAACCTAAGACCATTTCTTGTTTGTTTTTCTTTCATTTTACAAACTCTTGAGTTTGCCTGTACAAACTGCAATACTCTTGTAAATACTGGACTTTGATAAAAATCGGATTGTTGGTCTGCTATAAAGTAGCCGATAAGTTTTTTCTTTTTCATTACAATTTTTTCTAACCCAATTTGGTTAGCAATCCATTTTATACGAACAGAGTTTAATAAATCTACCGCAGGTGTTGGCAGTTCTCCAAAACGGTCTACCAATTCTTTCTCAAATTTTACCAATTCTTGTTCCTCTTTAAGGTTATTTAAATTGGTGTATAATGTAAGACGCTCTGTAATATTATTTATATAATCATCCGGAAAAAGAAGTTCAAAATCAGAATCAATCTGTGTTTCTTTTACATAAATTTTTTCCTGAGCTCCTTCTACTTCATCATACAGATCTTTAAATTCATTCTCTTTTAACTCGCTTATAGCTTCAGAAAGAATTTTTTGGTAGGCATCAAACCCAATTTCATTTATAAATCCGCTTTGTTCTCCTCCAAGAATATCCCCAGCACCTCTAATTTCTAAATCTTTCATTGCAATATTAAATCCGCTGCCTAAATCTGTAAATTGCTCTAAAGCTTGTATTCTTTTACGGGCATCATTTGTCATAACCTCATAAGGCGGAGTTATAAAATAACAAAATGCTTTTTTATTGCTACGACCAACACGTCCGCGCATTTGGTGTAAATCGCTTAAGCCAAAATTATTGGCGTTATTTATAAAAATGGTATTGGCGTTGGTTACATCTAATCCACTTTCTATAATGGTAGTAGAAACCAAAACATCAAACTCGCCATTCATAAAAGAAAGCATTAATGCTTCTAATTTTTTTCCATCCATTTGCCCATGCCCTACAGCTATTTTGGCATCTGGTACTAAACGTTGGATCATACCCGCAACTTCTTTAATATTTTCTATTCTATTATGAATAAAAAAGGATTGTCCTCCTCTTTGTATTTCATACGAAATTGCATCTCTTATAGTTTCTTCAGAAAAACGAATTACCTCACTCTCTATTGGATACCTATTTGGTGGTGCAGTATTTATTTGCGATAAATCTCTTGCTGCCATTAAGCTAAACTGTAGTGTTCGTGGTATTGGTGTTGCTGTTAAGGTTAAAACATCTACATTTTCTTTTATAGACTTTAGCTTGTCTTTTACAGATACTCCAAACTTTTGCTCCTCATCTACAATTAATAACCCTAAATCTTTAAATTTTACATTTTTATTTACAAGTTGGTGTGTTCCAATAATAATATCTACCCTGCCTGCTTCTAATTTTTCTAAGGTTACTTTTCTTTCTTTAGCCGTTTTAAATCTATTAAGATAATCTACCGTTACAGGCATTTCTTTAAGGCGTTCTGAAAAAGAACGCGCATGTTGAAAAGCTAAAATTGTAGTTGGCACTAAAACGGCAACTTGTTTTCCATTATCTACTGCTTTAAATGCTGCTCTAATGGCAACTTCTGTTTTACCAAAACCAACATCGCCACAAACCAAACGATCCATAGGACGTTCGCTTTCCATATCTTTTTTAATATCTTCTGTTGCTTTGCTTTGGTCTGGAGTATCTTCATAAATAAAAGAAGCTTCCAACTCGTGCTGCAAATAACTATCTGGTGCGTATTGAAACCCTTTTTGTAACCTTCTTTTTGCGTATACTTTAATTAAATCGAAAGCTATTTTCTTAACTCTAGATTTTGTTTTTTGTTTTAGTTTTTTCCAAGCTGCAGAACCTAACTTAAAAACCTTAGGAGGGGTACCGTCTTTACCAGTAAATTTAGATATTTTGTGTAGAGAATGTATACTAACATATAGTATGTCTCTTTCGCCATACATTAACTTTATAGCTTCTTGTTTTTTTCCTTCAACATCAATCTTTTTTAGGCCACCAAATTTTCCAATTCCGTGATCTATATGAGTTACATAATCTCCTATTTCTAGTTTTGTTAACTCTTTTAGCGTTATTGCCTGCTTTTTAGCATATCCATTTTTTAAATGGAACTTATGGTAGCGCTCAAAAATTTGATGGTCTGTATAACAGGCTATTTTTAAGTTTTCGTTTATAAAACCTTGGTGTAAAGAAAAAACAATGGTTTTATAATGTACTTGTTCTTCTGCCTCATCAAAAATATCATGAAAACGTTGTGCTTGTTGGTCTGTTGCACAAAATATATAATTTGTATACCCCTTGTTATTATTACTATTTAACTCGTTAATTAATAAATCAAACTTTTTGTTAAAAGAAGGTTGTGGTTTTGTTTTATATACAATTTCTTCTACGGGTCTTGTAGAAAACTTGGTTAGTGCAGATGCATTTTTACCAGAAGTTAATATTCTAAAATCTCCTAGTTGCTTTTTTAATAAAGTTGCATTTACAAAAAGCTCTAGTGGTTCTGCATGTTTTATGTCTTCCGATAATTTTGAAAAAGCGGTAATTGCTTTTGCAAAAAAAGTATCTAACCTATCTAATACAAAATCTAAGTTTTTTGCAAAAACCACAGTGTCTTTTGCAATGTATTTTAAAAAGCTTTCTCTAGTTTCATTTAAAAATTTATTTTCCACATTTGGAATAATGGTAATTTTTGTAATTTTTTTTAAAGAAAGTTGCGTTTCTACATCAAAGGTTCTAATACTATCTATTTCATCTCCAAAAAACTCTATTCTAAATGGCTGATCATGGGAGAAAGAAAAAACATCTACAATACCTCCACGAACAGAAAATTCGCCAGGTTCTGTAACAAAGTCTACTCTTTTAAACTTGTATTCAAATAATACTTCATTTAAAAAATCTAGGGTTAGAGTATCTTCTACTTTTATTTTTAATGTATTTTTTTCTAAATCTTTTCTAGTTACTACTTTTTCAAAAATTGCATCTGGGTAGGTAACTATAATGGCCGGTTTTTTTCTAGAATTTATTCTATTTAAAACTTCTGCTCTTAAAAGAACATTTGCATTATCTGTTTCCTCTATTTGGTACGGTCTACGATAGCTGCCAGGATAAAAAAGAACATCATTATCTCCAATAAACTGTTCTAAATCGTTTAAATAATAGGCAGCTTCTTCTTTATCATCAAAAAGAAGTAAAAATGGGCTTTCCGTTTTTTTAAAAGCATCTGCTAAAATAAAAGATAATGCAGAGCCTGTAGTGCCTGTTAATGCTATATTTCTTTCGGATTGGATAATAGTTTTTTGCAGTTTCTGCGATTGCGGAGACTGTGCAAAACCTTGTTGAATAGTAGAATAGGTCAACGATATAAATTTGTACAAATATAACTTGTAGATATAGCGTTTACAAAAAGCTTTGTCCTTTTTTTACACTAAAAAATAATTGCAATATAAATAGTTATTATAAAAATTTATATTTGTGCTCTTAAACTATAAAAAATATGTCATTTAAAGATTTATACGGTAATAGCGAACACAGAAGCAATTTAGCTCATTTTGCTGCTATGGCCACTTTAGCAGCGTCTGACGGCGTAATTTCTGAACAAGAAAAAACACTTTTAGACCGTTTTGCTAATAAACTTGATATTTCGGAAGAAGAATATAATGAGGTTATGAAACCTACAAATAAGTATCCTATTGAGCCTCCGGTAAATTCTGAAAAAAGATTAGAGCGCTTGTATGATTTGTTTAGAATAATCTTTTCTGATCATTTTATTGATAATGAAGAAATGGTTCTTTTAAAAAAGTATGCTATTGGCCTAGGGTATTCTTCGGATATTGCTAATAAGTTAATAGAACGTTCTATTGCAATTTTTAGTGGAAGAATAGATTTTGAAGATTACCAGTATTTATTAAAAAATTAAGTAAAAAATAGATTTTTACTTAATAGATATTTGTTAAAATAAAAAAGCTCAACAGGAATATTTCTTGTTGAGCTTTTTTATTATTTAGGCATTTTTAGCCATAAATTCATGCAGTTTATTTACCATATTTTTACTACCGCAAAAGAAAGGTACCCTTTGGTGTAGTTCTGTTGGCTCTATATCTAAAATTCTTCTAAAACCATCGGTAGCAACACCGTTAGCTTGTTCTGCTAAATATGCCATAGGGTTACACTCATACAACAAACGTAGTTTGCCATTTTCTGCAATACTACTTTTTGGATACATATAAATTCCTCCTTTAATCATGTTCCTATGAAAATCAGAAACTAAAGAACCAATATACCTAGAGGTATAAGGCCTGTCTCCTTCTTCTTTTTGGCAATATTTAATATAGTCTTTTACCCCTTGTAAAAAGTGCACATAATTACCTTCGTTTACAGAATATATTTTTCCATCCTCAGGAAATTCCATATTCGGGTGCGATAAATAAAATGTTCCTAATGCAGGGTTTAATGTAAAACCATTTACTCCAGCACCAGTACTATAAACTAACATTGTAGATGTGCCATAAACAACATAACCAGCTGCAACCTGCTCACTTCCTTTTTGTAAAAAATCTTTCATTTCTACAGGAGAACCTACTGGAGTTATTCTTCTGTATATAGAAAAAATAGTACCTACAGATACATTTACATCTATATTAGAAGATCCATCTAAAGGATCAATTAATACTACATATTTATTCTGGTTTCTATCATCGCTACTATTAATAGATATAAAATCGTCTTCCTCCTCTGATGCTATACCGCAAACTATTTCTCTATTTTTAAGTGTTTGTATAAACTTATCATTAGCCATAACATCTAATTTCTGTTGGTCTTCACCCTGAATATTAGTGTCGCCTGCTGCACCTAAAATATCTACTAATCCTGCTTTGTTTACTTCGTGGTTTACAACCTTAGCAGCAAGCCTAATAGCATTTATAAGTTTGGAAAGCTCTCCGGATGAGTATTGAAAAGAGGATTGATTTTCAATAATAAATTCTCCTAGTGTTTTGTTTTTTTTTGGCATTGTAATGATTGTGTTTATTTAGTTTACAAATATCGCATATTTTGTGAAACTATAACGTTTTCGGTTTTTTTTGATTTTTAAATTTATAACTATGTGTTATATTTGTAACATGAATTTAATGCATACGCATAGTATATGGGTTAAACGCCCTTTTTAATTGCTAATTGTATTAAAAATAAAAAATAAAAAATGAATTTTTCTATTAGAGATAGTAAAATAGTAGATATGCCTCAGGTATTAAATTTAATTAATGAGCTTGCTATTTATGAAAAAGAAGAAGATGCTGTTGAAGTAACTGTAGAACAATTAATAGCTGATGGTTTTGGAGAAAAGCCATTGTTTCATTGCTTTGTTGCAGAAAACGAAGCAAAAATTGTTGGCATGGCACTAGTTTACCCTAGATATTCGACTTGGAAAGGTCCTGTTTTACATTTAGAGGATTTAATTGTAACAAAGCAATACAGAGGCACAGGACTTGGGTCTGCCTTATTAACCTCTGTAGTTAAATATGGAAAAGAATTAGATGTAAAAAGAATTAGCTGGGAAGTTATAGATTGGAACGAATCTGCAATTGCCTTTTACGAATCTAAAGGGGCTAACGTAATGAGAAACTGGGACGTTGTTCAATTAAACGAAGAAGGTATTCATAATTTTTTAAAAAATAATAACTAAAATATAGCCCTTTAATGGGTATTAAAAATAAGCTTAATGAGAGTTTTTAAATTTGGAGGAGCATCTGTAAAAGATGCTAATGGAGTAAAAAATGTTGTAAAAGTATTACAAGAAGTAGGTTACAAAAATACCTTAGTAGTTGTTTCTGCTATGGGCAAAACCACTAATGGTATGGAGGCTATTGTTGGAGCCTATTTTAACGAAAAATCTAGTTTATCTTCTAAAATACAAGAAGTTATAGATTACCATTCTGTTATTTTACAAGACTTATTTCCGAATAAAGAACATGCTGTTTACTCTAGAGTAAAAATTTTATTTGATGAAGTACAAGGTTTTTTAGCTTGGAACAAATCTCCAAATTACAACTTTGTATATGATCAAGTTGTAGGCTATGGAGAGTTAATATCTACCAGTATTATAAGTGCCTATTTAAATGAAATTGGCATGGAAAACAATTGGCTAGATGTTCGTACCCTAATAAAAACCAATAATATATACAGAGACACCACAGTAAATTGGGACAAAACACAAGAACAAATTAACCAAGGTGTAAACAAAAAAATATTAAATATAACACAAGGTTTTCTAGGTAGTGATGATAACAACTTTACTACAACCTTAGGTAGAGAAGGTTCCGATTATACTGCAGCAATATTAGCATATTGTTTAAATGCAGATTCTGTAACTATTTGGAAAGATGTTCCAGGAGTTTTAAATGCTGACCCTAGGTATTTTAAAGAAACCCAATTATTAAACAAAATATCGTACAAAGAAGCTATAGAACTTGCTTTTTACGGTGCTTCTGTAATACACCCAAAAACACTACAACCTTTACAACGTAAAGAAATACCATTACATGTAAAATCTTTTATAAAACCAAAAGATAATGGAACCACAGTAGGTAAAGGAAACGGAATAGAACCTAAAGTGCCTTGTTTTATAGTTAAAAAAGACCAAGTTTTAATGAAACTATCTTCGTTAGATTTTTCTTTTATAGTAGAAGATAATATTAGCGAACTATTTAAGCTTTTTCATGAATATAAAATGAAAGTAGATTTAATACAAAACTCTGCCATTAGTTTTTCTGTATGTTTAGATAACAGATTTGGACGTTTAGAAGAGTTATTAAATATCTTAAAAAGACGTTTTAAAGTAGTACACCAAGAAGGGGTTTCTTTATACACTATTCGTCATTTTAATTCTGAAGCAATAGCTTCTTTACAAAATGGTAACGAAGTTCTATTAGAACAAAGAGCAAAAGAAACGGTACAACTTGTAGTAAAATAAAAAACTACACTATATATTAAAAAACAGGAAGAAGAACTGTTTTTTAATATATTTATAGTTCCGAAATTATTAAAATCTATGGGTTTAGTAACCGCTAAGGAAGTAGCTAAGGCTATTAATCTTGATAAATATGGATTTCTAGGTACTTTCATTAGTTGGATACTAATGAAAGTTACTAGAATTTCTAGTATGAACAGGTGCTATAATAAATACAAACATTTAGAAGGCATTCCTTTTTTAGAAGCCATTTTAAAGCATTATGAAATAGATTTTGAAATACCTGAGGAAGATTTTAAACGATTACCAAAAGATGGTGCTTTTATAACCATATCTAATCATCCTTTAGGTGGTATTGATGGTGCGCTACTTTTAAAACTTTTATTAGCGCATAAAAAAGATTTTAAAATTATTGCAAACTTTCTTTTGCATAGGTTAGAGCCTTTAAAACCTTATATTTTACCAGTAAATCCTTTTGAAAATCATAAAGATGCCAAAAGCAATGTTGCTGGTTTTAAAAATGCTATGCAACATTTAAAAAACGGACATCCGCTTGGCATTTTTCCTGCAGGTGAAGTTTCTACCTATAAAGATGGAAAATTAATTGTAGACAAACCATGGGAAGAACCCGCTTTAAAACTTATTAAAAAAGCCGAAGTACCTGTTGTTCCTATTTATTTTCATGCAAAAAACAGTAACCTTTTTTACCGTTTGTCCAAAATAAATGACATTTTTAGAACCGCTAAGTTACCCTCAGAAGTATATTCACAAAAAAATCGTCGTATAAAAGTACGCATAGGGCAACCCATTTCTGTAAAAACACAAAAAGAACAAACTACTTTAGAAGAGTTTACAGCGCTTTTAAGAAGAAAAACATACATTCTATCTAACGCCTATGAAAAAGAGCGCCTAATAGACCAAATACCAAGCACTCTTAAAATACCTAAAGCTCCTAAGAAAATTGCCTCTGCAATACCTGCTGAAGTAATGGAAGGAGAAATTAAAAAATTAAGAGAAAAAGAATGTAGGCTTTTAGAGAGTAAAAATTACGAGGTCTTTTTAGCGCAAGAAAAAGATATGCCCTTTATTTTAAAAGAAATTGGCAGACAAAGAGAAATAACTTTTAGAGCTATAGGGGAAGGTACTAACAAGGCTATAGATCTAGATATTTTTGATTCTTATTACTACCACCTTTTTCTTTGGGATAATACCGAAAAATGTATAGTAGGTGCGTATAGAATGGGAATGGGTTCTAAAATTTTTCCAAAACATGGTATAAATGGTTTTTATTTACAAGATTTATTTAGAGTAGAACCAGAGTTGTATGGAATGATGGAGAACTCTATTGAAATGGGTAGAGCGTACATAATAAAAGAATACCAACAAAAACCTATGCCATTATTTTTATTATGGAAAGGAATTGTACATACTACATTAAGACACCCTGAGCATAAATATTTAATTGGTGGTGTAAGCATTAGTAACCAGTTTTCAAATTTCTCAAAATCTTTAATGATCGAGTTTATGAAATCTAATTACTGGGATCCGTATGTAGCACAATACATAAGACCTAAAAAAGAATTTAAAGTTAAACTTAAAGATGCTGACAAAGAGTTTGTTTTTGATGAAACACAAGCCGATTTAAATAAGTTTGATAGACTGATTAATGAAGTAGAGCCTGGTAATTTAAGATTACCTGTACTTATAAAAAAATACATTAAACAAAATGCAAAAGTAATTGCATTTAATGTTGACCCACTTTTTAACAATTCTGTTGATGGCTTAATGTATATAAAAATTTCCGACTTACCAGAAAGCACTGTTAAACCTGTTATGGAAGAATTTCAGGCAGAAATAGAACGTAAGCTAACAGAAAACCCAGAATAATTAAAACCAATAGGTATATAAAATATTCAACCCTCTTCTTTAAAAAAAATATAACCACAAGTATATTTTTTAAATAATTGTAAATAAATACATTATAGTTAAAATTTTTAAACATATTTTCTATTTGCAATAGTATAAATTACTATCATAAAATACTTTAGAAAATACATACCTTTTAGTATATTACTTAGCAAAAAACCTATTTACAGCTCTTAATAGTAGTCTTGCTCTATGCAAATTAGATTTTTTAATATGACTGTACGACCTGTCTAAATAATATTGCACACTTGCATTATTTGCAAATTGTTTTCTGGCATTATAAAGATCTAATGCAGTTTGTAAATCTTCTGGAACATAAGAAACTCCAGTATATTCTTGAAGCAATTGTACGTTTAAAAAACCATATTCATCTGTAGGTTCTAGCATTGTTCCTTCTCCAAAATCATTCCATGTTACTAATTGGATAAAATCCGCAGCTTCATGGTGGGAATAATTTAGTGTTTCTACAAAAGTAGTACCATCTGCATGATTAATATTCCAGTTATGATGTAAACCCCAACCTCCATTTTCATAAAAACTATTAAAACCAGGATAACTACTACCAACCGTAACTAAATTATTAGTCAAATACGTAGAATAATAATAATCATGAGCTAAAAGGTGATCACTTGCAACCCATAAAAACTCTCCAGAAGCGCTATTACCAACCATATTTTGAGCAGCCCAAAGTGTTAAAAAATAAGGTTCTTGATCTTGATTAAAAACAGAAAAAATAGAATCCCAATCAGATGTTGTAGTAATTGTACCAGGACCAAAAACAAATAGCAATTCTTTATTATTATGTTTAAGAAAATTAGTCTTACCAAAATAGGTGTCTTTTATATATTCAAAATCCATTTTAGCCGCATCTACAACACTAGAAGAAAGACCAGAATTATAAATATCTTGTGCTACTCTATCTTCATACATAATAGAAAATTCCATACCTAAATCGTCTATTCTATTCATAAAAGATTCTGTAGATTCTTTTATTAGTTGATAATCGTATACATTTTTACTACCATACCAATCAAAAATAACACCATCTATGCCAGATAATTTCATCATTAAAAAATGATATTCTTGCAAATCTGGGTCGTTAGAAGAATAAGGCCCAATAATAGGATAATAAAAAGAGGCTATCTCTCTCTTACCATCAGCATCAATAATATTTGGGTTTTTGTTGGCCATAGTCCAATGTTGTCCCCAATAACCATCATAATCAAGACTTTGAAACCATGGCATATAATGCGCGTAAACTTTTTTAGGATTATCTTTTACAACGTCCATACCAGAAACATCTACAATTCTTCCTGCTAGAATAGCTTCTTTAAACACATCTTCTTCATCTAAAATTGAAAGTAATAACGAGTCGGAAACTATAGTGTCTGTTTCTACATTATACACATTATTAGTAGCATTAGTAGACTGTATATTATCTTTCTCGCAAGAAAAAACAACAACTAACAATCCTAATAAGATTAAAACTATCTTCTTATTATAAAACATATAATTAAAATTTAATTTAACTTGAAGGTGCAAAACAAATATTATAAGTTTTTTCTTACTAAAATTAAAATTAACAAAATTTTAACATATGTAACCACATCCAAATCAACACATTAAACCTATTTTTTAACAAATTAAAAAATGCAGCAACCTTTTATTATTGATAAAACATACACAAAAGAAAAATTTAATTTAAATAAATTAAATAGAGCAGAATATGAAAATTGCCATTTTATAGAATGTAATTTTGAAAATGGCATGTTAGATAATCAGAACTTTATGGAGTGTACTTTTGTAGACTGCAATTTAAGTTCTACAACTATTACAAATACAATTTTTAAAGAAGTAGAATTTAAAAATTGTAAAATGTTAGGTCTAAAATTTGAAACCTGTAATACTTTTTTAATTAATATCTTATTTATTAATTGTAACCTAAATTTTTCATCGTTTTACGGACTTACATTAAAACAACAAAAATTTACAGACTGTAGCTTAAAAGAGGTAGAATTTGCAAATACAAACTTAAACCAAGCAAAGTTTGAAAATTGCGATTTAAAAAACGCTAATTTTGAAAGAACAAACCTAGAGAAAAGTAATTTTATTACATCTTATAATTTTATAATTAACCCAGAAAGAAATAAAATTAAAAAGGCTAAGTTTTCTAAAGAAAATATAAAAGGTTTATTATATGCTTATGATATTACTATTGAATAAGCTAAAAAACTACCTATAAAACTTTATTGTATCTTGTAATATATCTAAAGGGTTTTTAAAATGAAATATTCTTATTTACTTATATTCTTTTTTTCGCTTAGCGGATTTTGTCAAAAAACAAAACAATTAACAGAAGGGCAAAAATCTCCAAAAGCAAGCTTAGAAAGTGTTTCTTGGATAGCTGGGCATTGGAAAGGTGAAGCCTTTGGTGGTATTACAGAAGAAATATGGAGTCCGCCATTAGGTAACTCTATGATGTTTGTTTTTAAATTAGTGGCAGAAGGTAAAATTCAATTTTACGAAATAGGCCATATTCAAGAAAATAAAGAAACACTTATTTTACAACTAAAACATTTTGATGGTAACTTAAAAGGTTGGGAAAACAAAGAGGAAACTGTAAATTTTAAGTTGGTTAAGATTGAAAAGAACATTGTATATTTTGAAGGGTTTACTATAGAAAGAATAAATGACTCCGAAATTAATTTATATGTTCTTATTAAAAATGAAGACGGCACAAAAAAAGAAGAGAAATTTAATTACAAAAGAGTGTAGTTAATGAAAAAAGAATGTTTAGAATGTACTACAGAAATACATGGTAGAATAGATAAAAAGTTCTGTTCTGACTATTGTAGAAATGCCTATAATAATAAAGTAAATAAAGACAGTAAAAATTTAATTAGAAATATTAATAATAGACTGCGCAAAAATTATAGAATACTAGATAGTTTTTCTTTAAAAGACGGAAAAACAAATACCACTAGAACAAAGTTATTAGATAAAGGCTTTGATTTTGATTTTATTACTAACCTATATACCACAAAAAAAGGCACCACCTATTTCTTTGTATATGATTTAGGATACCTGCCTTTAGATAATGATTATTATATGATTGTTAAAAGAGAGTAAAAGAATTACTTATAATTTTGCCCACTTAACTTAAGTGCTGCAACAACAATATCTTTTCTACTAATTTGACCAACAAGAATACCATTTTTCATTACCGGTAATCTTCGTCTATTACTATTATAAAAAATACCAGCAGCATCAAAAATACTAATATTGTAATCTATAGTTTCTACGTTTTTAGTCATAAATTTTTCAACTCTTTTATCTAATATTGGTTGATTAAAATAACGGCTTTCAGAAATTTGTTTCATGCAATCCGCCTCAGAAATAATACCAACAAGAAACCCATTAGAATCTATTACTGGACCACCAGAAATATGATTTTTAGCAAAAAGTTCCATTACTTCTAAAATAGATTGTTCAGGACTAAACGTAAGAAGTTTTTTAGTCATATAATCCTCTACCAAAAAAGGAGCGTCAAAATCTTTTTTTATCGTTTTTCTTACTCCTTGAAAACTCTTAATTCCCATACACGTTATTTTTAGGTTGATTAATGAAGATAGGAAATAAATACGAATAAATCAATAAAAATGTGAAAATTAAATGCTATTCACATAAAAACAAGCATAAAAAAAGAAAATTAACAATGTTTACTTAAACGTTTAAAAGCTGTATAATACCCCCTATCTTTACTGTAAACATTACTAAACTTAATGAAAACAATTGGTGTATTAGGATGCGGTTGGCTTGGTTTTCCTTTAGCAAAGGAATTACAAAAAAATAAATACAAAGTTTATGGTACCACCACAACTGTAGAAAAAATAGAAGTATTAGATAAAAATGGTATAATTGCTAGTAAAATAAGTCTTTTTGAGGATACTATTGAAGGAGAAATTACCGAATTTTTAAAAAATATAGACGTTCTAATACTAAATGTTCCTCCACGTTTAAGAGGTGCAAAAAAAGAAAATTTTGTAAAAAAAATGACTCTTTTACACGCTACTATTAAAAAAACAAAATGTGTACCTATACTATTTATTAGTAGTACTGCAGTATATGGCAATACACCTGGAGTAGTTACAGAAGAGACTGTTACACAACCAAACACAGAATCTGGAAGGCAATTAGTATTAAGTGAGGAAATTTTTTTTAAAGATCCTGCACTACAAACAACTGTTATAAGATTTGGAGGTTTAATAGGACCTAACAGACACCCGGTAACAATGTTATCTAAAAAAGAAAACCTAACAAATGGTAAAGCCGCAGTTAACTTAATACATTTAGATGATTGCATTTCTATAATTATAAATTGTATATATAATAATTGGTGGAATAAAATTATTAATGGTGTATACCCTTTGCATCCTACAAAAGAAGAATATTATACAAAAGAGGCCATGCTAAGAGGCATAAAAGCCCCAAAATATATTGGTACTAGCGGAGTAAACTCTAAAAAAGTAAACTCTAATTGGCTTATAAATGTTAAAAAGTATCATTTTCAAACATCAATAAACAGTAATATAACATCATAAAAGAAGATTTTCACAACAAAATGGCTGTTTTAATGTTAATTATATCGTTGATAAACAGGCTTTTATCGACGAAATGCATAATTTTACACTAAACATATAAAATATAAATGCCATGAAAAATTCAAATTTAAAAAGGAGAATTTTACTGGATATAGAAAATCTAATTTCCCGTAGCTGCTCCTTTAAAGAAACAAGCTCTAACTATAATAAACTACATGTTGCACTATTAAAAAAACATTATAATGCAGTAGACGTAATAATAGATTATCATAGAAACAGAGTTAATATGAATATAATTGTAGATGACAAACAGTATAATCCAAAAACGGTAAATACAAACCTATCTACAATCTATACAAATCTGTTTTTTAAAAATCTAAACAAATTTTTACTAAGCTGTATAGATAAGGATACTAAAAGTATTGCTTTCTATTCTAGCCTATTACGTTCTTTTACACAAAAAGAAGAGGTTTTAATTACAGTTTAAACAAATTTTAATAATAAATTTTAAAAAAAGGGATGCTTAGAGCATCCCTTTTTTTATGAATAATCTGTTTTAAAGATAATATTAACAAAAAACTCTAATTTATTTAATAGTTTAGTGCACCAAAAAAAATAACAAAAATGAAAAACATATTTTTTGCCTTTATTTTTCTTTTAGGCGTTTCTGCAATTGCGCAAACTAAAACTGAATTACAAAAACATTACGAAGCCTTTTATACAGAAATGAGGTTGCAAGGCGATGTAACAGGCGTTATAAATGCGCTAACACATTTAAATGTTATAGCACCATCTCAACAAAGAAAAGATACTTTAGCGTTTATTTATGCAAATGACAATCAACATTTACAAGCATTAAATACTATAGGTATAGAAAAACTTGACACCGATTCTGATTTAGCCGTGCAAGTAAAAGGGATTTCTTTAAAAGCATTAAACCAACCTAAAAGAGCTTTAGAGCAATTTGAAGTTTTAAATAAAAGAACTCCTAATGTATATTTAGCTTACGAAATTGCGGATTTAAAAATACAAACAGGAGATAAAGAAGGTGCTAAAGCTAATATAGAATATGGTATTGCTAATGCAAAAGAAGATATGAAATATGCTTTTTATGAACGCCAACAACCTTATGAAGTAAATTTAAAAGCTGCTTTTTTACATTTAAAAGCATTAGCTATTTATAATACAAATGGTAGTAATATTGATGAAGCTATAGCTTTAATAGACAAGTCTCTTGTATTGGCTCCAAACTTTAATTTAGCTAGCTTAAGTAAACAAGCTTTAGTTGCTAGAAAAGAAAAGCCCGCTACGGAAAATAAAAAATAGTACCCTTATACAATAACGTATACAAAAAAGGAAGAGCAAAACTCTTCCTTTTTTTGTGTGCTATACGTAAACTTTACTTTCTTTTTTCCTCTTTTTTTAAAAGCAGAACCTCATTAATTTTATCATTAGGTATTGTAATAGACAATACGTAGTGTGCAATTTTCCACTCTTTATTTACCTTTTTTACTATTCCAGAACCTCTGCAAATTCCCATTTGGGTATTTAAAAGCTCATCAAACCAAACTATATTTTTTTCTTTACAATAAATATTTCTTTCTAGAGCAGTAAAACTCCATGCTTTTCCTTTATCAAAATAAGGTTTACAAAATTCTCTAAACTCTTTGTTGTTCCAATTTTCCGAAGCATCTGTTCCAATAAAAACAGCATCTAAAGTCATTTTATTAAAATACGCATTAAAATCTGCATTAGAAGCTGCCTGGTGCCAAGAGGTTATAAGCTTATCTATTTTTTCCTTTTTAGCAGTCTGAGAAAAAGAACTAAAAGTACTTAAAGTAATACATATGAAGAAGAGTAGTTTATTTTTCATCTAAAATAAGTTTATTATCTAACGGGTTATTTAATATTACATTAAACTGATTGCGCATAGCATTGTTAGCATCTATAAGTTCTAATATAGAATTTTCTGCTTTTACACGATTTTGTAAATCTCCTTTTGTTTTTAATAAATAGGTAAGTACAATTTTTTGTCTACTTTTTATTTGCGGTGTATTAAACTCTTCTGGATATTTAGATTTTTCTAGTAATTTTTGTTTTTCTATTAAATCTTCAATCACTAAAATTATATCTTCTATTTCTTCTACCTTATACAAAGGATCAAAACTAGACGTAAAAGCATTATACTCTGGCCATGTTTCTAAAATTTCTCTAGCCTTTCTGGTAACAGGAGTTTTTTTAGGCCATTTTTTTGCATCAATTTTTACACTATTATTAGTTGCTACACTAACTTCTTTTTTTGCATTAGAACAGCTAAAAAGAATAAAAAAAACTGCTCCTAAAATAAATACACTTCTCATATTGCGAAGGTACAAATTTTAAGAGCAGTTCGTATAATCTTACGATTATAGTAAAATTTATTGTGCCATATTAGCTGAAAATTTTAATTTATTTTCAATAGCAACAATCATACTATTTGCAATATCTTTTCCGGTAGCATTTTCTATACCTTCTAAACCAGGAGAAGAGTTTACCTCTAGTAATAACGGTCCTTTATTTGATCTAATAATATCTACTCCTGCAACTGCAAGGCGCAAGGCCTTTGCTGCTTTAATAGCTAGCTTTTTTTCTTCTAGGGTTATTTTAACTAAAGAAGCTTTGCCACCTTGATGAATATTTGCTCTAAATTCTCCTTTTTGTGCTTGTCTTTGCATAGATGCAACTACTTTACCATTAACCACAAAGCAACGTATATCTTGCCCATTGGCTTCTTTTATAAATTCTTGAACCAATATATTTGTTTGCACACTTTTAAACGCATTTATTACACTTTCTGCGGCTTTATTTGTTTCTGCTAAAACCACACCTTTACCTTGTGTACTTTCTAATAGTTTAATTATTAATGGTGCTCCATTTACCATTCTAATTAAATCTTTAGTATCCATTGGAGATTTTGCAAAACCAGTTATAGGTATTTGAATATCATTTTTAGAAAATAATTGAGAAGCAAATAATTTATCTCTAGACTGTGTTATTGCTTCTGCAGAATTTTGACAATATGCTCCTAAAAAATCAAATTGTCTAATTAAAGCACAACCGTAAAATGTTACTGCAGGTTTAATTCTTGGTATTACCGCATCAAAATCGTTTAAAATAGTACCTCCTCTATATCTCATTTCTGGAGACTTAGCATCTAACTTCATATATGCCTGTTCTACATTTAAGAAAATAATTTCATGCCCCCTTGCTTCTGCGGCTTCCATTATTCTTTTATTACTATATAAATTAGGGTTACTGGCAAGTAATGCAATCTTTAATCCTGTCTTTTCTTTAAAATAAGGCTTATATTTTAAATTTATTTCTTCCTCTGTAAAACCTTGAATTAAAAAATTTTCGGCAGAGTTTACCATATAGCGTTGGTTAATTGCCTCTCTACCTAAAAGCATTCTAAACTCCATTGTATCTCTATTGGCAAGTGTTAACTCTACCTCAAAAGTTGCATCGCCTAATGTTACAGGTGCTTTTATTACTAAACGCTCTTCAGAAATACCAGAAGAACTTTTTACCATTCTACGATCTATAAGTTTAGCATCGCATTTTATATTTATACTTCTATTATCTTGTAAAGGATGAACATCAAACTTAACCCATTCTTGAGCTCCTTTAGAATATACTTTAATATTTGTTGCTTGTATAGAAGATGTTTTTGCGCCAGAATCTACTCTAGCTTTAATGGCAGGAACTCCTAAATCTTTAAAAACACACCATTCTTCGCTACCAATAATTTTTAATTCATTTGTTGTCATACTCGTATTCTTAGCCTTGCTTATTTTTAATTCTTGCTCTTAAATTTCTCCTATATATTATATGGTAGTAAAAACAAAAAATAGCTCCTTATTTTTTGGCAAATGAAAACAAAAAAAAGGAAATACTATTCTTTTAGTTTAAAAAAAAGATGGAATTAATCTTCTCTTAACAAAAAAGAGAAGCACCTAATATGCTAGTTTATAAAACCAATATTAAATATGTAAGAATAAAAATTAGTATACATATATATTTTCTTACTCATAAATTTTAGAATTTACATTTAATCTTACATTAATTTATGTAAGAAAGGATTTTATAAAAAAGTAATTTACCTCAAATTAAAAGACTTTGTATGTTTTTTAGCAGATAAAAATATCCGTTTATCGAGATGTATTTTTTAAACAAACGATAAAAGACAAATAAGCTAGATTAAAAGCAAAAAAACGGATAAAATACCTCTTTTTATCGATGAAAATATTCAAAAATTCAATTTTATAGTTTTGATTATCAGTTATTTACACTTTACCGAGTAAAATAATACTTACACATAGTTTTTGCCTCAAGTTTTAAGAATCGCTGTTCTTTTGTTAGAGAATTAACAAACAATAAATTTTTAAAGCTATGGTACGATTTAACTTTTTAACCCTAATTTTTTCAGTAGTAGTATTAACATTAACTTCTTGTTCTTCAACAAGTGTTATAGAAGAAGAAAATTTATACGTACAAACTTCAATTTCTCCAATGGAGCAAGAAGTTATTGATTTAGTAAATGAGTATAGAAGCGAACAAGGATTAGAAACTTTAGAATTTGGAACACCTGCTTACGAATTTGCAGACTCTCATAATACATATATGATCTCTAAAGGAGAAATTAGCCATGATAATTTTGCTACTCGTTCTTCTAACTTAACTGTAAAAGCAAATGCAAATTTTGTATCAGAAAATGTAGGTAAAGATTTTGTTACTGCTAAAGGTGTTGTTAATGCATGGATAAATAGTACTACTCATAAAAATGTAATGGAAGGAGAATTTAAATATACAGCTGTTAGTGTTAAAGCAGATGCAGATGGTGTTCTTTACTTTACTCAATTATTTTACCAATAGAATAAACAACTTACTACTGCCCATAACTAAAACGTAGCTTAAAAATTTAGTACCTGCTTAACCATACTATAAATATTTTATTTTCAAAAACCAACCAACTAGCTTAAAAGGCATTTCATCGAAAAAACATAATAAAAAAAAATAATATCTATATACGTGTCGTTATATTATAAGTTTATTCCTACTTAAGTAGAGTCCAAATCTTATAATATGAAAATAAAACTACACTTAACCCATAAAAAGAAAGCGCTTCTTTTTATCGTATTTTTTACAATACAACTACAACTACATGCGCAAAACCCAGTTTATGCATCTAGCATTATTACTGAAAACAATGTAGATTCTTCTGCAAATGCAATAGATCAAGACTTAAACACAAGTGCTAGTGTTAGAGCAAATTCTGGTCTTGCTCTAGGCATAGGAGCTTATAACGGTAATTTAGAATTACAATACCCTACATCTGTACCAGCAAATACAACTACTTTTTTAAAAGTAGAATCTGAAGATGATTTATTACCATATTTATTAGGTGGTAATCTTGGTAATTTATTAGCAGATATTGGTGGCAGTCTTCTTATAGGTAATCAAGAATTTTCTATAGAAGCTAAAGATGCAAACACCACTGTATTAGAAGGAAGATCTACGAATGTTGCTGATTTTTCTTCCAATGCTATGCGTGTTGTAACTAATAGTGGTAATGAGCATTTTATTGCTATTTCTCCAACACAAGAATATGATAGAATTAGTATTACTAATGAAGTTGGATCATTAATTGGGTTAAACAACACAAAAGAATTAGAGGTTTATGAAGCTTATTATAACACTACAGCTGATCCTTGTGGTACACCATCCTTTACTTCTTATGATGGTAATGGAATAACATTAGATCTAATAAACTTAGGAGGTGCAGGAGTAGAAAACCCTGGTTTTGCAATAGATGGCGACCCAAGCACCTATTCTAATTTAGGGTTAGGTGTTATTAGTGTTTTAGGCAATATGGAACAAACATTTTACTACGGTTCTACACTAAACCCAACTGATGTTGTTTATATGACAATTGCAATGAACCCATCTTTATTACAATTAGGTATTGCTGATAATATACAAGTACAAGGGTATAATGGTTCTGAAGAAGCATTTACATCTAACCTTTCTAGTCTTTTAGACTTAGATGTTCTAGGCCTATTAGAAAGTGGAGACCCAACTACTATTTCTTTTACACCAGGAGAAGATGTAGATAGAGTTACTGTAAACCTATCTTCTTTATTAAACGTTGCATTAGAACAAGAGTTACAAATATATGATGTTTTTAGAGCCCCTGCAGAACCAACTATAGCTGCAGATTCTCAAAATGTATCTATATGCAGCGGTTCTAGTGTAGATTTGGTTGCTACCACACAAGAAACTTCTTCTGAATTAAGATGGTATGATGCAGAAACAGGAGGAACCCTTTTGGCTACAACAAATTCTGGAGATGCCTTTACAACTCCTATTTTAAATACTACTACTACCTATTACGTTGCGGCGGCAAATTTAACTTGCCCAGAAGAGTCTCCACGTGTTGCGGTAGAAGTAAATGTGGTTCCTATACCAACAGCAAATGATATTAATGTAACAGGAAACGAAAACCCTATTTGCTCTTCTAGCGATGTTATTTTAAACCCGTCTAGTGAAATAGATGGAGAATTTACCTGGTATTTTGATGCTAATAAAACTATGCCAATAACAGATGGTTTAGTTGTAGATGACGTTACCTACTCTATTGATAGTAACGGTATCTTAACCATATCTGGACTTGATGACACTAATAGCCCTTACTCTTTTTATGTAAACATTACAGAAGAAACAGCAGGTTGCCAAAATGTTCCTGGCGATTTAAAAATGGTAGATGTAACTATTGTAGACTCTAACACAAATGTATCAATAAACTTAGATTCAAATATTACAATTGCTAATTTATTAGATATTTTAAGTGGAAACCCAACAACAAATATTTCAGGTGCAGTAACCG
Organism: uncultured Maribacter sp.; assembly: GCA_947504045.1. Lineage (GTDB taxonomy): Bacteria > Bacteroidota > Bacteroidia > Flavobacteriales > Flavobacteriaceae > Maribacter_B. Next base: position 617,221 of record CANNFY010000001.1, read on the forward strand.
GAAATGCTAATGTAGGAGACAACGTTTCTATTATTTTAGATGGTAATACCTACACCAGCACATTAGACAGCGATTTAAATTTTAATGTTGCTGTAGATGGTAATGATTTATTATCCGATATTGATGGTTTAGTAGATGCATTTATTGGCATTGGTTCATGTACACAAACTGGCTTAATACCTATAGAGTTTCCTCCTTTAATTATAGACGATATTTTACAAATATTTTGTGCATCAGACAATCCTACTATTGCAGATATAAATGTGGACAGCAATATTACTTTTTTTGATAGTCTTTTAGGAGACACAGAATTAGATGTAAAAACCCCATTAGTAGACGGGCAAGTATATATAGCTGGTCTATTAGATATTCCTGTTTCACTTGTAAATAGAGTACAAATAACTATTTCTTTAATAGACGTTCCGCCACCTACTACAAATTCTACAAATCAATCTTTTTGTGAAAGTAGTTCCCCCACCGTTGCAGATATTCAAGTAAATGAGTCTTCTGTTGTTTTTTATGACCAAGAAACTGGCGGCAATGCAATAAACCCTTCTACGCCTATAACGGACAATACCACTTACTACGTTGCAAACGTAGAAAATGGATGCGAAAGTACTACTAGGTTAGCAATTACGGTAAGTATTGGCGAAACTAGAAATGCAATAATTACTGGAGCTACTGAAGATGTTTGTATAGATCGTCCAATTACCTATACTACAGAAGGTGGTATGCAAAATTATATTTGGGTAATTGTTGGAGGTACAATAACCGAAGGAGGCACAAATACCGATGATTTTGTTACTGTAAATTGGGATGAGCTACAAGATACATCTATTAGCGTAAGCTATGAAGACGGAATAAACTGTACCTCTGAAGAAACTGTTGCCATTGCAACTATACGTTGTGGAGAGGTTTTAGGAGAAGAGTTTAGCCTATTGGTTTATAATGAGTTTTCTCCAAATAACGATGGTTTTAATGATTTCTTTGAAGTAGAAGGTATTATGGATTTTTCTTCAACCGTAAAAATTTATAATCGAAACGGAAATCTTGTATTTGAAACTATTAATTACCAAAATAATTGGGATGGTGTAGCATCTGTATCAGGAGTTTTTCAAAAAGGAGAAAAGCTACCTTCCGGAACCTATTACTATATAATTAATATTCCAGAGTTACAAAGAAACCTAAATGGCTGGATCCAATTAGCTAGATAAAATAGTACATCATTCATCAAAAAAATATCTATGAAATTATTTAATATAAAAATAGTAATGGCAGCCATTGCGTTTCTATTACAACTTTACAAAATAAGTGCGCAAGAACCGCCACAATATACCCAATATATGTATAATACTATGCAATTAAACTCTGGGTATACAGGTACAAATGGCACATTAGACGCTGCATTATTACACCGATCACAATGGGTTGGTATAGATGGTGCCCCAGAAAACCAGTCTTTTTCTATTCACGGAAAAGTTAAAGACAAAATTGGTTTAGGATTAACAGCAACAAACGATAATCTTGGAGCTTCTAATGCAATAAATGTAAATGCAAATTTTGCTTACGAAATTAAAACGGGGTACTATACCAAACTTTCATTAGGTATAAATGCCGGTATAAACATATTAAATATAGACTGGTCTAAAGGTATTTATGCCAATAATTTAGACCCTATGTTTAGTGAAAACTTAAGCTCTACAAGACCTGTTTTTGGAGCAGGAGCATACTTTTATAGTACAAATTGGTATGTAGGTTTGTCTTCTCAAAACTTATTAAGCTCTGAAGTTTATAATAATGAAGATGCTATGGTTACCAATAGAAAAAGTCAGTACTATTTTATGGGTGGTTATGTTTTTCAGTTATCAGAAAACTTAAAATTTAAACCTGCATTTTTAACAAAACATGTTGCAGGAGCACCTATTACAGTAGACCTTTCTGGAAACTTTTTAATTAAAGATAAGCTTAGTTTAGGGGCAGCTTATAGGTATAATGATGCCATAAGTGCTTTAGCCGGATTTTATATTACACCTAAATTTTTTCTAGGTTATGCATATGATTATTCTACAACTGCGTTAGGAGACTATAATAATGGTTCTCATGAAATTATACTTAAGTATACTGTTTTTAACAGTAAAAAAAGAGCATTATCCCCTAGATTCTTTTAAAAAACCACAACATGAAAAAAGTTTTATTATATATATGTATATTCTCTTCTAGCATAATGCTAGCACAATCAAAAGAGGAACGAGCAGACGATTTTTTTAAAGATTTTAAATTTGATAAAGCCATAGATCTTTATAAAAGTTTAGCATCCGAAAAGAAAAAACCATCATTACATATTATTCAAAATTTAGCGGATAGTTATTTTAACATAAATGAATATCATAATGCAAAAGAATGGTATTCTAAACTCTATAAAATTCAAGGAAAAAAAATAGAAGAAGGTAACTTAATAAAGTTAGTACAATGCCTTAAAGCCGATTTAGAAATTAATAAGGCCGATGCTTTATTAAATGAGTACTATACAGACCCTGTTAAGCTAAAAATGATTTTAGCACAAAAAGCATATTTAGATAGTATCTCTAAAGAAAACCCAAAATATGCTATTAGTAACATGCCTTTTAATAGCAAAAAATCGGACTTTGGACCAACATATTATAAAAATGGTTTGGTGTTTTCCTCGACTAGAGACTCTATAAAATCAAACAAAATTTATCCTTGGAACAAACAACCCTATTTAGATTTATATTTTACAAACCCAATGGTAACAGATTTTGTGCCAGAAAAATTTTTAGAGAACATACAATCAAATTTTCATGATGCTACTATCTCTTTCACAAGAGATACTAAACTTATATATTTTACTAGAAATTTTTTAAAAAAGAATAAATTAAGTGCAAACGAGGATGGGCTTTCTAATATGCAAATATTAAAAGGAACTATTGTAGACAACCATATTGTTAATATTACCTCATTAGATTTTAATAGTAAAGATTACTCTTGCGGACACCCTGCATTAACCCCTGATGGAAAATATATGTATTTTACATCAAATATGCCAGGCGGTTACGGAGAAACAGATATTTATGTTGTAGAATTAACAGCAGCAGGAGACCCAGTAGGCCCTCCATTAAACCTAGGAGCTACTATTAACACTAGAGGACGAGAAATGTTCCCTTTTGTATTAAATAACGTACTCTCTTTTTCTTCCGATGGGCATTATGGCCTTGGTGGTTTAGATGTTTTTGGTTCCGTTATTTTATCTAAAACAGAATACTCCCTACCATTAAACCGTGGCATACCAATAAATAGTAATATGGATGACTTTTCTTATATAAGAGAAGTTGCAACCAATAATGGTTATTTTGCTTCTAATAGAACAGGTGGTAAAGGAGATGATGATATTTATTATTTTGAAGGTATTAAGCCAACAGATTGTTTAGAATATTCTGGTAATGTATTAAATAGTAAAACAAACGAAACTATTGCAGATACTACTGTAGAAGTTTATGATTCTGAAGATGGTTTAATACTAGCAACAAAAACAGATGAAAATGGTTTTTACAGTTTTATTTTACCGTGTAATAATAAGAGTAGACTCGTATTTTCTAAAAATAAATATTCTAAAAAAACAGTTGAAATAGAAACTGGAGAAAACCCAGAAAAACCATCTATAAACAATAAGGTATTCTTAACCCCTTTTGAAAGTGTTATTGTAAAAGAAGGTACCATAGAAAAAATAATTGTAGAGCCCATCTATTTTGATTACGACAAATCTAATATTACTGCAAGAGCAGAAATAGAATTAGAAAAAGTACTTTTTGTACTTCGTGAGTTTCCTGAAATTAAAATAAAAATAGAATCGCATACAGACTCTAGAGGAAAAGATAGTTATAATTTAAAATTGTCCGATGCTAGAGCAAAATCTACACGTAATTATTTAATTTCGAAAGGAGTTGCCACAGAACGCATTACAAGTGCTAATGGTTATGGCGAAAGTCAGCTTAAAAACGAGTGTAGTAATGGGGTTAAATGTTCCGAACAAAAGCATTTAATAAACAGGCGCTCCGACTTTATTATTGTAGAAAAAAAACTGGTACGACTATAACACCAAAAAAACATATAAAAATTACTCCAAAGCCTTTGCATTTCTGCAAAGGCTTTTTTATGCTTTAAATCTACCCTTAGTTTATTTATAAAATTCTAAAAATTGTAATATCTTATGAGAATTAATCACCTTTAAAAGAAAATAATAAACTTATGACTTCTAAAATTAACTTAATCCTCTTTTTATTAGTATGCACCGTAATTTCTTCTTGCAACTCACAAGAAAAAGTTGGTGGCTTAGCTCTGTATACCGTAAGGGATGCTATGGGAGTAGACGCAAAAGAAACTTTAAAACAAATAGCAAACACTGGCTATAAAAATATAGAAGCTGCAGGGTATAAAGATGGTAAGTTTTACAACATGACACCTGAAGACTTTAAATCCTTTTTAAAAGAAGTAGAACTAAACCCAATTAGTAGCCACCATAGTAGTGTAACACTTGAAAATGCTGATAAAATGATGGCAGACGTTAAAGCTGCAGGCTTTACTTATTTTGTTGTACCAATACCTCCAATGGGAATGTTTCAATACAACAATAAAAATAATACTATGAGCATGAAAGGTACTGCTCTAGAGTTGTCTAAAATTTTAGATATCTTGGGTAAAAAAGCAAATGCTGCTGGTTTAGAGTTACTATATCATAATCATGATTTTGAATTCCAAAAAAACAGTAATGGTGTAGTTATAATAGACTATTTATTAGAAAATTGTGACCCTAAATATGTAAATTTTCAAATGGACCTTTTTTGGGTTACAAAAGCAGGAGCAGACCCACTAGACTATTTTAAAAAATATCCCGGAAGATTTATTATATGGCATGTTAAAGATATGGATGAGCAAGGTAGGTTTGCCCCAGTTGGCGAAGGAAGTATCGATTTTGCGCGTATTTTAGCTCAAAAAGAAACCTCAGGAATGAAATATTATATGGTAGAACAAGATGCCACCTATGATGATTTAAAACCTTTGGAGGCTATAAAAATTAGTCATAAAGCACTAAATAAAATTGGTTTTAAATAACCATAAATTACTTGGCTTAAAAAACAAACAGCCTTTATAATATAGTAAAGGCTGTTTATATAAAACATCTCCCCTTTTTTATAATAATAGGTTTCTTTTAATTTTATTAGATTACAATATTCTAATACAGTGTATTCTATTGTTAAGTGTTAAAACCTCCTATATTATAGTATAAGTACAATTATATTCCTTTAAATAAATTATATACAATGAAAAACATACAATTTATTTACTCTTAAAAATCAAAAAAGCCTCTACATTTCTGTAAAGGCTTTTTGTTTATCTGCTCCCCCTCTTGGGCTCGAACCAAGGACCCTCTGATTAACAGTCAGATGCTCTAACCAACTGAGCTAAGGAGGAGTGTTATTTTTGCTTTAGCAACCTAAAGCGGGTGCAAATATAAATGTTTTTTCAAATTCACCAAACAATTTTTTATTGTTTTTATTTAGTTATCCATTTATACAAATCATTACCATTAGCAAACAATAATAAAGCTATTAAAATAAAAAAACCTGTCATTTGTGCATACTCCATAAATTTATCGCTTGGCTTTCTTCCAGTAATCATCTCATATAATAAAAACATAACGTGTCCACCATCTAATGCTGGTATTGGTAATATGTTCATAAATGCCAGAATAATAGATATAAAGGCTGTTGCACTCCAAAAAGCTGGCCAGTTCCAAGCGTCAGGAAAAATACCTGCAATTGCTGCAAAACCACCTACACCTTTATATGCACCTGTAGAAGGGTTAAATATTTTTTTCATCCCTTTTATGTAATCTGACAAAGTTTTTATTCCTTTATCTATTCCTGCAGGAATAGATTCTGCAAAAGAATATTTTACTTTTTCTATTTTAAAATATCCTTTTTCTTGGTATTGCTGCATAGTCATTGCACCTAATGCTACTCCTAAAGTTGCTTCTGAACTTACTTTTGCTGCAATTGTCTCTACAGTACCATTTTCTCTTTTTACGGTTACCTGTATATTTTTACCTTTATTTTCTTCTAATAAAGGCTTTACTTGATCTAAGTAAGTAACATCTGTATCGTTTATTTTTAAAACAACATCATTTTTACGAAAATCGGTATCTTTATTTACTGAACCTTCAGAAATTTCATTTACAATAAATGGTCTTCTTAAACTTAGAAAATGCATTTTATCTTCGTCCTCTATTAACTTAGCAATAAAATCTTCAGGTATGTTTTGATCAAAAGTTTTTCCATCTCTTTCTATAGTAATTGTATTACCATATGCAATGGTACCAACCATAGTACTAAATCTTTCCACCTTAGTACCATCAATAGCTACAATTAAATCTCCTGTTTTAACTCCTAATTTATCTCCTATTGCTTTTTCTGTAACCCAAAAACCATCTTTTAAACTTGTAGCAGAAATATACTCATCGCCATAAGACCATGCCATACCTATGTATATAATAACGGCTAATATAAAATTAACAGTAACTCCGCCTAACATAATAATTAAACGTTGCCATGCTGGTTTGCTTCTAAATTCCCATTCTTTAGGTTCTTCTGCCATGGCTTCGGTATCCATGCTTTCATCAATCATTCCAGAAATTTTAACATAACCACCTAATGGCAACCAGCCAATACCATATACCGTTTCTCCTATTTTCTTTTTAAATAAAGAAAACTTAACATCAAAAAATAAATAGAATTTTTCTACTCTTGTTTTAAATATTTTTGCAGGTATAAAGTGCCCCAATTCATGTAATACAATCAGCAAGGATAGACTTAAAAAAAATTGGATAGTTTTAATTAAAATTGGACTCATTTTATTTTATATAGTTAAAATCGGCTCAAAAATAAGCCTTTACAAAGTCTTAAAAAAAGAAACTGCATTAAGCCCAACGAATTTATGATTTTATTAGTATCAATATAACAGCTTTTATTTTGATAACTATTAACCACTAATGTACCTTTGTATAAAAAAATATGCTTTCTTTTTTTAGCAAATACAAATTTTTTGGCATTGTTATGCTAGTACTGTCTAGTATAATAATATACTTGTTTTATACTGCGCTTACACCAAAAAAAACACTTCCTGTTTACCAGCCTTCTATGGTAAACGCAGAACTGGTAGATAGTACATTACAAAATGTAAAAAAATACCATACTATTGCCAACTTTTCTTTAACTAACCAAAATGGAGAAATAATTACACAAGAAAATTATAATGATAAAATATATATAGCCGATTTCTTTTTTACCACCTGCCCTACTATTTGCCCTATAATGACAAAAAACATGGCAGAAATACAGTCTAAAATACTAAATGATAGTAATGTTTTACTCTTATCACACTCTGTTACCCCAAGTATAGACACCGTTGCACAACTAAAAAAATATGCTATAGAAAAAGGCGTAATTGATACTAAGTGGAACTTAGTAACTGGTAATAAAAAAGAAATTTATGACTTGGCCAGAAAATCTTATTTAGCTGTAAAAACAGATGGTGATGGTGGACCTTTTGATATGATACATACCGAAAATTTTATTTTAATAGATAAAGAGAAACGTATTCGTGGTTTTTATGACGGCACTAAAGCCAAAGACATAGAAAAATTACTAACCGACTTAGAGGTTCTTAAAAACACATACTTAGAATAGTGCGCTTTCTAATAAATTTTACAAATAGCCTTATTAAAATTCAGGTTTTTCCCTTATTTTTGCTTCTTACTTAAAATGAATCTAAATAAAAATTAGTGACAACAGTTGCAAACTTAAAAAGAGGAGAAAAAGGGATCATTAAACAATTTGCTTATGATGCTCTTCCTATAAAATTACTAGAACTTGGTTGTTTACCAGGTAATATTGTAGAGCTTGTACAGGTTGCCCCACTAAAAGACCCCATTTATATTAATGTAAATGGCTCTCATATTGCAATAAGACGTTCTATGGCTTTAAAAATAAAGTTAGATCTTATAGAAGAAACTAATTAAACTATGAGTAAACAAATAAATGTAGCCCTCATAGGAAACCCAAATACTGGAAAAACCTCTGTTTTTAATCAATTAACTGGTCTTAACCAAAAAGTTGGTAATTATCCTGGTATTACCGTAGAAAAAAAAGAAGGCATATGCAAATTACCTAGAGGTGTAAAAGCGCATATAATAGATTTACCAGGAACCTATAGCTTAAATACTACCTCTTTGGATGAGAGTGTTGCTGTAGAATTGTTATTAAACAAGAACGATAAAAATCATCCTGACGTTGCTATTGTTATTTCTGATGTAGAAAACCTTAAAAGAAATCTTTTACTTTTTACACAAATTAAAGATCTAAAAATTCCTGCTCTTTTAGTTATTAATATGGCAGATCAAATGACAAAGAAAGGAATTGTTGTTGATATAGAGCTTTTAGAGAAAAAATTAGATACTAAAATTGCACTAGTAAGTTCTAGAAAAGGAACCGGAATAGATAAATTAAAAGAACTAATAACAGATTATAAAAATTTATCTATAACACCTTGTTTAGATACTACAATAATTGATACCGATTACTTTACAAGCTTACAACAAGCTTTTCCTAAAGAAGATTTATACAAACTTTGGCTAGTTATTACACAAGATGTAAACTTTATGCCAATAGAAAAAAATATAATACCAGATACCTCATCTTTTTCCACTAAATCTAAACCTGAACTTAAAAGGTTACAGCAAAAAGAAACTATTTTAAGGTATAAATATATAAATGAGATTTTAAAAGAAGCTTACCATGTAGATGCCAATGCCGCTACAGGAGTAAGAGCTACTTTAGATAAAATACTTACGCATAAAATATTTGGCTATATAATTTTCTTTCTAATACTTCTTCTAATTTTTCAAGCAATTTATGATTGGAGTAGCTATCCTATGGATTTTATTGATGAGTCTTTTGCTGCTGCGAGCGAATGGATTAAAAATACATTACCAGAAGGTGCATTTACTAATTTGTTAGCTGAAGGAATATTAGCAGGTATTGGAGGCGTTGTAATTTTTATACCTCAAATTGCATTTTTATTTTTATTTATTGCCCTGTTAGAAGAAACAGGTTATATGAGCAGAGTGGTTTTTTTAACAGACCGTATAATGCGTCCTTTCGGATTAAGTGGAAAAAGTATAGTGCCATTAATTTCTGGTACTGCTTGTGCTATTCCGGCAATAATGGCAACAAGAACTATAGAAAATTGGAAAGAACGTTTAATAACCATCTTGGTAACCCCTTTTACAACTTGTTCTGCGCGCTTACCTGTGTATTTAATAATTATCTCATTAGTAATACCTGAAGGAAGATTTTTAGGTTTAAGTTACCAAGCATTAATTTTAATGCTACTTTACTTAATAGGCTTTGTCGCATCTATACTATCTGCGATGATATTAAACAAAATATTAAAAATAAAAAGCAAGTCATTTTTTGTAGTAGAAATGCCAAATTATAAACTTCCATTATTTAAAAATGTAGCATATACTGTTTGGGAAAAAACAAAAAGTTTTGTTTTTGGTGCTGGTAAAATAATTTTAGCAATTTCTATAATTATATGGTTTTTAGGATCTAACGGATTTACTAGTGATTATAAAAATGCGGATACTATTGTAGAAACCAAAATAGAAGAGCAAGGCTTATCTAAATTTAACCAAGAAAGTATTGTAGAAAATATTGCCATTTATAAAGAAGAATTATTACAGAGCAATAAAAAAGCACTTTACAAAACAAACCCAAATATCTTAAAAGACTCCCTTAAAGCAAAAGGTGTAGAGTTATACAAACAAGCTAAAAACCAAGAAATTGCTAGTTATAAATTAGAAAACTCCTATATGGGATATTTAGGAAAAGCAATTACCCCTATTGTGGAACCACTTGGTTATGATTGGAAAATAGGTATAGCGGTATTAACCTCATTTGCTGCAAGAGAAGTATTTGTTGGTACTTTAGCAACCATTTATAGTGTTGGTAGCGATGAAGAAAATACGATTAAAAACCGTATGGCTGCTGAGATTAACCCTAAAACAAAAAAGCCCTTATTCAATTTAGCATCTGGGGTTTCTCTATTATTATTTTACGCTTTTGCTATGCAATGTATGAGTACATTAGCCATTGTAAAAAGAGAAACAAACTCTTGGAAATGGCCTGCTGGGCAATTAGTTTTTATGAGCATTTTTGCATACATTGTTGCTTTAGCAGCGTATCAAATATTAAATTAACACCTATGAACACCATTATACAAGACATATTAGTATACGCTTCTTTAACTATAGCAGTTGGTTTTTTGGTGAAAAAATTCTTTATTCCTAAACCAGTAAAAGCTACTAAAAAGAAGTTTACTAAATCTTGTAAGCAAGGTGGTAACTGCGGTTGTAGTTAATAATACTTTTCTTTTTTCGTAACAAAAACTGCTTAAGTTCGTCTATAAGTTACTTGTTGTTCTTAAAAAAAATATAAAACTGTACTAAAGAAAATAAAAACAGCCCTTGTTTTTACTTCTCTTTGCTTTAGTTTGTAATACAGCCAACACTATTTTGTATGGAAAAGATTACTTTTTGGGTTATTTCTATTATTATTTCTGCTATTTGTTCTAATAGCCACGCGCAATCTTTAACCGCTACTATTGTAGACTCTGCAACCCAAAAACCTATACCATATGTTACAGTTAAATTAAATAAAAAAGGCGTTATTACCAACGAAGAAGGCCGTTTTAGCTTTCAATTACATAGTAATATTAGGGAGACCGATTCTTTATTTATATCCTGCATAGGTTATGAAACTCTTGGCAAGCCTATTAATCAATTTAAAGGAACAACTATTTCTTTAGCTGCAATGGCTATTGAGCTTAACCCTGTTATTGTTACTAATAAAAATTACACTCCAGAAGAAATATTAGAAATTGTAGGAGACAGTATTTTAAAAAATTATAATCTAGGTTTAGCTAAAAAACGAGTATTTTTAAGAGAAACGTATACAAATCAAATATTAAAAACAGATTATAAATTAAAGAGGTCTACTATAAAGGCTTTAGACAAAGAATTTATAGATAATTTTATTAATCAAATACCAAAAAACAGCACGGTTTATAACGAGTCTTTAGGAGATTTATATGGTGGCGGAGATAGTGAAGAGCAAAAACTAAATCTTATTAAAGCATCGGAACTATACGATAAAAGTATGGAGCTAGATTATGATATTCTAGAAGAAAAGTTTAATAAAATTATAAAAGAAAACGTAAAAACGGATTCTTACTTTAAAATTAAATCTGGGCTTTTTGGAACAAAAGTAGACGCCGATGAACTATTTGAATCAGAAGTAGACTCTACAGATGTAGCAGCGCTAAATAAAAAATTAGACGAAGAAAAAAAGAAAAAAGAAGATCGTAAAAAGTTTTTTGCCAAATACAAAAGAGAGACCATGGGTAACCTTTACAAGAATCTTCCTATATATGAAGACACTAATTATAACGTGCTTTTTAAACCCGGAAGATATAATTTGGTTCTTGAAGACTTTACATATTTAGGTGATGCTGCCGTATATGTTATTAATTTTACCCCTAAAAGGTCTGAGGATTACCAAGGAAAACTCTACATAAATTCTGATGATTTTGCTTTAATTCGAATGGATTTTGAAAACGTAAAATCTTTAAGAGATTTTAGCTTACTAGGGGTTTCTATAAATGAATATTTAGCAAGTGGTAAAATTATTTTTACTAAAGGAAAAGATAAAAAATATCATTTAAGCTATTATGATATAGCTAAAGGCATTAAAGCTGGTTTTAATAGACCCGTAAAAATTATTGAAAAAAACAAAAATGTAAGAGGCCGTAGAAAACAAAATGAGTTGTTTATGAAAGTTGATTTTGTTTTTGGAAATAAAAATAGATACGAACTTGTTGTTTTTGATGAAACTGCTCTAAGTAGTGCACAATACAATTCTTTTAAAGAAAATAATACTGTACTACCTACTTATATGCCAAATTACAATCCAGAGTTTTGGAAAGGGTACAATGTAATAGAACCAAACCAGGCTATTAGAGAGTTTATTTCTAATACCGAAATTATAGAATAAAGGAATATGCTAATATTCCCCACCCTACAACTAATAACAATCCGCCTAACGGAGTAATTGGTCCTAAAAATTTTAATTTTTTTCCTTTAGCTGCACTAATACAAAGTCCGTAAATACTAAAAGAAAATAAAAATACCCCGGCAATTATTGCATATACCATTGTGTGCTCTAAAGCCGTATCTAATTTTAAATTAAAACCTATAAGTAACAATAATAATGCATGATACATTTGGTACTTAACACCAGTTTCAAAATTTTTTAGTTGATCCTCACTAAAACTTTTTTTTAAAGCATGTGCTCCAAAAGCACCAAAAATAATTGCAAACATGCCAAATAAGGCGCCAAAAAATTGTGCAGTAACTACCATATTCTTAATTATTTAACCAGTTTTTTTAAGTTACTTCTATATTTTGAAGCACTTTCCCCTGTAATTTCTTTAAATAGTTTATTAAAATGAGAAAAGTTGTTAAAGCCACACTCATAACATATATCTGTAATACTACTATCGCTTTCTTGTAAAAGTTTAGTAGCATGTACAACTCTATACTCATTTACCAATTTTGTAAATGTTTTACCTGTTACTTTTTTAAAATATCTGCAAAAAGCAGGAACAGTCATACTGGCCGCATCTGCAACTTCTTCTAAAGGTATTTGATTTTTAAAATTACTATTTACATGTTTATAAATAATATCCATTTTGGCAGTATCTTGTGGTTCTACTTCAAAACTAAATCCTTCAGGGTTTAAAACTCTATAATCGTCGGATAAAGACAGTTCATGTAAAACATCTAAAAATTTAATTACTTTTTCATACCCTTCATACGTAACTAAAGCTTCAATTTTAGGGCCAATTTCTTGTTTAACTTTAGGGTTAAAGAGCAACCCTTTATTAGCTCTTTCAAAAAGGTTATTAATTTCTTTCATTTCAGGTAAATCAAAAAAAGTATCTCCTAAAAACTCTTTTTTAAATTGAATAATGGTTTCTTTCCCATTATTAGTTATACCGTCTGTAAATCCTTTATGTGGAATATTAGCTCCTATTAATAAAAGCTGACTATTATTAAAATAAGATATATGGCTACCTACATGCCTTTTTCCATGTCCTTTATTTACATAATGTAATTCTATTTCTGGATGAAAATGCCAAAAAGCAGTTTTACTATCTAATCTTTCGGTACGTTGTACCATTAAAATAGAGCTTCCAAATTCTGAACTTAATTTTTTTAAAACTGGTTTTTTTATAATCATAACAAAAAAATATTTTACAAAGGTACTACCTTCTTTTGTATTATTTAAAGAATTTTAACCCAAATGTATACTATATTAACCTGCGTTACAATAAGCAATAATTTAGTGGTTAATATAACATATAAATTGGTCAAATATGATGTTTTTAAAGCTCTAAAACGAACATACATTTGTACCATAATAAATATTAAAATTCTATATCATGAAAAATATAATCAAAAACAGTTTAGTAGTAGTAATGTTATTATCTACATTATTTGTAAGTGCAAATTCTAATTTAAGAGTTGAAAACGAAGATTTTAAAACAACAATATCTTTAAACAACCTTAAAGAAGGAAATAAAATATTTATTAAAGATGCTTCTGGAAGTATACTTTATAGCGAAACAATTAAAACACCTGGAAATTATAATAAAAGTTTTGACTTAACTACACTTCCTAATGGAGATTACTTATTTGAAATTAATAAAGGTTTAGAGATTAACACTATTTTATTTAATGTAAGAGAAACTGTGGTTGCTTTTGAAAAAGAAAATGAAAAAGTTATATACAAACCATATGTAACTGTAGATAAAAATTTAGTGCGTGTTTCTAAATTATCTTTAGAAGAAAAACCTTTACAAATAGAAATTTTCTTTGATGATAATGGGTATAACCTAATACACACTGAAACAGTAGGTAAAACTAAAAGTATTAGTAGAGTTTATAGCTTAAATAAAGCTAAAAAAGGAAATTACAAAATAGTTACAAGAACAGAAGGAAGAACTTTTGTAGACTATGTAAGCTTATAATTTAAAAATACCAACCAAATATATACCGATCATGGTTAGAGGGGTAATACTTTCTAACCATGATTTTTTTTAATTCTATTTAAAAGTATTTACTGCAACTACGTTGGGTTCTTTTTTTGTTAAGTATACTGGCGATGTTGTAAAAAGCTGTTCTACTTGGTTATCCCAGTCGCGAGCAATATTAAAATAACTGGTGTTGGTTACAGCCATTATCTCATTACAATCTTGACATGTGTGTTTATAATCTAAAAAATGATGTGCAAACTCATGAAAAGCAACAACTTTTAAAATTTCGGGATCTAACATAGCTGCCCAATTAATTAAAATTTTATCTATTTCTCCTTCTTTATTACGAGCCACTTTGCCTAATACGGTATTATCTTCTTCTAATGGTAAATTAGTAACTATATCTATAGTGGTTAGTTGAAATAATTTAGAGTGGTAATCTATTCCGTATTTTTCACATTCCTCAAAAAAATCGTTTAAAATAGGTTGTAAGCGGCCATCTATGTCTACACTCTTTTGCGCTTGTAAATAGGTAGTAATACTAAAAATAAATACAAAAAAAACAGAAACGTACTTTTTCATTGTAGGTGGTTTAAAAAGTTAGATTTGGTTGGTCTAAAAGATGTTTTTAGGGGAAGTATTTATCTTAAAGCCTTTTTATTCTAACGTTTAAACTCCTAAAATATTTCTAATTATCTGATTTTTAATTTTTTACAAAATTAGTCTTCCAATAGCATTTTACTTTTAAAAAGAGACCATAGTGCTTGGGTTTCTAAACTATCTTTATGGTTTATGTATAATTTTAAAGAATCTTTATACACTAGTTTTATTTTCTGTTGCTCAAAATTATCAACAAATACATACACTTCTTTATCGGTAAGAGAGTCTTTAAACTCTCTATAAACACCTTTACCCTTAGAAAAAGCAGAAAAACCATTTAAACGTTCCATAGGAGGTATTCTATCAACAAAAGACACACTATCTACTTCTGTAAATTTTATTTTCTTATAATATATTCCAGAAACAATAGTAATACTATCTCCTTTTACTGTTGTCCAGTTTTTATAATGTACTGCAAAGGCTATACTACAAACCACTACAGTTAGTCCTAAAATTAAATTTCTTAACCAACTTGTATTTTTTAAAGCCATACTAATTTTTTGTATTCGTTTTAATATACCTAATTGTTGTACAAATTAAATATTTAATTACGATGAATTTACTTTACAACTTTTAAACGTACGAATTTTACTTAAAATTATAGGACAACCCTAATTGAATAACATTAGAAAAGAAATTTTCTATAGTATAAAACTCATAATTTACTTTAAGCTTGGTATAATCGGTAATTTTATAAGATACTGTGCCTAAATATCTTTCAAAATTACGTGCGTTTTTTTCAGCAAAAATTCCAACATCTGCAGATAAGTTAAATTTACTTTTTTCGGAACCTAGAACAAAAAGTGCTCCGGCTCCGGCAAAAAATCTTTCTTTTGCTATCCAATAAGGAAAACCATTTCTACGATCTCTACTACCAACACCAAAGGCTCCTTCTATTAATGGAGATACTTTAAATTTATCAAATCCAATTAAATTATATTCTAGTCTTGCAGATAATGTATGATCATATTCCTCGTCTGTATAATAATTAGATTCTAAAGAAGTTATGGGCTTTAATTTTTTTCCTATTGGCATTTCTTTATAACCAGAAAATTGAATCCTATATATATTTAAATTATACCCAGGTCCTGATTGTACCGGATAAGCATCTAGTTGAAAAGCGGTAAAATTCTTTTTCTTAGAATAGCTTACATTAGCCATACCTTGAAAAAAGAAATCTCCAAAATTATCTCTTTCTACTCTACCTAGTAAACCATATTTATATTTTTTACTAGACTTCTTGGTATATTGGTATGCTACTCCAAATAAGTTGTGGTCTACATTTTCAACTCTTCTTCGAAACCCAATTAATCTATTCATATTACTTTGGGTAATAGAAAAGCTATGCATATTTCCTTTTTGGTTGTGGGTATTATAGCTTAACATATTAGATAAAGCTATGGGTCTAAATTTATCATTAATACTAAAAGAACCAAAACTAATAGAGGACCCTTTATCTTGTCTCATTTTTTTTTCAATTTCCTTTGCTATATCTGGGTCTAACAAATCTCCGTATTTTCTAAAAAGGTCTAGTTGGTTTTTTAAGTCTAAGCCCTTAACTTCTTTATTTAATATTCTTTTATATTTTTCATCAATTTTATGATTAGGTATACTAAACGCTATTCTAGCAGATTCTTCCACTTCTCCTTCATACAGCATTAGGGTAGCCATAAAAGAACGTACTTCATAATCTTTAGAGTTATTTGTAATGTAGCGTTTATATTCTTTTTTTAACTTGTGTATATTACTGGTTTCATATAACCAAGTCATTTTATCTTTTATCTTAATTTCAGTAGAACATTCTGCCCATTGCAGTGCTTTTTTATAATTGCCATAATCTGCAAAAGATGTTGCAATTTTAGTAGACAGTTGTTGTAGTTCTTTTGTACAACTTTCTTTATTTTTAAGTTCTTGCACAGCTTTTCTACCGTCATTAGCTAAGAGCAAAGCTATATAATAAGGAAAGTCTTTCTCTTTCATTTTTTCAAAATTTGACGAGCTTAACAACCAAAAATCTTTAGTTTCTTTAGAAATTTCATTTGCGCATTTTTCCCATTCTAGAGCTTTATCAAAACGTAAATTATCTGCAAATGTCCAAGCTATTGTATTTGCTAAAGTTTTATACTCTTTATTACATGGTTGTATAGCCAACAACTCATCTATAGTATCATCATACTTATTTTCTAATAGGTGATTTATATACTGTTCTGCATTTTTAGAATTAGATTGAAGTGTAACTAACTTTTTTAAAATACTTCGTATCTGCTCATGATTTTCAGGTGTATTAAAATAATCTACATATTCTTTTAAAACAGCAACATCTTTTGTTTTCCATTCTATTTGTCTAGTTAACCATTGCTTACGAACAATGTTATTAGGATACCCAGCTGTGGCTTGGATAGTTCTAGAAATATCTGCATTATTTTTAGATTTAAACCTTAAATAATATTTGTTTAAATTAACCCATACTTCTTTTTCTCTTTTTTGCCAAGCCATATATTTGGTGTATTCTTCCCATAAATCGGAGCTTGCATCTGGGTTTGTTTTAAAATTATCTTCTATTAAATCTGTAGCTTTTTTTAATTCACCATCTGCCACATATCTGTTAACCAAATCTATCATAGGAGCCATTAATGCCTTATTTTGTAAATACAAACTATAGGCTTTATTAACCTCAGCTAAAACAACATTATCTGGTTTATTTACGCCGCCATATTTGCCAAATAAATCTGGCACAGATATAGACGGGTTTCTTGTTTTTATAGAATATAAAAAACCATCTAACATTACTGTTTTTTTAACCTCTGCTTCCGTGTTTTTTAATAAATCATCTACTAGATTAGTATTGGTATTATCTACATACATTAACCAAAAGTTACTTTTATCTTTATTTTTTGCGTTACTACTTTCCACCTCATATAAACCATCAAAATTAGAATGCCTATAGTATGTGTAACGCCAATCCATAGTTTGCTCGGATGCTTTTGTTGCATTTAAAAACCTAGCGAAAGGATGGTCTCTTTTATACCTAGAAAGATAATCTTTAAAAGTATCTAACATTCCCTTTTTTCCATTATTAGAATACCAATTTAGCTTGTGTTTATTTCTATAACTAAAATGGCCACTTGTTGCAGCGTTAGATGCGTCTGGAATTTGGTATACATCATCTGGATGCACAAAATGTGTCCATATTCCGGTGCATATATACATAGACTCTATTGCCCAAGTATTTGTTTTTTCAAGAACATAGCCACTGCTTATTCGTGGAAAATCGAAAAATTTATCATTATACGGATCTGGACCAAATTCTCTATTTCCGCCTTCTTCTAAAGTTCCTAAATAAATACTTTGAATATATTTAATACTAGGCATTCCTTTATTTAATTTTGCTAAGCCAACACTATCTATATAATTAGATGGAGGCACATAAGAAATTGGTAAATTTTTAAAATCTAATACCTTCCATTTTTTTTCTGCAGCATCTAATCCTGTAACAATATATTCTGGATTTTTCCAGTCCGATTTTAATAACGAAACATGATTATAGCCATGAAAACCAAGTTCATGTCCACTCTTAATTATATCTCGTCCTATCCAAGCACTTAATTTTTGATTAGAGCCGTCTTTAACTACTGTGTTTCTATCCCACTCTTTAAAAGTAAATGGTGGTACTACTTCTGCATTATAATCAAAAGTTACGTATGCTGTGTATTCTATATTTTCTTGTGTAGCTAATTTTTTCATATCAGGCCACCATACATCTTTCACATAATCTGTAACTGTTAAATTTAGTTCCGACTTAATAGGCTCTTTGTAAATACTATAAGTTGGAGAAGGAAAATCATCTAAAAAAATAGTTGCAACATTTGCTATAGGATAAGGTATACCTTCTAACCCTTTAAGAATACTAGAAAACATAAAGCCACGCATGCTTTTATTTAGTAACGTAGAAGAGTTAAAAAACATAACCCTACCTTTTCCAATCTTATTTTCTAGTAATACCGGGTAATCTTTATTGTTAGTTGCACTAACTAAAACCTGTGCATTGTCTGAAAAATTACGTCCAGAAAACCCTAAATGTAAACCATCATCTGTATACTTTAAACCCTGTTTGCCTGGAAAAATTGGAGCCTTTAAATGGTACCCTTGTGCGGTTAAATTAGTTTCCCAATTAGCATCCGGATTAAGACCTATTAAAAATGCTATACGTTCGTCTCTTATAGCTTTAGTAAGGTATAATGTACCTCCTTTAGCCACAAAATTTAAAATTGCTTTAAGTGCATCATCATTTAAATAGGTAGTTTCATAAACACATAAAACCCTAGTTGTAGGTGCTATATTTTGATTTTCATTAAAATTGGTAATATAAATATTCTGATAAGGTATTTTTGTATAGTCTAATGCTTGGTGCAAATTTTTGCTTTCTAAAGCATTAGTATATTCGTTTTTACTTATTAAAAATTGAACCAATGGTAGTTCTTTACTTTTTTCAGGAATACTAAACTCATGAGAAAACCTATATATATCTCTTTGGCAACTTAGTGTAAGCCCAAGTAATAAGAGTATAAATCCGAATTTTATTTTACACCTCATAAATCAAAAATTAAATCGTTTAATTTTGAAGAATTTTCTTTGTTTACAATTTCATAAACCGTTAAAAAATTGTCTTCAAAAAATACTTTTACTATACGCCCTCTTGCTTTAAGAACACTTATTTGAGATTTTATATTTAAAGTTGTTTCATCTTTAATTTTAAAGTTTTCATCTGTAGAGTTTTTATTGTTTTTAGGTAAAAAAACAAAAACACTATTAGGAAGTATACTGCTAGAATTTTTTTTCATTAATTCTTCATCATCTTTTATTATTTGAAAAACAGAATCTCTCTTGGCATAGTGTTTTGCAAATATTTTATAGTTTATAAAGTGATGTTGACTCTTACTAATACTACGGCCATAATCTTGATTTACAACAGCATAAGAATACGGTAAGTAATTAGTAGACAAATTATTATAAACCAATAAAATATCTGTCTTAAGTTCGTCTGTTTTTTTAAAATCATATTTAAAAAAACTATTTGTTACGTACGATATAATAATTAACATTGTAAATATTAGTCCTATACTTAACCCTCTATACTTTCTGTTTTTAGGAATAGATAATCTAAAATAGTGTACTAATATTCCACTAAAAATTCCTATTAAGAGTATGATTAATACAGATAGTGTTTGGTAATATAAATCTATATCTATCCAAGTCCATTGTGCCCATTTTAAACTTAAAACTAGGTTAACAAAAATTATAAATACCATTGCTGGCTTCCACTTTATTTTATTTTTAAAATACAATGGCAACAATCCTAATAAGGTAAGAGCTCCAATAACTAGGTATACTAGTACTAACTGATCAATATTTATAATTAACTGTGGAAAATAGGTGTATACATCTACTAAAATCATGTTTTCTCTTAAAAAAGAGAATAAAGGTCTACCTGTATACCAACAGGCTATTGCATGAATACTAAAAACTAATAAAATTGCTAGCACATAACTTAGTATACTACTTAATACATACGGTTTAGTTTTTTTTGTAATAAATACTAATGCTGTAACCAAAAATATAGGAAGTACTATTATTGCTGTAAATAAATTAATAAACCCTAGAGCAGTATAAATTATAAATAATAGTATAAAATAATTACGTTTTTTATTTGATAATAAATTAGGTAGTACTGTAAACAACATTGCTGGCAATGCAAAGCAAATAGCCAAATACAACGCATTATGCTCTAATAATAAGTTTATATTTATTGGTAAAAACTTATAACAGAACCCAAAAAATATAACCCCAATCATAGGTGCTAAAAATTTGGATTTAGTAATATTAACTATTACCCAGTATACTATTAAGCTTACAGCAAAGGTTTCTAATAAGCCAAAAGAATGCACTGCCATTTCTTCACTTATACCAGTTATTTTACTGTAAAAATTTATAATTGCATTTTCTCCTAAAAGATTAAAACCTGTTGTAAACCATTTGTTTTCGTTAAATTGTTTAACAAAATCTAAGTTTTGTACCCATAAACTAGAAAGGGTATATAAATCGTTTTTTAAGAAAAAGTATCTAGATATAAAGCAAGCCAATGAAACAGCAAAAGCTGTTACCATCATAAAATTAATTTTATTTGGTATAAATACATTAACGCCATTTTTAAATTGTTTAAAGAAGTTTGGTTTTTCTTCCATAAACCTAAAAAAAGTAAGTAAAAAAGTTTTTCTTTTTTTCTGTATTTGACTCGCAGAATTTTTAAGATCGCCTAATCCTAAATATAAGTACAGGAGTAGTCCAAAGAACAAAAATAGTAGCGAAAAAATATCGTACATATTAAGTTGAACCAACACAAAAATTACCACTAATAAAACGCTTCCAAATAGTATAGACCGCCTAACAATATAATTTAAATTATAGGTTTTTGTAGGTTGCTTTGTTACAATTTGGTGTATTATAAAAACTCCCAAAAAAAGGAAGAAAATTCTAATAGGCCCTAAAAGTACATTATCTAAAACTACCATTAAATACCTATTTAAATTTTGGAATAAATTGTAAATTTATTTGCCCTACAAATGCTGACAATTTCATTTTTTTTAGTGCGCCTTCAATAACTTTTTTCATCTTAAAAGTTTCTGCATATTCTATTACATAAAAAGGTACATTTACCTTTTGTTGGGCTAACTTAATATCGTTAATTCTTTGTTTTTTTGTTACAGCATCTCTTAATTCATATGTATTTGTATTAAAATTATACGAACTAATTACAGATTCTACTACAACCGCATCTGTTATGTTTTGAAGCTCTTTTACCATAAAAAGGCCTGCATTTTGAACTAAATAAAGAGATTCATTTTCTTTTTTAAGGGCTTTTAAAAAATGTACTAAATCCTCTTTTTGATTATATAATTTCCCCCATTTAGAAACATTATCTAGGTTATCTAAAAATAAACCTTGAATGCCTTTTTTCTTTATTTTATAAATTAACTCTACAAGTACTTTTTGCGCTTTTTTGTCTTTTAAATTTATATAATGGCTATTCCATATTTTATTTTTTCCAATAGTATATGGCTTAATATCTTTATAAAATGACGCGTTTTCGTTTACTTCGGATAAACTTATATAGGCAACAACTTTTTTATTATTCTGATTAAAAATTGCTATTTCAGATGCAGTATAGTGTTCAGACTCTAAAATTACAAGCTCATACCCTTTTACCAATTCTGGTTTTATTTTACCATAACAAACAAACAACTTATCCATAGTATTATTGGCTAAATGAGTTTGAGATGTTCCCATAAAAGGAAGTAAAAAGTATAGTATTTTAATAAGCCGCATAATAGTGATAGTCTAATTTTTTAAAAAATAAAATTGTTTCTCTAAGAGTTAAAATCATAAACAAACCTGCGCCAACTAACATACCAACCACACTATATTCATAACTTATTGTTCTACTTAAAACAAACCCAACAATAAAATTAATAATACAAGCTATGGTAATTGCACGTAAAGGTCCTCTAGGCACATCTAGCGTAAATAGGTATAAAGAATTAAGCATTCCCCATGTAAGAAACAAGTAACCTATGCTTCCTATTATACATACTTTAATACTTATAAATTTTAGGCTTTCTCCAAAATTTGCTTGGTAACCCCAGGGCTGGGTAATTAATAAATAAATAAAGGTTGTAGTTAAAAGTGCTGTTAGCAACAATAAAGAAACATGTCCTAAATACATTTTAAATAAACTTCTATTAAATAGCTTTTTATCTACTAATAAGGTATTGCGTTGTTTAATATCTAAAAACTTACTAAAAGAGGCTATTGCATACTCCAAAACACCCGCTAACATAAAAAATATAAGAATGGCAATATCCATTCCTATTTCATAATCTTTTTCATAAAGGAAGATAAATTGATGCGTTAATTTTATATCTGAAGACCATGCTAAAATTCTATCTATAAAAATAAATACATAGATAAGCATGCCATAAAAAAAGTATCTGTAATTTTTATAAATTACCATTAACCTTTTGGGTCTTAATGTTTCTTGTGTGTAAGAACCTTTTTTCTTATTAAAAAAGAATTCTAAAAAAAGTTTAGATATAAGTATAGCTACTGTAATACCTATCCAATGTGTTACATATATATTTACTGTTGTATATAATTTAAGCACTAGAGCTATACCGGTAGCTAATAATATTGCTAAAGAAATTACCCAACGCTGCCTTATAGTATGAAACGGTGCAGAAACTAAAAGTAATAACCCTATTAAAAAAGCATAAATACTTGTTATTAATACAAATGAAAAAGGGTAAAGATTAAATAGAAAGTTTATTGTAGCAATACCTAAAAAAGATACAAGCAACCCTTTTATACCAGATGAAATTAACTTATTAACCACCATTTTTGCTTGTTTATACTCTTGGTGGTGCCAATAAAAAGATGCTTGCCTACCAAGCACTTGAACATAGCCGCCAGAAACTATTAAACCTATAATTACACCAAATACTACAGAGGTAGATTGTACAATATTAAACCCAATAAATGCCCATAAAGAATACCCAAAAACTATAATTGATGCTATTTGTAAAAATATTGGAAGTAAATGAAAAATACCTAAAGGGTAAAATTGTACTAGTAACTTTGTTTTTATCCATAAATAGCTAGAAACTGGTACAACAGTGTTTTTTTGTTTTTCTTTATTTAGTTCGTTTACATTTTTTAAAGTATCTATATGCCTACTTTTTAAATCTTCATATACATGTTTTGCTAGGTCTGAAATGGAAACAAAACCATAATCTGAAAAAACATCTTTATCTCTAATACCAAAAGATTCTAGTGTAGCTAAAACAACCATTACACTAACAGGGTTTCCTATTTTGTCTATTACAGAATTTGTAACATTTTCTAAATTTTTATGCAGACTTTTCATGAAGAAAAAAAGGGGGATTTACTAATTTTTAATTTAGAATTAAATTGGTGGTTTTTTGACCTAAATTCTGATAGGTTTTTTCAAACGATTTTATAAAAGTTTCAATTGTAAAATTGGCTGTTACTTTATTTCTTGCATTTTCTCCCATCCAACTTCTTAGTTGCTGATTTTCTAATAGTTTTACTACATTTTGTGCAATTTCTACGTAATCTTTTGGTTTGCAAACCAGACCACAGGTATCATCTATAGCTTCTGTAACCCCTCCAACATCTGTAGCAACAACAGGAATACCACAACTCATAGATTCTATTACTGTAAAAGGAAAACCTTCTGAAATGGAAGTTAATATAGATATGTCTCCTTCAGAATAAATTAGTTCTGGTTTATTATGAAATCCTTTTAAGAAAAAATTATTTTCAACCTGTAGTTCTTTAATTAAATTTTCGCACTCAAGTGTATATTCTGGCACTGCATTTTTATTACCATAAATTAAGAACTGTACTTTGGGTATTTTTTTAACTACCTCTGCACAGGTTCTGATCATTGTTAAAATATCTTTTAAATCAAAAATTCTAGCTGCAGCTACTACCGTAGGTATATTTGTTAAATGCTCGGGTTTTGGTCTTGGTTTAAATAAATTTTCGTCTACGCCATTATATATAACTTCTATTTTAGATAACTCTGCTCCATAAAATTTTTCCCAAGAGACATTAAATTTACTTACTGTAGTAATTTTTGACGCATGATAATAGACTAATTTTGTAATACATTCTGAAAAATTAATTAGCATCTTTTTTAAAAAATAAGAATAGTCTGCAGTGCTTATTGCAATTAAGCGCTCTCTAATAAAAACGCCATGTTCTGTTACTAAAATTGGTGTATTATATTTATACTTTAAAGCTAAAGCTGGTATAACAGCAATTCCTGAAATAGTTATATGTGAAATATCCATTTTAGGAACTTCAATAGCCATTGGTATAAGAAAACGATATATCCAACGCATTGCGGTAGTCATATCTTCTAACGGTATTCTATTTAATTCGTCTTCTGGTAAAACATTAGAAATTACTTCGCAGAATGTGTTCCAAACTGCTTCACTAGTCATTGTTTTTTTGTAGTCATATTTCTGAAAAAAACGCCACATTTTATAAAAACAAATATTTAAAGTTTTTAAAGAGTGTGTTTCTGCATAAATTTCTTCTATAAAAGATTTAAAATTAGGAACAAAAGAATTTACAATTATATCTTCCGATGTAAATTCTCTAGCCTTTAGTATTTTAGAATATTTTATGTTGTAGTTTACACAATCAAAAGGTTCTTCAGGAGACCACATTGGAACCTGAATAATGTTTTTTACATTATTGGTTAATGTATATCTAGGGGTTACTTCTACTCCTGCATTTATAGAATATAAAGTAAAATCTATCCCTTTTGTTTTAGAGCATAAATCATGAGCCCAAGTAGAAACCCCTCCTCCATTGTACGGATATGTACCTTCTGTAATTAGAAGTACATTAATAGGATTTTTAGATTGTGTCATTTATGTTTTCTTATTTGTCTACGTATTAAAACAAGCTCAAAGAAAACACTTAATTAAGGTAAGTTAATTTTTATTAGCTAAAGCAATGCATTTAATCTATAAAACGACATATACATTGGCTTGATCGATATAATACACTACTCGTTATAGTTCTCAAAATACTCAAAAGCATCAATAATATCTAAATAAACACCATCAAAACCTGTAGAAATAATTCGGTCTAAATAAGCATCATCATTACCATAAATTACATTTTGCCATTCTTCTTCCCAATAGCGAACTTTATAATTACCTGGCCAATTTTCATTCTCTTTATCTAACCAAACTGGTTCATTATCGTCCCAATCTGTATTCCAATAATATCTGTAATCTTCCGCCTCTCCAATAGACATGTAACAGAGCACTAACCTTTGGCCGCCATCTGGTTTTGATTTTAATTTTTCTATGTCTAATTTAGAAAATGGAGTGCCATCATTAAAAAACAAATCTAAAAAAACTGCATCGTAATTAGAGTTACCTACCTCGGTTAACAAACTATTTTTTGTGTCATACTCTTCATAATTAAGCATAAATAAAAAATTCTCTGCTTTATGTAAAGAAGACACTTCTCTATTAGATTGTTTGTTTAAGCTAATTGGAGTGTCTGGTATTAGTGTTAGGTTTCTTTCTGTAGCTACAAAAGGTATATACCCTAATTGATAATTTTGTGCATAGGCATCTTCTACTTTAGAGTCGGAAGAACAATAATCTATAGTAAAAATAGAGTTTCCATAATTTTTAGAAACATTTAGTAGCTCTACATAATAATTTGTTATTTCTTCATCTGTAGCTATATTATCTCTTTTGTAACCATAAAATAAATTTTCTTGGCCATTACCATCTATAGCTTCTAAATATTCTTTACTTGGCACACCATCTGCATTACCGGTATTGGTTACTAATTCTATACCGTTTTGGGGTATTATAGAAAAATCTGAATTTATATCTTTTGCATGTTCGCTTAAGCCAATTACAAAAGAGCGCATATCTTCTCTAAAATCTCTATTTTCTATGGTAGAAACAGTATTTTCCTCTGTTTTAATTGTGGAATTAGTCGTGTTTTTTTCGCACCCTGCATTTAAAATAAATAAAAACAGTAGAAATTTTATAAAACTCATATTACGTATAGTTTGTAAACTACCACAAATGTAATACATATTTATACTCCGTTTAAAAAAGTGATTTATTCGCTTTTATATTATTTAACCCAATCCAACGTCTAAAGTCATCATTACAATAAAACCACCAATAAAACCCATTACAGCAATATCTGTGTGTTTATCTTGTTGTGTTTCTGGAATAACTTCTTCTACTACAACAAAAATCATAGCTCCTGCTGCAAAGGAAAGTGCATAAGGCAATATGGGCTGAAAGGTAAGTACTGCCCATGCTCCAATTACTGCAGCAATTGGTTCTACTAGCGCAGATGCTTGCCCAAACATAAAACTTTTTGTTCTACTTAAACCTTGTCTTCTTAATGGCATTGCAACTGCAAATCCTTCAGGAAAATTCTGAAGTCCAATTCCTAATGCTAAAGCAACTGCGCCACCTATAGAGGCTCCATCAAAACCAGCTGCAACACCACCAAATAAAACTCCAACTGCTAAACCTTCTGGAATATTATGTAAGGTTATGGCAAGTGTTAATAGTACTGATCGGTGCCAAGGGGTTTTTAAACCTTCTTTTTCACTTTCTTTAAAATTTATATGTAAGTGTGGTAACACCTTATCTAAGCCAAATAAAAATAAAGCTCCTAATAAAAACCCTACTGCAGCAGGTATTACTTTTACAAAGCCTTCTCCAGGACTCATTTCTATACCGGGCGCCAATAAACTCCAAAAACTTGCGGCTACCATTACCCCTCCTGTAAATCCTAACATACCATCTAAGACGGCTCTATTCATGGTTTTAAATAAAAATACTAATGCTGCGCCTGCTGCAGTTAATACCCATGTAAAAACTGTAGCATAAAATGCTGCTAAAATTGGATCTATAGATTCTAAATATGCTATTACTTGTTCCATTACTATTCTATTATTCTTAAATATAGGTTAGATGCTATTTGGTTAGATATTTGTATATCTACATCTCTAATTTTTATTTGTAAAGAACCATCAAACTCTTCTTTATCTACTACAAAAATAGAATCTCCTAAAGCTATTTTATTTTTATCTAGAAATTTTAAAAATGCTCGTGAAGAATCTTTTACTCCAACACATATACCTTCTTTACCAACTGGCACTTCATTTAATAATCTTTTAATAGATTTTTTAAACTCGCCATTTTTAGAGGGTATTGGGTCTCCATGAGGGTCTATTTGCGGAAATCCTAAATGTTTATCCAACATATCTATAAGCTTTTCGCTTTTTATATGTTCTAATTGCTCTGCTACTTCGTGTACCTCATCCCAAGAAAATTCTAACTTTTCAACCAAAAATACCTCCCAAAGTCTATGCTTTCGCACAATAGATAGTGCCACTTTTATACCATACTCCGAAAGAGTAACACCTTGGTACTTTTTATAATTTACAAGACCTTTTTCAGATAATTTTTTAATCATATCACTAACAGAAGATGGTTTAGTTTCCATTTTTTCTGCAATAGCATTTGTAGAAACTGTTCCTTGCTCTCCTTTACCTAAGTGGTATATAATTTTAATATAGTCTTCCTCTGAAAGCGTCATTAAATTTTCATTTAAAACAAAAATACATTTTTATTACTAAAAACAAATATTTAGATTTGTCTAAATTTAATTTTCCACTAATAAAAATATTAATGCATATCCCATACAAATATCTAATAATTAGCATCTTATTTTTTTGTAATTCTATTACATTAATGGCTCAAGATGGTCAAATAAATGGTGTAGTTTCTGAAAACAA
Organism: uncultured Maribacter sp.; assembly: GCA_947504045.1. Classification (GTDB taxonomy): domain Bacteria; phylum Bacteroidota; class Bacteroidia; order Flavobacteriales; family Flavobacteriaceae; genus Maribacter_B. The sequence goes on from CANNFY010000001.1 coordinate 645,548, forward strand.
CCTACCTATACCTTTTGCTAATGTTCTTTTAAAAGGAACTCTAAAAGGAACTTCTACAAATGAAAATGGTGCGTTTACTTTACAAAATATAAGTGCTGGAGATTATATTTTACATGTTTCTGTACTTGGGTACCAAACCTTCTCTAAAAAAATAACTCTTAAAGAAAACCAAACTAGAACAGTAGCTATAAATTTAATAGCTTCTTCTGAAGAATTGGAAGAAACCGTTGTTACAGGAACCCTAAAAGCAGTAAATAGATTAGACAGCCCTGTGCCTGTAGAAGTTTATAGTCCTACTTTTTTAAAAAAGAACCCTACAGCAAATATTTTTGAAGCTCTACAAAATGTAAATGGTGTACGGCCGCAAATAAACTGTAGCGTTTGTAATACTGGAGATATACACATTAATGGTCTTGAGGGACCTTATACTTTAGTTTTAATAGATGGTATGCCTATAGTTAGTGGGTTAGGAACAGTTTACGGACTTTCAGGTATACCTAATTCTCTTATAGAACAAATAGAAATTGTAAAAGGTCCTGCATCTAGTTTATACGGTAGTGAAGCTGTTGGTGGATTAATAAATATTATTACAAAAAGTACCGAAGATGCCCCTATATTTTTTGCAGATGCTTTTGCTACAGGTTGGCAAGAGTACAGCTTAGATTTAGGTACAAAATTAAGTGTTGGCAAAAAAACAGATGCATTAATAGGGGTTAACTACTTTAATTACGATAATCCTATTGATAATAACGGAGATAATTTTACCGATTTAACCATACAAGAACGAATTTCTATTTTTCAAAAATGGAATTTTAAACGTAAAGAAAATCGCATACTTTCTTTTGCAGGAAGATTCTTTTACGAAGATCGTTGGGGAGGAGAATTACAATGGACACCAGAATTTAGAGGTGGAACAGAAATTTATGGTGAAAGTATTAAAACTAGAAGGTGGGAAGTATTAGGTAAGTACCAATTACCAATAAAAGAAAAAGTACTATTCTCTTTTTCTTATAACGATCATCATCAAGATTCTTTTTATGGAGACACGCCCTATTTAGCAGACCAGCGTATTGGTTTTACACAACTTACTTGGGATAAAGCTATTGGTAAACATGATTTGCTCTTTGGAACTGCCATGCGTTATAATTATTACGATGATAATACTTCTGCTACAGAAACAGCTAATGGTAATAACCCTGATGAAATAGTTATTCCTAGCCTTTTTATACAAGACGAAATAAAATTTAATAAAAAACACTCTTTATTAGTAGGTGGCAGATACGATTACGATAGCAGGCATGGATCAATATTTACACCTAGGGCTGCCTATAAATGGAAAGCTACTACCAATGGTATTTTAAGATTAAATGCAGGTACCGGATTTAGAGTGGTTAACCTATTTACCGAAGATCATGCTTCTTTAACAGGAGCAAGAGAAGTAGTTGTTGCTAACGAGTTAAAACCAGAACAAACTTATAATGTAAACCTTAATTTTTTACAAAAATTCTATGGCAGTAATGGCACTTTTGCAACACTAGATGCATCCCTCTTTTACACCCATTTTAGCAATGTAATTCTACCAGATTATGACACAAACCCTAATCAAATTATATATGATAATTTAGACGGAAAATCAGTATCTAAAGGAGCTAGTATAAATTTAGATGTCTCGTTTCCTAACCAATTAAAAGTTTCATTAGGCGCTACAATTATGGATGTTAGTAATACAGAAGATGGAATTACAGAAAGACAAATACTAACCGAAAGTTACTCCGGAACATGGGGAATAACCTATACTATTGCCCCATGGAAATTAACCGTAGACTATACAGGAAATTTATACGGTCCTATGCGCTTACCTTTATTAGGAGAATTAGACCCAAGAAGAGAATATTCTCCTGTTTGGAGTATACAAAACATACAATTTACCTATAAAAGAATAAAAAATGTGGAACTTTATGCAGGTGTTAAAAACCTTTTAGATTGGACACCTAACCGTGGTAACCCTTTTATTATTGCTAGAGCAAATGACCCTTTTGATAAAGAGGTAACTTTTGATGCGAACGGAGATGCCGTTGCCACAGCAGATAACCCTTATGCATTAACTTTTGATCCAACTTATATATATGGTCCCAACCAAGGTATTAGAGGTTTTTTAGGAGTTAGATATAAATTAAACTAACCAATAAGAGCATTTGTAATACAAGGTATATTTAATTATTAGTTAGTTTAGTTACATATAACCGACTTAATTGCTAAGTAATTTTACCATGGCAAATTCTCTACTATTTATTCCAGATATTTCTGGGTTTACTAAATTTATTCAAACTACAGAAGTAGAACATAGCCAACATGTTATAGCAGAATTGTTAGAGGTATTAATAGAGTCTAATACCGAAAATTTAAAATTGGCAGAAGTAGAAGGCGATGCCTTGTTCTTTTATAAAGAAGGTATTATACCCTCACAAGAACGGTTATTGGCCCAAATAGAGTCTATGTTTACCGCTTTTTACAGTCATTTAAAATTATTAGAAAAAAATAGAATTTGCCCTTGTAATGCATGTGCCACTGCACCTAATTTACAATTAAAAATTGTTGCACATTGTGGAGATGTTCAATTTATTGAAGTACAAGGAAACAGAAAACCTTTTGGAAAAGAAGTTATTGAAGCACATAGAATGCTAAAAAACTCTGTAGAGAGTGATAATTATGTTTTAATAAGTAAATCTTTAGCTTTAGAAATAGGATTACCAGTTTATTATTACAGTAAATTATTTAAATTTAAAGAAGGTGTAGATGTTTATGATACTGTAGAAACAAATTATATATATGCTATAATTAACACAAATATTTTACAACTTAAAACTTTAAAAACAACCAAAAAGGTAAATTTACCAAACCCTCCTAATGTTATATATTCTAGAGATATTAATGTTTCGGCAGAAAAGCTATTAGAATATGTTTCCAGTTTTAAATATAGACACCTATGGATTAAAGGTGTAGATAAATTTGAATACAATGAAAACGAAATCAATAGAGAAGGTACAGAGCATATTTGTGTTATAAAAGACAAACATTTAAATATTACTACGGTAACAAAAGAGGCAAAAAAAGGACAGTTAATTTATGGCGAGTTTACTAAAAGTATGCCAATGGTAAGTGCTTTTTATCAATTTTATATAATTACTCCTCTATCAAAAAATAAGTGTACTATAAAAACAGAAACCTACCTACAGAGCTCCTCTTTTTTTAATAAAATAATGATTTTGTTTATGGTAAAAACAAAAATTAAAAAAGCGGTTATTGAAAACTCTACTCTTTTAGCTAAGTTAGTAGAAGCCCTATAAATTATACTTCTCTTTGCATTAAGCTATTGCCAAATTCTTTAAGTACGTTTTTATTTTCCTCTGTAATATCTAGCGCTTCTAAAACTTTAAAAGCTTTTAAAGTATAAGCTTCTATCTCTTCTTTTGCGTTATCTACTGCTCCAGTTTCTAGAAAAACTTCTTTAACTGTTTGTATTTTATGGTTAGCATCATTAGGTTGTATAGAATATAAGTCTGTTAACTCTCTTATTTGTTCATTAGTTCCTAATTCTAATGCTTTTAAATACAAATAGGTCTTTTTATTTTCTATAATATCGCCACCAACTTGTTTGCCAAAAGTTTCTGGGTTACCAAAAGCATCTAAATAATCATCTTGTAATTGAAAAGCAATCCCTAAATTTCTTCCAAAATCATAAATTCTATTTTGGTCTTCTAGAGTTGCATCGGCAATTATTGCGCCCATTTTCATGGCTGCACCAACCAAAACAGCTGTTTTGTAATCTATCATTTTTAAATATTCAGAAATGGTTACATCATCTCTGGTTTCAAAATCCATATCATACTGCTGCCCTTCACAAACTTCAATAGCGGTTTTAGTAAATAGTTGTGCTAAAGCTCTAAATGTTTCGCTTTCATAATTTTCAAAAAGTTGGTAAGCGTTAATAAGCATTGCATCTCCAGAAAGAATACCTGTGTTTATATTCCATTTTTCATGTACAGATGGTTTTCCTCTTCTTAAAGGAGCATCATCCATAATATCATCATGCACTAAAGAAAAATTATGAAAAACTTCAATTGCTAAAGCTGCATCTAAACTTTTTTTATAATCTGCACCAAAAATTTCAGCACTCATTAAAGTTAAAACGGGTCTTAAACGCTTACCACCTAATTCTAGTATATAAGATATAGGGGCATAAAGATTAATAGGTTCTTTAGTAAAAATCTTTTTTTCTAAATAAGAAATAAATTGGGTACGAAAATAATCTACAGAATGCATGCTTGCCATTTTTTTTCAAAAATACGTCCATTTTATCAAAACATCTTTAACTTAAATTACAACATCTAAAAAGAAATAATTTTTCTCTTTTTTGTTATTTATAAAAAATAAATGCAATAGCTTTAAAAACCTCCGTCTTTATAAACAACCAAGAAAGGTAATTTACCGCGTAAATAATGCCCAATTTAGAAGAGGACAAAAATTTAAAGTTGTTTTTTAATAACGAATATGTTTCGTTAAAGGCATATGTACAATCTAAAATTAAAGATACAACCGATCGTGATGCTGAAGATATTATACAAGAAGTAGCTTTAAAACTCTTTTCTAGAAAAGAAAACTCCTCTCCTATTACCAATATTGCTGGCTTTGTATACCGTGCTATAAAAAATAAAATTATAGACACTATGCGAGTAAATACCAAAAGACTCTCTTTTGAAGAACAAACAGAATTAAAGTTGCTAGAATTTTCTGAACTTTTTTATGAAAACTCTAATAATGTATATTCTGAAGCTATAAAAGCAGAATTAAAAAAAGCAATTAACGATCTAAAGCCAGAATACCAGAGTATTTTAATTGCTATAGATTTTGAAGGATATAATTATAAAGAAATAGCAAACGAAACAGGAATACCTATAGGAACCTTAATGTCTAGAAGGCATAGAGCTCTAGCCATTTTAGCAAAAAAACTAGAAATTAAAAGACATATAAACTAAAATAAAATTATGGAACAGTATATAAAACACAAAATTAGAAGCAAAAACATTGGAACAATAATTGGATGGGTAATTTTTGGAATATTTGCAGCAATAGCCCTTGCGTTACTCTTAGGTTTTGGTATTATGTGGCTATGGAACTGGCTTATGCCAGAACTATTTGGTCTTACTACCATAGGGTATTGGCAAGCAATTGGTCTATTTATACTTTCTAAAATACTTATTGGCAGTATTGGTTGTGGTAGTAGTTCTAGCTCTAGTTCTTCTAAAAAAAGTAAAAAAAGAACCTCTTCTAATACTGATGATATGAATTGTAATGATTTTTCTAAATGGAAACAGTACGATCAATTTTGGAAAGAAGAAGGAGAAAAAGCCTTTAATTCCTATTTAAATAAAGGTTCTGAAGAAAATAATAACTTGTCAGAATAATAATACAAATCTCATATGTTAAAAAAATGTAAAACTTTGGAAACTTTTAATGTTTTTAAAGTTTCCGTATTGTATATTTGCACCTCATATGAAAGAAAAAATATTAGAAAAAGCGATTGACATGTTTTTAAACTACGGTTTTAAAAGTGTTACAATGGACGATTTAGCTCAAGAAATGGCTATTTCTAAAAAAACTATTTATTCTCATTTTAAGAATAAAACGCAATTAGTACAAGAAACAACTTCAGAAATGTTTACAAGTATTTCTGAAGGAATAGATGCTATTTGTGCTTTAGAAAAAAACCCAATTGAAGAACTTTACGATATAAAGAAATTTGTTTTACTTCATTTAAAAGGAGAAAAATCGTCTCCACAATATCAATTACAAAAATATTACCCAAAAATTCATAACACTCTTAAACAAAAACATTTTGAGGTAATGCAGAGTTGTATTGTAATAAATATTGAAAGAGGTATAGCTCTTGGAATTTATAGACAAAACTTAAATATTCAATTTGTTTCTAGAATCTACTTTTATGGTGTAACCACAATAAAAGACCAAAATATTTTTCCTACAGAACTATTTCCTATTCAAACTCTTATGGATGAGTATTTAGAATACCATTTAAGAGGAATAGTAACTCCTAAAGGAAGAAAAAACTTAAATACAATCATCAATTCAAATCAAGATTAAATGCAAATTAAACTCTTATTATTAGTAACAATAGTCTTTTGTAATATTGGGCTATCGCAAGAAAAAACATATAGCTTCACTTTAGAAGAGGCTGTATCTTTTGCTCTAGAAAACAACTACAGCGCAATAAATGCAAGTAGAGATATTATTGCAGCCCAAAAACAAAAATGGGAAACTATAGCAAGCGGATTACCACAAATAAACGGGGCGGTTAGTTACCAAAACCAACTAAAGCAAGCAGAAACATTAATACCTGCAGAGTTTTTTGGAGGTGATGCCGGCACTTATTTACCTGTTATATTTAGCCAAGCACAAACTGCTTCTGCTTCTGCAACATTGTCGCAACAAATTTTTGATGGTTCCTATATTGTAGGAGTGCAAGCATCTAAGGTATTTCTAAATTATAGCGCAAACTATAAAGAAAAAACAAGTTTAGAAGTTCGTAAAAGTGCAACAGAAGCTTACGGTAATGTTTTACTAGCACAAGAAAGCGTAGCTATTTTAGAAAAAAATAAAGAAACACTTGAAAAAACATTATTTGAGACTAGCAAAATATTTGAAAATGGCTTAGGAGACGAAGAAAGTGTAGAACAATTACAAATTACTTTATCCTCTGTAGAAAACCAACTAAAAAATGCAATTCGCCTTAAAGGCATTACATTGCAAATGCTAAATTTAGTAATGGGTATTGCTATAGATGCTCCTACGCAGTTAGAAGATACATTAGATGTACTTACACAAAACCAAATTAAATTTGATTTACTAGAAACAGATTTAAACATAGAAAACAATATTGATTACAAATTAGCTACAAACCTAAGTCAACAACGTTTTTACGAACACAAGCTTGCCAAAAGTAGAGCCTTACCAACATTAAATGCATACATTAATTACGGTACTACTGGTTATGGCGATGAGTTTAGTTTTTTAAAAGACGAACAAGAATGGTTTGATTTTTCTATACTAGGTTTTGATCTAAATATTCCAATTTTTAGCTCTTTAAAAAGAAGTGCAAGTACCCAACGTGCAAAAATAGAATTTGAAAAAGCTAAAACGCAATTACAAGAAGCAGAACAGCAAATACGCCTACAGTTAGAAAATGCTAAAAGCAACTATATTCTTGCTATAGAAAATTACCAAACCACAAAAGACAATCTAAACCTAGCAGAAAGAATAGAGAAAAAAAACCAGATTAAATATTTTGAAGGTTTAGCTACCAGTTTTGAACTTAGACAAGCACAAACACAACTTTATAGTATACAACAAGAGTATTTACAATCTATGATAGAAGTAATCAACAAAAAAACCGAATTAGAAATTATTCTAAACACACAATCATAATCAAAAAACAACAATAAAAAATAATCAAAAATGAAAAAAATAATCTTCCTAACAACCATTACAATACTCCTGTATTCTTGTGGTGGCAAAAAAGACCAATCTGTAGAAAATACTATTGCATCTAAAGATATTAAGGCTATAAGAGAACTAAAAAGCAGTATTTCAGAAAAGCAAAAAGCACTAGAAATAGATATGAGTAAATTAGACTCTGTAATTGCTCTTTTAGACAATGAAGAAAAACTACCATTAGTAACTACAATTGTTGTTAAAGAAACTCCTTTTAATCATTTTCTAGAATTACAAGGTAATGTTAAAACAAAACAAAATGTTTTAATATACCCAGAAGCTGCTGGAACATTGCAACGTGTTTATGTAAAAGAAGGACAAAAAGTTAATAAAGGACAAATATTAGCTACTATAGACGATGGCGGAATGTCTAGCCAATTACAACAATTAAAAACACAAAGCGAACTTGCTAAAACTACTTTTGAACGTCAAAAAAGATTATGGGAGCAAAAAATAGGTTCCGAAATACAGTACTTACAGGCTAAAACTAATTATGAGTCTTCAGAAAGTGCCGTAAAACAAGCACAAAGCCAATTAGGAAAAACTACTATTAGAGCTCCTTTTTCTGGTGTTATAGATAATGTTTTTAAAGATCAAGGTACCGTTGTTTCTCCAGGACCAGGATCAGAGGTTTTTCGTATTGTAAATTTATCTAATATGTATATAGAGGTAGAGGTTCCTGAAAGCCATATAAGCAACATAAAGAAAGGAAAAGAAGCTATTGTATTTTTTCCTGTTTTAGGAGATACAACACATACAAAAATTAGACAAACAGGTAATTTTATAAATCCTAGTAACCGTTCTTTTACAGTAGAAATTCCTGTTTCTAATAAAAATGGAAATATTAAACCTAACCTAACTGCAAAAGTTAATCTTAACGATTACTCTAAAGAAAATGCCATTTTAATACCGCAGAGTATAATTTCTGAAAACGCAGAAGGTAACCAATATGTATACATAGCAATGCCTAACGGAGAAAATAAAGCAAAAGCTACAAAACGTATAATAAATACTGGAAAAACTCAAGAAGGCTTAGTAGAAATTGTTAGCGGAATTGCAAAAGGAGAACACTTAATTAAAGAAGGTGCCAGAAACGTAAATGACGGGCAAAATGTACAAATCTTAAACAACTAAGATTATGAGCAAACAGGAAAAAAATATAAATAAAGAGTTTGGCTTATCCTCTTGGTCTATAAATAACCCTTCGGTAATTTATGTGATGATTGGCCTATTTTTATGGATTGGTCTTAAAGCATATTTTGCTATGCCTAGAGAAGATTTTCCAGAAATAGTAGAAACCAAAATATACATTAGTACACCTTACCCTGGTAATACAGCTGAAGATGTAGAACGTTTAATTACAGACCCTTTAGAGGACAGAATTAATAATGTTAGTAATGTTGTAAAAGTAACCTCAACATCACAAGAAGATTATTCTATTATTACCGTAGAATTTGATGAGGAGCTAACTGTAGAACAAGCTAAACAAAAAATTAAAGATGAAGTAGATGGTGAAAAAGCTAGCGAGGATTGGCCAACTTTTAATAACGCCAAAGTAGAACCAAATATTTTCGACTTAAACCTTTCGGAATCTTTTCCTATAATGAACGTTAATTTTACTGGCGATTATACAGTAGAAAAATTAAAAGAATTTGCCGAGTATTTAGAGGATGAGATTGAAGACCTAGAAGAAATTAAACAAGTGGATATTCTTGGTGCTCAGAAGAAAGAAGTAGAAATAGCAGTTGATGTGTATAAAATGATGGCTGCTAAAATTAGTTTTCAAGATGTTTTAACTGCTATTAGCGGAGGTAACATGACCATGTCTGCCGGTAACATTAAAACAGGAGAACAACGCAGAACCATAAGAATTATGGGCGAAGTTGTAGACCCACAACAATTAAATAATTTTGTTGTAAAATCTGAAAACGGTGCTACTTATTTAAAAGACATTGCTAAAGTATCTTTCCATGAAGAAGAAAAAACAACATTTGCTCGTGAGTTTGGAGAAAGTGTAGTAATGCTAGATATAAAAAAGCGATCTGGTAAGAACATGATCGAAGCAACTTCTAAAATTAGAGAAATTGTTAAAAAAGCAAAACAAAACTATTACCCTAAAGATCTAAACATTTCTATTGCAAATGACTCTTCTGGAAGAACCCTTAACCAAGTAGACGATCTAGTAAATAATATCATATTTGGTATTCTACTTGTTGTTACCGTTTTAATGTTTTTCCTAGGTTTTCGTAATGCCCTTTTTGTTGGGTTTGCAATACCAATGTCTATGTTTATGTCTTTTATGATATTATCTCTTTTAGGGTATACTTTAAACACAATGATCCTTTTTGGAATGATTATGGGTCTAGGTATGCTAGTAGATAATGGAATTGTAGTTGTAGAAAATGTTTATAGATTAATGGATGAAGGAATGTCTAGAACAGAAGCTGCTAAAAAAGGTATTGGCGAAATAGCATTTCCTATAATTATATCTACCCTAACAACTGTTGCAGCCTTTGTTCCCTTAGGTTTATGGCCTGGTATAATGGGACAATTTATGAAGTACTTTCCAATTACATTATCTGTAGTTTTAGGATCCTCATTATTTGTTGCAATTTTTATGAACTCTATGCTAGTTTCTCAATTTATGGAGCTAGGCGAAAAAGTGCTTAAAGTAAAGCAACTAATAAAAATTAGTGCTATTCTAGGAGGCTTTGGTCTATTTATATTAATTTTTGGAGGAGCCGTACGTGGACTTGGAACTGTAATGATTTTTACAGCCATTATGTTTTGGGTATATAAATACGCTCTTAAAAAATGGGCTATTAGTTTTCAAAGAAAAACTATGGTAAAGTTTGAAAACTGGTATGAAAGAAGAATACAACATGCCTTAAAAGGTAAAAACGTATACTGGTATTTTGGTATTACATTCCTTTCTTTAATTGCTGTTTTTATGCTCTTTGGAATGTCTGTAGGCTCTGGCAGAACCAAAATAGAATTTTTCCCAGACACTACCCCAAATGAAATTTATGCCTATATAGAATACCCACAAGGTACCTCTATAGAAAAAACAAATACCATAACTAAAGCCATAGAAGAAAGAATCTATGATATTATTAATAGTGATGAGTATATAAATGGCGAAACTAATTATTTAGTAGAATCTGCGGTTTCTAAAGTTGGTGAAGGAGCAGGTAACCCGCAAACAGATGGTGGTTCTTCTGCAGAAATGCCACATAGAGGAAAAGTTACCATTTCTATGAAAGAGTATAAATATAGAGGCGGAAGAGATACCGAAGAACTTCGTGCAAAAATACAAAATGCACTAACAGGTATCTATCCTGGAGTAGCAATCTCTGTAGAAAAAGATGTCGCTGGACCACCAGCCGGATATCCAATTAACATAGAAATTGAAGGAAAAGACTATGAAGAAATTATAAATGTTGCAGAAGACATAAAGACTTTTATAAACACTAAAAATATAGCTGGTATAGAAGAATTAAAAATTGATGTTAACAAGAGTAAACCTTCTATGGAAGTTTCTGTAGACAGAGAAAAAGCAGGAGAATTAGGAGTAACCGTTGGTCAAGTTGGGCAACAATTAAGACGCTCTTTATTTGGTGAAAAAGCTGGAGTTTATAAAGTTAACGGAGAAGATTATGATATTAATGTTCGTTTTAACGAAGATATACGTTATAATAAAAGTGCTCTTTTTAACCAAAAGATAATTTTTAGAGACCCCTCTAACGGGCAAATAAAAGAAGTTCCTGTTTCTGCAGTTGCAAAACAAAGAAACACTTCTGGGTTTAGTGCTATTAAGCACAAAAACAAAAAACGTATCGTAACAATATATTCTGGATTAAAACCAGGGTTTACAGATGCTACCGTAATTGTTGCTCAAATTCAGAAAGAAATGGAAGATTATAAAAAACTTCCAAAAGATATTAATATAGATTATACAGGACAAATAGAAGAGCAAAACAAACAAATGGCCTTTTTAGTAGGCGCTTTCTTTTCTGGCCTTGGTTTAATTATGCTAATTTTAATATTCCAATTTGGCGGTATATCTAAACCATTAATAATCATGATTGCTATTTTCCTTAGCTTTATTGGTGTATTTGGTGGTTTAATGGCAACAGGTTGGCCTTTTGTAATTATGATGACCATGATGGGTATTATATCTTTAGCTGGTATTGTTGTAAACAATGGAGTAGTACTGTTAGATTATACCCAAATTCTAATAGATAGAAAAAAGGTAGAATTAGGTGTAGATGAGAAAGAACTACTTTCTATGGAGCAAGTAACAACCATACTTACCAAAGGTGGTAAAGCAAGGTTACGCCCTGTAATCTTAACAGCAATTACTACAGTACTTGGTTTAATACCACTAGCAATTGGTTTAAATATCGATTTCTTTTCATTGTTCTCAGAATTTAATCCTAAAATATATATGGGAGGAGATAATGTAATTTTCTGGGGACCATTAGCATGGACCGTTATTTTTGGTTTAATTGTAGCAACATTCTTAACGCTAATTATTGTTCCAGTCTTATTTAATATTATATACCGTATTAAGATTGCAATTAAAAGAAAACCAAAAACAGATATAGAAGAGATAGGTCTAACAACCTAAAGCATTTAATAGTATATAAAAAGCCCTTACAAGTAATTCTTGTAAGGGCTTTTTTTTAAACACTAATTAAAAAGAGCTTACTTAAATGATAAAGTAAACTCTTTATATTATAGGAGTTAGAATTCGTTTTATTTAGTTAAAACCACAGCTTCTGCATTATTCCACTCAATAACTTTTGCAATTTGGTTATTAGCAAAGTCTACTTCACTAAGCCCTGCATCTTTCCAAAAAAACCATTTTCCAGTTTTAACACCATTCTCATATTGCCCCATAGCAATTTTTTTTCCACTCTCATTATACATTTTCCATTCCCCATGTAATTTTTTATCTACAAAAAATCCAGTTTGAGAAACTTCCCCATTATTATGGTAAAAAGTTGCTTTTACAATTTCTCCTTCTATTTCATAAGAAGGGCTTTTTTCTTGTGCGTACACACCAACGGAAGCTATAAGTGCTATAAAGAAGACTATTTTTTTCATATTTTTTATATTTTAATAAACATTATACTAACATTAACGTTACAAATATATAATTATTTTACGTAAAATCAACAAATACGTAACATTTAGTTTACATTAAATTAACATTAGAACAGCATATATTTGATTATCAACGTGTTAAAAAATAAAACAATGTTAACATTAGTCGTTATATTTAATTAAAAATCCGATGTAATAAAGCCAACTAAATTCATGATACTTCTTAAATTTGCCTTCAAAAGTAAAATATCATGTATAGGAGTCATACTTGTGGAGAATTAAGAGAAGAACATATAGAAAAAAACATTACACTATCTGGTTGGGTACATAAAACAAGAGATAAAGGTTTTGTTGTTTGGATAGATTTACGTGATCGCTTTGGAATAACCCAACTTATTTTTGATGAAGAAAGAACTTCTAAAGAACTTTTAGAGCAAGCTAGAAGCCTTGGAAGAGAATTTGTAATTCAAATACAAGGAACTGTATTAGAAAGAGCTTCTAAAAATGCAAATATTCCAACAGGTAATATAGAAGTACTAGTAAAAGAGTTAACTGTTCTTAATAAATCTAAAACCCCTCCCTTTACAATTGAAGATGATACTGATGGTGGAGAAGATATACGTATGAAATATCGATATTTAGATATTAGAAGAAACATAGTTAAAAACAATCTTATTTTTAGAAGTAAAGTTTCTATGGAAGTACGCAAGTATTTATCCGATAAAGGTTTTATAGATGTAGAAACTCCTTATTTAATAAAATCTACACCAGAAGGTGCTAGAGATTTTGTTGTTCCAAGCCGTATGAACGAAGGGCAGTTTTATGCCTTACCACAATCTCCACAAACCTTTAAGCAATTACTTATGGTTGGTGGTTTAGATAAGTATTTTCAAATAGTAAAATGCTTTAGAGATGAAGATTTACGTGCAGATCGCCAGCCAGAATTTACACAAATAGACTGCGAGATGGCTTTTGTAGAACAAGAAGACATCTTAAACATGTTTGAAGGTTTAACAAAACATCTTTTAAAAGAAATTAAAGGAATAGAAATTACCTCTTTTCCAAGAATGACTTTTGATGATGCCATGGCAAAATATGGTAACGATAAACCAGACATTCGTTTTGGAATGGAGTTTGGAGAACTAAATACTGTTGCGCAACATAAAGAATTTAATGTTTTTAACTCCGCAGAATTAGTAGTAGGTATTGCAATACCAGGAGCTGCAAGTTATACTAGAAAAGAAATAGATAAGCTTATAGATTGGGTACGCAGACCACAAGTAGGTGCTAAAGGAATGGTGTATGTTAAATGTAATGAAGATGGCACTTATAAATCTTCTGTAGATAAATTTTATGACCAAGAAGATTTAGCAAACTGGGCTAAAGCTACTGGAGCTAAAGCTGGCGATTTAATATGTGTACTTTCTGGAGACACTAATGCTACAAGAGCACAATTAAGTGCTCTACGTATGGAAATGGCAGAACGTTTAGGCTTACGTAACCCAGAAGAATTTGCACCATTATGGGTAATAGATTTTCCTTTATTAGAATTAGATGAGGAAACAGGAAACTACCATGCAATGCACCACCCGTTTACATCGCCAAAACCAGGGCAGATAGAATTATTAGATACCAACCCTGGAGCTGTAAAAGCAAATGCATATGATTTAGTACTTAATGGAAATGAAATTGGTGGAGGTTCTATTCGTATTCACGATAAAGAAACGCAAGCTATTATGTTTAAGCATTTAGGGTTTACACCTGAAGAAGCAAAAGCACAATTTGGATTTTTAATGGATGCTTTTCAATATGGTGCACCACCACACGGTGGCCTTGCATTTGGTTTAGATAGATTAGTTTCTATTTTAGGCGGACAAGAAACTATTAGAGATTTTATAGCATTCCCCAAAAACAATAGCGGACGAGATGTTATGATAGATGCTCCTGCCCCTATTGATGAGGAGCAACTTAAAGAACTATACTTACAACTAAACCTAGAATCTTAATATTATAAAATCCTGCTAATTAGCAGGATTTTTTTTAATACTTTTAAGAAAGGATTTTTTATAAATGCCAACCCAACAAAAAACATTATTTACCAAACTTCTTAAATGGAGGTATAAACATATTTCTGATAAGAACTTTACTCATATTTTAAGTATACTAGTTGGTTTACTTGCTGGTTTAGCATCTGTAACCCTAAAAAACCTTACCTACTTTATTAGTTCATCTTTAGAAAAAGGAATCGTATTTTCTAGTAATCAGCTTTACTTTATACTACCAATAATAGGATTAACCTTAGTATACCTTTATGTAAAATATATATATAAAGAAAAAATAGAGCATGCAGTATCTTCTATTTTATTTGCCCTTTCTAGAAAAAAAAGCCTTATAAAACTAAAAAAAATATACAGTCCGTTAATAACCGCACCACTTACTGTAGGTTTTGGGGGCTCCGTAGGTTTATTAGGTCCTGCAGTAGCTTCTGGAGCAGCTATAAGCTCTAACCTTGGGCGCATATTACATGTAAATGCCAAAACACGTTCTTTATTAATAGCTTGTGCATCTGCAGGGGCAATTGCATCAATATTTCAGTCTCCAATTGCAGCTATTATCTTTGCAGTTGAAGTTTTTAGCCTAGATTTTACTATGCTATCCGTACTGCCTTTACTCTTAGCATCTATTTCTGGAGTACTAACATCGTATTTCTTTTTAGGTAATGAAGTATTGTTTAAATTTTCATTAACCGACAATTTTGAAATTAAAGACACTCTTTTTTATATTTTATTAGGGGTAGGTACTGCTATTGCGTCTATCTACTTTACCAAAATGTATTTTGGAATTTTACATCTTTTTAAACCATTAAAAAGTCCGAAATACAGGCTTTTAGTTGGCGGTATAGCAATAGGTATTATGTTATACTTTATTCCTCCACTGTATGGAGAAGGATTTGGTTTTATTAACAACCTACTAGAAGGAAATCATTTAAAAGCAATAGGCACAACTCCTTTTGATACTTATAAAAATAATATATGGGTTATAATAGCACTTCTTTTTGGACTTACTATTTTTAAAGCAGTAGCCATGACAACTACTTTTGCTGCAGGGGGTTCTGGCGGAATTTTTATTCCTACTATGGTTATGGGTAGCGCACTAGGAAATGTTGTTGCTAAGGTAATTAACAATCTTGGTCTAGGCTTTTCTGTATCGGAAAGTAATTTTACCTTAATAGGAATGGCAGGACTAATTGCAGGCGTTTTACACGCACCATTAACCGCTATTTTTTTAATTGCAGAAATAACTGGTGGGTATGAGCTATTTGTTCCTTTAATGATCACTGCATCTATATCTTACTTAATAACAAAAAATGCTATAGACCACTCTATATATACAAGAGAGTTAGCAGAAAGTGGCAACCTTTTAACCCATAATAAAGACCAAACGGTATTAACTTTAATGGAGATAGATGATGTTATAGAAGATAATTTTAAAGTAATACACCCAGAAATGACTTTAGGGGATATGCTACATAAATCTGTAGCAAAATCTACAAGAAATATATATCCTGTAGTAGATGATAAAAAAGCCTTAGTTGGTATTGTTTTATTAGATGATATTCGCGAATTTATGTTTGATAGAGGTTTATATAAAACCACCAAGGTAGAAACCTTTATGCACCAAGCTCCAGATTATATTTTTTATGGTAAAGACAATATGCAAAGAGTAATGCAAAAATTTCAGGATAGTGGCGCATGGAATTTACCCGTAATAAAAAACGGAAAGTATATGGGTTTTGTTTCTAAATCTAAACTACTAACTGCGTATAGACGTAAACTAATTAACTTTACCGAATAGAAAAATGAGGTATTACATTTGTTTTTTATTTATTTACTTTTAAATAGTAGCCACTATTAGGTAAAACATAAGAGCTATTACAAGCGTTTTACAATTACTATTTTTTAAAAACTTAAGTTTATTTTGAAATATATTATAACACTAATTACATTAGCTTCATTTGCGTCTATTATTTATGGATTTTCTTTGGAAGAGAACAATACCCAAATATCTCATAAATATATTGGAGCCGGCACTGTTGGAATATTTTTGGTAGCAATGCCTTTATTTTTAATAAAAGAAAGTAAAGGAAAAAAGCTAAATGATTATATGATTACAGAAGAAAGTCTTCGTAAAATGCAAGGCAAAAAGTCTAAAAAGACTGACAGTCAATAGTTTCCACATCACTTTATTCTAAAATTAAAGAGTTTTTACACAAAAAAATTATAAATTAGAGTATTAATTTTAATTTATATTGCAATGACTGGTACCGTAAAATTTTTTAATGGATCCAAAGGATATGGGTTTATAACTAATGATGAAACAGGGAAAGATATTTTTGTTCATGCAACTGCGCTTAACGGATTACAATTAAATGAAGGAGATAAAGTACAATATGAAGAAGAGGAAGGTAGAAAAGGAATAGTTGCAGGACAAGTTCAAGTCCTTTAATAATTATCTAATGCCTTCAATGCTAATTTGAGGGCATTTATTTTCTTTTTTTATTAAAAAAGCGTTTCAAAATTTCTGAAGCCTCATCTGCTAATAAACCACCTTCTATTTTTGTTTTTGGGTGTAATTTAGTGCCTAATACACCACAACCTCTTTCTGCATCGGTAGCAGCAAATACTATTCTAGAAATTTGACTCCAATATAAGGCTCCTGCACACATTTGGCATGGTTCTAAAGTAACATATAAAGTACAATCTTTTAAATATTTACCTCCTAAAAAATTAGATGCAGAAGTAATAGCTTGCATTTCTGCATGTGCAGTAACGTCATTTAAGCGTTCTGTTAAATTGTGTGCCCTAGCTATAATTTTGTCTTTTATTACAATTATTGCGCCTACAGGAACTTCGCCTTTTTCATACGCTTCCTCTGCTTCTTGCAAAGCTTTTTTCATGTAATAAGTATCATCAAAAGGTTGTATCATTTGGTAAAGTTAATTCAAGAAAATTAAAAATAGTCTAGTTTATATAACAAACAAGAATACAAGCTAATTCTATATTTAATAATCAAACCTAAAAATCGTAGTTTTGCCATTACAATTATTGCGGGCATGCGTACTTCTTTATTATCTTCTATAAACTCTCCAAATGATCTTAAAAGATTATCAGAAGAACAGTTACCACAATTAGCACAAGAAATACGAAATTTTATAATTACTATTGTTGCAGCAAAAGAAGGCCACCTTGGGGCAAGCTTAGGAGTTGTAGAGCTAACTATTGCTTTACATTATGTTTTTAATACTCCAACAGACAATTTAGTATGGGATGTTGGTCACCAAGCATATGGCCATAAAATACTTACTGGAAGAAAAGATATTTTTGAAACTAATAGGCAATTAAACGGTATTAGTGGTTTTCCTAAAATTAAAGAAAGTATTTATGATGCATTTGGAACAGGACATAGCTCCACCTCTATTTCTGCAATACTAGGTATGGCAATTGCTTCAAATATTAAAGGAGATACCACAAAAAACCATATTGCGGTTATTGGAGACGCCTCTATTGCTAGTGGAATGGCTTTTGAAGGCCTTAATCATGCAGGGGTTACCAATGCCAATGTATTAATTATTTTAAATGATAATGCAATTGGTATAGACCCAAGTGTTGGTGCTTTAAAAAAATATCTTACTAATGTTAAAAAAGGAACCGCAAAAGATGAAAATATTTTTGAATGTTTAAATTTTAAGTATTCTGGTCCTATTGATGGTCATAACATACCACATTTAATAAAAGAATTAAATAGATTAAAAAAAGTAAAAGGTCCTAAATTACTTCACATTATTACTACAAAAGGAAAAGGACTAAAACAAGCAGAAGAAAACCAAGTAACCTACCATGCCCCTGGAAAATTTGATAAATATACTGGAGATTTAATCCGTCCAAAAAAAGAAGAGCAACCCCCAAAATACCAAGATGTTTTTGGATATACAATAGTAGAATTAGCACTTGATAACAAAAATATAGTTGGTATTACACCTGCAATGCCAACAGGTAGTTCTTTAAAATATATGATGCAGCAAATACCTGATCGTGCTTTTGATGTTGGTATAGCAGAGCAACATGCTGTTACATTAGCGGCAGGAATGGTAAAAGAAGGACTTATACCTTTTTGCAACATCTATTCTACTTTTTTACAAAGAGCTTACGATCAAATAATACATGATGTTGCATTGCAAAATTTACCTGTTATCTTTTGTTTAGATCGTGCAGGTTTAGTTGGTCAAGACGGTGCTACACACCATGGAGTTTATGATATAGCTTACCTAAGATGTATACCAAATCTTATTATTTTTGCACCATTAAATGAAATAGAGTTACGAAACATTATGTATACTGCGCAATTAGGTTTAAAGCAACCTATAGCAATTAGATACCCAAGAGGAAGAGGTAATACTATAAACTGGAAACAAGAATTTAAAAAAATTAACATTGGAAGTTCCCAAGAATTAAAAAAAGGCACAAAAATTGCTGTAATTTCTACCGGAACTATTGGAAATACTGTTTCAGAAACAATACATAAATTAGAAAATAACGTAGAAGTAGGACATTATAACATGCCTTTTATAAAACCTTTAGATATAAATAGACTTAAATCTATATTTTCATCTTATGAAGCTATAGTAACTATAGAAGACGGTTGTATAAACGGCGGATTTGGTAGTGCAATTGCAGAATTTGCACAACAAAATAATTTTAAACATACCATAAAAATACTAGGCATTCCAGATAATTTTATAGAACATGGCACAATAGAAGAATTACACTTAATTGCTAAAATTGACCAAAAATCCATAAAAAATAGCATAAATGAATTACGCTTATCTTAAACAGCTACCAAAAAAAATAGTTATAGCTTTATTTTTAATAGCTTTTACCTTACCATCTTTTTCTCAAGACTCTATTGTTAGCACCTCAGAAATAGACACGGCTATTATTAACACTATAGTAATTAGAAAAACACAAGAAAAAATTAAACACATACCCAGAGGAGCAAAATTAACTAACCCTTATGTTTCATTTAAAAAAACGAAACCATTATCTAAAAAATTTAAAAAATTTAGAGTTCCATCTTTTTGGGAAAAAACAAATAAACTTGGTGTACAAATTAGCGAAGTTGCTTTTGTTAACTGGAATGCTGGTGGTAACAACTCTATAAGTGGTATTGGAAGTCTATATTTTGAAAGAAATTACAAATTTAGATACGTACAATGGGATAATGAATTGGAATTAAAATATGGTTTAAATGCACAAGAAGACCAAAAATTAAGAAAAACTGATGATAATATAAGAATGAGTTCCACATTTGCTTACAGAAGAGATACTATAAGTAATTGGTACTATTCTGTAAAAGCAAACTTAAAAACACAATTTTCTAACGGTTACACCTATCCAGATAGAACCACACCTATTTCAAGATTTATGGCTCCTGGTTATTTCTTTTTAGGGGCAGGAACATCTTATATAACCCCTGATCAAAAGTTTAATTTATACATATCTCCACTAACCGCAAAAGCTACTTATGTATTGGACCAAAGGCTTGCAGACAAAGGTTCTTTTGGGGTAAAAAAAGCAGTTTTAGATACTAATGGTAACATAATTGAAGAGGGCGAAAATGTATTTGCAGAACTAGGTTTTTTAGTTACAAATAATTGGGAAACCAATATTTCTAAAAATGTAAAAATGACCCATAGGCTATCTTTATACACCGATTATCTTACAAGTTTTGGTAATGTTGATGTTGATTGGGAATTAAATTTTAATCTAATAGTTAATAAATACATTAAAGCAAATATTGGCACACATATACTTTATGATGATGACATTCTTTTTGATGAAATTGTGGAGAATGATGTTGTTATAAGCGAAGGTGTTCCTAGAATACAGTTTAAACAATTATTAGGTGTAGGTATATCGTATGATTTTTAATACAACTGTTTACCCATTATTTTATTATGTATGTGTACCGCAGCACTATCTGATAAGCTTGCAACATAACAGCAGGTATTTAATAAAATAGAATATATAGATAAATCTGTACGTTGGTAAAATTTTGGTAGAGTACTTATCATTAACGTATCATAATTAGACGCCTTACCTTCTTTTTCGTTTATAAGTGCAGCCGAATATACCTCTAATATATCCGATATTATTTTATAACCTGCAATCTCTTTTTCTATAACTTCTTGTGCTTTATATACTTTATTTACACTTAAAGTTATTATATCTTTTATCTGAGCTGCATAAGCACTTTTATCTAATAAAGACACATGAAAATCGCCATTAAGTATAGCCTCCTCATTAGCTATAAAAATAGAAACAGCATCTGTAATTAAAGTATTTATTGCTAGTGCACGTAAATAACTTAAACGGTCCTGCTTGTAAGCTAAAGAATTATACTTTTTGGTATTAATACTATCTTTTACTAATTTAATAAGGTATTCTAATGCGTAATCTTCCGATATTAATCCTAGATTAATACCATCTTCAAAATCTATTATAGTATAGCATATATCATCTGCAGCTTCAACTAAAAATGTTAAAGGGTGTCTAACATAAGAAATATCTTGCCCTTCTCTAGTTTGCTTTAATCCTAATTCGTTGGCAATCTCTATAAAAGCATCTTTTTCGCTCTGAAAAAAACCAAATTTTTTATCTGCAATATGTTTACTAGGCTTTTTTGGAAGCGACTCTTTCGGGTATTTCATAAAAGCCCCCAAGGTTGCATAACTAAGACGTAACCCACCAGAAACACCTTCTCTAGATTCTGTTAATAGTTTAAAACCATTAGCGTTTCCTTCAAAATCTATAATATCTTGGTATTCTTTTTTAGACAAAACCGATTGGTATTTTTTTCCTTTTCCTGTCTTAAAATACTCTCCAATAGATTTTTCACCACTATGTCCAAAAGGAGGATTACCTATGTCATGAGATAAAGCTGCGGCAGCAACAATAGCACCAAAGTCGTTAAACTTATAGCCATGTATTTCACTTAAGTAAGGGTGTTTTTCTACTATTTTTTTTCCAGCAATTCTACCTAAACTTCTACCAACTACAGATACTTCTAAACTATGCGTTAATCTTGTATGAACAAAATCTGTTTTAGAAAGTGGTATTACCTGTGTTTTGTCTTGCAAACTTCTAAAAGCAGCAGAAAATATAATACGGTCGTAATCTACCTCAAAGCCAAGTCTGGTTTCATCCTGTTCTTTACGTAATCTTTTAAAATTATCTCCTTGTCTTTTTAACGATAATAATTGCTCCCAGTACATTTCTACTTTTTATAATGCAAGTTACATTTTACAAGATTGTAATACTAATAAAAAAGTAGCATTAATTTAGTTTTTATACTAAGATGTATCTTAAAATATATACTAGTAATTGCTTTTAAAAATTAATTTTAGTTACAAAATTGCACTTCTTAAGAAGAACATCTTTTTTTGTTCTAATATTGACAAAATTTAAAGATAATAGCAGGTATTCTATATTTAGAGAAAATATAACCTTTAGGTAACACAATAGACTAACTTCTTATAGATATTTGCCGACTAATTTTTTATTAAATTATGGATAACATATACTTGATTATGATTATTGCTCTTGCTGCTTTAGCAATTGCAGATTTAGTGGTTGGAGTAAGTAACGATGCCGTAAATTTTTTGAATTCGGCCATTGGCTCTAAAGCTATTTCTTTTAAAACTATAATGATTGTAGCAAGTGTTGGTATTGCTTGTGGTGCAATATTCTCAAGTGGTATGATGGAAGTTGCTCGTAAAGGTATTTTTAACCCTGGTGAATTTTACTTTAACGAAATCATGTTCATTTTTATGGCGGTAATGATTACTGATATTCTATTACTAGATTTCTTTAATACCCTAGGAATGCCTACTTCTACAACTGTATCTATTGTTTTTGAACTATTAGGTGCAGCAGTTGCAATGGCTTTAATAAAAATTGCAAATGATAATGGAAGTTTTTCTGACTTAGTAAATTATATAAATACAGACAAAGCGGTTTTAATTATTGCGGGTATATTACTATCTGTATTAATTGCGTTTTCTATTGGAGCTCTTGTACAATGGATTACAAGGCTATTATTATCTTTTGATTTTGATAAAAAACCAAAATGGGTTGGAGCAATTTTTGGAGGAACTGCACTAACTGCTATTTCTTATTTTATTTTAATAAAAGGAATTAAAGGAACCGCATTTTCTCAACAAAACATTGAATTTCTTGGAGGAAATACAATTCAAAATTTCTTAGAGCAACAGTCCTTTTTAATACTATTGTCCATATTTCTTATTTTAACTTTACTATCTTATTTATTAATTAATGTTATTAAAGTTAATATATATAGGCTAATTATTGGGGTTGGTACATTTGCTTTAGCACTTGCCTTTGCTGGTAACGATTTGGTTAACTTTATTGGTGTACCTATTGCAGCATGGCAATCTTATGAAGCTTGGCAAGTTTCAGGAACTTTAGCTAACGAATTTAGTATGGAAATTTTATCAGAAAAAGTTCCTACACCAAATACACTTCTTTTTATTGCTGGTATGATTATGGTTGTTACACTATGGTTTTCTAGTAAAGCAAAAGCTGTAGTTAAAACTTCTATAGATTTATCTAGCCAACAAAGTACAAAAGAGCGTTTTCAACCAAATTTTATTTCTCGTTCTTTAGTAAGATTTGCGGTAAACATTTCTCAAAGTCTTACTAACATGATGCCTAAAAACATACAAGACAAAATAGAAACTCAGTTTACCAAAACTGCACCTATAATTTCTAAAGATAAACCACAAGATTTACCGGCTTTTGATATGGTTAGAGCTGCAGTAAACCTAATGGTTGCAGGAATATTAATATCTATAGCAACTTCATTTAAACTACCATTATCTACTACATATGTAACTTTTATGGTAGCAATGGGTACATCTTTAGCAGATAGAGCTTGGGGAGCAGAAAGTGCGGTATACAGAGTAGCTGGTGTATTAAATGTTATTGGTGGTTGGTTTGGTACTGCCCTTATTGCTTTTACTGCTTCTGCAATTATTCTTACTATAATAAGCTTTGGTAAAGGTGCTGCTATTGCTGTTCTACTTTTTGCTGCTATATTTTTGCTAGCAAGAAATTATATTTCTTATAATAAAAAGACTAAAATTCTTAAGGCAGAAGATAGTTTAAGTAGAGCTGAAAGTAGTTCTATACAAGGTGTTATTGAAGAAAGTGCTCATAACGTTGCAAGAGTTGTAAAAAGAACAAATAAAATATACACAACTAGTTTTAATGGTTTGGCCAAACAAGAACTAGAAACATTAAAAAAGAATAAAAAAGGTGTTGTAAAACTATCTGAAGAAATTGACGATTTAAGAGATCAAATTTTTTACTTTAT
This sequence comes from uncultured Maribacter sp., assembly GCA_947504045.1. GTDB lineage: Bacteria > Bacteroidota > Bacteroidia > Flavobacteriales > Flavobacteriaceae > Maribacter_B. Next base: position 669,674 of record CANNFY010000001.1, read on the forward strand.
TAAAAATTTAGATGAAGCCAGTGTTGGCGCTAGTAACTTTTACATTAATATTTTAGGGTATTTACAAGATATGGTACAATCTTTAGAATACATAACTAAGATTACCCATAAACATATTAGTAACAACCATAAAAAATTAAAATACAACCAAATTAAAGAGCTTAAAGAAATTGATATTGAATTAGAAAAATTACTAACAGATACACAGCTTGTTTTTGAAAATAGATCATTTGAAGAAATTGAAAGTATTGTTAGGCACAAAAACAACCTATTTAACTTGGTTTCTGATAAAATTGAAAAACAAGTAGCTAGAACTAGAACAGAAGAATCTAGTCCAAAAAATACCACTTTATACTTTACTCTATTATTAGAAACTAAAGATCTAATAACTGCTACTATGAACTTATTAGAAGCATACTACAAAGAACACGATAGTTCTATAGAGCCCGCAAGATTAGACTCTAATTATAGCAGCAATAATTAACAAACAAACAGAAGACACTTTTACTAAAAAAGGTGTCTTCTATTTACAACTATGCTTTATACGCAAACCATTTCTAATGTAGTTGCATACAAATCTTTAGTATACATTTTTGCTTTTAACCAAGCATAAAAACTCATTACATAAATATCTTCTTCTTTATTTTCTCTCCAATCAAAAGAGATTTCAACTTTTTCTTTAAAAGCTTCTGAAACTACTTTTTTAGGAGATTCGTAATATGCTAGTGCTAACTGAATAAAGGTTATCACTCTTTCTTCTTTAATCTGTTTTAATTTATTGGCAAACTTTATTTTAAAGCTTTTTACCCGTAATAAAACAAGGTCCAATTCATCTAACTCTATTAGTAATAAAATTTCCAATATATTCTTTTTTAAAACCCATATCCAGCCAGCTTTTTTTTCATACCAAATATCGCTATGATATAATTTTTTAAAAATACCATAAGCATCTTTATACTTATTTTGTTGAAAAAGACACATAATATGTATTAACTCTATATCTAACCGTTCTGTTCTGTTTTTACTTAATATCTGCAGGGCTTTTACATAGTTTCCGGTATAGTTATAGTTTAAAACTTTTAAGACTGTTAAATCTCCTAAAAATCGTTTATAATATAGTTTATTGTTTTTTTGCATTTCGGTTTCCATTTTTTCCATAAATGCTACGGATTTGGTAAAATTTTTATTTCTAAAATAAACCATTGCCATTACTTGTAAAATACCAATATGATAGTACAAATGTTTATATGCTAATGTTTTTTTACTACTTACAACCGCATAGGCCTCTTCTATAAAAGGAGTAATCCTATAATAATTACGTTGTAACTTGGCAGTTATAGAGGTTAAATTCATTAATTGATATAAAGATTTATACGATAACGAGGCGTGTATAGAAACTTCAAATTTTTTAAATGTACTTTCTACAATAGTATTTATTTGGGTAAAAGAATTAGTTTTTAAAATTTTCTCTTTAATTTCTGCATAAGCCATATTTAGTTTAAAGTCTTTTTGAAAAGCCTTCATATTTACATTCGCACTATTAAAAGTAGCATTAAGATCTAAAGATGAATTACAATGTGCATATTGTATTTTGGTATGATAAATTTCATTTAAAAGAGAATAATGATCTATAAAAATGGCTAATCTTTCTGCTTTAGCAAGTGTAGCATACCCTAGCTTATACTCCTTTTGTTCAAGAAATAAACGACTAACTACCAATAACTTTAAAACATTTAGTTCCTCCGAACTTTCGCCTTCAAAACTTTTAGTAGCTATAAAATCTAACAAGCTATCTTGTAATCTTTTACATAAAGCATGAAAAGCGTTCTTATTTGGCTTACCGTATAGTTTACTATCTAAATTACTTGTTTCTCCTTTTAATAAATAATTAAATAAAGTAATGTTTTTAACATCACCTCTACGGTTTTTATTTTTTAACCATAGCACAAAATTCTGCCTACTTTCTACAGACAAAGAGTTTATTATTAAAATAATTTTATTCATTTAATCATAAGTTTTTATGCTATTTATAAACCAAATTACGTGTAAAATAGTTAAAATATATAATTTTTAATCGTAAGTAATATACATATTTCGAATATTAAATTGCTTTTTACTATTGCACCTTTGTACCATACTAAACATCAAAAAAAATATAGTATGGAAAATCAAATGTTTACGGAGACAAAAAAAAATACGTCTGTAGAAAAAGAAAAAAAAGAATTAGATTATGGTTTAAAACCTACACCAGCATTTATATCTGCATCATGGAGCGCTTTGCTCTTAGGTATGGTTTCGTTCTGTATTGGGTTATGGAATGCAGATATGTTATTAAATGAAAAAGGCTATTATTTTACGGTGCTTTTATTTGGCCTGTTTTCTGTAATATCTGTCCAAAAGAGTGTACGTGACAAAAAAGAAGGGCTTCCTGTTACCGAGGCTTACTATGGCATTAGTTGGTTTACCACCATAGTATCAATAGTTTTATTAGTTATTGGGCTTTGGAATGCAGATTTACTACTAAGTGAAAAAGGGTTTTATGGTATGGCCTTTACCTTAAGTTTATTTTCTGCTATTGCAGTACAAAAAAACACACGTGATATTAAATATTTAGATGAAATAGAATAAAATATTTAATTTAAAATAAAGCATAAAAACGTAATATTATAAATTACGTTTTGATGTTTAACTAAAGGTCGTCTTATGTAAAGACGGCCTTTTTTATCTATAAAAATTCATTTCATCTATATATTTCCAAACTACTTTAGGAAGTAAAGGTTTAATGTTTTTACCCAATTTATAGTTCTCCCGAATAAAGGTTGAAGAAATTTCCATTATAGGAGCCTCTACTTTATGTATTTTAGGATGATTCTTAAATTTATGTTCTACTTTACCACTAGAAACTCTAGGATATACATATAAAGAATACGCCTCTAAGATAAACTCATAATTTTTCCATTTATGAAAGCCTTTTAAATTGTCTTCTCCCATAATTAATGAAAACTCATACCCTTTTGGGTATTTTTCGGAAAGTACAGCTAGGGTATTTATGGTATAATTAGGCTGTGGCAAATTAAACTCTATATTACTAGGTTTTAATTTGGGATATTCTTCAACAGCATCATATACCATTTGGTATCTTTGATTATTGTCTAATAAAGTTTTCTTGGTTTTAAAGGGGCTTTGTGGTGTTACTACAAACCAAACCTCATCTAAACTTGAAAACTCTACCATATGGTTAGCTATTACCAAATGCCCTATGTGTATTGGGTTAAAAGTACCAAAGTAAAGCCCTACTTTTTTCATATGTACTTTATTCTTGCTTTACAAAATTAGCTACAAGATCATAGGCTTCTTTTAAAGCTACTTCTAAATCGTAATTTTTAATAACCTTATCAAACTGAGGAGCCGTAGCAAGTTCTACACCAGCTTTTGCAATACGCATATTTATTTTATCCTCACTTTCGGTACTTCGTTTTTTTAGTCTAATTTTTAATTCATCTATACTTGGTGGTTTTACAAAAACAGCCAAAGTTTGGTCTGGAAATTTCTTTTTAATACGTAATCCGCCTACAACATCAATATCAAAAATTACATTTTTGCCTTCTGCCCATAGGCGTTCTACCTCGGTTTTTAAAGTTCCATAAAAATTATCTCTATACACTTCTTCCCATTCTAAAAAATCGTCATTTTTTATGTGCTTTTTAAACTCGGAAACTGTCATAAAATAATAATGCTCTCCGTTTTTTTCTTTTCCGCGTCTTGGCCTAGATGCAGCTGAAACCGAAAAAGCTAAATTTAATTCTGGGTGTTGTAGCAAATGTCTAACTATGGTAGTTTTACCGCTACCAGATGGTGCCGAAAAAATTAATAGTTTACCTCCTGCCATTATAATACATTCAACATTTGTTCTTTAATCTTTTCTAACTCATCTTTCATTTGCACTACTATTTGTTGCATAGGCGCAAAATTGGCTTTAGAGCCAATGGTATTAATTTCTCTACCTATTTCTTGACAAATAAATCCTAATTTTTTTCCATTACTATCTGCAGAATTTAGCGTTTTTTCAAAATACTCTAAATGGTTTTTTAAACGAACTTTCTCTTCTGTAATGTCATATTTTTCTAGATAATATATAAGTTCTTGTTCAAACCTATTGGCATCTAAATCTACAGTTAAATCTGCAACCGCTTTTTCTAATTTTTCGCGTATTGCTACTTGTCTGTCTGGATCTATTTTTTTTACTTCTTCAAGTAAATTTTTTAGTTTATTTAGTCTATGATTAAAATCGGTTTCTAAAACGCTTCCTTCCTCTGATCTAAATTTATTTATTTCTTGTAAAGCTTCAATTAGTGCTTCTTTAATAGATACATATTCTTCTTCATCTATATCTTCTTTATCCGTTTTCATAGCATCTGGCAAACGTAATGCCATTTCTAATAAACGTAAAGAATCGCCATCTGCTATAGATTTTAATTGCTGCATATATTGCTTTACAGTAACTTCATTAACCTGAGCAGAGGTGTTATCTCCTGTATTTTCTATATACAAGCCAAAATCTACTTTACCACGAACCAAAGAGCTTGCTATTACTTTTCGTAATTCTAATTCCTTTTCTCTGTATGCAGAAGGCATTCTTGCATTTAGATCTAAGTTTTTGCTATTTAAAGATTTTAGCTCTACAGTTATTTTTTTTGAGGGAAGTTGTATTACGTGTTTCCCAAACCCGGTCATGGATTGAATCATATATAGATTATTTGCCTGCAAAGATAATTAAAGGATCTTATTAAAAAGTAATTGCCTAATTTTTAATAAGCATAACGTTCTTAGTTTAAAGTAAACTGTATTACTATAAAATTGCCAAATACATTTTTAGTTAAAGCCAGATTGTTACTATTCTAATAAGTTCCCTTACATACATAATGTTGTTATGGCTTTAAATTCCTAAAATATTTTTTAGCATATTTTTATCTATTTCACCACCTGCAAAATCATCAAAGGTTTTTTGCGTAGCTTCTATAATATGCTTTTTAATAAAAGGAGCTCCTTCTCGCGCGCCTTGTTCTGGGCTTTTCATACAACACTCCCACTCCATAACTGCCCAAACATTACAATTGTATTGTGTAAGTTTAGAAAATATACCACTAAAATCTACCTGTCCGTCTCCTGGAGACCTAAATCTACCTGCTCTGTCTATCCAATCTGAATACCCCCCATAAACACCTTGCTTACCTGTTGGGTTAAATTCTGCATCTTTTACATGAAAAGCTTTTATAAAAGAATGGTAATGATCTATAAATGTCAAATAATCTAAATGTTGTAAGACATAATGACTTGGATCATATAACATATTTACACGTTTGTGGTTATTTGTTGCTTGTAAAAAACGTTCAAAAGAAACCCCATCGTGTAAATCTTCTCCTGGGTGTATTTCATAACAAACATCTACCCCTTGATCATCAAAATGGTTAAGAATAGGCAACCATCTTTTTGCTAACTCTTCAAAACCCATTTTTACCAATCCTGCAGGTCTTTGCGGCCATGGGTAAACAGTATGCCAAAGTAATGCTCCAGAAAAAGTTGCATGTGCATTAATACCTAATCTTCTACTTGCTGTTCCAGCTTTTTTTACGGTTTCTATTGCCCATTCTGTTCTTGCTTTTGGATTATTTTTTACAGCATCTGGAGCAAAACCATCAAACATAGTATCATACGCAGGGTTAACTGCTACCAATTGCCCTTGTAAGTGTGTAGACAGTTCTGTAATTTCTAAACCATAAGAGTTAATTTTACCTTTTAACTCATCACAATACGTTTGGCTTTCTGCCGCTTTATCTAAATCTATTAAAAAAGATTCCCAGGTAGGTATTTGTATACCTTTGTACCCTAAATCTGATGCCCATTTACACATACCATCTAGAGTGTTAAATGGTGCTTTATTATCTACAAATTGTGCTAAAAAAACAGCAGGCCCTTTAATTGTATTCATATAAAAAATATTATGTTTCTTTTTTTAGTAAGATACGCCATATTTACCTATATATAAAGAGATAAGGCTTTTTAGTACTAAAACTTTACTAAAAAAATTAAGTCGTTTTCTTAAAATAATTTACCTTGTAGGTTCTTATTTAACAATATCATAATAAATAAACACGTTTACTATACCATGGACAACTCTTCGGCAAGAAATATGTGGGGCGATTATCTGGATCAGCATTTAGAAGATGCTTTTCATGAAGCTCCAAAAACTATTCATTTTTGTGATAACGAAAAAGATGCGAATGAATGTGCTAATCTTGTAAAATCTGGCATAAAAAAAGCCACTACAGACTCTTTAATTGGTATTCAAAAAAGAGAAGAAAAATTACCTAAAATAGGTGATTTTACAGTAATTACTAACTGGGAAGGAGAAGCACAATGTATTGTAGAAACAACTAAAGTTACTTTAAAACCTTTTTTTAGTGTTGATGATGCTTATGCTAGTAAAGAAGGAGAAGGAGACAAATCTTTAGCCTATTGGAGAAAGGTACATTGGGATTATTATTCTAGAGAATTAAAAAACTATAATAAAAAACCTAGCGAGAGTATGATTGTAGTTTGTCAAGAATTTAATGTTGTATTTAAACGATAATCAAAAACTAATAAAAACAAAATGCTGCTTAAATTAAGCAGCATTTTTTTTATTCTATAAAAAATATGGTTTATGACTCTAAAGTAACCCAAGTATTACCCGCTTTATGAGATTCTACGGTTGCTTCTATAAAATTCATACCACGAACCCCATCTAACATTGTAGGAAACTCTCCATCATTATAATCCTCTCCTCTTATTGCTTTTGCTGCTCCTAGGTAAATATTTGCCATAGAATCAAAAATACCTTCTGGGTGCCCTGGAGGTAGTTTAGTGCCTCCTAAAGATAATTCTGAGTTATACGCATGCCCTGGCTTATATACTTGCATTGGTTCTGTATCGCTTAACTTATATAAGTAATTAGGATTCTCTTGTTCCCATTTAAAAGCTGCTTTTTCCCCGTAAATTGCAATAGATAAGCCATTTTCCTCTCCTGTAGCTACTTGGCTAGATCGTATTAGCCCTTTTACATGATCACTCATACGAACTAAAACAGTACCATCTACATCCATCTGGTTATCTTCATACAAATAATTAAAATCGGAAAGAATAGAATTTATTTTTAATCCTGTAGTATACTCAATAAGATTAAATGCATGTACACCTATATCTCCAATACAAGAACTAATTCCTGCTTTTTTAGGGTCTAACCTCCAAACAGATGAGCGCTTTTCTTGGTCATGAATTATAGTGTTTATCCAACCTTGGTAATACGCTGCATCTACCTTATGTATTTTTCCTAACACTCCAGACTTAATCATTTCGCGCATTTGGCGTACCATTGGGTAACCTGTATACGTATGCGTTAAAGCAAAAACAACTCCAGATTTTTTATGTGCTTCTTGTAATATTTTTGCTTCTTCTAAACTAGTTGTCATTGGTTTTTCGCAAATAACATGAAAACCATTATCTAGTAACTTTTTAGCCATTGGAAAATGAAGAAAATTTGGCGTAAGTACAGAACAGACCTGTATACGCTCTTCTTTAGGCAACTTCATTTCTTCTTCAATAAAAGTATCAAAGTCTTTATATACTCTATTTGTAGGTATATCAATTTCTTTTGCAAAAGCAATATTGGTATCAAAATCTGGGTTAAATACCGCTCCTGTTATTTGGTAATTGTCATTTATATATGATGCTACTCTATGTAATACTCCAATAAGTGAATCTCCGCCTCCACCTAAAATTCCTAATCTAATTTTTTTACTCATCTACTTCTATTTAACTTTTAAACAATTTATGCCATAGCATCTTCTACATGTCCAATTCTATTTTTTTCAATCTTGTTTCGCATAAAAAATAAAATTCCGAATAAAATTACTAAAGCTATTGGAAAATATACCACTATTCCTAAAACAGCTTTTCCTGCTGCAATTTCTGCTAAAGCTCCAGATAACCCAGATGCTAATGCATTATTTTTTTCTTCATCTAACCAAGAACCAATTACCGGATTCCATACCGATGTTGCAAACATTCCTGCACCACCTACAAGAGACATTCCTAAAGCCCCTGTTTTTGGCAGATATTCCGATACAAAACCAATCATAGTTGGCCAAAAATAACATACTCCTAATGCAAATAATGCTGCTGCAACGTAAATCATAGAACCATCTACTACGCTCATAAGATAAATGGCAAGACTTGTAATTATTGCAGACATCCAAAGTACTCCTGTTGGGTTTAATTTATGTACTATTGGGCCAGCAAAAAACCTTCCTAAAGCCATAATACCTGTAACTAATGCTAGTACTAACATTGGGCTTGCTCCTGAGCTTCCTAAAATAGTTTCTATCCACTGTTGTGGTATAAATTCAGAAACTGCTGTTAAGGTCATACAAAGCGCTATAAAAATAAATAAAGGGTTTGCTAATGCTTTAATATTACTAGAAGTGTTAGATGCTATATTCTTACGTTCTGGAAACTCTTGGGTAAATACTAGATAACCATATATTAAAGTAGGTATTAACATGGTTGCAATTAGAGTTTGCCAACCCATACCAGCATCTGTTAAAAATTTAGTTACCAATGCCCCTATTACTAAACCTCCAGGAAACCATACATGAAACTTGTTTAGCATAGCGGTTCTATTATTGGTATACATTTCGGCTATCATTGGGTTACATGCCGCTTCTACAGAACCATTTGCAAAACCAATAAAAAAGGTAGATATAATTAAAGTCCAAAAGCCTCCTGCAAAAATGGTTAGTAATAATCCTAACATGTGACATACAAAAGCAACAATCATTAATTTTTTTGCTCCAACAGTATTATAAAGTAATCCTCCTAAAATCATAGCTAATGGAAAACCTAAAAAAGCCATACTGTTTATCCATCCTAATTCTTTATTAGATATTTCAAAATCTATACCTAATTGTGTTAAGATACCTGCTCTAATAGCAAATGTCATGGAGGTTACAATTAGCGAAATACATGCTGCTAAAAATATCTGATTTTTCTTTACTTCTTTCATTTATTATAATTTATTTGGTTGTTGCATTGTTAAAAAAATTACCTCTTATACAAGGCAAAATCTAGTATTAAAGGGTCTACACCTATTTTATTAAAATCTACTTCAATTTTCCCTCTGTGTTGTGTAGAAAAATTTATTATGTGGAATAGCATGTCTTGAAGGGTATTAGTAAATAGCCTTCCTTCAGAATTTTCATAATCAATCCTATCTTCAAAATCATCTGCATTACTAGTTATTTCAAAAGAACTCCTTTGGTTTTCATAGTGTATATCTCCCCATTCCTTTACAGAATGTATTTGTTTTAAAGTATAGGTTGGAGCAACCTTTAATATTCTACTATTCCAGATATGATGTGTATTTAAAATACAACTAAACAAAGAAATTGTTTCCTCTGAAACTGTTTCCATTGCAATACACTGGTCTATTATTTTTTTATTACAGTAAAAATTATAATCAAAAATTTGATTAAAAAAAGCCTTCATAATTCTCTTTTATTACTTAATCCCCTTAATATTTAAAACTAGTATTGTATTAGAAGTAATTATTTGTTCCATTTTTTAGCTGGGGGTTTTACAAATTTTTACAGTCCTAAATAATTATATATACTCCAAAAATAACGGTAATTATCGTATTGCACAATTATAAATTACTACAACGTTATAGTAAATCTTTCGTAATAATTATACCAAATAAATGTAAAAAATTAATTTTATAATACTTAATTTAAGAATTAAATAATTACACGAAAAGGAAATTTTTAGGATGTAATTGTAGTTGAAAACGAAAAAAATGATGGTTGATACACTAAAGAAATATGTGAAAATGGACTTACTATTTCTTGATTACTAAACTTCTGAATATGTTGAAAAAAATTTTACCCTATATTCAAATTATCTAGAAAAAAACAAAGAATGCACCCTTTAATTAATAGATTAACAAATTTTTAATACTATAATTTGTAATTTTTTAGCCCCAACAACGTTCTAATTGTATATTAATAAAATTTTACAATCATGGACAACTATTATATTTTTCTTGCTTTGTACGTGATGGCATATATATTCTCATTAGTATTTAAGCCACACATTAAAAAACAATAGTTTTAGTGTAGCCTAAAACTATATTTAAATATTTTATACAAAAAAGCCCTAGTAATGGATTACTAGGGCTTTTTTATATTATTTCTTATAATTTAAGAACCGCACATTAAACAATCGTCATCTGCTTGACCTTCTTTAGCTCTTGCTATCATTTCCTTCATTTCTTCAGGAGTTAAAGGTTGCACATCTAATTCTTGTTGTACAGGTGTTGCTTTTACCTCCATAGAAGCTGCTTCTTCAGCAGATGGTGCCGCCTGTGGTGTAGTAGCTGCCGCTACTTCTGCTTCTGCAGCAACACTAACTGGCACTTCTTTTTTCTTTGTATTATCTAATGTAAATTTAATAGCGTCTACTGCTGCCTTAGTACGTAGGTAATACATACCTGTTTTTAAACCGCTCTTCCATGCATAAAAGTGCATTGAAGTTAATTTAGAGTAGTTCGCATTTTCCATGAATAAGTTTAAAGACTGGCTTTGATCTATGAAGTAGCCTCTATGGCGACTCATATCAATAATATCTTTCATACTTAATTCCCAAACCGTTTTATATAAGTCTCTAATATCTTGAGGTATAGTTTCTATATGTTGTATAGATCCATTAGCACGCATTAGCTCTTGCTTCATGTTTTCATTCCACATTCCAAGCTCTACTAAATCTTCTAATAAGTGTTTATTTACAACAATAAATTCTCCAGAAAGTACTCTTCTTGTATAAATATTAGATGTGTATGGTTCAAAACACTCATTGTTTCCTAATATTTGAGAGGTAGAAGCTGTTGGCATAGGGGCAACTAATAAAGAGTTACGAACACCGTTCTTTACTACGTCTTTTCTTAATTTATCCCAGTTCCATCTTCCAGAAAGTTCCTCATCTTTAATTCCCCAAAGGTTATATTGAAATTCTCCTTTTGACATTGGAGAACCTTCATAAGAAGAGTAAGCACCTTCTTCTTTTGCCATTTCCATAGAAGCGGTTACGGCTGCAAAATAAAGGGTTTCAAATATTTCTTGGTTTAATTTTTTTGCATCATCACTTGTAAAAGGCATACGCAACATAATAAATGTATCTGCAAGACCTTGCACTCCTAACCCAATAGGTCTATGACGCATATTAGAATTTTCTGCTTCTTTTACAGGGTAATAGTTTCTATCTATTACTTTATTTAAGTTTCTGGTTACTCTTTTTGTAACTTTAAATAGTTCTTTATGGTTAAATTCTCCATTTTTAACAAACATTGGCAATGCAATAGATGCTAAATTACATACTGCAACTTCGTCTGGAGAGGTATACTCCATTATCTCTGTACATAAGTTTGAAGAACGTATTGTTCCTAGGTTTTTTTGGTTACTCTTACGGTTAGCTGCATCTTTATACAACATATAAGGTGTTCCAGTTTCTATTTGAGATTCTAATATTTTTTCCCAAAGTTCACGAGCTTTAACTGTTTTTCTTCCTTTACCATCCGCTTCATATTTTAGGTATAAAGCTTCAAACTCTTCGCTGTGTTTTGTAAAAAGACCAGGGCATTCGTTAGGACACATTAAAGTCCAATCCTCATTAGCTTCTACTCTTTTCATAAATAAATCAGAAATCCACATAGCATAGAATAAATCACGAGCACGCATTTCTTCTTTACCATGGTTCTTTTTTAAATCTAAAAATTCGAAAATATCGGCATGCCAAGGTTCCATATAAATAGCAAAACTACCTTTACGTTTACCTCCTCCTTGGTCTACATACCTTGCTGTGTCATTAAAAACTTGCAGCATTGGAACAATACCATTAGATGTACCATTTGTACCAGCAATATAGGACCCTGTAGCTCTTATGTTATGAATAGATAAACCTATACCTCCTGCAGATTGCGAAATTTTAGCAGTTTGTTTTAAGGTATCGTAAATACCATCTATACTATCATCTTTCATTGCTAATAAAAAGCAAGAAGACATTTGTGGTTTTGGTGTTCCAGAATTAAAAAGAGTTGGTGTAGCGTGTGTAAAATATTTTTTAGACATTAACTCATATGTTTCTATGGCTGCATCTAAATCATTTAAATGTATTCCTATAGAAACACGCATAAGCATATGCTGTGGACGTTCTGCAATTTTCCCGTTTATTTTTAATAAATATGAACGTTCTAGTGTTTTAAAACCAAAATAGTCGTAGCCAAAATCTCGGTTATATATTATTGTAGAGTCTAGTTTTTCTGAATTTTCTAGTATTACATTATAAACCTCATCAGACAACAACGGAGCTTCTTTATTTGTTCTTGGGTTTACATACAAGTACAAATCTTTCATTGTTTCTGAGAAAGATTTTTTTGTGTTTTTATGTAGGTTAGAAACAGATATACGAGCTGCTAGCTTTGCATAATCTGGATGCGTTGTGGTCATTGTTGCTGCAATTTCTGCTGCTAAATTATCTAGCTCAGAAGTTGTAACACCATCATACAATCCTTCTATTACTCGCATAGCCACTTTTAAAGGGTCTACTAAAGCGTTTAATCCGTAACAAAGTTTACGAACTCTTGCTGTAATTTTATCGAACATTATTAGTTCTTTTCTTCCGTCTCTTTTTACTACATACATATTGCTACAAAGGTTTTAATGTGTGTTAAATATTAGGGTCAGCCGGTCATTAAACCAACTTAAATTAGTTTTTAACTAGTAGGTTACTATTAAATAATGGGGTGTAAAACAATAATTAAATTATTGTTTTAGCCTTTAAAAATCAGCATCAAAGCTTATTTTTTGAGAATCTTCATCATCATCCGTATTTAGAACACCAGCTTTTTGATATTCTGAAACTCGTTTTTCGAAGAAATTTGTTTTTCCTTGTAAGGAAATCATATCCATAAAATCGAACGGATTTGTAGAGTTGTATACTTTTTCGCATCCTAATTCTACTAACAAACGATCGGTAACAAATTCTAGATACTGGGTCATTAACTTAGCATTCATTCCTATTAAACTAACAGGAAGAGATTCTGTTATAAACTCTCTTTCTATATTAAGAGCGTCTACTAAAATTTCTTTTATTCTTTCTTTTGGTACTTTATTTACAATGTGGTGGTTGTGTAAATGCACAGCAAAGTCGCAATGCATACCTTCATCTCTAGAAATTAATTCGTTAGAGAATGTTAATCCAGGCATAAGACCTCTCTTTTTTAACCAATATATAGAACAGAAAGAACCTGAAAAGAAAATACCTTCTACTGCTGCAAAGGCAATTAAACGTTCTGCAAAACTTGGAGACTCTATCCATTTAAGAGCCCAATCTGCTTTTTTCTTAATTGCTGGAAAGTTTTCTATAGCCTGAAAAAGTTTGGTTTTTTCTTTATCATCTTTTACATAAGTATCTATTAAAAGAGAATATGTTTCAGAATGAATATTTTCCATCATTATTTGAAAACCATAGAAAAATTTAGCTTCTGAATATTGCACTTCATTCACAAAATTTTCTGCTAAGTTTTCGTTTACTATACCATCTGAAGCTGCAAAAAATGCAAGAATGTGTTTTATAAAATAACGTTCATCATCACTTAACTTATTATTCCAATCTGTTAAGTCTTCATGCAAGTCTATTTCTTCTGCAGTCCATATACATGCCTCTTGTTTTTTATACCAATCCCACAAATCATTATGCTGAATTGGAAAAATTACAAACCGATCTTTATTTTCGGCTAAAATAGGCTCTATGGATACAGACATAATATATTGTTTAAAAAAATGAATTCTAAAAGTTTAATAGAAAATTACATATTTCTATGGACTAACAAAGATGTAAAAATAACCTCAAATTTTAAGATGCATTTAAGAAATATGCTTACAAAGTTTTTAACACACAATGTTGAAATGTATGTTTAGCAGTAATGTTTATAAGCCCTAACAAAGAATTGCTTTTTTGAATAAAAAAAGGGCTAAAAAAAATAAACCAAAAAGTATTAAAACATATACTTTTTGGTTTATTTAAAATAGTTATAATTTTAACATAAAAGCCTAATACACAGCATTTACCAACATACGGTTCTCCAATGCCCCCTAATGAAAGGTAATTACTACAGTTTAGATGATTTAGGTAGTTCCCCCGAAACCTATAATCAAAAAAAATCCAATTTCCAACTGGTTGGTTTTGGCAATTAATGTAATAAAAAACACTGTTCGGTAAAATAAAAAAATACCTAAGAACCGTAATTTTATATTGGTAACTTATATATATTATTTTTTTAAAAAAATTTTGATAAAATTACTACATTCTATATAAATTTTAAGACGGTTTTTCCTTCTATTTTTGATTATTTTAAATACTATTCTTATAAGAAGAAAACAGACCTTACTTTTTATACTTAACAACTTCTACTATGCTATCTTCTATTTTTTTATTGGATGATTTGTTTTCCACTATAGAAGCAACTATAAGTAATGTTAGTAGGCAGATAAATAACAATAAACATTTTTTCATTTTTAATAATGGATCTAATTAATCATAAACATTAATAAAAAGGGGAATATTTAATACTCAAATGTAAACTAACAATTACTCAACATAATAATCTTATGTATAAATGGTATATAATTTTGTGTGTATGGAAAAGAATATGAGAAATATATGTGTTATTTTTCTTGTTAATATATTGTTGTGGAAAACAATATTTAATATGTACCATTTATACTTAAATACAAACCATTAATACATATTTATATAAAAACTTTAGTATTAATTTTATTTTTGAATAAATTGCCTTAAACATAATATTTGCTTATGCTAGAAGCTGTAATTGTTGATGACGAAATTAAAGCCTTACAAAGTTTATCTTGGGAATTAACAAACTTTAGTCAAGAAATTAAAGTAGTTGCTTCTTTTACAGACCCATTTGCTGCTTTAAATTATTTAGAAACCCATACTCCAGAT
The DNA here is from genome assembly GCA_947504045.1 of uncultured Maribacter sp. Classification (GTDB taxonomy): domain Bacteria; phylum Bacteroidota; class Bacteroidia; order Flavobacteriales; family Flavobacteriaceae; genus Maribacter_B. Next base: position 684,785 of record CANNFY010000001.1, read on the forward strand.
TGTTTATTTTTAGATATAGAAATGCCTACAATGGATGGCTTTCAGTTTATTCAAAAATTACAGAATAAAAACTTTCCTGTTATTATTACTACTGCTTATAACCAATATGCTATAAAGGCCCTTAAAAACGAAGCAATAGATTACTTATTAAAACCTATAGATACAGATGATTTAAAAGAAACTATTGTAAAAATTAAAAAATTTAATGCCAAAAATTTAACGGTAGATAAGCTCGAAAAAATTCTATTAAATTATAATTCTAGTACCAGCCATAAAAAGATTACTTTTAATACAGACGGTAAGTTATTATTTCTTGAAAACGACCAGATATTATATGCAGAATCTGATGGAAATTACAGTACCATATATTTAACAGATGGTCAAAAAATAGTGCTTACAAAAAAGCTAAAAGAAGTGAATGAAATATTACCGGCAGATACTTTTTTTAGAATTCATAACTCCTACATTATTAACCTTAATAAGATTAAAGAGTTTTTAAAAACAGATGGGTATGTTATTTTAAATTCCAATCATAAAATTCCTGTTTCGCGTCAGAAAAAATCTGATTTTCTAGATTTATTATAAGTAAAATTTACAAAACCAAAAACGTTGCAAATACTTAAATACCTATTTACTCTTTTTATACTAATAACATATACTAATAATGTTTATGCACAAGGGGTAGATATAAAATTTATAGAACTTACAGATAGCCTAATAAAAACTAACCCAAAAACATATAAAGAACTAGACAAGGTTTTAAGGTTTAAAAGAAAAGACACCTTATATATGCGATATTTTGCAAATAGTGCAGAAAAAAAAGAGTGTTATGCTGGGCAATCTTATGCTTTAAACCAGTTAGGAAGAAGGTATAGAGCATATTCACAATTTTCTAAAGCAATAGCATTACATAACTTAGCTTTAGAGGCTGCAACTAAAAAAAACAACCTAGAGTTTAAAGTGTTTAGCCTTAATATGCTTAGTGTTGTCTACCGAAGAACAGATGCCATTAAAACTGCTTTAGATTATAACCAAGAAGCTTTAGAACTAGCAGAAACTGTTAAAAATCCATCCGATAATTTAAAACGAAGTATAAATGTTTCATTAAACGGTATTGGTAATATATACCAAACTTTAGAACAGTATGATTTAGCTATAAAACAATTTAAAAAATCTATGCTTTTAGAAGATGCATTAGGTAATAAATTAGGTATAGCAATTAACCATCAAAACATTGGAGAATGCCAAGAGGCTAAATTAAATTTAGAAGATGCCTTAGAAAGTTATAAAACATCTCTAAAAGTAAATAATGAGATAGAGAATGAAATGGGAATAGTTATTTGCAAAAATAGTATTGGCCAAATATATGTAAAACAAGATAAAATAGATAAAGCACTAGCTATTTTAAAACCAACTTTAGCAAGATCAAAAGCTTTAGGAGACCAGTATGTAACTTCTGCTATTCATATAAATATAGGAACTGCTTTAATGAAAAAAAGTTTGTATTCCGAGGCTGAAAAAAACATGTTAGTAGGACTAGAATTAGCAAAAAAACACAACTTACCAAGCGGTATAATAAAAGCCAACTTAAACCTTTCTGACCTATATTCTACACAAGGTAAATTCGAAAAATCTTTAGAGTATTATAAAAAAGCACAAAATATTGATGAAGAAATTACTAATGTTAGAAATTTACGATATGTAAACGACATGATTATTAGGTATGATACCGAAAAGAAAAGTAGCCAAATAGAAGTTTTAGCCAAAGAAAATGAAATTGTAAAATTAAAATTAAGAAAAAACAAAACTACTTTACTAATTGGCTCTTTTGCACTAACATTACTAGCGGGTATCTTTTTTATACTTTATAGACAATACCAATTAAAAAATGAAAAGCAACTACTTACCCTAGAACAAACCATGTTACGAAGTCAAATGAATCCTCATTTTCTTTTTAACTCTTTAAACTCTATTAAGCTTTACATTATAAATAACGAGAAAAAAAATGCCGTTTATTACCTAAATAAATTTTCTAAACTTGTTCGTAAAATATTAGAAGCTTCCTCTTTAAAAGAAATTCCTTTAGCAGAAGAGTTAGAAACTATAGATTTATATATGAATATAGAGAACATACGTTTTTCTAATGAGATTAACTTTACTATTTCTGTAGCGGAAAATATAGATACGCATACCATAAAAATACCTTCGTTAATTTTACAGCCTTTTTTAGAAAATGCTGTATGGCACGGTCTTTCTTCTAAAGATGGCGAAAAAAAAATAACCTTAAACGTAAATAAATCTAATGATGGTTTTATTCATATTACAATAACAGATAATGGTATTGGAAGAACTGAGGCCGAAAAAATTAAAAAAAATAAGGTTCTTAAAAGAAAATCTATTGGTATAGATATTACAAAAGAGCGATTAACAAATTTCTCTAAAGACTATCAAAACTCTTTTAATATTGAAATTATAGATCTGTTTGACGAAAATAAAAAGCCTACAGGAACACAAGTGGTATTACATATACCTACCTTTTAACATGCTCTTTAGCCACTTCTTCTAGTTCTGCATACCACTCTTTGCCAAACTTTCTAATTAAAGATTCTTTTACAAATTTATAAATAGGCACTTTTAATTCGTCTCCAAGTGCACAAGCAGGATCACAAATTTGCCATTTATGATAATTTACAGCTGTTAACTCTGTGTATTCTCTAACTCTAACCGGGTATAAATGGCAAGAAACTGGTTTTTTCCAATCTATTACACCATCGTTATACGCCGCTTCTATACCGCACTTAGCAGTTTTTTTATCATCAAAAATTACGTAAGCACAAGCACTACCATTTATTAATGGAGTTTCCCATTCGCCATCATCTCCTTTAATAAAAGCGCCTTGTTTTTCTATTTCAGCAACACCCTCTTTGCTTAAATAAGGTTTTACTTTGCTGTAAATATCTACCATAATATCGGTTTCATCTTCTGCAACAGGAGCCCCTGCTTCACCATCTATACAACACTGTCCTTTACAAGCGTTAAGGTTGCAAACAAAATCATTTTCTATTATCTCTTCAGATACTATGGTTTTACCTATTTGAAACATATTTTTTAATAAAGTGCCAATATACGTTTTCTTATATATTCTTCTACTTTTATGAAGTGTAAACATTAAAAATTTGATAATAAATGTACCTTTGACAAAATTTTTTTAAACTATGACTTTCAATTTTGATTTTAAAGAGGTTGTTACTTCTGGAATGATTCTTTTTGCAGTAATAGATATTATAGGTAGTATTCCTATAATTATTGGATTAAGAAATAAAGTAGGGCATATACAATCCGAAAAAGCATCTATTGTAGCAACTTTAATAATGATTGCTTTTTTGTTTATTGGAGAAGAAATTTTAAACCTAATTGGTATAGATGTAAATTCTTTTGCTGTAGCTGGGGCATTTATTATTTTTTTCTTAGCTATTGAAATGATTTTAGGAATTAGCCTTTACAAAGATGATGAGCCTGAAAGTGCCTCTATAGTACCCATTGCTTTTCCATTAATTGCAGGTGCTGGTACTATGACGTCTTTACTTTCTTTACGTGCAGAATTTCATGTAGAAAATATAATTATAGCAATTTTTATAAATGTTATATTTGTTTACATTGTTTTAAAGTCTTCTAAAAAAATAGAACATATTTTAGGAACAAATGGCATTAATGTAATTAGAAAAGTATTTGGTGTAATTTTATTAGCAATAGCAGTTAAATTATTTGCTGCAAATATTAACCAACTGTTTTTAAAAATGTAATTAGAATATGAACAAAACACTTACTATAGTTTTAATAGTGCTTGCAATTGCACTTATTGCTTATAATGCAACTCTAGTAGATTTTAATAACTTATTTGAAGGAAATAGTATTATTGCCTTAATTGGGATTATTGCTGCTTTAATTGCTATTGTATTAATATTAGTATTTAATACTAGTAAAAAAATAGAAAAAAAGGTTAACGAACGTTAGTTACTAGAATCTGTATTTTCCTCTTTAATATTTTCTGTTACAGACGGTTTATCTAATTCTAAAACTTTGTGCAGCATTGCATCTTTTGTACTTTTAATTTTAGCATAAATATTATCTCCATATAATTGGTTTGCTAATGCTGCTTTTAAATACAATTTTACACTATCCTCAAAATCATAAAAATTCAATTTTAATTTTCTAGTAGATATTGCGTATTCTACAAAATTTTGAAAAAGAATATCATCTACTTTAAAATCATTAATAAATTCTTCTTGGGTATAGTCATCATAACGCGTACGGTCTTGATCTAAATGCTCAAAAATAAAGTAGGATAAATACCCATAATTATCTATAGTTTCTACAGCTTCCTCTTCGGTTGTTCCTATTGGCACAAAAACATCAGGAATTATACCTCCACCACCATAAACAATTTTTCCTTTAGGCGTTTTAAATTTTAACGAGTCTGCTACTTTTATACTATCTGCAGATATTAACTCTCCATTATTAAAACGTTCTGTAAACTTTTTATAATAATCTTTATTTCCGTTTTTATATGTTTTTTGAATACTTCTTCCTGTAGGTGTATAATACCTAGATACTGTTAATCTTACTGCAGAGCCGTCTCCTAGTTCCATTTCTCTTTGCACCAATCCTTTTCCAAAAGACCTTCTTCCTACAATAGTACCAATATCATTATCTTGTAATGCTCCTGCTATAATTTCACTTGCAGATGCGGAACGTTCGTTTATTAAAACATATACTGGTTTATCTTCAAACTCTCCTTTATCTGTTGCAAATATTTTGTCTATATCTCCTTTTTTATTCTTTGTAAACAAGATAAGTTTTCCGTCTTTTAAAAACTCATCGGCCATTTCTTCGGCAACCCCTAAATAGCCCCCAGGATTGTCTCTTAAATCTAGAGTTAGTTTCTTTGCTCCTTGTTTTCTTAAGTATTTTAATGCTGCTTTAAATTCTTTATATGTAGACTCTGCAAAGCGGTTAACTTTAATATATCCAATATCATTTGTTAGCATAAAATAAGCCTCCACACTTTTAATTGGAACAATATCTCTTTTAACTTTTACCGTAAAAAACCTATCTTCTTGTTTTCTATAGACCTTTAAATTTACAGTAGTTCCTTTTTTACCTTTTAACTTTTCTATAATTTCTCCGTTGCCAAGTTTTTTACCATATAACGTATCTAAATTTGCCATTAAAATCCTATCTCCAGGTTTTATTCCTTTTTTAAAACTGGGGCCATTAGTAACTGTTCTTATTACAGAAATAGTGTCTTTATAAGCATAAAAATTAATACCAATACCTACAAAATCGCCTTTCATATTTTCGGCAACACCTTTCATTTCACTTTTAGGTATATATACAGAATGGGGATCTAACTTTTCTAAAATGTTATTTACAGTAACATCTACAATACTATCTGTATTAATATCATCTACATATTCATAATCTATATAGTCTATTAATCTATTAAGCTTGTCTTTTTTAGAATTTGTAGTAAACAAACGCTCTGGAGAATCATTAAAATTAAGTTTTCCTCCTAAAAAAATGCCTATTGCCATTGCTAGAGCAATAATAGTTGGCCATAAATAGGTATTTATACGTTTCATTACTTTTTTTGTTAGTTAGAAATTTCTGGTATGTGTACTAATTCTACACCGGCTTTTTCTAAAAATTTTAGACCAGAATCATCTTTATACGCATTTTGGTATACTACTCTTGTTATACCAGATTGGTGTATTAGTTTACTACACTCTCTACAAGGAGACAAGGTAATATACAATGTAGCACCATTACATGATTGCGTAGAAGAGGCTACTTTAGATATTGCATTTGCTTCTGCATGCAAAACATACCATTTGGTATACCCTTCTTCGTCTTCGCAAACATTGTCAAAACCTGTAGGTGTACCATTGTAACCATCAGAAATTATCATTCTATCTTTTACAATAATTGCACCTACTTTTTTTCGTTCGCAATTAGATAATAAGCCCCACTCTTTTGCAATACGCAAATAAGCTTTATCATATTTTTTTTGTTTTGTTTTAATCATTTAAAAAAACCTTTTAAAACTTTTTTTGGGTAAACCACTAAGATACCTGCTTTATAAAACAACAACAGCCTATTATAGTTAAATTTAACAAACCTTAGCCTGGAAAAGTGTTTACTAACATTGGTATTGTTATTAATAATACCAAAATAGAACCTACAATTACAAAATAGCGTTGTTTTACTTTTAGTATTTCTTGAAAAATTAATGCTATAATTAGCACTGTTAATACTATAGTTAATTGTGACAATTCTATTCCTAAAGCAAAACCAAATAAAGGGGTTATTTTTTCTTCTTCTCCAGATAATAACAATTTAAAATAGTTAGAAAAACCAAAACCATGTATTAATCCAAAAAATGCAGTGGCAATAACATGTAGTAAAATACTTTTCTCCATTTTAATTGTATTTACGTATAATACATTAAAAATAGCGGTAATAAAAATGGTAACAGGTATTAAAAACTCAATAAAACTAACATCAAAAACCACTATTTCATAAACAGAAAGCACTAATGATGTACAGTGCGCTATTGTAAAAATTGTTGCTAACAGTAAAACGTTTTTCCAACTTTTAAAGGAAAAAGGCAGGGCTAATACTGCTAAAAAAAGAATATGATCATATGCAGAAAAATCTAACACATGTTCTAACCCTAAGGTAATATAAAACCAAAATTCTTGCATAATTGTATGTTAGCTAATTCCTCTTTCTTTTTGTATATCTTCGTATGCCTTTTGCACCCTTTTAAACTTTTCTTCGGCTCCTTTTTTAATTGCTTCGTTTTCTGTAACTACTTTATCTGGATGGTATTTTTTTGCCATAGCACGGTACGCTTTTTTTACTTCAGAATCTGTAGCAGATTTAGATATTTCTAAAATTTTATAGGCATTGTCCGAAGAGGAGAAAAACATTGCTTTTATACTCTCAAAATCTGTAGCATTTACTCTTAAGTACCCCGCAATTTCTTTAATTTTAGCTACTTCCGGATTGCTTACATGCCCATCTGCTTTAGCAATACCAAATAAAAAATGTATTAATTGCAAACGAACTTCATACCTAGTTCTTTGGTTTAAAAAACTGCAAATTCGTTGTGCTGATATTTCATGCTTTTTATTAATTTCATTAAAAGTTCTAAATATTGCGTTAGCTTTTTCTTTACCATAATTACTAACAAAATACTGCCTCACATAGTCCATTTCTGTCTGTGATATTTTACCATCAGCCTTAATTACAATGGAACATAAAGAAAGTAAGTTAAGTTCAAAATCTGCAGGAGAAACTTTTTGTCTTGTAATATCGCTAAAAACGGTATTTCCACCGCCTTTATTAGAATTCATATTATCTATAAAGCTGCCAACAAAAAAACCCAAAATTGCTCCAGGATATCTTAAGAAAAAATACCCTAAAATAGCAGCAAACCACTTAATCATATTTATACATTTTTTTTCAAAGATATGGTATTACCTCAAAAAAATTAAATAAACCAACCGTAATGAAAACGAACCAAGTACGACAAATTAACTATCTTTGTAATATTAAAATTTAAATAAAAAAATATGTATCCTGCGGAATTAGTTAAACCAATGAGAGAAGACTTAGCATCTGCTGGTTTTCAAGAATTATATACTGCCCAAGAAGTAGAAAGTGCTATAGCAAAAGAAGGTACTACTTTAGTAGTAGTTAACTCTGTTTGTGGCTGTGCTGCTGCAAATGCAAGACCTGCTGCAAAAATGAGCTTACAAAATGCTAAAAAACCAGATCATACGGTAACTGTATTTGCTGGTGTAGATAAAGAAGCTGTTGATGCTGCTAGAAATTTAATGATTCCTTTTCCTCCATCATCGCCATCTATGGCTCTTTTTAAAGATGGAGAATTAGTTCATATGATAGAACGTCATCATATTGAAGGAAGACCAGCACAAATGATTGCTGATAATCTTGCTGAAGCATATAATGAATTTTGCTAAAAAATAATTTAAACATTATTTTTAAAACCGCTCTTTTGTAAAGAGCGGTTTTTTATTTTTACACAATGGGAAAAATTTTTGCCTACATACTTACACCAATATTTGCATTATTTTTTATGCTTATCCTATTAGTTTTTCAACCAATACAATGGGTGTGCTTAAATTTATTTGGCTATAATGCACATGTAAAGAGTGTAAACTTATTTAATTTATGTTTAATAAGATGTACGCATATTTTAGGAACTACTTACAAATTTAATAACCCATATAAGATACCAACAAATAGACCCTTAATACTAGTATCTAACCACCAAAGTATGTACGAGATTTCTCCTATAAGTTGGTGGATGCGTAAACACCACCCAAAATTTGTTAGTAAAAAAGAATTAGGAAAAGGAATACCAAGTGTATCGTTTAATTTAAAGCATGGAGGTTCTGTACTTATAGATCGTAATGACGGTAAACAAGCTATTAAAGAAATTGCAAAATTAGGTTCTTATATAGAAAAACATAACCGATGTGCTGTAATATTCCCTGAAGGTACACGCAGTAGAACCGGACACCCTAAACCTTTTCAAACCATTGGGCTTAAAATATTAATTAAAAAAGCACCATCAGCACTACTAGTTCCTATTAGTGTAAACAACTCTTGGAAAATGCTACGTTATGGCAAATTTCCAAATGGTCTTGGTAGTCGTATAACAATTGATGTGCATAAACCTTTAGAAATAGAAGGTGATATTGATGAGCTAATTGCCCAAATAGAGCAAACTGTAGCACAAGGTGTACATTCTTTTAAAGCCTAAATTATTCTATTTTGAAAAAAGACAACATAATTCAGGAAACCATAGCCTTTGTAAAAACTACTCTAGAAGGAGCTGAAGGCGGGCATGATTGGTTTCATATAGAACGTGTTTATAAAAATAGCTTGTTAATAGCAAAAGAAGAAAATGTAGATCTATTTGTTGTTTCTCTTGGTGCATTGTTACATGATATAGCCGATGCTAAATTTTATAATGGAGACGAAAGTGTTGGTCCTAAAATTGCTAGCAATTTTTTACATTCTAAAAAGGTTACTCCAGAAGTAATACACCATGTGGTTAAAATAATAGAAAATATTTCGTTTAAATCTTCTCTAGAAACAAAGAAAGAGAAATTTAACTCTTTAGAACTACAAGTAGTGCAAGATGCAGATCGTTTAGACGCAATTGGTGCTATTGGTATTGCAAGAGCTTTTAACTACGGTGGATTTAAAAATAGAGTTCTTTATAACCCAGAAATTGCTCCTAATTTAAAAATGACAAAAGAAGAATATAAAAAATCTACCGCCCCTACTATTAATCATTTTTATGAAAAGCTACTTCTTTTAAAAGACAAAATGAATACTCCTTCTGGCAAAAAAATTGCAGAACAAAGGCATTCTTATATGCTTCAATTTTTAGAACAATTTAAACTAGAATGGAATGGCAGCTTATAATAAAGTGCTTATTTTAAAATAAGCTCATTTGCCCATCTTTATACTGTTTATGTAATTTGTTATTTAGCTTAGGAAAACTTTTATCTTTAAAATAAGTTAGCCTTGCTATACGAACCATATTATGTATTTGTTCTGCTATTTTACCTTCACCTTTAGACCTTAATCCATATCTACTATCGTTTAAGGTACCACCATGGCATTCTTTAATTTGATTTAATACTTTCTGAGCTTTATCTGGTATTGTTTTAATAATCCAATCTGTAAATATCTCTCCTATTGCACCATTTAATCTAACTACTGTAAAAGCAAAAGAAACCGCTCCTTTTTCTGAAACTACCTTTGCAAGATTTAAAATTTCATGACTATTAATACCAGGTATTATTGGGGCTAACATTGCATTTACAGGAATATTATTTTCAGATAATACTCGTATAGCTTCTAATCGTTTTTTAATTGTTGTAGTTCTTGGTTCTAATACCCTTCTTGTTTCTTCTGATAACGAAGTAACAGAAATATTTACGCCTATTAAATTATCTTTTGCAAGTTCTTTAAGAATGTCTAAATCTCTAAGAATTAAAGCATTTTTGGTAATAATGCCAACAGGGTGTTTATATTTTAAAAACACCTTTAAACAAGCTCTTGTAATTTTATATTCTTTTTCTGCAGGTTGGTAACAATCTGTATTACCAGATAAAACTATTGTTTTAGCCTCCCATCGTTTATTTTTTAGTTTTGCTTCTAAAAGCTTAGGAGCATCTTTTTTAATTAAAATTTTTCTTTCAAAATCTAAACCAGCACTATAACCCCAAAACTCGTGTGTATTTCTGGCATAGCAATAAATACAACCATGCTCACAACCCTGATACGGATTCATAGAAAAAGCCATACCAATATCGGGGCTTGTTACTTTATTAACTATTGTTTTAGGAAAAATAGGAATGTATTGGGTCTTATTTTTATTGGCTTGTTCCCCTTCTATTCTACAAAATTCTAAAAAATCGTTTCTGGTTTCGTAAATAAATTCTGAAAATTTATTGGTTTTATTTTGTTGTGCACCTCTCCCTTTTAGATAGTTGTTTGACATTAAATTTTGGATTTATTCCAAAATTATGTAAAAAATCCAATATTAAAAATTTAATCCACAGCTACTTTTACCAATTGTTTTTTGCTTCCTCTTTTAGCATAAAATAAAAGTGTATTCTCTTTATTGTTTATTAATGGTTTAGACACCATTATTGGTAAACGAACATCTTTATCATCTACTAATTTTTTATACGATAAATCTCCTGTAGGTGTTACTTGAATAACAAATAGGTTAGGGTTTCTACTAAAACCTTGCTTAAATAAAATTCTGCTTTTACTCATTTTTTGAGGATTTTCTCCAGAATTAATAAAAAAGAACATGGTATCGCCTTTACCATAAGCTGTATAAGAAGCATATGCTGCATCGCCTTGTGTAACTTCTGCTTTATTAATATTACGAGCCCAAACCATAGTACCTTCTGCATTTAGTTTAGCACAAACAATGTCGTTATAATGATAACGTTCTACCTCTAAACGCGTTCCTGTAGAAGTAGCATCCATACCTTTGGTTACAAAATACTCTTCTGCACTAAAAAGTAAGTCATTCTGCGGAGTAATATAAATACTTTTAAATATTAAATTTTTTATTTCGGCATCTACCTCTCTACCAAATTTATCTACCATAAATTGTTCTGAGAAAGCATTATACTTTTTAGATAAAATATTTAAAGTGCTACTATTTAGTTTATAATAACATAAACCATTATACCTATTGTCTTTACGGTCTGCATAAAAACCTACCACCACTATATTTTCTCCTATACGTATAGGTTTTAAAGATTCTGGGTATTTACCGGCATCATTAAATTCTTGAATATTATGTGCGGTATTGGTAACACGAACTACCTCATATTGAAATCTACGTTCTTTAGCATCAAACCTTCTTTTCTTAAAATATGCCTTACCAGAAAAGTATACGGTTTTAAAATCTGGTGCAATTTCTATATTTTCAAAGGCATAATTTTTTTCTTGTATTGCAGCTGTAAAGTCATAGGTTATGTGCTTCTTTAAATCAGTTCCAAAAAGATGCATATCATACATAATCTTTTTACCGTCTCTATGCTGCACTGTTATTGCAAAAGCATTTTTGGCATCATTAAAATGAACTGCTGTAGAAAATCCATTATTAAAACTTCTATTATACTTACTTACAGCAAGTGGGTTAGATACTTCTTTTGAAGGAATGGATAGTAATACCCTTTCTGTAAAGTTAAAATCGTCTAGTGGACTTTGGTGTATAATATAATCATAGCTTTCTTTCCTATAATTATATTTTAATTCTAACAGGTATAATTGCCCATTACGCACAAAACCATCAACCATATGCATGGCAGAATATTTATAATTATAGTCTTTAACCAAATTTAAATCCTTATCATAAACTTCAATAAAGTGGCCTTTTGCCTTTAATAAAACACCACCATAATACTTTCTTACTATAATACTTTGCTCTTTAGCATCATTAGAAAAAGACATGACAGTAGAATATTTATACCTATCGTTATAATTTTCTCCTAAGCTATAATTTACAGGAATATCTTGTGCTTTAACTAAAGTAAAGCTACATAGTAATAACAGTACAAAAATGGTTTTTTTATACATATAAAAAATGGTTTTAAGGTGTTTTACTCTCCAGAAAAATCTGCTTTTCTTTTTTCTAAAAAAGCAGTAGTTCCTTCTTTAAAATCGGCAGTACCAAAACATTTACCAAAGGCTTCAATTTCAGTTTTATACCCATCTAAAGTAGTATTAAAACCAGCATTTACGGCTTTTATTGCCTGACTTATAGCTACAGGAGAGTTATTTGCAATTTTATTTGCAATTTTTTTACACAAGGGTAGTAACTCTTCTTGTGTAACTACATAATTAACTAAACCATATGCTAAAGCTTTAGGAGCATCAATCATTGTAGCTGTCATAATTAATTCTAAAGCGCGGCCCTTGCCAATTAATTGTGGTAACCTTTGTGTTCCACCATAACCAGGAATAACCCCTAAAGAAACTTCTGGCAACCCCATTTTAGCATTAGTACTAGCTACTCTAAAATGGCAAGCCATTGCAAGCTCTAAACCGCCACCTAATGCAAACCCATTAATTGCTGCAATAACTGGGGTTTCCATTTTTTCGATAAAACTAAAAAGAATTTCTTGTCCGTTTTTTGCTAAACTAGCTCCTTTTTTTTCAGAAAAGTTTGCAAATTCTGAAATATCTGCGCCAGCAACAAAAGCTTTTTCTCCACTACCTGTTAAAACAATAGTTCTTACATTTTTATCTTTATCTAGGTTTTTTAAAGCTTTAGATAGCTCTTTTATGGTTTCTTTATTTAACGCATTTAACTTATTAGGCCTATTAATAATAATTTCGGCAATAAATTGGTTTTGCTCAACTATAATAGTATTGTATGCCATAATGTTTTAATTTTCTTTAGGAAATTTTACCGTAAATACCGTTCCTTTTCCTGGTTGTGATGTATAATCTATAGTTCCTTTATAGGATTCAACAATATTTTTTACCATTCCTAAACCTAATCCCATTCCGCTAGTTTTTGTAGTAAATTTTGGTTCAAAAATTTTGTCTTTATTTTCATCTACTATTCCAACGCCATTATCTGCAACCATAATTTTTACATAATTTTCTTCAGATGCCATAGAAACTAAAATTCTTGGAGAGGCAACTTCTGGAACCGCCTGTATGGCGTTCTTTACTAAATTAGTAATTACTCTAATAAGTTGGGTTCGGTCTAATTTGGCTATAATTTCTTTTTCATCAGATATAAAGTGTATGTAATTTTTATTAAAAATATCTAATGCAAGTTTTACTATTTTAACCACATTTAAAGTTTCGTTTAGCTGTGCAGGCATTTCTGCAAAATTAGAAAAGGCCGATGCTATACTACTCATTGTATCTATTTGCTGTATAAGCGTTTTTGAGTATTCTGCTAATTTTGTTTTTATTTCTGGATCTTCTGGGTTAAATTTTCGCTCAAAACTTTGTACTGTTAAACGCATAGGAGTTAACGGATTTTTTATTTCGTGCGCTACTTGTTTTGCCATTTCTCGCCATGCTTGCTCCCTTTCACTTTTTGCCAATTTTACTGCACTTACTTCTAACTCATCTATCATGGCATTATAAGAAGAAATAAGACTATTCATTTCTTCACCAGGACTCTCTAAAAATATTTTTTCATTGCGTTTGGTTAAATCGGTTTTACTCATCATATTAGATATGGTTTCTAAAGAACGAGTAATGTATTTAGATATAAAATATGCCAAACTAATTGCCATAAGCAGCATTACCAAATAAACCCCTCCTAAACGCATTAAGAACTCTCTAAGCTCCATATCGTTTAGTGTGTTATCTTCAAAATATGGCAAATTTAATATACCAATAGGTTTAAACTTATAGTCTGTAATATAGGTGTATGATGCTTGATATTTATCTCCTGCAGCCGAGTTTTCCTCTACAAATCTTTTATCTATAGTTGCTTCTAAATTATTTAACACATGAGCATCTAAACAATTAGAAATGGAGTCTTGTTCAAACTTTGGTCTTGAACTTTTTATAAGTGCGCCTTCTAAATCATAAATATTAAAATTTACATTTTGCACATCTGCAATTTGGTAAATTTCTTCTTTAAAAATATTGGCTAAATTTTGAGTATTAACTGGGTAAGTAGTACGCTGTAAAGTATAATTTATACTTTGTTTTATTTGATGCTCTTTACGCTCTAAACGTACTTCATGATAGTCTTTAGATTGCTCTCTATATTGATAAATAGTAATACCCGCAATTAATACAGATGCTATTAGCACCAGTAATATCATAGAAACAAAAATACGAGACCTAAGTGAAAAATTTTTAAGCAATGTAACCTATTTAGTGTTAAAGATAAGGAATATACACAAGGCTCTAAACTAGAATGTTTAACCTTTTTCTACATAAAAACGTATCAAATATTAAGCCAATACGTATTTATGCTTCAGGATTTTTACTGCGTATACTTTTGTATAATTTAATACCTAACATTAATAAAACACCTAAAACAATAATACCTACAACGCCAAATACCCAATTAAAAGTACTTTTTAAAATAACTAAAAATACTATTGCAAATAAAATTAGTGTAGCTCCTTCGTTCCAAATTCGCATAAATTTTGAAGTATATTTTACCTCATCTTTTTGCAATTGCTTAAATATTTGGTGGTTTTTTAAATGGTAAATAATTAGTAATACTACAAAGCCTAACTTAATATGCATCCATGGTTGTTGTAACCAACTTGGCATTAATAGTAACAACCAAATTGCAAATAAAACACACAAAACAGCAGAAGGCCATGTAATAATATACCAAAGCCTTTTGGTCATTAATTTTAGCTGTTTTGATAAAATCTCTTTTTCTGGCGATGGTTTTTGCCAAGCTTCTATATGATAAATAAATAGTCGTGGAATATAAAATAACCCTGCAAACCATGTAATTACAAATATGAGGTGTAAAGATTTTATGTAGTTATAATACTCCATTATTTATATTTTGCTAAACAAGCTTACATATTTATTAAAAATGTTTGCACCTGTGTTAAGAAGGTAGTGTGTTATTATCCTGCCAATTCTTAAGCCATTTTACCATAACCTGTACCCAATCGTCTCCATCATTTAAGCAAGGTATATGCTTATAGTCTTCACCACCGGCTTCTTGAAATTGATGCTTACCTTCCATTGCAATTTCTTCTAGTGTTTCTAAACAATCGGAAACAAAAGCTGGGGTTATTACTGCTAAATTTTTCTTTCCTTCCTTAGGAAAACGTTCAAATTCATAATCTGTGTATGGTTTTAACCAAGGATCATTTGGCAGTCTAGATTGAAAAGATAAACTAACTTTATCTTCTGGTAAATTTAGGTGCTTTTTTACACTTTCTGTAACATCAAAACATTGGTGACGGTAACAGGTATTATGTGCTACAGAATTTGTAGAACAACAGCTGCCATCTAATTTACAATGAAATTTTGTGGGATCACTCTTTTTAATATGTCTTTCTGGAATACCATGGTAAGAGAATAATATGTGGTCATATTCAAAATCTTTAAGTCCGTCTGCAATACTCTCAGAAAGTACTCTAATATAATCTTCATTTTTATAAAAAGCGGGTAAAGTAGTTATCTTCATCTCAGGAAAAAAAGCATCTTTATCTTCCATTGCTTTAACAACAACTGTTTCAAAAGAAGACATAGCGTATTGGGGATATAAAGGAACAAGTAAAACATCATCTACTCCTTTATCTTTTAGTTCTTGTAAAGCCTTTTTTATTGTCATACTTCCATAGCGCATACCTAATGCAATAGGCATATCTATAAATTGCTTTACTTTTTCGGTAAATCTTTCAGAAATTACAACCAATGGAGAGCCTTCATCCCACCATATTTTACTATAAGCCTCCGCAGATTTTTTAGGTCTAGTTTGTAAAATAAGTCCTCGTACAAGAAAAGTTCGTAACCATTTAGAAACATCAATAACCCTTTCATCCATTAAAAATTCATCTAAATAGGGTTTAACATCTTTGGGGGTTGGACTATCTGGCGATCCAAGATTAACTAATAATACTCCTTTCATCTCTTCTTTTTATCTATAACAAAAATACTACTTGTATTGAATATACGTTAAGATATTCAAAGACTTTATTAATAGTAATATAAGGTTTATCAATAAAGTAGTACCTTAAACACTAACAGCAAGAAAAAGTTAATTAGCATTTTGTTGTAATACATTTAAATTCTTTTAAAATACATTGCCAAATATTTATTTTTTTATGCACCTAAAAATTACGCTAATTACTTTTTTCCTTTGTCTTGGTATAAATGCACAAGAAAAAAATAGTCTACTATGGGAAATTTCGGGTAACGGGTTACAAAAAAGCTCTTACCTATATGGCACAATGCACGTTAGTAAAAAAATTGCTTTTCGTTTAGACGATGTTTTTTATGATGCTTTAGACAAAAGTGACATAATTGCCTTAGAATCTGACCCAAATACCTGGTTAGATAGTGATGCTATAAATGGAAACTCAATTGGCAATATTGGAAACGGATTAATGACCAAAGGTTTTTACACCTACCCATTTACAATTAACAACCCAAGAAAAGAAAATATTGCTTCGTATTTAGCAGCAGAAGACCGTATTATTAACAACATACTTTATAGAACAAGTTCTTACTCTCAAAACTTTGAAGAAGAAACGTATTTAGATATGTTTATTTACCAAGCAGGAAAAAAGTTTGATAAACAAATAGTTGCTTTAGAAGATATAGAAGAGTCTTCTACTCTTGTAGCTAGGGCAAGTAAAAACCCTATTAAACAAAAACCAGATGATTGGCTTTTAAAAAGAATGCAACAACAAGACCCTATGTTTATGTTGCAAGATGCTTATAGAGAACGTAATATTAGCTTACTAGATTCTATAGACAGAGCCATGTATACACCATATTACATAAAAAATATGTTACATATTAGAAACCGTAACATGGTAAAAAGCTTAGATTCTGTAATGCAGTTAGGTAAAGTTTTTGCGGGTATTGGCGCAGCACATTTACCCGGAAAAAATGGGGTTATAGATATGCTTCAGAAGAAAGGCTACACCGTAAAACCTTTAACTTCTAAAGCCGGAAAAAAAGGAGTGCAGCTAAAAGCAAAAATAGAAAACAAAATAAAAATAAACTCCTATAATAAACATGAAGTAGAAGACCACTTTTTTAGTCTTCTTTTACCAAATAAAATTTATCCTATAAATTCTACAAATAAAACAACCTACGTTTCTCCTGATCTAGCAAATGGTAGTTTTGTAGTAATAAATAGAATTCCTTTGCATTCTTTTTTAAAGCAAGAACACACCTACTCTTTAGAAGATATAGATCATTTATTGTTTGAAAATATTCCAGGAAAAATTATTGAAAAAAACAAAATATACCGAAATGGATATAATGGCTTAGACATTAAAAACAAACTAAAAAACGGAGATTTACAACGTTACCAAATTTATAAAACCCCTTTAGAAATTATCATTTTTAAAATGGGTGGCGAAGGTAATTTTGTTTCACAATTTTCTGATACTATTTTTAATAGCATAGCTTTTAAAAAAAGAGAGGCTAAAAAAATTATTGTAACCTCTAGTTATAAAGATTTTAAAATTAAAATGCCTTCTTTATACAACTTTACAAACACATCTAGAAACGGTAATAGGTTTGTAGAGGGTTATGATAGTATAACAGATTCTTACTACTTTCTTAAAAAAGCCAACATAAACGATTTTAATTTTATAGAACAAGATTCTTTTGAGCTAAAACAAATACAAAAAAGGTTTTACCAAGATTTAAAACTAAGTCCAACGTATGCCCCAATAAAAAACAATTCTTTAACATCAAGTGCTGCCTTTAAAAAGGGAGATAAGCACCTTCATATAAAAACCATTTTTGCAAATAACAGTTATTATTTATTAGGCGCATTAACTAATAAAAAAGAAGAAGCATTAGAATATTTTGCATCATTAACACTAAAAAATTCGGAATATGAAAAACCTTTTACCAAAGTAATAGATACCGCACTTTTATTTAGTACTATCTCTAACGTATCTCCTCCTAAATTTGTAGAAAGCAGTAAAGACTATTACAACGAAAAAAATACAAAAGACTACGAAGCCTTTAATAAAAAAACAATTTATAGTAATAAAAACCAAGAAGCAATATGGGTCGCTGTAAATAAATCTCATGATTTATTAATGTTTAAAAACATAGACTCTGTTTGGGCTTTACGTAAAAGACTATATGCCAAAAATACATTTATACTAAAAAATGCAACACAAAAGGTTTTAGACAAAGAGGTTTATGAATTACAATTTACACTAACAGATACCGCAAGTACCCGTGGAATATTAGTAAAAAATGTTGTAAAAGGTGGATTACTTTGGGAATTAAAAACCCCAATTGATACTATTACAAAACCTAATAATTTTGTAACTGATTTTTACGACAATTTTATTCCTTTAGATACCATTATTGGAAAAAATATATTAAAAGATAAAACCCCTGAATTTTTTACAGCCTTAAAAAATAACGACAGTCTTGCTACCGATGGGTATAGGTATGTAAAATTTAGCAAAAAACACCTTAACGATTTAAAATATTATATATCTAAACATACCTTTACAGATAGCCAAAAAGACATACAAAACTATTTAATTAAAGAGTTGTCTAAAATTAAAAATACAGACCTAAAAGATTTTTACACAGAATTTTACACCCAATCGTATAGCAACTCTAATGCACAGGCCAAAGTACTAAAAGCACTAGCTTATAAAAAAGACGATAATGCAACTGAGCTAATGCTAAATTTAATGTCAACAGACCTGCCATTAATTTCTAATCAATATCAAATAAATTCTATTTTTAAGCCTTATAATGATAGTTTAAACCTTGCAAAAAGCTTGTATCCAGAAATTTTAGAGTATAGTGCTATTGAAGAATACAAAATGCCTATTTTCTCTTTACTAGCAAAACTTAAAACAAATAAACTTGTTAAAACCAAAATATATAAAAAGTATAAAAAACAAATATTAAACGATGCCAAAATACTTCTTAAAAGACAACTAGGAGTAGATAACAACATCTATAATCAAAATAGATATGCAACACTGCAAAATAAAACCAGTAGCATCTTAGAAGATTATGTAACCTTACTTTTTCCTTTTAGAAAAGAAAAATCTGTAGCGCAGTTTTATTCTCAATTATTAATGGTGAAAGATGAAAACATAAAAACCACTTATGTTACTTTATTAGCCGTAAATAACGAAGTTATACCAAATGGTTTATTACATGATTTAGCTTCAGATATAAACTCTAGAGTGCAATTATTTTACAAATTAAAAAATGAAAATAAGCTGCATTTATTTCCTAAAAAGTATAAAACACAACAACATATAGCCGAAGCATTACTTTTTCAAACCACAATGTATGACAAAGAAAAAGTAATTCTTAAATACTTATGTAATGAAACAATAGACTACGATGGAAAAAAAGTTTCTGCATACTATTTTAAGAAAAGAAATAATGACGATTATGACAAAAATTACAGCCTTTATATGCTAGTTTTTGAAAAAGGAAAAGGAATAAAAACCAACGTGTTTTATAAAAATAATGGTATGCGTATAGAAGATACTGATACCGATGAGGATACTTTAAAATATGTAACAGAAGAATTTTTATTACAAAAACACCAAAGAGCGGTCATATACAGACCAAATGGTTATGGCGGTTATGGTTATCACGGATTTTAATATATCTTGTATAAAATTAATACCGTAGCCATGAAAATCTTTTATTTTTTTCTCTTTACGCTTATTGCAAATACTATTGTTTTTTCGCAACAATTGGTTTGTTCTACACAAGATAAAGAAGCTTTTGAAACTAAAATAATAGCTATTGATGGTTTTTTAGAAAAAGAATTTGGAAAAACAATTACCTCTGTAGGTAAAACCTTTTTAGGTATACCATATGTAGCAAAAACACTAGAAATTAATGAAAATGAACCTCTAGTAATTAATTTACAAGAATTAGATTGTACTACTTATGTAGAAAATGTTTTAGCATTTAGCCTTGTATTAAAAAACGAAAAAACAAGTTTTAAAGACTTTACACAAACTCTAGAAACCATCAGATATAAAGATGGTAAGCGTAATGGTTACGCATCTAGACTGCATTATTTTTCAGAATGGATTGCTAATAATGAAAAGAAAGGATTTCTTAAAAATATAACCTCAGAAATTGGTGGTATAGAAATTAATAAGACCATTAATTTTATGAGTACCCATAGAGAGCTTTACCCTTTTTTAAAAGACAACGAGTCTAACTTTACTAAAATAAAAGAATCCGAAAAATTTTTAAATAAAGAGCCACTTTGTATTCTTGAACAAGACCAAATTAAGAAAAACGAGCACTTAATTAAATCTGGCGATATAATTGCACTTACTACAGCTATAAAAGGGCTAGATATTACACACACCGGAATTGCAATTAAAAAACAAGATGGCAGAATTTACCTGTTACACGCATCTACATCTGGCGAGGTAAAAATATCTAAACAGCCACTAGTAGCATATCTTAAAAAGATAAAAAACAATACTGGCATTATGGTTTGTAGACCAATATAAATTTCTAATTTTAAGGCAAACGTTTTGTAATTACAAACAATCATGAATCAGTCTCATTTTTTAAAAAGCATTTTTAAAACTGAAAATTTTAGTGCCGAAGAAATAGAGTTGATTATTACCCAGTTTAAAGAAATAGAATTTAATAAAAACGATTTTTTAATAGAAAAAGGAAAAGTAGCAGGCTATTACTTTTTTCTTGAAAGCGGTTTTTTACGTTCGTTTACTATAGATACCGAAGGGAATGATATTACTACAAAATTCTTCTCTAAAAATGATATTGTTATAGATTGGAATTCTTATTTCTTAAAAAAGCCTTGCAAAGAATCTATCCAAGCAGTAACAAATGGAAAATGTTGGAAAATTAGCTTTAGTAATTTTATGAAACTGTTTCATATAGAAGCCTTCCGAGAAGTTGGTAGAACCAGACTTATTACCAATTATTTTGAATTAAAAAACCATTCTATTTCCGTAATTGCTGACCAAGCAAAAGATAGATATTTAAATTTATTACAAGAAAAGCCATCGATAATACAAAATGTACCGTTAAAACATATTGCAACCTATTTAGGTATTACCGATACTTCTTTAAGTAGAATTAGAAAAGAAATAACGCTCTAATATAACCAAAATGCTATCGGACCAAATACCTTATATAATCTCTATTCTTTTTCTAGTAGCGTTTACGTTTCCAATAATAATGGTGGCACGTTTAGCAAAAAAAGGAGGGGTTAAAAACGGATTTTGGCTAGTGCTTAGCTTTTACATTATTTACTTAACTATAGTTGCAATAGCTAGTTTTAATGGTTTTTTTGATGCTATTATGCTACCTCCAAAAATTGTAGTAACCACAACGTTACCTTTAGCAATAGTTGTTACTATACTGTATAACACTAAGGTTTGTAAAAAAGCAAATACTCTTTTATCCTTAAAAGATTTAGTTCAGATTCATATATTTCGTCTTATCGGAAGCACCTTTATTATACTTTTCTTGTACAATTTGCTCCCTCCTGTATTTGCTCTATTTTCAGGCATAGGAGATATACTTACTGCCGCGACCAGTATTTTTGTTGCAAAAGCTATTCAAAACAAAAAATCGTACGCCATAAAACTCACTTATATATGGAACACCTTTGGCCTTGTAGATATCTTAGTTACTTCTGCAATGGCAATTATATTTACTAAAATAAGTATAGACACTGGTAGCCAGGGCGTAGAATTTTTAGCAAAATTTCCTTTTTGTTTTATTCCTGCATTTGCACCACCAACCATTATTTTTCTTCATCTTTTGGTTTTCAGAAAATTATCTTCCAAAAAAGTGTAATTCTTATTTCTTGTCATAGGCAAAGTTTTTAGTCCTTTTGCTCCTCTACTTTTGGTGTATTGTATAACACTAAAAATGAAAAGACATGAAAACAGAACAAACATTTATGATGTTATTTAGCTATACTCCAAATCCTGAGTATATATCCACTGCAAAAGAAATACAACAAATGCAACAAGAATGGGGAAGCTTTATTGG
Organism: uncultured Maribacter sp.; assembly: GCA_947504045.1. Lineage (GTDB taxonomy): Bacteria > Bacteroidota > Bacteroidia > Flavobacteriales > Flavobacteriaceae > Maribacter_B. The sequence continues at coordinate 707,105 of CANNFY010000001.1, forward strand.
CAACATTGCTATTAAAGAAAAATTAGAAAGCACCCACCAATTAGGTTTTGAAGGAAAACAAATAACGCCAGACTTAGGAGTAAAAGAAGGCATTTTACTTTCAGGCAACAAAACTATAAGTGGAAACATGATTGTAAAAGCAAACTCCTTAAACGAAGCTGTAGAAATGGCCAAAGACAGTCCAATTTTAAAAATGGGTGGCTCTGTAGAAGTACGCAATATAATACCAATGAATAACTAATATAAACTCTAAAAATGAAAAAAATGATACTATCTATAATCGGAGCTGTAGTAATCCTATTTTTAGGAATAGGATTTTATAATGCAAGCAAACTACAAGAAATACATATTCAGAAAACTGTAACTATAAAAGCAGATATACAAAATACTTTTGATCATGTTGTGTATTTTAAAAACTTTACCAAATGGTCGCCGTTTTATGAGGCAGACCCAAATCAAAAAACTACTATTAAAGGAACAGATGGAGAAATTGGCGCACAATTTCATTGGAATGGCAACCAAGGAAAAGATTTAGGTTATCAAGAAATTAAAGAAATTCAACCCCTAAAGTATATTAAAATGGAGTGCGATATTCAAAAACCTTTTACAGCAAAACCAAGCTTTGAATATACTTTTCAAAAAATTGGGAATACAACAAAAGTTACCCAAGATTTTAACCTAAAATCTAGCATAATAGATTCTTTTTTTATGTGGCTTTTTAGTGCCAAAAAAAATATGGAAAAAATGAACGCTAGAGGAATGGAGCTTTTAAAAATTACTTGCGAAAAGTAATATATCACCTTAAAAAAGCCGCTTTTTTTAAGATAAATTACCGCTTACTTTTTAAAAAGTACAAACCCCTTAGTTTGTAAATCTACTTTTAAAAAACGAAAACGGAACCAATTTTACTTTTCATCGATACTAAACTAAAAAACGTCTTTACTTTTTAGTAAAGACGTTTTTATGTATGCAGACAAAACCAACTATCTAGTCTGTTTTGCTTTTTTTGGCAATCTTACTATCCGTTAGATAAAGACATTACATATTTTTTAGGTGTAGTACCATATTTCTTCTTAAAAGCTGCAATAAAATGGCTAGAAGTACTATATCCTATTCGTAAACCTATTTCGTTAACATTATGCTGCCCAGACTCTAATAGAGCACGAGCATGATCCATTTTATAATCAAACAAAAAACTATAAACAGAGTCTCCGTAAATTTGCTTAAACCCTTCTTTTAATCTTTTAAGACTAATACCTACCTGTTTAGCTAAGTCTGGCAAACTTGGTGGCTCTGCCATATTTTGTATCATAATTTCTTTAGCTTTTCGTATACGTTTTACATTATCCTCGTCTACTAAAAAAGGACATTGCTCTATATCAGCATCGGTACTTTTATTAAAAAATAAAGAAATTAGCTCATACACTTTTCCTTTTGTGTACAATGCCTTTATGGAAGGATGCAAGTTATAACTCATTATTTGACTTAGAACTACAGCAATAGCAGGAGAAACAGGATCTTGAGAATAATACTTTTTTTCTTTAAACTCTTGGCTTAAAAAAGGAATATAGCTTGCTTCTTTAGAAAATAAAGAATGAAACTTTCTAATTGTCATTATAATAGAAACCAACCAAGAGTTTGGTTGTAGCTCCAGATTTAAAGGTAAATCTATTTGTGTGTTATAAAGTAATAAAGAATTCTCTTCAGAAATATCTAAAGCATACCTACCATCATTAAAAATAAACTTTCCTCTGCCTTTTAAACAAAAATGAAACTGTATATAAGAGCTATTTATATCTCTTGTAACTTTCTGAATTTCAGCAGTATCATTTTGTATTTTTAAAACATTAAACCCTTGTTCTAACAACACCTCATCATAGGAACCTAAAACGACATTTTTATCCATAAAAAATTATTTAATAGGATTATTTTATTTAGAATGTTTCTAAATAAAAATGAATAAAACGATAATATTTACTGCTAAAATACAGGTTTTTACTACACCAACAATTGAATATAGCCTTAAAACCCTTAAATCGATATTTATAGTTCCTCTAGCGTTATTTTTATCCGTGCAATGAAATTACATTTGCCTGCATTCGCATATTAGTATGAAAGATTATCACATTTCTAAACACAACTCTTTTTATACCATTGGCCTAAATTACAAAAAGGCTGATGCAGAAATGCGTGGAAAATTTAGCCTTTCGGAAAATGCTATGCAAAAAATATTAACCGATGCTAAAATGCAAGGTATAGATGGTTTGCTTGCAACATCTACCTGTAATAGAACAGAACTGCACGGCTTTGCGCAACACCCTTTTCAGCTTATAAAAATGCTTTGCGATAATACAGAAGGTACTGTAGAAGAATTTCAACAAGTAGCTTATGTTTACAAAAACAAAGATGCCATTTCGCATCTTTTTAAGGTTGGAACTGGTTTAGACAGTCAAATTCTTGGAGATTTTGAAATAATTAGCCAGTTAAGACAAAGTTTTTCTCGTTCTAAAAAGCAAGAAATTGCAAACCCATTTATAGAGCGTCTTTGTAACTCTGTAATACAAGCCAGTAAGCGTATAAAAAACGAAACAGAAATTTCATCAGGAGCAACATCTGTTTCATTTGCATCTGTACAATATATTTTAAAAACAATGCCAGATGTTTCAACAAAAAAGATTTTGCTTTTTGGCACTGGTAAAATTGGAAGAAACACTTGCGAAAACCTAATAAAACACACCAAAAATCCTAACATAACCTTAATTAACAGAACTAAAAATAAAGCAGAAAAAATTGCAGGTAAGTTTAATTTAATGGTTAAAGATTATGGTGATTTGCAAACGGAGATTAGAACTACCGATATTCTTGTAGTTGCCACAGGTGCAAACCAACCAACTATTTCTAAAGATCTAATACATACTAAAAAGCCATTATTAATTTTAGATTTATCTATTCCAAAAAATGTAGATAGTTCTGTTACAACTTTAGATAATGTAGAGGTTATACATTTAGATCATTTATCGCAAATAACAGATGAAACTTTAGAAAGAAGAAAACAATTTATTCCGCAAGCAGAAGAAATAATAGAAGAAGTTAAAGAAGACTTTATTCAATGGTTAGAAAGCAGAAAATTTGCTCCTGTAATTAAAGCTTTAAACAAAAAGCTTAAAACCATGAAGGAAGAGGAATTAGATTATCATTCCAAAAAATTAAATGATTTTAATTCCAAACATGCAGATGCAATTTCTAACCGCATAATTCAAAAAATAACCAAGCAATTTGCCAATCACTTAAAAGAAACTGGTAATGATGCAGACGAAAGCCTAGAATTAATCCAAAAGGTATTTCAACTACAAGTAAGCACAAATGAGTAACACCATTAGAATAGGTACTCGTGATAGTGAATTAGCACTATGGCAAGCAAATTACGTTAAAAGACAATTAGACGCCTTAGGCCACAACACCAAGATTGTTGCCGTAAAATCTACAGGAGACATCATATTAGACAAACCGCTTTATGAACTAGGCATAACAGGTATTTTTACCAAAACACTAGATATTGCTATGCTAAATGGCGATATAGACATTGCGGTTCATTCTATGAAAGATGTTCCAACAGCATTACCTAAAGGTATAGTAAAAGCAGCCGTTTTAAAACGAGCCAACTATATGGATATTCTTGCTTTTAAAAACAACGAAGAATTTTTAGGAGCTCCAGAAGGTATTATTGCAACAGGTAGCCTTAGAAGAAAAGCACAATGGCTTAACCGCTACCCTACGCATACTGTAGTAGATTTAAGAGGAAATGTAAATAGTAGACTTCAAAAACTAGAAGATAATAATTGGAACGGTGCTATTTTTGCAGCTGCAGGCTTAGACCGTATAAATTTACAACCAGAAAATACTATTGGACTTACCTGGATGATTCCTGCGCCTGCACAAGGAGCAATAATGGTAGTTGCAAAAGAAGAAAATGAAGAACTAAGAGAAATTTTAGCCGAACTAAACCATGAAGCTACAGATACGTGTGTAGGTATAGAACGCCAGTTTCTAAGAACTTTAGAAGGTGGATGTACTGCTCCAATTGGTGCTTTTGCATACATAAATAAAGAGGAAGAAGTTGTTTTTAAGGGAGTATTACTTTCTAAAGACGGAAAACAAAAAATAGAGGTAGCAAAATCTGTAAAGCTTGGCAAACACCAAACTCTCGGAGAAGATTTAGCACATAAAGTATTAGAAAAAGGAGGTAAACGCCTAATGGGGCAGCTTAATAATGGCCCTACTGCTCCACACATATTTGCAACAAAAAAATTAACTCCTGAGCAGCTTCAATTATTTGATACAACTGTTAGTGTAGATTCTGAAGATTTTATAAAAATAAAACTTACTAGAATTCCTCGTCCTGTGTTAAAAAAGCCACACCAAAATGTAATTTTTACCAGTAAAAATGGAATTGAAGCGCTAATACAAAACGTTACTGCTAGCGAATTACAGTTTGAGAATATTTATTGCGTAGGTCGCAAAACCAAGCGTTTAATAGAAAGACGAATTGGCGAAGTAACCTATTGTGCTCCAAATGCAGAAAAACTAGCAGAATATTTGGCGGAAAATCTAGAAGATAAAGAGGTCACTTATTTCTGTGGTGATATTCGTTTAGATACTTTACCAAATTTATTGACTGAGAGTAATATTACCGTTACAGAAATTGAAGCATACCAAACAAGACTTGCACCAAAAACTGTAGAAGAAGACACTAAAGGCATCTTATTTTTTAGTCCTTCTGGAGTACAAAGTTACATTAAGATTAACAACAATACTAAAATTGCGTATTGCATTGGAGAAACCACGGCTTCTGAAGCTAGAAAGCATTTTACAGAAGTTAAAGTAGCTAAAATGCGTACCGTAGAAAGTGTTATTACCTTGGCAAATTCTGATTTTATTACCAAATAAATAATGATAGTCCAATTACTATAATTAAAAATAGCTAAAAGCAAAAAGCTAAAGGCCATTAACCAATAGCAGTATATAATATGAAGAACGATTTATTTCTAAAAGCATTAAAAGGAGAAACTGTACAAAGACCACCAGTTTGGATGATGAGACAAGCAGGGCGTTACCTTCCTGAGTTTATGGAAATTAAAGCTAAATATGATTTTTTTACGCGTTGCCAAACTCCAGAACTAGCTTCTGAAATAACGGTACAACCTATTCGAAGATATGGGATGGATGCTGCTATTTTGTTTTCTGATATTTTAGTAATACCGCAAGCCATGAATATTGAGGTAGAAATGAAACCAAATTTTGGCCCATATTTACCAAACCCTATTCGTTCGCAAAAAGATTTAGACAGTGTTATTGTTCCAGATATTCAAGATACACTTGGCTATGTTATGGATGCTATAAAAATGACCAAAGAAAAGCTGAACGATGAAATTCCTTTAATTGGTTTTGCTGGATCTCCTTGGACTATTTTATGCTATTGTGTACAAGGACAAGGAAGTAAAAACTTTGATAAAGCCAAAGAATTATGTTTTACACAACCTGTAGTTGCACATTCTTTATTACAAAAAATAACAGATACTACTATTGCCTACCTTAAAGAAAAAGTAAAAGCTGGTGTAAATGCTGTACAAGTATTCGATTCTTGGGGAGGAATGCTTTCTCCAACAGATTATCAGGAATTTTCTTGGCAATACATACAACAAATTATTGATGCGCTTAAAGAAGAAGCTCATGTAATTGCATTTGGTAAAGGGTGTTGGTTTGCCTTAAATGATATGGCAAAATCTGGTGCCTCTGCATTAGGAGTAGATTGGACATGCTCTGCACGTAATGCTCGCTACCTAACCGGAGGAAATATTACACTTCAGGGTAATTTTGACCCTTCTCGTTTATTATCACCACCTGCAGAAATAAAAAAGATGGTACACCAAATGATTACTGAATTTGGTAAAGACAAATACATTGTTAACCTAGGCCACGGAATTTTACCTAACATACCATTAGAAAACGCAAAAGCATTTATAGATGCCGTAAAAGAGTATAAAGAATAGTACTCTTTTCTTTTGCCTATTTTTTGTATTATTATATCTAATTATGATAAAAAATATTTTAAAAGGCATTACTTCTTACGCCAATTCTTTTAAACTTATTGCACAACTAAAATTGTGGAAATATTTTTTTATACCCATTGGTATTAGTGTTGTAACAGCCATTTTTATTGGTTTTACCAGCTATACACTTGCGGATGATATTGGCGCTTTTATCTCCAAAATTTGGATGTGGGATTGGGGAAAAGAAACTTTTACCTCTATAAGTAACTTTGTTGGTGGCGCAACTGTAATTCTACTCGGACTTGTACTTTACAAGCATATTGTAATGGCATTTTCAGCTCCTTTTATGAGTCCTGTATCCGAAAAAATTGAAGCGCATTTTACAAAAAATACAAACCACGAGCATAGAAAAACTTCTTTTAACGACCAACTTTGGAGAGGTATTAGAATAAATATAAGAAATCTTTGGAAAGAGATTTTGTTTACTATTCCACTTATAATCTTAGGGTTTATTCCAGTAATTGGTATTGCATCTACAATTTTAATATTTTTGGTTCAGGCATATTATGCAGGTTTTGGTAATATGGATTATACACTAGAACGTCATTTTAAGTATAAAGAAAGTATTCAATTTGTAAAAAAGAATAAAGGGTTTGCTATTGGCAATGGTATGGTGTTTATGTTATTTCTTTTAATTCCATTTATTGGTATTATTCTAGTATTACCACTATCCGTAACAGCAGCTTCTAAACAAACTGTGGCTATTTTAGAAAATCAAAAACATTAAATCTAGTGGACTTGAATTTTGATTCTTATTATCTAGAACCAATACAAGAAAAACACGCTTGGGGTTTATGCGATTTTGTTACCTCTAATTCGGATAGATTAAAACGTTATTTCCCTTTAACATTAGCAGCAAATTTAACTCCAGAATTAGCCACTATTTTTACCAATAAAAAAGTAAAAGAGTTTCAAAGCAACCAAGAGTATCTATTTATTCTCCGAAGTAATTTAGAAAAAAACATAATCGGTATAATTTATTTAAAAGAATTAAATTGGCAAACTAAACAAGGGGAGCTAGCATATTGCATTGGGTATGATTACGAAAGACAAGGTATTACAAGTAAAGCCATTACAGTTGTAACAAAATGGGCTTTTAGTCAAAAAGCATTAAAAACACTGCAAATAATAGTACATAAAACAAATACCGCAAGTATTAAGGTTGCCCTAAAATGTAAATTTACATGGCAAAAAACATTACCTAAAGAACATACTCCTTCTAATGAAAATCCGTTAGATATGGAGTTATACGAACGTTACAAATCTATAAGCTAATGCAGATAATAGAAAAATATGATCGTCAGTTTGAATATTTAGGTATACTAATTAACCTTTTAATAGCCTATCAATTTTATGTAATTTGGAGTAACCCAACTATTAACGATGCTCCTACTGTTTCTACATTAGCCGCTTTAATGGCTTTTGAGTTTATTATGATCCACTCTGGTGTTTTTATGGCTGTTATGCCTAGAAAAATATCATTATACATATTATTTCCCATTTATGGTCTTTTTGCACTTGCTTTTAATTCTGCAACGGAAAATAATACTATATTAATAGCTTACTTAGTAGTTGTATTTAACCGTATGCGTTTTGCATTTTCAGATGTAAGTCCAGCTTTAAAAAATAGAGCAATATTAACTTCTGCTTTAGCTGCAGTTATATATTTTATATTAATTTTTGTAATCCTGTTTTGTATGAATTCCATTCCTGAACTTGGGCTACATGAAGAGTACTTGGAAATTTCGGGTTATAACGCCGCAAAAACATCCGGTGGTGTGTTTATAGACACGCCACATATTGCTATTTGTTTTGGACTAATCTATTATTGTTTTTTAGTTCTAATTGAAGTATTGTTACTTTATAAGCCACAAAATAAAAACCCGCCTATAAATATTCCTGATTTATGAAAGATACTTTCTACGCCTATATTCAACAACTACAAGACACTATAACCTCTAAATTAGAAGAAATAGATGGTGTTGCTACATTTAAAGAAGACCTTTGGAAAAGACCAGAAGGCGGTGGTGGTAGAACACGTGTAATAGAAAATGGGGCTGTTTTTGAAAAAGGTGGCGTAAACATTTCTGCAGTACATGGTGCTTTACCAGAAAGCATGCAAAACTATTTTGGTGTTAAAGATGCCGATTTTTTTGCTTGCGGACTAAGTTTAGTATTGCACCCTAAAAACCCAATGGTTCCCACAGTGCATGCTAATTGGCGTTATTTTGAAATGTATGACAAACAAGGTAATATTGTAGACCAATGGTTTGGTGGTGGACAAGACCTTACTCCTTATTATTTATTTGAGGAAGACGCTATTCATTTTCATAAAACATGCAAAACAGCTTGTGGTAAACATAACCCTGAATTTCATAAAAAATATAAAGAACGTTGCGATACCTATTTTTGGAATGCGCACCGTAATGAAGCAAGAGGCTTAGGAGGCTTATTTTTTGATTATTGTAAAGCAACCGATGATATGTCTATGCAAGACTGGTACAACTTTGTAACCGAAGTTGGCAATAGCTTTTTAGAAGCATATATACCAATTGTTATAAAAAGAAAAGAATTGCCATATACAAAAGCACAAAGAGACTGGCAAGAGGTTAGGCGCGGCCGTTATGTAGAATTTAATTTGGTACATGACAAAGGAACTTTATTCGGATTACGCACTAATGGCCGTATAGAAAGTATTCTTATGAGTCTTCCTCCACATGTACAATGGCATTATAATCACCATCCTGAAAAAGGTAGTGCAGAAGAAAAACTACTACAAGTTTTAGCAACTCCAAAAGATTGGGTTTAAAACTAGATTATGGCTAAAAAAGGAAAAGAAAAAAATACGGTAAACAAAGCAAAGCATACTAAGTTGATGAACCGTAAAAAGAATAAGCTTAAAAAAGAACAAGAGACCAGAAAAGAACGGCTAAAAGCTATTGTAAAGCTGAGCCAAGAAAAAGCAAAAGATAATTAATGGAAAACGATTGTTTCTGCGGCAGCAAAAAATCATATACGATGTGTTGTAATATAGTACACAACAACATATTAAAAGCAAAAACTGCAGAACAATTAATGCGTTCTAGGTATTCTGCTTTTGCAATGGCAAACGGCGACTATTTAATGCAAAGTCACCATTCTACAACCAGACCAACTAAAGATAAAAAAGCAATTATTGCCTGGGCAAAGTCCGTTAACTGGATTAAATTAGAAGTTTTAGAAACAACCAAAGGAGCTGAAAAAGATACTGAAGGGACTGTAACTTTTAATGCGTACTATTACGAAAATGGAAAGGTTAATGTTCTAAATGAAAAATCGGCCTTTGTAAAAGAAAATAAGCATTGGGTATATTTGGGTTTAGCAGATTAATACATTAGAATGAAAAAAGTAGTACTATCCATTTTTGCAATTATTGCCATTATAATACTAAATGCATGCAACTCCAGAAAAAAAGGAAAGAGTGATATTGAGGTACTCTTTACTCCAGACACACTAACCGCTGGTTATACGTATTGGTGGCCAGAATCTGGTCCTTTTATAGGAGAGTGTAACACAGAACTTTCGTTAGTTTTTAGAGGTGTAGTTACCCAATTAAATGAACCAACAGATGAAGCCGGTCCTTTATACACTTCCCAAGACGGAATTATAAAGTTAGAACAAGTATATAAAATTAAAGATATAGGTGTTAATAAATATACCAGTCAGAATTATTTTAAAACAGACTGCTTTAATGGTTTAGACTTAAAAATTGGTGATGCTGTTTTAGTTTCTTGTTATGATTATGAAGGAGATTATACTATTCCCGGCGAAAAATCTATTCTAAAAATATCAGGCGATAGTGATCCTATAATAAAATCCATAAAAAAGTATATTGATAAAGACCAAAACCCAATAAAAATTAGAAAAGATATAAAACTTTGGGAAAAACATTTTTTAGATAGCGCACTAGAAAAACAAATTCGTTGTAAGCAAGAAATGCTTAAAAACAACTAACATTACTACTTCCAGATTACTGCTTTTTTAGTTGGTTTATCTTCGGTATTGGTAATATGCAAAATACGTGCTCTAAGTAATATAGCTCTACCTGTTTTTTGTCTGGTGTAAATTAATTGGGCGTTGTCCATATTTTTCTCCCAATGCTTTAAAAAGAGTAGCGCTCTTTCTTTTTTATCCCCAAAAATAGTAGGCACCACATAAAAGCTTTCTATACCTAGTTGCTTTTTAAACCAATGTTTTCTTAGTAATAAATACCTAGGGTTTTCTATAGGTGCTAAAACCTCTTCTAAAGCGGTTATAAAAACAGAGCTTTCATAATTTGTAGCTCCTAATAGCATACAAGAAATTGTACCATAAGTATCTAAATTAGTTTCTACCTGCAGTTTTGCATTTGAGGTACTTATATACCCTAAATCTTGCATGGTATCTACTATTGCCCAACCCATTTTGGCAACATGCTTATGTATTTTTCCATAAGTTATGTAAAGCTTTATGGCTTTATAGGTTTTTATACCAAAGCCAAAAACAAAGGCAGATAGTAAGGCGTAAATAAATTGCAACCAACCTCTTGTTAAAAGAACCGTCATATTCTTAAGTAAAAACTCTGGTAAGAAAAAAGTAAGCATAGCAACTATTTCTACAAAACTATAGGCAACCATATCTTTATAAAGTAGTTTCTTTTGTTCAACAAAAGGTTTTTTACTTCTATGGTATTTTTTTAATTCTCTTTGTAAACCAGAACCATTTAAAACTGCTTGTTGCCATTTGTTTTTAATCTTTGCTCGGTTAGCGGATGCAAATAAAGCCTCTTTATTAGCTTTAGAAATTTCTTCTTCAGTATCCATATTAGAAACAGACAATCTATCTAGTCCACTTTCTATATATACAGGGTTTTCTTTAGAAATTCCCATAAAAGCATCAAAACGCCTAGTTAAGGTTTCGTAATCCTTTCCTTTATTTTCATCGGTTGGGTCTATACAGGCTAAATGCCAAATAACTGCAGTTTTATTTGGGTTTCCTTGTTGGGAACGAATGGCTCTTCCTCGCATTTGATTAGAAGAAACAAAAGAACCTACAAAAGATGCTAAGATTAATGTGTTTATAGCTGGAGCGTCCCAACCTTCGCCTAAAAGAGATTTTGTTCCAATCAGTATATTAATAATTCCGTCTTGGAATAATTCTGTTACTATTTCTACAACAGTAGTATTTCCAGAAGTGGCACTTTGTAGAATTACAAAATCAGCATCAGACTCCAATACAGAAAAATTGAGTTTCATTTGTGGATACCTTACCAATAATTCTGTTTTAGCACTTGTGCTAATAATAACTAAGCTTCCTGTTAATATACCAATTGTTTTTTTGCTAACATTAGATGTTTTAAGCCTATGAAATATGGGCATAACCCCTAATTTATTAATCTTGGAAACCTCATTTTGTTTCGTATTCAAATATTCTTTTCGAATATAATCTGTTAAAACAACCGTACGCAATTCTGTTCCTAAATCTTTCTGTGCAGCCTCTGCAATTGCAACAATACTATTTAATTTACTAGCACTTGTAGAAAGGGTCTGGTAAAAAAGTTCAGAACCAATTAAATCAATCCTTTTTGTTTTTAAAACCCCTAGTTTTCGCAACTTCTTTTCCCACTGTTTTAAGAGAACTTCATATTCTTGTAAGTTTTCTCTATCCTGAAAAAATAAGTAATTAAGAAGTATACGCAACCAATGTGTTGTTAAGGCAGGAAAATCTACCAATTCTTCTTTATCAAAACCTAAAACCTCTAATTTATCGGTTGCAATAGGTATATGTACACTTTGTAAATAGATAAGTAAAGCCGAGAAATAAGTAGGGTTTTGATAAATATCTTCTAAATACGTTTCTGTCTGGTGTAGAAAACGATGGTTCTGTATTAACTTTCTAAAATCAACATCAGCCTGTAAATCTTCTAATAATTGTGCTACTTTTTGTCTAAACTCATAAATGTAGTTTATGGTACTATCCTCTGGTAAAGAAAAATGTACAAAATCTTGGTGTGCACATAAATCGCCCTCTTTAACTAAATCTGGTACCGCAATTTCATCATCAATTGGACCACATAAATCAAAATAACGGTCCACCTCTGCACTACCACTATCGTAAGGCGGTGTTGCTGTTAACGCAACTATAGTTAGGTTTAACTCTTGCTTTATAGCATATAAACATTTCCACCATTCATTTTTTAAATGGTGTGCTTCATCTAAAACCAATGTTTGGATCCCTTGCGCTTTAAAAAAACGTAAAAAAGCCTCTTCAGATTCTTGCTTTTTAAAAAATGCATGTAAGCCTTGGTATGTACTAAAAGTAACATCAGAAGGTTCTGAAATAGCAAAAGAGAAATCTTTAAAAGGTTTTTTAGATACAAAAAACTCTTGCAAACGACTTTCCCATTGGTTACGAATGGTTAATGTTGGCGCTAAAACCAACGTCTTTTTTTCTAATTGTCTAACAATTTCAAGTCCTAAAAGAGTTTTTCCAGAACCTGGTGGCGCAATAACATGTAAATGATTGTCTTGAATATGTTGTTCAAAATTTGCTAAAAATGTTGCTTGATAGGTTCTCCAAGGAAATTTAAAATGTAAAGACGTAAAGCTAAGCACCAACTACAAAAGGATTTTAAAGACAAATATTAGTATAAATGTAGACAAACAACGTTTTACAAGCCAATAATATTGGCGTAAGCCACAATTCTATTCTCGTTTTTCTTTTCTTTGTAGTATAAAACACTTTTATATTAAATTATGTATCCACTAATAAGAAACCGAAGATTACGTAGTAATATAGCCATTCGTAGATTAGTTCGTGAAACTATAATTACTCCAGATGATTTTCTTGTTCCTTTGTTTGTTGTTGAAGGTAAAGGAATAAAAAAAGAAATTCCGTCTATGCCAGGGCAATATCATTTAAGTTTAGACAATTTACAAAAAGAGGTAAAAGAACTATGGAATATGGGACTTTGTGCGGTGTTACTTTTTGCAAAAGTTCCAGATAACCTAAAAGATAATAAAGGAACAGAAGCTCTAAATCCGGATGGATTAATGCAACGTGCTGTTAAGGCGGTTAAAGATGCTTGCCCGCAAATGTTAGTTATGACCGATGTTGCTTTAGATCCATTTTCTATTTATGGTCATGATGGTATTGTTGAAAACGGACAAATAGTAAATGACGAGTCTTCCGAAGTACTTGCAGAAATGAGTGTTTCCCATGCAGAAGCTGGAGCAGATTTTGTTGCACCAAGTGATATGATGGATGGTAGAATATTAACCATTAGAGAAGCTTTAGAAGATGAAGGCTATACCAATACTGGAATAATGAGCTATAGCGCAAAATACGCTAGTGCCTTTTATGGTCCTTTTAGAGATGCTTTGGATTCTGCACCAGTAGACAATAAAAATATTCCGAAAGACAAAAAAACCTACCAAATGGATTATTCCAATAGGTTTGAAGCCATTAGAGAAACCCAAATGGATATTGATGAAGGCGCCGATATTGTTATGGTAAAACCAGGTTTATGTTATTTAGACATTGTTCGCGAAATTAAAAACGAAGTTGATGTTCCTGTTGCTGTTTACCAAGTTTCTGGAGAGTATGCTATGTTAAAAGCAGCTGCAGAAAAAGGATGGTTAGAACATGATGCTGTTATGATGGAGCAACTAACTGCAATTAAAAGAGCTGGTGCAAATATTATTGCTAGCTATTTTGCCAAAGATGCAGTAAAACTATTAGGTTAAAATTAAAAAAGAACACTAAAAATAGTAATTTATACTTTTTGGTATTTTTATAAAACAATACGTAGTAAAAAAAGTAATTAATGTTCCTATAATTAGCAATATAGGCAAAATCGTATATGATTTTACAATTGCGTTTTATTAAAACAAAGTTCCTTTTAACACCGTTTGTAAAGAAAACAAACTATAAATTAACTACTTATATAAAAACAAAAACTAAGTAAATTTATCCGTATTTTTATACCCTAAACACTATACATGGCACTTTTAATTTTTTATGCATTAATATCTATATTCTTTTCTTTCTTATGCTCTATTTTAGAAGCAGTGTTATTAAGTATAACACCAACATTTATTAATGTAAAGAAAAAAGAAGGGAAAGCTTTTGCAGAAACCCTAGAAGAACTTAAAAAAGATGTAGACAAACCGCTTATTGCTATACTTACTATAAATACAATTGCCCATACAGTTGGTGCAATTTTAGTTGGTGTACAAGCTAAAGTTGCGTACCAAGAAATGTATGGCAGTGCGCAACGTTCTTTTTTCGGTATACAATTTTCAGAAGAACTTATGGTTGGCGTAGTTTCTACCATAATGACCTTGCTTATTTTAATTGCATCTGAAATTATTCCAAAAACTATAGGAGCAACCTACTGGAGACAGCTTTCTAATTTTTCGGCTAAATCTCTTAAAATAATGGTGTTGCTCTTAAAATGGACCGGACTATTATGGATTTTACAGTTATTTACAAGACTAGTAGGTGGCAAAGGGCATCATGGTAGTGTGTTAAGTAGAGAAGATTTTACTGCAATGACAGATATTGCTCATGAAGAAGGTGTTTTTCAAAAATCAGAATCTACTATTATAAAAAACTTATTACGTTTTGATGAGGTTTTAGTAAAAGATGTAATGACGCCTAGAGCAGTTATGAAAATAGCTTCAGAACAAAAAACCATTCGGTCTTTTTTTGATGAAAATCCAAAATTACGATTCTCTCGTATTCCTGTTTACGGCGAAAAGGTAGACCATATTACAGGTTTTGTTCTTAAAGACACGATACTTGAAGAAATAATAAACGAAAATGATGATATTCCTTTATCAGAAATAAAAAGAGATATAATAATTGTAAAAAGAAACACCCCTATACCAGAGCTTTTTGATATTATTATTGCTAAAAGAGAACATATTGCATTGGTAGTTGACGAATATGGTTCTGTTAGTGGTATAGTTACTATGGAAGATGTTATAGAAACACTTTTAGGTTTAGAAATAATGGATGAAAGCGATAGTGTAGAAGATTTACAACTTTTTGCAAGAAAAAAATGGGAAACAAGAGCTAAAGAAATTGGTATTATTGAAGAAAATACAAAGTTAGAGTAAAATGGAAGAGGCATTTATTAAAACTCCATTAGGCATTACCAAAATAACTGGTAATGAAAATGGTATTGCCTCTATTATTGTTCTAAATTCTAATGTTCCTCTTACCACAATTATACCAGAAGTTTTAGAAGATGCTGTGTACCAACTTACCGAATATTTCAATGAAGAACGCAAAGTCTTTAATTTAACCTTAAATCCAGAAGGAACTAGTTTTCAAAAAAAGGTTTGGAAAGCTTTAGAAGATATACCCTATGGAAAAACAGTTTCTTATATGGATTTATCTAAAACCCTAGGAGACCCAAAAGCTATACGTGCCGTAGCAGCTGCAAATGGCAAAAATCCGCTTTGGATTGTAGTACCTTGCCATAGAGTAATTGGTAGTGATGGTTCTTTAACCGGTTATGCAGGTGGTTTACACCGTAAAAAATGGCTTTTAGAATTAGAAAGTCCTTCAAAACAGACCTCTTTATTTTAGTTTTTACAAACCAATTAGTTTGTTGTAAACTCGTATTGTTATAAACAGAATGGAGTTTTTACTTTTCATCGATACTAAAACATCAAAAAAAGAAGTTTTAGTAATTGGTAATAGGTTTTTTTAAACTAAAAACCGACTACCTAGTTTGTTTATATTTAAATAAACGCATTTAAAACAGTACCTTAAAAACAACTATAAACAGGGTGTTTTAAACCTAAGAGTAACCATAAATTTGTTGCTTAACCTATTATTTATAATGTAATGAAAATACCATCTTTAACAGAAATTACTACTAAAGCAGAAAGTGCTTTTAAACGTTTTCCTATTACATTAGTATGGTCTATTCTAGGCTCTTTATATTGTATGAGTATTGTAGGAGATTCTTCGATAGATTTATTTGAGGACAAATCTAATGTATTACTCACGCTAAGCTTGGGTATAAGCTGGCTAATAGGTATTCAATTTTTTGTAGAACAATTTAAAAACAAGAAAAAATGGCTTTGGTTAAAAGTAGTTGTCCTTGCCTTATTAGGTCTTTTTTACTGGTACTACCCTAGTGTATACCATTATACACAAAACCCTATATACCTTACTAGATTTTTTCTTTACCTTATTGCTGGGCATTTATTTGTGCTTTTTGCTCCATTCCTAGTTAAATGGGATAAAAATGCCTATTGGAATTACTTAAACCTAACTGGAGTAGCTATAACTAGAAGTCTGTTTTTTTCAGGTATTCTTTTCTTAGGGTTAGTTTTAGCTTTAGTTGCTATTGATGCTCTTTTTGATATTACAATTAAAGGAGAAAGATACGGGCAGCTTTTTATATTTTGTATTGGTACTGTAAATACTTGGATTTATTTAGCAGATTTTCCTAAAAATGTAATTCAGAATACTACCATACAATTTAACAAAGCAATTGAAGTATTGGTTAAATATATATTAATACCGTTAGTTATTCTTTACCTATTAATATTATATGCATATAGTGCCAAAATTGTTATAGAATGGGAATTACCTAAAGGTTGGGTCTCCTATTTAGTAATTGCACTATCTGTTTTAGGCTATGTAATTCAAATCATAATAAACCCTATTCAAAAAAGTATACAATCTTGGACAATTAATAGGTTTTTTCCTTGGTTTTACTTCTTATTAATTCCGTTAAACATACTATTATTTGTTGCTATTTTTAGGAGGATTAATGATTATGGAATTACAGAAAACAGATATTTTGTACTGGCAATTGCAATATGGAATGTAGCCATGATTGCCTATTTATTATTATCTAAAACAAAGGCGTTAAGAACAATTCCTATTTCTTTATTTGCAATTGCAATTTTTTCTTCCTTTGGTTTTTGGGGAGCGCATAGTGTTTCTATTGCCAGCCAAACAAAGCGTTTTGAAAACATATTTACTTCAATAAAAGAAAATAATAACAATGCAACTGGTTTAGAACTATCACAACTAAAATCAATTCTAAACTACTTAGAAGAACATGAAAAAATAACAAATCTAAATAAAATTACACAGTTAAACTTAGAAGATTTTAGACAAGTAACAAGTGATCCTAACATACCTGGATATTTAGAAAAGAACAAAATATGGAAAAAATTAGGTATTAATGTTGACCCACTATCAATTACAGTGGAACAACAAAATGACACTTATTATAATCTTGATAATTATAGTAATTATAAGTTTTCAGAATCTATTAAGGAATTTGATTATTTCACATATCTAAAATATTATAATACCTCGAAAACTATTGATGCTGGAGAATATGAAGTTGAATTAGATATGGAATCTATAAAAATGAGTGTTCATTCAAAAAATGATACCACTAATAAAATAGAAATTCCTTTACACGAAAAATTAACTACGCTTTCTTATAAAAACCCAAGGCTAAACAATTTAGATAAAGAAAACTTTATAATAGAAGTAAAAACCAATACGTTACATGTAAAAATGTATTTTAATGAACTAAGCTTTAGACTTAAAAGTGATAACCATTTAGAATTATATCATTTTAGCTCGTTTATGTTTCTAAAAGAAAATTAATTTATGCTACAAAAATTAAACTTAGACTATATACTTTTCTTAGATATAGAAACTGTTCCTGAACAAGAGCATTTTGGCAATTTAGATGCCGATAAAAAGGAACTTTGGGAACAAAAATCTAGATACCAACGTAAAGACGACTTTACTGCAGAGGAATTTTACGACCGTGCAGGTATTTGGGCAGAGTTTGGTAAAATTGTTTGTATTTCTGTTGGGTACTTTAATTTTAAAGGAGATATAAGAACTTTTAGAGTTACTACTTTTCATGGCCATGAAAAAACGCTTTTAAAGGAGTTTAAAAATTTATTAGATACCCATTTTAGCAGTCCAAAACATTTACTTTGTGGACATAATGGTAAGGAGTTCGATTTTCCTTACATAGCACGTAGAATGCTAATTCATGGTATAGATTTACCGTATAAATTAAATTTATTTGGTAAAAAGCCATGGGAAATTCCGCATTTAGATACTATGGAGTTATGGAAATTTGGCGACTACAAACATTTTACATCGCTTAAACTTATGGCAAATGTTTTAGGAATTGCATCACCAAAAGAAGATATTGATGGTAGTATGGTACGCGAAGTTTTTTACAAAGACAAGGATATTGATCGTATTTGTACCTATTGCGAGTTAGATGTTATTACTACAGCCCAGGTTTTTCTACGTTTACGAAACGATGACCTATTAGTTGATTCTGAAATTAAGCGTATTTAATCTTTATAAAATTTGGTTGTAGATATTCCTTCTGACGAATCTATTACCAATATATACATTCCGGAAGATAGTTTAGAAACCGGTATACCCTCTTCTGGTACATTACCGTGCTCTACTTCTAGGCCTGCTGTAGAAATTATTTGAAAATTACTATTTTCTTCATTATCGCCACTTATTTTTATAATATCACTAGAAGGGTTAGGATATACAGATATAGAGTGTTTTTTATTAATAGTATTTGTTTCTAAAATTTCATCTAAAACCGTAGTTTCTCCATTAAAAGTAAATGTAGAAATTACACTATATTCCGATGCTACATTTTCATTACAAAAAGTACGTAAACAAACTTCATAAGAAGAACTTAAATCTAAATCTGAAATATTAAAAATATTCTCATTGGTATATTTTGTATTCCATTCCGCAGTGCCAGCCTTTTTATATTGTACTTCGTAAAGAGCGTCCGGTACAACATCCCATTCTAAAGAAACAGTATCGTTATTACTGTCTAAACTTAAATTCGTTGGCGCCGTAACCATACAATCTGTAACCGCAACACCTGAAATTATAAGTGAAAAATTCTGAAGGTCATTTGTAATTTCTCCTTTATGAGAAACTGTTATTGTATATTCTCCACTAGCATTAGCAATCGTAATTTTTTCAAAAGTATCTACTTTATTATCCCCTTTTGTTGCCGCTTGTGTTGCATTTGCTGCACTAAGTTTCCAAGGGTAATAGGTTGTATTATTTTGCGTAATTCTTATATCCAAATCGTTAACTAACGCGGCTTGGGTATTATTAACAACTGTTCTATTAATAAACGTAGCAGCAGGGTCTGTCCAAGAAATAGAAGCCGTTAATTCTTCCCCTTCTGGTATAGTAACTTTTAACGTATAAACTTCACCATCTGTAAGGCTTTCTTCTTTTATATAACTTTTATACTCTTTGTTTGCCATTAGTTCCGCTGCTGTTTTACTATTCATAACTCCCCAACCCATTTGGTAATCGGGTCCTGGTTCATTTACATCATCCGCAGTATGCAGAACTAAACCTTTTAAGGTTGCTGCTTTCATATAAGAGCCATATAAATTTTCATGATATTGTTGTAATAAAAGCATAGAGCCTGTTATGCCAGGTGTAGCCATAGAGGTTCCTGTAGAGGAATAGTAACTATTATCGCTATTAGAGTAGGTGGTAAAAACATCTGTTCCACTACCTGCAATATCTGGTTTTATTCTACCATCATCCACAGGGCCAAAACTGCTATACGACGCTACAGTAGCTTTAGTTAAGTTGCCACTACTATTAATTGTTGCATCTGCAGCTGCTACGGTAATTCCGTTTTTAGAGGTTGCAAACCCTAAAAGCATATCGTAGCCTTTACCTACTTCTCCTGATATTGGCTGCTCATTATCGCCAGATTTTTGTGCATTACCAGCGGCTGTTACCATTAAATAATAAGGGGCATTATACATTAGATTGTCCCAATCTTGTGTTACTCCAATATAAGAACCAAAATACCAATCTGGAACACGGTCGGTTTGTATACCATAAGAATGGTTAGATAATAATAGACCGTTTGCCGCAGCTTCGGCAACCTCTATCTTGTCTTTAGTCCAATCGCTAGTAATGCCCGTAGCCTCATAAGCAACACCTTTTGCTGTAGATTTTTGACCGGATGCCAATAAGGTTCCCATTACCATAGTTGGGTGTGCACCAATATCGGTAGTATTATCTGCAATGGTTACTCTAGAATCAAATTCGGTATGGGTTTCTCTTGCAATTCCGGCATCCCAAACACCTACTTGCATACCTTTACCTGTTATTCCTAAATGTAATAAACCATCTTCATATAAAGAATTTGCTCTAGATGTACTGCTTACATGATCCGAAAATGTAGTGTAATAAATAGGCGTGTTGTCTTCTCCTAAATCTAACAATTCTATATATGTACCATCAGAAAGTTTTTCTTTTAGTTGCCAACCATTTTTAGAAGCTAAAGTTTTTATTCTTTCCTGTTTTGTAGCATATGCACTTTCTAATTTAGAAACAACTTTTTTTAATTTAGAAACATCATAAGCTTTAGCCAGCTTATTTTTTTGGGCTTGGTTTTGTGCCGATGCTATTAACGAACAAAATGTTAAAAAAAAGCATGTCGTTAATTTAAAAAGCCATAGACAAGTAGGTTGCTTATTGCTCATAAATATATTGTAAGATTTGGACTACAAATATATTTTTTTAACAAAAAGAATAATAAACTACTTTCTAGTTTTCGATGAACTACCTACATAAATAACTACTATTGTTGTGAAACTATAAAAAAACGATGCGTAGGAATATTCTTATAATTAAATATTCCTTTTTAATACCATATAAACCGGAAAGTGATCGCTATACCCGCCAATATATTTTTTCCCTGCAAAAGTTCTGTATGGGCTTCCCTTAAATTTACCTTTATACTCGGTTAAAAAAGTATCATCAAAAATATCTGCATCTGAAAAACTGTGGGTATTTTTCTTGTAATTAAAAAAATTATGAGAAATTATTATTTGGTCAAACAAACTCCAATTTTTTCGGTAACTAGTACTTCCTCTATGGTTTGGAGAGTGTAGTTTTTCCATAGGGTTATAAAGTGTAGAATCTTTTACTAATGTTTGTATGCTTTCAGAGGTAGGATTATCATTAAAATCGCCCATTATAATATAATTTGGGTCCATTTCTTCTTCTTCTATTTTAGCCATTACACTCCGTACAGTTTTAGCTGCTTCTATACGCTTATAATCTGTTTCTTTGCTTCCGTCTCTTCTAGAGGGCCAATGGTTTACAAAAATATGAACCAATTCTCCATTTAATTTACCTTTTACATAAAGTATATCTCTAGTAGTATCTCTATCTCCATTTAAACTATTTATAAGTAGAGGAATAGCTTCTGAATGTACTACTTCAAAATTATCTTTTAAATATAATAAAGCGGTATCTATACCACGTTCATCAGGAGAATCATAGTGTACATAATCATACCCAATTTCTTTTAAAGGTTCTGTTTGCAATAATTCTTGAACAACCTTTTCATTTTCTACCTCAGCAACACCGATTATAACTGGAGGTTTATTAATAGTACTAAACCCTATTTTAGAAATTACAGTTGCTAATCTAGATAGTTTTTTAGAATATCTTTTTTTTGTCCATTTCTTAAACCCTTTCGGAGTAAAATCATCATCTAAAGTGTGTTCTTCATCTGCAGTATCAAATAAATTTTCTAAATTATAAAATGCAATTGTATACAGTTCTTGATCTTTAGTATTCATAAATGTAAAAGAAAATCTAAGGAATTTATATAAGGACCATAAATTTACAAAATAGCTACATTAGATTTATGTAATTTTACACTTTATAGAATTTATGATAGAAAAGAAGACTACTGCCTATGAAAAGGCTGTTCTAATAGGCGTAATTAACAAAGAGCAGAATGAGGAAAAAGTAAAAGAATATCTAGATGAACTAGAGTTTCTTACCTATACTGCTGGTGGCGAAGTGTATAAACGTTTTGTACAAAAAGTAGATATACCAAACCCAAAAACACTTATTGGTAGTGGTAAAATGGAAGAGGTAGAGGCTTATGTTGAAGAAAACAAAATTGGTTCTGTAATTTTTGATGACGAACTTACGCCAGGACAACAACGTAATATAGAAAAGCAATTACGCTGTAAAATTATTGATCGTACCAGTTTAATTCTAGATATTTTTGCACAACGTGCACAAACTAGTTATGCAAGAACACAAGTAGAACTAGCACAATACCAATATTTACTACCACGTTTAACAGGACTTTGGACCCACTTAGAAAGACAAAAAGGTGGTATTGGTATGCGTGGACCTGGAGAAACAGAAATTGAAACCGATAGGCGTATTGTTCGTGATCGTATTACCCTTCTTAAAAAGAAATTACTAAAGATTGATAAGCAAATGGAAACCCAACGTGGTAACCGTGGTGCTCTAGTACGTGTTGCCTTGGTTGGGTATACCAATGTTGGTAAGTCTACCTTAATGAATGTTATTAGTAAAAGCGATGTATTTGCAGAAAATAAACTTTTTGCAACTCTAGATACAACCGTACGTAAAGTGGTATTAGGTAACTTACCTTTTCTTTTAAGTGATACCGTAGGTTTTATTCGCAAATTACCTACACAGCTTGTGGAGAGCTTTAAAAGTACTTTAGACGAAGTTCGCGAGGCCGATTTATTATTGCATGTTGTAGATATAAGTCATCCTAATTTTGAAGAACACATAGATTCTGTACAACAAATTTTATCCGAAATTAAAAGTGCCGATAAAAAAACTATAATGGTCTTTAATAAAATAGACCAATATGCGCATGAAACTATTGAGGCAGATGATTTAATTACAGAAAAAACTTCTAAGCATTTTACTATAGAAGAATGGAAACAGACCTGGATGCAAAAAGTTGGAGACAGGGCTCTTTTTATTTCAGCACTAAATAAAGAAAATTTAGAGGAGTTTAGAAAACGTGTTTATGATGAAGTTAGAGACATTCATGTAACTCGTTTCCCATATAATAATTTTTTATACCCAGAGCATTTAGATGAATACTAAATAACGTATTTAATAAATTTATGTAGTTCATCGAAGAAAGCATACCACTCATATTTTACACAACATTATACTCCTACTTCACAACATAAATTGTTCAAAATCTTAAGAGCTGTAGTATCTTTGAAGTGTAATTAAGAAATAGTGTTTACCCCAAATAAACACCAGAGCTTAACCCAAAATGTTAAAGTTTCTTTTCCCCAAAAAAGAACTTAACCTAAAAAAATTACCGAAGTATATAAACTCGATTATCGAGTAAATTTCGGACCCAAATTTTACAGAATACCTACTTAATTAAAAAATTGGCCCTTTCCCCAAAAAGGGCTTTTTTAATGCCTTATAATTACAATACTGTAAAAAGAATAAATCAAAAAATAAACACAAGTATGTAGTTCATCGATGAAAGCATACCACTCCTATTTTACACAACAGTATACTCCTACTTCACAACATAAATTGTTCAAAATCTTAAGAGCTGTAGTATCTTTGAAGTGTAATTAAGAAATAGTGTTTACCCCAAATAAACACCAGAGCTTAACCCAAAATGTTAAAGTTTCTTTTCCCCAAAAAAGAACTTAACCTAAAAAAATTACCGAAGTATATAAACTCGATTATCGAGTTAATTTCGGACCCAAATTTTACAGAATACCTACTTACTAAAAAATTGGCCCTTTCCCCAAAAAGGGCTTTTTTATTTTATACTTTTAACTAATTGAATAAAACAATATGTATAAAAAAAGCCCTCTTAAAAAGAGAGCTTTTCTATATATTAATACTAATTTATTATCCGCTTGTCTTAGAAAGCATAGTTAAGACCAAACATCCAGTAACTTTGTGTATCTACATCTGTGTTTTCAAGTGTAGCACCTGCAACTGTACTATTTGCAAAAGATTCTTGCTTATTACCTCTTAAACCAAATTCAAATCCTAAACCAATTCCTTTCCATATAGAATAACCAAAAGAGTTTATCCATGTCCAGTTAGACAGGTCGCTGCTCTTATAGCTTTGGAAAGTAGATAAGTTAGTTTTAAAGTTTACTGGTCCTAATTTTCTTGTATAATCAACAACAATTTTTGCACCTAAAGAAGATTCGTATGCAGCATCATTATCTGCAAAAACAAAGTTGTAGTTTAATGGGTGTATAACAACTACCATATCAGTTATTGGAGTCCAAGTAGCACCAACACCTATATCTAAATATCCAGGGTCATTAAAATTGTTAATAATAGAAGTTCTATATTCTCCTAATGCAGAAACAGCAAATTTGTCACTTAGCTTATAACCGTATAAAGAAGTAATTGTAAATACATCTGTAGTACCTTCAAAATCTTCACTATCCGTTGCATCATCTTTATCGTCTAATTTTACCCATGCAAGGTTAACATTTCCTGAGTTTCTCCAGAAGAACTTTTCACGATCTAAGTTTGCAAAAGCATTTACTGCAACTCCTATATTACCAGAACTGTTGTTTGGTGTTCCTTGTAAATACCAGTTATTAAACCCAGATAAATTAGCTCCTATTGTACCAAAAGCTCCTTTTTTCCAACCTGGAAAAGCATCAATTTTACCTTGTAATGCATCTACTCTACCTTGGATAGCTGCAACTGAATCTTTTTTTAAGGCTTGTTCTGCCTTTAACTCATCAATCGTTTGGGCGTAACTTGCAGATAAAGCAAATACTGCTACCAAAGTAAATACTAGTTTTTTCATAATTTTAATGTTTAAGTGTTTTTTTAATTTAGAAACGCAAAAGTAGTAAATGTCACTTATTGTTAAAACAAATTATTTCTTTTTATATAATGGCACTGAAGAACAAGCTTCGCCATACATAATACTTTTGGCTACTTTCTGTAGTTTTATTGTTGCCCATAAATAGGCATTTTCTGGAACTGGTTTATTGCTACACCCCTTAATTATAACAGGCTTACCCTCAAAAGCAGACACTTCTAAATTAACAATAATATTTTTATATAATAGAGTATCTAATTCTTTTAAAGTGCCTATAAAAACTTGTTTAACAAATGGCTCTAACTTTGTTGCAATTAACATATATGCCCAAGCCGGAATAATTGCATCTGTGCTACAGTTAACGGCAACATAACAGTCTTTATATTGTTCCCAGTTATGAGATTTTATAGTTGCTCTAAATTCTTTTTCTTTTAATAGTAAACCTTCATAGAGCCATGTACTAATATCTAACATTTCTCTTTTTCCTTCTGGATAATAATCCTCAAGGTTTAAGGTTATTAATTTACTTTGCGCAACTTTATTCACTATTTCGTCCATAACCTTCTGGTATATTTGAAGATATTGATATTGAAGATCGTTTTATTGAATTTGGTAAACCAAAATCTTTACTTCTTCTGTAACCTTGCTCTTATAGCTGAGTTCTTAAAGAAGTCCTATTTCTAATTTAGCCTCTTCGCTCATTAAGTCTTGCGTCCAAGGTGGATCAAAAGTAATTTCTACAATAGCACCTTTAATGTCATCTATAGATTTTACTTTTTCTTCTATTTCTACTGGCAAAGATTCTGCAACTGGGCAATTAGGAGAGGTTAGTGTCATTAATATTTTAACCTCTTTATCTTCATTTACAAAAACATCATAAATTAAACCTAGCTCATAAATATCTACCGGAATTTCTGGATCATAAATAGTTTTTAAAACATTAACTATTTGTTCTCCTAATTCTTTTGTTTCTATATAATCTCCTGCTTCTTCGCTCATAATCTTCTAATTTAGTTGTGTTTGGTATGCTACTGCATATAATTTCAACTGTTTTATCATACTTACTAATCCATTTGCTCTTGTTGGAGACAAATGTTCTTTTAAACCAATTTCATCAATAAAATTAGTATTTGCATCTATAATGTCTTGTGGTTTCTGATTACTAAAAACACGTATTAATATAGCAATAATTCCTTTAGTAATAATAGCATCGCTATCTGCGGTAAAAACTAACTTATCTTCTTGTAACTTGGCGTGTACCCAAACTTTACTTTGACAACCTTTTATTATATGATCGTCTGTTTTAAACTCTTGTTCTATTAAAGGTAAAGATTTTCCCAGATCTATCATATATTCATAACGCTGCATCCAATCGTCAAACATGGAAAACTCGTCTATAATTTCTTCTTGGATTTTATCTATGGTCATACCTAGTATTTTTTACAAAAGTACAATACGAATCCTTGAGATTCAAAAGTTTAGGAAAATGATAACGAATACTTTTTTTATAACAGCATATTACGTGCTCTTTCTACACCTGCAACTAAAGTATCTATCTCTTCTTTAGTATTATAAAAGCTAAAACTTGCTCTTACCGTACCTGGAATTTTAAAAAACTCCATAATAGGTTGTGCACAATGGTGCCCTGTACGAACTGCAATTCCGAGTTTATCTAGTATAGAACCAATATCATAAGGGTGTAAATTATCAATATTAAAAGAAATTACTGATGTTTTCTTTTTTGATGTTCCGTAAATTTTAAGTCCATTTATACTTAAAAGTTGCTCCGTTGCATATTCCAAAAGTTCTTCTTCATATGTAGCAATAGCTTTAAAACCAATGGTATTCATATAATCCAAAGCTGCTCCGAATGCAATACCTCCACAAATATTAGGTGTACCAGCTTCAAACTTATGTGGTAAATCTGCATAGGTAGTTTTCTCAAAAGTAACTTCTGCAATCATTTCTCCACCACCTTGGTATGGTGGTAATTTTTTTAGCCATTCTTCTTTACCATATAGCATTCCTACTCCTGTTGGCCCACAAACCTTATGAGCAGAAACGGTGTAAAAATCTACATCTAAAGCCTGCATATCTGCTTTTATATGTGGTGCCGCTTGTGCTCCATCTATTAAAACAGCTGCTCCTACTTTATGTGCTTCTTTTATTATAGTTTCAATAGGGTTTACTGTACCTAACGCGTTAGACACATGGTTGCAGAAAACCAATTTAGTTTTATCAGAAAGTAATTCTTGGTATTTTTCCATAACCAACTCTCCTTCCAAATTCATTGGAATAACCTTAAGAATAGCACCTGTACGCTCACAGAGCATTTGCCAAGGCACAATATTAGAATGGTGTTCTAAAGCAGATACTATAATCTCATCTCCAGCAGACAGTAATGCACCAAAACCATTGGCTACCATATTAATACTATGCGTGGTTCCTGAAGTAAAAACTACCTCGTGCGACTTTGCTATATTAAAATGTTTTTGAATGGTAATACGCGCTTGCTCATACTTATCTGTTGCTTCTTGTGATAATGCATGTACACCACGATGAATATTAGCATTATACGAACTATAATACTCCACAATAACATCTATTACCTGTTGTGGTGTTTGGGATGTAGCTGCATTATCAAAATACACTAATGGTTTTCCGTTAACCTCTCGATTAAGAATGGGAAAGTCTTTGCGAATTGTAGTAACATCTATCATAATACTTCTGCTAAGTTGCAAAGATAACTACTAGTACATAAAGATTAATATAATCTATTATAAACATTAGAAAATGGCATAGGATGCTGAAAATTGGAAAACGGAATTGTATGCTTTAGTATGGTCTTCAATAAATGAATTTTGGTATAAATTTTTAAAACCTCTATAATATCGCACTCCAACAACTATTTCTTCTGTAAGATTATAGCTTACACCCAAGGTAGCGCCATAATCTAACTCTATATCTCCAGAAACTTCATGTTTCTCATTTTCGTTGAGTCCTGTACTTTTTATAACACTATTCAATAAAAAGCCTAGTTGTGGCCCAAAATTTAAACTAAAATTATCTAGTAAATTCCATTTTACACTTAACGGAATCTGTAAATAATTGTTTTTATAAACAGATTTAAACGAGGCATCTTCATATATAACAGAGTCAAATCCATAGTATTCGTAATCTCTTAAATCTCCTTTATATACTTGTCCAATAGATGCATATAATATTTCTGGTTTAAAGGAAAATTTAGAATTAATATCTATTTCAGCATAAACACCAGCATGAAACGATATTCTTGAACTATAATCAAAATAAGTACTCGTATAATCTACATTAGAAAGATTAATCCCTCCTATAACTCCAAATTTTACATCTTGAGCAGAAAGTGAAAAGCCTATTAAAAAAATAGAAACGGTTAAAAAGTAAAGTTTTTTCATAAAATTGGTTACTCTTGGTTTGGTATTGTACCTCAAATTTATGCAAAAAAGAAAACGGCATCATATAGATACCGTTAGTAATTTTATTTTTTAGAATAAGTCTTTATAAATCAAACCCTAAACTAACTCCTAATTTATTTGCTATCAATGCATTAATTCTAGATTTAAGTTCTGGAATACGTACACTTTCTAATACATTATTAGCAAAAGCATACATTAACAAAGCTCTTGCTTCTTTTATTGGAATACCTCTAGATTGTAAATAGAATAATGCATCTTCATCTAACTGACCAATGGTACAACCATGTGAACATTTTACATCATCAGCAAAAATTTCTAATTGTGGTTTTGTATTTATGGTTGCCTTATCACTTATAAGAATATTGTTGTTTTGCTGAAAAGCATTTGTCTTTTGAGCAATTTTATCTACAATAATTTTACCATTAAATACTCCTGTAGAGCTCTCGCCATATATACCTTTATAATCTTGATGACTTTCACAATTAGGCTCTATATGGTGTACTAATGTATGGTGATCTACGTGCTGCTTTTCTCCTAAAATAGTAACTCCTTTCATAATAGAGTCTATATATTCTCCATTCTGATAAAAGTTAAGATTATTTCGTGTTAATTTACCTCCAAAAGAGAACGTATGTACCTTAACTACACTCTTATTTTTTTGGTCTATATATGTATTATCAATTAATGATGCATTTGCATTATCGTTTTGTAACTTATATATATCTACAATTGCATTGTCTGCTGCAAAAACCTCAGTAACAGCATTGGTTAGTACATTATTGTCTGTTAAACTTTGGTGTCTTTCTATAATTTGCACCTCAGCATTTTCTTCTACAACTACTAAATTTCTTGGTTGTAGTAGTAAAGAAGCTTCATTACCTGTAGAAAAATGTAATATCTCTATAGGTTTTTTTGGCATCTTATTTTTAGGAATGTAAATATATGCTCCTTCTTTACTAAATGCAGTGTTTAAGGTTGTTAAAGACTCGTCTTTAGATGCTACTTTATTAAAATAAACATCTATTACCGGCTTATACATGTCTTTTGTTAGCGCTGCACTCATTAAACAAATATCTACACCATCGTGTGTTGTTTCGGATAAATAAGAGCTATAAACACCATCTACAAAAACAATTTTATAGGTGTCTATCTCATGTAAAAAGTACTGTTTTACATCTTTGTATTCTATCGTATTTTCAGTCTTTGGAAAAAGACTAAAATCTATTTTACGTAAATTATTTAAAGAAGTATATTTCCAGGCTTCTTCCTTTTTTGTTGGAAAACCTTTAGCTTCAAAATTCTTAATAGCTTCGGTACGAATATCATGAACAGAATGTTCTACATCTACATTGTCTTCAAATGCTATAAAGGAAGAAACTAGTTTGTCTTTTAATTCCATTTTTTAAGTTTTAAGTAATTGGTATTAAGTAATTAGTACTTTATACTAATTATTAAACTGCAGCCTCTTGTTTAAGCCAATCGTATCCTTTTTCTTCTAACTCTAACGCTAGTTCTTTACCTCCAGATTTTACAATTTTACCATTATGTAAAACATGTACAAAATCTGGTACTATATAATCTAATAAA
Source organism: uncultured Maribacter sp. (assembly GCA_947504045.1). GTDB lineage: Bacteria > Bacteroidota > Bacteroidia > Flavobacteriales > Flavobacteriaceae > Maribacter_B. The sequence continues at coordinate 736,981 of CANNFY010000001.1, forward strand.
CGTTGGTAGTGTGTAATTACTAAAACCGCATTGTCTTTACTCTTAAGTTTATTAACACCGTTAGCAACAATACGCAAAGCATCAATATCTAAACCAGAATCGGTTTCATCAAGTATAGCAAGTTTAGGTTCTAACATTGCCATTTGAAAAATTTCGTTTCTTTTTTTCTCCCCACCAGAAAAACCTTCGTTTAAAGAACGAGATAAAAATTTACGGTCTATTTCTAAAAGTTCTGACTTTTCTCTAATTAACTTCAACATGTCTTTTGCTGGCATTTCTTCAAGTCCTTTTGCTTTTCTAGACTCGTTAATTGCAGTTTTCATGAAGTTAGTTACAGAAACTCCTGGAATTTCTACTGGATATTGAAAAGATAAAAACACTCCTTTGTGTGCTCTTTCTTCTGGTGAAATATCTTCTAAATCTTCTCCATCTAATTCTACAGAACCATCGGTAACTTCAAAATTCTCTTTTCCAGCGATTACAGATGCCAAGGTACTTTTTCCGGAACCATTAGGGCCCATTATAGCATGAACCTCACCTGCTTTCATCTCCAAATTAATTCCTTTTAAAATTTCCTTGTCCTCTACTTGTGCATGTAGATTATTAATTTTTAACATTGTCTTCTACTTTAAATATTCTGGTGCCTTAGGCCTTTTTTATTTTTTTGTATATAATCTTATTTTGATTATCCTACAGATCCTTCTAAACTAATTTCTAATAATTTTTGTGCTTCTACAGCAAATTCCATTGGTAACTTATTAAGAACCTCTTTGCTAAAACCATTTACAATAAGTGCAATTGCTTTTTCGGTATCTATTCCTCTTTGGTTACAATAGAAAATTTGGTCTTCTCCAATTTTACTTGTTGTAGCTTCGTGTTCTATTTGTGCCGTTTTATTTTTTGCTTCTATGTAAGGAAAAGTATGAGCTCCACATTCATTACCCATTAATAAAGAATCACACTGCGAAAAATTTCTTGCATTTAAAGCTCTTGAACCAACTTGTACTAAACCACGATAGCTGTTTTGAGATTTTCCTGCAGAAATACCTTTAGAAATAATGGTGCTTTTTGTATTTTTTCCAAGGTGAATCATTTTTGTACCTGTATCTGCTTGTTGGTAATTATTAGTAACAGCAATAGAATAAAACTCTCCAATAGAGTTATCTCCTTTTAAGATACAAGAAGGATATTTCCAAGTTACTGCAGAACCTGTTTCTACTTGTGTCCAAGATACTTTTGCATTTTTTTCGCAAATAGCTCTTTTGGTTACAAAGTTATAAACCCCACCTTTACCTTCGGCATTACCAGGAAACCAGTTTTGTACCGTTGAGTATTTTATTTCGGCATCGTCTAAAGCTATAAGCTCTACAACTGCTGCGTGTAGTTGGTTTTCGTCTCTAGATGGTGCTGTACAACCTTCTAAATAACTTACGTAACTACTTTCATCGGCAATTACTAATGTTCTTTCGAATTGTCCTGTTCCTCCTTCATTTATTCTAAAATACGTAGATAACTCCATTGGACATTTTACGCCTTTAGGAATATAACAGAAAGAACCGTCTGTAAATACTGCAGAGTTTAAGGCTGCATAAAAATTATCTGTTTTAGGAACTACGGTTCCCATATATTTTTTAACTAATTCTGGGTGTTCTTGTATAGCTTCAGAAATTGGCATAAAAATAATACCCTTTTCTGCAAGTGTCTTTTTAAATGTAGTTGCTACAGAAACAGAATCTACTACGATATCTACCGCTACATTTTGTAATTTTTTTTGCTCATCTACAGAAATGCCTAATTTTCTATACATTTCTAAAAGCTCTGGGTCTACATCGTCTAAAGTTTTGTTAGGGTCTGCTTTTTTAGGGGCAGAATAATAACTTATTGCCTGAAAATCTGGTTTTTCGTAATTTACATTTGCCCATTCTGGCTCTTCCATACTTTCCCAAATACGAAAAGCTTCTAATCGCCAATCGGTCATCCATTGTGGTTCGTTTTTCTTTTTAGAAATAGCACGAACTATATCTTCATTAAGACCTTTTGGAAAAGTATCCGACTCTATATCTGTATAGAAACCATACTCATATTCTTTGGTTTCTAATTCTTTTTTTAATTCCTCTTCTGTATATGCCATCTTACTCAATTAATTAATTTGAAAATGTATTAATTATTTTCAAGTTATAATGAAAAACTTTCTCCACAACCACAAGTTCTTTGCGCATTGGGGTTATTAAATACAAATCCTTTACCATTTAGGCCTCCTGAATATTCTAGAGTAGTACCTACTAGGTATAAAAAGCTTTTTTTATCTACAACAATGCGAACATCATTATCTTCAAAAACCTTATCGGTTTCACCAACTTTATTATCAAAATCTAGCTCATAAGATAATCCGCTACAACCGCCACTCTTTACGCCTACACGCACATAGTCTTTAGTAGCATCAAAACCTCCTTCAGCCATTAAACCAACAACTCTTTTTTTTGCTGTCTCAGATACTTTAATCATAGTTAACTGGATTAAATCTAAATAGTTTACAAATATATGTTTAAGTAGGTTTTTATCCTAAAAACTTACATTAATAAAACATATACATGTATAAGTTATCTTTATTTTACACTTTTTAATAGCGTTATTCTTATTTTATTTTAATAATGGTTACATCTGTTTTTCCTTTATTTTCTAAATTAAGAAAATCTGCACTTAGTGTTTCTCCTACTAGAATAATGCTTTTATCCTCATTTTCAACAACATCAAAACCAAAATCTATATGTAACCCTCCAAATGTTTTTTGCCATGTAATGTTACCTTGATTGTCTGTTTTTATAAGCCAAATATCATTTTCTCCTGCATTTAAACTTACATCGTAGTTAATACTTTTTGTGTTTCCTGCAATTATAAAACCACCATTACTATCTGTAATTACTGCTTGTGCTGCATCAAAGCCAGCTCCGCCATATGTTTTTTGCCAAACTAATTCTCCAGCATCATTAACTTTTACCAACCAAACGTCTGATTCTCCTTTATTTAAAGATACGTCTCCATCAGTACTAAAAGTATTTCCTGTAATAACATAAGCATTGTCGTTAGTTTTAGATATATCATATGCTATTTCTATTCCAGAGCCTCCAAAAGAGTTTTGCCAAACAAGCTCCCCTGCTTTATCTATTTTTAGAACCCAAAAATCATAACTACCATTAGAGGCTGTAATATCAAAATCGTTACTTTCTGAAAATCCTGCCATTACAAAGCCTCCATCATTTGCTTGTACTACTGCATGTGCTCTATCATTATTAGAACCTCCAAAATATCTACGCCATTCTATATTACCTTGGGCATCTATTTTTGTACCCCAAAATTCTCCTACACCATGCCTGGTTAAAGAGGAACTTTTATCTGTATATCCATCTAATTTAGCTAATGTTATATCTAAAAAACCTACAAAAAAATAACCGCCATCTTCAGTTTGAAGAATATCATACGAATGGTCATGACCCGAAAAACCATAACTTTTTTCCCACTGTAAGTTTCCGTTTTCATCTAATTTTATAATCCAATTATCATGAAAACCTTCGTTATTAGAGCCATCTCCATCATCGCTCATTGCGTAACCAGTTATAATAAAACCTTGATCTAAAGTTTGTTTTACACTTTGCCCTCTATCATCTTTACTACCACCAAAAGTTTTACTCCACTGTAACGCTCCTTCTGAATTTAGTTTTATAAGCCAATAATCATTTACTTGAAGAGTTTTATGTATTAAGTCGCCATCTATGCTATTAGAATATCCAAGAACTGCATACCCTCCATCTGTTGTTTTTATAATTGATTGCGCGGTTTCTTCTCCGGATCCTCCGTAATTTTTAACCCAATCTATTTCGCCTAAAAAAGTAGTACTTTCTATTGATGGTGTAGTATCCTCATTTTTAGAACAGGAAAATAAAAGAATACTTACTAAAAAATATATTAGATTTTTCATTAGCTAGATTTTTCTATAACAAATAAGCCACTATTAATATCTCCGATTATTATTTTTCCACTTTCAAAATAAGGATATACACTCCATACGCCATTAAAATCGGCATTGTCGTGCGAAGGAAAAGTATCAAAAAAACCTTCTTCGGTAATGTTTTTAGTTTCTATGCCAGATATATCTATAACTCGTATTCCTGCTGTATAATTAGCCAAGAAAAAAGAATTGCCCTTTACATATCCGTTATGATCTATAGCACTTGTTTCTCCTAAATAAGTATGAAAAAGTTCAGGATTATCTAAATCTGTAAAATCAAAAATTAAAGTTCTAGAGCTAAATCCTAGGTTGGCTTCATCTAACTCATCTCCTAATAAAAAATATTGCTGTTCTTCGGTAAACCAACCTTGATGTGTATATTGAATATTTGGATAAAAGACCGTTGCAATTTCTACCGGATTTAATTTATCCGTTACATCTGCAATTACCACTTGATCTTCGTTAGCTCCTATAAAAATTTCTCTGCCAAAATAATCTGCATCTGGCCCTATATATGTAACCACCTGAGCATCATGAGTATACCCATTATCAGCATACCCTCCAACTGCAGTTGGATTTGTTGGATCCTGAATGTTTATAAAATGTGCGCCTCCTAAAAAAGCATCTCCACGGGCTGTACCAACTACATATGCGAAACCAGTTTCTTGGTTAATTACAATATTATGAGCATTACCAAAACCTGTATAATGGGCATCTGCACTAAAAGTTTCTGGTGCATTTGTAACCTCTCTTAATTTTGTTAAATCAAAAACTTGCATACCATGATTACTAGCTTCTGAAACTATAAAAGCAAAATTCTGATATACTTTAATATCTCTCCAAGAGCTTGCACTTGTTGCTGTTGGTAATTTTCCTAAATATAAAATGTTTTCCGTATCTGTAATGTCTACAAAGGCTGTACCATTGTCTAAACCCAAAATAGCATACTCTTTATTTGTTGTGGTATCTGTCCAGCCCCAAATATCATTTCCTGCAGCTGCATTAAAAACGGACAATGGTAATTTTGCTAATAAATCGTAGCCATTGCATGGGTAAATATCTGCAAAACCATTTTCGCAAGGAGAAAAATTTAATTGATTATCTGCAACTTCTTGGCTATCAATACTATTGTCGCTAGAACAAGACAAAGTAATTAAAGATACTACTAGAGCAATAAATAATTTTTTCATATGTAAAAATATAATCTTTTCGCTTTTACTAGTAAAGATATGCTTATAATTGATAGGATTAGTATTTTTGCAGTATGTTAGAAAACAAGAATCAAGAAAAAACATCTTTAGAAAGTTTAGGAGAATTTGGACTTATAGACCATTTAACAAAAAACTTTAAGATAACACATAGCTCTACTATTAAAGGTATTGGTGATGATGCTGCTGTTTTAGATTTTAAAAACAAGAAAGTGGTTGTTTCTACAGATTTATTAATAGAAAATGTACATTTTGACCTTAGCTATATGCCTTTAAAACACTTAGGCTATAAATCTGTAATGGTAAATTTATCGGATATATATGCCATGAATGCTAAAGCTACTCAGATTACCGTTTCTATTGCTGTTTCTAACAGGTTTCCATTAGAAGCTTTAGAAGAATTATATGCTGGTATTGCAACTGCAGCCGAAAAGTACAAAGTAGATTTAGTTGGTGGAGACACTACCTCATCTACTAAAGGAATGCTTATTAGTATAACTGCTATTGGCCAAGCAAATGAGGAAGATATTGTATATAGAAGTGGTGCTAAACCAAAAGATTTGTTGGTTGTAACCGGAGATTTAGGTGGTGCTTATATGGGCTTACAAGTTTTAGAAAGAGAAAAAGAAGTTTTTAAAGTAAATCCAAATAATCAACCAGATTTAGAACCTTATTCTTATATAGTTGAAAGACAACTAAAACCAGAAGCACGCAAAGATATTCCTGAATTATTAAAAAAATTAGATGTACACCCAACTTCTATGATAGACATTAGCGATGGTCTTTCGTCTGAAATTTTACATTTATGTCAAAATAGCAAAGTAGGTATTAATTTATATGAAGATAAAATACCATTAGACCCAACGGTAATTTCTGCATGTGAAGAGTTTAATTTAGATGGTACTACAGTTGCTTTAAGTGGCGGTGAAGATTATGAACTTTTGTTTACTATAGACCAAAAAGAATTCCCAAAAATTAAGGGCAATCCTAACTTTTCTGTTGTGGGGCATACGACAGAAGAGAATGAAGGTGCTTTCTTAATCTCCAGGAATAATTCTAAAATTCCGTTAACCGCTCAGGGTTGGAATTCGCTCGCCAAAGCATAGATTAAGCTACTTGCTTTGCAGCAGCTCTGTGTCTTTTTTGATAAATATTTTCTAGGGTATTATTTATTTCCTGTAATTCTGGAGTTAAGACAGATAAATTTCCGCTAACATCTGTTGTAACCTCTCTACCGCAATGAATGCATTTATATTCTTTAATGTGTGAAGTAACCTTCTTAGACACTGCATAGTGGTGTCCAAAAATACTGCATATATATTTCTTCATAATGTAGGTTGTTTTTGGTTGTATTTCTAGGACTTGGGATTCTATAAATACATGATTTTTAATTATTTGGTTATGGCTATAAATGCTTTTTTTAAAACATTATGAAGAGATAACGCCATTAGCTTGTTTTTTATTGGCAATAACAAAAAAAAAATCTATTTTTTCGACAAATTACATCTAATTCGATGAAATACCTTTTTGTATAGGTAATTAGACCTTTATATTTTACTTAAAAACAGAAGAAAAAGATTTTACACCACGTATTTTTTTATGTAGAAAATACTTGCAATAAAACTAACTATATGCAAGTAGGGTTTTGTTGCGTAATACATTAAGTATTACCCATGAATAGTTTCTGACTTACCGTAATTTTTAATTATTTCTCCTTCTTTTTCTAAAAGAGTTTTCCATTGCTTGTCTACATCAATACCTTCGCCATATTTACGAGCAAATCCTAGAAACGTTTTATAATGGCCCGCTTCACTAATCATTAATTCTCTATAAAATTTAGATAATTCTTTGTCTTTAATATTATCTGAAAGAACTTTAAAACGCTCACAACTACGAGCCTCTATCATTGCAGAAAATAAAAGCCTATTTACAAGAGATTGTTGCCTACTTCCTCCTGTCATTTGAACTTTAAAAAGCTCATTTACGTAACTATCTTTACGCTCTCTACCTAGTTTATAACCACGCTTTTTTATAATTTCATGTACCATTTGAAAATGCTCCAACTCTTCTTGAGCCAAGGCTAACAAATCTGTCACTAAATCCTCGTGTTCTGAATTTAAAGAAATTATGGTTATTGCATTTGTGGCAGCCTTTTGTTCGCACCAAGCATGATCCGTTAGTATTTCTTCAATATTACTTTCTACTAAGTTTGCCCAACGTGGGTCTGTTGCTAATTTTAAGCCAAGCATATATTTTTCTTCTTTATTAAAAAGTTTGATGCAAAATTTTTAAACTATTTTGCATTCATTAAGGTTTCTATTTGATCAACCTCTATAGGAATATTTGCCATTAAATTAAATGGCGTTCCATTTTCTTGTAAAACTACATCATCCTCTATACGTATTCCCATTTTTTCTTCTGGAATATAAATTCCTGGTTCAACAGTAAATACCATATTGGCTTTCATTGGTGTTTTTAAAGCTCCATAATCATGGGTGTTTAATCCAATATGATGGCTGGTTCCGTGCATAAAATATTTTTTATATGCTGGCCAATTTTTATCTTCATTCTGAATATCAGCTTTGTCTAATAAGCCAAGCCCGAGTAATTCAGATGTCATTATTTTTCCACATTCTTTATGGTAATCTGCCCATATAGTTCCTGGCACCAACATTGCTGTTGCTTCATTTTTTACTCGTAAAACCGCTTCATAAACTGCTTTTTGTCTTGGAGTAAATTTTCCGTTTACTGGTACTGTTCTTGTTAAGTCTGAAGAATAATTAGCATACTCTGCTGCAACATCCATTAATATTAAGTCTCCGTCTTTACATTGTTGGTTATTTTCTATATAGTGTAATACGTTTGCATTGTTACCAGATGCAATTATTGGTGTATAAGCAAAACCTTTAGAGCGGTTACGAATAAATTCATGTAATAATTCTGCTTCAATCTCATACTCCCAAACATTAGGCTTAATAAAACTTAAAAGCCTACGAAAACCCTTTTCTGTTATATTACAAGCTATTTGCATTAAAGCAATTTCTTCTGGTTCTTTTACTCCTCTAATTTCTTGTAAAATAGGATTGCTTTTTGCGTATTGGTGCGCTGGAAACTGCTGTTTACATTTTATTATAAATCTATCTTCTCTAGTCTGCGTTTCTACTGCTTGGCGGTAATGTTCATTTGTATTAAAGTAAATAGTATCCGCTTCTGTCATTAAATCAAAAAATACTTTCTCAAAATCTGAAAGCCAATAAATAGTTTGTATACCAGATACTTCAGTTGCTTTTTCTTTGGTAAGTTTTTCACCTTCCCAAACGGCAATATGTGCATTGGTTTCACGAACAAATAACACCTCTTTATGTTTTTTATTTACAGTGTCAGGAAATAAAACTAATATAGTTTCTTCTTGGTCAGCTCCTGATAAATAAAAAATATCTCTATGCTGTTCAAACGGCAATGTACTATCTGCACTTATTGGATAAATATCATTAGAATTAAAAACAGCAATACTTTTTGGCTTCATTTTCGCCATAAATTTTGCTCTATTTTTAATAAAAAGACTATTTGATATTTGTTCGTATTTCATAAGGTTTTATTTGTTGTAAATTTAACAAATATTGTTCTTTAAAACGGTAATAGAAATAATTTAAACCCTATTATTCATCTTAATAAAAAAACCATTGGAACTAAATTCCAATGGTTTTACAAATAGTATCTGAATTATTACCTGTTTGTTACAGGCAATTACAATTTTATAATGCTTCTTTTCTTCTTATATTAATTTTCATAGCTCCTTCAATAGGTTTTTCTGAAACTAAAATTAAATAGCCACCACCACCGGCACCTGCCAGTTTCCATGCAATAGCTTTATCTTTATATTTTTCAATTTCTGCATTAATTCTATCATTAACCATTGCAGGAAACATCTTGGTTTGTGCTTGAAAAGATTGGCTAAAACCTTTTGCAAATTTTTCTAAATCTTTCTCTTTAATTGCATCCCAAACTACATCTGCTGCGCTTGCTAAAGATTTTACATTTTCTTCATCTATATAGGTTTCCTTTAAAAGATCTAAACCGGGTTCTCTTGGCCATAATAAGGCCATGTATAAATGATCTTCTAACCATTTTAATGTTTCTTCGGAATGAATACTTTCAAACTTAAGTGGCCAGTATTCTCCATCATAATAATGCCTAACTAAACCAGGCATACAAATACCTATTGCATCTTGTGCTCCTGAAATTAAAGTAGAACCTGGAGTATTTTCAAATTTAAAAAGTATTTCTGCTAATTTTTCTGGTTTTTCTAACGGTAAATAATATGGCCATATTTTCTTGGCGGCATTTCTTGTAGAAGTAGACATTCCGCATCTTTCATTATATTCTATTACAGGTTCTAAAGAAACTGTAATTGCCCATCCTGGATGGTATTTAGAAACATATGGTTGGTCTATCCATGTACCAGCCAAATCTATTCTATACGGTAACGTACAATTACCTGCAGACCTTATGGCTGTTGTAGAGCGTGGAGGAAGGCCAGTATCTGGTATACGCTTAAGATTTTTTAACTCTATATTTAAGGCTTTGCACAATTCTTCTTTTCTTGGAGAAAAGCCATCTTCATTTACCACAAAATAATCTGGTTTTAGTTCTTCTAAATCTTCTTTAAAGTCTAAAATTCCAGAACCAGAATTTACAAATGCTTTTTTTACATGTTTTATAGCATTTATCATGTATATTCTTTCTTGCTCAGAATTTATTGTTTGGCGCCCTTTTAGCTCTTTTATAGTAGCGTCGGAACCAATGCCAACATATAAATCGCCATAAGTTGCAGCTTCTTTAAAAAAAGCAATATGTCCACTATGTAACATATCAAAACATCCAGATACAAAAACCTTTTTCATTTTAGTCAAATTTTAAATTAAAACAATAACTCAAAAAAAAATATTTAATTATATTTTTTTCTTAGTACTATTTATTTTGTCCCTCTAATATATAAATAAAAAAGGAGCCTAAATAAATAAGCTCCTTCTTACAGTTTAAATATTGGTTGTGTTTATTATTTTGATATCATATTTTTTATAACTCCAAGTATTGCCATAACTACACCACCACCAACGCCACCACCAGCAACACTTCCTAAAATACTAGATAAATCCATTGCACCAGAGGCTTCTACTCCTGAGGCTACCCCCGCTCCAGCTCCTAACATACCTAATAATTGCCCTCCTAGGCCTCCACCTAAAATACCCGCAATGCTATTTCCTACTGTGCCTAATGATAAATTTTTTAATAATTTTCCTGCAACGTTGCCGCCTACAGCGCCTGTAACTAGTTGAATAATTAACGGTAAATATTCTTCCATGATGTTTAGTTTTGATTGTTATTTGATAATAAATTAACAAAAAAATTAATTAATTAGCAATTATATTGTTTATTAAATACTGAATAACAATAAATTAGATGTTATTTTAAAAAATTACACAAAATGATTTTTGTGTTTTTAACAACTAAACTTTTTACAAAAAAAGAATTTACAATACTTGTTCAGAATTGTTAGATACTAAAAAGGAAACTACTTTTGGCGCATGATATTTTTATCTTATAACGTAATGCTTTAAAACATGAAACTTGTTAGAACTAAAGAACTTCTAGAAATAGGTGTCTCTCATAATGCAGAAATTAAAAAGAAAGTATTTATTGAGCGCGGTGAAATTCCTCAACTTATGATGTTTGCTTCGGCTACTTTTAAACCCGGACAAGAAGTAGAGTTACATAAACACGACACCATGTTTGAAGTTTTTAAAATTATTTATGGTAAGGCTAAATTTATTGTAAATAATGAAACTATAATTTTGTCCGCAGGAGACTGTATTACCATTGAACCTGGCGAAGTACATGCACAAAGCAACCCTTTTAAAGAAGATGTGCATTGGAATTACTTTGGAATAGCTACCGATTAATTTTCTTGAATTTTATAGTATCTTTCTAAAAAATATGTTTTTAATTTTAACATTAAAAAACAAGTAGTAGACCTTTTATACAAAGTAGATTAAATGGAATTAACCCTTAGTATACCAGCACTTCTTTTTCCTGCAATATCGCTAACCATGTTAGCGTATAATGCTAGGTATTTAGCAATTGCAGCATTAATTAGACAATTACATGCTAAATTTAAAGAAACAGAATCTTCTACAATAGAACTACAAGTAAAGCAACTAAGAAAACGTTTGTCTATAATTAAAAATATGCAGGCTATTGCAATTATAAGTTTTCTTCTTGCGGTAATAAGCATGTTTTTAATTTATATTGAGAATACTATTGCTGCAAATATTGTATTTGGAATAAGCCTTTTTGCTTTAATGATTTCTTTAACGCTTAGCTTAATAGAAGTGCAACTTTCTACAAAGGCATTATCAATACAATTAAAAGATATTTCTAAATAAGAATACAAAATCAACCGAGTAGTTGGTTTTGTATTCTCACATATTTTATGACAGTAAATAATATATAGACCTACTTTTATTTTTACCGATTAACAACAAAAAATGGATGTTTTTTGTAGGCAAAAAAGCTAATAACAAACTATGTAGTTTGTTATGTATTAGAAAAATTATTCTAAATTTTCTTTTCCAACATGAAAAAGAGCGTCTCCTTGGTTAACTACTGCTTGGTTATTTATAGCACAAATAAAACCATCATACGGTGCCTTTATTTTCTTTATTTTTAACGTAAAAGTATCTGTAATAATTCCTAAAACAGCATTCTTTTTTATAGCTGTACCATTAATTACTTCTGGAATAAACATACCAGCCGTTGGTGCTCTTAACCATTTTCTATTTGTTAGTGTAATAGTTTTGGGTTCATTATTTAATGATCTTTTATTTATCATTTTAAAATGCTCCATAACATTTAAAATTCCATTTATTCCTTTAGATATAGAATACGTATCAAAACGCATACTTTCTCCTGCTTCAAAAACTATAGTAGGTATTCCCATTTTATTTGCAGCGCTTCTAAAAGACCCTTTTATTAAATTAGAAGAAAAAGTATAAGGAGCGTTAAACACAATTGCTAAATTTTTACTTTGTTTATCCTCTGTTGTATAACGTATTTGCGGATAATTACTTCTTTGGGCTCCTCCTGTATGTAAATCTATTCCAAAATCTATTTGCGGTAATATTTCAGAAACATAGTGGTAAGCTATTCTACCTGCTAAAGAACCTGTTTTAGATCCCGGAAAACTACGATTTACATCTTTTCCGTCAGGAACATCTCTAGAAAAATGTATAAATCCGAAAATGTTTAAGATTGGAACTGCAATTACAGCTCCATGTTTAACCTGAAATTTTTTTTCTTGCAACATACGACGTACAATTTCTACCCCATTAATTTCATCGCCATGTAAGCCTGCTTGTACCAAAAGTGTTGGCCCAGGTTCTTTAGCATTAAAAACATATACAGGTATATCTATTAAAGTACCCGTAGGCAACCTATCTATACTAATAGTAACTAATTTATTTTCGCCAGGCGAAACCGTTTGGCCTCCTATTTGGATATCTTTATTTTTTAAATCCTCCATTTTTTTCTACATATAAAACAATTTCTTTTGCAATATTTAAACCTGTTGCAGCCTCTATACCCTGAAGACCTGGTGATGCATTTACCTCTATTAACATAGGACCGTTTTTTGAACGTATTAAGTCTACACCAGCTACCCCTAAACCAACATATTTTGTTGCATTAATTGCCATGTATTTTTCGGTTTTTGTTGGTTCAATTTTTTCTGTAGCACCACCGCGGTGTACATTAGACCTAAAGTCTCCGGGAGCACTAGTTCTTTTCATACTTGCTACAACTCTATTGCCAATTACAAAAAGCCTAATATCTTCTCCTTTAGATTCTTCAATATATTTCTGAATAAGTATACTCGTGTTCATTTTATAAAAAGTATCGATAATAGACTTTGCAGATTTTTTAGTTTCTGCTAAAATTACTCCTAAACCCTGTGTACCCTCTTGTAGTTTAATTATTATTGGCATTCCGCCTAAAATATCTATTTGTTCTTCAATATTATCTGGACTAATAGAAAAAAGAGTATCTGGAATAGCAATACCTTTTCTGGCCATAATTTGTAGCGTTTGCACTTTATTTCTTGCGGTTATAATACTTTGCGCATTTGCAACACTATATACCCCATTCATTTGAAACTGTTTAACTATTGCTGCACCATGCTTAGTTACGGTAGTTCCTATTCTTGGTATAATAGCCTGATAAGCATTTGTTATGTTTTCTCCTTTATAAAAAATTTGAGGTTTTCCTTTTCCAAGTTTTACAGCACATTTTGTATGATCAATTTGCTCAATAAAATGCCCTAACTTTTGTGCTTCTTCTATTATTCTTTTGGTAGAATACACGTTAATATTAACAGATAAAAGTCCAATATCCATGCTAATTATTTAAACATTTTGTAGTTTTCAAATGTAATATCGCATAAAAAATTAAACTTTAAAAAAATCATTTTTTTGAATAAGAATTATATTTATTACGAAAACATTTTCTATTAACCATCTATAAAGCTTACAATTAAGCCAGTATAGCTCATAAAATTTTCTTATTTGTACTAAGTATAAATACGGAGTCATACTAAACTAAGTTTGTTAATCCGTTATCTGTGGTTTATTTTTGCCAAAAAATAATTAACCAATGAGTAGATTTTTTACATCTTCAATCGGCCGAAAATATGCAATGGCACTTTCTGCTTTATTCTTAATGTTTTTTCTTTTACAACATTTTGCAATTAACATTTTATCGGTATTTAGTCCAAATGCTTTTAACGAAGCGTCTCATTTTATGGGAACTTTTTGGGCAGTACAATACCTTTTACAACCTGTTTTACTTTTTGGAGTAATTTACCATTTTGTTATGGGCTTTATTCTAGAAATAAAAAATAGAAATGCAAGAGTTGTAAAGTACGCAAAAAACAATGGAGCAGCTAATTCTAGCTGGATGAGTAGAAACATGATTTTTAGTGGCTTAGCAATTTTAGCCTTTTTAGTTCTTCACTTTATTGATTTTTGGATTCCAGAAATTAACACAAAGTATATTCAAGGCGATATGTCTGGTTTATTAGCAGATGGTGAAGGATACCGTTATTATGAAGAGTTAACACATAAGTTTGTTAATCCTTTAAGAGTTGGTGCTTATATCGTAGCATTTGTGTTTTTATCTTTACACTTAATGCACGGATTTAGCTCTGCCTTTCAATCTTCTGGAGTTAGCTCTATGAGAAAAGAAAAACTTCAAAAATTTGGAAAAGCTTATGCTATTATAATTCCTTTAGGTTTTATATTAATTGCACTTTTCCATCATTTTAATCATTAATAATACAATTCTATGTCTGTATTAGATTCTAAAGTACCTAAAGGACCACTTAAAGATAAGTGGACCGAATATAAAAATCATATCGATTTAGTAAACCCTGCCAACAAACGTAACATAGATGTTATAGTTATTGGTACCGGTTTAGCTGGTGGTTCTGCATGTGCAACACTTGCTGAATTAGGATATAATGTAAAAGCATTTGCTTACCAAGATTCTCCTAGACGTGCTCACTCTATTGCTGCACAAGGAGGTATTAATGCTGCAAAAAATTACCAAGGAGATGGTGATTCTACGTATAGATTATTTTATGATACCGTAAAAGGAGGTGATTACCGTTCTCGTGAAGCTAACGTTTATCGATTAGCAGAGGTATCTGCTAATATTATTGACCAATGTGTGGCACAAGGTGTTCCTTTTGCTCGTGATTATGGTGGATTATTAGATAACCGTTCTTTTGGTGGTGTATTAGTTTCTAGAACTTTTTATGCAAAAGGACAAACAGGACAACAATTACTTTTAGGTGCATATTCTGCAATGAACAGACAAATTGCTCGTGGTAAAATTACCATGCACAACCGTCATGAAATGTTAGATGTTGTAAAAGTAGACGGTAAAGCTAGAGGTATTATAGCTAGAAACTTAGTTACTGGCGAAATAGAACGCCATTCTGCACACGCTGTTGTTGTTGCTTCTGGTGGTTACGGAAATGTTTATTTCCTATCTACAAATGCAATGGGTTCTAATGCAACTGCCGCTTGGAAAATTCATAAAAAAGGTGCATTTTTTGCAAACCCTTGTTATACACAAATACACCCAACATGTATTCCACGTTCAGGAGATTATCAATCTAAATTAACATTGATGTCTGAGTCTTTACGTAATGATGGACGTATTTGGGTGCCAAAAAACATAGAAGATGTAAAAGCAATTCGTGAGGGTAAGAAAAAACCAACGGACCTATCTGAAGAAGAAAGAGATTACTACTTAGAAAGAAGATATCCTGCTTTTGGTAACTTAGTACCACGTGATGTTGCCTCTAGAGCTGCAAAAGAACGTTGCGATGCTGGTTATGGTGTAAACGCTACGGGAGAAGCCGTTTATTTAGATTTTAAATCTGCAATAGAACGATACGGTAAAGAGCAAGCAAAAATTCAAGGTATTACAAATGCATCTGCGCAAAAAATATACGATTTAGGAAAAGATATTGTAGAAGCAAAATATGGTAACCTTTTTCAAATGTATGAGAAAATTGTAGATGAAAACCCATATGAAACGCCTATGATGATTTACCCTGCTACGCATTATACCATGGGTGGTGTTTGGGTTGATTATAATTTAATGACCACCGTAGAAGGACTATATTGCATTGGAGAAGCTAATTTCTCAGATCACGGAGCAAACAGATTAGGAGCTTCTGCATTAATGCAAGGTTTAGCAGACGGTTATTTTGTTTTACCTTATACTATTGGTAATTACCTTTCTAAAGATATTAGAACAGGAAAAATACCAACAGATTCTCCAGAATTTGATGCTGCAGAAAAAGAAGTAAAAGATAAAATAGATTTCTTTATAAACAATAAAGGCCAAAACTCTGTAGACTACTACCACAAAAAATTAGGTAAAATTATGTGGGAAAAATGCGGAATGTCTAGAAATGCAGAAGGCTTAAAACAAGCAATGACAGAAATAAAAGCATTACGTGAAGATTTTTGGAAAAACGTAAAAGTTCCAGGTAATGCTAGCGAAATGAACCCTGAATTAGAAAAAGCTGGTCGTGTAGCAGATTTCTTAGAGCTTGGAGAGTTATTTGCTAAAGATGCCTTAGTAAGAGAAGAATCTTGTGGTGGGCACTTTAGAGAAGAGTCTGTAGAATTAGATGGTGAACAAAAAGGAGAAGCAAAACGTAACGATAAAGATTTTGCATTTGTTTCTGCTTGGGAATATAAAGGAGAACCTGCAGATGCAGTTCTACATAAAGAAGAGTTAGAATTTAACGATATTGAACTTAAACAACGTTCATATAAATAAGAAAAGACTATGAATTTAACGCTTAAAATTTGGAGACAAAAAGACTCGAAAACTAAGGGTCAAATGGTAGACTATAAGGTTACCGATATCTCAGAACATATGTCTTTCTTAGAAATGATGGATGTTCTTAATGAACAATTAATAAACGCTGGCGAAGAACCAGTTGCCTTTGACCATGATTGTAGAGAAGGTATTTGTGGTATGTGTTCTATGTACATAAATGGTGAGGCTCATGGCCCAGACCGTGGAGTAACTACATGCCAATTACATATGCGTATGTTTAAAGATGGTGATACTATTACCATAGAGCCTTTTAGAGCTAAAGCATTTCCTGTAATAAAAGATTTAGTTGTTGATCGTTCTTCTTTTGATCGTATACAACATGCTGGTGGTTATATTTCAGTAAATACATCTGGTAATACACAAGATGCAAATGCAATTCCTATTTCTAAACATGCGGCAGATGAAGCAATGGATGCTGCCACTTGTATAGGTTGTGGAGCTTGTGTAGCTACTTGTAAAAACTCTTCTGCAATGCTTTTTGTTGGCGCAAAAGTATCGCAGTACGCATTATTACCACAAGGGCAAGTAGAAGCTACTGACCGTGTTAAAAACATGGTTGCGCAAATGGATTTAGAAGGTTTTGGAAACTGTAGCAATACTGGAGCTTGTGAAATAGAATGCCCTAAAGGAATTTCTTTAGAAAATATTGCTAGAATGAACAGAGAGTTATTAAAAGCTACTTTTAAAGGTTAAGCATATAATAACCTTATAAATAAAAAACCTTAAGCTTAAGTGCTTAAGGTTTTTTATTTTATGATATTCTCATTTTTTTTAAATTTGTCTAACTAAAAGATAAATTTAATTGAACAATATAAAAACAGTTTTTAGCATTAAAGACCTAGAAAATATTTCAGGTATTAAAGCCCACACTATTCGTATTTGGGAAAAAAGATATAATTTATTTACTCCAAAAAGAACTTCAGGAAACTCAAGATATTATGATCAAGCTAGCTTACAAAAGCTGCTAAATGTAGTTTTATTAAATAATAATAACTACAAAATATCTAAAATAGCTGCTATGTCTGAAGAGGAAATAATTCTTAATTCTAGAGAAATAGCTTTAAACACAGATATTGAAAATGATGCTATAAACTCATTAAAAATAGCAATGTATAATTTTGATCAAAATCTTTTTAATCAAGTATACGCCCAACTATTAATTAAAAAATCTTTTTCAGAAATTTTTAAAGACATTTTTATTCCCTTATTAAACTTTATAGGTTTATTATGGCAAACAAATACTTTAACACCTGCCCATGAGCATTTTATATCAAACTTAATTGTCCAAAAAATACAGATAAATACCGAAAAAATTCCTTTTAAAAAAAATGATGGCAAAAAAGTATATGTACTTTACCTACCTGAAAATGAAATACACGAGCTTGGTTTACTTTACTTAAATTATGAGCTAACATTAAGAGGAAACAAAACGGTATATTTAGGGCAAAGTGTTCCGTTAGAAAATCTAAAAGATTTACAAAATGTATTTACTAAAATATGTTTTATATCTTATTTTACTATTGCACCACAGCAGGCAAAAGTAATCCCATATCTTAATGAAGTAAGCACCCTAATTAAAAACACAGAAAACACATTCTGGGCAATAGGAAAAAAAACTCAAAACATACCAATTACCAATAATAACATTAAAACATTTACCTCTTTAACAAATGTTCTAGAAAATTTATAAGTAATCAGCTTTCATATTGTTTAAGATTTTAGTATTTTTATTAAACAATATGAAAAAAACAATATTTATAATTGGTTCAGGGTTTTCTTCTTTATCTGCATCATGTTATTTAGCAAAGGCAGGTTATAACGTAATTGTATTAGAAAAAAACGATACACTAGGAGGCCGTGCCAGACAACTAAAAAAAGAAGGCTTTACTTTTGATATTGGTCCAACTTGGTATTGGATGCCAGATGTATTTGAAAAATTTTTTTCAGATTTTAATAAAAAACCATCTGATTATTACTTGCTTAACAAACTAGATCCTGGTTATCAAGTATATTTTGCGAAAGAAGATTCTAAAGAAATTTCTGGAAACATAGATAAAATATATACTATGTTTGAAGAAGAAGAAAAAGGGAGTTCAAAACACCTAAAAAAGTTCTTAGAATCTGCAAAAAGCAATTATAATACCGCAATAAAAGATTTAGTTTACAAACCAGGAGAATCTATATTTGAACTTATTACACCCGTTACCATAAAAAGAGCAAACCAATTTTTTTCTACAATAAGAAAAGATATTAGAAAAAAAATAAAAAATAAAAAACTAATACAGATATTAGAATTTCCGGTTTTATTCTTAGGTGCTAAACCAAGTAACACACCCGCTTTTTACAATTTTATGAATTATGCAGATTTTGGATTAGGAACATGGCATCCAAAAGGTGGTATGTACAATGTGGTAAACGGCATGGTAAATTTAGCACAATCTTTAGGCGTAAAATTTATTACAAATGCAAATGTGGAGCAAATAAAAGTAAATACAAATAAAGTAGAAGGACTAGTTGTAAATGGAGAATATAAAAAAGCAGATATTATACTAAGCGGTGCCGATTACCACCATACAGAAACACTATTACCTAAAATAAATAGACAATACTCAGAAAAGTATTGGTCTAAAAAAACATTTGCGCCATCTGCACTACTATTTTATGTAGCCTTAAATAAACCAGTAAAAAAAGTAGCTCACCATACATTATTTTTTGATTGCGATTTTGAAATACATGCAGAGTCTATTTATGACAATCCTAAATGGCCTCAAAATCCACTATTTTACGTCAGTTTTCCTAGTAAAACAGATACTTCTGTTGCACCAAAGGGAAAAGAAGCTGCAACTTTTTTAATTCCACTAGCACCAGGCTTAAAGGATACAAAAGAAATTAGAGAAACCTTTTTTAATAAAATAATACTACGATTAGAAAAAGTTACAAACCAAAATATTAAAGAAAACATTATATTTAAAGAGTCGTTCTGTGTTAATGATTTTAAAACTGAATACAACTCATACCAAGGTAACGCCTATGGGCTTGCAAATACGCTAATGCAAACTGCATTTTTAAGACCCAAAATTAAAAGCAAAAAGGTTGAAAATTTATACTTTACTGGTCAACTTACAGTGCCAGGACCAGGAGTTCCTCCTGCATTAATATCAGGAAAAATTGCAGCAGATTTAATTGTAAAAAACACGTAATTATGAAAAAATTATATACAGAACTTTCTTTTTCCTGTAGTAAATTAGTTACCAAAAAATACAGCACATCATTTTCATCTGCGGTAAGAATGTTATCTCCTAAAATTAGGAGTGCTATATATAGTATTTACGGATTTGTAAGATTTGCAGACGAAATTGTAGATAGTTTCCACGATCATAATCAACAAGATTTATTACAAAATTTTGAAAATAGTTATTATGAGGCTTACCAGAATAATATAAGCTTAAATCCTATTTTACATTCTTTTCAAAATACAGTTAAAAAATATAAAATAGAAGACGAATTAATACAAGCATTTTTAAAAAGTATGCGTGCAGATTTGCACAAAACAAATTATTATAACAAAAAAGATTATGAAGAGTATATATATGGTTCTGCAGATGTAGTAGGACTTATGTGCTTAAAAGTTTTTACTAATGGAAACAAGGCAAAATATGATGCTTTAAAAGCGCCCGCTATGCGACTAGGTTCGGCTTTTCAAAAAGTAAATTTTTTGCGAGATATTAAAGAAGATTACGAGGTGTTACATCGTTCTTATTTTCCAAATATTAATCTTAAAAATTTAAGTCCGGAAGATAAAGCAAATATTATACAAGAAATAAAAGAAGACTTTAACGAAGCATATAAAGGAGTTATAAAATTACCTTTAGAGTCTAGATTTGGAGTTTATACAGCCTATAGATATTATCTTAAACTTTTACGCAAACTAGAAGTAACCCCTTCTAATGAAATTATGGATACTAGAATACGAGTATCTGACGTAATGAAATTTAATTTATTAGCTAAATCTTTTATTAGATACAAACTTAATATATTATAGTATGCATGTATTTTTATATACCGTAATTGTTATCCTTACTTTCTTATGTATGGAGGCTATAACATGGTGTACACACAAGTATATTATGCATGGCTTTTTATGGTATTTACATGAAGATCATCACCAACCTAAATACCAAGGTGTTTTTGAAAAAAACGACTGGTTTTTTGTAATATTTGCAATACCTAGTATTTTATTATTTTGGTACGGAGTTATACCAAAAGTTAACTATTTATTTTTTATTGGTTTTGGTATTTTATGTTATGGATTAGCATATTTTTTAATACATGATGTTCTAATACACCAAAGGTTTAAATGGTTTAAAAAAACTAAGAACAAATATTTAATAGGACTTAGGAAAGCACATAAAATACATCATAAACACTTAAACAAAGAAAACGGAGAGTGTTTTGGTATGCTATATGTGCCTTATAAATATTTTAAAAACCAAATGGTATAATGTATTTATACCTAATTCTAAATCTTGCCTCTTTAGCAATACCTTTAGCGTATTCTTTTAATAAAAAAATGTATTTTATTAAACACTGGAAAGCTGTGTTTGGTTCTATAGTATTAATTGGAAGTGGTTTTATTATATGGGATGCTATATTTACTTTAGAAGGTGTATGGGGCTTTAATTCTGAATACCATTTACCATATAAAATTCTATACCTGCCTATAGAAGAATGGTTGTTCTTTATATGTATTCCTTACGCTTCACTTTTTATACATTATGCTTTTGAATATTTTTTTCCGAAAGTTAAAATATCAAAAAAAAACACTCAAATTATAACTATAGCTTTATTGCTTAGCTTAAGCATAGTACTACTTTTTAATACAGAAAAAATATATACGGTAGTAAATTTTACTCTTTCAGTTATTATATTAATTATAAGTCTATTTAGGATAGAAAAACTTCAAAAATTCTACCTTAGTTTTCTTATTATTTTAATTCCCTTTTTTATTGTAAATGGTGTTCTTACAGGCTCTTTTATTAAAGAACCTATTGTATGGTATAATAATACTGAAAATCTTGGAATTAGGTTATTTACAATTCCGGTTGAAGATGTTTTTTATGCTTTTAATCTATTGTTTTTAAATTTTCTTTCTATAGAACGTATAAAATCTAGTACAAAAGATAATACCATAAAAGAATAGAATAAATAGAAAAGTTGTTTTATAAAAAAAGGGGCAAACTTTTAAAAGTTTGCCCCTTTTTCATTTTTTATTTATAACATAAAAAGTTTTCTCATTAAGTGAATTAGACCACTAAAAAAATCATTTCTATAAACTTGTATCTCTTTTGGTGCAGGTAAATTATTAATTTGGGTGTCCATTTATGTAATATTTTAGGTTATAGGTTTATGGTTGTTTTAACCAAAGGTACTTCCTAACGTAAGTTTTTAAGAAAATATTGTTGTGAAACTCAACTAATATGTTGTAAAAAAAATGAAATTCTAATTTATTAGACAAACTACACTATATTAATAAATTACAACGTCATTTCTGGAACATCTTTATCAACTAGCAAATTTCCTTCTGTTGCTCTTATAATTTCATCTATAGATACCCCTGGAGCTCTTTCAAGAAGCTTAAAACCATTTTCTACAACTTCTATAACCGCAAGGTTGGTTACTATTTTTTTTACGCAACCAACGCCTGTTAATGGCAAACTGCATTTTTTTAATAGCTTAGATGCTCCTGCTCTGTTGGTATGCATCATTGCAACTATAATATTTTCTGCAGAAGCTACTAAATCCATAGCACCACCCATTCCTTTTACCATTTTTCCTGGAATTTTCCAATTTGCAATATCGCCACTTTCAGAAACCTCCATAGCTCCTAAAATAGTAAGATCTACATGTTGCCCTCTTATCATAGAAAAGCTAGTAACAGAATCAAAAAAAGAGGCGCCAGGCATAGTTGTAATAGTTTGCTTACCGGCATTAATTAAATCGGCATCTTCATCCCCTTCAAAAGGAAAAGGTCCCATTCCTAAAACACCATTTTCACTCTGGAATTCTACACTTATATTTTCCTGTACAAAATTAGCTACCAAAGTTGGTATACCTATTCCTAAATTAACATAATAGCCATCTTTAACCTCTCTTGCAATTCTTTTTGCTATACCGTTTTTATCTAACATAATTAATTGATTTGATAATTGTGTTTTATTAGAAAACTTAAAAACTACTTTCTTTTAATTGCATAAGAATTAAACTTATGCGCTTGTTCACTTTCATACCTCCACACCATTATTGGAATTGAAAAAGAAAGAGCTGCAATAAAACCAAAATATCCTATTAAAATAACTGTAACAACTAAACCAAGAGCTACTCCAATTAATAAAATTCTAGAATCAGGAATAGCAGTAACCCTATTTATATGTCTTTTATCCATTTTTCCACAACTATTACAATTAACACTAACCTCATCTGCATTAATTCTTTTTTGTAAATCTGGTCTAGTTTCTTCCTTTATAGGTAAATAATTTTGTTTTTTACAAGCCCTACAGGTATAGGTTAATCGCATAATTATTATTTTTTTCGAACAGTTCTTTGTTCTATTCTTTTTTCATAATTACTTCCTTGGAAAATTCTTTTTACAAAAATTCCTGGCACATGAATTTCATTAGGGTTTAAACTTCCTGCAGGAACCAATTCTTCTACTTCTGCAACTGTAATTTTTGCAGCACCACACATAGCTGGATTAAAATTACGTGCTGTTCCTTTAAAAATAAGGTTTCCTGCCTCATCCCCTTTCCAAGCTTTTACAAAAGAAAAATCTGCTTTATAAGCTTCTTCTAAAACATACATTTTACCATTAAACTGTCTTGTTTCTTTGCCTTCGGCTACTTCTGTACCATAACCTGCTGGTGTATAAAATGCTGGAAAACCAGATTGGGCTGCCCTACATTTTTCTGCCAAAGTTCCTTGAGGGGTTAATTCTACTTCTAATTCGCCACTTAGCATTTGCCTTTCAAACTCATCATTTTCACCAACATAAGAAGATATCATTTTTTTAATTTGATGTTTTTGTAAAAGTAACCCTAAGCCAAAATCATCAACTCCGGCATTATTAGAAATACACGTAATGCCTTTTATTTGTAATCTTACTAATTCTGCAATAGCATTTTCAGGAATACCACAAAGACCAAAACCTCCCAACATAAAGGTCATTCCGTCTTTTACTCCTTTTAATGCTTCTTGAACATTGTTAACTTTTTTATTTATCATATAATAAATTAAATATTTCTTATGATTTTTAACGATCCCTACTAAAAATACAATTTTTAGATAAAAAAAGCACTTCTATTTTAGAATAGAAGTGCTTTTTAAAGGATTCTTGTATGTAAATATTAGATTTTAGAAATCTAATTCGTCTAAATCGTCATCTGTATGAATTTCTTCTTTTGCTTCGTTAGCAATTTTAGTACAATCTACATTAATTGATAAGTTTTTAGGTTTAGTAAAACTCTTGTCTGAAATACCTAATTCTTTATTTTTATAATTCTCTTTCATGTATAAGCCCCAAATTGGTAGTGCCATACTTGCTCCTTGCCCATAGGTTATTGTTTTAAAATGGGTAGCTCGTTCTTCTCCACCAACCCAAACTCCGGTAACTAAATTTGGTACTATTCCCATAAACCAACCATCACTATTATTTTGTGTTGTACCTGTTTTACCGGCTATAGGGTTTTTAAATTCGTAAGGGTACCCTGTAATAATCTCATCATATTCTGGCTTCCATTTATTAACTCCTCTTGTTCTTAAACGTGTTCCTGAGCCTCCTTGTGTTACTCCTTCCATTAAGTTTAGCATGGCATAGGCAACATCTTTACTAAGTACATCTTTTGTTTCTGGAACATACTCATACAACACTGTACCATTTTTATCTTCTATACGGGTTACCATTACCGGTTTAACATATACCCCTTGGTTAGCAAAAGTTCCATAAGCTCCCACCATTTCATACACGTTCATTTCAGAAACTCCTAATGCAATAGAAGGTACTTCTGCTATTTCTCTAGTTATTCCTAAATTTTTTCCAATTATAGCAACAGACTTTGGCCCTACTTTATCAATTAATTGTGCTGTAACTGTGTTAACTGAGTTTGCTAAGGCTTTTTTAAGAGTGTAATTTTTACCAGAATATTTTCCGTTAGAATTTTTAGGACACCAAGGCTCTGGGTTTCCGTGTTTTTCAGCTTCAATACAATATTGTGTGTCTGGTAAAGAGTCGCAAGGTGATAATCGTAATTGATCTATTGCTGCAGCATATACCAAAGGTTTAAAAGTTGAACCTGCTTGTCTTGCTCCTTGTATTACATTATCATACTGAAAATGTTTATAATTTATACCACCAACCCAAGCTTTTACATGGCCTGTTTGTGGTTCCATAGACATCATGGCTGTTCTTAAGAAAGATTTATAATAACGAATAGAATCTAAAGGCGTCATTACAGTATCTTTCTCATGGGTTTTACTTTTCCAATCGAAAACTGTCATGTCTTTTTTCTTTTTAAAAGAAGCCCTTATAACTTTTTCTGATTTTCCTTCTTTTTTCATCTCTCTCCAACGGTCCGAAGTTTTCATTGCGCGTTCCATAATAGCATCTATTTGATTTTTTTCTAAATCTAAAAAAGGTGCTGTTTTATTACGCTCTGGGGTATTTTGATGAAAAAATTCGGCTTGTAGTTTTGTCATATGCTGCGATACTGCATTTTCTGCGTTTGCTTGCATACGAGAGTCTATAGTGGTATAAATTTTAAGCCCATCTAAATATAAGTTGTACTTGTCTCTTTCTCCTTCTAGGGCTGGTTTTGGATTTTTCTTAATCCAATCGTTCATAAAACCTTGTAGATACATTCTAAAATAAGTAGCCAAACCTTCTCTATGCGATTCTGGGCTATAATTTAGTTTCATTTCTAATGCTTGCAAAGAGTCTTTTTCTTTCTCTGTTATATAATCGTATTTAGCTAATTGGGCTAAAACTACATTTCTTCTGTTTTTAGTTCCTACAGGATTTCTATGTGGTCTTGGAT
The DNA here is from genome assembly GCA_947504045.1 of uncultured Maribacter sp. Taxonomy (GTDB): domain Bacteria; phylum Bacteroidota; class Bacteroidia; order Flavobacteriales; family Flavobacteriaceae; genus Maribacter_B. The sequence continues at coordinate 762,756 of CANNFY010000001.1, forward strand.
TATATAAAGAGGAGTTTTTAAACATACCTACCAACATTGCAGATTCTTCTATCTTTAGATCTATAGGTTCTTTTCCAAAATAAATTTTTGATGCAGAACGGATACCATCCGCATTATTACCAAAATCATATATATTAAAATACATGGTCATTATTTCTTCTTTGGTATAATTGCGCTCTAAACGAGTAGCTATAACCCATTCTTTAATTTTTTGGGTATATCTTTTCCAGCCTCTGGCAGCAATACCTGTAAATAATTGCTTTGCTAATTGTTGCGATATTGTACTAGCGCCTCCTTTACTTCCTAAATAAACAAAGGCTCTTGCTGTACCTCTAGCATCTATACCAGAGTGTTCATAAAAACGTGCATCTTCGGTAGCAACAAGTGCATTAACTAAATTTTTAGGTAGATCTTGAAATTTTACTGGGGTTCTATTATCGTCTAGATAAAATTTTCCTAATGTTTTATCATCCGAAGATAAAATTTCAGTGGCTAAATTGGTTTGCGGATTTTCTAAAATCTCAAAGGTTGGCATTTCACCAAAAACTTCATTTGCAGCTAGAATAAATAATAACGCAACAGAAAGTACACCCGTTATAAATAAGATCCAAAACCACTTTATAAATTTAAAAAAACTTGTTGTTTGCTTTTTCTTTACAGCCTTTTTTGCCATTATTTTACTGTTTGTTTTTTTCTATTTGGAAACCTACATCGGTAACGCCTTCTAAATCTATAACTCCAGAAATAGTTCCGTTTTTACGCATAGCATGCACTATTTGTAATGTATATACGCCTGAAGATGGAAAAACGATGTTTTCCCTGTACCATAATTTACTTTCTTTTAAACTTCCTTGTCCTTTGCCTAACCAAGTACCGTCTGGCATAGCCATAGTATACTCTAAGGTATCTTTTACAATATCTCCGTTTGGGTAATTTAACTCTGTAATTAAGAAAAGGTTGCTAAAAGGGTAATTCTGATCGTTTCTAATATTTATAAAAACATTATGTTTTTGCGTTGTGTCTATTTTCGAAAAATTAAAAGTAATGGTGTCGTTTTTATTCCAACTGGCTCCTTTTATACTTTGGTATTCCGATTGTATCATAGTATTATTACAAGATACCAGAAATAGTACTGTTATAATGGAAAGAAAAAAAGACCTAAGCATTTTTTGGTTTTCTGTTTTTATTATTTCTTCTGTTCTTATTTTTATTTCTTCTGTTTTTATTCTTACGTTTTGGCTGATCAAAACGAGTAAGACTATCTTGACCAACAACGTTCTCAAAAACAACTTTTTCTTCTACAATATTATCTGCAGCATATTCTTCTAAACTAGCAACTTTTTGCTTTTTTCTGTTTTTTTCAAGCACTTCTTTTACCTGTTCTTTTGTAAGTACATGCCAGTTAGATGGTTCATCTTTATACGTAAACCATAAAAGTCCTTTAAAAATATCTGTTTTTTGACAATATGCTAGTCCTTTTTCTGTAAACAATTTAGTGTCTTGCCCTGGAAAACCTTTTAAGGCATCTAAATAGGTGTCTAACTCATAATTTAAACAGCATTTTAACTTACCACATTGCCCCGCTAATTTCTGTGGATTTAAAGATAATTGTTGGTAACGTGCTGCAGAAGTACTAACCGATCTAAAATCGGTTAACCAAGTAGAGCAACACAATTCTCTTCCGCAAGAGCCAACTCCGCCTAAACGTTGTGCTTCTTGGCGGTATCCTATTTGGCGCATTTCTATACGTATACCAAATGCTTTTGCCATATCTTTTATAAGCTGACGAAAATCTACGCGTTCTTCTGCGGTATAATAAAATGTAGCTTTAGAGCCATCGCCTTGAAATTCTACATCTGATATTTTCATTTGAAGCTTTAAAACAATAGCAATTTCACGCGCACGTTTTTTAATTTCTTCTTCGCGACCTCTACATTTTTGCCAAATGTCTATATCTTTTTGTGATGCTTTACGGTATATTTTTATAATCTCTTCTGAAGTAGTACTTACTTTCTTCTTTTTCATTTGTACTCTTACCAATTCTCCAGTAAGGGTAACCATACCAATATCATGACCAGATTGTGCCTGAGTGGCAACAACATCGCCAATAGATAGTGTTAAATTTTCTGTATTTTTATAATAATCTTTTCTACTATTTTTAAATCGAACTTCTACAAAGTCAAAAGGTTTCTCCCCATTTGGAAGTGACATGTTAGAAAGCCAATCAAAAACCGTTAATTTATTACAACCATCTGTTCCGCAAGTACCATTGTTCTTACATCCTTTTGGTTGTCCGTCTTTAGCGGTTGAACAACTACTGCAACCCATATTTTATATCTAGATTTAAAAAGAAAGAAATCTCTTTTTAAAAAAGGTTCATATTAATCTTAAACGTAAAGATACTATTTTTTAAATTTTAAAACTTCGGACCTTCCTTTTTTAAAGATTTTATTACTAACGGTTTTTCCTTTTCGTAATTTTTTTTGCTCTTCATATGGAAGTTCGTGCACGGTTTTACAATCATCGGAACAACAATTATTCATTTTTTCTGCACATTTAGGGCATTGTATAAATAATAAATGGCACGCTTCATTTGCACAATTTACATGTGTATCGCAAGGTTCTCCACATTGGTGACAATTGGCTATTACATCTTCCGATATACGTTCCCCTCTACGGTGATCAAAAACAAAATTCTTACCAACAAATTTATTTTCTAATCCTTGGTTTTTTACTTGTCTAGTATACTCTATAATTCCGCCTTCTAACTGGTATACATTTTTAAACCCTTTGTGTTTATAGTAAGCGCTTGCTTTTTCACAACGAATACCACCTGTGCAATACATAACCAGTTTCTTATCTTCTTTATGGTCTTTAAGGTCTTCTTCTATAATGTCTAAAGAATCTCTAAATGTATCTACATCCGGAGTAATTGCATTTTTAAAATGCCCAATTTCACTTTCGTAATGGTTACGCATATCCACTAATACCGTGTTTGGATCTTCTATAAGCTCATTAAATGTTTCTGCGCCAACATGTATTCCTTTGTTGGTAACATCAAAAGTATCATCTACAAGGCCATCTGCTACAATTTTATTACGAACCTTTACTTTTAGTTTTAAGAACGATTTGTTGTCTTGCTCAATTGCAATATTTAAGCGTACATTTTCTAAAAAAGAAATACTGTCTAAATGATTTTTAAAAGCTTCAAAATTTTCTGCAGGTACAGATAATTGTGCATTTATACCCTCATGAGCAACATAAATACGACCAAGAACATCTAATTCATTCCAAGTAATAAATAAGTGGTTTCTAAAAACAGAAGTATTTTGTATGTGTGCATATTTGTAGAAAGAAATGGTAAGACGTTCCTTACCGGCCTCCTCTATAAGAGCAGCTCTTTCTTTTGCACTTAAGGTATTGTACAGTTGCATGCTATACTATTTTTTTAAGTTAAAAAGAATGTTGTTTTGCAAAAATAAACATTAAATAAGGGGAAACAAAAAAGAGTCTTGAAAATTCAAGACTCTTTATCGACCATTCCAATTAATCTTTTTCATAGCATTTTTGAGTAATATTAAAAGGAAGTGGTCATCATTGCCTACTGCCACTAAAAACAGTAGATTATATATTGAGTTAGTATATACACTTTTTTACAAGATGCGTTTATTTAAAAATGGTTGCGTACTCCTGTAAAAATATTTTTTTAGTTAAACATAATCTGTTAATAAAATAAAAATTGAAGCCGTAATATTCATAAAAGAATTGGTAATTTAGCTAGCCTAAAAAATTAGATAATGAGTTCTGAAAAAGATGCGAAATTAAAAGCCCTTAAACTAACCCTAGATAAATTAGACAAAACATACGGTAAAGGTGCCGTAATGAAATTAGGTGATAGTGTTATTGAAGATGTTGAGGTAATTCCGTCTGGTTCTCTTGGTCTTGATATTGCTTTGGGTGTAGGTGGTTACCCTAGAGGTCGTATTATAGAAATATATGGCCCTGAATCTTCTGGTAAAACCACATTAACACTACATGCTATTGCTGGCGCACAAAAAAACGGAGGCATTGCCGCTTTTATTGATGCGGAACATGCTTTTGACCGTTTTTATGCAGAAAAATTAGGTGTTGATATTGATAACCTAATTATTTCGCAACCAGATAACGGAGAGCAAGCCTTAGAAATTGCTGATAATTTAATACGTTCTGGTGCTATAGATGTTGTAGTAGTTGATTCTGTTGCTGCTTTAACTCCAAAAAGTGAGATTGAAGGAGAAATGGGAGATTCTAAAATGGGTCTTCATGCAAGGCTTATGTCACAAGCATTACGTAAATTAACTGGATCCATTAGCAAAACCAACTGTACCGTAATATTTATTAACCAATTGCGTGAAAAAATTGGTGTTATGTTCGGAAATCCAGAAACTACTACTGGTGGTAATGCCTTAAAATTTTATGCCTCTGTACGTTTAGATATTAGAAGATCTACTCAGATTAAGAGTACAGACGGTAATGTTCAAGGAAACAAAACTAGAGTAAAAGTTGTTAAAAATAAAGTTGCACCTCCTTTTAGAACAACAGAATTTGACATTATGTATGGCGAAGGAATTTCTAAAGTTGGTGAAATTATTGACCTTGGTGTTGAGTATGAAATAGTAAAGAAAAGTGGTTCATGGTTTAGCTATGGCGACACCAAACTAGGGCAAGGTAGAGATGCCGTTAAAGGTTTAATACTAGACAACCCAGAATTGTTTGAAGAACTTGAAACAAAAATTAGAGAAGCTATTAATGCTGTAAAAGAAGCATAAAAAAACTCTTTTCCCCTTATATATTATTGCAAAACGCAACCTTTAGCATAGGCAAACATCTTATCAATAAAATGTTTGCTTATGAAAAGGCTTGTCCCCGTCATTTTTATTGCTTTTTTTGGAACATTACTAAGCAGTTGTAGCTTAGAGGATGATAGTCCAAATTTTCAGTTTGTTCCCCTACAAATAATTAGCGCTCAATTACCAGAATCTTTTACACAAGATGAAACTTACGAAATAGAAGTTACATACCTAAAACCAAATGGCTGTATTTCTTATGAAGGTTTTGATGTTACCCAAGAAGAGGAAACCATACGTAATGTTGTTGCTGTTGGTTCTGAGCGTATAGATGTTGATTTTTGCACAGAACAAGTCGTTGAAGAAACCGCAGTATTCAATTTTGTTGTACTTTACAACCAAACTTATACTTTTAAATTTTGGGTAGGTGAAACCGAATCCGGAGAACAAGAGTATTTAGAGATTGAAGTTCCCGTAAACGATTAAAAAACACAAAACCAAACATATTTTGAGTCTAGAAGAACTCATACAACAATGTAAAAAAAATGATAGAAGGGCACAGGCAGTGCTGTATAGCAAGTTTTCCGCTATACTTTTTGGTGTTTGCCTTAAATACTCTCCTAACAAAACCGAAGCAGAAGATAGCTTACATGATAGTTTTATGACTATTTATGAAAAAATAGGACAATACAAATCTCAAGGATCTTTTGAAGGATGGTTAAAAAGAATAACAATAAATACCGTATTACAGAAATATAGAAAAAAAGAATACCTAAATGCTATAACAGAAAATACAGAAGATACAATAGAGGTAGAAGAAGAAAATACCGAAATAAGCTTACAAACCCTACTAAGTTATATTCAGGAGTTGCCAACAAAATACAGAACTACTTTTAATTTATATGTTTTAGATGGTTATTCTCATAAAGAAATAAGTGAGCTTTTAGGAACAACCGTAGGCACCTCTAAATCTAACCTAGCAAGAGCACGAATAATTTTAAAAGAAAAAATAGAAACCAAAACCTCCCAATCTATAATAGTAGGATTAATAGTATTTGGAATAATGGAAAACATATAAATAATCTTATAAATACTTAAGATAATTAGAAAGTATAAAAATGAGTAAAAAGAATTTAGACAAACTTTTTCAAGAAAAGTTTAAAGACTTCCATAAGGCTCCAGACCCAAAAGTTTGGCAATCTATTGAAGCGTCTTTAAAAGAAAAAGAAAAAAACAGACGTATTATTCCAATATGGTGGAAACTTGGTGGTGCTGCAGCAATAATTACTTTAGCACTATTTATAATTAATCCTTTAGGTAATAAACAAAACATACCATCTACTATAGTTACTGAAACCGAAAAACCAACTAAAGAAGAAAAAACAATTACTAAAGAAAAATCTATACAAATTAAGGAGAAAATAAACGCATCTGAACAAATAACAGATGTAAATAATGAGAAGATCCTAGAAGAAAAAAACACAACCACCAGACTACCACAAAATATAATTACTACTAATAAGAAAAATAATGCGAGTAGTGTAACTAGCAGTTCTAAAGTATCTGGCTCTAGCTACGCAAAAAACACTTCTAAGAACACTGTTATTACTAAAGAAAGTACGAATACTAATATATCTTCTACTACAATAGCAAACAATGCTAACAATGTAAAGTTAGAAGAACATTTTTCTGAGAATGCTAAGAATACCATTACTCAAGCTCAAGAAAAAAATATCCCATCTAAGATTGCTAAAGAAATAGAGGAAGAAGAAATAACCTTGGTTCAGGAGGATGCAAAAAAATCTATTTATGACGAAATTAAAGAGCAAGAAGAGGAAAAAGAAGACCTCTTAGCAGAGAAAACCAAAACTAATAAGTGGTCTGCTGGAGCAAATGTAGCTCCCGTATATTTTAATGCTATTGGAGATGGTTCTCCTGTAGATGCTATGTTTACTTCTAACTCCAAATCTGGAAACACTAATCTTAGTTATGGCTTATCTATAGCTTATGAAGTAAATAAAAAGTTAAGTATACGCTCGGGTGTTCATAAAGTAGATTACTCTTATAATACAAATGACATTCTGTTTTCATCAAACTTTAATAGTTCTACAAATAAAATTAGTACTATTAATTACAATAATAGTTCCTCTAATTTAGAGGTTATAAGTACAGACACAAATCTTAACGTTAGTAGTAATGCACCTAAACAAGAAACTGCATTAGATGCATCTGCAAAAAACCCAGCTAAAGAAGGTGTTATGTCTCAACAATTTGGGTATATAGAGGTTCCTGTAGAACTTAACTATAGTATAATTGATTCTAAATTTGGTGTAAACTTTATTGGAGGTTTAAGTTCTTTATTTTTAATAGACAACTCTATATTTTTATCTTCTGATGCTATTACTACAGAATTAGGAGAGGCTAACAATATAAACTCTGTAAACTTTAGTACTAATATAGGTATTGGTTTAAATTATAAATTTACCCCTAAAGTAAAATTAAATGTAGAACCAATGTTTAAATATCAATTAAATACATTTTCTAATACACAAGGAGATTTTAACCCTTATTCTATTGGAGTATACAGTGGTTTACTATTTAAATTTTAGCGCTGAGCTCATTATATATAACACTTCTTACTTTTTCTCGTAAAGAAATTTTGTCAACTTCTTGTAGGCTGCTTGTTTCAAAAAAAGTATGAATTTTTGCTCTACAAACACCAAAAGACCCACTAAAAAAGGTAAAAGAGAACCTTTTTTTATTATCATAAAATGTCATCGGAACTATAGGAATTTTATGTGCAATTGCCATTTTAAAAGCTCCATCTTTAAATTTATCTAAAATAATATGTTCCTCTGGCACACCTCCTTCTGGAAAAATACAAATACTTAACCCTTGCTGTAACCTTCTTTGCGCCCTTCTATATACACCTGTTCTACTTTTGGTACTCTCGCGATCTACTAAAATGCAAACTCGCTTATAAAAAAAACCAAATACCGGAATTTTTACCAATTCTTTTTTACCTACAAATACAAAGGGATTTTTGCTTAAATAAAGCATTAACATAATATCTAACATACTAGTATGGTTTGCTACTAGCATATAACTCTTTCCTTTTATTATTTTTTGTTCTCTTTTTACTCTTGGAAAACACCCCATACCAAATAATATAGGCTTTGCCCATAAATTTCTAGCCAACCAAAAAAACTGAGGGTACCATTTTTCTTTAATAGAAAAAAGTACTAAAAAAGGGAAAAATAAAAATATAGGTATAGCTACTAGAATATAAAACCAAATACGATAAAGCAACCAAAATATATATTTAAAAACAATCATACAAAACCAAAAATACATAATTGTAATGAGCAATTCTATTAAAAAAATTACCTTTGCCCTTTGTTTAACTTATTAATAATATACCCTGCTTTTGCAGACGATACTATGTCTAGAATTTTAACAGGAATACAGAGTACAGGAACACCACATTTAGGAAACATTTTAGGCGCAATTATGCCCGCAATTAAAATGGCAAACGATTCTAAAAACGAATCTTTTCTTTTTATTGCAGATATGCATTCGCTTACACAAATAAAAAATGGTGAAGAGTTACGTAACAACACTTATGCTGTTGCGGCAACTTGGCTTGCTTTTGGTTTAGACATTAATAATACTGTTTTTTATAGACAAAGTGATGTGCCACAAACTACAGAGCTTTCTTGGTACTTAAGCTGTTTTTTTCCGTATCAAAGATTAACCCTTGCGCATTCTTTTAAAGATAAAGCAGACCGTTTAGATGATGTTAATGCTGGTTTATTTACGTACCCTATGCTAATGGCTGCAGATATTTTATTATATGATGCAGAGATTGTACCTGTTGGTAAAGACCAATTACAGCATATTGAAATGACACGTGATGTTGCTTCTCGTTTTCATGCAAAATTAGGAGAAACCTTTGTATTGCCAAATGCCAAAATACAAGAAGAAACCATGTACATTCCTGGAACTGATGGTGCAAAAATGAGTAAAAGTAAAGGCAACTTAATCAACTTGTTTCAAACAGATAAAAAGTTACGAAAACAAATTATGGGTATCCAAACAGACAGCACGCCAATGGAAGACCCAAAAGATCCAGATACAGATAATGTTTTTGCGCTTTATAAAATATTGGCAAATGACGAACAAATTGCGGAAATGCGCTCTAACTACTTAAATGGTAATTATGGTTACGGACATGCAAAACAAGCCTTGTATGAAGTTATTGTAGATACATTTGGTGAAGCTAGAGAAAAGTTCGAATACTACATGAATAACCTTAACGAAATAGATGATGCACTTGCAATTGGCGCAAAAAAAGCTGGTGCGGTTGCAGATGGTGTATTAGCAAGAGTAAGAACAAAACTAGGCTACTAGTTTTGTTCTTACTCTTATTAATTTTTACTTTTCAATAGAAATTAATTCTATATCAAAAATTAATGCAGAATATGGTGGAATAGATCCCCCTGCTCCTCTTTGCCCATAGGCAATATCTTGTGGTATAAAAACTTTCCATTTAGAACCAACTGGCATTAATTGTAAAGCTTCTGTCCAACCAGATATAACTTGTGATACTCCAAAAGTAACAGGTTCTCCTCTTGCTATAGAACTATCAAAAACAGCACCGTCTATTAGTTTTCCTTCGTAATGTACCTTAACCTTGTCTGTAGCTAGTGGTTTTTCGCCATTACCTTGACTAATTATTTCGTATTGCAAACCACTTTCTGTAGTTATAACACCTGGTCTTTTACCATTTTTAGCTAAAAAAAGTTCTCCAGCTTCACTCAACTCTTTCGCTTTCTTTTCTTGAATATCTTGAATATATTTTTGCACTTCAGAACGAGCATCACTCGAGGGTATTTTTTCGTTTCCAGTTATAGCATCTTCTAGAGCAACCGCAAAAATATTATAAGCTAAAGTATCTACACCTAGCGCCTTTAAATTGGTGCCTATTTCTACACCAAAAGCATAACTAAATTTATGTAAGCTATCTTCTAAGTTTAGTGTTTTAGACGCTTTAATTTGATGCAATTGCGCTTTTAAATCACTAGCTTCCGTTTTTAACTTTGCAACTTCGGCTATTAATTCTTTCTTTTTTTGAGAAAAACTACTGCTTCCAACAAAAAGCAATACAACAACAAGGATAAAATTCTTCATTATAAGGTTTTATTTTAATGCAAAATTAATCAAAATTAAAAGGCTTAAAATATCTAAACTAAAAATTTGATAAAACAAGAAAACAAACTATGTAGTTTGTAACCTATTCTGTTTACAATTACATTTTTACCTTATTTGTAGATAGCTTGTTATTTATCCTCTACAAACGGTATATTTCTATAGTAATATCGTAAATATAAGCATCTAAAAAGACTACGTAGTTTGTAAAAAAGTTAAATAGCTTCAAATAATTTTCCAGGTAGTGGTCTAATAACCCCTTTCATTTCCATATTTAATAATGTAGAGGATACTCTATACACAGGAATATTACATTGTAGTGCTATGGTATCTAAAAGCTGCTTTCCTTCTTTCTGCAAATAGTTATAAATTACTTGTTCTTTATCTTCTAATTCTACAAAAAGTTGTTTTTGAACTATTGGTGTTTCGGTCTTTTCTACTTCCCAATTTAATAGATAAATTAAATCTTCTGCAGAAGTAAGCATATGAGCTTTTTGTTGTTTTATAAGATTATTACATCCAAGGCTATATTTATCTTTGGCTCTACCTGGAACTGCAAAAACATCTCTATTATAACTATTTGCAATATCTGCTGTTACTAAGCTTCCGCCCTTTTCTGCAGATTCTATTACTACTGTTGCCTCTGCCATTCCTGCAATTATTCTATTTCTTTTCAGGAAATTTTCTCGTTCAGGATTGCTATTACTCCAAAACTCCGTAAAAAAGCCTCCATTTTTTTCTACTTCAGGAACAAAACTTACATGTTTTTTTGGATAAATTTGATTTAATCCATGCGCTAAACAACCTATAGTTTGCAGTCCGTGTTTTACCGCTGCTCTTTGCACACATATATCTACCCCATATGCAAAACCACTTACTATAATTGGGTTTAGGGGTGCTATTTTTTCTATAAATTCCTCGCAAAAAGCTGTGCCATAGCTAGTAATGTTTCTTGTTCCAACAACACTAATTATTTTTCTATTATCAAGGTTTATTTTACCTCTTTTAAAAAGTAAAATTGGGCTATCTATACAATGTTTTAAATAGGCCGGATAATCCGAATTCATAAAATAACTGTATTCTAGATTATTACGGGTTATATAGGCCATTTCATCTTCAGCTGCCTCTAAATGCTCCGTATCAAAAATACCCTTTAAAGTATGGGTGCCAACACCATCTATTTTTAATAAGTTTTGCAACTTTTCATTAAAAATAGCCTCTGGACTTTCACAATGTGCAATTAATTTTTTGGCGGTTATATCTCCAATATTAGGTACTTTTTGCAATCTTAAAATCGCAATTATTTCAGTAGTAGTCATTTATAATTAATGCTTAGTTATTCACAAAATACTAAAAATATAATGTTAATAAAAAGTTATGAGAAGAGTTTCCAAGGTTCTATTTTTTTACAATCTTTGTAAAGATGGTATTAGAACACTACATAAGCGATTTACTATACAGATATAACTGTGTAGCAGTTCCAAATTTTGGAGCTTTTTTAACTCAAAAGAGAAATGCTAAACTGGTAGAGGAAAATAATAGTTTTTATCCGCCAACAAAAGAAATTTCTTTTAATAGACAGTTAATTACAAACGATGGTTTGTTAGTATCCTACATTGCAGAGGTAGAAAAATCTACTTATGAAGAAATACTATCTAAAATTGAAGTTGCAGTAGCACAATGGACAGAGGAGCTTAATAGTAAAAGAGTTCTTTTTTTAGAAAACATTGGTGAGTTAAACTTAAATTCTGAAGATAAAATACTATTTAAGCCTTTAGAAAAAATAAACTACTTAACCAGTTCTTTTGGTCTTAGCTCTATTAATTCTTCTACTATTACCCGAGAAGTTTTAAAAGAAGAAGTACAAGAGTTAGAAGAAACTATTCCTTTTATAATTACACCAGAAAAAAGAGAAACAACTTCTTTTAGACCGTATGTTAAATACGCTGCTATATTTTTACTTGCTTTATCTACAGGTTTAACCGCTTATAGAGGGTACAAAAATTCTGTTTCTACAGATCAGTTAGTAAAACAAGAAGCGCAACAACGCGTATCTAAACATATACAAGAAGCTACTTTTTTTGACGCTAGTCCGCTAGAACTGCCTACTATAACTTTAGATGCAACTACTGCTATAAAAAACGTATTACATTCAGATACCAAAAACAAAAACCAAACGGTACATTATGTTGTAGCTGGTGCATTTAGACACAAAACAAACGCAGACAAAAAAATTAAACAACTAAAAAGGCGAGGTTATAATGCTTCTTATTTTGGAACAAATGCACATGGTTTGCACATGGTTTCTTATGATAGCTTTTTAGATGCTGAAAACGCTTTAGAAGCTTTACGAAAAATTAAGCACTCCCATTCTAAAGATGCTTGGTTATTTTCTAAGAAATAAGAAAACACCTCTCATATCATTTTAAGGGCTTATCTTTGTAAAAAAGAAATTTGATGCAACCAAAAAAGCCAAGTGAATCTATAACTTATAACACAGATATGGTTCTCCCTAGTGAGACTAATGCCCTAAATAATTTATTTGGTGGCGAACTACTTGCTCGTATGGATAGAGCAGGAAGTATTGCTGCAGGGCGCCATAGCGGAAATGTTACCGTAACAGCATCAGTAAATCATGTAGCATTTAAAAAAGCAATTCCAATTGGTAGTGTTGTAGATATAGAAGCCAAAGTTTCTAGAGCTTTTACAACATCAATGGAAGTTTATATAGATGTTTGGTTGCAAGACCGTGCACATGGTACACGTACAAGAGCCAATCATGCTATTTATACTTTTGTTGCAGTTGATGAAACAGGAAGGCCAACAAAAGTACCAGAGCTTATTCCAGAAACAGACCTTGAAAAAGAGCGTTTTGCGGGTGCTTTACGCAGAAAACAACTAAGTCTTGTACTAGCAGGAAAAATGAAAGCTAAAGACGCTACAGAGCTTCGTGCATTGTTTATGGGGGAATAAAACCTTAACTACTTCTTTTAAAGCTAAAAAATTGTAGTATTAATAATAACCTTGCTTTGTAATGTTTTATGTACAGGGCATTTAGCTGCTATTTCTTTTAATTTAAGAATTTGAGTGCCATCTAAATTACCAACAAATTTTAATTTCTTTTCAAAGTAATCAAATCGGGTAGGCTTTTCTACCTCCATTTGTAAATCATCACTATTTCTTTTAGAGTAAGTAATATAAACAAACACCTCTTCTAATGGCCATTTTTTACGTTCTGCATACATTTTTAAGGTCATTACAGTACATGCTGCTAAGCTAGCGCTTAAAAAATCGTACGGCGATGGACCAAAATCATTACCTCCAACATGCTCTGGTTCATCAGCAATAAAAGAATGTTTCTTGGTTTGTATTGATGTTGTAAAATTATCTTCTAATAAATTTAAATGCCCCACAAGCTGTTCGCCATCTGGGGAAATCATTTTATTTTCTTCTTGCGGAAAATAACGCTGCACCCAAGAACCTATTATACTACCAACATACAAACTATCCTTAGAATTAGTTAATAAATGATCAGCGCCATCTAAACTAATAAAACTCTTTGGGTGGTGAGCATTATGATAAATTTGTTGTGCATTATCAATACCAACTATAGTATCTGTAGGAGAATGCATAACTAAAATAGGCTTGCGCAATTTATTAGTAATTTCTGGTAAATCTGTTTTCTTAAAATTATCTACAAATTCTTGATTAATTACAAAAGGCCTACCCCCTATCTGCACTTTAACTTCTCCTTTTTCTTTAATTTCTTTTGGGTCATGAGAAAATAAATGAGTTACATGATCAACCGTTGCTGGTGCTCCTACTGTTGCAACCGCCTTAATATTTTCAAGTTTATTTGCAGCAACAATAGCAGCTGCTCCACCCAAAGAATGCCCCACTAATAAACTAGGAGCTTTATAGTGTTTTTCTATAAATGTATTTACAGCTAATAAATCTTCTACATTTCCTGAAAAATGACTGTCTGCAAATTCGCCTTCACTTCTACCTAATCCAGTAAAATCAAAACGAACAACACCAAAACCATAGTTAGTTAGTGCTCTACTTATATTTTTAACAGCACTTAATGTGCTACTACAAGAAAAACAATGTGCAAATATGGCATAGTTATTGGGCTGTTGGTTTGCAGGAAGCTCTAAATGTGCTTGTAATTTTAAACCCTTTTTATTTACTATATTTAGTTTTACGCTTTTCATAACCTATAATTACTTATCGTATTACTAGTCGTAAATAATTAACTAATATTACTTAATTAACCTAAAAATGCATCAAACTTATTTAAAAACAATTTTATCTAAAATTGTAAGTTATTAACCTTAGATCGACTAAAAAAAGTACACATAACTTAAACAATCAACTCATGAAATTCCCCTATTTTAAACCCCTTTTAGTAGTAACCATATTATTTAGTTTTTTAATAAGCTGTTCTAGCGATAAAGAGGATACTACAGATACTACAATTAATACAGAAGAAAGTACGGAAACCGAGACAGAAACGGAAACCGAAACGGAGACAGAAACAGAGACAGAAACAGAGACTGAAGAAACAAACAGTACTCTAACAGAACGATTTGTTTTTAATGAAAATATTGATATTGAGCATAGTTGGAATACAGGTGGTTGCGATAGTCCTCCGTGCGATACAGACCAAGAAAGTCTTGTAGGTGTTTTTGAAAATACTGCTCCTAACGATGATTATTTTTATTTATCTTCAGATGAAACAGAATTAATTTTAGAATGTCAATTAGAAAAAGGTAGAAGAGCTGAGTTTAAACAAACTACAGAAGGCCCTTTAACTACTTTATCTAAAATTGAATTTGAAGCAATTTATTATGACATACCTAGCAACGGTGTAACTATTGCCCAAGTTCATAATAGAGGCGGTAACTCTAACAAGCCATTTTTTAGATTAGTACTACATAATAGCGGGCTAGAAACAGTTATTAGAAAAGACCCTGAGGTAAGCTCTAGCGATACTACTTTTTCTAAGGAAGATTTTTCTTTTGTTGATAATGCTGACTATGATTTATTTGCTTTAAAAGTAGTATTAGAAAAAAGCGGTGGCTTTGTAAAAATTAGTGTAGAACAAAATGGAACTATTATTTTAAATGAGTCTTACGCACCAGATACAACTACAGACTGGGTAAATAACAATGGTATTGCTAATGGTTTTTACCTTAAAGCTGGTTTATATAATGATGATGGCCCTCATACCGAAAATTTATTAGTAGGGTATACAACAGTTGCTTTTGAGTCTGACGACCAATAATAGTTAGATATACATAAAATACAAAAGGGTTTAGCTTACATAAGCTAAACCCTTTTTTACAATAAGTTCTTTATAATTGGTATACCCATTCTTCTGGGTTTAGCCTAGTAGTGTTTTGGTATAAATAAAATTTCAAACGGGTTTGTCCGTTAGACCGATTGGTATAAACAATACCTAACTCTTGTTTAGTGGTTACTTTATCCCCTTTTTTAACAAAAAGCTCAGATAGATTGTAGTAGGTACTTATAAAATTACCGTGCTTTATTTGTATTCCTTTATTACCACCTGGTACTGCAAGAATAGCAATAACTTCACCCTCAAAAATGGCTCTAGCTTTAGCTCCTTGATCCGTTGCTATAATTACACCATTGCTCTGGTGTTTAATACCAGGGTAAACAGCGTCTTTATAAATTCCAAATCCTTGACTTTTTATACCCTTTTCTACAGGCCATATAAGTTTTCCTTTATTTGCAGAAAAGCTATTTGCCACTGCAGTTGCTTCAGGCGTAAGTAAAAACTTAGCAGAAGTACTCTTTGTTTTTTTTCCAATACTTTTATTAGACGCAACAATAGCTTTACGTATTAAGCCCTCTATTTGCTTATCTATTTTACGGGCTTCTTTCTTCTTTTTGTTTATTACGTTAGTATATTTACTTTCATTTTTTCTAATACTATTTAAAAGTTCTTTCTGCTCTTTAATCTCGGTAAAAAGCTTATTTTTTGCCTTTCTATTTTGAGCAATTAAAATCTCTTTTACCTTACGCTCTTCATTTAAATCTTTATTAAGTAGTGCTAATTCTTCTTTTTTAGATGCAATTTGAAGCCCTTGTTCTTTTCGGTATTCTGTATATTGCTGCATATATTGCAAGCGTTTAAAAGCCTGATAGAAATTAGTAGAAGAAAGTAAAAATAGTAACCTGCTTTCTTGTGATTTACTTTGATAAGATTTACGAATCATAGTAGCATAAGAATCTTTAACTTCTTTTAATTCTTTATTAAGCCTAGATATGCTTCTAATATTAGCATTAATCTTTCTGTTTAATAAATTAGATTGTTGGTTAGTAACGCGTATAAGCTGTTGTCGAACACTTATTTTTTTATCCAAAGCTTCCATCTGATCCAATACATTACCTTTTTCTTTTTTCTCTGCAAAAAGTAATCTATTAATATCTAAAATCTCTTGCTGTAATTTTTCTCTTTTAGCTTCTAAAGACTTTTGCTCTTTTGTTTGGCCATAAGTATTGGTAACCGTACTAAGGGTTATACAACATATTAAAATTAAGAAGAGTTTATTTATCATTATTCTCTAGTACAATCTCATCAAAACCTTTTGGTATTTTATACGGAAAATTTAAAGTTCTATTAAACTCCATATTTCTATATTCTAAGTCTATTGTGTTGGTTTTATCTTTATCTATTGCAGTAATAACAATTGTATTTGGCAGTACTTTGTTTTGTATTTCTTGATAATTTTTATAGTCAATTTCTAACACTCTTTTCTTTAAGGGTTGTGCTATTTGCTGTGTAGAAATTTTAAAATTAGTGGCCTCTATTGTAAAAAGAGTTTTAAATAAATCGGCCGCTTTTCTAGGTTTTAACTGGTAGTTTTTGTTTACTATGGAAGTAGTATATTTTTCTTTTCGTAAATCGAAAATAGCTTGCCCAAGTAATAAGTTTTGCACTTTATCAAAATTTAATTCGGTGCCTAATAAATTACTTAAATAAGAAAAATTACCATCAAAAAACTCGTTTTGTAATTTATTATAAAAAGATACTCTATTGGGGGTAATATATACTTTTACCATACCAAGAGGAGCGCTCATCCAAATAGCTTTATCTTTTTCTATTCGAATACTTACAGATACACCCTGAGAAGATTCTCCATCGGAATAATTAATTTTTAATTTACCACTTAGGGTTTTAAAATTTATATGGTTTTGGTAATGGGTTTTAATAATTGCCTTTGCAGAAAGATTTTCATTTACGCTACCATTAGTAATAGCCTTATTAGATTTACAACTAAATATAAATAAGAAGCCAATACTAAATATAGTGTATTTAAGGGTTTGTTTTGCGGATTGCATCATACTTTAAAAACCAGGTTTTATCTTACGAAGATACATATTTGCACTAGAAATTTGGTTTAAACCAGTGTAGGCATTTGCCATTTCTTTATATATTTTGTTTGCTAGACTTATATCATCTATTAAATAATCTAACGAAACTTCTAATGTTGCAATAGCCTCTCTATATTTTTTCGAATTATTTAATGCTAAACCGTGTGTGTAGTAAAAATATGGTTGTAATGGATACTGTTCCAATGCTTCTTCAGAAATTTGATTAACCAAGGCATAGGCTTTTATACGTATTAAACCCTGAAGCCTAGATTTATATGATTGCACAGCATTATTTTTGGGGTTAGAAATGGTTGAAGTAGAATAAGAAGTAGTGTAACTAACCGTTTTTGTTTCTGCTTTTTGTTTTTGTAACGCTTCTTTTATTTTTTTATATAATACTTCTGTAGTATCTGTTCTTTTAAGGTCTTCTAAAACAGTAAGCGCATCGTTAAAGTTCTCTTGTTTAAAATAGATTCGACTTAGGTTTTCTCTAAGTTGTAAATTGTTATAAGGCAGCTCCTTACGAATAGTGTTTATTGTGCTTCCTTGTTTTTGTAAGCTATTAACTAAAGTTTGCAAATACCATATATTATCTGGCTCTGTATTTAAAGCCTCTAGAGCATAGTTTTGTGCATTTGTATACTGTTTATCTAATAAGTATACTTTTGCAAGCTCATGGCTTACAACTGAGTTCTTAGGCTCTTTTGCCTTACACTTTAGAAAATGATTAATTGCTTTATCGTAGTTTTCTATTCCTTTTTGTTTTAAACCTTCAAAAAATTCTTCTTGAAAATCATCGGAATAGGCTTCTAAAAATAAATCTGCACTCTCTTGTTGGGTAATTGTATTTTCTTGCGCAAAAGAAATATTTATGTTTAGGAGTATTAAACAACTTCCTAAATAAAGTACAAACTTTAGTATATATCTAACAATCATTAAAAATGTTCTTTAGCTAAGAAAAGAGTATAGAATTCTTGTAAGCTACTAAATTATTATAAAAACTCGAATATTTCTAAAAACTACGTTTTCTATAACAAGGAATTAACAGTGGCTAAAAAACTACAAATACACATCCTACTTACGTATATTTTACAATTTAGGATGTGTATTTAAAACTTTATTCTAAAACAGAGTAGTCTCCAATACTTATGCTTTCAAAATTACCATTAAACTTAGCATAATTACCAATCATAGCGTTATCTAAATTTGCATTGGTAATAGTTGTATTTGTTTGTATTAGACTATTTTTAATAGTAGAATTTTCTATTACTGTATTATTACCTATTGAAACAAAAGGACCTACTGTTGTATCTTTTAAAACCACATTTTCTCCGATATAGCATGGAGGAATAATATTTGCATTATTTAGCTTTACCGAGTTAGAAATTAATTCTTCTTTGTCTTTCTCTAAAAAGCCTAACATTCTTTGGTTAGTTTCTATGGTAATCTTTTTGTTGCCACAATCCATCCACTCATCTACAGTACCAGTTTTAAAAATTTTACCTTCTGCCATCATACGTTTAATACCATCATTTATTTGATATTCTCCACCATTCATAATGTTTTCATCTAAAATTTCTTGTAGTTTTCCTTTTAAAACGGCAACATCTTTAAAATAATAAATACCTATTACGGCTTGATCACTAACAAAATTTTCTGGTTTTTCTACAAGCTCTACAATTTCTTTAGTATCGTTAAGTTTTACAACCCCATAGGCTTCTGGGTTTTCTACTTTTTTAGTCCAAATTACACTATCTGCTGTTGGATCTAGATCAAACTCTGCTCTAATTAAAGTATCTGCATATGCTATTACTGCTGGCCCAGATAAAGATGGCTCTGCGCACATAATTGCATGTCCTGTTCCTAATGGCTTATCTTGCCTGTAAATGGATGCTTTTGCGCCTAAACTTTCTGCTAATTCTTTTAAACTACTAATAACATCATCTCCAAACCATGCTGCATCTCCTAAAACAAAAGCAATTTCTTCAATTGGTTGTTTTAAGACTTTGGCAATATCGCTAACTAAACGATGTACAATTGGTTTTCCTGCAACAGGAATTAATGGTTTTGGAACAGTTAAAGAGTGTGGTCTTAATCGCGAGCCTCTACCCGCCATTGGAACTATTATTTTCATATGAATTGCCCGCTAAAGCGGATATTTGTTATGGTTAAACTTTATTCTTACACAAGCAAGAATGTCTTTACATTTTCTAAAACGTGTAAAAACCTTAAATATTAGAAATAAGTATTTACCTAGTTATTTTACACCTGTACTTCCAAAGCCTCCTTCTCCTCTTACTGTTTCAGATAGTTCTTTAACAGAAACCCATTCTGCTCTTTCGTGTTTAGCAATTACTAATTGAGCAATACGTTCTCCATTTTCTATTATAAAAGACTCTTTAGATAAATTAATAAGTATTACTCCTATTTCTCCTCTATAGTCTGCGTCTACAGTTCCTGGAGCGTTTAATACTGTAATTCCTTTTTTTGCAGCTAAGCCACTTCTAGGTCTTACTTGTGCTTCAAAACCCACAGGAAGCTCTATAAATAGGCCTGTTTTTACAATGGTTCTTTCCATTGGCTCTAAAGTAATAGGTTCTTGAATATTGGCTCTTAAATCCATTCCTGCAGAAGCGCCAGTTTCATAATGTGGTAAATCGTGAGATGATTTATTAATTATTTTTATTTCCATTTTTTAAAAATACCTTTTTAAGGTTATCGTTTTCTAATTTATAAAGTAATCCTAAAAATATAGCTAAAAGTATATTTCCTATTATTAAGCTTCTATTACATACATAAAAAGCAAGTATAGAAAAAGTGATAGATAGTATTAGGTAAAATCCTATTTTTCTAAAATTGTAAGGAACAGGATAGTATTTTCTTCCGAAATAAAAAGAAAGAAACATCATAACTCCGTAAGCAACTAGTGTTGCAACAGCTGAAGCCATATATTCAAAATACTTTATAAAAACTATATTAATAATTATAGTTAATATAGCTCCGATTATAGATATGTATGCCCCAAACTTAGTTAAATCTGTTATTTTATACCAAACAGATAAATTATGATATATTCCTAAAAAGAAACTGGCAAGAACAATAATAGGTACAATAGGCATTGCTTCCCAATATGCTGGATCCCGAACTATTAGTACTTTTAAAACATCGGCATAAACTACAACTGCTAATAAAATTAAACTTCCTAGAATAACAAAATAGTTGGTAATTTGTGCATATGCCTTTTGTGGATTTTCTGTATTAGAATGGCTAAAGAAAAAAGGTTCTATTCCCATACGAAAAGCTGTTGCAAACAATGTCATAAACAACGTAATTTTATAACATGCCGAATACATTCCTACCTTAGCTTCAGATACATTTTCTGGAAGTAATTTTTCTAATAATACACGATCAAATACTTCATTAATACTAAACGCAATTCCAGCAACCATAACTGGTATTGCATATTTCATCATAGAGTTCCAAAGTACCTTATCAAAAATCCATTTTGTTTTTCTATATAGCTCACTCATTAATAAAAATGTAATGCCGCTAGCAACTACATTTGAAATAAATATATAAGAGATTTGAAAATTTGGTTTGTATAAGATTCCTAAAAACCCTTCTCCATTTGCATTTACTAAATTTGGAAGAGCTAATAAAAAAAATAAGTTTAGGCCTAAGTTTATAGCAACATTTAATATCTTAATAATTGCATATTTCATAGGTTTATGATTGGCTCTTAACCACGCAAATGGAATAACCACTATAGCATCTAAAGCTAAAATAGCTATTACATACCCAAAGTATTTTTTATCTATCTCTAATATTTGAGATAATGAATTAAAAAACATAAAACATATGCCTACAAAAACAGCTGTGGTAATTAAAATAGATATTAAAGAGGTAGATACAACAGTATTTTTGTCCTTTTCCTTACTATAGAACCTAAAAAAAGTAGTTTCCATACCATATGCTAAAAACACATTAAAAATTGCAAACCAAGCAAAAATTACACTTATTTTTCCATACATGCCCGGAGCCATTACCGAGGTGTATAAGGGAACTAAAATAAAGGAAAGCATTCTAGGTAATACCGTTGCAAGACCATATACAAAAGTCTGCTTAAAAAGTTTTTTTAACGGATTCAATAGTCTAGAAATTAGAGTTTAAAAATAGGTATTTAAGGAGTGTTATCAAATTTTTATTCTCTAAACAATAGGTAAATTCTTCTTAAATAGCTTAATCAAATTTAGCCATTACAGAATTTGGGTAACTCCTTATTGGGTTATGACGAATATTAGATATTTTATGGTATTGTATTTTATCATCTACCCAATAACTAATTACAAGTTCGTTGTCATTTAATTTTGTTAGTATATCCTTTTCTTTATTAGATAGAGCGCTGTCTACTGCAAAGTCTTTCTTTGTTATAAAACTATCTTCTGGAAATTTAGCAATAGCTACTGCTCCAATTTCTTTAAGTCTTATTTTTAACTCTAACACTTTTCCTTTATGGTAAACATCTTTAAGTATTGCGTTCTTATTATCTAATTTAACAATTGGTATTATAACAGTATAACCATGCTGTTCTAAATTATCTTCTGCAATCCATTTCTGCGTATGTACTTTACCTAAAGTAAAAGGTGTTTCTACATTAGATTGGTTAGTTGCACAAGAAAATAAGAGAAGTACCATTATAAGTACGAGGGAAATTCTCATCTGATTTTTTTATATTTCTAGATTATCTACGTAAAAAATGATGAAATAGACTTTAAAAAAAAGACCTTACTCAAAAAGAGTAAGGTCTTTATTATATACTAAATATTTTTCTAGTTATTTAATGCTTCTGCACCACCTACAATTTCTAATATTTCATTAGTAATTGCCGCTTGCCTTGCTTTGTTATATGTAAGCTTAAGCTGATCTCTAAGTTCTGTTGCATTATCGGTTGCTTTATGCATAGCAGTCATACGAGCACCATGTTCACTAGCAAACGAATCGCGAACTCCCTTATATAATTGTGTTTTTAAAGATTTTGGAATTAGCTCCTCAACGATTTCAATTTTTGAAGGTTCAAAAATATAATCTGTAGTAGTACTAGCTTCTTCTTTATTAGGCACTATTGGTAAAAACTGTTCTGTCATAACAATCTGCGTAGCTGCATTTTTAAACTTGTTATAAACAATTTCTATCTTATCGTAAGAGCCATCTACAAATTTTGCCATTAACTCTTCTGCTATAGTAGCAACATTTGCAAAGGTTAAATCGTCAAAAATTTCGCTGTGGTTTGCTATTACAACATTATTTTTAGAAAGAATATCAGCTGCTTTTTTTCCAATTGCTATAAACTCTACTTGTTTACCTGCATACTTGTTTTCTACTAAAGAAAAACATTCTTTTAAAATATTTGTATTAAAAGCGCCACATAAACCTCTATTGGATGTAATTGCAACAACTAATACTTTGTTTACTGGTCTATTTACAGAATAAACACTTCCAGAATCTGCATCTAAGCTTGCACTTAAATTTTGTAAAAGCTCTGTAAGTTTATCAGCATATGGGCGCATAGCTATAATAGCATCTTGTGCCTTCTTTAGCTTTGCCGCAGATACCATTTTCATGGCACTAGTAATTTGCATGGTAGAAGATACCGATGAAATTCTATTACGTATTTCTTTTAAGTTTGCCATTATTCTAGTTATGAGTTATTAGTGTTGAGTTATGAGTTTTTAATAATTGCAACCAAAATTCTTATTAACTCTTCACACTTATTCATCATTTCTTTTGGTACCTCTCTATTTGTTGCTTCAAGAATTTCTAACCAATACTTAGTTTCATCCGCTTCTTTTAGTGCTATACCAAATTTATTTTTAAAATCCTTAGTACTAACTCCTCTTTGTGCCTCCCTAGTATTAGCTCCAATACTAGTTCCACTTCTTAACAATTGAGAAGCCAATTCAAAATCCTTTTAGATAATTAAAAAATAGAATTATGAAGTTCTAAGATGTAACTCTGAACTTACAACTTCATAACTCTGAACTTTTAT
Organism: uncultured Maribacter sp.; assembly: GCA_947504045.1. Lineage (GTDB taxonomy): Bacteria > Bacteroidota > Bacteroidia > Flavobacteriales > Flavobacteriaceae > Maribacter_B. The sequence continues at coordinate 786,240 of CANNFY010000001.1, forward strand.
TAGTTATATTTTGCAGACATTTCTTTACAAACAGCACTTAGTGTATCTGTAACTTCATCTGTAAGTTTTCCTGATTTTAAAGTATCTAAAACACCTCTATGTTTTGCATTTAAAAACTCTATAAAATCTCTTTCAAATTCTTTTACCTTATCTACAGGAACATCTTTTAACAAGTTTTTAGAACCCGCATAAATAATTGCTACCTGATCTTCTACAGTAAAAGGATCATTTTGCGCTTGTTTTAGTATTTCAACATTACGCTTTCCTTTCTCAATTACATTTAAAGTAGCAGCATCTAAATCTGAACCAAATTTAGCAAAAGCTTCTAGTTCACGGAATTGTGCTTGATCTAATTTTAAGGTACCAGATACTTTCTTCATAGATTTAATCTGTGCATTACCTCCAACACGAGATACAGATATACCTACGTTAATTGCTGGACGAACCCCTTGGTTAAATAAATCTTGCTCTAAGAAAATTTGACCATCTGTAATAGAAATTACGTTTGTAGGAATATATGCAGATACATCACCCGCTTGTGTTTCAATAATAGGCAATGCTGTTAAAGAACCTCCACCTTTAACCATTGGCTTTAAGGTGTCTGGCAAATCATTCATATCTTTTGCAATATCGTCATCTGCAATAACTTTTGCAGAACGCTCTAATAATCTAGAGTGAAGGTAGAATACATCACCTGGGTAAGCCTCACGTCCTGGTGGTCTTCTTAATAATAAAGATACCTCACGATATGCAACCGCTTGTTTAGATAAATCATCGTAAATAATTAAAGCAGGACGACCAGTATCACGGAAGTACTCTCCAATTGCTGCTCCTGTCATAGGTGCATAAACCTGCATTGGTGCAGGGTCAGATGCATTTGCAGCAACTATAGTTGTATATGCTAATGCTCCTTTATCTTCTAATGTTTGTGCAATGGCTGCAACCGTAGATGCTTTTTGGCCAATAGCAACATATATACAATATACCGGCTCACCAGCATCGTAAAATTCTTTTTGATTTAAGATAGTATCAATACAAACGGTAGTTTTACCTGTTTGACGGTCACCAATAACCAACTCACGTTGTCCTCTACCTACAGGTATCATAGCATCAATTGCTTTAATACCAGTTTGTAATGGCTCGGTAACAGGCTCACGATAAATAACTCCAGGAGCTTTACGCTCTAAAGGCATTTTATAAGTATCTCCAGCAATTGGTCCTTTACCATCAATAGGAAGTCCTAAAGTGTTAACAACACGACCAACAATACCTTCTCCTACATTTACAGAAGCAATAGTTTGGGTACGTTTAACAACAGACCCTTCTTTTACGTCTCTAGATGGACTTAAAAGTACCACACCAACGTTATCTTCTTCTAGGTTAAGAACGATTCCTTTTAAACCTCCTTCAAATTCAACTAATTCGCCATACTGTGCATTAGATAAACCGTATACACGTGCGATACCATCACCCACTTGTAATACTGTTCCTACTTCGTCTAATGATGCCGTAGCGTCAAATCCTGATAATTGTTTCTTTAAAATTGCTGATACTTCAGCGGCTTTTACTCCTGCCATTTGTTTTAGATATAAGGTTCTGGATTCTTAAAAATCCGAAAATATATTATAGACTACTTGTAAATTCTCTTTGTAAATTACTTAATTTATTTGCGATACTAGCATCATACTGTAAATCGCCAACACGCAATACAAAACCTCCAATAATACTATCGTCAATTTTGTTTTCTAGGGTAACTTCTTTACCGGTTAACTTTGTTACCTGTGCTAATACTTTCTTTTCTAAATCTGCTGTTAAAGGTACTGCTGTAGTAACATACGCTACATCTTTTCCTTTTAACTGCTCATTAAGTATTATATATTTTAAGGCAACTTCATTTAATATAGAAATTCTCTTATTAGCTATTAAATTAGAAATTGCACCTTCAGTGATAGAATTAGACCCACTAAAGACAGCCAATAAAGCTTTCTTCTTTGTTTCTCCATTAACAACAGGACTTTCCAATAAATCTCGCAATTCTTTACTTTCTGCTATAGTACTAGCTATAGAACGCATATCTTTTTCAACTGCATCTACAGATTTGTTATCTACTGCTAGGTCTAAAATTGCTTTAGCGTAACGAACGGCTGCTCTTGAATTGCTCATCTCTCTAAATTAGTTCAATTTAATATCTCCTAATAAACCTTCAACTAATTTTAGTTGCTTGTCTTTATCTGATAATTGCTCTTTAATTACTTTTTCTGCAATTTCTACAGAAAGGTTACCAACTTGGTTTTTAATATCTGCTAATGCAGCTTTTTTCTCCCCTTCTATAGCAGCTTGTGCTTGCTTAATAATTTTATCGCCTTCTAATTGTGCTTGTTCTTTAGAGTCTGAAATCATTTTATCTTTGATTTCTCTTGCTTCTTTAAGCATAGCTTCTCTTTCTGCACGAGCTTCTTTTAATAACCTATCGTTATCTGCTTGCAAATTTTGCATTTCTTTCTTAGCATTTTCTGCAGCTTGTAAGGCATCTTTAATACCTTCTTCGCGACCTTCTATTGCATTAAGAATTGGCTTCCAAGCAAATTTTCCTAATAAGAAAATTAATACTATTAAAATAAAAGCCTGCATTGCAAACAAGCCTATAGAAAAATCGTTAAAAATATCCATATTATATCTATTCTAATTTTGTTTAATCTTTTAAAAAAACACTTCTGCAACCAACCGTTGCAGAATATGTTTCTTTTTTAGCTTTCTTCGGAATTATTTTCCTAAAAGTAAAGCACCAAATGCTAAACCTTCTAATAATGCTCCGATGATAATCATTGCTGTTTGGATTTTACCAGCAGCCTCTGGCTGACGAGCAATACCTTCCATTGCTTTTCCTCCAATTTGACCTAATCCGATTCCTCCACCGATTACGATTAATCCTGCTCCAATTAAATTGTACATACTACTTGATTTTTATATATTAATTAAACAAATCCTAAATTAATGATCATGTGCATGATCGTGTTCTTCTACCGCCATTCCTATAAAAAGTGCCGATAGCATTGTAAAAATAAACGCCTGTAAAAAGGCTACTAAAACTTCTATAACCATTAAAAATAAGGTTAAGAAAAATGATATTCCTGTTGCTGTTGGTGTTCCAAACTGCGCTTTTAGCAAAATCATAAGTGCCGCAATACCCATTACCACAGAGTGCCCTGCTGTAATGTTTGCAAATAAACGTACTAATAACGAGAATGGTTTAATAAGAATAAATCCTACCAATTCTAAAAATGCCAATATTGGTCTTAACAAATAAGGTACTCCTGGCATCCATAACGTATGCGCCCAAAAATCTTTAGACCCATTTGTCATATAAATAATTAGAGTAAATATTGCTAAACACGCTGTAATAGCTATTTGTCCTGTTACATTAAAACCTAAAGGTGTTAACCCTATTAAGTTTAATATCCATATAAAGAAGAATACTGTTAATAAGTAAGGCATAAACTTCTTATATTTTTTCTCTCCAATATTAGGTCTTGCAATTTCGTCTCTTACATATATTACTAAAGGTTCTAATACACGACCTATTCCGGTAGGAATAGCACCTTTTTTATATCCTTTTGCTAAAGAGAAAAACCCTAAGAACATTAATAACCCAGCTATTAATATTCCAAAAACACTTTTTGTAATAGAAAAATCTAAAACTTTATGCGCATTAGTTGCGTGGTGTTCCTCATCAAAACTTACGGCAGTTGCATTAGCATCTAGCTCATAAATTTTACTATGTATTTTTGTGAATTTTAAACCTTTCTTGTCTACTATAGTACGCCCAGCATCATCATGATGAAATTCTGATGACATAAAAGAAACCAAACCTTTACTAGACCAAATAATTACTGGAAGAGAAAAACCTACATGCTTACGTTCTCCTGAATCACTTGTATATGAAAATAAGTGAAAATCGTGAGCGTCTTTAAGGTGATGCGCTATATAATCGCCAATTTCTTCTTTAGTATCTACATGTCCGTTATCCTCCTGAAAATGCCCTTCTTTCTCTTTTTCAGAAATAGAAAATCCTTGAAATGAGGACATAAGGATAATTAATAAAGCTAATTTACTAAAGTATTTTGATGCTATATTCATTATAAACAATTCGAAAAATTACTCCCTTAAAATTTTGCGCAAAGGTAGGTATTATAAATAAATATCAAATACTTTTTTTCTTTATTCTTTATTTGTCACAAACGTCTTAATATTCTTGAAATAAATAACACCTCAACTGATAAAAATAAAACCAATGGAAGTAGCATATGAACCCTTTCTATTCTTGGGATTGGTGTTTCGCTAAGTACTATGTTTTTAAAAATAATTACAAAGAAAATTATTTTTAAAAATAATGCCGCAAGGTAAATTAAACCTAGTTGATTTTCTAAAATATTAGAAAAAGCTAAATAAGCAAAGAGAATACATATGCCCAAAGAAAATAAATAATGGTATACATACATTTTTCCGAGAGAAAAAGAAATAGAGTCTTGTACAAAATATAAATGCGAATATTTTGCAACAAAAAAAAGTATTGTAAAAACAATACTATATTGAATGAATGATTTTAACAACTTGTTTAGGTATTTAGTTTCTTGGCTTTAACTATTAAAGTATAAGTAGATAAAAATATTGCCAACAAAGTTATTGAAATTTCTAAAAACGTAGTATTAAATTTTTGATCCAACCAGGTTCCTAGCAAATTACCTAAATAAATAGTTACACCCATTTGAATGCCTATTCCAGAAAGTTTTGCTGCTGTACGTAAAGCTCCGTTGTCTTTTTTACGAGGCTTTTGCTCCACTGCTTGGTTGTTGTTTATTAAAACCACCACCTTTACCTTTCATGGTACAAGAAGCATTAAAAGTAGCGCCAGGCTCTACTGCTAATTTTGATACAGAAACTGTACCTTCTATTACTGCAGAAGATTTTAAAGAAAGTAAATCAGAAACTAAAAGCTCTCCATTAAAGTTTCCTTCTATATCTGCATTTACACATTCTACTTTACCGTGAATATAACCTCCTTTACCAATAACTACTTTACCAGAAGTGGTTACATTACCATCTAACTTACCATCTATCCTAAAATCTGCTTCAGATACAATATCTCCTTTTATTTTAGTGTTTTTTTCAATTCTGTTAGGCTGTCCTCCTATTTCGTTCATAGTTCTAGGTTTTTGTTTGTCTGAAAACATTTGTTAGGGTTTTGGGGTTAAAAGAGACTTTTTATAATCTGCTAAATTTTTATGTACTTGTGTTACTTTATAATTGGAAGATAAAATTACAAAATTCTCGTGGGTAACTTTATAGTCCTTATTATTCTTAAGCAGTTCTGCATATCCTAAGGCAAATTCTTTTGACTTAAAACCATGCACTACTACAAATTGGTCTTCTAAGTTATAAATATCTTTAGAAATTACATTCTTATATCGTAAATCTTTTATAGATTTTTCTAAAAGTTCTTTTAAAACAAGAGCAGCATCGTTATTATTTCTTTTAAATGGGAATACTACTTTCCAGTTTCCTGTTCCTGTAGCTCCTGTTTCTGAAGAAAACTCTTTTACTTCTAATTTAGGTAAATGTTCGGCAATCATTTGCTCTGCTTTTTTACCTTCTGGGTTATTAGGGTATGTTAGTGCTACATAGTTTAAAGCCTCTTTAAAATTTACAAAACCTTGCAATCTTCCTATGGCATTTGCTTTAAGCATTTCAAACTTTGGTACTATTGGATCACCAGTAAATCTGTTAATATTTTCTTCTGCACCAGTAATAACTTGTAAAAATTCTTGGTTTTGGTATTTTTTATATAATGCAGCATAACGTGCATCTGGTGTATCTAAACTGCCTGCCAAAACAGCTTCTGGGTTTAATAAAATTTCTGCGTAACGAGAATCTCCATGATTAGCAATAATATTTTGTTTCATAGATGCTGCTAAAGGGCTACCTTCTTCTTGATATATTTTATACAAATTATATTTAGAAGGTAATACTAGCCTTTCTTCTGGGTTAGAATTTAGAACTCCTTCTAATTTTTCAGCAGCTAAAAGGTTTTCTTTAAATTTTTCTTTATAAATTAATCCTAATTGGTAATTAGCAAAGTTTCTTCCTGTTTTAAGACTATCTATTACAGATACATTACTCGGAATTTGTTGTAAATAAAATTCTGGAGAAAATTTATCTTCTCCTGTTGGGTTTACATTAACATTGTTCGTATTTGCTGCAATAGCATCTGAGTTATTGTTTATTATGGTTGTGTTTTTATTGCTCCAACGCCAGTTGTCTTCTAACTTTCTTGTTCCCCATTTATTCTTAAAATCATTCTTACCGTATCCTAAGCTAGTAATATTATAAAAATAAAAATTACCCTTATTTTGCTTACCGCCTTTACTTTGATTAAAAGCTGCAAAGCTTTCTGTAATTTTATCTTTTGCTTTTTTTTCTGCTGCTGCTTTTGCTTTTTTTAATTCTGCAACATGGTTTTCATAATATGCTATTTGTTCCTCTTTAGGCATTTCATAAATAGTAATAACACTGTCTGCATATTGTACAATATCTTCGTATTTTATTACATCTTCTAAATTGTCTAATTTCTTTTTTATAGATCGATATTTTTTTGTGTTTTCTTGCATGTTCGTTAAAACACTATCGTAATAAGCTCCTGCATTTTTATATAAATTCTTATCAAAATTATATTCTGCTAAATTCTCATAGTTTAAAGCATTTAACTTTGGAGAATTTTGGGTTTTTCTAAGCGATTTATTAAAGTAAACTATTGCTAAACTATCTGATTCTTTTGCAAGGTGATATTCTGCTACTTTACGATATATTTTATCTAAAAAAGGTCTGTTTTCTCTGTTCTCCTCTAATTTTGTTAGATATTCTAATAATTCTTCTTCGTTTTCGGAAGTTAATTCTGTATTCTGAATTTTTTGCAAATGCGCATTAATCATATACACTCTTGGCGACTTTCTATTTAAGTCTATAACTTTATCAAAAGCGTAGTTGGCACTATCTTTATGTCCTATTTGGTTATATAATTGACCAATTATGTAATAATAACGTCCTTTTTCTGGGTTCTTTTTAGTGTAATACGATGCTATTTTTAATTGTTGTATAGCAGTATCGGGAGCATTTAGGTTAATATAGGCTTGTGCCAGCATAGCTCTAGCATCTGCATATTCTTGATCCTGCAACCTATCATATTTTAGTAAGTTTTTTAGATTTTTAATAGCTAAATCGTCATTCTCTAATCTAATATTTACTTTTTCTCTCCAAATACGTGCTTCTGTAAGTTTATCGCTAGCAGGGTATTTTCTGAGTATATAATTAAAGGCTTCTAAAGCTGGAATATAACGCTCATCAAAATATCTTGCTTTTCCTAAAAGTAAAAAAGCTTCGTCTGTTTGTGGGTTACGCTCAATGTCTTTAATATCCATACTGTGTTTTTGTATGGCTTTTGTAGCTTTTTCTTCGGCAATAATAAAATTTGGATTGTTGTCTTCCGAATCTAACTTAATTTGGTCGCTTACTTCTAGGCGCTCTATTGGTAATACACTCCAATAATCATCTTGATAATTAAGGTTTAGAGTTTCTCTTCCTTCTTCAAAAGCAATATTACCATTGTAAAGCGTATTATACTTTGTATTTAAAGCATGCCAATTTCTATTTAAAAAGGCATCTTTTTTAGTAGAACAAGAGGAAAATCCTAATGCAATTACTATTGCAGTAACTATATATTTATGTTGAAGCTTCAAAATTATTTGTATTCGTACCTAAGTTAAACTAAAAAACAACCATATTATTATACTGTTGGTCGGTAAAGTGCAGTTTATTTTTGGTTAGGAAGACTTCTAAAAAAGAAAGGACTACACACATTTAATAGTGCATAGTCCTTCTATATTAAAAATTGAATTTATTAAACTAAAATAAAAACAATTTTACTGTGCGTATTTTTGTGCTATTCCGCCAACCTTCATTCCCCAAGATTGACCAATCATCATTGCTTTCTGACTAATTAATAATTGTTTTACACTTAATTTTTTACCCAATTCGGTATTATAAAAACTAATTAAAGCATCTACTTCTTCTTCTGTAAATTCTTCTGCATATAATGCTCCTAATTGGTCATAAATTTCTCCTAAAGTACCTTCTGCTTCTTTCTTATATGCTTCTTTATTATCTGCTCCAACACCTGCTCCTATTTGCATTATAGCATCTTCAAAAGCTTTGCCTGCACCTGTTAGTTTTATAAGTTTTTCGGATTTAGTTTGTAAAACAGATTTTTCTTGGGCTTGTAAATTTATTGCTACTAATAAGATAAGAACTAATACTACTTTTTTCATGGTTTTGTATTTATTATTTATTTGTTAGTATAAAAATAAGGTAATTTGTTACTATTATTTACTAGATTTTATTCTATTATTAAAAACGAAAGTATATATTTTTCCCTTTCTACTTTAGTAACCTACTTGCTTTGCTTAATTTTGCATTCTTATTTAAATAGTAAATCATGGCTCATTTTTATCCCCTTACGGTAAAACATATAAAACCTTTAACCCCAAGTTCTGTAGCAATAACCTTTAGTATTCCTAAAGAGCATTTGCAAACTTTTCATTTTGAACCAGGACAATATATTACCATAAAAAAGGAAGTAAAAGGCAAAGAATTACGCAGAGCTTACTCTATAAGTTCTTCTCCAAAGTCTGAAAATATTACCATAGGTGTAAAAAAAGTAGATGCTGGTGGATTCTCTGATTATGCCAATACCAAACTTAAAGAAGGAGATATTTTAGAGGTTATGCCACCAGAAGGTCGTTTTGTTTTTACTGCTACGTCTTCTGCAAAAAATATTGCTGCAATAGCTGCTGGTAGTGGTATAACGCCTATTATGAGTATTGCAAAATCTGTTTTAGATAGTAATGCAGATAGTACATTTGTTTTGGTATACGGAAACAAGTCGTATAAAGAGACTATGTTTTATACCGATTTAATGAAACTGCAGTTAGAATATGCCAACCGATTTTTTGTATATTTTACCAATAGCCAAACAAAAGAGGAGAACTCTCTTTTTGGTAGGATTGATGTTTCCACTATAAACTATGCCCTAAAAAATAAACATAAAGAGGTTTCTTTTGATGGATATTATCTTTGTGGTCCAGAGGCTTTAATTACCTTGGCAAGTGCTACTTTAGAGGAAAATGAAGTTCCTAAAGATAAAGTACATTTTGAACTTTTTACTAGTACCGAAATTAAAGAAGAGCTTCCTGTTAGTGCTGGTGATGAAGGAAAAACACAGGTAACTGTTGTTGTAGACGATGAAGAATTTTCATTATCTATGAATAAAAAAGAAATTGTTTTAGATGCTGTTTTAAAAGAAAACATTGATGCTCCTTACTCATGCCAAGGTGGGGTTTGCAGTAGTTGTATTGCACGTGTTACCGAGGGTAAAGCAGAAATGGTAAAAAATCAAATTTTAACCGATGGGGAAATTGAAGAAGGATTAATACTTACGTGCCAGGCACACCCAACAACCCCTACTTTAAAGGTAGATTTTGATGACGTATAGATTCTAAATACGTTTCTATTTTTGTGGCAGCATGGTCATACCCTATATGAAAGGCCTTGTCCATTCCTTTTTTGTCTAATAGACCTATTTGTTCTAGTTCTAAAGGCTCTATAACTATATCGCAAGATTTTAGTTTCTCTTTAGAAGAAGCATATATCATTAAACCTGTTACTCTTCCTGCAAGTTTAACAGCATTGGTTAAATCTTTTTTTTCTAAAGGACTAACTACTGAGGCATTACTGCCAATAATAAAGTTAGAATTTACTCTAACTGGTTCTACAGGAAAATTATTCATAATTCCTCCATCTGCATATAAATAATTATTCATTTCCACAGGACTAAAAACTGGAGGCAAAGCAGAAGATGCAAGCAAAGGTCGTATTAACTCTCCGGACGAAAAATAGGTTTCTTCTCCCTTTTGTAAATTAGTTGCTACCAAGTATAGCTTTTTAGTTAAGGCCTCAAAAGAATTTTCTGGAAAATAATTTTTAAATAAAGATATATACTTATCGGTATCTATAAAGCCAGCTTTGGCCATTGTTAAAAAGTTATACTTAAAAAGGGGTGTTTCTTTAAAAAACTCTAACATTTCTTCTATAGTATTACCATTTGCATATAATGCACCTACAAGAGCTCCTGCACTGCTTCCTGATACAGTTGAAGCATGTATATTAAATTCTTCCATAGCTTTAATTACACCTATATGTGCAAGTCCGCGAACGCCACCTCCGGATAGTACCAGACCTGTAGTTTCTGTTTTTATAGAAGAATAACTCATATGCCAGATTTATACTATTACAATTCAAAATTACTATAAAAAAGAGATTATAAAACACTTATTTTTAAACCAATTAGTTTGTAAAACTATTTTTTATAATGATACATAAAAAGAATGGTGTAGTTCGTCGATTATAAAATATAATTAAAAAGGGTATTTCTAAAACTTTTTATTTTATTAAACAACAAAACCAACTATGTAGTTGGTTTTGTTGTTTTACACTGCATACTCGTATGTATAGTTTAACTTAAAAGTATTTCCTGTGCTTGTTTAAGTAATTCTATTCTTTTTTCTAAATCTATTTGCAAAGGTAATTGTGCTAATCCTATTATTCTTCGGATAATTTCTATGGCTACAAATTTATGACACAAAGCTTCATCTAACGTACAAGATTTTTTATAATGTTGTAGTGCTTTTGTAATTAGTTCTTTAGACTGATCAGCCATTTTTAAATGGGCTATAACTACTCCCATTTCAAACTCAGGAAAACCAAAAAAGCAAAATTCAGGATCTATAATATTTAATTTAGATTCTGTTTTTAACCAACTACCAGGAAAAAAATCACCGTGTAATAATATATTACCATCTTGTAAATATAATTTACCTAACTCAAAAACATTATTTTTTAAAACCTCATCTTCTTTTAAAATACATGCTTGTTTTTGTAAACCAGGTAATATATCATCTAGATTAATACCGTTATCTTTTACATAAGGGTATTTAAAAATGTGCTCATGATTAAGCTCTCTCATTTTTCTGTTCGGAATCCGCTTCTCGGTAGTTTCTGTAGTTATAGAAGTGTGTAGCTTTGCAATAAAATCTATTATAAGCAGTAGATCCTCTTCAGGTATATTTTTTCCTTTATCATATAAATTAGAATAGTCTTTTCCTGAACCTAAATCGTTCATAAGCATAATACTATTCTCCTTATCTAAACCAATAAGGTTGGGTGTCATTTGCTTTAAATAGGGAACATTTTTAATTATCTCATAAAATTCTGCCTCTCTTAAAACACGCTCTTTTGGTGCAGCTACTTGTGGATATTTTTCTACATATTCACGACTCTGTTTTATTATAAACGATCGTTTATTAGTAATTATACGGAGTGTAAAATTCATATTACCTTCTCCTGGCACTTCTACAGAAGAAATAGCTTCTTCCGCTTGAAGCCAATTTCTTTTTTTAAGATAAGAAGCTAATTCGTTTATGTTATTGTTTAACTTTATCACACTATTTTTTTTTATAACTATCTATTAATTTTTGATGATACCCTGGCACCACATCATAACAATATTTTATAGGTGTACCTTTAGCCTGATCGCATAATAGGTATTGCTTAAATACTTGTTTATCATTTTCCTTTACCGTGTCATCTACATGCAATTCTAAACGTGCTAGCAATGGTTCTGAAACAATATCTTGTGGAGCAATAATATAATGGCTTGCCATAGCATCAAACGGATTAAAACCTTTTGCTCCTTGTTTTTTCCATTGTTCTAACCATGGTTGTGAGGCTGTTGCTAACCAGCTCATTGCTGGCCCCATTGTTTTTAAAGTATTTAAATCTTTTTGCTCTATCCAAACTTTACTAGAAATTTCAAAAGGGCATAAAACCACAGGAACTTGAGCATCTAACAGAATTTGAAAACCCGCATTATCTAAATCAAAATTTAGGTCTCTTGCTTGTATTCCTTTTGTACCAATATTAAAATAGTCTTTAGAAGTTCTTCTACCAGCAACTAAAACCACTTCTATAATCTGCGATTTTAATTCTGGATACTTTAATAACAATAAACCAATATTAGTAGCAGGACCTATAGCAAGGATAATCATGCGTTTCTTTTTTAAAGCAGCAGCTAATCCCTCTACAGCATCATTTGTCTGTACATTTTTTAGGTCTATAGGTGACCCAGCTCCTTTAAAAACAGGAATATCTTGCGATATAAAATCTGCATTTATTTTATTTCCGATTTTAAAGGCATTATCAATACTAGTATTGCCAAAAACAGTACTCATACCTACTATTTCTACATTATCGGCATTTAATAATTGTAGAACTGCATAACCATCATCCACATCGGAATAACCAGGCCTATCAATATTTTTCATACCCACTGCTAAATCTGCATCTATCCAAACTTTTTTCTTTTCTTCTGTTTCTTTAGTAATAGAGGCTTGGGCTACTAATACTTCTTTTTGCTGTTCGGGTTTCTTTTCTTTAGAATTACAAGCCGAAAGACCTATAACTATTAAAAAAATACCGATAAGTTTAATTTTTAATTTCATAACTTAGTCTTTTTCCCACCAACCTTGGCTATTAATAGTATCTCCTCCTATTCTTTCGGATGCTTCTTGGTAGTTTGCATTATTAGATGCTTGCTCAGATTCTGGGTATAAATAACGAACAGGATATCTGTCTTCATTAAAATTATCTGGCCCAGGAACTAAATTAGGAATTCCTGTTCTACGTACATTAAACCAAGCTTCATGACCAACAGAAATTAAACTTAACCACTTTTGTGTTAATATCTTGGTAATATCCTCTGCTGTACCGTCTAATGCAACTGCAGTTCTTGTAAAATAGTCTGCAGGTAATTCTGTATTATAATACGCAAAACTAGCCGCAATAGCATTTTGGTAATAGGTATTGGCATCACCAGTAATAAAGCCTTTTGCTACAGCTTCGGCTAAAGCAAATTGGGTTTCGGAATATTGCATATACTGTGCATCTACACCATCTGCTTGGTCTCTAAAAATACTACCGAATAAAGAAACATTATTTAAGTCTACCCCACTAGCAGAAATTGTACTAGCAGATTGTCCATTTAACAATCCATTATATTCTGGTGTTGCATTATTTTGTGTTGCACTTGTTGCTTTATATAAAACTTCTATTCTGGGATCATCCCAAGATTTTAATACATTTTCAGCCGTAATAGTCATACAATGCTCATTATAAATACCCGATGCTGCATTAAATAAAGGGTATTGGTTTGGTGCTGAGCTTAAATAAGGAACCACGGCATTATCATTATTAGATTGCATTAGGTTGCCAGAATCTGCTAGTGTTTGTAAGGCAGTAAAATCTGTGAGTCTTTTACTAATGCGCATTAAGTAACGTACTTGTAAAGAATTTGCAAATTTTACCCATTTTTCTAAATCGCCATTAAATAAAACATCGCCCTGTATAGTAGCATTACTATTTTCTAAGACAGATGCGGCATTTTGTAAAACTGCGATTATTCCTGTTTCTGGATCTGTATATATACTTTCTTGTGTATCGTATTTTGGTAAAAATTGCCCTTCTAAAGCTCCTAGTGCTTCTGTATAAGGCACATCGTTCCAAAGATCTGTAAGTTGAGAAAACAAGTAACTTTGCATTATATCTCCAACTGCATTATACGCTTCATTTGAAGTGTCTGATGCTTTTATAGATTGTATGTCGGAGAGTAGTCTAAAAATTGCATCCCAATATTCACTATTAGAACCCATTTCATAACGATCTATACGCTCAAACTCAATACTAGCAGCAAATTGCGCTAAATAATTAGCTTGCCTAAAACCTTGATCGTATGCATTTAAATCTGAAGAAACAGAAATAACATTAGTTAATAAAAATTGTGGTTCTACAGTTTCTGGATTGTTATTGTTTGTATTAATCTCATTAAAATCATTTGTACAAGAAGTAAAAATTGTACTTAAAACAATTGCTAATGTAAATAGCTTTATATAGTTTTTCATTTTTTTAAAATTCAGTTTTTAGACTAACACCAAAGCTTCTTGTAGATGGATATGAAAAATCTTCCACACCATATGTTATACTTTGTTCTTGTAATGCATTAAGCTCTGGGTCAAAATGTGGGTTTTCGGTAAATAATAGCAGGTTACTTCCAACCAATCCTACTTTAATTGTATTAAAACCTATAGATTTAACCAGCTGTTCTGGAAACTTATAATAAATACTTACCTGCCTTAACTTTACATAAGAAGCATCATACAAAGCACTAGCTTCATTACCACGATCAAAAAAGGTATTGTAATAGTTTTGTGCAGGCACCACTGTAGTATTTGTAATATACTCTGGAGTTTCTGTTGTTCCAATATTAACTACTCCATTACCAACAATACCAGTTTCTCTACCAACTAAAGTTTCTTTTAATACTCCTGAAGTACTACCTAAAGCTTTTGTTCTAGAAACAATAGTACCACCCTGTCTCCAATCAAATAAAAAAGTAAAATCTAAATTTTTATAGGAGAATTTATTATTGAAGCCTATTTGAAAATCTGCATTGTAGTTACCCAATAAACGTAAATTTGGGTCTTGAATTGGTAACCCATTAGAATCGTGTAATATTTGCCCATCTACCTCAACAAAACCTGTACCGTACATATCTCCTACACGGCCACCTTCTCTAGCAATATAGAATACCGAATTAGATCCGCCACCGCCAGAAAAAATATTTGCAGAACCTGTTACAAATTGATCTACACCTTCTGGAAGTTCTGTTACCACACTCCTTGATGTAGAAAAATTAGCAGATGTTTGCCATTGAAAATCTGCTTTTTTTATAACCGTTGCACTTACTAATGCCTCTAAACCTCTTGTTCTAACCTCACCGCCATTTACATTAAAATTTGAAAAGCCACTTGCTGTAGAAATAGGTCTAGAAATAATTTGATCTATACTAGTGTTTTGATATCCTGCAAGATCTACTTGTAAACGACCATTTAAAAACCATGCTTCTACACCAGCCTCTAGAGCGTTTAATCTTTCTGGTTTTAAACTAGCATTATTTAACACTGTCTCATTAGTTACTCTAAAGTTTGAACCATAATTCTGATTCAACAAGAAATTTTGATTGGTTTGGTATGGGTCCGTATCATTACCAACACTTGCTGCACTAAATCTTAAATTTAAGTATGATATTGTTTCTGGTAGTTCAAACATATTACTAACCACATAACTAAACCCTGCAGAATAGTACCCAAAAGAATTACTGTTTTCTGGTAATGTGCTACTCCAATCGTTTCTATACGTAAAATCAAAATAAAGAGAATTTTTATACGCTAAATTTCCTGTTCCGTATAGGCTATTTATTCTTTTAGTAAATAAATTACTTTCTGCTACTAAAGCAGATTTTGAGTTTGCTAACGTAAAAATTGCAGGAATTGCTAATTGAGGTGCTTCGGTATAACTATACTCAATATCTTGATCAAACCTATTGGCTCCTGCAGAAATGGTATATTTCCAATCGTCATTAATCACATCTTTATAAGACACTAAAACATCCGTATTTAATTCTCTAAAATACACATTGTCTTCTCTATAAGAACCATCAAGGTTTGCATTGGTACTTACTGCTCGCCTAAATTCTCTTTGATCATTATAGGTATCTAAACCTGCACGAACCGTAACATCTAATTTATTGGTTATTTTATAATTGGCAGATGCGTTTCCTAAAAATCTATTTTTATTAAAACTATTCGTGTTTTCAAAAACGGTTAAATACGGGTTGGTTAGCCAATTATAGTTAATATCAAAATGCTGTACATTGGTTTGCCCAGCCTGCCAATAGTTTTGAAAAGATGAAACATCTGCTTGCCTACCTGTCCAGTTAAAACCATAAAGCGGATTTTCATAACCGTACCCTAAGTTTGGCCTGTTCCCACTTCGTGTATTAATATAATTTACAAAAGCATTTACTTGTAGTTTACTACTTAATATTTGGTTTATATTTAAAGATAAACCATCTCTGTCCAAATCTGTATTTGGCACAATGCCTTCATTTCTTAATCGACTGTATGATAAACGTATACTACCATTTTCTCCTGAAGAATTAATGGCAATATTATTTTGCTTTGTAACACCGATTTCAAAAAAATTACGAACATTATCAGGATTAGAAACCCAAGGTGTAGCAGTAATGGGCGTAAAAGAACCATCTGCTAAAGTTCTAGAAATAACATCACCCGCACGAACAGGGTTTCCATTAATATCTACCGAAGGACTATCAAATTGATTAATTAAAAAACCTTGGTCTAATCTAGGACCATAGCTACTTAATCCACCATCATTAACCCCTGCTCCAGCACCATTTTGAAAAGAGTATTCTCCGTTGGAACCACCACCATATACGTTTTGATAATCTGGAAGTGTTAATAAAGTTTCTACTGTTAAAGAGCTACTTGTTGTAACTCCAAAACCTTTTTTGCCTTTTCCTTTTTTTGTAGTTATAACCACCACGCCATTTGCTGCTCTTGCACCATATAATGCAGCAGAACCTGCTCCTTTTAAAATAGATATAGATGCAATATCGTCTGGACTAATTTCTGAGCCTCCATTACCATAATCTACCTCTTGCAATGCGCCATTATTTACAAGGTTACTTGTAATTTGCTCATTACTAATAGGCACACCATCTATTACAAATAAAGGTTGGTTACTGCTACTTAAAGAGTTTTCTCCACGAATAACAATTCTAGAAGAGGATCCTACACCCGAAGAACCATTTGTAATTTGTACTCCAGCAACTTGGCCTGCAAGACTATTTACAACATTGGTTAATGTAACTTCTGTTAATTTTTCTGGAGCAACAGTTGTTACTGCAGAAACTAAAGATTGCTTTTCTTTTTCTATACCTAATGCGGTAATTACTACTTCGTTTAATTCTTCAGAGTTTGTTTCTAAAGTTAGTATAGAAGGAAAATTTCCTTCTTTTATATTTATTAATTGATTTTTATAGCCAATAGACGAAACATTAATTACAAAAAATGTAGAATTTGTACTTAAAGAAAATAGGCCTTCCTCATTAGAAACGGCATAATTATTAGTCCCTTCTTCATTTATTGTTACATAGGGTATTGGTTGGTTTTCTGTATCAACCACAATTGCTTTATACGTATTTGTTTGCGCAAATACAGTTATTGCAAATAACTGTAATACAGTTATTAGTGCTATTTTCATAATAGTGTTTAAAAAGTTGAATTATTTATTACATAAAGCAAACCTGGTCTATTTAAACTAGGTTTATTTATGTTGTTGAATGCAATGTGAAAATGGTTAGGCTAATGGAGGGCCTCTTAAATAAAACTTGTGAAGTGATAATAGCTCTGGGGGAACTATACTAATAGGTTTATGTACTGCTTTATATAATTTATGATAAAATAAAATAAAAGAACTAACAATAGAATTTAAGTTGGTATAGGCATATTCTAAAGCATTATTTTTAGAATCTATGTCTTGCAACTTTTCAAGAACACAAAATGTTATTTTATTTTGAAGAGCAAAATTTTTAATTTCATTAGAAACGCTACTTGTTAACCAAGAGAAGTTTTTAAATGCTTTTTCATTAAAAGCGGATTTAGAAAACCCTAAAAGATATACCCCACCATCTTTAGCAGGACCAAAAACCATTTCTTGGGTTTCAAGAGAACTTATGGCGCTATTTATATGGTTTAATGTAAGGTTAGGCGTATCATTTCCTATAGATATAACTTTCTGATAGCCTTTTTCAAAAAGAGATTTGTAAGCATTAAAATAACGCTCGCTAAAAGTATTCCCTTTTTGATGTTTCTCATTTATTACAACAACATCTAAACCACTTTCTTGAGCAAGTTTAATGGTGTTTTTATTTAAAATTTCAAAAAAATGCTCTGAAATTCTTTTTTTATTAGTGCCAAATATTGGTTTTCTTACGGCCTCAATAGCTGCAGAAAAGGAAAAAACAAATAAAACTGTTTTATTATTTGGTGTCATTGTTTTGTTTGGTCGGAAAAATAACAATAACCTTATAAAAAAATTAAAATTATTTTATCTTTAAAAAATTAACAAGAAATATACTACTAATAAACCAACTACACAGTATTTTCTTTTATTTTAAAATAAAAAAATATACATTTTAAGTAGTATATCGACTTTTTGTGCCAATAAACATTTATTTCCAATACTACATAAGAATAACGGTTATTACAAAAGAGACCTAATAGTCTGTTTAACTAAAACCCAAATGTTATGAATAATAGTATAAAACGAATGGCTACTATGCAAAGAATGCAAGTAACAGGATTAGAGTTATTTTATAAAAAAGGTTACTATAACACTAGTGTAGATGATATTTTAAAAGAGCTTTCTCTTTCTAAAGGGGCTTTCTACTATCATTTTGATTCTAAAGAAGATTTTTTAATTCAAATTATTGATAATCTTATTGTTCGTAGAGTATACAGTATGCTAATAGAACCTATAGAGGGGCATGATAACCCTTTAGATTTAATTACAAATTGTTTTGACAATGCCTTAGAAACTGCTGTTCATAATGAAATGGATTATGGTTTTATATTAAATAACTTAATTGCAGAGTTTAATGGTAAAAACAGTACCGTTATGAAGCATTTAACAGACATATTAAAAATATGGGAAGTAAACCTTGTAACTGCATTGCAAAAAGGAAAATTTAATGGCTTTATAGATAGGCATGTAGATTGTGAAGGTGTAGCTACTTATTTAATGAGCTCTTTTATTGGTATTCGAACATTAATGACTGATGTTGCACCTAGCGCACGTAAATATAGATTTATGGCACAATTAAGACAGTATTTTAAGAGTATAGAACTAAAACCAGAAAACGTATAGATTACACTTTACTTAAAACGTTGTTTAATTTTTGAAGTACTTTTTTTGGTTTTATGGTATACATAACCTTGTCATACCCTTCTGGAAATTTATTTCCGTAAACCGAAGTTGGTAACAAAGGGTATTGCTTAGAGTCTGACAGTAAACAATTTTCTATTTCCTGGCCAAAAGGAGCAAAACCAGCATACGGGTGTGTAACACCCCAAAGTGTAACTGTAGGTATACCATACATAGCTGCTAAATGTGCATTTCCACTATCCATAGCAAGCATAAGGTCTAAATTAGAAATAAGATTAAGTTCTTGTTTAAAAGACAAATTACCTGCTATATTAATACAATTAGGATATAAATTTGCTAATTTTTGAAGTTGATTTTTTTCGGTTTTACCACCTCCAAAAAGTAATATACTGCTCTCATTTGAAGCATTTATTTCTTTTATAACATTCTCCATTAGTTCTAAAGGATACATTTTTCCTTTAAATGCTGCAAAAGGGGCAATTCCTATCCATTTTTTTGAAGAAGTTCCTAATAATTTAAGAACCTCATCTTCTAAAGGTTCTCTTTGTAGTATATTTTTTTTAGAAAGGTTGATTATAAAACCTAGTTGCCTAAAAACATCTGCATACCTTTCGTGCGTTGTTTGTAAAGGTTTTATATTTTTTTGTTTAAGTGCTGTTAAATCTTTTTTTTCCTTTCTTCCCTTATTAATTTGTACAACAGGTATAGAATTTAATTTAAAAAAAGCTTTTAAAATATTACTTCGTAATACATTATGTAAATCTGCTACGTGGGTAACACCTAAAGTTTTAAGTTCTCTAGATAACCTTCGTAAGCCTAAAAATCCTTTATGTTTACCTTTAACGTCTGCTTCAAATATCTCCACATTTTTTAATTGTGCAAATATTGGCGAAAAAAACTCTCTAGTTAAAACAGTAATTTTAATTTCTGGATTTTGGTTTATTAAAGCAGAAAGCACAGGAACCGTCATTGCTATATCACCCATGGCAGATAATCGTATAACAAGTATGTGCTTTTTACTACGCATTAGAACTATACTAAAATTATTTTTGCCCTCTAAGTACAGGGTTTAACTCATCATCATTATACATTTTCATTTGCTTGTATACCTTCATAAATTTTGAACCTTCTTCAATATCTACTAATAATTGATCTATTGCTGTAGTAAGGTCTTTTTTCTGTTCTAAAAGAATTTCTAATTTTGTAGTACAAGTTGCTATATGTTCTGCAGAAGCGTCTTTACGATCTACTTCTTCTTGCATATGGTATATTTTTAAAGCTAAGATAGATAAGCGGTCTATTGCCCATGCAGGACTTTCTGTATTAATAGTAGCATTTTCTTTTATTTGTACCGATTGGTATTTGTTTAAAAAATAACTATCTATATACTCCACTAAGTCTGTTCTGTCTTGGTTACTAGCATCAATCTTACGTTTTAATATTAATGCCTCTTTAGGATTAATTTCTGGATCTCTTATAATATCTTCATAATGCCATTGTACGGTATCAATCCAATTTTTTCTATATAAAAGATGTGATATTTCGTTCTTTGGATAAGGATTTTCAAAAGGCTGGTTTACCGTATCTAAAATGTGGTACTGCTGAATGCTTTTTTCAAAAATATTGAAAGCAAATTGACTAAACATGATAATAAATTTTAAACAAAGATACCTATTTTATGATAGGAATAAAGTGGAACAAAAAACTAAAGAAGCAAGTAAAATACTAAAGATTAATCCTAATTCTTTGAATTTAGCTTTTTCTATAGATTCTATATAACTAGTAAAAAATATAGAGGAAGAGAAAAAAGTAAAAATTATAGGGTTACTTTTTCCAAAGGATAGCACAGATATTACTAAACCTAGTATAAATATATAGGAAATAATACGCATGGTTGTTACTTTACCAACACCAGTATTCCCCATCTTAAGAAATGCCCATATACTGACAAAAATATTTAGTAATATGTATAGGATATATTTAGCATTAACCGCCCAATTTAAAAAATAGTCTTTATTAAATTGAAGTTCAAAAGTATATTGTTCTGTAATAAAATATGTGCTATTGGCTAAAACCAAAACACCATAGGTAATAGCTAAAAAAGGAACTAATCCTGCAAATGGGACAAGCCAATTTCTTATATTCTTAGGTTCGTAAATATATATAGCTGTAAATACAAGAATTAAAAAAAAGATAGACCAATTATAAAATAAGGAAGCTATTAAAATCCAAAGTGTAGCATCAAAAATTTTCAACTTTGTATTTTTTAAAGATTTAATGCTTAGTATTCTTCTAATCGCTAAAAGCGTAAAAAAGGAACCTACAATAGCTCTTGTATTAATTAAAGTTTCTGGAAAAACAAGACATAAGAGACCATAAAATAAAATAGCGAAAGAATTTGCTCCAGTAATTTTATTCCGTTGTATTATAAAATCGGAAACAAAAACACTACCCATTAAAACAGCTACTATTCCTATTTTAAATACTATTTCTTCTGTTTCTAAGACAGGATTATGAAGGTAAAATTGAACTAACCAATAGAACAAAAACAAAAAAGTTACTACAATTATATAATTTATTGGTTTTGTTTTACCAAAAATGCTTGAAATCATGCTTGATTTTTATATTTTTGCTTCGTAAATATACTATAAGATGAAGGCATTTTTTGAAAGCATACAAGATTTATTTGTAAACGTACTATTTGCTCCGTTAGACACATTACGTTTTATGGAGAGCTGGTGGGCAGCAAATACGCTTAATTGGATTTTTATGATTATTGGCACAATAGCAATGGTTTATTGGATGCTAGAGCTAAAAAAATACAATGATAAAGGAGAAGAAGATAAGAGCAGCACAAGCCACTCTTACCTATAAATCGAATCCTAAATCTTTACGATAATTCATCTTATCAAAATGTAGTTTTTCTATATTTTGATAAGATTTTTTTAGTGCTTTTTTGTAATCTTCTCCATAAGAGGTTATTGCCATTACACGACCACCATTAGTTACCACCTTATCATTTTTTATTGTTGTACCTGCATGAAATACTAAAGAATCTTCTATAGTATTATACCCTGTTATTTCTTTTCCTTTTTCATATGCTTCTGGGTAACCGCCAGAAACTGTCATTACAGTTGTTGCAGTACGCTCATCTAATTCTAAGTTAATAGCATCTAATTTTTGATTTGCAACTGCTTGAAAAACTTCCACTAAATCATTCTTTATTCTTGGAATAACCACCTCGGTTTCTGGGTCTCCCATACGTACATTATATTCAATAACTAGTGGATCGTTATCTACTTTTATTAATCCTATAAAAATAAATCCTTTATATGGTAAATTGTCTTTTTTAAGCCCTTCTACAGTAGGAACAACTACTCTATCATGGATTTTATTCATAAACTCTTTATTTGCAAAAGGAACAGGTGATATTGCACCCATACCGCCTGTATTTAAACCGGTATCTCCTTCTCCAATACGTTTATAATCTTTTGCTGTTGGTAAAACTTTATATCCATCACCATCTGTAAGAACAAATACAGAAAGTTCTATACCATCTAAAAACTCCTCAATAACAACTGTAGCACTTGCATTCCCAAATTTAGAATCTACAAGCATTGCTTTTAATTCGTTTTTAGCTTCTTGTAAATCTTTAAGAATTAATACTCCTTTACCTGCTGCTAAACCATCTGCTTTTAATACATATGGTGGTTTTAAACTTTCTAAAAAAGTATACCCTTCTTCTAAATTTGCTGAAGTAAAACTTTCGTATTTTGCTGTTGGTATATTATGCTTATACATAAACTCCTTTGCAAACTCTTTACTACCTTCTAAAGTTGCTGCTGCTTTTTGTGGGCCAATAACGGGGATGTGCTTTAATGCATCATCATTTAAAAAATAATCATGAACTCCATTAACCAAAGGGTCTTCTGGGCCAACAATTACCATTTGTATACTATTTTTTACAACCGCATTTTTTATAGCCTCAAAATCATTAACACCTATTTCTAAATTAGTTGCTATTTCTGCAGTACCAGCATTACCTGGTGCAACATATAAATTAGTTAATTTAGGGCTTTGTTTAAGCTTCCAAGCAAAAGTATGTTCGCGGCCTCCAGAGCCTAAAATAAGTATGTTCATGGTAAAAAAATTTTGGCAAAAATACTGTATGCCAATTTATAATTACTATTTTCTATGAAAAATTACGATGTTCTTTTTTTTGTAAATCCTCTTTAGATAAAGATTTAAAATAATCAAAAACTATTTTTAATCCTTCTGATCGGTCTACTTTGGGTTCCCAATCTAATATTTCTTTTGCTTTAGAAATATCTGGTTGCCTTTGTAAGGGGTCATCTTGTGGTAATGGTTTATACACCACTTTTTGTTTGGTTCCTGTTAACTTAATTATTTCTTCTGCAAATTCTTTTATAGTTGTTTCATGAGGGTTTCCAATATTAATAGGATCGGTATAATTACTCATTAACAGTCTATAAATACCTTCTACTTGATCATCTATATAACAAAAAGAACGAGTTTGAGAACCGTCTCCAAAAATGGTTAAATCTTCGCCTCGTAATGCTTGTCCCATAAAAGCTGGAACAACTCTACCATCATTTAAACGCATTCTAGGTCCGTAAGTATTAAATATTCGAACTATTCGGGTGTCTAACCCATGGTAACGGTGGTACGCCATTGTAATAGACTCCATAAAGCGTTTGGCTTCATCATAAACTCCCCTAGGACCTACTGGACTAACATTACCATAATATTCTTCGTTCTGTGGGTGTACTAATGGGTCTCCATAAACTTCAGAAGTAGAGGCTACTAATATTGTTGCATTTTTTTGTTTTGCGACTCCTAATAAATTTAAAGTTCCGAGAGAACCTACTTTTAATGTTTCTATAGGAATCTTTAAATAATCTATCGGGCTTGCTGGTGATGCAAAATGAAGAATATAATCTAACTCTCCAGCAACGTGTACAAATGTACTAACATCATGATGTTGGAACTCAAATTGCTTTAAAGGAAAAAGGTGTTCTATATTTTTTAGGTCTCCAGTAATAAGATTGTCCATGCCAATTACATGATAACCTTCTTTAATAAAACGATCACATAAATGTGATCCTAAAAATCCTGCTGCACCTGTTATTAGTATTCTTTTCATTTTATTGTTTACTTTCATTTTCATCCCTTACAATACTAATATCTTTTTTTCTTTTCTTTTTAGTTGCATTACCTCTATGTTTTAAACTTTCCACCTTTCTTTTAATCATTATTTTTTGCTTTAATGTGGTAAAATTATAATTATACTTAAAGAAAATATATCCTAAAAATATTACAACAGAAACAAGCATTATAACCATTCCTAAGTTTTTTGCTTTACTACCTAAAACAATAAAAAGCATTACAAAAAGAAGATTAAAGCAACCTATAATAAAACTTGCTTGTTTATGGCTAAGGCCCCAATAATCTATTAAAACATGGTGTGTATGGTTCCTATCTGGAGAAAAAGGCCCCTTTTTATTTGCAATACGAATGGTAAATACCCTTGCAGTATCAAAAAGAGGTACAATTAATATGCTTATGGCAATTAATGGGGCATTTTCTAATAAGAAAGGCATTTCTGTATAACTTTCTGGTCCTAATGCTAAAAACTTTAAAGTAAGTATACTAATTATAAATCCTACTATTAAAGAACCTGTGTCCCCCATAAAAATTTTTTTATCGGAAGAAAGATTAAACCCAAGAAAGGCCATTAAACAAGCATTAAGCGTTATACTTAAAAGCGCAAAGAAATATTGCTGTGTTAAATAAAAAATAGTAGTATATAAAATCATAATAACAATACCTACTACAGATGCTAAACCGTCTATTCCATCAATTAAATTATAGGAATTAATAATGGTAAGCATCATAAAACCAGCAATACCTAAATACAAATAATAAGGAATTTCATTTACATTTAAAAAACCGTTTAAGGACGTAATTGTAAAACTAGGGTTTGCCAATATAAAGGCTATGGCACAGGCTTGAGCAATCATTTTTGCTCCAGGAGATATTACCACTAAATCATCTTTAAGTCCAACAACAAATAGTATTGTAAGGCCTGGTATAATATACATTGCCTCGTTAAAAACATCTCTTCCGCTAATAAAAAAAAGAGCAAAAATTAAAGTATAGTAAAAAGATACCCCCCCTAAAGTTGGAGTTTTACTGGCATGTGAACTCCTATGGTTTGGGTCATCCATTAAACGTTTGTGTTCCACAACACCAATTATTTTTGGAATAGTTAAATAGGTCAAAAGAAAAGCTCCTATGAATAATAAAACAGACGTTTCGAGAAAAAACAAATCTTATATATTTTTAAAATTACTAAAAGCTAAAATTACGAAGGAATACACTAATTATTAATTTTCTTTTACCTTTTTATCTGATAATAAGAAAAGTGAGAGGCAAAATACAAAAAAAGTTGCTCCATGCGAACGTATAAGAATGTTTTCCGTAAATAAAAAAATAAAAATTATAATTATAAAACTAACAAATACTTCATTTTGAGTTTTTTTTGCAATTTTAAATTGGGTTATTAATGAATATAAGAACAAAAACAAACCTATTAAACCACAAGAGCCTACTAGAAAAATATAATAGTTATGAGTGTTATATTTAATCTTATCATAATTATTATATCTATCGTAACAATATTCTAATTTAGATTGAAAATGATTAGCTCCTGTGCCAAAAAAACAATGCTCTTTAATTATTTCATAGGAACATTTATAGATTCCAAGACGTATTTGGGGTGATGTTGGGAATTTTTTATAAGGTAATTCCAATTTTGAGAAAGAACTTATCTCGTTAAATTGTTTTTGTAAGGGTTTAACAACAATAATTGATATTATAAAAATTGAAAAAAATAATGATAAAAAAGAAAGTGCAATTACCTTCTTTTTTGTAGAAAAAAGTTTATAGGAAAGTATTATTAAAAAAGTTATGATTGCTATTCTTGACGCAATTAAAATTAATAATATGGTGAAAAATAAAATTAGAGAAAAAAATAAATACCTTTTCTTTTTAGATATGTTATGTATTAAAATCATATTCGCAAAAAGGAAATAAATAGATACGTAAACAGGGTGTAAATCAAGAAAATCTATTTTTTCTAATGAATTTCTAAAGACATTAAAAAAAGTTAAATTACCTATCTCAATAAAAAAAGAATTAATAGTTATAATACAACCTAAAACAAAAGAGCTAAATACAAAAACATAAGAAATATTCTTCATCATCATTTTTGATAATGAAAAACTTGAAAAAAAATACCATACGAATCCAAAGGCTAAGATTGGCAAACTAGCCTGAAAACTATTTAAAGCTGAAAAACTCTTCTCTTTAACTACTGTAAATAAGAGTAAAAAAATATAAAAAAAAATGATCTTTAAAACCTCCTTTTTAAAGGATTCATTAATTGTTCTTTTTCCTTTTTTTATGATAAATTTTATAATGGTTAACACACAAAAAAAGGTTAATGAAATAGAAATTAAGGTATAAGGAAATATTGGAAATAGCGCTAAAATAATAAGGCCTAAATATTCTAAATTTAATTCTTTTATATTCATTGTTTAATCTTTACAAAAGATAATAACTCATCACGTATTGCTTTTTCAGAAAAATTGTCTTTCACATAATTAAATCCTCCTTCTGCAACTTGCATTCTGTATTCATTTTTAGATAATAAAGTAATTAAATCCCGTATCATTACTGTAGCATTTTTTGAGATTATTAATTGTTTATTAGAAGTATTTAACCCTTCTGCACCTATAGGAGTTGTAACTACACATTTTTTTAAAGACATTGCTAATAAAATTTTATTTTGAATTCCTGCTCCAGAAACCATTGGAGCAACAACTATTTTAGAGCGAAGAATTAGCCTATTTAAATCTTTTACATAGCCTGTAACAATAACATTTTTATTAGTAGCTGCCAATTTCTTAACTGCTGAAGTTGGCTTTACTCCGGCTATATAAAATTTTAAGGAGGTGTCTAATTGTTGTAATGAAGGAAAGACCTTTGCGCAAAAATATTTAACTGCATTTACGTTAGGTTCATAATCCATTTTCCCAACAAAAATTATATAATTTTCTTCGCTAGGAATTTCAACCTTACTTGTAATTTCTACACTATTAAAAAGAACTTTAAAATTAGGTATTGGATTAGTACTTTTTTGAATTATAAAATTTTGGTCTATTTCCGAAATAATTAGTTTTCTATCAAAATAGGGTAGTATTTTCTGCTCATATTTAAGAAGTTTCTTTTTGTCAATTTTATACATTAATTTCCATAATCCAAACTTACTCTCTTTATATGCTTTTTGATAATTCATAGAAATTGCATCAACAAAATCTATTATTTTATAAATATCTTTCTTATAAACATATTCAGATGTTCTAATGGTTGAACAAAAAACAGTATCATACTTATGAATATTAGAATCTATCCAATGTTGTACTTTTTTAAATTTATAATAATTTACTTGTAAAGGGTTTTTATTTAAGATAAAACCAAGTATGGTATTAAGTTGAAATTGCCACTTTTTAAAATCAAAATTATATACATTATTTGCATATTTTTTTATTGCAAAATTTATGGTAGAATCTGTTTTATTATCATTAATAAATAAAACATCAACATTATAATTTTGAGATAAGTTTTTAAGATGCTGATACATTCTAATTTTATCGCCTCCAATTAATGGGTATGGTGGTCTAGAAAAAATTAATAGCATTTTTTTCATATCTCTTCTTGTTTTAAATCTAAGTTAGAATTTAAAATTGCTAAAGTAATCCAAATACAAGGGTTACTTATTTGTCCTTGTCCAATTACTAACATAAAAAAGAGAACATATTTTAATCCATGACCAACTCTATGTTTTACTGTAAAAAATGAAAATAATAAAAATAGTACCATTGGAAAAGCAAAAACACCTATGTCTCCAACTAAATTTGCCATATAGGTTTGCGCTTTTAAAGGTTTATTTCCAGCATATGCTTCTTTTATATTTTCATGTTTACTTAATAAATCATCATAATTTTGACCTACTGTAGGAATATTATTTTGAAACTCTCCTATTCCCCATCCAAAAGGGGCATAGTTTATAGATATAAAACCAAGACTATTTACAATAAGTCTGGTACTTCCGCTAGATTCTTTAAGTAAAAACTTTTCTATACTTATTCCCTCTTCAAAATGCTCATATGCATTAGTTATAACTTGTGTAGGCCTACTATTATTAAAAGCAATAAATGGAATTACTGTACAAATAACAATTACAAAAGCAATTAGAATATTTCTAGGCTTAAAAGAACCTATTTTCTTAAGAATATTACCTCCAAAATAAAAACTTAAAAAATATATTAATAAATAAAGAAAAACCAATGCAGACTTTGTAAATAATGCTATAATAATAACTAAAATTTTATATTTTTTTAAGGCCTTATTATTAGGCATTTTTAAATCTAAAATAGCTAATAAAAGGATAGCGGAAAAAGCAAAATAACTTGGTTCAGGAGCAAATAGTGTAAGGCCTCTTAAACCAGAATTATCTTGAAGTATCTCTCTTGAGATAAATATTTTATGAAAATACAAGTAAATATCACTCAGAATTGGAATCTTAAAGAATAAGATAAATGCTAATATTGTAAATAAAAGAATTACACATTTTACGAGTAATACAGAGATATTTTGTATCCTATTTAAAAAAAATAAATACACAATTGGCCCAACTGTGTATGTAATAAAAGCAATTATACCAGTTTTAAAAAACAGTAACTGAAATAGTATATATAAGGCTAAAGTAAATAAATGGGCAATTAAAAAATAATCCTTTTTGCTAATCTTTAATTTAATAAAAGCAATTATACCTAGTAAAACAGAAAATATTATAAATGGTTGCGTTTCTATAGTTAAAGGCAGCTTTTTTACATAGATACAAAAAGAAAGAAAAAATAGAATATTTACTACTCTTCTTAAATTAACTTTTATAGGTTTTATCTGCATTTAACAACTATTTATAACGCCTTATGAAAACTATAATTTAAATTATAACTTAACTTTTTTTCTCTTTTACCTATTATCTTAGCAGGGTTACCACCTACAACACCATAATCAGGAATGTTTTTTGTTACTACAGAACCAGAATATACTACTGCTCCTTTTCCAATTTTTACTCCAGGCATTATAAGACAGTTAGAAAAAATACATGCGTAATCTTCTATAACAACCTCTTTACTTATCATATCAAAATAGGGAGAATTAATATCATGACCTGCAGTATAAATTTGAGTGTTATGCGCTATAGAAACATTATCTCCTATTGTAATTTTTGCTCTATTATCTAACCTGCAACCAGCATTAATGACAGTGTTGTTTCCTACACTTAAATTATCCCATTTATAAAATATAACTCTTGGATGTATACTACTTTTCTTTCCAATTTTTATACCACATGTTTTCAAAAACAAATTTTTAAGATAAAAAGAAGGAAGGACGTAATAAATTAAATTATATATAAAAACCAAATAATGTTTAAACTGCCTAAGCGCTAATCTTAAGTATTTGTTACGCAAAATGCTTCTAAACGGGTAATAAATAGAATAAAACACTTTTTGTTTTTTTACTTCATTTGAAGTTTTAATCTTTAGTTTTTCTAAATAAAATAAATATTCAAAGTATGCCTTCTTTGCTTTTCTATCACTAACTCCTCCCAAACCCATGTAAGTGATATTAGATAGCTGCTCAAATTGTACTCCTTCTTTATAACATCTTAATAAAAACTCCGTGTCTACTGCAATTTTTGTGTTCGTATTAAAATTGCCAACTTTATGGTAGACTTTCTTTGGAACAAAGCAGGTTGTATGTGTAAACCCAAATCCTCTTAAAATATTTTGAGGGTTAAATTTTTTATTATTTACACTTACAATTTCATTGTTTTTAATGAATTTACATTCTCCATAAAATATTTTAGAATTAATTCCTTTTTTTAAAGCATTTTCAACTATCTCTAATGTCTTAAAACTATATATATCATCTGCATTTAATAAGCCAATAATATTGCCATTAGCTATTTTTAAGCCTTTATTCCAAGCATCTCCAATTCCTTTATCATTTTCAGATATCCACTGATAACGTATTTGCCTTTCTTCAAATTTTTTCTCATAAGATTTTATTATAGATAGTGTTTTATCTTTAGAATTTCCATCAATAATAATATATTCGAAATTAGATGATGTTTGCCTTAAAACAGAATCTATTGAATTTGAAATTGTCTCCTCTGAATTATAACTAACGGTTATAATTGATATATTTATTTCTTGTTGATTTTTCATGTTTTAGACAAAATATTAGAATAAGCATCATAAACCTTTTTTGCATTTAATTCTGATGAAAACTCATTAATTACCCTATAGTACGCCTTTTCACCTATAATTCTAATTTTATCTCTATCATTTATAAAGTTATATAATATATCTCCTAAATCTTTATATTTTCCAAAATCATAGATATAACCTACTTCCTTAGAGTTAATTATTTCTTTATTTGCTCCCGTATTACATGCTACAACAGGAATTTTATTAATCATAAATTCAATTGTAACTCTTCCAAAAGCCTCCCTTTTAGAGGATACTACTCCAAGATCAATGTTTTTTAAAAAACTATCCACATCATTTACAAATCCATTAAAAATTACATTCTCTTCAAGATTGTTTTTCTTGATAAATGTTTTAAGTAAATCCATATAACCATCTTGGCAACTTCCAACTATATTTAATATAAAATCTGAAGTATTCTTTTCTCTTTTAATATAATCTAATGCTTTTAATACTTCTAATTGATTTTTGTTTTCATGTATTAAACCTAGAAAACATATATTAAGAGGCTTATTTGTGTTTAAAACTTTAGTGAAATCTTCCTTTTTTTTTATGCCATTATAGATTACTTGTATCTTATTAGGGTCTATATATTGAGAATAGTATTTTTTTAAATCTTCTGAAATTGAAATTATAAGAGACGCATTTTTTTCAAAGTATTTACCTACTTTGCTCTTAGCCATATAATAGTTAAGGTTACAATCTTCTTTACCGTATTCTCGAATATGCCAAAGATGCGGCAACTTCATTTTATTAGAAAGGTAACCTCCTAAACTTGTTGCACTAGAATTTGTATGTATAATATCAAAAGATTGTTTTTTGATGGAAAAAAAAACAATCCTAAAAAAAATTTTATTTACAATTCTTATTATTTGCCCTGTTAAAAATGACCTGCTATTTAACCAATTATAATAACGAAAAATTTTAAAAGATATATCATTATCCCTCAATTGTTCGCAAAAAGGTCCTTCATTTGGAACAATAACAAAAGGGGTTACATCATACTTATCACGAAGATCTAATATAAGTTGTAATAGAGATTTATTGGCTCCGTAAAAGTTAGAATAGTGGCTTACGTAAAGAACTTTCATTTTTTACACTTTAATTTTTCTCAATTAATTGCCAAATAGAATTCCACATATCTTCCACCTGTTGTATTAATACTTCTTTTTTACTTAAAAGAGTTTCCTTAATTTCAATGTAATTATTAAATACATCATCAATTTTTTCAAATTCTAATGTAATATCATTCTCAATTTGTAAAATCCTATTCTTCTGTCCAAAATCATTAAACAACATTTCATACTTATGATTCCAACTTGTAGCTAAACATGGTATCCCTTGATTTAAAGCACTTGCAACACCATGAAATCTTGAAGAAATTACAAAAGAAGATATTCCAATTACCGCTTTCACTTCTTTTGCATTTAAACCCGTAACTACTTCAAGTTTATTTTTAAATCTTGAATTAATTTTATTACAAATTTTTAAATCTCCTTTTCCTTCATGGTTTAAAATAAAAACTTGTTTTCCTCTGTTCTGAATTTTTTGGATTACTTTTTCCAAAAAAGTAATATATTCTAAAGAGTCGTTTTCTGCATGAGTTACCATTTTTTTATTTGGAATTATGCATACATTCCCCTCTAAATGCTTGTATTTTTCTGGTAAAGAACCTTTAACCAATAAAGTAAAATCTGTTGTGGTCAAGATTTTTTCTTTATTGCCCCCAGCATCAAGAAAATATTGGTAAGAAATTTTTTCACGAGCAAATATTAAATTTGCATAAGTACTAACAATATTCACAGTCCTTATGCCTGCATTTGTTTTAAAAGGACCTAGTGCTTGTGGTAAAAAAATAATTTTTGCTCCAGTCTTTTTAAGGTTTTTATAATACCGTTCTAAATTATTTAGACTTTCATCAGAATAATTCCATTGGTCTGAGAATTGAAACCCAGCAGCATCTAAAACAACATCAATATCCTCTAAAGGATGTTTAGAACTAAAGTAAGTATATGGTAATTTTAATCTTCTAAGAATAGCTGCGGGATATTTTCCTAAGTGTAGTGCTCTTCTTTTTTCAATTTTTAGGCTTGTCGAAATATTTAATCTACTCTCTCCAGCATAATTGGTATTATAGTTAATTATTGCTTCTGGATACCTATTCTCTACCTGCTCCAAAACGGCATAAAACATTAATTCTGCACCTTTATTCAATGTATTTGTACCGTCAATTTGAATCTTCATTATTCTAATATTAGTTATATTTTCTTATGTAATCTAATGATCTTTTCTCTGAATATGCAACTTTGCCTTCTAAATCCGGATAACCAACGGCCATACACATAATTGGTCTTTGGTGCTTTTTTAAGCCTAAAGCTTTCTCCATTTTCTTTTCTAAACTCTCCACATCTGGCCAATTAATTGCACAACTACTTAATCCTAAAGTTTCTAAAGCTAACATAAATGTCATATTAGCCAATGAAGCATCTATGTAAATTACATGTCTATCTCTTTCATCAAAATAAGCATTTAAATTTCCTATGGCAACAACAAGCATTGGAATTCCTTCTACATACCCTCGAACACCGCCTGGTATATTTGCTACCGTTTTAAGAAGCTGTGGGTCATCAATTACTCTATATTCAAAAGGCTGCCTATTACATGCTGTAGGGGATTGTATAGCAGCTAAAATTGCTTTATCTACTAACTCATGTGGTACTTTCTTATTCTTAAACCAACGAACAGACCTTCTGTAACGTGTTAATTTGTAAAAATCCTCATAAGAAATATTAGGTAAATCTTGTTCTTTTCTGGAATATGGGATAAATTTTTGCTGTTCGTTTTTTATATTTTCTGTGTGTAATTTATACGTAAGAACTTTGTCATTAAATCTTAACGCTAATTCATTTATTAATGAATGTTCACCACTAGTTTGAAAGTATTCATTTAAAACATCAAAAAACCATTTAAATTGTTTGTCTTTTTCAATCTTTTTTTCATCCCAAATATTTATAAAAGCATCTATAGTTTCTTCTATATATTTCAGAGCAAAAACATCTCTTCTTGGTCGCATAAGTAACCCTTTTTCTATTCTATGTGTATTCCTTATCAAAGTATATATATTTGCTTTTTCAACTTTCAATTCTTTTAAATGCAAAACTTTACCTTTTAAAACAGAATGTTGTTCTCTATTAAATTTTCTAGAAAAAAATAAATAATAAATTTTACTTAAAAAAGGAGTAGCAACAAAGTATTTGGACAATACATTATTAATGAAAAATTGAAAAAACAAATACACCTTTACCAAATATTTTCTCATAAGCTATTTACATTATTGTTTTTATCAAATGCTTTATGTTGTTTCTTTCTAATACATATATAAATAGTAAATACGAAAGAAAAAAAACAGGCGATAATATATATATGTTGTTAATATTAAAAATATACTGAAAAACATATATAATTATTGAAGTAAAAATAAGTGAAATTGAAGCGCTTTTTACTGCAATAATTATATTTAAAATTGATAAATTAATTTCCTTTTTAAGAACAATAAACCCAACTATGACTAAAACTATTTTATTTACTAAAATAGCAAGGGAAGCACCAACCAATCCATAATATAAAATACCAATATATAAACCTGGAATAAGAACCCCAACAGTTAAACCAATTATAATTTTCATCTCTAATTGAGGTTTCCCTAACCCTCTTATTAAGGAAGTAAAAGAGTTTATTAATAAATGTACCATCATAGCTACTGCAAGTATTTTTACAGGTATAATAGCATCATTCCACTTCTCACCAAAAAAACCAATTATATCTTTAGCAAAAAAAACTAAAAACAACATTACTGGGTATATAAGAATGGAATTAAAATTTATTATTTTCAAAAAATAAATTTTAAGCTTTTGCCTATCATCTTGATTTTTTCCAAATACAGGATACATCACTTTATTTAAAATTGTGCTTATCATTTGTCTAACTTGTTCTGTTAGAGAAAAAGATAGTGTATATGAACCCAACAAAGATGTCCCCAACATTTTTCCTATAATAAGATTATCTATATTATATGTTAGTGTACTAAATATGCTAGTTCCTGTAGAATATGCTCCAAATCCAAAAATTTCTTTAAAATATTCCTTATTCCAACCTAAAGTGGGTTTCCAACTTGTACTTAGATAAAGCATTGGTATGGTTAATCCTGTAGACAAAATACTATTTATCACTAATGCCCATACACCAATACCGTAATATGCTCCACATATTGATATAATACCTGCTATTAATGCTGATATATTAAAAATATTGGCTATTTTCTTAAAATTCAAAACCCTTGTAAGAACAACCATAGGTATTAATCCAAAGGGTTTTATTAGAATATTAATACTTAGTATAGGAATTAACTTCATTAAAATTGGTTCTTCATAAAATAAAGATGCAAAAGGTGCAACCAAGCAAGTCATAATAATAAAAAGAAAAAAGCCCCATCCAATACTACTCCAAAAAGCAGTTGGATAAAATAACTTTACTTTTTCGTCATCCTTTTTTTGAATTAAAGCGGCACTCATACCTAATTCTGAAGCAGCGACAGAGACAGCAATAAAAACCATACAAATACCTACTAAACCAAATTCTTCTGGGAGAAGTATTTTGGCTAAAATAAATTGGATAGAAAACTTAAATATTGCGTTTAAAACAAATTCAATACTAGTCCACTTTATACCACTTATTATTTTTTTAGGCTCCAATTTAGCTTATTATAAATTTTATTGTTCAAATGAAGAAAGTACTCTAATATCTTTAATAAAAATGCATACTATTAATATTTGGTTTGAAATTAACTTGTCTTTTTAAAAAAAGTATAATTTTTATCCTAAAACACTATTAATAGGCCTTCTTGCAAAAGTACGATAATTATTAGCTCTTTTTAATGACACATTTTCTTCAAGATTGTTTTCAATAAGAATTCTTAAAGCAAAATCATACCATGTTAATGCTTGGTTATCTGTAAAGTGTTTAATTCCATATTTTTGGCTATTATTAATTATTAAACTAATTATATAATTTGCTAAATTCTTAGTGTCTGTTGGGCATCCAATTTGAGAATCTGTAATGTTTAAATCTTCTCCTTTCTTTGCTTTTTCTAAAATAGTTTTATAAAAGTTTTTTCCGAATTTTGTGCTATATAACCAAGAAGTTCTAATGATAAAAAACTTACTAAGAGTTTCCTGAATATATTTTTCGCCCAGTAATTTAGATTTTCCGTACTCATTTATTGGGTTGGGTGTGTCTGTGGTTAAATAGGCTTCTTCTTTTTCTCCATCAAAAACATAGTCTGTAGAAATATGTAGTAAAATTGTTTTGTATTCTGCACATGTTTTTGCTAAGTTTTTTACTGCTTCTGCATTTACTAGATAGGCTTTATCTGGAGTTTTTTCTGCTTGTTCTACATTGGTATATGCTGCACAGTTAATACAATAGTCATAGTTGTTATTGGAGAAAATAGTCTGAACTTGATTAACACTTGTGATATCTAAATCTGTGGAATTTTTAAAATCAAAATTAAGTTCCGGAAAATTATCTTCAAGTTCTTGAATAGATTTTCCTAATTGTCCATTTGCTCCAGTAACTAAAATATATTTCATAAATCTATTTCTGAAAATAATGGCAACTGTTTGTCTTTTAATGAAATTATCATTTCAGATTCTGGGTAATCCCATTTTATATCTAAAATTCTATCGTTGTAAATTATACCACTTTCCGAATCCTTATTATAAAAATTATCACATTGATACGTAAATACAGTTTCTTCTAAAGCTACAAAACCATGAGCCATACCTTTTGGTATAAAAATAGATTTTTTATTAGAATCTGATAATTCAACTTTAATATAGCTACCATATGTTGGACTATACTTCCTAATGTCTACAACAATATCAAATACAGTACCTTTAACAACAGAAACTAATTTTGCCTGTGCGTACTCTCCTTTTTGAAAATGAAGCCCTCTAAGAGTTCCTTTTTTAGATATGGATTGATTTGTTTGAACAAAATCTACATTGTAACCAATAGCTGTATCTAATTCCTTTTTTTGGTAAGATTCAAAAAAAACTCCTCTTTCATCTTTATAAATTGTTGGCTCTATAATAAAACAACCCTTTAGAATAGTCTCTTTTATTTCCAATATATTTAGTTTAAATCAAGTAAATATTCTCCATAACCACTCTTTAATAGTGGTTTTGCTAATTCTTGAAGTTGTTTTTTATTAATGTAGCCCATAGTGTAAGCAACCTCTTCAATTGCTCCAATCTTTAATCCTTGTCTTTCTTCAATTACTTCAACAAATTGAGATGCTTTCATCAAAGAATTAAAGGTTCCGGTATCTAACCAAGCTGTTCCACTATCTAAGATACTTACACTTAGCTTACCTCTTTGTAAATATTCTCTATTAACATCCGTAATTTCTAATTCTCCTCTTTTACTTGGTTTAATGTTTTTGGCAATTTTAATAACTTCATTATCATAAAAATATATACCAGGTACTGCGTAATTAGATTTTGGTTCTAATGGCTTTTCCTCTATACTTATAGCTTTTTCTTCCTCATTAAACTCAACAACGCCATATCTTTCTGGATCGTTTACCCTATAAGCATAAATAATTCCTCCATCTGGATTATTATTTTTTTGAAGTAATTCTGCTAAGCCAGTTCCATAAAATATGTTATCTCCTAAAATTAATGCTACTTTACTATCTCCGATAAATTCTTCTCCTAATATAAAAGCTTCAGCTAATCCGTTAGGGTTTTCTTGAGAAAGAAATTTAAAAGAACACCCTAATTGAGAACCATCTCCTAGTAAATTTTTAAACAAACCAATATCTTTAGGTGTTGTAATAAATAATACTTCTCTAATTCCTGCCGACATAAGAGTAGCCAATGGGTAGTATATCATTGGTTTATTATAAATAGGCATTAATTGTTTACTTATCGATAAAGTTAGTGGGTATAACCTTGAGCCCAATCCACCTGCTAATATAATCCCCTTCATTGTTTAGTTTAAATGATATTGTTTTTTATAGTAATCTTTATAAGAACCAGATGTTACATTATTAAGCCAACTTTTATTATTAAGATACCATTCTATTGTATTTACTAATCCCTCCTCAAAAGTAACCGATGGTTCCCAGCCTAATTCTTTCTTAATTTTATTTGCATCAATTGCATATCTTAAATCGTGTCCTGGCCTATCTTTAACATAGGTAATTAGCTTTTCACTTTCTCCTTCTTTTCTATTTAATTTTTGATCCATTAATTTACAAAGAAGTTTTACTAAGTCAATATTTTTCCATTCATTAAAACCACCAATATTATACGTTTCATGATTTTTCCCTTCATGAAAAACTAAATCTATTGCAATTGCATGATCTAATACAAATAACCAATCTCTAGTATAATTGCCGTCTCCATAGACAGGCAAAGGTTTATTATTAATAATATTATTAATAAAAAGCGGAATTAATTTTTCAGGAAAATGATTAGGACCATAATTATTAGAACAATTTGTAATAACATATGGTAAACCATAAGTTTCTCCATAGGCTCTTACAAAGTGATCAGAACTTGCTTTAGAAGCAGAATATGGTGAGTTTGGATCATATGCAGTATCTTCTGTAAATAAACCTGTTTCTCCTAAAGAGCCATATACTTCATCTGTACTAATGTGATAAAATCTTTTACCTTTAAAATCATCTTTCCATAATTCCTTTGCTGCATTTAGCAAATTCATGGTACCAATTACATTGGTTTTAACAAAGGCTAATGGATCTGTAATGGATCTGTCTACATGCGATTCTGCAGCTAAATGAATAACACCATCAAAGTTATATTTTTTGAATATGGACTCTATAAAACTAGCGTCTGTTATATCTCCTTTTATAAATGTATAATTTGGTTGCTTTTCTATATCTTTTAAATTCTCTAAATTTCCTGCATACGTTAAAACATCTAGATTATAAATGTAATAATCTGAGTGCTCTGTTACAAACCTTCTTACAACATGAGACCCTATAAAGCCTGCGCCACCTGTTATTAATATCCTTTGGTTTATTTTGTCCACTTATAACAATTCTTTTGTCTTCTTATTAAGAAATTTAAATAGCGACCATATAAAAAATAACGCAATTAAAATTGTTGGAATTAGAGTGAATTTTGATGTGAAAAAATCTTTTTTAATTTGCTGCGAACCACCAAAACTTAGAATTTTAATAGTTTCTTTATACTCTCTTTTTAATAACTTATTGTTGGCCGTACTTTCTATTAAATTATTTTTTAAATTTAATAGTTGTGGAATATTAAGCCCTTCTTCGCCGCCTAATAAAACCATTCCTTCTCCATTTTCTTTTCTATTAGACTTACTTCCTAATGCTCTAGAGTAATTAGTTATTAAAACATCTATTTGTTCTATAAGCTCTTCGTTTTCTTTAATCTGAGATTCTGAATTTATTAAATATATCTCTTTCAATTCTTTAAAATATGCATTATCATTAATAAAATTCATTATCTTTTTTGCTGCATCTTGTCCTAATTTTTCATCCTTATAATAAAAGGAAATTTTATGGTTTACATAGCTACTTTCTAATACTTCATTCTTAATAACTTCTTTTATAGAATTGTCATCTTTAAGGTTTCCTAAATACTCTAAGTACTTAAGCGACTCTTCTAAATCAACATTAGATTTTGCTTGTACAGGTTCAATCTCAATTTTAAAACCCTCTAAATTTTGTAAATCAATTTCTAAGTTGGTAAAAAAAGCATTGTCTTTTCCTTTAATTTTAGATTGTAATTCCGATACTATTCCGTATAAATAATCTTTACTTTCAAAGTTGGGCTTAACAATTACCTCGGTCTTTTTTGTGGTTTCAGATATTTGATTTAATCCATATCCTATACCTAAACCAACAAGGACAAGTCCTATAAGTATTAATATATTTTTCTTAAAGAATAAAAAAATCTTTAACAAACCTAAAAACACCTTATGAACCCCTCTGCTAATTAATGCAAACAACTGTCCTAAATCTATTTCATCAGCTGAGCTACTAGTTGGTAATTTATCTGCCATCTTTTATTTGTTATTAAATATCTGTTTTAAAATTTTATCTGTAATTAAATATGTTGGTTTTACACCTGTTGTTCCAAGACCACCAGAAGCTAATGTACTACCTGTTTCTAAAGGGTTATCTGATGCATAATAAGCGTACCTAACTTTTACATCTTCTTTTATACTCTTACGTATTTTAGATGCTGATTGTATTGCTTTTTGGTAATGTACTCCTTCCATTTCTAAACCAATTACATTCCATGTAGATTCATAGAAAAACTTAAGAATATCCTTGTTTTGTAATGAGGTTCCTAAAACAGAAACCATTGTACCTTCAAAAACCTGAAGTCCATGTCCTTTAAAATCTTCTGCACATAATTCATTTTTAAAAGGGTAATTATCTGCAGTACCTTCAAATATATGTGAAGAAGGTATCATAATATCTCCTTTTCCACCATCTAAAATACCTGCCTTACCCATTACAGAAATAGAATCTATGTTTAAAAACTGTGGTTCTTTACCCTCTTTTTTATAGGGTTTTAATAACTCATCTATGGTTTCATAAGCTTGTTCTCCAAAGGCATAATCCATAACAAAAATAACTGGTGTTTCGTTAGTTTTTAATGTCTTAGTAAAAGAATAACAACAACTATCTTTTCCTAGTTTAGCCAAATCAAAAATTTGGATATCAATATTAGTTCCAGATTTGTCATCTATACTAATCATGCCATTTTTAATTGCAACACTTTTAACCTTGTCTCTTAATTTAGCATTTTCTGGAGCACTTAATGCTTCGTAAATTTCTAAATCGTCATTTGTTTCTTTAAATTCATTCTTTAAGGCTTTTCTAGCAAATAAAGAGTTCATAACACTATGCATATTTGCACTTATAACATGTATTGGCCTTTCTAATAAATTATTAGCTGCTAAGGTGTCTTTTATTGTATTTGCCCATAATTCTCCATGAATATGGTGGCCTAAAGTTTCTCTTAAAATAGAACTAAATGTAATTGCTCGCTTACTTCCTGATACTTCTTCTTCTATTGCTAATTTACCTAACCAGTATATTATTCTTAAAAATCTATCTGAGTCTGTTTTGGTAGCAAATTTTTCATAAACATTAATAATTTCATCAAAAGAGCGTCCTAATATATTTGCGGTATGTATTAAAGCAACTTCTCTTTCTGATTGAATTAGTTTCTTTTTATTTACTGCTGCTTCTAGCTTTCCCCAGTCTCTTATAGTTTTATCTGTATCTTCTATTAAAACACGTTTGCAAATTTTTTCGGACTCTATAATTAAAAACGTTATATGTGTAAGAATATCATAAATATCAGAGCGTCCTCTGGTTATTTCAATATTCATTTGCTCATCATCAATCCTATAGCAGTTTCTTCTTCTTTTTGGTGGAACTATAGCTTTAAAATGCGATTTACTATACCCTTCATCTGCTGTTAAGTTTATAAATCTACATTGTTCTATACCTTCTGGTAAACGTTCTAAAACATAAATAAGACCGTTTAATTCTGATTTTTCTTCTGCAATAGAGCCGTAAATTTCTGGGCGTAATAAAAGTAAAGCGTCTTTAAGTGTTTGGCCAGATATTCCGGTAGGCTTATAAAAACCTCTATTAAATAAATGACGCATTGTTATATATAAACGTTCTATAGCGTTTGTAGATTCTTGCGCTCTAGTAGTAATTATTGCTTTTCCCATAAATTTATTTCACGTAAAATTACAATTTATATTTTATTAATTGTAGTATTATACTTATACAGGCCATCTGCCAACTTACGATCATTACTTAAGCGCTGTACTTTATTTTGACCTCCTAATTTACCTATAGCTTTCATGTAAGAGGTAAAACCACCTTGTTTTATACTGGTAACTTTTAAAGTTTGAAGTACGTTTCCAACTATTAAATCGTAATAATAACTGTTCTGTTTTTGTAAAGATGTATCTAAAGTTTCAATAAACTTTTGCATATCGTCTGGCAACCTTTCAAACTCTATTAACCACTCATGATACGGCAATTCATTATTTTCTGGAGTAATTTGTGGCGCTACTGTAAACTCGTTTACACTAGCGTTTGTTACACTAATAGCTTGTTGCATTGCTTGCTCTACTTCTTTAGCTATTACGTGTTCTCCAAATGCTGAAATAAAATGCTTTATACGGCCAGAAACTATTACTCTATAGGGTTTAGTTGAAATAAACTGAACGGTATCTCCCAGATTATATCCCCACAAACCTGCATTTGTAGATATGATCATTACATAATTTATACCTACCTCAACATCTTTTATGGTTAATCTTTGTGGGTTTTCATCAAAAAAATTGTCTGCTTTTACAAACTCATAAAATATTCCTGAATTTAATAACAAAAGCATTCCTTTTTCTTTTTGAGAATCTTGGTATGCAAAAAAACCTTCACTAGCAGGAAAAAGTTCTATACTATCTACTCTTCTTCCAATTAAATTTTCAAATTTTGCTCTATATGGTTCGTAATTTACTCCTCCATAAATAAATAAATTAAAGTTTTTAAATAAGTCTCCAACTTTTAACTTAGATTTTTTATTAAGCTTTTCAAAATACATTTGTACCCAAGAAGGTATACCTGCTATAACAGTCATATCTTCATTTATGGTTTCATCTACAATAGCATTTACTTTAGTTTCCCAATCTTCTATACAATTGGTTTCCCAACT
The DNA here is from genome assembly GCA_947504045.1 of uncultured Maribacter sp. GTDB lineage: Bacteria > Bacteroidota > Bacteroidia > Flavobacteriales > Flavobacteriaceae > Maribacter_B. The sequence goes on from CANNFY010000001.1 coordinate 828,496, forward strand.
TGGAAGTCTATTTTTCTGCAAATAATTAGGAACATAATGTGCAGATATTCCTGAAAGGCGACCTAAATTAATACCGTTTTTTAACTCTAATTCTGGGCTGCCTTGTAAAAAAATCATTTTACCATCTACAAAAGAGGAATTACCCGTTTCGTGTATATAAGTTAGTATTGCATTACGAGATGCGTTTACTTGCTCTTTTATCGATTCTTCTGTAATAGGAATATATTTTGCTCCTGAAGTAGTTCCAGATGTTTTTGCAAAATATATTGGCTTTCCTGGCCATAAAACATCTTTTTCTCCATTAACAACTTTCTCTACATAAGGTTTTAAGCTTTCATAATCGCGTATAGGTACCGCATTAGAAAAATCTTCAAAAGAAGTTATTTTATTAAAATTATGGTCTTTTCCAAAAGAGGTGTTTTTTGCTGTATTAATAAGATTTTTAAAAACATCTTCTTGTGATTTAATGGGGTTATTTACCCATTTTAAAGTTTTATTTACAATTTTCTTTGCAAATATTTTAGCAGCTACCGACTTTAATGACATAGGTTTTATTTAAAATCTATAAAATCTGTTGGATTAACTGGAGTACCATTATTCCAAATTTCAAAATGTAAGTGTGGGCCTGTAGTTAATTCTCCTGTATTACCAACTGAGGCAATTACTTCTCCTGCCCTAACCACTTCTCCTTGCTTTTTAGTTAACGAACCATTGTGTTTATAAATACTTAGCAAACCATCTTCGTGTTCAATTATAATTACATAACCAGTATCTGCAGTCCATTCAGAAAAAATAACTATCCCATTTGCTATTGCTTTAACAGGAGAATCTTTAGGTGCAACCACATCTACAGCATAATGGTTACTATTAGGATTATAGCCTTCAGAAATTATTCCTGAAATAGGTGGAAAAAGTATTAAATCTGTATTATTTATGTTTTGCTCAAATAAATTGTATTTATCTTCTAGTGCAACCTCAGCTCTTAAAAGAGAATCTTGTTTTATTGGGGTTAAGTCTACCGTAGATGGATCTAATTTAAATTTTCCAAAAAGAGAGTCTCTACTAACCTCATTATTCTCTATATCTCCTCTTAAAACTTTACGAATATTATCTAAATACCTGTTGGTATAATTTAATCTTCTTACTAGAGAATCTGTCTTATATGTAAGAACCGTTGCCTCCCTTTTTAATCTGGTGGATGAATACCCAGGAATATATTCTCTTAAAGGGGTAAAAGCAATTAATAAAGTAGTTAAGCCAATTAAAGCTATAATGCATAATGTAGCGGATACAAAAACATTTAACCTACTAAGTTTAAAAGAAATTTTTTCTTCAAAAGTACTCTCGTTTAGAATAACTAAACGATACTTATGAAGCAATTTTCTTTTAATTTCTTTTCTTTTCTTTGTTTTCTTAACCATTATATACAAATATAATGCTAGTATTAAACTTTAACTAGTTCTACAATAAATTATCTTATTAAGCATTATAAATATATACAATCTAATTTTTAGTTTGTTGCATACAGTAATGCCTTATTAATTTTTAATGTAATTATATAAACTTTTTAGTACCTTTGTTTTCTATAAAATCATATACCATGATAGCTTTTCAAACATTTTTAGCCATTGGCGCTCCGCAAATTATATTAGTAGTAGTAGTAGTTCTTTTATTATTTGGAGGTAAAAAAATACCTGAATTAATGAGAGGTTTAGGAAGCGGAATTAAAGAATTTAAAGATGCTTCTAAAGACGATGAAAAATTAGAAGAAAATAAAAAAGAATAAGTTTTTTAAATAACACTTACAAAAAGCCCAGTTTAAGCTGGGTTTTTTTTATGCTTTTTTATTAAAATTTTGGTGTAGAACATCTGTAAAACAAGTGCTTATCAAGTCTTTTAAAAAAATAATTCCTACTTTTTAATTATAGTCTTGTAGGAAAATAACATTAAATAAGCTTTTACATCTTATTAAAGAGCATTCACAACAAAAAATATACCCCCTCTTTGTATATACTTAGATTTGTGATAAACCAAGTTGCCCAGTTTAAAATTATGGCACTATTGTTTACCAACTAAACTATGTTTTATATAAATACTTCTAAATTAAGCAGGCATTTACAAAGTAAATTTACTTTATTCCTAATACTAGCTTGTTTACTGTTTTCTATAAATACTAGCTATTCGCAAATTAATAACGGAAATTTTAGAGTAGATCTAAGTTCTGAAAATATGGACCCCTGCGGAGGAAGTAATAATGGTACTAGCACTGTTGGTATTACGGCAAAAATGGGTAGCTTAAACACTTTTAAAATAAATTTTGACTTACCAGATGGAGTAACCTACCAAACAGGCACTGCACTTATAAGTAACCAAACAGGTTCTTCCGATTTTATTTTATCAGAATTTGATATATCTAATTTAAACAATCCAATTTTTCAAATAGAAAGACCTAGTAACTCTAACTGGCAAATATCCGATTTTGTAGAATTTACTTTTAGTAAAACTGCATCTTGTGATGCTGTCCAATATTCTTATAATGGCGGGTTATTTAAAGATGCCCATACCATAACGTATTTACAAGGCACTTCTTCAAGGTCACATAGCGATACTGATGCAACAATAAATGGCTATAGTTTTTTAAGCGCCTATCTTGCTGTAGAAGATATTGCCACAGTAGAAACTCTTGTAGGAGAAATTACAAATAGACCTGTAACTATTACAAATTCTGGTAATGGTAGTATTCAATCCTTTGTTCATGATGTAGAAGTTAGCCCAGGTTTACAAAGTAATTACGAATTATCTTTTAATGGCAATGTACTTACACCAACTATAAATGGTAATATTTATTCTTATGAAATAAACCTTAACAATACTCCATTTGCAGGGCAAGTTGGTAATGGAGATGCACTTTTTGAAAATGAAAGTATTGTTCTTAATGAGCAATTAAGCCCTACAAATTGTGCAAATAACCAAGCAACAAGGCATAGCCCAAAATGGGGGTGCTCTACTGGTATGTATTGCCAAATAGGTGCGCCAATTCCTGGTTTTATAGTAGTAAAACAAGAATGGTCCGATATATATTTGTATACCGTTAATGCTCCTCGTGCTCGTTGGGATGCTCCTGTAACCTATACCTATAGATTAGAAAATGATGCTAGTGCAGACAATGCGTATGATGTAAACTTTAATATTGGTTTTACTTGGGATGGTAGATTATCTACAACTGGTTTTAACCCAATGTATGGAGATGATAATGATACCAACCGCCAATTATCTAATTTTAGATTTACAGGAGGTACAAATTTTTCTCCACAAAGATGGCCAAGTACCACAACAAGTGGTACCGGATTAGGTTCCTATTTATTTGGAGCGAATCTTTTTACTTCAGACCCTGATGGCCCTGGCGGATTAGAAGATTTAGATGGAGATGGTTTTTTTGATGATATGCAGCCTGGAGCAACTACCGAAATAAATGTAGACCTTACCATGGAAGTACGTACACCAAATTGCGATGCAAGTGGTGCTAACTACTCTACAAGTTTAAAATTAAATTTAGACGCTTGGACCGTAAACAAATGTAACAATAGTAATAAAACTTTAAGAGAAGAGCTAGAAAGACATTATGTTAGAAGAGATGCTTTATTTAACTGGGATACCCCAGAAGATTACGAAAGAGACGCCGAAGATGGCTCTGTATTCAACCTAAATTTTACTGGTAGTTTTGTAGCCTCTAATCAGTCTCCTACGTGTAATGGTATAGAAATGTTTTCTAACGACCCAACAACAATATATAGAGCTATACTAAATGTACCAAATGGTATTAATTTAGATTCTAGTGCAGATTCTAGATACGTACAAACTGGAAATCAAATTATATTTACAGAAACACAATTAGAAGATTTTGAGTATAATTCTTTTGCATTACGTATACCTATTAACTTTCCATTAAATATAGATTGTAATACCTATTCTGGTCCAGAAGAATTAGAACTAGATTATAGTACATCTTATGAAAGCTCTTGTTATAATACAGATATACATTGTGGCGCTTTTAAAGTTACAACACATTGTCCAAATAGCTGTACAGGACCCACAACAACAAATTTTGAAGCCAACAGAACTACTTCTGGCTGGACAGATGATACAATGAGTACTAAAGTAGTTTTAGACCCAAATATACATGCCACAAAATATTACATGGCAAAAGATAAAATGGGAGTTACAAGTAGTGCCACAATGCAAAATAGTACACAAGACAACTTATTTTTTGAAATGCGATATGTAACCGATAGTGGACAAAGCATGGCAGATATTATTAGGTTTACAGATGGTACAATAACAATTAATGATCTTTCAAGCGGTGCTGCACAAACATTTCCAATTACCAATACACCAGTAATAACAACACAAGGAACTAATAATAATTTCTTTACTTTAGATTTAACCTCTTATCAATCTTTAATATCTGCAACATACCAATATGGAGAAGGTTTAGAGGCTGATGAAATATCACTTGATTTAAATTTTGAATTTAAAGAAGGTTTTCCTGAAGAAGCAAGACTTTACGAATTTCATTCTTTTCAAGGCCGTTTTTATAGTTTAGATAGCTCTAGTAATGAAATAGGTTGTGGAACTTATAATGATAGAGCTTTCTTTTTTGAAAATCAAATACAGCTTAATTATGATATAGAAGATTCTGTTAATGGTTGTGATGAAAAGTGGTTATATGTAGGGCTTTCACAAGCTTCTGGTTTAGATGATAAATTTCCGGATGAATATAGACCGCCATTATTCTGGAATAGCACTTCTATACAAATACCAGACGGTATGCAATTTAATGCTATTGCAAGTAGTTATGGTTACCCAAATTTAATGCCCGAAAATGAAGCTCCAAATTCTACTAATAACGGATTAAATTACACTATTTCTGGAAACATTGTAACTATAACTCCTGGTGCTCGCTTTAGAAATCTTGATCAAGATGGTAACATCTATCCAAGCATACAAATTAGCCTAACTGCTACTAGTGCTACTCCGGTTTTAAGCTCACATAATATTTCGGTTACGTATGATGAGTATGCGTATGCAGATACTCCTGTTACAAAAACGGAAAATGATACTAAAGATTTTAACTATACCGTGCCTAACTATTGGATTTCTTCAGAAAACGCAACAGAAATTGGAAATTCTGAGGTTGAAGGTTTTGTTATAGATATTTGCAAACAAGATGCTGGCGAAATAAATAATAATTGGTTACGAGTAGAAACTGGTACAGATTATACCATTACAAATGCATACTTGGTAAATGGTACATCAGAAACTGCTTTAACTTTTATAGAAGAAAACGATGTTACTTATATACAATTTGGAAGTATGCAATCGGGTAGTTGGATTTGTAGAAAAATTCGTTTTGAAGGTACCTATACCTCTAGCACTCCTATTGATCTAAAAATAGCAAACAATTACGATTGTGTAGCCTATCCTTCTAATTACAGCGGATTACCATTTTTTCATGAAGAAGTTTTTACGTTAGAACCAACACCAGCTGCAATACAGTTACAAATATTAGATCAGCCAAGCACAACGGTTGATACTTGTACAAACTATGATATAATTTTAGAAGCTAGAAACGCAGGTGAAGCAGATTTAATTTCTCCGGTAATGAATTTTGATATTCCTGGAGATATATCGGCAATTCTAATTAATAGCATAACTATAGAATACCCTAGAAACTCTGGAGATATACAAACTATAACTCCTACAATAGCAGGAAATAATGTTTCTGTTAATCTATTAGATCATACCGCAATTGGAGTAAATAATGGCCTTTTGGGTTCTCTTAATTCTTCTGATATTAATGAGCAAATAGCAATTATTAATTTAGACTTAAGTCCGCAATGTAATTATGTATCTAATACAGGAACAGCATACACAATAACAGGAAATAACCCTTATGGTACACCAGCAACAGGAAGCGGTAGTAGAACAGCTGCAAACCCAATAATTATAACTGGTGCAGAACCTCCTTATAGTACAGATAATTCTTTATCTATTACTAACGATGCGCGTTTAGAGGGTTGTTCTCCAGAAACCGTAAACGTAAACACATCAATAATTGATGGTACTACAGGTACTAGCGATTTTGTTAGAATAATTCTACCAGATGGTGTGCAATATGTAGCTTCCTCTTTTACATCAACAAGTGCATTACAAGTAACATATATTACCACAAATACCGTTGATAATCATGAAGAAATAGAACTACAACTTCCAGAAGGAGCTACTTCTTCTGATATATTATCTTATGGTTTTGATATTATAAACCAATCTACAAGTTGTACAACTTCTGCAAATTTAGATCTAACTACTTATGTAACTACTAATGCTTTAAATTGTATGGGAGTTGCATGTGGTACTACAGAAATTTTTACAGGAGACAGTACTATACCTTTAGAAATATTTAAATCAGAAATAGCATTATCTTCTGTAACCCCAATGGGATCTTATACTAATAATGGAACCGATTATACGTATTCTATAGATTTTAGTGTTGATAATATTGGCGCATATACCATTGCCTCTGGTGCAAATTATGCTGTTTATTGTACCGATGCATCAAACAATAAAACTGGCACTCCAATTTATACAGGAAGCTTAGATAACGAAATTCTTAGCGGAAATACAATTACCGAAACCGATTCTTTTACAACTTCTACTTTTTGTGGTGTTGGCACTAATTTATTAGTAGAATTAGAGCCTGGTATAGGAAATTGTTTTTGTAACGCTATTTCATTTTTAATAGCAACAACAAATAATTCCGCAGATTTATCACTTAATAAATCTGTTTCTAATACAACTCCAAATATTGGAGATACCATTACATTTACTATAGACCTTAACAATAACGGCCCAAATGCTGCAACAAATGTTAGTTTACAAGACGTTATTCCTGTTGGCTATACGGTAAATGAACCTTCAATATCTAATAATGGTACTTTATCTGGAAATACAATAACTTGGAATTTAGCAACTGTAACAAATGGCACAACAAGTTTAACTTATAACGTTACAGTAAATACACCGACTGGAGTAACCGATGAATATAAAAATATTGTACAAATAACTGCTAGTGATCAATTAGATCCAGATTCTAGCCCAAATAATGATGATGGGGATCAATCTGAAGACGATGAAGATTCTGTAGACAATGTTACTATTGCAACAGTAGATTTGAGTTTAGATAAACAATTAGCAGCAGGCTCTAGTACAAGTCCAAACATAGGGGAAGAAGTAACTTATGAAATTACACTAACAAATTCAGGAACAAATGATGCAACAGGAATTGTAATAGAAGATTATATACCAATTGGATTAAATGTAGATGTAGCCTCTATTTCTAATAACGGAACCTATGCCGGTAACACCATTACATGGGTTATAAACTCTGTATCTCCTGGAAATATAGTTTTAAGTTATTCTGCTTCAATTAACGAACCAACTGGTGCAACAGACGAATATAAAAATGTGGCACAAGTTACAAGAACAAATGAGTTAGATTTAGATTCTACTCCAGATAATTATGATCCTAATGTTCCTAATGAAGATGATGAAAGTGAATATACATTAGCAAACCCAATTACAGATATTGCAATATATAAAACAGCATCTGTAACTACAGCAGCAGTAGGTGATCAAATTACATTTACTATAACTGCAGAAAACCTAGGAAATATTACTGCTACCAATATAGAAGTAGAAGAAATTATACCAAATGGTTTTGAATTTACATCTCAAAATACAACACACGGAATTTACGATTATACTACCGGCAGTTGGGCTATTCCTAGTTTAAATAGTAGCGAGTCTGCTGAACTAAATATTACGGTAGAAATAATAGACGGTACAAATTACACCAATGTTGCAAGAATGTCTTTTGTGGATCAAATGGATCTAAATACAGATAATGACGAAGCTCAAGTTACCATAAATATAGAAGAAGATTGCTTGGTAATTTATAATGAATTTTCTCCGAACAATGATGGTAGTAATGAGTTTTTCTTTATAGAATGTATTGAAAATTACCCAAATAATTTTCTTCAAATTTTTAACCGTTGGGGAACGTTAGTATACGAAACTAAAGGCTATACTAATAATTGGGATGGTACCTCAGAAGGTAGAGTTACTGCAAATGCACAACAAAAACTACCAATTGGTACATATTACTATATTCTTCTTTTAAACGAAAATCAAGAAGAACCAAAAACTGGATGGTTATACATTACGCGTTAAAAAATGAAAGCTAAAAAACTACATATAATTTATAAACTAAGCTTGCTTGCAATACTGCTGGTGTGTGTTTCTAATGTATTTGGGCAACAAGAGCCTCAATACACGCAATATAACTATAATACTATGACGGTAAATCCTGGTTATACAGGATCTAGAGGTCATTTTACTGCAGTATCATTATATAGAACACAATGGGTTGGTTTAGAGGGTTCTCCAAAAACACTTTCTTTAGGTATAGAATCTCCTTTTGAAAAATTTGACGGTATTGGTTTATCTATTGTTCAGGATCAAATTGGCCCATCTAGCGAAACTTTTATTGATATAAATTATGCCCATAATATTATTTTAAATAGAAAAGGAGACAAATTAGCACTTGGCTTAAAAGCGGGTGGCCGTTTTTTAAGTGTAGATTGGTCTAAAGGAACCTATAGAGATCCTGATGTACTTTTTAATGAGAATATTAATAGTGAATTTTTACCTAGTGTTGGTGCTGGTATTTTCTACTACACTGGCAATGCCTATTTAGGTATTTCTACACCAAATATATTATATAATAAACGTTACGATGCCATAGAAGAATCGGTTGGTAAAGACCGTATGCACTTATATTTTATAGGAGGTTATGTATTTAATATAAACCCATTATTAAAGTTTAAGCCTTCTACTTTTGTTAAGTATGTAGAGGGAGCTCCACTTATTGCAGACCTTTCTCTAAACTTTTTGTTATACGAAAGACTAAATTTAGGCGTTAACTATAGATGGGACGATTCTGTCGGAGCACTTTTAGGCTTTCAGATTACCCCACAAATTAATATAGGGTATGCTTATGATTACAATACTAACGAACTAAATTCCTATAACTCAGGAACACACGAAATATTTATACGTTACCAACTAATTTCAAAATTAACCAAAATTAAATCCCCAAGGTTTTTCTAATTACCCGAATCATGAAAAAACTACTTACAGCCTTTATTATTCTACTATCTTTTAGCATAAATGCACAAGAGGTAACTACTGCAATGTTACAACCAGGAGAAAGCCTTAGCCCTATTCTAAAACAAGAAATTGAAGAAGAAAACCCTTCTTTTGCACAAATTGCAGAAAAAAATGGTATTGCACATAGAACATTTACAAATCTTAATGATATTTATAATGGGTATTATGTAATTGCAGGTGTTTTTAATACAAGTCAGGAAAAAGCTGCTAAAAAATACACTAAAAAAGGATTTAATTCTGGATATATTGAAAATCCAGAAAACAAATTAAACTATTTATATATTGATTATAATAGTGATTGGAAAAAGAGTATTGCAAAAGTAACATCAAAATTTAATGGTAAACATACAGATGATGTTTGGATTATGGAGGTAGAAAATAGCAAACCAGCTATGGAAAACCCTACAAAAGAAGATTATCTTGCAAACTCTACACCTACAAGCAAAACTTTAGAAGAAGAGTATACTTCTAAAAGTATAGACGGTACACCAAATAAAAGTAAACTTATACAAAGAGCAGATTATTATTTTAATAAAATGTGGTATGCAGAAGCTGCAGATTTATATGAAATGGCTCTTAAAAAGAATGAAAAAAATTACTCCTACGACGTTCTTCAAAAAGCAGGAGACTCTCATTACTTTAATACCGATATGGAAAAAGCTTACCATTGGTATAACATACTTTATAATAAATATGAGAAAGAAATGTCTGCAGATAATATTTTTAAATATGCACACTCTCTTAAAGGAACAGGAAAATATGCTAGATCTAAACGTTTAATGCGTATTTATAACAGAAAAATAAAAAAAGAAGATTACACAGAAATAAATTCTGATAAAGCCACTCCTAATGAAATGGTTTTAGACAATATTTTAGGAACTAGTAAAAAGTTTGAAGTAAAAAACCTTTCTGTTAATTCTGAATATTCAGAATTTTCTCCAATGTTTCATGAGGATAAACTAGTTTATGCCTCTGCAAAAGATTCTTCTTTTTTTAATACCAGACGGTATAAATGGAATGATCAACCTTACTTAGATCTTTATGTTGCCAAAATAAACGAAGAATCTCAAGAGCTTAAAGATGCTATAAAATTTTCTAAAAAAGTAAATACAAAATACCACGAGGCAGCAGTAACTTTTGCTCCAGATAACAAAACCATGTATTTTACAAGAAATAACTATGGCAAAAAGTTAAAAAGAGATAAAAAAGGAGTAAATCATCTTAAAATTTATCAATCTAAAAAAGTAGATGGAGAGTGGACAGAGGCAACAGAGTTACCATTTAATAGTGATAATTATTCAACCGGTCACCCGGCTTTAAGTCCAGACGGAAAAGAACTATATTTTGTTTCTGACATGCCAGGAAGTATAGGGCAAACCGATATTTTTATGGTAGATGTTAGAGAAGATGGAACATTTTCTGAACCAAGAAATTTAGGTCCAGAAATTAATACCGAAAGAAGAGAAATGTTTCCTTTTATTAATGATAAAAAATTATACTTCTCCTCAGACGGGCATACAGGTCTTGGTGGTTTAGATGTATACCAAGTATCTTTTGAAGAAGAAGAAGGGTTTTTAGATGTTGTTAATTTAGGGCAACCAATTAATAGTAATAAAGACGATTTTTCATATATTATTGATGAGGAAACGCAAAAAGGATATTTTTCATCTAACAGAGAAGGTGGTAAAGGAGATGATGATATATATGCCTTTAAAAACTTAGTTATAGAAGAAATTCCTGCAAATACAAATGCAATTGCTGGTGTTGTTACAGAGTTAATTACAGGCGACTTAATGCCTAAAGCATTAGTAGAATTATTAGATGAAAATAATATTAAATTAAAAGAAGTAGTAACTGGCGATGATGGTAGCTTTATTTTTGAAGATTTAGATGCTACAACTAAATATGTTATAAAAACTACCAAAAGTACTTACTTTGAAGATTTACAAGAAGTTACTACTAAAGAAAACGATACTATTAATCTAGAAGTTTCATTACGTAAACTAAAAGAAATGATTGCTGTTGAAGATGGTATTAAGAAGCTGAAAACAGAAATGATTCACTTCGATTTTGATAAATCTTACATACGTAAAGATGCTGCAGAAGAGTTAGATAAACTTGTAGAAGTAATGACAGAGTATCCAAACATGGTTATTAAAATAGAATCTCATACCGATTCTAGAGGTAAAAGAGCATATAACAAATACCTATCGGACAAAAGGGCTAAGTCTTCTAGAGACTATATAATATCTAAAGGTATTGCCCCAGAACGTATAGAAAGTGCTATAGGATATGGCGAAGAAAGGTTAATTAATGAGTGCGATGGTACAATACGATGTACAGAACAAAAACACTACTTAAACCGTAGGTCAGAATTTATTATTGTAAAAATGTAAAAGATAACTATTATATAAAAAAGCGCAAAGGTACTCCTACCCTTTGCGCTTTTTGTTTTTTAAAAAGATAGTGTATTATCGTATCTAGAAATAGAATTATATTATTCACAACAAAACCGTACGTTTTCACAACAAATTGCTATTAAAAATATACCTTATTTACTGATTTTTAGTTATATACGTATATCAATACCAAATAACCTAAAATCCCAAAACCATGAAAAATGCCCTACTTATTAAAGAAATTTATCTAGAAGCTTTTAAAAGCTTAGGAAGTAAAATTGTAAAATCTTATTTTAAAATATTCTCTTGGTTTTGCTTTGCCAGTTTTTTAGTTGTTATCTATGCTTTTATTTTTAGAATAGCCACTGGTTTTGCATTTCAATAAAAATAATATAACCAACCAATTTTAAGAAAAAGTGTCTTGTTTAAGATGCTTTTTCTTTTTTGTAATTACTTATAACTAATAGGTTTAAGTTTCACAAAGGCAAATCCTACAAAACAAAAAGAAAAAAATAAGCATTTTTGTTTATTGTAGGGCAAAGCTTAATTTACAAAATACCAATTAACGTAATTAGAATACCGTTTATCTATGCGCCTGCAAATAAACACCTTACATCCTTTTAATTCAGCATTTTAGCTAAAGGTTTTTCCCTCATTTAAAACAAGTCAGAACTTTGTAGTGAACCAAATATATTTACTATGGAGAAATTATTACTATTAAAAGAAATTTATTTTGAAGCTTTTAAAAATTGGGGAAGCCAGTTTTTAAAAAAATATTTTAAAGTGTTATCCTGGGTTTGCTTTGTGTTAATCGTAGTTTCACTTTATGCTTTAATTTATAGAATGTCTACTGGTTTTGCATTTGTATAATTAAGCTCAAACATTAAACTAAAAAAGCGTATTAGCAATTGCTAATACGCTTTTTTTTAGTTTATATACATTTACACCCAAACGCAAATAAAAGAGCTTAAATAGGCTTATTTGCTGTCTTTTTTTACATTAATTTTAAGTGTTTTTAAAATTGCTTCTAATTGAAACATGTAATCTCTTTTTTCTGTTGCAGGAGCAAAAGTAAAGCCTTCTAAAACTAACTTTCTGTTATTTTTTACATCGTCTATAATATACGTAATAAATGGCCCTGCCATAGGGTAATTTTTTATGTCCCATATACCACGTACTTCAATAGCTTTCATTCCATTTATTTCTGCAGGAAAAATATTAGGTGAAAAAGCAGGTTCTGTTCGCATATGTGTAATTTTGCCTTCTACATCTGGTCCAGGAATATATTTTGCACCTATAGAGTCTCGCATTTTTACAATATCTTTTACTAGCGTAGAATCTGTTTTAAAACTAGAAGCTGGCATGCTGTATGCAATAATATTTACAGTTCCTTTTGGTATTTGGTGATCTATCCACACAAAATTATCTGTTTCTCTACCAACTTTATACATAGATGGTATGTTTAAACCTATATTAAATTGGTTTTCTAAAGCTTTTTCTTGGTTTAAAGAGCGTAAGAATCTTTTTTGTGCTTCAGCAATTTCTTGTTCTTTAAATGCAGCAATTATTTCTGTAGCTTTTTTATCAATATTTGCTACTATTTCTTCTACATTATGCCCTTTAATAACTCCTATTTTCTGAGGAGTAGCATATAAATCTGTTTTTATATGTGCTATATTAAGGGTGTCTTTTTGTACATATAACACTGCTCTTGTATTACGCAATGCACCAGTAAATACACTTGCAGGAACATTAGTAATATTAAATAACGGTTCGTCCCATGGTAATCCTACTACTGGAGCGGCAAAATGTTGTCTAATTTTATCGCCTACATCTCCATTCCATAAATCATTCTCAATAACAACCGTTAAATTGTTAATTGCACCTATAGATTCTGGCAAATAACTTTTCTTATTGTTTTCTTCTTTACATCCAATAAGGGTTGCAACAAAAAGAAATACAATAAGTATACTTAATTTCTTATTCATGGTATATTTTTTAAGATGGACAAGCACATAATTTAAGCTTTGTTCCTAGTTTTAAGTTCTTACCACTAATACCGTTCCATTCTCGTAAATTTTCAACACTAATTCCAGGATATTTTTTAGAAATTGTCCAAAGAGAATCTCCACTTTGTACTGTATGTACTTTTGCTCCTGGCGGAATTACTACTGCTTTACTTGTATTTGCTACTGTTTTGGATGGTGTTCCTTTAGAGTTTCTTGTAAAAATTGTAAGTCTTTGTCCTATTCGCAAATTATTACTTCGTAAGCCATTCCATCTTTTTATTTGGCTAACACCAACACCGTATCTACTAGCTATTTTACCAAGGTAGTCTCCATCGCGTACCTTATATCTAATTTGGTTTTGCGGTTGTGTTGCTTCTGGTAAAACTACTTCTTTACTTTTTAGTTCTTTATCTATATGTGCATAAATAGCCGCTTCATTAGCTACAAACTTACCCATAGCAGCAACCGGTAGTCTTAACGAGTAATTTTTACCCTTTACGTATGGAATAACGTTTAATTTATAAGAAGGGTTTAATATTTTTAGTTCCTCTACATCTACACCAACTAATTCTGATATTTGTTTAAAGGTTATTAAGCTCTTAACATGTATAGTATCGGTTACAAAATAAGTTCTATCTGCTTTTTTTGCTTTTAGGCCATATTCTTCTGCATATTCAAATAAATACATTGTTGCAATAAAAGCAGGAACATACCCAGCTGTTTCTCTAGGTAAATTTCTTCTTATGTTCCAATAGTTTTTTTGGCCTCCAGATCTTCTAATAGCTTTATTTACGTTTCCTGGTCCAGAGTTATATGCTGCTAAAGCTAAATCCCAGTCCTCAAAAATATCGTATAATTTTCCTAAATATTTACATGCTGCTTCTGTAGATTTAATTGGATCACTACGCTCATCTACATAACTACTAACATCTAACTTATATTCTTTACCTGTACCATACATAAATTGCCAAAGCCCTGTTGCTCCTACTCTAGATCTAGCTCTAGGGTTTAATGCAGATTCTACTATGGCCAAGTATTTCATTTCTAGAGGAATGTCGTAATTATCTAATTGTTGCTCAAAAAGAGGAAAGTAAAACTGACTAACCGTTAGCATACGTTCCATTAATCCTCTTTTACGTATTAAAAAAGATTTAATTACACTTTCTAAAGACCTATTGTACGATATATTAAATGGTGTTTTTTGATTTAATCGTTCTAGTCTTGCTTTTAAAGAGTCTGTATTAATTTCGGTCTCATAAGTTGCCTCTACATTTAAGTTTTCTATTTCGGCATACATATCTTCAAACAAAACATTAGTTTCTAGAAGCTCTTTCATCCACAAACTATCATACTTTGCAGCATGTTCATAATCTTTTAAATCATATTTTGCTGTAGTATTTTTGTTAATAGAAAGTGTTAAAGGATTATCATTAATACTCCCTGTAGAATCTACAGACACTGTAGGCTCTTTTTTTAATAAAGGTAGTGCTAGGGTGTCTAAAGGAATATCTTTAGCCTCTATAACTTTTATAGTTGTTTGTGGGGCAGTTTCTTCTTCTTGCGCAAGTAATGGTACTGCAAAAAAAAGTAACGCAATACTTAAATAAAAACGCTTTTTTAAAAAAATCATAGCTTGTAATTTAATTACAGGACTAACGAAAATCGCACATTTTTTTGGGAGAATAAAATTTTCTTCCTAAAAATGTGCGATTTTTTAACTTATTACCGTTTATCGATAACCTACCTACTATGCTAATATAGCAGCAATTCCTGGTAGGGTTTTTCCTTCTAAACTTTCTAACATTGCTCCTCCGCCTGTAGATACATAGCTTACTTTATCTTGAAAGCCAAATTGTTTTACTGCAGCAACAGAATCGCCGCCACCAACAAGAGAAAATGCTCCTTCTTGTGTAGATGCGTCTATATAATTTCCTAATGCAATAGTTCCTTTTGCAAAAGATTCCATTTCAAAAACTCCAATTGGTCCATTCCAAAGAATAGTTTTTGACTTTAAAATTACTTCTTTAAAAATTTCTAAAGTTTTTGGACCAGCATCTAAACCTTGCCACCCATCAGGAATTTTATCCACATCTACTACTTGTGTATTAGCGTTATTACTAAAATCGTCCGCTGCTAAAACATCAACAGGAATGTGTACTTCTACCCCTTTTTCTTTTGCTTGCTTTAAAATTTCTAAAGCTAGCTCCATCTTATCATCTTCACAAATAGAGTCTCCTACTTTACCTCCTTGTGCTTTTACAAAAGTATAGGTCATTCCACCACCAACAATTAAGTGGTCTACTTTGTCTAAAATATTTTCTATGATAGTTATTTTAGAAGATACTTTAGCGCCTCCTAATATAGCTAAAACAGGTTTTTCTCCTGTTTGCATTACTTTTTCTATAGATTCTATTTCTTTTGCTAATAACGTTCCAAAACATTTATTTTCTGGAAAAAACTGAGCAACTACTGTTGTAGATGCATGTGCTCTATGCGCTGTACCAAAGGCATCGTTAATATAAATATCTCCTAATTTAGATAGTTGTTCTGCAAAAGCAAGGTCTCCACTAGTTTCTTCGCTATAAAAACGTAAATTTTCTAATAATAAAATTTCTCCGCTTTTTAAATCTGCAACCGCTTTTTCTGCAACTTCTCCTACACTGTCTTCTACAAATTTTACCGTAACACCAATAATTTCAGAAACTTTTTCGCAAATGTGTTTTAAAGATAAATCTGGATTACGAGTTCCTTTTGGTCTTCCTAAATGGCTCATTAAAACTGCACTTCCGCCATCTTCTAAAACTTTTATAATAGATGGTTTAGCTGCTTCAATTCTTGTAGCATCAGAAACATTAAAATTTTCATCTAAAGGTACATTAAAGTCTACTCTTATTAGGGCTTTCTTGTTTTCAAAATTAAAATCGTTAATTACTTTCATCTATTACTATGTGTTTATTTTTATTTTGGTTTAATAGCATTAAACGCTTCTAAATATACTTTTTTGAAAGGTAAAGGTAAAGATTTATAAGCTTTGGCTAAAGCATAACCTTTAATAAATCTACTATAACGTTATAATTACAGAGTAGTGCAAAAAAGTTATCTTTGAACTTATGTTGTTTCGTAATATTTTAGGGCTTGCCCATATAAAAAAACATTTAGCTGTAAGTGCAAATTCTGGCAGGGTTCCTCATGCTCAATTATTTGTGGGTCCGGAAGGCTGTGGTTTGCTTCCTATGGCTTTAGCATATGCGCAATATATTATTTGTGGTAATACGGACGAAGAAAATAGTGGTGCTAATAACGCTTGTAATATAAAGTTTGATTCTTATGCACACCCAGATATGCATTTTGTTTTTCCGGTATCTAATTCTGATAAAGTAAAAAGCCATGCGGTTAGCCATGATTATATAAAAGAATGGAGACAATTTATTACCGAACAACCTTATGGTAATTTATTTGATTGGTATAGGTTAATAGATATTGAAAAAAAGCAAGGGCAAATTGGGGTTGATGAAGCTCAAGATGTGGTTAAAAAGTTAGCTTTAAAATCGTATGAAGGTGGTTATAAAGTAATGCTTATTTGGATGGCTGAAAAGATGAATATTTCTGCTGCTAATAAACTTTTAAAGCTTATTGAAGAACCCCCTAATAAAACAGTTTTTCTTTTATTATGCGAAGATGAAGAGCAAATACTACAAACTATAAAATCTAGATGTCAAATTTTACACTTTCCTCCGCTTGCTGAAGATGCTATTGTAACCGCATTGCTTGATAAAGGAGCTAACAAAGAAGAAGCTTTGCGTATTGCACATGAGGCAAATGGAAATTTTAATAAAGCCTTAGATTTACTAAACAAAGATTCTGAAGATTTAATTTTTGAAAAATGGTTTGTACAATGGGTACGTAGCGCCTTTAAAGCCAAAGGTAATAAAGCGGCTATACACGATTTAATTAATTGGAGCGAAGAGGTTGCCAAAACTGGTAGAGAAACACAAAAGAAATTTTTACTCTATTGTATAGCTGTTATGCGCCAGGCAATGCTTATTAATTACAATGTAGAAGAACTTGCTTATATGCAAATAGAGTCTGAAGGGTTTCAACTAAATAAATTTGCTCCTTTTGTACATGAAAATAATATTCTAAGTATTGTAAAAGAATTAGAAGATGCCATTTACCACATAGAACGTAACGGTAATTCTAAGCTTATTTTAACAGATCTTTCTATTAGACTAACAAGATTATTACACGCTAAATCTTCTTAAGAAATATACCATTATGAATACCATATTTACAAATGCTACCGAAATTCTTATTCTTCTTTTTTTAATAATTACTTTTTTACAAAGTGGTTATGATAAAATGGCCGATTGGAATGGTAACGTTTCCTGGCTTAAAGAGCATTTTGCAAAAACTCCTCTTAAAAACATAGTTCCTTTTATGTTAAGTATAATTTTAATAACAGAAGTTATAGCTGGTGTGTTATGTAGTATTGGTATTTACCAATTATTAGATGCTGGGAGTTCTGTTATGGCTTTCTATGGCGCAATACTATCTTGTTTAGTTCTTTTAATGCTCCTTTTTGGGCAACGTGTTGCAAAAGATTATGATGGCGCAAGAACTATTGCTATTTATTTTATACCTACTGTGTTCTTAGTTTTCCTATTACAATTAAGTATCTAACATTATTTTAAACTTACTATTTGCCATTCTTGCTGATTGGAAATATATGTCTTTAAAAGAGTAAAACCTATTGCCCTATGCGCATTTAAAGAACGTTGGTTTGTAGAATCTACCTCTGTTATTATTTGATAGTAGTCTTCTTTAACTGCTTTTTTCATTTCTGCATACAAGTTTTTAAAAATACCTTTTTTACGGTATTCTTTTGCAATGCATATTTGTCCCATAACAATATATTTTTCCTCTTCAGGAAGCATTTTCTCAATTTCTTTAAACATAGGTTTTAAAACCTCTATATCATCTGCAAAAGAACGAGTCATACATAATGCGTAACCAACAACAGTATCGTCTACTTTTGCAACTATATGCGGACATTCATCATTCATTGCTTGAAGCTGTTGTAAGGTATGGCAAACCGTTACAAAACCTTCTTTATTACTTTCTTCTTTAGATAAATTAATAGGCAAATTATTTTTTTGAATCTCTAGAATTTGGATTAAATCTTTACCTTCTTTAGCTCTTGTAAAAGAAATAGTCATGTAGTTATTTTTTGGTATAAAGAAACTAATTTATTAGCATAAAAAAACTCCTGATAATAAAATTAACAGGAGTTTTTTTAATACTATTAAAAATAAATTACTTCTTATACTTATCGTTTAAAATTTTAACAACTTTATCTGTTAAATCATTAGCATCTGTACCATAAAGAACACTACCGCCATCGCCACCTCCTAAGATGTAAGAATAGCCTTGTGCTTTACCATAGGCTTTAATTTCTCTTTTAACCTTACTTACAATACTATCCATTTCTACTTGTCCTGCTGCTTGTAAAGCTTGATCTTCTTGTTGTAGTTGTTGGCCAATAACTTGTCCTTTTTGTTGTATTAAGCCATATTCTTCTTGTGCTGCTTTTTGAGACATTTTTTGAGCTTTAATCTGAAAAGCTTGTGCCTCTAATTGAAAAGCTTGTGAAATACTATCTCTCTTTTTAGTTAATGCTTCTAGCTTAGTTTTAAACTTAGCTTCCACATCAATTTTCTCTTGATATTCATCCATTAGCTTTATGTTATCTACATAACCAATCTTCTCTTGTTTACAAGAAGCCATTCCTAAAACAGCTAATACTAATAAAATCTTTTTCATTTTTTTCTCTTTATAGTTTCCTTATTTTGGAAATTAATTTTTAGTTGCGCTAAAATAGCAAAGCTTTTTAAATTGAGTATGTTTATAAAGATAATTGTTAAACTATCCCTTTTTTTGACCAAAACAGAATAATAACAAAAAACTATTGCAGGTGTTTATTTTAATAACAAATAACTATAGTTTTTGACGCTCTAAGAACTCTTTAAAATTTAACAAAAATAATTTACGGTATATTACACATTATATAGCGTAAAGCGCTCTTAAAAGGGCTTAAAACAAGAATTATTGCTTTTTTAGTATATAAATTATAGAGGAACTTTCTTTATTAAATACAGCACGTATATTAGACCACAAACCGATTAAAAAAGCACGAAATATATTTTTTGCTCCAGGTTGATGCTCTTCTGATAAAATAGAAACATAAAAAGAATCGAACCACATAGGTTTGGTTTTTATAAGTTTCATATTATGTTTTGCAAAAAGTTTTGAAATAGAAGTTTTAGAAAAATGCCATAAGTGTCTTGGAACATCATATGCAGCCCAATTTTCTTTATACCATTTTGCATCAAAAGATTTATAATTTGGAACAGCAATAAGTAAAGTTCCATTATCTGATAGTAAATTTTTTAGGTTTATAATTTGTTTATCTAAATCTGGAAGATGTTCTAAAACATGCCAAAGCGTAATTACATTAAATGTATTGTTTTGTAAATTAGAAAAATCTGGGGAAAGGATAATTCCTTTTTCTGATGCTTTTACTATTGCATTAGAATTGGGTTCCATACCGGAAACCTGCCAACCATTTTTTTTTGCACCCAATAAAAAATCTCCTGTACCTGCTCCAACGTCTAATAAAGTTTTATTAGAACTATACTTAGCTATTAAAGAAACCTTTTTTTGAATACTATACTTTTTTACAATTTGGTAAACACGATCAAAAAAAGAATTGGAAGCATCGGAATGAGAAATATAAGCATCACTCTCATAATACATACTTAAATTTTTAGGCTGTGGTACAGTTACCAACATGTCTAATTCAGAATCGTGTTCTAATTTAAACTCCTCTCCTGTTATTAAAAAATCTTTAGTTTTTAAATACAACTTCATTATAATTATCGGTAGATAAATATTCTTTTTTTAAAGCACGAAGATACTTTAAAACTACTTCTCTAGAAAGTGAATCTATAGACAAACAATCTTTTTCTAAATCGCTATAAACTTCTATAGCCAAATACCAATTATCTTTTCTGTCTACACTTGGGTCTTTAATTTGAGCATCTTCAAAATTACCAATTGCTGCATTAAATAAAATACTGCTTATAAATGGTATAAAATTTATTGCTTTGTCTGGAATTTGAACTTCATAAAAAGAAAAGAAATATTGTTCGTTATGAATTAGGAAAGGAATATCATCATAAACATTATCATGTTTTAAATAGTACTTTGTATTTATATAATTATAAAAATCATTTGCATTTTTAGGGTCCTCAAAAATAAACATTTGTCTTTTAGGCAAACTTCTTTTAAACTTCTTTCCTTTAGTAATATTATAATCTGAAATACCAGGAGCAATACGTATAGGAATACAAGAACTTAAAAAAGAAATCAAAATTATAACACAAAGAAAATTCTTCATTTCAGTATAGTTTTTATGCTTGTTAAGCATCAAAAATTAAGCCAAAAATTGAGAAACTAATAATGTTCCACGTGGAACATTATTAGTTTTTACCTCTGATTTCTACGTTGGTTAAGTTAGATAAATCAATGGCTTTTTGCTTAGCTATTTCAAAAGAAGTAGTTCTAAAAAGAGTGAAATGTTTGTTACCCTTAAACAATCTAATAACATAATTATCGCCAGTACGTTTATTACCCATAGCTGCTACAGAACCCCACTCTGCACCTTGTTTATATATAGAAGAAAAAACAATTATATAATCTGGAAATGGAAATGAAATAGTGGATTTAAAAACAGTAAAACCAAAAATTGTAAAATGCTTATGTATTACAAAGTCTTTAGAAACTTTGTAATTAATTGCATATCCAATAAGCACAAAACAAATAATACTTAAAAAAATATATTGGCTAAGCGGAGCGGTGTTTGTAAATAATAAACATAATAGAATAAATAAAAGAAAATAGCTAATAATAGATACTGTTAAAGGCTTAGGTTGTTTACATAAAATTGCATCCATTATCTACCCATAAAAACTAAAAGCACACTAATATCACTTGGTTTTATTCCACTAATTCTAGATGCTTGAGAAATAGTTACTGGTTGTATGGCAGTTAATTTTTCTCTTGCTTCATAGGATAAAGATTTAAGTTTAGAGTAATCAAAATTAGCAGGTATCTTTACATTCTCTAAACGCTGAAGTTTATCTGCATTATTCTTTTCTTTTGCAATATAACCTGCATATTTTACCTGAACTTCGGTCTGTTCTAAAACCTCTCTATTAAGATTATGTTCTTCTACAAAAGAAGAAACTTTATCAAGTTTCAACATATCATTCATAGTAACTTTAGGCCTAGAAAAAACCTTAAACATTTTATCCGATTGTTTAACCAAAGCAGAGTTAACACTTTCTAAAATTGGATTTATATCTTCCGGTATAACACTTGTGTTTTTAAAGAAATCTATAAATAAATTAGATTTAGATTCTTTTTCTTCCATTTTAATAAGACGTTCTTCTTTAGCAATACCTAATTTATACCCTAAAGGGGTTAACCTTAAATCTGCATTATCTTGTCTTAATAAAGTTCTATATTCAGCACGAGAAGTAAACATACGATAAGGTTCTTCTGTACCTTTTGTAATTAAATCATCAATTAAAACACCTATATACGCTTCATCTCTTTTAAGAATAAAAGGGTCTTTATTACTAATTTTTAAATGGGCATTTATACCAGCCATTAAACCTTGAGATGCAGCCTCTTCATAACCAGTAGTTCCATTAATTTGGCCAGCAAAAAACAAGTTATCTATAAGCTTAGTTTCTAAGGTATGTTTTAATTGTGTAGGTGGAAAATAATCATACTCTATAGCATAGCCAGGTCTAAAGAATTTTACATTTTCAAAACCTACTACACTACGCAAAGCTTTAAATTGAACATCTTCTGGAAGCGATGTAGAAAAACCATTAACATAAACCTCAACAGTGTTCCAACCTTCTGGTTCAACAAATATTTGATGGCTATTTTTATCTGCAAATCTATTTATCTTATCTTCAATAGAAGGACAATAACGTGGTCCTAAACTTTTAATTCTTCCATTAAACATTGGTGATCTATCAAAACCTTCACGTAATAAATCGTGCACTAACTCGGAAGTGTGTGTCATATGACAATCACGCTGTGTGTCTAAAAATTTAGTATCTAAATAAGAAAATTTTTCAGGATTTAAATCACCAGGTTGTACAATCATTTTAGAATAATCTAAAGATCTACCATCAACTCTTGGAGGCGTACCAGTCTTCATACGGCCACTTTCAAAACCTATACTTACTAATTGTTCCGTAATACCTGTTGCAGCTTTTTCACCTGCTCTACCACCACCAAATTGTTTTTCTCCAATATGTATAAGGCCATTTAAAAAAGTACCATTGGTAAGTACAACAGCTTTACTTTTAATTTCAATACCTAAAGAAGTTTTTACACCAACAACTTTTTTATTTTCTATTAGTAAACCACAAACCATTTCTTGGTAAAAATCTACATTAGGCGTACGCTCTAACATAAGACGCCATTCCTCAGAAAAGCGTCTACGGTCGCTTTGCGCACGTGGACTCCACATAGCAGGACCTTTAGATTTGTTAAGCATTTTAAATTGTATAGCAGACTTATCAGTAATAATACCACTATAACCACCAAGTGCATCAATTTCGCGAACAATTTGTCCTTTTGCAATACCACCCATAGCTGGGTTGCAAGACATTTGTCCTATGGTTTCTAAGTTCATTGTAGCCAATAAAGTTTTAGAACCCATATTGGCAGCTGCAGCTGCAGCCTCTGCACCAGCATGACCTCCACCAACAACTATAACATCGTAAATTTCTCCAAACATAATCTTATTGTTCCACGTGGAACATATTAATTTTTTCCTCTTCTTTTTGTCGCATAACTAAAGAATCTTCTTCCGTCTTATCTTTATAACCCATTAAATGAAGAACACCATGTGACATAACACGATGTAATTCATTTACAAAATCTACATTAAATTTATTAGCATTATATATAACTCTTTCTATAGAAATAAAAATATCACCAGCAACTACTTTACCAACTGTATAATCAAAAGTTATAATATCTGTATAGGTGTCGTGATTTAAATATTCTTTATTAATATTTAAAAGATAGGCATCATCACAAAAAATATAATCTAAGGTTCCTAAGTTAAAACTTTCTGATTGGATAATAGATCTAATCCAATTAGAATATTTATCCTTATTAATAGTATTAAAATCAGATTCAAAATGGTAATTAATCATTAGTTTTAAAATACAATTTAACTCGGTTTTTAAAATTGTGGCGCAAAGGTAAGCTTTGTTTGTTTAATATTTCAATTTCATTATGATAATCATTTAATAATGAGGGCTTAGTAATAATTGGGTTAGCATAGGTTTTAGTATTAGTATTACTTTCTCTATCTTTCTTTTTACCCTTTTTTAAAGCTGCATTTTCTAATTTTAGAAGTTCGTATTGAATTACATTAGACTTAGATTGGGTTTGTGTAGTAATACCGTTTTCTAATAAGTTATTTTCAAAATCTTCCATTTGCTTAATTAACTTTTTAGCTAATTGTTTATCAGCATTATTTATCATATTAGATAATTGTTCTTCTAATGCTTGCCTTATAATTTGTTGGTTTTTATAAATTTCATAAATCTCATTTAATTCAGATTCACTTATAGTATTTCCATTTTCTCCTCCAGTACCTTTGCCATTAGAACCACTACCATTTTTACCATTTTCACCAGGTTTATTAGAACTACCAGAAACAGAACCGGAACCATCAGAAGATTTAGAACCATTTTTACCTTTACCTTTATCGCCTTCAGTACCTGATTCACCCTCGCCTGATTTACCACCAGGTTTACCTTCTCCGGGTTTACCACTTCCATTCATTTTTTTATTTAAATCACCTTGAGATTTAATAATGTCTGGTAATTGAAAACCATCTGGACTATTACCTTCACCCTGCCCCATTTGCATACTCTGCTGCATATTATCTAAAATTTTGGCTAGAAAATTAGATAAACTATTAGCAGCAGTTATAACATATTTTTGATTAGAAACACCTTGATAAACACGACCATCTACAACATTAGATAATGCCTTATCTATATTATAATAAACTTCTGTAATTTGTTCATTAACAAATTCAGATAATTCTTCTCTACGTAAAGAAAGAGCAAAAAGACTATCATCTAAATGCTCAAATAAAACTCGTAATTGTTGTTGCTCTTTTATATTAGTGCCAAATGTATTTTGATTTTCTTCTTGAACATTCATTTGCTTATAAAGAGCTTCTTGTTTAAAAGAAAAAATAATTAGGTTATCTAAAATTTGTCGTAACATTTCTGCATCTTCAGCAGTTGAAGAAGAATCGGATGAAGAGCTAGAACTATCTTGCATAGACTTACTTAGTTCTTTCATTTTTGCAGCAGCAGACTTTTGTTTAGCACTTGCTTTTTGGGTGGCTTGTTCTTTTTTATCTTCAGAGGATAAATTTTCTTTATCCTTTAAAGAGTCTTTAGCATCATTTTGATCATTTTTAATGGATTCTTGTTTATTAGAATCTAAGTTAAAATCTAAAGGTTTTTTAAGTGCTTTATTATCTTTATCTAATTCTTGAATATCTTTTGTTAGCTTGTCAAAATCTTTATTTAAATCTAACTGTTTTTCTAAATTGTTTTCAATAGAATTTTTAGTAGATAATTCATTTTGCTTTTTAGAAAGCTCTTCTAAATCTTTTGATAATTGATTTAATTTTTCAGTTACATAATAACGTTTGGTAAGCTCTAATAACTGTTCTAAATTACGTTCACTATTCTTTTGCTTTTTTGCAATATCTTCTAATTTTTTGGCTAGGTCTTCTTTATTTATTTTATCAGCAACCTTATTCAATTCATCCAAAAGTTTTTGATTTTTTTTGGCTTGTAACTCTTGTCTTTCTAATCTTTCTTGAAGTAGTTTATTTTTATCTGAGTCAAAATTATCTTTCTTTAAAATGTCTTTAAGTTCTTTACTAAACTTTTGCATTAATGTTTCTTGCTCTTTTTGTTTTTGTAAAAAATCTTTGACATTCTTTTTATCGTTATAATTTAAATTTTCTTTTTCTTTTTGAGCATCACTAATTTCTTTAAGATTTTGTTTTTGTTCCTTTACTTGTTCTAAAGAATTATCTAAACTATTTATTAGAGACTTTTGTGATTCTAAATCTTTGTTTTTTAGGGTATTATCGTCTAAAAAAGTGAAATTAAAAACCTCACTTTTAGTAGTTTTACCACCATGTAGAGCATCATTATCTTTTACCTGAAAATAAAGACTATATTCCTTGCCTTGTTCTAAAGAAAAACCAGAAGGAAAAGTATAATAAAATTGACTAAAATTAGTGTTAAATTGCTCTAATACAACACTTTGCGTTATATTCGGGTTGCTTGTTTCATAACAAAAAACTTTTAATTCTTTTAGTTTATAGTCATCCGAAGCATTACCAGTAAAATAGGAGATATTAGGATTTAAACTATCTAAAACCTGTATTGCTGAAATTGTTGGGTATGCGTCTTTTACAACTTTAAAGGTATAATTGAGTTTTTCAAAATCAGATACATTAGTATTTGAGGTAGTAAGTGTATAATTTTTATCTACATAAATACGTTTGGTTAATGTATGTTTAGAGCTATGCTTAGTAAAAGTAAGCATAGTATCTTTAGTATGCATTTGAATATGATCGGTGTTTTTTCCAATAATATTCCAACTTACTTTTGTTCCTTCAGGAAAACTTGCATTACCAGTACTCTCAATTATTTGATTAGATAAGCCAGTATAATTTGGATAATCTAAAACCATTTTAAAATTTTCTATACTCGGTGTTTTTAAAACGTTTAAAGAATAAGACTTAGAAGTAACCTCATTACCTTTAAAGTAAAAATTAGTAGAAACTAAAGGAGCTACAAAAGTATAATTATACTCGCCTCTATCTTCTTGCATTAGCATTTGTTTACCATCTATAACAATAAACACTTCATCTGGCCTTAATTTGCCAACAACATTTAATTTTATAGTAAAGTCTTTATCATCTAATACATTCAAAGTTTTGGATAATAAATGAAAAGAAAAAGGTGCAGGTGGCTCATAAGCTAAATCATAATTTACTACTCTGTTGTAAGATGCAAAATAGGATTTTAAATTGCCTGTAAAAGCAATAAGTATAATAAGCAAAATAGGTATAACCGCATATTTAATATTGGCAAATGCATCTTTAAAATTAATTGCTTTTAAAAAAGGAATAGGCTCTAAATTTTTACTACGTTGCTCAATACTTGCTAATAGTAATTCTGATTTAATCGGGTTATCATTTAAATCTAAAAGATTATAAAGCTTATCCCCTACTTCAGGAAAATGTTTTCCAATTAAAATAGATGCATCTTTATTTGATAACCCTTTTTTTAATTTAAATAAATAAAATAATGGTATAACAATATACTTAGAAAGAAGAAAAACTATAACCCCTACTCCTACCAAAAGTAAAACTAACCTACCTGTAGAATTTAGCCAAAGAAAATATTCTACACCAAGTATTGCAATTAAAAAAAGAAAACCAAAAGCTACAAACAGTAAAGCCCCTTTAATAAGCATATTTGTATAATACTTACGAATAAAGAGGTTTATTTTAAATAGTACATCTTGGTAACTATGCAATACAAAAAAATTTATACCAAAGTTACAAAAAAACGCCTTTGGGGTTTAAGGTGGTTAAACCTATCTTTACAACTTAAAAATTAAAAAAAAATGGCTCATAACAAAGTTCGTGTTCGTTTTGCACCTAGTCCTACAGGACCTTTACATATTGGTGGTGTACGTACTGCTTTATTTAACTACTTATTTACCAAAAAAAATGGTGGAGATTTTATTCTTAGAATTGAAGATACGGATCAAAATAGATATGTAGAAGGTGCAGAAAATTATATTATAGATGCACTAAAATGGTGTGGGCTAAATTTTGATGAAGGCCCTGGTAAAGAAGGATCATTTGGACCATATAGACAAAGTGAACGTAAACATTTATATAAAAAATATGCTGATGAACTTATAGAAAAAGGCATGGCATATTATGCTTTTGATACTGCAGATAGTTTAAATACACATAGAAAAGAACACGAAGAAAAAGGTAAAACATTTATATATAACTGGCATAACAGATTAAAGTTAGATAACTCTCTTGCCCTAACTAAACAAGAAACACAAGCTAAGATTAATGCAAATGAAGCTTATGTTATTCGTTTTAAAACTCCTGAAAATGAAACTCTAGTTTTGCAAGATGCTATACGTGGAACAATTACTATAGACACTAATATATTAGATGATAAGGTTCTTTTTAAAAGCGATGGTATGCCTACTTACCATTTAGCTAATATTGTAGATGATCATTTAATGGAGATTAGCCATGTTATACGTGGTGAAGAATGGTTACCATCTTTAGCATTACACCAACAATTATATAATGCCTTTGGTTGGTCTGCTCCTACTTTTGCACATTTACCTTTAATTATGAAACCTGTTGGTAAAGGAAAATTAAGCAAAAGAGATGGTGAAAAATTAGGTTTTCCTGTATTTCCATTATCATGGAACGAGTCTATTGGGTATAAAGAAGAAGGCTATTTTTCGGAAGCTGTGGTAAACTTCTTGGCATTATTAGGTTGGAATCCTGGAAACGAGCAAGAAATATTTAGCTTAGAAGAACTAATAAAAGAGTTTAGTTTAGAACGTGTAAATAAATCTGGAGCACGTTTTGATCCTGATAAAACAAAATGGTATAACCAACAGTATTTACAAAAAACAGATAATAAAAAATTAGCTGAACTTTTTGAGCCCATAGTAGCTGAAAAAGGAATACAAACACATGCTGCATATTTAGAAAAAGTAGTTTCTTTAATAAAAGAACGTGCCATTTTTGTAAACGATTTTTGGGATTTAAGCGATTACTTTTTTACTGCTCCAACCTCCTACCCTGAAAAGGCTGTTAAAAAACAATGGAAAGAAGGTACGCCAGCTATTATGACAGATGTGCTTGCTGTAATAGAAGCTATAGAAGACTTTAGTTCTGCCAATGTAGAAACCATAGTAAAACAATGGATAACAGATAAAGAACTTTCTTTTGGTAAAGTTATGCCTCCATTACGCCTTGTAATTGTTGGCGATATGAAAGGGCCACATATTTTTGATATTCTAGAAATGATAGGAAAAGAACAAGTTATAGAACGAATCAAAAAAGCAATAAATACACTTTAAAAAATATAAAGTGTAACAAATGGAGTAATTTACCTACAAATAATAAAAAAGAGTTTGTAAATTGAAATAATAACTTAAAACCACAAATTATGTATTATTTAGTACCCGTAACTATTATACTTGTTGCAATATTTGCGTCCACCGTATTTATTGTAAAACAACAAACCGCAGTAATTATAGAAACTTTTGGTAAATTCAGTAGTATTCGCCAATCTGGAATTCAATTTAAAATTCCATTTATACAACGTATTTCAGGACGTTTAAGTTTAAAAATTCAGCAATTAGATGTTATTGTAGAAACTAAAACTTTAGATGACGTTTTTACTAAACTAAAAGTATCTGTACAATACGTAGTTATTAAAGATAAAGTATATGATGCTTTTTATAAATTAGAATATCCGCATGATCAAATAACTTCTTATGTTTTTGATGTGGTACGTGCAGAAGTTCCAAAAATGAAACTAGATGACGTTTTTGTTAAGAAGGATGATATTGCAATTGCAGTAAAAGCAGAATTACAAGATGCCATGATAAACTACGGTTTTGATATTATTAAAACTTTGGTTACCGATATAGATCCAGATGCACAAGTAAAAGAAGCTATGAACCGTATTAATGCATCTGAAAGAGAAAAAATTGCAGCGCAATTTGAAGGAGATGCAGCACGTATTCTTATTGTAGAAAAAGCAAAAGCAGAAGCAGAAAGCAAACGCTTACAAGGGCAAGGTATTGCAGACCAACGTAGAGAAATTGCTCGTGGTTTAGAAGAGTCTGTTGATGTATTAAATAATGTTGGTATTAACTCTCAAGAAGCCTCTGCACTTATTGTAGTTACACAGCATTACGATACGTTACAATCTATAGGAGAAGAAACAAATTCTAACCTAATATTATTACCAAACTCTCCACAAGCAGGTAGCGATATGTTGAATAATATGATTGCATCTTTTACAGCATCTAACCAAATTGGAGAAGCTATGAAAGAACAAAATGCTAAAAAAGGAATAGTAAATAAGAAAAAGAACTCTTCTGACAATGCTTCAGATATTTCTTAATATTACTTACTACATAAAAGATAAAAAGCCGTTGTATTAAATACAGCGGCTTTTTTATTTACTTCTAAAAATATTGTCCTATACCAAATACAATACCGTTTGTAGCGTCTCCTCCTATTCCAAAACCATAATCTAATCTAAAAACGGCGTTAAATATTTTTTTATGTATTAATCTAAAACCTACACCAGGATAAAGTCTGGTAGAAGAACCATCAAAAACTTGTGAAAATTCTTCTCCGGGTGTACGCCAAGATCCAGCATCTACAAAAGCATTACCTTGTACAACAAACCATCCTTTTTCATAAAATGTATGTCTGTATTCCGAATTTAAAACAATTGCTGCTGTTCCACGATCTACCGTAGTACCAACACCTCTTATATTTAATTGGTTGTCTAATGTAAACGGCGCAAAAGGAGAATCATCATTGCCAAAAGCTGCTGCTAAACGTAATCTATTTGCCCAGTTACCTTTTTCTTTTACTTTCTTGTAGTAAATAAAATCGTTTCTAAAAGAGGTAAATGAATCTAAAAAGTTTTCTGCAGGTTCATCACCTTCTAAAAACTGAACATACTGAGCCGTAAATTCGCTAACAATACCATCAAAATATTGATAATCTATATCTAAATCTACAAAACGATACACTCCTTTATAAATTAATTTATCTGCATTTAAAGAAAGTGGTGTGTCTGGAATAGGATTATCTCCTTCAAATAAATAAGATTCTTTAATATATGTTGCACCTAACTCTGCTTCATTTTTAAAGTCAAAAGAGAATAATAATTTAGCTTCCGCATTTTTAGAATTAAAGCGGTATTCTTTTTCACCTTGTGTATAAAAAACAGGTTCTTGTGTGGTTAAATCTTGGTAGCTAATACCTACTCCTAATTTATCGCTAAATAAAAAAGGGTGCTCCCAATATGCGCCGTAGGAATTAAAAATATTTTTCTCGTAAAACCCTCCTAATAACTGATTGTTTCCGAATAGATTAAATTCAAAAGCAGAAATTCTATAGGAAAAACTACCATCATTTGCAGTAGCAATTCGTAAACCAGGAATAATGGTAAAGTTTTCTACCACCTCATAAACTAAAACATATGTAGTATCTTTTTTACTTACAGAATAAGATGCACTTGCAATTCCAGGAAGTCTATTTAAACGTTCAATATCTGCAATTACTAAAACAGAGTCTAATTCTGAATTTACTTTGGTTTTAACTAAACGCCTTAAAAAAGATTCTTTTGTCTTTTTTAAACCGGTGAACTCTAATGCAGATATTATGTTTTCTTGAGCTATACTATTTGCACTTATAAACAGTGCAAGAATTACTAAAAAATTTTTCATCATAATTTAATTTCACTCCTTAAGACGAAAAAAAACAGTATTCCATACGCAAGTATCTATAATTTTATAATTAATTGCGAAAAACTTGCTACTTATTTCAAGAAAAAAATATTTAAAAAAACCTCTAAATACGTATTACTATTACGCTTTATTCTTATTATAATATGCTAATGCATGCTCAGGAATAGTTACTTGTTTAGACAATTTGTTATCCGAAATAGGAGGTAAGGCAACTTGTTTTATTGGAATAATACCTGCCCAAATAGGTAGTTCTTCGTCTGCCTTTTCATCTGCAACACCAACATCTCTTACTTTAGCAGACGCCGTATTAATTTGTAATGCCACAACTAGTGTTGCATTTCTTTCTTTATCTGTCATTTCTCTTAAACTGTTCCAACGGTCCGGAATCATTTGATCAACAATTGCCTTTAGTACTTTTGTTTTGTATTCATCTTCTATTATTTCTGATACAGAACCAAAAATTGTTGCAGACCTATAGTTAACAGAATGATGAAAACCTGAACGTGCCAATACTAAACCATCTAAATGCATAATGGTTAAACTAGCCTCTTTGGCTTGTAAGAGTGCTAAAAGCATTCTATTTTTTAACGAACCATGTAGGTAAATTTTGTCCTCTATTCTGGCATATGCCATAGGAATACAAATAGCCTTACCTTCATATATATAACTAACATGAGCAATAAAACCAGCATCTACTATTGCATTAATCGTAGCAACATCATAAGTTGCTCTATTAGGCCCTCTTTTTACTTTATTTAAATCGGTTATTTTATAATCTGACATGTTTTGGTATTTATAATTTAAAAAATGTGTGTTTATTTTACTTTAGTAAGTGCCATTTTTACGGCTAGCCCAGTTAATACCGAACCCATAATCCATTTCTGAACCTTTAACCAAATTGGGTTTTTAGAAAACCAATTTGCCATTTTTGCAGCAGATATAATTATTAAAAAGTTTATAGAAAAGCTAATACCTATTTGTACCACACCCAATTCTAAACTCTGAAATAAAATAGAACCATATTCAGGTTTTATAAACTGTGGAAAAAAAGACAGGTAAAACACAGCCATTTTTGGATTTAAGATATTGGTAAGCAATCCTATATTAAAAAGCTTAATTGAACTATCCGTTTTTAGATTATGATTCGTATTAAAAATTTTACTTTTTGATGTTACAGTTTTATATGCCAAGTATAATAAATAGGATACCCCTAGTAACTTTACAAATATAAAGGCATACGGAACTGCAAAAAATATTGCAGTAAGACCAAAAGAAACTAATAGAATATGAAACAAAAAACCAAACATTACACCTATAAGAGATATAATACCAGCTTTTTTCCCTTGGGTTAAAGATCTAGAAATTAAATAAATCATATTAGGCCCTGGAGATAAAACCATTAGCAAAGCCGCTAATCCAAATAGCAATAAATCATATATTGGTATCATAATATATAAGGGTTGAATAAATTATAAATTTGAAACTGGCTTATAAACAACCTTCTTGCTTGCTGGGTGTTTTAATAACATAGGTGCAGGTCTTATAGGGCGTTTTTCAAAGCCACCACCACAATTTGGACAAACATTATGTAAAACACCTGTTACACAGTCTACACAAAAAGTACATTCGTAAGTACATATCATAGCTTCTAAACTATCTGGTAATAAGGCTTTATTGCAATTTTCACAACTAGGTCTAATTTCTAACATAATATTTTTTTTAATGTTAAAATCTTAATTCTAGAATAAAATTAATACATTAATGGACTAGTAAGATAATCCAGATATAAATTAATAAGTAGTCCAGATGATTCCGTATAAATCTATCATACATATAAATAAAGAAAAAGGTAATGCCATATATTTACAACTTACCAATGCATTTATTGGGCTTATAAAAGATGGTACTTTAATTTCTGGGTCAAAATTACCTAGCTCTAGAAAATTGTCCGAATTATTACAAATTCATAGAAAAACGGTTCTTGCCTGTTATGAAGAATTACAACTACAAGGTTGGATTACTACACTACCACAAAAAGGAACTTTTGTAAGCTCTAAGGTTCCAATTATTGTTCAAAAAGACTTTTTACAAAATAAAGAAACTGCAAAAAGTGAAAAAGCTGGGTTTCACTTTTATAAAAATGAGCACTTAATAGCACATACAGATAAAGCTAATACTTCTACTATTTATATAAACGATGGTATTCCTGATACAAGATTAGCACCACTAAAAGAACTAGCCATTATATATAGAAATATTGTTGCAAAAAAAAATACCATACAGTTTATTAATTATGGTACTGCACACGGTAACAATTATTTAAGAGAAAATATAGCAAAATATTTAAATGAAACAAGAGGGCTAAAAATTACAAAAGATAATGTCTTAATTACAAGAGGAAGCCAAATGGGAATTTACTTAGCTGCACAATTAATAGTAAAACCTAAAGATTGTATTGTGGTAGGGGAAACCAACTATATATCTGCTGATAAAACATTTTTACATGAAGGCGCAATACTAAAAAGAGTAAAAGTAGATGCAGATGGTTTATGCATAAAATCTTTAGAAAAAATTTGCAAAAAAAATAGAGTAAAAGCTATATATATAACATCGCACCATCATCATCCTACAACCGTAACACTTTCCGCAGAACGGAGAATAGCAATTCTGCAATTAGCAAAAAAATACAAGTTTGCAATTTTAGAAGATGATTATGATTATGATTTTCATTACAGTCATTCGCCCATACTTCCATTAGCAAGCCATGATAAAAATGGAAATGTAATGTATTTAGGTTCTATATGTAAAAGTGTTGCTCCAGTTTTTAGAGTTGGCTACATGGTTGCAACAAAAGATGTTATTGATGAAGCTGCAATTAGAAGAAAATATATGGATAGGCAAGGAGATGCTCTTTTAGAAATTACATTTTCTAAATTTATTGCAAGTGGAGACCTACAAAGGCACACGAATAAAGTATTAAAAATTTATAAAGAGCGAAGAGATTTTTTCTGCAAACTTTTAAAAGAAGAATTATCTGAATTTATAAATTTTGAAATTCCTAAAGGCGGAATGGCAGTATGGGTACAACTAAACAAAAAGTACAATTGGGAGCAAATATCTAAAGTTGCAAAAACACACCAACTAGAAATTACAGATTGGAAAAATTATGATCCAACAAATTCTAAACATAACGGAATGCGATTTGGTTTTGCAGCATATAACGTAGAAGAAATACATAATTTAATACATCGTCTAAAAAACACTTTTTCAGAAATAAAAAACTATAATTAAAACGTTTAATGCTTTAAAAACACACTCGCCTTATCTACCGTTTAAAAAAAATTAAAACCCCTACAAACAGCCTTAAAACAAGACAGTGAAATAAAAAATACCAATTGATATTTTTTATTTCATTGATAAAATTTATAGTCCTATTTTTCTGCAATTTTAGCCCAAGAATCTCTAAGTCCAACAGTTTTGTTAAAAACCAATTTTTCGGAACTAGAATCTGTATCTACACAAAAATATCCTAAACGTTGAAATTGAACTCTATCTCCAATTTTAGCATCTTTAAGATGTGGTTCTAAAAAACCCTTTATAACTTGTAAAGAATCTGGATTTATAAACTCTAAAAAATCTTTGTCTTTATGCGTATCAGGACTTTCATCTGTAAATAAACGATCATACAAACGAACTTCTGCTTCTACAGCATGTTTTATAGAAACCCAATGCAAGGTTCCTTTTACTTTTCTAAGACTTTCTTCTGTACCACTACCACTTTTACTTTTTGGATCGTACGTACATTGCACTTCAATAATATTCCCATCGGTATCTTTTGTACAAGACTCAGCCTTAATAATATATGCATTCTTTAAACGAACTTCTTTACCTAGCTTAAGTCTAAAGAATTTTTTATTAGCTTCTTCTCTAAAATCTTCTTTTTCTATATAAAACTCTCTAGAAAAAGGAACTTTTCTAGAACCTGCAGATTCATCTTCCGGGTTATTTTCTGCATCTAACCATTCTTCTTCTCCTTCAGGGTAATTCGTAATTACCACTTTTAAAGGGTCTAAAACTGCCATTACTCTAGGCGCAACTTTATTTAAATGGTTACGAACTTGAAACTCTAATAAAGAAACATCTATTAAATTATCTCTTTTAGCAATACCAATGGTTTCTGTAAAATTACGTATAGATTCTGGTGTATAACCTCTTCTTCGTAAACCAGAAATTGTTGGCATTCTTGGATCATCCCAAGAGTCAACCACACCATTTTCTACTAGTTGTGCAAGTTTTCTTTTACTAACTACGGTATGACTTAAGTTTCTTCGAGCAAATTCTCTTTGTTTAGGTCTTACCTTTTTTGCATCATAAACTTGATCCAAAAACCAGTCATATAATTCACGGTGCATGGCAAATTCTAAAGTACAAAAAGAGTGCGAAACTTGTTCTATATAATCACTTTCACCGTGTGTCCAATCATACATTGGATAAATACACCAATCGGTATTTGTCCTATGGTGTGCTTTATGCAATACACGGTACATAATTGGATCACGCATAAGCATATTAGAAGAAGTCATATCTATTTTAGCACGTAAAACGTGTGTGCCTTCTTCAAATTCACCATTTTTCATTTGGTTAAACAGTGCTAAATTTTCTTTTACAGAACGATCTCTATTAGGGCTATTAGTACCAGGTTGCGTAGGTGTTCCTTTTTGCGCAGCCATTTCTTCAGAAGATTGGTTGTCTACATAGGCTTTCTCATTCTTAATTAAATAAATGGCCCAATCGTATAATTGCTGAAAATAATCTGAAGCATACCTTTCGGTATCCCAAGTGTAACCCAACCATTTTACATCTTTCTTTATAGCGTCTACAAACTCCTGCTCTTCTTTAGCAGGGTTAGTATCATCAAAACGTAAATTAACGGGGGCATTATAACGTAAACCAAGACCAAAGTTTAAAGAGATAGAACTTGCGTGTCCTATATGTAAATATCCATTTGGTTCTGGAGGAAAACGAAAACGTAATTGCTCTTTTGGAAAATTATTTGCAAGATCTTCCTCAACAATATGTTCTATAAAATTTAACGCTTTTGAATCGTCGCTCATTCTTTCTAATATTTTAACTACAAAAGTAGCAAAAATGCAGTAATACTGGCGCTTAAAAAATGTAGACTCTACAATAAAAGCATTTCACAACACATTTAAATCGCCATACAACATTAAATTTTATTAGGCGTAACTATTTAACATATTTGTAGTTATATACTTATGAAATGCAAAAAAAATAGGTTTAAATACCATATTTTAAATAAATCTACGTTATAGAACAACAATTTAAACGTGTAAGCGAGAATAAAATAAATAGTAGTAACCCAAAACTACACCTACTTATGAAACAAAAACTACCTTACCTAAACGTACTTCCCTTACTATTTTTCCTATTTATAGGATCACTAACAGTAAGCGCACAGGCTATTATTTTAAATGCCCCAGAACCTGCAGATAATCCAAATACAGGTGGAACAGATCCTTGGTCTGCTATTTGTGCTGGTAATGGAGGGTTTAATGAATATTATGCAAATATATCATGGGCAGGAACAGCAAACTCTGCTAATGTGTTTATACTAGAACTTTCTGATGCAAACGGAGATTTTTCATCTCCAACAGAATTGGCTAGAGCAACAGATAAAAACACAACAACCGATTTTGATTTACAATTTGCTATACCTACAACAACAAGAGGTAATGGATATAAAATGCGTGTACGTAGTACTGATCCTGTAAAAACTAGTGCCGAATCTGAAGCGTACCATATGTATTATATGGATATAACTTCTAATTTAAATATTAGCGAAATAGGAGATGGTGTACCACCGGGTAGTATTTGTAGTGATACTGCTATAACATTACAAGTAGATAACATTAGTAATCCAGAAACGTATCAATACATTTGGTTTAGAAGTGGTACAGAATTAACTTCAGAAAAAGGACATACTATTAATGCCAGTATATCTGGAATATATTATGCTTTTATAGATTATGGTGACACTTGTACAGGATCCGGTAATACAGATTCTAATTATGTAGACGTAACCATTGGAGCTACAGGTTCTGGTATTGCAATAAATACGCCAACTAAAACCGCTTTATGTAATGGAGATACAGAAACGCTTACTATAAATTTAACAGACCCAACCTGGTCTTACCAATGGTATAAAGATTCTGTACTAATTTCTGGAGCAAATACAGAAACGTATGTAGTAGATGCAAATAATGCAGGTTTTGAAGGAGACTATCAAGTAGAAATATCTGGACCAGATATTTGTACAGAAAAATCTGAAGCAGTAACAATTACAAACGCAGATAACTTTACGGTAACTAGAAACAACGGAGCAAATGTAGTAGTTCTACCTTCGCAACCGCAAACACTTAGTGTTACCACAACAGCAGATACTCCTAGTTACCAATGGTATAGAAATAATACAATGGTAAGTGGAGCAACAAATAGTACATTAGATATTACACAAGATGGTACGTATTATGTAGAGGTTACACAGGCAGGTGGTACTTGCCCAGGAACCATAAAAAATTCTGAATCTACAGTTGCTGTAGTTCCGGCATCATTAGAAATTAACATAGATTATACCGCAGCATATACTGCATGTGTTTCTACATCTACAGTATTAGAAGTAACAACAATAAATGCTGTAGCAACAGATGGAACCAAAACAGATGTTACCACTTCTATTATAGATAGTTTTACTTACCAATGGAAAAAAGATGGTGTAGATATATCTGGTGCTACAAGTAAAACAATTAGTCTAACTGATATTTCTGAAAATGGAAATTATGAAGTGGACGGAACTGTTGAAAGTTATAACGAAACATCAAATACATTAGGAGTACAATTACTTACAAATGAAACTGTAACAATTAGCAGTACAAGTACAACTTATTGTAATTCTAGTGATGTTATTACAATTTCAACAACAACAGATTTAACAACAGAAACATATTCTTGGCAATTAAATGGTACTTCTATAAATACTACAGATGAAGTATTAACAATAGCAGAAGCAGGAACCTATACATTAGCTTTAGAAAAAAATGGATGCCAATTAGTATCTAATAGTGTTATTATTTCTCCATTAGATGATAGCTTAATAACGTTAGATATAGATGGTGAAGTGGTTTTTCCAGAAGGAAGCTCTAAAACTGTAACCGCATCTGGTGGAACAGCATACCGCTGGTTAGATGCTACAGGTATAGAATTAGGAAGTACAGATTCCTACACATTTACACAAGAAGGTGAATATGTATTAATTGCAAATATTGACAATTGCGAAATTAGTAAACCTATTACGGTTGTTTATCAAGATTTATTTAATGTTCCAAATGTAATTACTCCAAACGGAGATGGTTCTAATGATCAGTGGGTAATACCAAATACCTATTCTAATAAATCTGATATTAATGTAGTTATTTATACCGATAAAGGTTTAGAACTACTTAATGTAAATGGTTACCAGAACAACTGGCCAGAGTCTACTACATCATTTGCCAAACAAAATATGGTGTTCTATTATGTAATAAAGAATGCCAACGAAACTCTTAAACAAGGTACAATTACAGTTATCCGTTAACAAGATGAAACTAAAAAAATTAACCAAACTAATCCTTTTTGCTTTCTTAACATTTACTACAGTAAATGCGCAAGAAGATGATCCTATTTTACCGTATAAAGTAGCACCACAAAACTTATTAAAATTCAATCGTTTTTTAATAAACCCCACTTTTTCAACGGTACAAGAAGATAAATCATACATTAATTTATTACACAGAAACCAATCGGTACAATTTGAGGATAATGACCAAACTTACTTTCTAAGTTATAGCGGTAGAATGGGTGACCGTAGTGGATTAGGGTTAAGTTTATATACGCAAAAAGTTGGTCCTGTATCTAACATAGGTGTGTTAGCAAACTATGCATATGGTGTAAAGTTGAGCGACAAAAGTAATTTTACATTTGGAGCAAACCTAGCATATTATAGTTCCGGTTTAAATAGAAATAATGTAGATGTTGTAGATGTAAACGATTTTAGGTTAAACGGTACAGAAGATAGTAATGTCCTTTCATTTCAGCCAGGTATAAATCTTTCTTATGGAAATTTTGATGTTGGTGCCTTTGCTGAAAACTTAATTGATTATAACTTAAAAACAAGCGAAAGTTTAACCGAGTTTAAAGACAAAACATATTCTGCACATTTACAATATACCCATCAGTTTAAAAAAACTGCTGGCATTATGGAAAGTGCTAGATTAATGCCATTAGCTAGAGTAAAAATGATAGGTGAAGATGATGTAGAACTTGGCGGTAGTTTATTATTAGACTTACCAAAAATAGGATGGTTACAAGGTGGTTATGATACTTTTTATGGCGCATCAGCTGGGGTAGGTTTTAATATTAATAAAAGACTATCTCTAGGTTATACTTTTGAAAAAGGGTTAAATAAT
Organism: uncultured Maribacter sp.; assembly: GCA_947504045.1. Lineage (GTDB taxonomy): Bacteria > Bacteroidota > Bacteroidia > Flavobacteriales > Flavobacteriaceae > Maribacter_B. The sequence goes on from CANNFY010000001.1 coordinate 868,462, forward strand.
GATTTTGATAATTTAGGAATTACACATGAAATATCTTTTGCATACTCCTTTACACCAAATCTTACAGAAGATCGTGTAATGTTAGAAGAGGACTATGAAGAAGAAATAGCAGAAAATGCTAAAGTAAATGCCGAAGATTTAGCAACTAATGATGAATTAGAAGCTCTTAAAAAGAAACTAGCAGAAAATGATGAAGTACTTGCCGAATTAATGTTCAAGCAAGATTCTTTAGAAGCAAATAGACAATTAGATCTAGAAAGAAGATTTAACCTTGTTATGAAAATGGTTCGTAGCGAAACGAATGGAGAAAGACCAGATGTAGAAAAAAGAGCAAAAGACCTATTTTATACCGGTAGAGATAAACCTGCTGTAGCACAAAATACAACTACAACAAACCAACCTATTGTAAGAGAAAATAATAATTCTTATACCAAAAACTCCTCTATTGCTTCTGTAACACCAGTTACTACAAATACCAATAAAATAGTAGAAAAAACACCTCAACCTATTGCAACTAGAGATAATACGCAACAAAGAGACTATGCCTCAGTAACACCAAAACAAGAGCCAATAAAAAGTAGAAAATTTAAAAACCTAGAAGGGGTACAAGATGGTTACTATGTTATTGCAAATGTGTATAAAGGTGGACAATATTTAGATAAATTTATAAGTAAATTAGAAGATAAAGGTATAAACGCAGACTATATAGATAACCAAAATAATGGGCTTAAGTATGTGTATTTAAAACGTTATGAAACTTGGGATCAAGCCGCAGAAGCATACAAAAGTAATTTAAACGGAAATTATAATGGTAAGCTTTGGATTATGAATGTAGATAATAGATATAGTAATGAAGCTTACGCAAGTAATGTAAATAAGTTAAAAGAAAAATCTTCTAAATACAATTCTAATAATTTACAATCTAATGTAATTGTAAAAGATAATATTGCAGCTACAGAACCAACACCAAAAACCTATGTTATAGATGGTGCAAATTCTGGATATTATATAATTGCAAATGTTTTTGCAAACCCAAATAATGCAAACCGTTTTGTTAAATTACTTAACTCTTATGGTCTTAATGCAAGTTATTTTATTAATCCAGAAAATAAATATCGTTACGTATATTTAAAAAGACACGAATCTTGGAACAATGCTTTAATATCTTACTACTCAAAATTAAACGATGCATATGATGATAAAATGTGGATTATGAGGGTAAATAGAGAAGAAGAAATGGTATAAACTAAATAAACTTTAGCAACAACTATTTTAAAAAATATGTAAAAAACCTTCTATTTATAGAGGGTTTTCTCATTTAGTAACATTACTAAAATATGCTTTCACAACAATAAATACCCATATTACAACATAAAATTCTACACATCATTTATATAGTTAATATTTGTTTTGTAAAATGCCCAATTTTTAAATAGAATCTGTTTTCTAATTATTTGGAAATTCTACGAAACATAAGATGTGACCGAATGAAAGCCATTACTTTTAAAAAACCAACTACACTATTTTTAATTCTATTTATTTTTGCTAGTATATTTACAGTACAAGCACAGTTAAATACTACAGAAGTTCCTTTTACAGCAAGACCGCTAGACTCTACAGGTTCTTCATATATAAATATTAAAGGGGATTATACTTTTTTATCAAATAGTGTAATGAACCGTGTTTTTTCTGATGGTACAGGAAATAATACTCCATACAATGGCAACAGTAGTAATAACGGCTTACACGTAGAATATATAGATATAGATAATGATGACGATACTTTTAGTTCTAGTAGTTCTACACTAAGTTTACCAGACTGTTCAAGAATATACTATGCTGCTGTATATTGGGCCGGAAATTATAATGCCGAAAGATTAAATCATGGTTCCGGCTTTGTAAATCCACCGTATACTGTAGATAATTCTCGTGCTACACTAGATGAAGTTGCATCCATAAAATTTAAAGTTCCAGGAGGAACTTATATTGATTTACAGGCAGATATTAATGCTGACCCAGTTGGAGAAGAAGACCATATAATAATAGAAGGTTATAATTATTCTAGCCCAAATAATCCTAACACACCAAACCACCCTTATGTGTGTTATAAAAATGTTACTAAAGAGTTACAAGCCTTGGCAGATCCTACAGGAGAATATACTGTAGCCAACGTTAGAGGAACTAAAGGTAGAACCGCTCATGGTGTTGCCGGATGGACACTTGTTATTGTTTATGAAAACCCAACTTTACCTGGAAAATACATTTCTATTTTTGATGGTTATGAGGGTATTACAACTTCTAGTAATGCAGACCGTTCTGCAGAGATAGATATTAGTGGTTTTCAAACCATACCAACAGGTAATGTAGAAGCTCGTTTAGGAGTTAGTGTACTAGAAGGAGAATCTTCTTTAAGTGGAGATAGATTTAGAATACAATCTAACTCAAGCTCAAATTTTGCCCCAATATCTAATGCTGCTAACCCTACAAATAACTTTTTTAATTCTACCATATCAGAAGATGGTGTAAATGTAACTTCCAGAAACCCCAATGGAACAAATTCTGTTGGTTATGACTCTGATGTGTTTGATTTGGCAAATAATAATAATGCATTTATAGATAATGGAGACACAAGTGTAACTTTAGAGTTAGGTACTAGTGGAGATTGGTATGCTGCTTTTTTAGTAGGTTTTGGGGTAGTTATTATAGAACCAGAAATTGTATTAGAGAAAAAAGTATTACGATTTGGAGCAGACCCTAATGATCCTGCTAGTGATATTACTGGACAAGGGGTAAACTTAGGGCAAGATTTAATATATAATTTAGCATTCCACAATATTGGTAATGATGATGGAGACAACTATACTATAAGAGATGTGTTTCCTGTAAATACTACATTTATAGATGTAGATTTAACAGATACTCCTGGGGTTACTTATACATATGATGCAGTAACTAGAGAAATAATTTTTACTGTTCCTAATAACCTTGTAGTAGAAGGTGGCCCTACATATAATATTAGAATGCATGTAAAAGTAGCAGAAAATTGTTTCGATTTTATTGATGCTTGTTCTGATCAAATAGAAAACTTAGCATATTCTACCTACCAAGGTATACAAAACCCTAACCAAATTACAGATGACCCTAGTGTAAAAAACTTTAATGATTGTGGATTTGTAACTCCAGGTGCATCTAACTTTTTATTAGACGATTTAGCAAACTGTAACTTTACAAGAACAGCACAATTATGTGGTACAGACATTGTTTTAGATGCAGGAGATGGTTTTGATGACTATATCTGGTATATAGATGAAAACGAAGACCATATAATAGATTCTGGTGATACACAACTTAACATAGCAGACCACGATGGAGACCCAAGTACTATTTTAGTTAATGATCCAGGAACCTACATAGTTGATAAAATAATTCCTGATCCATGTAAAGGATTTAAAGAAATTATTATTGTAGAACGTTTTGGGGTTACACAAACCAACCCAATAGTAGATTACTTTAACCTTGTTAATAATGATGCAGACCTAACCAATGATATTCAAGGGGAAATTGTACAATGTAGTATAGATGGTGACGATTTGCCAAAAATATTTCTATGTGGTGCTAACGACTCTCAATTACTACAAATGAATATTAGCGATGCTCAAGAATTGTCTTGGGAACGCTTAGATGAAACTAGTTGTATAGCAGCACCATCAGACTGTGCTAATAAAAATTTAACTTGTAGCTGGAACCAAGTAGCCACGGGTAGCGACTATGTTGCAGATACAGCAGGTAAATTTAGATTAACCATTACTTACCAAAATGGTTGTTTTAATCGCTTTTATTTTGATGTTTTTCAAAACAATTTAAGTTTCAGTGTTTCAGATACAGATATTTATTGCGAAACTCTAGGAAACATTACAGTATCTGGTGTTGGTTCTGGTTACGGATACCAACTTGTTAATATAACAAACAATACTATAGAGGTTCCTTTTAGCGCTAATAACGGCCCTAGTTTTACTGTTGCAAATAGTGGTGGGTATAGAGTAGATATTACTCAATTAAACCCATCAACAGGAGAGCCAATAGAAAATGCATGTATTTTTCAAACAGATAATATAGAAATATTAAATAGAGATATATCTGTAGAAATTACAGAAACACCCGCAAACTGTAATGATCTTGGCTCATTAAATATACAAGCATCAAACGTTAGAGCTAACTACCACTACGAAATTAGATTGGCAGATGGTACACCTCCGCCAGCAACATCTTCTTCAGACTATTACCCAGAACATCCTGGTGGAACTCTTTTAGATGATGAAACTGCACAAAGCAGTAATAACTTTACATTTTCAGATTTAAATCCTGGGGATTACCATGTAATTACAAGAACAGAAGATGACTGTATAGATGTGCAAACCATAACGGTTACTAGAGACCCTGACCCAACATTAAGTGCTGTTACCACACAAAATATTGGGTGTACAGCAGGTGTTATTACCTTAACACCAGACGGTGGGCCAACAGATACTACCTATAACTATGCTATTTGGAGTAAAGATGGTACTAACTTATATGCATCTATAGATGATATTCCTGCTTCTGCATACCAAGCATCTCCAATTTTTACATTCGGTTGGGAAACCACAACAGATAATAATGGAAACGAAACTAGCACGTATACTCCTGGAGAAGAAGGAGACTATGTTTTTGTAGTTTTTGATAGTAATAACTGCCCTGCATACTCAAGTGCAACAACAATATTAGATAATGGAACAATGTCTATTACAAGTATAGATGAGGTACAACCTGCATGTAGTGGTGAATCTAATGGTTCTTTAACCATAAATATTGATGGTGGTATTGGACCATTCTTATATAGTATAGATAATGGTGTAACAACACAAGATACACCAACTTTTGCTGGATTAACAGCGGGAACTTATGTAGTTAGGGTAACAGATACTTCTGGTTGCGATGTAAGTCAAAATTATGTGCTTTCAGAACCATTCCCTTTTAGTGCATCTGCAGGTGTTTCTAGAGATGTTTCTTGTGATCCTTCTAATGGAGCAGAAGTACGTATTACCAATGTAGTTGGTGGTACACCACCTTATACGTTTAGTTTTGATGGTGGTGCAACTTATGGCACCTCTCAAATAGAATATTTATTACCTGGAACATACACTTTAATTGCTCGTGATGTTTCTTGTGAATTTCCTATGACAATAGAAGTAGAAGGACTTCCACAAAGACCAATAGTAACACTTACACCAACAGTAGATTATAATTGTGATGGAACTGGTGATATTACCGTTTCTCCAGATATTACAACATATAACTATACCTATGCATTAGACGGTGTTTTAAACTCGCCAGACCCAACAAGTAATACATTTAGCGATTTACCAATAGGAGATTATGAAGTAACTACATATTATGTGCCACAAACACCACCAACAGCAACTGTTTTATTAGTAGAAGATTTTGGCTCAGGAGCAACAATTCCTAGTCCTAATACATCAGGCTATTATTACGAACCTCAGATTCTTGATGGTATTCCAAGTGGTTCTGATCGTGATGAAACAGGAAATAATGAAAGCCATATTAACGATTTTGAATATGCCGTTACATCTAGTATTGTAAATCCTTTCGATAGTTGGATAAACCCACAAGATCATACTGATACATCTGACTCTGAAGGACGTTACTTAGTAATGAATGTAGGTACGCCTGAAGTAGGACAAATAATTTATTCTAAAGAAATAAATGATGTTATTCCTAACCAACCCTTACGTGTATCTTTATGGCTAATAAACCTTTTAAGAAATGGAACTGGAGGATTAAATCCAAACTTAACTATTCAACTTAGAGAAAATGGAACTACCAATGTTATAACCTCTATTACAACTGGTGCAATACCAAAAAATAATGGCGCTAACGATTGGACTGAATTTATAGCTAACCTTGATCCTGGAGCAAATACATCTTTAGACTTTGTTATAATATCTGAAATAATAGGTAATAATGGAAATGACTTTGCTTTAGATGATATACTTGTAGAACAAATCCCAGAAGTTTGTGAACTTTCTATAGATACTCCTATTAGTATAGAACCTGGTAACGCATTTACTTCAATAGCTACAGGCTCTACCAATGTTAGTTGTAATGGTTTAACAGATGGTACTATAACTTTTGAAGTAGAAAATTTTGATGCCACTACTGGTTTTGATTATTCTACTGATGGTTGGGTTACTTTTACAAATTCTACAAGCTCACCTGTTACAACTGCTGCTGTTTTTGGAGTTGGTACACAAACAGTTTTAATTAGAAGAGCAGATGATCATACTTGTGAAACCTCTGTAACAAGAGAAATTACAGAACCAACACCTGTTGTTACTTTTGCAGAGATTACAGAAGAGTTTACATGTAATAATACTGGTGCTACAATTACTGCTAGTGCTAGTGGTGGTACACCAACATATGAATACCAATTAGAAGATAATGCTGGTAATATAATTGGTACTTACGATTATGCTACTAATGGAAATAATACAATTTTTTCTGGTTTAGCTGCTGGAGATTATATTGTAAAAGCAAGAGACCTTAACACTTGTGAAGATGCTTTTGATAGTGTACTTACGGTAACAGCACCTAACAACCCAACATTTACGGCAGAACCTATATTATGTTATTCTGGTAATAGCGATGGTACTATTCAAGTAGATATTACTTCTATTCCTGGTAATGGTGGTTTTCAATTTAGTATAAATGGCAACCCATGGGTAACACCAACTCCAGCTACAAATACATCATATACATTTAACAACTTAGCAAACGGAACCTATACTATAGACGTTAGAGATAGTTTTGGTTGTGCAGCAGCACAACAAACAGTTACTATTAATCCACAAGTAACCGTTAGTGCATCTGCACAAAATATAACTGCTTGTGGAACAGAAACTGATGTTACAATAACTGCTAATGGTGGCGATGGAAATTACGTTTATGCTTTAGTAGCTGACGGAGTTACACCTACTGCTGGAGACTTTAACACATTAAACATTATTGCTGCAACTAGCACTGGTGATTATGATGTTTACGTTCGAGATAAAGCTGGTGCTACAGATTATTGCGAAAATACTTTTGCTATTACTATAGCACAAGATGCTGCTTTAGATATTACAGAAACTCTTGTTCATAATTTATGTTTTGGAGATACTAATGGTTCAATAGCTCTTGCGGTTACAGGAGGAGAAGCTCCATATGAATACAGTATAGATGATGGCGCAAATTACGTAACAACAGCTACATTTAATAACCTTGCTGCTGGTATATACCCAATAAGAATTAAAGATGCTAACGATTGTGAATTAGCTGAATCTTTTGAAATTACAGAACCAGATGGCTTAACCGCAGAAGCTGAGGTTACAGTAGAATATACTTGTTTAACTGATGGAGAAATTACTGTAGGTAGTGTAACACCTACTGCAGGAGGATCTGGCAATTACCAATATAGCATAAATGGTAGTTCTTGGACAACTTCTACAACAGGAGGCCATACTTTTACAGGTTTAACAGACGGTACCTATTCTATTCAAGTTAGAGATGCAAATGCAACCACTTGTATAGTAACACTTGCTGATATTGTTATAGATCCACTACCAACAGAACCAACTATTTCTACAACTTTAGAATATAATTGCGATGGTACTGCTAACGTAACTATTTTACCTGCAGATACTACGTATACCTATAGTTTAGACGGTAGTGCTTATGTTTCTACTAATGTATTTAATAACATAGCTATTGGTACGTATCCTATTTCTATTAATTATGGTAGAGATTGTACTACAAATTCTAATGTTACAATAGAAAATGGTTTTGCTTTTGAAGCTGCTATAGATGCATTTACAAATTTAAATTGTAATACAGATGCATCAGGCACTATTACCATTTCTGCAAACAATTTTGGAACAGGAGGATATGAATATAGTCTGGATGGTGCTCCTTTTGTAGGCCCATTTACAACACCAGAAACTATTAACTCTTTAGCAGCAGGAACGTATTCTATTGAAGTTAGAGATGTTACAAACGCAGCAAATGCTAGTCCGTTAACTGGATGTTCTATTACTTTAACACAAACACTCACAGAACCAACACCTGTTGTTGCTTCTGCTAGTATTACAGAAGAATTTACCTGTAACAATACTGGCGCTACTATTACAGCTAGCGCAACAGGTGGCACACCAACATACGTTTACCAATTAGAAGATAATGGTGGAACACCAATTGTTGGTTATGAGTTCATAAATAATGGTAACAATACTATTTTCTCTAGCCTTGCTGCTGGCGATTATATTGTTGTTGCAAGAGATATAAATAATTGTAGTGATCCTATTAATACTGCATTAACTGTTAATGCGCCTATTAACCCTACGTTTACAGCAGAAGGTACTGCTTGTTATACTGGTGCTAATGATGGTACTATTTTCGTAGATGTTACCTCTTTACCTGGTAATGGTGGATTCCAATTTAGTTTAAATGGTGCTCCTTGGGTTACTCCTGGAACAACATCACATACCTTTACAAACCTTGCAAATGGTAGCTATACTATTGATGTTAGAGATGGTTTTGGTTGTGCTGCTACACAGCAAACAGTTGTACTAAACCCACAATTAAGAGCTACAACAACCTTACAACCAGACTTAACTTGTACAGCAGATGCAACTATAACAATTGATGCTGTTGGCGGTTCTGAAACCTATGTTTATGAGTGGAGTAATACTAATGCGGGTCCTTGGAATACAACTGGCTTTACAGCAAATGTATACAACACTAATACAGCGGGCTCTTATTACTTTAGAATTACAGATACTACTGCACCAACTGTATGTACGTTTATTACAAATGAAGTAATAGTTACACCAGCAGATACTCCTGTAATTACAAGTATAACTCCAACAAATTTAAATTGTAATAATGATGATTCTGGAGCATTGGACATTGTTATAGACACAAATGTTGGTTTAGCTCCTTATGCAATAAATGTAGTAAATACAACTACAGGAACAGTTTATGGAACACAAACATCAGGTCTTGCCGCTGGTACTTATGAAGTTACAGTTACCGATGCAAAAGGGTGCGCTGTAACAGAAACAGAAACTATTACAGAACCAAATGTAATTACTTATACAGCAACAAGTGTACCTATTCAATGTGATAATACTGGATCGGATCCAAGTAATAATACAACACCTGGTGAAATTTCTATTAGCGCTATTACTGGAGGAACAGCAGAATATACTTATTACTTAACTGCTAATAATGGTATTCCAACACAAACATATAATACAACACCAGGAAACAGAGATCATACCTTTACTATTTTATCTTTTGGTATTTATCAAATTGATATTGTTGATGCTAACGGATGTTCTGCATATAGTACAGAAATTATAGCATCACCACCAAACGATTTGGATATAGATGTAAGTACCTCAACTGCAAACTGTACAGACGGTGGAACCGCAATTGTAACAGTAGATGCTGCTGTAGGTAGTGGTAGTTATGAGTTTGCTGTTTTAGAAACATATAGCCCACCTTACTCTTCCAATTATGTTAATCCAGACGTGTCAGGAGGAAGTACTGCTACTTTTTCTAGTACTGCAAACGGAATACGATTAAATCCTGGTGTAACCTATACTTTCGTGGTTTTTGATACAACTACTAAATGTTACTATTTTGAAACATCAGCATTACCAATAGATACACCATCTAACATGACAGCAACATTAGATGCTGTAAACAATGTTACTTGTACGGGATCTGCAGATGGTAATATTTCATTTACATTTGAAAATTATGATAGTGGAGCAACTGCTGTAGACTATGAAATATATAATTTACAATCTAATATTAGTACTGGAGAAACTGGTACTTCAACAGTAAACCCTCCAACAGGGGCAATTACAGTAGACAATTTTGCTACACTACCTCCTGGCGAATATTACTTATTACTTTCAGAAGTAGGTGGTGCCTATCCTGGTTGTACTGTTCATGGCGGAAACTTTACTATAAGAGAATCTGCTAACATATTAGACCTAGACGTTGAGGTTACAAAAAATGATAATTGTAATACAAATGCTGGTGTAATTACTGCTACAGGGCAATTTGGTACAGCTCCATATGAGTATCAAATTTTACCAACAGGTAGTACTGCACCAACTATTACAACATGGGCGGGTTCATCAAACAATGTTTTTAACGCAGAAGGTGGAGATTATGATGTGTATATTAAAGATGCTAATAACTGTATACAAACACAAGCAATAAATTTACCAACAGATGATTCTCCAGAAATATCTTTAGCAATTGTAGATGAATGTGTTACAGAAGGTAATTTTGAAGTATTAGTTACTTTAGATCAAGCGGGTATATCTCCTTACAGATTAAGTGTAAATGGAGGAGCATTCCAAAATATTACCTTTAATGGTAGTAACCAATATACAGTTACCGGATTAAGTTCTGGAGCTACACAAACTATAGAAATTAGTGATATTAATGGTTGTGGAGAAATAGAAAATATAACTATTTACCCAAGCTATTCTGCTAGTGTAACCCCTACTAAATTATTAGATTGTACCGCATCTCCAAATGCAGAAATTACAATATCTGTTACAGGAGGTTCAGGTTCTTTTGAATATGAAATTTCTGGTCCAGTTAATCAACCAAGAATAGCGTTACCATCTCCTGCCAATAGTACTGTTTGGGATTTAGCAAATATAGATGGAACATATACGGTATCTATTTATGACGTAAATACACCATCTTGTCCTCCTACAACATTCCCTGTAGAAATAGCGCCAAGATTAGAACCAATATTTGATGTTATTACACCAACAGATATTACATGTAATACAGCTAATGATGGTACTATTACAGCAAGTGTAATAAATAATGGTATAGGAGATTACACTTTCGAAATTACTAGCCTAGATGGTGCTGCAATTTCAATTGCGCCAACTAGCACTACTAGTACCTCTGCAACATTTACAGGACTAGCGCCAACTACAACAGCAGCCGGTTATATAATTACAGCAAGAGCAGATAGTGCAACTAATAATTGTCCTACAAATAGTACTTCTGTAATTATTAATGAGCCTAATGCAATGGTGGTTACTCTAGATCCTGTGGTAGAATTTACTTGTACGCCTGGTAATGGCAATAACCAAAACAGTGCTTCTATAACTGTAGCATCTGTAGCTGGTGGATCTAGTAATTATGTTAGGTATGAATTCTTTAATGATTTAGACTTAGTTAATCCAGTACAAACTGGAACCTCTACAACTTATACAGAAACAAATACTGCAGGAGGTAATTATACTATTAATGTGTATGATGACAATGGATGTCTTGGTACTGCCACTGCAACTATTGCTCCTTATGATGCGTTATTAACTGCAACAGCTGCAATAAGTAACGACATTACTTGTAACCCTGGTAATGATGGTGAAGTAACTATTACGGTAACCTCAACAGCAAGCGATGCAACTAAGTATGAGTTTAGTATAGATGGTGGTACAACTTGGCAAAACACAGGTAATTCTGCAACACCAAATGTATTTGATGGATTAGGAATTGGTACACACAACTTTATTGTAAGACATGTAGATACAGGATGTATTTTAAATACATCACAAATAATTACAGACCCTAATACTTTTGATATTGTTGTAGATAAAACTAGTGATGTTATCTGTTTTGGTACCAATACTGGTGCAGTAAACTTTTCTATAACAGATGCTACGTATACAAATGGATTTGATTATAGAGTATTTGAACAAGTTACCAATACGCCTGTTACAGCTTTAGCAAGCCACCCTAACCTTGGCCCAACTGCTACGGTTAACCTTGCAGCTGGAGATTATTATGTAATTATTACACAAGACAATAATCCAAATTGTGAAAACAGAGCAGACTTTAGTATTGCTGGTCCAGATGCTGCTTTAACAGCAGATAGAACAGTTACTGAAATAACATGTAACCCAACAGATAATGGAATTATAGAAGTTATTAATCCTACTGGCGGATGGGGTGGTTATGAATATTTAGTATTTAATACTACAACACCACCTGCTTCAGGTACAAATGACCCTACAAACTATACAACAAATCCTAAGTTTGAAAACTTAAGTGCAGGTACTTATGAAGTTTGGATAATAGATGCTAATGCATGTACAGAGCAACTAACTGATGTTGTTTTAAATGATCCAAGTCCTATTATTGCACAATTAAATGTTACACAACAAAATTGTACCAACTTTGATGGTGTAATAGAAGTTACAGGAACTCCTAGTCCAAACCCAGTATCTGGTGGCCAAGGAAGCAATTATAGCTACCAACTAATAAAAGATGGTTCTCCTTTTGGAGCGGTACAAACAACAACAACATTCTCTGGTTTAGGTGCTGGTGCATATACAGTAACTGTAACCGATCAGTGGGGTTGTACAGTTACCACAACTACAGCGGTTAATCTTTATGAAGACATAGCACCACAAACCAATATTATTAAAGCAATAGATTGTAATTCTGGTGGTTCTATAGATGTTACCCAAACAGGAGGAGAAGGTAGTTCTTATACCTATGTTATTACCCATATAGATGGTGTTGCAACCACAATTGCACCAACTAGTACAACAGCAACTTCTGCTTCATTTACAAACTTAACGCAAGTAGGTACATATACTTTTAGAATTACAGACAATGTAACACTTTGTGAAAAAACAATAGATAGAGAATTGGTGGATATTATTTATCCAGAAGCTTCTGTAGATGCATTTACAAATGTTACTTGTAATAATGATAGCGATGGAACTATAAATGTTAGTGTTACAGATAATGGTATAGGACCATATACATTTACTATTATAGATGGTGATGGTGCTACAGTAGGTGCTCCAATTACACCAACTAGTTCTACAAATACAACAGCTGTGTTTACAGGATTAAGAGGTACGGTAGCTGGTATTACCTATACTATTAGAGCAATGGCTTTTAATGGTTGTACAGATGATACCCAAACAGCAACTATTACACAACCAGAAGCTATTACAGTGCCTGCACCAACAGCTGTTAGCTTTAATTGTACAACTGGTAATGTTACAAACTACCCAACAATTACAATTACTGGTGAAACTGGAGGTTCTACAAACTTTGTTCGTTATGAGTTTATAAACACAACTACAGGAACTACAGTACAAAATGGAGCTAATAATAGTTATACCGAAACTAATTTTGCAGGTGGTAATTATACCATTAATGTGTATGATGATAATGGTTGTGTAGGAACAACTACAACAACTATTGATGCCTTTGATGAATTACAAGATGTTAATCCAGTTGCAACATTAATAGTGTGTTCTGGTACCGATGTTCGTATAGATGCCACAAGTAGTATTACTAATTCTACAGCAAATCCAACAAATTATGAATTTAGAGAAATAACTAACCCGGCTAGTACTTTCCAAAGTTCTAATATGTTTACAGGTTTAGATGTGGGTGTACATAGATTTGAGGCAAAAAATATAACTACAGGTTGTATAATGCAAACAGAATACATTGTAGAAGACCCAAATACATTTACACCAAATGTTACCATACTTAATAATGTAATATGTAATGGAACAACAAGCGGACAAATAACCTTAGAAGTTACCGATGCAGTGTATACTGGTGATTTTGAATGGGAAATATTTGATACAAATAATACTCCAACAGATAATTTAGACGATACTAGTATTATTACTGGAACAGGTATGTCTGCAAATACAACTACCGCTCCAATAGCTCTTGCAGCAGGAAACTATAGAATACGTATTGCTCAAGAAACTAATCCTGGTTGTTCTGCAGAACGTTTCTTTAGCATAACAGAGCATGAACAAATAGTGCCAAATGCAACGGAAGAAGCAAACCCTACTTGTAGTAATGATCAAGGTAGTATTTTAGTAAATCCAACAGGTGGTGAAGGACCATTTACAATAACATTAAGTAACGGAGCAGGATATTCTAGTACCCAAACTAATGTTAGTGCTTATCTTTTTGAAGATTTAGCTGGTGGAACTTATGATATAGAAATTACAGATACTGTAGGTTGTACACAAAATTTCCCAGCGGAAATAGTTTTACAAACTCCAGAGGTTATAGATGCAAGTGCAACAGCAACAGCATTAACTTGTTATAATGAAAATACAGCAAGTATTACAGCAAGTGTAGCAACAAGAACATTCCCTGCTACTCCTGTATATCAATACCAATTAAATGTTTATGATACTACAGGTACTACTATAACACAAACATCTGTAGCGCAAAGTAACCCTACATTTACAGGTTTAAGTGCAGGTACGTACAGCATTACAGTTACGGATGATTTTGGATGTAGTGATGAAACAGAAATTGAAATAATAACTAACCCAACAGAAGTTAGTGCACAGTTAATAAGAACCCAAGCATTAACCTGTGAAGATGGTGTAGAATTACAACTTTCTGCAACTGGTGGTCTTAGTGGTACATATGAGTATAGTACAGACAATATTACTTTTACTGCTATGGTTGGTAACTCTGTTAATCTACCAATACCTCCTACTGTTTTAGGAGCAGGTACGTATCAATACTATGTAAGAGATGCAGCAAATGGTTGTACTGCAATAGTATCAAACGCTATTACAGAAGACCCTATAGAAGAGTTAATTCTTATAATTGAACCAGAAACTTCCACTTTTGTAAATTGTTATGGAGATAATACTGCTAGTATTTATGCAAGTGCAACAGGAGGATTAGGAAATTATTACTACGAATTGTATAGTAATTATAATGGTACAATGTTAAATTCTGCAGATCTTTTAATGGGACCACAAACAGAAGGCACATTTAATGGATTAACTGCAGGAATATACTATGTTAATGTTATTAGTGATGATTGTACAGCAGAACCACAACGTGTAGAAATTACAGAACCTGTAGAATTAACTGCTATAGACACAAATAACTTTACAAATGTTACTTGTAATGGAGAAAGTGATGGTACTATTACAATAGAACTGCAAGGAGGCGTAGGCCCATACCAATATGCAATATCGCCAAACTTAGATCAGTTTGATAGTGAAAATACGTTCACCGATTTAGAACCTGGTTTATATACTGTTATTGCACAAGATCAAAATGGTTGTTTTGTATATTTAGAATATACCATTACAGAACCAGTACTATTAACTACAACAGCAACAACCACACCTGAAATATGTGTTGGAAGCGAAGATGGTAGTATAACATTAACAGTAGATGGAGGAACAGCACCATATAGAACAGCAATTAACTCTAACTCTGAAGTAGATTTTGTACAAGATCGTTTAGACTTTACAGATTTAGCTGCAGGTAACTATCTAATATTTGTTAGAGATGCTAATGGTTGTGAAACTAATATTGTTGTAGATGTAGAAGCTGGTGTAAACCTTAATGCAACTATAACTCCTGTTTATGAATGTACTGGAGATGTTCCTACAAATTATGTAAATATAACTTTAGAAGATTCTAATGTTTTAGGCGATGTATTATATGCTATTGATTCTACAGACCCTAATGATATGCAATTAAACCCTGATTTTAGAAACTCTACTCCAGGATCACATTATATAGCAATAGCGCATGCTAATGGTTGTATACAAACTTTTGATTTTGAAATAGAAGATTATGAACCATTAGTATTAAATCTAGAACAACGCAATCTTAATGAAATTACAGCTGTTGCAACCGGAGGTAGAGAAGAATATACCTTTATTATGGGCGATAGAGATAATGGTACAGACAATACGTTTAGAATAAACCGTACAGATACTTATACTGTAACTGTTATAGATGAAAATGGATGTGAATCTATTGCAAGTATATTTATGGAATTTATAGATATTGAAATACCAAATGTATTTACACCAGATGGTGATGGTCTTAATGATACTTGGTTCCCAAAAAACCAAGAAGCCTTCCCAGAAATACTAACTATCATATTTGATCGTTATGGTAGAGAAGTTTATAGAATGGGATTAAATGATAACCCATGGGATGGTCTTTATAAACAAACAGAATTACCAACAGGAGATTACTGGTATGTTATAAAATTACGCGGTGAAGAAGATGATCGCGAATTTGTTGGCCATTTTACATTATATAGATAAAAACTTAACCTAAAACTACTATGTATACTAAATTAACAACCTTAGTCCTCCTCCTACTAAGTATCTTTGGTGCTAAAGCGCAAGAGTTAACCTTACCACAACTTTCGCAGTATTTAGCAGATAATCCTTTTGTAATGTCGCCAACCTATGCAGGTATTGGAGATCATGTAAAAATTAGGATAAACGGATTAACACAATGGGTAGGTATTAAAGATGCGCCAGACACACAGTCTTTAGCAGCAGACATGCGACTAGGAGAAAAATCTGGTGTAGGAATATTACTTTATAACGATAGTAATGGAGAAACCAAGCAAAGAGGAGCAAGGTTGTCTTTTGCACACCATTTAACTATAGATAGGTACGATGATGAATTTTTATCCTTTGGTTTATCGTATAACTTTAACCAATTTAGGATAGATATAGAAAACTTTAGTATTATAGATCCAAGTGTAACTGATGATAGAGCAACAACTAACCATAATTTTGATGTTGGAATATTATATAGAAAAGATAAATTTTATATAAGTGCAAATGCATCGAACATAATTGATAAAGATTTAACTAAATTTAATCCAATTTATGAACCTAATAGATTAAGAAACTATTACGCTTATACAGGATATAGATATAAAAAAAATAAAAACAGCGATTTAGAAATAGAACCTTCTATTTTCTTTCAATTATTTGAAAGTGATGGTAGATCTGTAACCGATTTAAATGTAAAATTTAGATGGTATGATTTTGAAGATTATTACTATGCAGGTGTAACGTATCGTTTTTTAAATGACCAAATTGGTGATCCATTATATATTGCTCCAATAGTTGGTTTAAAAAAGAATAACTTTTACTTTGGATATTCTTACCAAATTATTTTAAATGAAATTTTAGGATATAGCTCAGGTACACATGTTGTTACTTTAGGTTTAGATTTATTCCAAGGGGTTAGTAATTGTAGATGTACCTATTAAAAAACAAATGTTTACTTTAATTTTGCAATAAAATTAAAGACATTAATGGGAATAATAGAAGTTACTAATATTAAGGTTTATGCGTACCATGGTTGCTTATCTGAAGAAACTAAAATTGGTAGCGATTATCTTGTAAATGTATCTGTAGAAGCAGATTTAACTAAGGCTGCAGCATCTGATAACTTAAAAGATACGGTAGATTATGTGCATATAAATCATATTGTAAAAGAAGAAATGGCAATAGCTTCTAAACTTTTAGAACATGTTGCTGAACGTATAATTAAGCGTATTTTATTGGAAATCAATATAGTTATAGAAGTATCTGTAGCTGTTTCTAAGGTAAATCCTCCTATTGGTGGTGATGTAGAAAAAGTAACAGTTATATTAAAATCTAAAAGATCCTGATTATATATTTTTGAAAGCTAAAAATAAGGCATTACCTTTGCAACATAATTTGGCATTGTGGCCGAGTGGCTAGGCAGAGCTCTGCAAAAGCTTGTACAGCGGTTCGAATCCGCTCGATGCCTCCAAAAAAACCCTCTATAATAGAGGGTTTTTTTATTTAATATATTGTTTATTAGAATATTACTACTCTCTTATTTGTTCCATTTTTTCAATTCCTTCTTCTAAAGTAAATTTATCTTTTGGTAAAAAACCTTTTATAATAAGTACTAAACCACAAATAATTAAAATAATTCCTAAAAGCTTTTTAACAAATCTAATTCTATCAAAAGTTAGTTTTCTTTTTAATTGCTTTGCTAATAAAATTTTAAAAATATCTACAGTAAAATAAGTTATTAAAACTGTTGAAAAGAAAATTACTATCCTATTAGAATCGTTTTCTAAACTAGGGCCAACAACAATTATAATACCCAACCAAAAAACTAAAACTCCTATATTAATAAAGTTTAGTAAAAAACCTTTTACAAATAAACTTATGTAATGGCCAGAAGTTACTTTTATACTTTCTTCTTTTTTAGTTTCTTTTTTTACAATACTTGTTATACCGTATATAACTAATATAACACCTCCAAAAACATATAATCCAGGTTCGTTGCTTAAATTTTCTAATAATTGAAAACTACTAAAATAAGCTATGGTTATAAAAAGTATATCAGCTATTATTACTCCTAAATTAAAAGCTAGTGCAGCTCTAAAACCTTTTATTGCACTTGTTTCTAAAAGCACAAAAAAGACAGGGCCAATCATAAAACTTAATAAAAATCCGAGAGGAATAGCAGCCTGTATATCTTCTAACATATAGTGGTAAAATTACATTTTAGTTATTTTACCACCAAAAACAGTTTTTTCTTCAAATTTTTCTGGTTTACCGTAAACTAATACTTCACCACCAGCTTTTACAGACGCTTTTACATAGTCTGATGCAAAAATTTCTGCTCTAGAACCTGCATTTACATTTACTGTAGAAAATTTTGTGTGTAATTCTTTACCTTCATAAATACCTCCAGTATTAATAGCTACATCTTGTAAATCTGCTGTACCAGATGTTTCTATTACACCACCTGTAACTGTTTTTATTAAAAGCTGTTCTACTTGAGCAGCAATAACTAATTCTCCTCCTTCTTGAGCTTTTAATTCTAAAACGTCTTGTACTAGTATAGTTTCAGATACAATTCTTGCATCTTCATTAACATCAATAACTATTAAAGGTTTAGTATAATATAAATCTATAAATGTTTTATAACCACTAAAAATTTTATTAATTTCCATGCGGATTTTAAGAACACCTTCTTTATTAACAAAAACAACTTTATCTATATTATCACCAGATATTACAGCCTTGTTTTCGTTACTTTTTATAAGATTAATAGATAAACCATCAAAACCTTTTACTTGAGAAAAATTAGATAAACCTACAGTTATTTCTTCATTTTGGGCACACAAAGTTTGTAGACTTATAGTAAGGAAAATAAAAAATAAAATAATTTTTTTCATATTCGTTTTTAAATAACTATACCTACTAAAACAAAAGTTATTCCAAAATAGGAATTTCTTCATTTTTTCCAATAAGAGAAAAATCTAAGTGTCTTTTTATTAAGTCGGTATTTTTTACCATAACTATAACTTCATCACCTAATTGGTAAGTTTTATTAGTACGCTCACCTACAACAGCATACTCCTTTTCATCAAAGATATAATAATCTCCTTTTATGTCTCTAATACTTACCATTCCTTCGCATTTATTTTCTACTATTTCTACATAAATTCCCCATTCTGTAACACCACTAATAACCCCAACAAACTCTTTATCTTGGTGATCTTGCATAAATTTAATTTGCATGTATTTTATAGAATCTCTTTCTGCTCTAGAAGCTAAAATTTCCATTTCGGAAGAATGTTTACATTTTTCCTCATATAATTCTGCATTAGCAGTTTTACCACCATCTAAATAATGTTGTAATAAACGGTGTACCATAACATCTGGGTACCTACGTATTGGTGATGTAAAATGCGAGTAATAATCAAACGCTAAACCGTAATGACCAATATTTTTAGTGGTATAGGTTGCTTTACTCATAGTACGTATAGCAAGTGTATCTACTAAATTTTGTTCTTTTTGACCTTTAACATCTTCCAGAAGCTTATTTAAAGAGGTGCTAATAGATTTTTTATCTTTAAAGTCTAACTTATGACCAAAACGAGAAATTATACCATTAAGAGCAAATAACTTCTCTTCATTAGGATCATCATGTATTCTATACACAAACGTTTTTTCTGGTTTTTGTTTTCCAATAAAAGCAGCCACTTTTCTATTAGCTAATAACATAAACTCTTCTATAAGTTTGTTAGCATCTTTTGCTTCTTTAAAATAAACACTTGTAGGTTCGCTTTCTGCATTTAAATTAAAACGTACTTCTACTTTATCAAAAGAAATAGCACCACTATGCATACGTTTTTCGCGCATAATTTTTGCTAATTTATCCATAGTTAAAGTAGCATTAACAACTTCATCTGAAACTATATAAGAAGAGTTTCTAATAGATATTTCTTCTGGAATATCGCCTTGTTTAGTTTCTATAATATGTTGTGCTTCTTCATACGCAAAACGTTCGTTAGAATTTATAACGGTTCTTCCAAACCATTCGTTAACAACATTTGCTTTTTTATCTATTTCAAAAACAGCAGAAAAAGTATACTTTTCCTCATTTGGGCGTAAAGAACAAGCGTTATTAGATAATATTTCGGGTAGCATTGGTACCACTCTATCTACTAAATAAACAGAGGTTGCTCTTTCATAAGCTTCATCATCTAAAATAGTACCTTCTTGTAAATAGTGCGAAACATCTGCAATATGTACACCTATCTCATAATTTCCGTTTTCAAGAACTTCAAAAGATAAAGCATCGTCAAAATCTTTTGCATCTTTTGGATCTATAGTACAGGTTAATACATTACGCATATCTCTACGTTTTGCAATTTCTTCTTCTTTTATAGAAGTGTCTAATTTTTGTGCATAACGTTCAACATCTACAGGAAATTCGTGAGGTAGACCATATTCTGCTAAAATGGAATGTATTTCGGTATTATGCTCTCCTGGTTTTCCTAAAACTTCTTTTATTTGACCAAAAGGAGAATCTGTACGGTCTGGCCATTCTGTAATTTCTACAATTACTTTATCGCCATCTTCAGCATTTGCAACTTTATCTTTAGATACAAAAATATCGGTATACATTCTAGGATCTGTAGGTCTTATAAATGCAAAATCTTTTTGCATATCAACAATACCAACAAATTCGGTCTTATTTCTAGATATAATTTTACTTATTTCTCCTTCTAGTTTTTTACCTTTTCTTTGTGGAAAAACATAAACTTCCACGGTATCTTTATGAAAAGCTTTATTTACTTTATTGCTTGGAATAAAAACATCATCATCCATTCCTTCAACAATAATATATGCATTTCCTCTACTAGTAAGGTCCACAATACCAGTATAATATGTTTTAGTAGAAGCAATGGCTTTGTAATGGCCTCTGGTTTCTTCTAAAATTCTTTTTTTCTCTTTTAATTGTACCAATCTTTTAATTAATTGGTTTCTATCGTGCGCATCTGTAATATTCATTCTAGATGCTATTTGTTTATAAGTGAAGCTTTTTTTAGGATCTTTTTCTAAAACTGTAAAAATACCTTTAGTAATTTCGTTCTTTCTATGATTTTTTGCTTTCTTATTTCTCTTTGACATTAATCTTTCTTTCTAATTTATTGGAAAATTACGAATTATAATTCAGTAGTTTTTATTTTATCGATTACACTAAAATTAAATTAACGTTATTAACATATATATAATATTATATTTTTCTTTTATTAAATTTAAAAAAACAATGGTGGTTATTATAGCTTGTTAATAATGGGGATAAAAAAATGAAGAATAATTAGTATTGAACCATTTTATTATTTTATTGACAATTTATACAATACTATAATTTATAGTTACCAGTACGTTACGTATTTTATTAACATGTATTAATAACTTATGCTAACATGAAATTAATAATAACTAAATATTAATTCAATGTTAATTTCTATACATGTTAACTTAATATCTTTCTATTATATTCTAAAAAATTAATTAGTTTTTATTGATTTCTTTTATAAGGCAAATTCTAAATTAGAAATCAAAATTTAAAAGTTATTTTCTTTGGTAAGTTTATTAACAACTAATACAATTATTTATACCTCTAATTAACAACTTATATCTTATTAACATTAATATATGTTGTGTAAGTGCTATTTATTGTGGTATACACTTATCTATTGTACATTTGTGTTATTAATTAGTATTCTAAAATATATGAAAATAGCTATAGGTAATGACCATGCAGGAACAGAATATAAACTTGCAATTGTTGGTTTATTAAAATCCTTAAATATTAATGTTAATAACTATGGTACTGATGGTACAGATAGTGTAGATTATGCAGATTTTGTACATCCTGTAGCTAATGATGTTGAAAATGGTACTGTAGATTTTGGTATTATTATTTGTGGTAGTGGTAATGGGGCTTCTATGACTGCTAATAAACACCAAAAAGTACGTTCTGCTTTGTGTTGGACCAAAGAAATTGTAGCACTTGCCAGAGAACATAACGATGCTAACATTTTAAGTTTACCAGCACGTTTTATTTCTTTACCACAAGCTTTAGAAATGGTAAATACTTTTTTAAATACCAATTTTGAAGGTGGTAGACACGAAAGAAGAATAGAAAAAATACCTTGTAAATAAGTTGTTTATAAGCCTCTTTTAAAACCACTTATTACTTTTCTTTTTATATTTAAGTACTTATTATAAATTACTAATTATGAAAGTACTTACAATACTATTTACATTATTTATTTATGTAAATACTTCTGCACAAAATATTAAAGGTGCATGGGAAAGATATTTTACCTCTAAAGAAGGTGAATCTTTAAAAAATGTGGTTATTTTTTCTGATGGTTATCAAGTATTATCCACATTTAATGCCAAAACCGGAGCATTTGTAAATTGTAACGGAGGTACTTGGAGTTATGCAGATACAATTATTACTGAAGAGGTAGAGTTTGATTCTGATAGACCACACCGTATAGGTACAACAGTAAGTTTTAAAGTACATGTTACGGATAGTACTTTAACTAAGGTAAATGGTAATATAAAATTTACTAGAATAGATAATGGTACACCAGGAGCATTACAAGGTGCATGGTTAATGTCTGGTAGAGTTAAAGACGGAGCATTACAAAAAAGAGATGTTAATAAACCCAGAAAAACCATGAAGATTTTATCTGGTACTCGTTTTCAGTGGATTGCTTATAATACAGAAACAAAACAATTTATGGGAACCGGAGGCGGTACGTATACTACTAAAGAAGGTGTATATACAGAGAACATAAAATTTTTCTCAAAAGATAGTACAAGAGTAGGAGCAAGTTTAAATTTTAATTTTAAACGTATAGATGGTGATTGGCAGCATACAGGTAAATCTAGTAAAGGAAAACCTATTCATGAAATTTGGAGTTTAAGAAAGTAAAATAATAATAAAAAAATATCCCCTTATGAAAAAATTATTTTTAAAATCAGCATTATGTATATGCTTATTAACAATTTCAGTTTCTTGTAAAACTGAAAAAACAAAAGTTTATACCGATGCTGACATTGCAGCTGAATCTAAAAAATTAACAGATTTTCTTCAGAAAACTTTTGATAATAAAGTTGATTTATATCCAGAATTTCAAACTAGATTAGGTATAAAAAAAGACTACGGAAAACTTAATGATAATTCTCCTGAAGCAGAAAAAAGAGATTTAGAAATAGATAAAAAAAATCTACTTTGGTTACAAGACTCTATAAATGTAGATGCCTTATCTAAAGAAGCTCTTTTAAGTTATAAACTTTTTAAGCAAAACACAGAAAATAATATAGAGGATTATAAGTATAGGTTATACAATTATCCAGTAAACCAAATGTTTGGAGCACAATCTAGAAAACCTGCATTTTTAATAAATATGCATAGAATTGATAATATAGATGATGCAGAAGCTTACATATCTAGATTAAATGGTTTTAACGCCTATTTTTTACAGTTAATTAAAAATTTAAAAGAGAGAGAAGAAAAAGGTATTATGCCTCCAAAATTTGTTTATGATAAAGTAGTACAAGACTCAGAAAATATATTGGTTGGCCAACCATTTAATGCATCAAAAGAACCAAGTACATTATTAAAAGATTTTTTAAAGAAGATAAATAAATTAGATCTTGATACATCTGTAAAATCTAAATTAGAAAATAAGGCAAAAGAAGCCTTATTAACCTCTGTTAAACCAGCATATGAAGCCCTTATTACTTTTATTAAATCTCAAAAAGAAAGAGCTAATTCAGACCATGGTGCTTGGAAATTTCCTGATGGAGAAGCTTTTTTTAATACTGCATTAAAAAGAACCACCACTACAAATTTAACAGCTAATGAAATACACGAAATAGGTTTATCTGAAGTTACAAGAATACATACTGAAATGGATTTGATAAGAAGTAAAGTAGGCTTTAAAGGAAGTCTACAAGACTTTTTTCAATTTATGAAAACAGATAAACAATTTTATTATGAAGATAATGAAGCTGGTAAACAAGCATATTTAAATAAGGCTGTTAAATTAATAGACAGTATGAAAACCAGGCTAGATGAAATTTTTATATCTAAACCAAAAGCAGATATTATGGTAAAAGCTGTAGAAAAATTTAGAGAAAAATCTGCTGGAAAAGCATTTTATAATCGTCCTGCTGCTGATGGATCTAGGCCAGGAATATATTATGCAAATTTATATGATATGGCTTCTATGCCAACTTATCAAATGGAAGCATTAGCATACCACGAAGGTATACCAGGGCACCATATGCAATTAGCAATACAACAAGAACTACAAGATATTCCAAAGTTTAGAAAATTTGGTGGTTATACAGCATATACCGAAGGTTGGGGCTTATATTCTGAATATATACCAAAAGAAATGGGTTTTTATAAAGACCCTTACTCAGACTTTGGTCGTTTATCTATGGAATTATGGAGAGCATGTAGATTAGTTGTAGATACAGGTATACATGCTAAAAAATGGACAAGAGAAGAAGGTATTAAATATTATACAGACAATACACCAAATGCAGAACTAGATGCTATTAAAATGGTAGAAAGGCATATTGTAATGCCTAGCCAAGCAACTGCTTATAAGATTGGAATGTTAAAAATTTTAGAATTACGTAAAAAAGCTAAAGAAGCTTTAGGAAACGAATTTGATATTCGAGAGTTTCATGAAGTTGTAATTTCTAATGGAGCAATACCATTAAATGTTTTAGAAGATTTTGTAGATAATTATATTACTTCAAAAAAATAGTTATACCATTTTATAGAATTAAAAAACCCAAAGAATTTTCTTTGGGTTTTTTAATATAATAATTAGGAGTATAGTTATTTACCTCCGTCTAATTTATCTTGTAATTTTTTTAATTCGTCCCATTTATCTTGGCTAGCTAATTTAGCTTGTTTTGGCCATGTACCTGGTTTATGCATGGTATAACGAGGACCAGCTTCTTTTAAAATATTTTCAAGTGTTTTTACCGATGTTTTACTTAGTTTTTCAAAAGTAGGTATTCCTTTTTCTGTTAAAATAGAAGCTATTTTAGGACCTATTCCTTCTATTTTTTTTAGATCATCTTTTTTTGCTTTTTTAACTGGTGTTTTCTTTACAGGTTTTTTAGCTGCTTTCTTTTTTTCTGCCACAGCACTTAAATCTACCACACTATTATCTATACCTTCATAAGGTGAAGGTACATAAGCATCTGCTGCATGATCATTAAACCAACCTTTATCTTCACTTAAATACCTAAATTCGTAACTTTTTCCATTTTTAAGTTTTACACTCTTTACATAAGAGTCTCCTTTTTTTTCCATTTGGCAACTACTATCATTAGTTTGCCAATCATTAAAATCTCCTAATAATAAAACATTAGAAGTACTTGGAGCTTCATGCGCTGCTACTGTAAATGTTACTATAGTTTGTGAACCTTTTATTTGTTTTGTTAGAGCCATATTTAAAAGAGTTTATTTTAATGTAAAATTATACATATATATTATTCATAATTAAAACATTAAGTTAATAAAATGTTTTTTATTTTATTAAAAATTAACAAGTAAAAAAGTAGTTATCTCCAATTAATTTTAATAAAACGTTCGTTTTTATCAAATTTATTAGGTGTTTTTTCTAAAATTTCTGCTCTTAAAGCATCTAATAAAAGATCTTTACAAAATGAATTATGGGTTACCAAACTTACCTCTCTAATTGGTTTTGGGTTTGTAAAAGGAATATTATAACCAATATCGTTTACATTAATTGCCATTTCTGGTACAAGCGTAAAACCACCATAATTATCTACCATTTTTTTTAACGCCTCTATAGATCCACTTTTAAACTGAACATTTTTAGTATTTGTAGCGTTTGAACAAATATTTAAAACCTGATTTCTAAAACAATGCCCATTTTCTAATAACCAAACATCATTATTCATATTTTCAATCTCTTTTATAGAAATAGTTTTTTCTTTTTTTTCAAAATCATTTTTATTTCCATAAAATATAAAAGGCTCATTATATAGTTTTATTTCTCTAATAAAAGACTCATTTAAAGGAGTTACCAATATACCTATATCAATTTCTTTTTTTTGTAATGCATTAATAATTTGGTCACTTTCCATTTCTTGTATTTTTAGAAAAGTGTTAGGGTATTTTTTAGAAAAAGAACCAGATATTAATGGTATTAAATAAGAAGATATTGTTGGTATAACGGCAATATTGTAATTTCCTTCTAGGCTATTTAATTCTATATTTACCATGTTTTTAAGCTCATTAACCTCCCCAAGTATTACTTTACTTTTTCTAATAAATAATTCACCTAAATCTGTTGGCACAAAAGGAGATTTGCTTTTGTCAAAAATTAAAAAACCTATTTCTTCTTCTAGCTTTTTTACTTGTATAGTAATTGTAGGTTGAGTTACAAAACATTTTTTTGCTGCAGTAACAAAATGTCTATAGGTATCTAATGCTATTACATATTCTAGTTGTTGCAGTGTCATTATATATAAATTTTACCTATACAAGGATATAAACTATTAATTTGACAGCAGTTGATTTGCGATTGATATTTGTTTTTTAATTATAAATTAAATCTATATACAATGAAAAACAAATTAACAACACTTATTATGTTGTCGCTTTTTTTTGCTGGGTTTTCTCAGTCAAATAATACCATTACAACTAATGGTGGCGTACCGGTCGGAGACAACCAAAATTCTAAAACAGTTGGAGAGTATGGTCCAGTACTGTTAGAAGATATTTATTTAGTAGAAAAATTAGCTGCTTTTGATAGAGAAAGAATACCAGAAAGAGTTGTACACCCAAGAGGTGCAGGAGCTTTTGGTTATTTTGAAGCATCTGCAGATATGTCTAAATATACAAAAGCAGTATTGTTTTCTAAAGTAGGTAAAAAAACAGATCTAGCAGTACGCTTTTCCACAGTTATACACGGAAAAGGTTCCCCCGAAACTGCTAGAGACCCAAGAGGTTTTGCTGTTAAGTTCTACACAGAACAAGGTAATTATGATATTGTAGGTAATAATCTACCAATATTTTTTATTAGAGATGCTATTAAGTTTCCAGATATGGTACACTCTTTAAAACCTTCTCCTGTTACAAATAAACAAGACCCAAACAGGTTTTTTGATTTCTTTTCACATGTACCAGAATCTACACATATGCTTACAAGATTATATACAGATTTAGGTATTCCAAAAGGCTATCAGTATATGAATGGTAGTAGTGTGCACGGTTATAAATGGATAAATGCTGCAGGAGATGTTACCTATGTAAAATATTCTTGGGTTTCTAAACAAGGAGAAAAAAACTTAACTATTGAAGAAGCTGCGGAACAACAAGGTAAAGATTGGCAACATGCTACAATGAGCTTAAGAAAAGACATTAGCGACAAAAACTACCCTCAATGGGATTTGTATGTACAGTTAATTAAGCCAGAAGATATACATTCTTTTGATTTTTGGCCTTTAGATGCAACTAAAGATTGGCCTGCCGATAAAATTGAGAAAATTAAGATTGGTACCATGACTTTAAATGAAAACCCAATAAACTTTTTTGAGCAGGTAGAAAGTATTGCTTTTTCTCCAGGGGCTTTAATACCAGGTGTAGAACCTTCTGAAGATAAATTACTACAAGGTAGATTATTCTCTTATTTTGATACACAAAGGCACCGTTTAGGACCAAATTTTTTACAATTAGAAGTTAACAAACCTTTAGAAGAACCTAATAATTACAATTCTGATAGTTGGATTAGTACTGGTAACAAAAGATTTAAAAACCCGGATGTAAATTACCAACCAAGTTCTAAAGCCGCATTAGCAGAAGACCCACAATATAAGCAGGCAGAAACTACACTTAGTAATGTAACTATTACGCAAAAGAAAATTACAAAGACAAATGATTTTGCACAGGCTGGAGATTTTTATAGAACACTTTCTACAGAACAGAAACAAAATTTAATAAAAAACTTAAGTGGAGATTTAGGTGCGGTTACCGATAAAAACATTCAAAAAACTATGATTTCTTATTTCTATCAAGCAGACAGAAATTTTGGTATGACTTTAGCAAAAGCTTTAGGTTTTTCTCAAAAAGATTTTATGCACTAAAAACTTAAAACAAACTAAAGAGGAGGTTCTAAACACTTCCTCTTTTTTAATTTTAAAATATTATGAAACACATTATACTGGCTCTAACTATACTATTTACAATCCATACCAACGCACAATCAATTTTTGATGTTGCAAGAAGCGGCGATTTAAATAAACTAAAAGAGCTATATGCTATAAATAAAGACACTATAAACTCTATAGACCAGAAAGGGTTTACACCTTTAATTTTATCAGCATATAATAAGCAACCTGAAGTTGTTGCTTTTTTATTAGAAAAAAAATGTAATGTTAATGCTAAAGACCTATCTGGTAATACCGCATTAATGGGAGTTTGTTTTAAAGGGGATATTACTATTGCTAAAATGCTAATAGATAAAGGATCTAATGTAAACCAGAAAAATTACAACAATGCAACAGCATTAATTTATGCAAGTACTTTTGGGCATACCCAAATAGTAGAATACTTGCTTAAAAATAATGCCGATATTTTTATAAAAGATAATAGAGGTAATACCGCATTAAAACATGCACAAATGCAAGGAAATAATGCTATTGTTAAACTTCTAGAAAGTAAAAAAGCAACAATGTAAATTTTATAATTTTAAGTTTAGTAGTTTGTAATATTATAACTTTAAAAGTATCTTATTACATTAGTAACAAAGTTAAATACAACAAGAATAATGTTACAAATAGAAGTAAAGACGTTTAACCAGTTAGACATAAACCTGCTATATAAAATATTAGAATTACGAAGTGAAGTTTTTGTGGTAGAGCAAGACTGTGTTTACCAAGATGTAGACAATAAAGACCAAAAAGCATTACATGTTATAGGTTTAAAAAATAACAATGTAGTAGCTTATACTCGTATTTTTAAATCTGGCGATTATTTTAAAGATGCTAGTATAGGAAGAGTGGTTGTAAAAGCCTCTGAACGAAAATATGGGTATGGAAAAACTATTATGGAAGCTTCTATTAAGGCTGTTGAAGAATATTTAAAAGAAACTAAAATTCATATTTCTGCTCAAGAATATTTAGTAAAATTTTATACTTCTTTAGGTTTTAAACAATTTGGAGAAAGTTATTTAGAAGATAATATTCCGCATGTAGGTATGGTTAGGGATTAATTTATAACAATTACAAAAACAAACCAATTAGTTTGTTCCTAAGTAATATCTTTTTAAGATTTAAATTATTTTTTAGGATTATATACACTTTTTAAGTGTTAAATGCCCTTTTTATCTATTATCTAAGGTTCTAAATATTGCTAAACCAACTAAGCGGTTTATAAATTATTTTAAAGAAGCCTTTTTGCAACGCCATTTTCTATTAAAAAATCTAATTTTAATATCAGATTTAGTGGTTTTTCTGCCTTATTAGTAGAAGAAAAATATAGATAACCTTCCGTAAAGCTATCTAATTCTTTAATAGTTATTTTACCTTGTTTTTTGGTGTTTCTTTTTACACAATTAGAAAGTGCTTGCAGGGTAATGTTTTTTGAAAGTAGTAGAGCTATTAACTTCTCTCTGTTTACAAAAGTTATTTTGCAAGAAGTAAACTTATCTGGCTCGTCTTTATAAATAGCAGTAATAAGAGCATAAAATTGTGTGGTTTTACTAGTATTAAAAAGCCATCCGTTTTTTCTTTTGGTATTTTTTAAATAAGTAATTTCAAAAGCAAAAGTTGGTAAGTCTTCTCCAATATAATCTAGTTGTGCTTTTTCATCTACATTAAAAACCTTTTTAGTTTTTTTATGTGTAAAAAGAACATCTATACCTTTTAGTTGTTGTTTAATGTCATTAACACGTTTTGTAGTGTATTTTTTTAAATGTTTCTGGTAGAGTATATCTAAAAAAACAGCAAGTTCTTTTTCTTTTTGTAAGTCCTTTTTAAAATTACTTTGGACTCCCATTTTTAAGAATTAATAGTAGTAAATAATTCTTTAGCAATACGTTCTACAACCCCAACAACTAAAGCATTTCCCATAAAAAAAGCTCTTTTAGTATTAGATATTCCTTCTAATTTTGTGTGGTTGTCTGGAAACATATTTAAACGTTCTAGCTCTATAGGGGTTAATCTGCGCAAACCATTTGGTGTAGATACTACATGCTTAAACCTAGAGGCACTTTTACCGCCTTCACCAGTAATAATAGTTCTAGAAGCGTTATCTAAAGCATCAGGAAAAATCATTGCACCTTCACTATAATTATAAGTAAATCCACTTTTTGCGGTTCTAACCTCTTTTTTAGCACCTTTTAAGTAGTTCCATTTAGGCAGCTCTTTTTCATCAATATAAAACTCAGATGCAACTTGTTTGTTTTGTAAAATATCTTCTAAAACGGTTTTATTAGCTTCTTGTTTTGGCTGTGTTTTAGAGGTATAAACGGTTCCTTCATAAAAAACACCCGTATTTAAAAAAGGAGATAATTTTCCTTTTTCATTAAAAGTATCTGAAAGCACTACTAAATCTTCTTCTAAAGTAAAAGTGGTATCTATTTTAAGTTGCGGTACAATAGGAAAAGCTTTTGCTATAGTTCCTTTAGTACTAATCCAATCTAACGCATTAGTTTTTTTTAATTTTTTATAAGCAGATGTAGATTTGTGGTAAGCCAAGAAAAAAATTCGACGTCTTCTTTGTGGCATACCATAATCTGCAGCATTAATTACGCGCCATTCTACAGCATAACCTAAAGTATTTAAACTTTGTAGCATAATAGCAAAATCTCTACCTCTTTGTGCGGTTGGCGATTTTAATAAACGGTCTACATTTTCTAGAAAAAGGTATTTAGGAGGATTTTTCTTTTCGGATAATATACGGTGAATAGACCACCATAAAACTCCTTTTTTACCAATAAGTCCTTTAGAGTTTTTTAAGGTTGTAGCAACAGAATAATCTTGACAAGGAAAACCACCAACCAAAATATCAGCATCCGGAATAGTTGTAGTTGGTACAATAGAAATATCTTGATTACTATGGTTAGTAGCACCAAAACGAGCTTCATATACCATAGAAGCATGCTGTGTTTTAGTACTTGGTTCCCATTGGTTAGACCAAACAACTTCGTATTTATTTGTTTTTTCGAGTCCTAATCTAAATCCGCCAACACCCGCAAAAAGCTCTATTACTTTTAGTTTTCTCATAACTAGGGCTTAAAATTAGGTAAAATGATGAAGATAGTTTTATATAAAACAGAAGTAAGTCCTTAAAAATTTCTAATTTTCAAAAAAATATAGATATGACATTGCTTAAAGCACCTTGGTTAAAATTTATTTTTATTTGTTTTGTGGTTTCTTCATGTATAAATACTTCCAAATTAGAGAAAACTACATTAATAAAAGAGATCAGTACAATTAAGGAACAATTTGCTCCAGACAAGCGTGTAGCTATATTTTCTATTTCAGCAACAAAAAACAAAGACACACATATTTTAAAAGGAGAAAGTAATTTACCAAAAGCAGTAGATGCTTTAAAAGAAGTTTTAAAAGAAAAGAACATAAGTTTTATAGACAGCATTTCTTTATACCCAAATGCAGATTTAGAAGGAAAAACAAAAGGTGTAGTTACGGTTTCTGTAGCTAATATTAGAAGTAATGCAAAACATTCTGCAGAATTAGCAACACAAGCAACATTAGGTACACCAGTACATATTTTAAAAAAAGAAGGAGATTGGTTTTTAATACAAACGCCAGATAATTATATTTCTTGGGTAGATTATGGTGCAATTGTAACCCTTACAAAAGAAGGTTTTTTAGATTGGAAGAAAGCAAAAAAAATAATTTATACCCAAACAATAGGTTATGTTTATTCTATACCAAATAAAGAAGCACAGGTAGTTTCTGATATTGTTGCAGGAGGCGTAGTAGAGTTGTTAGGCGAAGAAAATGAGTTTTTTAAAATCCGTTTTCCGGATAAAAGAGAAGGTTTTGTTTTAAAAACCGAAGCTATGCAGTATACTAAATGGATTACTAGCATAAATCCAACACAAGAAAATTTAGTAGCAACCTCTAAAAAGTTTATGGGATTACCTTATTTATGGGGTGGTACTTCTACCAAAGGGGTAGACTGTAGTGGTTTTACTAAAACAGTATACTTTTTAAATGGTATGGTAATACCTAGAGATGCATCACAACAAGTACACACTGGTAAAGAAATAGATTCTATAAAGAATTTTGAGAGTCTACAAAAAGGAGATTTATTATTTTTTGGAAGAAAAAAGACAGATTCTACTAAAGAAAAAGTAGTACATGTGGGTATGTGGATAGGTAATAAAGAGTTTATACATGCCTCAGGTTCTGGTCGTGTACAAATAGGAAGTACAGATAGCAATGCAGTTAATTTTGACGCTTTTAATGTAGATAGATATTTAAGAACTAAGCGTTTATTATATGTAGAAGACAATGCCTTACTAAATTTAACAAACACCACTATTTTTAATTAGTAGCGTATATACTTTTAAAAGTATGTAGATGTTCTTTTTATCCAGGTATATTTTTCTTCTAAATTTTAAAAAAATATACTTTTCTAGTCCAAAAACAGCTTTTTTCACTAAAAAAGAGTACTCCAAAAAGGCATTAGAAGCCTGATTTTTAGATTTTAACCGCCCTTTTTTCAAAAAAAATCAATTTTTTTTGACCATCTGCATTTATTTTTTCTTTCCATTAAAAAATATTAAAAAACCCAGTAAATAACGTTAAAACAACGTTTATTGTAAATATTTTATATTCAATATTTTCAAAAATTTAACACTTAAAATTGTGTAATTGATAATTAATATACTAACAAATTGTAGGATATGTAATTTATTATTTTACATTTGTAGAACAAACGTCATTATGACGTTTTAAAAAACTAAACTTAATTAAACTCAATTATGAAATTAAATGTTAACAACAAAGTACAACATGTTGTACCTTATCTTAGACAAGAACAAAAGGCAAAAAGCAGAAATCAATATTCTGTATTTACTATAACGTTATCGTTTTGTTTTTTTATTTTCTTAGGAATAAACCAAGCAATTTCTCAAGATGAAAAGGAAAAAGAAATGATGGAAGATGAATACAAAGCTTTTAATGCGTCTGCTCACTTAAAAAATATGCATATATGGCATGGTTTTGTAGTACATCCAGGAGCTGTATTCGCAACTAGTTTAGAATATAATACACGAGACAAAAAATTTACTTTTGGTGTTTGGGGTGGTGCTAGTTTTACTAGTGTAGATGTTGTTCATAAAGATACCGGAGATTATGTAGGAGCAAACTATAAAGAGTTTTCTATTTATTCTGTTTATCGTTTTTCAGATAAGTTTTTTATAGAAGCTGTAACTCATAATAATTACACAGGCGTAGAAGAAAGAGGAGATAAATTAGAATATTGGAGCTATGATAAAACACAAGGGTACAATTTTGTAGACGTAAATTTTGGCTATAACATTACCCCAAATACCTTATTATATTTAGCTACTATAGTAGGTGGTGGTTCTGGAGATTATGAAGTGCAAGATGATGGTTCTTTAAAAGACTCTTGGACGCATTATTTTGAAGTAAAAAGTAAAGTTTGGCAAAAAAAAGACTCTAGTTTATCTCTTTTTGCAGGTGGGGCATGGTCTTTTATAACAGATAAAACATTTTATACAGAAGGTGCAGGTAATGTTATTAATGTAGGAGCATCTTTTAACAAGAATATAAATATTGGTAATTATAAATTACCAGTAGAAGTAACCGCAATGTGGAATCCTGAAAAGGAAAAAACAGTATTACAATTAGACTTAACTTTATTTTAAAAACCAAAAAAACAATTTAAATACACTTAATTATGAATACAAAAAATAAGAAAACAGTACTAGAACAAGTTTTTAAATCACTTATGGTATTTGCTTTATCTATTAATTTATTTAGTTGTGTAGAGCAAACAAAAAACACAAATGAAGATTCAGAATCTACTGAAGATACTAGTGTAGCTATAGAGAGTGCAATAGATCTTACAGGTAAAAAAATAGGATATTGCACCCCTTCTTTAAACGCACCTTATTACCAGGCTTTATTACAAAGTATAAAATCTAATACCGAAAAAAATGGAATGGTATTTTTATCTGCAGATGGGCAAAATGATATTAATAAACAAATTGCAGCTGTAGAAGATTTAATAACAAAAGGTGTAGATGCTCTTTTATTAAACCCTAAAGATCCAGATGCACTAGTTGGTGTAACCAAAGTAGCTAAAGCAGCTGGTATTCCAGTATTTATTATAGATAGTTCTATTGATGATTCTGCAGATTATGTAACCACAATACAGTCTAATAACCTAGCAAATGGTGAGTTAGCAGGAGAGTGGTTAGCTAAAAAATTTGGAAGCAAAAAAATGAATATTGCCCTATTAAGTGGTAATGCAGGTAACCCAGTTGGGCGTACTCGTAAGCAAGGTTTATTACAAGGTATTACAGAAGAGCAATTACGTACACAAGGAAAAATAAACTTAAATGTAAAAACACAAATGTATACAGAGTGGTCTTATGCAGGAGGTTTAAAAGCAATGGAAGATGTTTTGGTTGCTCACCCAGATATTAATGTGGTTATAACAGAGTCAGACGTTTGTGTATTAGGTGCAATTAAAGCAATTAAGCAAGCAGGAAAAACAGATGATATTTTAATTGTTGCAGGTGCAGATGGGCAAAAAGAAGCTATAAAGTATATTATGGATACAGATTTTTATGGTTGTACAGCAATGAATAGCCCAGTACAAATAGGTAAAAATGCAGTAGAGTACGCAATTCAATACATAAACGGAAAAAGAGATTTTCCAAAAACATCATTTACAGCACCTTTGTTAATTACAAAAGAAAATGCTGCTAAATATTATAATCCTAAAGCAATATTCTAAACCTAAACCTAATTTGATATGCAAAATTTAGAAAGCGAATACCGAGTTGAAATGACCGGAATATCAAAAAGTTTTGGTGTTGTTTCTGTACTCGATAATGTAAATTTAAAAATAAAGCATGGAGAAATTCATGCTTTACTTGGCGAAAACGGAGCCGGAAAATCTACATTGGTAAAAATTCTTAGTGGCGTTCATCAAAAAGATGCCGGACAAGTAGTTTTAAATGGTAAAGAAATTAATCCTAAAAACACCCATGATGGTCAAGTATTAGGTATTAGTGTTGTATATCAAGAATTATCTTTAGTAAACGACTTATCGGTTGCAGAAAATATTTATTTACACAAACTAGGCGCAAGTAAATTTTGGATGAATTGGAAAGAAATAACCAATGATGCGCAGCAACTAATAAATTCCTTAGGATTTGAAATTGATGCTTCTGCTATTGTAAGAGATTTAAGCATTGTACAAAAACAAGTTGTAGAAATTGCCAAAGCGTTATCTGAAGATACAAAGGTTCTTGTTTTAGATGAGCCAACTACTGTTTTTGACCCTACAGATGCTCAAAAGCTATTTGATAATCTTTTAAGATTAAAAAAGGAAGGAATGTCTATTATATACATTTCGCATCACTTAGAAGAAATTTTTAAAATAGCAGACTCTATTACAGTTTTAAAAGATGGAGTAGACACAGGAAGCATGCCTGTTTCAGAAATAGATACAGATGGTGTAATTCGTTTAATGATAGGTAGAGAATTAAAAGATTTATATCCTACAAGAACTTCAAAAATTGGAGACGACCCCATTTTTGAAGTAAAAAACCTTACCGCAAAAGACACCTTAGTACATAACGTTTCTTTTACAGTAAAACCAGGAGAAGTATTAGGCATTGCAGGCCTTGGAGGAAGCGGAAGAACCGAAACTGCAAAACTTATTTTTGGAGCAGACAAGAAAAAATCTGGCACATTACTATTAAATGGTAAAGAGATAAAAACAAATTCTCCGGCAGATGCTGTTGGTTTTCAAATAGGATTTGTTTCTGAAGATAGAAAAGAAGAAGGAGTGTTTTTGCCACTTTCTATACGTAAAAACATAAGCGTAACTAGTTTTAGTTCTATTGCTGGTAAACTTGGGTTTATAAGCGTAGATAAAGAGTATGCAAACGTTTTAAGTTTAATAGAAAAGTTAAATATTAAAACGCCAAGCTCAGAAGTAAATGTTAAAAATTTAAGTGGAGGAAATCAGCAAAAAGTAGCACTTGCAAAATGGTTGAGTATAGACAGTAAGGTTATTTTAATTGATGAACCTACGCGTGGAGTAGATGTTGGTGCAAAAGTAGAAATATATAACCTTATAAATGAAGTAGCTCAAAAAGGAGTAGGCGTAATTGTTATTTCTTCTGATATGCCAGAAATAATGGGAATATCGGACCGTATTTTGGTAATGCACGAAGGCACAATCTATGGCGAGTTACCAAAAGAAAAATTTTCTGAAGAAAACATTCTAAGATATTCTATAGGAAAACCTCTAAAATAATACTGTATAATCAAAAAAATTTCAAATTATGGCTTTAACTATAAAAGAGCAATTAAGTAGCCCAGGCGGAATACTTAAGTTTTTAATAAAACACAATACAATATTCATTTTTATATTGTTAGTTATCTTTTCGGCACTAATATCAGATGTATTTTTTACCTCTGTAAACCTATCTAATTTACTAAAACAAGTTTCGGGTATTGGTATTATTAGTATTGGTATGCTCATTGTAATTTTAACCGGAGGTATAGATCTATCTGTAGGCTCTATGGTTGCACTATTAGCAGTAACCTTTGCAATTCTTGTAAACACGGTGGTATTACCCTTAGCCATTTTATTAACCATATTAATAGGTTTTGGTTTAGGAAGTGTAGCAGGGTATTTGGTAGCATTTCAAAAAATGGCTCCATTTATAGCCACATTGGCGTTAATGACTGTTGCAAGAGGTTTAGGGTTTATTTACTCTAAAGGTTCCCCAATTACATTTAAAACAGCCGGTGGAGAATTCATGTCTAATTTTGCAAATAACTCTATTCTAGGAATTCCAAATATTGCAATTGTATTTTTCATTATTGTTATTCTAGCTATGGTTATGCTACGCTATAATGTTTTTGGCAGACTAATAATAGCTATGGGAAGTAATGAAGAGGCCTCTCGTTTATCAGGTATAAAAGTAAATAAATACAAATTTTTAGTGTACGCAATTTCTGGTTCATTGGCAGCTATTGCGGCTATTGTTGTAGCATCTAGAACCAATTTAGGGTCACCAAATATGGGAATGGCATGGGAGCTAGATGCTATTGCAGCAGTAGTTATTGGTGGTGCAAGCTTAAATGGCGGTAAAGGAACTGCATTAAACACACTTATGGGAGTACTTATTTTAGGTCTAATAGGTAACATTTTAAATTTATTAAATGTACCATCTTATCCACAACAAGTAGTAAAAGGAGCTATTATAATTTTTGCAGTATTACTTCAAAGATTTGAAAGCAAATAAAACAAGGTAAACAAATGACAACATATAAATTAAATAACTTAAACTTAGATAAGTTTAAGGACAAAGTTGCTATTCCTAAATATAACAGGAATGCTATAAAAACAGGCATTGTACATGTGGGTGTTGGTGGGTTTCATAGAGCGCATGAAGCCTTATATACAGACATTTTGTTACACAATAATAACATAACAGAGTGGGGTATTTGTGGGGTTGCTTTATTAGATTTTGACACTAAAATATATAACACTTTAAAAGAACAAGACGGTCTTTATACTTTAGTTGTAAAAGAACTAGATGGTTCTCTTACCAACCGTATTATAGGCTCTATAACCGAAATGTTATACGCCCCAGAAAACCCAATGAAAGTGATTAAAAAAATGGCTAGTCCAGAGGTTAAAATTATTTCTTTAACAATTACAGAAGGCGGGTATAATTATAATGAAGCTACAGGGGAATTTAATTTTAAAAACCCATTAATACAACATGATATTACTAA
This sequence comes from uncultured Maribacter sp., assembly GCA_947504045.1. Lineage (GTDB taxonomy): Bacteria > Bacteroidota > Bacteroidia > Flavobacteriales > Flavobacteriaceae > Maribacter_B. The sequence continues at coordinate 906,792 of CANNFY010000001.1, forward strand.
TGCAACATCTCCAAAAACTATTTTTGGTTACTTAACCCAAGCATTAAAACTTAGAAAAGAAAAAGGGCTAAATGGTATAACCATACAATCTTGTGATAACATTCAAGCCAATGGCGATATGACAAAAAGAATGTTAATGAGTTATGTAAATGTTGCAGCACCAGAAATGGTTTCTTGGATAAATACAAATGTATCTTTCCCTAACGCTATGGTAGATAGAATAACACCTGTAACTTCTTCAGTTGATATTTCAACTTTAGTAGAAACTACAGGTATTAATGATGCTTGGCCTGTAGTATGTGAACCATTTAAACAATGGGTTATTGAAGATAATTTTATTGCAGGAAGACCATCTTGGGAAACTGTTGGTGCCCAGTTTGTAGAAGATGTAGAACCTTTTGAGAAAATGAAACTTCAATTGTTAAACGCAGGACACTCTGTATTGGGTATTCTTGGCGCGTTGTTAGGGTATACTACTATTGATGAGGTTGCAAATAATAAAGATGTTACTACTTTTTTAAGATCTTACATGAGGAATGAAGTGGCACCTATTTTAAAAGATCTTAAAGGAGTTAATTTACAAGCTTATGAAGACTCTTTATTAGAACGTTTTGGAAATATTTATATAAAAGATCAGATAGACAGAATTTGTTCGGAGAGTTCTGCTAAGTTTCCAATTTTTATTTTGCCAACAATAAACGCGCAATTAAAAGAAAACGCTAGTATTAAACAAGCAGCTTTTGTAGTTGCAGCATGGGCTATTTATAGCTTAGGAAAAGATGAAAATGGTAAAACATTAAATATTAAAGATGCTTTAAAAGAAGTATTGCAAAACAAAGCAATTGAAGCTCAAGATAACCCTAAATATTTTTTAGAAATAGAGTCTATTTTTGGAAAACTAAAAGACTCTAAACCTTTTGTTGATGCCTATACAAAAGCCTATAATGCTATAGCTATTTCTGGCATTAAAAAGTGTGTAAAAGAGATGAATAGTAATGCTATAAATAAAGAGTAATGATAAATGTAGTATGTTTTGGAGAAGTGTTATGGGATATTTTTCCTCAGCACTCAAAAATAGGAGGAGCACCATTAAATGTAGCTACGCGCTTACAATCTTTTAATAATAAAGTAGCTATAATTAGCCGAGTAGGAAAAGATACTTTAGGCGATGGTATTGTAGCGTTTTTAAAAGAAAAAGAAGTTAATATACAAGGCGTACAAACCGATACTAATTACGAAACAGGTAGCGTAAATGTAATGTTAAATGATAAAGGCTCTGCTTCTTATGATATTATATTTCCAAGAGCTTGGGATAAAATAGAACTAGAACAACAAAGTATAGATCTTGTAAAAAAATCAGAGGTATTTATTTATGGAAGTTTAGCATCTAGAAATGATACTACAAGAGAAACCTTGTATGCGCTTTTAAAAATGGCAAAATATAAAGTTTTTGATATAAACCTAAGACCACCATACTATTCAATAGAAGTTCTTACTTATTTAATGAATGCTGCTAATTTTATAAAATTTAATGATGAAGAAATTTTTGAAATTGCTAAAGAACTAAAGTCAGAAACAAACTCATTAGAACAAACAATTTTATTTATAGCTAAAAAAACAAATACCAAAAACATATGTGTAACTAAAGGGCGTCATGGTGCTATATTATATTTTAATGGTACATTTTATTACAACAGTGGTTACCAAATAACGGTGGTAGATACTGTTGGTGCAGGAGACTCTTTTTTAGCAACTATAATTAATGCGCTACAAAAAAATAAGTCGCCACAAGAAGCCTTAAATACCGCTTGTGCAGTTGGAGCTATAGTGGCAAGTAAAGAGGGTGCAAACCCAGTAATTACAAATCAAGAATTAGAGATAATGCTAAAATCTTAAACAGAATAAACTATATTTTAGAGGCATTAAAATCTTTAATAGCATCTTTAATAGTATGTTTTCGTATATAATTTAGGTACTTAACAAAGGCAGCTACAAAAATTTCATTTTTATTTAACACATTAAAAACGGGCTCTATTTCAAGAAATTTTATAGGATTTTGTTGTGATAACGCGGCCATTCTAACCAAAGTATTACTTAAGTTATCCGTAATTTTATAGGGGTTTCCGTGGTCATTAACCCCATCATAATACACACACCATGCAGCAATTAAAAAAGACACATTTGCAATTGTTGCATGGTCTTGTGTTAATTGTTGTTTTAAAGTAGGCAGTATAAATAAAGGAACTTTAGAAGAGCTTTCGCTACAAATTCTTGAAAGGCTATCATTTATATATGGGTTTTTAAACCTAGATACTAAGGTCTTTTTATACTTTTCAAGATTAATTATTCCAGAATGGTTTAATATAGGAGAAACTTCATTATCCATATAAGATTTTAGAAAAATCATAAAATCTTTATCGTTAGCAGCTTCTTGTACTGTTTTATAACCATTAAGCGTACCTAAAATACCAAGAATAGTATGCCCAGCATTAAGAAGAAGAAGTTTTAAATTTTCATAATGTGCTACTTTTTCTACAAATTGTACACCTACTTTCTCCCATTGTGGGCGTTGGTTATTAAAAAAATTATCCTCTATAATCCAACTTGTAAAAGACTCGCAAACAACAGGCCATTGATCATTTAACGCATATTCTTTCTTTAAAACAGTTACATCTTTAGGTTGCGTTTCAGGAGTAATCCTATCTACCATTGTATTAGGAAATGTTGTGTTTTTTTTTAACCACGGTAGTAAGTCTGGTTCATTTTTATCTACATAGTTGTAAAACGATTTTTGCATGGTATTCCCATTTGCTTTTATATTATCACAAGATAAAATAGTACAACCAGCAATACCCCTAAGCTTTCTTAATTTAAAGGCTTGTGTTAAGTACCCAAAAACCGTTTTAGGATCAAAAGGGTTTTTTATATCTTCTGCAACCTCCGGATGTTTTTGGTCAAATTCTCCTGTAATTTCATTTAAATGGTATCCATCTTCTGCTATTGTTAATGATATAATTTTAATATCTGGTTTAGAAAGTCTTTCTATAACCGCCATAGGGTTTTCTGGCCCGTAAAAATACTCTACAATAGAACCTATTACTTTAGTTTTATGAACACCGCTAGCATCTTTAATATGTAAAGAGTACAAGCCATCTTGATCTTTTAATATATTATATATTTTGCGATCATTTTCTCTTAAATCTATTCCACAAATACCATAGTTATAATCGCCATATTTTTCTATTAACTCATGTATATAAAATGCTTGGTGAGCACGATGAAAATTACTTACACCAATATGTGCTATACCAGTTTTAATTTTATTTCGATCATAAGTTAAATTAGACAAGTTGTCTGAAAGTTGATCTACGTTTTCAATATTTAAATTAATAACCTTAGGCATTTTTAGATATCTATTTTATTCTACCTAACAAATATAAGCTTATAAGTTACTCATAAAAAACAGGGTTTAAAAGTAGTTTTTAAAATGTATTTAAAGTAAAAATTAGCAACAATCATAAATACTTATCTTTGTTAGTAGAATTAAGAGAAATAAATTTTGGACTTTAGGAAGCGAGATAATATTACGGTAGATTGTTTAATTTTTGGACTAGATAACAATGGTTTAAATATTTTACTATACAATAGAACTCTAAATTTATTTCATGAGGATTATCCAGAAATTAATGATTGGGTACTTACAGGAAGACATGTTTTTATAAGCAAAACTTTAGAAGAATCTGCAGATTTAATTTTTAAAGAAATTACAGGACAAGAAACTGCAAATAGGGTACAATTTAAAACTTATGGTAACCCAACAAGATTAAAGTCTGAGAAAGATTTATTATGGATAAAAAACCAAGGCAGTAAAACGCAAACAATGACGGTTGCGTACTATTTTGTGTTGCCCTTAGCAGTTGTAACTAAAAAAAATAAAGGCTTTAAGTGGTTTTCTATAAACTCGTTACCAAATTTAGGTTTTGATCACGAAGAAATTATAAAAGATGCTTATAATGATTTGAAAATGAAGATTATGACAGAACCCATAATTTTTGATTTATTACCACCTAAATTCACATTAAATGAGTTACAATTGGCCTTTGAGGCTGTTTTAGATGTAGAGCTAGACAACCGTAATTTTAGAAGAAAAGCGCTTAATAATGTATATATAGTTCCTTTAAATGAAAAAAGAAAAAGTGGTACTTCTAAAAAACCTTCTAAGCTTTATACATTTAGTAGAGATGTTTATGATAAGGTAAAAGAGAAAGAATACATTATTAAAATTTAAAACCCAATCCCTATTGTTTATGCCTACTATTTAGTAGACAAAGAGTCTTTAATTTCAGCTTTATTATAAAAAGGTAATAACTTATTTTTATCTGCAAAACGCCCACCTAAATCACTCTCTGTTGGGGTTTTTATTAATACAGTATTCCATTTACCTTCCACTCCAATATATTGTTCTTTAGCATTAAGATAAGGTATATCTGTAAGGCAATCTTCCACAATGTCGATAATAACTTTTCTTTGTGTAGCGGTTATATTTTTTAAATCTTTAATACGTAGTAGTACTAGTATTTTATCTTCTTTTAGACTGCTAAAATATTCAATTTTACTAGTGTCTATTCCACTTTCTATATCATAATCTACACAATGTTTTAAAGCTATTGTAATAGAGTCTTTGTCTCTTTGTAAAATAGAGCTCAGTTTGTCTAGATCATTTGCAAGTAATTCTTTTCTAGCGTCTTTTTCTACTGTAGTAGCATCAGGGTTATTTGCTCTCATATAAACACCATAAAAAGATATGGTAAGCATTATTGAAAAAAAGACTACTAAAATTATACAGCCGCATCCGTGCCAAAGAGGTCTTTTTATAGGGTTTAATTGGTTTTCTTTTTTAAGTGCAGCATTCATTTCGGAGGTAAACTCGAACTTAGAATATGTTTTTTTACAATGTGAACATTCTGCTACATGGGTTTTAAAAAGGGGAATAATCGGAATCCAAAAAAAATGAAAATATTTACCAAAAGTAGTAACTACAAAAGAGTCTTGTGTTTGGCAATTAGGACAAGAGGTTTTCCTTATTTTTCGTTCACTTATTTTGGAGTTTCGAGAACCAAAAAAGAATAGCATACAGTTGGGTTTTTTGGATAGTTATTTATTGTAAATAAACTAGGTTATAACAAATTTAATGTTTGTACTCTAATTTTACATCCCTATTTTCAGCTATATTCTATCTTAATGTTAGTATATAATTGTACCAGCGTTTAATAAGAATTACTATTTGGTTATTTTAATATAGAAGCATACTTTTCGTTAGTATTTAATAACTCTGTTGCAGCAATAATAGCTTCGTCCTTTAGTATATAATAATTATAAAGTCCTTCTCTATAGAAATAGCGTTTTATAATTTCGTCTTCTAAATTCTTTTGTATTTCTTTTTGAAAAGTATTTAAAGCATCTAGTTTACTTTTTTCCATTTGAGCCAATAAATTCTTATACCCTTCTTGAACATTAGAGCCATAAATTTCTTTGTCATCACCAGATAATGCCTCTCTTAACGCTTTTTGTGCCTTAGTTTCAAAAGAGAAATCACTGTTAGAAACAAATTGCTTAAAAATTTCAAAATCTTTATTGGTAAAAGTAAAAGAAGCTACATCCTCTACTTTATTAGTATAACTATATTCTGTTGCATAGTCAAAAATAGTATGGCTAGCTAACAGGGCCTTGGTTAGGTTATTAGTTTTTGCAGCTGTAATTTCTACATCAGGTAAAACACCACCACCATCTTGTACTTTACGCCCATTACGTGTTTTAAAATCATTAAATTCTGTATTTCTAACAGCATTTCCACTGTCGTCTCTATTCCAATAATCTAAAGACTGTATACACCTTCCAGAAGCGGTATAATACCGAGAAATAGTTACTTTAAGTTGTGTGCCATACGTAAGTTTCATGGGGCGTTGTACTAAACCTTTTCCAAAGCTTCTGGCGCCCATAATAACTGCTCTATCTAAATCTTGTAAGCTACCAGAAACAATTTCGCTAGCAGAAGCACTTCTGCCATTTACTAGCACTACTAAGGGTATTTCTGTATCTACAGCTTTGTTTTTGGTTCTGTATTCTCTATTAAACTTTTTTACTTTAGATTTTGTGGTTACAATAAGTTCTCCTTTTGGTACAAAAAGGTTGGTAACATTTATAGCTTCAGATAATAATCCGCCTGGGTTACCTCTTAAATCTAAAATAATTTTTTTGGCTCCTTTTCCTTTTAAATCTTTTAAAGCTTCTTCTGTTTGGCTAGATGCTTTAGCATTGAATTTAGAAAGAACAATATAACCGGTTTTATTGTCTACCATTTTATAAAAAGGAACCGCATCTACTTCAATTGCTTCTCTTTTAATTGAGGTTGTTTTAGTTTCTCCTTGTCTATTATAGGTTACGGTAACAGAAGTACCGTTTGCTCCTTTTAATAATTCACTTGCATTATCATCAAAATCAGAAATATTAATATCGCCTATTTTTATTATTTCGTCTCCAGCTTTTAAGCCAGCTTTATCGGCAGGATAATCTTTATAAGGCTCTACAATTAGCAATTTATCTTTAAAAGATCGTACTACAGAACCTATTCCAGAATATTCGCCTGCGTTATTTATTTTATATGCTTCTACATCTTGCTCGTTTAAAAATTTGGTATAAGGATCCAAATCTTCTAACATATTTTTAATAGCAGTATCCATTAATTCTGCAGGATTGGTTTCATCTACATAATTCATGTTTAGCTCTTTAAATAGCGTTGTAAATATTTCTATTTGTTTTGCTATTTCAAAAAAATCATTTTTAAAGCTAGAACCAGTAACAAGAAGTATTACTGCTATTAAAGGTATTAATACCTTTTTTTTAACCAATTTGCGCATTTGTTTTGGCATTAAATTTTTGAAACAATTGCTGTAATTGTTTTTCAATTACAGTATAGGTTGGTAGTTCTTTACCAATGTATAAAATTAAAAACGCATAGCTACTTTGTGTATTGTCTGTAACTATAGTTTTATTAAGTCTATAAGCTTCTCTAAGTAAACGTTTTACACGATTTCTTTTTACGGCGCTTTTAAATCTTTTTTTAGAAACTGCTACACCTGCTTGTATTTTTATTGGATCAGGAAGAGCAGTTTCTAAATAGATTAATTTTAAAGGAAAACTAGTTACATTTTTGCCTTCTAAGAACAATTGCTCAATACGCTTTTTGCTTTTTAGTTTTTCCTTTTTTGGATAAGACAAAGTCATGGTTATAAATGGTTATGTGTACTAAAGATATAAAATTAGCTTTGCCTATTATTATTAGGGTGTGTTATTTAGTAGTTGCTTCCCAAAGGTTGTTTGAGCGGTTTACATCTGCCATTAACCCAGAGCTATCTAAAATAACAGACTGTATTGTATTTAATGGTTTGTCTATTGTAAAATTATAGCTAGAAAATGCCCAAGGCCAATCTGGTAAAACGGTTGCTTTTATTCCTTGTTTTTCACCACGCATCATTCGTAAAGCTGTGTAAAAAGTTTCTTTTGTACCATCTGTATAGGTTACTAAAATTTCTTGAGGCATAGGCATTAACCCAATACGCTCTAAAGTAATTTTAGTACTTTCTCCTTCTTGTTTTACATTTTTTATGGCATAATCTATAGTATTGGTTGTTTGTGTCCAATCCGTTAAATACCAATCTAATTCTAAGCCTGTTATTTTTTCTGCAGTACGTTTTATGTCATTAGGAACAGGGTGTTTAAATTTAAAATCAGAATAATATTTTTTTATAGTTTCTTGTAGTTTTTCTTCTCCAATTATATAACCTAATTGTGCTAAAAAGATAGATCCTTTACTATATGCTGCTATACTATACGGCATGTTAGAATCGTAACGGTCTGCATGAGTGGTTTGCGGTTGTTCTAATCCAGATTTTACTAAATAATAGTATCCTTTATACGACCTTTCTAGAGGAAAACTTTTATTTTGTTGCATTACCTCATTCATACATAGAGTAGAAATGTAAGTGGTAAACCCTTCATCCATCCAAGCATGTTTAGCTTCGTTAGATGCAAGAATGTGTTGAAACCATGCATGCGCCATTTCATGAGCAGTAGTACCGGCTAAGCTTCCAAAATTTTTACCACCAGCAATTAAAGTACTCATTGCATATTCCATACCACCATCACCACCTTGTATTATAGAATATTGATCATAAGGGTATTTACCAATATGTTTGCTAAAATACTGCATCATTTCTACAGCTTTAGGTTGTACTTTTTTCCAATTTTCTTTAATCTCAGCATCATTTCCTTGGTAAAGAAAATGTAACATAGGACCATCTTTTACTTGCAAAGTATCATGAATATAATCTGGATCTGCAGCCCACATAAAATCGTGTACTTTAGGTGCTTTAAAATGCCAAGTTAATGTCTTACCTTTTTGTTTTTTAATTTTTGTTCCTGGCGTTTGGTAACCATGACCAATTTCGTTTGGGTTTTGTAAATATCCTGTACCACCTACTATGTAATTTTTATCTAATGTTAGTTTAACATCAAAATTTCCCCAAACGCCTTGAAACTCTCTTGCTATATAAGGATCTGCATGCCAACCTTCAAAATCGTACTCTGCTAGTTTTGGGTACCATTGGCTCATAGATAGTGCAATACCATCTTTACTATTGCGGCCAGAACGACGTATTTGTAAAGGAACTTGGCCTTTAAAAACCATTTCTAAAGTAGTTTTTTCTCCGGAAGCAATAGGTGTTGCTAGTTGTACTTCTAAAACGGTACCTGCTTCAGAAAAAGTTACTTTTTTACCATCTTGTTTTAAAGAGGTAGCATGTAAATACCCTATTTCAGATGCTGATAAGGGGGTTATTCTACTAGTTTTTTCTTCGGTAACCATTCTACTATCTGGATCTTTAATACTTTGTAGCCTAGCATCCATTTCGCTACCTGGTTGAAAAGCATTAAAATATAAATGGTAATAAATTTTAGAAATCTGATCAGGAGAATTGTTGGTATATACTAAAGTTTGCTTTCCAGAATATGTATAGGTTTTTACATCTATAGCAACATCCATTGTATAATCAACATGTTGTTGCCAGTATTTTGTGTTGTTTTGAGCAACTAAAGAGCAAGTAAAAAGAATAAACAAAAGGGAATAAAGAGAAAGTGGTTTTTTCATCTTTTTAATATTTTAATAGTCAAAAAAAACCATAGCACTTATAAAAGTACTATGGCGTAATATATAATTTTATAATTGTGTTTTTCCTGTAGAAACGTTTTTTGCCATTAGTAAGGCATTATATGCGTTTGCTATTTTTCCAGATTTAGAAACTTTATCTAGAGTATTACTAGTTGCAGGATCACCACCAAGTATAACTTTAGCACTTGGTGCTAAACCAGATTGCATAATTATTTGTTTTACTTGTGCTGCTTTTAAGTTTGGATATTGCGACATAATAAGTGCTGCAAGACCAGCAACAGCTGGAGCAGCCATAGAGGTTCCTCCTTGAAATTCATATGCATTGCCTGGCATTGTAGAATAAATTTCGGCTCCTGGTGCAAAAATATCTACATTTTTTAAGCCATAATTAGAAAAAGAAGCTACCATTTCTGCCCCATACTTTTCTGCTAAAGCACCTACCGTAATTACATTATTTGCTATTTCTGACCCTGAATAATTATTGTGATCATTAGGGAAGTTTGGGTTATTAACATCGTCTATATTATGGCCATCATTTCCTGCGGCATGCACAATTAAAACATCTTTAGAAGCAGCGTATTTAATAGCATCATATACCCATTCTGCTTTTGGAGAAAAAGATTTTCCAAAACTACAGTTTATAATTCTAGCGCCGTTATCTACCGCATAACGTATTCCTAAGGCAATATCTTTATCATACTCATCGCCATTAGGTACAGCTCGAATACTCATTATAGCAACGTTATTTGCTACACCATTTGCTCCTTTGCCATTGTTACGCTCAGCTCCAATAATACCAGCAACATGTGTTCCGTGGCTTTCGTCTTCTACTCTGTTTTGTGGGTTTCCGTTTCCGTATCCTAAATCCGTTATATCATAAGGGTTATCACCAACATCTTTACGACCATCAAAATCTTTATTTAAATTATAATTAGCACTTTCTGTAAAGTGGGTAATTCCGCTATTAAGTTCTTCTATAACTTCTGGAATAGAGTCGGCATAATTAAGCATTTGCATTAAGATAGCAACATTTTGTTGCATTGCCTCATCTTCTGTTTTTATACTAGTTAAATCTTTTTTAGTGTATGTATCTTTTCCTAAGTGTTTTTTTACGGCATTATCTGATGCTTGAACCTGTTGTAAAATTTGTTCGTATTGCTGTTTGTTTTGCAGTGCTTCAGGGTATTTTTTATCTAACTCTGCTTGTGCTTTTGCCAGCATTTCTGGTGTTCCAATGTTTAGGCGCAACATACGAGCAAATTCTAATTGTTCGTTATAAGATTCTCCTAAAAAATTATAACCATGAATATCATCTACATAGCCATTTTTATCATCATCTATTCCGTTACCAGCTTTTTCTTTTTTATTTGTCCATAGTACATCATCTAAATCTTCGTGTTTTAGATCCATTCCAGAATCTAAAACAGCAACAATAACCTTAGTTCCTTTTTTATTGTGTATAAGTTCTTTATAAGCTTTATCTACACTCATTCCAGGAATAGTATCTGTAACCAAGTCTAAATGTCCCCAATTTTGTTTCTCTTTTTCTGTAAGGGTCGCAATTTTAAGGGGTGTTTTATCTATATTTTCAACCGGAGTAGAAACTAGATTAGTTGCGCCACAACCCATTAATAAAAGTGCTGATGCTAAGCCTGTAATTGGTCTAGAAATTTTAATAGTCATATAAAATTTATTATGTTAGTTAGTATTTTAAGTTTAATTAAAGAAGTTACTAAATGCGAAAGAATTTTCTAATCTTACGCCTTTTTCTGTAGTTTTTAAAGAGCACATTTGGTTATGAGCATCATGTTCAAAAAATAAGAGATACTCTTTTTCTACGGCAGTTTTCAAAAATACTTCTTTTTCTTTTAAAGTAAGTAAAGGTCTTGTATCATAACCCATTACATATGGTATGGGTAAATGGCCTACAGTAGGTATTAAATCTGCTGCAAAAACAATTGTTTTTCCTTTGTAATTTATATGCGGAAGCATTTGTTTATCTGTATGCCCATCTACAAACAAAATACCAAAACCTAATTCGGATTTTTTAATAAACGATTTTTCTTCTCTTTTTATAAATTGTAGTTTACCACTTTCTTGCATTGGTAATAAGTTTTCTTTTAAGAAAGATGCTTTTTCCCTTGCATTAGGTTGGGTAGCCCATTTCCAATGTTCTTCATTAGTCCAAAACGTAGCATTTTTAAATGCAGGTTCATAACCAGTTTTGTTTTTGTTCCATTGTACACCACCACCACAGTGATCAAAGTGTAAATGAGTCATAAAAACATCGGTTATATCGTTTTTATGAAACCCAGCTTTTTTTAAGGAATTTTCTAAAGTATAATTTCCCCATTGGTAATAATAATTAAAGAACTTTTTAGATTGTTTGTTACCCATTCCGGTATCAATCAAAATTAATTTATTTCCGTCCTCAATTAGTAAGCATCTGGCAGCAATATCTATCATGTTATTGGCATCTGCAGGATTAGTTTTTTGCCAGATAGTTTTAGGAACTACGCCAAACATAGCGCCGCCATCTAATTTAAAATTACCAGTTTCTATAGGGTATAACTTCATAAAAAAAATGAATGACTGCAAAATAAGAAATATAGAAGGTAATTTTTAAAATAAGGGCTTTTATTGGGTGTTTTTTAACAGCTATATGCTTAAAAAACTTAACAAGTAGTTTACTAATTAATAGCGCACCTAATATTTTTTTTATAAAAAGAATAAAGTAAAGTTGCCAGGCTTTATATGTTGGTGGGAGTTAAATTAGTAAAAAACAGGAGTATTTTTTCTATGTGTATTTGTATAATAGGGGGTTTAGAGGTTGTTTTATGTTTATCTAAACCATTAATTTTTATAAATACTTTTTGGTGCCAAGTTTTAGAAAGAATCTACTTAATTTTGTATTCTTTTTTAAGTATTTATAGCAATATAAAATGTAGTTAGTTTTGCTTAAAAAATATATGAAATAGGTTATTTTTTATGTAGAAAAATAAAATAACCTATACCAACATATTGTATAGGAAATAAAATCTTGTATAAACACATCTTATATTTAAAATAAATAAAGTAAATTTCTAAAAATTTAACCCATGGTAGAGTTAGCAGGTATTGTTATTTTAGGAATTATAGCACAATGGGTCGCTTGGAGGCTTAAATTACCGGCTATTTTACCATTAATACTTATAGGGTTATTAGTAGGGCCAGTTTCTACATTATATACCGAAGATGGTTTAAAATTAATTGAACCTATTTGGAATGGTACAAAAGGTCTTTTTCCAGGAGATGGCTTATATTATTTTGTTTCTCTAGCAATTAGTATTATCCTTTTTGAAGGAGGCTTAACTTTAAAAAGGTCCGAAATTAAAAATGTGGGCCCAGTTATTACAAAACTAATTACACTTGGATCTGTAGTTACTTTTTTTGGAGCAGGTATTGCCGCACACTATATTTTTAATTTAAGTTGGCAAATATCTTTTCTTTTTTCTGCACTAATTATTGTTACTGGCCCAACTGTAATTACACCAATACTTAGAAACATACCATTAAAAAAAGATATTTCTGCTGTTCTTAAGTGGGAAGGTATTTTAATTGATCCTATTGGTGCTTTAGTTGCGGTTTTGGTTTTTGAGTTTATAGCAGTAGGAGAAGGGCAAGCTTTTACAAAAACAGCATTAATAGAGTTTGGTAAAATTTTATTATTTGGAATAACAATTGGTTTTACATTTGCACATGGCTTAGTTTTCTCAATTAAACAAAAATTAATACCGCATTACTTACTTAATGTGGTTTCTCTTTCTACGGTATTATTAGTATTTGTTGGTTCTGACCTATTAGCGCATGAGTCTGGTTTACTTGCTGTTGTTGTTATGGGAATGGTAATAGGCAATACAAATTTGCCCAACTTAAACGAGCTTTTATATTTTAAAGAGTCTTTAAGTGTTATTTTAATTTCTATTTTATTTATTCTACTTGCGGCAAATATTAACATTTCGGATATGTTGCTAATTTTAAATTGGAAAACATTAGTTCTTTTTGCCATTATAGTATTTATAATTAGGCCGCTAGGTGTTTTTTTAAGCACTCAAGGTTCTAATTTAAAAATGAACGAAAAATTATTTATCGGTTGGGTAGGACCAAGAGGTATTGTTGCCGCAGGTATTGCTTCTTTGTTTGGTTCTAAACTAATTGCAAGAGGAGAACCAGGAGCAGAATATATTACGCCACTTGTGTTTATGATTGTATTAGGTACCGTATTACTTAATGCAACTACAGCAAGGTTATTTGCAAAGTTAATAGGTGTATTTTTAGTTAAATCTGAAGGTGTTTTAATTATTGGAGCCTCTAAAGTTTCTAGATTAATAGGGCAGTATTTAGTTAAAAATAAAAGACATGTTGTTCTTATAGATAATAACCAAGTAAATGTAAATAAATCTAAAAAATTAGGTTTAGAGGCAATAGAAGCAAATATTTTTTCAGATAATTTAGAAGATAACATAGAGTTAAACGATATGGGATATTTAATGGCTCTAACAGCAAATTCTGAAATTAATAAACTTGCAATAGATAAGTTTGAAAAACAATATGGTGAAAATGGCGCATTTAGAATTGTAAGTGCAGATGAAATGAATGATGCAGAAAATAATCCAAGAAAAGGACTTTTTTCTCATACCGATGATTTTATAAAATTAACTGAAGCAGCCCGAAAGCACCCAAGTATAAATGAGATCGATATAGAAAGCCATGAGCACTATTTAAATCTTATTGAAAAAACAAGAAAAGACGAAGATATAGTGCCTATTTTTATAAAAAATCTTGAGGGTACTATTGAAATTATTTCATCATACAGTAAAGAAAAAGAAGCTATAACTAAAGGGTGTAAATTGGTTTATTTAGGAAAGCAATTTACGTTGTAGAATTAAGAAAAAGGTTCCGCTTTTTTAATAGTAATAGTAATGTCTTTTTCTTTAATTGGGTAATTTTCTCCAGCTACCATTTCAAAAAAATGAATAGAAGATTCTCTTTTAATTTTATTAATTAGCATAGATTCATCAATGTCTCCACTTTCTTGTCTCCAAGTAAAAATAGAATTTTCTTCTACTTGAATAATGTTGTGTTTTGCATTAAATAGGGCTATATATAGTGTCATTTAATAGGGGATGTTTATAAAAACAAAAATAATAATAAATGTAAATTAGTTTCGTTAATTAAAGACATTAATCCAGTTAAATTTATAAAATATAATGAAAAAACTAGTTTTACTTTTATTAGTAGTAAGTTCGGTAGCCTTTACAAGTTGTTCTAAAGATAATGATGATGTAGATGCTATTATTGGTATTTGGGCTAACGAATCGAGTTTTACAGTAGGTGAAGAAACAACTGAAAACAGAGATGAATGGGATTTTAAAGAAGATAATACGGGAGTATTTACAGAATTTTACAATGGTGCAGAAGAAGAATCGTATACTTTTACATGGTCTAAATCTGGAGATACCTATACATTAGTAATAGACAATTCAACAGCGTCTGAAACTTATACTATTGGTAATTTATTAGGCAATAAAACCTTAGAAGATTCTGAAGGTTATACTGTAGCAATAAAAGAATAAAAAATAGATAATTTTATATTAAAAATGCCAGCTTATTTAGCTGGCATTTTTTGTTTTAATCGTTAAGCTTTAACACGGCCATAAAAGCTTCTTGTGGCACTTCTACGTTACCAACTTGTCGCATACGTTTTTTACCTTTTTTCTGTTTTTCTAAAAGTTTACGTTTACGAGAAATATCTCCACCATAACATTTTGCAGTTACATCTTTACGTAATGCTTTTGTGGTTTCTCTAGAAATTATTTTAGCACCAATGGCTGCTTGTATAGGAATATCAAATTGCTGCCTTGGTATAAGTTCTTTAAGTTTTTCACACATTTTTTTACCAATAGTAACGGCATTATCGGCATGTATTAGTGCTGATAAAGCATCTACAGGTTGTGCGTTTAATAAAATATCTACACGTACTAATTTAGAAGTACGCATACCAATAGGAGCATAATCAAAAGAAGCATACCCTTTAGAAACTGTTTTTAAGCGATCATAAAAATCAAAAACAATTTCGGCTAAAGGCATATCAAAATTAAGCTCCACCCTTTCTGTAGTTAAATAAGTTTGGTTAGTAATTTGTCCTCTTTTTTCAATACAAAGAGACATAACATTACCTACAAAGTCAGACTTTGTAATTATTGTAGCTTTAATATATGGTTCTTCTACACGATCAATACTAGAAGGGTCTGGCAAATCTGTAGGGTTATTAACAATAAGGGCTGTTTCTGGTTCCTTTCTGGTATACGCATGGTAGCTAACATTGGGTACGGTTGTAATAACAGTCATGTTAAACTCACGTTCTAAACGTTCTTGAATAATCTCCATGTGTAACATACCTAAGAAACCACACCTAAAACCAAAACCAAGAGCAGCACTACTTTCTGGAGAAAATACCAAAGAGGCATCATTAAGTTGTAATTTTTCCATAGAGGCACGTAGCTCTTCAAACTCGTCTGTATCTACAGGATAAATACCTGCAAATACCATTGGTTTTACATCTTCAAAGCCTTCAATAGCATTTTGGGTTGGGTTTGCAGCATCTGTAATAGTGTCTCCAACCTTTACTTCACGAGCGTCTTTTATTCCGGTAATAAGGTAACCAACATCACCAGCCTTAATAGTTTTTTTAATTTCTTGAGTAAGTTTTAAAGTACCTACTTCATCTGCAAAATAATCTTTATCTGTTGCTACAAACTTAATTTTTTGTCCTTTTTTAATTTCGCCATTAATAACTCTAAAATAAGTTTCTACACCTCTAAAAGGGTTATACACAGAATCAAAAACTAGTGCTTGTAGAGGTTCGTCTAGGTTTCCTTTTGGAGCGGGTATACGCTCAATTATTGCCGATAAAATTTCTTCTATACCAATTCCGGTTTTTGCACTTGCTGGAATAACCTCTTCGCCATTACAACCTAAAAGATCTACAATATCATCGGTTACTTCTTCTGGGTTTGCACTAGGTAAATCTACTTTATTAAGAACAGGTATAATTTCTAAATCATTTTCTAGAGCTAAATATAAGTTAGAAATGGTTTGTGCTTGTATGCTCTGAGCAGCATCTACAACTAAAAGAGCTCCTTCACAAGCAGCAATAGATCTAGAAACTTCATAAGAAAAGTCTACATGGCCAGGAGTATCAATTAAATTTAGAATATATTCTTCTCCTTTATAGGTATACTCCATTTGTATGGCGTGGCTTTTAATTGTAATACCACGTTCTCTTTCAAGATCCATATTATCTAGCAATTGCTCTTTTTTTTCACGATCAGTAACAGATCCTGTATAGTCTAACAACCTATCCGCTAAAGTACTTTTACCGTGATCAATATGTGCAATAATGCAGAAATTTCTAATATTCTTCATAAGAAATAAAATGAGCTATTATTTTCTTTTATACCGTTGTTACAGTATTTAACAAGCAACTGCAAATATAACCTAATTTAAATATTGGTATCTAAGCATTGTATATAAAATAAGAGGTTATACTTAACTTTCTGTTTTCAGAAAAAAATTGTTTAAATATGTAATGTTTATAAAGCTACACAAAATGTAAGTTTATTCTTGGTTATATTTAATATATTTACTGTATTATCTAAAGCCTACATGCAAAGAAACTACCTACTCTTTTTTCTCTTTTTTTTAATAAACGTATATTCTTATTCTCAGGAATATACTATTTCGGGAAAAATTGTAGATGGTGTTAAAAACCCTATTTCATTTGCTACTGTTGTTGTAAGGTCTTTAGATTCCGTTATTTTAAAAGGTACTTCTAGCAATGAAGAGGGTGTTTTTACTATTACTAATATTAAAAAAGGAACCTATTTTATTAGTGCAAGTTACATAGGAAACCAATCTATGTTTACTAAAATTAGTTTAAATTCTAATTTAAATTTAGATGCAATTACAATAGATTTATTGGAACAAAATTTAGACGAAGTAATAGTTACACTACAAAAACCTAGAATAGAGCAAAAAGCAGACAGACTTGTTTTTAATATTGAAAACACCGCATTATCGGATTCCGATGTTTGGGATGTTCTTAAAAAAACACCTTCTGTTATTATTTCTGGAAATGAAATTCAAATTAAAGGGCAAGATAATGTTGGAGTATTGCTTAATGGCAGAAAAATTAATCTAGCAAAAGAGGATATTTATAATTTATTGTCTGGTACCAGCGCTAGTAATGTAGAATCTGTAGAAGTTATAACTAATCCGCCATTAAAATACAGCGCAGAAGGTGGTATGCTTTTAAATATTGTTATGCGTAAAAATTTATCTGAAGGTTACAATGGTGCCATTTACGATACTTATAAAATTGGCGTTTTTGCAAAAAATACCTTAGGTACAGACCATTATTTTAAAGGGAAAAAGACCGATTTTTCTATAAATTACTCGTTTAGCAAAGACAAGGGAACCACAAAGTTTACTGATGTTACTAATTTTTTTGAAAATGATATGCCCAGTTCTCTTTGGATAGCTAACCAAGAGAGTATTAAGAAAGAGAATAAACATGTGTTAAGTTATTATTTTGATTATTATATAAATAAAAAAAACCACTTAAGTGTTTATAGTCTTAATACTATAACCCCTAAAGAAGATCTTTTTATAACCTCTAAAACAACTATAGAAAATGATAGTGAAAATTCTAGCTTTACTACTTTTATACTTGGCGACCGTAATAAGTTAAACACCTCTTATTATGTAGATTGGACTCATAAATTTAACAAAAAAGGAGAAGAAGTTTCTTTTGGGTCTCATTATACATTTTATGATGCAACAATAAATCAAGATTTAAACACACAATTTTTTACTTCATCAGGAGAGCCAAATGGAGAAAATAATTTTACTACAGAATCTCTTCAAAAAATTAATATTTACAATGCACAAATAGACTACATAAACCCTGTAGGAGAAAAAGCAGGGGTAGAAGCAGGTTTACGTTATGCAGGTATAGACTCTAGAAGTTCAATTAACCAAGAAGGGTTTGATAGAGACCAACCTGGAATTAATCCTACAGAAAATGCCATTTTTAGTTATGATGAAGATATTTTTGCTGCGTATTCTAGTTTTCATACAAAATGGGACAACTTTAAATTAAATACAGGTTTGCGCGCAGAGTATACCGAAACCATAGGTATTTTAAATACAAATGGGAGTAAAACTAAAAACAGCTATTTAGAGTTATTTCCATCCCTATCTATAAATTTTTCAGATAATAAAAAGAACAATGTAAGGCTTTATTACTATAGAAGAATAAATAGACCTAGGTATAATAAAATTAACCCTTTTCAGTATTTTCAAAATAATAATTCAGTAATAGAAGGTAACCCCGATTTATTACCTGCAACAAGAAATTATTTGGCTTTGGAGTATGTTTTTGATAAAACATATGGAGTAGAATTTTTTTATAGAAATGAAAAAAATCAATTTAATGAGCAAGTTTTTCAGGATAATGCATCTAATTTAATACGCTATTTAAGTTATAATATTGATAGAAATATAACGTATGGAGTAGACCTATTTTTAAATAAAGACATCACAAATTATTGGGACACTTATGCTTTTTTAGGGATAATGCAGAAGCAAAACCAATTTTTAGATGTTAGTACTAATATGTTATTAGAAAATAATATTTGGGCTTATATTTTTAAAACTAGAAATAGCTTTGTTTTATTTACAGATAAAAGCCTAATGGTAGACCTAAACTTTAGTTATTATTCCCCTGTTTTTTTCGGAAATAATAGAAGAGACTCTAGAAGCAGTTTAGATATAGATGTTAGAAAAACCATATGGGATAAAAAAGCAAGTATAACTATTGGAATTTCAGATATTTTTAGAGACAGTAATTTTTTTGGTTCTAGAATATATGCAGATCAAAATAATACCACGTCTACACGTAGAGAATTTAGGTTACTTAAACTAGGGTTTAGATATAAGTTTGGTAATGAAAAACTTAAAACCAATAAAAAATCTAGTCGTAATGCAGAGCGTGGAAGAATATAGTATACTACCTGCTTTTTAAAACTACTTAAAATAAATGGTATTTTCTTTTTTTACCACTAATGTATAAGTAGTAAATTTGCGCTATGCCAAAAATTGGAGACATAGAATTACCAGAATTTCCTTTATTACTTGCACCTATGGAAGATGTGAGTGATCCACCTTTTAGAGCTTTATGTAAAGAAGAAGGAGCAGATGTAGTTTATACAGAGTTTATTTCTTCAGAAGGATTAATTCGTGATGCTGCTAAAAGTGTTATGAAGTTAGATATATATGAAAAAGAACGCCCAGTTGGTATTCAAATTTTTGGTGCTAATTTAGATTCTATGCTTCGTTCTGTAGAAATTGTAGAAAAATCTAAACCAGATATAATAGACATTAACTTTGGTTGTCCGGTAAAAAAAGTGGTTAGTAAAGGTGCTGGCGCAGGAATTTTAAAAGATATTGATTTAATGGTGTCTTTAACCAAAGCAATGGTAGAACACACCAAATTACCTATTACCGTTAAAACTAGATTAGGTTGGGATGAAAGTTCTATAAAAATTGTAGAGGTAGCAGAACGCTTACAAGATGTTGGTTGTAAAGCCATAGCTATACATGGTAGAACCAGAGCACAAATGTATAAAGGAGATGCTAATTGGGAACCTATTGCAGCGGTAAAAAATAATCAAAGAATGCATATTCCTGTTTTTGGAAATGGCGATGTAAATACACCAGAAGCAGCTATTAAAATGCGAGACGAATATGGGTTAGATGGCGCAATGATTGGCAGAGCAAGTATTGGATACCCTTGGTTTTTTAAAGAAGTAAAACATTTTATAAAAACAGGAACACATTTACCACCCCCAACTATGGAAGAACGTGTAATAGCTGCTCGTAGGCACCTACAAATGTCTATAGATTGGAAAGGAGAAAAACTTGGTGTTTTTGAAACCAGAAGACATTATACTAACTACTTTAAAGGTATTCCAGATTTTAAAAAATATAGAATGAAAATGGTAACTAGCGATGATTCTGCATCGGTTTTTAAAGCCTTTGATGAGGTTTTAGAAAAGTTTGGAGATTTTCAATTTAAGAGATAACTTTTTAAACTAAGTAATAAGTTTTTTAGAAACTCTACTACTTGCAACTAAAGATGCAAGTACCCCAAGAACAATTATTGTAGCTAAAACAATTAGCACATTGGTAAAGTTATATTGTACAGGGTAAGAAAGTGTAGGAGTAATTTTTAACCACCCAAAAGCTAATTGTGATCCAATTAATATAGAACCTAAAAACACACCAATTAATCCTCCTAAACTGGTTACTAATACACCTTGTAAAAAATAAATTTCTCTAAGTTCATTTATAGTAGTACCTAAATTATAAAGTGTTTTAGAGTTTTGTTGTTTATCTAAAATCATCATAATTATAGCACCAACAACATTAAAAAGAGCAATAATTAAAACAAGAGTAAAAATAAGATAAGTAGCTAAGTTTTCTGTATTTAGCATTCTGTAAAGTGTACTATTTAGCTCTTTTCTGTTTTTTAAAATTACAGAAGGTAAAATAGCAGCTATTTTCTTTTTTAATAAATCGCTATTAGTATTTTCTAAAATTTTAAAATTTATTCCAGATACTTGTGTATTTTCTTTTTCTAATAAAGCCTGTACTAAAGGTAATTCTGCAAAAACATATTTTTTATCAATATTTTCTTCAATAACATATACTCCGCTCATAATTAAGGCAAGCTCATTATAAGGTTTTGTTTTTAATGTTAATGGAGATGCACTTCCTTTTCCGGGTTTTGGAGCCAAAATAATTAAAGGATTTCTGTATTGGTTAATAGTAAGCCCTAATAAATTTGCAACACCAATACCAGTAACTCCTTGTTTAAGATTAACAGCCCAGTCTCCATATTGTATGGTACTATCAATACTGGTAACTTTAATATAATTAGAGTCTACTCCTTTTATATAGGCAATATGGTTTTTTTGCCGGTGAGATAAATATACTTTTTCTTCTATTTCTTTAGAGTAGCACGCTATTCCTTTTATTGCATTAAGCTGTTTTTCTTGTTCTGTAGATATTTTAAAAAACTTTCCAGTTTTAGGCAATGCTTTTAAATCGGGGTCTATGGTATTGGTGTAAGATAAACTAAACTCTTTTAAACCCGCAAAGCCAGATAAAACAATAAAAAGCGCCGCAGAACCAATAACTATTACAAGAAAAGTAATAAAGTTTATAATATTCACCGCATTTTGGCTGCTTTTAGAAAACAGATACCTTTTTGCGATATATAATGGAAAACCCAATAGTTAGTATTTTTTTCTTTTATCTAAAAGATCTCTATTTTCAATAGGATTTTCTTTTCCTTTTAAAGAGTCCTCTATTTTTTCAATATAATCTAAAGAGTCATCTAAATAAAATAATAATTCAGGAACTCTTCGTAGTTGGTTTTTGGTACGTTGTGCAAGCTCGTGTTTAATAAGCGGTTGGTTAGACTGTATTCCAGTAAGAAGTTCTTTTGCTCCTTTATTAGGAAAAATACTAACATATACTTTGGCAATAGACAAATCTGTAGTTACATTAACTTTAGATACAGATATTAATGTTCCTGTAAGTCCACCATCTATTGCAGCGCGTTGTAAAATATCTACAATATCTTTTTGTATTACACCAGCTATTTTTTTTTGTCTTTGCGTTTCCATACTACAAAAATACGTAGAATTACAATGGCTAAAAAAATAAGGAATCATTATTGTACAAGTATTCTAGGTATATAGTGTTATCTAGCAATAAAAGAAGTATTAAAAGAGTGTATTTAAAAATATAAGAAGAAATAATGTAGAAGCTTTAAATTTCCTTGCACCATAATAAAATAAGTAGTAATATTGCAACCGCAAATTGCGGGTCCTATAGCTCAGCTGGTTAGAGCACCTGACTCATAATCAGGGGGTCCATGGTTCGAGCCCATGTGGGACCACAGTAAAACCTCTCAAAACACTTGTTTTTGGGAGGTTTTTTGTTTAATGTAACTATAACCTAGATAGTTATGGCTTAAAATTAAACTGGAAGATTTTTTTGTTTATAAAAAGTCAAAACCATAAACGTATCCATTATAATAACAACACGTATTATTACAGATATATTATTTTCTAAAATAAAGCACAGGTTAAGGTAAGTATTCAGGTTGTTACTGGTAATTCTGATGTTATTAAGAGAACCATAGAAGGTGTTTAGCGAATAGAATATATAAAGTAGATTAAAATAGTATACCTTTAGAATCCAACCAAAATTGTAGTTATGAATTTAAGCACTTTAGATTATTCTTTAATCATAGGTTTTTTTTCAATAGTTTTATTAATAGGAGTTATTGTTTCTAAAAAATCTGGTAAAGATTCCTCAGAATTTTTCTTATCTGGTAGAACCATGCCGTGGTGGCTTTTAGGCCTTTCTATGGTAGCAACAACATTTTCTACAGACACCCCTAATTTAGTAACCGATATTGTTAGAACAAATGGTGTTTCTGGTAATTGGGTATGGTGGGCTTTTTTAATTACAGGATTATTAACCGTTTTTGTTTATGCTAAGCTGTGGAGAAAATCGAACGTAAATACCGATTTAGAGTTCTACGAAATGCGTTATGGTGGTGCTCCAGCTAGTTTTTTAAGAAAATTTAGAGCAGTATATTTAGGTGTAATTTTTAATGTAATTACCATGTCTGCAGTAACACTTGCTGCAATAAAAATTGGTGGTATTATGTTAGGTTTAGAGCCTTGGCAAACAGTAATTAGTGCAGGTTTAATAACAGTAGTATTTAGCGCCTTAGGTGGTTTTAAAGGAGTTGTTTATACCGATTTTTTATTGTTTTTTGTAGCAATGGCAGGTGCAATAGGCGCAGCATACTTTCTTGTAAATATGCCAGAAGTTGGAGGAATAAAAGCTTTAATGGCCAATGAGAATGTCACCGATAAATTATCTATTTTACCAGATTTTAGTAATAAAAAAGCTCTTATAACTTTATTTATTATTCCACTAGCTGTACAATGGTGGAGTTCATGGTATCCTGGCGCTGAGCCAGGAGGAGGAGGTTATATAGCACAAAGAATGTTAGCTGCAAAGGATGAAAACCATGCTATTGGAGCAACTTTTTTCTTTAACATTATGCATTATGCATTACGCCCTTGGCCATGGATTCTTGTGGCATTAGCATCTCTTGTAGTATTTCCAGATATTGCTAGTATACAAGAAGCTTTTCCTAATATTACAGAAGATAAATTAGGGCACGATTTAGCTTACTCTGCAATGCTAACTAAACTTCCAAGTGGACTTTTAGGTTTAGTATTAGCATCTTTAATTGCAGCTTATATGAGTACAATTTCTACCCAATTAAACTGGGGGTCTTCTTATATAGTTTTTGACTTTTATAAACAACAAATTAATCCAAATGCTTCTGAAAAAAGGTTAGTTGCTGTTGGTAGAATAGCAACCGTGGTTTTAATGTTATTTAGTGCAGGTTTAGCATTGGTATTGCAAAATGCATTGCAACTTTTTGATGTGCTTTTAACATTTGGTGCAGGTACTGGACTTATATTTATTCTACGTTGGTTTTGGTGGCGTATAAATGCTTGGAGCGAAATTACAGCAATGTTTGCCTCAGGATTAATATCTATTATTTTAAAATTTACGCCTATTGGAGACTTCTTTTTTGCTACAGAAACTGGCGTTTTTCCAGATTGGATGGAATACCCTTTTGTTGTAATTATAACTACCTTAATATGGCTAGCAGCAACTTTTATAACACAACCAGAATCTTCAGAGGTATTACAAAATTTTTATAAAAAAATACAGCCAGGTGGCCCTGGGTGGAATACTGTAATAACTAATGCAGAAAAAAATAATATTTTTATAAAAAATAAAGAAGAAAAGTGGAGTGTGCCTAACGGTATATATGCAATGGTTGTTGGTTGCGTACTTATTTATTCTTGTATGTTTGCTACAGGGTATTGGATTTATGGCAAAACAACATTAGCACTAACTTTAACAGTAGTTGCAATAGTTTCTGCATTGGCTTTAATAAAAATATGGAAAGCCCTTAAAGAAGATATTTTATAGTGTTACCCTCTGTTAGCCATTAGTTTAGAAACATATTTTCCTATAACATCAAACTCTAGGTTAACTACAGTTCCTACTTTATAGGAACCAAAACGAGTATGTTCATACGTATAAGGTATAATAGCTACACTAAAGGTATTTTTTCCAGAATTTACTACGGTTAAACTTGTGCCATCAATAGTAATAGAACCTTTCTCTATTGTAGGGTTATTTAGTATTGGGTCATATTCAAAAGAAAAAAACCAACTTCCATTTTTTTCAGAAATAGAAGTGCATTTTCCAGTTTGATCTACATGCCCTTGTACTATATGGCCATCTAACCTAGAACCTAAAATCATGGCACGTTCTAAGTTTACTTTTTCTCCAACAGTAAGTGTATTTAAGTTTGTTTTTTCTAAAGTTTCATTAATAGCAGTAACAGTATATTCTTGGTCTTTTATAGCAACAACAGTTAAACAAACCCCATTATGAGCAACACTTTGGTCAATTTTTAATTCAGAAGTTATAGTAGATGTAACGGTAATATGTAAATTACTATCTTCCTTCTTTAAATTAGTAATTTCACCTAGTATTTCAATTATACCTGTAAACATGTGTCGTTTTATTTAAGTAATTTTGTAGAATATATTTAGATACAAAGGTAAAGATATAATGCAGGAAAAAGCGAAAATTAAATTAGGTATATCTATAGGAGACTTAAATGGTATAGGTTGCGAGGTTGTTTTAAAAACTTTCGCAGACTCTAGAATGTTAGATTTTTGTACTCCTATTGTTTTTGCCTCAAATAAAACAATATCATTTCAAAAAAATCATTTAAAAATACCAATAAATTATAACGGTATTCCAGATGCCTCTAAAGCGCTAGACGGTAAATTTAATGTAGTAAACAGTTGGAAAGAAACCCCAAAAATAAATTTTGGAGAAGCAACCGCAGAAGGCGGTAAGTTTGCTATTAGATCATTACAAAAAGCAGTAGAAGCTTTAAAACAAGGTACTATAGATGTTTTAGTAACAGCACCTATTAATAAAAACAACATACAAAGTAAAGATTTTAATTTTCCAGGCCATACAGATTATTTGGCAAAAGAATTAAATGGGCAGAGCTTAATGTTTATGGTTACTGATGATTTAAAAGTAGGCCTTTTAACAGATCATGTTGCTGTTAAAGATGTTTCTGCGGCTATTACTACAAAATTAATTAAAGATAAAATACAGGTTATAGAAGATTCTTTGAAAAAGGATTTTGCCATAAACAAACCTAAAATAGCACTTTTAGGTATTAATCCGCATAGTGGAGATAATGGTGTAATTGGAAAAGAAGACGACCAAATTTTAAAGCCTGTAATAAAAGAATTAGCAAATAAAGGCCATTTGGTTTACGGGCCATATGCCGCAGATAGTTTTTTTGGCTCAGATAGTTATAAAAAGTTTGATGCTATTTTAGCAGCATACCATGATCAAGGTTTAATTCCGTTTAAAACATTATCTTTTGGTAATGGAGTAAATTATACCGCAGGTTTAAGTAAGGTAAGAACCTCGCCAGACCATGGTACTGCCTATGAAATAGCAGGAAAAGGCAAGGCAGACCATAGTTCTTTTAAAGAAGCTGTGTATTGTGCACTACAAATTTTTAGAAATAGAGAAGAGTATTTAGAGCTCACAGAAAACCCTTTAAAAAAGCAAAAAATTGCTAGGAAATAAGTATTGTATTAAAACACAATGATTTATTGTTTAAATTTAAGGAGTAAAAATTGGGTATTATTAAAATAATAGTATCTTTGCACCCCCTATTAAGTAGGTGGGCGTTCTAAATTTAAGTGTTTATACGATGAAGCAAAAGGAGTTTACCATTCCTTTCTCAGGATTGAAGCAAGGGAAACATGAATTTAAGTTCGTAATTAATAACGAGTTCTTTGAATCTTTTGAATATGATGAATTTAATAATGCAGATGTAGATTTATCTGTAGTATTAAACAAAACGAGCACTATGATGGAGCTCGATTTTATTGCATCAGGTAGCGTAAATGTTAACTGCGATACTACAAACGAACCCTATAATCAATCAGTAGATTCTGATATACAATTAATAGTTAAGTTTGGAGAAGCATTTAATAATGAGGACGATGAAATTTTAATATTACCTCATGGGGAATATGAAGTGAATATTGCTCAGTACGTTTATGAAATGCTTGTTTTAGCTGTACCTCAAAAAAGAGTACACCCTGGAATAGCAGACGGCACTCTAAAATCGGAAGCTTTAGATAAGTTAGAGGAGTTGCAACCAAAAGCAAAAGATATAAAAGATAATAAAGAAGAAAGTGATCCCAGATGGGACGAATTAAAAAAACTATTAACGGATAAATAAGTAATAATGGCACATCCTAAAAGAAAAATTTCCAAAACAAGGAGAGACAAAAGAAGAACACATTACAAAGCTGTAGCTCCTACTTTGGCAACAGATTCAACAACTGGTGAAATGCACTTATACCATAGAGCACACTGGCACGAAGGAAAATTATACTACAGAGGTCAGGTTTTAGTAGACAAAACTGTTGAAGCAGAAGCTTAAATAATAAGATATATGTAAAAAACTCTCTCATTGTTTTAATGATGAGAGTTTTTTTTGTTTTATTTTTTTGGTATAAAGTACTTTTTTAAAAAGTAAAATTTAAAATCCCGAATAGGGATTCTTTTTTATAAAAAGTTAAAAAATGATGGTTTTTCCGCAAAAAGTCGCAAAAAATCATTAATTTTCGACGATTTTGATTCGTTTTTGAAGTTTTTTACCCAAAAGCAACTAATACATGAACAAACTTACCGCAGCTATTACTGCTGTTGGGGGCTATGTCCCTAAGCATATTTTAACCAACAAAATGTTGGAAGAAATTGTAGATACCAATGATGAGTGGATAACTACTAGAACTGGTATAAAAGAAAGAAGAATTCTAAAAAAAGACGAAGGGGAAGGCACTTCCTACCTAGCAATTAAAGCAGCGGAAGATTTAATTGCTAAGAAAAATATAAACCCAGAAGAAATAGATTTGGTGGTTGTAGCAACTGCTACACCAGATAATATGGTTGCATCTACTGCTGCATTTGTTGCTTCAGAAATTGGAGCAACTAACGCTTTTGCTTACGATTTGTTGGCAGCATGCTCAAGTTTTCTTTTTGGATTATCTACTATAGCTAGTTATATAGAGTCTGGTAGATACAAAAAGGTATTACTTATAGGCGCAGATAAAATGTCTTCTATATTAGATTATACAGATAGAACCACCTGTATTATTTTTGGAGATGGAGCAGGAGCAGTACTTATGGAACCAAATTCTGAAGGTTTAGGATTACAAGATGAGTATTTAAGATCAGATGGTACTGGAAGACAGTTTTTAGGAATGGAAGGTGGCGGATCTTTAATGCCGGCAACTATAGAGTCTGTAAAAAACAAGAAACACTATATTTTTCAAGAAGGTAGAACGGTATTTAAATTTGCTGTATCTAATATGGCAAATGCAGCTGCAGAAATCATGAAACGTAATAACTTAAGTGATACAGATGTAGACTGGCTAGTACCACACCAAGCTAATAAAAGAATTATTGATGCTACATCTAACAGAATGGGATTAGATGAAGATAAAGTAATGATGAATATTCAAAGGTACGGAAATACTACCTCTGGAACCTTACCACTATTGTTGTGGGATTATGAAAAACAATTAAAAAAAGGCGACAACCTTGTATTTGCTGCTTTTGGAGGTGGCTTTACTTGGGGTTCTATTTATTTAAAATGGGCCTATTAAATTATTAAAAGAACAACCAACTTAATATATTTTTATTATGGATATTAAAGAAATTCAAAGCCTAATTAAATTTGTGGCAAAATCTGGAGCTAGTGAAGTAAAACTAGAAACAGATGATTTAAAAATAACAATTAGAACTGGATCATTAAATTCTGGTTCAGAAACAACATATGTACAACAAATTCCTGTTGCACAACAAGCAATGGCTCCTGCTCCGGTTGCAGCAGCGCCAGTTGCAGAATCAGCTCCAGCTGCAGCAGCACCTGCAGAAGATGAAAATTCTAAATATATTACAGTTAAGTCTCCAATAATAGGTACTTTTTATAGAAAACCATCACCAGACAAACCATCTTTTGTTGAGGTTGGTAGCACTATTGCTGAAGGAGATGTGCTTTGTGTTATTGAAGCAATGAAATTATTTAATGATATTGAGTCTGAAGTATCAGGAAAAATTGTAAAAATATTAGTAGACGATTCTTCTCCAGTAGAATTTGATCAACCACTATTCTTAGTAGATCCATCTTAAGAGATTTTAAATAGTTTAATACTAGTTTCTAGTACTAGTAACTGATTAGAGTTTAAAATTTAAAATTTAAAAAAGATGTTTAAAAAAATACTTATTGCCAATAGAGGAGAAATAGCACTACGTGTTATTAGAACCTGTAAAGAAATGGGAATAAAAACAGTAGCTGTTTATTCCAAAGCAGATGAAGAAAGTTTGCATGTAAGATTTGCAGATGAAGCTGTTTGTATAGGACCAGCACCAAGTAGTGAGTCTTATTTAAAAATTCCAAATATTATTGCTGCTGCAGAAATAACAAATGCAGATGCTATACACCCAGGATACGGATTTTTATCAGAAAATTCTAAATTTTCTAAAATTTGTGCAGAACATGATATTAAATTTATTGGAGCATCTGGGGAGCATATTGATAAGATGGGAGATAAGGCAACTGCTAAATTAACCATGAAAGAAGCAGGTGTACCTACTGTACCAGGATCAGATGGGTTATTAAAAGATGTAGATGATGCATTAGAAATAGCTGAGAAAATGGGATATCCTGTTATGATTAAAGCAACTGCAGGTGGTGGTGGTAAAGGTATGCGTGCCGTATGGAGCGCAGAAGAAATGCCAGACCTTTTCGAAAGTGCAGTACAAGAAGCAACTGCAGCCTTTGGTAATGGAGGTATGTATATGGAGAAGCTTATTGAGGAGCCAAGACACATAGAAATACAAATAGTAGGAGACCAATACGGTAAAGCCTGTCACTTATCTGAAAGAGATTGTTCTGTACAAAGAAGACATCAAAAATTAACGGAAGAAACACCATCTCCGTTTATGACAGATAAGCTTAGAGACGCTATGGGTAAAGCTGCAGTAAAAGCTGCAGAATATATAAAATATGAAGGTGCAGGTACTATAGAATTTTTGGTAGATAAGCACAGAAAGTTCTATTTTATGGAGATGAATACTCGTATTCAAGTAGAACACCCAATTACAGAACAAGTAATAGACTACGATTTAATTAGAGAGCAAATTTTAGTAGCAGGTGGTGTACCTATTTCAGGTAAAAACTATCTACCAAAGTTACACTCTATAGAATGTAGAATTAATGCAGAAGACCCTTATAACGGGTTTAGACCATCACCAGGAAAAATAACTACATTACATATTCCTGGAGGTCATGGTGTTCGTATGGATACGCATGTATATAGTGGTTACATTATACCACCAAACTACGATTCTATGATTGCTAAATTAATTACCACTGCACAAACACGTGAAGAGGCAATTAATAAAATGAAAAGAGCATTAGATGAATTTGTTATTGAAGGTGTAAAAACTACAATACCTTTTCACAGACAATTAATGGATCATCCAGATTATTTAGCTGGTAATTATACTACAGCATTTATGGACGATTTTGAAATGGATTCTAAATAAAAATATAAAAGCCCCAATGTAAATTGGGGCTTTTTTTATAAATTATAATTAAGTACCCTGTTTTCAGGGTGTTAATATCACTATTAACCACCTAGTTCTTAGTTTAAATTGTATTTACTTTTGTTTAATAATAAACCAAAGACACTATATTAAAATGCAAAAGCTAAATTTTAAACCATTTAAAAAAGCGGAATTAATAGAATCGTTAAAAGAAAAATTTCCACAATATAAAGTTCAAAATACTTTTGGCAACTTACAAGTAAGAACTAGTGGATTTACAGCAACAGGAAATGTTCAGGTAAAAGTAAATGCCCAAAAAGGAACAATAAAAACACAAACTAATTATGATAACATTTTTATCTTCATGTTAGTGTCTTTTCCTATTGGAATATACATTTATATAAAAAAAGAGAAACAAAAGAAAATGGAACAAGAGGTTGTATCTATGTTACATAATTTATTGGAAACTGTTTAAAAAATGACTTTTTGCTCTTTTATAAGTGTAGTAAATAAAGAGTATATATTTAATACAATTTTAAGTTAAATTACGTGTTACTTAATACTAGATTAACCAACCATTATGATTAAAAAGATAGTTACCTATTTTAGCTTATTTGTTTGTATTTCCTTATGTACTAGTTGTTTTGAAATTTTAGAAGAAATAAAGCTAAATAAAGATGGTAGCGGCACTATTATGGTTACTCTAAACATGAGTAAGAGTAAAACCAAATTAGCCTCTATAATGCTTTTAGATAGCATAAACGGATATAAAATACCTTCGGAAGATGAAATAGATGAATCTTTTAAAGATGTTATATATCATTTAGAAAAGACGGAAGGAATATCAAACATTAAAAAAACAAAAGATTTTGATAATTATGTTTTTACTATTTCTTGTGATTTTAAGAATGTAGAAAATGTAAATGCCATTTTTAAAGAGCTTATAAAAAAGCAGAATAAAAATAATTACACCAATTTTACTACTACCAATTTATCTTATAACCCATCAGAAAATGTTTTTAATAGGCATTTTACTTATGATAATGCCATAAAAAAATCTTTTAACACCTTAAAAAGTGAAGACCGTAAGGTTTTTGACGATGCTAGTTATACTTGCATATATAGGTTTCAAGATAAAGTAAAAAGTGTTTCTAATATAGATGCTAAAATAGCACCTAATAAAGGAGCGGTATTTTTAAAAATAGATGCTCTATCTCTAATATTAGGAGAAAAAAATGTTGAAAATAAAATCCAATTAATCAATTAATATTTTTAGATGAAAAAAATTATAATAGCAGTCTCTGCCTTATTTATATCTATTACGCTTAGTGCGCAAGACTTAATAACAAAAGTTCCTTCTACAGCTTCGGCAGTAGTTTCTATAAAAGGAAAAAATGTTTTACAATTAATGAGTTTGGAGGAGTTTTCTAACTCAAAGTTTGGTTCTTTTTTAGAGAAGCAATTAATGGATGAAAGCAAGGGAGAACTAGAAAATCTGGAAGATTTAGGCTTAGATTATAATAATACATTTCATTATTTTTTTGAAATAAATGATGGTGTTTACACCAACTGTTTTCTTATTCCTTTAAAGGATGGAAAAGCTTTTACTAGTTTGTTAAGAACTAGTGAGATAAAAAGAACCGTAACAGATGGTAATTTATCTTACATTCAAAATTACAGAGGAGATGAGGTTACTATGTGGAATGAAGATGTTTTAATGTTTGTTATTTCATCAGACCATAAAGTAAAAGAAGAATCGTATAGTTATTATAATGATTACTCATCAGAAGCTGTAGAAGAGGAAGATTATTATACTAGTGATGCTTATAAAAAAGAACAAGAAGAGAGAGAAAAAAAGCGTTTAGAAAAACAAGAAAAAAGAGAAGAAAGAGAAAAAGAATTTTCGCAAGTAGTTTTAGATAAAGCAAAGAAAATACTAGCAGGTACTTATGCTAATAAAAGTATACTAACCAATAAAAGCTATCTTAAAAGTTTAGGTAAAGGAAAAGAAGAAGCTAGTGTTTGGGTAAACGATTTTGCCACAATATATGAGCAAGCAATACCTAGTTATATGTTAGGAAACTCTTTTAATCCATATAATTTTATGAATATAGATAAATTATATGGTGGTTTAACTTTAATGGCAAAGTTAAATTTTAATGAAGATGAAGCTGTTATAAAAACGAAATATACCATGAATGATGAAATGGCGGAGATTTATAAACCTATGTATAATGGAAAGATTAATAAGAGTTTTGCCAAATATATTAATGAAGATAATATGTTAGGGTATATGTCTTTAAACCTTAGTACAGAAGGTGTTCTTAAGGCATACCCAAATTTAGTCTCTAGTATGTTTGATACTGGATCTGGAGAAACAATAAGTGAGTCGGTAGCTTTAGGAACTAAAGTTTTTTCTATGTTAATAGATGAAGAAGAAACTGCAAAAATATTTAGAGGAGATATGTTTTTAGCACTTACTAACCTAACAGAAAAGCAAGTAACCTATACAGACTATGAGTATGATGAAGATTTTAATTACAAAGAAATAGAAAAAACTAAAACCGAAACTATTCCAGATTTTATATTCATGTTTACATCAGAAGAACAAGAAATATTTAATAGACTGGTAAGAATAGGGGTTAAAGAAAAACAATTAGAAGCCAATAACGGTGTGTATCAATTAATAGACTTACCAAAATCTACTCCGTTTAATATCTACGTAATGTATAAAGATAATATGGTGTTTCTTGGAAGCTCTTTAAAAGATTTGAATGCAATACAAAGTGGAAGATTTGTTTCTAAACTTTCTGGTGCGCATAAAAAGAACATTACTAAAAATGCTTCAAGTGTTTTTGTAAATGGAAAGAAGATTATAGCCGAGATTCCTGCAGAATCTTTTCCTAGAGAATTACGTAATAAAGTAGATTTCTTAACCTCTAATACAGAAGATATAAAGTTTAATTTTCAGAAGATAAAAGGAAACTCTATGAAAGGAGAACTTATCTGGGAAATTCCATCCGAAGGGCATAAAAATAGCTTTGTTTACTTTATCAATATTATAGATGCTATGATGGATTAATAACCATGAAAAAAGCACTAAAAATAATGGTATTGCTAAGTATAACTTCATTAATTGGTTATTGGAGTTATACTTGGTATTGTAATACAGCCTCTTTATTGGGTGTTATTCATAAAGATGCTGATAGTGTTATTAAAATAGGTATACAAGACATTAAAGAAACACTGGTTTTAGATGCATTAACCTCGCCTAAATATTACTACAACAATATATCATTCAAACAAAAAAATAAAAAGAAAGATACTGTAGATAAAAAAGGAGTGGATTTTATGCCTTACAATGCCGTATTATTTACGGTTCCTAAAGTAGAAAATATATATTTTTCAATTTTTAATATTTCTAACACTAATGCTTTTAAAAATCAACTTAAAGAGTATTCTAAAAATTTAATTCTTAAGAAAGATACCACACAAAATATACATTGGTTAGAGAATAAAAAACAACATTGGGTTTGCGCCTGGAACACCAAAAAATTAGTAATTTCTTTTGGAGTGGGTAATTCTTACCTAAAGAGCAAAAGTGTTTTTTTAGAAGTTTTAAATGAAGATAAAGTAATTACTTCTAAAAATAATAAATGGATTACCGCGCTTTCTAAAAGTAAAAGTCATGTAACGCATATTACCAACAAAGGGGAAACAAAACTTCAGTTTAAAGATGGCGAAGCCGTTTTAGAAGGAAGCCTAGAAACAAACGAAGAAGATGCATATCCTAAGAAAGTTTCTTATGATAGATTTCCGAATACAGCAGTAGAATTTTATTGGGACGGTAATTTTAGTCGGAATAAAAATAGAGACCAATTTATAGCCGCTTGGAAGAATACTATGTTTTTAAAAAAAGTAAATATAAACGTACCAGACATTGCAGAATTAACCAATGGATTTTTTTATGCAGCTGTTAATGGAACAACTATGCAAACAGATACTATTGTAACGTATGGCTACGACGACAATTTTAATAAAATTGAACAAAAAACGCTACAAGAAAAAGAAGTGCCTTCTATTATTTTAAATTTAGGAAGAGAAAAACAACCTTTAAAAAGCTATTTAAAAGAACAACAATTGTTGACTGAAAATGATATTTTTAAGAGTATTCCTTTATATCAGTTTTATGTGGAAGAAGATGCTACAGCAACAATTTTTAAAACCCAAAAATTAAAAGAAAGTACAGAGCAAGTTACTAGTTCTAATTTTTTAAATCTGTTTATAGATTTTAATAGAGCAAAAGAAACTATACAAATACCACAAGCAAATAGTTATTATAATTTACTAAATAGTTTGCAAATATCTGCGCAACAATCTACCAGTAAAAAAATAGTATTAGAAGGTAGTATTAAAGGTAAATTAGATAAGATTAACTTACTTTCTCAATTGTTTTTTGGACTAAAATCAGAGTAAATAACAAACTACAAAGTTTAATTTTCTAGAATTCAATTCTTTTATATTCTCTAAAACTTTTATTAGCGGTAAAACTAGCTGTTAAACGATGTTTAATTTAATAAGCGGTAGAGTTTTAAAACTTAAAACAGACTAACTAGTTGATTGCACAATAAAAAGATAGCTTCTTATTTCTAATTAGTATTTAAGCAATTGTACTTATTTTAGTGTTATGAATCTTAGTTATTGGGAATATAAAACATGGTTATCAAATATAGACTTTACTATTGTTGGTAGTGGAATTGTAGGTATAAATTGCGCTTTAAAACTTAGAGAAAAATATCCAGAAGCTCGTATTTTAATTTTAGAAAAAGGAACCTTACCACAGGGGGCAAGTTCTAAAAATGCAGGCTTTGCATGTTTTGGAAGCATTTCTGAAATACTAACCGATTTAAAAACACATACTCCAGAAGAAGTGGTTACATTGGTTAAACAAAGGTATAGTGGCATATCTTGTTTAAGAAAAAAATTAGGGGATGCTAAAATTGGTTACCAGCAAATGGGCGGGCATGAGTTGTTTATGAAAGATAATAAAGAATTATACCAAAATTCGTTATCAAAAATAGACGATGTTAATAAATTACTATTCCCAGTTTTTAACGAAAATCCATTTATTTTAAATACCAATATTTTTAATTTTTCTGGTATACAAGAAAAATATATTACTCAAAAATTTGAAGGGCAAATAAATACTGGAAGCATGATGCAGTCTTTGCTTCAAAAAGCATTTCTGAATAATATATCTATTTTAAATGGTATACAGGTTGAAAATTATACCGAAACGCCAGAACATGTAAATATAAAATGTAATAAGTTCGAATTTAAAACTAAGCAGCTTTTTATTGCAACCAATGGTTTTGCAGCTACACTTATATCTGAAAATATTAAACCTGCTAGAGCACAGGTATTAGTAACTAAACCAATAAAAAATTTACCAATTAAAGGTACTTTTCATTTAGAAGAAGGCTACTATTATTTTAGGAATATAGAAAATAGAATTCTTTTAGGAGGAGGAAGAAACTTAGATTTTAAAAAAGAAGAAACTATAGAGTTTGGAACAACAGCTATTGTACAGCAAAAATTAGAGAACCTTTTAAAAGAAATAATACTTCCAAATAAAGAGTTTAAAATTGAACGAAAATGGAGCGGAATAATGGGGGTTGGTTTGTCTAAAAAACCAATACTTAAACCACTTTCTTCGCGAGTTTTTTGTGGTGTTAGACTAGGAGGCATGGGTATTGCAATAGGAGCTACTATAGGGGAAAAATTAGCACAGTTATATATAAAATCATAGTTTTTATTTTAAAAAGATAATTTTTTTAAATTATTTATCTATATTGAAAACCCCAAAACATATTTTGTTTATACCACAAAGAACTTTACCTATTATTATACGTGCTAGTATAATTTAATAGTAATGACATTAATAGTAAAATTTTTAAGAATTAGTGTAGTAGTTTTTGCTATAGTACTTTTGCAAGCATGCTCCTCTTCTAAATCTAGTTACAAAAAAGAATATGCTAAGGTTTGGAAAGAGCTAATAAAAACGGAAGCTTGGAAAGAGGCATTAGTATCTCAAAAAACTAATGCAAGTCCTAATAATTTATACGTAAGTTCTGATGAAGATTTGGTTGT
This sequence comes from uncultured Maribacter sp., assembly GCA_947504045.1. GTDB lineage: Bacteria > Bacteroidota > Bacteroidia > Flavobacteriales > Flavobacteriaceae > Maribacter_B. The sequence goes on from CANNFY010000001.1 coordinate 943,111, forward strand.
AAACACAACAGAGTCTTTAAAAAGCATACAAAGCACCTGGTTTAAGCAGAAATACGGTTCTTTAGTTTCTAGAGCATATTTTAAGATAATTTCTGAAGCCCAAAATGCAGATGCAAGGTTACAAGAAGATTACGAGTATTGGTCTTTAAAAGAGAAAACCTCTAAGGTAAAAGATAAAGAACTTAAAAAAAGAGTAGCCTTAGTAAGTAAAAAATATGAAGCGCATAAAAATATGCTTTCTGGTTTAAAATCTTGGAATATATTTAGTGAAGATAGGTCCGGAGATTTAGATTATTTTAAAGCAGAAAATAAAGAGGCTATATATAAAATGTACCTTCAAGACTCCGATGAAAAAGCAATGATCAATTATCTAGTATTTAAGCTAGCCGATTTATATCATTTTGAAGAGTAATAGTATACTTTTGCTTTATGCTTAAAACCACATTAAAGAAAAATATTTTTACTTTTTGTAACGATTTTGTTACCAATCGTCTTACCAGAATACATTCTCAAATACAAGAAATACAAACTGCGTTAACTTCTGAAACCAAAAGTAGTGCTGGCGATAAACACGAAACTGGAAGAGCAATGTTACAGTTAGAAAGAGAAAAGTTAGGACAACAACTTGCAGAAGCAGAAAAAGTTGCCCAACTACTTGGTAAAATAGATATTGTAAAGCAACAAGAGTATATTGGTTTAGGAAGCTTAATTAAAACAAATAAATTTTCATATTTTATTGCAATTTCTGCAGGTGAATATAAAAGTAAAGAGGCTACTGTTTTTTGTATTTCTGCAGCTACACCTATTGCCAAGTTATTAATGGGAAAAAGCGTTGGCGAAAAAGTAACTTTTAATACTACAGAAATTATAGTAGAAGAAATTTATTAAAAAAGCTTTTTAATCCAAATCTGGTTTTCTTCTATTTACTTTTTTTAATGCGGCTCTTTTTTTAGATTTTAAACGTTTTTCTATAGCAGATTTTTTTGGTTTACTAGCCTTTCTTTTTTTAGGAATTACTAGTGCATTTTCTAATAAATTTAAAAATCGTTTAATGGCTAACTCTTTATTTTTATGCTGACTTCTGCTTTCATCACATTGTAAAATAAGAGTATTTTCTTTATTAATTTTATTAGATAGTTTTTCTAAAACACAATCTTTTTCAAATAATGTAAGTCCTTTTGTGGTATTAATATTATAACTTAACTCTATTTTAGAAGAAACTTTATTTACATGCTGCCCACCAGCACCACTACTTCTAATGGCTTTAAATTGTAATTCAGAAACTACTATTGTTTTGTTCATTACAATACGCTTAGGATAGTCTTTGGTTTATAGTTTCTATAGAAATGTTTAAGTATACTTTTTTACCTTTTTCTAACGCTTTTGTATGGTAAAAATATATTTTTTGCTTTTCATAAACCGCTTCTATTAAGTAGTTTATTCCTTGGTAATAATTTTTTTTAACTTGAACCTTTAAACCAGATTTTTCAGATACTTTAAACTCATTTGCATATACAATTATCCGTTTTTTTGTACTAGCATAGGTTTTTACAATATTTACAGGAATACGGTTAGCATCTCCTAAAAGCGATGCAACGTATAGGTTTTTCGGATTTTCGTATAATATTTCAGGAGTATTATGAGCAATTATTTTTTTGTTTTTTAATACAATAACTTGATCTGCGTAAGGTAGCACATCACTAGGGTCATGTGTAGCCGTTAAAACCGTAATTTTTTCTTTTTTTAGGTATTTAAATATATTTCTTCTAAGGCTATTTTTCCTATAATTATCAATATGGCTAAAAGGCTCATCTAATAATAAAAGTTCTGGCTGTTGTGCCAATACTCTTGCTAAAGCAACCCTTTGTTGTTGCCCGCCGCTTAAAAATTTTACTCTTGTGTGAGCAAAAGAAGTCATTTCAATAGTTTCTAAAAGCTCTTGTGTACGTCTTTTAAGCTCTTCGGGTTCAAATAAAGATAAATACTGACTCACATTTTCAAATACGGTTGTATGCGGCATTAAATCGTAATCTTGTGCTAAAAATTTAATGTACTCTTCTCCTGGAATTAAATTATAAGTAGGCCCTAGAATCTGATTTTCTTTCCAAAAAATAGAACCATCATTCAAATCATAAATACCATAAATTAGTTTTAAGAGAGTGCTTTTTCCACAACCGCTTTCTCCAATAAGAGAAACGTGTTCTCCTTTTTTAATTTTAAATGAAATGTTTTCTAAAATAGACGTGGTTTTATAAGAAAAGTCTAAGTTATTTATTTGTAGCATTTATTTTTTATTTGATAATTTATTAAAGCCCATATTAAATAAAGTAAAAGCAAAAATATCTGCATATTGTGCAATAGTTTTACTTACAGGAGTTCCTGCTCCATGACCGGCATTGGTTTCTATTCTAATTAATATTGGGTTATTTTTTATTTTTTTTGCCTGTAATTCTGCTGCAAATTTAAAACTATGCGCAGGAACCACACGATCATCATGATCACCAGTGGTTATTAAAGTTGCAGGATATGTAATATTATCTTTTACATTATGTACAGGCGAATATTTTTTTAAATAGGTGAACATTTCTTTAGAATCTTCTACCGTACCATAATCATATGCCCACCCTGCACCAGCAGTAAAAGTATGGTAGCGTAGCATGTCTAAAACACCAACAGCAGGTAGTGCTACTTTTGCTAAATATGGTCTTTGTGTTATAGTAGCACCCACTAAAAGTCCTCCGTTACTACCACCACGTAAAGCTAAATAATTAGAGGATGTATAGTTGTTTTCTATTAAATACTCTGCCGCTGCAATAAAATCATCAAACACATTTTGTTTTTTCATTTTAATGCCCGCATTATGCCAATCTTTACCATATTCGCCACCACCACGAAGGTTAGGAACGGCATAAATTCCGCCTTGCTCCATCCAAACTGCATTAGTAATACTAAATGATGGGGTTAAACTAACATTAAAACCTCCATAACCATAAAGTATAGTTGGGTTTTTACCGTTTAATTTTATTCCTTTTTTATAGGTAATTAGCATTGGAATTTTAGTGCCATCTTTAGAGGTATAAAACACTTGGTTAGATTCGTATTCTTCCGAATTAAAATCAATATTAGGTGTCCAATATAAATTATAAATGCCGCTTTCTACATTATATTTAAAATACGAACCTGGTGTTTTATAGTTAGAAAAGGAGAAGTAAAAGTCTTTATCTTCTTTCTTTCCTCCAAAGCCATTGGTGCTTCCAATACCCGGAAGTTTTACTTCTCTAATAAGCTTACCATCATAGCTGTATTGGTATACTTTAGATATTGCATCTACCATATATTCTGCAAAAAAATATCCACCTCCAGTATTGGGGTTTAAAACATTTTTGGTTTCAGGAATAAAATCTACCCAATTATTTGGTGTTGGGTTTGCAGCATTTACGGTAACAATTTTTTTATTAGGAGCGTTTAAATTGGTAACTATAAAAAGTGTAGAACCTGTATTTTCTATAACATAACTATCTGTATTTGTATGATCTAAAATAGTTACCAAAGGTGCGTTAGGAATATCTAAATTTTTAATAAATAGTTTGTTACCACTGGTAGATGTTGCTGCAGAAATTATTAAATATTTATTGTCTTCTGTTACATTAGCACCAATATACCGGTGTTTTTCAGCAGCTGTGCCTCCGTACACCAATTCATCCGAATTTTGTGGAGTATTAAGTTTATGGTAATATACTTTGTGTTGGTCTGTTTTTGCAGAAAGCTCGCTACCTTTTGGCTTGTCATAACTAGAGTAATAAAAACCATCATTTCCTTTCCATGAAATACCACTAAATTTAATATCTACCAGAGTATCACCTATTATTTTTTTGGTTTTAGTATCTAAAACTATTGCTTTTCTCCAGTCGCTACCACCTTCTGAAATTAGATACGTAGCCAGAGAGCCATCTTTTGTAAACGTTATTCCGGCTAAAGAGGTAGAACCATCTTTAGAAAATGTATTTGGGTCTAAAAAAACTTCCTCAACACCATTAGAGTTTGTTCTATAAAGTACATATTGGTTTTGTAAACCATTATTTTTATAATAGTAGGTGAAGTTTCCTCGTTTAAATGGGGAAGTTAATTTTTCATAATTCCAAAGTGTTTCTAGTCTATTTTTTATTTGTTGCTTAAAAGGAATTTTGTCTAGGTAACTAAATGTGACTTTGTTTTGTTCTTTTACCCAAGCTTTTGTTTCTGTACTCTTATCATTTTCTAACCAACGGTATGGGTCTTTAACGGTTGTTCCAAAAAAGGTGTCTTTTACATCAGATTTTTTAGTAATAGGATATTTTATAACCTCTTTTTTTTGCGTCATACAAAAGGTGTTTAATAAAAGTATAAGGGTACTAATGTTAGGGTATTAGTTCATATAATAAAACAGGCCTAATTTAATACAAAAAAACCTTTGATACCGTTAAGGTTCAAAGGTTTTTATAAAGGATTGGTTTTTTTGTATTTACAACTACTAGCTAGACTAACTTATTGTCTACTAAATATTCTGCAATTTGGACAGCGTTTGTAGCAGCACCTTTTCTAAGGTTATCTGCAACAATCCACATATTTATACTATTAGGTTGTGTTTCGTCTCTTCGTATTCTTCCAACAAATACATCATCTTTATCATGCGCATAAATTGGCATTGGATAAGTGTTAGTATCTGGATTATCTTGTACAGTTACCCCAGGAGTATTGTTTAAAATTCCACGAACTTCATTTAGTTCAAAATCATTTTCAAACTCTACATTTACAGATTCAGAATGCCCACCAGCAGTAGGTATACGTACTGCGGTAGCACTTATAGAAAAAGACCTGTCATTTAATATTTTTTGAGGCTCTCTGGCTAATTTCATTTCCTCTTTAGTATATCCGTTTTCTAAAAACACATCACAATGTGGTAATGCATTTCTACCAATAGGATAAGGATACGCCATTTCACCTTCAACACCAGCTATTTCGTTTTCTAATTGTTTTACAGCTTTAACACCTGTTCCAGAAACAGATTGGTAAGTAGATACTACCACACGTTTCATTTTATATTTATTGTGTAATGGAGATAATGCCATTACTAATTGTATTGTAGAACAATTTGGATTAGCAATAATTTTATCTTCTGCAGTTAGTTCATTTGCATTAATTTCTGGAACTACTAATTTCTTAGTAGGATCCATACGCCATGCAGAAGAATTATCTACAACGGTTGTTCCTGCTTCTGCAAATTTTGGTGCCCACTCTAAAGAGGTGTCTCCACCTGCAGAAAAAATAGCAATGTCTGGCTTAGCTGCTACTGCATCTGCTAGACCAATAATGGTATGATCAACGCCTTTATAGCTTAATTTTTTACCTACAGAACGTTCTGAGGCAACTAATAATAATTCTGTAATAGGAAAATTACGTTCTGCTAATACTTTTAGCATTACCTCTCCTACCATTCCTGTAGCTCCTACAACTGCTATTTTCACTTTTACTTTAATTTAAGATTAAGCTGCAAATTTAACTATTACTTGGAGTTGTACAAGTATTAAAACAAAGAATAAATAAAATATAACAAAATGTTTTATTTATAACAAATGCTTTTAAGCATTAAAAAACCCTATCTAGAAATAATAGATAGGGTAAATTTTTTATAAAGTAATGTAGTTGAATTACTTTTTTAAAGAATCACGTATTTCAGTAAGTAATTCTTCTGCAGTTGGTCCTGCTGGTGCAGCTTCTGGCTCTGGAGCTTTTGTTTTGTTGTATGCTTTTACAATAATAAACATAACAAGACCTACTATTAATAAGTTAATAATAGTGTTGATCCAAGCACCGTAAGCTATTACAGCACCACCTGCTTCTTTAGCAGCAGCTAACGTAGCATAATCGTTACCATCCATAGCAATATGCAAGTCTTCAAAATTCATTCCACCTGCAAAATACCCAACAAATGGCATAGCAATATTATCTACAAATCCTTTAATAACTCCTCCTAAGGCACCTGCCATAATAACTGCTACTGCAAAATCAATCACGTTTCCGGTCATGATAAAATCTTTAAATTCTTTTAACATAATATTTAGTGTTTAATTGGTTATATATAATAAGACGCAATTTAATAAAAAAAGTCACATTTTATTATTGTGTAAGTTTAAATTAAATTTTTATTTGTCTTTTTACTCGTGAAGAAATGCTTGTTAAAAGCTCGTAAGAAATGCTATTTGCAGTCTTAGCAAAATCTTCAGCTGATTGTTCTGGCCCAAAAATAATTACTTCGTCTCCTTCTTCGCAATCTATATTAGTAACATTAATCATAATCATATCCATACATACGTTACCAACAATAAGTGCTTTTTTACCATTAACCATTACATAGGTTTTTCCTTGTCCATATTGTCTACCAATACCGTCTGCATGGCCAATGGGTAAAGTTGCGGTTATTATTTTTTTGTCTGTAATAAACCCTCTATTGTATCCTACACTTTTTCCGGGTTCTAAAATATGCTTTTGAGAAATTATTGTTTTTAAAGTAGCTACAGGTTTTAAAAACTTGTCAAAATTAGGGTTGTTTCCGTAACCGTATAGCCCTATACCACTACGAACCATAGAAAAGTGTGCCTCCGGATAATTTAATATTCCTGAGGTGTTTGCCATGTGTGTTAGTATAGAATAAGGGAGTAATTTTTCTATTTCGTCTTTAATTTTACAAAACTCTTTTATTTGTTCTTTAGTAAATTCTTTTTCATTTAAATCTTCAGAAGCTGCTAAATGAGAAAATATACTTTGTATGTGTAGCGTGTTATCTTCTGTTACAGTTTTAATAATTTTAGAAACAGAATCTATAGTAAAACCTAGCCTATTTAAGCCTGTATTAAATTTAATATGAACAGGATAGTTCTGTTTATTTTCTGCTTTTGCTATTTTTAAAAATGCATTAAGTATTTTTTCAGAATATAAGTTAGGTTCTAACGTATATTCTAAAATAGTTTTAAAATTAATAGCTTGTGGGTGTAACACTAGTATAGGTGTTTTAATACCCGCATTTCTTAGTTCAACACCTTCTTTTGTATATGCTACTGCAAAATAGTTTACTCCTAAACTTTCTAGTTTTGTTGCAATTTTACAAGCATCGCTACCATAAGCAAAGGCTTTAGCAACCGCTAAAAATTTAGTGGTAGAATTTATTTTAGATTTAATAAAATTATAATTGTGCTCTAAAGCATCTAAACTAATCTCTAAAACTGTTTCTTTAGTTTTACCCATTAGAATCTTTTTTAGAAGGAGTAATTTGTTGAGACTGTACTGGAAATTCTTTTATTTTTTCTTTTAATTGCGCTTTGTAAAAAGCCCCTCTACTTAAAGGTTCATAAGCTTCTACTTCACCTAAAAGAACAAGGTCATCGCTATTTGCTTTTCTAAAACTATAATTAGCTAAGTTTCCAGACCTTGTACAAATAGCATGTACTTTAGTAACATACTCTGCAGTTGCCATTAAATTGGGCATTGGCCCAAAAGGGTTTCCTTTAAAATCCATATCTAAACCAGCAACAATAACACGAATTCCTTTATTTGCAAGATCATTGCAAACCTGTACAATTTCTTCATCAAAAAATTGCGCTTCATCTATTCCTATAACATCACAATCTTCTGCTAGTGTTCTAATTTTGGCGGCAGATTCTACAGGCGTAGAATGTATTTCATTAGAATCATGAGATACCACTTTACTTTTATCATAACGTGTATCTACCATTGGTTTAAAAATTTCAACTTTTAATTTAGCAAACTGAGCACGTTTTAATCTTCTAATTAGTTCTTCTGTTTTACCAGAGAACATAGATCCTGCAATAACTTCTATCCAGCCAAATTGTTCTTTATGATTAACGGTATTTTCGAGAAACATTTTGTAATTTTAGACGAAAATAAGGTGTTTTTTCGTTCTTATTTTAGTGATGATATAAATTTAAGAAAAAAACATACCTTTTCTGAGAGGTTAAAAATTGCGTCATGAAAAAAAAAATAAAAGCAGAATTAGTAAAACTGGCAACAAAAATTATTACTGCAGAAGATCTTACAGAAATTACAGCACTTTATGATGCAAGTAAAGAAGTGTATGAGAAGTTGGCGGTTTTAAAGTACATAAACGATAATTTAGATGACATTGAAGTAAATGTTACTAAAAGTCCTATTGCTGCTAAATTTGAAAAAATGGCTAATGCTGTTTTAAATGAAAATAAGCATGTTCCAGAAAATAATCCTCATAAAGAAGATATTATTATTCCAGGTATGGATACCATAAAAGATATGATTTTAGAAATGTCTGATGATAAAAAGGTAGATGAAGTTTTATCCGAATTTTTAGAAAAACCTAATTATGCTAAAAATGATAAAGAGCTTTTTATGCCTAAAGAAAATGAAGTTCTTGTAAAAGAAACTAAATCTGTAAATGACAGAGTAAGTAACAAAGAAATTAAGGTAGATTTAAATAATAGGCTAGCATTTGTAAAGCATCTTTTTAATAATAGTACAGAAGATTATAATAGGGTATTATCTCAATTAAATACGATAGACTCTGAAGAACGCTCTGTTGCATTTATTGTAAATATGGTAAAACCAGATTATAATAATTGGGAAGGAAAAGAAGAATTAGAAGCCCGTTTTATGCAATTAATTGAGCGTAAATTTGCGTAAAAATTTTAAATAAAAAACCTAAACAATGCCTTGCTTATGCAGGGCATTGTTGTTTTAAGAATATAATTACGACTATTAAAATATAAATTAAGTAAAATGAAAATTATATTCTATATAGCCACCGCAATATTAACTGCAATAATGCTTTATTCTGCTCAAATGTATATAAGAAACCCAGAGGCAGTAGCAGGTTATTTCCAAAATTTAAATTATCCTACCTATTTAGTTTACCCTTTAGCAATAGCAAAGTTGCTTGGTTTAATTGCTATTTGGAGTAATTTTTCAAAGCCTATAAAAGAGTGGGCTTATGCAGGTTTCTTTTTTAATCTTTTATTAGCTTTTACAGCGCATATAGTTGCTAAAGATGGTGGAGAGTTATTTTCTATAATTGCTTTTTTTGCTTTAATTACATCCTATTTTTTTGATAAGAAAGTAAGGTTGTAAATTTGTATAATGGGAAAACTCTATTTAGTGCCAACACCAATTGGTAATTTAGAAGATATTACATTACGTGCCATTCGAGTTTTAAAAGAGGCAGACCTTATTCTTGCAGAAGATACCAGAACTAGCGGTAAACTTTTAAAACACTTAGAAATTGGCACGCCAATGCAAAGCCATCATATGCATAATGAGCATAAAATGGTAGATATTTTGGTGCAAAAAATACAAGCAGGAACAACAATTGCATTAATATCAGATGCAGGTACACCAGCAATATCAGACCCAGGTTTTTTACTCACAAGAGCTTGTGTAGCTGCAAATATAGAAGTAGATTGTTTGCCTGGAGCAACAGCCTTTGTTCCAGCATTAGTAAATAGTGGTTTGCCTAATGATAAGTTTGTTTTTGAAGGATTTTTACCTGTAAAAAAAGGAAGGCAAACACGATTAAAGTTACTTGCCGAAGAAACTAGAACCATTATTTTTTATGAATCGCCTCATAAACTAGTAAAAACTTTAGGACAGTTTGTAGAATATTTTGATGCCGAAAGGCCAGTTTCTGTTTCTAGAGAGCTCACCAAAATGTATGAAGAAACGGTAAGAGGAACCGCTGAAGAAGTTTTAAAACATTTTACAGAAAAACCTCCCAAAGGCGAAATAGTAATTGTTGTAGGAGGAAAAAAATAAGAAATTTAGAATATGAAAATTGAAGAATTTAAAAGTATATTAAGTACAGAAGGTAAAGTAGAATTTACAGATACAATGGCAGTTATTGAAGCAAATTATGAATTTACACCAACTGCTTTTACCAATGGAACATTACATAATAAAGCAGGAGAAAATTCTGGATCATGTAAATTATTTGCATTTGCTAGTTTACAAAAATTGTCTAAAGAAGAAACACTAGCTTGTTTTGGTAAGTATTATACAGTAGAGGTTTTGCAAGATTTAGAAGGAACAGGACACCAGAATATTAGAAACTTTATGGCAACAGGTTTTAATGGAATTTCTTTTGATGGAGAAGCATTAAAAACAAAATAAAATGGAAAAGCTCCTTTCCAATATCCGAGCGTGTGCTATTTGTAAGGAGCATTTAGTTTTAGGCCCAAGACCTGTAGTTGTAGCACATGCAAAAGCTAAAATTGCAATTATTGGGCAAGCTCCAGGTACCAAAGTACATGCTTCTGGTATTCCTTGGGACGATGCTAGTGGTAAGCAGCTACGAAAATGGATGGGAATAACAGATGAAGTTTTTTATGACGAAAAACAAGTAGCAATTATTCCTATGGGTTTTTGTTATCCTGGAAAAGGAAAAACAGGCGATTTACCACCAAGGCCAGAATGCGCACCCTTATGGCACGAGCAGTTATTTAATAAACTACCTAATGTAGAATTAGTTGTATTAATAGGCATTTATGCCCAAAAATATTACTTAGGTAAAAAAGCAGAAAAGAACCTTACAGAGACGGTTCGTGTTTTTGAAAATTATTTACCACAATATTTTACATTGCCACACCCATCACCAAGAAATAGATTTTGGTTAACTAAAAACCCTTGGTTTAATACCAGTGTGTTGCCAGAGCTAAAGAAAAGAATAAATAAAATCTTATAAATTGTATTTTTGAGGAATACAGAAAATTAAATATAATGAGCACAACAAATAAAGTAACAACAAAGTGGTTGGGTAATATGGCTTTTGAAAGCGATAACCCTTCCGGACATAACTTAAAAATAGATATTGCAAAAGAAAATGGCGGAGACGGTAGTGGCTATAGACCAAAAGCCTTAATGTTATCTTCTTTAGCAGGCTGCTCTGGGCTAGATATAGCTGCAATGATAAAAAAAATGAAGTTAGAGGTTGAAGAGTTTACCATAGATACTATTGCAAATCTTACCGATGAACATCCAAAATTTTACGATGCTGTAACAGTAGAATATCATTTTACAGGTCCAAATTTGCATGAGAAAAAATTACAAAGAGCAGTAGACCTTTCTATTGAAAAATATTGTGGGGTAATGGAAATGTTTCGTCAGTTTGCTACTATGGAAATTAAGACGATTTTTCACCATAAATAGAACCTACTAATTTTTAGTTTACTCTTAAAACATATCATTTAATTAAAAGAATGCGCTGGAATATTAAACCCAAACCTAAACAAGAAGCTATTAAAGCATTAGCGCAAGTTTTAAATGTTGAAGATATTGTTGCTCAATTACTTTTACAAAGAGGAATAACAACATACGAAGAGGCAAAAACGTTTTTTAGGCCACAACTTTCCCATTTACATGATCCTTTTTTAATGAAGGATATGGCTATTGCGGTGAGCAGAATACAACAAGCCATAGCCGATAATGAAAATATATTAGTGTATGGCGACTATGATGTAGACGGTACAACATCTGTTGCGTTACTGTCCTCCTACTTGTTAAGTTATTACCCTAATGTAGCCACATATATTCCAGATAGATATGGTGAAGGTTATGGCGTTTCTTACCAAGGAATAGATTTTGCCGAGGATAATAATTTTACTTTAATCATAACCTTAGATTGTGGCGTAAAAGCCATAGATAAAGTTGCGTATGCCAAAGAAAAAGGAATAGATTTTATTATTTGTGACCACCATAGGCCAGGAAAAAATTTACCTGATGCAGTTGCTGTTTTAGATGCCAAAAGAGAAGATTGCACCTACCCTTATGATGAGTTGTGCGGTTGTGGTGTTGGCTTTAAATTAATACAAGCTTTAGCTGTAAAAAATGGTCAAACTATAGAAGATTTAGTACCTTATTTAGATTTAGTTGCTACAGCTATAGGAGCAGATATTGTTCCTATAACAGGCGAAAATAGAGTGCTAGCATATTATGGCTTGCAAGTTATAAACAACAATCCAAGAACAGGGTTTAAAGCAATTATAGAACAAACAAAAAAGCAAAAATTAAGTATTACCGATGTTGTTTTTACAATAGCACCCAGAATAAATGCAGCAGGTAGAATGAAACACGGCCAACATGCTGTAAATTTATTAACAGAAACAAACTTAGAGCAGGCAAATAAGTTTGCAGAAGAAATAGAAAGTTACAATTTAGATAGAAAAAATTTAGACAAAAAAATAACTAAAGAGGCACTACAACAAATAGTAGACAATAAAGAAGAAGATAAATTTACTACAGTAGTTTATAAAAATACTTGGCATAAAGGAGTAATAGGTATTGTGGCATCTCGCCTAACAGAAAATTACTATAGACCCACTTTGGTATTTACAAAAAGTGGCGATAAATTAGCAGCATCTGCACGTTCCGTAAAAGGGTTTGATGTGTATAATGCTTTAGAAGCAAGTTCCGAATTTATAGAACAATTTGGAGGACACAAATACGCCGCAGGATTAACACTTCTAGAATCGCAATACGAGGCTTTTAAAACAAAGTTTGAAGAAGTTGTATGTAATACTATAGACAAGCATTTATTAACTCCAGAAATTACTGTAGATTCTATTCTAAATTTTACTGACATAACTCCTAAGTTAATGCGTATTATTAACCAGTTTGAGCCTTTTGGACCAGGAAATATGACACCAGTTTTTATGGCAGAAAATTTAAAAGATTCTGGTTATGCAAAAGGAGTAGGTGCAGACGAGAGCCATTTAAAATGTGCTGTTTATCAACCTTCAACTACAACTAGTAGAGAACGAATTAATGCCATAGGTTTTAATTTAGGCGATAAATTGGATACGGTTTCCCAAGGCACTTTTAATGCCGTATTTTCTATAGATGAAAATGAGTGGCAAGGAAAAACTTCTTTACAGTTGAAGATTAGAGATGTAAAATAAAAAAGCCCTTGCATAACCACAAACAAGGGCTCAAATTGCAATAATGAAAATAAAATAGTTTTTCAAAACAACTAGTACTTTAATAGTACTAAGTTTACACTCTTCACATATTTAGTTTTGATTAGTATTCTACAAATATATTTATTATTTTTAATTAGTCTAAATAAAATTAATATTTTTGCTGATGTATATTTATTAACCTAATAAAATAATATGCTATGGATGATATTATTCCACTTTATTCTAATGATTTTGGAATGGCTTTTCAGTGGCGAAAAAGTGTATTAAAAGATAATAGTAAAGTACAAGTAGTATTTAAAGACACTGGCTTTTTTATTACAAGACATGAATTAGTCTATTTTTCTGAAAGCATTATAGACACCATAGAAAAAAATTATCTAGAGTTTCAGGAAAATATTGCATGCGATTCTTGTAGAAAATTATTATTAAATACTCCTGCTAATCAAGTAAGTTTAGCATTAGATAGAAATGAGCTGCTTTTAATAAAAGATTTAATAGAAGGAACACTTTTTCAGTTGGATCTAGAAAATTATTTGGATAAAATATGCTCAGGTAATTAAAGACTTTTTGTAGTACTATTTTATAGCATAAATATAATTTTACCTTTGTATATCTAAACAATTACTTTTGGATCCATACGCAGCACTTCGTTTTAAAGAATTCAACATATTTTTAATAGTCCGTTTTGCTATGGTATTTGCCTGGTCTATGCAATTTATTGTAATAGAATGGCAGGTGTATACAATGACAAAAGACCCACTTTCTTTAGGTATAATAGGCCTTATGGAGGTTATTCCTGCAGTATTAATGGCCCTTTTTGCAGGGCATATTGTAGACCAGAAAGAAAAACGAAGTTTATTAGTCAAATGTATACTTGGTTTTTCAATCATAAGTTTTGGTTTATTTATGCTAAGTATGCCGCAAGTGCAATTAGATTATAACACAAAAACTATTCTTTATGCCATTTATTTTCTTGTTTTTTTAGGTGGTATTGTACGTTCTTTTATTGGTCCAACTATATTTTCGTTAATAGCTTTAATTGTGCCCAAAAAAATATATCCAAATGCAGCAACATGGAGCAGTTCTACTTGGCAAATGGCATCGGTTCTAGGACCTGCTTTTGCAGGATTTTCTATTAGTTGGATTGGTGTACACTGGTCTATGTGTGTAATTTTTGGTTTTTCTATTCTTGCATTAATAGCACTTTCTCAGATTAAAAAGAAACCTATTTTAAACCCTAAAATTGGAGAACCTGTTTTTCAAAGTTTAAAAGAAGGGTTAAATTTTGTTTTTAGTACTAAAGCAGTATTAGGAGCATTAACTTTAGATATGATTGCGGTACTTTTTGGAGGAGCAATAGCACTACTTCCTATTTTTGCACAAGATATTTTACATGTAGGGGCAGAAGGTTTTGGTATTCTTAGAGCAGCGCCAGCTGTAGGTGCATTTTTAACCATGTTAGGTTCTACTCGTTTTCCACTACATAAAAATGCGGGAAAAAAACTTTTGTATGCTATTTTTGGTTTTGGACTTTGTATAATAGTATTTGGATTATCTACATACTTTTGGTTATCTGTATTTGCTTTATTTATGAGTGGCGCTGTAGATGGTGTTTCTATGATTATAAGACAAACTATTTTACAATTAAAAACTCCAGATCATATGCGTGGTAGAGTAGCATCTGTAAATTCGATATTTGTAGGTTCTTCTAATGAGTTGGGAGCTTTTGAAAGTGGATTAACAGCTAAATGGATGGGTGCAGTAACAGCGGTTGTTTTTGGTGGTACTATGACCTTGTTAACCGTAGGTATTACAGCTTTCTCATTACCTTCATTTAGAAAGTTAGATTTACAAAAGGATATTGATGCCCATGAGGATACCGAATAAACTATTGCGTTGGTAATTTTTCTAATTTTAGGGTAGTACCATCAAACACACCATAAGTGTAATAAGAAATCCAATCGCCAAGATTTATATAACTAGATTTTCCGTTAAGGTCTATTTCTAAAGGCAGGTGCCTATGTCCAAAAACAAAATAGTCATAATGCTTAGTTTCTAATTTTCGTTTGGCATATTGTACTAGCCATTCGTTTTCTTCTCCTAAAAACTTTACATCGTCATCTCCAGAAATAAGCTTATTTTTTACGGATAAGTATTGTGCTAGGCGCACTCCAATATCAGGGTGTAGCCATCTAAACAACCATTTGGCAAAAGGGTTGGTAAAAACCTTTTTCATTCTTTTAAAACCTTTGTCTCCAGGACCCAAACCATCACCATGTCCTATAAAAAAAGAAGTTTCGTTTAGTTTAAATTGTTGGGTAGTGTGGTAAACAGGTATGTTTAGTTCATTTTCAAAATAACCATTCATCCAAAGATCGTGGTTACCTACAAAGTAAAATATCGGAATTCCTGCATCACTCAATTCGGCAAGTTTTCCTAGAGTTCTAGTAAACCCTTTAGGAATAACGGTTTTGTATTCCATCCAAAAATCAAACATATCTCCTAAAAGGAAAATAGCCGCGGCATCTTCTTTAATTTCATCTAACCAAGAAACAAATTTCTTTTCTCGAGGCATACTTTGTTCCATGGTAGGTGCCCCCAAGTGGTTGTCACTTGCGAAGTATACTTTTTTACCTTTTGGAACAGCAATGTTTTTCATTAAAAACTAATTGTCAGAGGCATGCCACTCTGCATAAGCGGTATCAGTTTCTTGTAATTTTAAAGAATGTAGTTGTATTTCTTTTGGTAGCCTAGCTTTTATTTTAGCAGCAAAATCTATCACCATATTTTCACTTGAAGGTTGGTAATCTGCAAGTATTACATCATGCCCTCTATTTATAAGCTCATTGGCTAACTCTAAATGTGGTGTATTTTTATTAAAAACAGTAGCATGATCAAATTTATCAACAACCTCTTCTTTTACAATCTTTTTTAAATCTCCAAAATCTATTACCATGCCCAATTTTACACTGTTAGTATCAGTAATTGGTTTGCCTATTACTGTTACAGAAAGTTTATAACTATGGCCATGAACATTTTTACATTTACCATCATAACCATAAAGGGCATGACCGGTTTCAAAATTGAATTTTTTTGTAATTCTTATGTTACTCATTTTATTGGGTACTATTGTAGTGCAAAGGTAAGGTTTATTCCTATTCCTATAAGAAGACCTTTAAATAAGTAATTTGGAGTACTATGATGAACTTTTACCTTTTGTATTTTTTTCTAGCACGTACTCTATTTACAAAATAGATAACAAGTACAAATAAAGCAAGTATTGGAAAAACAAGATTTCCGTTTAATAAGTTTAAAATTTCCATCTGATTGTATTTAGAAGTATAAAACGTTTTTGAAAAAAAATTATTTTATAAATTTTGATAATGCTTTTTTAGTAAAGTCTGATAATGCAAGTTCCCCAGTTTTAATGGCGCGTTCTTGTAGTAAAGTGTTCCAATTTTCTGTTCCTTCCCAAAGTACTTTTTTCCACTCTTGTAATGCTTTAGGGTTGTAGTTAGAGATTTGGTTGGTGTAAAAATCAATTTCCTTATCCATTTCATCTTTACTTTCAAAAACCCTTGCATAAAGCCCTTTTTCTTTAGCCCAGTAGGCATTTTTCCATTCTGTAGGTGCTAAAGAAAGTTCTCCTAATGCTGGATTTCCAATTTTACGCGCTACTGCAGGCGCAATAACAAATGGTGCAATACCAATAGAAAGTTCGGATAGTTTTATAGAGGCAGCCTCTGTAGCAAAAACATAATCACATGCAGCAGCTATACCAACACCACCACCAACGGTTTTTCCATGCACACGCCCAACAATAATTTTGTTGCAAGTACGCATAGCGTTTATAACATTGGCAAAACCACTAAAGAAAATTTTACCTTCTTCTAAGTTAGTAACTGCAGTAAGTTCTGTAAATGATGCTCCAGCACAAAAAGCTCTTTCACCTTCAGATTTTAAAAGAATAATACTAACATCATCATTCTTAGATAGTTCTTCAAGGGTTTTTGTTAATCGCCCTAATAATTCTGAAGTAAAAGAATTACTTGCAGGGTGGCCAAATTCTATGGTAGCTATTTTATTAGTTATAGAGGTATAAAGGCTACCGCTTGTATGTGATGTAGACATGTTTTTTATTTAAAATTAATGCTTTTGCACTAACGGACGAAACTTTTGATTAAACTTCCATACTAATGCACCGCCTCTAACTAACATCCAAACGGTAAAGGCAATCCAAATACCAATAAGGCCCCAACCTGCAAATTTACTTAAAAATAGAAAAGGAATAAAGCCTAAAAAAGTTGCAGAAAGTAATACATTTCGTAAATATTTCATTTCCCCTAAACCTTTAAAAAGTCCGTCTAAAACAAAAGCTACGGTATTAAAAGGCAGACCAAGTATTAAGATATAAAATATGGCATAAAAAGCATGTAAAATTGGGGTTTCTTTAGAAAAAAGCAATCCAATTGGTTTATAGAAAAGAATACTAAGAAGCATTAATACAGCACTTACAATAAGGCCATAAAAAACTATCTTTTTAGCTAATATCCATAAGTTTTTATAGTCTTTAGCACCTAATAATTTACCACCTAAAATATTGCCTGCTGCACCAAAACCATCAATAAAAAAAGCAGCAAAAAGCCATAAATTAATAGCAATTGTATGTGCTCCAATATATTCATCTCCTAAAACGGTAGCTTCTCTAACAGCTAAAATTAAAGCGGTATTAAGAGCTAGTGCTCTAACAAAAAGGTTTAGACTCATGATAACTAATCTGCTTAATTCGGAATGTATTGGCAGTTTTAGTTTTAAGCTAACATCTGTCTTTGTTATTAGAAGTACAAAAGCTAGCACAGCCATAATAGCTTGTGCAATTAAACTAGCCCATGCAGCACCTTCTAAATACATAGGAGAAATTACTCCATCTATTCCATACACAAAAGCAAAGTCTAAAATAACATTTACAATAGCACCAACAATTGCAATAACCATTGGCCAAACCGTATTTTGTAAGCCTCTAAAAATACCCATAACCGCAAATACAAATAGAGTAAGGGGAAACCCCCAAACTCTAATAGAATAATAACTAATACAGTATTCTAGAATTTTACCAGAAGCTTTTAAAGCTATAAAAATGTCTTCTATTAAAAATACTGTTGATATTAATATTATACCACTAAGAATAAGGTTTAAAAAAATAGCTTGTGCTGGTAAAGATTTTACTTCTTCTAATTTTCCTGCCCCTAGGTATTGCGATAGTATTGCAGAAATAGCACTACGTGTTTGTCCTAAAACCCATATTAGCATAGATAAAAAAGAGCCAACAATACCTGCTGCTGCTAAAGATTCTAGGCCATTTACAGGAATGTTACCAACAATAGCAGTATCTGTAATAGATAATAGTGGCTCTGCAATACCAGCAATTGTTGCCGGAATAGCTAGGTTATTTATGCTTTTAAAATTAATTAGGGTTTTCAAAACTTAATTATGCCCACTAAAGTGGTTTTTTTTCCTGTAAATTTAGAATAATAAACTGTGCTATTTTATTTTTTAAGGTTTAAGAGGTTGGTTTTGTTAAATAGTGTGTTTGTTTAACAAATAATAAGGTATAATTCTGAACTAAAGTGTTAAAAAATAATGCAAAAAACCTCTTATTGTAAGAGGCTTAATGTTATATGTACTGCTCTTTAATTTATCATAGCAATTATAAAAACGCTATTTACAGGAAATGTTTTTTATTAAAAACACAATAAAAACATACAAAAATTAACATATATTTAATTAACTGAGTAAAACTGCTAAAATAATTTAATTTATTATACATTGCAGAGTATAAATGAAACTATAATTTATTACAACACTGTTCGTGACTGCTAGAGACTACATACCACCAAATAAAGAAAAGTCAAAGGTAATTACATGGGAAAAACTTAAAAGTGGCAACAGAGAAGCTTTAGGTGAAATTTATGATTTTTATATTGACGACCTTTTTGTTTACGGTATGCATCAAAAACATGATAAGGGGTACGTTATGGACTGTATTCATGATGTTTTTGTAGATATTTATAAGTATCGTAATAGTTTGTCTAATACAGACAATGTTAGATTCTACTTATATAAATGTTTAAAACGAAGAATTCATAGAAAAAAATCTTGGAAAATTATTCCGTTGCAAACAGACTACAATGGTTTTTCAAAAGCAGAACAAAGAGTAAGTAGTATTTCAAGTGAGGAAGCAATTATAGATTTAGAACGGACTACTGAAAAGAATACAAGATTGGCAAAAGCCATGGAAAGCCTAACAAAAAGGCAGAAAGAATGTATTTTAATGCGATTTACAAAAGACATACCTTATGAAGAAATTGCACAAATAATGGATGTATCAGTTCAAACTGCTAGAACAATAGTCTACAGGGGTATTAAAAGTCTTAGAGAGCATTCTCTCACGGTTATTTTTACATTAATAAAAATTATCTTCATTTAAAAATAGCAAAACAAGAGTTTACAGATTAGCTTCTTAATTTTTCTAAAACTTATAGGTATTCAATTTCAAAATAACTTAAAAAAGATATTGTTTCTTTTTTAAGTTCGAATATATCTTGCTTTAGATATATTATTTACTATAGTTTTTTATCACTACAAAATTTAAATAAGAAAAAATAATTTTTCTTGTCTATAAAAACTAATAACAAGCCTTTAGTATACAAAACCCATATTTTTTATAAAATGGTAAATAGTATAAAAAGTAATTTTGTATGGATTGTAATTATAGCTCTATTTATTTTAGGGTGTTCTACTGAAGAGGCTATTGAGGAGCCTAAAAAACAAGAGTCCATAAGTTATTCTGAAGAGGATTCTAATGAAAACGCTTTATCTATAATTACACTTAACTTAAGGGTACATATCATGAAAGATATTACCATGGTACACCCTACAGGTTTTCCTTTAGAAAATTGGGTAACAACGGACGATGTTGAAAAAACTATTGTACCAGAATTAAATGATATTTGGGAACAAGCAGGTATAGTTTGGAGTATAGAATCTATTCTTGAGGAGAATGTTGTTAAAGGGGAAAATTACCAAGAATCCTTAAATTATATTGTAAATGCTAAAAGAGATTCAAACGGAAACTCAGACCCAGAGCGTTTACCACATTTATACTCACTAATGCAACCACAGCATAGAAGTGCCGAAGAGAATTTAAGAAATAATTTATTTCATATTTATCTATTTCCTTTTATAGGAAATACATCTCAAGGAAATGCAATGAAAAGTTTTAATAACCATAGTGTAGTTGGAACATGGACCAATAAACATAATGGAGGTGGTATTCCTGAGAAAACCTTATTAACAGAAAGTCATAGTTCATTTACACGAGGATCTTTAGCAAGAACAATTGCCCATGAAATTGGGCATGTATTAACATTAAGCCATAATGAATGCGCAAATGAATGCTTAATGGGAGGGACAAACTCAGACGGTTATCAAATTACAGATAGCCAAATAATTGCATCTAGAATAGAGGCTATAGGGCGTTCATTTTAAATAAAATTAGTATAAATTTTAAAAAAAATAATTTTTCTTGTCTATAAAATAATAACATCCTCCTTTTACATTAAAATAACAGTAAAGAAGGTATTTTGTTGAAATTGTAAATTTAAATAAGTTCAAAAATAAAAATGGATAACAAAAACATTGATTCTCTTACAGATTTAGAAAAAGAAAACCTTAAAAAAAGGATTTCTAAATCTGTGCGTTCCATAAAAGCTAGAAAGCTAATTCGTTATAGCTATGGTGCCGCGGCATCTATTACTATACTTGTTGTAGCAGCCAGCATCTATTTTATGCAACCTAAAGAAGTGTCTATAACAGACTATGTTAATTCTGCTACAGGTGAAGATGTAAAGACACTAGAAAATGTTGTTCTTATTTTAAATGAAACGGATAATGTTCAGATAGATGAAAAGTCTGTATCTATTAACTACTCCAAAACAGGAGAAAAAGTTAATATAGGATCTAAGAAAGCTATAAACCAAAAAACAATTAAAAATAAAAAAGTAGTTTATAATACTTTATTGGTTCCTTATGGGCGAAGATCTAAAATTAAGCTATCAGATGGTAGTATGGTTTGGCTTAATTCTGGTTCTAAACTAGTATACCCTTCTGTATTTAATGGAGAAAAAAGAGAAGTTTACCTAGAAGGTGAAGCCATTTTTGATGTTACACATGATAGTAGTCATCCATTTAAAGTTATTTCTAAAGACCAAGAGATAAGTGTTTTGGGTACCGTATTTAATGTCTCTAATTATAAAGAGGATAATATGGTAAATACAGTATTAAAAAGTGGTAGTGTTAGAATAGATTATACTAAAGATTCTTCTAATAAAACAATAAAATTGTCTCCAGGAAATATGGCAGCTTATAGTAAAGAAGGAAATACAATGAAAATGAAGAAAGTAGACGTCTATAACTATTTTTCTTGGAGAGATGGCGTCTTAATTTTTAGAAATAATAATCTTAAATATATAATGTCCAAGTTATCACGCTATTATAATGTAAAAATAAACATAACGGATATCGATTTAGAAAAAGAAACCTTTTCGGGATATTTAGATTTAAAAAATGATGTTGAAAATGTATTATCTACAATAAAAGAAACTACAAATTTTAACTATGAAATCGTAAAAAACTAATTAAAATTATTATTAACACTTAAAAACAGGAAAGTATATGAAGTGAAAATTTTTTCAAAAAAAGCCAGAAGATATTGGAGTATCCCCTGGCAATTAAAATCAATATTACCCATGTAAGGTAACATTAACTAACCAAAAACAAAATTATGAATAAAACAGTCAATCGCATTCTGTTGTGTCAAAAAAAAGGTGCAATAGGTGGTTTATTAACTATTATGAGAATTTTTATATTGTTCATAACCATAGGTATAGCTTCAGTTTATGCAAATAGCACCTATTCTCAAGACCTACTCAACATAACTGTTGATGGGGTAAGCTATGTAGAATTATTTAAAGAAATTCAAGACAATAGTGAGTATATATTCTTCTATAAAGATGATGATATATTAAAAAGTAATGAAAAAGTTCATTTAAACTTAAAAAATACTTCATTAGCTATAGTACTTGATAAAGCGTTCTCAAATTCAGACTTAGCATATACTATAAAAGGAAAACAAGTTGTAGTAAAGAGACTATATTTAAAGTCTGCTAAGGAGGAAGTAAAAACTAAGGATGTTGATCAAAATACGGTTTCTGGAGTAGTTACAGATTCCAATAACGCTCCTCTTCCTGGTGTAAACATATTAATTGAGGGATCAATAATAGGTACACAAACCGATTTTGATGGAAAATATACAATTGAGGCCTCTTCGGAAAATGTTTTAGTTTTTTCTTATTTAGGCATGCAAACAAAAAAAGTAACTGTAGCAAATCAAAATACAATAAACATTATTCTACAAGAAGATGCAGCTGCTTTAGATGAAGTAGTAGTGGTAGCTTACGGTACATCTACTAAAGAATCTATAACGGGTTCCGTGAGCGTTGTTAAAAGTGAAGAGCTAGAACAGGTGCCGGTATCCACTTTTGAGCAGACACTAAGAGGTAGTACTGCAGGTTTACAAGCAAGTGCAGTAGATGGTGCTCCAGGAGGAAATACACAAGTTAGAATAAGAGGTATAGGTTCTATATCAGCTTCAAGTGAACCACTATATGTTATAGATGGTATTCCGGTTCAGAATGGTAGTATTGGTACTATAGATAACGGAGGTAGTAGTACTAATGTTATGGCATCAATTAACCCAAATGATATTGCTTCTATTTCAGTTTTAAAAGATGCTGCTTCCACGGCAATATATGGATCTAGAGGTGCTAATGGTGTTATTTTAATTACCACAAAATCTGGAAGTTCTGGTAAGGCTAAAATAACCTTAAAATCACTAACCGGGTTTAACTCACAAGCATACAATAATATTTTAAAACCATTAAATGCAGCAGAGTATACAGAACTTTTTCTTGAAGGTTATATAAATTTGGGAGATACACCTGAACAAGCTCAAGCAAGATTTGATGCTACTTTTCAACAATTAATTGATCCTTCTACTGGTGAACCTACAGATACCAATTGGTTAGATGCCATAACAAGAACAGGAATAACTCAAAGTTATGATCTTAGTGCTAGTGGTGGTACAGATAAGTTAAAATATTTTTTCTCAGGAGCTTACTATGATCAAGAAAACTATATTATTGGATCTGGCTTTAATAGATTGAGTGCTCGTAGTAATATAGAATTTAAGGCAACCGATTATTTAACTATTTCAAATAATATATCAGTTTCAAACAGTACAACCAATACTTTCTTTGATGGAGGTTCTTTTAATAACCCGTTTAAAAACTCGTTAGAGTTGTCACCATTAATTCCAATCTATGATGAGGAAGGTAGATTTAATGGAGAGCATGCAAATTATTTTCCTTTAGGAGGAGCTAACCCTGTTGGTTCTTTAAGTGGAGATGATTTATGGGAAAATAAGCAGTTTAGAGTAATAGACAATTTTGCGGTTTCTATTAAACCATTAAAGAATTTAACTTTACGTTCGCAACTTAATTTTGACCTTTTAACATTAAACGAATCTCAATATCAAAATCCTAGATATGGTGGAGGAAGAAACTCAGGAGGAATAGGTTATGAGGCAAATACATCACTTAAGACTTTCGTAGGTACCCAAACCGCAGATTATAATTTTAGCTTAGGAGATAATCATAATTTTAATGTTTTAGCAGGTTTTGAAGCTCAAGAAACTAATAGTGAATCTTTTAGTGCCTCAGGAACACAATTTCCTAACCAAAGTTTAAGAACTTTAAATAGTGCTTCGGCAGAATTTTCCATTAGTGGTTCAAAATCTGAATACACTTTTGTTTCTGCTTTTTCTAGAGCAAATTATAACTACGACGGAAAATATTTTCTTTCAGCAAGTTTAAGAAGAGATGGCTCGTCTAGATTTGGAGCAGAAAATAGATGGGGTACTTTTTATTCTTTTGGCGGTAGTTGGGTTGCTAGTAACGAAGCTTTTTTAGAGGATGTTTCTTTTCTTAATTTATTAAAAGTAAGAAGTTCTTGGGGTGTTACAGGTAATGCTGCTATTGGAGATTTTCCATCGCAAGGACTTTATGTATATGGTCAAGATTATGATGGTAGCCCAGGTGGTAGTCCTAGCCAAATTTCTAATCCTGATCTTACTTGGGAGAGCCAACAGAATTTTAATGTTGGTGTAGATTTTGGGTTATTTTCTAAAATAAGTGGTACAGTAGAATATTTTGAACGTACTTCTTCAGACCTTATTTTAAATGTTCCTATTACTTTAACTTCAGGATTCTCATCATTAACCCAAAACTTTGGTGAAATGAAAAACTCAGGTTTTGAAATTTCAATGAATGCAGATATCATTAGTAATGATAATTTTAATTGGAACGTTGGTTTTAATACCACCTTTTTAAAGAATGAAATTACGGACCTTACAGATGATTTTACAGATGGTGCGTATAGAAGACAAGAAGGGGAAGATTTTCAATCGTTCTATTTATATAGTTGGGCAGGTGTAAACCAAGAAAATGGTGACCCACAATGGTATACAGATGAAACAAAAACTACTATAACTAATGACATTAGTGAGGCAGAACGCTTTTTAGATGACAAATCGGCTACTCCTGAATTTTTTGGAGGTTTCAATACCATGTTTTCTTATAAAGAGTTTAGTTTAAGTGCCAATTTTATCTACTCTTATGGTAATTATATTTTCGATTCTAGGGCAAGAGGTTCATTAGGAGATGGAAGGCTTACACCAAGAAGTACGGCAGATTTTATTTACGATAATAGATGGCAACCTGGTTCAACAGATGCCTTAGTACCACAGTTTGTTTGGGGTGGTCGTAATGGTAGTAATGAAGCAAACCAAACTAGATGGTTGTATGATGGAAGTTATATTCGTTTAAGAGATTTAACGGTTGCATATAATTTTACTGAAAATATTACATCGCTATTAGGTCTGAATTCTATGCGATTTTATGTGAGAGGAACTAATATTCTGACTTTCGTAAAAGAAGATATTCTATATATTGATCCAGAGCAGGGAATTAATGGTAGTTACACAGGGCAAACACCAGCAGTAAAGACTGTATCCATTGGTTTAGATATTCAACTTTAAATGATAAGACACATGAAAACATATAAAATATTTATAGTAACGATATTGGCTGGACTCGTATTCTCTTGTTCAGACTCTTTTTTAGAACTAACTCCGCAACAATCTGTTTCGGATACAGAAGCCTTGTTAGACCTTGATGGTTATAAATCTTCTATCACAGGTATATATAATAAACTTTCTGGCGCAGAATATTATGGGCGTTATATGATTATGATTCCTGATGTGTTGGCGGATGATGTTAAACAAAATAGTCAGGCCAATAGACTTGTAGATTATGCCGAGCATATTCAAAGAGTATCAGACACTGATGCATTGAATTTATGGGGTAGTGCTTACGAAGGTATTAATGCAGCAAATGCTATTATCAATTCTGAAACAATTTTAGCAGATGCTATTTTAGATGAACAAAATCACATTGTTGGTGAGGCTTATGCATTAAGAGGTTTAATATATTTTGATTTGGTACGTATGTTTGCCCAACAATATAATTATACGGCAGATGCTAGCCATTTAGGTGTGCCAATTGTTTTAAATTTTGATTTGGATAACGAGCCTTCTAGAAGTACCGTAGCAGAAGTGTACGAACAAATTATTTCTGATATGACAACTGGGATCTCTTTAATGAGCAATAGTTCTAGAAGTGGTAATTCAAATACCTTGTCTCCAAATGCAACAAGAGCATTATTGGCGAAAGTGTATTTATTTCAAGAAGATTGGAGCAATGCAGAAGCTATGGCTAGCAGTGTTATAGATTCAGGTGATTATAGCTTAATTTCTAATGACAACTATTATGACTTATGGACTACAGACAATAGTACGGAGTCAATTTTTGAAATATCAATGACCGAAACAGATAATGTAGGCGGTAATGGTATTGCGGGTCTTTATCTACAAGCAGGTTTTGGAGATTACCTTCCTTCTAATGATGTTGTTGACCTTTATCCTTCTAATGATGTACGTTTAAGCACTTTTGAAATTGACCCTTTATTGACAGGAGAATTTGCTCCAAATAGAATGATTAAATATCCAGACATTAATGGGTTTGATAATGTAAAAGTTGTAAGACTTGCAGAAATGTACTTAATACGTGCCGAGGCTAGGGCAGAAATAGGTACTGATATTGCTGGTGCACAAGACGATTTAGATATGGTACGCCAACGTGCAATAGCAGATGAACCTGATAATTCGGAAATTGGAGACGCCCTTAAAGATGCTATATTTTTAGAAAGAAGATTAGAATTGGCATTTGAAGGACAACGATTATGGGATTTAATGCGTAACCAGATGGATATTGTTAGAACCAACTGTACAGCACAGACTTGTTTTATTGCTTACGGAGCAGATACAGTAATCATGCCAATACCACAAGATGAAACGGATGTAAATCCAAACCTTGAACAAAATTCAGGATACTAGATTCATAGCTTAATTTTTGTTGCTAATACATTGATAAAACTCGTAAGTGTTTTATCAATGTATTAAATGCAATACCAATGTTAGTATCGGCATAATTCATATAATATTTTAACAATGAAAAATACAAGAAGAAATATTGCCAAAATGTTATCTATGGGAGTATTATTTCCAGGACAATTGGCTCAGTCAATAACATCTATATTAGAATCAATTCCATCTAATGAGCTTAATAATTTTAATTCACACGAAGAAAAAGTATTAAAAAAAAATATAGAGGAATTATATAAAAAAGCTATAGTAATAGATGGTTTATCAATACCTAGAGGTTGGAATGAAGATTCCTATAAAGCCTTAAAAGAATCTGGTTATACAGGTTTTAACGCTTCTTTAAACTCTTCAAACTTAAAAGTAGCAATGGCTTCTTTGGCAGAATGGAGAGATAAAATTGACGACAACCCAGAAACCTTTATTTACGCAACAAGTGCAGATGATTTTGTAAAAGCTAAAAAAGAAAATAAAACAGCTGTTTTATTGGGTTTTCAAAATGCTACAATGATTGAAAAATCTATAGATAATATTGAAACCTTATATAATGCTGGTACTCGTTGGATTCAGCCAACTTACAACCAAAGAAATCTTTTAGGTGATGGATGCACAGAAAGAACAAACTCTGGACTTTCAGACTTTGGTATCGAAGCACTAGAACGAATGAATGAATTAGGTATTATTATAGATTTATCGCATTGTGGTCGTGAAACAACCAACGATGGTATAAAGTTTAGTAAATCAGGCGCAAGTTTTAATCACACAATGTGCGATGCTTTATATAAAGATCATCCACGTGCTAAAACAGATGAACAAATTAAGGCTATGGCAGATAAAGGGGGTGTTATGGGAATTATTTGTCTTGGATATATGATTGGCCCAGACCCAGGAGGCGAAACAACTATTGAAACCTATGTAGATCATATAGATCATGCCGTAAAAATTGGAGGAATAGATCATGTAGGAGTGGCCTCAGATTTTCCTATACAAGGTATGCAAGCCCATGGAGATACTCGAGAAAACTGGTATTTACCTCGTTTAACACGTTTTAAACCATCTTATCAAGTTAGATGGCCAGCATGGATAAATGGTTTGGACGAGCCTACACGCTTTTATAATGTTGCAAAAGTTTTGGATAAAAGGGGCTATAGTACAGGGGATATTGAAAAAATACTTGGGCAGAATTGGTTGCGCTATTATGGCGAAGTATTAAAGTAACAATACACCCTACTTTTCTAAAAAATTAATAAAAGAATCCGTAATAAATATGAAAAATAGTATAACTACTCTAGTCTTAGTTTTTCTTATTACTATTAGTTGTAATGAAACTAATAAAAGTAGTTCCGACGAGGTATTATATGAGGTTTTTTTTAGAGAAAAATTGGCAGGAGAGTATAAGAAAATTAGTATTGGAGATCATAGTTTTAAATACAATTACTCCTATACAGATAGGGGGCGTGGACCAGAGTATAGTGAAGATATAACATTAAATAATCAAAATTATATTATTAGCCAGTCTATAAAAGGTTTCAACTATAGAAAAGTACCAGTAAATGAAGTTTTTTCAATTAAAGGATCTTTAGCTTCTTGGGATAATCCTAAAGAAAAAAAGACAGCTGAAATTAAAGAAAACGAACTATACTTTCGGTATGATGGTTCTCCTGGTATTTATGAGATTTTGGCACAAAACTTAATATCTTCTGAAACAGGAAAGGTAAAACTAGTACCAGAAGGTGAAGCAGAGTTAGTTAATAAAACACAAATAACCCTTAGTAATGGGGCTGTTTTGGACCTTATAATGATAAAAGGGTTGGATATAAACCCAACTTATTTATGGATTAAAGATGGGCAATTAATATGTAGTATAGTAGGAAACCTTCATGTAGTTCACCAAGAATTTCGGGCAATGCGTTCAGAAATGAAAAAATTACAAGATGATGCAGAGGATAATTATTTGATGAACATTTCAAAAAAATTAAGCCATAGTATTAATAAGGTTGTAATCCAAAATGTTAATGTATACTGTGTAGATAGTTCTCTTCTTTTAAAACAAGATGTATTCATAGAAAACGAAACTATTTTGTCAATTTCTCCAACAGGAAGTAAAATAATCCCAGAAAAAGCAAAAGTAATTAATGGTACTGGAAAGACTTTAATGCCTGGTATGTATGACATGCATACACATAACAGCAAATTTAGAGGCATATTGCATATTGCAGGTGGTATAACATCGGTTAGAGATTTAGCAAACAATAAACAATTAAAAGATTTAAGCTCACAGTTTAATGAGAATGAAATTATAGGTCCAAGAATAGTAACCTTTGCAGGAATAATAGATGGTCCGGGTCCTTTTGCAAATCAGCGTAATGTTATTACTAATTTAGAAGAAGGTATAAAAGAAATTCAAGTTTATAAAAACTTAGGCTATCATCAAATTAAACTTTATAGCTCAATAAAACCAGAATGGGTGGAGCCAATGGCAAAAAAAGCACACGATTTAGGTATGCGAGTTAGTGGTCACATTCCTGCTTATATGACCGCAACACAAGCTATTAATAAAGGTTATAATGAAATACAACATATTAATATGGTATTTCTAAATTTTCTATCTGATACTATAGACACTAGATCGCCACTTCGTTTTACAATGCCAGCACAACATGGAGCCGATTTAGATTTAAAATCGGATGAATATTTAAACTTTGTTAAACTATTAAAAGATAAAAATATAGTTATAGATCCCACTGTTTCAATTTTCGAAGATATGTTTGTTTCTCAAAAAGGGAAAGTAAGTCCTACCTATGTTAAAATAGCAAATCGATTGCCTGTAATTAATCAAAGAAAATTTTATAGTGGAGGATTACCAAAATCTGGAAAAAAAATAAAGCGCTATGCCGATAGTCATAGCAAAATGTTAAATGTAATAAACGATCTATACAACAAAGGTGTAGTAATTGTTCCTGGTACAGATGGTCTTCCTGGTTTTTTATACCATCGCGAACTTGAGTTATACGTAAAGTCGGGTATCTCTACAAAAGAAGTTCTAAAACTGGCAACTATAAAATCTGCAGAGCTTACAGGAACTTCTAAAATGTATGGATCTGTTGAGGTAGGTAAAAAAGCAGACCTTATTTTAATAGATGGTAACCCTATAGAAAATATTAGTAATATAAGAAATGTAGAATGGACCATGAAAGAAGGAACCCTCTTTTATGCTAAAGAACTCTATAAATCAATCGGAATTAAACATTTTAAATAATAAATATAACCTTATGAAACTCAAAATATTTTTTATTTTTTCGCTTCTATTTTCTGTTGGAAATAGCCAAACGCTAGAATTTTTTAATAGCGGACGATTAATTTTAGGAACGCACAAAGAACGAACAGCCTCTATAGGAATAGGCGATATTGATAACGATGGCGATTTAGATATTTTAGTTGCAAACGGTAGGCATTGGCCAGGTCAAAATCGCATATTTATAAATGATGGTAGAGGAGTTTTTACTGTTTCTAGAGTATTAGGTAATGAACAAGAAACCAGTTACTCAACAGAGCTTGCAGACTTTGATAACGATGGCGATTTAGATATTGCGGTTGGAAATGATATGGCTCCAAATTACATTTTCATAAATGATGGAAAGGGCAACTTTACAAAAGGCCCGAGTTTTGGAAAAACTTACGCACCTACTAGAAACATTGTAGTAGCAGATATTGATAATGATGGCGATAAAGACATTTTAATTACCAATAGAGGAAGTGAGAATGAAATATGCTTAAACGATGGAAATGGAACCTTTTCTAAAAATATAGGCTTTGGCTCTAAAAAAGATTCTACAATAGATGTAGAAGTTGCAGATATGAATGCAGATGGTCATTTAGATTTGATTTTAGCCAATAGAGACGACCAACAAAATTTCGTTTATTTAAATGATGGAAACTTAAAATTTACGAATAAAATACCTTATGGCACAGGAAAAGATGTAACAAGATCTGTTGCAATTACTGATGTAGATAAAGATGGATATTTAGATATAATAACCGCAAATATTGGCGAACCTAATGTAATTTATTTTGGAAGTAAAAAACAAGATTATAAACGTAAACTTGTATTTGACTCTAGTGATGATAGGTCATATTCTTTATCTGTGGGCGACTTAGATTTAGATGGTGATACAGACATTATAATAGGAAATTTTAGAGCTCCCAATACTGTTTTTGTAAATAATGCTGAAGCAAAAACTTGGAGTAAAATAACATTAAACAACGAGGCTTTTAACACTTACGATATTTTAACTTCTGATTTAAATAATGATGGAAAACTAGATATTATTGAAAGTAATTCTGATGAGTTAAACCAATATTACTTTAATAGGTTCACCCCTAAATTTCCATAAAAACAGTTGTAAAATAATCATATTACTTTCAAAAAATACAATATATGTTACATAAAAATCAATCAAAATTAATGGCTTATAGTATTAATGGTTTACTAAAATTATTTGTACTCTTACTTATTTCAAGTTGTTCTTCAAAATCATCTAAATGGGATAATATTAATGAAGAAGGAACATTTATTGTACACAGAAGACAATCTCCAATAGGAGAAGAAAACTATAAGATTCATACTATTAATGATACTATAATTGTAACATCATTACAAGGAGAAAACGAGCGTGGTCGTATTACTGGTGTTTTATCAGAATTAAAGTTGACAAAAGATTTAGAGCCTTTTTATTACAGTAGTAAAAGAATTTCTAGAGACACCACAAATGTTCTAGAAATCGAAAAAATTGGGCCAAATAAAATTACTATTTGGGAAAAACATTTTGACAAAGTTACTAAAGAAGTATCTGGTAATTTTTTTCCATTACACAGTAATATTCCGGCAGGTATAGAAATCATGCTATATCATTATTATTTTAAGAAAGACCAAAAAAGTTTACCAACTTACCCAAGGGGAGAAGTTACAGTTACTAATACAGGAAAAGATACTGTAACAATAGGTGGAACACAAAAAATACTAGATAGGTATGTTACAACAGGTATTAACTGGGGCGGCAGAACAGTTTGGTTGGACGAATCTAAAAATTTGGTTGCATTGGTTAAAGCCAATACCCAAATTAGAGAAATGATTAAAAAAGAATATATAGAAGCATTACCAACTTTTATTGCTGGTAATGTAACAGAACAAATGGCCCAACTTTCTGAATACACAAAAGAAGTAAAAGGTCTGGAATACCCTGTTACTGCTTTAGTTGGAGGCGATGTACTTGTGGGTTTAAGCAAAAGTGTTAAAAAAGACATGACCCTTATTATTGAAGATGGTAAGATTGTTAAAATAGGAAAAAGCGAAGCTGTTCAAGTGCCTAATGGAGCTAAAATAATAGATGTAAAAGGAAAAACTTTAATACCTGGTCTTTGGGATATGCATGCCCATTCTAATCAAGTACAGTGGGCACCAGCTTATTTGGCAGGAGGAGTAACCACTATTAGAGATAATGGAAATGAATTAGAATTTGCTACTTCTTTTAGAGATGCTATTGCTAAAGAAGGTGCAGTTGGTCCAGATATTCTTTTAGCCGGTATGACAGATGGTCCTGGAGCTAAAGGAAATGGTATAATTAGAGCAAGATCAGTTAAAGAAGCCAAAGAGGTAGTAGCCTTATATCATAAAAATGGGTATGAGCAGATTAAAATATATTCTTCCATTGAGCCAGAAATTTTAAAAGTATTGTCAGAAGAAGCTCATAAAATTGGTATGACAGTAACAGGTCATGTACCAAATCCAGTAGACGATACCCGTAAGGCTGTAGAAGGCGGAATGGATATGTTAAGCCACTACAATAGAATTTTAGCAGCCTTATTTACAAATAAAAAAGTATCTGAAATAGGACCATATTTTATGGTAGATAATGAAGTTACGGATGATATGGTTGATGATGCCATAGCATTTTACTTAAAACACGGAACCGTTTTAGATGTAACTTTTGGATTAGGTGTATTACGCACATTACCCAAAGGTAATCTAATGGAAACTATAGAGCCAGATGCAGGTAGAATGGCATACGAACTTTTTGAAGGCAAAAAGTTTAGAGCAGGAATAAATCCATTGCTTTCTAATAAATCAAAACTTAATATAATAAGATCTGCAGAAGTACTTGGAAAGTTTTATAAAGCGGGTATTCCTATAGTTGCTGGAACAGATAATTTTGCACCAGGATTTGGACATTTTTTAGAATTAGAATCATACGTTAAGTTTTGTGGATTAACACCTTTAGATGCTATTAAAACCGCAACTATAATTCCTGCAAAAGCTATGGGTTATGATGAGGTTACCGGAACAATAGAAGTTGGTAAACAGGCAGACATAGCTATTTTAGACAAAAACCCATTATTAGATATTTCAAATTTAAGAACAGTATCTTCTGTAATGACAAATGGTAATTATTATGAAAGCGAAGCTTTATGGATCGCTGCAGATTTTAAACCAACCAGAGATTAATAATAAGAACCAATAGAACCATATGAAGAATAATCATAATTCACGAAAATTAATAGTTTTATTGTTTTTCGGCTTGTGTTCAAATGTATACTTTGTATGTGGGCAAGAACTGAATTTAAAATATCTTGGTGTTGCTGGCTGGGAAATTTCAAATGATAGTCTTACTATTTTGGTAGACCCTTATATATCTAGGCTTAAATTAAAAGGTAATCCTCGTTTTTATGCAGAAGGTGATGATCGTAAAATATTTAGTGGTGACGATGTTTACGAATCCGATACTGTTGCCATAAATAAAGTTATTACCAAAGCAGATTATATTTTAGTGCATCATTCACATACGGATCACTTAGCAGATGTGCCTTATATAGCTAAAAAAACAGGAGCAGTGGTTATTGGTACCGAAACTACGGCTACTATTTTAAAGGCGTACGGTATTCCTCAAAAACAATTGATTACGGTTAAAGGTGGTGAAGACTATCAATTCGATAATTTTTCAGTTAGGGTAATACCTTCCATTCATTCGGCATTAGGAGATAAGCGTTATTTTGATTCAAAAGTATATTCGGATCCAGAGGAACTAAAAATACCTTTAACGGTTGAGGAATTTATAGAAGGAGGGTCTCTTATGTTTTTGTTACGTATTGATGCTCACAAAATACTTACCTCTGGTTCTATGAATTTTATAGAGCGAGAAGTAGCTGGTTTAAAACCAGATGTGTTGATACCGGGTATTAATCTGTCTCGCTTGGAAATATATAAATATACCGAAAGGCTGTTAGAGCTAACCGGATATCCAAAAACCATAATTCCTGCACATTGGGATAATTTTAGAGTACCATATGGTTCTTCGCAAGAAGACCCTATTAAGAAAAAGGTAATGCCATTTATTGAAGAAGTAAAGGCAGTATCACCAGAATCTAAAGTTATAGTGCCGGTTCATTTAGAAACCATTACTATTCAATAGAAATATATTTAAAAAATCAGTAATCGATAAGTATTAATAAAACTATATAATGGCAGCAGTACAAACCAATCCGTTATGGAAAGAGGCTAAGATTAAAAATTACTTACCGCATATGACGGTGCCAGAGGTAGAAACGTTTCTAAAGCAATCAGATATGGTAATTATACCAATAGGAGCTTTAGAGCAACATTCTAGCCATTTGCCTATTGGCACAGATTTTATAAACGGAGTAGAGCTTTGTAAGCTTATTGCTCAAGAGCGAGAGGTATTGGTTGCGCCTGTATTAATGGCTGGTCAGTCTCCATACCATATGGCTTTTCCGGGTACAATTTCTTTAAGTGCAGAAACCATTGTTAGAGTGCATATGGAAACGGTTGAAAGTTTGGTGCAAAACGGTTTTAAGAGATTTATATTTATGAACTCACATGGTGGTAATAGAGCAATCACCACTTTTCTCGTAGATCAAATTAATCAAAAAACTGCAGCTGTTGCGGTAGATTTTAGTGTAGCTGTATCTCCTTTTCTTAAACCAGAAAATACTAAAAATACTACTTCTTTAGATAGGCATGCTGGTGTTAGTGAAACATGTGATAGTTTGTATTTAATGCCCAGTTTGGTAGAAATTGAAAGAGCTACCGATCCAGGAATGAAACTTCCAAAACACTTAGAGAAAATGCTACCTGAAGTTATTAAAGAGGAACCTACGGCAAAGTTATTATTTCTGTCCGAAGCATTGAAAGCAGAAGAAACAGGTAAAAAAACATCTACTATAGAAATGACAAAAACCGGAGTTTGGGGAGAATTAAACCCTAAGCAAGCTACCGTAGAAAGAGGGGAAGAGCGTGTTTCAAAAATGGTGGCTGCGTGTACAGGTTTTATTGATAAATGGAATGAGTTAACACAATAAGTACTATATAAAAGCATACAATTATTATGAAGATTAAAATCTTATTACCCGTTTTAACGCTATTATGTTTTGTGTATGCTAATGCTCAAGACAGTATTCTTTTTCCAAAGCCACAAGTGGTTTTGAAAATTAAACCATCGGAAACCGACAATAGAATAACAAAAGCCGATACACCACATTTTATAGCTTATAACCCTTCTAATGAACAGGGTAAATTGTTACTTTTTATTCCAGGCACCAATGGTATTGCGTTAAAAGGACCTAAGAATTTATTCGCTACTGCTATTGAACAAGGGTATGCTGTAATTAATATGTCATATATAAATACCCCAGCCATTGCAAGGATTTGTAAAGGTGAGAATCTAGAAGCAAATGCAAACTGCGCAGCAGATTTTAGAAATTGGAGAGTGTATGGTAATACGGAATTTCCCCTTATTGAAGATGCATCTTACGATGCCATTGTAAATAGGTTGACCAAGCTTTTAATGTATTTGTCGGAAA
Source organism: uncultured Maribacter sp. (assembly GCA_947504045.1). Lineage (GTDB taxonomy): Bacteria > Bacteroidota > Bacteroidia > Flavobacteriales > Flavobacteriaceae > Maribacter_B. Next base: position 978,649 of record CANNFY010000001.1, read on the forward strand.
ATGATAAACAAGGTAATTGGAGCCGATTTTTAGAAAATGGTTCGCCTAAATGGAGCGAAATAGCTTTGGCAGGTCAATCTCAAGGTGGAGGTATGTCTGCTTTTATTGCAAAAACACATTTGGTAGCTAGAGTAATCGATTTTTCTGGTGGATGGGATTATTCTGCTAAAAATAAAATTGCTAATTGGTATTCTTCTGCCAGTGTTACCCCTGTAGACCGCTATTATGGTACGTTTCATAAAAAAGAACCTATGGCGGAGACTATAGAAAAAACCTATAAAACCATGAATATACCAGAAGATCATATTTATGGTTTTGATCTGGAAGTACCTAAGGGTAAGCGGGCACATTCTAATGGGGTACGAAATTTAGGTTATAAAGACCAATGGATAAAATTGCTAGGAAAAGGAAACTAATTACAAAAGCAGCAATTGGTAATAAAAGAATACATGAATAAAAAAATATACCACTATTGTTTTTTGCTTTTATTATTTACGTCGTGTAAAGAGGGTAAAAAGGAAGGTGTGATAAAGAAAGATATGAAAGAAAAGGTAACTACTAAAATGAATACATTAGGATTAATTGGTGGTACTTCTTGGCATTCCACCATAGAATATTATAGTATGATTAATCAAGCTATAAATGATAACTATGGTAATAATACCAATCCGCCATTGCTGGTTTACACACTTAATCAAGCTGAAATTCATCGTTATCAAATAGAAAATAAATGGGATTCTATTGCCCATATGCTGGTAAATGCAGCCAATAGTTTACATAGAGGTGGTGCAACATCGGTACTATTTTGTGCCAATACACCACATAAGGTATATGATCTAGTAGAGCAGGAACTTGATTTTCCAATTATTCATATAGCAGATGCAACCGCTAAAGAGATTCATAAAAGAGAGGTGAAAAAAGTACTGTTCTTAGGCACAAAATATAGTATGGAAGAAACCTTTATTACAAAAAGAATTGAAAATAACGGTATAGAGGTATTGGTGCCTGAAGATCAAAAGGTGATAGACGAGTTACATAGAATAATAATTGAAGAACTTACGTATGGCAACATTGTGCCATCTTCAAAAGATTATGTAATGGGGGTAATACAAAACGCTATAGATCAAGGTGCGGAAGGGGTAATTTTAGGATGTACAGAATTTCCATTAATGATTTTTCCACAAGATGTTGATATCGCAGTTTTCAATACCACTAAGATTCATTCAAATGCAGGTGTAGAATATATTTTAAATAAATAATATGCAGTTTTCCAAACAGAATATTGGCCGTGTTTTAGGACCATTAGTTTTCTTTTATATTTTATTCTTTTTCCATCCAGAGGATTTATCTGAAACAGCAAATGCCGTATTAGCCTCAGTGGCTTGGGTAGCTATTTGGTGGGTTACAGAAGCTATTCCTATTTACGTTACAGCACTATTGCCTTTAATTTTATTTCCGTTAACCGGAGGTTTAAGTTTGACCGAAACAGCAACCTCTTACGGGCATAAATATATCTTCCTTTATATGGGCGGTTTTATTTTAGCAATAGCCATTGAAAAATGGAACCTACATAGGCGAATTGCACTAACCATTATCAACCTTATTGGTACTAACGTCATAAATATTATACTTGGTTTTATGCTTGCAACTGCATTTCTGTCTATGTGGATTTCGAACACCGCAGCAGCAGTAATCATTTTACCAATTGCTATGGCAATTGTGTATCAATTAAATGATAACCCAGATACTGAAAAAGATGAGAATAAAATTTTTGGCAAAGCATTAATGCTTGCTATTGCATATAGTGCATCTATTGGTGGAATTGCGACACTAATAGGAACACCTACAAATTTAGTTTTGGCAGGAGTAGTACAATCTACCTTTGGTAAAGAAATTACTTTTTCTGAATGGTTTGTTTTAGGATTTCCTATTGCTATAATTTTATTGTTTTTATGTTGGTATTACCTAACACATTTTGCTTTTACTTTTAAGCAAAAAGAATTTCCAGGAGGTCGTGCTGAAATTGCTGCAAGGTTAAAAGCTCTTGGTAAAATGGGTTTTGAAGAAAAATCTGTACTAGTTGTATTTGTAGGAACTGCCTTTGCATGGATAGCTCGTTCATTTCTATTACAAAAATTAATCCCTAAAATGGATGATACCATTATTGCGGTGTGTACAGTAATAATTCTATTTTTATTACCTACGCAAAAAAAAGGGAAGAAATTAATGAATTGGGAAGATGCCGTTAAGCTACCTTGGGGAATATTGCTATTATTTGGTGGCGGATTAACCTTGGCTTATGGTTTTGATAGTAGCGGATTGGCACTTTGGATAGGAAGCAAACTTACTGCTTTACAAGTATTACCTTTCTTTCTACTGCTATTAATATTAATAACAATAGTAAATTTCATGACAGAAATTACTTCTAATATAGCCACCACAGCTATTTTATTACCTGTTTTAGTATCCTTAGCGCCAGTTTTAGGTGTGCACCCTTATTATTTGATGATTGCTGCAACACTTGCTGCCTCATGTGCTTTTATGTTACCGGTAGCTACACCACCCAACGCAGTTGTTTTTGGTTCTGGTTATTTAGAAATGCAAGACATGGTAAAAAAAGGATTTTGGCTAAATATTATTTCCATTTTAATACTAACCGTGGTTGTTTATATAGTTCTGCCTTTGGTTTGGGATTTAACTACAACTGTTCAATAATAACGTTTATAAGGTTTTGTAAACCGTTAAAACACTTTACTCAAATAATTAAATTAATATGATGAGAATAGCAATAATAGGTTTTGGAAATATTGGTAAATATCTTGCAGAGTGGATTTGTAATGATCCTAGTTACGATTTAAGATATGTAGTAGCTCGAAAAGAAATAGAGAATACTAATTTAACAAATCAACCTATTCAGTTTAGAAAGGAAATTACTTCAGATTTGATAAATGATGTTGATATTATTATTGAATGTGCAAATAAGGACGTTGTTACTCAGTTATTAAAATTTCCTGAATTAGATCGTGCAGGTTTGAAATTAGTAATTATAAGTACAGGAGGTCTTTATGAGAATAAAGTTACGTTACAAAAGTTGAAAAATTGTGAGGTAATTTTACCTGTAGGTGCCATTGCAGGTCTTGATGCAATAAAAGCAGTAAATGACGAAATATCTTCAGTAAAACTAGAGACTACAAAGCACCCTAAAAGTCTAGAAGGAGCACCTTTTTTTAATAATTCAAAGATTGATTTGTTATTCATAAATACTAAACAGACTATTTGGGAAGGTAAAGTTAGCGAGGCGGTAAAACAATTTCCGAAAAACATAAATGTTGCTGCAAGCATCTATTTTGCATCTAAATGTGAAGATTTACTAATTAAAATAATAGCAGACCCCAATACTAAAAGTAACATGCACGAGATAACTTGTGAGGGTGATTTCGGCAAAATTTATACACGCACCGAGAATAAGCCAAGTCCAAATAACCCAAAAACAAGTTTTTTAGCGGTTAAAAGTGTAGTTAGTATACTTAAAAATATGAATTCTAATATTAAAATCAACTAATTATATTGTTGTTAGAAATGAGAATTTCTAAACACTATAATTTTTTTATCCTTATTAAAACCCTAAAACGTTTTACATATATTTTTGGAAATAAATAGGCTTACTTATTTCTTAACAAATATTTACATTATGATAGGAAAAGTATTTAATACTTTTGATAGTGTATTTTATTGAAGTTTTATTTCATAAATAGTATAAAAATGGAAAAGTTAAAAGGAAAAGTTGCATATATAACAGGAGGTTCTAAAGGAATAGGTTTAGCAATTGCAAAAACACTAGTTGAGATAGGAATGAAAGTTGCCATTAGTGGTAGAGATTTAAAAACTGTTGAAATTGCTGCAGAATATTTAGAAAATAAAGAAAATGTTTTAGCATTAGCTTCTGATGTAACTAATATAGAAGATGAGCAGGCTGCTATTTCTGCAATTATAGATACATGGGGAAAAGTAGATGTTGTTTTAGCAAATGCTGGTGTTGGCCACTTTTCACCTATAGATCAAATGTCTATTAAAGATTGGCATACTATGATAGACACTAATTTAAATGGTGTTTTTCATACCTTAAAAGCATCTGTAGAGGAGTTAAAAAAGTCTAAAGGTTATTTTATTACTTTGGCAAGTTTAGCAGGAGCAAACTTTTTTGCAAAAGGTGCTGGCTATAATGCAACTAAATTTGGTGTTGTAGGTTTTACACAAGCTGCTATGTTAGATTTGCGTCAGTATGATATAAAGGTGTCTACTATAATGCCAGGTTCTGTATCTACAGAATTTGCTGGTAATTCCCCATCGGATAAAGATGCTTGGAAAATACAACCCGAAGATATTGGAGAATTAGTTTTAGACTTACTTAAAATGCACCCAAGAACATTACCAAGTAAAATAGAAGTAAGACCAACAAGACCAGATAAAAGATAAACTTATACCTCTTTTTCTATAAACGGAATATTAGGGTTACAAATTTCTAATACTAGACGCTTGAGTTCTACTAAAAAAAGGTCAAGCGTTTCTTTATTTATAATAACATCTTCAGCACTTTTTTTAGGTCCTTTTTGGGTGTTAAATTTTAAGGTTCCTGCATTAAGGTTTTTAAAGGTTATAATACCTGCTTGTATTTCGGATATTGGGTTCTTAGAATTATACATTACACTATAGCAAAGAAGTTGAAAAGCTTTGCTATACGAGTAGTCTGTTATACAATCTTCCCAGTTATTTATTTTAACATTTTTTGGTTCTACACGCCCAGTCTTATAATCTATTATTCTAAGTATACCATTTTCTTCATCAATACGATCTAATTTTCCTTTTAATACTATTGGGTAATCTAATTCAGGAAACTTAAAAGTTACGCTTAGGTTTTGTTCTAATGCAAGTATTTTAATTGTATTATGCTGTATGTGTTTAATTTCTAGGTTTATAAATCGTTCTAAATATCTTAAAATTACGTTATAGGCAATTAAATTTTTACCATGTTGTATATCGCCTTCAGCATATGTTTTTGCAAAATGTTTTTTTACAAGAGGTTTTATATTCTTTTTAGCTTCGTTTAGTAATTTAACATCAATTGTTTTGCCAATAAAAGGAGTATATAAATCCTCTAAAGTATCATGAACAATTGTTCCAAAGGTATTAGCAGCAACCGTTTCTTCAACAGTTAGTAAATCATCTATTTTTAATAAATTTCGTTTATAAAAATCTATAGGGTTACGTATATAATTACTTAGTGAAGTAGGAGAAAAACCATTAGTAGCATGGTTTCTAATAAGTTCTAATAAATTAGAATCTTTTTCTATTGTTTCATTTTCTTTATAGGATGCAACAACAGTTGGCGTTGCAATTTTTTCTGTAATATCAGGAATTTTATTTTCATCGGTTAAAAGCTGCATAATAAGTCTACTTTTTTCTCCTCCTTCTAATGCATCTGGTTCTGTATTATAAATTAAAAACACCTTTTTGGCACGCTGTAATAATCTATAAAAATGATACGTATACACAGCATCTTTTTCTTTATAAGTTGGTAGACCATGCGCTATTTTTAAATCGAATGGAATAAAAGAGTTATTAGATTTACCTGATGGCAAAATACCTTCATTTACAGAAGTAATAATTACCGTTTCAAAATCTAAATTTCTACTTTCTAACATACCCATAATTTGAAGTCCTTCTATTGGGTCTCCTCTAAAATCTACTGTTTCTGAAGATAGAAGCTCATTATAAAGGCTTAATAACGATTTTAAGTCGTTTACATACGTATGTTCTGTAAGTAATGTAAAAAGTTGATTAAATAGGTTGTTAAACCTATATAAGTATTCTAAAGCTAAAGAATTTTCTTGTTTAGTATATATTTCTCTTAGTTTAGATATAATTGTTAAGCATCTTTCTGTAAAGCTTAAAGGACTAAATTTTGTTTCCTGAAATAGGAATAAAATACAATCTTTATCTGCAGCAACAGATTTAATCTTTTCTGGAGTTATATAAGCCCAGTTTTTAGTTTTAATAGTGTTACTAATTGTAGTACTATTTGTTTTTATGGTATTATTTAAAAATGCTATTGTAGTTGGATGCGATATAAAATCTAATAAATTAGAATAAAACCATCCTTTTGTGTTAGAAGTAATATATAATTCAAAAAATAATTTAAAAAAGCTAGCTAAAGGTGTTTTATCTAAGCTATAACCCATAGTAATATTTACCGACTTAATTTCTTTTGGAATAGAATTTAATATAGGGTTTAGTAAGGTTTCATCTGCTAAAATTATTGCGGTGTTTTTAATTGCAGTTTGCGATGTTTTTTTTATTTCTTTTAAAAGATTACCAACATACTTTGCTTGCGAAATGTTTTTTGGTGTGCCTATTATTTCTATTTTTTTAGAATTAGAGTAGTAATTACTTACTCCTTTAAATTCATTAGAAATAAAATGTTTCCAATTTTTTTTGTGGTTTCTTAGAAATAACCCTGCATCATGTACAGGGTCATTTAAAAAACTAGTATCTATATCCCAATAAATATCAGAACTGTGTTGTTTTAATATTTTTTGAATAATTATACTTTCAGATTCATTTAAAGCATTAAACCCTAAAAATATAAATGTTTTGTTTTGGTTTTGCTGCAAGTAAGTGTCTAACTTAATTGTTGCTGTTCTATACACTAAACCTTGGTGCCCTTTATTTTGTTGTAGTAAATAGGCGTTGAAGTTTTTATATATGTCCTCTATATTATTCCAAAAGAGCAAATAATTTTCCATTAGCTGTGTTTTTGGAGCTTCTGGAGACCAATGCGATATTTCTTGTATAGCGGATAGGTTAGTGAAAAGTTTTTGGGTATCTATTAAATACCTATCTATTTCATTAAAGTCTTGTAATAATGTTTGTCCCCATTTAGAAAAAGAAAAGAAGGATTCTATTTCTTTAGGTTTACTATTTAAATACGTATTATATAATGCAAAAAGCTGTTCTAGGTTTGATGCATAAGAGAGTTCAGATATTTTCTCAATAAATGTTTCAATACTCCATATTTCAGGAGCAAAATTAGTTTTAGTTGTTTTTTTAGCAATAGAATTTTTTAAAAATGTACCAGCTCTTTTGCTCGGTAAAATAAATATATGATCACTAAGACTAGTATTTTGGGATAGTATTTTGTCTAGTACTTCTTCTAAAAATCCATTCATTTTTAAATATAAAAAAAGCTCCGCAATTGCGGAGCTTTTAATTATGTTAAGATGTTAAAACTTCTTATTTAACTAAGTTAATTTCAACTCTTCTGTTAGATTTTCTACCAGCTCTAGTATTGTTAGTAGCTATAGGCTTATCTTCTCCGTATCCGATAGCAGTTAATCTATCAGCACCAATACCTTTTTCAATTAAGAAATCACGTACTGAATTTGCTCTAGAGTCAGATAATTTTTGGTTTAATTTAGAACTACCAACGCTATCTGTATGACCTTCTACTGTAAATTTAGCATTAGGATACTCAGCTAAGATTGTAATAATATCAACCATTACAGAAGTAGATTCCGCTTTGATAGAAGATTTACCTGTATCAAATAAGATAGTTCTAGCATATTCGTTTAATTGCTTTTGAACTTCTTCAGTTACTTCAGGACAACCGTTGTTTGCAACAGTACCAGCAACTTCTGGACAAGCATCATCTTTATCTAAAACGCTATCTCCATCTTTATCAGCCCAAGGACAACCTTTGTTTTCAGCAGGACCAGCCTCTTCAGCACATTCGTCATCTTTATCAGCAACACCGTCACCATCAGCATCAGGACATCCAGCTAAAGCAGCTAAACCAGCAGCTTCTGGACAAGCATCATCTTTATCAGCAACACCGTCACCGTCAGAATCAGGACAACCATTCATTTCTTTAGTACCAGCAGCATTAGGACAAGCATCTTTACTATCTTCTATACCATCACCATCAGCATCAGGACAACCGTTGAAAGCTTCTAAACCAGCAACTTCTGGACAAGCATCATCTTTGTCATAAACACCGTCACCATCAGTATCTGTACCACCAAATTTAATTGCTATACCAGCCATATGTTGCCAGTGTGGTGCTAAATAATCTTCAAAAGAGTGCTTGTAAGCAGTTTGTACTGTAAGACCAATGTTTTCTGTAAACCAAAAGTTTACACCAACACCACCGTTTGCTGTACCAGCTCCGATTTCATCAATCCAACTGTAACCACCACCAACTTCAACGAAAGGATCGATACAAGTGTTTTTTAAGAAATTGTACTTAATAGTACCGTCAATACCATAGTAAGATAAATCAGCTACATCAGTATCTCCCCATTTAGTAATTTTGTTTAAAGAACCTCTTACTCCAACAGAAAAGCCATCGCTAACATTTTTAGACACCGCTATGTAAGATAGAGATGGTAAAATGTTCCAATGATCAGTTGCATTAAAAAGCTCATTTCCGAAAGAACTCCCTTCAAAGTCACCTGTTGGGTATACGTCTACTGCGTTAGCCCCAAAACTAACCTGCCATGGGTTATTTTCGTCTTGCGCTTGTATGTTGTTAAAACCTACAACAAGTAGAGCAACAACCAATAATTTGCTAAGATGTTTCATGTTTAAATTTTTAAGTTTAAGTGTTTATTAGCTGCAAATGTAAGTTGTTAAATATTATTAACAAAATCAATTTCCTATTTTTTTTAACGTATTTTATAGAAAAAAGTATGCATTTTATCGAAATTTAACAATATTCATTACTGTAATTTTCCTATTTAGTATGTAAGTCTATATATAAGGCTTTCATTACATTAGATAAATTCTACTTCTATTTTATCATTTATATATATAATAATTTTATTTTTTACTTGGTAACCCATATTAGTTAATGCGTCTGCATACTCATAAACTTGCTGGTAATAGCGTGTATTTTTTTTGCCAGTTTTATAATCTATTACATTTGCTTCTTTATTATGTATTGTTACTCTGTCTGGTCTTAATACAGTACCTTCTTTTGTTATTATTTCTTTTTCATTAAAAACTGTAATGTCTTCTTCATAAAAAGATGTAACTTCTGGGTGATTTATAATTTCTTTAAGCTTTTTATTTACGGTTTCTGCTTCCTCTTTATTTATTTCTCCGGTACTAATAGCCTTGTTAATTGCTTGTTTTATGTCGTTTTTGGTTATTATATTGTTTAATAAGTTATGGTATAGATTACCTGTATTTATAGCATCTTCTCTTGTTGTATTCCATAAAGAGCCAGATGTTGTTATTATATTAAAACTAGGTCTATCTTTTTCGGTATATATATAAGGTATACTATTTTGGCTATATATAGTGTGCTCTTCTTTTATTTTTTTAGGGAGATTACCAAAGGTGTATTCTAGATTTTCTAAGTTCCAAAGATTATTTTGTACTAAATACTCTATAAACATGCCAGAGTAGGATGTTTTTTTATAAGAGCCATTTTTGTTAAGGTCTTTTTCTGTGTATATATATAATGCTTTAACAGCTCTTGTTAGTGCTACATATAATACATTAAAGGCGTCTAATTCTAATTTATATTCTTCTTCGTTATATATAGTTTCTGTTAGCGTATTGTAATTTATAGCCTCTTGTTTTTTATTTATTAAAAGTTCTTTAAACCCAGTAGAAGATTCTAAAGTGTTTGGCACCCAAAGTTTTGGGTCTATTTCTTCATTAAAATTTGTTGTGGCAAAGGGGAATATAACTATGTTAAATTCTAGTCCTTTAGATTTATGAACAGTCATTATTTGTACTGCATTCATAGTTTCTGGAGTACAAATACTAAGAACATCTTCTTTTTTTGTCCAATAGTTTAAAAAAGTTTGAAGATCTGCACTATTGTTTTGCTCTACTTCTAATATTACATCTAGAAAGTAATTAATATATGCATCTGAGCTTTCCGCTAAATTAAATTGCTTTATGGCATATTCTACAGTATCAAAAACGGAGGCTAGCTCTACTTGGGTAGTATTGTAATTAAAATCTTTTTTAAACAACTCTTGCATAGCATTAATGTTAGATGCTATATAGTTATGTTTGTTTTGCGAGCTTTTAGATAAAAAAGATAATATTAAGTAGTTGTTTTCTTTGTCATTAGGTTGTAAACTGTACTTTAATAGGGCTATTAGAAAAACAATTTTTGGACTATTTTTAAGAAGAAGACTTTCTGAAGATAGTATTGGTATTTTATTTTGCATTAAAAAATTTGCAATTAAAATACCATGTTTCTTTTTTCTAGTTAATATACAAATGTCATTATATGTATAATTCTCTTTTGTTACGGCATGTATAGTTTCTAGTATTTTTTTACAGTAAATTTCTTCTTCATTATTTTCTTTTTCTATAAAATGTAAAGAAACTAAACCACCTTTTTTATGGTTTACCCCTTGTTTATTGCCATCTACAAATAAATTTTTATAATTTTCTTTATTTAAAAAGGTGCTAGTTGTAGAAAAAAATGAGTTTGTAAACTGTATTATTTCATCATAACTACGGTAATTGTTAGGTAGGTTGTTAACGTTTGGGTTTATTACAAATGGGTTTGTTTTTGTATTTGCAAGGTTTAAAAATTGTTCTGCTTTTCCTCCTCGCCATCTATATATAGCTTGCTTAGCATCTCCCACTAAAAAAAGAGAGCCTGTTTTTCCGGATAAATCTTGACTTTCTAAGGCATTACTCATTAATGGTATTAGGTTGTTCCATTGCATTTCAGAAGTATCTTGAAATTCATCTACAAAATAATGCCTGTATTTTTCTCCTAATCTTTCATATATAAATGGCGCTGGTTGGTTTTTTATTTCATTAGATATAATGGTATTAAATTCTGTAATTGAAAGTTGGTCTTTTTCTTTTTGTATGTTTTTTACTTCTTTATGTATTGCATTTAAAACTGTTAAAGGCACTAAATTTTTATAAGCATTTTTATAAAAAACCCTGGTGTATATTAGTTTTTTTATAATTAAATAGCTTTGTAGTAACTGCTTAGAAAGTTCTTCTGTAGGTTTAGAAACAGTTTTTTTAACTATTTTGTTATTTATTAAGTCTTGTTCAAGCTTATTTGCATATAGTTTACTGGGTTCAAAAACATCTTCTCCAATTTTTTTAAAATGGTTAGGTAGCGTTCCTCTTGTAAAATCGCTAAACTCAAATCCTAATTCTGGTAATAATAGTAAGGTGTTTTTTGCAGCTTCTTTAACATCAATTTCAATTTTAGATATTTTATTTAGTAATTCTTTTTTTAGTTTTAAAAAGTCATCAATACTTTTTGTTCTAAGAGGGTCTAAATGTTTTGTTTGATTTTCATTAAACAATAGCTTCCCTATTTTATTTAGATCTATTGCAATGTCCCAACTTTTATCATTGTCAATTTTTTCTATTGCAAAATCTAAAAGTACTTTAGTAAGTTTATCGTTAGAGCCAGCTTTATTTATTAAAGAAGACACAGCTTCATCTAATAATAGAGTAGTGTCTAAAACAACTTCAAAATTTTGAGGCAGTTTTAAATCTTTTGCAAAAGTTCGTATAAGTCTATGTGTAAACTTATCTATAGTAGAAATATCAAAAAATGCATAATTATGCAAAATACTTTTAAGTACACTTTTGCTTTTAGTTTGTAGTGTAGGAGCATCTAAATTAAGTTCTTTCATAATATCCAAAAACATGGTAGATGCGGTATCTGTAGTTTTGGTTTTACTAAATTCAAATAAACTATTAACAATACGCTGTTTCATCTCATTTACTGCTTTGTTGGTAAATGTTATGGCAAGTATTTGTTTAAAAGAGTGTGTGGAAGATAAAATGGTTTTAATATATTCTTTAGATAGAACATAGGTTTTTCCGGAACCAGCAGAGGCGTTGTATATTTTATAAGAAGCTTGTTGCAAAGTGTTTTATATGCAAAGTACAAAATAATGTATTGTTCTTAACAAAGAATTAATTGAATGTACCACTTAAAAACAGTAAATTTGATGTAGGAATTTAATATTTAAAATATAGAAATTATGGCTTTTGAATTACCAAAACTACCTTACGCTTATGATGCGTTAGAACCACATATTGATGCTAGAACTATGGAAATACACCATACAAAGCACCATAACGGGTATACAACAAAATTAAATGGAGCTATTGATGGTACTGCTTTAGCAGAAAAATCAATAGAAGAAATTTTAGATACTTTAGATATGTCTAATGGAGCTGTTAGAAATAATGGTGGTGGTTTTTATAACCATTCTTTATTTTGGGAAATACTTTCTCCAAACGGTGGAGGAGAGCCTACAGGAGAATTAGCAAGTGCTATAACTTCTGCATTTGGTTCTTTTGAAGAATTTAAAAATAAATTTAGTACTGCTGCTGGAACAAGATTTGGTTCTGGTTGGGCATGGCTTTGTGTACATAAAGGTGGAAAAGTAGAAGTATGTTCTACACCAAACCAAGATAATCCATTAATGCCTGAAACTGGGTGTGGAGGTTTTCCTATTTTAGGTTTAGACGTATGGGAGCATGCATATTACTTAAATTATCAAAATAGAAGACCAGATTATGTTAATGCATTTTTTAATGTAATTAATTGGGATAAAGTTTCTGCTTTATATGAAGCTAATAAATAAGATATTACTTAGGTAAAACACTGTTAATTAGTATAAAAGCCGCCTTGTTTTTTTAAACAAGGCGGCTTTTTTTATAATAGAAAAGGGCGGAGAAGTCTCCACCCTTTTCGTCCCAAATCTTACCATAAACTTAACCTACTTATGCTATGGCAGCACTAAATTACTGGTATTGTGGGACATAAAAAAGTAATTTTAATTAATTTTTTTTGAGCTAATACGTAAAATTGACAGATTTATCTTGTTAAATGTCTGGTTTTCAGCAATGAAAAAGGCGAAGCATAGCTCCGCCTTTTTCCCCCAAATCTTACCATGAACTTAACCTACTTATGCTATGGTTCTCCAAAAGTAATGTAAAGTACTAAAGCTTAAAAAGGTATTAGATAAAGCAACCATATCTTTAGTTAAAGTGCTAAATATTGCCTTTGGGTAGTTAATTTGTATAGTTGTTTGGAAATATCACTATATAAGAGAAGTATATAAAAATAAAAAGACGAAGCAATGCTCCGTCTTTTCCCCAAATCTTACCATGAACTTAACCTACTTATGCTATGGTCCTTCAAAAGTAAATTCTTTTTTTATTACTGCCATTTGTTTTAGGTAAACGTACTATATATATAGTTATATGGTATTTTATGCAATAAAATAAACATTGTTTAGGTATATAAAATAAAAAAGGCGGAGAAGTCTCCGCCTTTTTTGCCCCAAATCTTACCATGAACTTAACCTACTTATGCTATGGCAAAACTAAAATAGTCTTGTACCATACCATAGTAGCATATTGCCGCTGAAATGTACTTTTTATCGATGAAATACACAATCGTGTGCATTTCATCGATAAAATCTTAATAAGCCCTTTCGTTTTTACCTTCATAAAAGTTAATAAAAGCTTTATTAACAACTCTGTTTCCTCCAGGAGTTGGATAGTTTCCTGTAAAGTACCAGTCTCCTAGGTTTTTTGGACAGGCTTCATGTAAACTTTCTATAGTTTGGTAGATGATATCTACTTTAGCTTTTATTTCTGGTGGACTAAGTAATTCTCCAATTTTCTTTGATATTTCTAAAGCTGTAAAAGGAGCATAAAATTCTTTTACATAATTTATTACATCTTTATCGTCGGATGTAATTTGTAATTTACACTTGTTGTAAATGTCTTCTACAACATTCATGGTGTTATTCTCTTTATGTAATTCTAATGCTGCTCTAAACGCTATAAAGTCTTCTAGTTTTGCCATATCTATACCATAGCAATCCGGATATCGTATTTGTGGAGCAGAAGAAACAACAATAATTTTACCAGGATCTAAACGATCTAAAATTCTTAAAATACTTTTTTTAAGTGTTGTACCTCTTACAATACTATCATCTATAATTACAAGGTTATCTCCTTTTTTTACAGAGCCGTAAGAAATATCATAAACATGAGCTACTAAGTCATCTCTACTACTGTCTTGTGTAATAAATGTTCTTAGTTTGGCATCTTTAATTGCTACTTTTTCTATTCTTGGTCTTACTTTTAAAATTTCATGTAACTCTTCACTTGTAATAGCACTACCTAAGGCTAAAATTTGCTCTTCTTTCTTTTTGTTTAGATAGTTTTGTGCTTCTTTAACCATTCCAAAAAAGGAAGTCTCAGCTGTATTTGGTATATAAGAAAATACAGTGTTTTTAATATCATTATTAATAGATTTTAAAATTTGAGGAAATAATAGTTTTCCTAATTCCTTTCTCTCTTGGTATATTTCTTTATCACTACCTCTAGAAAAATAAATACGTTCAAAAGAGCATGCTTTTCTTTCTGTAGGCTCTAAAATGGGTTTAATTGCTGATTGCCCACTTTTTTTAATAATTAATGCGTGTCCAGGATCTATTTCTTGAACAGACTCGTAAGGCACATTAAATACAGTTTGTATTACGGGTCTTTCAGAGGCAACTACAACAACTTCGTCGTCTTTATAATAGTATGCAGGTCTTATTCCTCCTGGGTCTCTAAGTACAAAAGCATCTCCATGCCCTAATAATCCGGCCATTGCATAACCTCCATCAAAATTCTTTGCAGCACGTTTTAAAATTTTAGATACTTTTAAACGCTCTGCAATTAAAGGAGAAGCCTCTCTTTTAGTATATCCTTCTTTTTTTACTTGTTTATAAATTTTAGCAACCGCATCATCTAAAAAATGACCAATTTTTTCCATAACAGTAACGGTATCTGCCATTTCTTTTGGGTGTTGCCCTATGTGTACAAGATTGTCAAAAAGCTCATTAACATTAGTCATGTTAAAGTTACCTGCAACAATTAAATTACGGTGCATCCAGTTATTTTGTCTTAGAAAAGGGTGCACACTTTCTATACTATTTTTACCAAAAGTACCGTAACGTACATGCCCTAACAATAATTCTCCTATATAAGGTATGTTCTTTTTTTGTAAAGCAACATCGTCTAAATATTCTGGGTGTTCTTTAAAGGCATTATTTATTCTTTGGTTTACTTGTGCAAAGATATCTTGTATAGGTTGCTGCTGTGCAGAACGTACTCTACTCATATACCTTTCTCCAGGCTCCATGTCTAATTTAATACTAGCTAAACCAGCACCATCTTGTCCACGATTGTGCTGTTTTTCCATCATTAAATACATTTTATTTACACCATAAAAAGCGGTACCGTATTTTTCTTTATAATATTCTAGGGGTTTTAGTAATCGAATTACAGAAATTCCACATTCATGTTTAATGGCGTCACTCATTACGTTATTTTAGAATTAAAAAAGCCCCAAAAAAGGGGCGTTAATTTATGTTAGTTTAATATCAAACTGTGTTAATGTTTTAAATTGGTGAAGTCTTTCATTTACTTCTTCACGCTTTAAATCTTCCATTCTAGCTGTTCCAAATTTTTCTACTGAGAATGATGCAAGGTTAGAACCGTGTATTACAGCATTTTTTATATTTGAAAAACTCGTACTTTTTGTTGAAGCTAAAAATCCAGAAAAACCTCCTGCAAAAGTATCTCCAGCACCAGTTGGATCAAATACCTCTTCTAAAGGTAAGGCTGGTGCAAAGAAAATTTCTTTGTTATGAAATAATAAAGCACCATGTTCTCCTTTTTTAATAACTACGTATTTAGGTCCCATTTCATGAATTTTAGCAGCAGCTTTAACCAAAGAATATTCGCCAGTTAACTGTCTTGCTTCTTCATCATTTATGGTAATAACATCAATCTTTTTTATAACCTCTATTAATTCTTCTAGCGCATTATCCATCCAAAAATTCATAGTGTCTAAAACTATAAAATCTGGTTTTTTCTTCATTTGATTTATTACACTTAGTTGCGTGCTAGGATGTAAATTTCCGAGCATAACAACATTTGCATCTTTAAAATGTTCTGGAACAACAGGGTTAAAATCTGCTAAAACATTTAGTTCTGTGGTAATAGTGTCTCTAGAATTAAGGTCGTTATGGTATTTGCCTTCCCAAAAGAATGTTTTTCCTCCTTTTACAATTTCTAGAGCAGAAAGATCTATATTTTTACTTTTAAGTAGGTCTATATGTTCTTGTGGAAAATCCTCTCCAACTATAGAAACTATTGCAGATTCTACATCAAATTGAGACGCTGCTAGACCAATAAAAGTAGCAGCTCCTCCTAAAATCTTATCTGTTTTCCCAAATGGAGTTTCTATAGCATCAAATGCTACGGTACCAACAATTAATAATTTACCCATTCTATTAAAAAAATTAAGTCACAAATATAGTGCTTTGAAAAACGAAAAACAGCTGCCTTTTAGTCAAAAAAGTAAAATTTCATCGATCCTTAAGAATTTTTATCGAAAAAGAATAAATAGGTACTATTTTCTACCAAAATCTGCAGGAATTTCTCCCCATGCTTTAGTTTCCCATTTTACAATAACAGTTTTGTAAGAATTTTTTTGCAGCCAATCTATTGCTCTTTCTATTAAAACAAAAAGGGCTTTGTTTTTTGCGTTTGGTGTTAATTTGGTATTACACGTTTTTTTACGAACCCAACTCATTGCAGTTCTTGAGTCTGTATACAGAATGCGATCGCTGTTATGTTTTTTTAAAAAAGCTAAACCATGAACAAGTGCCAGAAATTCGCCAATATTATTAGTGCCTTGCTCAAAAGGACCTTGATGAAATAGCCTTTTTCCTGTTTTAGAGTCTACACCTTGGTATTCCATAATACCAGGGTTTCCACTAGATGCAGCATCTACTGCAATAGAATTATAGTTTGGCAAACCATATTTTGCAAGCTCTTCTTTAGATAAAGTAGTTTTTTTTGCTTTTTGCCCTTTATAGTCATTATAATTTCCATTAAAAGCAGTTTGAGCGGTGGTTAAAGAATCAAAAGATTTGTATTGTGCTCCTTTATAACCTGTAATAGCAGCTTTACATTCTTTCCAAGAAGTATAAATTCCAGGTTTTAAACCTTGCCAAACCACATAAAATTTTTTCTTAGTAGCCATTATACTTCTAAAAGTAGTTTTTCTATTACTTTAGGAAAATACTCATATTCTAATTGGTGTACTTTAGAGGCAATATCTTCCATAGAATCTGATGGGTTTACAAGTGTTTTTTCTTGCTGAATTATTGCTCCTTCGTCATAATTTTCATTCACAAAATGGATTGTAATGCCAGTTTCTGTCTCATTATTTTCTTTTACAGCCTTATGAACATTATTTCCGTACATTCCTTTGCCTCCATATTTTGGCAGTAAAGCAGGATGTATATTTACTATTTTATTTGGAAAATTTGTAATCAAGTTTGATGGTATTTTCCATAAGAAACCAGCTAAAATAATTAGGTCAGGTTTGTACGATTGTAAAATTTTTAAAACACAATCCGTACTAGAAAAAGCATTTTTATTAAAATATAAACAATTGATTTTTAATCTATTACACCTATCTATAACTTTGGCATCTCTTTTGTTAGTAAGTACACAGGCAATAGTAACGTTTACATTATTCTGAAAATACTGTACTATGTTTTCAACATTAGAACCAGAGCCAGAAGCAAATAAAACAATATTTTTCATGAGGTAAAAAACGTTATATAAATAAAAATTTCTAGGGCTAAAATACCACACTTGTATTTAATTTTCTTAAATTACATGACATTTTAACGACAAATTGTGTTATTAAACCATAAGTTTTTTATTTTTGCCAACAATTTAAATTTTTAAAACCAATATTATTATGTCAGACATTGCATCAAGAGTTAAAGCTATCATCGTTGATAAATTAGGAGTTGATGAAAACGAAGTGGTAACGGAAGCTAGCTTTACTAATGACTTAGGAGCAGATTCACTAGATACTGTTGAGTTGATTATGGAATTCGAAAAAGAGTTCGATATTCAAATCCCTGATGATCAAGCTGAAAATATCGCAACAGTTGGCCAGGCCATAAGCTATATAGAAGAAGCGAAGTAATCTTATGATTTCTTAAAAAGTTTTTAAATTATCCATGTGGTAAATATGCTGCATGGATATTTTTTTTTAAATTTCACTTTATTAAGTATTAACAAACACCAGGTTTAATGCAATTAAAAAGAGTTGTAGTTACTGGATTGGGTGCTTTAACACCTATAGGTAATAATATAGAGGAGTATTGGAATGCTTTAATCGAAGGTAAAAGTGGGTCTGCCCCAGTTACCTATTACGATACCGAAAAGTTTAAAACCAAATTTGCTTGCGAATTAAAAGGGTATAACCCTTTAGACCATTTTGATAGAAAAGAAGCACGTAAACTAGATAAGTTTGCACAATATGCTTTAGTTGCTTCAGATGAAGCAATTCTAGATTCTGGCTTAGATTTAGATACTATAGATAAATTTAGAGTTGGGGTTATTTGGGGAGCTGGTATTGGAGGATTAGAAACTTTTCAAAACGAGGTAATGAATTTTGCCGAAGGAGATGGTACGCCAAGGTTTAACCCTTTCTTTATTCCAAAAATGATAGCAGATATTGCTCCAGGAAACATATCTATAAAACATGGTTTTATGGGAGCTAATTACACAACAGTATCTGCCTGTGCATCTTCTGCTAATGCAATGATAGATGCTATGAATAATATTCGTTTAGGATATTCAGATGTTATTGTAACTGGAGGTAGTGAAGCTGCAGTAACCATAGCAGGTATGGGTGGTTTTGGAGCCATGCATGCTTTATCTAAAAGAAATGAAAGTCCAGAAACAGCATCAAGACCTTTTGATGCTAATAGAGATGGATTTGTTCTTGGAGAAGGAGCAGGTGCTTTAATTTTAGAAGAATATGAGCATGCAAAAGCAAGAGGAGCAAAAATATATGCAGAAGTATTAGGTGGAGGTTTATCTAATGATGCTTACCATATGACAGCACCACATCCAGACGGTATAGGAGTTGTTCGTGTAATGGAAAATTGTTTAAAAGATGCTGGTTTAAATCCAGAAGATGTAGATGCAATTAATACACACGGTACATCAACACCTTTAGGAGACGTTGCAGAATTAAAAGCAATATCTAAAGTTTTTGGCGAACACGCCGAAAAAATAAATATTAACTCTACAAAGTCTATGACTGGGCATTTGCTAGGAGCAGCAGGAGCTATAGAGGCAATTGCATCTATTTTAGCAATGAAACATAGTATTGTGCCACCAACAATTAACCATACTACGGTAGATGAAAATATAGACCCAAAATTAAATTTAACATTAAACAAGGCTCAAAAAAGAGAAGTTAATGTAGCACTTAGTAACACATTTGGTTTTGGAGGTCATAACGCTTGTGTTATATTTAAAAAAATAAGCTAAGACTGCATGAGTTTCCCATATAATATATTTAATTCCCATTCTAAAGAGGATGGGGGTTTTTTATTGGGAATAAAAGCAATACTAGGGTTTAAACCCAAAAATCTTCAAATATATAGAAAAGCATTTTTGCATAGATCTGTAAATATAAAAGATGCAAATGGTGTTCCTATGAATTATGAAAGGCTAGAGTTTTTAGGAGATTCTATGCTCGGAACAATTATTTCTAAATTTTTATATAATGAGGTTCCGGAAGGAGACGAAGGCTATTTAACAAAAATGAGGTCCAAAATTGTAAGTAGAGAGCACCTTAACGAGCTAGGAAAAGACTTAGGATTAATAAATTTTGTAGAAAGTAGAATACCAAAAACGCATTTTGGAGATAATATACACGGTAATGTTTTTGAAGCACTTATAGGAGCAATATATTTAGACCGTGGCTATAAATACTGCGAGATTTTTATAACCAAAAAAGTTATAAACCCATATGTAGATATAGAGCAGTTAGAAGGAAAAGTAATTAGTTACAAAAGCCTTGTAATAGAGTGGTGCCAAAAACAAAAAAAGACATTTAAATATAATGTCTATGAAGATACAGGCAACGATGAGTTAAAACATTTTGCAGTAAAATTATCTATAGATAATGCTATTGTTGCAAAAGCAAGAGCAACCTCTAAGAAAAAAGCAGAAGAAAGAGCTTCTAAAAGAGCATATTTTGCTCTTCAAAACAAAATAAACCATTCTTAGTTTATTTTTTTTACACACTATAACGTTATAGTAACACTTTCATAATTTTATTATAATTTCTTAACTACACCGATGACTAATAAATCCTATATTTGTTATTTATGGTCTATGGTAGCAGTACATAAAATAACAGAAGATTTTTATGATGATAGTTTTATATTAATTGCTATACATAGTAGTTTGCCAGATTATGCTTTAGTATATAACTTAAATAGTAGTTTAAAAGCAAAATTTAAAAGGTCAAAAAAAGATTTAGATGTATCTAACATAGTATCATTTCCTTTTTTTGAGTGGGATGATGAAATAAAAGATAGATATTGGACCTTAATAGCAAACTTTAGTAGTAAAAAAGAGAACTTAGTAACTTCAGATTTATTTAAAGACGAAGTAACATTTACTAAGCATTATTTAGTAACAGAACACAAAGAAATAGATTATTTTCTTAAAATTGAAGAAGAAGACGCGCATATGATAGTAGATATTATAAAAGCGCTAAAAAATATACCAAAAATAATAACAGCATATATAATAGATGCTGAAAAATTAAAATCTAAGAACAACTTAATATTTTAACTATGCCAAGACAAAAGAAAACAAAAATAGTAGCAACCTTAGGTCCAGCAACAAGCAAGAAGGAAGTATTAAGAGATATGATTAATACAGGCGTAGATGTATTTAGAATAAACTTTTCTCATGCAGATTATGCAGATGTTACCGAGCGTGTTAAAATTATTAGAGAGCTAAATGAAGAGTTAGGCACTAATGTATCTATTTTAGGAGATTTACAAGGCCCTAAATTACGTGTAGGTGTAATGGCAGGAGAAGTTGTAGTTGCTCCTGGAGATGAAATTACATTTGTAACAGGAGAACCTTTTGAAGGAAATGCAGAAAGAGTGTATATGAACTACACTCAATTTCCAGAAGATGTAAAAGCAGGGGAGCGTATATTATTAGATGACGGAAAATTAATGTTTGAAGTTATTTCTACTAATAAAAAAGATGAAGTTAAAGCAAAAGTAATACAAGGTGGCCCTTTAAAATCTAAAAAAGGAGTAAACCTACCTAATACAAATATATCTTTACCAGCCTTAACAGAAAAGGATGTTAAAGACGCTGAGTTTGCAATAAAATTAGAAGTAGATTGGATCGCATTATCTTTTGTACGTTTTAGTCAAGATCTAATAGACCTTCAAAATATTATAAAAGAACACTCTGAACATAAAATTCCTATTATTGCTAAAATAGAAAAACCAGAAGCAGTAGAAAATATAGATAAAATAGTTTCTTATTGTGATGGTTTAATGGTTGCAAGAGGAGATTTAGGTGTAGAAGTTCCTGCACACGAAGTACCACTTATTCAAAAACAACTAGTACTACGTGCTAAAAAAGCAAGAATACCTGTAATTATAGCAACTCAAATGATGGAGACAATGATTACAAGTCTTACTCCAACAAGAGCAGAAGTTAATGATGTAGCTAACTCTGTTATGGATGGTGCAGATGCAGTAATGCTTTCTGGAGAAACATCAGTAGGTAATTATCCAGTACAAGTTATAGACAAAATGGCAAGCATTTTAGAAAGTGTAGAAGGATCAGACCTTATTAAAGTGCCACAAGAGCCACCACACATACGTACTAAAAGATACATCACAAAATCAGTATGTTACCATGCATCTTTAATGGCAAATGAAATTAAAGCAAAAGCAATATCTACACTAACAAATAGTGGCTATACAGCTTTTCAAATTTCGGCATGGAGACCAAGTGCAAATATTTTAGTCTTTACCTCAAATAGAAGAATATTAACACAACTAAATTTACTTTGGGGTGTTAAAGCATTTTATTATGATCGTTATGTTTCTACAGATGAAACTATAGAAGATGTAAATAAAATGGCTTGTCAGAAAGGATTTTTAGAAGTAGGAGACATGTTAATTAGTCTTGCTGCTATGCCAATAAAAGATAAAGGAATGGTAAATACACTAAGAGTTACAGAAATAGAGTCCTGTAATTTTTAAAATAAATAAGTTATTTTTTTAAAGCCCAAACATATATGTTTGGGCTTTTCTTTTAGAGTATACTAGTAAGTTTTATTTTTTTTGGGAGACTAAGGTTACATAAAAAAATAATAATGAAGTTCGAGTTTTATGACCAAAAGTTAGGATCCATTTTTGGATTAACGGATAATATTAAAAAAGACGCTAAAAGTTTTACTATAACTTCTGGAACTATTAATTTTTTATGGAATAGAAATTCTGAAGATTTAAATATTTTAATAGATGGTACGCCAATAGTTCTAAAACCAAACCAATTAACCACTACCACATACTTACAACATATTTCTTTTGAAAACACCAAACTACCATTAACCTCTTTTTTATTTAATAGAGAGTTTTATTGTATTTCTGATCATGATAAAGAAGTTTCCTGTAACGGAATATTATTTTTTGGCACACAAGATTTACCTATAATAACAATACCTAAAGAGCAGGAACGTAAGTTTAATACGTTATATGAAATTTTTGAAGATGAGTTTGCTACTCCAGATAAAATCCAAGGAGATATGCTTCAAATGCTTTTAAAAAGATTAATAATTATATCTACAAGATTGGCTAAGGAACAGTTAATTGTAAAAAAATTAAATAATGAGCAAGTAGATGTTATTAGAAAGTTTAATATTCTGGTAGACACGCATTATAAAACCAAAAGAAAAGTTAGTGAGTACGCAGAACTACTTTTTAAAAGTCCTAAAACATTATCTAATTTATTTGCCTTATACAACCAAAAAACACCACAGCAAATTATTTTAGAGCGTGTTGCTCTAGAAGCAAAAAGACTAATAAACTATACAGATAAGCAAAACCAAGAAATAGCTTATGAATTAGGCTTTAATGATCCTGCTCATTTTAGTAGTTTTTTTAAAAAAATGACTTCACTTTCTCCTTCAAAATACCGCGAAACGCAAGCAATACTTTAATAAAGGAAATTTTTACAAGTAGTCGGGAAATAGCTAATAACAAAAAGGCCATTTACCGTTGCATCTTTGTAGTGTAATTAAAAAATAATACAATATGAAGAATATACATACTTCCATTTTTAATCTAATTGAGATTTTTGGAAACACAAAAAGAGAAGAAACTAAAAGTATTAATCTAGAAAGTCATTGCGATCAAAAACACCATCACGATTTTTATTGTGATGCTGAAAAACCATTTATTGGTTATTAATAAGAGTATTAGAAATAAAAATAATTAGTACAAATACACCTTAAATTTTAAAATTAAAAACATGAAAAAATTAGTAGCATTAGTAGTAGTAGCATTAGGAGTAACTTTTTCGGCAAACGCGCAAGATAAAATGATGAAAAAGGACAAAATGATGAAGGCGCAAAAAACCATTTCTTTAGAGCAAACCTCTGGAGAGTTTACACAAAAACAAATTACCGTTTCTGAAGGTACATATGTTTTTGAAATTGCAAATAATGCAGTTGGGCATGATGTTGGTTTTGTTTTAGTAGAAAAAGGAAAAGACATTAGTAAGCCAGAAAACCACATTCAAACTGCTTATGTAACAGAGGTTGTAGCAACAGGTAAAACACAAAAATCTAAGCCTACTAAATTGGCAAAAGGAGAGTATGTTTATTTTTGCCCAATGAATCCTACAGCAACAGACAATACTTTAATTGTAAAGTAGTAAATAAGAATTTTTTTATAAACCCTTAGTATGTTACACATGCTAAGGGTTTATTTTTTAAAAGTCAAAACGTAGTTGTATATCTATAGTTTTTTTTACTGTCTTTTTTTTATTTTCAGTATTTAAATTTGCTAAAGAAATACCCAAAAGGCGAACCGAATTTTCTAATTTTTCTTGATATAGTAGCTCCTTAGCAGTTTCTAAAATTAAATCTTTTTTAGAAATAAAATATGGAAGTGTTTTACTTCTAGTTTGCAAGCTAAAATCGCTATATTTTATTTTTAGAGTAATTGTTTTACCAGCAATTTTGGCTTTACTTAACCTTTTTTCTATTTCGGTTGCAATACTATCTAAACGTTCTAGCATAAAAATTTCGCTACTAAGATTTTCGCTAAAAGTACGCTCTGCACCTAAAGATTTTGGAATTCTGTGTGGTTTAACCTCGCTTGTATGAATACCCCGTACTACTTGGTAATAATACGAGCCACTTTTACCAAAATTTGTTTCTAAAAACTCTTTAGATTTTGATTTTAAGTCTTTTCCTGTAAAAATACCTAAAGCATACATTTTTTGGGTAGTTACTTTACCCACACCGTAAAATTTTCTAATCTCTAAATCTTCTAAAAATTGTATAACCTCTTCAGGGTTTACTGTTTTTTGGCCATTAGGCTTATTATAATCACTTGCTACTTTGGCAATAAATTTATTAATTGAAATGCCTGCAGAAGCAGCTAAACCAATTTCATCAAAAATACGTTGTCTTATTTCTTTAGCAATTAAAGAGGCTGAAGGATTTCCTTTTTTATTGGTAGTAACATCTAAATAAGCTTCGTCTAAAGAAAGTGGTTCTACTAAATCTGTATAATCAAAAAATATAGCTCTAATTTTTTGAGATATCTCTTTGTAACGTTGGTACCTGGGCTTAACAAAAGTAAGATTAGGACAATTTCTTTTAGCCAAAAAACCACTCATAGCACTACGCACACCATATTTTCTGGCTTCATAATTTGCTGCAGATACTACACCCCTAATTTCATTTCCACCAACAGCTAAGGGTTTTCCTTTTAAACTAGGGTTATCTAATTCCTCTACCGATGCGTAAAAGGCATCCATATCTACATGAATTATTTTTCGTAAAGGAAGATCAGAGAGCATAAACAAAAGTAAACTTTATATATTTTTACAAAAAGTAAAATAAGGGTATTAATGATAGAAATAGAACGTAAATTTTTAGTTGTTTCCAATACGTATAAATTACAAGCAAGTTCTAAAGTTCGAATTGTTCAAGGTTTTTTAAATACAAATCCTGAACGTACCGTACGGGTTCGTATTAAAGGAGATCAAGGTTTTATTACAGTAAAAGGAAAAGGTAATGCCTCTGGAGTGTCTAGGTTTGAATGGGAAAAAGAAATACCTTTAATAGAAGCAGAGCAATTATTAAAAATTGCAGAACCTGGAAGTATTGATAAGGTTAGATATGAGGTAAAAGTAGGTAAGCATACTTTTGAAATAGACGAGTTTTTTGGTGATAATAAAGGTTTAGTTGTTGCGGAGGTTGAATTATCTGCAGAAAATGAAATTTACGAAAAACCCGATTGGTTAGGTATAGAGGTTTCAGGAATTACAAAATATTATAATTCGCAATTAAGTAAAATGCCATTTACAAAGTGGTAGGCTATACCCTTAAGAAGCTAAAACTCCTTTGGTTCCTAGTAAAGGAATATTAATAGTATTGTCTTCAGAAACCGTTCCTTTTTTAAACAGGTATTTTTTTTCATACAACACTCCATTTTCATAAAAAGTAACAAAAAACTCATTGTTAAGTTCTAAAACTTCATCTTGTACATATTCTAACTTTGCAAAAGATTTAGGCTCTAAACCAGCCATACTATGCCTTAAAGGAGAAGTTTTAGTTTCGCCATCATATCCTTTAGAAACTACAAAAACCAGTTCAATAGCAGTTTTTTTATTATTTAGAATATAGGCATTCCATTCTTTAGCTTTAAAATCGGTATTATACTCATATATTAAAGCAACATGAACATCTTTTACTTCTGGAATTTGAATATCTTTTTTCAAAAGGAAAGAGTTTTATAAGGCACTTTTAAATTGTTCTAAGAAACGAACATCATTCTCGCTTAATAAACGTATATCTGTAATTTGATATAAAAGCATAGCAATACGATCTATACCTACACCAAAAGCAAAACCAGAATATTCGTCAGCATCTATACCACAATTTTTAAGAACATTAGGGTCTACCATACCGCAACCACCAATTTCTAGCCAGCCAGTACCTTTTGTAATACGGTAATCTGCTTCTGTTTCTAGGCCCCAATACACATCAACTTCTGCACTTGGTTCTGTAAAAGGGAAATAAGAAGGGCGTAAACGTATTTTAGATTTTCCAAAAAGCTCTGTGGTAAAAAATTGTAATGTTTGCTTTAGATCAGCAAAAGAAACATTTTTATCTATATATAATCCTTCTATTTGATGAAAGAAACAATGAGAACGAGCAGAAATGGCTTCGTTTCTGTATACTCTTCCTGGAGATATAGTACGTATAGGAGGTTTATTATTTTCCATATAACGCACTTGTACAGATGAGGTATGTGTACGTAATAAAATATCTGGATTTGTTTGTATAAAAAACGTATCCTGCATGTCTCTAGCTGGGTGGTATTCCGGAAGATTTAATGCGGTAAAGTTATGCCAATCATCTTCTATTTCTGGCCCTTCAGATACATTAAAGCCTATTCTAGAAAAAATATCAATTATTTGATTTTTTACAATAGAGATAGGGTGGCGAGCTCCTAAATTTGAAGCCTCTCCTGGGCGAGTTAAATCGCCAAAAATACCTTCAGACTCTGTTGTGTTTTCTAAAGCATTTTTTATGAAGTTAACTTTTTCTTCTGCAGTTTTTTTAAGCTTGTTTATAGTTTGTCCAAACTCTTTTTTTTGTTCATTTGGAACGTTTTTAAACTCTGCAAAAAAGTCGTTTAACAACCCTTTTTTACCTAAATATTTTATGCGAAAACTTTCTACAGCTTCTTTAGAATCTGTAGTAAATTTTTCTACTTCGGCAATATGTTCCTTAATCTTATCAATCATAACAATAAACTAGCTTACAAATTTAAAACATTTAGAGCAGTAGCAATAGGTTTTTTACCAAATATGCTACTGCTCAAATATATAATTTAATAAACATTACTCTTTTACATTCTCTTTGATCCAAGCTAAACATTCTTCAAATGTTTTAAAAATATGCTCTCTTGGAACAAGGTCTGGAATAATATCTACACGTTCCATCATATGCTTGGGTTGTTCAAGAACATCAATAAATAATACGTTTATATTAGATTTTACAAGATCTATAAGAACATCTTCCATAGCGTATACTCCAGATTGATCTATATATTGGGTTTTTCCAAGGCGAATAATTACAGTAGAAGCAGTTTCTGGTATTTGGTTAGCTAGTTCCTGAAACTCGCTTGTGGAGCCAAAAAATAAAGGCCCATTTAAGTGCTTAATAAAAACTTTTTCCTGTAAATTAATTGGTAAGCCTATTTCATCGGACCAAGCCTTTTCTTTAGATAAGGTTTTAACATTCGATTTTTTGGCGGTAAGATCCCCAATTTTTTTCATAAACATTAAAGATGCTATAATAAGACCAATACCAACCGCATAAACTAAATTCCAAATAGAAGAAAGTACCATTACTAAAAGCATAATAAGTACTTCAGAACTTAATTTAATAGGCCCTATTTTAATATCTTTAGGTAAGGTAGATATAGCTTTTAGGCCTTTATAATCCATAACGCCTATACCTACGGTAATTAGGATACCAGCTAAAACTGCAGCAGGTATTTGCGAGGCAACAGTACTTAATGCTAACATTACAATTAACAATAATACACCAGCAATCATTCCAGATAATTTTGTTTTACCGCCAGAGTTAATATTTACAACAGTCCTAATAGTAGCTCCAGCCCCTGGAATACCACCAAAAATAGCAGCAATACTATTTCCTATACCTTGGCCAATTAATTCTTTATTAGGTTTGTGTTTAGTTTTGGTCATATTGTCTGCTACTACAGAAGTTAAAAGCGAGTCTATAGATCCTAGTAATGCTAAAGTAAGTGCAGTAAAAATATAGGGTGTTATGGCACTAATTTTAAACGCTGTTAGTATTTCTATATTTGGCATTGGAAAACCTTGAGGAATCTCTTCTATTGGTATATATGGTAGTCCAAAACCATATGCTACACCAGATACAAGAACCAAAGCAACTAATGTGCTTGGAATGGTTGTTGTTATTCTCTTAAAACCAAATATGATAATAATTGTAGCTATTGCTAAGCCTAGTTCTAACCAGTTAATATTTTGCAAAGCTCTAGAAAGTACTTTAAAAGTTCCTAAAACTCCTTTGGCTTCAGAACCAGCTAAGGTTTTTGCCTCTCTTAGAATATCGTTAGAGGTTATTTTTTTGGCTCTTTTAATAGTTTCTTCAAAATTTTCTAAAACTAGAATGCCCTCTCCTGCTTCTTCCTTTAGAATATTATCTAAAATAATTTCTTCTGCTTTTGGTTTAAAAGTATTTACATAGTCTACATCTTCTTTTGGATAATAACCAATAGCAGGAAGAATTTGTGTTATTAATATAATTATTCCTATAGCAGTCATAAAGCCAGAAACTACAGGGTATGGTATATATTTTATGTATTTACCAATACGCAAAACTCCTAGAATGATTTGAAATATTCCTGCGAGTAGAAATACAGAAAGAATTGCTGGCATAGCTACAGAAACATCACCATCGTTAACAGCAATTATTTGTGCAATTACAACCATACTAACCGCTGTCATTGGCGCAGTTGGCCCAGATATTTGTGTGTTAGTTCCTCCAAAAAGAGCAGCAAAAAAGCTTATAAATATAGCACCATATAAACCAGCGCTAGGGCCTAGTCCAGAAGATACACCAAAAGCAAGGGCTAGTGGTAATGCTACTATTCCTGAAGTAATACCACCAAAAAGGTCTCCTTTTATGTTAGAGAATAAATTTTTCATGCAAAGGTTAAATTTATAGGTAATTATAGATTGTAAATTTAGTTAGGGGAATGTTTTATATCAAAAAATAAAGGATTTTATTTTTTGGGTATAAAGTTTTGTATAACATACAAAAAGAGTCTTGGTTTATACCAAGACTCTTTTTATGTACTATTTATAGTATTAATGATTAATAAAAATCTACACTACCTGTAGAAACATTGTACATAGCTCCTACAATTTTAATTTCACCTTGCTCTTCCATCTCAGCCAAAATTTTACTTCGCTCTCTAATGTTTTCAATTGTTATATGAACATTTTTTTCAGAAACGGCATTTACAAATTCTAGATTTTTAGAATTTCTTTGGTCTTCTTCTTTTGGTTCTGTAACAGCAGCAACAGCTGGCTCAATTTTGTTTATTAAAGCGGTAAGGTTTCCCATTCTTGCATGATCACAAGCACCTTTTATAGCGCCACAACTTGTATGGCCTAAAACAACAATTAGTTTTGTTCCTGCAAGTTTACTTGCAAATTCCATACTACCTAAAATATCTTCATTAACAAAGTTACCTGCAATTCTAATACTAAAAATATCACCAAGACCTTGATCAAAAACTAGCTCGGCAGACACTCGTGAATCTATACAACTTAAAATAGTAGCAAATGGAAATTGACCTTCACTAGTATCATTCACTTGTTCTAGTAAATTTCTGTTTGCTTTTAAATTATTTACAAACCTTTTATTTCCCTCTTTTAAAAAGTCAAGGGCTTTTATAGGGTTCATGGTTGCTTGTGTTTCTTTTGTATGTGCTTTCATATTTTTTTATGTTGTTTTTGGTGTTAACTTAAAAAATTCTATAAAACTTGGAGGGTTTTCAGCAACACCTCTTTCCGAAATTATTTTAATATTAATATTTCTTTCTTTTGCTTTAAAGGCAAAGTCGTCTAATATTTCAATTATATCATTATCTAAATATCTGGTTTTTCTAACATCTAATTCTAAATAGGTGTTTTCTGGTAAACTATCTAGCTCTTTTAAGATTGCTCCTTTGTTAAAAAAAGTAACTTCTTCAGCAAGTGTCATTTTAATTTTACCATCATCAACATCTTCACCTTCTTTATGTAAGAAGTGTGAGTTTTGAAAGTTTTTAAGTAAAATAATAAAAATACCTACTGCTAAACCTAAGCCAATACCCAATAATAAATCTCCAGTAATAACCATTGGTAATACCGTTGCCATAAATGGTACAAACTGTTTCCAACCTAGCTTGTACATATTTACAAAAGTAGATGGCTTTGCTAATTTAAAACCAACTATGAATAATACCGCTGCAAGCACAGCTAAAGGTATTTGATTAAGTAAGGTAGGTATTAAAAGAACAGATACAATTAATAAGAATCCGTGAATAATTGCAGATAATTTAGTTCTTCCTCCAGATTGTATGTTAGCAGAACTACGTACAATTACCTGAGTTATTGGTAAACCTCCTATTAAACCAGAAACAATGTTTCCTGTACCTTGAGCAAATAATTCTTTGTTTGTTGGGGTTACATTTTTATGCGGGTCTAACTTATCTGTGGCTTCTACACATAGTAAAGTTTCTAATGAAGCAACTAAAGCTATAGTAAATGCAGTAATCCAAACTTCAGTATTTCCTATTGCTGAAAAATTTGGAAACGTTATTTGCTCTTTAATGTCTTGTATACTTCCTGGTACTTTTACAAGTTGCTCTAAGGTTAATTCTAAAGAGCCTCCTTGAGTTACTACATAAAAAATAATACCAAAAACAACAGCTACTAATGGCCCTTGTACCAATTGAAATATTTTTCCTTTTTTAGAAAGTACGTTAGACCATAAAAGCAATATTCCTAATGAAATTATACCAACTACGGTTGCACCAATACTTATGTTACCACTTATTAGGGCATTGATAGCTTTTAAAAGTCCAGATATTAAATTATCCCATTCTACTTGTAGAAAATCAAAGTTACCTTTAGGATTTTTGTCCATTCCAAAAAAATAAGGAATTTGTTTTAGAATAATAATTATTCCAATACCAGTAAGCATTCCTTTAATTACGGAGGAAGGAAAAAAGTATCCAATTATACCTAGTCGTAATACGCCAAATAGAATTTGAATAGCCCCACCAAGTACTACAGCTACTAGGAAGTTTTCATAACCTAAGGAAGTAATTGCCACTAAAACAATTGCGGCTAAACCTGCAGCAGGACCACTTACTCCAATATGAGATCCACTTATTGCACCAACAACAATACCTCCCACAATACCAGCAATTAAACCAGAAAAAAGTGGTGCTCCACTAGCTAAAGCAATACCTAAACATAATGGTAAAGCAACGAAAAATACAACGATACTTGCGGGTATATCGCTTTTAATATGTTTAAACATAAAATAAAATGATTATGTCCTAATTAGATTTTTAGGACAGATTAATTAATAAAAAACAGTTAGTAATTACTAGCTAACGCATTCAGGGGGTGGAGATAATACTTCTAAAGATAAATTTTTGTAACCTGCCATATTAAAGTTACTATTTATTGTATTGTTTAAAATGGCAACTATAGAAAAGTCTAAAGAATTTTCTTTGACAAATTTTTCTTCTGCAGTTGGAGATTTTTTACCAGATTCTTGCTCTTCTTCATTAAGATTGGTAATTACAATTGTATTTTCAACATCGCATAAGGTTATTATGCTTGGTGCAGTAACTGCAAAAAGCCATAAAAACAATAAAATAATACGAGCAAAAACTTTCATACAATTAAAAATTCCTTAACAAATATACTATGCAAACGTTTAAAAACTATTAATAAACTTTAAAAATCCTTTAGTGGTTTTATATTTTCAGCTAATAACCAACCTGTTTGGCCATCTACTAAACTTATTTTTCTCCAATCTTTAAGTTCTTCTTCTATATTTACTTTAGTACCAGAGTGTAATCTAAAAAGCTCTTGACCGCTATTATTTGGATCCGACTTTATTACAACTTCTTCTGTAAAGACTATTGCAGGCTGTTTAGCGTTAAATTCTTTGTACTGAGCATAAGCAAATAGTAAACTAGTAAAAACTATAAATAAAGAAAAAATACTTCCTATAAAAGCAATACGTTTTTTTGTAGAGTACCTAAATTGCTTAAATGCAATATATAAGAATACAAATAAGAATACAAATAAAATTGCAATATAGCTCCATTGATCAAAGGAAAAAGTACCTATAATTGTTTTATAAATTTTAGAAAATTGTGTTTCTGGAAGCGTTTCAAAAGCATCTAAAGTCATGTTTTGCGCATAACTAAGGTTGTTTTTAATCTCGCTATCATTAGGTTTTAAAAGCAAAGCTTTTTCAAAATAATATATGCTTGGTGCAATTTGGTTTAGTTTGTAATATGCATTTCCTAAATTATAATATAGTTCTGCAGAATGTTCTCCATTTTCTATTATTTGTAAATAGTTTTCAATGGCTTTATTATAATCACCATTATTATATGCGGTAGTTGCCGAGTTAAATAGCGTAGTATTTTGGGCGTTTGTTAATGTGCTTATACAAAGAACAAACAGGAAAAATATTTTTTTAAACATGCCTATAATTGTTTATCCATTAACGAAATTACCTCACTAGCTGTATCATAGTCTTGTTGCATTTGTACATTTGAAAACGGACTATAACGTGCAGCTTCACAGTTTTTTAGTAATGCAATAAAACCATCTATAGTAGAAGTGTCTACTTTTTTATCGGATAGTAATACTTGTATTTTATCTTTACTAAATTCTGATGTTTCTATTTTTAATTTTGCTTTTAAATAATTATGTAAGGCTTTTTCTAATGCAACATAAAAAGCATCTTTAGTACCTAATGTTGCTTTAGCTTTAGATAAATATTTTTTAGCTAGTTTGTTTGCTTTCCTAACTTTATTTCCAACAACATCATTAGAAATTGCCTCTTTCTTTTTACGAAACAGAATATAAATTGGAATTAATAAAAGAGGAAGTGTTAGTAATAAATAAAAATTAGTAGAACCAAAAAAATAATTAGAGCCTATAGCTTGTAAATTTGTTTTGGTTTTAATAAAATTAAAAGCATTATTACTAGAAACAACAATTTGTTTATTGTTAGAGTTTGTTGTGTTATTTGCTGCTGCACTAGATGGGCCTTCTATAACATTAATTAAAATTTCCTCAGAATTTTTAGTGATGTATTTTTTAGTTTGAGGGTTAAAATAACTAAACGAAATACTTGGTATAGGGTATTTTCCTTTATAGGCAGGCACTATGGTATAGCTATCGCTAATATTTCCTTGCATGCCAGATAAAGTGGTTCTAACTCCTTCTTTAAATTCTGGTTCATAAACTTCTAAAGAACTTGGTAAGTTAGGCTTAGGAAGTTGAAAAAGCTTTAAATTACCTTTACCACTAACCTCTACTTTGGCTTGTAAAGATTCAGAAGCATTTAATTGTGTTTTACTGGTAGTAACATTAAAATCAAAATCGCCAACTGCCCCACTAAAATCTGCTGGTTTTCCTTTTTCAGGAAGCGCTTTTACATTTATAGTACGTTTGCCTGCAGATACTGTTTTGTTTGTTTGAGTGTATACACGACCACCAAAAAAATCTCTTTTATTGGTAGGCACGTCTACGGTTACTTCTAACGATAATGGTTCTATTTCTAGTTTTCCAGATTTTTGAGGGTATAAAACAACCCTTTTTAAAACAACATAACGATAGGCTTTTCCTTTATAGGTACCGTTTTGTGCGCTAAGTCTAGAGACTTGGATATCTTGACTCCAAAAATTATTGTATTTAGGATTATCTAAAGGCCGATAGTTAGATACGCTTATTTGTGGACTAACATATAGCTTATATACAACACTAACAGCTTCGTTTAAGTATGGGTTAGTTTTAGAAACCTCTGCTACCAAATGTAAATTATCATCTGCAATGGCATCTACAGATTTTTCCGCATTTGGTTTATCTACTGCAGCAGTAACTTCTACCGTTTTAGCTAAAGATTTGTAGGTTTTACCATCTATTACAATAGAAGCCTGTTTTATAGAAAATTTACCTCTTGCTGTTGGCGATAAAGTGTAAGAATATGTTTTAGAATAACTACGAACGCCATTTATCCATGAAGAGCTTATAGATTGTGATGGTCCCATTACAACTCTAAAACCATTAAAATCTGGAGGTGTAAAATTATCTCCATCTTTATTCATGGCAAAGTCTACTCTTAAACGTTCATTTATACCTAGTTTATTTTTACTAAGTTTCATTTCAAAAGTAACAGCACCCTTATCTTGTGCTTGAGTAAATAGGCACAAGAAAACTATAAATAGTAGGGGAATATGTATTTTAAATAGTTTTGACATTACCAGTCTTTTTCGTTTCTAACTTTAACTCCTTTTATTTTTTTAGCGTCTACTTTATCTTTTACTTTT
This sequence comes from uncultured Maribacter sp., assembly GCA_947504045.1. Lineage (GTDB taxonomy): Bacteria > Bacteroidota > Bacteroidia > Flavobacteriales > Flavobacteriaceae > Maribacter_B. The sequence continues at coordinate 1,013,031 of CANNFY010000001.1, forward strand.
TTCTCTTCATTTTGCATTGCTTCTAACAAATTCTGAACTTGTTGTTTAGATAATTGGTTAGGTCTTGGTTGTTGTTTTTGTTGTTCTGGCTCTCCTTCTTGATTAGGTTTTTTATTATCCTCTTTCTTGTCGTCGCCTTCCCCTTGTTTATTGTCTTCTTTTTTATCTTCTCCTTCGTCTCCTTTATCTCCCTCGTCACCTTCTTTTTTATCCTGTTCTTTGTCTTTATCGCCTTTATTCTCGTCTTCTCCGTCTTTCTTGTCTTTGTTTTTATCTTGCTGATCCTTATTATCTTGGTCTTTTTGATCTTGGTTTTTATCCTGATCTTGGTTTTGATCATTTTTTTGTTCGTCTTGTTGCTTTTTTAGCATTTCTTTTGCTAATGCAAGATTGTAACGAGTTTCTTCATCTTTTGGGTTATTACGTAACGCTTCTTTATAAGCTTCTACAGCTTTTTCATATTCTTTACGTTTCATAAATACATTACCCATATTGTGGTAAGCTTTATGTTTATCTGCTTTGTTTGTTGCTACTTCACCTGCTTGTTTAAAACGACCAAAAGCTTCGCTATACGTTTCTTTTTTATAATATGCATTACCAAGATTGTATGGCGCAGTAGCATTTTCTGAGCTTTTAGAAATTGCTTTTCTATATTCTGCTTCCGCATCTACAAACTTATCTTCAGATAGGTTTTTATTTGCATTCCAAGTATAATTTTTGGAAACCTCTAAATCTTTTGCCTTTTGTTTTTCTACTTCTTCTTGAGAAATACCAAGGTATCCAAAAAGAAAAACAATAAGTAAAATATATTTTTTCATTTTATTTTTCTTCTTTTTCGTTAAACAAGTTTAGGTTTTTTAGCCACTTGGTTTTTTTATCTAACACAAAAATATCTAAAAATAAAAATAACAGTGCTATACCTAAAAACCATTGAAATTGGTCTTTGTATTCCGCAAATTGTTTTGCTTCAAACTCTGTTTTATCCATTTTTATTAGTTGCTCTTTAATAAGGTCAACAGCTTTTTCGGTATTTGTTCCGTCTATATACTCTCCATTTCCATCTTCTGCAATATCAACTAAAACCTGTTCGTTAAGTTTTGTAATAACTACTTCTCCTTGCGAATCTTTTTTTAGTGTTTCTACTATCCCATTTCTTTTAATTGGTATAGGAGCTCCTTTAGCTTTACCAACCCCAATAGTAAATATTTGTATGCCTTCTTCTATAGCTTCCTCTACTGCATTGGAAGTGGAACCTTCAGAATGATCTTCTCCGTCTGAAATTATAAATAGTACTCTATTAGTTTGTTCTTCATCATCATAATAGGTAGTTGCAAGTTCTATAGCTTCATTAATGGCTGTACCTTGAGAGGTAAGCATATCCGTATTCATGCTTTGTAAGAACATTTTTGCAGCACCATAGTCTGTTGTTATTGGTAATTGCGGGTATGCTTGTCCTGCGTATGCTATAATGCCAATACGATCGCTGGCTAATTGGTTTATAATTTCGGAAACCAGTCTTTTAGCTTTGTCTAGCCTATTGGGAGCAATGTCTTCTGCAAGCATACTTTTAGATACATCTACAGCAAAAACAATGTCTACACCTTCTCTTTTTACGGTTTCTAATTTGGTGCCAATTTTTGGGTTTACTAAACCAACTACTAATAACGCTAAACTAACAAGTAGTAATATTAGTTTTAGAGTGGACTTAAAGTGCGATTTATTAGGCGTTAATTTTTTTAGCAATATAGGATTGCCAAATTTTTTCTGTGTTTTTTTCTTCCAAATTAATACCAAAATAAATAAGGTAATTATAACCGGAATAATTAATAACAGATAGAAATATATTTTTTCGTCGAATTGAATCATATTTTATACAAAACTTCTAAATAAGGTGTTTCTTAATAGCCATTCAAGTAAAAGAAGAATACCAGCAATAAAAATCCATGGTCTATATTTTTCTTCATACTTGTAGTATTTAAACTCTTCTATTTCTGTTTTTTCCAATTTATTTATTTCATCATAAATGGCTTCTAATTTTTTATTATTTGTTGCTCTAAAGTATTTTCCTCCTGTAACTTTGGCAATGTCTTGTAATAATGCTTCGTCTATTTCTACTTGGCGCATTCCGTATCTAAATGATCCGTCTGGATTGTATGCAATTGGCGATGGCGCATTACCATTAGTACCTATACCAATGGTATATGTTTTTATACCAAATTCTATTGCTAAATCTGCAGCAGTTTGGGGTTCTATAAATCCAGAATTATTTACACCATCTGTTAGTAAAATAATTATTTTGCTAATGGCTTTACTTTCTTTTAATCTGTTTACAGAAGTTGCTAATCCCATACCAATTGCAGTACCATCATTTAATTGGCCATAGGTAATACCTTTTAAAGAACTTAGTACAATAGACTTGTCACTAGTAATAGGTGTTTTGGTAAAAGCTTCGCCAGCATATTCTACAATACCTATACGATCATTAGGACGCTTTTTTATAAAATCTGCAGCAACTTCTTTTAGAGCGCTTAATCTATTAGGTTTTAGGTCTCTTGCAAGCATACTAGAAGAAACATCTATAGCCATAACAATATCTATACCTTTTGTAGTTTTTGTTCTAGTAGAAATGTCTTCTGTTTGTGGTCTTGCCATAGCAACAATTATTGCAGCCAATGCTAAAAGACGAAAAAAGAATAAAATAGGTTTTAGTTTTGGTAGTAAACTAGAGGTGTTAAACCCTTGTATACTAGAAATTTTTAAAGTGGCAGTTTGTTCTTTGCGTTTAAAAATATACCACAACAGAGCAATTGGAAGTAATGCTAACAACCAAAAGAATTCAGGGTTTGCGAAAGATATATTTTCTAACATTTATACTTTTGTTTTAACTTCTACTGTGGTTAGTATACGATCAATAATTTGTTGTGCATAGGTATCATTTGCTAACCATGTTAATAATACTTGTTGTTGAAAACCTTTGCCTCCAAAGCTTAGTATAATATAATTTCCTTTAACTAATTCTTTAGAATCTGGAACTTTAAATTTAGCAGAGCCATAAGTTTTTAATCCTTTTACCCCAGCAAGGGTTGTAAATTCTTCGGCTTTGGTAATAATATTTTTTGCGCCTTTTTTCTCAAAATTTTTAATTAAGTGTTCTAAAGACTTTTGATGGTCTGGCTCCTCTTCTGATGTAAAAGTAGTTGAGGTAGTTGCAATAGTAAATAATGCAGCGCTGTTTGTATACGCAAAGGTTTGTAGCTCTTTAATTTTTTCTTTTGCTTCTGAAGGTATTTTATTTTTTTGACGAATAAGTACCTCTGGAGTTTCTATAGTAATGGGAGGATAACCGTAAGAGCTAGAAACCCATTCTTTAGTATCTAACATTTTTTTAGAAGGATTTCCGGTAAGGGTATCCCAAACATTAGTTGGCCCATAATATGCTGTAATACCAGCTAAGCCTATTAAAATAGTAGCTATTGCAGCACTTATAGCTATTATTGTTTTTTTTCTTTGTTTTTTGCGCGCTAATTCTTCTTGGTATTCTGCTTGTTCTAAAAGTTCTTCCTCTGTAGGCTCTGGTATTGCCTCATGGGTTTTTACAACAATTTGTTCTACTGCCTTACGATCATTTTCTGCTGTGGCTATTGGGGGTTTAGATTTTGCAAATTTTACTAAGTCTGCAGTTTGTAGTATTTGTTTAAATTGCAAAATAGTATCCTTATCTAAATCTAATTCGCCAGCATCTTTTCGTAATTCTAATTTAGCAATAAGCTCATCTGTGGTACTTTCTAATGCAGATACTTTGGCATCTTCCTCTAAATAGGAACGTACAATATCTGTAAGTTCAGAATAATACTCTTTATATTCATCTTGTATTAAATATTTAGAGTTTTCTAATTTTTTAAGTTCTAAAAGAGCTCTGTCATATGGAGGCAAAAGTGCAATTTTCTCTTCTTCTGTTAAAGGTTTTTTTCTATATAAAAACCAATATACAAGTCCGCCAATTACTAAAACAAAGAGGATTGCAAGAAGTATTTTCCATAAGTTCGTATTACTTTTATCAACATTAAGTAATGGTTTAATGTCATACATTTTTTGGGTAAGGGTATCTACTTTTACAGTAGAAACTTTTATACGAAGCGAATCTGTAAAAAAGCCTTTTCCATTAATTTCTATACGTTGTTGTGGTAGTTTATAAGAGCCAGAATCAAATTGTGTTAAAGCGTATGTTTTTTGTAAAGTAATACGGTCTTTTTTTCTTGTAGTATCTGTTTTATAAGCTTCTACTGTTTCTAAAGGAGAAAAAGTTTGTCCTTCCGGAAAAATTACTTGATCAGTAGAGTCTACCTCTACAAAAACTTTAAAAAATAATTGTTCTCCTATTTTTAATGTAGTAACATCTACTTCTGAAGATACTTTAGGAGCATTTTGAGAAAAACCTTTGCATGCTCCAATAAAAAACAAAAAGATAAGCCCCCTTTTTAAAAGGCTTAAAATAAAATTTTTATGTAGTAATTTTAGACTATTCATTTGTAATTATGCTCTTCTTTTAAAATAACCTAATAATTTTTTTACATAGCTTTCGTCAACCCTACTGCTTAATACACCACAACCAGATTTAGCAAATGTAGTTGTAAAGTAATTTACTTGTTCTTTGTAAAAATTAGTATAAGCCTGACGTACTTTTTTAGATTGGGTGTTTACCAATCTAATAGCTCCAGTTTCTGCATCTTGCATTTGTACCATACCTAAATTTGGAATGGTTTCTTCTCTTTCATCATAAATTCTTATACCAGTAACATCATGCTTATTACCTACAATTTTTAATGTTTTTTCATAGTCGTTTGCTATAAAATCTGAAAGCACAAAAATAATTGCTTTCTTTTTCATAACATTAGATACGTATTTTAAAGCTTCTGAAATATTAGTTTTAGTACTTTTTGGTTGAAATTCTAGGAGTTCTCTAATTATTCTTAGTACGTGTGTTTTTCCTTTTTTTGGAGGAATAAAAAGTTCTACTTCATCTGTAAATAAAACCACACCAACTTTATCATTATTCTGTAGTGCGGAAAAAGCAAGAGTTGCAGAAATTTCTGTAATAATTTCTTTTTTAAATTGGTTGTTTGATCCAAAGTGTTCAGAACCACTAACATCTACCATAAGCATCATGGTAAGTTCACGCTCTTCTTCAAAAACTTTTACAAAGGGCTCATTGTATCTTGCAGTTACATTCCAGTCTATACTACGAACATCGTCTCCAAATTGATATTGGCGTACTTCACTAAAAGTCATACCACGACCTTTAAAGGTAGAGTGGTATTCTCCTCCAAAAATATGGTCAGAAAGACGCCTGGTCTTTATTTCAATTTTACGAACCTTTTTTAGTAACTCTTTAGTATCCATTTTAATTAAGTAAACAGTGTTAAGTAAATTACGGGGGCTAAATGTATAACCGCTAACTGTTAACTTTTAAGGTACTTCTACCTCATTTATAATTTTATTAATTATATCTTCAGAAGTAATGTTTTCTGCTTCTGCTTCATAAGTAATTCCAATACGGTGTCTTAAAACGTCATGTACAACCGCTCTTACATCTTCAGGAACAACATAACCTCTTCTTTTAATAAAAGCATAGCATTTAGAGGCTGTACCAAGGTTTATACTACCTCTTGGTGAGGCTCCAAAATTAATTAATGGTTTAAGACTTTCTAGGTTATATTTTTCTGGATAACGTGTAGCAAAAATAATATCTAAGATATATTTTTCTATTTTCTCATCCATATAAACTTCTCTAACTGCTTTTTGTGCACTTAAAATTTGGTCTACACTTACTACAGGCTTTACTTCTTCGTATTTACCCAATAAGTTTTGGCGCATTACCATTTGCTCCTCATTCATTTTAGGGTAATCTATTACTGTTTTTAGCATAAAACGGTCTACCTGTGCTTCTGGTAAAGGATAGGTTCCTTCTTGTTCTACAGGGTTTTGGGTAGCCATTACTAAAAATGGTTTTTCTAAAACAAATGTTTGATCACCAATAGTAACTTGTTTTTCTTGCATGGCCTCTAAAAGAGCCGATTGTACTTTTGCAGGAGCACGGTTAATTTCATCTGCCAATACAAAATTTGCAAATATTGGACCTTTCTTAATAGAAAAGTCATTTAGTTTCATATTGTAGATCATAGTACCAACCACATCGGCAGGTAATAAATCTGGTGTAAATTGTATTCTACTAAAACTTCCTTTTACAGCTTTAGATAATGTATTTATAGCAAGTGTTTTTGCTAATCCAGGAACACCTTCTAATAAAATATGGCCTCGGCCTAATAGACCAATTAATAGCCTTTCTATCATATGTTTTTGACCTACAATCACCTTATTCATTTCTGCAATAAGAAGATCTATAAAAGCACTTTCTTGAGCAATTTTCTCGTTCACTGCGCTAATGTCTACCGTGGTATTTTCTTCCATAGAACTATGTATATATTGTATTTATCTAATAATTTTTTTTAACAGAAGTGCAAATTGAAAATTTATTACTTGTTTAGCTGTTAACAATTGGTTAAAAAATGAGGTAAACCCCTCTTTTTATGAAGATTTTAAGTCATTTCTTTTTATTTTCACTTCTTAGGTTACTGTTGTTAATCTTTATAATTGTTTTTCAATCTTATTGAAGAGCTTATTTAGTGTTAAATAGAGGATAAATATAAACTTATAAAATGAATAAAACAGCCTTAATAACTGGAGCAACTAGTGGAATTGGCAAGGCTACCGCATATGCCTTTGCTGAACAAGGAATTAATATTATTATTTGTGGACGAAGAAAGGAAAGGTTAGAAGAGATACAAAACACTTTAAGCAAAAAAGTTAAAGTACATATACTTTCTTTTGATATAAGAGATAAAGCTGCTGTGCAGAATGCAATTAATACCTTACCAGAAGATTTTTGTAAGATTGATATTTTAATAAATAATGCAGGAAACGCACATGGTTTAGAACCTATACAAGATGGAAATATTGACGATTGGGATGCCATGTTAGATATAAATGTAAAAGGATTACTCTATATTTCTAAGGCAATTATTCCCATAATGATTGCTAATAAAAAAGGGCACATTATTAATATTGGGTCTACAGCTGGTAAAGAAGTGTATCCTAACGGTAATGTTTATTGTGCAAGTAAACATGCGGTAGATGCTTTAAACCAAGGAATGAGAATAGATCTTAATAAACATGGTATTAAAGTTGGAGCCATAAACCCAGGTTTAGTAGAAACAGAATTTAGTAACGTACGTTTTAAAGGCGATACAGAAAAAGCAAATACTGTTTATAAAGGATTTACACCTTTAAAACCAGAAGATATTGCAGACCTTATTCTTTTTACGGTTACACGCCCTTATCATGTTAATATTGCAGATTTAGTAGTAATGCCAACAGCGCAAGCAAGTAGTACAATGGTGAATAAAAAACAATGATTAATAAGAGGCTATTAGTAAAAAATCTTCTTGCCCATAACGATGAAAATAGTTTTTACGATAAAAAACGTTTCATAAATATTGGAGAAAAAGAAGGCAAAGGCAAGTTTTTAAAACACGTTTGCGCCTTAGCTAATAGTAACCCTAACAACAATTCTTTTATAGTAATTGGTGTTGAGGATGAGGATAATAAAATTGTAGGAGTAGATTTTTTTGATGATAGTAAAATACAAAACCTAGTTAATGCCTATTTAGATAATCCGCCAATTATTACTTATGAAAATATACCATTTCCGCATTTACCAGAAGGTAAAGTAGTGGGTTTAGTTACCGTTTCTTCTAACGGTAAAGTTTGTTCTTTAAGAAAGAATATTTGGAAATATTACGGGGGATCTGTTTTTTTTAGAGAGGGTAGTATAAGTTTACCTAAGGTTTATGATATAGAATTAGTAGACCATAACTCAGATACCGTTGCAACTATAGAAAAACATGCCAAAAACAATATAGAGTTAACACTAGATGGGGTTATAGATTTTATAAATAATAGGCATAAAGATCTAGAAAGTAATTACAAGGTTTTTAAAGAACAGTTTGTAGTTTGTTGGGCCGGAAATACGAAAAGAGTAAAAGGGCAAACCTATTTTTCAAGAGTAGATATAGAGTTAATTAACGAACAAGTAAAATTATTTTATTCTACCCTAGACGAAGTTACAATTACCTACACTAACGATTCTTTTACAACTACAGAGTATGTACAATTAGGTTTAGGAAAAAAAGTAAAATACTATCCGTTAGAAAAAGTAACCATAGCATTTAACGATAATGGTAAATATGTAATAAAAAGCGAATTAATATTTAATCCGCCTCAGTATAATAAACAAGACTTGTATCATACGTACAATACAAACAATACTTTGCTAGCAAAAATTAATAAAGGTATTCCACTACAAACAACAGAGCAAAAAGACCTAAAGTTTTTACCTGCCACATATTTAATTTGCTTTTTAAATGGTTTTAAAGAAGCTAAAGAAAGAATGGAAAACGCTAGACCATTACTAAAAAAAACGGACCGAAAAGTTTATAATGAGCTTAAAGCATCTTTACGAATATTGCGTAAAGTACAATATAATACCTAAGATTTAAATATATCTTCATGTTTTGGTAAAGAAGAAATAGCACCATACCCCGTTGTGCTTAAAGCGCCTGCAATATTTGCATTAGTTACCATTTTAGACAAAACATTAAAATTATCCATAGCATCAGAAATAAGGTCTTTACATGCTAATTGGTATAATAAACAGCCAATAAAAGCATCACCTGCTCCAGTAGTATCTAAAGTTTTAACCATTATGCTAGGTATGGTTTGTTGTTTATTAATTGTACTAAGTAGAGTTCCTTTTTTTCCTAAAGTAATAGTTATAACTTCTGCACCAATTTCATGTAAAAAATAACAACAATCTATTGGGTTAGTTTCACCAGAAAGTAATTGTGCTTCTTCTAAACTAAATTTACATAAATGCGCCTTTTGAATAAATGGCATGCATTTTTTTTGAAAAACGTCGGTTAAACCATTCCATAAATCTCTTCTATAATTAGGGTCAAAACTTATAAAAGAGTTTTGCGTAAGCGCATCAAAAAAATACCTATTGTAAGCATCTTCTAAATTACCACCTAATAAAGCTGTTGCAGCACCAAAATGAACAATGTTATCGGCAAATTCTTTTTTAATAGAAGAATCATATTTTAAATTTTCATCTGCCCCTCTACTAAAAACAAAATCGCGTTCTCCATCCTCATCTAAAGACACAAATGCAAGAGTAGTAAATGCATTATTCCTTTGTGCAAGTGACGTATCAACATTATTACCCTTAAGAACATCAATTAAATACGTTCCGAAAGAATCTTCCCCAACACAACCAATAAATTTACTTAATCCGCCAAGTTTACTAATGGCACACGCAACATTGGCAGGAGCTCCTCCAGGGTTTTTTGAAAATTCCATTGCCTTACCTAAATTATTTTTTTCTGTTTTAGCAATAAAATCTATTAACAACTCTCCTATACAGAATACTTTTTTCATTTTATTTTTCTGGTTATGCTAAGGTAGTTAGAAAAAATTGCTTCTTAATTATTAAGGGTAATTAAATAAGAAATGTATATTCTATGTAATGTAGGAGTTAAAAAAAGGTTTTTTAAACGGTTATTTTATGGTATTCCTGTTGATAATAACGATTTTTGTATAATGAGAACACTAGTAATTGGAGATATACATTCTGGCTTAAAAGCATTACAACAAGTTTTAAAAAAAGCAGAAGTAACTACTAAAGACACTTTAATTTTTTTAGGAGACTATGTAGATGGTTGGAGCGAGGCTGCAGAAACAGTAGCTTTTTTAATAGACTTACAAAGTACCCACAAATGTATTTTTTTAAGAGGAAACCATGATGAGCTTTGTTACGATTGGCTTACAAAAGAAGAACATAATCCTGTATGGTTACAACATGGCGGCACGGCTACTTCTACGTCTTATGCTAAGGTTACAGAAGAAGTGAAAAAACAGCATATAAAATTTTACGAAGGCTTAAAAAATTATTATTTAGATAAAGAAAACAGACTTTTTCTTCATGCTGGTTTTACAAATTTAAAAGGAATAGAACACGAATATTTTACAAAAACCTTTTACTGGGACCGCACATTATGGGAATTGGCGGTTTCTTTAAATCCAGATTTAAAAAAAGAAGACACAAATTACCCAGCACGGTTAAAAAATTACAAAGAAATATATATTGGGCACACACCAGTAACAAGAATGGGTAAAACTATACCCCAGAATTTTGCAAATGTTTGGAATATAGATACAGGAGCTGCATTTAAAGGACCGCTTACAATTATAGATATAGATAGTAAGAAAATATGGCAAAGTAACCCAGTTTACACATTTTATCCTTCAGAAAAGGGTAGAAATTAAAAATAGATGTAATTTTAGGCGTAAAAACACTATATTATTGACGAACTTTGCAAAAAAATAATTTATGTCTGAAAAAAATATAAGGTTAGAAGTTATGCAGGCCATAGAACATAAAGTAGAAGGCTTTATAGATTCTTTTCTTATTCCTATTGAGGAAATTTGGCAACCAACAGACTTTTTACCAGATTCACAAAGTGATAACTTTTTAGAATCTGTAAAACAATTACGTGAAGAATCTAAAGAATTAGGATACGATTTTTGGGTTACAATGGTAGCCGATACTATAACAGAAGAAGCATTACCAACATATGAGTCTTGGTTAATGGATGTAGAAGGTATAAACCAACACGAGGGTAAAACAAATGGTTGGTCTAAATGGGTACGCGCTTGGACAGGTGAAGAAAATAGACACGGAGATGTTTTAAACAAATATTTATACTTATCTGGAAGAGTTAATATGCGTGAAGTAGAAATTACCACGCAACACTTATTATCGGACGGTTTTGATATTGGTACAGATAGAGACCCTTATAAAAACTTTGTATATACCTCTTTTCAAGAATTAGCTACAAATATATCGCACAAACGTGTAGGACAAATGGCTAAGAAAAAAGGAAATGCACTTTTAGGTAAAATGTGTACTATTATTGCTGGTGATGAAATGAGACACCATCTGGCGTATAGAGAATTTGTTAAAACTATTTTATCAGAAGATCCTTCTGGTATGATGATCGCTTTTGCAGATATGATGAAGCAAAAGATTGTAATGCCAGCTCATTTTCTTAGAGAATCTGGTGGGAGTATAGGAACAGCTTTTGAGAATTTTTCTAACTGTGCACAACGTTTAGGGGTTTACACTGCCCATGATTATATAGAAATTTTAAAGAAACTTAATAGCTATTGGGAAATAGACACTGTAAGGTCTTTAAATGATGAAGCGCAAAAAGCAAGAGATTATTTAATGAAATTACCAGCTCGTTTGCTACGTATTTCTGAAAGAATGAAATTTCCGGAAGACCAATATCATTTTAAATGGGTAGAGGCCAACGGTAGGTTATAATCTAATTATAAAATTTAAAAAAAGACCATCTTCTAATAGAGATGGTCTTTTTTTTAGCTAAATATTAATATAAATTTGAAAAAAAGAGGGTTTTTCTATCAATTTTATAAGGTGCTATTTTATAAAACCATAAGATTAAATTAAATAAGAAGTTTGTTTTAAATAGGGCCTATTTAAGTTGTAAGTTTTTACTTTCTAATATATTTTTAAGGCATATATATTCTCTATACTTAACAATATGATTTTCTTTAAAACTATACTTAAAACCTTTCTTTTTTGCGGATTATTTATTTCGTGTAATACTGCTAAATTCAACTATTTTTATGATGCTGGTAAGCATATAGATTTTAGTCATGGAAAATGGCTTATTAATAATAGTACTTCTAATTCTAAGGTATTTGATACAGAATTAAGAGAAAATTCAACAATACATTTTAAAGAAATACTGGGAGATTCTCTTTTTACAATAGATGATATTAGACAAACTAAGTTATTAGGTAATACAATTAATTATAAGCTGTCGGAAAAGGAATTAATACAGTTAAAGAAAGATACTGATTGTGATTATATTATTAATATAAAAGGCAATATTATAAATACTGCTGCAGGTAGCATTTATGTTCCAGTTAGTGGCGAAGATTATTATGCTACTAATGAGGCTTCCGTGGAGATTATTATATATAATTTAAATACCCAAACATTAATTTCTTCTTCTCAAGCTTATGGTAAGCATACTGATGAAAGTTCAGATTTTGGTAATGAACCTTCTATTCCTACTTTAAACTCAAGTGCACATAATATTATGTTAACAGCATGTAGAAGACTCATTAAAAAGTATGATAAGAACCGTTTAGATAAATAAAAAAAGCCCAATCAATTTTTTTGATTGGGCTTTTTGTTGTTGGTTATTTAATTATAATTTTCCGTGGTCATGTTCATCTTGCCATTTTGCAAGTTCTTTCCATTTTCCTTCGTAAGCCATCTTAGCTTGCATTGGCCATGATGCCGGATCGTGTATTTTGTAACGATCTCCACCACCATCTAATACTTTTTGACATTCTGCAACAGTAGCTTCAGATAATGCTTTCCAAGTTTTAATACCAGAGTCAATAAACATTCCAGATATTTTTGGTCCAATACCTTCCACAACTTTTAAATCATCTTGTTTTATCTTTTTACCAAATGCAGCTTTAGCGGCTTCGGCATCAAACGGAATAGATGCAATTGCAGCACCAGCGGCAAAAGAAGATACAGCAGAAGCAGCTGGAGCGGCAGCTTTTGCAGATAATTTAAGATTACAAGCATCTAAATCTGCTTGTAACGAAGAACGTTTACTAATACAAGCGTCTAAATCAGCTTTTAATTTGGCGTTTTTATCTTCTAGTAATTTTAAATCAGCACTATTGTCAATTGTAGTTGTTTTTCCTTTTCCTATTAGATACCCTAAGTATGCACAAATTGCTCCTACTAATAAAGGAATTAACCAGCACCATATATTTGAAAAATCCATATTTTTTAATTTTTTATTGTTATTTATTATTTAGTTTAATGTAATTACTGTTCTTCTATTTTCTGCACGTCCTTCTTCAGTAGCATTTGTTGCAACTGGGCTATCTGGACCTTTAGATGAGGTTTGTATTTTATCTCCAGAAATACCGTTTCTTATAAGATATGCTTTACCAAAATCTGCGCGTTCTTGTCCTAGAACTATATTGGTGTTACGGTTACCAGTATTATCTGTATGGCCAACTACACTTGCAGTAGCACCATCTACTTTATCTAAGTATCTAGAAATATCAGCAACTTTTTGTCTTTGCTCAGCGTTAAGGTTAATAGAAGCTTGTGCTGTATTAAAATGAAGCACTAATGGATTTGCTTTAATTTTTTCATAAAGAGCTTTTAATTCATCATCTGCATTTTCTGCTTTAGTGTCTAGACTGTAGGATACCGGTCCTAAATAAACATTGTCTTTAGCAACCATTTCATCTTTTAGACTACCAAATGTGTTAATTTGTGTTGATGATATACCATTTGCTACTAAATGGTTTTTAACTGCATTTGCTCTAGCTAATCCTAAATTAGGAAAAGCAGAATCATTAGTCTCATCGCTTTTATAGTAACCAGTTACATTAATTACCTTAGAGGCATTTTCTCCTAAAAAGGATTTAAGGCTTGCAACACCGCTTTCTACTTTTGTAGATAAAGGCGTTAGTATTGCTGCCGTAGATGCATTAAAGTTGTAATTGTCATTTTCATTAACTGCATAATCACCATCATTAAAGGCAAATGGGTAAGATGTAGCAGCTGGTTTGGCGGGTATTACAGCTTCTTCTTTTACAGGTTCTTCTTCTACAGTTTTGCCACACTTACTACAGCACGTACAGTAAAAGTAAATACCTGCTAGAATGGTAATAATAATCCCTAACAGATTCGTAGTTGTTTTTGTCATTGTTAGTATTCATTTAGTGTTTAGCTTACAATGTATTAAAAAAATCTTAAAATATTCTTATGAAACACTAAAAATCAAGGTGGTAACCTTTTATTACCTTGTAGAAAACATTAAATAAACATTAGCTAAATATTATTTAGCTTAATGTAGAAAATATAAAAGCTCTATTATCTTAAAAATAATAGAGCTTTAAAAACTAAAAGAATTATGGTATTGTTATTTTTTATAAATCAAATTTTATTCCTTGCGCTAAAGGCAATTCTGTAGTGTAATTTATGGTGTTTGTTTGTCTTCTCATATATACTTTCCAAGCATCAGACCCACTTTCTCTACCACCACCAGTTTCTTTTTCACCGCCAAAAGCACCTCCAATTTCTGCTCCAGATGTACCAATGTTTACATTTGCAATTCCGCAATCGGAACCTTGTACAGAAAGGAAAGCTTCTGCTTCTCTTAAATTATTGGTCATAATTGCAGAGCTTAGCCCTTGAGCTACTTCATTTTGTATGGCAATAGCATTGTGTACATCACCAGAATATTTTAATAAATATAAAACTGGAGCAAAAGTTTCGTGTTGTACAATTTTAAAGTGTGGTTCTGCTTCTGCAATTGCTGGTTTTACATAGCAACCAGATTCATACCCTTCTCCAGAAAGTACTCCGCCTTTTACAACAAAGTTTCCTCCTTCGTCAACAACTTTTTCTAATGCATTTTCATACATTTTTACGGCATCTTTGTCTATTAAAGGACCAACATGGTTATTTTCATCTAAAGGGTTTCCTATTTTTAATTGCCCGTATGCTTTTGTTATAGCATCTTTTACTGTATCATAAATACTTTCATGTATAATTAATCTACGTGTAGATGTACACCTTTGTCCTGCAGTACCTACTGCTCCAAAAACAGCACCTATTACGGTCATTTTTATATCGGCATCTGGGGTTACAATAATAGCATTATTACCTCCTAATTCAAGTAAAGATTTTCCTAAACGTGCGGCAACTTCTTGTGCTACAATTTTACCCATTCTAGTAGATCCAGTAGCAGATATTAAAGGAAGTCTAGAATCTTTGGTTAGCATTTCGCCAACTTTATAATCGCCATTTACTAGATTACAAATTCCTTCTGGTAAACCATTATTTTTAAATACTTCTGCTGCAATATTTTGGCACGCTATACCACATATAGGTGTTTTTTCAGATGGTTTCCAAACGCATACATCTCCACAAATCCACGCTAATGCAGTGTTCCAAGCCCATACAGCTACAGGAAAATTAAAGGCAGAAATTATACCAACTACCCCGAGTGGGTGGTATTGCTCATACATTCTATGTCCAGGACGTTCAGAATGCATGGTTAAACCATGTAATTGACGAGAAAGACCAACCGCAAAATCGCAAATGTCTATCATTTCTTGTACCTCACCTAAACCTTCTTGGTAGCTTTTCCCCATTTCATACGAAACAAGTTTACCTAGTGCTTCTTTTTTTTCTCTTAACTTTTCACCAAATTGACGAACAATTTCTCCTCTTAATGGTGCAGGTTTAGTTTTCCATTCTTTAAATGCAACTACAGCAGTTTGCATCATTTTATCGTAATCTTCCTTAGTTGTAGCTTTTACTTTACCAATTAACTGGCCATCTACAGGAGAGTAAGATTCTATTATTTCTCCGTTAGAAAAGTTATTAGAACCAGTAGAAGTTCCTTCATTTATTTCGGAAACACCTAATTGATCAAGTGCTTCTTGTATTCCGAATTCTATTTTTTTTGACATTTTATAACTTTTTAAACACGTATTGTTATATTTTTGACAAATCTACAAATAAAATCGGTATATCCTAACAGATAATTTACTCTATTAAAAGAAGATTATATTATAAGTAGTAGTATGGCTATTATTGCTGGAACTGTTTGTATGTAAATTATTTTTTTACTTACAGATATAGCACCATATATACCAGCAATGGCTATACAACTTAAAAAGAAAATAGCAATGTTATTTGCCCATATAGGGTTCGAAATAAAAAATGTCCAAGTAAGTCCGGCAGCTAAAAAACCGTTATATAGCCCCTGGTTGGCGGCCATAGATTTTGTTGGTTCAAATAAGTCGGACGGAAATTCTCTAAATACTTTTTTACCTTTTGTGGTCCAAGCAAACATTTCTATCCATAAAATATAGAAGTGTAAAAGTGTAATTATTCCTATTAATATTTTTGAAAGTAATTGCATATTTTTTATTTAGTAAATCTTTCGTCTACAGGCATTTTTGTTCCACATTTATTACAACAAAGTAATTCTGGAGAGCCATAAAAATGTTTAAAATGATTGAGAAAGTCTTTTTCTATATCATGTAGTTTAAAATACGTTTCATATAATTTATTATTACAGTTATCGCAAAACCATAATAAACCATCTTCGGCTTCTAAATCTGCTCTTTTACGTTCTATTACCAAACCAATAGAATTTTTATGTCTAACAGGTGAATGTGGAACTTTTGCCGGGTGTAAATACATATCTCCAGGGCCAAGTTTCATAGTTCTTTTCTTACCATTTTCTTGTATGTGTACCTCTATATTGCCTTCAAGTTGGTAAAATAATTCTTCGGTTTCGTTATAATGATAATCTTTTCTGGCATTTGGTCCAGCAACAATCATTACAATATAATCTCCTGCATATTTATATAAATTTTTATTTCCAACTGGGGGTTTTAATAAATCTCTATTTTCAGAAATCCATTTGGTAAGGTTAAAAGGAGCTTGTATAGCCATTATGTATTTTTAAAAAGATTATAAATAAAAAAACATCAGCAATATGCTGATGTTATAAAATTAATAAAACAAAATGTCTTTATTGTATTTATCTAAAGAAGAGTTGTGTAAAGAATAAATTGTTGTTATCATCTTTTTTAACACTTACAGCGGTATGTGTAAATTCTCCTTCCATAGTTTGTTTATGACTTGTACTACTAAGCCAACCTTTAAAAGCATCATTAGCAGTTTTGTAATCTTTTGCTACATTTTCTGCTACATATTCTACACTAAGTTCTACAGATAAAGCAGAAGCTCTAGAACTAAAATTGTCATGACTTATATTTCCTTTAGAAATCATGTAATCATTATGCTTGTCCGCTTGTTCATGAGCAGCACTACTATACGTTAATGTGTTTTGCCCCTGATTAATTCTATATTCATTTACAATAGAAAGTAATTCATTTTCTACTTCTGTAACGTTCTCAGCTTCTATTAAAATTGTATCCTCAGTGGTTTCTTTTGTACAAGAGAAAGCCACAAATACAAATAAAACTAAGAATGCTTTTTGCATGCTCGTTTTCATATAATGTCTTATTTGTAAGTAGGTTGTTCTCTAACAGAAGTAGGTAAATAATTAAGAAAGGGGTCGTCTTAATTAGCATGTTAATAAGGGGAAACTATTAACGAGTGTAATATTAAAGAATTATTGTATTGGCTCTATTAAAATTTACATTTTTTCGATGAAATACACCTTTTTAGATAAAACGTATAATTTTTCGGATAATAAGAACGTTGTTTCTTTTGTAAGATTGTATTGCATTTTTCATTGAAAACAGGGATGCGCTTGATTATAAATCCTACTACATTTACACAAAACTATCATATGTATATTAAATCTTTTTTCTCTTGTTTTTTTCTCTTGGCAATCTTAATAGGATGTAATTCTAACTCTAAAGTAGATTCTTTTAATTTTGATGATTTAAATAAATATCAAAATTATATTTCCGAAGTAAGTCATGGAATAATATCTACAAAGTCCGATATAAGAGTTGTTTTTAAAACGTCTGTACAAGGTTGGGAAAATGGGGTAGAATTAGATAAAAATCTAATTAAAGTTTCTCCTAAAATAGCAGGTAAAGTATTTGCAATAGATCATAAAACTATTTCTTTTTTACCAGAAAAACCTTTTAAGCAAGATACAGAATATGTATTTACACTAGACATTGAAAAAATTTTGCCAGAAGTTTCAGAAGAATTACAAAAAATGACTTTTGGTGTAAAAACATTAAAGCAACAGTTTAATTTATACACTAACCCAGTACAATCGTATTCTAAAGAATACCAATATATAAATGCACAATTAAGAAGTTCAGATGTGCTTTCTTTAGAAAATGCAAAATCCTTAGTTAGTATTACTTACGAAGGAAAAAAAATAACACCAAAATTTCAAGAAGGTGTTAAAGAAGGAACCCAATTTTCTTTTACTATAGATAGTATTCAGCGTTTAGAAAATGATAGTGAGCTAATGGTTTCTTGGAGTGGTAAAGATCTAGATATAGAAAGTAGTGGAGAAAATACAATTACTATTGCGGGGAAAAGTAATTTTACAATTCTAGATGTTAGTTTAGACATTTCTGAAAAACAAACTATTATTCTTAATTTTTCTGATCCAATAAAAAAGGATCAAAATTTTAAAGGACTAGTAACCTTACAAGGCGATACTAAAACTAAATATGCAGTAGATGGTAATGTTTTAAAAGTGTACCCATCTAAAGAAATAAGAGGTACTAAACAATTAGAGGTTTTTGAAGGTATAGAGAGTAAAGATGGTTATAAGCTAAAATATAAATTTGTAGAACGTATTGCTTTTGAAGAAATAAAGCCACAAATTAGACTATTGTCTAACGGTACTATTTTGCCATCATCTAATAACCTTAAAATAAATTTTGAGGCAGTAAATTTAAAAGCAGTAGATGTAACAGTACTTAAAATTTATGAAAACAATATATTACAATTTTTACAGTACAATAGCTTAAACGGACAAGGAAATCTAAGAAGTGTAGCAAGACCAATTATTACCAAAAAAATTAATTTAGAAAATAAGTTATCTAATACTAATGGTAAATGGAAAGCACATGCGCTAGATTTAAAATCAATAATTTCTCCAGAAGTTGGTGCTATATATAGAGTAGAATTTAATTTTAAAGGTGCATATAGTTTATATACTTGTGGTGCCACTAATTTTGACTCAGAAGAAAATGGTTCTGATAATTTTGATGAAGAGCAAGAAAATAGTTTCTGGGACGGAGTAGAAAATAATCCTTATTACTATAGTGGTTATAATTGGTCTGAAAGGGAAAACCCTTGTAATACTTCTTATTATTACGATAAAAAAGTTGGTATAAATATACTAGCTTCAGATATAGGGGTTACAGTTAAAAAAGGGGTAAATAAAAGTTACTTTGTTGCCGTAAATAACATTGTAACAACTAACCCTATTCCAGGGGCGGAAGTAACTTTTTATAACTTTCAACAACAAGAAATAGGAAAAACAATAACTAATCAGGAAGGAATATCAATTTTTGATTCGGAAAAGCTTGCTTTTTTTGCTGTAGTAGAAAGTAAAGGACAAAAAAGTTATATAAAGTTAAAAGACGGAAACGCACTATCTGTTAGCAAGTTTAATGTTTCTGGAACGCAATTACAAAAAGGTATTAAAGGATTTGTTTTTGCAGAAAGAGGTGTTTGGCGACCAGGAGATAACATTTTTCTTTCTTTTATGTTGAATGATAATGCTAATAAATTACCCCAAAATCATCCAATAAAACTAGAGCTTATAGATCCATATAACAATGTGGTACATAGAGAAGTTAAAACTGATGGAGTTCAGAATTTTTATCACTTTACTATAAAAACCAATGAAAATGCAGTAACAGGAAATTGGTTGGCTAAAGTAACCGTAGGGGGCGCAACATTTACAAAAACTATTAAAGTAGAAACTATAAAACCTAACCGTTTAAAAATAAAAACAGCCTTTAAAAAAGAGATGTTATCTACTACATCACCCATAAATGGTGAATTAGAAGTAAAATGGTTACATGGTGCTATTGCAAAAAATTTAAAAGCAGATATTACAGGAAAATTTAGTTCTAAAAAAACCACTTTTAAAACTTTTCCGGCATATATTTTTGATGATCCTTCTCGAATTTTTTCTAGTGAAGAGCAAGTTATTTTTAATGGAAATATTAACACAGAAGGAAAAGCAAACTTTAATGTAAATCCACAAGTTACCTCAAAAGCACCAGGAATGCTTAATGCTGCATTTGTAACAAAAGTATATGAAAACGGAGGCGATTTTAGTACCGATGTTTTTACAAAACCTTACTCTCCTTATAGTACATATATTGGCTTAAATGTTCCAAAAGGTGATACCAAAAGAGGTATGCTTTTAACAGATGTTAAACATAATTTTGAAGTTGTATCTGTAGATGAAAATGGAAATCCAAAAGCAACAAAAAATTTAAAAGTTACTATACATAAAGTAAAATGGAGATGGTGGTGGGATACCTCTGAAGATAATCTATCTTCCTATAGTAGTAGCCTGTATAGAGAAGAAGTTTTTTCAAAAACCATTAGCACAAATGCAACAGGTAAAGCAAATTTCGAGTTTGAGCTTAAATACCCTAATTGGGGGCGCTATTTAGTGCGTGTAGAAGATACCCAAGGAGGCCATGCAACAGGTAAAGCAATATATATAGACTGGCCAGGTTGGGCAGGAAAATCTAAAAAAAATGACCCTTCTGCAGCTACAATGTTAGCTTTTTCTGCAGATAAAGAAAAATATAATATAGGAGAAAACGCAATTATAAATTTCCCATCTTCAGAGGGCGGTAGAGCATTGGTTACCGTTGAAAATGGCAGTGAAGTATTAGAATCTCTTTGGGTAAATACAGAAAAAGGAGAAACAAAGTTTAGTTTGCCAATAACAGAATTATATACACCAAATGTATTTATTCATATTACGCTATTACAACCACATGCTAATAGTTTAAACGATAACCCTATTCGTTTATATGGTTTGGTACCAATTGCAGTAGAAAATCCAGAAACAAAGTTAAAGCCTATAATTACTATGCCAGATATTCTTAGGCCAGAAGAAGAAATAAACCTAACAATAAAAGAAAATAAAGGAAAAGCTATGACCTATAGTATAGCTATTGTTGATGAAGGTTTGTTAGACTTAACACGATTTAAAACTCCAAACCCATGGAATACATTTTATGCAAAAGAAGCACTAGGTGTAAAAACATGGGATGTTTATGATGATGTTATTGGGGCTTTTGGAGGTAAAGTAAACCAAGTATTTGCAATTGGTGGAGATGATGAATTAGCTGGAGCAAAAAATAAGAAAGCTAATAGGTTTAAACCTATGGTAACTCATTTAGGTCCTTTTTATTTAAAGCAAGGAAAATCTAAAACACATAAAATTAAAATTCCAAAATATGTAGGTTCTGTGCGTACTATGGTTATTGCCGGCGATGTTGAAAAAGAAGCATATGGTAAAGCAGAAAAAACAACCCCTGTTCGTAAACCATTAATGATATTAGCCTCTCTACCAAGAAAAATTACGCCAGGCGAAAAGGTAACACTGCCAGTTACCGTATTTGCCATGGAAAAGAAAATTAAGAATGTTACTTTAAAAATAAAGCAAAACAAAGCATTTACAATAGAGGGTGATGCTGTACAAACCTTAAGATTTTCAGAACCTGAAGAGAAAATGGCATATTTTACATTAAATATATCCGATTTTAAAGGTATAGGAAAAGTTATGGTAGAAGCATCTGGTAATGGAGAAAAAGCCTTTTTTGAAATTCCTATAGATGTAGTAAACCCTAACCCTATTACCTCTAAAACAGAGCAAATTCTTTTAGATGCAAATGGGGAACAAACAATTTCTTTAGAATCTTTCGGAATTAAAGAAAGTAATACAGTAGATATTGAGCTTTCTACCTTACCAGCAATGAATTTTAATGGGCGTATGCAACAGCTTATTCGCTATCCGCATGGTTGTGTAGAACAAACAACCTCTGGAGCGTTTCCGCAGTTATTTTTAACTTCTATTTTTGATGTTACTTCGGATAAAAAAAATCAAATTCAGAAGAATGTAGAAAGTGCAATTAAAAGATTAGGAAATTTTCAGCTAGCAAATGGAGGTTTAGGCTACTGGCCAGGACAAAGCAATGCTAACGATTGGGGTACAACCTATGCAGGACACTTTTTATTAGAAGCAGAAAAAAGAGGATATGTACTTCCAATAGGATTTAAATCTAGTTGGATAAATTACCAACAAAATAAAGCAAAAAATTGGCGTTTTAGTTCTTCAAGTTCTTCTCTAGCACAAGCTTATCGTTTATATACCTTAGCTATTGCAGGAAATGCAGATATAGCTTCTATGAATAGGTTAAGAGAAACAAAAGAACTGTCTAATGATACGTATTTTAAATTAGCAGCAGCTTACGCTCAAATTGGGCAAAATAAAGTTGCTCAAGACTTATTATTAAAAGTAAAATGGGAGTTTTTAAAAGAAAAGAACTCGTATTATACCTACAGTTCTGTATTACGAAATAAAGCAATGGCTCTAGAAACTTTAGTGTTAGTAAAAGATAAAATAAAAGCACAAAAACTAGCAAAAGAAATTGCAGCTACATTGGCAGAAAAAAGATGGTTAAGTACTCAAGAAACATCTTATAGTTTGTTAAGTATGGCAAAATTTGCCAAGATGGTAGGTGGTAAGGGAATTAATGCCAATATTTTTGTAAACGGTAAATCAGATAAAATAAGTACTGTAAACACCTTGGTAAACAGAAATTTTAAAATAAACCAAGGCACAAATACTATAACCATTAAAAACAAAGAAGCTAATGCTGTTTACGTTAGTATTGTTACTAACGGAATTTTACCGGTTGGCGAAGAAAAAATAATAGAACAAAATCTGCGCGCTAATGTGGAATATAAGAATAGAAATGGTTCTAAATTAGATATATCAGAAATACAACAAGGAACAGATTTTGTTGCTGAGGTAACTATTACAAATTCTTCTAATTCTAAACTAAAAGACATGGCTATGTCTCAAATATTTCCGAGCGGATGGGAGATTATAAATACAAGATTTACAGATTTTGGAAGCTTTGTAGAAAATAAAGTTACCCATACAGATATTAGAGATGATAGAGTAATTTTTTATTTTGATATAAAACCTAAAGAGAGCAAAACTTTTAGACTAGTACTTAATGCTTCTTATTTAGGAACCTATTATCTACCAGGTGTACAAGCTGAAGCAATGTATAATAATGATTATATGGTGCGTACTAAAGGAGAATGGGTAAAGGTTGTGCAGTAATAGTAAAGTTTTATATACTTACGGTAAATAAAAAGAAGTGTCTACAGTAACTTTGCCGTAAGTATTAACCCAAACTAAAGCTTCTTTTAAAGAAGTAAAACTTTGAAGCTTAGGCATAAAAACTTTTTCTAGCATACCATTAAAAAGAGCTCTTTTGCTATAGCTAACTATGGCGTATCCTTTAAATTTTACATTGTAATTTTTAAACTTTAGCCAATCGGAAGGTATTACAGAATAATTATTTATTCGGTGACTAATATAAATTAGCTCTTCGGCTTTATCTTCATATATACTAAGAAACTCGTCAACTAAAAATTTCCCTTGTTCTTCCCAAGAAAAAACAAGGTCTTCTTTTATCTCGCCAACAATAAATTTATCATATAAATAAAAGTCTCCAAACTCATAGCTTAAAATATGTAGAGGCTTTTTATAAAAATGATATTCCTTTATTCTTTTCAATATATAGTGTACTTCTGTTCTAGTAGCAAAAGAAATAAATTTATGTTTGTGTAGTATATTTAATCGGCTAGTAACATAAAAAATCTACCTAATGTAAATTTTAAAAAAAAAGATATTGAGATATAAAAAAAGTAAGATAAATCGCTTTTTAATTTGTAGCTTTTTCTTCTTGTTTTTCTTTTAATACAGTATCAAAAACAAAAGCTCCAATTTCTTTTATAGGTTCAAAAAGGATAGATTCTTTTTTAGCATCATCACTAATAAAAGATAGTGTATTATTCATGCGGTCAAGAAACACTAATAAAGCACCAGTAATAACGGCAACTTTTAAAGCGCCAAATAAAGCACCGGCTAATTTGTTTAAAAAACCAATCATTGCAAAATCTGCAAATTTAGTTAATAGTTTTCCGGCAATGTGTACTAAAATAACTATAGCAATAAAAGTTATTATAAAAGAAGCAATATTCATATATTGTTCATTCCATTGCATATGTTCTTCTAAATAATCACCAGCAATATAAGAGAAATGAATTGCACCATATATACCTGCAATAAGTGCAATTATAGAAGCAATTTCTACAAAAAGACCATTTTTAAGACCTTTATAAAGCCCCCAAATAAGTAATATTCCTAAAACAATATCTAATATAGCCATACTTGGTTTCATTTAAGCAAATATAAAACTTTGATTTGTACCTTTGATTTTTTTAAAAAAGCAAATTAACTACAACAAAAAAGAATGTCTAGAGATATAGAGCTAAAAGAGCGTTGGAAACACTTAGTAGAAAAACTTTCTACGCAGTTTGCAGATGGAGACATGTTAGATTTAGATGCTATTATATATTTAGTTGGAATACAAGAATTAGGACAATACGATAAAGTATATAAGAAAGACGAAAAATTGAATTTAATGCATATAGCTATTTGTAGGTTATTAGAACCTTATGGCTATTATAAGTTCGATTTTTTTGATGAAGATGGTTGGCCACACTATTCTGTAGTTGAAAAATTACCAACATTAAAAGCAGGCGAACAATCTGTTTTAATGAAAGAGGCAATTGTAGGCTACTTTTTAGAAAAAGAATATATAGTTTAAAATAAGTATCTTGGATGTATTCTTATTTATGCAAACAAAAATTATAAATTTTATAAGAAAGCACCCCAAAAAACTATTTGTTTTATGCCTATTAAGTATTGCCTATTATTTTTGTTTACCAAAAACTTTATTTAATAAACCAACTGCAACAGTTGTAGAGAGTACTAATAATAGTTTGTTAGGCGCTACTATAGCAGAAGACGGGCAATGGCGTTTTCCAAAAGTAGATAGTGTTCCATTTAAATTTAAAACCTGTATTCTTAAGTTTGAGGATGCTTATTTTTATAAACATCCGGGGTTTAATCCGGTTTCAATAGTCAAGGCTGTTAAAACCAATTTTTCTGCAGGTAAAACTCTCCGTGGCGGTAGTACTATTACCCAACAAGTTATTCGTTTAGCAAGAGAAAATAAAAGAAGATCTTATTTAGAAAAAATAATAGAGTTAGTTTGGGCTACAAGGTTAGAGTTAAGGCACTCTAAAGAAGACATTTTAAAATTATATGCAAGTAACGCCCCTTTTGGTGGTAACGTAATTGGTTTAGAAGTGGCTTCTTGGCGTTACTATGGCTTACAAGCGCATCAATTATCATGGGCACAGTCTGCTACTTTAGCTGTACTGCCTAATGCTCCAAGTTTAATTTACCCAGGAAAAAACCAAGAAAAGCTATTAATTAAAAGAAATAATCTTTTAAAAAAATTATTTAGTACTGGTAGTATTGATAAAACAACTTACGAGTTAGCACTTTTAGAAAAATTGCCACAAAAACCATATCCATTGCCAAAAATTGCACCGCATTTGGTACAAGAAATTTCCAAAACTCAAAAAGGAGAAAGGGTAATTACCACTATAGATAAGACACTACAAGAAAATACAAATAGTATTGTAGAAAAGCATTATCAAAAATTAAAACAAAACTTAGTGTTTAATGCAGCTGTTTTAGTATTAGATGTAAAAACTAGAAATGTTTTGGCTTATGTAGGAAACACACCAACCACTAAACAACATCAAAAAGATGTTAATATAATTAAAGCAAATAGAAGCACAGGTAGTATAATAAAGCCTCTATTATATGCAGCAATGTTGGATGCAGGAGAGTTAGTGCCAAATATGATAGTACCAGATGTTCCTACACAAATTGCAGGATATACACCAGAAAACTTTAACGAAGATTATAGTGGTGCAGTAACAGCTAAAAAAGCATTGGCACGATCTTTAAACATACCTGCTGTACGTTTATTACAATCGTATGGTTTAAAAAAATTTAGAGACCAGCTTAACTATTTTAATTTAAGAGGAGTTACAAAATCTGCTGATCATTATGGTTTAACTTTAATTTTAGGTGGAGCAGAAAGTAATCTGTGGGATTTATGTAAAACCTATGCCAATTTAGCTTCTACAGTAAATAATTATAATAATACCTCAAGTGAATATTACAAGAATGAATTTGTAGAGCCTATTTTACAAAAAGAAACAAGTATAGACTTTGGCACACTTTCCAAAGAAAAAAATTGTTTTGATGCTGCTAGTATATACCTCACTTTTGAGGCTATGAAAGAAGTAAATAGACCAGAAGGAAGTGCTTCTTGGGAGTTTTATGATAGTAGTAAAGAAATTGCTTGGAAAACAGGAACCAGTTTTGGTAATAAAGATGCTTGGGCAATTGGGGTTACTAAAGATTATGTGGTAGGTGTTTGGACAGGTAATGCAGATGGAGAAGGAAGACCAGAACATATAGGTGTTAGTAGTGCTGCTCCTATTTTGTTTGATGTTTTTGATGTGCTCCCAAAATCAGATTGGTTTTTAAAACCATTAGATGAATTTATAGAAACCAAGATATGTACTAATAGTGGTTATTTAGCAACCCCTATTTGTCCGGTATCTTTACTAGATATTCCAAATAAAGAGAATAAAATTAAAGCGTGTTCTTATCATAAACAAATTCAACTAGACCAAAGCAAACAGTTTAGAGTAAATTCTTCTTGCGCAGATTTATCTAAAACGGTGACTAAATCTTGGTTTGTTTTACCACCATTAATGGAGTTTTATTATAAAAAAACACATTTAGATTATAAGGTGCTTCCTAATTTTAAAAAAGAATGCGAGCCTACAAATGTTTCTCCAATGCAATTTATTTATCCAATAAACGGAAGTAGAATTTCGTTAACTAAAGGTTTTAATGGGGCAATGGGAGAATTAGTTTTAAAGTTGGCACACTCTAAGCAAGAAACTCCGGTGTACTGGTATGTAGATAATAAGTTTATTAAACAAACCACTAATTTTCATGAAATAGGAATAACTCCTGAAAAAGGAACACATAAAATAACAGCTTTAGATGCACTAGGAAATGAAGCTGCAGTAGATATTACGGTAGAATAGTTAATCTAATTTATTTGTAAGGTCCGTAAATATTTTTTTAGGATTTTTACCTTTATATAACACCTCATAAACCGCATCAATAATAGGTGTTCCAGATTCTTTATTAATTTTTTGCATTAACAAATGGGCGCTTTTGGTTGCGTAATAACCTTCTGCAACCATACTCATTTCCATCATAGCACTTTTTACAGTATAGCCTTTACCAATCATATTACCAAACATACGATTACGACTAAAAGTAGAATATCCTGTTACTAACAAATCACCTAAATAAGCAGAGTTATTAATGTTTCTTTTCATTTTATGTACACGTTTTATAAAACGTTTCATTTCACGAATAGAGTTACTCATAAGAACACTTTGGAAATTATCTCCGTAACCTAAACCATGAGAAATTCCGGCAGCAATAGCATAAATATTTTTAAGCATAGCGGCATATTCAGTTCCAATAATATCGTCAGATATTTTTGTTTTTATGTAATGACTTTTTAGGTTATCAGCAACTATAGCTGCTTTTTCTTGATCTGCACAAGCAATAGTTAAATACGATAGGCGCTCTAATGCAACTTCTTCTGCATGGCAAGGGCCAGTTATAACACCAATATTTTCATAAGGAATTGTATATTTTTCATGAAAATGCTCTCCAACAATTAAACCTGTTTCTGGTACAATACCTTTAATTGCAGAAAAGATAGTTTTGTCTTGTATGGGTACAGTAAGTTTTTGTAATTCATTTTCTAAAAAGGCAGAAGGAATAGCAAAAATTAATAAATCGGCATTAGATATGGCATCGTTTATATTTGCTGTTAAATATAATTGCTCTAAATGAAACTCTACAGAACTTAAATAGTTAGGGTTATGCTTTTCGGTTTTAATATGTGTAATAGCATCTTCATTACGCATATACCAAATAACCTGTTCTTGGTTTTCGGTTAGCATCTTAACAATAGCTGTAGCCCAACTTCCCCCTCCTAAAACTGCAAATTTCATCTCTTTAATATGTTATAGAAATTAATATATCAAACTTACCAAAATTTAAACAAAATATACGTTTGTAATACGTTACTCTTTTTAAAATTAACGCAACATTTTTTTAAAGCTTGGCAAGGCGTAAACTTTTATAGTAGTTTAAAATTAATAATGGCCTATAAAGTAACAAGTTTAGATTCTGGCTGGTTTTATAAAAAACTTAAAATACAGGGATAATACTTATAGGAACTTGTATAATAGAAGCGGAATAAAAAGGGTATTTTAAAAAAAATCAGATGAGTAACATTTTTAACGATGAAACGCTTAAAACTTTAACATATAGATAAGGTTTTAAGTACAATGATTACTTTAAACTCTACGTTAGTATTAGTGACATTAAGATACTTTTTTAAAAACGAATATTAGTTTTTAAAATTTATATATAAAATGGTAAGAAAGTAGTACTACTTTCTTTTAAGATTTTTTGGTTGGTTATTTAGTTAAAACCGTTTTTAAACATTTGTTTAGAACGGTTTTTTTGTTTTGTGTAATTACTAATATATTGGTAGTAAGCCCATTAAGAAGTTTATTTTTTTAATAAAAAATAGCTATATCCTTAATTATGAAACACTTTAAGGTGTTCCAAAAGAATTTATACTATTTTTGCGCCCTTAAATTAGTGATGTGAAAAAGTATCTTAATCTTTTCGATTTTAAACAAAAAGTAGATTACAAAACAGAAATACTTTCTGGGTTAACAGTGGCCTTAGCATTAGTGCCAGAGGCAATTGCCTTTGCACTTATTCCGGGTTTTTCTCCACTAACAGGGCTTTATGCTGCTTTTGTTTTAGCTTTAATTACTTCAATTTTTGGAGGTAGACCAGGAATGATTTCTGGTGCAACTGGAGCAGTAGCAGTTGTTTTTATTGGACTTATTTTAGAATTGAAAAGAAATTTTCCAGAAATAGACCCACAAACAATTCTTAATTATGTGTTTGCTACCGTAATAATTGCAGGAATTTTGCAAATTTTAGCAGGACTTTTACGACTAGGAAAGTTTATACGTTTAGTGCCACACCCAGTTATGTTTGGTTTTGTAAACGGGTTAGCTATAATTATTTTTATGGCTCAATTTCCTAATTTTTATCAGAAAGGAACAGATAGTCTTTTACAAGGCAGCTCTATGTATATTATGCTAGGTTTAACTCTTTTAACTATGTTAATTATTTGGGGTTTACCTAAATTAACAAAAGCAGTGCCTTCTTCTTTAGTAGCAATAGTTGTAGTTTCAGCAATTGTTCTAGGTTTTGGAATAGATACGCTTACCGTGGCAGATACTATGAAAGAAGGAGAATCTATAAAAGGAGGTTTTCCTCCGTTATCTATTCCTAATATTCCTTTTACACTAGAATCTTTTAAAATTATTTTTCCTTACGCAGCTATTGTTGCAGGTGTTGGTTTAATAGAGAGCTTATTAACTTTAAATATTATTGATGAAATAACGGATACTAGAGGGAGTGGTAATAAAGAGTGTGTAGCACAAGGTACAGCAAATATTCTTTCTGGTTTTTTATCAGGCATGGGTGGTTGTGCAATGATCGGGCAAAGCTTAATTAATACGTCATCTGGAGCAAGAGCTCGTTTATCAGGAATTACAGCAGCTGTTATGCTTTTGGTATTTATAATGTTTGGTTCTAATTTAATAGAGCAATTACCAATGGCAGCATTAGTTGGTTTAATGTTTATGGTTGCAATAGGTACTTTTGAATGGGCAAGTTTTAAGACATTTAGAAAAATGCCAAATTCAGATGTTATAGTAATGGTTTTAGTTACCTTA
Organism: uncultured Maribacter sp.; assembly: GCA_947504045.1. Lineage (GTDB taxonomy): Bacteria > Bacteroidota > Bacteroidia > Flavobacteriales > Flavobacteriaceae > Maribacter_B. The sequence continues at coordinate 1,042,867 of CANNFY010000001.1, forward strand.
ATAACAGCAATTACTCATAATTTAGCAGTAGCAGTATTATTAGGGGTAATAATATCTGCATTGGCGTATTCTTGGGAAAATGCAAAGCGTATTAGAGCAAGAAAACATATAGATAATAATGGGGTAAAGCACTATGAAATATTTGGACCATTATTTTTTGGATCTACTACTCTTTTTAACGAAAAGTTTGATGTGCAAGGTGATCCTAAAGAAATTATTATAGATTTTAAAGATAGTAGAGTAGCAGATATGTCTGGTATAGAAGCTTTAAATAAGCTTACAGAACGTTACCATAAGGTGGGTAAAAAAGTACATTTAAGACATTTAAGTAAAGATTGTATAAGGCTACTTAAAGATGCTGATGATATTATAGATGTTAATGTTTTAGAAGATCCTACTTATAAAGTAGTATCTAAATAAGTAATTATATATGAAGTAAAGAGCTACTAGAAATTTATTTCTAGTAGCTCTTTTTATTTTATAGTGTTCTTAAATATTCTAAAAGAGTTCTTGCATCTTGTTCGCTAAGGTTTTGATTAAGCATTCTAGCATTGCTATACTCTTCTAATAATGCTTTGGCAATTGGATCTTCTTTTAACATTTTGTCAGGGTTTAGCATCATATTCATTATCCATTCAGGGCTTCTACGTTCTGTAACGCCCTTTAGTGCAGGCCCAATCATACGTTTATCTACCATATGGCAAGCTGTACATAATGCTGTAAATTTTTCTTCACCTGCAGCAGCCATTTTTGCATCAATTTCTGCATTAAGTTCTATAGTAGAAATGGGGCCAACCCCTTTATTATTTAAATCTACAGAAACCTCTTTTGTTTTTGGAGTGGTAATTTTTGTTTCGGTTTTGGTTCTATTCATTTCAAAACCGCCTTTTTTTTCTTCTTTTTTTTCGCCACAGCTAATAAGTAAAACCCCTAGTGCTAAAATGGATGCTATTTTTTTCATTATATATTTAATTTTCGCCTAAATATAATAAATACTAAATCTAATTTGTTTCTGTAAAGAAATTTAAGGCTCTTTTTTCGGTATATGTAATATTTTTTAGTCCAGTGAAACCAACATGTCCTCCATAATTAGGAATTTCTAGGTTTATATAGGCACTTTTTTTTGCAATTTCTATAGGATAACAGTTTTCTCCTAAGAAAGAATCATTTTTAGCGTTTATTATTAAGGTAGGAATAGAAATTTTTGGTAAAAATTGTAAGCTGTTACTTTTTTCATAATAATCTAGAGCATTGGTAAAGCCGTGTGCTTTACTAGTATAAAGGTTATCAAAATCTAGTAATGTTTTAATTGAATTTATATCGGCATCTAAAATTTTTTGGGGAAACAATTTTTGTTTTGACTTTAATTTTTCGACCAAATGTTTTTTAAATCTTGCTGCATATAATATGTTTTTAAATTTTAGTAATTGTTCTAAAGAGTTATGTAAATCACATGGAACAGATATTGCAACAATTTTTTTTAACTGACTAGGAAGGTTCTTGTTTTCGCCAGCATATTTTAGAGCTAAATTTCCGCCAAGGCTAAACCCTTTAATATAGATTTCTGTATATTTTTTTGTTTCTAAAATGTGTTTAATTATGGTTTGTAGATCTTCAGTTGCACCAGAATGGTAAGAACGATATAAATTGTTTGTTTCTCCGCTGCAACCTCGTAAGTTTATAGAACAACAATCATAATCAGAAGCGTTAAAGAGTTTGGCGCTTCCTAAAATATATGCTCTTTGAGCATTACCTTCTAACCCGTGAATTAAAATAATTACTTTTTTAGAAACCTTTTGTGCAAAACTCCAGTCTAAATCTATAAAATCTCCATCTTCTAAAAGTATTCTTTCTCTTTCTTGGTGTACACCATTAACTTTTCTAAAAAGACCAGAATAAATAGTAGAAAAATGGTTGTTTTTAAATAATAAAGGAGGGTTGTATAAAGAGTGTATATTGGGCATTATGTGTTTTTACTCTTAGAAAGGTTTAAAAGTACACTAATTGCTTTTTGGGCATTTTTAGTATCTACAAAAATATGATCATGGTAATAACCAGCAACTACATTACAGCTTATATTATTTTTAGCTAGTTCAGAAGAAAATAATGCGGTAAGGCCTACTGCTTCTAAGGATGAATGTACCGTTAATGTAATCCATGAAGCAACGTAATTATAGGTAAGGCCTAATGTGTCTGCCTTTTTTTGTTCTATAATTATTGTGGTTCCTTCTTTTTCTTTAAACTCGCAAATAGTATCTTCTCTTGGTACTAAACTAGCAGTAGAAGTAGTGCAAAACACATAAGTACCTTTGTTAAGTTTAGGAGTCATTTTTTGTATTAACTCCGTTAAATTTTTTTCTCCAGACATTTTATTTAGGATAAATTTCTAAATATTTTGTTTGCTCTTCTATAGCAGATTTAAATTCTGTTTTTAAAGTAGAAACTAGTTTAGATACTGTAGTAGTATTTTCTATGTTAGCAACACCTTGTCCTGCAGACCAAATTGTTTTCCAAGCTTTAGCTTCAGTATCTAATTCTTTTCCAAAGTCTATTTTAGTATCCTTTTTTAAATCTTCTTCTGTAATGCCAGCAGCTTTTAAACTTGCGCCTAAAAAGTTAGCATGTACACCAGAAATAGATGCGGTATAAACTACATCACTAGCGCTAGCTTCAATAATCATTTTTCTATATGCATCAGTAGCTTTACTTTCTGTTGTATTTATAAAACGAGTTCCCATATAAGCTAAATGGGCTCCCATTTGTAAAGCAGATGCAATATCTCTTCCGGTAGTTATACAACCAGAAAGAAGAATTGTTTTATTAAAAAATTGCTTTATTTCAGAAACTAATGTCATTGGGTTTATAGTTCCGCCATGTCCGCCAGCCCCAGCAGCAACTAAAATTAAACCATCTACACCGGCTCCTGCTGCTTTTTTAGCGTGTCTTTTTTTAATTACATCATGAAAAACTAACCCGCCGTAGCTATGAATAGCATTTACTACTTGTGTAACTGCACCTAAAGAGGTAATTACTAATGGAACTTTATGTTTAATACATAATTTTATATCTGCCTCTAATCTAGGGTTAGTTGGGTGTACTATAAGATTAACACCAAAAGGAGCTGCTTTTTTACCTGTTTCTTTTTCAAAGGTTTCTAGCGTTGTTTTTATTTCTATAAGCCATTCTTCAAAACCTTCGCTGGTACGTTGGTTAAGAGCAGGAAAAGTGCCCACAATTCCATTTTTACAACATTCAATTACTAATTGCGGACCAGAAATTAAAAACATTGGAGCAGCAACAGCTGGTAAAGAAAGTTCGTTAATAAAAGAAGGTGTAGAAATCATAAGTGTTTGCTTTATAGTTAACTATTAAATTTAAGAATATTTTTTTCTTAAAAAGTTCCTTGTTCTTCAAAACTATGTTATTTTTATGAAGTATTATGCATGCATAACAAAAAAATATTATGTATTTAAAAGATTTTGAAATTCGTTGGAGTGATGTTGATGCTAATAGACATTTAGCAAATTCAGCATATTTAAACTTTATGAGTCATACTAGAATGGCTTTTTTAATAGAACTAGGGTTTACGCACCAAACTATGGCAGAACAAAATATTGGCCCTGTAATTTTCTATGAGCATATATATTATTTTAAAGAAGTGTTTCCTGGAAAACCTATAAAAGTATCTATGGAAGTTGTTGGAATGAGTGAAGACGGTAAGTTTTTTGAATTTCACCATAATTTCTACGATTACAAAGGAAGAAATTTTGCAAGTTGCGAAATGATGGGTGCTTGGGTAGATTTAAAAACTAGGGCGTTAACTGGGTTACATAACAATTTTTTAAATGTTTTTAATAAGGTAGATAAGCCTGATAATTTTAGAGTTCTTACTAAAGAGGACACAAGAAAATTTGCAAAAATACCTAAGAACTTGGTTTAGGTTTTTTACTTGCTAGGTACACACCAAACATTATTAAAAACATAGCTATAATTTTAACCGAATTTAAACTGTCTTTACCCATCATAAGTGCAAAAAGAACACCTATTATAGGTTGTAAATAACTAAAAGAACTAACCGTAGATGCTTTTAAGTTTTTAAGAGCATAAATGTTGAAAAGGTAGGTTAAAAACGTAGTACATATAATTACGTAAGCAATGGCTCCTAAAGCATCTAATGGCATAGTTTTCCATTGTATTTCTTGGTATTCAGAAAAGGTTATAGGAAAACTTATAATTGCTCCAATAGTAAAAAGCCACTTCATTAATGTAAAAGGGTGGTAACTTTCTACTAATTTTTTTACAAAAATAAGATAGGCGCCAAAACAAAGCGAGTTAACAATAAATAAAGAGTTACCTAAAGGAATATTTGGAGCATTTTGGCTTACTTCTGCCTTAAATAATATTAGTGTTAGAGCGCCTATAAAGCCTAAAATAATACCAATAACTCTACGTAAGGTTATTTTTTCTTTTATAAAAATTGCAGATAGTATTACTACAAAAATAGGGGTTAAAATAATTAATACAGAACTGTTTATTGGTGTAGATAAAGACAATCCTTTAAAAAAAGATAACATATTTATTACCATGCCAAGAACAGCACAAAGTAGCACTCTTCCCCAGTCTTTCTTTTTAATTTTTTCTTTTGGAACAAAAAATGAAATACACCAAAATAAAGTAGCGGCACCAACTAAACGTAGCATAATAAAACCAAAAGGTTTAACATAGGTTGGCATTACTCCTTTTGCAATAGTATGGTTCATACCATAAATTGTAGTAGCACCAATTGCGGCTAATATGGCTATTGTTCTTTGGTTCAAGAGTGTATATTTTGTTTAGCAGCTTCTACTGTTTTTTTGCTATTACCAATAAATATTTGATTATTATTAAGTATTACGGGTCTTTTTAAAAAGGTATAATGTTCTAAAATAAGGTCTTTATAATCACTCTCTTCAAGTGTTTTTTCTTTAAGTTTTCTTTCTTTATATAGTCTAGCACGTTTACTAAAAAGAGCTTCATAAGAACCTGCCAAATTATGCATTTCTACTATTTGGCTTTCAGTAATAGAATTTGTCTTAATATCTTGTAATATAAAACCCTCCAAAGGTTCTAATTCTTTAAGTATTCTTTGGCAAGTGTTACAGGTGCTTAAATGGTATATTTTTTTCATTAGAAAACTTACTTTTTTAACTTTTAGGAGATATTTAAGATACAAAGAAACCATAATAAAAGGGAAAGTTCTATTTTTGGCACCATAAATTTATTAGGTATACTTTTAAGAATAAATACAATGGAGAAGCTTTTTGATATTACATTAAAAAATAGAAATATTTTACACCATATTATAACAAACACCCCTAAAAGTAAACTAGTTAAAATTCCAGAGGGCTTTAATAATAATTTATGGTGGAATATTGCACATGTAGTAGTTACACAACAATTATTAGTATATAAAATGAGTAATTTACCCATGAAAATGGAAGATACTCTTATTAATAAATTTAAAAAAGGCACTAAGCCAGATGGTACTGCTACAGATAGTGATATTGAAACAATAACAAACCTTTTATTAACAACCGTTAGTTCTTTAAAAGAAGATTATAGTAAAGGTATATTTAAAGAGTTTAATTCCTATACAACATCTGCTAATGTTACATTAAACACAGTAGAAGATGCTATTGCGTTTAATGTTTTTCATGAAGGGTTACATTTAGGTACAATTAAAGCTTTACAAAAAGTATTAGAATAGGAATGTTACTTAACCTTAAAAGCTAAGTACTTTTTAGCTTCATTAAAAGGTATGTTAAGTTCTATAGGCCCTTCGGCAAATGTAGAAACCTCGTATTGGTTATATATAAGCTGAAGCCCTTTTTCTGTATATCCTATATTTTCTGGCAGGTTAAAAGTATCGTTTTCAAACATAAAGCCAGTAGCATTAATTGGGCTGTTTTGAGGTATGTTTTCTTGAATTCTAAACTTAGTTTCAGCAAATTTTTCAAAATTAAAATCGGTATTAAAAAGCTGCCAATTTTCTATTTCTTCCCCAGTTTTCTTATTAAAGTTTAAATATTTTTTTACAGAATAACCATGGGCACCACCAGTAAAAATATAAGAATCTAGAGCAATGGTTAGTATAGTTTTATCTTCATATAAAATTTCGCCATTAATAATAGCTTCCCATTTGGTAGATTCTTCTGGAAATTTATCTTTTAATTGGTTAAATGCTTTGTTAAAAGATGAAACGGCTGTTTTTATAGAATTTATGTTGGTGGTATCATCAAAATTTAAAAGTGTAATAATTTCTTCTTTTAGGGCATTATTTATACTGTTTCCAATAGCATTTTTATCAATAGCTTTTGGAATATCAATAGTTATTACCGGACAAGTATTACATTTGTTCTCTTCAATTTTTAGAGTTTCAAAAGCTAGTAAAGTTTCGTTTTTACAACTAGTACAAGTAATTAAAACAAAAAGAATTGTATAAATATATTTCATGAGCAGAGTAATTATCTAATAAGTAACAAAAATACAGTTTCATAATAATCTTCAAAGAGAATACTGTAAATTTAAATGTTACTTACAGTACATATAGAAAAGCAAGAACTAATCTTATTTTATGACCAATAAATCTTTAAAATTTAATAGTAAAACTATACATGGAGGACAGCAATTAGAAAAAGGATATGGAGCTGTAATGCCACCAATTTATCAAACTTCAACATTTGCACAAATTACTCCTGGTGAGCATAAAGGCTATGCTTATGGTAGAAGTGGAAACCCAACACGTACAGCTTTAGAAAATTCTTTAGCAAGTATAGAAAACGGAAAATTTGGTATGGCTTTTGGCAGCGGCATTGCTGCTATAGATGCTATTATGAAATTGTTAAGCCCCGGAGATGAAGTGATATCTAATAATGATTTATATGGCGGAAGTTATAGGTTGTTTACACAGATTTATGAAAAATACGGACTTGTTTTTCGTTTTGTTGATATGAACAATGCAAAAACAGTTGAGGAGCATATAACCAATAAAACAAAACTTATATGGTTAGAAACCCCAACAAATCCGATGTTAAATATTATAGATATTAAAGCAATAACAAAATTAGCTGCTAATCGTAATTTGTTAGTTGCAGTAGACAATACTTTTGCATCGCCTTATTTACAAAGGCCATTAGATTTAGGAGCAGATATTGTAATGCATTCTGCAACAAAATATTTAGGAGGCCATAGTGATACTGTTGTTGGTGGTATTGTAGTAAAAGATGAAGAGTTAGCAAATAAACTATATTTTATACAAAATGCAAGTGGTGCAATATGCGGCCCTATGGATAGTTTTTTAGTTCTTAGAGGAATTAAAACATTGCACGTAAGAATGCAACGCCATTGCGAAAACGGAAGAGTTATTGCAGAATATTTAAATCAGCACCCTAAAGTAGATAAGGTTTATTGGCCTGGTTTTGAAGATCACCCTAATTATGCTATTGCAAAAAAGCAAATGAAGGATTTTGGAGCAATGTTATCTTTTGTTCCTAAGGCATCTAATTATAACGATGCATTAAATTGTATAAAAAAACTTTCGCTTTTTACTTTAGCAGAATCTCTTGGAGGAGTAGAAAGTTTAGTTGGCCACCCTGCAAGTATGTCTCATGGGGGCATGCCCAGAGAGGAACGCCTTAAAATAGGAATAGTAGATTCTTTAATAAGAATAAGCGTTGGAATAGAGGATGCGCAAGATTTGATAAAAGATTTAGAGTATGCTTTACAGTAATTTAGTACTATTTATAGGTTAAATATAACAAGTAAGAAATTACTTTCAAAAATGATTTTATGATAATTTTACTAAAAAAAATAGCAATATAATTGTAGTAATGTTATAATTTCGTCGTTATATTTCTAAATTGTTAAATTAAATTAGTTTTATGGAGGCGAAAATAAAAGGTTTTATGGATGAGGTTAAAGCCAGAAATGGTCATGAACCTGAATTTATCCAAGCGGTACAAGAGGTTGCAGAAACTGTAATACCATACATTGCTAGTAACGAAATTTATAATGGTAAAAACATTCTGTTAAGAATGGTAGAGCCAGAAAGGTTGGTATCCTTTAGAGTTGCATGGGTAGATGATCAAGGAGAAATACATGTAAACAGAGGCTACCGTATACAAATGAACTCTGCAATAGGGCCGTATAAAGGCGGGCTACGTTTTCATCCTACCGTAAACGCAAGTATTCTTAAATTCTTAGCTTTTGAGCAAGTGTTTAAAAATAGTTTAACAACTTTACCAATGGGTGGTGGTAAAGGTGGCTCAGATTTTGACCCTAAAGGAAAGTCTGATGATGAGGTAATGCGTTTTTGCCATGCTTTTATGTTAGAACTAAATAGACATATTGGTCCAAATACCGATGTTCCTGCTGGTGATATAGGTGTAGGAGCAAGAGAAATAGGCTTCCTTTTTGGAATGTATAAAAAAATAAGAAATGAATTTACTGGTGTACTAACAGGTAAAGGCCTTTCTTGGGGTGGATCAAAAATTCGTCCAGAAGCAACAGGGTATGGTACAGTATATTTTGCACAAAGTATGCTAAAAACTAAAGATCAAGAAATAAAAGGAAAAACAGTAGTTATTTCTGGTTCTGGTAATGTAGCCCAATTTGCTGCAGAAAAAGTAATCCAATTAGGTGGTAAAGTAGTTACACTTTCAGATTCTGCTGGCTATATTTATGATGCAGCAGGTATTGATGAAGATAAGTTAGCTTTTGTTATGGATTTAAAGAATAACAAACGTGCTCGTATATCAGAATACATTAAAAAATATAGTTCTGCTACGTACCATGCAGGAGAAAAACCATGGGGAATTGCTTGCGATATTGCTTTGCCATGTGCAACACAAAACGAACTAAATTTAGAAGCAGCAAAACAACTTATAGAAAATGGATGTATCTGTGTTGCAGAAGGAGCAAATATGCCATCTACAGCAGATGCTATTCATGCTTTTCATGATGCTAAAATATTATTTGCGCCAGGAAAAGCTTCTAATGCTGGTGGTGTTGCCACTTCTGGATTAGAAATGTCTCAAAACTCTCTTAGAATTAGTTGGACAAGAGAAGAAGTAGATGAAAGATTAAAAGGTATTATGGAAGAAATTCATAATTCTTGTATAGAGTTTGGTAAAGAAGAAGACGGTTTTTGCAACTATGTAAAAGGAGCAAATATAGCCGGGTTTGTAAAAGTTGCCGATGCAATGTTAGCGCAAGGAGTAATTTAAGTTTAGTTTTTACAAATAAAAAGTAAGGCTTTCCAGTTTTTTGGAAAGCCTTTTTGTTTTATTACAATTATCTTTGTCATCATTTATAATTACAAATGCAAGTAACCACCAAAGCCATAGTTTTATCTTCTTTAAAATATGGAGACACCAGTTTAATTGTCAAAGCATTTACCGCTTCAGATGGTCTAAAATCGTATTTATTAAAAGGCGTATTAGCTAGTAAAAAAGGAAAACTAAAAACGGCTTATTTTCAACCCTTAATGCAACTAGAAATAGTTGCTAATCATAAAAATAAAGGAACATTAGAAAATATAAGAGAGGCCAAAGTATATTACCACTATCAAACCTTACATTCGCAAATTGCAAAAAATGCTATGACTCTTTTTTTAGCAGAAATGTTAAGTAATAGTATACATGAAGAAGAATGTAACGAAGAACTTTATTCCTATATAGAAGCTATGTTGCAATGGTTAGATAATAACAACGAAATTGCAAACTTTCATTTATATTTTTTGATACAATTAACCAGATACTTAGGTATATACCCAGACACTACAAATAATAATGCTTTGTATTTTGATTTATTAGAAGCAGAGTTTATAAGTACCCCATCTTTAAATCCAATGCTACAAAACAAAAATTTAATTAATTTTAAAACGTTATTGGGCATAAAATTTGATGTAATACATACTATTAAGATGCATAAAAAAAGTAGACAAGAACTATTAAAGTCTCTAGTACTCTATTATGAATTACATTTACAAGGGTTTAGAAAACCCAAATCTTTAGCCATATTAAATGAAGTTTTTAGTTAGGATGCAAAAAATAGCATTTTTCTTATTTTTTCTATTTTTAAATATAGTTTCTGCACAACAAATAACTGTTTTAGATGCAGATACCAATACTCCTATAGTTAATGTAGCGGTTTTTAATGCAGATAAATCTAAAGCAACAATTACAGATAATAAAGGCAACTGTGTATTAGATGTTTTTAATTTAAAAGAGAAAATTATTTTTAAGCATGTTAGCTATGACCTTTTAAAAAAAACCAAAAAACAAGTATTAAAACAAGACCATAATGTAGTTATGGTTATGAAACCAAATCAGTTAGATGAGGTAGTAATGTCTATTTCTAAATGGGAGCAACAAAAGAAAGATATTCCTAATAAAATAGCATCTATAGACGCTAAAACAATTTCATTTACCTCACCACAAACTGCTGCAGATGTTTTACAAAAAAGCGGAAAAGTATTTGTTCAAAAAAGTCAATTAGGAGGTGGTAGCCCAATGATTAGGGGTTTTGCAACTAATAGGCTGTTACTTTCAGTGGATGGTGTTCGTATGAATAATGCAATTTTTAGAGGAGGAAATGTACAAAATGTAATTTCAGTAGATCCTTATACCATTAAAAATACCGAAATAATTTTTGGCCCAGGCTCTGTAATTTATGGTAGCGATGCCATAGGTGGGGTTATGAATTTTTACACAAAAAAACCAACCTTATCTACAACAGATAGTTTGGTGGTTTCCGGAAATGCTAATTACCGTTTTGCATCTGCAAATTTAGAAAACACGGTACATGCAGATATTAACTTAGGAAAGAAAAAATGGGGACTTTTAACTAGTGTTACATATAATACGTATCAAGATTTACAAATGGGAACCTCTGGCCCAGATTCTTATTTAAGAAATACATATGTAGAACGCATAAATGGTGTAGATGAACTAGTGCAAAATAATAACCCTAAAAAACAAATTACAAGCGGTTACAACCAAATAAATGTAATGCAAAAAGTAGTTTATAAACCGAATCATAATTGGGATCTAAGTTTAGGAACCTATTATTCTGAAACTTCCGATTATTCTAGGTATGATCGTTTAATAAGACCTTCTAATAGCGGAGAAGGGCTTTTTTATGGCGATTGGCATTATGGCCCCCAAAAATGGTTTATGGGAAATGTACAACTGCATAAGAAAGGTAATGGTATATTTTACGATGGATTAAAAATAACTACGGCATATCAATTTTTTGAAGAAAGTAGACATAATAGAAATTTTCAAGATGTAAATTTATATTCCACCAATGAAAAAGTGGATGCCTTATCTGCTAATATAGATTTTGAAAATAAAAAGATTGGAAATTTGCGTTTGTATTATGGAGGCGAATTTATTTTTAATAAAGTATATTCTTTCGGAACAGAAGAAAATATAGATACAGGCGAGTTATTTGCAGCAGCAACAAGATACCCACATGGCGCAAGTTGGAAAACTGTTGCAGCGTATGTTAACGGAGAATATAAAGTTAAGCCGAACGTTACGGTATTATCTGGTTTACGGTATAGTCATGTTTGGATAAATGCAGATTTTGATACTACTTTTTACCCTTTTCCTTTTGATAATGAAACTCTTAATGCAGGTGCTTTAACAGGTAGTGCAGGCTTAAGTTGGTTTCCTAAAAAAAATCTTCAAATTACATTTAATGGATCTACAGGTTTTAGAGCTCCTAATATAGATGATATAGGTAAAATTTTCGACTCTGAACCTGGCTCCGTAGTAGTGCCAAATCCAGATTTAGAACCAGAATATGCCTATAATGTAGAATTGGGTATTCATAAAAATATTAAAGATGTGGTTGTACTAAAAGGAGCAACTTTTTATACGTATTTGGTAGATGCCTTAGTACGAAGAGATTTTGAATTTAATGGGGAATCTGAGATTATATATAATGGCGAGCTAAGTAATGTACAAGCAATACAAAATGCAGCAAGAGCTTATGTGTATGGTTTTGAATTTGGTTTAGATGCTTATATAAATGACAACCTATCTATAAATAGTAATATAACATTAACAGAAGGTATAGAGGAAGAGGATGATGGTACAGATAGCCCTGCTAGGCATGTAGCGCCATATTTTGGAGATTTTCATATTATATGGAAAAACCAAAAACTAAAAACAGATTTGTACTTAAATTACAATGCAGAAATTTCTTTTGATGATTTAGCCACCTCAGAAAGAAGCAAAGAATATATTTATGCTATTGATGTAGATGGAAACCCATATTCTCCATCTTGGTACACACTTAATTTTCGTTCTCAGTACGCAATTTCATCTGCGTTAAAAACAAATGTAAGTTTAGAAAATATTACAAACCAGCGGTATAGAACATATTCTTCAGGTATTGTTGCGCCAGGCATAAATCTTATTATTGGTGTAGGGTATAAATTTTAATTCTATAAAATAAAAAAGGCGAAACAGTTTTGTTTCGCCTTTTCTAATAAAAGAATAAGTTTTTAGTGCTTTACAGCATCTTTAGCTTTATCAACTGCATTACCAGCAGCATCTTTAGCAGAACTCATAGCATCACCTGCTTTATCTTTAGCAGCATCTACAGCGTTTCCTGCAGCATCTTTAGCAGAGTTCATTGCGTCACCTGCTTTGTCTTTAGCAGCATCAACTGCATTACCAGCAGCATCCTTAGCAGAATCAATAGCATTACCAGCAGCATCTTTAGCAGAGTCTACAGCATCACCTGCAGCGTTAGCCGCATCACCAGCTACATCTTTAGCAGCGTCAACTGCATTGTCAGCAGCTTCTCCAGCAGCATCAACAGCTTCAGTAGCCGCATCTCCAGCAGCTTCAGTAGCGTCTTTTGCTTTGTCAGCAGCTTCTCTACATGATACAAACGATGCACTTAATGCAACCATTAAAATTGATCCTAAAATTACTTTTTTCATTGTGAATGTTTTTTAGTGTTTAATTATGTTATAACGCAAATATATACGTAAAAATTCGGATTTTAGATGTTATAATGTAAGAAAGAGAGGATTACTATATATTTTGGTAGGGTATAAAGGCCTATTATTCAATCTAAATTTATAATTTTGCAGCCTTAATTTAAAGGTAGAGTACTGAAATAATGAAGTTTGCAGGATACAACAATTTAGATTTACCAAAGGTAGCAGAAGAAATTCTTAAATACTGGAAGGAACAAAATATTTTTGATAAAAGTGTTTCTTCTAGAGAAGGAAAACCAAGTTACGTTTTTTACGAAGGGCCACCTTCCGCAAATGGTATGCCAGGTATACACCATGTTATGGCTCGTACTATTAAAGATATTTTTCCTAGGTATAAAACCATGAAAGGTTTTCAAGTAAAAAGAAAAGCAGGTTGGGATACACACGGTTTACCTATTGAGTTAGGGGTAGAAAAAGAACTAGGAATTACAAAAGAAGATATTGGTACTAAAATATCTGTAGAAGAATATAATGCAGCTTGTAAAAAAGCTGTAATGCGATATACTGATGTTTGGAATGAAATGACCGAAAAGGTTGGGTATTGGGTAGATATGGAAGATCCATATATTACTTATAAATCCAAATACATGGAGTCTGTATGGTGGCTTTTAAAACAAATTTATAATAAAGATCTTATTTATAAAGGATACACCATACAGCCGTATTCACCAAAAGCAGGTACCGGATTAAGCTCTCATGAACTTAACCAACCAGGAACCTACCAAGATGTAACAGATACAACCGTAACAGCACAATTTAAAGCAGTAAACGAGTCTCTTCCAGATTTTTTACAAGAGGAAGGAACAATCTTTTTCTTGGCATGGACAACTACTCCTTGGACGTTACCTAGTAATACCGCTTTAACTGTAGGTCCTAAAATAGACTATGTTTTAGTAGAAACGTATAACCAATATACGTTTAAGCCAATGAACGTAATACTTGCTAAAAATTTAGTAAGCAAACAATTTGCAGGAAAATATACTAAAGTAGAGACTAAACCAGAATTATTAGAGTACAAATCTGGCGACAAAAAAATACCATATTACGTTGTAAAAGAATTTAAAGGAAAAGACCTTGTTGGTATTAAGTATGAGCAACTTATAGATTATGTTCTGCCTTACCAAAATGCAGAAAATGCATTTAGAGTAATATCTGGAGACTTTGTTACTACTGAAGATGGTACAGGTATTGTGCATACAGCTCCTACTTTTGGTGCAGATGATGCATTAGTTGCAAAACAAGCAGTGCCAGAAATTCCGCCAATGTTAGTGTTAGATGAGAACGGAAACCCAGTTCCATTGGTAGATTTACAAGGTAAATTTAGACCAGAACTAGGCGAATGGGGAGGTAAATATGTTAAGAATGAGTATTATGCAGATGGCGAGGCTCCAGACCGTTCTATAGATGTAGAAATTGCTATACGCTTAAAAGAAGAAAATAAAGCATTTAAGGTAGAAAAATATGTGCACAGCTATCCAAACTGTTGGCGTACAGATAAGCCTATACTATATTATCCATTAGACTCGTGGTTTATAAAAGTAACCGATGTTAAAGATAAAATGTTTCAGTTAAATGAAACAATAAACTGGAAACCAAAATCTACAGGAGAAGGTAGGTTTGGTAATTGGTTAGCAAATGCAAACGACTGGAACCTTTCTAGATCTAGATATTGGGGAATACCACTTCCTATTTGGAGAACAGAAGATGGTAAAGAAGAAATAATTATTGGTTCTGTAGCAGAATTAAAAGAGGAAATGGCTAAGGCACAAAAAGCTGGTGTTTTAGACAAAGATATTTTTAAGGATTTTGTTGTTGGCGATATGAGCGATGAAAACTATGAGAAAATAGATTTACATAAGAATATTGTAGATCAAATTACTTTAGTTTCGGCCTCTGGAAAACCAATGAAAAGAGAAAGTGATCTTATTGATGTTTGGTTTGATAGTGGTTCTATGCCATATGCACAATGGCATTACCCGTTTGAGAATAAAGAACTAATAGACGAAGGAAAAACTTTTCCTGCAGATTTTATTGCAGAAGGCGTAGACCAAACAAGAGGATGGTTTTACACATTACACGCAATTGCAACTATGGTTTTTGATTCTGTTGCGTATAAGAATGTAGTGTCCAATGGCTTGGTTTTAGATAAAGAGGGTAAAAAAATGTCTAAGCGTTTAGGTAATGCTGTAGATCCATTTACCACAATGGATGCGCATGGCCCAGATGCTACACGTTGGTACATGATATCTAACGCAAACCCTTGGGATAATTTAAAGTTTGATATTGAGGGTATTACAGAAGTTAAAAGAAAGTTTTTTGGCACACTATACAACACCTATTCTTTTTTTGCTCTATATGCCAATTTAGACGATTTTAAATATGCAGAGGATGATATTCCTTTAAAAGATAGACCAGAAATAGATCGTTGGATTTTGTCTGAACTACACACATTAATAAAAACAGTAGATGAGGCCTATGCAGAATATGAGCCAACTAGAGCTACTAGAGCAATATCAGATTACGTACAAGAAAATTTAAGTAACTGGTATGTAAGATTATGTAGAAGACGTTTCTGGAAAGGAGAATATGAGCAAGATAAAATATCGGCATACCAAACATTATATACTTGTTTGGTAACTATAGCAAAATTATCTGCACCAGTTGCGCCATTTTTTATGGACAGGCTTTATAAAGATCTAACCAATACAACCCAAAAAGATGCTGCTGAAAGCGTGCATTTAGCAGACTTTCCAAAATTTGATAAAGCAATTATAGATTCAGATTTAGAAAGTAAAATGGAGAAAGCACAAACTATATCCTCTTTAGTTTTATCTATAAGACAAAAAGAAAAAATAAAAGTGCGCCAACCATTGCAAAAAATAATGGTGCCAATTTTAGATGAAAAGCAGAAGGAAGAGATAGAAGCAGTTGCAGATTTAATTAAGTCTGAGGTTAATGTAAAAGAAATTGAACTTTTAGATGATGCATCAGGTATTTTAGTAAAGCAAATAAAACCTAACTTTAAAACCTTAGGACCTAAGTTTGGTAAAGACATGAAACAAATTGCAAAAGCTGTTTCTAATCTTAATCAAGAAGATATCCAAGAAATTGAACAGAATGGCGAATTATCTATTAACATAGAAAATAAAAGTATTAAATTACAGTTACAGGATGTAGAGATTTCTTCTCAAGATATTGAAGGGTGGTTAGTAGCAACATCAGGCAAAATTACAGTTGCATTAGATGTTACTATTAACGATGAATTAAGAAAAGAAGGAATTGCTAGAGAATTAGTAAATCGTATTCAAAACATTAGAAAAGACTCTGGTTTTGAAGTTACAGATAAAATTGATATAAAAGTTTTAAAAGACGGTATTGTAGAAGAAGCAATTGCCAAAAATATAAATTATATTAAAACAGAAACGCTAACCGCGGATTTGCATTTTGAAGAAAAATTAGAAAGTGGCACGGAAGTAACTTTTGACCAAGTGAACACAAAATTGTTTATTGAAAAACATTAAGATTATGGCAGAAGAATTAAAAGTAAGGTATTCAGATAAAGACTTAGAAGAATTTAGAGTACTAATAGAAGAGAAAATAGAAAAAGCAAAAAGCCATTTAGAACTATTAAAAAGTTCTTATATGAACGATGGTAATAATGGTACAGACGATACCTCACCAACATTTAAAGCTTTTGAAGAAGGCTCACAAACTATGAGTAAAGAAGCTAATACCCAATTAGCTATTCGTCAAGAAAAATTTATACGCGACTTAAAAAATGCCGTTCTTAGAATAGAAAATAAGACGTATGGTATTTGTAGAGTTACCGGTAAACTTATAAATAAAGAAAGACTAAAGTTAGTACCGCATGCAACGCTAAGTATTGAAGCTAAAAACATGCAAAAATAATATAAACGCCCTTAAAGGGCGTTCTTTATAACCAAGCATGAAAAAACTTATATTCCCCCTTTTGTTTTTTTGCTTCTTTGTTGGTTTAAGTCAAAAAGTAGTTAAGAAATCAATACTAAATAGTTCTATTTCTACCATAGAAATAGATGCTGCCAATTGTTATAAGGTAGAGGTTTTAACAACAGATAATAATCAAATAGTTGTAGAAGCTAAGATAGATGGTGAGTACCAAAAAGACTTACTATTAAGCGTAATAGAAAAAGAAAACTCTATTGGTATTAAAACAGATTTTCAGCCAGTTTTTACACATCCTAACGATAAATTAAGTGCCCATAAAGTTATTTCAATAACATTAAAAATTATGTTGCCAAAAAATAAAAATGTTATGCTGTTGGGTACAACTAGTAATATAATAGCTTCTGGCGACTATAAAAGTTTAAAAGTATCATTAGAAGAAGGTTATTGTAACTTATTAAAAATTAAAGGAGAAATTTTTGTAACAACAAAAAGCGGAGATATTACAGTAGAAAATAAAATGGGAAAGTTTGTTACATACAGTAAATACGGAAAAATTGAGCAAGACACTTTTCCTGAAGATAATTCTCTTTTTAATTTAACAACTATAACAGGAAATATCTTGTTAAATAAAATAAAATAATATGTCTACTTTTACCTTCGATAATTAAAATTATGAATTTAAAAAAGTCATTACTACTAATTTTTATTTTACTATTAATAGATCAAATAAGTAAAATATATATAAAAACTAATTTTGTATTAGGAGAATCTGTTGAGGTATTTAATTGGTTTAAAGTACTTTTTATAGAAAATGAAGGTGCTGCTTGGGGTGCAAAATTAAGTGATATTTTTCCTGTTTCTGATGCTACAGGAAAGCTTATTTTAACTGTTTTTAGACTTTTTGCAATAACTGGTATTGGCTATTGGCTATATGATGTTATAAGAAAAGGAGCTTCTAATACTTTAATTATTGCAGTTTCTTGTATATTTTCTGGAGCTTTAGGTAATATTTTAGATTCTTTATTTTATGGTGTTATTTTTAATGATAGTTATAACCAAGTAGCTACACTTTTTTCAGAAGAGCCTTATGGAGGTTTTTTCTACGGAAAAGTGGTAGACATGCTATATTTTCCAATGGTAGATACTACATTGCCAGAATGGGTTCCTTTTATTGGAGGAGACAATTTTCGTTTTTTTGAGCCAGTTTTTAATATAGCAGATACCGCTATTAGTACAGGTGTAGGTATATTATTAGTTTTTAATAAAAAAGCCTTTGGAGAAGAAAAGGAAGAAATTGAGGAAGAGATTAAAAATCAACAAGAGTAATTTTTAAAATTTATAGGTTCTTTTTGGTGTAACGCAGTAATCTAACCGAATATCTGTTTTATAAACGTCTGTAATTTGTTCTTCTGCATCAAAAAAAGAAAGACCAACTTTTATTACATTGGGCTTACATTTAGATAAAAAATTATCGTAAAAGCCTTTGCCATACCCAACTCTATTCCCTTTTTTATCAAAAGCTAAAAGAGGAACAAATACCACATCAATAGTTGTGTCTTCTACTTTAAAACCATTTAATGGTTCTGGAACATTCCAAGAATTTTTTTTGAAAATAGTATTGTCTGTAAGTAAGTAGTTTTCTAGACTACTGGCGGTTGTTATTTTTGGAATAATAACATTTTTATCTTTTCCTTGTAAAATAGATAGTATAAAGCTAGTATCTATTTCATTTTTTTCAATTATAGACAAAAAAATATGGTAGTTGGTGTACTGCCATATTGGTAACTCTAATGCTTTATTAGAAATAGATAAACTTTCTGTAAATAAAGAATCACTTGAAAAGTGCGCTCTTTTTTTTAGGTATATACTTCGTAAATCTTTTTTCAACATATAGTATAGTTGATTAGTAAGTTTACGTAAGACTAGTAACTTTAAAAGGTATTACTCTTTAATAGAAGATGAGTAAAACACTTTAAAGAATAACATTAATATTAAATAAGTTCCTAAAGTAATTATGTAATTGTCCATGCTTTTTCGGGTTTTTCAATGATTTAAAAGTAAATAAAAAAATCGATACAATACCCATGAAGTGCACTTTTTTATCGATGAAATACACTTTTTTAACAAAAAATTTAATAAAACGCTTACTATTATTTAATATAGTATTAATTTTTATTATATTAATTAATTGATAATCAGTTAATTATGTTGTATTTGTTATTTCGGCTACAATAATGTGTTATTTTTAAATAAAACAGCTTTTTTTAACTTTTTATTTAAAAATTATTGGGTCTAATTTTAAAATGACCATATTTTCCTTCAAAAATTAAAGATTTAACAATGTAATATGTGTATAGTTGCTATATAAAATAGCGTTAAAAATTAAAAAATAGATAGATATTAATTAAAAAACATAGTAATTTAACCTATCCTATTAAACGCTATAAAATATAAAAGTAGATGCCTGTAGTTTCTATACAAATTCAATTAAGTACTATACCTAATGATCCAGGCGTATATCAATTTTATGATGAAGAGGATAAAATACTTTATATAGGTAAGGCTAAAAATTTAAAAAAAAGAGTATCGTCTTATTTTAATAAAAAACACGAGAATGGAAAAACTAAAGTTCTTGTCAAGAAAATAAGAAGTATAAAGCATATAGTTGTTTCTACAGAGTCAGACGCTTTACTACTAGAAAATAATTTAATTAAAAAATATAGGCCAAGGTATAATGTTCTATTAAAGGATGATAAAACTTACCCTTGGATATGTATTAAGAATGAACGTTTTCCGAGAATATTTAGCACAAGAAGGTTGGTAAAAGATGGCTCTGCTTATTTTGGACCATATACCAGCACATTTACAGTTAAAACATTATTAGACTTAATAAAGAGTGTATATCCGTTAAGAACCTGTAACTACGATTTATCTAAAGAAAAAATAGAAGCTAATAAATATAAAGTTTGTTTAGAATATCATTTAGGAAACTGTAAAGGGCCATGTGAAGGTTATCAAACTCTTGAAGATTATGGAAAACAAATAACAGATATTAAAGAAATTTTAAAAGGGAATTTTAAAACATCATTACATTATTTTAAAAATCAGATGAATGTTTTGGCAAAAGAAATGCGCTATGAAGAAGCGCAAGCCATAAAAGAAAAGATTGAGGTTTTAGAAAATTACCAATCTAAGTCTACTGTAGTAAATCCAAAAATTAATAACGTAGATGTTTTTTCTATAATTTCTGATGATGTTTTTGCATACGTTAATTTTTTACAACTTTCGCATGGGGCAATTATTAGGTCTCATACTATAGAGCTTAAGAAAAAATTAAATGAAACGGATGAAGAGTTATTGTTATTGGCTATTGTAGAAATAAGGCAACGTTTTAATTTAGTTTCTAAAGAGTTGTATTTGCCATTTAAAATAGAAGTTGCTCCAGACTTAAAAATTACGGTTCCTAAATTAGGAGATAAAAAAAGAATTTTAGAACTGTCGGAACGTAATGCTAAATATTATAGGAAAGAACGTTTTAGCCAAATAAAAATTACAGACCCAGAAAGGCATACAAATAGGATAATGGCGCAAATGAAAAAAGACATTCGCCTTTCAAAAGAACCTAGGCATATAGAGTGTTTTGATAATAGTAATATTCAAGGAACCAATCCAGTTGCTGCATGTGTAGTTTTTAAAAATGGAAAACCATCTAAAAAAGATTATCGCCATTATAATATTAAAACAGTAGAAGGGCCAGATGATTTTGGCTCCATGGAAGAAGTTGTTTTTAGGCGTTATAAAAGGTTGCTTTCAGAAGATGAACCTTTACCGCAACTTATTGTTATAGATGGTGGTAAAGGGCAGTTATCTTCTGCGTTAAAAAGTTTAGATATATTAGGATTAAGAGGTAAAATAGCTATTATAGGAATAGCAAAAAGATTAGAAGAAATTTATTTTCCAGAAGATCCAATACCTTTATATCTAGATAAAAAGTCGGAGAGCCTAAAAATAATTCAACAATTAAGAAACGAAGCCCATAGATTTGGAATTACTTTTCACCGTAATAAAAGAAGTAAGGCCGCTATAAATTCTGAATTAGAAAGTATAGAGGGTATTGGAAAAAAAACAATTGAAGAATTATTAAAAGAATTTAAATCGGTTAAAAGAGTAAAAGAAGCGCCTTTAGAAAAGTTAACGCAGTGTGTTGGTTTTTCTAAGGCAAAAAAAATATTTGAAGTATTTAATTCAAAATAAGTTTAAAAAAAATGTACAAACTGTTAACAACAATAATAATATTATTAAGTGCAGTTTTTCTGAATGCTCAAAATTTAACGGTTAAAAAAGATGTAAAAGTAGGACTTGTGCTTAGTGGCGGCGGTGCTAAAGGTATGGCACATATTGGTGCTTTAAAAATTATAGAAGAAGCAGGAGTAAAAATAGATTATGTTGCAGGTACAAGTATGGGAGCCATTGTAGGTGCACTATATGCATCTGGGTATTCTGCTAAAGAACTAGATTCTATTTTTAAAAATATAGATTTTAATAGCTATATAGAAGACGACTTACCTAGAAGCGCAAAAACGTTTTATGAAAAAGAAGATTCCGAACGTTACGCTTTAACATTACCATTTAATAAATTTAAAATAACAGTACCTACGGCATATTCAGGAGGGCAAAATATATATAACGAGCTAGTGCGGTTATTGTATCATGTTAAAGATATTAATGATTTTAAAAAACTACCCAAACCATTTATTTGCATTGCCACAAATGTAGAAACAGGAGAAGAAGTAGTTTTAGAAAAAGGATATTTGCCCGAAGCAATAATGGCCAGTGGAACGCTCCCTACACTTTTTGAACCCACAAAAATTAACGGTCAAACATTAATAGATGGTGGTATTGTAAATAATTACCCAATTGATGAAGTAAAAAAATTGGGTGCAGACATAGTTATAGGTATAGATGTACAACATGGTTTATCTAGTAAAGAAGAACTTATTACGGCTACAGAAATTTTATCGCAGATAAATAATTTTAAAGTAGCTTCAGATATGATAGAAAAATCGAAGCAAACCAACATTTATATAAAACCTCAAATTGCATCCTATTCTGTTTTAGATTTTAACCAAAGAGACGAAATAATAAAAACAGGAGAAAAAGCCGCAATTAAAAAATATTCAGAATTAAAAACTATTGCATTTAATCAAAACGCAAAAGAAACACCTATTTCAAAAACCACTTTAAAAGACACTTTAATTATTAGTAGATTAATTATAGATGGTAATAATAATTATTCTAGAGGGTATGTAAAAGGAAAGTTAAGATTTTCTATGGGGCAAGAAATAACGTTTGCAGATTTAGAAAATGGAATACTAAATTTATCTGCTACAGGAAATTTTAAAACAAATAGGTATAAGCTATTAGAAAACGGAATAGGAGAGGATCTTATATTAAACTTAGAAGAAAAAAAGACAAAAGCATTTATTAGGTTAGGTGTTCATTACGATGATTTATATAAGAGTGCAGCCATAATTAATTTTACTAAGAAAAATTTTTTTACAAAAGATGATGTTGCTTCTTTTGATTTTATTCTTGGAGATAATGTTAGATATAATATGCAGTATTATATAGATAAAGGAAGTTATTGGAGCTTTGGTATAAATTCTAGATTTAACGCTTTTGAAGAAGAAGTAGACTTTAGTTTGTTAGATGGTAATTATAATATATCAAATATGACAAATGTTAATAGAATTAATTTAGATGTAACAGATGTAACAAACCAAGCTTATTTACAAACAGCAATAAAAGACGAGTTAGCTTTTACAATAGGTATAGAGCACAAATTTTTAAAATATAGTTCTAGAACCTTAACAACATTAGATAGTACTGTTGTAAATAATAATGGGCGAACATTTTTTGAAAAAAGCAGCTTTTTAAGTGCTTATAGTAAGTTAACTTACGATACTTATGACAATAAGTATTTTCCACAAAAAGGAGTGTATTTTAATGGCGATTTTCATTTTTATCCGTGGTCTACAGATTTTAATAATAATTTTAAAGAATTTTCAATATCAAAAGCAAAAATGGGAGTTGCTTTTCCGGTTTTCAAAAATTTTGCAATAAATATAGAAACAGAAGGAGGGTTTAAATTAGGAACATCTCCAGTAACTAGTTTTGATTTTGTTTTGGGCGGGTATGGATCTAATACTATAAATAGCTTTATTCCATTTATAGGTTACGATTTTTTAAGTTTGCCAGGTAATAGTTTTGTAAAAGCATTTGCAAAATTAAATTATGAGTTTATTCCAAAAAACCATCTGTTTTTTGCCGCTAATTACTCAAATGTAGAGGATGATATTTTTAGAACAGGAGAGTGGTTTACGGCGCCAAATTTTTCTGGATATGGTTTCGGATATGGTTTTGATTCTTTTGTGGGCCCTATTCAACTACTTTATTCTTGGTCTCCAGAAGTAAAAAATAGTAATTTATTTATAAGTGTAGGTTATTGGTTTTAAAAATTAAGCATCTTTTTTTCTTAAAAAAAATATAAAATAAACTAAGAAACCGTAATAACTGTTAATAGAATAGTTAAAGTACGTTAAAGCCAATTGTAATAGAAGAACAATACCATACATTTGTATCATATAAGGGGTGGTTCCCTTACAACTTTAAGTATTGGTTTTTCATAATTTAAAGTTTGGTTGGTTATTTAGGAAAAGCCCAGTTGTAGAACTGGGCTTTTTTTATACAATAGTTTGGAACAAATTTTGTTTAAGTTAATGTTACTAACATATAGTTTACTATTACTATTTAGTAATTTTAAAATAAAAACAGCTTAAGTAATGAAAAACATTATAGTATTATTTTTCTTATCCATAAGTTTATTTGCAAACGCACAGAATAAAGTATCTTCTTTTAAATCTGGCGAGTGGCTAAAATTTCGTATGCATTATGGCTTTTTAAATGCCAGCTACGCAACCTTGCAAGTTAAAAACAGCACTATAAATAATAAACCCGTATATCATGTTATAGGTCATGGAGAAACAACAGGGTTTGCAAGCATGTTTTTTAAGGTAGACGATACGTATGAAAGCTATTTTGATAAAAAAGATGGCAAGCCGTACCGCTTTATACGTAAAATAGATGAAGGGGGTTATAAGAAAAATGTAGAAATAAATTTTGATTATAAGAAAGATAAGGCTGTTTTAAACGATAAAAAGAACAAGAAAAAGCTTAATTTTGATTTACAAGACAGTATACAAGATTTAATTTCTGCCTTTTATTACTTAAGAAATAATTATAACTCTTCAGATATAAAAGAAGGAGACGAGGTTAAATTAAAAATGTTGTTTGATGATGATGGTGTTTTTGATTTTAAACTCAGATATATAGGTAAAGAGGTATTAAAAACTAAATATGGTAAGGTAGAATGCCTTAAATTTAGACCATATGTAAAATCTGGAAGAATTTTTAAAGAGCAAGAAAGTTTGTCTCTTTGGGTTTCTAACGATGATAATAGAATACCAATACGAATAAAAGCAGATTTAGCAGTAGGTTCTATAAAAGCAGATTTAGATGGGTATAATGGTCTTAAACATCAGTTTAAAATATTAATGGATTAACCATATAATGGAGAATAGAGAGCAGATAGAGTCTCAAATAATTAAATTACAAGAAAAATATAAAGATTCTGGCCAGGATCTTAGCGCTTATTTAGATGGGCTACTTTACCAAAGGTATTTAACCTATTGGGATTATATACATTTAGATACACTTTTAAGTCTACAAGTACCAAAAACATTTTTTCCTGATGAAGAGATTTTTATAATGTACCATCAGATTACAGAACTATATTTTAAATTAATATTACACGAACAGAAACAATTGGTAGACGATAAATCTCTAAGCGTTTCTTTTTTTATTACTAAAGCAAATAGAATAAATAACTATTTTAAGGCTTTAATATCATCCTTTAGTATAATGATTAAAGGAATGGAGCGAGAGCAATTTTTAAAATATAGAATGGCTTTATTACCAGCCAGCGGTTTTCAATCTGCTCAATATAGAATGATAGAACTGTATGCTACACCAATGCATAATTTAGTACATTACACACAAAGAGAACTCTTTTCTTCAGAAAACACTATAGAAGAATTGTATGATGCTATTTATTGGAAAAAAGGAGCAATAGATAAAGAAACAGGCGAAAAAACATTAACTTTAAAACAGTTTGAGTATAGGTATACACCTCGTTTAGTAAGAATAGCAAAACAAGTTCATAATAGTACAATTTATGATAAATATTTGCAGTTTTCTGAAGAGGATAAAAAAAATAAAGAGCTAATAAAAGCTTTAAAAACCCTAGATTTAAACGCAAATGTTAATTGGCCATTAATGCATATGGGTTCTGCACATAGATATTTAAATAAAGAAAAAGAAACTATAGATGCAACAGGTGGTACAAATTGGAAAAAATATTTACCTCCTAGTTTTCAAAAAGTAATATTCTTTCCAGAGTTATATACAGCAAAAGAAATATCAGATTGGGGAAAAGAATGGGTGGATCACATTTTTAATCCAGAAAATAATAAAAAATAATAATGCAAAAATATTGGGGCACAATACTAGCATTGGTTTTACTATTCTCATGTAAAGACAATGACACTACAAAAACTAAGAATGATTTACAAAAACCAAAAAAGGAAGAAAAAGTAATTGTAAAGCATTATGGGTTTAATTTAGAAAATTTTAAAGTACATAAAGACACGGTTAAAAATGGAGATAGTTTTGGAGAGCTAATGCTTAAAAATCATGTAGATTATCCTAAAATTGCAAAAATATCTCAAGATTATAAAGATACTTTTGATGTACGAAAAATACGTGTAGGAAAACCATATCTTATATTAAAAGCAAAAGATACTTCAGAAACAGCACAAGTATTTATATATGAGAATGATGCTATAAATTATACAGTTGTAGATTTAAGAGATAGTGTTACAGCGTATAAAGACAAAAAAGAAGTAAAATATGTAGAAAGAGAAGCATCGGGTATAATAGAAACTTCTTTATCAGAGGCTATTTTAGCACAAGGGATAGACTATAATGTAACCAATAATTTATCTGAAGTTTATGCTTGGACAATAGACTTTTTTAGACTTCAAAAAGGAGATAAATTTAAAGTAATTTATAAAGAAAAATATATTAACGATTCTATTTATGCAGGTGCTGAACCAATAGAATCTGCCTTTTTTGAACACAACGGTAGACCAATTTATGCATTTGCATATGAAAATGATTCTTTAAAAAATATTGTAGACTATTTTGATGAAGAAGCAAATAACCTTAGAAGAACTTTTTTAAGAGCCCCAGTAAAATTTAGTCGCATATCTTCAAGATATAACCTAAAGCGAAGAATAAAATATTACGGGTATAAACTTAAACCTCATAAAGGAACAGACTATGCGGCAGCAATAGGAACACCAATTATAGCAACAGCAGATGGTACAGTAACAGAATCTACAAGAAGAGGAGGTAATGGTAAATATGTAAAAATTAGGCATAATGCAACCTATTCTACACAATACCTACACATGAAAAACCAAAATGTTAAAAAAGGAGAGTTTGTTAGACAAGGAGATGTTATTGGATGGATAGGAATGACTGGTAATACTGGTGGGCCACATGTATGCTATCGTTTCTGGAAAAATGGAAGACAAGTAGACCCTTTAAAAGAGGAGTTACCACAAGCAGAACCATTAGCGGAAGAGTTAAGAGAAGATTATTTTAATTTTATAAATCCTAAAAAAGAGCAATTAGATAAAATTAATTTTCCTGAGAAAATAGAAGAAGAACTAATAACACTAAATTAAAAGAAAATGCCACTACAAAACATCAACCCAACAACAACTAAAGCGTGGGAAAAATTAAACAAGCATTTTAGTTCATCCCAAGAAACTACCTTAAAAGAACTATTTAGTAAAGATCCGGAAAGGGCAGAAAATTTTACATTAAAATGGGAAGATTTTTTAGTAGATTTTTCTAAAAATAGAATTACAAAACAGACGCTAGATTTACTAATAGAATTAGCGGAAGAATTACAATTAAAAGATGCTATTAAAAAATACTTTGCTGGCGATTTAATTAACGAAACAGAAGGTAGAGCAGTACTACATACAGCACTAAGAGCAAAAAAAGAAGCTACTGTTTTTGTAGATGGTAAAAACATTATTACAGAGGTTTATAGCGTTAAAGAACATATAAAAGATTTTACAGAAACTATAATTTCTGGTGAAGCAAAAGGCTATACAGGAAAACCTTTTACAGATGTTGTTAATATTGGTATAGGAGGTTCAGATTTAGGGCCTGCAATGGTTACAGAGGCTTTAAAATTTTATAAAAACCATTTAAAACTTCATTTTGTAAGTAATGTAGATGGAGACCATGTACGTGAAGTTTTAAGAGATTTAAATCCGGAAACAACTCTTTTTGTAATTGTTTCTAAAACATTTACAACCCAAGAAACTTTAAGTAATGCAACAACCATAAAAAAATGGTTTTTAGAACATGCTACACAAAAAGATATAGCTAAACATTTTGCTGCTGTATCTACAAATGCAGAAAAAATAGCAGAATTTGGAATATCTAGCGCCAACGTTTTTCCAATGTGGGATTGGGTTGGTGGTCGTTTTTCTTTATGGAGTGCAGTTGGCTTATCCATAGCGCTAGCAGTTGGATACGATAATTTTAATGCTTTGCTTGAAGGGGCAAATGCTATGGATAAACATTTTGAAGAAGAAGAGTTTAACTCTAACATTCCAGTAGTTTTAGCACTTCTTAGTGTTTGGTACAATAATTTTTATGGAGCAGAAACAGAAACTATAATTCCATACACACAATATTTAAGTAGGTTTTCTGCATACTTACAACAAGGTATAATGGAAAGTAATGGTAAAAGTGTAGACCGCAATGGCGTTGCTACAGCTTACCAAACAGGTACAATAATTTGGGGAGAGCCTGGCACAAATTCTCAACATGCTTTTTTTCAGCTAATACACCAAGGTACCAAATTAATCCCAGCAGATTTTATTGGTTTTAAAGAATCTTTATACGGAGAAACAGACCATCATAATAAATTAATGGCAAATTTCTTTGCACAAACAGAGGCTTTAATGAACGGCAAAACTAAAGAAGAAGTAGATTCCGAATTAAAAGCAAAAAACCTATCGGAAAAAGAAATTGAAAAACTTTCTCCATTTAAAATTTTTGAAGGAAACAAGCCTACAAACACTTTATTAATAGATAAGCTAACTCCAAAATCTTTAGGGGCACTTATTGCAATGTATGAGCATAAAATTTTTGTTCAAGGAGTTGTATGGAATATTTTTAGCTATGATCAATGGGGTGTAGAACTAGGAAAACAATTGGCAGGAACCATATTAAAAGATATTGAAGGTTCAGAAATTAATAATCATGACACCTCTACTTTGCAATTACTGCAAAAATTTAAGAAATAAAAAGATATTTCATTAAAATATGTAAAAGCCTATAACTTATATAGTTATAGGCTTTTTTTATGATAAAATTATGTTAAGTTTGCTAGGATTAATTTAACGTTGCCTTAATGTTAAACATATAAAAATACAGCATTTTTGCAGCAATAATGAAAAACTCAAACATTAGAAAAATGAAAAAAATGTACTTCGCACTTGCAGCCTTTTTAATGACTGCACTTGCATTTTCACAAGGAACTATAACGGGTTCTGTAATTGACGGGGAAACAAATAGTCCATTACCAGGCGCAAATGTTATGGTAAAAGGAACAACTAATGGAACAGTAACTGATTTTGATGGTAACTTTTCAATAAATGCTTCAGCTTCAAGCGGAACTTTAGTAGTTTCTTACATAGGTTTCTCTAGCAAACAAGTATCTTTTACAATAGCAAATGGAGACCTTAATTTAGGGAGCATATCTTTAATGCCAGATGCAAGTGCCTTAGATGAGGTAATTGTTTCAACGTACTCTTTAGCTGTAGATCGTAAAACTCCTGTTGCAGTTTCTACAATTAAAGCTGGAGAAATTGAATTAAAATTAGGAACTCAAGAATTTCCTGAAATTTTAAAATCTACTCCAGGTATATACGCTACTAAATCTGGTGGTGGTTTTGGTGACGGTAGAGTTAATATTAGAGGATTTAGTTCTGAAAATGTTGCTGTAATGATAAACGGTATTCCAGTAAACGACATGGAAAACGGTAGAGTTTTCTGGTCTAACTGGGCAGGTTTAGGAGATGTTACTAGTGCAATGCAAGTACAAAGAGGTTTAGGAGCTTCAAAAATTGCAGTACCTTCTATTGGTGGTACAATAAACGTAGTAACAAAAACCACAGATGTTGTAGAAGGTGGTAATGTAATTAGCTCTGTTGGTAATGATGGTTATTTAAAATATGGAGCAACATACTCTACAGGTTTATTAGATAATGGTTTTGCGGTAACAGTTTCTGGTGCTAAAACCGAAGGAGATGGTTATGTAGATGGAACAGAATTTTCAGGAATTTCTTATTTTGTAAATATATCTAAGCAAATAAATGATGCGCATGAGTTATCTTTCTCTGCTTTTGGTGCAAAACAAAGACACGGGCAAAGACAAAACAGACAACTTATCCAAACTTATAGAAATAGTGAAAACGATAGAAAATTTAATGCAGATTGGGGTTATAAGAACGGACAAATAACACACCAAGAAGATAACTTTTATCACAAACCACAAATGTCTTTAAACCACTATTGGGACATTAATGAAAATACAAATTTATCAACAGTAGTTTACGCATCTTTCGGTTCTGGAGGAGGAGGCGGTACCGCTGGTACTAATAAATTTTCTTTTGATGATACAGGATTTAGCGAATATAGAGATGGTTTATATGGACCTATAGATTTTGATAAAATTGTTGATGAGAATATTGCAGCAGGAGCAAATGGTGCAGAAACGTATTTAAGAGCTTCTCGTAACGATCATAATTGGTACGGAGTTTTATCAACATTAAAAACTAATTTATCGGACAAACTAGTATTTTTAGGAGGTTTAGATTACAGAAACTATAAAGGTATTCACTTTTCAGAAGTAACAGATTTATTAGGTGCTCAATATGCATTAGATGATGGTAATGTAAATAACCCAAATGCAATTTTACAAGTAGGAGACAAAAGAGATTATTTTAATGATGGTCTAGTAGGTTGGTTAGGTGCCTTTGCTCAATTAGAATATGATGTAAATGATAAAGTAAATACTTTTATATCTCTTGCGGCATCTAATACAGGTTATAAGAGAGTAGATTATTTTAATTACTTAGATTCTGATCCATTACAAGAAACAGATCGTTATAATTTCTTTGGATATAGTGCTAAAGGTGGTGCAAACTATAGAATAGATGATAAGCACAACATTTTTGCTAATTTAGGTTATTTTGAAAAAGCTGCTGATTTTGATGCTGTTTTTCAAAACTTTGATAATGAGCATATAAATGAAGATGCTGAAAACCAAAAAATTACAAGTTTCGAGTTAGGTTACGGTTACCGTACTTCTAAATTATCAGGTAATATTAACTTATATAGAACAACTTGGAATGATAGAACAGAAACTGTAGGTTTTCAACAACCAGATGGAACAAATGCTTTTGCAAACATTTTAGGAGTAAATGCAATTCACCAAGGTATAGAACTTGACTTTATATACAGAGCTTCAGAAAAATTTAGTTTAACAGGTATGCTATCTTTAGGAGATTGGAGATGGGATAGCGATGTAACTGATGTTCAAATTCTTGATGAAGATCAAAATTTAATTGAAACTGTAAACCTTTTTATTAAAGATTTACATGTTGGTGATGCTGCACAAACAACATTAGCTTTAGGTGTAAACTATAATTTTGGCCCTAAAACTAAGTTAATTGTAGATTATAACTATTACGATAATTTATATGCAGATTTTGACCCAAGTGATCGTGGAACAGAAGGTGCTCCAGATGCATGGAAATTACCATCTTACGGTTTATTTGATGCAGCAATAACACACGGTTTTAACTTTGGACCTTTTGATACTACAATTACAGCTAGAATGAATAACGTGTTTGATACTAGATACGTAACAGATGCGCAAGACGGTACAGGTTCTGTTGCCGAAACAGCATTAGTATATTACGGTTTTGGTAGAACATTTAGCCTTGGGGCAAAACTTAACTTTTAAAAAAAATTAAAATGAAAAAAGCAATTTTTTGTTTAGCAATAATAGGATCATTTTTAACAAGTTGTGATCCTTTAGAAGATATTAATGATACTCTTGATGCTCAAGAGACTTCAATAGTAGGGGATAATACATACACACTTTCTGATGATGATTATGATACTTTAGAAAAATCTTTTGGCAACTTTAACTCAACAGATGAGGCTAAAGAATTAATACCAGAGTTATTAAGTTCTTTATTTCCAGTTTGGGGTTCAGGATCAAGCTCTTTGGTAACTTATAATGTATATTCACCCTTAGAAACTGAAGATTTTTTATATCGTTATACTGTAACAGATGATGATTATGATAATAATCCTGAAACTGCTCAGTATAATAACTTTGATGATGAAGATCAGATATATACTTTTTTAGATACTAAATATACTGCTCCAGAAGAAGGAGATTTAGTTTCTTTAACTTATGAGTTTTTCAACGGTAGTACAAATACTTTAAACAACGGTTTCTTTTATACAAATGGAAACTGGGAATTTATTCAAGGTTTTACGGATGATGAATATACAGCTATGGGAGAAGGTTTTCCTAACTTTAGTTCAGAAGATGAAGCGGAAACTAAAATTCCTATTTTTCTTGAAGATAAATTTAAATTCGAATCTAAAGAAGCTGGTGATGTAGAAGCTATTATGTACAAGTTGTATACTACAGATGAGTATGATTTAGACGGTGATGGTAGTACAGAAGATAATACTACAGTAAGTTTCATTAGCTATTTTATTTATGATGGTTCATCTTGGTCAGCACGTTCTAGTGAAATTCAAGAAACACTTCAATTTGGTCATGATGGAGAATCTTGGGTGCCAGATAATACAATTAAATATACTTTAGGATCTGCTGATTATGCTTTTATTGGAAATGCATTGAGCTCACAGTATCCGTCTCCAACAGCTAGTGCAATAAATTATAGTAATTTTGATAGAAGGTCTGGGAACTCTGCCGAATGGACAGATGAAATGTTATTAGAAGCATTCAATTTGTTATTAGATAATATTGATCCTGATGCTGAAGAAGCTCAAAAGTATTTAATTTCATTTGATATTTATAATGGATCTAACGCTATCGAGTCTTTAAGTGTAATAAAAACTGAAGGAGTTTGGGTTTTTAATTAAGAATAAATATTTAATAATACTAAACCTCTATAGTATGTACATACTATAGAGGTTTTTTAATAAATTTGGTGAATGAAAGAATCTATACTTTTAATTTTATTTTGCATTTTATTTATTAGATGTAGTAGCGAAAATGTTATAAATGAACAAGATGAAGATGATTCAGAAATCATCCTTAGTTCTATAGCTGTTGACGATACTTTTACTGGCATAGAAGATCAAGAAATTATTATATCTAATTTACTTATAAACGATACTATAGAGAACAATGCACGTATAACGTCTTTTGATACAGTAAGTACTGAAGGAGCAACAATTGTTGATAATAGAAATAATACGTATTCTTATATTCCTGTAAATGCTTTTATAGGAACAGATACCTTTACCTATACAATTTGTGATTTTGAAGACCCTCAAAACTGTTCTACAGCAACTGTTACAATTAATTTACAAGATGAAGGAACACCTATTGCCGTAGAAGATGTATATTATACTTTAGAAAATACTGCAATTGAAATTAATGATGCTTTGCTTAATGATGACACAATAGATAATTCAACCCTTTTTTCAATTGACAATTTAAATACTCAAGGTACTGTTGAAATAAATACATCTAGTGAAATTATTTATACCCCTCAAAATAACTTTATTGGAACGGATACATTTACATACACTATTTGTGATGATGATTTACCAGAAAACAGTTGTTCTACTACAACAATTTCAATAAATGTTTTAGAAGCTATATCTTTTAATATTCCTTCAAATTTAGAATATTACTATAATGATTTAGCATTGTCAGAAGATGCATCTATTAGTTTAGAACAATTACAAAACCATGTGTCTAAAAATCATACAACTATATTATCATACGGTCAAAGACATAATTTTTTATATAATGCTGATGCCGATTTAGAAAATCAAGACAACGTAATATTAATGTATTCTGGAGAAAGTAGATATTGGGAAGAATATACATCAGGTACAAATTCTTATACTCCTCAAACATTTAATACAGAACATATATATCCACAGTCATTATTAAATTCTGAGGATGCGGTTACAGATTTACACCATTTAAGAGCTACAGATGCTAATGTAAATTCAGAAAGGTTAAATTACCCTTTTACAGAAGGTAGTGGTTCTTATGTTTTAGTAAACGATAATAGTTGGTATCCTGGAGATGAATGGAAAGGTGATGTAGCAAGAATGATTTTTTATTTAAATATCAGATATGGAGAAACTTTTTCTAGAGTTGGCACCCTAGAAATGTTTTTAAAATGGAATATTGAAGATCCTGTGTCTGATTTTGAAGAACAAAGAAACGCTATAATAGAAGGGGCACAAGGAAACAGAAATCCTTTTATTGATAACCCGTACATTGCAACGCTTATATGGGGAGGTAATCCTGCAGAAAATAAGTGGGAATAATTTTTATAAACCCTGCTATTAGCAGGGTTTTTTATGCCTAAATTTTATTACTTTTATAAAAAAATAACTATGGAAATTATAAAAACTCTTCACTCTTCTTTAGCATATGTTGCATTAGCTGTTTTATTCTTAGCAGTTGCTAACGCTATTATTGGTTTAGCTAGTAATAAAGTGTTTACAATGGCTAAAGATTTGCGTATAAGTTTATTTGCAATGATTTTATGTCACATACAATTGCTTGTTGGTTTAATATTATATTTTGTGTCTGCAAATGGTTTAAATGCCATTAGAGAGCTTGGTATGGGAGGTTTAAATTCTGCAGCCAGACTTTTGGCAGTAGAACACCCGTTTATTAATATTATAGCATTAGTTTTAATTACTATTGGTTGGTCTCGTCATAAGAAGTTTGTTGAAGGAGACAAAAAATTTAAAAGTATAGCAACATTTTACGGTATTGGATTAATATTAATATTAAGCAGAATTCCTTGGGGTCAATGGTTTGCTTAAGCATATGTAATAAACATTTAATTTGAAAATCCTTTTTCTTTGTAAAAAGGATTTTTTATTACCATTGTTTTAAATAGAATAGGCAAAATTAATTAAAGACTATTTCCTCTAATTTTTTTAAACTACATGACAGTTATTTTAAATACTATTCGTAAAAGTATTTTACTATTACTTTTTTTCTTTAGTTATTATCTTCAAGCGCAGTTGGTTAATATTGAATCTAAACGTATGCATACAGATTCATTAAGGTTTGTTTTAAATGCAGATATGCTTTTTAATTATACCGATAATAATGGAGCATATATACTTCAAATACGCTCTAATGTAGGCGCACAATTAAAATCTAAAAACCTTAAGAGCATTTATTTTTTAATAGGTAATATAAATTTAATAAGGTCTAGAAACGAAGATTTTCAAAATGCATATTTTGTGCACGCAAGATATAACTACAAGATTTCTAAGTTATTACGTGTAGAGTCTTTTTTGCAAAACCAGAATAACAAAAAACTTACTATTAACGAAAGAAACTTATTTGGATTAGGGTTAAGATTTAAGCTTTTTTCTACTACCAATACACAAGCATATTTGGGTAATGCATATATGTACGAAACAGAAAAAATTAGTTCTACAGATCAAAAACTTTATAATCACAGAAATAGCAGTTATATATCTTTAAATCAATCTTTTAAAAAGATAAGCCTTAATATAACCGGTACTTTATATTTTCAACCTTTGTATAGTAATATTAGTAATCATAGGGTGCTAAGTCAATTCAAAGCAGATTTGCCACTTACAAAAAAGATTAGTTTTTCGGCTTTATATAACCATTCTGTAATTAACTTTAACTCGGACTTAGAAGACAATAAATTTTCAAATGTAAACTTTGGCTTTACATTAAAACTTTAAAAGTATAGATAATCTATTTTTTTATTAGATACATGTATACAGGAAAGTGATCACTGTAACCGCCAGCATAACTTCCGCCAGCATAAGTTCTATAGGGGTACCCTTTATATTTTCCATTTTGGTTTAGTAAATAAGGTGGATTGTAAACTCCTGTTTTCCAAAAAGTATATCCATCAGAAGAAACAGAATTGGTTACACTTTTTGTCATAAAAAATTGATCAAATAAATTCCATTTATCTCTATAAGCAAGAGTTCCAATTCCTTTCTTATAAAGTTTTTCCATGGGGTTATACAAAGAGCCATCTTCTAGCTTTTTCTTTTTCCCATTGGTTCGTAGTATTTTTTTAAGACTAGGATCAGTGGGGTCATCATTTAAGTCTCCCATGCTAATAATTTTTGGGTTTATTTCATTTTTAGAAATAGAATCTATAATATGTTTATTAAGTTTAGCAGCTTCTAATCTATTAGGCCTACTCCTTGCTTCGCCTCCACTTCTTGATGGCCAATGATTTACTATAAAGTGTATTTTATCAGAATCTAATAAGCCACTTACAACCAATTGGTCTCTAGTATAATCTCTATACCCTTCTTCGTTAAAAAGTAAAAGCCTATGGCTATTAAAACTATCAGGAATAAAAGCTTCTTTTTTATATAGTAAAGCTACATCTATACCTCTTTCGTCAGGAGAGTTAAAATGTATAATACCATAATTTTTATTTTTTAAATTAGGATGATTTACCAAATCTTGTAATACTTGCAAGTTTTCTATTTCGCAAAGTCCAATAATATCTGGTGATGTATTGGTTGTTTTAGAACCAATTTTACTTAATACTTTAGTAATGTTTTCAATTTTAGTATTATATCTATCCAGGGTCCAATTATCTTTTCCAGAAGGGGTTCTGTCATCATCTCTAGTTAGTGTATCGTTTGTAATGTCAAATAAGTTTTCAACATTATAAAATGCAATAGTTCGGACAGTATATTTCTTTTTTTCTTGACCGTGTGCAGAATATATAATTAGAAAAAAAATAAGAATATTCTTAATAAATAGAAAGGTATATTTCATAAAAAAATTAATATATAGCAAAAAAAGAGGGTTTTTTCATACAATAATATGGGCATTTTTACTATTTGTAATATGCAACCATTAACCATAACCAAATATAATGCGATATTTTGTATTGTTGCTATGGCTTTTTGCTTTACAGTTTTTAGTGGCTCAAGAAAATTTTAGAATAACAGGTAAAGTTACATCCATAGTAAATCAAGAAATTCCTATTAATGCTACCCTTAGTATTAAAGAAAAACCTGCAGAAAGCCCAATAAATATATCAGGTAATTTTAATGTTTCTTTAAACATAGAGGGGTCTTTTATTCTAGAAATTAAAGCGTATAATTTTATAAGTAAGAGATTAGAACTAATAGGTAATGGGAAAGATATAGATCTAGGTATTATTTATTTAGAGCCAGATATTGTTATTGAAAAAGCTACTAATTTAATATCCTTATCTGATACAGATTTAGAAGATGATCAAGGGGTATCTATTACAGCAGGTTTATTACAGGCTACAAAAGATATTTTTTTAAATAGAGCTGCGTTTGATTTTGGACAGGCTTTTTTTAGAGTTCGCGGGTATGATTCTCGTAATGGAAAGGTCTTAATTAACGGCATTCCTATGAACAAGTTAATAGACGGAAGGCCACAATGGAACAATTGGAATTATTTATATGAATTATGTAAAAGTATTTTTATACGCCATTGATTGTATAAATTTAATAGTAATTAACTGACATGAAATGTTTAAATTTATTCTCCCCTTCTAGAATAAATATTTAAACCCTTTTATTATATGAATTTTTTTGCAAAGAAAAATGAAAGTGTAATTACTAATGATAAAATTATTGAACCTATAGAATTATATAGTTCTATTTCTAAAGATGAAAAATTCGCTTATTTAAGAGGAATTCAAGAGGAAGTTTTGCAAAAATGGCATTCTAAAAGAGAAGAAAAAGACATTGTTGTTAAAATGAATACTGGAGCAGGAAAAACTTTAACTGGATTACTTATACTTTATTCTAAAATGCTAGAGGTTAAACAGCCTGTAGTGTATTATTGTCCTGACAATCAGTTAGTACAACAAGTAGTTAATCAATCTGCTAAATACAATATCCCGACATGTGTAATAGTAGATAATGATTTTCCTGAAGAGTTTTTGAATTCAGAGGGAATCCTGATTACAACAATTCAAAGGCTATTTAATGGGAAAAATATTTTTGATAGAGATAAGCTAAAGCTAGGAGCATTGCTAATTGATGATGCCCATAGATGCATTGAAAAAATAATAGATAGTTTTAGTGTTTCTATAAGTAGTGGTCATGGATTGTATACCAAATTGAAAAGTTTATTCGATAGAGATTTAAGAGAGCTTTCAGTTGGAGCATATGAAGCTATTAATGCAGGTGACCGCTATTATTATCAGAAAGTGCCTTATTGGAAATGGATTGATAAAAAAGACCAAGTAGTTGCAATATTGACTGAATATATTGGAGATAAGGAAACTATGTTATTTACTTATGATTTAATTATTAATAATATTTCTCAATATGAGATGTTTGTTAAAAATGAAAGAATAGAGATAACCCCTTTAGTTTCATTTGTTAAAAATATTGTGGCATATGATACCGCTAAACATAGATTTGCATTGTCTGCTACTTTTGTTAACGACTATTCTTTAATAAGGGATTTAGATTTTTCGTTTGAATCAGTTTTAGAACCAATAAGCCCAACAAACAGAAAGGATTATGGTCAAAGACTTGTGCTGACACCGAAACGATATTTTAACAATTTGTCAGACTCACAAACAGTTGAAATTTTAAAGCATCATCTAAAAACACAAAATGTAGTGGTATTAGTTCCAAGTAATAGTATTGCTAGGAAATGGGAAGAAGTAGGAGCAAAATTTGTTAATAGTATAAACATTGATAAAATAATAAAAAAGCTAAATAGTTCAAAAGGGAACTTTGTAGTTTTTTCAAATCGATATGACGGTATTGACTTAAGTGGAGATTCATGTAATGTTTTAGTATTGCATGACCATCCAAGGTTTAGCACAATAAAAGATGAATATTTTCAGAATGTTCAGCATCAAACAAATACAAATAGAACTGCGCAAAATATTGAGCAAGGAATGGGTAGGAGTGTTCGTTCAAGTGCAGATTATAGTGTAGTCTATCTTCTTGGGCGATATAACTTAAGATTTTTAAGAATGAAGCAAAATCTTAATTATTTTAACCCGCATACTAGGAGACAAATTGAAATGGGACAGTCATTATTCGAAGACCAAGACTTAGATGATTCTAATGTTGTTTCTAAAATAACGGAGGTTGCAGACTATTGTTTGTCACAAGATGAGGAATGGAAGAAATTTCACAAAAATTTTATGGACAAAGAGGATGACCATATAAATGAATCCCGAGAAATAAATTTAAAGAAAAACTTACTTGAAAAGAAAGCAATTTATTCTTTTATTACCGATAAACCAGAAGATGCAATTCAGAATATAAGTGAATTAATTTCTCTTGGTGTATCAGATATAGAAAGAGCATGGTATTACCAAATTCAAGCTCATTTTGGATATCTTTTGAATCCACATACTTCTAATGATTTTCAACAAAAAGCAAGGGTCTTAAGTATCAAAATGTATCAGCCTTTTCTTGGTAAAACTAAATTTAAACATCAATTTTCTAAATCCCAATATACAAACTCTTTTACTTTTATAAAATCGTTTACGACAACAAATGACATAGTAATTTATATAAATGAAATAATCGATGGTCTTCAGTATTCAGTAGAAAACACCTCAGGTGTTTTTGAAAAGTCGTTAAAAAATCTAGGATTATTACTAGGTGTTAAATCAACTAGACCTGAAAAAGAAAATAAAGAGGGTTGTGATGTTTTATGGATTTCCGAATCTTTATCTCTAATCTTAGAAGCGAAATCTGAAAAATTAGAAAAAAATCAAATATCTAAATCGGACATTGAACAATTGTATCATTCATTAGAATGGTTTGATGAAAAGTATATTTTTGAAGGAGAAAAACTGGGTGTGACCCTGCAAGCAAATTCTAAGAAAAATAGTGATGTTGTAGTTAATGATAATATCCGAATTCTACCCAAAGATTCTTTACATGCCCTTATATCACGCTTAAGTTTATTTAGAGATTTTATTGCCAATTACGGTGTTGATAGATTAAAAGAAGTTGATATTAAAACTGAATTTGAAAAATATCATTTTGAAATATCATTATTCAAACAGAAATATTTAAAAGGAGTAAAGTAAGACTGAATTTTAATAATTAGAATTCCCCGATGCTCTGCCTTGGGGGAACTCATTTTATTAAAGGGTTAATTTCTATTGATTTTTCATACATTACAGTTTCATCATTGTTATATTAAATAGCTACTCTATTTTGCTCATATTTATTCATAAGAAATTTAGTAAGCTTTTCAATTTCTTGTTTAAGGATACTAATACCTTTTGGAAACTTAGGATAATTAATAATGCTTAACTGGAGATGTGGCTCAAATTGACCACTTAAAACTATATCACATTCTGATAATGCAACACTAAGATAAATACCTTTATCCTATATTAACTGGTTTTGGTACTCCTGAATAGTGTTAACAATTTCAGCTTTAGAAATAAGCTTATCTGTATAGTCAATTTGTAGACCTATTGTAATTCTTGCATTAAACGGTTTTATTGTAATTCTATTCATTTCGACAAAATGATAAATAATATAAACATATCAACCCCTAACCAAACTTCAACAATTCTATTTAAAATACCACTTGCTTTTTTTGCAAACTATACATTATTACATTTTCAAGGTATAAAGAATTGCTATTGATTATTACCTAACTTCTTCCTGAACTCATATTACAAAGAAATATATCTTTAACTTCATCGTTTTTCGTATTGATGATATAAGCAAATTCGTGGGTGTTTTGGTTACTGTAAAATTCATATGTTGAATGACCTATACTACATAGTCTACATTTACCTTTTTTCATAATAACATCTTTTGCACCTCTGCTAATTGCCCAATCGAATTGCTGTTTTAATGAAGCTAAAAATCTATATTTGTCTATGTCTTCAAAGAATTGGTCTTCATTTATCATGGGTTCAATAATAGAACAATCCAAAGCTAAACAAGCTTCTATAAACTTATTGATGATTTTTTGAGCAGGTTTACCAATTGAAGCTTCCTTTTTAACTTTTAGTTTAATAAGTTCTATTGCCATATATCTATTGAATTAAACTAAGATTGATTTTTTTTAAGACTAACTAAAATTAAATATTTGTTTGGTAAGGATTGTTCGGCATAATACGCTAAATCAATAAATTTAAGAACTTAACAACTTCCTCTCATAATCCCCCAGTTCATTCTCAATTAAAGTATTCATCAGGTCTTATGTCATTGTTTCTGGAAATTTCCAATGTAGTTCATGTGAACCAAATCTATGACTAGTGTGAAACTATGAAACTGAAACAGCATTAAACCCCTGACCGATTATAAATTTGGTCTCAACAAATCTATCTATCACCACCATCGTTATAGAGGTTGTCCTAGTGGATTGAACCTTCATGTTTGGTATGGAACGGAAATGGTTTAGTAATATTCTGTATTTTTCTTGCATCCCCCCTGACAACTGTACTTTTTTAACCTCATCATTTTTGTCTCTTAAAAACAGAAATATTAGGAATTATAATATTATAACTGCTACAATCATCTACTTGTTTTTTTCTGATTATCTATCTTATCCAACAATTGCCAATATTCCCTTCCTGTTTTCTCATCAATCCTCTTAATAAAATAATTGATTTTGTTTTTACTCAAATAGACGGGAAACTCTTTGCCATTGATAGTTATGGTATATTCAGTTTTGATATAACTATGTATAGCTTTGATACTATCCACAGTTTTTTCTTGACCATAAGACATTATTGTTATTAGGAATATTGTAATAAAAATAGACTTGTTTTTCATAAGATTGTGTTATTCTCTTTTTATTCCACTCTTACATGATTAGTCCTTAATCCATTTGCTTCTTGTACTAGCATATTTTTGTTATCAATTTCGATAATCTGGTAAACCTCAGTTCCGTAAAGAGTTAATATGTTGCCATCTAAACGCCATGAAAAAGATTGCTCTCCTTCTTGTAATGCGTAAAAAGGAGGTGTATAGCCAGTGCCATCTTCATTAAATGTCCACCATACATCCAAAGAAGGGTATTCCAAATTTTTCCAACTCCCAATCAAAAGTTCACGTGAAACATTTTCGATTCCAGATAGTTCTTCCCCATCTTCAGATGTACAACTGTACAGAAAGAACAAGAAAGATGTTAGACAAATGAATAATAAGTTTAGGTTTAATTTTCTTAACAAATACATTTTGATATTGTTTATAGTTAATTCTTAGATGTTAACGCAAAAAATTATTTAGTAGTATAATTCTGTCCACAAATATGTGGGCAACAAATTTAAAGGCATGATGCAAATTGTAGCATGAAAAAAAAGTATCCAAAGGAATATATTGGGGATGAAAAAGAAGTTTTAATCAGATTTGGAAAAAACCTTAAATACCTTCGTGAAAAGGCTGGACTCTCTCAAACCGAAGTGGAAGCCAAAGCTGATATGTCGAGGAACCAAATTGGTAGAATAGAGATGGGCAAAATTAATACTAGCCTTTTAAACATCGTAAATATTGCAAAAGCTTTAGATGTTGATATTAATGTTTTGTTCGAGCTACCCAAATAAACTTATTTTTAACCTCAATTCCATCTAATAATGTTTTGTATTATATATAATACGCTATTGCAGAATATGTACTTTTATAAAAAATCTTAGTTAAGTTAGATATTAAAAATTAATATTTATCAATAAAATTCTTGCTAGTTGCCTTATATTTTTAAGCATTTAGAAAAAAAATATACTTGTTTTTTCTGTAACTGTCCCCTAATAAGGTTATGGGGTATTCTACTAGGTAACACCTAGCCCCCCCTCTTAATAATTCCCCAAAACAAAGGAACTTACTTAAAGGCTTCAGTTTCTATAGAGTTATTTGTTTTTTTAATAGAACTTGTTCAGAATGCGAAATAAGTACTTTTAAATACCTGTACCCTTAACTTCTAGTTGCTCTGCCTTTAGCGATTTCCAGTACATTTTTACTAAGGAACGGCTAGTATTTGTTTTCTCCCATAGTTGTTTCTGGGTCATTCCTTCTGTGTAGTTTTTTTGAAGGCGTTTAAACGTTTTATTTCTTTTCTGTTTACCTGAGTACTCTGCATGAATTTTACATTTCTCATTTTTAGTAAACTTGTAATCTGGATTCCAAATAATATTAATAGTTTTTGGAATTCCTTTGAATGGTAAAGTAGTTGTTAGAATTTTTTCTACTACTTTTTCGACTTTTACTTGGTTTTTCCATTGAGGGAAAAGCTTAATCATATCATTCGCTAATGACACTAGGCTTTCTTTTGATGCATCCGTGCAGACTTTAAACCCATTTAAAACAGCATATAAAGCTAAATGGAACTGCTGATTCGTAATGTTTTTATTTGGTAGCCTTACCTCCATATATTCAAAGTTTCCTTTCAAAAAAGGTTCTCCGTTAAAGTCCTGTTGTGCTATTACTTTATCTAAATTATTAGCTAGTATTCCGTAAAATGGAATATTGCTTTTTCTTTTGGTAGTGTATTTTACTTTTACGTTTGGCAACGTAATACCATCTTCAAAAAGCCTTTTTAAATCATCTGGTGTAGTTGGAATAGTTCTATCAATTACTATTCTTGATTCTATTCCTTTTTCTAAGTAGTAAGGACTTCTAGTATCATTTACCTTTTTATCTAATTCAACTAAATAAGCTTTAGTATCTGTAGTAGTTTCTAAATCCTTTTGGATTAGGTTTCTTACTTTAATTTGATTAGGTGTTAGTATTGAACTGCGCATAACTGATATAGCTTTACCCTAGGTGGGCTAATTAGTGCTACTCGGTATCAGTAAGCGGTGTAGTACTCATTGGCACTACTTCCCTTTATTTGTATATTACAAAATTACTATTTTTAATAGTCTTACTCAAAATTTTAACTTTTATTTATGTATTACAGCGATTATATTTGGTAATACTAATAATTTTTATTAAAGCAAAAATTATTGTATTAGTATGGATTCCACAAAAATCTAAATTATTAGTTTATGTGTCCTCTTGTATGTACCGTATTTATTAACCTCATCGCTGTTTTTAAATTTTAAAAATAAAAACAGATTTACTCTATATATTTATTTTGTTATATTTGTAACAATATGTTATTTTAAATGTTAAATAAATGTTGGGTTTTTATTTATATAGTATATATATAAACCTCATAGACCCCTATTTTAATTTAACTTTAAATCTAGTTTAGTAGTGTTTACGCTAGTTCCCACGCCCTATGGGCTATTCAAACAAATAATAGAAAGTAAGTTCCCACGCTTCGCTATATCTTGTTTAATTCTTTTTTATGGGGGGGCAATTATGATTCTAAATAAATTTTTAAACAGTAAAACAATTATTAAGATTTAACAGCCCCCTACAATTACCCACCTTATTATATTAATGTCTAACCTACCTAGTAGTAAATTAATAGAATTAAAAATAAAGTTAGAATAGAAGTAGTGTACCACCTCCTAACGTCGGTTTGTAAGCCAAAGGAAATAAGTAAGCCCATTACTAAAGATTTAAGCGTACTTTGCATTAATATAACATAAACCATAGTTTTGAAGTATGGCTCATGTATTCAGAAATTTTAACACTCCAATTATTAAAGCA
The DNA here is from genome assembly GCA_947504045.1 of uncultured Maribacter sp. Classification (GTDB taxonomy): domain Bacteria; phylum Bacteroidota; class Bacteroidia; order Flavobacteriales; family Flavobacteriaceae; genus Maribacter_B. Next base: position 1,086,968 of record CANNFY010000001.1, read on the forward strand.
TTACTAGAAGAAATCGGTTCATATCGTTATGAAAAAGCTTTAGAGGTTATGAGAGTTGAAAAGAAACCAACTAAAACAAGTAAATTCTATTTAGAGAGCAAAAACAATAGTTTACATCTTTATTACAGTTACTCACCAAAAGATTTTCAAAAAATAATGAAGGTTGATGAGTTTGAAAATATTCCTTTAGATGGTTGGCGTTTAGTTCTACCTAAGAAGTTAAAAAGATAATTATTCCCCTTCCAGTAATTTTACCATCATATCAGCTTTATTTAGCTCTTCTCTAAGCTTTTTATTCTCTTCTTGGTAGTTTGCTTGTAGTTCTTTTATTTCCTGCTCTAATTGCTTTACTGTTGTTTTATCTTCAATTATTTTTACTTCTTGGGCTTCTTTAGGCATTAATGATTGAGTAAACGAGATAAAACCCAAAACTACATTTACTGCGAATGCACCGATAGCTATATTTATAGAAATATTTGATGATTTTTGTGCTTGTTTAGCTGCTTTTCTGGCTTCTGTAAGTTCTAAATAATCTAAATATTGTTTTAACGCATGACCATTAAGAAACCACCTCTCTTTTAATAAAAAAAGTAAATCACTATTAATATATTTAAGATTATGGTATTCCTCTTCTTCATTATAAAGGTATAACCAATCTCGATATTCATTAATTTCTAACGTTGAATCCTTTTCAACTTTATTTGGATTGTGAAAGTTATCCATAAACCACGCAAAAAAACTAATCTCAGCTTCTTTAGAGAGAACTTTACTCTTTGTCCCTGTCAATTCTAAAAACAATTCAAAATAACTAATACCCTTTTCTTCATTCTTTAAACCAATTTCCATGGCTTTTATATACCTATTTTCTATCATTTCTTAGTTAATTTAGTTGAATCAATAACTACTGGTTCTGGTTTTCCTATTAACACTTCTTCTTTAGCAGTTTTAAGAGCTTCTAATTGCGTTTCAATAGATTTTAATCTACTATCAAAAGCTTCTTGTTTAACGTTGTCAGAGGGCTTTATAATCTTGTATAAAGAGTAGCACCCTCCAAGTAAACCGAATATAAAAACTGGAATAAAAGTTATCTTTTGCCACTTAGCAAGAGTTAACTGAATTTTATCCTTTTCCCTTTGAATTTGTTTTGCTTCAAACTCTAAAGCTAAGCCCTTATCTTTAGCTATTTTGTTATTAATTTTATATTCATAAATTCCTGTATATCCATTTGCTTCAAGGAATTTAGCCGTATACATAGTTCTTTGTAAATGGTATGTTTCCCCTATAATTAAGATAGCGATTTTTGAGCTATCATTTCCTATCTCCTCTAAATGGTCTTTTAAATCTTCATCAGATATATCTTTGTTTTTAATATTGTATTTAATCCATAAAAAATCAGCTCCTTTTGGTTTATCAGAAATTAAATTAAGTATTTCATCCTTTAGTTTTGCCCTTTCTAATCCATCCATTATAAAACATATTAGTGTACATCAAATGTAAGAAAATGTTGATAATTATTGAATAACTCTTTGCATATAGCAACGTAAGACAAAAGAACTATGTATATATTTGAAGTATGATTTTAAGGTTAAACGAATTCCTAATGGAAACCGCACTAGGTGTGATTGTATTAGGTGTCATTGTAGAACTTTTAGTTGAGTTTATTAAAAGTAGGAAATGATTAGTTAAAAACTTAAGATTATGATATAGAAACTAAAAGAAGATTACCCTCTAGCACTTTGTTAGGGGGTTTTTATTTAAGTTCCGCTTTTATTGTCTAAAAGCACTCTAATTAAACAATCAAACAAACCACCACTACCAGTAAATAAATCTATATCATTATATTTGTAAATAGATATAAAAAAGAAAAGAGCATTATCGACCCTTTTACGTTATCAGCTGTAGGACATTCCACATCCCCCTACAAAGGTTATTGCTTCTGGTAAAAGCAAATAGTAAACGGTATAATACTCTAATCTTACTTTGCACAAAGCACCCTTATAATGGGTGTTTTTTGTTAATATACTTCAAATATACTGTTCTTATAATTACTAAGACGCAATAGTGTTACACTTTGTTTTACTCCATCTAATTGATAACCAAACAAGCATTTGTAAGTTAAATCATAATTTTGTAGGTTTATACCACTTCCCTCGTGCAAAACCAACCAAAATTAAAAAACATGAAAAACTCTTTAGCAATTTTGCTACTCATTAGTCTGTTCTATTCCCAAAGCTCATTTTCACAGGAAAGTTTTAAGAAAAGATATAACATCAAAAAAGTCAACCTAAATTTAGTTAAAGAATCTTATTACAAACTCTCGCAACCCATTGAACCCAATGACTTATTGAAAGAAAAGAAGGAAATAGCTATAGCAGCTATGAGAAAAAAAATAGAAGAAGTTTCAAATAATTATAGAAACTCATTTAAAGCCTATGACCTTGAAAAAAAAGAAGTAACAATAACTGAAAAGGAGGCAAAAAAACCAGACATTGAACATTGTTTAATGTATAAAATCGAAGAAGAACCAGACTTTTATAATAATAAATGTACTGACGGAAAGACAAATAAATTAAAAGGCAACCTTCTTTTTGATGAAGAAAAGTTGTATGTCAATATGTGGAATTTCAAATATAAAAATAACGATAACCCCGAAAAACAATGCAAAGATGACAAAAAGGTGTTATTTCATACTTTTAAAGATGGTGAAACAAAAACTTTATGGTCATGGCAAATGACTTCTACCGCACTAACAATACCTTTTAAGTATAGACCTAAAGATGGTGATAATGATGCTATACCTTCTACTTTCTCAACTTCTTTCAATGCAGGTCTTTTTGCAGGGTATTCTATGGGATGGACAAAATTCCATCATAGGAAAAAAGTTGGTAACAAAACTATTGAAAATAAAGTTACACTAGGTGCTTTTTTAGGTGCTGCATCAGAAGAATTATCATCTAAAAATACTAATGGAGATAACAAGTTTACGGACTCTCAAACTGAAAGTATTGGATTGTTATCAAGAGGATTTGGACTTTTATATTCCAGAAATAAAATCAACGTAGGTGTTTTTATGGGTTGGGATAAAGGTATTGGAACAAGTGGTAAAGCTTGGAATCATGACGGACATCTTTGGCTTGGTGCAGGATTAGGTTACGACATTTTTAAATTATAAATTAACACCCCATATAAGATTATTTTCAATTATTATATTCTCAGTCACTAACATAATTTAAAAATAATAATGTAATTTAAGCAAACCTTCGACTTAAACATGTACGGATTATCAGCTGTTTAACTTTCTATTTGACATAATGATGTTTATAGTAAATAATACATCTGCTTTTACAGAACTAACTGTATCATTTAACTAATTTTATTTGAGTTAGAATAGTGTCAAATTATACTACTTTTAAAGCTAGCCTTCTAACCTGTATAGCCTGAAAACTCTTACCTCTACTAGTTTTAAAACCGTTTGCATTAAGTTCCTTAGCTATCTGCGAGTGATTGAGACCCTGTAAAGCCAAAGATTTAATATAAGCTTTAGCCTTTCTGTTGTTCTCATTGTTGGATGCCTTAGCCTTATTAGTCCGCACCCCTTTATTCCTACCAGTTTGATTGAAGTTTTCGGGCTTACCCAATTGTACACCTTTCTTTTTAAGTTCTTGTAATGCTGCTTTGGTTCTTTGGCTTATCAATTCCGCTTCATGCTCCGCAATGGCTGCAAAGATATGTATAGTAAGCTTATTGGCGTGTGGCATATCTAATGCCTTAAATTCAACATTACTATCCATAAGAGTGGATATAAACGACACATTTCGGGCTAATCTGTCCAATTTGGCAATTAATAAAGTACTACCAGTTTGCTTACAATGCTCTATAGCTTTTTCTAGTTCTATTTGTACCCTTTTCTTTGTTCCTGTTTCCTTTTCTCTATAAGATGCTAGTACTTCATCATCTGATTTAAGATAATTACCAATTATAGTTTCTTGGGCTTCTAATCCTAAATCTTGTTTTTTTGTAGATACTCTATAGTAGGTTATATAATGCATTCTATAAAGATATAACTAATTTTACATTACTAGAACGTTCGTTGTTGTTGTGTAAATATATTCGATATAATGTAATAGGCTAGACTTAGAATCCGATACTACCAGAATATTTGTCTAATAATTGACCTGTCTGAAAATGCTTCTTACAAACTATTTTATCTGTTTTTGAGTCTAGTTGAACCTCAACAAAGAAATCAAAGAGTGCATATAAATTAAATTTTTCGTTGGGTTCTATATGATGTGTAAGGTAAGTACCTTTATCCCAAAGTACGTTCCATTGTTTGGCTTCTTCCAACATTTTGTATTCGTATAACCCCATATATTTGATTATAAGTTTTTTGTGTAATTGTTAAATTCATTATGCATACGCTCATTTATTCTTTGAGGGTCTTTGCCAAAGTCCTTTAGATAAAAATGCTTGTTTGTAGTTAAGTTCTTTACTCCATAATATCTCGATTCCATTATTAGCTCCATAGGTGGTACAGGGATGTTAAATTCTACTTTTATTCGTAGTGGTACTTTTGGGTAGTTAATAGTTATTTGTTTAATGTACTTTTCAACCATAGCCACTTTTTCGTCAAATGTTATGGTCTCCTTAATTTTATCCTTGTTCCTTTCTATCCTATTTGTTTTTATAGCTTCTTTTATTGAATGCTTCATCCATTCTTTTATGGTTGGATTCTTTTCATTTTGCCACTTTTCAGGTAAATCGAAATTAAAATCAATATTCATCTGTTCAAGTAGCCTATTAGTATTTTGTAACTTTTCAAGTTCATCCGTCAATGTTTTAATGTTTTCTTCCGTCTTGAATGTTTGATTATCAATACGTTTTTTTTCAGACATATATAAATCTAGCTCGACCCCACCTAATACATATACCTGATGATTTCGTTTTAGTTCTTCTTTTAGTTTATTTAATCTCTTTGTTTGATATTTAATTTTAGTTTCAAGCTGTTTTTTTTGTTCAACATTTCCACCTTCTAAATAAGTTTTATGTGCTAGTTCATATAGTTCTTTACCAAATAAAATATGTTCAAATATTACCTTGTCCAATGGTTCAGCACTAACGGCTTTGCTATGACAATTTTGCACCCCTCTATTAACAGCACTTAAGCAACGGTAGTATGTGTGCCTAGTTCGTGCTGTAATGGTGTAACGTGTTCCACACTTGCCACAAATAAGAACTTCATTAAGAATATACTTCTTTGATTTTGCTCCAGGTTTTTTGTATCTACTACCAATGCTATCTAGTAATTTATCATGGATTTTTTTATCGATGATAGGAGGGACTTTAATTTCAATATCTGTGAATTTAGCAGTACCTGAATAGGTTTTATTGTAAATCATATAACGAATGGTTGCTGGTGTCCATTCAATATCATATCGAGTCTCAATAGCTAATTCATTAAGGTGTTTAGCTATTCTTATGTAACCATACCCTTTGTTATAAAGATTAAATATTAGTTTTACTGTTTCAACTTCTTCCTCTTTAATTTTCCATTTATCATTTTCATCTTTTATATAGCCATACGGTAATATGCCATGTGGAGTACCCTCTTTAGCATTCCGTCTTAATACTGTTTTAATCTTTTTAGCGGTTAATCTAGCAAAATGTGCATCCATTCCTGCTTTAATAGTATAAAATAAATACGTGTTCTCATCTTTAAAATCAGCGATAACCCCATTGTCATATAATAAAGTACCTGTATCTCTAAGTAGGTCTGCAAAGGTGTGCCAAGCAATTTCATTACGTGCCAAACGAGAACTATCCCAAATATATACACCTGTAATTTTTCCGTTTTCAATATCCTTTAAAAGTTCAGCAAATTTAGGTCGTTGTTCTTTTGCTTTCTGTCCACTAATGACACCTTCATCGTAGTACCGATACTCTAACTTGTTCTCTAAAGCGAACTCTTGTCCTAGTAGTTTTTGTTCCTTTATACTCTTTTCTTTCTTCCTTTCTCTACTCTTTCTTATGTAAATACCTAACATACAATTGATTGTATTAATATGTAAAGTTACATAAATAATATTAATAACTGGGGAGGATTAAATGATGTTACAAGAAACCAAGAATTTTCAGCAGGATTAAAGACATCTTCGTATTCATTTGGAGGGGTTTTAGGAACTACGAATATAAATACTAGACCATCGCAACTTAGACCAGGTTATAGGTTTTCTTCTTCTATTTCTAATAGAACTTATGCTGGAAGATTAATGGCAACCTATACTTCTACAACAAATAAAGCAGGGCTATCTTATAGTGTTTCTAGTTCTTTAAGAGGAGCAAAAAACGGATTTGTTGAAGGAACATTGTATAATGCATACGCAATATATGGTGCTTTAGAATATAATGTAAACACAAAAAACTCTTTATTGCTAACCACCTTTTTAGCATCAAATAGAAGAGGAAGGTCTTCTGCTATTACCCAAGAAATTTTTGATCTAAAAGGAAATACTTATAACCCATATTGGGGAATTCAAAATGGAAAAATAAGAAATTCTAGAGAACGTAAATTACAAGAACCAGTATTTATGTTAAACCATATATTTAATTCTAAAAAAATAGATATAAATACAGGAGTATCGTACCAATTTGGAACTCATTCTAGAAGCAGGTTAGGGTACTATAACGCACCTAACCCAGATAAAACATACTACAGATATTTACCAAGTTTTTATATTAACAGCCCAATTGGAGCTAATTTTTATAGTGCAAACAAAGCGGAAAAAGATTTTTTAAATAATGCACAAATAGACTGGGAAAATTTATATGCAGCAAATACAAATAATGTAGGTTCTCCAGCGTCTTATATTTTATATAATGATGTGGTTAAAGACCGCCAGTTTATTATAAACAGTATTGTTAATATAAATTTAGGAACAGCTTATAAATTAGATATAGGCATGTACTACCAAAATTTAAATTCTAGTAATTACGCACAAATAGAAGACCTTTTAGGTGCAAGTTTTCATAATGATGTGGATGCTTTTTCTAACACAAAAAACAACGTAAATGAAAGCCAAGAAAAGTTAGAAGGAGACATTTTTAACTATAACTACAATATTCTTGCAAATAGGTTTAATGTTTTTGGGCAATTAAATTATGAGACTAAAAAATGGGAAGGTTTTATTTCTGGAAAATATAACACATCTAATTACCAAAGAAAAGGATTATACCGTAATGAACGTTTTTTTGATAACTCTTTAGGAAAAAGTGAAAAGATTAATTTTTCTAACGCTTCAACTAAAGCTGGTGTAACCTATAAAGTTAATGGTAGAAATTGGGTTTCTACCAACGTAGCATTAATTAATAGACCACCAACAATACAAAATTTATTTATTAACCCTAGAGAAAATAATACTATTGTAGGAGAAAATACTAAAGAAACCTTAACTAGTTTAGATGTTAATTACTTTGCAAGTTTTCCTAAGCTTACCGCTAGAGTTTCAGGTTTTCATACTCGTTTTCAAAACACTACAGATGTCAACTTCTTTTTTGTTGATGCTGGGGTTGGATCAGACTTTGTACAAGAGGTACTTACTGGTTTAGATAAATTACATTTTGGAGCAGAAATAGGGTTAACCTACCAATTGTCTCCTGCGGTAAAACTATCAGGAGTGCTTTCTCTTTCAAAATATGTATATGCAAGTAACCCTAATGTTACTATAAATTTTGATACTGCAGATGCTACAGAAGATTTAATAAACACAGTAGGAAATATAGATTTAGGAGAAGCATATATAAAAGATTATAAATTAGCGCAAGGTCCTCAAAAAGCATGGGCTATTGGTATAGATTATAGAGACCCTAAATATTGGTGGGTGGGGCTTAGTGCAAATTTCTTAGGTAATAATTATAGTAATATTTCTACAATTACCAGAACAAACAGTTTTTATTTAGACCCAGAAACAGGAGAAAATTTCCCAAACGCTACAGAAGAAAATGTTACTGCTTTATTAGCACAAAAACCATTAGACGATTTTTATTTATTAAATGCTGTAGCCGGAAAATCATGGTTATTAAAAGGTAAATATATAAGTGTTTTTATGAGTTTAAATAATTTGTTTAATACCCAATATAGGACAGGTGGTTACGAGCAAAGTAGAAACGGAAATTTTGGACAATTAAGAAACGATACCCTTGGGGGCTCTCCTTCTTTTGCACCAAAATATTGGTATGGTTACGGTAGAACTTATTTTTTAAATGTTGCGTATAGCTTTAATTAAAATAGGATAATGAGGAATATAAATATATACAAGTATCATTTTTTAATACTAACTATAAATATTATTTGCTTAGTATGTTGTGCACCAGATAAAAATTTTGAGCAACCAGATACGCTTTGTAGTTCAGATTTAGTTGCAACAATTAGTTTGCCAGAATTAAAAAGTATGTATGTAGACGATATAGTATTAATACAAGAAGATTTAGTTTTAGAAGCTATAGTTATATCTTCGGATAAAGAAGGCAATTTTTTTAGTGTTCTTCATTGTCAAGATACATCTATAAATTCTTCTGGAGGAATACAGCTAGAAGTAGATTTACAAAACTTACATTTACAATATCCTGTAGGTTCTAAAGTTTTTATAAAGCTAAAAGGATTGTATTTAGGAAAAAGTAATGATGTTTTTAAACTAGGTAATGTGTTTTCCTCTTTCGGCAATTTATCTGTGGGTAGATTACCAGCAATATCTTTAAAAGAACATGTTTTTTTATCATGTGAAGAACAAGTAATATTAGAGCCTAAAGTTTTAGAAATATCAGATATATCTGATCAAGATATTAATACATTAGTTAGTTTTTCTAATGTAGAGTTTCTTGAAGAAGAGTTGCAATTAACTTTTGCAGAAGAAAAAGAAGAAACAGATAGGGCACTACAAAACTGTAATAAAGATGTAATAAAGCTTTTAAATAGTGGATATTCTAATTTTCAAGCAGAAACATTACCTAGCTTAAATGGTTCTATTGTTGGGGTCTTAACTAAATCTAGTAAAGAATATAAGCTTATTATAAGAGAACTAGAGGATGTTAATTTTAATAAAGAACGTTGTGTAGAAGAAGTAACAGAGTTTACATCAAATGCAATATTCATATCAGAATTAGCAGATCCAGATAATAATAATTTAGGAAGGTTTGTCGAACTTTATAATGCTAGCGATAGCACACTAGTTTTAAATAAATGGACCCTACAAAGGTATACTAATGGGAATACTGAAATAAGTTCTGAGATAGATTTATCTGGTATTGAAATAGAATCTAAAAATACAGTTGTAATAGCACCTAATTCAGACAACTTTAATTCTATTTATGGTTTTTTTCCAGATTTAGAGGTTGGTAATAATAGTCCTGCAGATTCAAACGGAGATGATAATTTGGTTTTAATGGATCCTTTTGGTAAAATAATAGATGTTTTTGGAGTGGTTGGGGAAGATGGTTCTGGAACCAATCATGAATTTGAAGATGGTAGAGCACTTAGAAAACCTGAAGTGCAAAAAGCAAATCCGGAATATACTTTTAGCGAGTGGCTTATAACTAATGATACTGGAGAAAGTGGCACTATAAACAATCCAGAGGTGGCACCTGAAGGATATACGCCGGACACACATAATTAATGTTAGTAATTTGCAATTTTATTTAAATCAGAAGGAGTTATTGGTTTTACAATATAATCTGTAACCATAGGATAAGATTTAATCATTTCTATTTCTTTAGGGTTAATAGAAGAGCTCATCACAATTATTTTTATAGCCTCTTTATTTAAAATTGTTGTTTGCGCAAAGCTGTCTAAAAATTCCCAACCACTCATTATTGGCATGCTTAGGTCTAAAAAAATTATTTTTGGCAAATTATTAGCGGCACCTAATTCTATAAGACCATCAATGCCTTCTTTTCCATTTTCATATACAGTTATAGATTCACAAAAATCACACTCATTCATAAGTCGTTTTACAATATAAACGTAAATAGAATCATCGTCAATAATAGATACAGAGCTAATTTTTTTCATAATTGTTTAAGGTGTTTTAAAATAAAGCGTAAACGTTGTACCAACATTTAAAGTAGTTTGAACAGATATTTTACCACCCATAGCCTCTATTTGGTTTTTGGTAATATATAGCCCTACACCTTGGGTATCTTTATTTCTATGAAAAGTTTTATGCATACCAAATATTTTACCTCCAAATTTTTCTAAATCTATACCTTTCCCGTTATCTATAAAATTTAATTCTAATGTTTTTTTAGAGGAAGTTATATTAATTTGTATAACTGGAGGTCTATCTTTTACAGAGTATTTTAAGCTATTTGTAAATAAGTTAAGAAATATATTATCTAAGTAAGCAACAACTCCTAATACCATAGAATTTGAAGATATGTTTACTATACAAGAAGCCTTTTTTTCTTTAAAAACCTCAGAAACATTCTTTTTAGCATTATGTATTACTTTTTTTAAATCTATTGGAACAAGTTGTTTAGTTACGTTAGTGCTAGATTGTATAACTTCATTTAAGTGCGAAACTGTTACATTAAGATTTTCTGTTGCTTCTTGCAACATAGTCATTAATTTAATTTTTTCCTCCGCATTTTCTTCTTCTAACAAAAAATTAGTTATCATAGATAGGTTTGTAGAATGCGACCTTAAATCATGAGAAACCATATGCGCAAAATTGGTAAGACTATTATTTTGTTCAGAAGTAATTTGAGCAAATTCTTTAAGTTTTTGTTCGGACTCTTTTTCTTTAGTTACATCTGTTATAACACCAATTGCTTTATAGTTGTTTTTTTCTGTTTCCGTGTAAAATGTAGCAATAGCTTTTAAATAACGTATACTTTTATCTTTTAAAATAATACGATATTCTATAATTCCATTTCCTTTTCCTTTACTAACAGAATAAGCTTCATTTAAAACCCTTAAATAATCTTCTGGGTGTATTGTTGCCTCCCAAGCTTCATAAGTACTTTTATATTCCTCACGATTTGCATGGTGTAGTTTATAAGACATATCGTCCCAAATAGCAAATCTATCCTTAGTAGTAAATTCCCATATACCAATATTAGATGCAGTAGTAGCTTTTTTAGTTCTTTCCGCTACTTCTCTATGTTTTAATTCGGCAATTTTACGTTCATTAATATCTTGGCAAATACCATATAGTCGTACACATTTACCATTTACAAATTCTGCGTTACCTTTAGTTCTTATCCATACTTCCTTACCATTACCAGTAACCATTATTACTTCAGTATCCCAAGGCACACCATTTGTAACTGCGTTATTTGCTAGCTGTAAAACAGTTTCTCTATGTTTACCTTCTTTAAAATGATCAAAACATTCTTCGTAGCTTTTAGGTACATAATCTAATGGTTGTTCATGAATTATATTTACCATTTTAGTCCAGCTAATTCTAAAATCTTGTAAGTAAACCTCCCAGCCACCAACCCTAGATACTATTTGTGCATCTTTAATTAGTTCTTTTATATTTTTAGAATCTGTAATATTTTCAAGCTCAATAATTAAACCGCCAATTTGTTTATTTGAGTATCTCCAAGGAGTAATATGCCATTTTAGCCAAATAAACTCTCCATTATTACCACTAAACTTTTTTCCATTATTACTACAACTATTACCTTTTAAACAATTTTTTAAGACAGATAAAAAATCTACAGGAACATTATGCATTACTTTAAAAAAATAATCTCCAATATCTAAAGAAGTTATTTTATGATGATTTTCCCAAACTTTAGAGCAGCCAAGAAATTGTAAATTAGTATCTACTGATGCAATTGCCTTTGGGGAATTAACAATAGATTTTAAATTATGCGTTAATTTAATATTTGTTTGAAAGACCATACTGTAATTTAATAATTTAAAGTAAGATAAATACTACTATAGATAAATATTATTATTTAATAATATTTTAATATTAATTAATTATAGTGTATGTTCTTTATTTTGTAATTTTATGTTCGATTAAGATAAAAAAAATATTAATAATCATAAACAAATAGTGTATTATGGATGCAAATAATAACCATAAAGATGGTGATATAAGTAAATGCCCTTTTTTTAGTGGTACAGTTAAAGAAACTTCAGGTGGTGGTATAAAAAACCGAGATTGGTGGCCAAATGAGTTAAAACTTAATATTCTACGTCAACACGCAACAAAGTCTAACCCAATGGGTGAAGATTTTGATTATGCTGAAGCATTTAAGAGCTTAGATTTTAATGCACTTAAAAACGACCTTACTAATTTAATGACAGATTCTCAAGATTGGTGGCCAGCAGATTATGGTCATTACGGAGGGTTAATGATAAGAATGGCATGGCATAGTGCAGGAACTTATAGAGTTGGAGACGGCCGTGGTGGAGCAAATACAGGAAACCAACGTTTTGCACCTTTAAATAGCTGGCCAGATAATGGTAATTTAGATAAGGCACGTTTATTATTATGGCCTATTAAACAAAAATATGGAAATAAAATTTCTTGGGCAGATTTATTAATATTAGCGGGTAATTGTGCTTTAGAATCTATGGGCTTTAAAACTATAGGTTTTGCAGGTGGTAGAGAAGATGTTTGGGAACCAGAACAAGATGTATATTGGGGTTCTGAGACCGAATGGATGGGTAATAAAGAACGTTTTGAAGATGGTGATTTAGAAGGGTATTTAGGAGCTTCACACATGGGATTAATTTATGTAAACCCAGAAGGACCTAATGGAAAATCTAATCCATTAGAAACTGCAAAACTCATGAAGGAAACTTTTGGGCGTATGGCTATGAATAATGAAGAAACAGTTGCATTAACTGCAGGAGGACATACTTTTGGTAAAGCCCATGGAGCAGCAGACCCAAGTAAATATGTTGGAGCAGAACCGCATGGCGCACCAATAGAAGAAATGAGTACTGGTTGGAAAAATAGTTATGGTACAGGTGTTTTAGATGACACAATTACTAGCGGACTTGAAGGGTCTTGGACTCCAAACCCAACAAAATGGGATTACGACTTTTTTGATATGTTATTAGACTACGATTGGGAACTTGTTGAAAATGCAGCAGGAGTACACCAATGGGCTCCTACAGCAGCATCTAATGCAAAAAGAGCACCAAAAGCTGGGGATGCTAATGCTACACAAAGTTTAATGATGACTGATGCTGATATGGCATTAAAAGTAGACCCAGAATATTTAAAAATATCTAAATATTTTCAGGAAAACCCTAAAGCTTTTGAAAAAGCTTTTGCTAGTGCTTGGTATAAATTAACACATAGAGATATGGGGCCTGTATCTCGTTATTTAGGACCAGAAGTTCCAAAAGAAGAATTTTTATGGCAAGACCCAGTACCAGCTGTAAACTATACATTAAGTAATAACGAAATTGAAACATTAAAAGGGTTAATCTCAGATTCTGGTTTAACTATTTCGCAATTAGTATCTACAGCATGGGCATCTGCATCTACATTCAGAGGTTCAGATATGAGAGGTGGTGCCAATGGTGGACGTATTCGTTTAGAACCTCAAAAAAATTGGGAAATAAATAACCCAAAAGAATTAGCAAAGGTTCTTGCTGTGTATGAAAATATTCAAAAAGAATTTTCAGGAACAATATCTATTGCAGATTTAATTGTTTTAGGCGGTTCTGTAGGAATAGAAAAAGCAGCAAAAAATGCTGGTTCTTCTGCAACAGTTTCTTTTACAGCCGGAAGAGGAGATGCTACACAAGAACAAACGGATGTAGATTCTTTTAGCTATTTAGAACCTAAAGCAGACGGATTTAGAAATTATATTAAAGGAGACTTTAAAATTGCAGCTGAGGATCTATTAGTAGACAAAGCTAATTTGTTAACTCTTACAGTACCAGAATTAACTGTTTTAGTTGGAGGATTACGTGTATTAGGAACAAATTATGACGGTTCTGATTATGGGGTATTTACGGATACAGTTGGTAGTTTAACTAACGATTTCTTTAAAAATATATTAGATTTTAAATATACTTGGAAAGCAACTTCTGAAGATGATAGATATTTTGAAGGAAGAAACCGTAAAACAGGCGAAGTTAAATTTAAAGGAACACGTGCAGATTTAATTTTTGGTTCTAATACAGAGTTAAGAGCTATTGCAGAGGTTTATGGTGCAAATGATGGACAAGATAAATTTGTTAAAGATTTTGTTGCAGCATGGACAAAAGTGATGAATTTAGACCGTTTTGACTTAAAATAAGTTAAAGTATTCTATCTTAAAAAATGAAATTATAACTTTATAACTGCTATGTCCAAATTGTTAGGATATAGCAGTTTTTTATACAATCAATTATTATGAATAGTGAGATTTTTTTTAACAACATACGAAATGGTAATTCTAAATTAGTAGAAGAAGCACTTATAAAAAATCCAGAACTGGTTGATGCCAAGGATCAAAGAGGTTCTTCTCCATTAATACTTGCAACATACTATGATCAACAAGAAATTGTTTCTATTTTATTAGAAAAGGGCGCAAACATAGACCAGAAAGATTCTTCAGGAAATACAGCTTTAATGGGAGTGTGTTTTAAAGGTTTTTTTCCGATAGCAAAAAAATTAATAGAAAAAGGGGCTAATGTAAACGAACAAAATTCTATGGGAGCTAGCAGCTTAATATATGCTGCAACATTTAATAGGCAACAAATTGCAGAATTACTTATTAAAAATGGTGCAAATAAAGATTTTAAAGATGCTCGTGGTAAAACAGCACTAGATCATGCAAAAATGCAAGAATTACCAGAATCATTCATTAAGTTATTAGAGTAAAAAAGGAATACAAAATAAATGAAAGAACAAGGCTTAAATATAGCGTTAGTACAAACCAATATAATTTGGGAGAGCCCTATTAAAAACAGAGAGCAACTAACGGTTAAAATTAATAATATTAAGCCTTCTACAAATGTAATTATTCTGCCAGAAATGTTTACAACTGGCTTTACAATGTCTCCAAAAAACATTCCTTTTAACGAATGTCAAAATACTATTATATGGATGCAGAATATGGCTAGAGACAAAAATGCAGCTATAGTTGGTAGTATTGTTTATAGAGAAAAAAATACAAATTTTAATAGACTATATTTTGTAAAACCTAATGGTGAAATTAGCTTTTATGATAAGAAACACACCTTTACGTTAGCCGGAGAAGATAAAGTATATAATTCTGGCACTAAAAAATTAATTGTAGAGTATAAAGGGTTTAAAATTTGTCCACTAATTTGTTATGATTTGCGTTTTCCTGTTTGGTCTAGAAATAACAAAGATTATGATGTTTTAATTTATGTTGCCAATTGGCCTAAGAAAAGAATAGTAGCTTGGGATAGTTTATTAAGAGCTAGAGCTATAGAAAATATGGCTTATTGTATTGGCGTAAATCGTATTGGAGTAGATTTTTTAGACTATGAATATTGCGGGCACTCTTCTGTTTTTGATAGTTTAGGCGAGTTGTTAGTATTCTCCGATAAAGAAGAAGTTATTTATACTACAATTACAAAAGAGCATATACACACCACTAGAAATAAACTTAAATTTTTAGAGGATAGAGATTTGTTTAATCTAATACCGTAAAGGTTTGTTCTAGTTCCCAATTTGCCCTTACTTCAATAGGAACAGGATAATACCTTACCTTTTCTGGTTGTATTTTTTCTAAATAGTTACCAGTATCCCATTTTTTATTTTCATTACTATCAAAAAGAACTCGAGCTAAATAATTAGTAGGTTTAAGGTTATTAAATTCAAAAACTTTAGGTTCTGTTGCATAAATTTCTCTTTGCACCAAGCCCTTCTCATCTGTTAATTGTACAATTATTGGATAGGTTATATTATTACCAACAAGCTTAAGCCTTAAGTTACCATAATCTGCATAATTTTTTGTTTGTAAGTTAAAAAACAATGTATCATTAGTAGCACTATAAAAATCGGTAATTGCACCAGGAAGTATTTCAATCACATAATTTTCATTAGGTTCTTTATCAAAATTAAAAACAAGACTATTTTGTAAAGTGTCATTTATAATAGTATGTGAAACTGTTAAAGAATCTTTATTAATTATTTTAATTTTAGAGGTATCTGCTTTAATTATAGGGGTGTTAGCACTAAGTTCAAATTTTTGATTAAAGTCTATTTCTCCTTTATATTTTGCTTGTATTTTTAGAGAATCAAAATCTAGCTTTCTATTTTTTATTTTAAACGTATCTAAGGTTTTAAAGGTTTTGTTTTTAGCTATAAATAATAGAGAGTCCATAGCATATGGAGTAAACCAAAAGTTGATAGTATCTCTTTTATATTCTTTTTTAAAGGTGTAATTAACACTATCTGGTATTATAGTTAAGGGTTCTATAGTTACATCATCTCCGTTACCATAATAACCAAAAGTAATTTTGTTTTTTGCGGATAAAGAAGGTAAAGCCATAGAAAAATTTGGAACTTCTTTAAATAAATTTAATAGAAAAATAGAGTCTGTAGGTATGGTAACAGTGTCTTTAATAAAGCCTATTTTATCTGTACTTTGGTCAAAAATGTTGTTTTTTGCTTCATCTTTTAAGGCAAATAAGGCATATTTTCCTTTTTTTAAGTTTCGTAAATTAAAAATTATAGTACTATCTAAAGTGTTGGTAATATAATTAGGTGGTTTTTTAAAAATGGTAGAATCTGTATATGTACTATCTATTTCATATAACATAACACTTACAAATTCTTCAGAATTTTTATTAAAAGCATCTTTAATTACTCCAGTTATTTCTAAAGAATCTATGTAAGATCCTGTAGAAAAAACATAGGTTAAAAATCTATTAGGGTTACCTTCATTGTTATCTACAATACTTTCTCCAAAATTAAGTGTATAAGTGGTATTTTCTTTTAAAGTATCTTTTAAGGTAATTTCTACAAATTTACTTGCGCTTCCTTGAGGAGATAATGTTGGCGTATTTTTTAAAGGAGGAGAAATAATTAATTGTTCTTGAACATTCTCTAGCTTTACATATTCATCAAAGTATAATCTTATTTTATTCTCAGAAAAATTAACCGTCATATTTTCTGGGTCTGCCTTAATAAGTTTTGGAGGCTCAACGTCTTTGGGTCCACCTGTTGGGGCACCTCTTCTTGCGCATTGGTAAAAAGTAGCAATTATAATACTAAAAAAAATGAAAGTTAAAATTCGTTGTAACATTACTTTAAATCTTAGTAGCAAAGAAACAACATATTTGGTGAATTTAGAAATTAGAGAACTACTGCCATGCTACAAACATAAATTGTAATACCAGGTGTTTCTAATAAGGTTTTTGCACAAATTTCTATAGTAGCGCCTGTGGTTATAACATCATCTATTAAAAGAATATTTTTGTTTTGTAAAACAGACGTATTGGCTAGAGTGTATAGCTTTTTGTTACCTTGTAATCTATTAATTCTTCTTTTTTTAGTTTGTGTTTTTGTATTTGCTGTTTTAATAAGAATATTTTCAAGAAAAGTGGTATTTAAATGTTTAGCTAAACGTTCTCCAAATAAAGACACTTGGTTATACCCACGTTTTCTCTTTTTTTTAGGATGTAACGGTACAGGAATAATATAATCTATGTTATTTAACTCGCCATTTTCAGTCAATATTTGCCCATACCAGTCGCCAATAAAAGTGCCAATTTGTTCTTGGTTCTTATATTTTAAATTATGAATAAGGTTTTTTACAATGCCTATTTCAGAAAAAAACATAAAAGAACTTGCTTTTTTTATGTTAATTCGACCATAAAAAATACGGTCAACGGCATTTTCAACGTTAAAAGTAAACTCGGTGAGCGGTATTTGGTTTCGACAAATGGTACATAAATGCTTCTCTCCTCTATTTAATCGTGCATTACAACCAAAACACACTATGGGCAATAGGAGAGTATTTACATCATTTACTATATTTGAAAACTTAAACTGAAACAATTTTTGTTTTTATTAACCTACTTAAAGATCGCTTTGTTCTGATGGACAGTCAAGATACTAAAATTAATTATAAAATTCTCCTTGCTGCTATGGCTGCTGTTGTAATTGCAATACTAATTGCGTTTTACTACAGTTATGCCCAATCTAAAACGCAGATTAGCTATTTAGAACAGGAAAAAGACCTTCTTGTAAAGGATTTAACAATAATGAAAGCAGATGTAGATAGACTTTCTGCTCTTAATGAGGTTAATGAAATAGAATTGCAAGATTCTAAGTATAAAGTGCAACAGTTAATAGACTCTGTTGGTAGACTAAATTTTACAGTAGAAAAGCTTAGAGAATTTAAAACGGAATTAAGACGTTTAGAAGCTAAAAATGATAGCCTTAAGTTAAAAAATAATTTTCTTAAGTATAATAATATGCTTATTGGAGAAAAGTATGAAGAATCTAGAAGGCAAATAGAAATTTTAAGAGGTAAGAGTAGTTCTTTAGCAGAAGCAGAAGCTTTGCAACGTAAAAAAATTCTAGAATTAAATGATGAACTTAAAACAAAAAGTTATTTAAGATTACAAAATTCAGAAGGTAGCGGTTTTAGATTACGCAGTGGTAAACCTATTAAAACTAATAAAGCATCTATAATAGAAAAACTTAGAGGTTGTGTTACAATTGTTGCAAATCCGGAAGATGCTAACCAAGAAAAAATATTGTATCTACAATTTTTAAGTCCAAATAAACAAGTAATAGAGGATAACGCAAATACAATAAACGTAAATGGTAATGTTTATAGTAAGAGAGTAGAGCTAATTTTTAATGGTGAAGAAACAAATGTTTGCGATTTTATTACTATTCCAGAAGGTTCTTTAACTCCAGGAATATATACTATTAATGTTTTTGAAGACGAACGCTTACTTTCCTCATCAGAATTTCAATTAAAATAATATATTTTTTTATTGTAATATTCTATTTTTGCCAAATGGCAAAACAAGAAGATATTTTTAAAAAAGTAATTTCCCATGCAAAGGAGTATGGTTACGTATTTCAATCTAGTGAAATATATGATGGTTTAAGTGCTGTTTATGATTATGGTCAAAACGGTGCACAACTAAAGAAAAACATTAGAGACTACTGGTGGAAAGCCATGGTACAATTAAATGATAATATTGTAGGTTTAGACGCTTCAATATTTATGCATCCAACCACTTGGAAAGCTTCTGGCCATGTAGATGCTTTTAATGATCCTTTAATAGATAATAAAGATTCTAAAAAAAGATATAGAGCAGATGTTTTGGTAGAAGACTATGTTGCCAAAATTGAAAGCAAAATAGAAAAAGAGGTTAAAAAAGCACAAAAACGCTTTGGAGATAATTTTAATAAAACGCAATTTTTAGCAACTAACCAAAGAGTAGTTGATTACCAAGAGCAGGTAACAAGTATATTAAAAAGGCTAGCACAATCTTTAGAAAAAGAAGATTTAGCAGATGTTAAAAAACTTATTGAAGAATTAGATATTGCTTGCCCAATGTCTGGGTCTAAAAACTGGACAGATGTTAAGCAATTTAATCTAATGTTTGGTACTAAACTAGGAGCCAATGCAGAAACAGCAATGGATCTATATTTAAGACCAGAAACTGCACAAGGTATATTTGTAAATTTCTTAAACGTTCAAAAAAGTGGACGTATGAAAATTCCTTTTGGAATTGCACAAACAGGTAAAGCTTTTAGAAACGAAATTGTTGCAAGACAATTTATTTTTAGAATGCGTGAGTTTGAACAAATGGAAATGCAATTCTTTATTCAGCCAGGAACCCAAAAAGAATGGTATGAAAAATGGAAAGAAAATAGAATGAAATGGCACCTTTCTTTAGGAATGGGAGAAGATAATTACCGTTTTCATGACCATGAAAAACTTGCACATTATGCAGATGCAGCAGCAGATATAGAATTTAGATTTCCGTTTGGGTTTAAAGAATTAGAAGGGATACATTCTAGAACAGACTTTGATTTAGGAAGCCATGAAGAATATTCCGGTAAAAAATTACAATATTTTGATCCAGAATTAAATAAAAATTATGTTCCTTATGTATTAGAAACCTCTATTGGTTTAGATCGTATGTTTTTAGCGGTTTTTTCTAACTCATTACAAGAAGAAGAATTAGAAAATAATACAACAAGAACAGTATTAAAACTTCCTGCGGTTTTAGCTCCAACTAAAGCGGCAATACTACCATTAGTTAAAAAAGATGGTTTACCAGATATTGCACATGCTATAGTAGAAGATTTAAAATGGGATTTTAACGTAACTTATGATGAAAAAGATGCTGTAGGCCGTAGATATAGAAGGCAAGATGCCAACGGTACTCCTTTTTGCGTTACCGTAGATCATCAAACTAAAGAAGATAACACAGTAACAATTCGTCATAGAGATTCAATGGAGCAAGAAAGAGTTGCAATTACAGACCTAAAAGCAATTATTTCTAATGCCGTAGATATGAAAACTTGGCTTTTAAAAATGAAATAATATCTTTTTTTAGGTAAATTAAAAAGGCTGCATAGTACTATGCAGCCTTTTATTTTGGATTAAAAATACGATTAAATTTTTCTGGAGGTTCTTTTTCAAAAATTACTTTTTTAGAGGTAAACGGATGTATAAATTCTAAAGAGGATGCATGTAAATACAACCCTTTTCCTTTTAGTAACAAACTTTTTAAAAAGTATGTTTGGTCTCCTAAAATAGGGTTGTTAATGCTAAATAAGTGTCTTCTTAATTGATGCTTTCTTCCTGTTTGCGGATATAACTCTACCCAATTTAAAAAAGTAAACCTAGTAGAAATAACGCTTTTAAGTACGTTGTATTTTGATGTTGCTTTTTTGGTATTAATAGGTATTGTAATAGTGCCAGAATGGTTCATTTTTCCAATTGTAATTGCAACATATTTTTTAGTTATTTTATTATTTTCAAACAGTTTGTTTAAAGCTATTATGCTGGAGCTTGTTTTTCCAATTAGTAATAAACCAGTTGTAGGATAATCTAGTCTATGAACAGGTTTAGGTGTTACAGCGTCGGGTAAACTACTTTTAAAAATATTTTGCTCTAAAGCATTTGCTATAGTTTTAAAAGTATTTCCACTTACAAGAATACCTGGCGGTTTATTAATTATAGCTAAGTAATCGTCTTCATAAATAACCTTTAACTTGAGATTAATTTTTTTATGATTTTTAGCTTTATCATCTTCTAATAAATGTATTGTTTCTGTACCGTAAATAAATGTTGCAGTACTTGCAATATTATCATTTACAAGAATAAGCCCTTTTTTTAGGCTCTTTTTTAAGGCAGACTTTGTACTTATAGTTTTAAAAATACCAACACCATATTCTTGTAATCTTATTGGCTTTTCTAAAGTTATAGCTATATGAGATTCAAGAATATGTAAACAAGACATGTGTTAAAACCTAAAGCCAATAGATAACCCTGCTCTAAACATAAAAGTATTTTGAAAATCTTCGGGGTTTATATTTCTTCCTAACCCTCCACTAAGTTCTACGGTAAACTTATCACTTCTTGTAGCCCACTTATAACCTCCTCCTAAACCTAGAGCAGCAGTACTAAAATCTTTATTTCTTACACCTAGTGTAGTTGTAGTATCTTCTACTTCATCTTCCCCTGTATAATACAACCCAAAAGCTTCTGCAAACAGCCCACTTTTAGGTAAATACCCAAAATAAGCTCTTACATTAGCACCTAAACCAAACTTTCCATTATAGTCATCGCTATCCCCATCAAAATACATGGTGCCGCCAATACTAGTATCTTCATTTATATAATATTCATAAGAAAGTTCTGCAGTAGAGGTAATTAAGAATTGACCAATATTAAACTTTACTTCATGAAGATTGTCAGAATTAGAATATGCTTGAGCTAATATAAAGTTAGAAGATAGAACAAAGATTGCGATGGCAATTATTTTTTTCATCAGTATAGTATTTAAATAGAATTATAGTTTATGGATAAATAAAAAACAAAAATAGGGTATTAAAATTTTATAAATAAACTTTAAGTGTTTCCTATTTTGTTACTTTTATAGGCATAATTTATAAAAATGAAGATAGTATCTTATAATGTAAACGGAATAAGAGCGGCATTAAAAAAAGGATTTATAGAATGGTTACAGGCTGTAGAGCCCGATGTAATTTGCTTGCAAGAAATTAAAGCTAATAAAGAGCAGTTAGATTTAGATGTTTTTGCAGAAGCAGGATATGCATATAACTATTGGTTTAGTGCACAAAAAAAAGGATATAGCGGAGTAGCTATTTTAGCAAAAAAAGAACCGGATCATATTGAATATGGTACAGGAATAGACTATATGGATTTTGAGGGAAGAAACTTGCGAGTAGATTATGGCGATGTTTCTATTATGAGTATGTACTTGCCTTCAGGAACAAATATGGATAGGTTGGAGTTTAAATTAAAATATATGGCAGATTTTCAAGTGTATGCCGATGAATTAAAAAAAACCCATCCTAATTTAATTGTTTTAGGAGATTACAATATTTGCCACGAAGCTATAGATATTCATGATCCAGTTAGAAATAAAAATGTTTCTGGTTTTTTACCTGTAGAAAGAGAATGGATAGGTAATTTTATAAAGAGTGGTTTTATAGATAGTTTTAGGCATTTTAATAAAGAACCTCATAATTATTCTTGGTGGAGCTATCGGGCAAATGCAAGAAATAATAATAAAGGGTGGCGTTTAGATTATGCTATGGTAAGCTCTTCTTTAGAAAATAGGTTAGAAAGAGCCGTTATTTTGTCTGAGGCTAAACACAGTGATCATTGCCCTATTTTGGTTGAAATTAAAAAGTAGGTTGAGAATAAAATAAAAAAGAGCTGTATTAACAGCTCTTTTTTATTTATCTATAAATGGTTACATGACCAACAAATTCTCGATTATCATTTTCTCCATTAAGTTTAATTACATACCAATAATCTCCTGTTGGTAAATCTACATTATTATAGGAGCCATCCCAATTACTTTGTTTTACAAAATATGTAACTTGTCTACCATACCTATCATAAATTGCCCCCCAAAGGTTAGGAAAACCTTCTACGTTTTTAAGTACCCATGTATCGTTATTTCCATCTCCATCTGGGGTAAAGAAATTTGGTATTTCAATATCAATAAACTCTAATGGTATTTCTAAAGTAGCAACACAGCCTTTACCATCTACTACTTTAGCAGTATATATATCTGTATGGTTAATAAACATAGAGCCATCACTACTTAATTGGTCGTCAAAATAGTAAGTGTAAACACCATCACCACCAGAGGCTTCTACAATTATTTCGTTAATACCAGCAGGTTTATTAGTTAAAACTAATTGTTGTTGAGCTTCAATAGCAAAGTTTTTAACTTCTATACAACCAGTACCTAAATGTACTATGCTTATAGTATGTTCTCCAGATGAAATATTAGAAAAATATGCGTCTGACTGGGCGTCTGCTACATCGGGGTTATTTGGGTTAGAATCATCTAAATCAAATACAATTTCGGAGGTATCTAAATTAGCATCTTCAAATACTACAGATGCGCTATAAAAAGGCTGTCCGTTATTACATTCGTTAATTGCCTCAATAGTAGCAGATAAATTTGAGCCTACTTTTACTTCTTGCACTAATGCATATGCACAGTTATTAGCATCTTCAACATAAATTTCATAAAAACCGCCATCAAGATTATCTAGTATTAAAGTAGAGCCACTTATTGCTGTAAAACTATCTGTAGGGCTTGTAAGGTTATATTTATACGGTGCTGTTCCTCCAGTTATTTCTACTTCAATAAGCCCATTATCATCGCTAGAACAAACTTCATCTTCTACTCTAGTTACATTAGCTAATAAGGCTGCTGTAGGAGCAACAATTGTAATATTGTTAACTGTAACTTCACAACCATTAGCATCTTGTACTATTACACTATAAGTACCTCCAGAAAGGTTTTCAAAACTATTAGTACTTATTGCTTTTTTAGGATTAGAGGATATTATATATTGGTATGGAGCTTTTCCACCATTAGGGGTTATTTCTATAGTTCCATTATCTTCTCCAAAACACATAACATCTGTTTTGCTTTCTAAACTAGCAGTAAGTAATGGAGGCTCATTTATAGTAATTTCTTCAGAGTATTTTTCGCAATCACTACCACTTGTTGCAACTATTCTATATATACCTTGTCCTAAATTTTCAAAAACACCAGAACTTTGTGGAGCCCCTTGTAACATGCCATTTAACTCTAGTTGGTATTGGTAGTTTCCTAAACCTTGCGTGGCTTCAGCAATTAATACCGCGTCCATTTCTCCGTTACAGTTAATAATAGTATTATCACTATTTACAGTAATTTCTAAAGGTTCTACTTTATTAATTGTACGTATTACAGATATTGGAGAAACACATTGTTTTGTAGGGTCACTATCGCGTGCTAAAAATTCGTAGGTTCCTGCTGGCAATGTATAGGCTTGTTTAGTATCCCAAGTTGTAACTGCAGAAGCTGGAGCAATAATTTTGTATTCATATGCTCCACTACCACCAATTGCAGAAACTGTTATTTCTCCTTGTGAAATACAACCAGGTTCTAGAGTTACAGTGCCATCTATTTCTATTTCAGCAGGATTAACAATACTTATAATTCCTGAGGTTGTGTCGCAGCCAGAGCCATCTTGTACTGTAACAGTATAGTCTCCTTCCAATAAATTAGAGAAGGTGCTATTTATTTGTGGTAAACCACTAACCCCTGTTGTTACATTAGTTATATAATATTGGTAATTGCTGTGGCCATTACCAAATTCTCTAGTAGCAACTACAGTAATTTCCCCATCATTTACTTTTGTACAAGAAGGGTTTACTGTTGTTATTGTAGCGGGATCTATTATTATATTATCTATTGGTGTAATTGTTATAGGTTTTGTAACATTACTACACCCATTAAGATCTTTAATAGTTAATTCATAATTAACGCCTGAGCTTAAATTGCTAAATACATTATTAGGGTCAAAAGCCTGTATTGTAGTACCAGAATCTATATCTACAAACTCAAACTCATATGTACCCCAGCCACCTTGTGGTGTTGCCGTAATTTGAGCATCAGAACCAGGAGAACAAGTAAGTTCATGTGTGGTAGTATAAGTAAAATCTAGAGCCTCTGAAGGGCTTTGTATAGAAATATGATTAGACTCTTGAATACAACCTGTACTATCATCTGCTATTTTTACAAAAAAAGTACCTGCAGGCAATAAATTATATGTAATAGAAGAGGTACTTGTACTATTAGCTACGGAGTGTATAGGTGTTGTATTATTTGTAGTATTAAATATAGCATAACTAAAGCTTGTACTAAACCCTGAAACTTCAAAAGAAAGCTCTCCGTTAGATTCTCCAAAACAAGTAATGTCGCTTACTTTAGAAGCATTTACATTAACCGTATCAAAAGGGTCTATTTTATAAGTAACCTCTGTAGAGCAACCTGTATTTGTATCTGTAAGTTCATAAACATATGTTCCTGGGTTTCCTGCTGGTAATGTAATAGTACCTGTTCCAGTACCATTTATTAAAGTTCCAGAAGGTAATTCTCTAGTAACATAATTTGCTGTTCCAGTACCATTTGCTCCATCTACTTTAATTTCGGCATCATTTACACAAGTCATGGCCTGTATTTCTGTTATACTCGCAGTCACTTTTTGTGCAGCAGGTACAACAACCGTTTCTTGCGTTGTACAGCCATTAGCACCTATAACATCTATAATTACATTTTGTGATGAAGTTTTGTAAGGAACATTAAAAGAAATAGTTGTACCAGTAATTGCACTATAACTATTACTATTATAACTGTATTTGTAAGGTGCCGTACCTCCAGAAACGGTAGTTTCTATAGTAGCCATTCCTAATTTATTATCAGCAGTACATACAAAAGAGGATACGGTTGGGGTGTTTAAAGTAATAGCTGCTGTTGGGCCACCAACAATTATTCCTGTTATTGTTTGTTCGCAATTTTTAGAAGAGCGTATGGTAACGTCATGAGAACCAGCTACCAGTCCTTCAAATAAATTGGAGGTTTGGTACACTCCAGAATCAATACTATACTCATAGGTAACATCTAAATTGTCTACACCGTCTGTTTGTTTAATAATTATTTTTCCATCACTATCTCCAAAACAAGTAACAGGTACTGTTGTATCTACTTCAAATTGTGGGTCTACTGGCATAATTAATTCTAATCCTGGAGAATCTTGGGTGCCACAAGTATTATCTAAATCATTTACGGTATACACATAATTAACATTAGGCTCTAATCTTGTAAAAACTCCGGTAGTATTTGTTTCTTCACCGGAAGCATAGCTAGAAGGAATAGGGCTAATTGTATATTCAAAATTACCAGAGCCACCATAGGCAGATGCAAGCATTTCTCCATTATTTAAACCAGATGTATCACAGTCTACAGTTTTAGTAATTTTAGATTTAGCTACTAATTGCGGATAAATATGAATATTCTGCGTATCTGTACAGCCATTTTCATCGCGCACTACTAGTGTGTGGTTACCGGGTCCTAAGGTTTTTGTATCTGTAGTGGTAACCTCGCCATCCCAAATATAAACAGGGGTTGTGTTTGTTGGGTTGGTTCCGTTTTGTGAAAGTGTAGCTACTACATTATATAATTCATTTGTTGAGGTACACCTATCTGTTACATCTATAGTATCTATAATGGGTTCTTGATCTTGGGTAAATACAATAGGGTCTACTATTGCTTTTACACAATTACCACCATCACGTACATAAGCTCGATATACATTATTTACACCATCATAAGCTGTTGGAACAACATTTGTCCATAAAGAGTTAGGACCAAAATCTGAATCGGTTGGTGTTTGGCTATCTAAAACTAAGGCATACTCATACTCATGCCAATTTTGTACTAATTTATTTCTAATATTAAAATAATTTTCATCATCCCAACCACCAATAGCAGAAACTGCAACTTGACCTCCGGTATTACAAGTTGGTTGTACAACTTGTTCTTGGGTTATTTGCAAAGCACTTTTTGGCCTATAAATTAGAAAACGTTCTCCTACGGAACATCCATTTGTATCTTCTACTTCTACAACATACCATGCTACTCTTAAATCTTCTGGTACTGTAAAAGTTATTGGGTTTACCCCATCACTGGTTACTACATGTCCGTTACCATAAAAGTTACCGTATTGAAAATTAGTATTTGTTGGGTTACTAGCATGATATATTTTATAGGTAACAGGACCTGCCGATGCACCAGATATGGTTAGTTGAACTTTACCGTCTCTAGCATTTGTACAACTTTCGCTTTGTGGAACAGCATCTACAGAAATTCCTGGAGATGGAGGGTCTACTATTCCTAATGATCTCCAACGGATACAACCTGTTCCTAAATCTCTAATTACTACCGAATATTGAACACCAAATAATAATTTTCCGTAAAGTGCGCTATTTGTAAATCTATAATCATGTTCATTTGGATTTCCATCCCATAATGGGTTTTCGGTATCATCAAAAGGTCTCCAATCATTTGTAATATCATCTTCTTCACCATCTCCATCACTATCTACTAAATCGTATGGCCATACTCGGGCTTCAAAAGGACCAACAAGAGTAGGGTCTGGATTAATTGTAAAATCGAATGTTGCACCATTAGCACATATTGGAGGATCTTCTTTACCTACAACGGATCCGTTAGGAAAAGTTGGTGCAGTTACTGTTTCAACAGGAGATTCGTAGAAACATCCTTTTTCATCTTCAATACGAACAACAAAATGTGTTGCCCAATAAAGTCTAATATCAAAACCAGTATTTGGCCCATAATCACTAGGGTTACTTGCATTTAGGTAGTTAGAGTTTGTATTTAGATCAATATTCTCATAACGTCTATATGTCCAAGTACGAGTGTCATTTCCTGCTTCGTAGTCTGCTTTATTTTGTATTCTTATTAAAGATATAGTTACATTACCAGTAGCATTAGTAATATTACTAACTTTCATATTACCCCATACATTACCACCATTTGATGCATCACATTGTATATCTGTTTTTTCTATAGTAGCTTCTATAGGGTCTTCGGCACCAATAATGGTTTGTATATCTTCTTTAGTACATCCAAGTTCATCTTTTATAGCAAAGTAATATGTTGTTGCATCTAAGCCAATAAAAATAGATTGGTCTCCGTATACAGGTTGGTTGGTTGCAGAGAATGGAGTATCACTAAAAGCATATTGGTATGGAGGCGTTCCTCCATTTGCAACTAATTTAACAGAACCAGTACCCTCTAAACCACAGGTAGTATTAGAAACTTCATTTGTAGCGCCTAATGCAGGAGAGCTTTTTACATCTACAGCTTCAGTAGTAAAAGAGCAACCTTTGCTATCTGTTATTGTAAATGTGTATAAACCTTCTACTGAGGTATTGTAAGGCATGGTAACAGGAGTTGGGTCTCCATTTACAGTATATGTGTATGGCGGATAACCTTCTTCTGGAGTTACATTAATTATTGCGTCTGGAGTGGCTCCGCAACCTAAAGGTTTTGTTATTTGAGCTAGTGCAAATAGTTGTCCACTTATTTTAGTATCTGCTACAATAGTTTCGCATCCATTGCCACCAATTACTTTAATTACATAATCTTCTGGAGTTAGGTTATTTAAGGTAAATGTACCGCCAGTAATAGACATTGGAGTACCGTTATTTACAGTGTAAAAGTAAGGCGCTTCGCCTCCAGAAACATCTATTTTAAGTTCTCCTCTAGTTGCATTACTGTAACAGTAATTTGATGCACTCTGGTCTACTACAGAAATAGGACCTCCTTTATCTTCTAAATCAAAAGTTTGGGTATCAATAGTACATCCATTAATATCTTTAAGGATAATTGTATGTGTTCCTATTTGTGTTAGCCCAGTTATAGTTTTATTACTTTGAGGGGTTGTTGTTGTATTATCAGGTTGTATAACAGCGTAGTTATAATTACCCCAACCACCAGAAGCTTCTATAGTTATAGAACCTGGAGAGCCACAATTTATGGGTGATACATTAAAAGTATCTAAATTTAAAGCTGCTGTTGGTGCTTCAATGGTTTGCGTTTCTATATACTGGCATGGCCCTGAAGTATCATTAATTTTAATTGTATAAGTATCTGCCATTAAACCAGAAATGGTAATAGGAGAAGTAGTTGCGCCAGATACTCCTAAACCGGTATTTGTTCCAGAGCTGTTTTCTATGACAACATCAAAAGAGGTGTTAAAATCAGTTATATCTATTTCAACTTCTCCATCTGCAGTTCCGGTAGCAAAACAGCTAACATGTTTTTTTATAGTAGTATTAACAGAAAATTGAATAGGTTCTGGTACGGTATAATTTCTTACTATTTTACATCCATTATCATCAATTTCAAAAGTATATGTGCCAGGTGCTAATGCAGTAAAAGTATCACCAGGGCTATTTATTGTAGATGGTGCTGTAATTTGGTATGTATATGGGCCAGTACCATTTTCAACAGAAACTTGAACATCCGTTTCTCCTGTACTACAATCTACATTACTTGTTAAAAATGCAAGATTGGTAGGGTTAGAACCTCCATTTACTGTTTGATCTACAGTTGTTGTACAGCCATTAAAATCTTTAACAGTAATAGTATATGTTCCTGAACCTAAACCAGTAAGTGTAGAACTTGTTTGAAAATCAACCCCATTTAAACTATACTCAAAAGGAGAAGTGCCACCAGCGGTAACCAAGGCTTCTATAGTAGCAGAACCATTAGCACAATCTATTTCCTGAGTAACTGTAGCAGATGCAGTAAAAGCACTACTTGGGTTTACGGTTACAGCATTAGCAGTAATATTACAAGAACCACCAGCTTTTTCTTTTTTTAGTACTATGGTATAAGAACCACTTGCCAAATTACTAAACACATTAGAAGTTTGAAAAGTGCTACCATCTATACTATAAGAGGTTGAGTACCCCTGACTATTTGTAATATCTACAGTTATGCTACCATCATCTACACCATTACAAGTTATATCTTTAGGAGTAACAGTATATATTATTTCGGGTTCATTAATAACACTAACAGCGTTAGAGGTTACCTCGCAACCACTACTATCTTTTACTTTAATAATATAAGAACCAGCAGTGTTAATTGTAATATCAGTTTTGTTGCCATTAGTAAAAGGGGAAAAAGGACCATTATCTACACTAAATTCATAAGGTGCTGTTCCTCCAGTAGGGGCAAGTGTAATTATACCATCTGTACAATCTATGTTTTTTGTTACAATTGCATTTGGTTGTATTGGTTCAAAAGCAGGTACTACAGTTGTAGCATTCCATGAACAATTTGATACATTAGATAGTTGCACATTAATATCGTAACTCCCAGAGTTTAAATCTGTGAATGTATATGTATTATTAGTAATTGGTCCGGAAGAATTAATTAAATTTCCTCCTTGACTTATTTCAAATATATAGTTTGATGA
This sequence comes from uncultured Maribacter sp., assembly GCA_947504045.1. Taxonomy (GTDB): domain Bacteria; phylum Bacteroidota; class Bacteroidia; order Flavobacteriales; family Flavobacteriaceae; genus Maribacter_B. Next base: position 1,117,483 of record CANNFY010000001.1, read on the forward strand.
AGCGTCGGTTAAATCTACCTTTATACCTCCTTTAGATGTATTACATGTTATTGGAATAATAGTAGAGGTAGCATTAAAGCTATTATTAGTTACCGCAATATCATCAAGATTAAAAACACAACCATCAGTTAAATTTTTATTTCTTAGTTGTATATTATATGTGCTTACAGTAGTAATTGGAAATACATTAGAGTCTTGCCATGAAGCACCATTATTAATACTGTATTCGTAACTACTAGGCGCATTATTAATTGTAATATTTCCTGGAGTTCCGCAATCAATATTTGTAACTACTGCCTTTGGGTTAAGCCCATTAGCGTAAACATTAAAATAAAAACGCTCTGTACTATTGTCATTATATTGTATAAAAATTCTATACTCTCCACCTTCAGTTATGGTATATTGAGTATTTGTGGTTAACTGGCTCCATGTACAACTAGGCGAGGTGTTAGGACAATTGTTTTGTGAAGCAGTACAAGAAATATCATTTAATTTAGACCAAACTACTTGCTTTAAGTCTGCAATATTTATGCTTAATTGTCTTTCATCATCAGCTCCACAAAGATAAATTTCATGTAATTCTCTATTATCATTAGGGCAATAAACTACATTGTCCGATATATTTGTAAGCGGGTGGGTGCCAGTAAATAATGTAATTTTATCTTCTTCTAAATTATTTTTTTTAAGTGCAGTAGGTATTACATATGCAAATAAAGAAGAAACTACAAGAAATAATAATACGGTTAGTTTCGTTTTATGACGAAATGCATTTTTAAAAGCAATCATAAAAGTAGGTTTTTAGCGGTTTGGTTAGCTATTCACCTTTTAATTTGGAGGGATTTAGTGAAATAGGCTATTAATTAACGCTCTAAAAATCATTTTATTATATAAAAATGAGGGTGCTTTTTATCGATAAGGGCAGTTGCTTATTGATCTACTAAAATTTATGTATAACCTTATGTTTGTAATGTTCTACCCCTAATTTTTAATTCTTAAATTTGTCCTTCTAATTTTTTTTAAGCATATGAAGTATACTAAACTTCCACATACAGATATAGAGGTAAGTAAAATTTGTTTAGGAACCATGACATGGGGACATCAAAATTCAGAAAAAGAGGGTTTTGAACAAATGAATTATGCACTAGAGCAAGGAGTTAATTTTTTTGATACAGCAGAACTATATCCTGTTCCGGCACATAAAGATAGGTATGCACATACAGAAAAGATTATAGGAAATTGGTTTAAAGAAACAGGTAATAGAGACAAGGTTATTTTAGCAAGCAAAGTTGCAGGTAATGGAGATTATACGAAGTTTATACGCTCTACAGGTTTTGAAAAAGAAGCAATACAAGAAGCTGTTGAAGGTAGCTTAACTCGCTTAAATACAGATTATTTAGATTTGTATCAACTACATTGGCCAGAGCGATCTACAAATTATTTTGGACAAAGAGAGTATGTGCCAGATGTTACGGATCATTGGCAAGATAATATACACCAGGTATTAGAAACTCTTAGAGATTTAGTTAGAGAAGGAAAAATAAGGCATATTGGTATTTCTAATGAAACCCCTTGGGGAACTATGCGTTTTTTAGAAGAAAGCAAGGTGCATGCTAGTTTGCCCAGAACCATAACAATACAAAACCCTTATAGTTTATTAAATAGACAGTTTGAAATTGGTAATGCCGAAATAGCTTTAAGAGAAAAAATAGGACTTTTAGCATATTCTCCTTTGGCTTTTGGAGCTTTATCTGGTAAATATTTAGGTGGAAAAATACCAGAAGGTTCTAGAATGGAATTATTTCCAAACTTTGTAAATAGATATATTGGAGAAACTGCTGTAAATGCAACCGAAATGTATTATAATTTGGCAAAAAAGCATAACATCTCTTTAGCACAAATGTCTCTTGCTTTTGTAAACTCTAGACCTTTTTTAACAAGTAATATAATAGGAGCAACTAATTTAGAACAATTAGAAGAAAATATTAATAGTATTTATTTAGATTTAAGTGATGATGTTATAGAAGGTATTAATGCAATACATAACAAAATACCAAATCCGGCACCGTAAAGCATAATTATATGATTATATTAAAAATAGGTATTTGGCAAGTTGTTGTTATTGTAGCAGTAGTAATTGTACTATTAACTATATCTAGAATATTTAGAAGTAAAAATTAACCAAATAACCCACTTACAACATCTTCTATTTTGGTTACGAGTAGTACTTTTATATTAGTATTTTTAATAGTTATTTTATTGTTTTTAGAAACATAAATAGAACTAAAACCTAGCTTTTCTGCTTCTAAAATTCGTTGGTCTACTCTTTGAACGGGTCTTATTTCTCCTGCCAAACCAACTTCTGCAGCAAAGCACACTCCTTTTTCTAGAGGAATATCTTCATTACTAGAAAGTATAGCAGCAATAACCGCTAGATCTATTGCAGGGTCATCTACAGATATGCCTCCAGTAACATTTAAAAAAACATCTTTAGCCCCTAATTTAAATCCGGCTCTTTTTTCTAAAACAGCTAATAGCATATTTAATCTTTTAGCATTATAGCCAGTAGCAGAGCGTTGTGGAGTTCCATAAACAGCAGTGCTTACCAATGCTTGTATTTCTATCATTAAAGGTCGCATACCTTCTACAGTAGAAGCTATTGCAGTACCACTTAATTCTTCTTCATTTTTAGAAATAAGTATTTCAGAAGGGTTGTTAACTTCTCTTAAGCCGCTTCCTTGCATTTCATAAATACCTAATTCGGCCGTGGATCCAAACCTATTTTTTAAAGCTCTTAAAATACGGTATACATAATTACGATCACCTTCAAACTGTAAAACCGTATCAACCATATGTTCTAAAATTTTAGGACCAGCTATAGAGCCATCTTTAGTAATATGACCAATAAGAATTACAGGAGTATTAGTTTCTTTTGCAAATTTTATTAATTCTGCGGTGCATTCTCTTATTTGAGAAATGCTTCCTGCTGCAGATTCTATATAATCGGAGTGTAATGTTTGTATAGAATCTATAACTACAATATCTGGAGTAGTAGTTTCTATTTGCTTAAATATATTTTGTGTTTTTGTTTCGGTTAAAATAAAACACGTTTTACTATCAGGATAAATACGATCTGCACGCATTTTTATTTGTTTTTGGCTTTCTTCACCAGAAACATATAATGTTTTATATGGTAGTTTTAATGCTATTTGTAGTAGTAAGGTGCTTTTGCCAACACCAGGTTCTCCTCCAAGTAAAATAAGGGCTCCAGGCACTAAACCTCCACCAAGAACACGGTTAAATTCTAAATCAAAAGTATTAAGTCTTACTTCTTTTTCTGTGCTTATTTCGTTAACGCGTAAAGGTGTGGCAACTTTTTTTATGGTATTGGTTGGAGTTTTCCAATCCTTTTTGTCTTCTTTTTGTATTACTTCTTCAACAACCGTATTCCATTCTTTACAAGAGGTACATTGCCCAACCCATTTGGCGTATTGAGTGCCACAATTCTGACAAAAATATGCAGTTTTTGTTTTAGCCATTCCTTATTTTAGTGTTTGGTCTAAAGGTAGGGTAAAGTTTAAAAGATTTAAAATTAGAAGTAGTAGTTTTTATAGAAAATAGAAACCCTATTAACTAAAAAAGTTGCTTAAGGCATTTAGCTTTAAGCAACTTTTTTAAAGTATTGTATGCGTTATTAATATCCGAAATCTGCCTTTAAAGCATCAATTTTTTCTAAAGCCATTTCTTTAGTTAAAAAATCTATTTCTTCCATTCCAAAAGATTTTTCAAAAGTTCGTAAGGCTTTTTTAGGCTCTCCCATCTGCTCATAAAATTCCGCTTCAAAATAAAAACCTAGCATGGTACTCGGAAATTCTTTTTTACATAAATCGGATAATGGTTTTAAAGATTCAAAATCTTCTTTTTTACGAGATGCTGCATAAATTGCCATAATATCATTAAGATTAACTTTTTTTGTTAACCCAAATAAATCTTCAATACTTTTATACTTATTTTCTAAGTAATTAAAAACCGGCTCTTCAGAAGTTAATATTTGTGTTTTATATTCTTTAGGGCTAATAGGTTTAAACATTCCAAAAATATTGTCAAAAGCTTTTCCGATACCATAAGTAGCAATTGAAATATGATCAGCAGTTTTGTAAGAATCAAAATAATAATGTAAAGATTCTTTTTCTATAGCTTTAAGAGCTTTGTTTAACTCTAAAACTTTAGAAGTGTTTTTACTTTTTTCATCTTCTACTATAATTTGATAAAATATTTTTTGATTAATAGCACCTAGTCTAGTAGGTATTCTAGTTTCCATTTCTGGAGCTAAAGTTGGCGATATAGAAACAAAAGCGTTAAATAATGATTTTTCTTTAAAAAGATAAAAGTTCTCAAAATTGGCAGTTATATCGTAGCCAACTATCATTTTAAAAGGCGCTACATTATAACTTGTTTCTAGGTAAGGTATTAGTTCTAAACCAATAAACTCGAAGAAGTTTTTACCTTTTTCAGTTGGTAATCCGTCTTCTTCATTAAAAGCACAATCATCATACCTTATACTATTTTTATTTTGGTTAATACCAACAACAATACTTTGCGGCATTCCATGAAATCTACTATAAAATTTAGAGTTTGCAACTACTTGGTCAAATAAATATTCGGCATCTAAAACAACTATAATAGGGTATTTGTTTTCTACATCATAATCTTCAGGAATGTAGTATTGAACTTCGCGTCTTTCTTGTAGTTTAAAAGATTCAAAAATCTCTTCTTTTACTTGAGCATTTGTTCCAATGCATAGAATTAGTGCAAAAATTGCAAAAAAATGTTTCATTAGTCTGGTTTTAATACTTGGAAAACAAGTACTTATTTTCGATTTAATAACGGTAATAAGAGAAAAGATATTGCCCCAAAAACAACAAGCATTAAAGTTTGTGCAATCCACATAATCCATCCGTATGCATCTCCAGATATTTCACTTATTCCAAAAACAACAAGAACCTTGCTAACTACTATTGGAAATAAGCCTAAACCGCCATTTGTAGCAGACATTGCAAATGCGCCAGCAATAAACGCAACAAGAATTTCACTTAAAGAAAGGTCAACGGTTTCTAAAACAGTAAATTTTATTACCCAAAACATTGCAACATAAGAAACCCATATAAATAATGTATGAAAAATGAACGCCCATTTGTGTTTCATTTTAAAAATACTAAGAACACCGTCTTGTATTCCGCGTAGAAAAGTCTTTATTTTTAAGGCAATATTAGATGTTGATTTAGATATTATTTTTATAGCTGTAAATAGTCCAATTATAGCACATATTAATATTGCAACAGAGCCAATTAAACCTATTCCGTTTTCCTCTAGAATACTAATAATTATGTTTGCTTGTAAAAGAAAAGCAATAAGAATTAAAATTAGTAGCATAACAACATCTATAATACGCTCCGATACGATGGTTCCAAACCCTTTTTCAAAAGGAACATCTTCGTAGGTTGCTAGTGCTGTTGGTCTTAAAACTTCACCAGATCTTATTACTAATGCATTAGCAAAATAGGATAAAAATATAATAAGAATATTGTTAGTTAGCTTAGGTTTATAGCCTAAGGGCTCTAAAAGATAGTTCCAACGTATAGCTCTAGATACATGGCTAAGAAAGCCAATAATTATAGATATACTTACCCAAAATATATTAGCTTCTGTAATGTATTTTATTATTTGGGCTCTATCTTCTACAGAGGTAGCATTGTAAGAATACCAAACTAAAAAAACTCCCAAGGAAATTGGGAGTATAGTTTTTAATATTTTTTTTAGCTGTGTATTCAAAATTTAGACTAACAAATTGTTTTCTTCATTAGGAAAAACAAGAGAAGGATTAAAAGTTTTTGCTTCTTCAATATCCATTCTTGCATAGGTTATTAAAATTAATACGTCGCCAACAGCAACTTTTCTAGAAGCCGCTCCGTTTAGTGTAATTTCACCACTTTTTCGTGGTCCAGGTATAGCGTAAGTTTCTAAACGCTCTCCATTATTATTATTTACTATTTGTACTTTTTCGCCTCTAATTATATTGGCAGCATCCATTAAATCCTCATCAATAGTAATACTACCAATGTAATTTAAATCGGCTCCGGTTACTTTAACGCGGTGTATTTTAGATTTTACTACTTCTATTTGCATACTACAAAATTAGTTAATTAAGTGCTATATTGTCTATGAGTCTAACATTGTCTGCATAAACAGCTATAAATGCACGATATTTTTCCCCTGTTTGCTTTCTCTTAACGGGTTTTAAGGTTTTTATATTTGAAATTTCTATATACTCCAATTCAAAAGTATCATTATTATGAAAAGTTTTAGTTACCCAATCTTTAACTTTAAGTGCACTTTTCGTGCCAAATTTTTCTTTGGCAGTTTTAAGAGTTTCATAAATAAAAGAAGCCTCTATTCTAGTTTGTTTAGACAGTCTTTCATTTCTAGAACTCATTGCTAAGCCATGGGGTTCTCTTACAATAGGACACCCAATAATAGATACTGGAATATTTTTTATCTCAATTAGTTTTTTTATTATTTGTAATTGTTGAAAATCTTTTTCGCCAAAATAAGCGTTAGTTGGCTTAATTAAATTTAAAAGAAGTTCTACAATAGTACCTACACCATTAAAGTGGTCGTCTCTAAACTCGCCCTCCATTACAGTATCTAAGCCCTTAAAATTATACTTTTTAGTAACTACTTTGTTTTGGTAAATTTCATTTACAGAAGGAGCAAAAACAACAATTTTGTCAGATATGGTTTTTAATAAAGCTATATCTTTTTCTAATGTGCTGGGGTATTTTTCTAAATCTTCCTTATTATTAAATTGAGTAGGGTTTACAAAAATACTAACCATAACTAAATGGTTTTCTTTTTTGGCTTTTTCTACTAAAGACAAATGCCCTTTGTGTAAAGCACCCATGGTAGGTACTAGTCCTAAATTTTCATTTTTAGAAAGAGAATTTAAGAAGGTTTTTAAGTTAGAATTAGTTGTTATTACTAACATAGAATAATTTTAATAGCCAGCAAACTTACTATAAATACCTGTAATCTCTATAATTTTTGTAATTTTGCAGTTGCATTCGCAAAAAAAATTAAAAAATATTTTCATATATGAATGGTAAAAAGGTATTGTTTGTATCTTCTGAGTTAGTCCCTTATCTTCCTCAAAACGAAGTTTCTTTAATGTCCTATGAAACTCCAAAAATGGTAAATAGTAATGGTGGACAAATTAGAATTTTTATGCCTAGGTATGGAAATATTAATGAAAGAAGGCATCAACTTCATGAAGTAATTCGCCTTTCGGGGATGAATTTAGTAATAAATGATATGGATATGCCCTTAATTATTAAAGTGGCTTCTATTCCAAAAGAACGTATTCAAGTTTATTTTATAGATAATGAAGAATACTTTAAAAGAAAAGCTACTTTTAATGATGCAGATGGGAATCTTTTTCCAGATAATGATCAAAGAGCTATTTTCTTTGCAAAAGGGGTTGTAGAAACGGTGAAAAAATTAAACTGGACGCCAGATATTATTCATGTACACGGGTGGATGGCCTCTTTGCTTCCTTTATACTTAAAAAAATATTATGCAGATGAGCCTTTATTTGCAGACAGTAAAATTGTTACTTCTGTTTATGGAAAAGGTTTTGAAGGAGAGTTAGATTCCGAAATGGTATCTAAAATTACTTTTGATGGTGTTGAAGAAGAAAGTATTAAAGCTTTAAAAGAACCAGACTATAATAATTTGTTAAAAGTAGCTGTAGATTATTCAGATGCCGTTATTTTAGCTGCAGAAGAAATTCCGGAAGATTTACAAAACCATATATCCAGCCTAGAAAAACCAGTGTTACCATATGTTCCTCTTCAAGAATTTGAAGAAGCTTATGCTAATTTTTATAACACAGAAGTTTTAAAATAATCTAAATGAAGTTAGTAAATAGATTTCAGTTTCCTACACTGTTGGGAGCTTTGTTTATTTTAATTGTATTCTCTTCTTGCGAAGAAGATTTAACAACTATAGGAGGAGAGATTGTTGGAGACACTCCTTTTACAACAAGCAAAGAAGTTTTTAATGTATATGCGTATAATAATAAAATTAATGCAGTACAAACTAATAAACTTGCGGTATACCAATTAGGTGCTTACAATGATCCTGTGTACGGAAGAACAGAAGGGCAGATAGTAACACAAATGCAATTAGCTTCTGGAAACCCTACCTTTGGAACTTATTCTCAATCTTCAGAAGATGGCTCTGAAACAGACGATAGTGTTTTTACGATACCTGAAGAAGAAAAAGTTACAGAAGTTTATTTATACATACCATACCTAACAAAGTCAGTACAAAATGATACTGATAGCGATGGTGTGCCAGATGAGTTTGATGATGTTGTTGATGAAGATAATGATAATGATGGTGATGGTGTTTCAAATTTACTAGAAGCAGCTTCAGGAACAGACCCATTAGATGCATCAAGCGTAGATGCTAATTTTGATGGATTATATGATCCAGAAAATACAGAAGCAATAATTAGCAACAATTTTGCAAGACAAATAGATCTTGATAGTATTTATGGTGATAGAGATACTCCTTTTAAGTTAAATGTAAAGAGGTCTACATTTTACTTAAGAGATTATGATCCAGAAACAAATTTTACCGAAGCACAAAACTATTTTTCCGATAGGGACTATAACTCATTTGCAACAGAAACTATATCTATAGAAGAGGAAAATGAAATAGTTATAAGCGATAAAGAAATTTTAATTACAGAGGAAGATGATGAATCTACGGAGGACGTAGACGAGTCCTTAACATTTACAAAATTAAACCCTGGAATCTATTTACCTCTAGATAATGATTTTTTTCAGGAGAATATTTTAGATAAAGAAGGTAGTTCAGAGTTATTAAACCAAAATAATTTTGAAGAATATTTAAGAGGGTTGCATATATCTTTAACTTCAAATGAAGATTTAATGTTGCTTTTAGATTTATCTAACGCATCAATAACTATGACTTACACGTATGAAGCTTATGATGCAGATAATGTAGAGTCTCCTAGTATAGAAACAGAAGACTATGTATTTTCACTTATTGGAACAACTTTTACCGGAAATGCTGTAAATACTTTTATTAGCGAGGATTATTCTACTGAAATTTCAGAAGCAATAAATGCAACAGAACAAAATGCCGAAAAAATTTACCTAAAAGGAGGTTCAGGAGCTTATGCTACAATTAAATTATTTGACGAAAATAATAGTCTAGATGTTATAAACCAGATAAAAGCAAATAACTGGATTATTAATGAAGCAAGATTAGTTTTTTATGTAGAAGAAGAAGCAAACCAAGCTATTAATGCTGCAAATACTTACGAGAGTAGTATTAAACCGCCTAGGTTATATTTATTTAATACAGAAGATAATTCTGCATTATACAATTCTTTTACAGAGTATTCAACAGATGTAACACCTTTTGGATTATTTTTAAATTACAATGGTTTTTTAGAAGAATCAAGTTCCGGAGATAGTTATTCCATAAATATTACAGAGTACATTAATAGTATAATTGAAGACGGTACTAACGAAACCTTAGGTTTAATGATTACCCCAAATATTGAAACAACAACTGCATTAAATGCAAATGTTAATGGAGAATTATTAGAGCTTCCAATAGCCCCAACTATATCTCCATTAGGCACTGTTTTATATGGTAGTAATGTTTCTTCTGAAAATTTAGATAAAAAATTACAGTTAGAAATTTTTTACACAAAAACCAATTAATTTTTTAGTACGTATATTACATTTAGTTTTATAACGTTATTGTTTTTGTAAAGCGTAATTAATGCTTGTTGCAGAGATTAAATGTAATATATCTGATTTCTCCACTTTAATTTATTTTACTTAATATTTTTGTAGTAATAAATACGCTTTAATAAATAAAAAAATATGTGCGGAATAGTAGGATATATAGGTCATAGAGAGGCCTTTCCAATTGTTATTAAAGGTTTACAACGTTTAGAGTATAGAGGGTATGATAGTGCAGGAGTTGCTATTTACGATGGTAGTAAAATAAATCTATCAAAAACAAAAGGTAAAGTTGAAGACCTTAAAAATAAAGCAAAAGAGATTTCTCAAGCAGGAACTCTAGGTATAGGCCATACGCGTTGGGCAACACATGGTGTTCCTAACGATGTAAATTCGCACCCACACTATTCAAATTCTGGAGATTTAGTTATAATTCACAATGGTATTATTGAGAATTATGAATCTATAAAAAAAGCGCTAATTAATAGAGGGTATTCATTTAAATCAGATACCGATACAGAAGTATTGGTTAATTTAATTGAAGAAGTACAAAAAACGGAAGGCGTAAAATTAGGAAAAGCAGTTCAAATAGCATTAAACCAAGTAGTGGGAGCATATGCTATAGCAGTTTTTGATAAGAAAAAACCAGATGAAATTGTAGTTGCTAAATTAGGAAGTCCTTTGGCTATTGGTGTTGGTGAAAATGAATTTTTTATAGCTTCAGATGCATCTCCTTTTATCGAATTTACAAATAATGCCGTTTACTTAGAAGATGAGGAAATGGCAATTATTAGATTAGGAAAAGAAATTAAACTTCGTAAGATTAAGAATGATGCAATTGCATATCCAAATATTTTGGAATTGCAAATGAATTTAGAAGAGATAGAAAAAGGTGGTTATGACCACTTTATGTTAAAAGAAATATACGAACAACCAAGAGCAATTATGGATACTTATCGTGGTCGTCTACTAGCGGATCAAGGTATTATTCGTATGGCGGGTATTGATGAGAATATTGAAAAATTTACAAATGCTAATCGTATAATTATTGTTGCTTGTGGTACCTCTTGGCATGCAGGTCTTGTTGCAGAATATATTTTTGAAGACTTAGCAAGAATTCCAGTAGAAGTAGAATATGCATCAGAGTTTAGGTATAGAAACCCAATTATTACAGATAAAGATGTATTAATTGCAATTTCTCAATCAGGAGAAACAGCAGACACCTTGGCTGCAATAAAATTAGCAAAAGAAAAAGGAGCTTTTGTATTTGGGGTATGTAATGTAGTAGGTTCTTCTATTGCAAGAGAATCTAATGCAGGGGCATATACACATGCTGGGCCAGAAATAGGTGTAGCATCTACAAAAGCATTTACCACACAAATAACAGTTTTAACTTTAATAGCTTTAAAATTAGCAAAAGAAAAAGGAGAATTTTCAAGTTCTAAATTTCATGAGTATTTAACCGAATTAGAAACAATACCATCTAAAGTAGAAAAATCTTTACAATCTAATGCATTAGTAGAAACAGTAGCAGAAGTTTATAAAGATTCTGCAAATTGCTTGTATTTAGGTAGAGGGTATAATTTTCCTGTAGCTTTAGAGGGTGCACTTAAATTAAAAGAAATTAGTTATATACATGCAGAAGGATATCCTGCTGCGGAGATGAAACACGGTCCTATTGCCTTAATAGATGAACAAATGCCAGTAATAGTAATTGCTACAAAAAAAGGACATTATGAAAAGGTGGTAAGTAATATCCAAGAAATAAAATCTAGAAAAGGAAAAATTATAGCAATAGTAACCGAAGGAGATGTACAGGTTAAAGAGTTAGCGGATCATGTAATAGAAATTCCAGAAACTTTAGAAAGTTTAACTCCATTACTAACAACTATTCCATTACAATTATTATCATATCATATTGCAGTAATGAGAAATTGTAATGTAGACCAACCAAGAAACTTGGCAAAATCTGTTACAGTGGAATAAATTTTATAGCATAATAATTTAATAAAAAGGGATTACAGCATTTGTTGTAATCCCTTTTTATTTTACGAAAAACGGAATTTTAACGGTGTTTATTTTAGAATAATTTATTATGCGTGCATAATTTTTTGTATTTTGTCATTGTCAATTTAAAAAAATAGCTAACTTGTGATTGACTTGCTAACAAAATAAATTAATAACAGAATGAGAAAAATACTCTTTTTATCCTTCCTTTTAGTAGGGTTGGGTGGCTACGCACAGACCATTGTTAAGGGGTCTGTATCCGATCAAAATGCTATTCCTGTACCGGGAGCAAATGTTGTAATTGTAGGTAAAGCAATTGGAACAGTAACAGATTTTGATGGTAATTTTGTATTAGAAACTTCTGAGACTCCCCCATTTCAATTAAAAATTACGAGTTTGGGGTACTCAGACGCAGTATCAAATATTACATCAAACAACCAAACTATTTCAATTACAATTAATGAAGCGCAAACATTTTTAGATGAAGTAGTTTTATCTGCATCTAGAACTCCAGAACGTATTTTTGAATCTCCAGTTACGGTAGAGCGTTTTGGCTTAAAAGAAATTGAAAACACAGCAGCAGCAGATTTTTATGGTGGACTAGAAAATTTAAAAGGTGTAGATGTTAATACAAATAGTTTAACATTTAAATCGGTAAATACTAGGGGTTTTGCAACCTTTGCAAACAATCGTTTTATGCAATTAGTAGATGGTATGGATAATTCCACACCAGCTTTAAACTTTCCTATTGGTAACTTAGTAGGTATGATAGAGCCAGATGTTAAAAGTGTAGAATTGCTTCCTGGTGCATCTTCTGCTTTATATGGAGCAAATGCATTTAATGGAATTCTTTTTATGACAAGTAAAAGCCCTTTTGATTATGAAGGTATTAGTGTTTCTATAAAAAGAGGAATTACATCGCAAGAGGCAGCAGGAGACAATGCGTATACAGATTTAGGTATTCGTGCAGCTCATAAATTTAGCGATAAGTTTGCCGCAAAAGTTAATTTTGGATATTTAAAAGGAACAGATTGGGCAGCTACTAGTGAGGCAGATAAAACAATTGAGGGTGGCACAAGGGCCGATACAAATTATGACGGTATTAATGTTTATGGAGATGAGGTTTCTACTAATATAAGGTCTGCATCTGGTTTAGGAATAATTCCAGATGTTGAAGTTAGTCGAACAGGTTATAATGAGTCCACTTTAACAAACTATAATGCCGAAAGTATTAAGGCAGATTGGGGATTATATTATAGACCAATTTTAGATAACAGCTTAGAAGTTTCTTATGTTGGTAAGGTAGGTTCTGGTAGTACAATATATCAAGGAACAAATAGGTATAATATTAATGGCTTTTTTCAGCAACAACATAAAATAGAAGTAAGAAACGACAACTTTTTTGTTAGAGGTTATGTGGTTGCAGATAAAGCTGGAGATTCCTATGATATGGTTTTTACAGGAATTAATATTAATAGAGCATGGAAAAGTGATGAGGATTGGTTTGGAGACTATATAGCAACTTATGCAGGTATAGAGTTAAGCGGAAACCCTTCAGGATTAACTACACAGCAAAAACATGATGCCGCTAGAGCAGCAGCAGATACAGGTCGTTATTTACCAGGATCTGATGAGTTTAATGCTGCTTTTAATGCTAGTATACAAAACCCAGATTTATCGCAAGGGTCTAGATTTCAAGATGCATCAAAATATTATCATGCAGATGGTAATTATAATTTTAGTCATTTAACAGATTTTGCAGATATACAAGTAGGAGGTTCTTATAGAAAATATAGTTTGAATTCTTCAGGAACTATTTATACAGATTTAGATGGACCAATAGATTACTCAGAGTTTGGAGTGTATACACAAATACAAAAGAAGTTTGAAATTGATGAAGAGAAAAGTGTAAAAGTTACAGGTTCAGTTAGGTATGATAAGTCAGAGTTTTTTGACGGATTTGTTTCTCCAAGAATTTCTGCTGGTTTAACACTTAATAGAGATCATAATATTAGAGTTTCTGCTCAAACAGGTTTTAGAAACCCAACCACACAAGATTTATTTATAGGGTTAGATGCTGGTAGAGCTATATTAATTGGTTCTGCACCAAATAATTTAGATCGTTATACAAGAGAATTTAATGTAAGTCAAACTGGACAAGATGATTTTGGCCAACCTGCTACAGTTACACAAACAGGAGCAGTTGCTTATAATAATTCTTACACAGCAAGCTCAGTTGAGGCACTTGGGGAAACAGGAGACCCATCTGTTTTAGAAATTGCCAATCCAGACATAGTAAAACCAGAGCAAGTACAATCTATAGAGCTAGGGTATAGAGGTAAAATTGATAAATTAATAGTAGATTTTAGTGTATACTATAATAATTATAAAGATTTTATTTCTCAAGAAGTAGTTGTTTCACCATACTATGGTACTGTAGGAGAACCACTTTCTATTGCGGCAATAGCTAATGATGATTTTCAAGCGTGGAGTACCTATACAAATTCAGAGGCAGATATTGCTTCTTATGGAGCATCAATAGGTCTTTCTGCTAAAGTGTTTGGAAATTTTGATTTAAGTGGTAGTTATACGTATGCTAAGCTAGATTTTGATAGAGAAACATATCCAGATTTTGCAACAAATTTTAATACACCTGAGCATAAATTTAAAGCATCTTTCGGAAATACGGAATTGATAGATAACTTAGGGTTTAATGTTTCTTATAGGTTTAGTGATGATTATTACTGGGAAGCTACCTTTGGTAATGGCGTAGTTCCAGAATTTCATACAGTAGATGCGCAAATAAGCTATGCGGTACCTAGTATAAAATCTGCATTTAAACTAGGAGCAACTAATTTACTTGGAGATGAGTATTTTACTGCCTTTGGTACAGGTTTTATAGGTTCTATGTACTATTTATCATGGACTATAAATAACTAATAAAAAATATAAAATAGAATGAAAAATATAAAATATATACTATCGCTAATAGCCATTACATCTTTTGTAGCATGTAATGATATTGAAGATGTGGATTTAGACCTTGAAGAAACAACAGTAACTCCAGAATTAACTGGAGGTTCAGTAGACTTCTCTAACTATGTTGCATTAGGAGCTTCTTTTACAGCAGGTTTTACAGATAATGCCTTGTTTAAGGCAGGTCAAGAAAATTCTTTTCCGAATTTATTAGCTCAAAAATTTGCATTATTAGGAGGAGGGGAGTTTACCCAACCATTAATGAATGATAATATTGGAGGTCTTATTTTAGGAGGAAACTTAGTTATAAATACAGAAGGAGATACTTTATTTAAACCTAGATTAGTTTTTGGCGGAGAAGGACCTGTAGACTTAAAAGAATTAATAGGAGATGTTACACCAACAACAGACTTTTTACTTAATAATCCATCAGGAACATTTAAAAACCTAGGAGTACCTGGAGCTAAAAGTTTTCATTTATTAGCAAATGGTTATGGTAACATTGCTAATTTTCCTACAGCAGCAAACCCTTACGCAATACGCTTAATGGCAGATAGCCCAGATGCATCTTTATTAGAACTAGCAATGGCTCAGAATCCAACATTTTTTACCTTGTCAGAAATTGGTGGTAACGATGTTTTAGGATATGCAACTACAGGAGGAGATGGTACAAATACTATTACAGATGTAAGTACATTTAATTTTGCATTTAATACTTTAATAACAACACTAACCTCAAATGGTGCCAAAGGAGCGGTAACAAATGTACCTTATATAACAGATTTGCCACATTTTACAACAGTGCCATATAATCCTTTAGATCCTGCAAATGAAGATTTTGGACCCCAAATACCAACTTTAAACACAATTTATGGAGCTATTAATCAAATATTTATTGCTCTAGGGCAGGAGAATCGAGTAATAGAATTCTCAGAAACAGCAGCAAGCGCAGTAGTAATACATGATGAGACATTAGCCGATTTATCTTTGCAAATAATAGGCGCATTAAATGCAAGCGAAACTTTTCCAATTTTTGTACAACAATTTGGTTTACCTGCACAAGCAGCACCACTTGTGGCAAATTTATTAGGTAATGCATATGGGCAAGTAAGACAGGCTACAGCAGAAGATTTGTTAGTCTTACCAAGTAGTTCTACTATTGGAACAGTTAATATGGATGCATTAGCAGGTTTTATGCAACAAGGACTAACTTTAGAGTTAGCAGGACAATTTTCTGTAGAAGGCATTTCTCTTCCATTAGAAGATAAATGGGTGCTATTGCCAAGTGAGCAAGAAGAAATTAAAGTAGCAACAGACGCGTATAACCAAACAATAGCTGATGTTGTTAATGCGAATTCTAATGTTGCTTTAGTAGATTTAAATAGTGTTTTGTCTGAAGCAGCAACAACAGGTTTAGATACAGGAGGATTCTCTTTTACTACTAATTTGGTTACCGGAGGTTTGGTAAGTTTAGATGGTATTCATTTAACAAGTAGAGGTTATGCCGTAATGGCAAATGAATTTTTAGAACAAATAGATGCTTCTTTTGGTTCTAATTTTATTTTATCAGGAAATGAGAATATACCTGCAGATTATCCAACAAACTACTCGCCTGCATTGCAATAATTACTAATAAAAAAAGAGTTAAAAAGGAGTAATACTGGTATTGCTCCTTTTTATTTTTTTAAATCTAATCAAAGAGTTTTTAATTTAATTGTAAAACTGTATCTTTGCAGCCTGAAAATAAAGGCCAGATTTGGCTTAATTAATACTAAATACTTAAACACGTAAGTAATGTCTAAAGTTACAGGTAAAGTTTCCCAAATTATTGGGCCAGTAGTGGATGTAGAATTTCAATCCGGAGCAGACCTTCCAAAAATTTACGATTCATTAGAAATTGTTAATAAAGATAACTCTAAACTTGTTTTAGAAGTACAATCTCATGTTGGAGAAAATACAGTTCGTACAATATCTATGGATTCTACTGATGGTTTAAGTAGAGGGACAGAGGTAGCTGCTACAGGTAGCGCAATACAAATGCCAATAGGGGATGATGTTTATGGTCGTCTTTTTAACGTAATTGGTGATGCTATTGATGGTTTAGGAGATTTACCAAAAGCAGGTAAAGATGGTCTTCCTATTCACCGTGAAGCACCAAAATTTGAAGATTTATCTACTTCTACCGAAGTATTATTTACAGGTATTAAGGTAATAGACCTTATTGAGCCTTATGCAAAAGGTGGAAAAATTGGTTTATTTGGAGGAGCTGGAGTAGGTAAAACAGTATTAATTCAAGAATTAATTAACAATATAGCAAAAGGACACGGTGGTTTATCTGTTTTTGCAGGAGTAGGGGAACGTACTCGTGAAGGAAACGATTTATTACGTGAGATGTTAGAGTCTGGTATTATAAAATACGGAGACGACTTTTTACATTCTATGGAAGATGGTGGATGGGATTTATCTAAGGTAGATAAAACTGCTATGAAAGATTCAAAAGCAACTTTTGTTTTTGGTCAAATGAATGAGCCACCTGGAGCACGTGCACGTGTTGCATTATCTGGTTTAACAATTGCAGAATACTTCCGTGATGGAGCAGGAGAAGGACAAGGAAAAGATGTACTTTTCTTTGTAGATAACATTTTCCGTTTTACACAAGCAGGTTCTGAGGTTTCGGCATTATTAGGTCGTATGCCATCTGCAGTAGGTTACCAACCAACATTAGCAACAGAAATGGGTGCAATGCAAGAACGTATTACATCTACTAAAAGAGGTTCTATTACATCTGTACAGGCAGTTTATGTACCTGCAGATGATTTAACGGATCCAGCACCAGCAACAACTTTTGCTCACTTAGATGCAACAACAGTATTATCTCGTAAAATTGCGGAGCTAGGTATTTACCCAGCGGTAGATCCATTAGATTCTACATCAAGAATTTTATCTCCAGAAATTTTAGGAAAAGATCACTATGGTTGTGCACAACGTGTAAAAGAGTTATTACAACGTTATAAAGAGTTACAAGATATTATTGCCATATTAGGTATGGAAGAATTATCTGAAGAAGATAAATCTGCTGTAGGTAGAGCAAGAAGAGTACAACGTTTCTTATCACAACCTTTCCACGTAGCTGAGCAGTTTACAGGAATACCAGGTGTTTTAGTAGATATTAAAGAAACTATTAAAGGGTTTAACATGATTATGGATGGAGAGTTAGATCACCTTCCAGAATCTGCTTTTAACCTTAAAGGTACTATTGAAGAAGCTATAGAGGCAGGAGAAAAAATGTTAGCTGAAGCATAAAAGTTCAGAGTTATAAGTTATGAGTAAAGAACTACTCATAACTTATAACTTATAACTAACTCATAACTAAAAAATATGTATTTAGAAATTGTATCACCAGAAGCAACATTGTTTAGTAGTGATGTAGATTCTGTAGTTTTACCAGGAATAAATGGAGAGTTCCAAATATTGGAAAATCATGCATCTATAGTGTCTGTTTTAAAATCTGGAACTATTAAAATTCATACCCATACACAGTCTCATTTAGTTTTTGATGAGCTTCATGGAGAAATTATTCCTCATATAGATGACGATAAAGTATTAACTCTTAAGATTAATTCTGGAACTATAGAAATGAACAATAATAAAATAATTGTTCTTGCAGATTAAATTATAAGATTTTCAAAAATAAAAAAGAGCCATGCTTATATAGTAGGGCTCTTTTTTGTTTGTCTAATTTTATACTTCACATTTTAAATAAGTGCTTTTATATTTTTTTTAGCTATGTAATTTTATAATACTATAACCGTATATAAAAAGCGCTATACTAGTTAAAGTATAGCGCTTAAAGGTTTTAAATAGCTAAGCTACCTTATTTAATCTCCATAGGAGTATCCGTATTTATTTCCGTATGAAAACTTATTTAATTTTAAATCATTAATAACAAGACTTATGTTTTTTAGCTTGCCGCTTTTTTCAGCATCATTTACAAACTCTAAAGATTCTTTTTTAGTTACTTCAGAACGTACTACATATAAAGTAACTAACGCATATTTATTAATTAAAAACGTATCTGCAACTAATAAAGAAGGAGCTGTATCTACTATTACATAATCAAATTCTTCTTCTAATTGGCCAAACATAACCCCTAATCTGTTCATTTGATATAATTCTGCAGGGTTTGGTGGTATAGAGCCAGAAGGTAATATTTTTAGCGTTTTATTTAAGCTTGTATTTTGATATAATTCAGAAAGTTCTAAGTTTCTATTTGCTAAATAATCACTAATTCCTAATACTTTATTTAAATTTTTGTCAAAACGGTGTAGTTGAGGATTTCGTAAATCTCCACCTAATAATATAACTTTCTTACCAGAAAGGGCTAAGGTAATAGCCAAATTAACGGCTACAAACGTTTTTCCTTCTCCTTTGGTAGTAGAGGTTACAAAAATTGTTTTTCCTTTATTATGAAAGTCATTATTAGCCATTGTAAATTGTAAATTTGCAGAGACTATTCTAAAGGATTCTGCTAATACAGACCTATCATTTTTCTCTATAAACTCTTTATCTTTCTTGGCTAGTTTAGGTAACTCTCCTATAATTGGAATTTGTTTAGATAATTTTTCAACATCTTCTCTACTTTCTATTTTATTATTTAATAGCTCTCTTCCCTTTATAAAAGTTATTGGTATTAATAAACCTAATAATAATGCACCACCTAAAATAATTTTTGGACTTGGTGAAATACTATAACTTGTACTATAAGCTTCATCAACAATCTTTGCTTTAGGGGCAGAAACAGATAATGCTAGAGTGTTTTCTTCTCTTTTTTGAAGTAAATATAGGTACAATGCTTCTTTTATTCCTTGCTGCCTTTCAATACCTCTTACTTGTCTTTCTTGCCCAGGTATTTGAGACATTTGAAAACCTAAAGAACCAGATTTTCTTTGTAGGTTGTCTTTTGCTATATTTAAATTATTACGAGTACCTTCTAAGTTATATTTTAAATTTTCTTTTAATTGATTTATTTGTGTAGATAAATTTTGAACAACTGGGTTTTGCTCTGTTGAACTAGCCGCCATACGGTTACGCTCTATAACTAAAGCATTATATTCTTGAATTAACTGATTGGAGGAAGACTCTTCAAGACCTAGGTTAGAAGGGAATAGGTTGTAGCCATCATTATCAGCATATTTTAATATAGATTGTGTTAGTTCTAATTGTGTTTGTAGTTGTTGCTGTTCTTTATTAAACTCACTTACGTTTTGTATTAAAATAGATGATTCTGCTCCAATATCTGTAAGTCTATTTTGTTCTTTAAAAGTTTCTTTACCGGATTCTACAGAATCTAACTCTTTATTAATAATTTGAAGTCTTTGATCTATAAAGTAGGCGGTATTTTTTGCAATTAAGTTTTTATCCTCAATGGCTTCTTTATTATATTCATATACTAACTGATTTAATATATCTTCAGATTTTTTTGAAACCCTATCTTTTAGGCTAAGCTCTAATAAGGTTGACTTGTCATCAACAACATTTACGCTTAAATTTTTAGTATAGGTTTCTGCAACTTTTTTTATTGGGATAAAAGTTATTAAAACACTTTTCCAATCGCCAGAAAATAAACTGTCTTCAGTATTAGGAACAATAGTAAAATCTGCAAAGCTTAACTCTATAGGGGTTTCGTATTTTAATTGTTTAGAAGCCTTAGTATATTCGTTAATAAGCTCTAAATCTTCTTCTCCTATTTTATTAATTCTGTACGTGTTATTTTTATTTGTTATA
This sequence comes from uncultured Maribacter sp., assembly GCA_947504045.1. Classification (GTDB taxonomy): domain Bacteria; phylum Bacteroidota; class Bacteroidia; order Flavobacteriales; family Flavobacteriaceae; genus Maribacter_B. Next base: position 1,138,089 of record CANNFY010000001.1, read on the forward strand.
GCTTTTTCTAACAATTTATCATCGAACCTTAATAGTTCAATCTTTATAGGGCTCTGATCATACAATTCTTTCATAAAAAATTCAGAATCGTCTAAATACTTCACATTTAAGTTTAGGGCTTTAGCTGTATTAAACATTAACCTATTAGAATTTAAAAGGCCTAGTTCATTTGCAATACTATTAGTTTTTAAGCCACTTAAAAAATCTATATCTAAATTTCCAGGAGAGCTAGAAGAGTTTCCATTTTCATCATTAATAATAATACTAGAAACTGTTTGGTAGGTTTTAGGACCTAATTTTAAATAGGCTATTGCTGCTCCTATTGTTAAGGAAAGAAATAGTAAAAACCAAGGCCAATGACGTAGGTATTTAATTAAAATTTTTCTAATACTTATATTGTTTTCTTCTTCTGAAACAGATAAATATCTATATTGTTCTTTTTCCATATAGTGAAGTAAGTTAGTTTATTAATGGTATTTTAATAGTGTTATGGTTTAGTTAATATGCACGTTCTTCACCTCGTATCGCATTAACTACGGTGTAATAAATAATTCTTAAGTCTAATTGTATAGACCATTTTTCCATGTAAAAAATATCATATCGAACACGATTTACGATATCGGAATTTTCTACTATTTCTCCTCTATATCCTTTAATTTGTGCAAGACCAGTTATTCCAGGTTTTAAAAAATGACGAACTAAATACTTATCAACTGATTTTTCAAATTGTTCTGTATGTAGTTGCATATGAGGTCTAGGGCCTACAACACTCATGTCTCCTTTTAAAACATTAAAAAATTGTGGTAATTCATCAATACTAGTTTTACGTAAGATACGTCCTAATTTTGTTACTCTCATGTCATTTTTAGTTGCCATTTGAGTATCACTATTTTTGTTATTAGTCATGGATCTAAATTTATAACAAGCAAATGTTTTTCTATTTACACCATGGCGATTTTGTGTAAAAAACAATGGCCCTTTAGAGTCAAACTTCATTAAAATATAAATAATAGGTATTAACCATGAAAGTAAAAATATAATAACTAGGCTAGAAAAAACAATATCAAAAATACGTTTTACAATATTGGCATACTCTAATTCTAAAGGTGATGCTCTTAAATTTAATACGGGTACTTCTCCATATAACTCAATAGACATAGCTCTAGAAAAAAGTTCTTTATTATCAGGTACAATTTTCACCCTTTTTAAACTATTATCTCCTATTTTTATTAACGCTTTAATTTCGCTTTTGCTTAGCCTAGAGGCCATACAATAAGCCTCTTCTACATTATTTTCGAATATATAGTTATAAGAGTCTTCAATAGTACCTAAATAGGTTTTACTTTTAGAAGGGGTATTATCAAAATATCCCATATATCGGTATCCATATTCAGGAGTGTCAAAAATATGTCTTAGTTTTTTTAAATTTTTATCTCTTCCAATTACAGCTACTCTAACACCTTTGCTATAACCATTAGCTCTGTATAGGTTACGAGCCCAATAGAATAATATTCTATATAGGGTTAACATTAAGCAAATTAACAGATAAACTAGTATTAAATATGGTAACGGGTATGGGTGTTCACCTAAAAAAGTAAATGAGGTAAAGTAAACTAACCCAAATAAAATAAATAGATTTATAAAGTTTTTTAGATTTGTTCCAAAACCATCTCTTCTTGCAGTAATATAAAAATCTATACTATAAGTGATTATTAACCAAGAAAAATTATAGTACAAAATACTATATCCGTGATTGTATACTTCTGATACTAATAAATAAAGTATAAGGTTTAGGGAAACAATATGAAATACAAACGAAAGAGGTATTACAAAATATGACTTTTTCATTAATAATTTATTTATAACCTTTGGTACTATAAAAAAACATTTGCTTTATGTTTTTAAACAAAAGATTAATTTTTTTTTTCTAATTATTTGTTATTAATTTCTAGCTTTTTCTTTCAGTAAGTAACCTAAATATGCAAAGCCGTTGGTTACATAACGTGTCCACATTCTTTTGGGTTCTTTAAAAAATCTTCCTAACCATTCTAACCCTAAGTTTTGCCAGAATTTACTTGGCCTAGATACTGTTCCTGCATAAAAGTCAAAAACGGCTCCTATTGCGCATATATAATTAGTTTTTAATAAATTTTTATGGGCAAAACTCCACTTTTCTTGTTTAGGAGCAGTCATTCCTACAAAGAGAACGTCTGGACTAAAGTTGTTCACCTCATTAATCATCTGTTCGTTATCTACACTAGAAAAAGTTTTTTTAAAAGGAGGAGAATATGCACCTACTTTTATATTTGGAAACTCTTTTTGCATTTTAATTTTTATCTTTTCTAGAGTTTCATTTGAAGCACCTAAATAAAAACATGATCCACCTGTTTTGTTTAGAAAAGTCATAAAATGCGCATGTAAATCTGCTCCTGCAATTTTTTTTATTTTTTTCCCGTATAAAAACTTAGAAGCTATAGTAATACCTACACCGTCTGGCAAAAGTACATCTGAATTCTGAAGAGCTTTTTTAAAATTCTCATCTTTTTCAGCCATACAGTAAGAATATTGATTTATAGTATTAATTACTGTGTTTTTATCTTTTGGCAAATTGTTTAATGTATCGGAAAACACCTGATATCCTAAACATGATGTGGTTGAAAATGTACTCATTAACTTCACTCTTTATGAGATTAAAAATAAATATATAAATAATTTACTTTTAACCTTTGGTATTATTTTATTTTTGGACAGGAGTTCCTTTTACTCCGACATATGAATTGTTTTTTGATAAAAAATCTTTTTCTAACTTAATATGATTTTTTAAATCTTCTTCTGAAGAAAAACGATTTGTTATTTTTTTTGCTGGGTTACCTCCAAAAATACTGTAAGGCTCAGTATCTTTAGTTACAACAGATCCAGCAGCAATTATAGAACCTTTTTTAATAGTTACCCCGCTCATAATAATAGCGCCATAACCAATCCAAACATCATCTTCTATAATAGTTTTAGAATCTAAACCTTTCCAATTATAATCTTCATCTCTAATTCTTGAAGCCATTCTTATTGGAACTCCTAATTGTTGATAATGGTGATCGTATTTACCTACAATGGCAACTTTATTTCCGAAAATTACATTATCACCTATTAAACAATCGGTTTCTATTTGAGAGTCTCTTCCGATATAAAAATTTTTGCCAATTACTAATGAGTTTTTAGCCCAGAAATTTACCCGCATACCTGCATAAAAGTTTGTTCCAATCGTATAATTTTTCCACCTTATATTTTTAAGATAGTAGAATCGTAATCTCCGGATAACATTTTTAATTTTAGTTCTCATTTAAGAAGCGTTTCTATTTTAGACCTAATTCTTGCAAAAATTCCCATTTTAGATTGAAATCTTTTTTGATACTCTTGTGTTATTTCAATTTTTTTTGGAAAATCAAAATCCATGGAGTGTTCTTTATCTAAATATGGAATATATCTTTTTTCGGATCCATTTGTATGTGTGGCAAATTCATCAAAACCATCATTGTAAATTTTAGATCCTAATGGGTATAAAGTTAATCCTTCATTTTTAAATTGATGGTAAAACCAACGAATAGCCCACGAATCTAATTTTCCGGTCATTTGCTTGTCTAGCATTGCATTTAAATCTGAACCACCTTTTGCAAATTCTTTCCTTTCTTTTTTATTTTTAGCAAATTCTTTATAGGAATTAACTTCCCAATCTACCTTTTCCCATCGGTTTTTCCATGTTGCCCAACCCCAAGACCAACCTCTGTTTAAGAAATATGTAATATTTGGATTTTGTTCTTTATCTCGAAGGTTAAATGAATACCCAGAAATAGAAAACACTTTTTCTTCGTTAGAGTAATTGTTTAATGCCTTATTCATATAAGTTAAGAAGTTAGGCGTAGTTAGCAAATCGTCTTCAAGTACAATTACATTTTCGGATTGCTCCAGAACTTTTGTTACACCTGCAATAATTGAGTTGGCTAATCCTTTATTTGTTGGAGAGGCACTAATTGTAACAGATTTAAAACCACTAATGGTATTTAAAAACACTCTAATTTCATCAATAATTTGTTTGTCTTTTGGTTGTTTTGGACCATCAGAAAAGATAAATAAATCTGAATCAGAAGCGAGTTCATTTTTTTTTAGCGCAGTAATGGTATTTTTTAATGCCTCTAATCTTTTATAGGTGAATAAAAGTATTGGTGCTGGTTTCATAATTTATATATAGTAAGCGTTCCTAATTTTTTAAAAGCATAGTTTAAATTTATCTATTGTACTTTTCAAAACCTAATTTTGCAAGTAGACCTTTAAGTTTATACTTATATTTTATTTTAGTTGTTTCGGGGTTTATAGGTTCTAACAATACTTCTGGCCATAATATCTTCATTGTTTCTTTGTATAAAGTAAAATCTGGCATGGATCTATATTTAGTATCAATATGAAGCATAATATCTAACAACTCACGATTATTAAAAGGGGTAAAAGTATCATGAACAATATCCCATTCTAATTGGCTTTGAGTTTGCCAGCTACCTGTACTTACTTCCCAGTGGAATAGATCTAAAATATTATATCCTTTATTGTTTTCTGTATTTTTAACCTCGTTAAACCATTTAGAAATTTGTTCTTTTATAAATGGAATTTGTTTCCATTTAGGATTAATATCCATAATCTCGGTACTAGATTTTAAGTTAGGGTGTACTCCATTTTTATAGAAAAAACATCTTCCTGTTTCTGAGCAACTACCTTTAACAGACATTATACCATCTTGCATGTTTTCAAAAATTCCGTAAGCAATATGTCCCCAATCATTAAGATGAGCCATATCTGAATTTTCTAAATATATTTCTTTAAACTCATTGCTAATGGGTATTTTACAATCCATTAGTTTATGATTTATGTTTAATTTATTAGATAATGATAGTGGAATTCTAACATCGTTAGATTCTTTATCTAATTCGCGATATTGTAAGGTGTAAAAAAGCATTTCAGATGCTACATTTTTACTTGCGCTTAATAAAATTCTACTATCAAAACCACTTGTTAATCCTAAGCCTAAATTATATTTTTTACTTGCTGTTTCTAGAGTGATTTTTAAAAGTTCAGAAAATTTTTGTTTTGCTTCTTCATAATCACCAATTTCTAGTTTTTTAACAGGCCAATATCTTGTTTGTTTTTGCGTACTGCTTTTTAAATAATGGTTAGCTACTAAGTGGTAAACTTCTGGATATAAAGAAGTACCGCTAGGAAACCAATTTTCATTATTTGTTTTTACATAGTCAGAATTATGATAACTGTTATATCTTTTTCCTTTTGTAATTAAATTTTCTGTAACTAGTTTTAATAACAACGGTTGTGATGCTACATGAAATTCATCTTTTTGTTTGGTGTAAAAAAAAGATTTTAACCCGCAGGCATCATTAAAAAAAGTAAACTCATCTTTTTCTTCAATTATTAAAACAAACCTTCCAACTAGGTTATATAATACTTTAGCTATACTATCTTCATCGGGTTGCTTAACTAAAGTCTCAAGAATATGTGTGTTGCTTTGTTCTGGTTTTCTAGGGTTTAATACATGCCCTAATAAAACCCCTTTTTTATTAGTATTATTAAAATATGTTTGTATACAATCAGGATGTACATAAAGATTATGCGCACCTAATTTTTTATGACTCCAGTTGTCCAAATCTGGACATTTTCTTGGAGACAATAAAAATTGTCTTCTGAATTTTAATTTTTTTAAACTCATATATTCTGAAATACATTTAGGTATATGTATAACTGTTTTATTTAATATTTGTTTTAAAAAAAAGCATCTTTAATAGTTTAAATATGAACTTCTTTTTTTGAGTCCATTTTTTTTAAAATGATGTTAATTAGCCTCTGGCTTTCTTTTCTATCATTTTCTTTTTTAATTTATTTATAACTGCTGAACTAACATTTTTTATAGTTTTAAACCAACCATCTATACTTACAGAAAATAGAAATGGGTGGTATTCTTTTTTTGAAAGTTTTATTAGTTCTTTTTTATCTAAATTTAATACATGAATTAAATTATACCTTAAGAAAGGAAACCCATGATTTGATGTTTTAAAAGGGATTCTTAAAATTTCATTTTTTTTGTTAAAACCGCCATATTGGCTTACATCAAAAGGTGATTTACTAGACTGAAAATAAAAGTAATCTGTTTCTGGAACTATAAAATTATCAATATAAAAATATTTAGAACGTTCCGTATTATCATATTTAAATAGCAAAGGGTTGGTAATTGCATTTGTAGTTTTTACAATTAAATTTAAATTTAATTGTGCATTAAAGGCATATACTTTTTCTGCTTTAAGCAAACTACCATATTGCATAGCGGCAAAACCTCCTGCAGAACTACCAATTGCATATACTCTAAACCCTTTTGTAAGTTCTTGTAATAGTTTAAAAAGTTTTTCTGGAGTATTATTTGTTTTACTAATACCTTCTATATACCATTGTTTTTGAATATCACGAATAAATATATGTTTATGTGCAATTCTTAAAAAGTTACGTTGCCACTCAAATTTGTCTTTTATTAAAATACTGGTTTCAAATGCTTTTGATGTATTTGGGTAATATAACTCATTACTACAAAAGTATAATACACATAAATCTTTTTGTACATTTTCGCCCTCATGAAATTTTACTTTATAATTATCATGGTTAGCATAAGTTTCTTTTACTTTAGAATCATCTATTTGAAAGATAGAGTCTTTTATTGTTTCCATAGGTTAGGTATTAAAAGTCTTAAATGAATAGAAAACATGTGTTTTAGAGCTAAACCAAGTCCAAAATGTCTTTTTGCGTATATAAAATAGTATTTAGGGTGGCTATTACCTAGTGGAGAATATAAAGATTTTACCCTTTCTTTAAGCGGAACACTACTATAACACCATTTAGGTAAAAACTCATTACTTTCACATGTGCCTAAATAACGTTTAGTTGTAATAAGCGTAAAGCCTTTTTTCATGGCTCTTTGCCCATAATCATAATCGCCAATTGCATGCGGAAAAATAGGATCTAAATTTCCTACGCTATTAAATACTTTTTTAGGAACTAAAAGGCAGTTTCCATTAATATTTTGACACGTTTGTATTTCTCCGTTAGGTATAACAGGATTGTCTTTTTTGTCTTCACCACCATAAGTGAATTCTCCTGTTTTTTCGCTACAAAAAGCGGCGCATACAACAACATTGTTATCTTCGGATATAGCGCAATCTAATATTTCTTCTAAAGCGTTAGGGTATAAAAAAGTATCATCATTTAGTAAAACAAAATAATCGAAATCAGATGATTTTGCAGCTGTTTCCCAAGCTAAGTGCATACCTCTGTTCCAATACAAACTTCCTGTTCCTTGAATAACATTTACTTTAGGATACTTTTTACTTACAATTTCTCCAGTTCCATCAGTAGACCCATCATCTACTAAAAAAATCTCAAGTTTTACATTTGCGGGTATAGTGGCATATAAATTTTCTAGACATGCTAAAGTCTTATTTACTCTATTAAAGCAAGTAAGTAATACTGCAATATTATACATATATAAATTATTGTTTAATAACTTTAACTCTTTTTAGGGTGGCTTTTCTATAACGTATATCAAAAACACCTCTTATCCAATATTTAAATTCACCATCTGTCATGTTTCTGAACGAAGATGAATAGCACATTCCTATAATTAACCATAAGAAAATGTAAGAAAGGTCAAAACGACTAAAGTCTTCAACCCAAGCGTATGTCCAACGGAAACTTAAATACACGGCTAATATTTTCATATACCAGCTTTTAGATTTGTATAACGCTAAATATGTGGCTTTTAAAAATAATAAGAAGTATAAAAAGACACCTATTAATCCTGTCCATGTAAAAACATTTAAAACAGAAACTTCATTAACATAGCGTTCAAACTTACCGGTACCAGTTTGGGCTTCAATTTCTGCTCCAAATAATATAGAGTCGTTTCCACGGGCAGGTGTTCTGCCAAACCAAACATAATTATTAGTAATTGCAGAGGCTAATACTTCTACATATAAACCAGTACGGGTATCTGCAGTTAAATCTTCTTGTTTACCTATACCGCTATTATAAGTTTTATAATCTCCCTTTACATAATCACTTATTTTAAATACATTAAATACACCTGTTATTCCTAGGCCAAATAAGATTATAGGTAGCCCTAATAACAAAACCCGCCCTAAGCCAAGAATATTTTTTCCAACAAATGGCCTTAAGTAATATAAAGATGTTAGCATAAGTGGAACTACAAACTTAATAACATTACTACGTGCTGCGAAACTAGAAGTAACAGCTATAGCAGATAAAATTAGTATTCCTATTTTCCATTTTTTTGTGAGTAATGGAAAAAATAAAAGGATAAAACTTATTGGAATAAGATAAATACCATAAGCAACTTTACTTATTACAATTGCAAAAATGAAGAATGCAGGTAGTATAAATCTTATATATTGATTAAATATGGTTTGTACTATTACTCTATTGGTACTAATATAAATACTTACAGGTAGTAGTAAAACAAAGCCCATGGTTATAAGGTTTTTCCATTCCCAATAATTTTCGGCAATAAAAGCACCTCTAATTATACAGATAATATTCCAAACTAAATAGGCGTATAAAATGTAATAGTTTTTAATGGGGTCATTAAAATATTTTTTTCTTTCTTTAATAATAAAAAAGAGAACTACAGTATTAACTATCCACCAAATGGAAGTATTACCTAATGGAATCATAGCCCACGGATTAATAGTCTGTAGGGTAATTAGAAATAATAGTGTAGTTAATATTTTTTTTAACATCAGTAGTTTATACAGTATTTAAAATTTAAAGAAAATTTTTAATTTCTTTAGTGGAATTTACTTCCCACATTTTACTAGCAGTTGTATTTTTTTTAATTAATAAAGCTTTTTTAATTTTGTTTTTTTCTAAAATAGTATACTGCATACGTATCTTTTTTAACTACTTAAATTGACGATTTTTTCTAGAGATTCTTTAATTTTTAATACATCTTGGGGTTCTTTTAACCACCATTTTGTTTCTAAAAGCTGCTTAATTTTATTTTCATTAAAACGGTATTTTATATGCTTTGCAGGAACACCACCAACTATAGAATAAGCGTCTATATTTTTAGTAACAACAGAACCTGCAGCAATTATAGCACCATCTGCTATAGTTACCCCATCCATAATTAACGCATTTGCTCCAATCCAAACATCATTACCTATGGTTATAGGTTTATATTCTACAAAATCGGAATCTTTTTCTATTACTTTTACTTTCATCCCATTGTTTTTTTTGTAAAATATAGGAGAAGTAGAAAACTTATGAATAGGATGTGCACCTAAACCCATTTTTACCCCATGAGAAATAGAACAGTAGCTTCCTATTGTTGTGTTTTGTATTAGACTATTATTATTTATGTAGCTATAATCTCCAATAGAGCTATGGTTAACGGTTACATTTTCATGTAATAGAACATTTTTACCAATTGAGGAACCTTCAGAAATACATACATTTTTTCTAAATATAGAGTTAGGAAAACGCTTTGTATTTTGAAAATCTCTTGCCTTATCATTTGAAAGTTCAAGAATGCCTTTTATAAAGCCTAAGGGCATCCATAAAAGTCTATTAATAAGTTTAGATTTTTCCATTTGTATAGTTTTTACCAATAACAAGCACCTTCTACAGCATTTGCATTTTTAGGTTTTTCGTTCTCTCCTGGTCTAATCCAATGTTCATTAAATAAGTTCATGTAAGGCCATACTACAAAATCTTCCCAACGTTTTCCTTTTATTCCAAATAATAATTGGGTTGCTCCTGCCATATGTATGGCTTTTTTTCCACTACGTTTTACATGAGCAGCAAGTGGAAACCCATATGCACCACAACCTATAATACAAATATCGTAGTCTGTTGCATCTATTTGCGATTTCATGTGATTAAGGGCTTCAAACCAATCGTTAAATTCTGTTTCGGCGCCTGCAACACTTTGTACTGCTTTTATTGTTTTAAGCTCAAAATCTGGAAGTAATCCATTCTCAAAAATAAGGTCTTTTTTAGCGTATTGCTTAGTAATTGTTTCTGCAAAAGGGTGCACTACTAATACTTTTTTTCCTTTTAAAGCTCTTGTCCATGGGTTTTTAGTAAAAAAAGGTTCTAAATCTTCTAATACAATACGTTTTGCATTTACTAAACCTTGCGAAACATATTTTTCATCTAATAACCAAGAGCACAAAATATCTACTTGTGGTGTTTCCTCTAAAATTAGCTCGCAAAATTCTGTAATTTTTTCTTTAGTTGGAGGAAAAAAGCCACTCCATATTTGCATTTGATTTAGGATAGATGGTTCCCACCACCATTTAAGACTTTGTCCTGTAATAAATGCCTTTTTACTTTTGTTATTTTTTTTAATACCAATATAATTTGTTAGTGTAGCTAGTTCTGTAGAACCATAGCGGGCTATCATACAAGGAGCATCATCCATCAACATATCATAAACTAATTGATTAGAATATTCCTTGTTAGAGAACATTTTCCAGTTTCTTCCTTCTTGATGGGCTTCTGGAAAAAAAACACGATGGGTTTTTTTTAATATTTTAAGAATAGTTTTCATTTATTTAGATGCTGGTTTTAGTAGGTATACAAATGTTTACGTATGTATTGGTAATAAAGATCATTTTAAGATAAATTTATTAGTATTGGAGTCTTGGAAAGCCTCTTAATCGCCATCTTATTTTTGATATATAAATAATACCTTTAGCTACGCTTTTTAACCCTTTGTTTTTAATAGAATGTTTTTCTATACTGGAAAATTGGTTCATTATTCCTTTGTCTAGTCCTAAAGTAAATTTAGTAAGAACGTCGTATTTATTTTGGTTGATAAGGAATAAAAAAGTATGCCTTAATTCATATTTCATAAAGACAATAAAGTTTTTATTTTTCTTTCCTTGTTTTAACCAAGTTTCATAAACTAAATTATATCTTTTTATAACATGTTGCATTACCTCTTCAAATGGTTTTGTTGTTGCTTGCCCTTCAACATCACCAACGTAAATACTTAGTGGAAAACCACAATATACTGTTTCTGTTAATAAAGCTACAGCAAAAAATAATGCGTAATCTTGATTACGTTTCATTCCTGGAGGAAAGCCGTAAGTTTTATTAAATATTTTTTTTGAAACTATTGTTGCACTAGTATGAACAAAAACATGAGGGTTTTCAAAAAAGTCTATTAAGGTAATTTGTTCTTTATATTTTTCTGCAAGCCTTATATATTCTTTACCTCCAGAAGTTACTTTACCTGCACCACAAATAAAGCCAGCATCAGGGTATTTTTCTATGGCTTTATGCATATGCTCTAAATATTCTGGCAACCATTCATCATCTCCATCTAAAAATGCTACATAGTCAAATTTAGAGTTTTTCACACCTTCATTACGAGCAACACTTACTCCTTGGTTATTTTGACGAATTATTTTTACTCGTTCATCAGAGGTAAATTGTTCTATTACATCTATACCGTTGTCTGTACTTCCATCGTCAATTATGACAACCTCAAAATTTTCAAAAGTTTGGGCTAATACAGAACCTAATGTTCTTTTAATAGTATGTGCTTTATTATATAAAGGTATTACAATTGAAATCATTTAATATTAGGTTTAAATTTTGAGTAAAAAGATTTTGCCAAATTTTTAATCCAGATGCGTTCTTCTTTATTAAAGCCCACATAATTAAATAAAAATAGAGTTATTATAACACTAAGTATTAGTATAATTATTAGGCGTAAAAAACTTTCTTCAAGAAATTGAAGTGGCAAATAGCTTATAATTAAAGCGCCACTAAAAGTACACAAACATCTTAATATAACATTTTTAGAAAAGTTAGGTATGTTAAGACCTGTATGTTTTTTTGCGTACCATAAAATAATTACCATATTTATTAAAGCATAGCCAATAAATACATAGTACATCATATAAGGAGGGTAGCCTTTTGAAAAAAGAATGTATGCTACTAATAAAGGAAAAGTATTTAAAATTGCACTGGATATTTGAAAACCTCTAATGTTTCCTACAGCTCTAATTGAGGTTGAAATTGGTATTGTAATCTGTTCTATTAAATTTCTTATAATTAATAATCTACAAAAAATAACCGCATAGCCGGGTACATCTTTTAACCATAGCCCTAAAATATATGGCATTTCTAGTAGTACAGCAATGCACATAATGGTTAGTAAAAAAAAGGACACTTTACTCCCCATAGCAGTCATTTTAAGCATAGAACTTCTATTGCCGGCTCCTTCATTTTTTGCAATTGCAGGGTTTAACGCGCTAAGCATAGTTGTAGAAAAAGAGCCTAATTGCCCACTAATTTGGTTTGCTATACCTTGTGAAGCATTTACACGTGGTCCAAAAAACATGTTTAAAACAATACCTTGTCCATAATTAGCTAATATGCTACTAGAAGATCCTAAAAAAGACCAACCTGCAAAACTACCCATTTCATTAAATAGTTTTTTGTCGTAATGCTTTTTAATATTTATTTGAACTTCTTTATATTTTTTATGGCAATAAATACGTCTAATAATTAATAATAGTACAGCCATTGCTGCCATTAAAAAACCATATATAATTAGTGTATCAAAAGTAGTATAGGTAATATATATTGCAATACCAAATTTTATAAGAGCTTCAATAATACTTAAAATTGCAACCAGAAGCATGTTTTCATGCGCATTAATTACGGCATCATAAGGGACAGAAATTATTTTAAAAAAGGTGCTTGCCACCATGCAATGAAAAATAACTTTTGCAGCATACATTCTGTTATCGGGTATTTCTAAAACACCATTAAATAAGTATATGGCAGATACTTCAAGTAATAAAACTACCGCAAAACCTATTACTAAATGTAAAAGTATACTCACATTAAATATACCTACCTGAGCATTAAAATCGCCTTTACCTTCTGCATAAGACATAAAACGCTGTGTTGCTGAGGTCATTGCTGCATTTAAAAATGTTAGCATAGCAATTGCACCGGCAACAACATTAAAAATACCAAAATCTGTAGCTCCTAATGCAGCTAGCACTAAACGTGTTGAGTATAGTGAAATAAAAACTGTAATAGCCATACGGGCATATAAAAAACCAGTATTTGTAGCTACTCTTTTTGCTTGTTGCATATTTAAATGAAATTGGTGTTTAGTTTTTTAATCTAAACACCAGTTACCTTTTGGTAAATTATTGTATTAATTTTTGCTTATACTAACTTAAAATATACTTAGTATTTTAAGATTGTTTAAGGTACCAATCATATACTTTTTCAACACCTTCTTTTAATTCTATTTTATGTTTCCACCCAAGACCGTGTAATTTAGAAGGGTCTGTAAGTTTTTTCATAGTTCCATCAGGTTTATCAGAATTAAAATATAACTCTCCATTAAATCCAATAGATTTTTTAATAAGTTCTGCTAAATCTTTAATAGAAATATCAATACCAGTTCCAATATTAATATGGGTGTTTCTAATTTCTTTAGATTCGGTATCATAACAATCTTTAAACTCTCGTTCTTCCATTAAAAAAACGCAAGCATCAGCCATGTCTTCAGACCATAAAAATTCTCGCATTGGTTTTCCACTTCCCCAAATTTCTAGATGTACGGTATCTCCTTTTTTCTGAATGCCGTATTTATCTAATATAGAATATATGTCTTCATCTATTGCAGAACCATTAAACCCTTCAATTGGTAGTTTGTTAAGGTCTTTTCTTATGGTGTCCCAATCTTGATTTTCTAATGCTTTACCTAAATGCATTTTTCTAATAAGTGCAGGTAATACATGTGACTTTTCTAAATCAAAATTATCATTAGGGCCATACAAGTTGGTTGGCATTACAGAAATAAAGTTACTATCATATTGTAAATTGTAACTTTCACACATTTTAATACCAGCAATTTTAGCTATTGCATATGGCTCATTAGTATATTCTAAAGTATCAGTTAATAGATACTCTTCTTTCATAGGTTGCGGGCAAGTTTTTGGGTAAATACAAGTACTACCTAAAAACATGAGTTTTTTAACCCCATGTACATAACTTTCATGAATTACGTTATTCTGAATCATTAAGTTAGCGTAAATAAAATCTGCTCTATAGGTATTGTTAGCTACTATTCCACCAACTTTGGCAGCTGCTAAAAACACATATTCTGGTTTTTCTTTAGCAAAAAATTCTTGAACTGCAGTACTGTTTGTAAGGTCTAGTTCTTTATGTGTACGAGTAATAAAATTAGAATATCCTCTTGCTTCTAAATTTTTTAAAATTGCACTACCAACTAAGCCTCTATGGCCAGCGATATAAATTTTTGCATCTTTCTTCATATACACTCTTTTATATAAGATTGAATCTTTAATTTGCACCAATATTTAAGTATTAAATATTGGTGCTTTTTTTAATATTTAGAATTATTCAAAGTAATTAAAAGTAGTATATCCACCATTTTTTAAATACTGGTCTTTTTTCATTAGGGTTACATCACTTTGCATCATATCTTTTACAAGATCTTTAAGTTCAAATTCTGGAATCCATCCTAATTTATTGTTAGCTTTAGAAGCATCACCAATTAATAAGTCAACCTCAGTTGGTCTAAAGTATTTAGGGTCTACAGCTAAAACTTCTTTACCTATTTCTAATTGATATTCAGGGTTGTTACAAGCTTTAATATAGCCTTTTTCGTTAACGCCTTCTCCTTTAAATTCTAATTCGATACCTACTTCTGCAAAAGCCATACGTACAAAATCTCTAACAGGTGTAGTTTTTCCAGTAGCAATTACCCAATCTTCAGCTTCATCAGCTTGTAAAATCATCCACATCATACGAACATAATCTTTAGCATGTCCCCAATCTCTTTGTGCATCTAAATTTCCTAGGTATATTTTATCTTGTAACCCTAATGCAATTCTAGAAGTAGCTCTTGTAATTTTACGAGTTACAAAAGTTTCTCCTCTAATAGGCGATTCATGATTAAATAAGATACCATTACAAGCATACATACCATAAGCTTCTCTATAGTTTACAGTAATCCAGTATGCATACATTTTAGCAACTGCATATGGGCTACGAGGGTAAAATGGAGTAGTTTCACTTTGTGGAACTTCTTGTACTTTACCGTATAACTCTGAAGTGGATGCTTGGTAAATACGTGTTTTCTTTTCTAAACCTAATAAACGAACCGCGTCTAAGATTCTAAGAGTACCTAAACCATCTGCATTACCTGTATATTCTGGCACTTCAAAAGATACATGTACATGGCTCATTGCTGCCAAGTTGTAAATTTCATCTGGCTGAATTTCTTGTATTAACCTAATAAGGTTAGTACTATCCGTCATATCACCATAGTGTAAAATAAAGTTTCTATTTTCAATATGAGGATCTTGGTATAAATGATCAATTCTATCGGTATTAAAGATAGAAGATCTTCTTTTTAGCCCATGTACTTGGTATCCTTTTTTTAATAAAAATTCACTTAAGTAAGCGCCATCTTGTCCGGTTACTCCTGTGATAAATGCTACTTTCATATTATGATTAAATTAGAGGTTATGTTATCGAACTTTGTGTGTGATTTTGTTTGCTCGATACTTATGTTATGATGAAATATGTTACGTTAGTAGAAATAAAATTTAATTTTATAGTTAAGTTTTTTTTACCGCTCCGCGCCGTAAGCCACATTTTTTGGTTACGGTTTGTTTATTAATTATAGCTAAATACTAACAGCTATATTTTGTTTTTTTAATTTTTTGTAGGAAATAAAAACACTAAAATTAAAGTGTAAACTTAAATACGTCATTCTTATGCTACAAGGTTTATCTTAAAAGACTTGTGAGTTTTATCAAATTAATAATGAATAACAAGTATTTGTGAAAATATTATATGTATGTGGGTGTACAATTTAAGATATATTTAAGAGGTTTTTTTTACTATTAATATCTAGCTAGATGTATTACAAAAAATGCCGTTGAATTGTTAAAATATAATTAGTTACATAATATCTTTAATCTTTGCATTTAGCATAATACCTAACCCTGGAATAGCTAATCGCATTCTTTTTTTGCCTACTTTTTGTATTATCGCATTTTGGTTTTTTAGAATTCCATTTTTAATTAGAACTTTATCTCCTGGGTTATATTTACAAAGGGTAATTTCTTCCACTGAATCATCTTCCAACCAATTTTTTATAGTTTCTATTTCTTTATCTCTTACTACAGCAGGTTGCCCTAACCAAAATAAATAGCGCACTACTCCAGCTACAGTATAAACTTTAGATCGTTCTTTGTCTGTAAGTCTTACAAAAACATAAGATTTAAATAATGGGCTTTGTATGGTTTTCTTTCTATCACTCCATTGTTTAACTTCTTTAATAAGTGGGCAGTATACTTCTACTTGCATTTGGCGCAAGATTTCTGCTATTTTTTTTTCTTTTTTAGATTGTACATATAATACATACCATTTCATATAACTTTTTCTATATAAATAGGATTGAAATATATAGATAACCACAATATTCTCAAAATATTACCACTAAAATTAAATTATTATTTATTGTAATGACAAATATTAATAATGTAGGAAAATTCTTTATTTTATTGTTGTTTTTACACTATTAAATAAGATTTAGCGTTTTGTATAGGTAACCCAAATTTTATTACTTATGTTTTATATCTTATTTAAAAAGAAGTTTAAAAGTACTTCCAAGCAAGAGTTAAGAGTTATTAAAAAACATACGCCAAGTAGTTTAGATAGAATATTGGCAGAATTAGGTATTTCTTTTTTTAAAGACTCTAAAAAAAGTAAAAGTTTAAAAAAAATAGAACCTAAAAAAAATTTAGAACCTTTATCTGATGATTTAAAGCAGATTGCGGCTAATCAATTAGCATATTCTAAATTAATAGCATCTAAAGTAAATACTTTAAAGCCTAAAGATAAAACTAGAAAAGTTATTTTTGTAGTAGATTAATTATTAAGAAATAAAAAAGTGAATTTTAAATATTGGTTTATATATAAATTATATAAACCAATATTTATTAAAATAAGTTATTCTATAATTATTTTTCGTAAAGTACTTCCATATGGTGTTTCTAGTAAAACGGCATAAATACCAGTAGGAACTCCTGATAAATTAAATGGAATTTTATATGATGATTTTCCTCTATCTCTTTCTTGTGCTATAAGTTGATTATTAGCAAAGCTAAAAACTTTTATACTAATACTTCCTTGTTCGGTTAGGTTTACCTCTGCAGTAAATTCTCCGTTAGTTGGGTTTGGAAATACTATAAATTCCTCAATAATTTTTTGTTCGTTTTTAGAGAAGTCTTCTACTATTACACCATCTTTTTCTGCAATAATTATGGTTTTAACTTTTTCGGCTATACAGTTTCCTCTTTTTGTAATAATACCAATATCATAGGTTCCTGGTTGATTAAAAGAAAACTCAACTTCATCAGAATTTTGTGTTATTATTTCTGCACCTAGCGGTAGTTTCCATTCTATAGCTTCGGGTAAAGGATAACTAATGTCAACAGCAATAATATTTTCGTTAGTAAATGCTTGGCTAGAAACAGCAAGTTCTGCATTAATTTCATCAGATGTAATATCTACATAAATATTTCCTTCTGCACTGCAGCCATTTTCTGTTGTAATAGTTACAGTATAATTGCCTGTTTGTTTTGGAGAAATACTTGGAAGATTACTTGTGAAACCATTATCTGAAATCCAAGAATAGGTTGCCGTATTATCTTCAACAGTGGCATCTAATGTTAATTCTTGATCTAAACAAAGAACTCTATCTTCTCCTAAGTTAACTTCTAATAATACAGGGTCTTCAAGGGTATAAGTACGGGTTATAGGGCCATTGCCAAAGCCACTTATAGTTACGATATAAGAACCAGCAGCAAGATTTTCAATAGTACTTGTAGTTTGTCCAGTATTCCAATTATACGTAAAAGTTCCGTTACCCTTGTTAACTAAAACGCTTATACTTCCATTGGCCATACCATTGCAAGAGGGTTCTATAATAGTTTCCTCTACAATATCTGGCTGGGTTATTTCAAACACTTCTTGAAAAGTACAGTTATTATTATCTAAAATTGTAACTTGGTATTCACCTGCGCCAATATTAGATACAGTATTACCATTACCTACTATTGAAGAATTAAGAATATTTACCCAACTTATGTTATATGGAGAAAGCCCTCCTTCAACATCTATAGTAATACTACCATCTTCAATTTCATATGCAGAGGCATTAATAATATTAGAATTTACAATGTTTATTGAATCAGACGGTTCTGTAATTATAAAAGTTTCCTGAGTAAAACAACCGTTATCATCAATTACTTCTATCGTATGTTCTCCAGCTTCTAGTCCACTTATATCTTGCACTGTTTGGCCATTATCCCAAACATAACTATAAGGAAAAGTACCACCAGAAACAGATATTTCTAGTGCTCCAGTTGCTTCTCCAGCACATAAAATATTGGTAGTATTATCTAAGGTTATTTGTAAAATATTGGGTTCTGAAACAATTACATTTTGTGATTTTATAGAAATTTGATTAGCATCTGTTACTCTTACAAAATAAGTTCCAGAAGATAAATTACTAATAATTGAAGTTTCTTCGGGTAATAATACATCGGTATTATTAACTTGGTACCATTCATAGGTATACGGTTCTACCCCGCCTTGTACATTTACAATTATTTCTGCAAAATCGTCTCCATTACATTCCAATTCCACGGATTGATTAATAGTCGCCAATAAAACACCAGGTTCTGTTACAGTGATAGTATTAGATGTAAAAATACATCCATTACCGTTGCTTAAGCTATAATTTTCATCTTTTAGAGTAAGTGTGTAATCTCCTGCAAAAAGAGTATATATATCTTCTTCAGTGGAGGTGTAGCCATTTGGTCCAGACCAGCTATAACTATAATTACCAGAGCCACCTGTAGGAGTTATTGTAATAGCACCATCAGAAGCATTTGCAGCACTTACAGAACGTTGTTCGTTTATTATTATATTAAGTTCCAAGGGTTCAATTATTAATATAGGCGTAAGACTGGAAGTTAAACAACCCTGATTATCTTGAACAGTAATGGTATAGGAGTTAGCTTCTAAGTTTATAAAACTTGCACTAGATTGAAAATTAATACCATTATCTATAGAATACATATAAGGTGGTGTACCTCCTTCAGCTATAATATTTAATTCTCCATCATTACCTCCAAAACAAGATATATTAGTTGAGTTAATAGCTGTAATATTTAAAGCATTTTCTGGTTGCCCAATTGTAATTTCTGCAGTAGAAACTGTTGTGTTATCATCTGTTGCGGTTAATATGTATGTTCCAGCATAAATACCTGTAATGTTTTGCGTATTAGTACCATTACTAACAGGAATAGGGTCTCCGTTAGCAAGACTCCACTCATAAGTAATATTTCCCTCACCAGAAACAGTTGTTGTAATACTACCGGTAGCCTCATTATAACAATAGGCATCGGTAGGGGTAATATTAGTTATGGTTAAAGGTCCAACCTCAGTAACTACAAAACTTTGATTAATAGAACAACCAGAGCTATCTGTAACGGTAACGGTATATGTACCTTCTGCTAGACCAGTTATATTTTGAGTAGTAGCATTATTTGCATCCCATTGGTACTCAAAAGGAGGTGTGCCACCGGTAAAAGTAGGAGATATAGAACCATCACTTTGTTCAGGACCACTTGCTCTTGTAATTGTAGTATTTAATTCGTCCCAAAGAATTGTAGGATTTAATAAAACAGAAACATTAGGCACAATATAATCGCAATTAGGATTATCTGTAGCTCTTACTCTTAAATCGTAATCTCTTACTTCAAGATTTTGGAAAATAGGACTTTGTTGAAAACTGATACCATTATCTATACTATATAAATAGTCTCCTGTTAAACTACCTGTTGGCATAGAAAAAGTAATAGAACCGGTATTATTGTTTGAACAACTAGGTGTTAAAGTAATACTTGCTGAAACTTCGGCCAGTTCTTTAATCTCAAATAAAGAACTTTCTATACTTCGAGAAGTGTCATCAATTACTTCTAAATAGTAGTTTCCTGCCGGTAAGTTTTCTGTTGTTACCGTTCTTATATTTGTTGTTTCAGTAGCTACAAGAGTACCATTTTCTAATCTCCAATTAAAAGTTACATCTCCAGTCGCCTCTATTGTAGATGTTAATGTACCATTAGACTGTCCATTACAGCTTGGCGTTCCTGTTAAAGAAACTATAGAAAAAGCTTCTTGTTCTGTAACAGTATAATTTTTTGTTAAGTAACATCCATCAATTGTAAATGTAGGTTTATTGCTTACTGTAAGAGTGTACGTGCCTTCTTCTAAGTTTTGAATTGTTGTTGTATTTATTGTGTTAATAGGAGTTAGGGTTCCTGACGGCCCTGTCCATTGATAGTAGTATGGGGTAGTTCCTCCTTCTACGGTAACGGTTATTGCTCCATCAGTGCCTCCGGGAGTAGATACAGGTGTTATAGCATTAGTATCTTCAAATGACATTGGTGTTGCAGGGTTTAATATTGTTGTAATTGGGCTTATACTACAACCATTATAATCGGTTACATTAATAGTATATGTACCCGATGTAAGATTTGAAAAAGTATTGGAAGCTTGTAAAAAACCTCCGTTTAATTGATAAGAATAAGGTAATGTGCCACCAGAAGCGTTTACGGTTATTGTTCCATTATTATCTCCAAAACAACTAATTTCTGTTTGTGTTGTACTAGCTTCTAAAATAGCAGAAGGTCCAGTAATTTCTATAGGGTCACTAGTAAGTGTAACATTGGAAGCATCTTTTATGGTATAGTAATAACCTATATCAACGGGTAAATCTGATATAAAATCTTCTGTTCCACTTTTGAGCTCAATCCCGTTTTTATCAAACCATTCAAATAAATAGGGTGCAGAACCGGTATATCTTGCGGTTATTGTTCCTGTAGATTCTCCAAAACATTTTACTGGCTCCATAATAAATTGTGGGTTTAGTAAATTTAAAGGCCCGGGTTCATTAATAAACACAGGTGTGCCAAGTGTTGTAGTACAACCACTACCATTAGCTTCTGTAATAATTACTTGATAATTACCAGTTGTAAAACCTTCATAAAGATTAGGAGTAGCGCCAGATGTAGGAGTAAATGAATTTCCTTCTTTTGTCCAAGCATAAGTATAATTACCAGAACCACCTTGAATGATTAAGGTTATAGTACCGTCATTACCACCGTTACTTGTAACATCAGTATAAGTTGCACTTACTAAGAAATCTTCGGAGGGTTCATTTATAAAAATTGGGCCTCCAGAAATGCTACAATTATTACTGTCAATTACTTCATAGGTGTGATTTCCATAAGAAAGAGAAGTATTATCTTCTAGACCAGCAGTAAAAGAGCCATCCCAATAAACCTCATAAGGAGCAACTCCACCAGTAATATTTAAAGATATTCGTCCAGTATTATCTCCTTTACAAAGAATATCGTTTAATTTTGTTGCTGTTACATTAAGGGTTTCAGTAATTGGGTTGTTGTCTTGATCTACATATTTTACTACATGTTCTGGGCTATCTACAATGTTTGTATAGTCTTGAGAATCTGTAACTGTTACAGTATATGTGCCAGGGCCAACTTCTATAGATTCTGTAGTTTCATTGGTTGACCATAAATATGAGCCAGATCCATTTGTTACATTTGCAGTTAAGATAGTTGTGTCACCAACACAATTAATAGGTGTTAATTGATCTATTATAACTGACAATGGAGGCAGGGCATTCATAGTAATTTCTTCAGAAATAGTAGAACAACCGTTGTCGTCAGTAACAGTAACTACATAAACCCCAGGGTCTAAATTTGTTAAATAGTCATTTGAAGCACTATACGTACTCCCGTCTTTAAGCCATGAATATTGGAATGGGGCTGTTCCTGTAACAGATATACCTATTGTTCCTTTACCTCCATTTGTAGAGGAAGGTTGTGTTGTAGAAGGCAAAATATTAATTATTGGATTTGGTGGTGGGGCAGCTATAGTTATAGGACTAGAAGTTATATAGCAACTATTATCTGTAACATCAGCATCCAATAATTTTAAAATATATTCACCTGGAGTGTCTGTACTTAAATCTTGTTGGGTAGATACTATATTGGTTGCTCCATCAGGACCACTCCATTCATAGTTATAATTTTCGCTACCTCCATTTGGTGTTATATCTATGGTTCCATTTTCTGTACATTTAATTCCTGTATTAGATTCGATAGTATAACTTAATTCTTCAGGTTCTGTAATAGAAAAGAAACCATCAACGGTATTAGGGTTTATACAGGTAATGCAGTTTCCAGAAATACTTCCTATATCCCATGAAATTCTATAATCCCCTTCAGAAAGTAGATTACCATCGTATAGGTAAGAGGTTGTCCCATCAAAATCTTCTTTTGTCAATGTTATAAAATTTTCACCTTCAGTATTATTTCCTCTATATAGTGTAATAACCATTTTCTGGTCATCCGTTAGCTCGCGGTCAAACACCATATTTATACTAGCGTCATTACCTTCGTTACATGAAACATCTGAAATTACCTTTGGGTTTTCACCTACAGTTGTATCTAATTCTGGAACACATGGTAGTATAGTAAATGTTTTAATATCTGAATTTTCAGATGTTTCGTCCTCGTCGGTATATTTAATTTTAAATATAATTTGGCTATCAGGTTTAATATCTTCAATTAGATTAGAATTAGCATCTTCAATTGTAGATAGATTAAATGAATAAGTACTAGGGTTTGGGCCATACTCAAGTAAAGTATGGGTTGTTTCTCCATCAACAACAATTTTTAATTCATAACTAAAGCCATCTGTGCAAAAAGGGGTAACTAATATAGTTTCCTCCTCATCGCAAAAACTTATAGTTGCTTTAGGGTTTAATGTAGTGAAGTTGAATTCTTCACCAATAGATATTATTGCTATTCTACTGTAGTTATGTACAAAGTTTGTACAAGGGCTCCAAATATCTATTGGTGAACCAAATAAATCTTCCCTGCATTCATTTGGAAAAGAGAGAAATGTTGAATTGAAAGGTTGCCAATTATTTTCAGCACATTCAGTATGATAAAAATATTTCAGTGTGTTTTCTGGGTTTGGAGTAGTGACTATATCGTCAAATATTGTATGTATCCCATTTTCTGAACTAGTTCCAAAGTATAACTGTTCGTTATATAAATCTATACCAGAATTAAAAAATTGCACTCTTAGTTCTGAAAAATCATCATCATTAGTATCATTATCAGGTCTGTCATAAATATAATGTTCAAGGCTATATTCTACTTTATACTTAGTTTGTTGCGCCGAAAGTCTTACTGAACAGATTAACACGAACAGAAATAATAGACATCCTAATATTTTTTTATTTTTCATGCTATTTCTTTTAGAATTTTGTTTTAATTTCTTCCCAAACACCCCAAGAACCATCGTTATAAATTACTCTAATACCATAAGTATACGTGCTATTTGGTTTTATTTTAGTATCTATAAATTGTCGTCTATCTTTTTTTAATGTGGCATATTTGGAATATTGAGATTCTAAATTTTTTCGAAAAATTTCAATCTCTAGTATGTTATTTTTATTAATTCTCCAGCTTAATTGAATGAATTTATTTTCTCTATTTACATTAGCGTATAGGCCTTTTACACCAGGTTTTAATAATTTAGGTATGGTTACTATAGAAATAGGTGGAGAAGGAATACTTTCTACTAAATTTTCACTTACTGCTGTTATAGTGTATAGATATTTTTGGTTAGTTTCTGTATTAGTATCTATAAATGTATTTAATTGGTTATCTGTGGTTTCAAAAATATTTTCCCACAATATATCTTTGTTTATTTTTTTTCTATAGATAATTTGTTTTGCTACTTTGGTAGATACACTTGGTGACCACTTTAGATGAACAGTGTCTCCAGAAATTTCATAAGAGGTAAAAACAGGATTAATTGGAGGTATTTTACTCGGTCTTTTTAACTGGAGAATTTCTGAAGGTATAGATTCGTTATATCTATTGTCTAAGGCTTTTAACTTATAAAAAACGAACTCATTAAACGATTTTAAATTAATGGTGTCTATGTAAGTTTCATTTTTAATTTCTTGTTTGTTTAAGCGTGTAAATTCTTGATTTGGTCTATTTGCTCTTAACAGAACATACCCCTTAAGGTCTAAATCCGAATTTTTCTCCCAGTTAAGACTTACAATACCCAGGGTATCTATAACGCCGCTTAACTTTTTTGGTTGAACAGGAGGAATAGAATCTATAGGTTGTATCATATTAGGAGAAGAGTCTTTATAATCGCCTGCAATACCCTTAGCTCTTATTTTAAAATAATTTATATCTTCTAGTTTGGAATATGTAATTTGTTTAACATCAGGCTTTATATTTTTAATAACTTCTATATATGGTCCAGGAGCCATATCGGATCGTAACAAGTCATAACCTATAACTTTCCATTCTTCATCTTGCGCAAAAGACCAAGTTAAATCTACTACTTTATCAGAAACCATAGTATTGGTTTCAAATTTAGGGGCCACCAATAATTCTTTATATGCAATAACACTAATAGTATCAGAAACGGGGCTAGTTTCATTAAATATGGTTTTTCCTTTAATACGATACCAGTATTTTTTTGAATATTGAGGAATACTATCCACGTAGGAAATGCCAGATACTTTTGTATTGCTTAATTTTGTAATAGGTACATTGTTTACTTTTTTAAAACTTATACCATCTTCAGATTTTTCTAAATCATAAGCGTTATAATAGTTTTGTAGGTTATCGTATTCCCAAATAAGCACAAATGAATTGTTATAATAATACCCAACAAAATCATAAGGTTTTGGTAATGTGGTTTTTGAAGATGATTCTATAATTAAGCCCGTTTCTTCAATTTTTATAAGTTCTTCTGGCGCGGCTAATCTAATATTATATAAATAACGTTCATTTGGTTTTACAGTGGTGTCTATAAAGCCAAGCCCAGCAAATTGAGCAACACTAAAATCTTGATCCACGGCAAACATAGAAAAGGCAAATCTTTGTTGTAATTCTGAACTCATATTTACAATTTGAGAAACAGAATTATTAGATGAGTTATTAGTATTAAAGCTTTCGCCATAAATAGCTTGAGCTGTAATTGCAGCTTTATCGTTTTCAGTTATAAAACTTCGCCATTCTTCTAATGGTTTAGGTTTTATTGCTCCTCCATTTAGTAGAATACTTTTTGCTTTTTCAGAAGTTTTATCTCTTACAAGGGTTGTTCTCTCTACAATATAACCATACTCATTACCATATTTCCATGCAATTTTGTCATTTACACCCCACCTTAAATAAATCGAATTTTTTTTAGCTTGGGCTTTTATAACAATTTTTGGAACTGCTTGAACTTCTGGTATTGTATCCTGGGCCTTTATTAAAGCAATTGTTATAGTAGTTAATAATAAATATGTAATTATTTTTTTCATTAAAACGTATTCTTGTATTTTATTATAGCTGTATTTCCATCAGTTTTACCGGGTAATACATATTTAAGTTCTACTTTATAATCTTCTTTTTTCATAAAAGGAAATCTACCCCAGATTAAATAATTGTATTTTTCATTTCCGGTTGCTCCATTTACTAAATATTTTTTAGCGATTTTATATTGAAGATCTATATAGTCATTATAATAGGTAATAGGAAGATGCCATCGTATTGGAAAATTGGTTTTTAAATACGGGTTGTCCATATTGGTTTGCGAATACGATATATAGGAAGAGCTTAGTTGTAATGATCTAATTGGTGGTTTACCCAAAATAAGCGTATCACGTGTTAATTCAATATTACCATCTAAAGGATATTCTTCATACAAGAGAGGGTTAATAGAATCTTTAAAATAACGGTCTGTCATTATAGCTTCGTATTGTAATAATGGTTTGTTAGCGGTATACAATGTTCCAATTAAATCATGCTCTTCAAAAGGTTCAAAATCTTCGCTTATAAGTGACATACGTCCTACATTTGCTATTCTATTATCTGTATCAGGTTGTGAATCAGAAGTAGTTATTGCTGTTAAGCCTTTAAGAGAATTAATCTTCTTGGCAAACGTATTATGTTTACTAGTAGAAAAATCAAAATTTAGTCTACTAATAAAAGCACCATTAGTTGCATTTCCGGTAAGTGTATTTTTTGAAATTTCTAAATTTTCAGATATTTGAGTAAATTCTACCGTACTTAACACCTGATTTTCTTCTATATCGCCAGGGTTCATGGTTACAAGTGCATAGGTGTATTTCTGCTCATTGTCTAAATTAGGTATTGCAAAATTTAATCGTTTTTCCGAAGCATCATATGAGAAAGTTGTTTTTGTTTTATTTCCAGTCTCGTCTATAAAATACAATTCATCACTAAATCCATTTCCAAAAAGATATTCTTGCCCTTTATCTAGTTGTACAAAACCTGTATTGGTTTCTTTTGGAAACATATAAAGTTGATTTTTAATAGGATACATATAAACAATATTTTTATCGGGTATTTTTCTAGGAGCATCTCCAGTAGTAAAAACAGAAGTTTTTTCTTCAATTACCGGTTTCCCTTCTTCCATAACTTGTACCCAATTACCGCCTACTTTTTCTTCAAATGAAACTTTAGCAATAGCAGTAATTTCGGTTTCAGGAGGTAATATTTCATGCGAATCAAAAATTAATACATCCATATTATTGTTCAATTCATATTCTCCTGGAATGTCTTCGCCATTTTGGGTTAAACTTATTTCTTTTAAACTAATTCTATACGTTTTAGTTCCTTGGTCATCTTCAATAGTAAGTTCACTATTTATTGGAGCATTAAATGCTACTTGTATAGCATCAAAAACATCTACATCTACGTTTCCGTTAGATGGTTTGATGTCCGAAATAATAACCAAATCATCCATGCCAGTTTTACCCATTATTTCGCAAGGTTCTCCTATAACTACTTTTACTCGTGTATGTATATTAATTGCGCCAAGCACTTTTACATCTACTCCGGCATATCCTTTTATAAAAACAGGGTTGGGTAGTTGGGCTTGCGCTAATATTGCTAAACCAGCTTCTAAAATTGGTATTTCTTTTTTAATGCCAAATAATTTAATTCTTACTCCAATTTCTCCTTGTAAATAGGCATACATTTGACCTACAGAATACCAACCATCCATTCCTAAAGGTCCTTCTTTTCCTTTACAGTATGCATCGCCAAAATCTCTAAGCATTAAATCGAAACCAGCGCCAACAGCTACTTTAGCGTATACTAATTTCCAATCAAAACCCATTCCTAATTCAAATTTAGCTCCAAATGCATATCCTACACCTTGTGCCAATTCTTGATTAAAATTACGCCCAAACGCCAACTCTTCATCTGTCATATGAAGAATGTCAATTACATTTTGTGGTGGTAAAGCTGGTTCGGGTAAAATAGTACCCGTCATAAAATAAAGGTTAAAACTAACTAAATAAGGTCCTACAGGAATTTCTTTTAATCCGAATCTGTGTGTAGGTGTACCTACATAAATATACCAGTCGCTAGGAGAGTTAAAATATTCTAGTCTTCCTAACAAGTTTTTTTCACCTTCACCTACTATTGGTGGTGCATTTAAATATACATCTAACAGACCCCAATAGGAACGATTTCTAAAATCAAAATCAATAGCTACTTGTGCTGCAAATAATTCTTCTCCTGTAAGTAAATCTGGAAAAATATTATCTGCAAAATATTTTAAACCTTCTTTATCTATAGACATTTCATGAAAGTTACTTAAGGCTTGTTCTTTTGCAGATACTTCAGATTGCATGTCGTCTACAGTACCAAATGGTGTTTGTGTTTTACCGCCATTACTTTGACCCTGTATAAGCATTGCGCCTCCATAAAAGCCTAATCTACTTACACCACCACCTGCTGACTTACTGTTAAAAGCAATTTCTACTCCGGCAAGACCTGTAAAGTTGTCTTTTACTTGAAAAGCTACTAATGCTTTAAACCCCATAGAAGTTTGAATGTCTGGTTGGTAGTAAATTCCAGAAAGTGAAGTGGCCTCTTCATTCATACCTGCTTTTCGCATATGATGGTACACACCACCACCAATATCAAAAATGGTAAAGTTTTTACTTTCTCCTTTATTTGTAGGTCTTCCGTGGCCATCTACAAACCAATAACGATAGCCGTCAACTGCTCCGAATAACCCTCTTGCTCCTACTTCTATACCTAAATCTTCTGCATATAATTGCAATTGGCCAGCAAAACCTTTGCCATACACAGGGTTGTCTTCAAAGAAAGATAGACTACCGTAAAATTCAAAAGATTTTCTTTTTACATCTACTTCTACATCGGTAACTTTAATACCATCGTACTTCCATTTTAGTAAATCACCTTCATCCAGTTTACCAATAATTTTTAGTCCAACGTCTCCATGAATACCTTCGCTATCTAAATTCATAAAGCAATTGAAATCTAGAATTGCGTTTTCTTCTTCATCTGTGGTAAAACCTATATCATAAAAACCGAGTTCAAAACCTGCTATTTTTGGTAAAGTAATATCATCTTTAAAACCAGCATAGTCTACGGATAAATAGGGTCTTTGACGCGATTGTATTTTTAAATTTTGAAAAGATAAACCCTCAAATTCTAAATCTACAACCGCCGTAGAGTCATTTAAAGACTCAGAGGATAGAGAATTAAATTGGTCGTCTTGGCTTGGTTTTACAGACATTAGTCCGGTTAAATTTGCCTCGGGATAGAAACGGTTATTCTCTACCTCAAGGGTAACATATGAGCCTTCAAAAATTTTTGCTTTTGCTTTAAAAACATCAAAACTTACATCGTCAACAGCTTCTACATTTACAGAATAAAATTGGTCTGCTGTAATAACGCCCCTATAGGCTAGTTTGCCTCCTGTAGATTTTTTATCACTTATAGGAAGCACAATTTCACCATTAAATCCTCCTTTTATAAAACGATTTACCTTTAGGTCAACACCTATAGAATCTACAGATATTTGCCACTTACTAGCATCCCCTTCATTAATATCTAAAACGTCTGTAGCGTAAAAATCACCAGAAACACCAAAGTTGTCTATAAATAAATTACGCGCACCAATTGCTATGCGTTCTTCTGAACCTTTCTTTTTAAATTCTGGTGGTAGTAGTACGCGTACTTCATTAGAATGAAAACCACGCCAAAGGTTATCATTGCCTTGCAAGAGCCCTTGTGTATGGTATATTTCAGGAAAATTTATTCCTGCAACATTTTTTGTATCACTTAAATCTAAAACGGTTTTTTCCATTTTAAAACCCCAATTGGGTAGTGCTTTAAGCTGAAACATTGGCAAGTCTAGCTCTATTAATAAACCTCCTAATTCATCTGTTTCTAAGCCTAATGAGGTTCCTAAGTAGGTTTTGTTATCTCTTGGAGATTCACCTGTACCTGCAGTTACATTATTTGGGTATTTAGGAGAGCCATCATCATTAATTGGTATGGCAACAGATTTTGCTATACGAACGTCTAGGTTTAATCCTATTTGTTTTACTCTGCCTTCACAATCTATATCTACATAGGTAGCACCATCTCCTTTACCAGTTTCTGGATCTTTACCTCCTTTGAAGATAAATAACCATTGGCCGCCATTTTGGCCTACATAAGCATCTTCTAACAAGGTTAAACGTGCTTCGCCATAAATACCACCATCTTTTGAAATTTTTACATTGTTGGCTGCAAATAATAGATTTTCAACACCTAATTCGCCTAAATTTAGTTTGGCAAACATATCTACCTCGGTGTAATTGGGGTGATATTCCATGCGAACAATACCCAAGGTAATATCGGAACTTTCGCTAACACTTTTTTTAATTCCTACAGGTAGCTCTATGGCTTGGTTGCCACCAATAATATCTATAAAATTTTGGTTTTCTTCTAAAATGGCAAATACATTTTCGCCTGTTTCAAGTGCTTTTTTAGAGTTGTTATCTAATTTGGCTCTAGCTTTTTCTTTTAAACCTTCTAGGTATCCGCTAGTAAATTCTGCTACCGTTCCTAAAATATCGTTATTTACATTTTCAGAAAACTTTTTTAGCTCCGGAAAATTTTTAAACTTTTTATTGCTAGCAATGGTAACTGGAACCTGAGCTTTATGGGCTTTCTCTTTTTGCCAGCGTGCCATTGGGTTAGTTGCTCCTATACTACTAAGAGTGGTAACAGGTTTATTTGTATTGGTAGTGTCTTTTTTGATTGGGTTTGCCCAAGTAATATTTGTGTATAGCAATAGGATTATATATAGGCAGTTTTTTTTCATTTTTATTATTGGTTTTTCTTAGTCTTAGACCCTTTTAAAATATGTTTTATACCTTTTAATTTATTTGGTAAATTGGGTAATTGTCCAGTTTTTGAAAATATAATTACTACAAAAGTCAATAATCCCAGTCCTGTAATACCTGTAATGAAAAAAAGAACGCTAAGTAAATAATATAGTCCCTTGGTAAACACATTAGGTTTTGAACCAATTAAAAAAATGTTATTGATTGCTAGAATCTGAATACTTTTTTTATTTGATGTTAGTTGAATATTACTAAAACTATCAAGTTGTTTTTTGCTAAACGATAATGGTAGTATTTCTTTTAAATTGTCATTTGTAATATTATTTTTTGTTTTGAAAAATGCTACTAGTTTTTTGTGTTCTGCATCTGGTATGTAATACCTTTTTTCTAAGGTGTCTTTGGAATTAGCAACTAATTTTAGATTTATGTATTTGTCACTTTCGAATGGGTAACTTATTGAAAAGTGTTTTAGTTCTTTTATTTTAGGAATACTATTTTTAAATGTTTTAGCTTTTACATAGAATAATGGCGCAACTTTTACTACTAAGACAAGGCATAGCGTAAAACCGAATATTATATTTAAAAGATGTCTTGTTGTATTCATAAGTAGCTAATTTGTTTTCTACTCATTGTTTTAATGTACATTCATATTACTTTCTTATTGTTTCTGGCACGAACAAGATGCTTGTGCTAGCGTTTATATTTACTGTTTGAACCAGCAGGGGAAACTTATATTAAGTAGGTAACTTATCTTCTAATACAGACTCTGCATATTCATAAGCCATAAAAAAACAGGTAAATAATAAATATTCATTAGTAGATTTTTCAACTTCAACTTCATTAGAGAGCCATTCATTGAATTCTATTATTATTTCTTCAGTAAAAAGACTTACCAAAGAATTTAATTCACTAACACTTGAGTTCTCAATTTGCTCATCTCTATATCCATCATCCCCGAGCCCCCATTTTTCAGCTTCATTAATTAAATTTCTTAATTTTTCAGGTATATTTTCTTTGTTGTACATATTATTTAGGAGTTAAAGTTTTTAAATAATCATCCCATAAATTATAATATTCATCTCTAACTAACTGAGGGGTGTCAGCTGCATCAAACTGCTTTTTTGCTAAATCTAAAATATCATCCTTGGTTACTTTGGAGTAATCAATTTTAGTGACGCCTTGTTTAATTCTCATTTCTTTCGCCCAAGTATTGAAAACACCTCTCGTAGCATTATGATTCGGATTATTAAGCATATAAACAGAAGGGGCTTTATTAGCCGAATAATTGGAATATTTAGCTTTCATCCAAACAGAATTAACTCCGTGATGAGATTGAACTCCTGTAGGTCTAGGGGTTATATCTGTATGTTTACCAACGTAAAACACATTATCTCCTTTAGCAATAGCTGTTTTAAATTCATCAATACTTTTAAATAATCTATTAGCCCCCGCCTCAGCCAAATTATCAATATTCGCAAGTGTACGGTTATAATCATCAGTAAGCCCATTTCTATGAATAATATCTTCTAGTTGATCAATTACATCATCAATTTCATTTGTGTTGAAATCTACACCGTTTCTTTTAAAATTAGTAGCTATAACGAATTCTCTGAGTTCACTTTCTGTATATCTAGCAAATTTAGCTGAGGATTTCCCAAGGTTTTGTAATAAATCTGCACCTCCTTTTGCAGCTAAAGCATATGAAATGTCTGTCCAAATTTGCCATTTTTCTTCACATTTAAGACGCTCTTCTGCAGATTCTGTTGCATTACAACCATGAGGGCCTGTTTTTGTCATTTGTAACGTAATGTCAGCTACTGTATAACCAAAATCAATTAATTGATATGATTTTTGGAAAGCTATAGCAACCCTTGTTCCTTTTTCGGCTGTTCGTATTGCTGCTATTGCTCCTGCTCCCTCACCTAATGTTCCTATTGTAATAGCTACATTAAAGGTGTTCCATGCAAAATTTTGCCATCTTTGATTTGCTTCATTTTCTTCTAAATATTCTAAGAATATTGCAGGGACCGGGGTCATTTCTCCACAAATTTCGGAAGCTCTAGGATCTGTTGCACAACCTGAGGCTAATGGCGATATATCATTTAGAATGGTAAGGCCAATCATATCAAAAGGAGAAGCATTTTCTACAAGAGTTTGATATTTTCTATTGCTACCACAACCTCTAGTGCCAGAGCAACATGAAATACACCTTTTGATAATTACTTTGTTTGTAGCATCGTTATAACTAAATTCAAAATCGTTTCTGTTTTGGACATAGGATACAATTACATAATCCTTTTGTTCTACATCCCAAACTAATGGCGTAAGCATTTTAAGGTTTTCATCTTCCGCTCGTGCTTTTGACAAACGGATTATTTCTCTAAAAAAAGTGGAATAAGCATCTCCAGTAAAATAATCACTTAATCTATTCTTTAATTGAACAATAAGTAATTCATTATTTACTTTGTGTTTAGAATCTTCTAAAGCATTTATAAAAGCACTAGCTTCTTCATTTTTTACTCCAGTAATAAGATTAGCTATTGCTTCATGATGGGTATTAAATACTTTTTGCAGTTTGCCATCTAATAGTATTTTTAAGATGTCAAGTTTTTGTTCTAAACTAAATAACTCTATAACTTCTGATTCAAAACCATATGCTAGTTTAAAAAGTGTTTCTCTTTCTTTATCATTTATAAGTTTGTCTAAGTCATTTGTAATCCAACCATCTAGTTTGTTTAAGGCATTATAATATTTTTCCCAAGAAAAAGGTTTTTGTACATTTTGAGAGATATTTTTTGCTGATTTTTGCCAAGCTAGGTATTGTTGCTTTTGTGCTTCAATTAAATCTTCAGAGCCATTTTGGCATATTAATTCAGCAACTTTTCTTAAATAGTCTTCTTCAGAACCTTCAACGGTTGGTAAGTTTTTGTATGAGTCAAAATATTCTTGACCTAAAATGCATAATTCTGTTGAACAATTTTGTGCAATTGCAAAACGGGTAAGATTTGTATTAGAGTCATCAATATTAATACTGCCAATATTAGAGGTAACATACTCATAATTAGTGGCAAAAATATTTGGACATTCCCCAGGGACTGGTACATATAGATAAACTACGGAGTTGTTCGAAATATTTGAAATTAAAGCTAACTCAAATGCTCTGTCATTCCCTTCAGTAAAATATCCTTTAAATTTACCCGAAGAATCATATTTTGCATCATATGCTAAATCATTATTTAATCTGAATCCTGGAACAGTACCTTCAATTTTATTTGATCCTGGGGCATTTCTAATAATAGATGAATTTGCAATTGAAAATGGAGTCCAGTCTGGAGTAAACCAGGTTCTATTTGCAATTTCCCCATCCTCTTGATCCTGAAAAATTCCAAGGTTAAGCCCTTCGTCGCTCATACGTGCCCAGTCTACATACGAAAGTTGGTTGCCACTATTATAGTCCATTAACCAATTGGTTCCACTGCCAGATGTATTGTCGTAGTTACTAAAAGGATGGTCTAATCTAAAGACACCATGGCCTAACTCATGAGCGGCTATTAAATTATCGGAGTCTTTATTTTCTATAGCGTCTCCGCTACCAGCATGCCCATTAAATAGATATCCCCATTGTCTTGTTTTGGGCATAAAACCAGAAAGTGCTTTACTAATTGGCATGTTACTAGGTAGTAGAAAAAGGTGGTATGCACTACGATCCCAGTTACTATTTTTGGCTTTATAGGCTTGTTGTATGTTTTTTAACTCCTCTGGGTAATTAGAAACTAAGCCACTGCCATCATAATCTAATTGGTTGTTGCTATTATCATCCCAATCCGATTTTACTAGGCTTAGGGTTTCTGTAGCTACTGTAAAAGAAGCTCCTGCTTTACCAAAAATGCTATTTAAATCTGTGCTTAAGTCAGAAAGTGTGGTGCCAGTTTGGTTGTCATAAGTTACTTGTACTAAAACAACATCTACGATATTATGCTGCTTAATATGGTGTACAAAAAAGCTAGCTGCTATTTGGTATTTGCCATCTTCATCTTTATAAGTAATAATAGCTTCTTCATTAAAGTAACTATTTGTTCCTTTAACGGTAATATTTAGGGTGCTGTCATCAACTGTAAAATCTATTTTTTGACCAGAAACTGTTTTTACAATTAAATCGTTAATCGTAATTTTAGGATTGGTAATGGTGATTTTTGCATTAAAATCATCTGTTTTACCTTCTACTACTGCTTTGTGAACTGGGTAGTAATTATCGCCATTAGGCATGGTTGCTTTAGGATAATTAGCTTCTTCATAAGTGCCTTCAGCTTTATCTAGATAATATTTTGTGGTGTTAGATTTTTCAAAAATTACTGTAACTCCGGATGCTGTAATGTTGCCAACAGAAGGGGATGTTGTAGTACCATCTCCGCCAGTAATGCCATTTGTATTTTGAGCAGTTGCTGCACCGCCTTCCGCAGCTTGAGCTCCTTTGGTTATTTTACCATCTTCATCAATATTGTAGGTATTTCCACTAGAATCTGTAATTACATAACTATCACCTTCATCATAGTCACTAGTTTTGGTTTCACCATTGGCACCGGTAATTATTATTTTCCCTTTTTCTTTGTCAATAGTTATATTTTCTACGTCTGATATTGGGAAATTAACTTCTACTTCTATGTTTACATCTCCTCCAGTAAACTCATCTATAATATCTTCAGCAACATCTATAACTACATCAACATCCAGTATGTTTTTCCAAGTAGGGTCATATACTGTAACAACGGTACCTTCTGCCAATTCGGCATCTGTATTAATTAAGATGTTGGTAAATTCTACAAATACCTTTATGTTTTCTAAATAAGGAAGACTTACGATACCTTTACCAGTAAATTTTCCATTAGAACCACTAACTTCAGTTATTTCTACAGGAAAATCACCAGCTTTAAATTTTGCTCCCACATTAATATTAGCCAAAGGCTCCATGTTGGTTAAATTAATATCTGGAGAAACTCCACAATCTAAGACACTTTCATCTTCAAATTCTAGGGCTGTGGTAAACTCTTTTGCTATACTCCAGTCGCTTTGAGTAATGCCACAATTTTTGTTTAGTTGGTATTCGTAAGTAGTACCTGCTTTTAGATCCCAAAGGGTAAGGTTGTTTGTTGTTGTTTTTGCTAAAAACCATTCTGCATCCGCTATGTTTTTTTGTCTGTAGCGCACGGTAAATTCAGGAATATCGGTACTAAAATCGTTCCAAAAAATATTGGTATTGGTACTGCCTTTTACCTCATGGCTTACTTCTATTGGAAGTTCACATGAGGTTGCATAGCTAAAAGAAAAAATTTCGCTATAACCTTCATTTTTAAATAGCCCTATTTCCTCTGTGCCTTGTTTAGCTTTTGCTTGTACGCGCCATGCATATTTTTTACCTGAAAGTAATAAAGGATCGGCTGGCCCATAAACATAGGTGGTTGCTGCAGTAGTTGTTTGAAAAACAGGAGGAGAACTTAAAAAGGCAGCTTGTGGGTCTATTTGGGTATCCCAAATTTCTACCAAGCTAAGCTCGTATTCTACATTGGTTACATTAATACTACGCGGTGTCCATTGAAAAATTATATTTTGTGGATTTGCTTCTGCAACATTAGTTTTATTTCTTGGAAGTACTAAAAATGGAGGGTTGTTCTGAAATACAACTGTGGTAGCGCAAGTACGGTTAGAAAGGCGTCCGCCTGTAAGAACATCAATAACCTCAAAACAAAATTGATAGGCACCTTCTGGTATGGGTTGGCCATATACATTAGGAGCAATGCCTGTAATATTGCTAAAATCAAAATAAGGAGCTAGTTCTACATTGGTTAATACTAAAGGAGTACCACCTTCTAAAAATAAAGGGGTTGCACCAACAACAATATCATTACTTTGAAATGAAATGCCATTACCCTGAAAATAGGTTTTTAATCTAATTTCTCTACTCTGAATAGTAAAATCGTTTAATATAATTTGTACACGTAATGGGCTATTTACAGTACTTGCATTGGCATAATCTGAAAAATAAATTGGAGCAGGAGGTGCTGCTTGCGGAATTACTTGTACCGGAAAACTTTGTGCTGTTGCTAGTAGTGAGTATAAAGTATAAAGTATAGAGAGGAAAAGAGTTTTTGGTTTTAAACTGTGTTTAGTTTTATCCACCACAAAACCTTTCCTAGAAAAAGGCAATTTTATAATTACTATGTTTAAAACTCTATTCATTTGGTTTTGTGTGTTTCAAATATTTAGCAACCTTCAACAAATTAATTTTTATTTATATATCGTAATTCAAAATTTTCAGGATTTACAATACCTAAAGATTTTTTATAATAGAAGTCAATAATTTCAGTTTCTAGATAGTATTTTAGAGCTTCTTCGTCATTATTTTCTTCATATATTTTATATGCTTTTGCAGCGGTTTGTTTTATAAATTTTTGAAGGTAACCACTTGGTTTTTCAATATTACTTATGGTAGTAATGCTCTTAAACTCTGTTTCCATCCATCGGTGGCCAACTAATTTTTGCAATCTATTTTCTTGTTCTGCAACTAGTTTTTTATAGGTAGTCCAATCTTTTTCTTTTATTTCTGGACTATCAGGATTTTTAGTAACTATATGCTTGTCTACTTTTTCTTTTCGGTCTACAAAACTACTTTCTAAAATAAAGTCTATTTTACGCATATCAAGCTTTATACTTTTTATTACAGAAAATAATGTTTGGTTATAGGTGTCTAAAAAGTCGCCATAAGCGTATAATTCTTTTAAGAAAGTAAGTGCATTCTTTTTATATTCGGTTTCTTTTTTCTGTTCTTTTGTTGTGGCTAAAAGTATAGTTAAGTCGTTTTTCTTAAATTGAGGAATTGCCGAAAATTGGCTACTTTGAAAAACGGTGGTTAATTGGTTGTTTAACTCAGGAATAGTACCTCTGTATGAAACGCCACGATATCTAAAACTTAGAATTTTATCTGTGTTTTTAGTAGTTTTCTCATTAGGGATATTTTGTCTTCTTTTTATATTTAACTTAAAATTATCGAAAGCATAGCTATATCCAAAAGTTAGTGTAATATCTCTATTAGAATTTAAATTGGTATTTCTAAAA
This sequence comes from uncultured Maribacter sp., assembly GCA_947504045.1. Lineage (GTDB taxonomy): Bacteria > Bacteroidota > Bacteroidia > Flavobacteriales > Flavobacteriaceae > Maribacter_B. The sequence goes on from CANNFY010000001.1 coordinate 1,175,689, forward strand.
AGGGTTAAAAAATTTAAACTAAAATTATGTTTTTCTAACCAAAGGTAATTGGCTCCTAATCTAAAATTATACACATTATTTTGTTGTTCACCATTGGTAAAAGATGTATTGTAAGAACTAGAAAAATTGGTGCGTAATTGTTTGTCAAAAAACTGTTTGCTAACGGCTAAAGTAGGACCAAGAGTTAAACTGGTATCTTCTTCTCCAACTGTATTATAAGAAGTATTTGCAGCTAAAGAAATTTGCATGTCTTTTTCTGGATATCCTAAAGTATATGCTGCTGTACCATTATAAAAAGCATTTTCGCCATTTTCTATTGTTTCTCCTTCTTGTTGGTTATTGCTATTTTGGTATACAAGATTAAAATTAGTACTGTGTTGTTTTGTTTCTGTTTTTTTTAAAATATAGTTTATGCCAAGATTTGCATTTTGAGAAATTTGTCTGTAGTTTAAAGTATCTACATTATCAAATTCTCCTACTTGGTTTATATAATCAAACTGATCACGAATGTTGGTGTAGGATTGAAAGTTGGAATAAGAACCTGTTAACCCTAAGCGATCAGATGCGGTATAACTTAAGTTTATAGCCGTAACTATACGTTGTTGTTCAGATGTTTTTGCTTTGTTTAAATTGTCTTGCTGTAAACCTGCATTAACATTTATATTTAATTTATTATCAAAAATAGTTTGGTTAGCGTTAACGGTTATATTTTCTAAATCGTTGTTAAAATAATAAGCACCTAAGGTTTTATAATCGGGATCTATTCTTTCATAACCAACACCTAAAGTTCCGTTACCAGCAGGATAGTCTAAAGATACATTTACAGCATTATAATATTGTGTGCTTATATTTTCTTTAATTAAAAAAGATAGAATACCATTTTTTTCTCTACTTTCTGTTAGTTGTGTGTCTTCTGTAACGCCAGAAATAGCATATTCTATTCGTAATTTGGCTTTATCAAAAAGAGTAAATTTAGATTCTAACGAAACTACTGCATTATCTTTAGGTGTTAATCCAATTTCTATAGGAACAGGGTTTATTAAAGAGTTTTCTTCATCTTTAGCTTTAAAAAGAATAATACCAAATTCAGCAAAATTAAAATCGTAGCTCGCTTTTAATCCATATCCCATTCTTTTGTATGTGGTTAATGCACTAGGTTCTTCTTCATTATATTCTGTAGCACGTAAAAAGCGGCCATACATACCACTAAGTTTAAATTTTCCTTCAGGAGTAATGTCAAAACCTGCTCCAGTAAATTGGTGTCCACTTAAAGTATACGGAGAAAAGGTCATGCTTACATCACCTATGTGTGCTGTTGCCCATTTGTATGAAGGATGAAGGCTTAGTCTGTTAAAATTAAATGGATTTGGAAAATCAAAATTTTGATTAGAATAGGTAAATGAAAGAGGAATATTATAAATTCCTTTAATATTAAAATTTAAATTACCAGTAAGAAAATATGTAAGATTTTGTCTGTTAGCAGTGCCATCGTAATACACACCATTTGCTGCTATTCCTCCATTATAGCGTAGCCACTTTTCTTTGCCAAACTGGTCAAATTTTATACTCTGGGAAAAACCAAGGGTACAGAACATAAGGAATGGAATTAGTAGTTTGGTCAAAAAAAGTTAATAGTTGGTATTTGTTAAAAATAATATAAAATGGCGGGTTTTTCATTTATTTTCGATGAACTACGCAATTTTCTGCGTTTATTCTGAGGATATCGTAGCTTATTTCCGATTCTACAATGTAAATATTATAAAGAAAATACTTGTTAACGGTATCTTAACTTAAATAAGAGCAACCTATTTAAGTATTTATAATCTTCAGGAAAACGAATAACACATGACCAAGCATTTTTTAATTGTATTTATTACTCTTTACACATTCATTTATGCTAAAGCGCAAGATAATGAGCTTCCTGTTTACAAGAACTTAGTGTCTACAAACCTTAGTTATGCTTTTTTAGGAAGTGTAAATTTTAGTTATGAAAGAACCTTTGGGGGTAATTTTTCTGGAGGTATTGCATACACTAATTATAGTAACGCACACCGTAACCTTAATGTAGAAACATCAGACATATATAATAATTATAGTATAGATTTTGAGGTAAATCCTTTTGCAAGATTATATTTTCAGGGAGCTCAAAAAAGGAGCCTTTTTATAGAGTTTATCGGTTCTTATAGTGAAGGAGAAGCGGAAGGAGGAATTGAAAGATCTACAAACTCTTTAGGCTATGGTGTTTATAATTATGGTTATAAAAAGGTAGAAAATATAGGAATAGGTACAGGGGTAGGTTATCGTTTTTTACTACTTAAAAATAAATTGGTTTTAGAAGCACAGTTTGGAATTCGGGCAAATTTAAATGAAATATGGATTTACGAAGTAGGCATAGTTAGAACTGGTTTTAAAGCAGGATATCGTTTTTAATAAAAGAATATGAAAAAAAGTATTGGATTGTTTGTTATTGTTTTAATAGGATTATTATGGGTACAATGCTCCCCGCCAGATGATGATTATTACTGGAGTTATTTGTACTTAGAAATTGAAGATGCTATACAGGTAGAAAATAGAGAGACCTACACCGTAGGAGACACTCTTTTTTTTGAAATAAATTTTAGTAGATATCTTCCAGAAGAAGGAGAATCTACCCTTTTAGATGTTTATGAAACTTCTGGAGCAACAGAGTTTAATTATAATTTTAGCTTGTTAAAATATTCTGCATTTTCTGAAAGTTACCAAGGAATTTGGTGGGATGAAAAATTTTTAGTGGCCGAAAAAGGAGGAAAAGAAGGTTCTGATTATTCTAGTCGTGTGTTTGCTGTTTTAAATACAGAAAAAGATGTTTATGAGTCTAGAATAGGACTTATTTTGGCAGAAGAAGGCGAGTTTAAGTTAGATTTTGAGTATTTACGACTTAGCGCAACTTATAATGCCAGCAAGCCATCAATAGAATTAGAGCATATAATTTCTGAAGAAAACCCATTACAGTTAAATTTTACAGTAAATCAATAAAAAAATTACAATTTCAACCTTTTAAAATGTGTTTTATAAAGCTAAAAGATATTAAATTTGGGGCATGTGTAATTTCCCTTCTATTTTAGATAAAAAACTAAAAAAAAGAAAACAAGAAGATGCTCTTCGAAGTTTGCCTTTGCCGGGTAATTTAGTAGATTTTTCTTCTAATGATTATTTGGGCTTAGCAACTAACGAGACCCTATACGCAAATACATTTCAACTTTTACTAAATAAAGGAGTTTCTCATAATGGAGCAACAGGTTCTAGGCTTATTTCCGGAAATCATAACCTGTATCTAGATTTAGAGGCCGATTTAGCTTCATTCTTTAAATCGGATAGTGCCTTAGTTTTTAATTCTGGTTATGATGCTAATTTAGGATTTTTTAGCGCTATTCCTCAAAGAGGAGATATTATTTTGTATGATGCTTTAATACACGCTAGTATTCGCGATGGTATTTTATTAAGTAATGCTAAAAGTTATAAGTTTAGTCATAACAATATAAAAGATGTAGAAGAAACCTTTAATAAAGCTACAGCTAAAGATTTTAAAGGGGAAGTTTATATTGTAACCGAATCTATTTTTTCTATGGATGGAGATTCTCCAGATATAGAAGCATTAATAAAATTTTCTAAGAAAAAAAGTGCCCATTTAATAATAGATGAGGCTCATGCTGTTGGTGTTTTTGGCGAGCAAGGAGAAGGCTTAGTACAGCAAAATAAAGCGTATAAAGATGTTTTTGCTAGAATTATAACCTTTGGTAAAGCTTTAGGTTGCCATGGTGCTGCTATTTTAGGAAGTGAGCAGTTAAAAGAATATCTGGTAAATTTTTCAAGAAGCTTTATTTATACAACAGCTTTACCGCCACATGCGGTGGCAACAATAACCGCTGCAGTTAAATTTATAGAGGAAGAAGAAGGAAAAATAGCTAGAAAAAATCTAAAAGAAAAAATAGATTTATTTAAAAATAAAGTTAAAGAATTAAAACTTCAAGATTTATTTATTCCTAGTAATTCTGCAATACAATGTTGTCTTATTACAGGAAACGGAAAAGTAAAAAAAATAGCAGATAAACTTCAAGAAAAAGGTTTTAATGTAAAAGCTATATTAGCACCCACAGTACAAGAGGGTGAAGAGAGGCTTCGGTTTTGTATACATTCTTATAACTCTAAAGAAGAAATAGGCTTAGTCTTACAAATATTAGCAAATAGTATAAAATAATTATGGAAGATAAATTTTATACGATGGGTTCATTTGAGTTTGCTGCAGATGTACAAATAATTAAAGGAAAATTAGAATCTGAAGGTATACCAGTATTTTTAAGAGATGAAAACACCTTAAATTCAGACCCTTTAATAAGTAACGCCATAGGTGGAGTAAAGCTTCAAGTATACACAAAAGATAAAGAGCGCGCCTTAAAAGTATATAATGAGATAAGAGCATATGCTATAGATGCAAATGGAAAACCTATAGAGTGTCCAAATTGCAAGGCAAAAAAATCGGAGGTTTTTTATAAGAGAGATTCTATACTTTATAAGTTGTTTCCCTTTTTTGAAAAAAGAAAATACAAATGTCTTAATTGTGGTATAATTACTAAACCAAATTAAAATGCAGAAAATATTTGTTACCGGAATTTCTACAGAAGTAGGAAAAACAGTGGCATCTGCTATCTTAGTAGAGGCTTTAGAAGCAGATTATTGGAAACCAGTGCAAGCAGGAGAATTAGAAAATTCTGATAGCCATAAAGTAAAAGCGTTTATAACTAACTCTAAAACAACAATATTTCCTAACAGTTATGCACTTAAAACTCCTATGAGTCCGCATGCAGCTGCAGAAATAGATGGTGTTGTTATAAATTTAAAAGATATAAAAGAGCCAACAACAAATAACCACTTGGTTATAGAAGGTGCAGGAGGTTTGCTAGTACCTTTAAATAGCAAAGAAACTATACTAGATATTATAAAACCAGAGTACAAAGTTATTGTAGTTTCAAGACATTATTTAGGAAGTATAAACCATACCTTATTAACCTTACAGGCTTTGCAAAATAAAGGTATTAAAAACATTGCTTTGGTTTTTAGCGGAAATGAGCATAAAACTACTGAAGAAATAATTTTAGAAAAAACAGGGATACCAGTAATAGGAAGAATTAATGAGGAAGAAACTTTTACTCCTGAAGTGGTAAAAAAATATGCTGCTTTATTTAAAGAGCAATTACTTTCGTTCTAAAATTTCGGCTTTTTCTACAGTTGCTTTAAGGGTATAATGTGTAGATAAATAAGCATCAATATATTCGTTTTCTTCTATTTCTTTTTTGTCAAAAATGCGTTTATTTTTTCGTGTTATTACAGTTTTTGGTTGTAAAACTTCCATAATATATTTTAGCTCTTGTATAGCGTTTTTTCTAGGGTTATTAAAAAAACTAAAAAGCTCATCTCGGCATAAATTACTAGGGTGTGTAGCAGCTTTGGTAGGAGGTAGTTTTCCAAGTTGCCAATACCCAATATGATATTCTAAAAAAAGAATGTTTTTAGTAGAAAGATTATTTTTTAAAATATATTCAGGAACAGAAATACCTTCGCCATTTAAAAAAGTATTTCGTTCTATTTTATTTTTAATAACATTAACTGCTTCTATATAACTCTCCGTAGGCATAAATAGAAGTAATAGTAAAGCAATTGGTTGGTAGTTTATTTTTTTAAAGAATGTAATTTTAGAAACCGCTATAGCTACAAAAATTACTAAAATAGGGTGTAATTGTATTAAGTAGTGCCCATTTATTCTACCCCCTTGTATAAAGGAAAGTAAAACCCCAATAATTACAAATAGTAATAATTGTATTTTCTGATTTTTAAAGGCAACAATTTTCTTTTTCCAAAGTAGAAATATAAAAGCACCAATTAATAAAAAAACAGGAGCCATTTTTAAGAAAGAATATCTTCTGGCGTTTGTATATTCTAATGGAGCAAGTATTACAGATTTCCACCAAGTTTCAGTAATTCCTTTTAGGTAATATGGTAGTATAGTAAGTAAAATAAGAAGAATTATTCCTGTGCCAAAAACCATAGAATTTAGGATGCCTTTTTTAAAGGCATTATTTTTTATAGCTATATATATATTATATAATCCTATAATTAAAACAGGGTAAGCCATATTTAATTTGGTCATAACAGACAGACCAAATAAAATACCTGCAAAAAAATGCCACTGCCACTTATTTTTAGTAACAATTACATATAACCCTGGCATAAAAAAGAACATACAAATATGCTCAGACATTACACCTTGTAAGCTGCCAAACATACTTAATAAGCTAACACATAAGAAAGAAGACCAAAATGCTATTTTTTTAGTGGTTATTGATAGAGCAGTTTTATACGTAAAAAAAGCTGTACTAGCTACAATTAAAACCCCAATAGCTCTAAGGGCAATAAAACTTTTTCCAAAAACAGAAATTATAGTTGCAAAAAATAGAAAAGTAATGGGGGGCTTTAAATCCCATAATTGTGTATAAGGTAAATGTCCTTCTACCCAAGATTGCCCTAAAAGAATAAAGGTACTTTCATCTCGGTCTATATAATCTCTAAAGAAAAAAGGAAAACGTAGAATAAATGATATACTACAGAGTAATAAAAATACACTTCTACTTTTTAATTGTGAATAATTAAGAGTTAGCTTAGATATTAGTGCTTTAGTCATTAACAAGTATATGATTATTTCTCATCTTTGCAAGATAGATAAAAAGCTTAATTATTAAATCTAATGGCAACAAAAAATCTATCTGAAAGAGACAAAAAGCATTTGTGGCATCCGTTAACACAGCACAAATTGCATTCTAATATGTTAGGTATTACAAAAGCAAAAGGTGCTTTGTTGTACGATGATCATGATAAAGAATATATAGATGGAATAGCATCGTGGTATACTTGTATGTATGGTCATTGTAATGATTATATAATTGAAAAAGCCTATAAACAAATGAAAACCCTAGATCAAGTAGTGTTTAGTGGTTTTACCCATGAACCAGCAGTACTTTTATCAGAAGCATTAATAAATATATTACCAGAAAACCAAGAAAAATTATTCCTGTCTGATAACGGTTCTACTTCTACAGAAATAGGAATTAAAATGGCTTTACAATTCCATTTTAATCAAGGAAATAAACGCCCAGTAATGTTAGCTTTTGAAGACGGTTTTCATGGCGATACTTTTGGCTCTATGTCGGTTTCTGGTCTTTCAGTTTATAATGGTCCTTTTGAAGATTTTTTTATTGAGGTAGAGCGTATTCCTGTGCCTACAGTAGAAAATATAGATACGATTATTTCAGGGTTACTAAATAGATTAAAAAAAGCAGATATAGCAGGTTTTATTTATGAGCCTCTAGTACAAGGGGCTGCAGCAATGAAAATGCACGATGCGGAAGGTCTTAATAAAATACTTACCGTATTAAAGCAGCATAATGTAATTACAATTGCCGATGAGGTAATGACAGGTTTTGGTAAAACAGGAAAGAATTTTGCCTCAGATTACCTAACTGTAAAACCAGACGTTATATGTATGTCTAAAGCACTTACCGCAGGTTTGGTTCCTATGGCAATTACCAGTTGCACCCAAAAAGTATACGATGCTTTTTATAGTGATGATATAGCAAAAGGATTGTTTCATGGCCATACTTATACAGCAAACCCTATAGCTTGTACTGCTGCTTTAGCGGGAATAGAATTGTTGCAAAGTAAAGAAATACAAAATAATATAAAACGTATTATTACAATGCATCAAGACTTTAGTAAAGAAATAAAAGACCATCCAAAAGTTGCAAATACAAGACAATGTGGAATTATTTTTGCCTTAGATTTAGACATTAAAATGGAACGTTACGGTAATTTAAGAGATAAATTATTTAAACATTTTATGGATAATGGGGTATTTTTACGCCCACTAGGAAATACTATTTATATTTTGGCTCCTTATATAATTTCCGAGGTGCAATTACAAAAAATATATAGTACTATTAAAACCGCATTAGAAATTATTTGATACTTGTTTAATTTGATAAAACCTATTTCCATAACCGCAATTGGCTCCGTTTCTCCATTAGGAGATTCCTTGGACGAAGTATGGAGTAATTATAAAAAAAACACTCACTTTTTTCAAAAGAAAATTTTTGTTAAAGAAGAAGAATGGGTGGCAAGTTTATCTAAAAAAAGTATTGCTGAAATAGATAAATTAAAACAGTCAGATTCTAAGTATAAAAATCTAGATAATACAGTTCTTTTTGCATTATTAGCATCTAGAATGGCTATGAAAATGGCAGGTTGGACAGCTCAAGATAATTTTGGAATAAATATGGGTTCTTCCAGAGGAGCAACTGCCTTATTTGAAAAATACCATCAAGAATATTTACAAGAAAGTAAAGCGTCCACTTTAAGTTCGCCAACCACCACATTAGGTAATATTTCTTCTTGGTTAGCGCACGATTTACAAACTCAAGGTCCAGAAATATCCCATTCAATAACTTGTTCTACAGCCTTACATGCATTACTTAATGGAATAGTGTGGATACAAAGTGGTATGGTACATAAATTTATGGTTGGTGGTAGCGAGGCGCCTTTAACACCATTTACTCTGGCACAGATAAAAGCTCTAAAAATATACTCTAATAGTGTAGAAGACTACCCATGTCAAGCTTTAAATTTAAAAAAGAAAAGGAATTCCATGATTTTGGGTGAAGGTGCTTCTGTAGCTTGTTTAGAAAATGGAATTACCCAAAATGCTTTGGCCATTGTAGAAGGTGTTGGTTATGCAACAGAAATTTTAAAACATAATATTTCAATATCTTCAGATGCAGAATGTTTTCAGCGTTCCATGAAAATGGCATTGGGTAATACAAACCCAGATGAAGTAGATGTAATAGTTATGCATGCGCCTGGTACCATAAAGGGCGATTTATCCGAATTTAAGGCCATAGAAAAAGTTTTTTGTAACAAAACACCTTCTTTAACTACCAATAAATGGAAAGTAGGGCATACTTTTGGAGCATCCGGAGCTTTAAGTTTAGAATTTGCTGTTCTAATGTTACTAAACCAAGAGTTTATACCAGTCCCATTTATAGAAAGCACTAAGCCATTAAAAATTAGAAAAATTATGGTAAACGCTGTTGGTTTTGGCGGTAATGCAGTTTCTATTTTACTTTCCAAATAAGAGGGATTTTTCTTATCCTTTTTTCAAAAAATAGTCTATCTTGGATTTCTAACCGAAACATTAAAATTTATGGAAGAATGGTTTGTTGCACTTACAGTTTTTGAAAAAGTCTATTGGGTTATTGCTGGAGTTTCGTCAATTATTTTTATCATTTTATTAATTCTGACTCTAATTGGAGGTGATACAGAAGGAATAGATGGCGATGTTGATGCAGAGATTGATGGCGATACCGGTATAGGGTTTCAATTTTTAAGTTTTAAAAACTTAATGGGTTTTCTTACCATTTTTGGCTGGTCAGGAATCTCATGTTTAGACGCTGGTTTATCTAAACCGCTAACAATAACCATTTCTATTTTTTGTGGATTATTAATGATGTTTGCAATGGCATCTATATTTTATTATCTAGGAAAACTACAAAGTAGCGGTACATTACAACTTAAAAATGCACTAAACCAAATAGGAGAAGTGTATTTAACAATTGGAAGTAAACGCTCTAAAATAGGAAAAGTAAGTATTACAGTACAGGGCTCTTTAAGAGAGTTAGATGCTTTAACAGAAGAGGATAGAGATTTATTGCAAGGTGATGTTGTTAAGGTAAAAGAAGTTACCAAAAACGGAATATTAATTGTCGAACTTTTAAATAAATAAATATATGCTATTAGTACCATTACAATTAGGAGGAAGCCCAACTTTAATAACTATAGGTTTTGCAGTGCTTTTTTTCTTTATCATTATTATTTCTTTTATACGCAGGTATAAACGTTGTCCATCCGATAGAATTTTAGTTGTCTACGGAAAAGTAGGTTCTGGTAGTTCCGCAAAATGTGTACATGGTGGAGCAGCATTTATTTGGCCTGTAATTCAAGATTATGAGTTTTTAGATTTAACACCAATTTCTATAGAAGTAAATTTGGTAAATGCCTTAAGTAAGCAAAATATTAGAGTAAATGTACCTTCAAGATTTACCATTGGGGTTTCTACAGAACCTGGTATTATGCAAAATGCTGCAGAGCGTTTGTTAGGTTTAAATCAAGATAATATTCAAGATTTAGCACAAGAAATTATTTTTGGTCAGTTACGTTTGGTGGTTGCATCTATGGATATTGAAGAAATTAATTCGGATAGAGATAAATTCTTAACTAATATATCTAAAAGTGTAGAGTCCGAACTAAAGAAAGTAGGGCTTAAATTAATAAACGTAAACATTACAGATATTGTAGATGAGTCTGGTTATATAGAGGCACTTGGTAAAGAAGCAGCTGCACATGCAATTAATGCAGCTCGTAAATCTGTTGCAGAAAAAACTAGAGATGGTTCTATTGGAGAAGCAAATGCCGTGCAAGATGAAAGAACCCAAGTAGCAGCTGCAAATGCACAGGCAGTAGAAGGAGAAAACATCGCTAAAATAAATGTAGCCAATTCAGATTCTTTACGTAGGCAAAGAGAAGCAGAAGCAGAAAGAACTGCAATTGCAGCAGAAAAAGTACAAGCAGCAAAAGCACTAGAAGAATCTTACGCAGCAGAGAAAGATGCGGAAATTGCAAGGGCAGAAAGAGAAAGAAGTTCGCAAATGGCAGATATTGTAGTTCCAGCTGAAATTGATAAAAAGAAAGTAGAGATTGATGCAGAGGCGGATGCAGAAAGAATACGTAGAAGAGCAAAAGGGGAAGCAGATGCAATATTGTTTAAAGCACAAGCAGAAGCAAAAGGTTTGTATGAAGTGTTAACGAAACAAGCTGCAGGTTTAGATGAAATTGTAAAAGCCGCAGGAGACAACCCTAAAGATGCAGTTTTATTATTAGTGGCAGATAAACTACCAGAATTAGTAAAAACACAGGCAGAAGCAATTAAGAATATTAAGATTGATAAAGTTACGGTTTGGGATTCTGGAGCAAAATCTGCAGATGGTAAAGGGTCTACAGCAAATTTTATATCAGGAATGTATAAATCAGTTCCACCTTTACAAGAAATGTTTAATATGGCAGGTATGCAATTGCCAGAATATTTAAAAGGTAAAAATGTAGTAGATGAAGATGATAGTGTTGCAGAAACTAAAGAAGACGCTAAAGGAAAATAAATTTCTTTAAGGCATAAATAAAAAGACTTGTTGTATCTTTAAATATAACAGGTCTTTTCTTTTTTAGAAATTTCTTTCTTGGGATATGAGATTTAAAAAGATTATTTTTGTTAGCTATATAAAAAACGTCTATAAAGTATGAGTAAAGTAAGACACAATTGGACTAAAGAAGAGATTTTAGAAATTTACAACAGACCATTAATGGAGTTGTTGTATGATGCCGCTACAATACACCGTAAGCAGCATAACCCTAATGAAATTCAAGTTTCCACTTTACTTTCTATTAAAACGGGCGGTTGTTCCGAAGATTGTGGATATTGCCCACAGGCAGCCAGATATCATACAGATATTGAGGGGAACGATTTAATGTCAGTTTCACAAGTTAAAGCACAAGCATTACGTGCAAAATCATCAGGAAGTTCTAGAGTTTGTATGGGTGCAGCTTGGCGTAATGTAAAAGACGGACCAGAATTTGACCAAGTGTTAGAAATGGTACGTACTATTAATAAATTAGATATGGAGGTTTGCTGTACTTTAGGTATGGTAACAGAAAACCAAGCAAAGCGCTTATCAGAAGCAGGTTTATATGCTTACAATCATAACTTAGATACTTCAGAAGATTATTATAAAGATGTAATTTCTACTCGTGCTTTTGAAGACAGAATAGATACAATAGAAAATGTTCGTAAAACCAATGTTACTGTTTGTAGTGGTGGTATTATAGGTATGGGCGAAAAGTTAGAAGATAGAGCAGGAATGTTAGTGGCACTTTCTTCTTTAAATCCGCAACCAGAATCTACACCAATTAATGCGTTAGTACCTGTTGAAGGAACGCCAATGGAAGACATTAAACCTATAGAAATTTGGGAAATGATCCGTATGGTAGCAACTACAAGAATTGTTTTACCAGAAACTCAGGTAAGACTTTCTGCAGGTAGAACTCAAATGAGTAGAGAGGGGCAAGCAATGTGTTTCTTTGCTGGAGCAAATTCTATTTTTGCCGGAGATAAATTATTAACAACACCTAATCCTGATGTAAATGAGGATATGGAAATGTTTAAAACCTTAGGATTAAATCCGCAACAACCATTTAAAAAATCTGCGCAACCAAAAACGGTAGAAGCAAAAGACTCTAAACTAGATTCTTTAGGAGAAAAACCAAAATGGACAAGGCCAGATCATAAAATAGAGCGTAACGAAGCTGCTAAGGCAAAAGCAAAGGCTTAATCTCTCATTCAGAGTTTAATTATTCAAGGTGTATCTATTCTAAATACAAAATGTATTTATTGGAAGCATACTCCTGTTTTTTTGGGATTAGCATTTCTTTCAGATAAGTTCTTTAAGTTTTTCGTATACTAAATGGCTTTCCCATCCGCGATAAAGTAGATAGTCTGCAAGCTTTTTTTTCTTTTTTTGAATATTGGTTTCTGTAATTTGAGAAAGTCTTTTCTTGGCTAAAACATCAAGAGTTTCTAGATAGTCTTCTGGCTCTATTTCTTTTAAAGCAATAGTAATATTGTATTTGGTAATTTGCCTTTGCTTAAGTTCATTTACAATCCGATTTTTGCCCCATTTTTTTATTTTAAATTTTCCACGAGCAAAACTTTTAGAAAAACGCTCTTCATTTAAATAATTTTCTTGGATAAGGTGGTTTGTAATTTGACTAATAGCTTCCGGAATCATTCCCATATCCCTTAATTTAGTTTCTACTTCTTTATGGCAACGGTCTTGGTAAGCACAATAACTTTCTAATTTTTTTGTAGCCTCTGTTACCGAGTAAAACTTTTTATTTTGCATTTAGCAAATGTATAAAAACAAAAAAAGCGACTTCGTTTATGAAGTCGCTTTTATTTTTAATATATGGTTTTTCCGTCTTTATTTTTAAAACGATACTCTAAATACGTATACGCATCTCGAGGTTGTATTTTAATCCATCTTTTATGTTCTAAAAACCATTTAAAACGTATAGATGGAAACCCTTTAGTAAGGTAAGCTGCAATAAAAGGGTGTATATTTAGTGTTATACTGTTATTTTTTGCAGGACCTTTTAAGAGTTTTTCTAAAGCAAAATTTATTTTGTCTATTAAAACAATTGGAGCTTCAACTTGCTTTCCAGATTGGTTAGGGTCTTCTTCTGTTGTTTTAATATTCATTTCTGGGCGTACCCTTTGTCTAGTAATTTGAATTAATCCAAATTTACTTGGTGGCAAAATTTTATGTTTTGCACGATCATCCTTCATTTCGTCTCTAAGGTGATCAAAAAGTTTTTTACGATGTGGTGCTTTAACCATATCAATAAAATCTACCACAATAATACCTCCCATATCTCGCAAGCGTAATTGTCTTGCAATTTCGGAAGCTGCTAAAAGATTTACTTCTAAAGCTGTGTCTTCTTGATTTTTAGCTTTATTAGATCTATTACCACTGTTAACGTCTACAACATGTAGTGCCTCTGTATGTTCTATAATCAAATATGCTCCTTTACTCATAGAAGCTGTTCGGCCAAAAGATGTTTTTATTTGTCTTTCAATACCATATTTTTCAAAAATAGGAACACTAGAATTATGTTGTTTAACAATAGATTCTTTAGCAGGTGCAATTTCTTGAACGTAATCTTTAATTTGTTCATAAAGTGCTTCATCATCAACGTGTATTCCTGTAAAAGAATCGTTGAATATATCTCTAAGTATAGAAGATGCTCTAGTAAGTTCTACTAATACTTTAGATGGTGTAGGCGCTTTATATAATTTTTTACACATTGCTGACCATTTGTTCAGCAAGTTTTCTAAATCTTTGTCTAATTCTGCTACTTTTTTGCCTTCGGCAACTGTACGGATAATTACTCCAAATCCTTTAGGTTTAATACTGCGTACTAACCTTTTAAGTCTGTCTTTTTCTTCTGAGCTCGCTATTTTTTGAGATACAGATACACGGTCAGAAAAAGGTACCATTACTAAATAACGTCCAGCAATAGATAGTTCTGAACTTATTCTTGGCCCTTTAGTGGATATTGGTTCCTTTACAATTTGTACTAATATTGATTGGTTGGCTTTAATAACATCTGTTATAACACCATTTTTATCAATATCTTTTTCGGTTGGAAAATTTTTAAGGGAATAATCTTGAAGTTTCCCTGTGCTTACTTGTTTTGTAAATTTAAGCATAGAAGCTAACTGCGGTCCAAGGTCATGATAATGCAAAAAAGCATCTTTTTCATAGCCTACATTAACAAATGCAGCATTAAGACCAGTAACGGGTTTTCTTATTTTTGCAATAAAAATATCGCCAACAGAAAAATCGTTGTTGTCTTCTTCTTTGTGTAATTCTGTAAGTTTTCCATCCTTAAGTAAAGCAAAGTCAACGGAATCAGAGCTTGATCTTACGATTAATTCTCTATTCACCTGAATTTATTTAAGGTTAATCTGTATAGTACAGATTAATAGTTTATATAATACCATAAACAGGTTATATGCAACCTGCCGAAGTTTTTTTACTTCTATGTCAATGAACGTATGTAAAAAGAAAAAGTAGTTTTTAAAACTACTTTTTCTTGTGTCTGTTAGCTCTCCTACGTTTCTTACGTTTGTGGGTAGCTACCTTATGTCTTTTTCTTTTCTTACCACTCGGCATAAAATTCTACTTTTAGGTTATTTTTCTATTTAACTTGTACGTTGCTCTTAACACCTTCAACAAAAACCTTTGCAGGCTTAAATGCAGGAATATTATGAGCAGGTATTTTTATTGTTGTATTTTTAGATATGTTTCTTCCAGTTTTTTCAGCTCTTGTTTTAATAATAAAACTACCAAAACCTCTTAAATAAACATTATCTCCACTTTCTAAAGAAGTCTTTACTTCTTCCATAAAAGATTCAACTGTTGCTTGTACATCTCCTTTTTCAATTCCCAGTTTATCTGAGATTTTCGATACAATTTCCGCTTTCGTCATCTTGAATTTTAGATTTTCTGTATGTTTTTTCGGGATGCAAATATATAAATTAAATTGAATCTTTTGCCCTAAAGAACTAATTTTAAGTATTTAAACTACTACTTTTATATTTAACTCTGTAAGATCATGTTGTTTTCGCATAAAATTTTGCTCTGGTATGCCCAAAATAAAAGGACTTTGCCATGGCGTAATACTAAAAATCCGTACTTCATTTGGTTGTCCGAAGTTATTTTACAACAAACAAAAGTAGCACAAGGAACACCATATTATTTAAATTTTATAGAAAATTTTCCTACAATACAACATTTAGCAAGTGCACCACAAGAAAAAGTTTTAAAACTTTGGCAGGGTTTAGGTTATTATTCTAGAGCAAGAAATTTACATGAAACAGCAATTTATATTACGACCAATTTAAATGGAAATTTTCCTGAAACGTATAAAGAGTTAATTAAATTAAAAGGAATTGGAGATTATACTGCAAGTGCAATAGCATCTATTTGTTTTAATGCTCAAGAGGCTGTAGTAGATGGTAATGTGTATAGAGTTTTTTCTAGATATTTTGGAATAGATATACCTATTAATAGTACAGAAGGGGTTAAATATTTTAAAAAATTAGCTTTAAAACTATTAGATAAAGAGAATACCAGAGATTATAATCAAGGTATTATGGAGTTTGGTGCAATACAATGTACACCAAAAAAACCAAACTGTATTTCTTGTCCATTAAATACTAGTTGTGTTGCTTTAGAAAAAGATATTGTAAATACGTTACCAATTAAAATAAAAAAGACAAAAATAAAAACACGCTACTTTAATTATATTGTACCTTTAATTAAAGGTAATTTTACAATTTTAAACCAAAGAACAAAAAAAGGTATTTGGCAAGGCTTGTGGCAATTTCCTTTACTAGAGTTACCTAAAGAAGCTAGTGTAAAAGAGGTAGAAAAGCAGGCTGCATCTTTATTAAAGATTAAAAAGCCTTTACAGGAATATAATACAGAGCCAATAGTACATAAACTTTCTCATCAGCATTTACATACAAAATTTTGGATTTTAGAAACAACCCAGGAAGTAGAAAATATGATAAAAATTGAAGATTTAGAAAAATATCCTGTGCCAGTTTTAATAGCAGACTTTATTAAAACCTATAAATTTTAGTACTTTTGATTATTAGATAAAAATTATGAGCGGAACATTAAATAAAGTAATGCTAATTGGGCATTTAGGAGATGAAGTTAAAATGCACTATTTTGAAGGAGGAAATAGTATAGGACGTTTTCCCATTGCTACAAACGAAACTTATACAAATAAACAAACTGGGGAAAAAGTTACAAATACAGATTGGCACAATGTTGTTGTGCGTAATAAAGCAGCAGAAATTTGTGAAAAATACTTGAGTAAAGGAGATAAAGTTTATGTAGAGGGTAGATTAAAAAACCGCCAATGGCAAGGCGAAGATGGTAATACTAGATATACCACAGAAGTACATGTGCAAGATTTTACTTTTTTATCAACTAAAAAAGAAAGTATGGCAAATGCTCAAAGTAGACCACAACAAGAAACACAGGCCCCTAAGCCAGTATCGCAACAGCCAACCCAAGCAAAGGCTGTAGAAGATGATGATGATTTACCGTTTTAAACTTTAAATAATAACTATTGGACCCAGACCCCCTTAGTTTAATGCTTAATTTTATTACTATGGATAGCGCTTTTACCATTAAAGTAGTTATTCTAATACTTTTATTAGTATGCTCTGCCCTTATTTCTGGTGCTGAGGTTGCTTTTTTTGGCCTTTCTCAGACAGATATTAAAGAAATAGAAGAGGAAAAAACGGATAAAGGCGATTTAGTAGTAAAATTACTTAGCAAGCCTAAAAAATTATTAGCTACCATTTTAATAGCTAATAATGCTATAAATATTGGAATTGTACTACTATTTAATGTAATAGGCGACAGTTTGTTTGCAAATGTAACAACCGTAATTTTTGGAATTATTTCTGTACGTTTTTTATTAGAAGTTGTAGTTGCTACTTTTTTAATTTTAATGTTTGGAGAAATTTTACCTAAAGTATATGCTAATAGAAATAGAATTAGTTTTTCTGAATTTATGGTATATCCTTTAAAAATTTTAGATATAATTTTTTCGCCTTTAAGCTTACCAATGCGTTTTGGAACTATATTTTTATACAATAAACTAGGAAAACAAAAATCTAGTTTAAGTGTAGATCATTTGTCTCAGGCTTTAGAACTTACTTCAGACGGTGACACTACCAAAGAAGAGCAAAAAATTTTAGAAGGTATTGTGTCTTTTGGTAATACAGACACTAAACAAGTTATGTGCCCTAGGATTGACATTTTTGCTTTAGATGAAAAAATGAAATTTCTTGAAGTTTTAGAGGAAATAAAAACACACGGGTATTCTAGAATTCCGGTTTTTTCGGAAAATATGGATAATGTATTAGGGGTGTTGTATGTAAAAGATTTGTTGCCATATTTAGATCGTAAAACTTTTAATTGGCTATCCTTAATGCGAGACCCATTTTTTGTTCCGGAAAATAAAAAATTGGATGATTTACTATTAGAATTTCAAGAAAAGAAAAATCATTTAGCAGTTGTGGTAGATGAGTATGGGGGCACTTCAGGTATTGTTACTTTAGAAGATATAATCGAAGAAATTGTTGGAGACATTAGTGATGAGTTTGATGATGAAGATTTAATATACTCTAAATTAGATGAATATAATTATGTTTTTGATGGCAAAACAGCCCTGAAAGACTTTTATAGAGTTATAAAACTAGAAGATGAAGATTTTTTTGAGGAAGAAAAAGGAGAATCAGAGTCTATTGCAGGTTTTGTATTAGAAATAGCCGGTAATTTTCCTAAAAAAGGAGAGCTAGTAAAATTTAAAGACTATAAATTTGTAGTAGAAAGCTTAGATAAAAAGAGATTAAAACAAATAAAAGTAACATTACCTCATGATTCTTAAGTATACCCTTAATATAGTATTATTGTTAATTTGTTTGGTAAGCTGTAAAGAGGAAGAAGTGTTGCCTAAGCCAAAAGCACAATTGCGTTTAGAATATGTTTTAGGAGATAATAAAAAGGTAGAAACAAGTAATTTTGAGTTTCTTTACAACGATAATGCTACGATAGATAAGAAAAAAGACAATTCTTTTGTTATTGCTTATCCTGATATGAAAGGAGCAATATTTATCAGCTATAAGAAAGTAGAAAATAATTTAAAAAAATTAGTTTCCGATGCAGAAAGGCTAAGTTATGAGCATGCTGTAAAAGCAGACGGTATTCATCCACAAGTGTTTAGTAATCCCGAAAAAAATGTTCATGGTGTTTTGTTTGAAGTTGTTGGTAATGCAGCATCGCAATCGCAATTTTTTGCAACAGATAGTACAAAACATTTTATTACGGGTTCTGCGTATTTTTATGTAAAACCAAATTACGACTCAATCTATCCTGCAGCAGCATATTTAAAAGAGGATATTGGAAAAATTATGGAATCTTTAAAGTGGAAAAATTAGGTTTACTTTTTAAGTAAAGCCTCTGCTTTAGCAATACTAGAGTTCATTAAATTTGCAACTTCTTTAATTTTTTCTTCTTCAATATCAAGTAAATTTTGTTTTTCTGGAGAAAGTGCTTTTCCGCTAAGAACTTCGTCAGAGTCAAATTTATCACCAAAACCCTGCATCCAATCCATCATAGATTTGTTGGCATTTTTAAGCTCATTAATAGTTTCTCTATATTGTAGCCCCGTTTCTGTGGAATCTGCCATAGGTTTTAAAGAGGTAATTAATTTTCCTATTTCGCTCATTTTAGGCATGACTTCATCATGAACGGCCATTACATTTTGCATTTGCGTTGGTTCTGTAGCTACTTTTTTCTCTTCTTTACAAGAAATGTTTATTAAAGTAATAATGGCAAGTAATAGTATAAGGTTCTTTTTCATTGGAGGTTATTTTTTTATTTCAATGTCTTTAATGGTATAAACGTAATCTTTAACTTTTGTATTTGTTATGGTTTTTAAAATACTATCCGCGGAAATTTTTTCAGCGTTAAAAATAACCACTCCTTGAGCTTTTTCAAAACTAATCGTAGCTTTTTCAACACCATCTAGTTGTAATAAGCTAGCTTGTATGGTATCTGCACAACCTTCTTGGCATGCCATTCCTTCAATGCCAATAATAGCAGTGCTATTTCCGCTATTAACTATTGTGTTTTCGGTATTAGAAATAGGTGTTTTTGTGCTATTACAACTAGCAAAAACAATTAGAAGAGTTACTATAAGAGTTTTTAGTTTCATTATTTTTTTATAAAGATACAAACTAAGCTTTTAGTTAGGGGTTATTAAGAGGTAAAGTAGCTATTTAAATGCGAATTATAAAAATGATAAATTCTTAATAGAATGAGTAAGAAATACGCATCTTTTTTTTAATATAAATCCCATTTTAATTGTCCATTATTCCAAAAATATACCCCAATTTTGTAACAAACTACTAATCTGTGGATAGTTCAAAAAAAAAGTGGCTTTACCTTGCAGTACTCTCTATTATATGGGGGTCTTCTTTTATATTAATAAAGAAAGGTCTTATAGGCTTTAATTCTACACAAGTAGGCGGATTACGAATTATTTTTGCTTCGCTATTTTTATTTTTATTTGGAATAAGAAGTATTAAAAGCTTAAGCTTAAAAGATTGGAAATGGATTACTATAGCAGGTTTTTTAAGTTCTTTTTTTCCACCATTCTTTTTTGCTATAGCGCAAACGGAAATAGATAGCGGAATAACATCTATTTTAAATTCTATTGTTCCTTTAGGAACAACTTTGGTGGGCTTTTGGTTGTTTGGATTAACAATTAATAAAAGGCAAATTGTAGGAGTTTTTATTGGTCTTATAGGCACCATAGCCTTAATAATTGTTGGTATGGAGTTTAGTCCAAATCAAAATTATTGGTATTCTATTTTTATTTTTTTATCGGCATTAGGGTATGCGTTTAATATAAATATAATTAAGAAACATTTAGGTCATTTAACCCCATTGCAGGTTACTACTGCTAGTTTTGCGGTAGTAATTATACCAGCAACTATTATGGTTACTTATGCTGGGCTTTTTGAAGTAAATTTTAAAGATGTTGAAATACAAAAGGCTTTAGCATACATTTTAGTATTAGCAATTTTAGGAACAGCCGTTGCTAATATTCTTTTTAATAAATTAATACATATATCTAGCCCTGTTTTTGCGGCATCGGTAACTTATTTAATTCCTTTAGTAGCAATTATATGGGGTGTTTTAGATGGAGAAAAAATAAATTTATACCAAATAATAGGTGGTGTAATAATTCTTTTTGGAGTGTGGTTAGTAAATAAAAAAAAGAAACCGATAAAAGAGGATTAAATTTTAGGTATACCGGGTTTTTTATCATTTTCCTGAGCTTTTAATTATTTGCATTAAGTAGCACTTACCTTGCCAATTAAGTTCCGTTTTTTCTTTGTTAATACAAAGAACCTCCTTAGCTATATAATCTTTCATTAATGAAGTACTCTAGTAAAGGCATAACAGCCCTTTATAGCGAGTATGTATAGAAAGGCAAAAAATATGTAGCGTAAAGTTTCGATACATTTTTTTACGAAGTTAATATACGCTCTAAGAAGAGGTATTATAAAAACCGTAAAATCTTGTCTAAATCCTTGTCAATCAGTAATTTTTTTGTGAAAATTAATACAATTTTGGGTAGTTATTTTTTCAAAATATTATGCCAAATTTGTTGAAAAGATTTAGTATGAATAATTCAAAAAAATGGCTTTACTTTATGTTGCTTTGTTTTATTTGGGGTTCTATATTTATTTTAATAAAAAAGAGTCTTATAGGTTTTAGTTATATGCAGGTGGGAGGTTTGCGTATAGTATTAGCCTCTTTCTTTTTGTTGTTTTTCGGCTTTAAGAGTTTAAAAAGTTTAAGTTTAAGAGATTGGAAATGGGTTACCATTGCCGGATTTTTAAGTTCTTTTGTGCCTCCATTCTTTTTTGCAATGGCGCAAACTAAAATAGATAGTGGAATTACAGCAATTTTAAATTCTATAGTACCTTTAGGAACAACCTTGGTAGGCATTTGGCTTTTTGGTTTGGCAATTACTAAGAGACAAATATTAGGAGTATTTGTTGGGTTATTGGGAATAGTAGTATTGATAGCAGTAGGGATGCAATTTAGTTCGAATCAAGATTATTCGTATGCATTTTTAATAATTTCATCTGCATTGGGTTATGCATTTAATATTAATATTATCAAAAAAGAGTTAAAACACTTAAGTCCGTTAGCAGTAACTACTGCAAGTTTTGTAGTGGTAGTGGTGCCAGCATTAATTCTTTTGATATATTCAGGTATTTTAAATGTAAATTATCAAGATTCTGCAGTACAATATTCCCTTTTTTTTATTTTAGTTTTAGCTTTATTTGGAACAGCAATGGCAAATATTTTGTTTAATAAATTAATTAGTATTTCTAGCCCTGTTTTTGCTGCTTCTGTTACTTATGTATTTCCAATAGTGGCAGTTTTTTGGGGAGTTTTTGATGGTGAAAAAATATTTTTTTATCAAATCTTTGGGGGGATAATAATATTATTTGGGGTGTGGCTAGTAAATAAAAAGAAGAAAGTTCGGGCTTTGAATAGATTTTCTAGTAAATAGAACTTAATTAGCTGATAATAAGATTATTAAATTAATATCCCTACTTTTTAAGCTATAGACTATAATTAACATTCGTTTTAAAATTTTATTTTAGGTAAAATAAGCAACAATTTCCGTTGAAATATCTTGTAAGTTACCGAATTAACTGTATATTTGCACCCGCCTATTTAAAAAATAAATAGGTTTTAATATTAAATTAATACACGCTATGTACGCAATTGTAGAGATGGCAGGGCAGCAATTTAAAGTTGCAAAAGACCAAAAAGTGTATGTTCACCGTTTACAAACGGAAGAAGGAAAAAAGGTAACTTTTGACAATGTACTTCTTTTAGATGATGGTAAGAACGTTACTATTGGCGCCCCAGCTATAGACGGAGCCGCTGTTGAGGCTAAAGTCATTAAGCACCTAAGAGGTGATAAAGTAATCGTTTTTCATAAGAAAAGACGTAAAGGTTACAGAAAAAAGAATGGTCACCGCCAATCTTTAACTGAAATCGTAATTGAAAGTATTGTAGCTTCTGGTTCTAAAAAAGCAGCTCCAAAAAAAGAAGCGGCTCCTAAGAAAGCAGCAGCACCAAAGGTAGAGGCTAAAAAAGCAGCTCCAAAAAAAGCAGCAGCATCTAAACCAGATGATTTAAAGAAAGTGGAAGGTATTGGACCAAAAATAGCTGAAACTTTAATAGCTGCAGGAATTTCAACTTTTGCTGATTTAGCAAAAACAAAATCTGAAAAGATTTCTGAAATTATTGCAGATGTTCGTGGAAACCACGTAACAGATACTTGGCCAGCTCAAGCAAAATTAGCAGCTGAAGGCAAATGGGACGAGTTAAAAAAATGGCAAGACGAATTAGATGGTGGGAAACCAGCATAAGTATTAACAATATAAAACCGTAACAAAATGGCACATAAAAAAGGTGTAGGTAGTTCTAAAAACGGTAGAGAATCAGAATCTAAACGTTTAGGTGTTAAGATTTATGGTGGGCAAGCAGCAATTGCCGGAA
Organism: uncultured Maribacter sp.; assembly: GCA_947504045.1. Lineage (GTDB taxonomy): Bacteria > Bacteroidota > Bacteroidia > Flavobacteriales > Flavobacteriaceae > Maribacter_B. The sequence continues at coordinate 1,198,623 of CANNFY010000001.1, forward strand.
ACATTATCGTAAGACAAAGAGGAACAAGACATAATCCAGGTGAAAATGTTTACTTAGGTAAAGACCATACTTTACATGCTCGTGTAGATGGTATTGTAAAGTTCCAGAAAAAAGCTGGTGGAAAATCGTATGTTTCTATAGAGCCATTTGAGGCTTAAATCCTAGTTTTTTACAATATTAAAAACCTTATCGGAACGATAAGGTTTTTTTTGTCCTATATACTATAAAAAAACCTTTACTAAATAAATAGTAAAGGTTTTTATTTTTCGAACTATTAGAGTGTTTAATATCTATAATACTCTGGCTTAAAAGGCCCTTTAACAGTTACGCCAATATACTCTGCTTGGTCTTCTCTTAATTCTGTAAGTTCTACACCAATTTTTGCTAGGTGTAATTTTGCAACCTTCTCATCTAAATGTTTTGGAAGCATATATACTTTATTTTCATAAGCATCTCTATTGGTCCAAAGCTCTAATTGCGCAAGTGTTTGGTTTGTAAAAGAATTACTCATAACAAAACTTGGGTGACCAGTAGCACAACCAAGGTTTACCAAACGACCTTCGGCAAGAATAATAATATCTTTTCCGTTAATGGTATATTTATCTACTTGTGGTTTAATTTCTACTTTGGTATTGCCATAGTTTCCGTTTAACCAAGCCATATCAATTTCATTATCAAAATGACCAATATTACATACAACAGTCTTGTCTTTCATAGCTTCAAAATGTCTTCCTTGAACTATGTCTTTATTCCCTGTAGTAGTAATAACAATATCAGCATTACCAACAACAGTTTCTAAACGTTTTACTTCAAAGCCATCCATTGCAGCTTGTAAAGCACAAATTGGGTCAATTTCTGTAACGGTAACAATTGCTCCAGCTCCTTTAAAAGAAGCAGCAGAACCTTTACCAACATCACCATAACCACAAACAACTACACGTTTACCAGCTAACATTAAGTCAGTAGCACGTCTTATAGCATCTACAGCACTTTCACGACAACCATATTTGTTATCGAATTTAGATTTTGTAACCGAGTCGTTAATATTTATAGCAGGCATTGGTAAAGTGCCATTTTTCATTCTTTCATATAAACGGTGAACACCAGTTGTAGTTTCTTCACTTAACCCATTTATACCAGCTGCAAGTTCTGGAAACTGGTCTAATACCATATTAGTTAAATCGCCACCATCATCTAAAATAAGGTTTAGAGGTTTTTTGTCTTCGCCAAAAAATAAGGTTTGTTCTATACACCATTCAAATTCTTCTTCTGTCATACCCTTCCATGCGTAAACAGGTATGCCTGCCGCTGCAATTGCTGCTGCTGCTTGGTCTTGTGTAGAAAATATGTTGCAAGAGCTCCAAGTTACATCTGCACCTAAAGCAACTAAAGTTTCTATAAGTACAGCGGTTTGTATGGTCATATGCAAACAACCAGCAATTCTAGCTCCTTTTAAAGGCTGCTGATCTTTATATTCTTCACGAAGAGCCATTAACCCAGGCATTTCTGCTTCAGCAAGGTTAATTTCTTTTCTACCCCAATCTGCTAGGGAAATATCTTTTACCTTATAAGGTACATAAGAAGTAGTTTTGGTGCTCATATTGTTTATTATTTTTTTACTTTCGTTATTAAGCCTATAAATTGGCCTATTACAGGTTGCAAAGGTACAAATAACTTAAATAAAAGAATGCCACTCTACAAGACAATAGAAGTAAATTCCTCTACTAAAATATACATTTGGAAAATTCAAGAAACAGAAAAAGAACTTTCCAATAATATTTTTTTAAACCAACATAGCTTAGAGAGAATTGGGAGAATGAAATCTGAAATGCATAGAAAAGGGTTTTTAAGTATACGACACTTAATGGCCGAAGCGGGTTATAAAGACTCAGATATGTATTATGATGCTATTGGAAAACCACATTTAAATGATGGTAATAAAATATCTATTACACATTCTAACCATTTTACTGGTATTATTATAAGCTCTACAAATGATGTTGGGATTGATATAGAGAAACAGCGAGAAAAAATTTTAAGAATAGCACATAAATTTACCCCTCAAAAAGAATATAGAACCATTGCCAATACTGAAGCACTTATAAGAAAACTTACTATTGTTTGGGGTTGCAAAGAGTCTTTGTATAAGATATATGCCCAAGAAGGACTTAGTTTTTTAAAAGATATTATAATTAATAATTTTGACATGGTAGATGGGAAAACCACAGGAGAAATTATGTATAATAGAAAACACTCTCATTATTCTATTGGGTTTTTAGAGTTTGAAGAATTTACATGTGTTTATGCGTTAAATAAATAATATACTTTTTTTCTTTTATATGTTATATTTATTAAGCGTATAAAGGGTATTTTTATACTATGAATATATCTGTAGAATTAACGTTTTCTCCTTTACAGGATGATTTTGAAGAGCATATAATTAATTTCATAAAAAAAATAAGAAGCTCTGGCTTAACTGTTTTAGAAAATCCTTTAAGCACACAAGTGTATGGAGAATATGATGCGGTAATGAAAGTTCTTTTTGTAGATATAAAAGAAGCTTTTGAAATAATGAATAAAGGATTACTTTATATAAAAGTAGTAAAAACGGACCGTAGCGAATATGAGCCACATTTTTGATTGGATTTTTGCACAATACCAAGGCACTCCAATACATTTAATTGTTTTAGAGTTTATTGGGGTTTTTTTTGGCTTTTTAAGCGTTTGGTTTTCTAAAAAAGAAAATATACTAGTTTTTCCAACAGGTATTATTAGCACTGCTATTTTCGTATATATTTTATTGGTATTTGGTTTGTTAGGAGATATGCTAATAAATGCTTTTTACTTTATAATGAGTATTTATGGTTGGTATGTTTGGACAAGAAAAGTAGATAAAGATAGTTATATACCTATAACTAAAATGACAAACTTAGATAAGAAATACAGTAGTATCATGTTTGTTGGCACAATTATATTTGTAGGTTTAGTATATTTTATATTTAATAAATTTAATAGCTGGACCGCATACGTAGATACTATTACCACAGCAATATTTTTTGTTGGAATGTGGTTAATGGCAAAGAAAAAATTAGCCAATTGGGTTTTTTGGATTATTGGCGATATTGTTTCTGTACCATTATATTTATATAAAGGTTTAATTTTTACAGCACTCCAATATTTATTATTTACTATTATTGCTATATATGGTTACAAAGTATGGATAAAAAGTTTAAACAAGAGTCCTCAAACATTGTTAAAGTAGTATTGTTTGGCCCAGAATCTACTGGTAAAACAACATTATCAGAACAATTAGCAAGGCATTATAATACGGTTTGGGTTCCAGAGTATGCAAGAGAATATTTGCAAAATAAATGGAATAACGAAAGAAAAACCTGCGAACCATCAGATTTACTTCCTATTGCAGAAGGGCAAATACGGTTAGAAAACCAACTTACTAAAAAAGCCACTAAAGTATTAATTTGTGATACCGATTTGTTAGAAACTAAAGTATATTCTGAAGCATATTATGTAGGCCATTGCGACCCCGTTTTAGAAAAGTATGCTCTTGAAAATACCTATAACTTGTATTTATTAACATATATAGATATTCCATGGGAAGAAGATGACCTTAGAGATAAACCTAACGAAAGAGAAAAAATGTTTTTATATTTTAAAGACACTCTAGAAAAATATAACAAGAATTTTATTATCTTAAAAGGAGAAAAAAAACTACGCCTTAAAACAGCAATTAATTATATAGATAAATTTTTAGAAAAATGATACAACTAACGGATAGTGATAATGCTCAATTAGAAAAAAAAGGAATTTCAAAAGAAAAAGTTAGAAACCAAATAGAAACTTTTATAGAAGGTATACCATTTGTAAATCTAGAAAAAGCAGCTATTGTAGAAGAAGGTATTTATAAATTCTCTAAAAATGAAGAAGAAGAATTAATTAAGTACTACGAAACGTTTCCTAAAAACCTTTCTATATTAAAATTTGTACCAGCATCTGGAGCAGCATCAAGAATGTTTAAAGCTCTTTTTAACTTTTTAGATTCTTATAATTATAAAGAGGAAACATTTCAGGAGTACGTATCTAGAACAAATGACAAGAGTATGGAAGCTTTTGTTTCTAGTATAGAAAACTTTCCATTTTATAAAAAGGTAAAAAATTTAATTGCTGGTAAAACTTCTGATGAAAACGAAGTAATTTTTTTATTTGTAAAACAACTTTTAGGAGAAGAAGGTTTAAACTATGGGTTTTTTCCAAAAGGACTTCTTCCTTTTCATGATTATATAGAATATACGGCTACACCTTTTGAAGAACATTTATTAGAAAGTGCTGTTTATGCTAAATCAGGAAAACAAGCAAATTTACATTTTACAATTTCTGAGCAGCATAAAGAAATGTTTTTAGAAGAACATGCAAGCATAAAAGATAGAGTATCTAAAAATACCGGAATAGAATATACCATATCTTATTCGTTTCAAAAAAGTGCTACAGACACCATTGCGGTAGATATGGATAATAAGCCATTTAGAAATACAGATGGTTCTATATTATTTAGACCAGGAGGGCATGGAGCATTAATAGAAAATTTAAATGAGCAAGATGCCGATATTATATTTATTAAAAATATAGATAATGTTGTAGTTCCTAAACAAATTGAAATATTAGGAAATAGTAAAAAGGTTTTAGCTGGGGTTTTATTACAAGCACAAGAAAAAGCATTTAAATATTTAGAAGCTTTGGAAACAGCTACAATTTCTGATGAGGATGAACTATTAAAAATTAAAAACTTTTTAGAAGATAAGTTAAATGTAAGATTTATAGATAGCTTTAGTACGTACTCTTTAGAAGAAAAAATTAGTGTTTTAAAAGATAAATTAAATAGACCGATAAGAGTTTGCGGAATGGTAAAAAATGAAGGGGAGCCAGGAGGAGGTCCTTTTTGGGTTAAAGATTCTTCAGGAAGAACCTCTTTACAAATTATAGAGTCTGCACAAATAGATATGTCTTTAGAAAATCAGGCATCAATTTTAAAGAATGCTACACACTTTAACCCTGTAGATTTGGTATGCGGAGTTAAAAATTACAAAGGAGAAAAGTATAATCTTTTAAATTTTGTAGATGTTAAACAAGGTTTTATTACAGGAAAAACAAAAGAAGGTAGAGAATTAAAAGCACTAGAGTTACCTGGTCTGTGGAATGGAGCAATGGCCTTCTGGAATACCATATTTGTTGAGGTTCCGTTAGAAACCTTTAATCCTGTAAAAACAGTAAACGACCTTTTAAAGCCATCTCATCAGGCATAAAATTTAGACTCAAAAAAAGAAAAAGCTGCATTTGCAGCTTTTTTTTTGCTCTAAAGTGTGACTTTTTAAAAACACCTGTGTCTTAATATATGTAAGGCAAATAATACTAACCTTTTTTAAAACATAAAATAGAATGATTACTACAGTTTTTGCAATAGTTGGATGTGTAACTTTTATAATATCCCTTTGCGTAATTGCAGCAATATGTTGGGAAAAAGATTAGTCTAAAAAAATATAATAGTATGAAGCATTTTATAAAATCTGTAATAATGGGTATGGTAACTATATTAATATGGTTTTTAGCAAGTGTTGAAATGAAATCAGAAATGAAATCAGAAAATATTGCAGCAGTAACAATAGAAAATAATAATGAAAACATACAAAAATCCTTTTTAGAAACACTAACCATGAACTATGAGGATATAATCAATTAAAATTTCTTTTTAAGCAAGGTTCCCCCTTTTTTAAGTCGTATTTCTCTTTAAATAAGTAATTGTTTAATTAGTAAAGGGTTTGTTAGTTAATTGCATTTAAAAGTTATACTTATTTTTGGTTGGTTGTTAGGGGTTGCTTCGGCAGCTCCTTTTTTTTTGCTTTATATTTTTCTTAACATTTTATTATGATAAATTAAAAAGCAGTATTACATTTGCCCCATCTCAAAGGGGTGCTTGCATATGTAGGCTGAGATTATACCCAATGAACCTGGGCAGATAATGCTGCCAAGGGATCCGTTGTAAAGTATTTAGCTTTTTTACAAATAATTTATGGTTATTAAATAAGCCATAAAATAAATTAACAACTAGAATAACAGCCCCTTTTATTCGTAACTAATGTAATACGAATGAAAATTTTTTTCGCAACAATGGCAACTTTTTGCCTAACTATGGCCGTATGGGCCCAAGATCAGCCAACAGATTCTTTAACGGGTAAAAAAGTAATTCTTGATGAGGTTTTTGTATCTGCCGTAAGAGTAACAAAAGAATCTCCTGTAACCTTTACCAATTTAACAAAAGAAGAGATTGCGCCTAGAAATTTAGGGCAAGACATTCCTATTTTAATGAACTTTTTACCTTCTGTAGTAACTACATCAGATGCAGGTGCAGGAGTTGGTTATACCGGAATTAGAGTTCGTGGTAGCGATGCTACAAGAGTAAATGTAACTATAAATGGTATACCATATAATGATCCAGAATCTCAAGGTACTTTTTGGGTAAATATGCCAGACTTTGCCTCATCTACAGAAAGTTTACAATTACAACGTGGTGTAGGTACATCAACAAACGGAGCCGGAGCTTTTGGTGCAAGTTTAAATTTGTTAACCGATGGTTTTTCAGAAGAAGCTTTTGGGCAAATAGCATCTTCTATAGGTAGTTTTAATACGTTAAAAAATACAGTTAAATTTAGCACTGGGTTATTAAATGATCATGTAGAAATTGCAGGGCGTTTATCCAGAATTACTTCAGATGGTTATATAGACAGAGCATCGTCAGATTTAGATTCTTATTTTTTACAAGGAACCTTTAAAAGTGATAAAACCTTATTAAAAGCATTATTATTTGGCGGACATGAAGTAACCTATCAAGCTTGGTACGGAACACCTTTAGCAAGAATTAATAATGATGAAGCGGGTATAGAAGAATTTATTGCAGAAAATTATCTTTCAGATGCAGAAGCAGAAAATTTAAGAAACTCGGATCGTAGATATAACTACTATACCTATGAAAATGAAGTAGATAATTACAAGCAAAACCATGCGCAATTACTTTGGAACCAACAATTAAATACAAATTGGAGCTCTAATTTAGCTTTTCATTATACAAGAGGAAGAGGATATTTTGAGCAGTTTAAAGTAGGTGAAGATTTTGCAGATTATGGTATTACTCCAATTAATATTGATGGAGAGGATGTTAACACTACCGATATTATTAGAAGACGTTGGTTAGACAACCATTTTTACGGAACAACATTTTCTGCAAATTATATTAACAATAAAATTAATTTAATAATTGGTGGTGCATGGAATAAATATGAAGGAGCCCATTATGGAGAAGTTATTTGGGCAGAATTTGCTAATAATATTAATTATGGAGATTTGTATTATGATGACGATTCTATAAAAACAGATTTTAGTATTTACACAAAAGCAAATTATAAATTAAACCAGCAGTGGAGCGTGTACGGAGATTTACAATTACGTACTGTTGGGTATACAGCTAATGGAGAAGATACAGGAATTGTAGATGATACGTTTACTTTTTTTAATCCTAAAGCTGGGATTACATTTGATTTAAACAAGAATAATAACTTCTATCTTTCTTATGCAATAGCAAATAGAGAGCCTAATAGAAATGATTATGAAAATGGAAATCCTAAACCAGAACGTCTTGGCGATTTAGAATTAGGTTGGCGTTATATTTCTCCTAGTGTACAATTAAATACGAATGTTTATTACATGAAGTATAAAGATCAATTAGTACTTACAGGAGAGCTTAACGATGTTGGAGCACCATTACGAGCTAATGTAGGAGATAGTTACCGTTTGGGTCTAGAAGTAGACGCTAATATTAGTTTGGGAGAACATTTTGCTTTAAGACCAAATATTACTTTAAGTCAGAATAAAAACAAAGACTTTATTTTTCAAAGAGATGGTGTTGTTCAAAATTTGGGCGATACAGAAATTTCTTTTTCTCCAAGTGTAGTTGCTGGTGGAGCTTTTGCTTATATGCCTAAAGAAAATATACAATTAGCACTACTAGGAAAATTTGTAGGAGAACAATACATGGGTAATATAGATGCTGAGTCTTCTAAGTTAGATAGCTATTCGCAGTTTGATTTTAATGTGCAATATGCTATTTATACAAATTCATTTATAAAAAGTATTGTTTTATCTGGTTTAGTAAATAACATATTTAATAAAAAATATGTGTCTAATGGATATTTTTTTACATATGACGATACATGGTCTAATCCTGGTGTAACAACTACAATAGAAGGAGCCGGGTATTATCCACAAGCAGGCACTAATTTTTTATTAGGAGCTACATTTAATTTTTAAAAAAAAACAAGTGTTTATTTAAAAGGGGAATTCTTTGTAGAAAGAGAATTCCCTTTTTTATTTTTGTTACTACTTACTTTTAAAATAGAAAGCTATGGAAAAAATAATTCGTTGGGGAATTATTGGTTGTGGAAACGTTACCGAAATAAAAAGTGGACCACCATACCAAAATACCAATGGTTTTGAACTAGTAGCTGTAATGCGTAGAAACGCCAAAAAAGCCGAAGATTATGCTAAAAGGCATAATGTTACTAAATTTTATACTAATGCAGACGATTTAATTTTAGATAATAAGGTAGACGCCGTTTATATTGCTACCCCACCTGATACGCATAAATATTATGCATTAAAAGTGGCAGAAGCTGGTAAACCATGTTGTGTAGAAAAACCAATGGCGCCTTGTTATAAAGATAGTTTGTCTATTTACAATGCTTTTAAAAATAAAAATATTCCCCTTTTTATAGCATATTACAGAAGGTCTTTACCGCGTTTTTTAAAAGTAAAAGAATGGTTAGAAAATAATGAAATAGGTAAAATTCGCCATATACGATGGTTTTTAAGTAAAACACCATCAGACATAGATCTAAGTAATACTTATAATTGGCGTACAGATGCATCTATTGCCCCAGGAGGTTATTTTGATGATTTGGCAAGCCATGGTTTAGACTTGTTTGCTTTTTTATTGGGTAATATAAAAGATGCTTCTGGTTATGCAACAAACCAACAAAATTTATATACTGCAAAAGATGCGATAACTGCATCTTGGATTCATGAAAACGGAATTACAGGTGAAGGAAGTTGGAATTTTGGTAGTTATACAAGAGAAGATAACGTAGAAATAATTGGAAGTAGTGGTAAAATTGTTTTTTCTGTTTTTTCGGAAGAAGACATAAAATTATGTACTGAAAAAGAGGAAGTAAAATTATTTATAGAGCATCCAAAACATGTACAAGAGTATCATGTAAAAAATATTCAGAAGCATTTATTTAATCAAAAAGAGCACCCATCTTTAGGAAAATCTGGGTTGCATTGTAGTTGGGTAATGGATAAAATATTAGGAAATTTATAAAACCAATTAATTGGATATAATTACAGTTCCATTACTGTAAGATGCATTATAATATAACATATTATAGTAACGCTTACCATCATCAGGTACATTAAATAAATCTCCAGTATATAAGGTATACTCAAAACCTTCACAAGAGCAAGTAACCGTTTGCCCATCTAAAGTCATTGTAGAACAATCGTTAGGGATATGGTTAGGACAGCTAGCTTCAAAAGCTATATATTGATTAAATCCTGTATTTAAAACAAAAGCGCCCGCAGTTCCTACGCCATTAGCTCCAACGTAAACTGCGCTACCATCATTAGTAAGAGAGCTATATAAAGGTAGGCTTAAGTTAAGTTCATACCTAAATCCTACCTCTTGTAAATAAGGATTACGATTAACTCTATCCGTTTCACAAGAAAATAAAATAAGACATAAAAAAAGGCTCCATAAATATTTCATAGTACTATGTAGTTAAAAAACTTTCACAAAAATGAGTAAAATTTATGTATATTTGCGTTAAATCCTCGCTAAAAACCGTATTTATGCGGAACAAGTAGAGGATTTTCTGATTTAATAAATTTAGAGTATGAGTAATGTATCCTACTACACAGCTGAAGGGTTAAAAAACTTAAAAGACGAGTTAAACCAATTAAGAGATATAGAAAGGCCAAAAGCTTCACAAGCAATTGCTGAGGCTAGAGATAAAGGAGATTTATCTGAAAATGCGGAATACGATGCAGCAAAAGAAGCACAGGGTTTATTAGAAATGAAAATTTCTAAAATGGAAGCAATTGTTGCAAACGCTAGGTTAATAGATGAGTCGCAATTAGATACTTCTAAAGTTTTAGTTTTATCTACTGTAAAACTAAAAAACCAAACCAATGGTATGGAGATGAAGTATACACTTGTTGCAGAAAGTGAAGCCGATTTAAAAACTGGAAAAATATCGGTTAGTTCTCCTATCGGAAAAGGATTGTTAGGAAAACAGGTTGGCGATGTTGCCGAAATTAAGGTTCCTAATGGTACCTTAAAATTTGATATTTTAGAAATTACAAGAGCATAATAACATAACAAATGTTAATTTTAAATATAAAAAAACCCAGATTTTAAAATCTGGGTTTTTTTATATTTAAAAAAGTGTAGTCTGCTATATTAGCTAGCTAATTTTAGTTTAGCTTTTTTTGCCTTTTTCTTTGCAGCTTTTTTAGCAGCAAGCTTTTTAGCAGTTTTCTTTTTTAAAGCTTTTTTAGCTTTCTTTTTCTTCGCAGCTTTTTTTGCTTTTTTAGCTGCAATTTTTTTAGCTAATTTCTTTTTAAGTTTTTTCTTATCAACTTTTTTACTAGCCTTTTTTTTGCTCTTCTTCGACATTGGTTATTTTTTATAAAAATTATAATATAATCACAAAGTTACAAAAATGTTTCTTTAATGTAAATTTAATGTAAATTATTTTTATTTCATTTTTTATTTTAGTTACAATTTATAGGTCGTAAATACTACTTTTGTACCTTTAGAGAACCTAAAAAAACAAGTATATGTCTTCTATTTTTACAAGAATAATTAATAATGAAATTCCATGTTTTAAAATTGCTGAGGATGCTAATTTTTTTGCTTTCTTAGATATTAATCCAAATGCAAAAGGCCATACATTATGTATACCAAAAAAAGAGGTAGATAAAATATTAGATTTAGAAGAAGAAACCTATATGGGTTTAATGGCTTTTTCTAGAAAAGTTGGTAAAGCTATAGAAGAGGCATTAGATTGTAAACGCGTTGGTATAACAGTTATAGGTTTAGAAGTGCCACATGCTCATGTACACCTTATACCACTTAATGAAATGAAAGAAGCAACTTTTCAAAGTAAAGTAAAATTAACTACAGAGGAATTTGAGGAGATTGCTGCTAAAATTCGGGCTAAATTGTAATAATTTCAGAGGTATATAAAAATATAGCAGCACCTATTAATACAATGGCTACAAGTAATAAAATGTAAAATAATGAAGTATACTTTATAGATTTCTTCTCTGGAATAGCCATTTTTTTATAGTACTCAAAAATACGCTCAATATCATCTGTCCAATTTACTGGGTAAATGTCAGATTTGCAGGTGTTACAAGTAAGTTTGTGTGTAACCTCATTAGTGGTTTTATGCACAAACTTTCCATAACTATGTTTTTGATAAAAAGAAAGTTTTAAATCTTGATTAAAACATTCTGGACAATTGTTAGTTATATCGGCTTCTTTTATAACTACTAACTTTATTTCAGCCATTACGTACTTTTTACTTTTAAGGATATTTGCATTATGGTACCCTCTTTACCAGACGAAAGTACTTTAATTTTTCCATTATGGTATTCTTCTACTATTCTTTTTACTAAAGATAAGCCCAAACCCCATCCTCTTTTTTTAGAAGTTACCCCAGGGTTAAATATATTATGGAAATTATTTTTTGATATGCCCGTGCCGGTATCTGCAATTAAAATATTTACATATTTTCCGTTTTGTACAATTTCTATTGCAATGCTACCTTTGCCCTTCATGGCATCTATACCATTTTTTACTAAGTTTTCTATAGTCCAATTATATAAAGAACTATTTAGCATAACAGGTAAATAATTTACCTTAGTAATAAATGAAAAATGTATAAGTTTAGAGCTTCTTCTTTTTAAATACTCATAAGCTTCTTGAGTTTCTTTTACTATATCTGCTTCTTTTAGGGTTGGCAAAGACCCAATTTTAGAAAAGCGTTCTGTAATAGTTTCTAATCGGGCAATATCTTTTTCTATTTCTTTAGTAATGTCTTGATTAATATTTTCCATTTTAAGCAACTCATTCCACCCTAATAATGAAGAAAGTGGTGTTCCAATTTGATGGGCAGTTTCTTTTGCCATACCTGCCCATAGTTTATTTTGCTCTGAGGCTTTGTTGGTCTTAAAAAAGAAAAATATTACAGTGGCAAAAAGTATAATTATTAATAGAAGAGCAACAGGGTAATACTTTAGTTTGTTTAAAACTTCAGAATTTCCATAATACAAAGTAGCTAAATGTTCTCCTTGTTGATCTATAGAAATTGGAGTATTCTCATTTTGAAACTGAAGAATTTTTTTTCGAATATAAAGGCTGTCCTCTGTTTTTTTTTCGGGCATGTTATTAACCCTAATAGAGCCATCTTTATTTTCTAAAATCATGGGGGTAGAAGAATTATTTTGCAGAACTTTTATGGTTAGGTTTCCTAAATCCATGTTTTCAGAAAATTGTAAGAGTTCGGATTGTGCAGTTGCCCAAATCTCCATTTTTAAACGCTCTTCTTCTTTAAATTTCTTAAAAAAACTATTAGTATTCCATAATATAAGACTCACAATACCAAAAGCTATTGCTAATAAAACGAGGTTATACGTTTTTTTACGAGAACTAAAATTCATGTAACATGATTTCTGACTTTAAAGATACATTAAAATGTAATAATATTACGCTTAAGTATTACGTAAGGGTTTTAAATAGAACACAATTTTCATACATTTGTAATTCTATATCTTAGAGATAATATTTTTAACAATTAAGGTTAAGAAATAGAAGATAAAAGAATAAAAAATCACTTTTAAAAGAAAAAAGTAAGTACAGTAAACTAAGAGAATATGGAAGTACAAGGAAAAATTAAACTAATTAATCAAGAACAAACTTTCGGCAACAATGGTTTTAGAAAAAGAGAATTAGTTGTTACAACAGATGAGCAGTACCCACAAAGTATAATGATTGAGTTTGTGCAAGACAAATGTGACTTGCTAAACAATTATGCCGTAGGACAAGATGTAAAGGTGAGTATTAATTTAAGAGGTAGAGAGTGGACAAACCCACAAGGAGAGGTTAAGTACTTTAACTCTATACAAGGTTGGAGAATAGAAAATTTACAAACGGAAGCTCCTAATGCAAATATTCCTCCAGTACCACCAATGGAAGCTTTTGAGCCAGCAGATAATTTAAAAGAAGAAGATCACGACGATTTGCCTTTTTAATTTTAAAATAAAGTAATTTTAAAGCCTTCCTAGATAAAATTTAGGAAGGCTTTTTAATATATAAATACATTTAAAAATGTCCTTATATTTTTTAAATCAAGAATTATTTTTTCCGCCAGTTATAAATGCTCATGAAGATGGCTTGTTGGCAATTGGTGGAGATTTATCTCCGGAACGCTTACTTTTAGCGTATGAGTCTGGAATTTTTCCTTGGTTTAATGAGGGGTCACAAATTCTTTGGTGGAGCCCAAACCCCAGAATGGTACTTTTTCCTGAGGAAGTTAAAATTTCTAAAAGTATGCGTAAGGTGCTAAAAGGAAACTCTTTTTCTATAACAAAAAACCAATGTTTTAAAGATGTTTTAATTAATTGTGCTACTGCAAAAAGAGAAGGACAAGATGGTACTTGGATAACATCCGAAATGATAAATGCTTATGTAAAACTACACAAATTAGGTAAAGCGGTTTCTTATGAAGTTTGGGAAAATAAAGAACTTGTTGGTGGGTTGTATGGTATAGATTTAGGAACTGTTTTTTGTGGAGAAAGTATGTTTAGTACACGTAGTAACGCTTCTAAATTTGCATTTATAAAAATGGCACAAGAACTAGAGGAAAACGGATACAAGCTTATAGACTGCCAAATGTACACACCACACTTAGAAAGTTTAGGAGCAAGAGAAATACCAAGAGATAACTTTATTTCAATCTTAAAAGATAATTAATACATTACCACTTTAGTATAATGTATGGTCATAGTTTGGCGGTAAAGTTTCTTTAAAAGAAATCTTTTCTCCATCAGCATTAAAAAGTATCTTATATTGTTTTTTATGGTGCTTTTCTTTTTTTGCTTTTACTAATAACTCATAGTTAATAAATGAAGTAATTAGGTTCTGAAAAGCAGTTTTTAATATGGTGTCTTCATTGTTTTCTACCAAATATTGTTGTTGTATTTGTTTAATTTTATAAACTGTAAAATCTTGTTTTAAAAAAAGAAGAATACGCTCATAACTTTCTTCAGGAATATCTATATGTTTAATATTCACATTAATTTTTTTTAAAATTCCTTCCTCAGAAAACTCTAGATTATATCGTAAACGATCTTTTTTAAATTTAAGATAGTATATAGCTTTTGAACTATCTATTTCTTTATAAAAGGTGGTTTTTTTAGATTCAGTTATTTTTTCTTCAAAAAATTGCAAAGCATTAGTAGGAAATTGCGATTTTCTAATTCTAAATTCTCTTTCAAATTTTAATTGCGCATGTATTTTAAAAGCGCTAAAAAAGACTATTACTAATAGAAATTTATACTTCATTATACCTAAAACAGTTTATTTCATGATCATTTACCATACCTGTTGCTTGCATAAAAGCATAAACAACAGTACTACCCACAAACTTAAAACCTCTTTTTTTTAAATCTTTACTAATAGTATCAGAAAGTGGGGTGTTAGCAGGAGCTTCTTTGTAATTCGCGACCTTATTTTTTATTGGTTTATGGTCTACATAATCCCAAATGTATTTACTAAAACTACCAAATTCTTCTTGTACTTTCATAAAAGCTTTTGCGTTAGTAACGGTAGCATTAACTTTTAATTTATTTCTAATTATTCCAGCATCTTGTAATAACGAATCTATTTTTGATTGTTTATAGAGTGCAATTTTTTTATAGTCAAAATTGTCAAAAGCTTTTCTAAAATTTTCTCTTTTTTTTAAGATGGTAATCCAACTTAAACCTGCTTGGAACGTTTCTAATACTAAAAACTCAAACAACGCATCATCATCTTTCTCAGGAACACCCCATTCTTTGTCATGGTATTGCTCATAAAGGTCATCTCCTAAACACCAACCACATTTATGTTTTTCCATAATTTACTTTCTAAAAATTAAAGATATGTAAGTTTTGTAAAATTTTACCTACCAATATGATCAATATCAGCTTTTCTAAAAGCAGACTAAAGTAAATTTGGAAATAAAATTATTTTGAATGGAAACATTAGACAATAATATAATAGAAAAAGAAACAACAACTCTAATTAAAGAAGCCCTAGATAAAGCTATTTCTTATGAAGAATATAGAGTTTTAGTAGCATCTTTAGCTGAAGAAGAAAAATCTACAGGAGAAAACCAAACAGAGGCTTTAGCTAATTATACGGTTTTAAATAATAGACGCATGAAGCGCTTAGATAAAACTATAAAAGTAGAGGAAGCCGTTATTGAAAAAGTAAAGACATATTCTAAAAAAATTACTTGGTTAGTTTTAACAGAAAGTTGGTGTGGAGACGCAGCTCAAACAATGCCAGTTATGAATAAACTGGCAACAATTAACCCTAATATAAATTTACAAGTAATACAGAGGGATCAAAATTTAGAATTAATGAATCGTTTTTTGGTAAACGGAACTCTTTCTATACCTAAACTAATTATGTTAGAAAATGCTACTTTAAAAGTTATTGGAGAATGGGGTTCTAGGCCAAGTATTGCAGCCAAAATGGTAGAAGATTATAAGAAAGAACATGGTGCTTTAACACCAGAATTTAAACAAGATCTACAAGTTTGGTATAATAAAGATAAGGGACAAAATACGATAAGCGATTTAGTAAATTTATTATTTGAATAATACAGATTGTTATTTTTAGTATAATTAATGCTTTATATTAAGCAGTTATTGTTTATAATTAAGATATTTGGTGCTATATAGTTTATTGTATGAGATTATTACCAATATTATGTAGTGCTTTAGGGTTTGTTTTTTTGTCATGTAATTCTTCTAACGCTCAAAACGAACCATTAAACATAGAACAAGAAGAGACTGCTATAAATTTTATAGGAGAATATATTTTACCAGAAAAACAGCTTATAAATAACACCTTGGTAGGTGGTTTATCTGGAATAGATTATTATAACGGAAATTGGTATTTTATTTGTGACGATTCTAATACCCCTGTTAGGTTTTATACTGGTGTTTTAGAGTATACTCTAGAGGGTTTTAATAAAGTAAACGTAGTAGATGTTGTAGAACTTAAAGATGAAAATGGAGTAGTTTTCTCTAGCGGAATAGCAGATCCAGAATCTATACGTGTAACTAAAAACAATACTATAGTTTGGAGTAGTGAAGGAGGGATAAATAAAGGCATAAACCCTTTTGTTTTTGAATCTTCTTTAACAGGAAATTTTATTAGTTCTTTTAATATTTCAGATAAATTTAAGGTTTCAGAGGAAGAAAATTTTGGCCCTAGAAATAATGGTGTTTTTGAAGCTCTTTCTTTAGATGTATCTACAAATGGCTATTGGACAGCTACAGAGTTGCCTTTAAAACAAGACGGCTCAGAACCTACAACAGAAAATATAGCTACCCCAATAAGAATTGTTTATATTAATGAAGAAGGCAATTTTAATAAAGAATTTGTTTATGAGCTAAATCCAGTTCCTATGCCAGCTATAAATGGTACAGGCATAGAAGTTAATGGTTTAGTAGAGTTATTAGCATATGATACAAATAAATTTTTAGCCTTGGAAAGGTCTTATTCTTCGGGTTACGAAAATGGAGGAAATACAGTAAAAATATATGACGTAGATATTTCTGAAACTACTGATGTTAGTACAGTAGAAAGTTTAGAAGACGCAGTATATAAAGCATCAAGTAAAAAATTACTTTTCGATTTTGAGACTATAAGAAATAGATTAACAAATGAAACGGTAGATAATATAGAGGGAATAACTTTTGGCCCTAATTTTGAGAACGGTAGTCGTTCCTTAGTGCTAATTGCAGATAATAATTTTAATACTTTTGGACCACAATTAAATCAATTTATAGTTCTAGAATTAAAGAATTTAGACTAAGAAATAATATTTATTTACCCTGAAAAATATAAGTAATTGTACCTTTTTGAGTTTTTTTATCTGAGCTGTTAAATGTAGCTTTATAAGCATATGTAATAGCATTGTCTACTAAACAACCGTTAGATGTGCTAGAACTTTTTTCATTAAAAGAAGCATCTGTAACAGTACCAACAGAATTTACCTGTATGTTAATTACAACTTTTCCGCCTTGTATACAGGTGTAAATTGGTGGAGGCAATTTATAGTTATTTCGGTCTACTAAAGAATACGAAACCGAAGTTTTTCGTTCTGCTAAATTATTGGTATACGCTTCTTTTTGAGCTTCTCTTTCTCCTAAAAGTTGTTTTTTTTCCTCTCTTTTTTTTGCTAATTCTTTTACACGTGCATTATAATCCGAATTTGAATTATCGGAAGGGGAATCGCTATTGTCGGTAAGCTCTCTTTCTTCTAAAATTTCGTCTAAAGTTTTTAATGGTTCAGGGTCGCCATAACTTGGCTTTGCGGTTTCATTAAATGCTAAATGACTTTTAATAGGGTCTACTTTAGACTGTTGTTCTTCTATTTTTTCTTCAATAAGCTCTTCAAGTTCCTCGTCTAACATAACCATTTCTACCACATATTCTTCCTTGTTTTGTTCTTTGCCTAAATGTATGTTATACAAGGCTAACACCATGATAGACAAGGAGAAAAAGGTAATTAAAAAGGATAAATGTTTGCGATTTAATTGCATAGAGTTATAACCTCTTTTTTAATAAAATATTTTATTATAGCCTTTAAAATGAATAAAAACATTATTCTAAACTTTTTCTTTTTGGTAATGTTTCTTCAAATGTAGTAGGGTCTATTGCATTATTTACGTTATAATCCCCAATTTTGGTTCTTCTGAGTGCAGATAAATATCCTCCAGAATTTAGAGCCTTGCCAAAATCATTAGCTATGGATCTAATATAAGTACCTTTACTACAAACTATTCTAAATTCTATTTCGGGGAGTTTTATAGTTGTAATTTCAAATTCTGAAATTGTAACTTTTCTTTTTTTAACTTCTACTTCTTTACCTTCGCGAGCATATTCATAAAGTCTTTTTCCATCTTTTTTTAATGCCGAAAATACTGGAGGTACTTGTTCTATTTCACCCAAAAATTGTGATAAAGTATTCTGTATTAATTCTGAGGTAATATGTTCGGTGGCAAAGGTTTTATTAACCTTTGTTTCTAAGTCAAAAGAAGGTGTTGTGGCGCCAACAGTTATGGTTCCAGTATACTCTTTGGTTTGCCCTTGTATTTGGGTAATTTTTTTAGTGAATTTTCCTGTGCAAATAATAAGTAAGCCCGAAGCAAGTGGGTCTAAAGTTCCGGCATGACCAACTTTTATTTTTTTTAAATTAAAAGCTTTTCTAATACCCCATTTTAATTTATTTACCACCTGAAAAGAAGTCCAATTTAATGGCTTGTCTACCAACAGCAGTTGGCCTTCTAAAAAATCTTCTTTGGTTTTCAATAGTTTTTGTTATTGAGGGTTATCCTATGTATCCGTATACAATAGCAATAATACCTACTATTAAGCAGTAAATAGCAAAGTAAGAAAGTTTGCTTTTCTTTACTAATTGTATCATCCAAGTACAGGCAACTAAACCAGCTAAAAAAGCAGCTATAAAACCAGCTCCCATAGCAAAGTTATTTTCGCCAGTAAAAGTTAAATCGCCACTAAATAAATCTTTAGCTATTTTTCCAAAAATTAAAGGTATTACCATTAAGAAAGAAAAACGCGCTGCTTTGGTTTTATCAACGCCTAATAAAACAGAAGTAGAAATTGTTGCTCCACTTCTAGAAATGCCAGGAAGCATTGCAATAGCTTGCGATATACCTACAATAACAGCATTGCTATAACTTACTTTTTTATCGGTATCTTTTGCTTTATCTGCAAAATAAAGAAGAACAGCAGTAATAAGTAGCATAAAACCAACAAAACGAATATTACCTCCAAAAAAACTTTCTAATTGTTCTTCAAAAAGTAAACCTACAATAACAGCAGGAAGCATTGACAGAATAATTTTTAAAGAAAATTCTGTTTGTTCATTCCACTTAAACTGTAATAAGCCACTAAGTATCTCCCAAATATCTTTTCTAAAAACTACAATGGTACTTAGTGCTGTTGCAAAATGTAATATTACGGTAAAAAGTAAACTTTCTTCTGGTACAGAATTATCTCCTAAAATAGCTTTTCCAAGCTCTAAATGGCCACTAGAAGAAACGGGTAAAAATTCGGTTAGACCTTGTATAATTCCAAGGATAATAGCATCTAATGTTTCCAATTTATTTTTTCTTATGTGGATTTAACAATATCGCATAAACCTCTATGCCAAGCCCTATTAATACAAGGGTTGGTGCTAAGCGTATTCTTCTAAAATTATAAATATCATCATTAAAAACAGTAGGGTCGTTACTGCCACCACCACTCATTAGAATAAAACCTATAGCAATACAAGCTAATCCTATAAACATAAATAGGTAGTTTTTCTTTTGAAAAATAAACTCTTGTTTTTGAGAGTTACCCTTATTAGAATTTTGTTTTTGGTTCATAGGGCAAATTTAATAATATAATTCGTCTGTTCTAAGATTTAAGAAGCGTTGTGTAGCAAAATAGGTGCTAATAAACGAAATAAGTATACCTAAGACAAGAATAGAGACTAGGAGAATAACTAAAATAGTAGGATCTTTAAAAAGACCAAGGGTTGCAAAATGTTCATTAACATAAAAAAGAACTCCACTAAGTGCTAGTATAGCTATAATAGCACCAAGAATACCCAGTTTTATGTTATTTAAAATAAAAGGACGTCTAATAAAAGTTTTTGTAGCCCCTACCATTTGCATTGTTTTTATAATAAAACGCTTAGAATATATAGATAGGCGTATAGAACTGTTAATTAATAACACAGCTATAAAAGTAAAAATGCCGCTTGCTATTAAAATCCATATTCCAATTTTTTTAATGTTTTCTGTTAACAAGCCAACTAATGGTTTATCGTAGCTTACTTCGTCTACATATCCTTTTCCAGATATTTCTTTAGCAATAGCTTCTATTTGTTCAGGAGAAACAAAATCGGCATTTAATTGTACATCAATAGAATTTTTTAAAGGATTATAACCTAAAAAATCCTGAAAATTTTCTCCTAATTCTTCAGTATGTTGTTCTGCAGCTTCTTCTTTAGAAACATAAATGGCCTGTTTGGTGTACTCTGCCATAGAAAGGCTTTTTTGCATTTGGTCTATTTCCACCTCTTTGGCGCTATCTTTTAAAAATACAGATATTGTAATTTGCTCTTTAAAATGATCTCCCATCTTTTTAGTATTCAACACTAAAAGACCTAAAATACCTAATAAAAATAGTACTAAGGCAATGCTAAGTACCACAGAAAAGTAAGAAGAAATTAATTTTCTTTTTTGATAATTTTCAAAAGATTTGCTCATAATAGGTATTCCGTAATGTAAAAATAGGAAAGTAATTTTAAAAGAAAAGTAAATAATATGAATGGTTTGCTATCTTTTTAAAGAAAAGTGACCTTTACTTACAGTATTATCTACAACTATAACATACCAGTAGTCCGATGCGGGTAATTTATTTCCTTTAAAAAAGCCATCCCATCCATAAGAAGTATTTAAAGTATTAAAGATTAGTTTTCCAAAGCGGTCATAAATAGTTAAAGAATACGGTGTAGTATTAGGAATTCCTTCTGGTTTAAAAGTATCATTAAACGTATCTCCATTTGGGGTAAAAAACTTTGGAATTACTATATGTAAATAAGGTTGGGTAATTTCTCCGCAAAAATTTAGGTCTCTTATTTTAACCAAATATTGCCCTCCAGCTACCGTATTAAATATTGGGCTAGTTTGGTACACACCAGAATTTAAAGTATATTCAAAGTTTCCGGTGTTTTCTGTTTTTATTAGTATAGATAGTCCATCAGATTGTATAGATTCTAAAATAGGTAGGTCTATTTGCTTAAGAAAAATGGTTTTTTCATCGGAACATCCGTTGGCATCTGTTACAATTACGGAATACGTGCCTGGTGTATTTACCGTAATTTCATAAGTGGTTTCTCCGGTACTCCATAAATAGCTTGTATTTGTAATATCTGCAGATAAAGTTATGGTTTCACCTTCGCAAAAAGTTAAATTTTCATCATGTACTACTGGTAACGGATTAAATAGTGCACTTACCAAAGTTCTTGTTGGGGCATTACAGCCTCCTAACTCAGAAATTGCTTCAGCATAATAGGTGCCTGCAGTATTGGTCTGAAAAAATCTATTATTAGCATGTATTAAATTGCCACCAGTTGGAGCATCATACCAATTAACAGTAACTCCATTAGCAACACTAACACTAAGCTCTGTTTGCTGCCCTTGGCAATTAGTAACATCACCATTACTAACGGCAGAAAGTGGAATAGGAATTATATGTATACTAAATACCTCAGAAATAACATTGCATAAATTATTGGCAATGTTTATGGCATCTTCACTAACTATTACACGATAATGGGTGGTAGTATTTATTGGAGGAGTGGTGTAGGTAGAGTTGGTTTCTCCAATAATGTTTGTCCAATTAAGGTTATCTGTACTTTGTTGCCATTGGTAACTATGGGTGTTAAAAACGGAAAAGTCGGCTTTAGCGGTTAATGTTGTAGATACTGGACCAAGGTCTTCACATTGCACTAATTGGTTATTGTTATTTTCATTTTCTATGGTAATAAAGTCTCCACAAGATTTAAACACAATATCATCTATACCTAAATCATTACCGCAACCACCATTGCCGTTATTTAGCATTTTTAAGATTACAGAAGTTTGCCCCGGAACTGTTGTAAAAACTAAAGCATATTGTTCCCATACTGGGCTAGAGTTACTTGTTATGTTTCCTGTGTCTCCTGATGCTAAAAGAGTAGTATCTGTAGAATCCCAAATTTGAAAACGGACATTAATAGGTAGTCCACCATTAGGGCAACCACCATTTGATTTTTGAAGGTTAATTAGCCAAGAGGAAAATTCGTAAGAAGTATTTTCGCATAAACCGTTTACTGTTCTTCTATAAAATTCACCTGCTGTAAAATCAGCGTTTACAATAAAAGTTTTTCCATTAATATCTCCTGGCGTGTGGTCTGTAGTATTGTGCCAATCATAAAAATTAGTGTTACTACTTATGGTATAATCACCATCGTTTGGTACGCCAGTTGTGTAAAAATAGCTTGTGGTTCCTGCTGGTAGGCTAGGTCCTCTATCGGTACCGGTTCCAAAGGTTTCGGTAAAAATAGGGTCACCAGAATTTCCTCCACAAAAACCTAACTGTCCTAATATAATTTGGGTGGATGTAAGACTAAAAAAGAGGAATAGAAGGAGAGAAAAAGTGGTATAAGTTTTCAATTGTAAAATATAGTAATTAAGCTTGCGTTAAGATAATCATTTTAAGCAAGTTTAAAGGTAAAACAGAGTGTCAAATTTTTTAAACAAGTTACTTTTTCATATTAAAATTTCTAGGCCAGGATTGTGGTTTCCTACTATTTGGATATATCTAGTACCATTTAGTGGAAAAACTGCATTTTGGAATACTTTTCCTTTTTGGATTGGGCTTTTCTTTGTGACATTTCCTTTAAATTATCTAGTTTATGGACTAAATGATTATAATGATGTAACTGCAGATGCAGTTAATAAACGTAAAGGCAATTTCTTGTTTGGTGCTAGTGCTTCTAAAGAAGAGTTAGAAGGTCTTTTAGGGAAAATAGCCGCTGTTATTTTACCATTTATAGTGTGGTTTTCGGTGACATCTGGATTTTACATGTTATTGTTGTTGGTTTTTATGGTGCTCATTAATATCGCTTATAATTTTGAACCTTTTAGAATTAAAGAAAGACCTCCGTTTGAGATTTTTATTCAGGTTGGTTATGTAACTACAGCTCTTTTTAGTATTCAATTAAATAATCTGCCAGAACTACCTTGGCAAACGTTAGTATATTTAGCCCTTTTCGCTTTTCAGGCACATATTGCAGGAGAAATAATGGATATTGAGCCCGATGTATTGGCGGGTAAAAAAACCACTGCAGGAATATTAGGCAGAAAAAAATCTAAGATGCTTATGACCGCAATTGTATTACTAGAAGCCTTTTTAGTTTGGTTTTGGTTTCATGATATAGTTTTGGCTCTTTTTCTAGCATTTTTTAGTATTTGGTTGTTTCTAGATATTTTAATTTTCTTTAAAGACAAACCATATACCTTATCTCAAATGAAATTATTTGGTTATGCTATTAATATTTCTGCCATAGTATCTATGTTTTGGGTGTTATATAGCGGAAAATTACTACTACCATAAACTAGACGTTGCTTTAACTTTCCTCTTTCCTATATTAAACCTATTTTTGCCGGGAATAAAAGTATACCTATCATGCAGTACAATTTCAATGAAATTGAAGCCAAGTGGCAAAAATATTGGGCAGAAAACCAAACGTTTAAAGCAGAAAACAATTCGGACAAAGAAAAATTTTATGTGTTAGATATGTTTCCTTATCCTTCTGGAGCAGGGTTGCATGTTGGGCATCCGTTAGGATATATTGCTAGTGATATTTATGCACGTTACAAAAGACACAAAGGTTTTAATGTGATGCATCCGCAGGGGTACGACTCTTTTGGTCTTCCGGCAGAACAGTATGCAATACAAACAGGGCAACACCCAGCTATTACTACAGCAACCAATGTTAAAAGATATAGAGAGCAGTTAGATAAAATTGGATTTTCTTTTGATTGGAGTAGAGAAGTAAGAACATCAGACCCAAAATATTATAAGTGGACACAGTGGATTTTTATACAGTTGTTTAATTCTTGGTATAATAAAAACACAGACAAAGCAGAAGATATTTCTACTTTAATTGCAGTTTTTGAAAAAGAAGGTAATGCAACTATTAATGCAGTTTCCGATGAAGATGTAGCTATTTTTAGTAGTGAGGAATGGAAGTCTTTTGATAGTAAAAAACAACAAGAAGTTTTATTACAATATAGATTAACCTATTTGGCGGAAACTGAAGTTAACTGGTGCCCAGCATTAGGAACGGTTTTAGCTAATGATGAAATTGTAAACGGCGTATCTGAACGTGGAGGGCATCCTGTAGTTCGTAAAAAAATGACCCAATGGAGTATGCGTATTTCCGCCTATGCACAACGTTTATTAGATGGTTTAGATAAGATAGATTGGCCACAACCTTTAAAAGATTCGCAAACCAATTGGATAGGAAGAAGTCAGGGTGCTTCAGTAAAGTTCAGAGTTCAGAATTCAGAGTTAGGAGTTGCATCAGAGAACCCATCACTTTTTATTGAAGTTTTTACAACCAGACCCGATACTATTTTTGGAGTAAGTTTTATGACTTTAGCTCCAGAGCACGATTTAGTATTACAAATAACTACTCCAGAACAAAAGGCTGACGTAGAGGCGTATATTGAAGCGACAGCAAAACGTTCCGAACGTGACCGTATGGCCGATGTTAAAACCATTTCTGGTGCTTTTACAGGTGCGTATGCAGAACATCCGTTTTCTAAAGAACCTATTCCTATTTGGATAGGAGACTATGTGTTGGCAGGTTATGGTACAGGAGCAGTAATGTCTGTGCCATGTGGGGATCAGCGCGATTATGATTTTGCAAAACATTTTAATATACCAATCCCTAATATTTTTGAAGGCGTAGATATTTCTGAAGAAGCTTTTGCAGATAAGGATAAAACCGTGATTGCAAATTCTGATTTCTTAAACGGATTAAAGTATAAGAAAGCCATGAAATTGGCTATTTATGAGTTAGAGAAACTAGGACAAGGACAAGGGAAAATAAATTACAGATTGCGCGATGCAGTTTTTAGTAGACAGCGTTATTGGGGAGAACCATTTCCAGTGTATTATGTAGACGGAATGCCGCAGATGATAGCGCCAGAACATTTACCAATTGCATTACCAGAAGTAGAAAAATATTTACCTACAGAAACAGGAGAACCACCATTAGGTAATGCTGAGGTATGGGCGTGGTGTACGAAAGAAAATAAAGTAGTGCCTAATAGTGAGATAAATAACACGTGTACTTTTCCATTAGAATTGAATACTATGCCAGGTTGGGCAGGAAGTTCACAGTACTTTAATAGATACATGGATCCACATAACGAGAATGAAATTTTCTCTAAAGAAGCCATAAATTACTGGCAAGATGTAGATTTATATATAGGTGGTAGCGAGCATGCAACTGGGCATTTATTGTACAGCCGTTTTTGGCAAAAATTTATGTTCGATAGAGGTTTTGTTCCTAAAGACGAGTTTGCTAAAAAATTGATTAATCAAGGGATGATTACGGGGACGAGTGCCTTTGTTTATGAGGCATTAACTCCGGAAAATGTTCCTAATGTTTACTTTTCTGCTGAAGTGTTTACTCAGGATGATTTTGTAGAAAGTCCTGAGCATTGGACAGAGTTAGAAGAGTTTTGTAATAAGTATGGTTTAAATAAAAAAGAGCTAACTTCAACAATTAGATCAATTCATATTGATGTTAGTTTTGTTGATAATCAAAGTTCTATTGATATCGATGCATTACGAAAATGGCGAGAAGAATTTTCTGAAGCAAAATTTTTCTGTGAAAATGATGGAAAAATGCTAGCTCATCATGAAGTAGAAAAAATGTCTAAGTCTAAATACAATGTGGTAAACCCAGATGAAATTTGCGAGGAG
This sequence comes from uncultured Maribacter sp., assembly GCA_947504045.1. Taxonomy (GTDB): domain Bacteria; phylum Bacteroidota; class Bacteroidia; order Flavobacteriales; family Flavobacteriaceae; genus Maribacter_B. The sequence goes on from CANNFY010000001.1 coordinate 1,224,646, forward strand.
TACGGTGCAGATTCTTTGCGTTTATACGAAATGTTTTTAGGCCCATTAGAGCAATCTAAACCTTGGAATACGGCAGGTATTACAGGAACACACAGTTTCTTAAAAAAACTATGGCGTTTGTATTTTGATGATAATGGCGCAAAGTTTACCAATGCAGAGCCAACTAAAGACAACCTTAAAACCTTACATAAAACTATTAAAAAGGTAGAAGAAGATATTGCTAATTTCTCTTTTAATACATCGGTATCTACTTTTATGATTTGTGTAAATGAGTTGTCTTCGCAAAAATGTACAAGTAAATCGGTATTAGAATCGTTGGCTATTTTAGTATCGCCATATGCACCACATATAGCAGAAGAATTATGGAGCCAATTAGGAAATGCGGAGTCTATTTCTACAGCGCCTTTCCCAGCTTTTGATGCTAGCCATTTAGTAGAAAGCAGTAAAGAATACCCTATATCTTTTAATGGTAAAATGCGTTTTAAATTAGAGTTACCAATGGATTTTTCTAAAGACCAAATAGAAGAAGCAGTAATGGCTCATGAAAAAACAGCACAGCAATTACAAGGTAGAACCCCTAAAAAGGTAATTATAGTACCAGGTAAAATTGTAAATATTGTAGGCTAAAAAATTGTTTCCTTTCCTAAATTTATTTTTAGGAAAGGAACAAAAGTTAAAAACTATAACTACAAATAGTTTATTACGTTTTAACCAGTTAAACTATGAAAAGTATAGAAATTTTAGGTTTAATAGCTGCCGTGTTTACAACATCTTCCTTTTTTCCTCAAGTTTATAAAGCTTGGAACGAAAAATCTACAAAAGGAATATCTTTAACCATGTATATAGCTTTTTTAATAGGCATAATACTATGGTTAATTTATGGCTATTATATTAATAGCCTATCTATGATAGTTGCTAATACAGTAACCTTATTTTTGGTTCTTTTAGTTATTGTATTAAAGTTAAAATACAAGGATTAATAAATTTCTCCTTTACTTCTGTATTACCTATCTCTAATTCTTTTTAAGAATTCTACAAAATACATTCATTTACTACATAAAATGTAAGTGTAGTTCTATTGGTGTTGTTTTTAAATTAATTTTATGATTATTTTCATATTTTTATATTACCCCCTATAAAATCTGAATAATTATTAATTAAATAATAGAATATTCAATTTTACCCCTTAAAAAATAGGGGTATCATATTTCAATTAGTATAATTTTAATACTCAACCCCTATTTTTTTAATAAAATATTTTTTTATTTCAATAGTTTATCACAAATTTGCTTTATTATTATTAAAATCATAACAAATGATAGTTGGTGTTCCTAAAGAAATTAAGAATAACGAGAGTCGTGTAGGAATGACTCCGGCAGGTGTCTTTGAGCTTGTTCGTTCTGGGCATACAGTATACATACAATCTGGCGCAGGAGTCGGCAGTGGTTTTACTAATGAAGATTACCAACAAGTTGGGGGCGTTATTTTAGATACTATTGGTCAGGTATATGCCATGAGTGAAATGATAGTTAAAGTAAAAGAACCAATAGAAGAAGAATATTCTTTAGTGCAAGAAGGGCAAATTTTATTTACCTATTTTCATTTCGCATCTAGCGAAGCTTTAACAAAAGCTATGATAAAAAGTAAAGCTATTTGTATTGCTTATGAAACAGTAGAAGATGAAGATGGTACGTTACCTTTATTAACACCAATGTCTGAAGTAGCAGGTAGAATGGCTATACAACAAGGTGCTAAGTATTTAGAAAAGCCTGTAAAAGGAAAAGGAGTGCTTTTAGGTGGTGTTCCAGGAGTAGCACCAGGTAAAGTTTTAGTGCTTGGAGCAGGTGTAGTTGGTATACAAGCTGCTAAAATGGCAGCAGGTTTAGGAGCACATGTCACTATTTTAGATATAGATATGAAACGCTTACGATATGTAAATGATGTAATGCCACCACATGTTGTAACGGAATTTTCTAATGAGTTTAATATTAGAAAACATATTAAAACACATGATTTAATTATTGGAGGAGTTTTGCTTAAAGGAGCAAAAGCACCAAATTTAATTACAAGAGATATGCTTAAAGAAATGCAGCCTGGAACTGTAATTGTAGATGTAGCTGTAGATCAAGGTGGGTGTGTAGAAACTACAAGGCCTACAACTCATGAAAACCCAACGTATATAATAGAAGACGTTGTGCATTATACGGTTGCAAATATGCCAGGAGCAGTACCATATACCTCTACAATGGCACTTACAAATGTTACGTTGCCATATGTACTAGCATTAGCAAAAGATGGTTGGGAAGAAGCGTGTATTAAAAAACCAGCATTACAAAAAGGATTAAATATTGTAAATGGTGGTGTAGTATATAAAGAAATTATAGAAGCCTTTGGATGGCAATCTTCTATGGTATAAAATTAAGGACTAGTTAATTTTAAAAAACCCCCGTCAATTTTCCTTTTTGGCTAATTCAGGAATATTGGCGGGGTTTTTGCTTTCTATTAATTAAAGATTTTTAGTAAAATAAATTCTTTAGTATATTTAATTAAAATTAAAAATAGAAAGTATGTTTGGATTTGATATAGGATACATTGTAATTGCAGGAGCTTTTGGGTTATTTAGCATGTTTGTAAGTAATCGTCTTAAAAGTAAATTTAAAAAGTATTCTCAGGTACACCTGCGAAATGGATTAAGTGGAGCAGAAATTGCTGAAAAAATGTTAGCGGATCATGGTATTAGAGATGTAAAAGTTATTTCTACACCAGGAATGTTAACAGACCATTATAATCCTGCTAATAAAACAGTTAATTTAAGTGAAGGGGTTTATGCGCAAAGGAATGCTTCTGCAGCTGCAGTTGCAGCACATGAATGTGGACACGCGGTACAACATGCAACAGCATATAGTTGGTTACAAATGCGTTCTAAATTAGTGCCAATTTTAAATATTACTTCAAGATTTTCTATGTGGGTAATTTTTGGTGGAATGGCACTTATGAGTACTACTGCAATAGGCGGAACCATTGCATGGGTTGGTGTAGCATTATACGGTATAGGAACTTTATTTAGTTTTGTAACACTACCTGTAGAATATGACGCTAGTAATCGTGCATTAGCATGGTTAAAGAATAAAAATATGGTTAGCCAAGAAGAATATGCTGGGGCAGAAGATGCGCTTAAATGGGCTGCTAGAACGTATTTAGTTGCTGCTATTGGTGCGTTAGCAACATTATTATACTTTGCTATGCGTGTAGCAAGTAGAGATTAATTGCAATAGAAATAAAATATATAAAGCCTCCTTTTCGGAGGCTTTTTTTATATAGTTATTTGACGATTTATTTGTTGATCTAATGAAATGAAAGTCTCTGTTCTAGAAACTCCTTCAATTTGTTGTATGTCTTTATTCAATACATTCATTAAATGCTCATTATCTCGGCACAATACCTTTATTAATATAGACCAGTTTCCTGTGGTATAATGGCATTCTAATACTTCGGGTATTTTTTCTAAATATTTAACAGCAACTGGGTTACTCATAGCTTTATCTAAATAAATACCAATATATGCCATAGTGGTGTATCCCATTACTTTTGGGTTTATTATAAATTTAGAACCTGCTAAAAGACCAGAAGACTCTAGTTTTCGAAGTCTTTGGTGTATTGCAGCTCCAGAAATGCCAATACTTCTTGCAATTTCTAAGACAGGTTTTCTGGCATCTGACATTAAAAATCTTAAGATTTTTTTGTCTATACCGTCTATTTTAACATTTTTGGTAGAAGATTTCATAAAAGTAGTTTCAAATACATCGTAAATGTAAAGAAAAGCTAACACATATTAACTTGTAGTACTTTTTAGATTATAACCAACATACGGAACTTCTTGCTCGTTAAACAGTATTCCATAATTTTCTAATTCTTTAAGAATAGGTGTATAGACTTCTTTTTTAAGAGGAATTTGAACTCCAGGAGTTGTAATTTTTTTATTTAAAACTAATAACGTGGCAATTGCGGTAGGTAATCCAACGGTTTTAGCCATAGCGGTATAATTTTTATTTTCGCCAAGCACTACCATATTAGCATCTATTTGATGTTTTACGCCATCTAATTCGTATCCAATTTTATGATACATAATAATCATGTCTTTATCCTCTTCGCTTAAAGACCAACTATTTTCTAATATTTCTTGTAATATTTGTGCTGGTGTAGCATTGTCTAGAGTAATTTTATTGTTTGTATCAAATAAATTTAGCTCTACAAGTTTACTCCATATAATATCATCTTGCTCTATGTTTAGGTAATAGCGTAATTTAAGTTCAACAGAGTCTGTTGGGGAATAGGGTAAAAATAAGTTAACAAACTCTCTATAGTTCATGCCAAGAGAATTTTCAATAGTATAGGTGTCGTCTGTCATTCCTAATTGAACAAACATATCCCAAGCTTTAGAAAAGCCAACTTTTCTTAAAGTTCCTCGGTATAATGTTAACACATCTTTTAAGCCATAAGCTTCTCTATAATTTAAAGAATCTCTATTTGCGTATCCTTCAAATTGCCCATAACCTGGAACAGTAAAAAATTCTGTTCTTCTAAATAATTTATGGTAAGGTATGTATTTATAGGTTCCTTCCTGTATAAATTTTGCTGCTCCACCTTGGCCAGCTAACACCACGTTTCTTGGGTTCCAAGTAAATTTATAATTCCATAAGTTTGTATCACTTTCTGGAGCAACTAATCCACCTGTAAAAGATTCAAAAAGAAGAATTTTGCCGCCTTTATCTCTAATATTATCTAGTAAGTGCATGGCGCTCATATGATCAATACCAGGATCTAAACCAACTTCATTCATAAAAACCAAACCTTTCTCCTTTGCTTGTTTGTCTAAAGATTTTATTTCATCACTAACATAAGATGCAGTAATTAAATGTTTAGCGTACGTAATAGAATCTTTAGCAACTAAAAAATGAAAACGAGCAGGTAACATAGATACTACAATTGTACTAGCACTAATAGCTTTTTGTCGTTCTTCATCATTAAAAACATCTAGTTTTACTATAGTACAAGCAGGATGATTGGGCAACCTATCTGAAATAGCTTTTGGATTTATGTCTCCAATAGTTATATGTAATTTTTCGGATTCCGATTTTTCTAAAAAATAATCGATTAAATAAGAAGTAGATTTACCGGCACCTACTATAAGTATTTTTCGCAACATGGCTTTTTGTAATTTTGTGTTAGTATTACAAATAGAATTTGTAATAAATGTTACAAATGTAAAAATAACAATAAAATAAGTTATGAACAAAACAATTTTTACTACAGGAATTCTTTTAGGTGCTCTTTCTGTAATTTTAGGAGCCTTTGGTGCTCATGCTTTAGAAAAAGTATTAGATTTTGATAGTTTGCAGAGTTTTGAAACTGGGGTTCGTTACCAAATGTACCATGCTTTACTTTTATTAATCTTAAGTAATGTATCTGTACTAAATTTGAAAAGTAAAAAACAGGTTTACTATTTAATTACTACTGGTATTGTTTTATTTTCTTTTTCAATTTATTTATTAGCAACTAATAATTTAACAAGTTTTAATTTTAAGTCTATTGCTTTAATAACTCCTATTGGCGGCACTATATTAATTGTTGGATGGTTTGTTTTAGGGTATAAAGCTTTAAAAAAGTAACCCTATTTTGTCAATTTAGTATTGGTTTGAGCAAAAATTTACATATGTTTGTGCTCTAAAACATAATTTATATGGATAAAAATGTCCTGTTTACGAAAACGATTTCGTTAAAAGAATATGGAATACATCATAACAAGATTAATTACCAACTTTCAGCAAATAAGTTACATGAAATTTGTATTGAAAAAGGCATAGGAGTAGAAACCTCTAGTGGAGCATTAGCTATTAAAACAGGGGAGTTTACTGGAAGGTCGCCAATGGATCGTTTTATTGTAAAAGATAGTATTACTAAAGATAAAATTTGGTGGGGAGATATTAATATTCCTTTTGCTCCAGACGCTTTTGATAGGTTGTATACTAAAGTAATAGCGTATCTAGATAAAAAAGAACTATTTGTGCGCGACTGTTATGCTTGTGCAGACATTAATTATAGAATGAATATTAGGGTAATTAACGAGTACCCATGGTCTAATATGTTTGCTTATAATATGTTTATTAGGCCTACAGAAGAAGAGCTTAAAAATTTTGAAACGGAATGGACAGTTATAAATGCTCCAGGCTTTATGGCAGATGCAGAGGTAGACTTAACAAGGCAACATAATTTTGCAATATTAAATTTTACAAAAAAAATTGCTCTTATTGGAGGTACAGGGTATACTGGAGAAATAAAAAAAGGCATTTTTTCTGCTCTTAATTTTATTTTACCAGTGCAAAAAAATACCTTACCAATGCATTGTTCCGCTAATGTAGGTAAAGATGGAGATACTGCAATTTTCTTTGGATTATCAGGAACAGGTAAAACAACTTTGTCTACAGACTCTACTAGAAAATTAATTGGTGATGATGAACACGGTTGGAATAATGAAAATGCGGTTTTTAATTTTGAAGGAGGTTGTTATGCAAAAGTAATTAACCTATCTAAAGAAAATGAACCAGAAATTTATGGTGCCTTAAAAAAGGGAGCCATCTTAGAAAATGTGCTAGTAGATACTATGGGTAATGTAGATTTTACAGATACAAGTATTACGCAAAATACCAGAGTTAGTTACCCATTGTACCATATAGAGAATATAAAACAACCCTCTATAGGTCATAATCCAAAAAATATTTTCTTTTTAACAGCAGATGCTTTTGGGGTGCTACCTCCAATATCTAAGCTTACACCAAACCAAGCGGCATATCATTTTATATCTGGTTATACCGCAAAAGTTGCCGGAACAGAAGCAGGAGTGGTAGAACCACAGCCTTCTTTTTCTGCCTGTTTTGGAGCTCCTTTTATGCCGTTACACCCAGCAGAATATGCAGAAATGCTGAGTAAAAAAATGAAAGATGCTGGGGTTAATGTATGGCTTGTAAATACAGGTTGGACAGGTGGCCCTTACGGTATAGGTACGCGTATGAAATTAAAATATACTCGTGCAATGATACATGCAGCTCTTAATGGTAATTTAGGGTCATATTCTTATGACACCTATCATATACACTCTGTTTTTGGTGTAGCGCAACCAAGGTTTTGCCCTGGTGTTCCTACTGAAGTACTTAGTCCGAGAGCTACTTGGAATGATGATGAAAAATATTATAAAACAGCGTTTAAATTAAGTAATGCTTTTAGGAAAAATTTTGAAAAGTTTGAATCCTACGCTAGCGAAGAAATTAGACGAGGAGGACCCCAGCGGTATGCGTTTTAAAACTAAAAAGCCTGAGAATGTTCTCAGGCTTTTTAGTTTAGAATAGTTAGTAAACTATATCTTATTTTTTATTAGCATCGTTAATATACTTTTGTAACGCCATTGTCATAGAAGGCGTGTCTGGTGTTGGTGCTTTAATATCTATACGCAAACCAGCTCCAGTTGCAGCTTTTACGGTAGAATTACCAAAAACAGCTATTCTAGTATCATTTTGTTCAAAATCAGGAAAATTTTGTAATAAAGATTCGATACCAGATGGGCTAAAGAAAACTAGTACATCGTAATATACGTTTCTTAAATCAGATAAATCGCTAATTACAGTTTTGTAAAAAATACCACGTGTCCATTGTACTCCTAATTCATCTAAAGTTTCTGGTACAATTGGTTTTAATACATCAGAAGAAGGTAATAAGAATTTTTCATCTTTATACTTTTTAAACAACGTAACTAAATCGGCAAAGTTTCTTTTACCAACATATATTTTACGTTTTCTGTACACTACATATTTTTGTAAATAATAGGCAACAGCTTCCGATTGGCAAAAATACTTCATGCTATCTGGAACCTTAAAACGCATTTCTTCAGCAATTCTAAAAAAATGATCTACTGCATTTCTACTAGTAAGAATAATAGCAGAATACTTATGTAAATCTATTTTTTGTTGTCGTACATTCTTAGCGTCTACTCCTTCTACATGAATAAAAGGTCTAAAATCAACTTTAACCTTTTCTTTATCAATAAGTCTAGAATATGGAGAGTTTTCCATTTTTGGTTCTGGTTGAGATACCAAAATCGTTTTTACTTTCATACGTTTTACTATTTTATAGTAGGCTTCCCATAATCACGAAGGGTGCAATTTCGAGTGCGCAAAGGTACAAAATAAAATAGAAAAAATTGTGAGCAATTATTTTTTGATGGTTCTTTATTACTGTAACCCAGCCAATGGCATTAATAATTACCACTAAAATTACTGTTAAGTATACTACAGTTTTAGATTCTTTAAGAATATAACAAAGTATCACATTAGCAATAAATACAAGTATTGCACTATAGTTTAAGTAAGAAATTTTTTTAAAAACTAGATCCGAAAATGTTTTTAGATTACTAAAAATAAAACCGTTGCCAATTTGTAAAATAAATTTTATAGTTTGAAATAAAATTACAGCTGCGAGTATAATAAAATACCCAAAAAGCTTTTTATTTTCTGGTGGATGCGATATAATAGACCATGCAAAAAAAATAAAAAGAGAGAAATTAATTATTTGAAATAGGGTAAAAAAAACATTAAACCAGTTCATTAATTTTTCCTTCTTATTGTACATAAAAATGTATTTATTATTAAAAGGAAGAATTATATAGTTTAAAAATTTGGTGTAAAAAAGACTTTTTGCGGTAATAATAAAAACTAAACTACTAAAAAGTAATATAGTTACCCAATCTGCTGTTCCTGTTATTCTAGCTATTGGTTCCATTAATTTAATTTAATGTTAGAGCCATTTAATCCTGATAATAATCCGTTTTCAGAAATACTAATTTTAAAATAACTAGGGGTATCCATTTTTGATGCGGGTAAATGTATTTTAAAATTAGTAGTGTCTTTAGGTTTTAAAGTTAAAGTATTTTCATGTAATACTTTTGGTGTAATTGGAAGTAAGTCTTTTACTTTTTTATAGGCATCTAAATAGGCAACCGAAAATTTTAATTTTTTTAGTGCAACGGCAGTGTCATAAGGGTTATACACTTGTAATGTTACCTCTCTAGTAGTATCTAAAGTGGTAACATCTTCTTTAATACTACATTTTAATTTTCTATACGATTCAAAATTGTTTATAAAATTCCCGTATACAACAGTTCCATTAATACGGTTATATTTTAGCTCTCCTTTTGTTAAGTATTTAGATACATATGCTATTTTTTGATGCTGTACTTTACTTTCAGAAGAGTCTATAGTAAATTGGTTTTGTCTGTAATAAATATTGTTTAATGAAAATGTTTTACTACCAGAATAAAAAGCATACATAGGAGCGTACCGGTATGAGTTTTCAAAAACTACAGGCATATCTCCAATTTGTGTTTTTAAATTGGAAACCCAAAACTTATTACCGTGGGTTTCATAATAAATAGGGAAAAGAGGCTTGTAAATTAGTCCTACTCTTAAAACTAAAAGAATTATACAATTAAGAATAGCGGCTCTATAAATCCATTTTAATGCATTCTTATTGGTAAGCATATAATTATATGCAATTAAAAATAAAGGTATAGATATTATAATAACCCATTGTGTTTGTATTCTTCGATTAAAACTAGATATAAAGAAAAACAGAATAAAACCGTAGGTTAGGTATAACAAAGCTTTAGTAAAAAGGTCTTTCGATTTTGTTTTATAAAGTGCTTTATACACCCAAGGAAAAGTAAAACCTAATATAGCTACTAAATTTACAAAGAAACCTAAAGTGTACTTCTCAAAATGATACGCTCCATTTGGTCTTTCATAAATATGGTATTTTATAGAAACAAAATCGTGCTCATATAGCCATAAAAAATGAGGCGAATAACAAAGTAGAGCTACAGCTACAGCTACCCAAGCATATTTGTTTAAAGCTAATTTTAGGTTAGATAAAATAATAAAGAAAACTACTAAAAATGCATGGTATTTACTATACATTAAAGCTGCAATAATAATACCTAAAAAGAAAGCTAAATAGTAATTTGGACTTTTAATAAACTGTTTATATACTAAAAGAAAAACGCAAGTAAAAAATACAAGAGGTGTATCTGGTAAGGTAAAAAAACCATAAGCGTTTAAGAGTGTTAGAGAAAAAGAAAATAAGAAAAAAGGAAGTACATGTTCTTTTTTTTTAGGGTTATCTACTAAAAACCATAATATTAAAACGGTACCAATAGAGAGTAAGCAGCTTACAAAACGAACGCCAAGTTCACCATCAAAGAAAAAACTACTAATTTTTATAAGAAAAGCAACCATTGGCGGGTGGTCAAAATAGCCCCAATCTAAATTTTGGGCATAATGCCAATAATAAGCCTCATCATAAATAAGCTCAGTAAAATAAGCCTGTATTAAATTTATAATTAGAAGGCAGCCTAGTAAAATAACTAGTAATTTGGGAAGCTTTTTTAGCATCTTTATAAATTAATAAAAGCCAAAATTACGAATTCTAGTTCTTATCTTTTCATTTAAAAAAATCATAAATACTAAAATCTCATTTTTCTAGAGATATTAAAACACTATTTTTGTTAAAATTCAAAAGAATTCGATGTCCGATAGTTTAGTCATAATCCCAACATATAATGAGATAGAAAATGTTGAGGCTATAATCCATGCTGTTTTTGAGTTACGAAAAGAGTATCATATTTTAATAGTAGATGATAATTCGCCAGATGGCACAGCTGAGGCGGTTTTTGAGCTACAAAAAAAGTATGCAGATAAACTTTTTATAGAAATAAGGAAAAAAAAGTCTGGTTTAGGTACAGCCTATATTCACGGTTTTAAATGGGCTATAGAAAAAAAATATGATTATATTTTTGAAATGGATGCCGATTTTTCACATACACCATCCGATTTAATAAGGTTACATAACGCATGTATAAATGGAGCAGATGTTTCTGTTGGTTCACGCTATAAAAAAGGAGTAAATGTGGTTAACTGGCCTTTGTATAGAGTGTTACTTTCTTATGGGGCTTCTTTTTATGTAAAAATGGTTACTGGTATGCGCGTACATGATCCTACCGCAGGTTTTGTATGCTATAGAAGATATGTTTTAGAAAATATAAATTTAGATTCAGTTCGTTTTATTGGATATGCTTTTCAGATAGAAATGAAATTTAGAGCATACTTACAAAAGTATACTATAGAAGAAGTTTCTATTGTTTTTAGAGACCGTGTAAGAGGAAAGTCTAAAATGAGTGGTTCTATTATAAAAGAAGCAGTTTGGGGGGTTTTGGCAATGAAAGTAAGAAGTTTTTTTCAAAAAAATAAGTTTTAAGTATGGGTAAAATAGTAATAAAGAATGCTAAAATAGTTAATGAGAATACTATTGTAGAAAGTGATATTCTAATACAAGATGATATTATCCTAAAAATAGAAAAAAATATTAGTGATACTACTGCTAAAGTTATAGATGTAGAGGGCAACTATGTTTTTCCGGGTGTAATAGACGATCAAGTACATTTTAGAGAGCCAGGCTTAACCCATAAAGGAAATATTGCAACAGAAAGTAGGGCTGCTGTAGCAGGCGGAATTACTACTTTTATGGAACAACCTAATACGAATCCGCAAACTACTACTATAGAAAAATTAGAAGCTAAATTTAACTTAGCTAAAGATATTTCTTTTGCCAATTATTCTTTTCTATTTGGTGGCACAAACGATAATTTAGAAGAAATTAAAAGGTTAGACAAAAATGCATGTTCTGGAGTAAAGTTATTTTTAGGTTCTTCAACCGGAAATATGTTGGTAGATAATGAGCAGGTAATAGAAAGTATTTTTAATAGTACACAAATGGTTATTTCTGCACATTGTGAAGACGAGACTACTATTAGAGAAAATATGGCAACCTATAAAGCTACATATGGAGATGATATTCCTGTAAAATATCATCCAGAAATTCGTAGTGCAGAAGCATGCTATATTTCTTCATCAAAAGCAATAGCACTTGCTAAAAAAACGGGAGCAAGGTTTCATGTTTTTCATTTATCAACCGCAAAAGAAATGGAATTATTTACAAATGATATTCCGTTAGAACAAAAGAAAATAACAGCAGAAGTTTGTGTGCATCATTTATGGTTTTCAGAAGAAGATTATGCTACAAAGGGTACTTTTATAAAATGGAATCCTGCAGTAAAAAAAGCAACCGATAGAGAGGCTTTATGGCAAGCACTTTTAGATGACCGTATAGATGTTATTGCAACAGACCATGCTCCACATACTTTAGAGGAAAAGAAAAATGTGTATACAAAAGCTCCTTCTGGAGGGCCATTAGTACAACATGCGTTGCCTGCACTTTTACAAAAGTATAAACAAGGAGTAATTTCTTTAGAGAAAATAGCGCAGAAAATGTGTCATAATCCGGCTATTTTATTTGAAATAGAAAAAAGAGGTTTTATTAAAGAAGGATATTTTGCAGATTTAGTTGTGGTAAATACTAACGATGCATGGAAAGTAACCAAAGAAAATATAGCGTATAAGTGTGGTTGGTCTCCTTTTGAAGGAACTACTTTTGATGCTAAAATTACACATACCTTTGTTAATGGACATTTAGCATATGAAAACGGAGTGTTTTCTGAAAAAAGCAACGGAAAAAGGTTAACTTTTAATAGGTAAGCATGAAAAAAATAAGCTTTTTTATTATACTAATTTCTCTTTTTGCTTGCAATGAAAAGCTTTTAGAAAAACCAGAAAATCTTATTCCAAAAGAAAAAATGGTTAAAATTCTTAAAGAAATTTCTATTATAAATGCTGCAAAAAATTCTAATGCAGGGTTATTAAGAGATACGAATATAGATCCTACAGATTTTGTTTTTAATAAATATAAAATAGATAGCGCACAGTTTGTTGAAAGCGATAAATACTATGCATCCATGCCGTTAGAATATGAATCTATTTATAAAGAAGTAGATACATTACTTTATATTGATAAGGAGAACTTAAGAGCAATAAAAAAAGCGAAAGACAGTATTATTAAGTTAGAGAAAAAAGCCTTAAAAAAAAGGCAAGACAGCATAAAGAAAGCAAAAAATAATAAATAGTTACTGTTCTTTTTTAAAAATAGTAGAACAAAATAAAATTGTTTTATTAAGATCTTCAAACTCTATATTTAGCGCTTTTTTAATTTTTTCATTAGAATATAGTTCTCTGTTTTTTAAAGAATAAATGGTGTTTTTTGTAATACGCCTTTCTTTTTTTGAAAATAAACAACGTAGCCAGTCTAAATAGCAACCTATTTGAAGTTGCCAAATTTTTAGTTCTTTTTTGGGAGTTTTTTTATCTAATTTAACCGCAATAAGAGTTAGTATTTCTTTAAAACTTAAATTGGTAGATACAAGAATAAAACGCTCGTTTTGTATTGGCAATGCCATTAAGCTAATTAGTATATTAACCACATCTAAAATAGCAATAAACCCAGTTCCTCCAGGAGGGTAAAAAGAATACCCTTTATTAGCAGTGGTAAAAAAAGAGCCGCTACCATTTTCCCAAAAACCAGGGCCAATAATTACCCCAGGATTAATAATAACAACAGGCACATTTTCTTGAGAGGCACGCCATACTTCCATTTCTGCATTATATTTTGTTAATGCATATACATTGGTATGGTCTTCTTTCCATTCGTTATTTTCTGTAGCTTTTTGGTTTGTAAAACTTTTGCCTATAGCACCAATAGTACTTACATAGGCTAGTTTTTTAATGTTATAAGCAATACAAAGGTTTACAATATTAGCAGTGCCAATTACATTTACGTTATGTAAACGGTTATAATTTTTTGGATTAAAAGATATAAATGCAGCAGCATGGTATACATATTTAATATTTAAAAAAGCAGCTTCTAAAGCAGGTATATCTAATACATTGGCCTTTACCCATTCTATTTTATCAAATAATTCTTGCGCATTTTCTACATAATAAGAAAAAACAGTAACTACACGGTTTAAGTTACTACCCTCTCTATAAATTGCTCTAATACGTTCTTTATTCTGTACTAATTGCAGAAGAAGATGAGAGCCCACTAAACCAGTACCACCAGTAACAAGAATCATATATCAAATGTAGCAAAAGCATAAGTAGTTAGCATAATGTTCTACATAATTTTTAGAAATAGGTTTTTTAAAATTAAGGAGTAATAAGATTGCTTATCTAGATGGGAGAATGCAGTAATTACTTTTATATTTGCATCTTAATTATTGAAAATAGAATTACAATGACAACCAATTTTGTAGAAGAATTAAAATGGCGCGGAATGTTACATGATGCAATGCCAGGAACCGAAGAACATTTATTATCTGGTATGCAATCTGCATATGTAGGTATAGATCCAACCGCAGATTCTTTACATATTGGGCATTTAGTTGGGGTAATGATGTTAAAACATTTTCAATTAGCAGGTCATAAACCATATGCTTTAATTGGTGGTGCAACAGGTATGATTGGTGATCCATCTGGTAAATCTGCAGAACGTAATTTGTTAGATGAAGAAACCTTACGCCATAACCAAGCAGGGTTACAAGAGCAATTATCTCGTTTTTTAGATTTTAAAAGCGATGCCAAAAATGCTGCGGTTCTTGTAAATAATTATGATTGGATGAAAGATTTTTCATTCTTAGAATTTATTAGAGATGTTGGTAAACATATTACGGTAAATTATATGATGGCAAAAGATTCTGTAAAAAAGCGTCTTTCATCAGAAGCAAAAGAAGGTATGTCTTTTACAGAGTTTACGTACCAAATGGTACAAGGATATGATTTTTTACACCTTTTTAAAGAGCATAATTGTACTCTACAAATGGGCGGTAGTGATCAATGGGGAAATATAACTACAGGAACAGAGCTTATAAGAAGAATTGGTGGTGGAAAAGGGTATGCATTAACCTGTCCTTTAATTACAAAAGCAGACGGTACTAAGTTTGGAAAAACAGAAGGTGGCAATGTTTGGTTAGATGCTAATAGAACCTCACCGTATAAATTTTATCAGTATTGGTTAAATACATCAGATGCAGATGCAGAAAAGTATATAAAAATATTCACTTTTATCTCTAAAGAAGATATAGATGCTTTAGTAAAAGAACATCAAGAAGCACCACATATGCGTTTGTTACAAAAAAGGTTGGCCGAAGAAATTACAGTTGCAGTGCATTCTAAAGAAGATTTAGATAATGCGCTACAAGCAAGTGCTATTTTGTTTGGAAAATCTACTTCTGAAGATTTAAAAAAATTAAATGAAAAAACTTTTTTAGATGTTTTTGAAGGTGTGCCACAAGCAGAAATTTCTATCTCTGAATTAGAAGAAGGGTTAGATATGATTGGTGCATTAGCTGCAAAAACAGGATTTTTAGGATCCAATGGGGAAGCACGTAGAGAGCTTAAGCAAAACTCAATATCTGTAAATAAAGAAAAGGTAAAAGAAGACTTTAAGATTACTAAAGAGGATTTAATTAATAACAAATTTGTTTTACTACAACGTGGTAAAAAGAACTATTTTGTTTTAGTAGTTAAATAAACCTCTTATACAAAAGAGTTTTTTAGATGCTAAATTACAAGTTTGCGGTGGTGGGGATTTAGAATATTAATTATTACAGAAGTAAATTATAAAACCAATAAATTACACCCTCTAATATCTGAGTGGTCAAAACGGCCAAGAATTTCAAAACTATTATTTGCATAAACTTTGCCTAAATCTTGTGTAGCTATAAAAGAACAAGAATTTACATTGGCAAGATCTATAACATTAATACCACCAGTTTTTCCATAGTTTTGTAGTGTTAATGGATCTTCCGGATCTCTTGTTAGAATTTTCATCCAAGGAGGACAATTAAAAATACCATTTCCTTTAGAGTAGGCTTGCGATAATAACTCTGTCATGCCATATTCCGAATGAATTTCAGAAACACCAAATCCATTTTTTAAGGTATGGTGTAGTTCTTCTCTAATCATTTCTTTACGTCTACCTTTCATGCCGCCAGTTTCCATTATTATGGTGTTTTTTAGCTTTAGTTTTTTGGTTTCTACTAAATCTAATAAAGCAAAAGAAACCCCTATTAAAAGTGTTTTGGTAGCAGATTGTTGTACTTCTTTTAAGGTATTTAGAAGGGCATCTATATTATTTAAAAAAAAGCCACTTTTAGTATGGTTACTTTTCTTTATCAAATCATTTGCCATATATATTAAAGAAGAGCCTTTGCGCTCTAAATACGAAGGTAATAGTGCTAAAACACAATATTCTTCTATAGAACCATAAAAGTGTTTAAAAGCCTTTAAATAGCTTTTTTCATAAAGATTAATATCTGTAACATAATGTTTACTAGTTACAGAGCCAGTGGTACCACTACTGGTAAAAATGGCAGATGCTTTTTGTGGTCCAGAAACTATATTTTTAGATTTAAAAAAATCTATGGGTAGAAAAGGTATTTCTTGTACATTGGAAACGTTGGAAACATTTTTTCCTAAATGATTGCAAAATTCTTGATACACCAAATTTGTTTTAAATTGATGTTTAAAAATTTGTAATGCCATGGCATTAAAATCTTCTTCAGAATTAATTGCGAAAATTGAATTTGTATCTGTCATTTGCTAGCACAAAAATAGCAAAAAGACAAGGTTTAAATAGTTGTAGTGGAATAGAAATTTATTTTACAACTAATTTTCTAGTAATAGATTTTTTGTCTTCTATAACGGTTACCACATAAACCCCTGATACTAATTTAGAAACATCTAAGTTTTTATTGTAAATACGGTTTGTTAGTACAACCTCTCCAAAAACATCATAAATTAAAACTTCTTTTTCTTTATTGTTTTTGGTAGTAATATGCACTAGTCCGTTAGAAACCGGATTGGGGTATAGTTTAAAATCTGCAATTTCAGTACTAGCGGTATTTGTAAAAGCGCTTGTATTATCCTGAGCAGAAATAGTATAGGAAACTACTAAAAGTAGGATGAAGTAGATTTTTTTCATAAATATTGATTTGGGGTCAACATTATAAAGGTATACTATTGTTATATTGGTATTTGTAAAATGTTGTGAATTGCAAAAAATTGTATGTCAATAAATTACACTGCGTATTTCATCGATTTTATTTGCAAAATAACGATAGAGAAGTAAGGGTTGTTATTTAACAATAAGCTTTCTAGTGGCAACTTTGTTTTTTTCAAAAACACGAAGTACGTATACTCCAGCATCAATATTACTTAAGTTAAGTTGTTTGCCTAAAATGGTAGTTTTAACTATTTGTGTTCCAAAAACATCAAAAATCAATATTTTTTTTGGAGCATTTTCAGAAGTGGTTATAAATACTTTATTGTTGGTAACAGGGTTAGGATATAATTTAAAGCCACTAATTTCTTCGCTACTACTACTTTGTGCATAGCTAAACGAGAAGAATAAAAAGAAAATTAATAGGTAAAAGTGCTTCATAGGTTAATGGTATACAAACAGTATACCACAAATATATAAATTCTTAACGCTGTTTAATTTTTGTAAGAGCAGATATTGTTAAAAGATCGATGAAATGCAAAATGATCGATGAAATGCACAAAAAATGACATAAAGAGCGCTTTTTCTTACTTAAAAAAACAATCCTCTGTTTTTAAAATAAGTTGTCTACTATTAAAAAAGCCCCTCCAATTGGAGAGGCTTTAAAAAAATATTTAACTTTTTTATGGCTTATAAACCTGCATTAATCCATGTCCAAGTTGAAATGTCTAAAGCAGCAGCATCTTTACCAGAATTTAAAGTGTACTTTGTAGTTTCTCCAGTAATTAATGTACCATCCGCATCTGCACCTTCTATTTGTACGCTAGATATTGGTTGCTCACCTCTTAGCTCTAAATCAATATCGTAACCAGATAAATGTAACCCAGTTATGTTTCCACCTGATGTAGCTTTGAATTGTAAAGCAGTACCACCAACTGTAGAAATAGAAGTTATGTTTGTAAAAGCTGGCATTCCGTTAGCTTTATCCCCTTCAAAAGCAGTAGAGAAACCAGCTACAGTATGAGAGATGTAGGCGTTTGTTACAGAACCATTCCATCCTTCAGTCCAGTCAATTGCATCATCACTGTTATTTTCTAAGTATAAGTTAGTTACAGAAACTGTACCTCCAAAAAATTCGATACCATCATCATCACCATTAATTACAGCAATGTTTTCTAAAGTAGTTTCAGAACCTACAGCATATAAAGAAACACCATTGTATTGAGACTCTGAGTTAATTTGAGCTCCTGTTCCTTTAAGAACTAGGTTTTTAACAGATCCAGAATTATCAGTATCGTTAGTACCTCCATAAATAAAACCGCCTATTTCTGCAGAAGCATCTTCACCAGCAGAAGTTGTAGCACTACCACAGATTGTTAATCCGCCCCAATCTCCTGGCTCACCAGCAGCAGAAGCAATAACAACAGGATTTTCTTCTGTACCTTGTATATCTATTTCACCACCTTTTAAAACAGCAATATAAACTCCAGTACCACCATCTCTAGCAGTAATTTTAGTTCCTGCTGGGATAGTTAATTTTGCTCCATCTTGAACAATATATGAAGAGTTTAAAAGATAAGATATAGAGGCATCTAAAGTTACATCACCAGTAACAGCACCTTGTAATAAACTACTTTCAAAAGATACATTTGAGCTTACCCATGGGAAATCTTCTGCAGTAGTATTAGCAACAGCAGTTGTACTTAAAGAGAATGTAAAAGCACTTTCATCTACATCTGCAGTTTCTGGATCATCTTCGTTCATTGCAACAGGAGTGTAACCATCTACAAAAACTACATTAGATACATCTCCAGCATCTTTCATATCTAAATCTACGTCATAACCAACTAAAGATAGTCCATCTATTGTACCTCCAGAAGTTAATTTAAATTGTAAAGCAGTACCACCTACTGTAGAAACAGCGGTAATATTATTAAATTCAGGATTTCCATTAGCTTTATCTCCTTCAAAAACAGTAGAAAAACCAGCAACTGTATTAGAAATATAAGCGTTTGTTATAGATCCACTCCATCCTTCAGTCCAATCAATAGCATCATCACTATTGTTTTCTAAATATAAGTTAGAAACAGATACTGTTCCTCCAAAAAATTCAACTCCATCATCGTCACCGTTAATAACAGCAAGATTGTCTACTAGAGTACCAGAACCTACCGCATAAAACGAAACACCGTTGTATTGTGACTCTGAGTTAATTTGAGCTCCTGTACCTGAAATTTGTAAATATCTTATTATACCTGAGCTATCAGAATCATCTGTGCCTCCATAAGTAAAACCACCAACTTCTGCAGAAGCATCTACGCCAGCAGATGTTGTAGCTTTACCACATATTGTTAATCCACCCCAATCTCCAGGGTTACCATCTGCAGACGACATAACAACTGGGTTGTTTTCAGACCCATTAATATTAATTGTGCCACCTATAAGTGTAGCTATATATACATCTGTACCACCGTTATCTGCAAGAATTTTTGTACCTGCTGGGATATTTAAAGTAGCACCATCGCCTATAATAAATTGACCAGTTAAATTGTAGGATGTTGTTGCAGTAAGTGTATAGTCTTCTGTTAAAGTACCATTTAAAATACCAGCTTCTAAATTAGCTACAACTTCTGTAGATCCACCTACTATTGGGTCTGGATCTTCAGAGTCACAACTTGTTAATGTAATAGCTGCAAATACTGCAGTTATACTATAAAGTTTTACAAATAAATTTTTCATTTCAATTTTTTTTTAGTGTAATGGATTATTCGGATTTTACTTCTGCAAAATAAATGGATTTTAATTGCCTTCTGTTTAACTAAATATTAAGCATAGGTTACTTTTTTTTAATGTAAAAGGGCTTATGTTAAGCTATTGTTAATAGTGTGTTTGCTAGTTTTTTATTTTAAAAAATAAAAATCCTCAATACTTTGGTATTGAGGATTTTATATATGTTTTTTAAACCCTTTTTAAAGGTTTGAAATGCAGTTTTTAAAAATCATATTTAAGGCTTAAGTTTAATTGCGCCCCTTTTTTATAAGATAAAACAACGGCATCAGTTTCTACGCCAGTATTAATGTTTTTTATTAATTGTGTTTGTTGAATTTCTGGGTTAAGTAAATTTCTACCAACTAGTTTAAGTTGTAGTTTTTTTGTTAACATTTTACTTAATACTAAATCTAATGTAAAAAACCCTTTTTCGATGATTTCATCATTATAAAGAACAGCACTATTTGTAAAATCTTCTGGAGATCCTAAAACAAAAACTTTGTCAGAAGAATAATTACCAGTTAGTGTAGCGTTAAATTCTTTTTCTGTTTGGCTATTGTAGCTTAAAGAACTATTAAGAATTAAGTCTGATGCACCTTGTAAATCAGATTCTGTTCTATTGTTGTATTGGTAAAACTCAGATAAATCTTGGTTAAACCACATTTTAGTAACATTAGCGTTAAAGTCTAAATTACTTTTTTCATCTTCATTTTTAAGAAGACTAACTCTACCTTCAAATTCTACACCATAAACAGTAGCTTTTTCACCTGTATTTGCATATTGGAAATTTCCTGAAGATCCTCTTGTTTGCGCTAAGTTAATAGGGTTTTTAATGTTTTTGTAAAAACCAGTAGCCGATAGTAATTGTCCTCTACTAGGAAAAAATTCATATTTTAAATCTACATTAAAAACATCCGATTTTTCTAAATCTGGATCACCACTAGTAACACGCCCTGTTGGAGATACATACTCAAATGGGGCAAGTTCTTTAAACTCTGGAAGAGTTTGGGTTAAGCTTGAAGCAAAACGTAATGCATTTTTTTCGTTCAGTTCATATTTTAAGTTTATACTTGGGTATAGTTCGGAATACTCTTTTTTAATAGATCCAACACGACCAACAAAGTTTGCAACATCCCAAATTACATTTATTTCATCATGTTCAAATCTTACTCCAGCATTACCAGAAAGTTTTTCTCCAAAATGAAAATCTAAATTTGCATAACCAGCTAAAACATTTAAGTCCGCGTCATATCTATCTGGCTCTCTTTCTCTTAATACTAAACCATTTTCAAAATTAGCTGCGGTAAAAGTTTCAGAAAATTGATCTACACTAGGTACTTGAAAGTCTCTTGCTCTAACCCCAACAAATAAAGAACTGAATACTCTGTTTTTTTGGCGAAAATTTGCACCTACATTTAGTTTAAATTGAGGAACATCAAACTCATCTAAAGCACCAAAAGAAATTGCATCATTAATATAAGCGTTGTATTCTATATCTTCAATTTTTTGACTAGATTTTCTTTGTTGAAAATCTCCTACGTGTGCGTACTGCACTGTGTTTGGATCTAGTATATTAGCTTCGTTTCTAATTCTATTAGGTTCTTCAGCCAAAACATAGTTATAGCCTGCAGCCCATGTTAATTTATTATTTTCTTTAATTGTATGAATACCTTCAATTTGGTTTACTAATAAAATAGTTTGTTTAAAGTTTTGGTCTCTTACAAAAGCACCTTCTTCTTGTGGATCTTGGTCAAAAACATATCCTTCTCCGTTTCTACCTTGCTCGTAAACATTGTCGCTACTTGTGTTAACTGCTAAACTGCTAAATTTAAGTCTATGGTAATCATTTAATTTTAATCCTAAATTGATATAACCTGTTGTATTAGTGTTTGCGGTAAAAGATTGTACATCTGTAAATTCATTATTTAAAATGTTAGAACGGTAGCTTCTAAAAACACCTTCTTGATATTGGTACGATTTAGAATGGCTACCTGCTACAAATATTTTCAACTCTTTACCAAAAACATCAAATTTTGTTCCTGCAGATAGGTTTAATCCATAGTTTCCAGTGTTTTTTTGCTCTAATGGATCCCAGTCTTGTCTTGTAATTAAATCAACAAGAGCATATTCTTTTTTATGAAAACCTAAGGTTACATCTTCTGTAGCAATACTTCTTTTAAAACTACCATCTAATCCTAAAACATTCGTGTTGTAACCAGAACTTAAGCCTACAGAAATTCCTTTTTTAGAATAACTTTTAGAAGAAATATCTACATTACCAGAAGTTTGATCAGCATAACTACCTGTAGAATAAGTTTTACTTATTCCTACATTTTCAATAATATTAGTTGAAAATAAGTTAAGGTTAATATTTTTATTATTTACATCATCAGAAGGTATTGGTAGTCCATTCATGGTAGTAGATAAGTATCTGTCTCCCAATCCTCTAATGTAAATATCTCCAGAACCTTCACTTTTAGTTACACCAGCAATTTTTGTAGTTGCAGCAGCAGCATTAGAAACCCCAATTTTAGATAGTCTTTCTGCACCAATACTTTCTTTAATTACTAGTGCCTTTTTCTGATCTAATAATAAAGCAGCTTCAGAATCTTTTCTTGCAGTGGTGGTAACAATAACCTCATCTAAAGACATACCTTCAGAAGCGCTCATTGGAGCATTTATAGTAGTTACTTTTCCACTTTCTATAGTTACATCAGGAACTTCTACAGTTTCATAACCTAAATAACTAAATACAATAGTATAAACACCTGGTTCCAGATTTGTTATTTCATATAAGCCATCAAAATCTGTTGTGGCACCTTTAGTGGTTCCTTTTATTAAAACATTGGCAAAAGCTAAAGGTTCATTATTAACTTCTTTGTCTGTAAGAGTACCAACAATACTCCCTGTTTCTTGTGCCTGTAGTAGCGCTACGCTAAATATTAAAAGGCACGTAAGTAATTTTCTCATTAAAAAATTTAGTTTGTTCTATTCTGGCGCAAAGAAAGTAGGAGGGTGTAAAAGTCGAGTTACGCCCATGTTAAACCTTTATTGTTTTAGTGTTACTTTATTGTTACTATATTAAATCAACGTTAAGAGGTATTTGGAGTAATAGTATTATCTTTACATTTGGCACATTAACCAATTTTATAACCAAATGAAAAAGAAAGACATTAAGATATTACTAGTAGATGATGAGCCAGACATTCTAGAAATAGTAGGCTATAATTTATCTACAGAAGGTTATCAAGTTTTTACTGCAAAGAATGGGGTTGAGGGAGTTGCAATGGCAAAAAAGAAAACACCACATTTAATAATCTTAGATGTTATGATGCCAGAAATGGATGGTATTGAAGCTTGTGAAGTTATTAGAAATACTAAAGGATTAGAAAATACTATAATTACTTTTTTAACTGCAAGAGGAGAAGATTACTCTCAAGTTGCAGGTTTTGATGCTGGTGCTGATGACTATATTACAAAACCAATTAAGCCTAAAGTTTTGGTTAGTAAAGTAAAAGCATTATTGCGAAGGTTAAAAGAAGAAAGTGCTGCGGCTGAAGATATTGTACAAGTAGGTAATATTGTAATAAATAGAGAAGAGTATAAAATTATAAATAACGGTAAAGAAATAATTTTACCAAGAAAAGAGTTTGAGCTTCTTTCTTTACTAACTTCTAAACCAAGTAAGGTTTTTAAAAGAGAAGTAATTTTAGATAAAGTTTGGGGTAATGAGGTTGTTGTTGGTGGTCGTACAATAGATGTACATATTCGTAAATTAAGAGAAAAAATAGGAGATGATCACTTTAAAACAGTAAAAGGAGTGGGGTATAAGTTTGTTTTATAATGGCCACAAGAGTAAAACGGTCCTATAGGTTTGCATTAAGGTCTTCTGTAATAATAACCCTTACTACAGTCCTATTTTTATTTGGGTTGCAAAAATACTTTAATAGTGTAAACTATTCTATTCTTGTTATAACAGCGGTATTTTTATTAGTATTTTGTTTTGCAATACTACAAGTTAGAATAGAAAAATTAATATACAGGAGAATAAAAAAAATATATGATGATGTAGCCCTATTAGAGTCTTCTTCTTTAGCAACAGATCCTATTACTACAGACATGCGCACCTTAACCGCAGAAATAGAAAAATTTGCCGAAGACAAAAAAATAGAGATTGATACTTTAAAGATTAGAGAAGAATATAGGAAAGATTTTTTAGGAAATGTTTCTCATGAGCTAAAAACACCATTATTTACCGTTCAAGGATATATTTTAACGCTGTTAGATGGCGCAATGAATGATCCAAAAATTAGAGAAAAATACTTAGAACGAGCAGGAAAAGGGGTAGACCGTTTAATTTATATTGTTAAAGACCTAGATTTAATTACGAAACTAGAGGTAGGAGATTTAAATTTAGTAATGACGTCTTTTAATATTGTAGAACTTATTCAAAATGTTTTTGATCTTTTAGAAATGAAAGCAATTAAAAAACAAATTACATTAACGTTTGATATGAATTACCCTGACCCTATATATGTATACGGCGATGAGGAAAAAATACAACAAGTAGTAACTAATTTACTAGTAAATTCTATTAAATACGGTCAAGAAAACGGAACAACAGAGGTTAGTGTAGAAAACTTAATAAAAAATAAAGTAATTATTAGAGTTACAGATAATGGAGAAGGTATAGCAGCACATCATATTCCACGTTTATTTGAGCGTTTTTATAGGGTAGATAAAAGTGGGAATAGAGCTGTTGGGGGCTCAGGACTCGGACTTTCTATAGTAAAACATATAATAGAAGCACACGAAGAAAAAATTTATGTAGAAAGTGTAGAAGATGTAGGTTCAGAGTTTTCTTTTACCCTAGAAAAAAGTGTTAATGAAATAGATGCAATTGTTTAATTCCTTAAGAATTGATTTTCTTAGCTTTGCCACACAAAAAATACTACTCCTGTGGGAAGCAAAAACAAATTAAAAAGATTTAAAGAAAATGAAACCTTCTCTAATGTTATACAACCAACAAGAGAAGAAATTGTTGAAACAACTTTTTTACATAAAGGAAATTGGCATAAACATTTTGGCAATACGAACCCTATAGTTCTAGAGCTAGGCTGTGGTAAAGGAGAATATACAGTAGGTTTAGCGCAAAGAGACAAAAACAAAAATTATATTGGTATTGATATAAAAGGAGCTCGTTTTTGGAGAGGTGCTAAAACTGCTATAGAAGAAAATTTGTCTAATGTTGCTTTTTTAAGAACGCAAATAGAATTAATAGATAAAATTTTTGCCCCACAAGAAGTTTCTGAAATATGGATAACTTTTCCGGACCCACAAATAAAATACAAGCGTACTAAACATAGAATGACAAATAAAGAATTCTTAGACAAGTACAAACAAATTTTAAAACCAGAAGGTACGGTTAACTTAAAAACAGATTCTGAGTTTATGCATGGGTACACCTTAGGGCTATTACATGGCTTAGATTTAGAAATTTTATATGCCAATCATGATGTATATAAGAATGCAGGTAGCCCAGATGAGGTTTTAAAAATTCAGACTTTTTACGAAAATCAGTATCTTGAAAAAGGAAAGCCAATTACCTACATTAAGTTTAGAGTAATTTAATAATTATGGGGCATTTACTAATTCTTTTTATTGCAACGTATGCTGCAGCATTTATAGCTACACTTCCTCCGGGTTTGTTAAATATGAATGCCGCAAAAACAAGCGTAGAAAAAGGAAAATTAAATGGTATTATATTTAGTATAGGAGTTTCTTTAGTTGTTTTTATACAAGCTTATATAGCAGTTTTAATATCTAAATT
This sequence comes from uncultured Maribacter sp., assembly GCA_947504045.1. Lineage (GTDB taxonomy): Bacteria > Bacteroidota > Bacteroidia > Flavobacteriales > Flavobacteriaceae > Maribacter_B. The sequence goes on from CANNFY010000001.1 coordinate 1,250,297, forward strand.
TTTACATAATAACCCAGAAGTAATAGAGGTTTTATTACAAATTGCTTTAGTGGTATTTTCTTTTTTTGCAGTGTTTTTTTTTATTGCAGCTCGTAATAACAAGAAAAAAAAGAAAAAAGTTCTTAAAATAAGTAAAAAGAACAGTTTTTTTAAAGGAATGTTATTGGCCTCTTTAAACCTTTTAACTATACCTTATTACAGTGGGCTTAATGTTATGTGGAATGCGTCTGGTTGGATAAAATTTCAACTTTGGGACATCGTTGTTTTTGTTTTTGCCGCAGGTTTGGCTACATTTTCTGTATTATATTTATATACCATCTATTTTAATAAATTAGAAAATAAAACAAACAAGTTTTCTAAAAACTCTAATTATATATTAAGTGGATTAATGCTAGTGTTATTTATAATTACACTTATTAGACTAGTAATAGCAGAATAAATGGCAGATAATAAAAACTTTTTTGAAAGGGTATATGCTGTAGCTCGTCAAATACCAGAAGGAAAAGTAACTTCTTACGGCGCTATTGCAAAATATTTAGGTGCTGCGCGTAGTGCTAGAATGGTAGGTTGGGCCATGAATGGTTCTGGCTTAAAAGAAGATGTTCCAGCACATAGAGTAGTAAATAAAGCAGGAATTTTAACCGGAAAACATCATTTTGATGGTACTAACCTTATGCAGCAATTATTAGAGAGCGAAGGAGTTACGGTAATTAATAACCAAATTCAGAATTTAGATAAACATTTTTGGGATCCTTTTGAGGAACTTTCGGAATAGATTTTGATGCTTTAGTTTTGTATGAAGCAAATTATTTTTGGTATTCTATTCTTTACTTTTTATTCGTTACTTGCGCAAGATGAAATAACGAATATAAAACTGCCTAAAATTATTTTATCAGAGCACGATAGTATTCTTTCAAGTTCTGTTGATAGAATGACTCCAGTTATGTCTCAATTTTTGGGAATAAATATTAAAGATAGTTTAGATTTAAACAAGAAAAAAGACTTTGGAAAGTATGAAAAGATAAATAGGATATCAGATAGTGTTTCTATTTATGTAGATGTAAATAATTCTAATTTTAGAGTACATTTCTGGTCTTCGATACCGCCACCTCCTACGCCAATGGAGAATAAAAGATATTCAAAATTAAAAATAGAAAACTTTAGTGCCTATGAAAAATTAATGGCAAAAAAATGGGACAGTATGGCTGTAGCTTGGGAAAAGCAATGGGATATTGAAACAAGGCAGCATCAAATAGCATATCCTGTGTATATTTTTAATAATAGTAGTAAGAAAACTTTAATTCAGAATCCAGTAGGTGGTAGAATAAACAAAGATTTATATGTTATTTTAGAAGGGATAGACAAAAATGGAGAGTGGCAACCCATAAATTATTGGGAACAATTTAGTTTTATTTGTGGGACAGGTCATCGTGATTATGTGCTTAATCCAAAATCTTTTCTAATTGTTGCAATAAAAAAATACTCAGGGTATTACAGAACGAAGCTTCGAGTTAAATTTAAAAATTTTGATAATATACATTATTCCAATGTTTTTGATGGATATATAGATTATCGTCAGTTTGATAAGCATGAGGTATTAGAGGAACTAAATTTAAGATTTTCCTATAAAGGCTTAGAATATCTGAAGGAAAAAGTAAATAGAACTTTTTTGGATAGATAAGGGTTACATCATTGTTTACAAGCACGTCTTTTTCAATAGAATACCATTAAATTCTCAGTCCTATATAGTATCTTTGTTGTCTAGAATGAATACAAAGTAAGTTTGATTATGACGTTGAAAAAACAAGACATCCTTAAAGCACTAGAGTTAATAACAGTACCCGGAGAAGGCCAAAACATGGTAGAAAGCGGTGCTGTAAAAAATATTCAAGTTTTTGGTGATGAGGTAGAGGTAGATATTACAATAAATAACCCAAGTCTACAAGCAAGAAAAAAAACCGAAGTAGAAATTTTAAAAATTATTCATAAAGAAGTTTATGAAAAAGCTAAAATTAAAATTAATATAAAAGTTGATGCTCCTGCTCCAAAAGAAAATAAACCTAATCAAATAAAAGGGAAACCACTTCCTGGAATACAAAATATTATTGCGGTAGCATCTGGTAAAGGAGGCGTAGGTAAATCTACAGTTACCGCTAATTTGGCTGTAACTTTAGCCAAAATGGGTTTTAAAGTTGGCTTGTTAGATGCAGATATATATGGCCCTTCTATGCCAATTATGTTTGATGTAGCCCATGAAAAACCGTTAGCAGTAAATGTTGATGGAAAATCTAAAATGAAACCTATAGAAAGTTACGGTGTAAAAATATTATCTATTGGGTTTTTTACCGAACCAAGTCAAGCTGTAATTTGGAGAGGGCCTATGGCAGCAAAAGCATTAAACCAAATGATTTTTGATGCACATTGGGGAGAACTAGATTTTCTTTTATTAGATTTACCTCCAGGTACTGGAGATATACATTTAAGTATTATGCAGGCAATGCCAGTAACAGGTGCAGTAATTGTTAGTACACCACAAGAAGTTGCATTAGCAGATGCTCGTAAAGGAGTAGCAATGTTTCAGCAAGATTCTATTAACGTACCAGTTTTAGGTATTGTAGAAAATATGGCTTATTTTACTCCAGAAGAATTACCAAAAAATAAATATTATATATTTGGTAAAGAAGGAGCAAAAAATTTAGCAGAGGATTTAAAAGTGCCATTATTAGGTGAAATACCATTAGTACAAAGTATTAGAGAAGCTGGTGATGCAGGAAGACCAGCAGCCTTACAAACTGCCACAGCAATAGAATCTGCTTTTGAAGAATTAACAAAAAATGTAGCACAAGAAGTAGTAAATAGAAATAAAAATTTACCTCCAACAGATGCTATTAAAATAACAACTATGGCAGGTTGTTCCAGTGTAAAAAGTAAGTAAAATGACAACAGAAGAAGTAAAATTAAACGTTGAGAAAGCCTTAGAAGAAATTCGTCCTTTTTTAAAAAGTGATGGAGGAGATATTTCTTTAATATCTATAGATGATGATAAATCTGTAAAAGTAAGGTTAGAAGGAGCTTGCGTAGGATGTAGTGTAAATCAAATGACACTTAAGAGTGGTGTAGAAATGACTATTAAAAAATATGTTCCTCAAATTGAAGAGGTAATTAACATTGCATAGTATTTTTATAACAAAATAATGCAGCCTGCCTTGTAAAGGCGGGCTTTTTTGTGCGACAATTAGTTTAAAAAAATGGTATTTTTGCCGTTTATTAGCAATTGCTAAAAAGATTAACTTTTAGAATACAAATTAATGTCAGACGTAAAAATTAAAATTACGGATAGAGAAGGGGTTTTACATGAAGTAGATGCTCCAACAGATATGAATATGAATATGATGGAATTGGTTCGTGCATACGAACTTGCTCCAGAAGGTACCATAGGCGTATGCGGTGGTATGGCTATGTGCGCCTCTTGCCAATGTTATATAAAATCTAATCACGAGCTTCCTGAAATGTCCGATGATGAAGAAGCAATGCTTGCAGAAGCGTTTAATGTAGAAGACAATTCTCGTTTAGGTTGTCAACTGCATATAACGGAAGATATGGATGGGTTAGAAGTAGAACTTGCACCAGAAGACCTTTAGAAAAGTAAAGTAATCTTTTAAATTCTAAATAGTATTTGTTTCTGGTATAAGTAGCGCACTTTTAATAACACTGCTCCATATACTATATCCTTTTTTATTTAAGTGCAAACCGTCACTTATATAAAGTTCTGGTCTTGGTCTGTTTTCAGAACTAATCATTTGTGCAAAAACATTAATAAACTGGGCTTTTAATTCTCCAATAATATATTTTGATAATAAAATGTTGGTTTCTATAATATTAGGAATCATGGCTTCACGTTCTACACTTGGTTTTAAGCTTATTAGAGCTAAATTTACATCCGGATATTTGTTATAGATTAGGCGTACAAGTTCTTGACAATCTGCTAAAACTTGCTGAGGTGATTTTCCTTCGCTTAAATCATTTTCACCTGCGTATAGTACAATTTTATTAGGATGAACATCTTTAAAAATTTCATCAAAATAATGAATGCACCAGGCAAAAGTAGAACCCCCAAAACCAAGGTTAATAGTATTTAAAGGATTTAAGTCTTTTTTCATGCTAACCCATAATCGTATAGATGAGCTGCCATAAAATGCAAAAAGTTGCTCTTGGTTTTCTAGTTTGGTAACACGTTTATTTAACCTTTTTATTTCATTAAACCACATTTCTGGTGGATCACTTAAGTTATTAATATTTGTTGCATTACTTACAAGATTGTCTGCTGTTTTACGTGCTTCTTCTACATACTTAGCATATTGTTTTTGATAGTCATTTACAAAAGAAATAATACTTTCAGTATCGTTATTAGGTACATATTCGCTTAATTTAAAAGGCGGGTAAATTTTACAATAAAATAGATTGTCTTTTATTCTATTATCAAAATTTACAATTACTATAGGTACAATTTTTGGCTCAACAGTCATATTTTTAGCAAGCTTAAAACTACCTAATTTAAAAGGGCCAGGAGACTTTTCTGTACTGTACGAAGTGCCTTCCGGACTTATTATTAGATTGTGCCCCTTATGCAAATGCTCTTCTGCCTCTCTGTAAAAAATACTTCGAGATAGCTTTTTACTTTCTGTAGTATATTTTTCAGATTCTTGGGTATATACATTTATATGGCCTAATTTATTGTAATAATTTTGATGACCATATTCTTGCCCACGTCCTATTCTAACAGTTCTTATACCAGAATCATTATACTTTTCTTGCAATACCATAGCGCTAATAAAATGCGAGTCTAATGTTATTTGAAAATTATTATTTAAGGTATATTGGGCATTATTAATTAGATGATTATAAATAAAAATATTTCCGCTTTCTTCTGGTAAGTTTTCCCATCCATCAATATGATAGTTCTGCTTATTAAATAGTTTTTTTGTGGCTTCAGCGCATTGTTTTCTAACTTCTAAAACAGTTGTGGAACTACTGTTAACTACCGTACTATAAATATTTTCTAATCCTTTTATAAATTGCAGTTCTTCATCATCATCTTTTAAAAGCTCTAGGCTTAAAGAGGCAATGTGGCGTTCTAAAGAGGTTCCGGTAGCCAATAATTTTTTAAGTCCTTCATAGGCTATTTCTTTAGTATTAACATTGTTTAAAAGATGAATTGTTTGGTGTAATTTAGAGTTTAAAGGAAGCCTAGATTTGTTGTTTTCTATTAAATGAAATACAGCCTGTAAATTATGTTTGCCTAGTAGTCCTAAATATCTTAAAAAAGCAGCATTAATTTGGTTGCCAATTAGCCACAATAATTGTTTGTAAAATTGTCTTTCAAATTTAGTATCTGTTGTAAAAAGTAAAGAAAGCGCTTTATGAGGAATAAAATAAATAGCAGTTTTTTTATGCGTAATAGCAGAGCAAATATCTTTATCGCCTAAAAAACTAGACCAGCCAAAAATAAAACCAGCATCTCTAATAGAGCGTTGTTTAATTTCTATATTACCTTCAATTCTTTTAATATTAACCTCGCCATGTATTAAAATAGACAACCCATTTGTAAAAGAATCTTGTACATAAAGAACCTCATGAGGTTCATACTCTCTTCTTTCTGCAAGAGCTGCCATTTTAGATAATTTTTTTTCAGAAAATTGATCTAAAAAAGGAGAACAACGCATTAAATTTATTATTTCGGAGATAGTAGACTCAGGAGTCATAAAAAATTCTCTATCTTCTTCAAAAGGTGTGGAACGTACGGGTTGTAATAATTCTATTTGTTTTAAAAGTGCCGATTTTTGTTGATGGTATAATTTTGAGGCAATATTTTTTAGTAATGTATTTTTACTATCTTTTGCTAAATAAGTTTCTAGCTGGGCAATAGGTATTTCAAAAAAAGTAGCCCCTTTAGACGAGGTTACTGCTTTGTAATTATATCTTTTAGGATTGTTTAAACCATTTATACCAAGAGTGCTCATGGGCTCAGAAATTTGACAGACTAAAATGTCTTTTTCTGGCTCTTTAAATTCTATATAATAATTTACTAAACCACTAAGAATCCATCTAAATTTTTTAACCTCTCTATGGATATTAAAAAGGACATGATTTTTTGGATATTCTTTAATTTTTCCTTCAGGAAAAATAGCTTTTAATTGTTTAATATGAGCGTCGTTTTCCAACCTAAGATTAGTTTTTATTTAAACGAACTTCACTAAATTAGATAAGAATTAAAAATATTATGCTCTTTACTTTTAAATAAATGTGATTTTGAGAATTACAGGGTAATTAATTATAGGTATTGCTAAAAATAGGGGGGATTAAATTTTAATACTAAGTACTGTTTTTGGGTTTTAAGGTAAGTTGCTAACAAGGCTTATATTCTTGCTTGGTAGGTAAATAGGTTATAATACCTTCCTTCTTTAGCTATAAGTTGGTCATGAGTACCTTGCTCCGCAATGTGTCCATTTTCTATTACTAAAATTTGGTTCGCTTTACGAATAGTACTTAATCTGTGTGCTATTACAAAGGTGGTTCTTCCCTTTGTAAGTGTTGCTAAACTTTTTTGTATTAAAGCTTCACTTTCTGTATCTAAATTAGAGGTTGCTTCGTCCAGTATTAAAATTCTAGGATTTGCTAAAATAGCTCTGGCAATAGCAATGCGTTGGCGTTGCCCTCCAGAAAGTTTAACACCACGCTCACCTATTAAAGTTTCTAGTCCTTCTTCAAAACGATCAGTAAACTCATCTACATATGCAGCTTTTACTGCTTCTTGCAGTTCTTGTTCGGTAGCATCTGGTCTTGGAAAAAGAATATTGTTTTTTATGGTTCCTTCAAATAAAAACTCGTCTTGTAATACTACGCCTAAATGCTGTCTAAAACTATTTAAATTTATTTTAGACATATCTTTTCCGTCAACAGTAATAACTCCAGATTTAGGGTTTAAAAAACTAGCAGCTAAGCCAGCAATAGTAGATTTTCCGGACCCCGAGCTACCAACAAGTGCTACCACATTGCCTTGTTCTACATTAAAATTTATAGTATGAATAACTTCTTTGCCTTCTTCGTAGGCAAAAGAAACATTTTTAAATATGATATCTCCTTTAATGGTATCTAGTAGGATAGTTCTGTTTTCTTCATCGGACTCAGGAGTCATATTCATTAACTCTTCGGTACGGTCTAAACCTGCAAGAGCCTCAGTTAATTGGCTACCTATATTGCTCATTTGCACAATAGGGGCAACCATTAAACCAAGTAAAAAAGTAAAGGTTAAAAAATCTCCTAAGCTAAGATCACCTTGCATAATTTTATACCCACCAATTCCCATTATACCTGTGGTAGCAATACCTAATAAAAAGGTAGAAGCACTTGTCATAAAAGCAGTAGCAGTTAAACTCTTTTTTACGTTCTGGAATAGCTTTTCTACACCTTCTTCAAATATTTTATTTTCTTGTTCTTCTGCGTTAAAACCTTTAATAACACGAACGCCGCTTAAGGTTTCTGTTAGTCTTCCTTTTACTTCTGCATTAATTTTTCCGCGGTCTCTAAATACAGGTCTAATAATTTTAAATGCTTTTAAAGCAACAACCGCAAAAATGGCTAAAGGTATAATAGTAAACAGGGTCATGCTTACACTAATTCTTAGTAATAATATTAAAGAAACTACTGCGGTAATTGTACCGCCAACCAGTTGTACTAAACCTGTTCCAATAAGGTTACGCACCCCTTCTACATCGCTCATAATTCTAGAAACTAAAGCTCCAGATTTAGCATTATCAAAAAAACGAATAGGAAGAGAAAGCACCTTTTTTTGCACTTGCGCTCTAAGCTCAGAAATTAAATATTGTGCTTGTACGCTTAGTATTTTAGTTAATAAAAAAGATGTTATTGCTTGTACCGTAATAGCTAAAATTACTGCTCCTACTAAAAGTTTTAAAAACGCAATATCTTTATTTGGAATAATATCATCCATCAAATATTTTAAAGAAAGTGGGGCAACAAAACTTGCAGCTTTACTAATTACAATTAATAACAAGCCTATAAAAACCAATTTTCTTCTTGGCCAAATAATGGTTTTAAATGCAGAATAAATGCTAACTTTTTTAGCTGCCATATAATCTAATTACGTTATTGTGTAAGGTACTTTAAAAAGGTAAATTAGTGTATTTCTTATAGGTAGAATTTAGAAAATTTACTCTTTTGTAATAATTAAAGTAGCTTTAGAATCTTTGGAAAGGAACCAATCTTCATGATAAATTACTTCTTTTTTATCATTATATACTTTAAACTCTGCAGAATTAGGAGGGTAATAACCATTATTAACTGCTTTAAAGTCGATTTCGTTGAAACCTTTTTTTAATTTGATTCTAATTCCATTGTAATTTTCTGTGAGTATAGTTTCATCAACTACAATACTATCATTCATTATTATTTTTATTATATCATCGTCAATATAGGCTCCTGAATCTCTATAAACTATGTCAATATATTCACCATTTTCTCTAATATCACCGTAATAGATATCTGGGAAGTTTAGATTATTGCCTTCTTTTAAAACAGCAATTTTCTTTTTAAGATTTGGGTTTTGCCCTGCTTGTACCAATTCTCTTTCGGGTAACATTTTTACAGGTCTACGACCAAGAGAGTCTTTAATATTTATGTCTGGTTGTTTATTAATTACAGATGGTATGTTTAATACAGGTCCTTTGCTAGTTGTATTATTTTCTTCTGCTTTTATACTTAATGGGTTTTGGCTAGGTAAATCGCTCTGTGCATTCCCATACTGAAATATCAGAAGAAAGAAGAAAAGAAAAAATATTTTTTGCAGGGGTTTCATTAACTAAAAAATTTATAACAAAGATATCAAATACCCTGCCATTGCATGTTTAACAAATATTAAAATACCACTATACTTTTTATTTTAAAAAAATATAGTGGTAAAAGTAGTGTTGTTGCTACTTATTCTCCTAATTCTGTAATTTTCTTTTCGTATAGCTTTTTGCTTTCTACTACGGCAACATTAAGTTCTTGCATAATACCTTCTACTCTTCCTTCTATACTTTTCATTTGATCATTTATATTATCAAAAGAATTAAGAGCAGCTGCAACTTCTAGGGCTTTAACAACTTCCACAGCATCGCCATGTAAAATTCTTAATTTTCCTATAGCTTTAGAAGTGTTTTCTAAAGTGCCGTTATATTTGGTTTTTGCTTTACTAATGGCATTTAACAATGTTTTTTTACTAGTTTCATCGCTAAGGCTATTGGTTTGTTTTTCCATTGCCGCAAAAAGATTAGAAGCTTTTGTTTTTAAATCTTCATATTCTTTATTTAGGTTTTCTACACGTTTATTTACTTTTTCCCAGTCGCCATAAACTTTTGCAAATTCTTTGTCTTCATTTTTGGTGTCTTCTAAGGCGCTTTTTAAAGCATTTAAAGACTCCAACCCTTTGTTTACATTTTTATTAGCATTTGCTTTTTTCTTTTCAAATGCAGAAACTTGCGATTTAAATTTGTCTTTTAAGCGTATTAAATCTTCTGGGCTTTTATTTTTCCAACAAGAGACAAAGGTTAAAGAAATTAATACAATACAGAATGATTTTTTAAACATGGTTTGTGTTTTATAATTAAAGTATGCAAAGTTCGGTTAAAATTTATTAATGCCATAAGTGGCATATAAGAACTTATTTTTTTGATAAATACGACGTATTTTATTTTAAATTTTGGTAATCTACAATTTTTTGTGGTCCTTCTAAAACAACCCTAACTATTTGTAAAGTGCCATCTTCTTTAGTTGCAATTTGCCATTTTATTAAGGTTATTTTTCCGTTTTCAATTTCAATACCAGTAATGCTTCTTGGGTGTACGCAACTACCATCATTAAAAAAAGGAATATCTCCTGGTTCAGGAAAACGAGGACGGTGTGTATGCCCTACAATTGTAATTAGTAAGTTGTTTTTTAGCATCCATTTTTTTATTCTTCTTTCTACTTTTATAAGCTCTGTGTAATTTTTTGCAGGGCTTGTTGGGTCTGCAATACCCCAAATTTGAAGTGGTTTCCAAAGTACACGAACAAGAAATCTTCCCCAGCGCCAAAAAATATAATTCCACCAATCTGCTTGATGCCCATGGGTTAAAAAAACTTCTTGATTTGTTTCTTCGTGTTTAAGTACAACAGCCTCATTATAAACAATATCTTTAAACAGCTCTTTATCTTCGGCATCTATAGGTTCAAAATAACTAGATAAATGTTTTTTTACATAATTAGGATCTTTATACACCATGTCATGATTTCCCCAAATTATGTGTAATCTATTTTCTAAATGAAATTTTTTAAGAAGTTTATAAATACTTTTATGGGCTTCAAAAATGGGCTTAAAGTCTAGGTTTTCCCATAACTCGTCACCATCGCCAAGTTCGCAATACTCAAAACCTGTTCTGTAGTAGTGGCTTAAAGCATGGTAGTATATATTTCTATTATTTGCAAAATCATCAGCAAAACTATTATCGCCTCTATGGCAATCACTAAATAAGATAAATTTAGAAGAATTGTTAAAAGGTACATATTTAGCATTTTTATAAGCCCTTGTTAATCTATTAAAAGAAGACATATTGATAATTTTAGCTAAATATCCGAAAAACTAGATAAGAACACCTATTGTAAAATAGTAAAACACGATTTTTTTGTAAATTTGATTATAAGAAACCGACTTATTTTAAGATGATAAAAACTCTAGATAATTTAATGCCAGTAAAGCATGTTATTAGTTTTGATAAGCTTTTAATGCATTATGACAAAATAAAAGAAGGAGATGATGCTTTTTTGTCTGCTAGGGCTTCTCATATTTTAAAAGCACAAGAAAAATTTCCAGAACTTAGAGAGGGGTTTACCGACGTTTCTTTAATAGAGAAATATAAAGATGTTATAAAGATAATTTTACAAGATGTTTTTTCTGAAGTTTTAACAACAAATGAAATTAAAGTAGCATCATTACCATACAACAATGTAATATTTAATTCTTCTAAAAGGTTTCAAAATATAGTAAAAGATGCTGGGCCAGAGTATAAACCATCTATTAGTAATATAGAAGGTGGTAAAGACTATATAATGGCATGTATAGTAATATTAAATTTTTACTATGGCTATAAGTTAGATTTTAGAAGACCGTTTTTTTATGACATTCCAGATAAAAATGGTGTTATGCACCATTATAGAATTTTATATAATGCAGATTTTTTAGAGATTTTTCCAACAGAAAAAGCAAAGAAGATTACGCAAAAAGATGTTAATGAATTACTAGCAAATCCTAATAATATGGATTTGTGGATAGAGAAAATACCTCCAGGTAGTTTTATATCTAAAGGGTTTGTAATTTCAAATATGTTTGATGTTACCACAGAGCATTCAATATCACAAATAAAATCGCAATTAATAGAAAGCAATAAAAGAGGAAACGAAAGTTTTATAGATGATTTGCAAGGTATTTTTAGATCCTTTTTTAGACTTTCAGATATACAAGTAGGTTTTGTAGTTTATAACTCTAAAGACAACCAATTAGAGCCAGTTTATGGCAAAAATGTAAAAAGTTTTATTCTAAATGGTATGGGTGCTAAAGAGTGTAAAGAGGTATTGTGCACAGAGTCTTACAGTAAATTACTTAATGAGAGTAATTATTTTACTATACCAGATTTAGAGGAGTATAAAGAACTGACAAATGAAGCGGCTCCTTATGCTGTTCTTAATAAACAAGGAATAAAAAGTGTAATTTTTGCTCCAATTGCTCATGAAGGAGAATTGCTAGGGGTTTTAGAAGTGGTCTCTAATAAAAAGAATGTTCTTAATGGGGTTAATGCCAATAGGTTAGACGACATTATGCCTTTTATTGTTTCTGCAGTAGTTAGGTCTAAAAATGAAGAAGAAAATTATATAGATGCTATTATACAAAACGAATGTACCTCTGTACACTCCTCTGTATATTGGAAATTTAGAGAAGAAGCAAAGGAATTTATTAAAGATCAACTAGAGGGGCAACAACCCTCTTTTAAAGAAATTACCTTTAAAGATGTGTACCCACTTTATGGGCAGATAGATATTAAAGATTCTTCTAAAGCAAGAAATTTAGCTATTCAAAAAGATTTAATAATACAGCTTACACAAATTAGTAAAGTGCTTACCTATACTTTTGAAAAAGATAAGCTACCAGTGTATGAAGAACTTTTATATAGAGTAGGCAACCATTTAGATAGTATAAAAGAAACATTATATACAAATAGCGAACAATCTATTTTTGATTTTGTTAAAGATGAAATAACTCCTGTTTTTAATCATATAAAAAGTAAGGGTAAAAACTTTGAAGATCAGGTTTTAGCTTATGAAAACAGTATAGATTTAGAAACTGGCTCGTACTATAATCATAGAAAACAATATGATGATAGTGTAATGGTAATTAATAAAAAGTTAGCATCTGTATTAGATAAAAAGCAAATAGAGGCACAAAAAATGTTTCCACATTATTTTGAAAGATATAAAACAGATGGTGTTGAGCATAATATGTATGTAGGAGAATCTATTTCGGAAAACAAAAAGTATAACCAATTATATCTTAATAATTTAAGATTATGGCAGGTACAAGTAATGTGCGAAATGGAAAATAAACATTACCAATTAAAAAAAGATTTACCAGTTGCTTTAGATGCTGCATCCTTAATTTTAGTACACAACACTTCTCTTTCTATTAGATTTAGAATGGATGAAAAACAATTTGATGTTGATGGCACTTATAATGCACGTTATGAGGTTATTAAAAAGAGGATAGATAAATCTTACATTAAAGGAACAAATGAAAGGCTAACCCAAACAGGTAAAATTTCTATAGTATATTCTCAAAAGAAAGATGAATTAGAGTATTTAAGATACATTAAGTTCTTACGATCTAAAGGCTATTTTACCGATAAAGTAGAAATAGTAGATTTAGAAGGTTTGCAAGGTGTTTCGGGTTTAAAAGCTATACGTGCAGAAATACTTTATAAAATAGAAAATTCATCAAAAAAAACGTACACGTATTTAGATTTAATGGAAGAACTAAAAAAGTAATTTTTAGTTCTAAATGTATTAGTTAACAACGTGTACATAGTATTTAAATGAAATTGCAAAAGCTATTACAGAAACAATCATACCAATCATAAAAATAGTATAAGTCCATCGTAGTATTTTGTATTTTTTATTTAAAACTAATCCAAGAAAATATAAATCTTTAGTTAGTGAGGAATAAATGTATTCTTTGTCTTTTACAAGCTCATTAATAGCCCACTCATACTGTTCTAATTTCATTTTATGAAAATTGCCAAAAAACAAAAGATTAACTTTTTTTTGTTTCACATCATCTTCTGTAAATTCTCCACTAGTTACATTTGGCCTAGTAGCTAAAACAGCTAAAATCATAGAAATTATACTAAAAAATATAAAAATTACTGTAGGGTAAATTAAATAGTTATTAGATGGGTTATCTAATTTAGGAATAAGATTAGAAAGAGCTAAAGAAATAATTATAGCATTAACAGATAATAAAATATTTGCTTTTGTATCCGCTATATCACTTAAAGTTATATGGTTTTTTAAAGTAACCCTAAATAAAGTTTGTATACCTCTGTCCGGACTTTCATTTTTATAAGAAGCTTTTAAAGCTTCTTTTTTAGCAATAGCCTTATCTTGTTTTTTTTCTTTAATAAGCTTTTTTAAATTTTTATCTTTTTTTGGCTGCCAATTTTCTATTGCATAGTTTGTGTAATATTTATGTTCGGTTCTAAACATTTTAATATTTAGATTTAACCACTCTCTATAAGAGTATTCAGCAATGTTTAATAAACGCAGCTCATCTCTTAAAAATTCAGAAGTTTCTAAATAACTGCTTTGCGCAAAATGAGAAGAATCTGCATCTTTTATAATTTTTTCTGTTTCAGATTCAGGAATAGCAAAACGTTTAGTAGCCATTATACATTGGCTAACTTTCTCAACTAAATCTGGAGCATAATTTTCATTTTTCAGAAAATCTTGAGCTATTTTACAACTGTTTTCTTCATGCTTTTCGCAGCCTTTAATATATCCAGTATCATGTAACCAAGAGGCTAATATTAACACTTCTTTTTCTGTATCAGATAAAGTAGAAGAAATTAATAATTCTTTAGTACTTTTAACTACTCGTTGGGTATGGCGTAGGTTGTGATATAAAAAATTAGAGTCTAATTTTTTGGTTAATAAATCTTCTACAAAAAGTTGTGTTTTTTCAATTATTCCTGACATAATAATAAACTATAATAGAGTTACAAAGTACAAATTTTATATTGAAGTGTATGCATAGGAGAAAATATTACATTCTACTATTAGTGGTTTTTATTTTAGAAGGTTGTGCCACAAGAAAAAGTAAGTATTATAACATAAATAATGCAGTTGATGTAACTACAAAAAAAGAAGTAGAGCATACTTTTTATTTAATAGGAGATGCAGGCTTGTCTCCTATAGGCAAATCTAATACTACGTTAACCCTTTTTAAAAATAGAATAGAAAAAGCAACTAAAAATAGTACAATACTATTTTTAGGAGATAATATATATACAGCAGGCTTACCAGATAAAAAACAAAACCCAGAAGAATATAAAATTGCCAAGAACCATTTAGATGCACAGTTAGAAACCGTAACAAATTATAACGGAAATACAATTTTTATTCCTGGAAATCATGATTGGTATAATGATGGATTAAAAGGCCTAGAAAGAGAAGAAAAATACATACAAGATGCATTAAATAGTAAAGAAGTTTTTTTTCCTGAAAATGGCTGTCCTATAGAAAAAATTGAAATTAGCGATAAAGTGGTTGTTTTAGCAATAGACTCTCAGTGGTATTTAGCTAATTGGGATAAACACCCGACAATAAATGATGATTGTGAGATTAAAGACCGAGAAGATTTTTTTCAAGAACTAGAAGGTCTAATAAAGAAAAATGCGCATAAAACAACACTAATTGCTATACATCATCCTATGTTTAGTTACGGTACCCACGGTGGAGAAACATCTTTTAAAAAGAATTTTTACCCAGGGCATTCTCAAATTCCGTTACCAGTTTTGGGTACCTTAGTTAATGTTTTACGTAAGACTTCAGGTGCTTCTATTCAAGATATGAATAACCCTAAATATAGAGAGTTAAGAAAAAGAATTGTAACATTAGCACAGTATTCTAATAAGGTAATTTTTGCTTCTGGTCACGAACATACTTTACAATATATTGTAGAAGAAAATACCCCTCAAATAGTTAGTGGTTCGGGTGCAAAAAAATCGGAAACAAGGTTGTTAAATGGTTCAAAATTTTCTACAGGAGAAAATGGATATGCTGTTTTAGAAGTATATAAAGATGGATCTTCTAGAGTACGTTATTACGGAGTTTCTAATAATAATGAAGAGGAGTTTTTGTTTACATCAGAAGTACTTGGTGTAGAAAAAAAGATAAATAAAAGAGCGTATAATACCTCTTTTCCTAAAGTGGTAAAAGCTTCTATTTATTCTAAAGAAGAAGTAGAAAAATCTAAATTTTATAAATGGTTTTGGGGAGACCGGTATAGAGAGGTTTATGCAAAAAAAGTGGAGGCTCCTACGGTAAATTTAGACACTTTGTTTGGAGGGTTAAAAGTGGTAAGAAAGGGTGGCGGACACCAATCTAAATCTTTACGATTAGTAAATAGTAAAGGGCAAGAATATGTTATGCGTGCACTACGTAAAAGTGCCGAAGTTTACTTGCAAGCAGCTGCCTTTAAAGAACAATATATAATAGGAGATTTTGAAGATACCTATGTGCAAAAAACACTTTTAGATTTTTACACTGGATCGCACCCGTATGCTCCTTTTACAGTTGGCTCTTTGTCAGATGCTGTTGGTATATACCATACAAATCCTGTGTTGTATTATATTCCAAAACAACCTGCAATTAAAGATTTTACAGACGAATTTGGAGATGAATTGTATATGATAGAAGAGCGAACAGATGATAATCATGGAGACCAAGAAAGTTTTGGCTTTGCCAATAAAATGAAAAGTACAGACGATTTATTTAAAAAATTACGAAAAGACGAAGAATTTAGTATAGACAAAGAGGCCTATGTAAAAGTTAGAATTTTTGATATGTTAATTGGCGATTGGGATAGACACACAGACCAATGGCGTTGGGCAGAATTTAAAGATAAAAGCTCAGGAAAAACTATATATAAACCTGTGCCTAGAGACCGCGATCAGGCATTTTCTATAATGGGAGACGGTGCTTTTATGAACTTTGCCACCAGAGCAATCCCATCTTTAAGTTTAATGGAAGGTTTTAATGAAGAAATTAGAAGTGTAAAAGGTTTTAACGGCTCTCCTATGACATTTGCTTTAGATATGGCATTATTACCAGAAACCACTATAGAGTTATGGGAGCAACAAGCTATATATTTACAAGATAATATTACAAAAGAAGTAATAGATAAAGCATTTTTAAAGTTTCCGAAAGAAGTAAGAGGCAAAAAAACCGAAGAACTAAAGAGTATTTTACTTTCTAGAAAACAACATATTGTAGAAACAGCTAAAACCTACTATAAACTATTAAACAAATTTTCTACGGTTACAGGAACAGATAAAGATGACTATTTTACCATTACAGGGCAAGCAAATAATAGTATAAAAGTAGAAGGGCATCGTATTAAAAAAGGAAAAAAAGCAGAGCAATTTTTTAGTAAAATTTACACTAAGTCTACCACTAAAGAAATTTGGATATATGGTTTGGATGACGATGATTATTTTGAAATAAAAAATGTAACCAAAAACATGCCTAAATTAAGAATAGTAGGTGGACAAAATAACGATATTTATGATGTAGTAAATAGCAATAAAGTATACCTATATGATAATAAACACAAAAAGAACACTTTAAAAAACACAGATGGCGCTAAGGTACGTTTTACAACAGATTATGAAATTAATACGTACCAACCAATAAAGTATAAGACTAGTAACAATCAATTAATGCCAATAGTAGGTTATAATCCTGATGATGGTTTTAGATTAGGTATTTCTAATACATATACCTATAACGGATTTGAACAAAACCCTTTTACTAGAAAACATATTTTAAATGCACAGTTTTATTTTGCAACTAGTGGTTTTGATATTTCTTATAAAGGAGAGTTTGCAAATGTTTTTGGTAAAGCAAATTTAGAAGTGCTAGCAAAAGTAACCAGTCCTAATTTTAGTATTAATTTCTTTGGTTACGGTAACGAAACTTTAAACTTAGATGATGATCTAGGTTTGGATTATAATAGAGTAAAATTAGAAACTATAAAAATTGCTCCATCTTTAGTTTGGCGAGGAGAAATGGAATCTAAATTTAGAGCAGGAATAGCTTATGAAGCTATTACGGTTGAAGAAACACAAAACAGATTTATAAATACATTTTTAGCTTCTTCTAATATAGATAATAGCAAGAGCTTTGTAAGTGTAGATGCAGAATACTCTTATAGTAATCAGGATAATAATGCATTTCCAACAATGGGAATAACAACCTCTTTACACACAGGTTATACAGCTAGTATAAACAGTAATCCAGAAAGTTATGGGTTTGTTATACCAAGCATAGCTTTTGATTATAAATTAGTATCTAGTGGACGTTTAGTTTTGGCAACTAAATGGAAAGCACATTTTAACATAGGAAATGGGTACGAGTTTTACCAAGCAGCAAGTATTGGTGGTTTAGATGGTTTACGTGGTTTTAGAAACCAACGTTTTACAGGAAAAACTGCATATTACCAAAATACAGATGTTAGGTATAATTTAGCAAAGATAAAAACAGGTATACTACCAATGTATATAGGAGTTTTTGGGGGGTATGATTATGGTAAAGTTTGGTTTCCGGACTTAGACTCTAACCAGTGGAATACCTCAGCAGGAGGTGGGTTCTTTTTAAATGCATCTGATATTGCATCTGCTAATTTTTCTCTTTTTAATAGCGAAGATGGACTACGTTTTACCTTTGGTATTGGGTTTGGTTTTTAATTATTTAAGTTGGTAAGAGTACATGTTTCTACCAGTGCCTGCTTTTCTTTCATCAGAAAGTAGCAATGTATTTTCATCTAAAAAACAGATGGCTTCTAGTTGGCTAGTGGTATTTAGATCTAAGGTTTTCATTTTTCCTTTAGAAAAAGATTCGTTTTTAAAATCGCTAATAATAAATAACTTTCCATAGCTTAATAAAACTAATTTAGAACCATCTGGTGATAAATCTGCAGAGGTTATTTGGCATAAATTCCATTCCTTACATACATCTAAAGTGTCAATTAATTTAGCTTCATGGTTGCCTTTTGTGGCGGGTATTTTATAAATAAAAGCATTTCCGGTAAACGGATGAGAACGATTTTTTGTAATAATATATAGTTGGTTATTTGCATAAAAAATGGCTTCAGCATCATAAAACAAGTTGCTTTTTTTAGGAGGAAATTCTTTTTGCTCAGGATAATAGAATTGTATTTTTTCGGCATCAATTTTATCTCCTTTTTCTGTCTCAGGATTAGGTATTTTATAAACAACCAAATTTTTACGCTTGTTATTATTATTGCCAGTATCCGCAATATACACATTGCCATTATGGTCTTTAGTTAAGTCTTCCCAGTCTTCGTTTTTTGCCCCTTTAACCTTTAAGGTTTTTACTATTTCGCCATCAAAATTTACATTATATATTTTATCATAATTTCCACCATCCTCAATAAACCATGCACTTTTTGAATTAAAAGTAACTATACCAGAATTTTCATTTAGTTGTTTAGGCAAATCGGTAATTAATTTTAGTTTACCGGTATTGTTACATGCTGTAGAAGCCATTAAAAAAAAAGAGAAAATTGTTTTGTAAAACATTTATTTGGTTTTGTATAAAATTGAAATATGCAAAGTGCTAACAAAATAACCATTTTTAAAAAATTAATATGTTAATAATGTAAACCATATTTTTTGAAAACGATTTCGATAAAAAAAAGTAGTTAAAAAAGTAAATTAGTTAATGTAATGTGTTATTTATTGAGAATATTCTAATATATTTCAAACATAAACAGCCAAATTACTTAAAATGATAGGAATATTTTCTTTTGTAGGTTTTACTTTATTAGTTGCCATTATCTCATACTTAGCTACTCGAAATACGAATGAAAAATCTTCTGATGGCTACTTTTTAGGTGGTAGAAGTTTAACTGCAGGAGTAATAGCAGGTTCTCTTCTTTTAACCAACTTATCTACAGAGCAAATAGTTGGTTTAAATGGTAGTGCTTATAAAGATGGTTTGTCTGTTATGGCATGGGAAACTTTAGCAGCAATAGCTATTGTAGTAACAGCCATTTTTTTACTTCCAAAATATCTTAAAAGCGGGCTTACTACAATACCACAGTTTTTAGCAGATCGTTTTGATGTTACTACAAAAACCATAACTTCTGCACTTTTTTTAACAGGATATGTAGTGGTATTACTTCCGGTAATTTTATACTCAGGATCTGTTGCAATTAGTGGTATGTTTAATGTTCCTTTACTTTTAGGAGTATCTAATTCTACAGCGCTTGTAATTTGTATATGGGGCATTGGTTTAATAGGTTCTGTTTATGCTGTTTTTGGCGGGCTTAAAGCCGTAGTAGTGTCTGATTCAATTAACGCCATAGGACTTTTAATAGGAGGAGTTTTAATTCCTATTTTTGGTTTAATGGCAATAGGAGATGGTAGTGTTTTAAGTGGTTTAGATACGTTAGTTTCTGCAAATCCTGAACGTTTTGATTCTACTGGGAATCCAGGTCAAGAAGTGCCTTTTTTGACAATTTTTACAGGAATGATGTTAGTACAATTATTTTATTGGGGAACCAACCAACAAATTATTCAACGAGCTTTAGGTGCTAAGAGTCTTGCCGAAGGGCAAAAGGGATTATTATTAGCATCGTTTTTAAAAATTTTAGGACCAATAATATTAGTACTTCCTGGTATGATAGCTTTTCATTATTTTGATAATGGGTTAGAGTCTAGCGATTTGGCTTACCCAGAACTAGTTCGTGCTGTATTACCAAAACCTTTAGTAGGTTTCTTTGCAGCCGTTTTATTTGGTGCTATATTAAGTTCATTTAATAGCGTTTTAAATAGTTCGGTTACTTTATTTGGTATAGATATTTATAAGGAACATATTAATAAAAATGCACCTGAAGTAACAGTTGTTAAATATGGTAAAATATTTGGATTATGTTTAGCTCTAGCAGCAATGTTTATTGCCCCATTAATTGCAAATGCAGGTAGTTTATTTAATTATTTACAGCAAATAAATGGTATATATAGTATACCAATATTTACCATTATAGTTGTGGGTTATGCTACCAAAAGGGTTCCTGCAATTGCTGCAAAAATTGGAATAGTATCTGGTTCTATCTTATATATTATAAGTCAGTTTTGGCTAGGCCCAAATATGGTAGAAAAAGCACTAACTGAAGCAAAAAAATCTGGAATTACAGATGACCAAGCGTTAAAACTTGTTGAGGCAGATGCATATCCACATTTTCTTCATATAATGGCAATATTATTTATTTTAAACATAGTTATTATGCTTATTATAGGAAAAATATACCCAAGAAAAGAAGCCTTTGTTTTAGAATATACAGATCAAGTATCTATAGAGCCATATAAATATGTAAAGCAAGTTGGAATAGTAATTTGTGTTATTGTAATTGGCATTTATGTATATTTTGCTAAGTAACAATGGGTTATTTATAACTTTCCAGCCTAATATTTAGAAACTAATAAAATCACAAAAAATTAACCCTTAAATATTGTTTGCAGTATTTGGGGGTTTTATCTTAGTGTTTATAAGATAAAAAAAAGAGATTTTTACTATAAATAACTCTTAGTATTAGAGAGTTAGTTACCTGTTAAATACTATATAAAATGCAAGAAGTCGGATTTATTTTTGATTTAGATGGTGTAATTGTTGATACCGCTAAATACCATTATTTAGCTTGGAAAAAGTTAGCTAATGAGTTGGGTTTTGAATTTACCATAGAGCAAAATGAAATGTTTAAAGGGGTAAGTAGAAAACGTTGTTTAGAAATCCTATTAGATATAGGAAATATAACAGCAACACAAGAACAGTTTGATACTTGGATGCATGATAAAAATGTTGACTATTTAGCATATATAGAAAAAATGGATGCTTCAGAAATACTTCCAGAAGTAACAAAAGTGTTAGTGTTTTTAAAAGAAAATAAAATACCAATAGCACTTGGTTCTGCAAGTAAAAATGCCAGACCCATTTTAGAAAAAGTAGGCTTATTAGCGTATTTTGATGCTATTTTAGATGGTAATAATGTTACTAAAGCTAAGCCAGACCCAGAAGTATTTTTATTGGCCGCTTCAGAAATACATATTGCACCAGAAAACTGTATTGTTTTTGAAGATGCTGTTGCTGGTATTGCTGCAGCAAATAATGCAAATATGACAAGCATAGGTATTGGCGATGCTGCTATTTTAAACCAAGCCCAGTACAATTTTAAAGACTTTACAGAAATGTCTTTAAATTTTATTAAAGAATTAATAGATAAATAATGAATCAGGATTATATAAAACCAGACAATTGGTCTATTATAGAAGAAGGCTTTAATGCAGAAAGAGTAAAATCTTCAGAAAGTCTATTTAGTATTGGTAACGGTGCCATGGGGCAACGTGCAAATTTTGAAGAACAATATACTGGTAGCACCTTTCAGGGGAGCTATATTGCTGGAGTATATTACCCAGATAAAACAAGAGTAGGTTGGTGGAAAAATGGGTATCCAGAATATTTTGCAAAAGTATTAAATGCTCCAAACTGGATAGGTATAAATGTGTTTATAAATAATGAACCATTAGACTTAAACACGTGTAAAGAAATTTCCAATTTTAAAAGGGAATTAAATATGCAAGAAGGGTGGTATAAAAGAAGCTTTAATGCCACACTTTCAAACACCGTTGAAATAGAAGTTACTATAATTAGATTTTTAAGCTTAGATATAGATGAGGTTGGTGCAATTTCGTATACTATAAAAGTAATAAACCAAAATGCTGTTGTAAAATATGAGCCATATTTAGACAGTGGTATTACAAACGAAGATAGTAATTGGGATGATAAATTCTGGAATACAACAACTGTAAACACATTAAAAAATAGAGCTTTTATAGAGTCTCATACCATGAAAACTAATTTTCAGGTATGTACATTTATGCAGGCAAATGCAGTATATAAAGGCACAGAAATTAGTAGCACTAAAGGAGAAAGTTCTGAAACATTTATAAGTGTAGTTTTAGAACAAGAGGTAGAAAAAGGAGAAGAAATTACACTATATAAGTTTGGCGGCTATACGGTCTCTACAAATCATGAAAGTGATAAACTGCAACAAGCTGCAAATATCGCATTAGACGAAGCTAGTACCCTTGGTTTTTATAAATTATTAGAAAAGCAGAAAAATGCTTGGGCTAGTATTTGGGAAATGAGTGATATTTCTATACTAGGCGATGTAAAAGCGCAACAAGCCATTCGATTTAATATTTTTCAATTAAACCAAACGTATTTAGGAACAGATTCTAGGTTAAACATAGGTCCAAAAGGATTTACCGGAGAAAAATATGGTGGTAGTACCTACTGGGATACCGAGGCTTATTGTATACCATTTTACATGGCAACAAAAGACCAACAAGTAGCAAGAAAATTATTAAAATATAGATACAATCATTTAGAGAAAGCTATAGAAAATGCACAAAAATTAGGATTTGTAAAAGGTGCAGCGCTTTACCCAATGGTAACTATGAATGGCGAAGAATGCCATAACGAGTGGGAAATTACTTTTGAAGAAATTCATAGAAACGGAGCCATAGCTTTTGCCATTTATAATTATTACAGATATACAGGAGACTATAGTTATATACCAGAAATGGGGCTAGAAGTATTAATTGGTATTGCCCGTTTTTGGAAACAAAGAGCAACCTATTCTTCGGCTAAAGAAAAATATGTAATCCTAGGTGTTACTGGCCCTAATGAGTACGAGAATAATGTAAACAATAATTGGTATACTAACTATATTGCTAAATGGTGTTTAGAATTTACTGCAGCACAACTGCAAAAAGTAAAAGAAGAATATGCAGCGGAGTATACTAGAATTATAGATAAAACTGCAGTTTCAGATACAGAGATTAAAGATTGGAAAACGGTTGCCCAAAACATGTATTTTCCTTATTCAGAAGAACATAATGTATACTTACAACAAGATGGTTTTTTAGATAAAGAATTAATAAAAGTATCCGATTTAGATACATCGCAAAGACCAATAAATCAAAAATGGAGCTGGGACAGAATTTTGCGATCACCTTATATAAAACAAGCTGATATTTTACAAGGCTTTTATTTTTTTGAAGACCATTTTACCCAAAAAGAGCTAGAAAATCATTTCGATTTTTATGAGCCTTTTACAGTGCATGAATCTTCTTTATCTCCATGTGTACATAGTATACAAGCTGCTAAATTAGGAAGAATGGAGCAGGCATATAATTTTTACTTACGAACTTCTAGGTTAGATTTAGATGACTATAACAAAGAAGTAGAAGAAGGCTTACATATTACCAGTATGGCTGGTACTTGGATGAGTATTGTAGAAGGTTTTGGAGGTATGCGTATACAGGAGAATACACTTTCATTTACGCCTCAAATTCCAGAACAATGGTCTTCATATTCTTTTAAATTAAACTTTAGAAATACCATTATTACAGTTACTGTAAATACAAAAGAAACAAGTTTTAGTATTCTTGGAAACCAAGAGGTAAATATACAGGTAAACCATAAAAAGGTATTGCTTATTCCAGGAGAAGTAGTAAAAGTTAGTAATTAGTATAACCACATGACAAAAAAGAAAAAAGCATCAGTATATCAGGTTTTTACTAGGTTATTTGGAAATACAAATACCACCAATAAACCTTGGGGTACTATTGAAGAAAATGGAGTTGGAAAGTTTAATGACTTTACTGTAAAAGCTTTAAAAAGTATAAAGGAATTAGGTGTTACGCATATATGGTATACAGGAGTACCACACCATGCGGTAATAAGAGATTATACAAAATTTGGAATTTCTAATGATAGCCCAGAAGTTGTTAAAGGTAGAGCAGGTTCCCCGTATGCTGTTAAAGACTATTATAATGTAAATCCAGATTTAGCGGTTAATCCAGAAAATAGGCTGCAAGAATTTAAAGATCTAATAGAGCGTTCTCATAAAATAGGATTAGAAGTTATTATAGATATAGTTCCAAATCATGTAGCTCGTAAATACAAAGGAGAAACTAATCCAGACGGAATTGTAGATTTTGGTGCTAAGGATGATACTACGGTAGAATATAATAAAAATAATAACTTTTATTATATACCTGGAAAGGAGTACAAATCGCCAGATTGGAAAGACGGACTTTTACCTTTAGGAGGAAACCCAGAAGAAAAAATAGAACCTTTTAAAGAGGTTCCTGCTAAGTGGACAGGTAATGGCTCTCGTTTAGCACAGCCAAATATTAATGATTGGTATGAGACTGTAAAAATAAATTATGGAATACGACCAGATGGAATGTATGATTTTGATACGTTACCCGAAGACTATTTTCATAAAAACTACGAAGAACATTATGCCTTTTGGAAAAGTAAAGAGGTGCCAAATTCTTGGATAAAGTTTAAAGATATTGCATTATACTGGCTAAATTTTGGTGTAGATGGTTTTAGGTATGATATGGCCGAAATGGTTCCGGTAGAGTTCTGGAGTTACCTAAACTCGCACATAAAAATGCAAAAAAACGATGCTTTTATAATGGCAGAAGTATATAATCCAGATTTGTATAGAGATTATATTTTTCTTGGTAAAATGGATTATTTATATGATAAGGTAGAATTGTATGATAGCCTTAAGCATATTATGAAAGGATATGGATGGACAGATCATATAGCTGTAGTTCAAAACAATTTAAAAGATATTGAGCATAATATGCTTCATTTTTTAGAAAACCATGATGAGCAACGCATAGCAAGTCCAGAATTTGTTGGTAAAGCAGAAATAGGAAAACCAGCCATGGTAGTTTCAGCAACATTAAGTACGTCACCAACTATGCTATATTTTGGGCAAGAAGTAGGAGAGCCTGCTGCAGAAAACGCAGGCTTTGGAAGTTCTTCTAGAACCTCAATTTTTGATTATGTTGGAGTCCCAACTTTTCAAAGATGGGTAAATAATAAAAAGTTTGATGGAGGACAATCTAAAAAGGATGAAAAAGAATTAAGAGATTTTTATAAGAGGTTATTAAATGTTACTATAAAAAGTAGTGCATTAATGGGCTTTTACCAAGAAATTCATTTTTACAATAAAGAAACAACAAAGGGGTATGATCATCGCTTGTTTTCGTTTGTACGTTGGGATAAGGAAGAGAAACTAATAATTATTTCTAATTTTGATGTTGAAAAAACCTATAATTTAGATTTAAAGTTGCCAGAAAGTATGGTAACATCATGGGGGTTAACAGATGACACATACGAGCTCGAAGAAAAATTATACGGAAAAATAAACCCACCCTTAGTAGTAAAAAATAAAGAAGGTCATATAAAAATAGATTTACTTCCGTTAGAATCTTTTATCTTTCAGCTTAAATAAGCAATATATAAACAGATGTTAAAATATTGGTTTAGTCTTATTTTATTATTTTCATTTAGCTGTATACCAATGAGCAAACCTATAGTAATTGGGCACCGTGGCGCCATGGGTCACGAAACGGAAAACACAATAACATCTATCCAAAAAGCTCTAGATTTAGGAGTAGACATGATAGAGATTGATGTTTTTAAAATTAAAAGCGGAGAAATTGTAGTTTTTCATGATGATACTTTAGAAAGGCTAACCAATGGAGAAGGTAAAATAGAAGATTACACCTTAACAGAGCTTAATAAACTAACAGTTACAGGAAACCATAGCATTCCACTACTTACAAACGTTTTAGATGTTATAGATGGGCAAGTACCTTTAAATATAGAGCTTAAAGGAGCTAATACAGCCAAAGATGTTAATACTATTGTTTTAGAAAATGTAGAAGATAAAGAATGGGCATTAAACGACTTTATTATTTCTAGTTTTAATTGGAATGAGTTAAGAATAATGCGAGATACCAATAGTAATATTCGTATAGCGGTTTTAACAGAAGAAAACCCTGTAGATGCAATTACCATAGCAAAGGAGTTACATGCAGAGGCAATTAACCCTAATTTTAAAATGCTATCCTTAGAAATTGCAAATACTATAAGAGATGCCGGCTTTAAAATTTATACTTGGACCGTTAATAATCCGGATGAAATTATTTTGGCCAAAAAATGGGCAGTAGATGGCATAATTACGAACTTTCCAGAACGAGTTAACTAATGTTTGATGTTTTAGTAGCAGGCGGAGGAGCATCTGGCTTTTATGCAGCCATACATATTGCAGAAAAGAACCCTAATCTAAAAATAGGAATATTAGAAAAAGGGAAAGATGTTTTGTCTAAAGTAAAAATATCTGGTGGTGGTAGGTGTAATGTTACGCACGCAGAGTTTGACCCCAAAGAGATGTCAAAAAACTACCCAAGAGGGGAAAAAGAAATTTTAGGCCCTTTTCATAATTATTGTAGTGGTGATACAGTAGGCTTTTTTCATGAAAGAGGGGTTAATTTAAAAATAGAAGAAGACGGTAGAATGTTTCCAGAAACAAATAGCTCACAAACTATTATAGACTGTTTTTTAAAAGAAGTTACCAAACTTGGCATAAAAGTTATAACACAAAGTGCAATAAAAAATATAGAACCTTTGCCAGAGGAAAAGGGGTGGAAAATAATTTGTGTTAAAGGTGTTTTTGAGTGTAAAAAAGTATTAATTGCTACCGGCAGTAGCCCTAAAATATGGTCTATATTAGAAAAATTGGGGCACACTATTGTACCTCCAGTACCTTCTTTATTTACATTTAATACTAAAGATAATCGTATTTCTAATATTCCTGGAGTAAGTACTTATGCAAAAGTAAAAGTATTACCAAAAAAAAAGACGGCAACAAAGGTTACAGTAGCCCTAAAAAGTGCTCCAAAACAAGAAGCAGTATTAGAGAGCGAAGGCCCAATATTAGTTACACACTGGGGATTGAGTGGCCCAGCAATTTTAAAATTATCTGCATGGGGTGCAAACGTATTAAACAATTACAATTATAAATTTGATATTTTAGTTAATTGGTTACCAGATTTTCATAAAGGTGCCATAGTAGATTATTTAATGCAAATAAAAGAGGTAGAAGCAAAAAAAACTATTCTTAGAACAAAAGCAGTAGAGCTACCTCGTAGACTTTGGGTAAATCTTGTAAAAGCATCTGGTATAAACGAAACTGTAAAGTGGGCAGATGTTACAAAGGCACAATTACAACTTTTAGCAAACCAATTAACCAATTGTAAAATAAGTATAGATGGTAAAAGTACTTTTAAAGAAGAATTTGTAACTGCTGGTGGAGTAGATTTAAAAGAAATAAATTTTAAAACCTATAAAAGTAAAAATTTGCCAAATTTATATTTTGCAGGGGAAGTTATTAATGTAGACGCTATAACCGGAGGATTTAATTTTCAAAACGCATGGACAAGTGGTTACCTTGCAGCACAAGGAATACTATCAGAATTATAAAAAGAATATGAAAACCTATATAGCTTTATTAAGAGGTATTAATGTAAGTGGCCAAAAGAAAATTAAAATGGCAGATTTACGTCTTCTTTTAGAAGAAAACGGTTTTAAAAATGTACAAACATATATTCAAAGCGGTAATATTATATTTTCTTCAACAGAAGAGAATAAGATTAAATTAGAAAATACAATAGCAGAAATAATTAAAAATAAGTATGGTTTTGAGGTTCCTGTGGTGGTAAAAACAGGAAAACAAATACAAGCTATTCTTACAAATAATCCATACCAAAACCCCGAAGATATACAGAGTAATAAAATATACTTTGTACTACTAAAAAACGAAGCTACTGAAGAAAATAAAGCAATTTTAAACGCTATTTCTTTTGCAAATGAAACCCTAGAAATTACGCCTAACTGTGTTTATTTAAGATGCGCTCTAGGAGCAGGTAAAGCTAAGTGTACAAACAACCTTATAGAAAAAAAACTTAAAGTAACTGCAACAACTAGGAATTATAAAACTATGGTAAAATTACAAGAAATGGCATTAGTTTAATTGCCATATGTTATAGTTTAAGATAGTAGCAAAACTTACCCAAATAATATAAGGTATAAGCATGTAAGCTGCAGTTTTGTTTACAATTTTAAACCATTTAAAAGTAAATAAGAGCATAATTACTAAAGCAATAATAACAAAAAGAGCCCATAAAGGTTGTTTTAATCCAAAAAAAACAATGCTCCAAAGTGCGTTTAGTAATAATTGAAATCCAAAGTGATAAAGTGCAGTTTTTACCCATAAATGATAAAAGCCTTTTGCCCATACCAAACCAGCAGATATACCCATTAAAATATAAAGTATTGTCCAAACAGGAGCAAATAACCAGTTAGGAGGGTTAAAACTTGGCTTGTTTAATGTAACATACCAATCGTTTACAGAACTTTGTGTAGCAAAGCTAGATAAAAAGCCAATTACAAGGCAAAGCGTTACACAAATAGTTATATATAATAGTTTTTTTTTCATTAGTAATTGGTTAAGTCTAAAATAGTAATTTATTTTAACTAGTATCTAATTTATAAGTGGTTAAACTATCTTTGTTAAAAAATAAAACGAATGACTATACAAAACTTTATCCCTTCAGAGTATGTAAATGAAATAACGAAAGGAGAAGTAACTTGGAAATCTCCAAGTAATATAGCTTTAGTAAAATATTGGGGTAAAGAAGCTAATCAAATTCCGGCAAACCCATCTATTAGTTTTACTTTAAATACTTGTGCAACAACTACTAAGCTAACGTATGAAAAACTAAAAAACACGGCAAAAGATTTTTCTTTTGATTTATATTTTGAAGGAAAGCTGAAAGAAGATTTTAAACCAAAAATTATAACTTTCTTTGAAAGAATAGAAGCATATTCACCTTTTTTAAAAGACTATCATTTTATAATAGAAACATCTAATTCTTTTCCGCATAGTAGTGGTATAGCCTCTTCTGCTAGTGGTTTATCCGCTTTAGCATTAGCACTTATGTCTTTAGAAAAAGAATTAAACCCAAATATAACAGAAGAGTATTTTAATAAAAAAGCCTCTTTTTTAGCAAGGCTAGGTTCTGGTAGTGCAGCACGTAGTATAGAAGGAGATGTAGTGCAATGGGGAAAACATAAGGAAACTAAAAATAGCTCTAATTTATACGCTATTAAATACCCTTACGAAGTAGACAAGACATTTAAAAATTATCAGGACACCATTTTATTGGTAGATAAAGGACAAAAAGAGGTAAGTAGTACCGTTGGGCATAATTTAATGCATAATCATCCTTTTGCAAAAGAAAGATTTAAACAGGCGCATAAGAATTTAGATACTTTAAAAAGAGTTTTTAAAACAGGAGATTTAAAAAAGTTTATAGAAATAGTGGAGAGCGAGGCACTAACACTACACGCAATGATGCTGACAAGCTTGCCTTATTTTGTTTTAATGAAACCTAATACGCTAGAAATTATTAATAAAATATGGGCATTTCGAAAAAGGACAAACAAAAATGTTTGTTTTACTCTAGACGCAGGAGCTAATGTTCATGTTTTGTATCCGGAGTTTGAAAAGGAAGAAACATTGCAGTTTATTAAAGATGAGTTAGTTGCATATTGCCAAAACGGACAGTATATTTGTGATCAAATAGGTTTTGGTGCGGCACAATTAATAGTTAAGAAGGAATAATTATTAATTAAAACGTTCGTTATTTGTTTATGAAAGAAAACATAATCAAGAGTAAGAGCTTTAATTTTGCGGTAGATATTGTTTCTTTATATAAATCATTAGTAGCTCATAATAAAGAGTTTGTAATGTCTAAACAGTTACTCAAATCTGGCACCTCAATTGGAGCAAATATTAGAGAAGCTGAATTTGCAGTGAGCAAACCCGATTTTATTAATAAGATGACTATTAGCCTAAAAGAGGCAAATGAAACAGACTATTGGTTAGATTTGTTAAATAAAACGGCGTATATTAATGATGTGGATTACAAAAGATATAAACATCAAATACAGGAGATATTGAAAATATTGGTAAGAATTGTAAGATCATCAAAACAATAATTATTAATTTTTCATTACTAATTATAAATTAAAAATATGAAAGGTCCCCTTTTTTACTCTAAAATATTATTGTTTGGCGAGTATGGTATTATAAAAGACTCCAAAGGCTTGTCAATACCTTATAATTTTTTCAAGGGAGCTTTAAAGATGAATGAAAATCCATCAAAAGAAGCAATAGAATCTAATGTTCATTTAAAGAACTTTGCTACTTACTTAGAGAAAATACAAAAAGAGAGTCCAGAATTATTTTCTTTTAATTTTAAGGCTCTAACTAAAGATGTAGAAGCAGGAATGTATTTTGATAGTTCTATACCGCAAGGGTATGGAGTTGGTAGTAGTGGAGCTTTAGTTGCTGCCATCTATGATAAATATGCAACTAATAAAATTACAGTATTAGAGAATTTAACTAGAGAAAAATTATTAACTCTAAAATCTATTTTTGGTACTATGGAATCTTTTTTTCATGGTAAATCTTCAGGGTTAGATCCATTAAATAGTTACTTAAGTTTGCCTATTTTAATAAACTCTAAAGACAATATAGAATCTACAAGTATACCTTCTCAGAATAAACAGGGTAATGGCGCTGTATTTTTAATAGACAGCGGCATAATTGGCGAAACAGCACCTATGGTAGAGCTATTTATGGATAAAATGAAGAGCGAAGGTTTTAGAAGCATGTTAAAAGACCAGTTTATAAAACATACCGATGCTTGTGTAGAAGATTTTATAAATGGAAATGTAAAATCTTTATTTGGTAATTTAAAACAACTATCTCATGTAGTTTTAGATAACTTTAAGCCAATGATTCCTTCTAAATTTCATAGCCTATGGAAAAAAGGAATTGAGACTAACGACTATTACTTAAAACTATGTGGTTCTGGTGGTGGAGGTTATATTTTAGGATTTACACAAGATATTGAAAAAGCAAAAAAAGCACTTAAAGATTATCCATTAGAAGTGGTTTATAACTTCTAAACCCATAATACATGCTTTCTAGAAAAAACAAACAACTATTTCTCAAGTTATTAAGTTTGTTTTCTGTTGTTCGTGGCTACAATATTTTAATGGTAGTTCTTGCGCAATACCTAGCCTCAATATATATATTAGCACCAAATTTACCTTTAAGGCAGGTAGTTTTAGATATAAATTTGTTTGTAATAATACTAGCATCTGCTTTAGTAATAGCAAGTGGTTACATAATTAATAATTTTTACGATTCGGAGAAAGATTTAATTAATAAACCCAGAAAAACAATGTTAGATCGGTTAGTAAGCCAACGCTTTAAATTAACCACCTATTTTATATTAAATTTTTTGGCCGTTTTTGCAGCAAGCTATGTATCATTTAAAGCAGTATTATTTTTTTCTGCCTATATTTTTGGCATTTGGTTTTATTCCCATAAACTAAAAAGAATAGCGTTTATTGGTAATTTTATTTCTGCAACATTAGCAATAGCTCCATTTTTTGTAGTATTTGTATATTATAAAAATTTTGAAAAAGTAATTTTTGTACATGCTGTTTTTCTTTTTTTGCTCATACTAGCAAGGGAAATGATTAAAGATTTAGAAAGTATAAAAGGAGACATTGCCCAAGGGTATAAAACTATTCCAATTTTATATGGCGTAAGGGTATCAAAATTTTTAATAACAACCCTAATTTTATTAACGTTAATACCATCTTTATTATTAATTACAGAATTTGGTATTGGTTATATGAATATCTACTTTATGGTATGTGTAGTATTATTAGTATTATTTATAGCCTTGTTATTAAAAGCGCATTTAAAAAAACATTTTGTTTGGCTTCATAACATTTTAAAGTTAATTATAATAGCAGGTGTTTTTAGTATTTTGCTAATTGATATAGACTTGGTTTTAAATAGAATTTTGTAGTTACGTCTTATTTAAATACTATAAGTGTTTGCTGCAATATTACTGTGGAAAATTTGACGATTAATAAAAAATTAAAAAGGTTTTTTGAGTTTAAAAAGGAGTATTAAATTTCTATTCTTTTAAATTGTTATTTCAGCAGTGCAATTTGCTACCTTTGCACAAAATTTATAGTATGGCTAAGTCAGGTTCAAATGACAGAAAAAAGTTTTCTGGAAAAGGAAATACACCTTTTAAAAAGAAAACGTACGGTAATAGTCCAGTAAAAAAGAAAGCTACACCAAAACAAGCGTCGGACCCAAATTCTATTCGTTTAAATAAATATGTAGCTAATTCTGGAGTTTGTTCTCGTAGAGATGCGGATATTTATATATCTGCAGGAAATGTTACTGTAAATGGAAAACCTATTACAGAAATGGGGTATAAAGTAAAACTAACCGATGAGGTAAAGTTTGATGGCCGTTTGCTAAACCCTATAAAAAGAGAGTACGTACTTTTAAATAAACCTAAAGATTTTTCTACTACGGTAAGAGATGAAAGAGGTAGGCGTAATGTTGCAGGTTTAATTTCGAGTGCATCAGATGCTAAATTACTGCCAATAGATAAAATGGATAAAAACGCTACAGGATTATTACTTTTTACAAATGATGGTGATTTAACAAAAAGATTAAAAAGCCCTATAAATGGTCTTCGTAAAATATACCATGTAGTTTTAGATAAAGATCTAAGAAGTGTAGATTTAAAAAGAATAAAAGAAGGCTTAAAAGTAGAAGAAAAAGTAGTTAGAGTACAAGATATTAGTTTTATAGATGATGCTCCTAAAAGAGAAGTTGGTATAGAAATATTTAGTTCTAGAAACCGTATTGTAGAACGTATTTTTGAAGAGCTAGATTATAAGGTTGAAAAAATAGATAGAGTAGCCTATGCAGGTTTAACTAAAAAAGATTTACCAAGAGGACATTGGCGTTACTTAACAGATCAAGAAGTAATTAATTTAGGAATGATTAAGTAAAATGAAATTTATACAAAATATAAAAGCAAAGCCCTTTATAACTTTATGGGGATTGGCATTTATATTTTTAGTGTATACTTTGTATTCACAATTTTATTTAATAGATACTACTTTAGATATTAACGTGCATGATACGTATTATGTAATTGCACTCAGACATGTGTATAGCCTCCTTCTTATTTGGTTTGGATTATGTGGACTAGGGTATTGGGTGGTACTATCTAAGTTTAGTATAAAATTAATAGATTGGCTAACTATAGCTAATTTAGTATTTAGTTTAATAGGGTTATTTCAAATTATTCTTCCCATTAATATATTTCAACAAGAACCTAGATATTATTCTAATACAGCTTTTTATAAAGGAGATTATCTGCTTTCTATTCTTTTATTTTTTATAGGGCAAATCATTTATTTTTTAAATGTGTTACTGTCTACTATAAAAAAAGTAACCATAACCTAAGGTTAAGATAACTTTACAATAGTAAATAAGCTAGATATTTGCAGTGCTACTTAGTAATTAAGTGGATAAAAAAGCAAGCCTTAAGACCGATATTAGTATCGGTTTTGTCTTTTTAAATAGTTAAGGTTCCTTTTAAAATTATTTGCGCCTCACTTTTTATAATCAACTTTTTTTCATTTTTAATTTCAATATCCATAAAGCCAGTTCTTTTAGAACATTGGAAAGACTTTAGTTTTGTTTTATGCAAACGAGCACTCCAATATTTTGCAAGAAATGTATGGGTTGCCCCTGTAACAGGATCTTCATTTGTTCCACTCCAAGGCCAAAAATATCTAGATTCAAAATCATACGTTTTTTTAGTAGATATAGCAGTAACTAATACTCCGTTAATTGTATGGTGAGCACGTTTTAATTTTTCAAAATTTGGAGATAAGTTTTGTAATTCTTCGGCACTTTCTACTTCAATTAGTATTATGTTAGTCTCTTTATTATAGGCACTAGTTATAATTTTTTTTACTCCAAGAGCCTCTAATAATTTTATAGATACATTTTGTGGTACTGTAGTATATATAGGAAATTCCATTGCTATTTTATTTCCAAATTTTTGTACAGGTAATTCTAAATTATCTATATTTTTAAAGGAGATTTTTTCTACATCGGTATACTTTTCAAAAATTACTTTTGATGCAGCTAGGGTTGCGTGTCCGCAAAGTGGAATTTCCATAACTGGAGAAAAGTATCTAATAGTATAAGAAGTAGGTTTTTCTAGTTGTAGTATAAATGCAGTTTCCGATAAGCCCAATTCTATTGCAATATTTTGCATTTGCTCCTCCAGTAATTGTTGTTTTAAAATACAAACGCCAGCAGGGTTTCCTTTAAAGGGCATATTTGTAAAAGAGTCTACAATATAAGTTTCTATTTTGTGTATCATTTTATTCTTTTTGTTTTGTATTAATTTCTTGTAATGCTCTTTTAAAAGAAGCAACAGAAATTTCAATATCTTCTTTGGTGGTTGCCCAAGAGCAGATGCTTACACGTATTACTTTTTTGTTTTTCCAAACAGATCCGCCCACCCAGCAATCTCTTTGTTCTTGTATTTTTTCCATTATTTTAGTAGTAATTTCATCTGTGTTACAACAAACAAGTACTTGGTTAAAAACTACATCATTTAAAACAGTAAAACCTTTAACACATTCTATTTCTTTAGAGAATTGTACGGCTCTAGCATGCATATTATAGATCATTTCATCTATACCATTTGTTCCTAATTGTTTTATAATTGCCCAAAATTCTATTACTCTAGCTCTTCTAGACATCTCAGGGGTATAAAACATACCATCTCTTTTTTCACTTGTTACAATGTAGCTTCCAGACATATGTAGTGCATTTGCCATAGCTTCTTTGTCTTTACACAAAATAACTCCACTATCGTATGGTGTATTTAAGGTTTTATGCCCGTCTACAGACCAGGAATTTGCGTTTTCTATGCCGTTGGTTAAGTGTTTTAATTTATTTACCGCAGCTGCCCATAAACCAAATGCACCATCTATATGTACCCAAGCACCTGCTTCTTTTGCTTTTGTACAAATGGTTTTAAAATCATCAAAAGAACCGCTATTTACATTTCCAGCTTGTAATATTAGTAGTGTAGTATTATCAAGTGCAGGAATTTCATCTGCTACAATTCTTCCTTGTTCATCAACAGCAACCCATTCTATATTATTTTTTCCAAAGCCTAGTAAACTTATTGCTTTTAATACGGTAGAGTGTGCTTGTTTTCCAGTTACAACTCTAAGCTTTGGTGCATTTAAAAAGCCATCTTCATTTATATCCCAATTTTTATTTTTTAGCAACCTGTATCTAGCAGCTGCTAAGCCACAAAAGGTAGCCATAGAGGTGCCACTTACAAAACCAGCAACGGTACTTTTTGGTAAATTAAATAATTGCTTTAACCAATTTTCTACAACAGTTTCTAAAGCAGAGCCTATTGGAGATAAAACATGCATGGTAGGAGATTGGTCCCAAAATGTTGCTAATGTTTTTGCAGCTAAACCTACAGGTACAGCACTACCGCATACAAAGCCAAAATACCTACCACCTAATGTAGCAACTGTAGCAGGAGAACCGTAGCGGTTAAGTTGATCTAGAACTTGGGTTGCGTTTGTAGTTGTGG
Source organism: uncultured Maribacter sp. (assembly GCA_947504045.1). Taxonomy (GTDB): domain Bacteria; phylum Bacteroidota; class Bacteroidia; order Flavobacteriales; family Flavobacteriaceae; genus Maribacter_B. The sequence goes on from CANNFY010000001.1 coordinate 1,286,209, forward strand.
TTGGTAATTCTTCATCAAAAACAGATAAATTTTCTATTGCCTTTTCTGTTGGATAAACATTTCTTTCTCTTACTGTAGCAATATAACTTTTACCATAACTATTGGCAATATCAAATAAATCTTCGCTTTTAAAATTAGAAAACAGGGTTTTTTGAATAGGTTCTTTTTTACTCATAATTGCAATGTGTTTTTTATTCTTATCAAAATTCTAAAAAATACAGAAACCATAACAGATTCAGTTTTTGTATATTTAACCAGTACAGTTTTAATTTATATAGAAGATACAATGTTTATTTATCAGAAAATTGCATCACGTATTGAGACTCAAATTTATAATGGCGTTTTAAAATTTGGAGATAAATTACCATCGCTAAGAATAATACAACAAGAGCATGGGGTAAGTATTAGTACAGCTTTACAAGCCTATTATTCTTTAGAAGCAAAAAGTTTAATTACGACCAAACCTAGATCTGGATACTATGTTATTTTTTCGATTAAAAACTTGCCTAAAAACCCAGTAAAAACTAGTCCGGATGAAACACCATCTATGTATAGTAAGACAGATATAATTATAGACTTATACCATAATTTAAATGTTAAAGGGATAATTAATTTTTCTTTAGGAGCTCCTACAAAAGAATTGTTGCCAGTGGCAAAGCTTAGTAAAACTATGCATGAAACTATAGGTAAACTTAACGCTGGTGGTACTTATTATGAAAAAATAGAAGGGAGCGAAAACTTAAGAAGACAAATAGCACAAAGAACACTTTTGTGGGGAGGTAATTTACAAGAAAAAGATATTGTTATTACAGCAGGTTGTACACAAGCACTTTCGTTGTCTTTAATGGCTGTTACTTCACCTGGAGATACAATTGTAGTAGAGAGCCCAGTGTTTTTTGGAATATTACAGTTAGCAAATATATTAGGATTAAAGGTTATAGAATTACCTACAGATTCTATTACAGGAATGGATTTAGAAGCTTTAAAAAAGGTAGTACAACAACAAAAAATTAGTGCAATACTTATAATTTCAAATTTTAATAATCCTCTTGGTAGTGTTATGCCAGATGCAAATAAAAAAGAAATTGTAAAAATTATTCAAGAATATGAAATACCATTAATTGAAGATGATATTTGTGGCGAAATATATTATGGTAAAAATAGGCCAACAACATGTAAGTCTTTTGACACTAGTGGCCTAGTGTTATGGGTTGGGTCTTTTTCTAAAACCCTTTCTGGTGGGTATCGGGTTGGTTGGGTTGCTCCAGGAAAATTTTTAAAAGAAATTTTACGATTAAAACTATGTCTTTCTTCTTCTTCTACACCCATAACACAAGAAACTATTGCTGCTTTTTTAATTAAAGGAAGATACGATTATCATTTAAGAAAATTAAGAAATACGTTACAAGCTAATAGTATACAATACATTACTACTATTGCAGCTAATTTTCCAGAGGATACAAGAGTTAGTAAACCACAAGGAAGCTTTTTATTATGGGTAGAACTTAATTCAAAAATAGATTGTAATTTGCTATTTGAAAAAGCAAAAAATAAGGGAATAGTCTTTACTCCTGGGTCTATATTTACGTTACAAGAACAATATAAAAATTGTTTAAGACTTAGTTATGCTATTGTTTGGAGTAGCGAAATAAAGTCAGGACTTATACAATTAGGAAATTTAATTAAAGAGGAGTTAGAAGATTAGTTAGAATACCATTCTTTCCAATTATGGGGTTCTTTTTTTCCATCCCAAAAATATTTATATGGTAAAGCTTCTTCTTGCCAAGGGGCTAATGGATATATATCATAATTTTTATCATGCTCATATAGTCCATATGTGGGATTTTCACCCCAGAAAAATTCAAATTTTACATTTTGATCTAGTTCTTTAATATACACACTTCCAAGAACTATATTATGTGTAGATCCGCTAACAGGTGGTGTAAAAGCTTTTGCGTTTTCTATTTTCAATGCAGTGCCAACGGGTAATGTATATATATGGTCAGCAGTGTCATAAAAATTTGTTTTAGTCAAGTCTATGATATATGGATTTTCCAAAGAATGTTTATGTAATGTAATAAAGCACTCTTGTTTGGTGCTTAACGTTTTGTTAATAATAGAACTATAGGGGTATTTATTAGATAAATCTTTAACTTTTGTTCTAAATACAAAATAGAAAGACCCTAAAATAATAATTGCGCCAAGTGTAAGTAAAATGAGTATTATATTTTTTAAAGTCATAGTTTAATTTTAATCTATTGCATACCCATCTCCAAATTGGTAGCTAATAATAAGTCCGTGTGTATTGCCTAAAGGAGAATCGTTTGTAGCTAGGTTGTAATTATATATAGCACGTACATTATCAAACAAATAAATACCAGCTAAAAGGTTTATAGAGTTATTGGTTCTATAACCTGTACCTATTTCAAATTTATTTCTAAAACTAACAGCAACATTAATATCTGCTTGTAAAGCAACTCCTTTTTCATGTTTTAATAAAACATTTGGTTTGATCATTAAATCTTGAAATACATTATTAAAGAAACGGTACCCAAAATAGGCATAATATGGGCTGTTTAAATTAATATTATCGTCTGTTGCTAAGGCATCACCTAAAATATTTGGTGTAGAAAAGCCTACGTAAAAAGACGCATGATTAAATAAAAATCCTAAGCCAATAGTTGGTATAGATCCATTAATGTCTTGTGCAAAATTTGGGTCTCCAACAATTCCTAGTTGGGTTAAATTGTCTTGGTATTGTTGCAAGCCAGCTGTAATACCAAAAGAAAGTACACCAGCATCATAAAGCTGCCAATAGGGTCTGTTGCTTTTAAAATCAAAAAATATTTTATAAGAATATGAAGCAAAAAAACTAGTAGAAGTAGTTACTCCAATTTCATCTCTAATAATACCAGCACCTAAACCAACTTTATTTCGGTTAAGCGAACCATGACCACTTAAAGAAAAGGTTCTTGGGCTTCCGTCAAATTGATTAAAAAACCCAGAATTACTCATAGAAATTTCGGTATTTTCGGTTAAACCAGCATAAGCAGAGTTTATCAAAAAAGGATTATAATTATATTCTGTAAACGTTGGGGTTTGTTGTCCCAACACTATGTTACTTGATAAAAAAGACAGCAAAACACCTAGTGCTAGCGTGCCAATAGTTTTATTTAATTTCATTGGTTTAGCGCTTTATTACTACGTATCCTTTTGTTTTATTTAAAATGTTTTCTTCTTCAATTTGTATATGAAAGAAGTACGTTCCTTCTGGTAATTGACCGGCTCCCATTTTGGTTTTTAAGTTTGCCTCTCCTCTAAAAACAGCAGAGTTATTATCGTAATTTTTAATTTCAAAAACGGCATCGCCCCATCTATTATAGATCATAACTACATTTTCTGGATAATACTCAATATTATCTATGTGCCAATAGTCGTTTATTCCATCGCCATCTGGAGAAAAACCATAGTCGGTTTCATCTTCTGGAATTACAGTAGTAAAAAATTGCTCATTACATTGTATAGCATCTCCTTTACTGTTGTATGGTGTAATAGTTACATAAATTTGGGTTCCGAAAGGATATTCTTGATTAGGGGTATAACTAGTGTTGGTTCCCATATCTTGGTTGTTTAAAATATCTGATCCACCAGGAGAAGTTCCTAAAGATAAACGGTAACCATCTGTTTTTTCTACTTCTTCCCATGAAATACTATTTTCTAAAGCAACATCAGTTTCGCCATTAAATGGACTAGATAATTGTGTACATTCTGGAATTATTATTTCTGTTTCAAAACTTTCTGCAGTACATCCAATGGCATCGCCAGAGGTGTTATATGGAGTTATAGTAACATAAATTAAACTTTCTGAAGGCAAGTTTTCTGAAAATGTATAACTAGTTAAAGAAAGTACATCTTCATTATTTACAATATCAGTTCCATTTACGGAGGTTCCTACAGAAATACGATATCCGTCAGCATCTACACTAGGGTTCCAAGAAATATCAGTCATAACAGATACTTCTGTAGCATTATGTAATGGCGAGGATAAATTCGTACACATTGGTATAGGTCTTACCGTAAAGCTTTCGGTAGTACATCCAATAGCATCCCCAACTTCATTATATGGTATTATAGTAATAGTAACTACTTCTCCTGATTCAAAGTCATTTGCAAAAGTATGTGTAGTTCCAGTTACGTCTAAATCAGTTTCATTATTAGCTGTTGTATTACTTCCTGTAATGGTTAAAGTGTAACCATCAGTGTCGTCAACAGCATTCCAAGAAATTTCATTTATAGCAGATACCACATCGCCATTCATAGGTGTTGTTAGATTGGTACAGCTTGGTACAGCTTCTATAGTAAAACTTTCAGAAGAACACCCTATAGCATCCCCAACTTCGTTATAAGGAGTAATAGTAACCGTAACTGTTTCTCCTTGTTCAAAGTCGTTTGGAAAATTATAAGTTGTTCCTGTTGTAATAACTACATCGGTTACGTTATTTGCGGTACTACTACTAGCCATAACGGTTAACTTATATTCATTTGCATCTGCAACAGCATCCCATTCAATATTGGTTTCAACCGGTACATCAACAGCATCATTAGCTGGTAATGTTAAGTTAGTACAAGTAGGTATTGGTTTTATAGTGAAACTTTCCGAAGAGCATCCAATAGCATCCCCAACTTCATTATAAGGAGTAATAGTAACCGTAACTGTTTCACCCTGCTCAAAATTAGTCGCAAAACTGTAAGTTGTAGCAGTGGTATCAAAATTTGTTAGGTTATTAGTAGTACTAATGCTAGCATTTACTGTTATTTTATATGCAGTTGCTTCTGCAACAGGGTTCCAAGTAATATCAGAATCTGTAGCAATATCTACAGCACCATTTACAGGAGAACTTAAGGTAGTACAAGATGGAAGAGGTTTAATAGTAAAGCTCTCCGAAGTACACCCAATTGCATCTCCAATAGCATTATATGGAACAATAGTTACTGTTACAGTTTCTCCTTGCTCAAAATCGTTAGAGAAATCATAGGTTGTAGCAGTAGTGTCAAAATCTGTTATGTTATTTGCGGTACTAGAACTTGCTAAAACAGTTAATTTATAACCATCTGCCCCTGCACTTGCATTCCATTCTATATTTGTATCTACTGCAATATCAACAGCTCCGTTAGCGGGAGTTGCTAAGGTAGTACAATTAGGAACTGGCGGCGGAATAATGGTAAAACTTTCCGAGGTACACCCAATTGCATCTCCAGTAGCATTATATGGGGTAATGGTAACTGTAACAGTTTCTCCTCTTTCAAAATCATTAGCAAAGGTATAGGTAGTACCAGTGGTTACATCAAAATCGGTTAGATTGTTACTGGTGCTGCTACTTGCGGTAACCGTTAGTTTATAACCATCTGTATTGTCGCTTGCATTCCATTCAATACTTGTGTCTACTGGTATATTTGTAGCACCATCTGCAGGTGTTAACAAGGTAGTACATAAAGGTACTCCGTCTGTGGTAAAACTTTCTTCGGTACAACTTATTGCATCCCCATTGTCGTTGTAAGGGGTTACGGTTACGTAAATAGTAGTACTTTCTGGTAAATCGGCAGTAAGATCGTAAGTGGTTACATTACCCACATCACCTGTAAAAATATCAGAACTTCCACTTGAAGTACCAACCGATAATTTATATCCTGTTGCTGAGGTTAATTCTGTCCAACTTAAATTAGTAGCTGGATCTACAGCGGATGCACCATTAATAGGAGCGGTTAATGTTGTACAAGATGGCGGACTGGTAGAATCTCCTGTAGTAAAGGTTTCTTCTGTACAACCTGTAGCATCTCCTTCATCATTGTAAGGAATAATTGTTACATAATGTAACCTGCCTTCTTGTAAATCAACAGGAATATCATAGGTGGTTACATTACCTACATCAATATTGTTTACTACCTCTATACCACCTGAGGTAGTACCTACGGTTACCAAATACCCTGTAGCATTGCTTATTGCTGTCCAACTTAAATGAGTGTCTATGGCTACGTCAGCGGCACCATTTAATGGTGTTGTTAAATTTGTACAAACTGGTGGTACAGGAATTATTTCTGTATGGAAACTTTCTTCGGTACAACTTGTAGCATCCCCTTCATCATTATAAGGAATTATAGTTACAAAAATATCGCTGTCTTCTGGTAAGTCAGCCGTAAAATCATGCGTGTTAACATTTCCAACATCTTCAGCATTAAGAATATCATTTGCACCAGTAGAGGTACCTACTGTAATTTTATAACCATCTGCGTTGGAAATAGGGTTCCAACTTAAATCTGTGCTTACGGCAACATCAGTTGCTCCATCTAAAGGCTCAATTAAAGTAGTACAATCTGGTATGGTTGCGGGGTCTGTAGATATGGTAAAGCTTTCTTCGGTACAAGGGCCAACCGCATCACCTTCGGTATTAAAAGGAATTATAGTTACATAAACCGTATCGCCTGTATTAAAATCTGATGCAAACTCATATGAAGTTTCGTTGGTGATGGTTTCGTTGTTCACTATATCATTGCCACCAACCGAGGTTCCTACGGTTAAGCGATAGCCTTCTGCGAATAATGCGTGTTCCCAAGTAATATTGGTATTTACCGGTACATCTGTATCGCCGTTTAACGGTGCGGTAAGTAGGGTACAGTCTGGAATAGGACAATCGCGAACATCTTGGCTAAATGTCCACCCAAAATTGTCTATCATAGATTGTCTTTCTTCTTGAGCATCGCAATAGGGTAGACCTTCTGCGCCAAGAGTAATTCCACTATTTAAAGTTTGTTCTGACCAAGCTATTAAAGTATTGTCGTAATTTTCTCGTACTAGTGCCGTATTATCTAACATATCTCGCATATCGGTTACACTACTAACATCCCATTCAGCTAAACTTTGATTTAAAGCAATGGCATTATAGAAAGCAGAACGCATGCTTACAGTACCTAAATTCCATAAATTCATAGGTTGGTTGTATGTAGATGCATTGCTAAACATATAGTTCATATTGGTTACACCAGACAAACGCCAGCTATTTAGGTCTTGGTTAAAAGCGGTGGCACCACTGAACATTTCTTCCATAGTGGTAACACCACGTACATTCCACGTACTTATATCTTCATTAAAGGTGGTTGCGCCTTTAAACATATCTTCCATGGTAGTTACAGATGCAACGTTCCAAGATGTCATGGCTTGGTTGTATGTTATTGCTCCATTAAACATGGCTTGCATAGTAGTTACAAAAGAAACATTCCAAGTATCTATATTTTGATTAAAAGTAGTAGCTCCACTAAACATTTCTTGCATGGTCAACGCTTCCCCAGTATTCCAATTAGATAAAGGTTCATTAAAAACCAAAGCATTTTTGAACATGGCTTCAAAATTGGTTACTACCGCCGTATTCCAGTTATTCAAATTTTGATTAAAGACTTCTGCATTTTCGAACATTGATTCCATTAAGGTAACGGAGCTTACATTCCAAGCGTTTAATGGTTGATTGAATAGTACAGCATCTTCAAACATAGAAGTCATGTTTGCTACTGCGCTTACATCCCAGTTATTTAAGGGTTGGTTAAATACAGATGCACCACGAAACATACTGGACGTATTTACCACGGAATTAACTTCCCAAGAATTTATAGGTTCATTAAAGCTTGTAGCATAGTTGAACATAGAAGACATATCAGTAACGTTGGTAACATTCCAACTGTCAATATTTTGGTTAAAATTATCTGCAGAACTAAACATTGATTGCATTGTGGTAACACTAGATACGTTCCAATTATTTAGGGGTTGGTTAAAGTTATTAGCATCATTGAACATACTACTCATATCGGTTACCAAGGAAACATTCCAACTGTTAATAGGTTGATTAAAGTCTACCGCTTTTCTAAACATTTCGCTCATATTGGTTACGCTACTCACATCCCAATTATCTAGGGGTTGGTTGAATGGAATGTCGTAAACAAAACCATTAAACATTTCAGACATATCGATTACAGAACTTACATCCCAATCATTAAGTGGTTGATTAAAAAGCAATGCTCTTTCAAACATTCCAGACATATCAATTACAGAACTTACATCCCAATTATTAATATTTTGGTTGAATTGATCTGTCTGTTCAAAAGTTCTAGACATATCAGTTACCTTACTGGTATTCCAATTATCGAGTGGTTGGTTAAAGGAGTTAGCGCCAAGAAACATGGCAGATATATTGGTAACATTACTTATATTCCAATTATTTAAGGGTTGGTTAAAAGAATTTGCTCCTAAGAAAACACTAGACATATTAGTTACGTTGCTTACATCCCAATTATCAATATTACCGTTAAATAAATCACATGAACTAAACATTCTGCTCATATTTTCAACCTGTGAAAGATTTGGAATGTCTGTGGCATTGTATTCCATATTTTCGCAGTAATAGAATGCTTGGTTCATAGATTGCCAAACTTGGTTACCCCATTGTTCCATGGAGATAAGTTTGTGATTATCTCTATTGCTTGAGTTATGGAAAAAAGCTGGAAAATCTCCGATAATTGCAACAGTATAAATCCCTGGATTTAAATAAGTATGCGTAATTTCTGTAGAAACATTGTTATCATATTGTCCGTCTCCCCAATCAATATTAAAATCATAGGTCAAATAATCTGGATAACCATCGTTTAATTCAATTTTATATTGATTTGCAGCAGTAGAACCAGAGTCTAAAATCCTAGTGTCAATAGTTATTTTAAAAGCATCTGGACTATTTACCCAACTTTCAACAACGGTAAAGTTAATTTCTTGACACCCTACAGCATCCCCTTCTTCATTATAAGGTACTACGGTAACATATACCGTGTCATTAGCCATAAATTCATTGGTGAAGTCTAAACCAACAACATTACCAACATCGTAATTGTTAGCGGTGTTTCCACTAATAGTGGCATAACTACGTACCCCACTACGTTCAATTTCTAGTGTAATTCTGTAACCGGTAGCATTTGGGGCTGGATCCCACCTAATATCACTATTTGCAGGCGTGGCGGTGTCACTAGAATGTGGCATGGTAATTTCGGTACACAATACATAGGAGCAGTTTACTGCATCTCCTGTAATATTCCAGCTATAAGTATCTATTAAACTCTGTCTTTGGTTAAGGGCATCGCAATATTGTAGGTTTGTTGCACCTAAATTTATTCCAGTATTTACAGTTTGACCAGCCCAACCAATTAAAATATTGTCATAGTTTTCTTGTGAAATACCACTATTAGATAACATATTGCTCATGTTGGTTACAGAAGCTATATTCCAAGACCCAATGTTTAAGTTAAAAGAGGTAGCTCCGTTAAACATACGGCTCATGTTCGTAATACCAGAAGTGTCCCAATTTCTAATATCTTGGTTAAAGGAAGTAGCATTGTCAAACATGGAGCTAAAGTTGGTTACATTGTTTAAACTCCAATTGTTTAGGGGTTGATTAAAAACTGCTGCGTTTGAAAACATGCCAGTGATATTAGAAACATTGCTTACATTCCAATTATTTAGAGGTTGGTTAAAAGCATCTGTTTGTTGAAACATTCCTTGCATATTGGTTACGTTGCTAACGTTCCAAGAGCTTATATCTTGATTAAAAAAGGAAGTATCCTCAAACATCCCCGCCATATTGGTTACATTGCTAACGTTCCAACCACTTATATCTTGGTTAAAAGCAGTGTTATCTCTAAACATGTAGCTCATATCTGTTACATTGCTTACGTTCCAATTATCTAAGGGTTGGTTAAAAACTTGTCCCCAGATCCAGCCATCAAACATGCTAGATATATCTGTTGCATTAGTAACATTCCAATTATTTAAGGGCTGATTAAAAGTTCTATGCCTTTGAAACATTTCTGAGAAATCTACCACTGAAGAAACGTTCCAACTCTCCAATGGATGATTGTAAATGGCATGCCTAAACATTCCAGACATGTTAATAACATTACTTACATTCCAATTGCCAATAGGGTGATTGAAGTCTGAACCATCAAACATACTAGACATATCTGTTACATTAGTAACATTCCAATTGTTTAAGGGCTCGTTAAAACTGTTTGTATAAGCGAATGTGCCAGACATATTGGAAACATTATTTACAATCCAATTATTTATGTTTTGATTAAAGCTACTTGCCGATCTAAACATGCGATACATGGTGGTAACATTGGCGGTATTCCAATTATCTAAAGGTTCATTAAAATTTCTTGCATTGTAAAAGGTTTCAGACATATCTGTTACATTGCTTGTGTTCCATAAATCTAGAGGTCTATTAAAAATTTCGCAGTCATAAAATACTCCAGATAGATTTGTTATGGTGCTAACATCCCAATCATTCACAATGCCGTTAAATAAGGTTCCACCTCTGAACATGTTTTTTAGTGAGGTTACCTGACTTAAATCTGGTGAATCAATTAAATCAAAATTTAGATTTTCGCATCCAAAAAAGGCATTTTCCATAGTCTGCCATTGAATGTTACCCCAAGCAAGAATTTCAATGATTTTTAGTTTATCATTTGCCCGGTCGTCATTAAAATAGATAGACGGAAAAGTTCCGCTTATACTAATGGTATAGGTTCCTGGACTTGCGTAAGTGTGTGTAATATTACCTGTTACTCCTGTATCTGAAGACCCGTCGCCCCAATCTACATTATAATTGTAAGTGGAGTAGGCTGGATTTGTTGGTATGGTAACCTCATTGTTTGCAGAAGAACCTGTTTCTGTATTATTGGTATTCCAAATAGCTGTGAAATCTTGTGCAGATAGGCATAAATTAAAAAATAGAAATAGGGTAGTGAGTATATTTTTTATCATGATTGGTTTGCTTATGGGATGGTAACGTAATTTTTTTTTAAATATGATATGTTTTATTATTATCCGTTGATTTTGTTGTGAACCCTTGTTTTTTATAGGTGTGAAAGCCAAAAGTAGAAATGGAAAATTTTTAATACTAGGCTGTAAACAGGGGATTTAATTTAACTGAAAGTAGCATCGGATAAAGTGAAAGAATAAAAAAAGCCATAATTAAGTTTCCTTAATTATGGCTTTTTTTAAAAATGATGTATTTGGTGTTACATCTTATTCATTTTTTCTCTAATCTCATTTAAACATAAATTACCCAAACTTCCATCATGCGTATGGTTTATATCTTTTTTAGGAGAAAAAGTACCTTCGTTAATCTCTATTCCCATTTTCTTATACGCATCTCTAAACGGAATACCACTTAATACCAATTCATTTAAAGTATCTACACTAAATAGGTAATCGTATTTAGGGTCTTCTAATATTGCAGTATTTACTTTTACTTCTTTTAAACTAAAAGTTAAAATGTCTAAACAAGATTTTAATTCTTGAATAGCAGGAACAATAACCTCTTTAACCAACTGTAAATCTCTATGGTAGCCACTAGGAAGATTATTGGTTATAAGAATTAATTGGTTTGGAACGGCTTGTATTTTATTACACTTACCTCTAACTAGTTCAAAAACATCTGGATTCTTCTTATGTGGCATTATACTAGAGCCTGTAGTAAGTTCATCTGGGAATGATATAAAGTCGAAATTCTGACTCATATATAAGCAAATATCCATAGCCATTTTAGAAAGGGTTGCTGCAATACTACTCATGCCAAAAGCAGTAGCTTTTTCTACTTTTCCTCTACCCATTTGGGCAGCTACAACATTGTATTTTTGTGTAGCAAAATTCATTTCTTCTGTAGTAAAATTACGATCTATTGGGAAAGAACTTCCATAACCTGCTGCACTTCCTAATGGGTTTTGGTCTGCAATTTTATATGCAGCATTTATAAAATACAAATCGTCAATTAAGCTTTCTGCATAGGCAGAAAACCATAAACCAAAAGAAGAAGGCATTGCAATTTGTAAATGTGTATAGCCTGGTAATAAAACGGTTTTGTATTTATCTGCAAGGTTTATAAGTAAACTAAAAAGAGATTTAGTTTGGTCTTTAATTTCTTCTAATTCATTTTTTAAATACAAATGCATTGCAACTAAAACTTGATCGTTTCTAGAACGTGCAGTATGTATTTTTTTTCCAGTATCTCCTAATTTTTTAATTAAAAGATATTCTATTTTGGAGTGCATATCTTCAAAAGAACCTTCTATAGTAAAAGTTCCTTTATCAATAGTTTTTTGAATACATGCTAACTCTTTAACTAGAGCATTGGTTTCTTTTTGAGTAAGTAACCCAATTTTTCCTAGCATTTTTGCATGTGCAGTAGATGCAATTACATCATACTTTGCTAATTGTAAATCTAGCTCTCTATCATTACCAACCGTAAAATGATCTATTTTTTTATCCGTACTAAATCCTTTGTCCCAGAGTTTCATAATTAGTTATAAGTTTTTAGTTAGAAGGTTTAAGTCTTCTGTTTTTGTTTGTTTTTTAGTAGTTAGGAATGATTTATTAGTAATTGTTAACTGTTAAATATATTTTGTTTATTGTAAAAATCCTTTAAGGATTTTAATATATAAGTCTATTCCTTCTTCAATTTCATGTATATAAATATACTCATCTGCAGAGTGGGAGCGTGTACTATCTCCTGGTCCTAGTTTTAAAGATTGGCATGTTAATGCTGCCTGATCAGAAAGGGTAGGAGAACCATAGGTTTCTCTTCCTAATGCAATACCACTTTGTACTAGAGGATGGTCTTTGTTAATTTTAGAGGAGTTTAATCGTAAAGAACGTTCTTGTAAAAAACAAGGAGCTTCTGCTTTTAAAATATCTGCAATTTCTTTGTTAGAATAGCAATCATTTACTCTAACATCTATGACCAACTCTACTTGTGCAGGTACAACATTATGTTGTGATCCAGCATTAATTTGCGTAACGGTCATTTTTACATCGCCAAGTGCTTCCGAACTCTTTTCAAATTTGTAATTTTTGAACCATTCTAAAACTTCAATGGTATTGTAAATAGAATTATCGTTGTTAGGATGTGCTGCATGAGAGGGAGTTCCTTTTATTACGGCATCAAAAACCAATAATCCTTTTTCTGCAATAGCAAGGTTTAATAAAGTTGGTTCGCCTACTATGGCAACATCTATTTTAGGAAGGCTTGGCAACAGTCCTCTTAAGCTATTAACACCAGCATTTTCTTCTTCTGCAGAAGCAACCATTAATATATTATGGTTGAGGTTTTCTTCAGCGTAATAATGGCTAAAAGTTGCTAATAAAGACACCAAGCATCCGCCAGCATCATTACTGCCAAGGCCATATAATTTACCATCTATTACTTCTGCTAAAAAAGGGTCTCTTGTATATGCTTTATTAGGTTTTACGGTATCATGATGCGAATTTAAAAGTAGGGTAGGTTTGCTATTATCCCAATGCTTATTTTTTGCATACACATTGTTATTTTCTCTTGTAAACGGAATAGAAAAGCTGGTAAACCAAGCTTTAATTAGATTGGCGGTTTTATCTTCTTCTTTAGAAAAAGAGGGCGTGCTTATTAATTGTTTTAATAATGCTATTGCTTTTTTAGTTAATTCTTTTTGTTCCATTTATAAAGTGATTGATGTAAAAAGTTTGGCATCTGGTTGTATCATATTAATATCACCTAAGCAAACTTTATGTACGTTGTTGTTTAGAGCATGAAAGCAATTTTCTAATTTTGGCAGCATACCATCAGCAATAACTTTTTGCTCTAAAAGTTCTTTATATTTTACAGTATTAATATCTGTAACCACAGAATTTTCATCTTTAATATCTAAAAGCACTCCTTTTTTCTCAAAACAATAGTACAAGGTTGTTTTATAAAGCGCACTCATTCCAATTGCAATTTCGGAAGCAATAGTATCTGCATTGGTGTTTAAGATACTTCCTTTTCCGTCATGTGATAAAGCACAAAAAACAGGAGTTACACCAGAAGTAATAAGGGTATTTAAAAAAGAAGCATTAATACCATCAATATCGCCTACAAAACCAAAATCTACTTCTTTTACAGGCCTTTTGTGTGCTTGTATAGTATTACCATCTGCGCCACTTAGGCCAATAGCATTGGTTCCATTTGCTTGTAAATTAGCAACAATATTTTTATTGGTTAATCCGCCGTAAACCATAGTAATAATTTCTAGGCTTTGCGCATCTGTTACCCTGCGGCCATTTACCATTTTTGATTCTATACCTAGCTTGTTAGCTAGTTGAGTTGCCAATTTTCCGCCGCCGTGCACTAAAATTTTTGGACCTTTTAGGTTAGAAAAATGTGCTAAAAACTTGGATAGTTCCGATTTGTTCTCGATAACATTTCCGCCTATTTTTACGATAGTTAGTTTTTCTTTCATTATAATTTTTCTAGTATTTTTTTTAGGACAATCTGTGCAGCATAGGTTCTATTATTTGCTTGCTCAATAACCAAAGATTGGTTGCTATCTAGAACAGCATCTTCTACCACAACATTTCTACGCACAGGTAAACAATGCATAAATTTGGCATTACCTAATTTTTCTTTAGTCATTTTCCAATTGCTATCTGTATTCATAACTTTTCCATAGTCAATATAATTACTCCAGTTTTTTACGGAAACAAAATCTGCATTTTCTAATGCCTTTTCTTGATCATATTCTATGGTAATTCCTTTTGTTAGCTCAGGATTTAGCTCATACCCTTCAGGATGTGTTAAAACAAAATCTGCATCTTGTAATTGCATCATTTCAACAAAAGAATTGGCAACAGCATGTGGTAATGCTTTTGGGTGTGGTGCCCAAGAAAGTACCACTTTAGGTCGTTTTTTTGTATTGTTTTCTTCTATAGTAATAGCATCTGTAAGTGCTTGTAAAGGATGCCCAATTGAACTTTCCATATTTACAATGGGTACAGAAGCATATTTTTTAAAGTTATTTAATACTATTTCTGCTTCATCTTTTTCTTTATCCTTAAGTTCTGCAAAGGCTCTAATACCAATAATATCGCAATATTGAGATACTACTTGAGCTGCTTCTTTTACATGCTCCGATGTGCCTTGGTCCATAACTGTACCATCGGCATATTCTAATGCCCAGCCCTCATTACCAAAATTCATAACTATAACTTCCATACCAAGGTTTAGAGCAGCTTTTTGTGTGCTTAAACGAGTTCTTAGAGAGTTATTAAAGAATAATAAACCAATAGTTTTGTTAGCCCCAAGAGCTTTGTCTGCTGTTGGATTTTTTTTACTATTTATTGCTTCTTTAACAAGTTTTGGAAGAGAATCAATATCATTTATAGAAAGATAATTTTTCATGCAAAGGGTATTTATGGGCAACCTATTTATAGGTTATTTTGGTAAAATTATTTTTGTTTTTTAAAGCATCTAAAATGAAATTATCATTTAAGCCGTTTACGATCCAGGTTTCAATATTTGCTTTTTGAGCTATAGTAGCAGCCTCAATTTTAGATTGCATTCCTCCAGTACCATGTGAAGATTTTTCATCACTTATTTCTTTAGCTAAGTGGCTAATATCATTTACACTAGTTATGGTTTTAGGAGTGCTATTCTTTATAGAATCTTTGGTGTAAATACCATCAGTATTTGTAGCAATAAATAATATATCTACTTGTAACAATGCCGCAGTTAATGCTGCAAGTTTATCGTTATCTCCAAATTTTATTTCGTCTGTAGAAACCGTATCATTCTCATTAATAATAGGAATAAAGTTATTGGCAACTAAGACATTTATGGTGTTCTTAATATTTATTTGCGATTGTTCTTTTTCAAAATCGGAATAAGACAATAAGCATTGCGAAGTAAAAAGACCAAGCTCTCTAAAATTCTCTTGAAAAATACGCATAAGATGCGGCTGCCCAATAGAAGCTAAAGCCTGTTTTACATTAATTTCTTCGCCATTATGTTCTAGTTTTACAAATTGTTTTGCCGCAGCAATAGCGCCAGAACTAACAATAATGAATTCATAATCTTCTTTTAAACTAGCTATTTGCCTTCCAATATCTTCTATTTTACCTCTAGAAATATGATTGGTTTCTTTGGTAAGTGTATTAGAGCCAATTTTAAGTAAGATTCTTTTTTTCTTCATTTTTTATGCTTTGCAAATTTTATTTAAGAACCGTATTATCGTATTTGACCGTTTCCTAAAACATACCATTTATTGGTTACTAAATGTTGTAATCCAATAGGGCCACGTTGGTGTAATTTATCTGTACTAATAGCAAGTTCACCTCCTAATCCAAATTGCCCGCCATCTGTAAAACGCGTAGATGCATTATGATATACTGCAGCAGTATCTACGGTTTGCATAAAGATATTGGCTTTTTCTTCATTTGCCGTTACAATTGCAGCAGAATGTCCGCCGCTATAGGTATTAATCTTAGTAATAGCATCTTCTAAAGTAGCAACTTGTCCAAAAGCAATTTTATAATCTAAGAACTCCTCATACCAAACATTATCTTCTTTTATTAGGGATGTTCCTTCTAAAGAGGATAGTGCATCATCTACTAATATTTCTACATTACTTTTCTTTAATTCTAAGATTAAATGTTGTAAAAATTGTTGTTTTCTTGGTAAATCTGCAGCAATTAATACTTTGTCTAAAGCATTACAAACCGATATTTTAGTAGTCTTAGCATTTACAATAATATCTACCGCCATTTCTAAATCGGCCTCGGCATCTACATATAAAAAGTTATTTCCTCTACCACTAACTATTACAGGACAGCTTGCGTGTTTTTTAGTAAAGGCAATAAGTTTCTCTCCCCCTCTAGGAACAATTAAATCTAGTTTTTGGGATGGTTTTTCTAAGAATTGTTGGGTTTGTTCTCTATTAAATTGTAAATAGCTAACCCAGTCTTTAGAACAGTTATTTGCTTCTAATGCTTTATGCCAAAGATCTACTAATACTAAATTGCTATTTAAAGATTCTTTACCTCCTTTTAATAGTATCTTATTTCCAGATTTAAATGCAATACCAGCAGCTTCAATAGTTACATCAGGTCTAGATTCATAAATAATTAGTATTGTTCCAAAAGGAGCCGTTTTGTTGCTTACTTTAATACCATTCTCATGCGTAAAAGCAAAACGTTCTACACCTAATGGGTCTTTATCGTTAGCTAATTGTTTTAAAGATAGGATCATTCCATCAATCTTGCCTTGGTCTACTTTTAGACGGTCTTCCATTGCAATATCATCTCCGGAATATGCTTCTAAATCCTTTTTATTGGCAGCAAGTATATCTTCTTTATTTGTTACGATTAACTCTGCCATATGTAATAATACAGCATTACGTTCTTCTATGTTTAATAAAATGCTCACTATAATTCTTCTTTAAGTGCTTTAAAAAATAGGTCTATTTGTTCTTTGGTACAGTTTAGTGCTGGTAAAAATCTAAGGAGTTTTTTATTCATAGCGCCACCCGTAAAAATATGTTGGTTGTAAATCATTTTTTTGCGTAGTTCCCCTACTTCAAAATCAAATTCTATACCTAACATTAATCCTTTTCCTTTAACTCCTTTTATAGCAGGAATTTCTTTTGCTTTTTCTATAAAATAGGCTCCAACTTTTGTGGCATTTTCTATAAGATTTTCTTTTTCTAAAACCTCTAATACCGCGGTAGTTGCAGCACAAGCTAAATGATTACCACCAAAGGTTGTTCCTAAGAGACCATATGAAGCCTTTATGTTATCATGAATAAGTACGCCACCTACAGGAAAACCATTTCCCATACCTTTTGCAATACTTATAATATCTGGCTTAATATTGTGGTGCTGAAATCCAAAAAATTTACCGCTTCTACCAAAACCACATTGTACTTCATCTGCAATAAGAAGTGCTCCATTTTCTTTAGAAAGTTTTGCTATAGTAGAGAAAAACTCTTTGTTAGGTTCATCTAAACCACCAACACCTTGAATTGCTTCTAAAATTACGCCACATACATCTCCTTTTTTAATTTCAGCAGTAAAAGCTTCAATATCATTAAAAGGAAGTATGGTTACTTTTTGTTGTTTGTTTAATGGGGCATTTATTTTTTCATTATCTGTTGCAGCAACTGCAGCAGAGGTTCTTCCATGAAATCCGTTCTTAAATGCAATTACACGAGATTTTCCTGTTTCGAAAGATGCCATTTTTAAGGCATTTTCATTAGCTTCTGCACCAGAGTTACAAAGGAACAAATTGTAATCTTCGCATTGTGATAATTGCCCTAATTTAGTAGCAAGTTCTACCTGTAGCGGGTTTTGTACTGCATTACTATAAAACCCAATATTATCTAATTGTGATTTTATTTTATTTACATAATGTGGGTGTCCATGACCAATAGAAATTACGGCATGACCACCATAAAAGTCTAAATATTCTTGGCCCTTATCATCTATAACCGTCATTCCTTTTGCCGAAACTGGGGTTACATTATAGAGAGGATAAACATCAAATAATTTCATATTATATTTTTTTAAAGAACAAGGTGTGCTTATCCTTTTTTAATTTGATTTATTTTTTCGAATGAGGCTATAATTCCTTGTATTAAGGAAGAACTTAAGCCTTGGTGTTCCATTTCATTTAAGCCTTCAATAGTACAGCCTCCTGGGGTTGTAACGCGATCTATTTCTTCTTCTGGATGGTTGCCAGATGCTAATAATAAACCAGCAGCTCCATTGCAAGTATGTTTGGCTAATTCTTGGGCTTCTTTAGCTTCAAAACCTAACTGTATAGCACCTTGTGTGGTAGCACGTATTAAACGCATCCAAAAAGCAATTCCACTAGCACAAATAACAGTAGCTGCTTGCATTTGTTCTTCTGGAATTACCATAGAAGCTCCTACCTTATCAAAAATAGATTTTGCAATAGTAATTTTGCTTTTTCCTATATCGTTACTACACATACATGTCATAGACTTACCTACGGCAATTGCAGTGTTTGGCATGCTTCGGATAATATTTTTATCACTACCAACAATACTTTCTATTCTTGAAATGCTAAAACCAGTAATAACGGAAATAATAATATGGTCTGCCGTTAATAGATCTTTTACATCTTCTAGTATGGCTTCTAAATGACGCGGTTGAATAGCAAATATTAGAACGTCAGAATTTTTAACAGCTTCTCTGTTATCGCTTGTTAAAACAACGTTGTCATAACTAGCGTATTCTTTAATGTCATCTAGATTTCTTTTGGTTAGGTACATAGAACTAGCTCCGTTGCTATCTAATATTCCTTTACCAATGGCTAATCCTAAATTTCCGGTTCCAATGATTGCTACTTTCATATCTTTTTTACTATTCTGTAGTAGCCACTAAAATGTTAGTTTTTACCACTTTTTGATTATTTTTTATTGTATTAAAGACTCTTTTAAAATACTCCAGCTTTTAAATTAAGTCCCTCATTTTCGTTAAAGCCAAACATTAAATTCATGTTTTGCACTGCCTGCCCAGACGCTCCTTTTAAAAGGTTGTCTATGGCAGATGTTACTAACAAAGTATCGCCATGTTTGTGTAAATGTATATGCGCCTGGTTGGTGTTTACTACTTGTTTAAGATTAATTGGTTCTTCTGCAATTTGTGTAAAAAGAGCATCATTATAAAAATCTTTAAAAAGGTTTTTAGCATCTTCTAATGTACCATCATATTTGGTATAAACGGTAGCTAAAATTCCTCTGGTAAAGTTACCTCTATTTGGTAAGAAGAAAAGTTCTCCTACATTTTTTTGTAAACTTTCTAAGCTTTCTCCAATTTCTCCTAAATGTTGATGCGTAAAAGGTTTATACCAAGAAACATTATTGTTTCTCCAACTAAAATGCGATGTTGCAGACGGACTAACACCTGCACCAGTACTTCCAGTAATGGCATTTATATGTACATCATTTTCTAGTTTATTTTCTTTTGCAAGTGGCAATAATGCTAGTTGAATTGCGGTAGCAAAACAACCTGGATTAGCAATATTTTTTGCGTTTTGTATTTCGGTTTTTCGTAATTCAGGTAGTCCGTAAACAAATGTTCTATCGTTTAAGGTTTCATCTGCATTTAATCTAAAATCATTACTTAAATCAATAATCTTAGTGTCTTTAGAAAAGGCATTTGCATTTAAAAACTTGGTAGAATTACCATGACCTAAACATAGGAAAACCAAATCTGCATTTAAATTTACATCGCCAGTAAATTCTAAGTCTGTTACCCCTAATAAATCGGCGTGTGCACTTGTAATTTTTTTACCGGCTCTTGTAGTACTATACACAAAGTCTATTTCTGCCTGCGGATGGTTTAATAAAATTCGTATTAGTTCGCCTCCTGTATAACCAGAGCCACCAATAATTCCTACTTTAATCATTTTGTTGATTTACATGGTTATATATCTTACCAGAGTTAGAAAGTATTTTAATAAAACCTTTAGCATCCTCAGCAGACCATCCTTTATTTATTTCGCCGTAGCTACCAAAAGCATCGGTCATTAAATCGTGTTTAGAATCGATACCGTTTAATCTAAATTGGAAAGGGTAAAGGCTTATAAAAACATCTCCAGAAACGTTCTTTTGTGTGTCTGTTAAAAAGGCTTCAATATTTCGCATAACAGCATCTAAATAATTTCCTTCGTGTAATAACATTCCGTAGAAATTACCTTGTTGTTCTTTTTGGTATTGCTGCCATTTAGTAAGCGTATGTTTTTCTAATAAATGGTGTGCTTTTATGATTATTAAAGCTGCAGCAGCTTCAAAACCAACTCTACCTTTTGTGCCAATAATGGTGTCTCCTACATGAATATCTCTACCTATTGCATATTTAGAAGCCATGGCTTCTAACTTTTCTATATTTGCAACAGGATTATCTTTAGTACCATTGATTGCAACTAATTCTCCTTTTTCAAAAGTTAGTTTTACATCGGTAGGTTCTTTTTCTTGTAATTGGCTTGGATATGCGTTATCTGGTAAAGCGTTTTGAGATGTTAATGTTTCTTCTCCTCCTACAGATGTTCCCCAAAGTCCTCTGTTTATAGAGTATTTTGCTTTTTCCCATGGGTAATCTACCCCATTTTCTTTTAAGTAGGCAATTTCTGCTTCTCTAGATAATTGGTTATCTCTAATTGGAGTAATAATTTCTATTTCAGGAGCTATAATTTGAAAAATCATATCAAACCTTACCTGATCATTACCAGCACCAGTACTACCATGTGCTATATATTCTGCGCCAATTTTTTTAGCATAATTTACTATCTCAATAGCTTGTACAATACGTTCTGCACTTACAGAAAGAGGATAGGTGTTATTTTTTAATACATTTCCGAAAATTAAATATTTTACAACTTTATCGTAAAAGGTTTGTACGGCATCTATAGAAGTATAGGTTGTTGCCCCTAACTCCAGTGCTTTTTTATTTATAGTAGCAATTTCCTCTTTAGAAAAACCACCAGTATTTACACTAACTGCATGAACTTCAAAACCTTTTTCTTTGGATAAATTTTTTGCACAGTACGATGTGTCTAACCCTCCACTGTATGCTAAAACTAATTTTTTCATTATATATATTATTTGCTTCCGTTTAGGACGGAAAATCTATTTATGTTTCTTTTTTAGGAATAATTGTTCTTTTATTCTTTGAAAAGCTTTGCCATTCACTTTTTCTGATTCCTGCTCTTTTTCTTCTTTTGTTGTTGCTTTTGGATCATGTAACATACCGGTACATAAACACATTTTTCTTTCTGTACGAGTTAAAATGTCGAAATTTTTGCAAGTTTGACAGCCTTTCCAAAATTCAGGATCGTCTGTAAGCTCGGAAAATGTAACAGGTTTATAGCCTAATTCATAATTAATTTTCATTACTGCTAGACCAGTAGTAATACCAAATATTTTAGCATCTGGAAATTTTTCTTTAGACAAATTAAATACAGCTTTTTTAATTTTTTTAGCAAGCCCTTGATTTCTATAGTCTGGATGTACAATAAGACCAGAATTGGCGACAAATTTTTCATGCCCCCAAACTTCTATATAACAGAAACCCGCAAAATTATCACCATCTAAGGCAATTATAGCATTGCCGTTTTCTAGCTTTTTTTGAATATATTCTGGGGTACGCTTTGCAATACCTGTGCCTCTTACTTTTGCAGATTCTCCAATAGTATCGCAAATAAGTTGAGCGTATTTAAAATGTGATGTATTAGCAATTACAATTTTCATTGAATGCTTGTTTTATTAAAAAAATGAATGACTTATTATTTTCGAGAAGGGAAATGGACTCACCTATTTCCATAAATATAACACACCCCTACGGGCGGCGGCGTGTAGGTACAAAAGAAGGTACTGGTGCAGTTGCACAGTTAGTTATAAATATGTTTTCCTTTGTTTTCATTACGCGACAAATGTACAAATTATACTGGATTGGCAATACGTAGTAATTAATTTTTACAAAAAATCTGTTTTTTGTTACGTTGCGTTAATAATTCATAAGCAATTACTCCAAATACTGAAATATATTCAATAGAAATAAGTAATAAATTTTCTTTAAAATCTGGTTGACTATATGCCCAATAACTTAAAATTACGGCAGCAGACCATACAAATGCGTATTTATAATTAGTAAATAAACTAATTAGAGTTAAAAAAATAACATACCATGGGTGTATGGTAGGAGAAATAAAATAATAAAAAGTAAGGGTAAATAGCATAGAAGAAATAAGGGTGCTTAATTTTTTATTATCTCTTAAGAATGTAATAAGGAGTACTACACTTATTGTTAATAAAGGGGTTATTTTTCCATACGTTTTTATAAGCTCCCAAGGTTTAGCATCAAAAAGAGATATTGCTATATGTTTTACGGTATTATATATGCCGGCATTAAATTCAAAATTTGAAAACCAAAGTGCAACCGTTTCAGAATAATTTGTAATAAATTCTGAAGAATAAAAGGGAAGGGCAAATAATACTATTGTACCGCCTATTATACTATAAAAAAAGATGCTTTTTTTAAATTTAAAATGGGTAAGAAATAAGGGTAAAAAAAGTAAGGGTACTAATTTAACTAATATAGATAATGCATAAATAATGGCACTAGTTTTCCATTTATTTAAAGATAATAAGTATAAAGACCATATAAAAAAGAATAGCATTACGCCTTCAAAGTGTAAATTTCCAGTGAGCTCTATAAGTACTAATGGGTTTATAAAATACCAAAACACTAAATGAGGAGAACGATTTAGATTTTTTAAAAGTTTTCTGCCATAATAAACAATGCCAATATCTGCTAGAATTATAATTAAACGTAATACAATTATAGAACCCAAAATAGTTTTACCACCAAATAAAGATGCTACAGCAAATATAAGTTGATTTAAAGGTGGGTAGTTACTATAAAATTTTGGGCTTAAACTTCCCATACCATCATACAACTCTTGCGCATTAGCAATAGCTAAGTCTTTTTGTTCTATAAGTACTTTGGGTAGATATAAATATGGATTTTTAAAATTAGTTAGTAACTCCCCATCCCAAATAAAACGATAAAAATCTTGAGATAAATTAGGTTCTGCAAAAAGAAATATTATTCTAAATAGAATTCCTGTTCCGAGTAGAAATTTAAAGTTCCATTTTTGGAATTGTATAATTTTATAGCATAGTAAAAATAATGCAATACAAAGCGAGAGAAGCTTTATAAAATCTTCTCTATGAAGGTTGTATGCAAATGTTGCATACAACAAAACACTTGTTAAAACTAATAGTATAGAATACTTATGTAGTTTCCAGTGGGAAGTGAGTTGCCTCCACATACTTAAATTGGTTTATATGCAATATACAAATAACCTTATAATAGAAATTAATTTTAGTATGGTTTTGGAAAAGGTTTTTTAAAATTAAAAACATCTTTATTAGGGCCATTTTTTTGCAGTTGGGCAAGTTTTTCTACAGCTTCTTCAACAGTAGGGTATTTACCTTCTGGAATCCACCACATAGCGGTGCTAACTTCTCCGTAATTTTTAAACCATTCTTTTCTTCTTCTTAAAAAGTTTGTATGGACTGTTTTATACACATAGTTACTTAACGTTTCTACATCTTTCCAAACAGATATATTTATAATAATTTGAACATCATTATAAGGGTTTAGGTTAGTTGCATTATTAGAATCGTCTTTTAATCGCCAGACAAAACCATCGCTATTTTCTGCAAGTGCATTTATAGTGTCTAGGTTGTCTACAAACTCTTTCATTATAGGGTCTTCTATTGTTGTCCCTTTTATTCTTGCTACATTAATTTCTGCTAATTGGTAACTCATTTATGGTGCTATTTTAAGAAGTTTCAATTGTTCTAAAAGTTAAATTTATTCTTGGTGTAAATACTTTTTTGGTGGGAGGCAGTCTATGAAGCCAATTTTTTTGCGTTTCACCTTTCATTACTAATAAGCTGCCTTTTTCTAAAACAATACTAATTTTTTGTTTTGTTTCTTTATGTTTAAAAAGAAATTTTCTTTCTGCTCCAAAACTTAAAGAGGCAATAGCGCCATTTTTTTTTAAATCTTTTTCACCATCGCTATGCCATGCCATACCTTCATCTCCGTTATGATAAAGGTTAAGTAAGCAAGAATTATAGGTTTCTCCTGTTTTGGTTTCAACAATTGTTTTTAGTTCTAAAAGCTCTTTGGTCCATGGTAAAGAAATTTTTGTGCTATTAGAATAGGTGTATTCAAATGTTTTTTGAGCATACCAGGCAACTTTACGTTTTGTAAAAATTTTTTTCCCAAAAATTACTGCTTCATCTGGTTTCCATTCTATAGAATTTAAAAGAGTATTGTAGTAATATTTACATTTGGCAAGCTCTAGAATAGTGCCATAGTACACTACTTCTCCATCAAAAGGTAATATATTTTGAGTGGTATTTGTATTAAATAAATCCATTTATTAGTGTAATAGTATTGCAATCTAATAAAAAGAATAATTAATAAGAGGAATGTAACTTATGCTCTTGCTGTAAGTGATTTAAAAAACACGTAACCAAAACCTAAGAATAGCATAAAATGAAAAGGAAATAATCCAAAATCGTTTAGAGGTACAGCGCTATACATTCCGAAAAGAAAGTATAACATTAGGGCTGCTTCTAAAATCATGTTTGGAGATAGTTTTTTAGTTAGATACTTATTGCCTTTCCAACTATCTGTAAGGTTGTTTAAGTTAAATTTAGGTGTACGTACAAATTCACTTCTTTTTCCCATGTGGCCTTCTAGAACCGCAATAGAGTTGTGTAATGAAAACCCAAGAGCGATAGAGAAAAAGGTAAAGAATAGTTTTATGTAATCTATAAAATTATCAAAACTACTACCTTGTATACTTTTATAAGTAAACCAATAACAAACAAATAATATAATAGTACTTACAATAAAAAAGCTGGTAACTTCAAAAACCCATCCTAAATGCCCGTAGCTGTTTTTTATATAAAGCATAGGTATGCTTAATAAAGCAACTATAAAAACACATAAAAACATAGAGCTGTTAAGTAAGTGCATTACCCCATGAAATTTAGTTTTAAAGGGTATGTTTTTAGCAGAAAGAACACTAGTAACTGTTTTTCTAAAATTTTCTGCTCCACCTTTATTCCATCTAAATTGTTGTGAACGAGCAGCACTAATTACAACCGGAAGTTCTGCAGGCGTTTCTACGTCTTCTAAATATTTAAACTTCCAATTTTTTAATTGTGCTCTATAGCTTAAATCTAAATCTTCTGTTAGGGTGTCTCCTTCCCAATTTCCGGCATCTAGAATACATTCTTTACGCCATATACCTGCGGTACCATTAAAATTTATAAAATGTCCTTTAGCATTACGCCCAACTTGTTCTAAAGTAAAATGTGCATCTAACGCAAAGGCTTGTATACGTGTTAAGGTAGAGTAATCTCTGTTTATATGTCCCCAGCGGGTTTGCACAACACCAATTTCTTTATCTTTAAAATAGATAACGGTTTTCTTTAACCAATCTGCATCGGGTAAAAAATCGGCATCAAAAATGGCTATAAACTCTCCTTTAGCAATTTCTAAACCTTCTTTTAGAGCACCAGCTTTAAAACCTTGTCTGTTTTCTCGTCTAATATGCTCTATATCTAAACCTGTTGCTTGTAGTTTTTTTATATGTTTTGCAGTATCGTGTACAGATTCATCTGTAGAATCATCTAATACCTGAATTTCCAATTTGCTTTTAGGGTATTCTATTTTTGCAATATTTTCTAAAAGTCTTTCCATAACATATTCCTCGTTATAGACAGGTAATTGTATGGTAACAAATGGAATTTCTTTTGGATCTAAAAGGTTGTATTTTGGAGCAGTTTGGTTTCTTCTTTTATATCCTAGGTAGTTTACTAAGAGATTAAGTTGCGCTAAACTGTAGAAGAATATCAACAATAATGCAATACTGTAAATGCCAATAATAATGTAAGCAATTGTTAGTCCCATTTTATTTCATGCTATATTTAAATATCCAACCTAATATTTTTATGCCCGCAAATATACTACCTTTTACCGTTCCAGACACTTTTGAAACACCAATTCTTTTTTTGTAACGCACTGGTACTTCGCAATATGCTACTTTCTTTTTTAATGCTTTTAATTGCATTTCTACTGTCCAGCCATAAGTTTTATCTTCCATGTTTAAAGATAATAACGTATTGTAATCTATAGCTCTAAACGGTCCTAGGTCTGTAAATGTTGCGTTAAACAACAGTTTCATTAATCTGGTTGCTAGCCAATTACCAAAAATTTGCTGCGGCGTCATACTACCTTCTTCTCTTAGCTCTTTTGCTCTAGCACCAACAACAAATTTTACTTTTTTATCTATAATTGGTTGTGTAATTTTTGTTAGTTCTTCTGGGTAGTCAGAATAATCTCCATCTACAAAAACGATAATATCTGGTTTGTTTTCTTGTTTACTTACATAGTCTAAGCCTGTAAGACAAGCATAGCCATAGCCCATTTTTGTTTCTGTTAAAACAGTTGCTCCAGCTTTTTCTGCATTTTCTACTGTATTGTCTGTAGAGTTATTGTTAACTACAACAATTTCAGAAACTAAAGATGGTATTTCTTTTATTACATGTGCAATAGAGTCTGCTTCATTAAAAGCAGGAATAATAACTATTATATTGGTCATTAATACAAATCAGATAATTTATTTTCTTTTTTAAAACTGGAAAAACTAGTCCACTCTTTTATTTTCTTTCCGTTGCTGTATCTTACAGCTGCTGTTATTTTTTCATCTTTGTATTTTAAGCAATAGCCATTTTTTACTCCATTTGTAAGTTGGCATTTATGAATAATACTTCCTTTTGAGTTGTAAAAAAGCCACCAATTAACCATTTGTCCGTTTTCGTATTTGCCATCTTTAATACGAACATTGTACTTGCTATAAAAATACCAGTAATCTTCTTTTTTGCCATTGTAGTAATGGCCCTGTTCTGAGACAACACCATTTTCATGATAAAACTTCCAATATCCAGTTTTTATATTGTTTTTAAGCCATCCTTCGGACTTTATTTTCCCGGTATCATAATATTCTTTATAATATACAGAATCTTGGTTATCCTTTAGGTTAAGAAAAAGACATAAAATAGCTATAAATGGAATTTTAAATATCATTTCTATTTTTTGTTTACTAATTTCATTAAATCTACATCATTACCTAATAATACTTCGGTAGGGTTTATACGTCCTTCTTCTGGTCCGTTTTCTAATTTTAAAACACCTCTAGGGCATACTGCAGAACAAACACCACAACCTACACAACTAGAACGAACAATGTTTTCTCCTTTTTGAGCATAGGCTCTAACATCAATACCTTGTTCGCAATATGTAGAACAGTTACCACAAGAAATACATTGCCCACCATTGGTAGATATTCTAAAGCGAGATTTAAAACGTTGTACAAAGCCTAAATATGCGGCTAAAGGGCAACCAAATCTACACCAAACTCTATTCCCAAAAATAGGATAAAAACCTGTTCCTATTACTCCTGCAAAAACAGAACCTATTAATAAACTATATAGATTTTGTATGCTAGAGGTTTTTATTCCTAAAACAGTACTTGTTTCTGCAAAGAAACTATATAAAGTTAAACCTGTCATTATAACTGCAAAAAGTAATACACTATGTATTAACCATCGTTCTACTTTCCATGAGAATAAAGATTTGCTAGAGTGTTGACGGTAAGGGTCTCCTAAAGTTTCTGCAAGTCCACCACAACCACATACCCAAGAGCAGTACCATCTTTTTCCAAAAAAGTATACCATTACCGGAACCACTACTAAGGTTAATAAAATACCCCAAACTAAAATAAACATACCAATACCACCACTATTAATAAGCGATTTTAAATTCCATTGAAAAAAGAAATCATAATCTAATGGGAAAGCATTTTTAAAATCGTAATATGGCATTTGTAAGCGTACCATAATTTCTGGAATTAGAAAGGCAAATACAATCTGGAAAAATAATACAGAAGTGGTGCGTACTATTTGATACATGTTATGGCGGTATTTAATATACATACGTGCTGCCATAACTAACATTACTACGCAGTACATAAAACCATAAACAAACCAATGTCCAGCAGGGTTACCACTTAAAAATTCGCTAATAGGGTCTACAATAAGTGTCCAGTTTACGGCATATTCAGAACGGAAATAAAGTACTAAATAAAAACTAACTAGAAATATAAATACCATCCAGGCAATCCATCCTTTATTTGTAGCACTTTCAAGATAAATTCCATCGTTTTTAATTCCTTTTTTGCCAAGTAATATTACGTTTGGTAAAATAAACATTAAGGCGCCAATAATACCTAATCCAAAGGTTAAGAACCACATTGTACCTTTGTTATTTGCTATATAACCACTAGCAGATTTTTTACCTATAAAGGCAGCCATATCGTGTGGTTTGGTATAAATAACTTTTTTGTATTCTTTGTTTTTTTTATGTTGATTGTTTGCATTTTCTAGGGCATTAACCACTATTGGCGATAAAGATAACATGCTGTTAAATTCTTTGCCTACAACCTTGTCTTGTAATTCTTGTTTAAAAAGATCACTTTTAATCTTTTTTTCTGTTACAATTTGCTCTAATAATTGTTCGTTTACTGTAAATTTTCCTGTAACAGTTACAGTGGTAAAAATTGCTAAGCCAATTAAGAATATTACAAGGCCTATATTTTTTATTATTTTCATTTTTAAAATTTTATGATTGTATCTATGTATACAGTTATATTTAGGCTTTGCTAAAAATTCTTTTCCAACTTTTTTTCTTAGGACTTATGTTTGTTCCGTTTTCTTGATTATACTTTGCTAGTATTTCTTTTTCATACTGCGAGTAAAATTCGGGGTCAAAATTTGCATCTTTAAGGTATTCTAAAACATATTCTATTGTTCTGTTTTCGGTTAACCAACGGTCAAAAATGTTATGTCGCATACGAATACCAAAAGTGTTTATTCCTAAAAATGCTTTAGTGTCTTTATGGTAAGCAATGGTTACGCATATTTTTTCGGAAGCATGTCTCCAATGAAAATGTTGTTCTTCGTCGGTTTTACTTCGTTCACTAAACACCCAACCATAGGTTTGGTATTCTAAGTCTAAAAATTTTGCAGAGTTAAACCAATGTCCGGGCTTATATTCTGTTGGGTTGCCACAAATAGTTTGTGCAATGGTTTCTCCCATCATTCTTCCAGTATACCAAACCGCTTCTATAGGTCTTCTTTTTCCAATACCTTGGTGTTGCTCAGCGCAATCTCCTATTGCATATATGTCAGGAATGTTAGTTTCTAATAACCTATTTACTTTTACACCACGGCCAAGTTCTATACCAGAATCTTTAAGGAAATTAATATTAGGAGATACACCTGCTGTTAAACCTACAACATTACATTCTATAGTATCTCCTTTATCCGTTACAATTGCTCTGGCATTGCCGTTATCGTCAGCTAAAATTTCAACTAAATTGGTTTCTAAACGTAAATCTATATGGTGTTCTAAAATATGTTCGTTAATCATTTGCGATTCGCCAGAAGGTAAAACACCATTCCAAAAGCTATTTTCACGAACCAAAAAAGTAACAGGAATGTCTCTACTTCTAAGCATTTCTGCCATTTCTATTCCAATTAACCCGCCACCAACAATAACCGCTCTTTTACAAACCTCTTTATTAGGAGCATTTTTTTCTAAAGCTTCTAAATCTTGTTTTGAATATAGGCCCTGCACATGCCCTAGGTCTTGTCCTGGCCATCCAAATTTATTTGGTTTAGAACCAGTGGCTATAATTAATTTATCATATTTAATATCTGTATGATTATCTATTTTAAGAACATTATTCTTATGGTCTATAGATTTTACATATCCTTTAATTAAATCTATTCTATTTTTTTTCCAGAACCAATTTTCATAAGGTTGCGTATGTTCAAATTTCATGTGTCCCATGTAAACATACATAAGGGCAGTTCTTGAGAAAAAATAATCTGTTTCTGCAGATATGATAGTAATTTCTTTGTCGGATAATTTTCTAATATGACGAGCAGCAGTTACTCCAGAAATTCCATTACCTATAATGACTATATGTTCCATAAATATGATTGGTTATTTGGCTTAGGTCGTAATTTAATTTGAAAACTTAACTATTTTTTTTAAAAATATTTTCGTGATAACTGTGTGATACTTTTGAAGTTCCTTTGGCACAGAAAGAAAGAATAAGATTTGTTAAGTTTTTAAATTTAGTTCGACATAGCATAAAAATTTATTGCATTTATAATGCTAACAATACAATAAATTAAATCAAAAAACCTTTAATAAGTAAGTTTTTTCTTTCAAAAAATAAAAACAATAAAATAAATAAAAAATGAAGAAAATAATAGTCTTAGCTGTTTTATGCCTTATAGGCTTAAAAAGCAACGCCCAAAGCACAGAAGTATTTTTTGCAAAAGCAGATACTTTTTTTGGTAAACATGTAAAAAATGGAAGAGTAGCATACTCTACCATTAAAAAAGATGCCAAAGAGTTACATGAAATTTTAGATTTAGCCACTAATATTACGGTGAATAAAGCAAATGCAAAAGAATACCAAGCTTTTTGGATAAACGCTTATAACTTAACCGTTATTAAAAGTATTGTTGAAAATTACCCAATTAAATCGCCATTAGATAAGGCTGGGTTTTTTGATAAAACAAAACATAGTGTTGGAGGAAAAAAAATAACACTTAACGATATAGAAAATAAACTTTTAAGAGGCAATTTTCCTAACGAACCTCGTTTTCATTTTGTCTTAGTTTGTGCAGGTTTAGGGTGCCCACCAATAATAAATAAAGCATATACACCTAATACATTAGAAAAGCAATTAGAAACGCAAACAATAAAAGCTTTAAACAATCCTAATTTTATTCAAGTAAATAAAAGTAAGGTTAAAATTTCTCAAATATTTGAGTGGTATAAAGGAGATTTTACAAAAGAGGGTTCTCTTGTAGACTATATAAATAAATATAAAAAAGAAAAATTACCAATGAAATCTAAAGTGTCTTATTACACTTATGATTGGACTTTAAACGATTTAAAATAATTATACAATAACTTAAAAAAAATATAAAATGAAACTAATTAATATATATGTAGCATTAGCACTATTACTAACTGCCAGTACAAGTTTTGCTCAAGACATGGAGGACAAAATGGATAAAGAAGATGAGGAAGCTATAAGTAATATACAACAATACACACCATCTAAATTAATAGGTAAAGGACAAGTAGACATTAAGTGGTTTAATAACTTGTATACAGAAACAGAAAGTACTTTTGTAGATGGCGAACAACCTAGACAAACCTTTTTTACTTCTACTCTAGAAGCGTATACAGGTATTGGAGAAAATAATAGATGGAATGTTGGAGCAATATTTGAGTTTCGTTCAAATGTAATTGGAGGTAGAGATGCATTAGATGTGTTTAAATTTGACGGAGAAGATACTACTGCTCGTTCTGGATTAACTTCTATTGCACCATCTATTAAGTTTGTGCCATTTAAATCTGTAAGTAATTTTAGTTTGCAAAGTTCTATTTTTATTCCTCTAGTAGATAACGAAACAGAAAATGGTGTTTTTCTAGATCAAAAAGGATATACATGGCAAAATAGATTCTTTTATGACTATACTTTTCCGGGTAATAAATGGCAAGTTTTTACAGAGTTAAATTCTGAACTACATTTTGGGGATAAAGAAGAAAGTTTTGCAAATAATAGTTTAAGTCTTACACCAGGAGTATTTTTAAGTTATTTTCCAAGTTCTAAATTTACAGTTTTAGGGCTAATACAGCACTCCCAAAGAATAGATTTAGGCAATAATTTTGAGCAAGACTTTACCGCAGCTGGCGGAGGAGTTAAATACCAATTAACAGACGCATTAAATTTAGAAGCATTATATACTAACTTTTTAAGAGGTAATAATACAGGGCTTGGGCAAACATTTAATTTAGGACTTAGAGTTATCCTATAGAAAAATAATTACTGTAATTTAGGAGTCTTAATTAAATGAAATGAAAAAGTTAGGACTCCTTTTTTTGTTATTGCAATTTTCTTGCACTAGCCAAAAGAGTGTTAAAATTAATGGAGTAAGTTTTGTAGCTTCTAGAGAAGAGGCAACTCAAGAACATGTTAATAGTATTTTAAATGTTAACGCAAACCATGCAACGGTAATGCCATTTGGTTTTATTAGAGATATGGATTCTGCTATAATTTCTTTTAATACCCAAAGACAATGGTTTGGAGAAACTAAAAACGGAACAGAGCAGTATATAAACATCTTGCATAAGAATAAGATAAAAGTAATGCTTAAACCACAAATTTGGATTAGAAGAGGCATATTTACTGGAACACTTAAAATGCAAACAGAAGAAGATTGGCTTTCTTTAGAAAAGTCTTATGAAGATTTTATTCTTACATACGCAGAGCTAGCACAAGAAAAAAAAGTAGAGCTATTTTGTATAGGAACAGAGCTAGAGCAATTTATAGCTAATAGGCCCTTGTTTTGGGAACAATTAATTGCCAAAGTAAAAAATATTTATAAAGGAAAATTAACCTATGCAGCTAATTGGGATGAGTATACAAAAGTGCCTTTTTGGAAAAAACTTGATTATATTGGGATAGATGCTTACTTTCCATTATCAGAGGCTAAGACGCCAACAGTAGAAGAGTTAAAAACAGCATGGCAGCCATGGAAAATAAAAATAAAAGCAATAGCTGAAGAAAATAATAAACAAATAATTTTTACAGAATTCGGGTATAGAAGCGTAGATTATACAGCAAATAAACCATGGTTAGTAGATCGTATTGATCAAGCGGTTAATTTAAAAGGACAAGTAAATGCTAAAGAAGCTATTTTTAGCGAATTTTGGAAAGAAGAATGGTTTGCAGGTGGCTATATTTGGAAATGGTTTTTAAACCATAAAACAAGTGGCGGAGAAAACGACAACAGGTTTACACCCCAAAACAAACCAGCACAGGAAACAATAAAAAGTTTTTATAAATATAATTAAAATGAAAAATTATATTCTTTTTGTACTAGGTATATTTTTTATAAGCTGTTCTGAAGATTTAGAGCAAAGTTTAGAAACTCTTCAAAGTACTTTAGAAGAAAAAACTGTTGTTGTAGATAATGTAATTGCTTGTGCAGCTAGTGCAAAAGAAACTTCACTGGTAAGTGTTTTTTTATACCCAAGATCAGGAGCCACGAATATAGAATGTTATGCAACAATAACGGAAACTGACGATAAAAATAATTATGAAAACTATATAAAAGTAGATGCAGATCTAAAAGATGTTTTTAATGGGTATTTAATGAAATTTGATATTAACTTTGATTCAGAAAAATGGGTTATAGTTAGTTTTATTGAAGACGGAAAAACTCACTTGTCTAATCCCATACGTTTAAAACAATATAGCAAACCCACAGAGTATGCAGTAGATAATATTACAATTGATACTACTAGTGCAATGCCAACATTTGAATGGGAAAATGGCACATATTTAGATACTAAAATCTATTTTCAAGTACTTTCAGATGCAGATAACAACCTAATATCTGGCACATATACTTTTGATAAAAACTTTCAGTTTTATAATTTAGATAATGTAGTTTTAAATATTACTAAAAATAATCCTCCAGAATTAGCAGCAGACACCAATTATATATTTACATTAATGGGTGTAAGTGAAGATAATTGGGTAAATTTATTTTCTGAAAAACCCTTTGTTACACGATTTTAAGACATGCCAAAACGTATACTACTTTTAATTATAATTTTTACAGTATTTGTAGGGCAGGCTCAAGAAAAGCAATTAACTATCTCTAAAATAGAAATAACGGGTGTTAAACGAACAAAACCTTCCTTTTTAAGAAATTTAATAAAAGTAAAAAAAGGAATTGCGTTAGATTCTACTATGTTGGTTGCCGATATAGCGCATTTAAAAAGACTATCTTTTATTGCTAATGCAACATTTAAGGTTACTACAAATATAAATAACACATGTACTGTAGTTTACGCCTTAGAAGAGAATATTACCTTAATACCATTTGCTAATTTATTTAGTTCTTCAAATGACGATTTTGCATTTAGAATAGGCTTACAAGAATTTAATTTATTTGGTCGTGGCGTTACTTTAGGAGGTTTTTTTCAGTATGATATTTTTAATTCCTATGGGGTAAATATTAGAGCACCCTATTTATTTGGCCCTAAATTAGGCTTGGCCGTAAATTATAAAGATTTAACCACACAAGAACCAGTTTTTTTTGATAATACTAGTGCAGATTATAGGTATAATAATAAAGGTGCAGAAGTATTAGGGCTTTATCAAATAAATTTTAAAAATAGAGTAGAACTTGGTTTTAGTTTATTTACAGAAGATTATAATTATATTTCTGGAGCTACAAATAATAAAGTTCCGCAGGCATTAAAAGTAGATAAACACTTATTTAAACTTATTTACGATTATTCGGATATAGACTACCATTACCAATATTTATCTGGCTTTAGAAGCAATCTTAATTTTCAGTATGTAGGTAGTTCAGATAAAAATTTACCAGAGTTTTTAATAGGTTTTAACGATTTTGCTTTTTATAAGAGAGTTAAAGAAAAAGGCAATTGGGCTAGTAGAGTTCGTTTAGGATTAGCAACAAATATAGACACTCCTTTTGCGCCATTTACTGTAGATAATAATATAAATATTAGAGGAGTTGGTAATACTATAGATCGTGGTACTGCAGCTATTATTATAAATTCGGAATATAGGCACACGCTTATAGATAAAGATTGGTTTGTTTTGCAAAGTAACGTTTTTGTTGATGGTGGCACTTGGAGAAACCCTGGAGGAGATTTTGGCGATTTTAATGATGATCAAAATGTGCGTATTTATCCTGGTGTTGGATTAAGACTTATTCATAAAAAAATATTTAATGCCATTTTTAGAATAGATTATGGTTACGGAATAACTAAAAATTCTTCCCGTGGTTTAGTATTTGGTATTGGCCAGTATTTTTAATGTTAAAAAGTAGTTAGTACTTTTTTTAATTCTACATTTAAATTACATAGTAGTTGTATAAATTTGATGTCTGTTAATATTAGGCACTATTTTTGAATTCTATTTGTATATGTCCATTTGTAGTAAATACTTTTTAATACTTATTGTTATTATTTCTTCTTTTTCAATAAAGGCTCAAGATAGTTTAGAAACTGTTGTAGCAGAAAAAGGAGAAGGTATATATGCCCTATTGCGAAAAAAAGGGGTAAATCCGTACGAAACTTTTGATGCTTTTGTAGCGCTAAACATAGATAATATTAGAGATAGTATTCATGTTTATGAAGGGCGCACCTATAAGATTCCGAAGGTAGAAAAGAAAGTAAAATTAGAAACACCAAAAAAAGCAATTTCAAATGTAGCTCCAGAAAAAGGAAAAGGGTATAGTATTTTTGGTAAAAAATATAGAAAAATAACCCCTAAAAGCAGTAAACTAAAAAATGCAGTTTACTATTTAGTCTCAGGTCATGGTGGGCCAGACCCAGGGGCTATGGGAACTTATTCTGGAAAACCAATAGCGGAAGATGAATATGCGTATGATATAACTTTAAGGCTAGCAAGAGAGTTAATAGCACATGGGGCACTTGTGTATATAATTATTAGAGATAATAATGATGGAATAAGAGATAAGCGTATTTTAAAAATAGACCACGATGAGGTTGCGTACCCAAATAAGGTTATTCCGTTAAACCAAGTTGCCAGATTAAAACAACGAGTAGATATTGTTAATAATCTTTATAAAAAACACAAAGGGCAATACCAAAGGTTAATAGTAACCCATGTAGATAGTAGAAGTAAAGGTCAAAATATTGATGTGTTTTTTTACCATCATGAAAAAAGTAAAAACGGTAAAAATTTAGCAGAGAATATTCATAAGACCTTTCAAAAAAAATATAAAAAATACCAACCAAACAGAACTTATTCAGGTACTTTTGAACACAGAACAGAACTATACTTAGTAAGAAAAACTTGGCCTGCAATGACGTTTATAGAAATTGGTAATATTAGAAATAAGAAAGACCAAAAAAGAATTTTGGAGCCAGATAATAGACAGGCTCTTGCAAAATGGATTAGCGAAGGTGCAATTTTAGATTTTGAAAAAAGACAGTAGTTTTTAGCAGTCTATTTTTCTTTTTTAAGAACTTAAAGCAACTTTTTTCTTGTAATACTTATGTAGCTCATAAGGGCTTGCTCCAAGGTATTTTTTAAAATGAATAATACCAAAGTAGTATTGCAACTTGTAAACACCAATTTCTTCATACCTTCTTGCAGAAGTTTTTACTTTTTGCGGTAAAACGGTAAATTTATTTTCCTTATAAATTCGGCCAATAAACTCATTGTCTTCGTAAATAATATAAGACTCATTATAACCATTAAGTTTTGTAAAAAGCTCTTTAGATATAAAGAGAGATTGGTCTCCTCCACGACACATTTTGTGGTTTATTCTAGAAAACCATGCAAAGAATTTTAAAAGTAAGTGATCGTTGTCAAATTGCATTTGAAAACAACCTACTTTATTGTTTTTAAGAAATTGATTTACAATTAAAGCATCAAAATTTATAGGAGGAAAAGTATCAATATGTAAAAAATATAAAATACTTCCAGAAGCTATTTTTGCTCCAGTGTTCATTTGTATTGCCCTTCCTTTTTTAGAAGAAACTACTGTTGCGCCATTTTTTTTAGCAATTGCAATAGAATTGTCTGTGCTACCGCCATCTACTATAATAACTTCTTTTATATAGTTGCAGCTAGATATAGTGTTTTTTAAATGTAAAAATAGTTTTGAAATACTTTTTTCTTCATTTAAAACAGGAACAATAATAGAAATATTTGGGGAACTATTTTTCATTTAAACTCCAATTATAATCTAAATATTTTAAAGTTGTTTTTTTAGAAAGCGATACAGAGGTATAGTTATTTATAAAATCTACAATACTACCTTTGGTTGTAAAATCTTTTTTAAACCATTTAAATATTTGAGAAACTTGAACTTCTGAAGCGCTTATTTTATTTCGTTTTGGGTCGTTAATAAAGTCTTTAGTAGCTTGTTCTAATTGGGTATTTATTTTTGAAGCAATAAAAGCTTCGTTTTTTAGCATTGGGCAAGAATAAGAAGCGCAATTAATTGCAAAATGTATTCTAGGTTCTTGCATTTTTCTTAGAATTTTATGTTCTATATCTCCTAAAGACATAGTTTTGTCTCCTACCTTTATCCATTCCTTATCCCAAGGTTTATCTATTTTTTTTATACTCTTTATTGGGTAGTTATCTATAATAAGTTTTACAGTAGCTGCATTATATAAGTTTATATAATATGCCAATTTTTCATTTTTAGTAGCATTTTCTTTTAAAGGGTTTTCTCCCAATTCTTTTATATAATTTGCTAATGCTTTTTTATCATTTAAAAACCCTTTATAATCTACATTGCCTTTGTGGTCTACATGGGTTTTTAATAATGAGTTCCAGCTACTATGTATTGTTTTATTTACTTGTCCGTTAATTATACTAGTATTAAAATAAAAAGTAAATAGTATGAAAGAAATAACTAATCGCATCTAATATTTTTCTTTTATAGTAGGTGTTATTTGTAAAAACTTACAGGACCATATCTTTTTTAGATAAACGGTAACTATAAGGCTGTAAAGAGACTAGGGTTACTATAGTTGTTTTATTAAGTCTTTAAATAAACGAATCATTTTAGGTTCTGTTTTGCTTGCAACCTCTATAATTTCTTTAATGTTAACAGGCTGTAAATTATCGGGGTCACATTCATCTGTTATAACAGATATGGCAACAATTGGTAATTTTAAATGATTTGCTACTATTACTTCTGGTACAGTACTCAT
Source organism: uncultured Maribacter sp. (assembly GCA_947504045.1). Classification (GTDB taxonomy): domain Bacteria; phylum Bacteroidota; class Bacteroidia; order Flavobacteriales; family Flavobacteriaceae; genus Maribacter_B. The sequence goes on from CANNFY010000001.1 coordinate 1,324,586, forward strand.
ACCAACAGCATCTGTGCCAATAATTTTTAACATTCGGTATTCTGCTTTAGTTTCTAATTGTGGGCCAACAACAGAGGTGTATACTCCTCTTTTTAAAGGAATTTCTGCTTTGTCTGCTATTGCAATAAGTTTTTGTCGCATGGGTAATGAATATGGTTCTAGCATATCTACAAACCGCTCTCCAAACTCGGCAACATTTTTAAAAGCTAGAGGTGAACCACCTTGTAAATTTATATGGTCTTCTATTAGCATTAAATCTCCTTTTTTATAATTTAGATTTATTGCCCCTGCAGCATTGGAAACAAAAAGACTTTTAATGCCTAATTGGTGCATTACTCTAATAGGGTAGGTAATGTCCATAAAGTCGTAGCCTTCATATAAATGAAACCTACCTTGCATAACTATTACTTTTTTGTTTTCTATTGTTCCGTAAATTAATTTTCCAGTATGAAATTCTACTGTTGCTAGCGGAAAAAAAGGAATGTGGTTATAATGTGCAGTTATAGGGTTTTCTATTTCGTCTACTAATTTTCCTAAACCAGTTCCTAAAACTATTCCTATTTCAGGGTTTTTAAATCCCTTTTTTTTTAGGAATGATACAGATTCTTGCAGTTGTTTTTTTGTAAGATTCATATGTTTTTAATAAAAGGTTTAAAGGCATCAATGTCTTTAATATCTTCATAAAGATCCACATCATTTTTTGCCTTTAGTATATGTGTTTTTGTGTTTTTTAAATCGTTTAAAGTGTCATCTAAAACAGTTTCTTTACCCCAATCTTTATTTTTAAAAAGGGAAGGAGTAATGGTTTTCATGCCTAAAAGATAGTAGCCACCATCTGTTGCAGGTCCAATTACATAGTTGTTAGTATTTAGGGCTATAAAAGCATTTTCTAGATCTTCATGAGATAGGTCATACATATCACTGCCAATAACAATAATGCGTTCGTAACCGGCATTAAAACCATCTGCAAAGGCATTAAACATACGCTCGCCTAAATCGTTGCCATGCTGTAGTTTTTTGTCGTATATGGTATTGTCCCAAGTGTCGTTATCCCATATTTCTTCAGAGTAAAGAACTTGTTTGGTTGCGTAAATGTTTTTAGTAAAGTTTGCGGTGTGTTGTAATAAAAACTTATAAATATTTAAGGCAGATTGTTTTCCTACAGTTGCAGCTAAACGTGTTTTGCATTTTCCTAATTCAGGGTTTCTAGTAAATATTAAAAGTAAGTTTTTAGAATTTGCGAGTTCAAAACTAACGAGTTTTTCATCTGCTTTGTTTTTGTTTGTATATAGTACACCCATTTAGTTAGTAAGACTTGTTTTTAATTATATATTTTAACCCCTTTTTTTAAAAGTTTACCCCAATGTTTATTGTAGGCATGTACTTCTTCGGTTTCTTGTTTTTTTTGGTTGTAAACAGGTTGGTTTTGGTTTTTCCATTCAAAAATACCACCATATAAATTTTTTACATTAGTATAACCCATTTTTTGTAAAGCTTCTCCAATGTCTTCTGATCGAACACCAATAGAGCAATAAACAACAATAGGAGTGTCTTTGTTTGTTATTTTGTTGGTAACAATTTTTTCATCAAAATTTTTATAGCCAACCCATATGGCATTTTTTAAATGACTTATATTAAATTCGGCTTCTTCTCTGCTGTCTAATAATACAACGCTATCGTTAGAAACCAAGTTGTTTACTTGTATGTACGGAACTGTTTCTTTATTGTAACTTTTTAGTGCTTTATCTAGCTTAGATTGTGATTGTAGATTAATTAGAAAAAAAAAGAAAAGTAAAAAACACAATGTGTTTCGCATAGCATGTAATTTATGTGAGGGTAACAAATATACTATTTTACAAATGTTGAATTAATTTTTATACGAAGTAAATTTAAGAAAAGGCAGCTAAGCTTTTAAAGAAAAATAGTGGAATTAATGCATACAAAAAAATCCCTACTCGATAGGAGTAAGGATTTATTGTGGTGCCTCCAGGAATCGAACCAGGGACACATGGATTTTCAGTCCATTGCTCTACCAACTGAGCTAAGGCACCATGCCGTTAAGCGGCTGCAAATATATGCTCAAATTTATTATATACAAACAAAAAATTGAAAAAAAGACGATTGTTTTTTTATATTTCTTAATCTTTGTAACATGAATTTAATTGTAGATGTAGGAAATACCTATATAAAACTTGCTGTTTTCGAGGAAGATAGCATGCTGTATGTGTCTTCTGTAGAGTTAAACTTATTAATGGATGAAATTGAAAATATTTTTAAAAATTATCCGAATATTAATAAAAGTATAGTTTCTTCTGTAGGAAACTTAACAACTAATGTTTTAGACAAGTTGTCAAAACACACACAACTACATAAATTAACATCTGGTTCTAAAACGGCTTTTAATAATAAATATGCTACGCCTACTACATTGGGAGTAGATCGTATTGCATTGGCAATGGCAGCAGTTGTGTTGTATCCTAAAAAAAATGTGTTAGTTATTGATGCTGGTACCTGCATTACGTATGATTTTGTATCAAGTAAAGGTGATTATTTAGGAGGGGCAATTTCTCCAGGAATAACAATGAGGTATGAGGCTTTACATAAATTAACGGCAAAATTGCCATTATTAGAAAAAGAGGATACAGAATTTTTTATAGGAAATTCTACAAAAACAAGTATTCATAGCGGAGTAATTAATGGGGTTTTTGTAGAAATCGAAGGAATAATTGGACAATATCAAAGTAAATTTGAAGATTTAACAGTTATTTTAACAGGAGGAGATACTCATTTTTTGTCAAAACGATTAAAAAATACCATATTTGCGGATTCCAAATTCCTGCTAAAGGGACTAAACTATTTGTTGGAATACAACAAGCACTAGATGATTAAAAAAATTGTAATTGCAATAATGTGTATAGCTTCGGCTGGTATATACGCACAAGAAGGATCCGTTTCTCCATATTCTTACTTTGGAATAGGAGAGTTAAGAACTACAAGTACTGTAGAAAACCAGATGATGGGAGGCTTAGGAGTCTATGCAGATAGTATTCATGTAAATCTTACAAACCCAGCGGCATATAGTAAATTAGGTATTTCTCAGAATAATAAAGTTGGTTTAACAGTATATACAGCAGGTATTTCTCATAATAGAGTAACACTTTCAAGTTTTACTGAGGAAGAAAAAACAGCATTAACTAATTTAGATTATTTAGCACTTGGTTTTAGCCTAGGTAAAGGCTTAGGTATAGGTTTTGGATTAATGCCTTATACCTCTTCTGGTTATAATATTGAGCAAAATATAACAACTAGCGATGGGCTAACGGAAAATGTTTACACCGGAGGTGGTGGTTTAAATAAAGTTTATTTTTCTGTAGGGTATGAGTTTATAAAAGATTTAAGTTTTGGCGCAACAGCTAATTTTAATTTCGGAACTATAAACAGTAGTAGAGTACAGGTAGTGGAAGGTATTCAATTTGGAACTTTTGATCGTAGAGAGTCTCAAATAGAAGGTATAGATTTTAACTTAGCATTAAATTACACTCCTAAAATAACAGAAAAGCACACGCTTTATTCTTCGGTTAGAATAAAAACACAAGGAAATTTATCTTCAAAAAACAGCCAAGAAATTGGTTCTTTTTCTTCAGATAATGGGGTTAATATAGAGCTAAAGCAAGTAGATTTAGCAGCGCAAAATTTAAATAATACTGAATTTAAAATTGCACCAGCAACTACTTTAGGGTTGGGTTATGGAGAAGAGAAAAAATGGTTTTTAGGAGCGGAATATACTTTTCAGTCGCTAGATTCTTTTTCTAATGATTTTCTTGGGGCAACAAATATAACGTATGGAGATGCTTCTAATTTTTCTTTAGGAGGTTTTTACATACCAGAACATTCTTCATTTACAAGTTACTTAAAAAGAGTTACTTATAGAGCTGGTATGCGTTTAGATAACTCTGGAATGATAGTAAATAATAAAGAGATTAAAGATTTTGGCATAACTTTTGGACTTGGCTTACCACTAGGACGAAGTTTTTCTAATATTAACCTAGGTTTTGAATTGGGTAGAAGAGGAACAACTACTGCCGATTTAATAGAAGAAAAATACTTTAAAATAAATATTGGGTTATCATTAAATGATTTATGGTTCCAAAAAAGAAAAATTAATTAAAAAATAGTACATTAACCACTTTAAAAAAAGAAATATGAAAACGAAACTTTACTTCGCAGCAATATTGTTTTTAGGAACAATAGGAGTAAGCAATGCGCAAGCTCAAAATCCAGAATGTATGACCAACTTATCTATATATGTTGAGCATGCTAAAGTTAAAAATTACGAAGCAGCTTATACACCATGGAAAATGGTTTATGATAATTGTCCTGCATTAAACTGGGCAAACTTTGCTTATGGAGAAAGAATATTAAAAGACAAAATTAAAAAATCTTCTGGAGCAGATAAAGATGCCTTAATTACAGATTTATTAGGTTTATATGATGCTAGTTTAAAGCACTTTCCTAAAAAAGCAACAATAGCTTCAGTAGCTATAGACAAAGTGTTATTAAAGTATGATAACAAAATGACGAATGATGCAGAGGTTTATTCTATGTTAGGTGATGCTTTTACTAAAGACAGAGCTAATTTTAAAAACCCAAAAGCATTATACTTATATTTTTCTAGCTTAGTAGATTTACATAATGCTGGTTCTAAAGATCTTCAAGAAGTTTTTGATGTTTATGATGATGTTAATGAGAAGATAGAAGAAGAAAATCTTAAGTTAACTAACATGATTACAAAGCTTTTGCCTAAAGAAGAAGATGGCACATTAACCTCTAAAGAAAAGAAGAGATTAAAGTATGCTACAACAAACTCGGAGTCTTTTGGTAAAATTGCAGGTAGTATAGACTCTAAATTAGGAGCTCTAGCAGATTGTGGTAACTTAATACCTTTATACGAGAAAAACTTTGAAGAGAAAAAAGGAGATGTTAAGTGGGTAAAAAGAGCAGTTGGAAGAATGTTTAGTAAAGAGTGTACTGAAGACCCAATGTTCAAAAAATTATTTGATGAGCAATTAAAATTAGATCCTTCTGCAGATGCTTATATGTATGGTGGTATGTTAAAGCTTAAATCTGGAGATAAAAATGGAGCAATATCAGATTTTAATAAAGCAGGTGAGTTAGAAGCAGATCCATATAAAAAATCTAACTTATTGTACAAGATAGCTACAATCTATAAAAAAGGAGGCAGTAAATCTACAGCTAGAAGTTATGCACAAAAAGCAATATCAGCTAACTCTTCTAACGGTAAAGCATACTTATTAATAGCAAGTTTATACGCTAGTAGTGCTAATGCTTGTGGAGGAACTTCTTTTGAAAAAAGAGCTATATATTGGAAAGCAGCAGAAATGGCAAGAAAAGCAGGTAGAGTAGATCCATCTTTAAGTGGTAGAGCAAACCAATCTGCAGCTAGTTATTCTGCAAAAGCGCCTACAAAAGAAATGATTTTTACAGCTGGTAAAGCAGGTCAAACAGTTACTTTTAACTGTTGGGCAGGTGGTAGCGTAAAAGTACCTAACTTGTAAGATGTTTAAAAAAAATACAGATAACTTAAAAGGCATTGCTATGGTATTTTCCATGGCAATGCTTTTTTTGTCCTGTAAAGACAATTATAAAAGAGTAGGAGAAGAAGCAAAACCTATTATATTTCCTCAAGGTGTTGCCGAAAATTTTGTACTTACTTACACAGAAACCAAAGAAAAATTAGGTAAAGAGGATAAAAAGGCGTCAAAAGTACTAGCAATATTAACCAGTTCTTTAAGCGAGGATTATGATAATCTAAATTTTCCGCATAGAACGTTTCCGAACGGAGTTCATGTAGATTTTTTTGATGATAATAATAAGAAAAGCACAATTACAGCAGACTATGGTATAATTTATAGTGCAACTAATGTAATAGATTTACAAGGCAATGTAGTTATAAAAAGTCATGACGGTAAAATATTAACAACCCCTCAATTATATTGGGATCAAACTAATGAGTGGATATTTACCCAAGAAAAATTTAAATTTACAAATCCAGAAGACGGTACAGTAATGGATGGAGAAGGAATGGATTTTAATAAAGATTTAAGTTTTCTTAAAGCCAATAAAACATATGGTTTAATGCTTATCAAAGAAGAAAAAGAAGAAAAAAATGATTAAGATTTTAAGATATACAGAGTATTTATATTTAATAGTGTGTCTTTTCTCTGTTTATAGAGTGTTTACAGATTGGAGTATAGATAAGAGTAGTGCTTATCTATTTATCTTTTTTGCTGTAGTGTCATTAGGAATGTTCTTTTTTAGAAGAAACTACCGTAAGAAATTTGAACAAAGAAAAAACGATAACCAATAACTATTTTGGAAACGTCTGTAATACTAATTTCGCTTTTATTTTCTGCTTTTTTTTCAGGAATGGAAATTGCCTTTATTTCTGCCAATAAGATTCATATCGAAATTGAAAAAAAACAAGAAGGCTTTTTAGCAAAAATACTTACGAGATTAACCAAAAAACCATCTAAATTTATTGCCACAATGCTAATTGGAAACAATATAGCATTAGTAGTATATGGGTTGTTCATGGGTAAATTACTTATGAAGTGGTTTAATGAAATGCCACCATCAACCTTTGGTTTTTTAGATATTTTAAGAACAGATTTTAGTTTGTTTACACAAACATTAATATCTACTCTGGTAATATTAGTAACAGCAGAGTTTTTACCAAAAGTTCTATTTCAAATATATTCTAATACCTTATTAAAAGTACTAGCCTTTCCGGCTTATATTTTTTACATACTATTCTCTTTAATTTCTGATTTTGTTTTAAAGGTTTCCGATTTTATTTTAAAAACTTTTTTTAAAACAGATGGGGATCAAGTGCAGTTAGCATTTAGTAAAATGGAATTAGGAGACTATATTACAGAGCAAATGGAAACTGTAGAGGCAAATGACGAAGTAGATTCTGAAATTCAAATTTTTCAAAATGCACTAGAGTTTACAGCTGTTAAAGCTAGAGAAGTTATGATTCCTAGAACAGAAATTACAGCGGTAGAGTTGGAAGAATCGCCTAAAAATTTGGCAAAATTATTTTCAGAAACTGGCTATTCTAAAATTTTAATATATAAAGAAACTATAGATAATATAATAGGTTATGTACATTCTTACGAGCTATTTAAAAAACCAAAAACTTTAAAAAGCATACTACTTCCAGTGCAACTTGTTCCAGAAACTATTCTAATACATGATATACTAAAAATACTTACTAAAAAAAGAAAAAGTATAGCTGTAGTATTAGATGAATATGGTGGAACATCAGGTATAATAACGGTAGAAGATATTGTAGAAGAACTTTTTGGAGAAATAGAAGATGAGCATGATTCTACAGATTTAAGAGAAGAAAAAATAGACGAGACTAATTTTTTATTCTCCGCTAGATTAGATGTAGATTATATAAATGAAAATTATAATGTAGAACTTCCAGAAAGTGACGAATATGAAACTTTAGGGGGGTTTATTGTATATAACACAGGAGAGATTCCGGAACAAGATTCCGAAATAGAAATAGATAATTTTAAATTTACAATACTAGAGGTTTCCAATACAAAAATAGATTTAGTAGCGCTTAAAATTCAAGAACAAGACTAGAACTTGTATTCTGTAATACAAGGTATTTTTTAGGTTTTATTATTTCAATTAAAAATGGTAATTTCGCCAACTGATTTTAATTATTCCAAACAATGGCAATTTTAGAGAATATAAGAAAGAGAACAACCATATTAATCCTAATTATTGGGTTAGCATTATTCGCATTTGTAATTTCTGGGGTTTTTACCAGTAGTAACTTTGGCGGAGGTAAAGTAGGTTCTGCTGTTGCAGAGATAAATGGCAATGAAGTTTCTATAGACGCATTTAGGTCTAAAGTAGAGGCAGCTTCTAGAAGAGTAGGGCCAACAACATCCTCTTTGCAACTTGTAAACCAAGTTTGGGATCAAGAACTTAGAAGTACAATTTTAGAAGAACAATTTAATGATCTAGGAATAGGAGTAGAGCAAGATCAAATTATAGATTTCCTAAAAACAACTGGTTATGCTCAAAATCCAGAATTTCAAAATGAAAATGGCATTTTTGATCCTAACCGATTTAAAAACACAATTGCAGATTGGAAGTCTAATAACCCAGCACAATACGAAGCTTGGTTAGAAACTGAAAAAACAATTATACAATTAGCAAAAGAGCAAACGTATTTTAATTTAATAAAGGCTGGTGTAGGAGCAACTTTAAAAGAAGGAGAGTTAGATTACAAATTAGCTAATGATAAAGTAGATATTAAATACGCTAGAGTTCCTTATAGTTCTATAGCAGATAGTACAATATCTGTTTCTAAAAGTGATATATCTGCATATGTTAGTGCACATAAAGAAGATTATGAGCAAGAAGATGCTAGAGATATACAATTTGTATATTTTGAAGAAAAAGCCTCTACAGAAGATGTATCAGCAGTAAAAGAAAAGATTACTAAATTATTAGACAATACAGTAGAGTATAATTCTCAAACAGATAGAAACGATACTATTTTAGGTTTTAGAAACACAAAAAATGTAACTGCATTTTTAGATAGAAATTCAGACACTAAGTTTGATACTATTTATAAAGACAAAAAACAGTTGCCAGCTTTATTTGCAGATACCTTGGCAACATTAGGTGTTGGAAATATATATGGTCCTTATAAAGATGGAAATTTTTATAAGTTATCTAAAATGGTTGCTAAAAAGGCTAATGGTTCTGTAAAAGCAAGCCATATATTAATTGCGTATGAAGGAGCAACAAGAGCTAAACCTGAAGTAAAAAGAACAAAAGAAGAAGCAGAAAAGAAAGCAAAAGAGCTTTTAAAAGAAGCTAAAAAGAAAGAAACGGTATTTGTACAACTAGCTAGAGATAATTCTGATGGGCCATCTGCTGCTAATGGAGGAGATTTAGGATATTTCCAAAGAGGAACTATGGTTCCTAAATTTAACGATTTTGCTTTTGGTAATAAAGTGGGTTCTATAGGCTTAGTAGAAACAGATTTTGGATACCATGTTATTAAGATAGATGATAAACAAGACATTTATCAAATAGCAACTATTACAAGAGAAATACTACCATCTGAAGAAACTATAAATAAATTATTTACAGATGCGACTAAGTTTGAAATGGAATCTATAGAAGGTTCAAAAGCTTTTGTAGATTTAGCAAAAGAGAATGAATATACTGTGCGTCCGGTAAATAAAATAAAAGCTATGGATGAAAACTTACCAGGCTTAGGAACACAACGTAATATAGTGCAATGGGCATTTAACGAGGATTCTGATATAGGAGATATTAAAAGGTTTAATGTTAATAATGGTTATGTAATAGCACAATTAACTGCAGAATATAAAAAGGGTCTTATGTCTCCAGAAGATGCATCAGCATCAGTATTACCTATTTTACGTAAACAAAGAAAAGCAGCGCAAATTATTAGCGCAAACAGCGGTAAAGGCTTAGATGCTTTTGCAAAAGATAATAATGTTTCTGTAGCTACAGCATCTGCATTAACAGTAAAATCTCCTACAATTCCTGGCGCTGGTAATGAGCCGGTAGTAGTTGGTAATGCTTTTGGTTTAAAAGAAAACGAAACTTCTGAATTAATTGAAGGTAATACAGGAGTATTTATTGTTACGGTTACTAAAAAGACAGACGCTATAAAATTAGATAACTATAGTACCTATGCAAATTCGCTTAAAAACTCTAATGGGGCTAAAGTAACAACAGAAGTTTATAATGCATTAAAAGAAGGAGCAGAAATTAAAGATAATAGAGCTACATTTTATTAAAATGTAACTTAAAAATAGAGTATAAAAAAAGCCTTCCAATTTCGGAAGGCTTTTTTTATAGTACCATATCTTTATAGGGTATTAGAGTTAAATATCCTTTTCGTTTAAAATAACGCATTTGTCTTGGTGTTCCTGTTGCTAAAATAAAATCACCTCCCCAAGCTCCTAAGCTTTTAATACAACCTTCAAAATCTGGGAAAAGAGCATTTTTTTGTGTTGGTATTTGTAAGAAGTTAGATAGCAGAGTTTCGTGCTTTATAATTAGTGCGTTAAACTCTTCTATAGTTTTCACGTTAAGTATTTGTTGGGTAATTTTAGAAAGAGTATTAATTAAATCTGTTTTTTTAGTTGCAATAGACTTGTATGTTGCAATTCCTTCACGGCTATTTTGTTTTTCGTTTAAGTAAACAAAATATAGTTTGTCTTTAAATGGAGGGTCAAAAACTATTTTTTTAACCTCTGGTTCTCCTTTATTTAATTTATAAGTAATAGGGTAATTGTGTTTTGCACAAGCAATATCATATGCACTTCCAGAAAATGCATTCCATAATAGTGTATAGGCATCTACGTTAGCCCAATTAGCAATATTATTTATTAATGTAGATGATGACCCCAAACCCCAATTTCTAGGAAACGTAAGTTTAGTTTCTACAATATACCCATTAGTAGTAGAAAGAAAAGAATTAAGTTTTTGCGCTTCAGTTAATATAATAACTAGGGTTTCTGCCGTATGTAAGTCTTCTTTACTTAAAGTACTTTTATTTTCTATTTCTATAAATACCTCATTAGAAACAGTATTTTTAATTAAAAAAGTAGAGGTAAACCATACCTTATTTTTTTCATCTAAACTAGACCATATAATTTTTGGAGCATTATTTTTTTTAATACTTAATAATTGTCCGTATTTAGTTGGTATAGCCAAGCTTAAGGCACCATCTAAAACACCGTATTCTCCGGTTAATAATAACTTTCCATTGCTATAAAAAGTAGAGTTCATTTATTATTTTTTAAGTTTTTCATAAGCATCTATAACAGCACTATGAGAAACGGTATTATTTTTAAAATGATTAATTATAGCTTCTTTTTCAGTTTCTGTTGCACCTAGTTGGTTTAGAATATTAAGAAGGTGCATTTTCATGTGTCCTTCTTGTATTCCTGTAGTAACTAAAGAGCTTATAGCACCAAAGTTTTGAGCTAAACCAGCTACAGCAACAATTTGCATAAGTTCTTTGGCGTTTGGTTTTTGTAGTATTTCAAAAGCTAATTTTACTAAAGGGTGTAAATTAGTTAGACCACCAATGGTACCTAAGGCAAGCGGTATTTCTATCCAAAATTTAAAAATATTATTTTCTATAGTGGCATGTGTTAAGCTAGTATAAGTTCCGTCTTTTGCAGCATAAGCATGTACACCTGCCTCTATAGCTCTAAAATCGTTTCCGGTTGCTAAAACAACTGCATCTACCCCGTTCATAATACCTTTGTTATGTGTAACGGCTCTATAGGTTTCTACTTTTGCAATAGCAACTGCTTGTACCATTTTATTAGCAAAATCTTTAGCATCTATATTTTTGCTTAATTTTAAATCGTTTACAGGGCAACTTACTTCTGCTTTTACTAGGCAATTAGGAGTGTAATTAGAAAGTATACTCATTACTACTTCTATATTTTTTTCCTCCGTAGAAAATAATTCAAATTTTTGTGCTTCTCTTTTTAAGGTGGTTGCAAATTGTTCTAGGCAACTATTTATAAAATTTGCTCCCATTGCATCCATTGTTTCAAAGGTGCAATGTAGTTGGTAGTAGTTTTTTAAATGTTCAGTTTTATTTTTTAATTCTATAGTAGAAATTCCACCGCCTCTTTTTTTCATATTCTTAGTTAAAGAAGCAGAGTCGGAAAGCAGTATAGGGTGTACGTAAGTAAAGAATTTTTGTAATTTACTATCGTCACCAGTATACATAAAATGTACCTGACCTATTTTTTCTGTACCAATAATAGTTGTTTTAAAACCACCACGATCTAACCAAAATTTTGCAGCTTTACTGGCAGCAGCAACAACAGAACTTTCTTCAATAACCATTGGTATAGATAATAACCTGTTATTTATTAAAAAATTAGGAGCAACTCCTAATGGTAAATAAAAGTTAGATATGGTATTTTCTATAAACTCGTCATGTAGTTTTTGTAGCTGAGTATCCGTATTCCAATACTTAGAAAGTATTTTTTTGGTAGCTTTTGGGTGCTGGGTATATTTTGTTGCAATCCAGTCTATTTTTTCTGCTTTTGTAAGCTTAGAAAAACCTGAAATAGGCTCAATCATAAGTATCTTTATTTCAATTTAAATGTAGTTGTAAAAAAACTATTAAAACACTGGTAAATATAAGGATTATGCGAATAGGTAGGCGGAAATTTATAGAACCCTTTTTTAACCTTTTTTTTAGACACATTTTTTCTCTAAAATGCCATTTTTAGTAAAATTATTAGTAAACTTGATAGATTTAACAAAATAGAAATATTCATGAAGAAATCTTACATTTTCACCCTTTTTGTAGTTGGTTTTTTACAACTAATAGTAGCACAAAATAAAACTATAACTGTAGAAGAAATTTATCAGGGGGAATTTAGAACAGAAGGTATGGATGTACTTCGTTCTTTAAAAAATGGAAAACAGTATACCGTACTTAATTTTGACCGTAACACAAGATCTACTTCAATAGATACGTATGATTATAATACTTTAGAAAAAGTAGAGACAATAGTTTCGTCTACAGATTTAAAAGATGTAGCCTATTTTACATCATATGAGTTTAGTGCAGATGAATCTAAAATTATTTTAGCTACAGATTTAGAGTCAATTTACAGACATTCTGCTTTAGGGATTTATTTTATTTATGATATTGCTAGCAAGAAAATTATAAAAATTGCAGATTATAAAATACAAGAACCATCTTTATCTCCTAATGGTAAACAAGTTGCTTATGTAAAAGACAATAACATTTTTCTGTTAGATATTGCATCAAATACCACTACACAAATAACTACAGATGGCGAGAAAAATAAGATTATTAATGGTATAACAGATTGGGTTTATGAAGAAGAATTTGCCTTTGTAAGAGCTTTTGAATGGAATGCCGATGGTTCTAAAATTGCTTTTCTTCGTTTTGATGAGAGTAATGTACCAGAGTTTTCTATGGATGTATATGGCTCTGCCTTATACCAAAGTCAAGAAGTGTTTAAATATCCAAAAGCAGGAGAGACTAATGCTACAGTTTCTTTGCACATGTTTGATGTTAAATCTAATAATATAACAAAGGTAAATCTTAATAATCCGTACTATATACCACGTATTAAATGGATGAATAACGCAAATTACCTAAGTGTACAAACCTTAAATCGCCATCAAAACAAATTACAATTACTAGCTGTTAATGCTAAAAAAAATGTAGCTGAAGTTTTATTAGAAGAAACAGATGCTGCGTATATAGATATTAAAGATGATCTTACCTTTTTAGCTGATGATAGTTTTATTTGGACAAGTGAAAAAGATGGATGGAACCATATTTACCTTTATAACGACTCTGGTAAATTAATTAACCAAATAACAAAAGGAAATTGGGAAGTAACAAATTATTATGGTTATGACCAAAATGAGGATAGAGTTTACTATCAATCTACAGAAAACGGATCAATAAATCGTGGTATATATAGTGTAGATAGTAGCGGAAGTGATAAAAAAGAATTATCGGCATTAGAGGGTAATAATTCAGGAGATTTTAGTGCAAATTTCACCTATTACATAAACACTTATTCTAGTGCTACAACGCCTCCAAAGTATACATTGCACAATGCATTAAGTGGAGAAAAATTAAAAGATATAAAAGATAATACGGCGCTTTTAAACAAATTAAAAAATTATAAGTTAAGTTCAAAAGAGTTTTCTACTATTGCTATTAATGGGAATGACCTTAATATGTATATGATAAAACCATTAGATTTTGATGCAACTAAACAATACCCTATGATTATGTATCAATATAGTGGGCCAGGTTCTCAAAATGTTTCAAATAGTTGGATGAGAGCAAATGATTATTGGCACCAAAAATTAGTTTCAGAAGGGTATGTTGTTGTTTGTGTAGATGGTAGAGGAACTGGTTATAAAGGAAGAGATTTTAAAAAAGTTACTCAAAAAGAACTAGGAAAATTTGAAGTGCAAGATCAAATAGCTGCGGCAGAAAAATTAAGCGAATTACCTTATATAGATGAAAATAGAACGGGTATTTGGGGCTGGAGTTACGGAGGCTTTATGTCTACCAACTGTATCTTAAAAGGGAATGATGTTTTTGAAACTGCAATAGCAGTTGCACCAGTAACATCATGGCGTTTTTATGATACTATTTATACAGAGCGCTATATGCAAACACCACAAGAAAATGCAAGTGGCTACGATGAAAACTCTCCATTAAATTACCCAGAAAGATTAAAAGGAGATTATTTATTAGTACATGGTTCAGGAGATGACAATGTGCATTTGCAAAATACCATGCGTATGGCAGAAGCATTAATACAAGCCAATAAGCAGTTTGAATGGTCTGTGTACCCAGATAAAAATCATGGTATATACGGTGGTAACACAAGAATACATTTGTATAATAAAATGACTAATTTTTGGAATAAGAATTTAAGAGATAAACCAAGAGCTACTAAAAAAGAAAAGCCTATTAAAACATCAATTAAGGTTAAAGGATAAGCTATATAACCCCCCCCCCCGATAATAAGTATAAATTAACTAATTAATATATGTCAGATACTAATAAACAACCACATCAGAAAGAGCTTTTTGGACATCCTGTAGGCTTATATGTTTTATTTTTTACGGAAACTTGGGAACGTTTTTCTTACTATGGTATGCGTGCTTTATTGGTATTATACATGACTGCACAAACTATGCAAGCCAATGGACAAAGTGGTTTTGGCTGGTTAGAAAATGAAGCTTTAGCTCTATATGGTTGGTATACCATGTTGGTATACATAATGAGTATTCCAGGAGGGTTCATTGCAGATAGGTATATTGGTCAAAAAAAAGCAGTAACTATTGGGGCTATTTTACTTACTATAGGACATGGGGTACTTGCTATAGATGCTATGTGGGCATATTATACTGGATTAGGTTTTGTAATTCTTGGTGTTGGTATGTTAAAGCCAAACATATCTACCATGGTAGGAGGTTTATACGCACAAAATGATATTCGTAGAGATAAAGGTTTTAGTATATTTTATGTTGGTATTAATTTAGGTTCTTTTTTAGCTTCCTTATCTGTTGGTTTGGTAGCAAAAGAATATGGTTGGCATGCTGGCTTTGGGTTAGCAGGCATAGGAATGTTTTTAGGGTTAATAGTATATTTATACGGGCAACGATACTTGGTGCATGTAGGTAATGCGCCAACGGAAGAAGAAAAGTCTGAAGACATTAGTATAGGACAACTTCTAGGGCAGCTTTTTAAGGCACCTAAACATTTAGCACTTGTAATTGCAATTATTGTTTATGCTGTTTATGCCGGATTTAATTATGATGGCGCTGACAGCTGGGGTTATACAGCATTATATACTTTTATAGCTGTAGTAACTGGTATAATGATGATGATTTATAAAAATTTAAATGGAAAAATAGAAAAAGACAGGTTTATAGTTTTGCTTTTGTCTTTATTAATTATAATTGTTTTTTGGGGATGTTTTGAGCAAATGGGAGGTTTGATGAATTTGTACGCAGAACAAAAAACAAATCGCGATTTTTTTGGTTGGGAGGTTCCTGCGGCATGGTTTCAAGCAGCTAATCCTTGTTTTATTATATTATTTGCTGTGGTAATTGCTAATATTTGGGCAAAAAGAAAGTTTAAAAATAAAGAGGCTGGCTCTCTTTTTAAAATGGCAGTAGGAGTAATTATTATGGGCTTAGGGTTTATGTTTATGGTATTTGCATCTATGGAGTACCAAGCAAACGGAAGCTCTGCTATGTATTGGTTAATTTTAGCCTATTTTTTTCATACCACAGGAGAGTTATGTTTGTCTCCAGTATCGTTATCTTTCTTTACAAAATTAGCACCTGCACGTTATATGGCATTAATGATGGGGGTATATTGGGCAGCAACAGGATTAGGTAATAAAGTAGCAGGAGTAATAGGAGAAAGCTCTTCTAAAGCAGGAGAATTAAATATTTTTGGCGGGCTCTTTATTTTTGCCGTTGCTTTTGGAATTTTAGTAATATTAATAATGAAGCCTTTAAAAAGGCTTACTCATGGAGCAGAAGATAAAGAAGTACAACTGCAATAGAATTAAATAAAGAGGATATTTCCTAATTTATTTTAAACAATAAGCTCCCTTTTCACCAGTATAGTGAAAAGGGATTTTTCTTTTATCACAAGTAGCTTTCCATCTATAAATATAACTTTTGTAATTACTACCATCTGCAATAATTTTTGTTGGCTGAGTAGTATCTAAAAACCTGTCTATATTTATTTTAGGAGAGTTTGTTAGTAAATAAATTGCAGACTTTTTTGATGGCAGATAAATACCAGTAGAATCAATTATTTTTAAATTTAAACTATTGTATACATAAGAATTTAATAGAGTGCTATGTAGTACAGTATCTATTCTTTTTTCCATTTTGTAGTTAGTTAAAGTAGCAGTATTTAATTCTTTTTTAGAAGAAATAACATGTAATTTTTTTCCATTTTGATGGTAAATAACCGAGTTTCTACTTTCATGTAAAATCCAAGTGTTTTCTTCCCTTTGTAGAATATTGTTTTGGTATAAGTAAAACACTTGCCAGAAGACTATACTTACTAAAAAATAACATACCTTTTTAAAGGTAGTTTTACTCAGCATGGTAACAAATAAAATTAGAATACCATAGCTAAGAAAAAGTTGTAATTGGTTAAATGGTATGTTAGAAAATATAAAGACTTCTTGTTTGGCCACCCACCCAACAATATAATTCATGCAATAAATTATAGTATTATAAAATAGGGCAATACTATTTGGTAAGCAATTAAAAAATACCAAGACAATAACAAATATACCAAGCCCCAAAATAACTCCTAAAAAAGGAATAATAAGAAGGTTAGAAATAAAGAACAAACTAGGAAATTGATGAAAATAAAAAAGAGAAATAGGAAGTACACCAACCTGTGCGGCAATACTAACAGCAAGTAATTGCCAAATTTTATTTACTATTATATTTTTAGGAAACCAAAAACGCTGCAGTTTAGGAAAAATCCAGGCAATAGCAAAAACAGCAGCATAGCTCATTTGAAAACCTACCTGATATAATAAATTGGGGTTAATAAATAATAAAATAAAGCCCATAGACAAAGCAAGAATATTAAACGTATTACTAGGTCTATTTAAGTATAAAGCATAAGCAATAAAAGTAAACATGGTAGTTGCTCTAATTACCGAAGCACTAAAACCTGATAACAGAGCAAAAGCCCATAAGAGTATAACTAACACTCCTAATTTTATTTTTCTGCCATAAGGTAAATAGGTTAAAAATTGTAATAGAAACTCTAGAATAAGTAATAAAATACCAATATGTAAACCAGACACAGCTAAAATATGAACCGCTCCGGCTTTTTTATAGTTATCATAGGTGGTTTTAGAAATATCTTGGCGTTGCCCTAATAAAAGAGCTTCTATAACCGCAAATTCATTTTTTCCAAAAGGAGCTTTTTTCAATTTTTTAATTATAAGGTTTCTTATTCTAGAGGAAAAACCATAAAGCGTAGTGCTCCTATTTTTGAGAATAATAATCTCTTTTGTAGAAATATTTATTTGATCGTAAACCCCTAAATAATGCATATACTTTTTGTAATTAAACTGGTACGGGTTTACCGATGGTTGTATTTTATTTAATAAAGCTGCTGTTCTTATTTCATCATCAATACTTAAAGTAAAGTCGGTAGAGTCTTTACTAATATATACTAGAATTTTACCAGAATAATTTGTGTTGTTTATAGCTTTTACTTTAGCAATATACTTTTGGCTATAGGTATTTGGTTTTAAAACTTCGGTAATTTTCAGAGTATAAATTCCCGTAGAATTTTTTTTAGCATAGCTATAGTGCGAATTGTAATTTAAGGGGGTATTAAGAGCACTTGTTAATAGGCCTAAGCTTATGGTTGTACTAACCATAAAAAAGTTAAAAAGAAAACTCTTTATTTCTGTTTTTATAGTAAAAAAAGAAACTCCTAAGCCAAGTAAAAAAATACCAGTAAAAATAAAACAGCTATTAATGGTAACTTTTGTATAGGTTCCTATAAGTATTCCTACAACTAATAATAGGGTAAGTTTTATAGACGCAAATTTTAAAAGCTGCATAAAAAAGTGTTATGCTTCTAAAATACCGTATTTCAATAATTATATAGGTAATGTGTTGTTTATTAAAAGTCTAGGGCACCCAAAACGAGGGAGAATCCATCAAAAAATATTATAATATTCTGGTAGCTTTTACAAAGGCGTAATTCCAAAACCCTTCTCTTAAAGAAGAAACAGTAACTCCTCTAGAGCTAGAGGCGTGTATAAACTTTATTTCATCGTTATCTATAGAAACCACCATACCAACATGGTTTATTCTTTTACCTTTTTTACTGGTTTTAAAAAATAATAAATCGCCTTTAACAACATCTTTAATTTTAACACGTCTACCTTCATTTGCCATATTGTACGAAACCCTAGGTAATGTAATATCATGTGCTGCAAAAGAAACATAAAGTAAGCCAGAGCAATCCATTCCTTTTTTAGTAGTGCCTCCAAACTTATACCGTACACCAGAAAAAGTAAGAGCAGTATTTATAATAGCATCTACTTTAGAATTTTCTTTTGCTACTTTTTTAGCAGGAACCTTATTCGGTATAGGAGTAGTTGGTTTTGGGTCTGGGGCAACAGAAACTTTATAGGTTTTACTTTTAGTGGTTGTTCTCTTTTTAGAGGTACCGCAACTTCCAAGTAATACAAGTAGAAAAATAATAGAGGCTTTACGATACATGAATAAAAATATATGTATAAAGTTAGTTATTTTCTATTAGTAAAGTGGCAGCTTTTAAACTAGCGCCACCACCACCAAGCATACTTTCTAATTGTATGTATGCCTTAATTTGGTCCTCTCTATAACTTCCTTTTAAAATTTTTAGTAATTCTTCTTTTAAATTTTTAGTAGTTAAGTTATCCTGTATAAGTTCTTTAACTACTTCTTTTTTCATAATTAAATTTACCAAAGAAATATACTCTAATGTAATTATACGTTTTGCTATTTGATAAGAAATCCAATTAGCTCTATAACAAACCACCTGCGGAACTTTAAATAAAGCAGTTTCTAAAGTTGCAGTACCGCTAGTTACTAAAGCAGCAGTGGCATGCGAAAGTAGGTCGTACGTTTTATTACTTACAAAGGCTACATTGGTATTTAGATAAGGTTTGTAAAAATTTAACTCTAAACTAGGTGCGCCTGCAATTACAAACTGGTAAGCTGTAAAAGAGGAAGTAAGCGAAAGCATTACATCTAGCATTTTTTGTACCTCTTGTTTTCTGCTACCTGGTAATAATGCTATAATTGGTTTAGTAGTGTCTAAATTATTTTCTTCTCTAAATATACTTTCTTCTGTTTTTGCTCTACTTTCTATGGCATCTAATAATGGGTGGCCAACAAAATGCACAGGAAAATTATGCTTTTCTTCATAAAATTCTTTTTCAAAAGGGAGTATAACAAACATGTTGTCTATATCTCTTTTAATTTTTTGTATGCGTCCTTCTCTAGAAGCCCATATTTGTGGAGAAATGTAATAATTGGTTTTAAAGTTATTAGCTTTTGCCCATTTAGCAATACGTAAATTAAAACCAGAATAATCTATAAAAATTAATAAATCAGGATTAAAATTGGCAATGTCTTTTTTACAAAAAGTTATGTTTTTAAATATTTTATTAAGGTTGGTAAGTACTTCTAAAAACCCCATAAAAGCGAGCTCTTTATAATGCTTTACTAAAGTGCCACCAGCCTGTTGCATTAAATTTCCTCCCCAACAACGTATATCTGCATTGGGGTCTTTAATACGCAATGCTTTTATTAGGTTAGAGCCATGCAAATCTCCAGAGGCTTCCCCAGCTATTATGTAATATTTCATACTTGTTTTTTCTTTTTAAGAAAATAGTTATTGTTTTTCTAGCATTTTTTAGCTTGAATGCTTTTTAAATAGCAATCAAATTAAAAAACTTTATAGTACAATATTGCTAAGGCGGTTATTAAAGTAGCAAGTAAAACACCACGTGCTCTATGGTCTCTTTTTATTTTTAAAAAACCAAAAAATGCTACTAAATTAAGTATAGCGCCTAAAGCAAGTAAACTTCCAACATGTTCTTGGGCAACTGCAGCATTATAGGTTTCTACAATTCCAAATTCCGAAAAAATTAGAATATATAAAATAGTACCAGTAGTGTTTGCAATAAGACCTACAATAAAACCGATTAAAATTTCTTTTTTAGTGTTCATTTAAATTCCAGTTGTTTATGTGGTGAATAGCGTGGTGTGCCGTTAAATCAAATTGTGTAGGAACTACAGAAATATAGCCTTGAGAAAGAGCCCATTCATCGGTGTCTTCTCCTTTGTCAAGTAACTCAAACTCTCCGGTTAACCAGTAATAGTCTTTTCCCATTGGGTTGGTACGCTTGTCAAATTTTTCTTTCCAGTTAGCCCTTGCTTGTCTGCAAATTTTAATCCCTTTAATTTCGTCGGTATTTAGTTTAGGAATATTTACATTTAAAACAACACCTTTAGGTATGCCATTAGTAAGAGCTTCAGAAACAATAGTTTTAACGTGTTTTTTTGCAGCTTCAAAATTTGCCTCCCAAGAAAAATCGCATAAAGAAAATCCAATAGCCGGAATACCTTCTATACCAGCCTCAATAGCAGCACTCATGGTACCAGAGTAAATTACGTTTATAGAAGAATTAGAACCATGGTTAATACCACTAACACAAATATCAGGTTTGCGGTCTAAAATCTCTTGCAAAGCCAATTTTACACAATCTGCAGGAGTGCCACTACAACTATATTCTTGGTGTAAATCGGTTAACGGTTTTATTTTCATCCGTTTAGAATATAAGGTGTTATCTATGGTAATAGCGTGTCCCATTCCAGATTGCGGACTATCAGGAGCAACAACAACAACATCGCCTAGTTCCGCCATAAAGTTTACTAAATTTCGTAAACCAGGAGCTGTAATGCCATCATCATTAGTAACAAGAATAAGAGGTTTTTTCATAGCGTATACTTTATAGAGTAAAAATACGTTTTTAAAAAAGATATGGCGCCCACGTCGATTAACAAAAAAATAACTAAGATGCATATTACTGGCATGGTTTTTTCAGTATCTTAGAGAATTGTATATATTTTGCTACAAAACAAAGGCTTCTTTAGCCATAAAATGCAAAAATAAAATTATTGAATATATGAAAAGGAATTTAGTCTATGTATTAACAGTTTTAATGATAGCTGTGGCTTCCTGTAGTTTTACAAACAGAACTTTTGAGAATGATGATAAGGATAAATTGTTGTTAGATTTAATTACATACGTTTTAGAAAAAGGGCACTATGAGCCTAAAGCTATAGACGATGATTTTTCTGTAGAAGTTTTTGAAGATTTTATTGATGTTTTAGATCCTACAAAACGATATTTTTTAGAAAGTGATATTGAAGATTTAGAGCAATATAAATTTCAGATAGATGATCAAATAAAAAATACCGACATTACTTTTTTTAATGCGGTATATGAGCGTTTAATGCTTCGTATGAATGATGCAAAAGGAATTTATAAATCTATTTTAGAGCAACCTTTTGATTATACACAGGACGAAACCATAAACATTAAATACGAAAAAGAAACTTTTGCTAGCTCTAAAAAGCAATTAGAAGAAAGATGGAGAAAGCAATTAAAATATGCCACTTTAGGTACGTATGACTCTAAGTTAGAAAGACTTTTAGAAGAAGATAAAGATGGTAAAGAAAAAAGTATAATCTCAGCAGAAGCAGAAGTAGCTTCTAGAAAAGCAACAGAAAATACCTTAGATGAGTTTTTCGATTTTGTAGACGATTTAGAACGTAAAGACTGGTTTGTGCAATACATAAATAGTATTGTAGATGAGTTTGATCCACATACCTTTTATTTTGCGCCAGAAGAAAAAGAAAAATTTGATACCAGTATGTCTGGTAAGTTTGAAGGTATAGGAGCACGTTTGCAAAAGAAAACAGAAGGAGCTAAAATTGTAGAAATTATTTCTGGAGGTCCAGTATGGAGAGACCAAAGAATAGAGGTTGGTGATGAAATTACAAAAGTAGGCCAAGATGGAGAAGATCCTGTAGATATTTCTGGAATGCGTTTAGACGATTCTATAAAACTAATAAAAGGAGCAAAAGGCACTATAGTAGATTTAACAGTACGTAAAGTAGATGGTTCTATAGAGGTTATTTCTATTACTAGAGATGTGGTAGAACTAGAAGAATCGTACGCAAAATCTGCTAATATTATAAAAGATGACCAAAAATTTGGACTAATAAATCTACCTAAATTTTATGTAGATTTTGAAGATTATAGTAAAAGAAATGCAGCATCAGATGTTGCTAAAGAAGTAGAGCGTTTAAAACAAGAAGGCGCAGAAGGGTTAATTTTAGACCTAAGAGACAATGGTGGTGGATCATTAAAAACCGTTGTAGAAATGGCAGGTTTATTTATAAAAGAAGGACCTATTGTACAAGTGCGTTCTAGCGGAAAAGGAAAAGATGTGTATGATGATAAAGATGAAAGAATACAATGGGATGGGCCATTAGTAATTTTAGTAAACGAGTTATCTGCATCTGCATCTGAAATTTTAGCAGCAGCAATGCAAGATTATAAAAGAGCTATTGTAATTGGTAGTAAACAAACCTTTGGTAAAGGTACCGTACAAAATGTAATACCTTTAGATAATATAGTACGTAGTAACGAGCACGGAGACTTAGGGGCAATAAAACTTACTACACAAAAATTTTATAGAATTAATGGTGGGTCTACACAATTAGAAGGCGTAAAAAGTGATGTTGTTGTGCCAGACAAATATAGCTATATAGATTTAGGAGAAAGAGACCAGAGTAATCCTCTAAAATGGGATAAAATTACACCAGCAGACTACCAAATTTGGGATGGGTATATAGATTATGACAAAACGGTAGCAAGTAGTGTTAAGCGTATGGCTGCACATCCGCAAATTAAACTAATAGAAGAAAATGCTAAATGGTTAAAGGCAGAACAAGAAGAAACAAATATATCTTTGAACTACAATGTGTATAAAGCGGAAGAATCTAAAGACAAAGAAAAGTCCGATTATTTTAAGAATTTATCAGACTATGATTCGCATTTAACCTTTACCTCTTTAAAATACGAAGAAAACTTATTTACAAAAGATTCTTTATTAAGAGAAAAAAGAAACCGTTGGCATAAGAATCTTGCAAAAGATGTTTACGTAGAAGAAGCGGTTAATGTATTACAAGACCTTAAATTAAATAATATTAAACACACAAAATTAGCAAGTGTAAAAGATTAAAAACTACGTTTTAAAATTTAAAAACCCCGTTTAAAATATATTTTAAACGGGGTTTTTTTGTGCTTATTTTTCTTATAATTTCTATTGGAATAGTACTACAATTTAGTATATTTAAATCCCTTTAAATCTTTACGAGTTTAAATTTTCCCCTTCTACTTTATAAAAAACAGAAAGCGACATAAGTATAAACTAATGCCGCTTTAAATGTTTTCACAACGGAATAATCCTTATTGTGAATTGCTTTCAGTGTTGTAAATATATGAAAAGAAAATAATATATAGAATACAGATTTCCGTAAGGAAATTAAAAAAGTAAAAAATAGCTTTAAAGAAAATATTTAAATGAAGAAAATTTTAGGATTGGATTTAGGAACCAATAGTATTGGTTGGGCGTTAGTTAACGAAGCTGAAAATAAAGAAGAAAAATCAAAAATTATAAAGTTAGGGGTTAGAGTAAATCCGTTAACTACAGATGAACAAACCGATTTTGAAAAAGGAAGGCCTTTATCTGTAAATGCGGATAGAACATTAAAACGTGGGGCAAGAAGAAATTTACAACGTTTTAAACTCAGAAGGCAGTATTTAATAGAGATATTAGAAAAACACAAAATAATTTCTAAGGAAACACCTTTAACTGAAATTGGTAAAGGAACTACACATGAAACATTAAGGTTAAGAGCTACTGCTGCTGCTGAGAAAATTGAATTGGAAAATCTGGCGAAGATTTTACTAGCAATTAATAAAAAGAGAGGTTATAAAAGTAGTAGAAAAACGGTAAACGAAGATGAGGGTGTGGCAATTGATGGAATGTCAGTTGCTAAAGAATTGTATGAGAATAATCTAACTCCTGGGCAATATGTTTACCAATTACTAAAAGAGGACAAAAAGTACATCCCTGAGTTTTATCGTTCCGATTTACAAACTGAATTGGATAAAGTTTGGAATACCCAAAAAGCATTTTATTCAAAAATTTTAACGGACGACTTATACAAAGAATTAAAGGGTAAAAACAAAGGTGCTACATGGGCTATTTGCCAAAAACCTTTCAACATTGTTGGTAAAAAACTAGACGGGAAAGCTTCGGAGCAAAAGTTGAAAAAGTATCAGCTACGATCAAAAGCACTATCAGAGCAATTAGACTTAGAGCATTTAGCTATTGTTTTACAAGAAATAAATAATGATTCCAATAAATCTAGTGGTTATTTGGGGGCTATAAGCGATAGAAGTAAAGAGCTTTATTTTGATAAAATTACAGTTGGTCAATATTTAAATAAGCAAATAAAAGAAAATCCGCATACATCACTTAAAAATCAAGTGTTTTATAGACAAGATTATCTAGATGAGTTTGAGCAAATTTGGGAAACTCAAGCTAAACATCATTCGGTTTTAACTAAAGAGTTAAAAGAAGAAGTAAGAGATGTCATTATATTTTATCAAAGAAGATTAAAATCACAAAAGCATTTAATTTCTAATTGCCAATTTGAAAAATATCATAAGGCGATTCCTAAATCGTCACCTTTGTTTCAAGAGTTTAAAATTTGGCAAAATTTGAACAATGTAAAGTTTAAGTCTATTGATGAAAAGTTGAATAGTTTAAATAATAAAAGTGGAGAAGCAAATCACATTTTAGATGATGAAACTAAAATACTATTATTTGAAGAATTAAATCTAAGAGGAGATTTAAAAGCCAATGAAGTCCTTAAATTTTTAGGGAAGAAAACGAAAGATTGGAACTGTAATTTTGAAAAAATTGAAGGGAATAGAACTAACCAAGCCCTATATGCTATTTATAAAGAAATAGCAGAAATGGAGGGCTATGGTTTTGATTGGTCCAAAAAGACAGCGGGGGAAATAAAAGAGGAATTAAGAGCTGTTTTTCCAGAAATAGGAATTAAACCCGAAGTTTTAGATTTCAACGCGTATAAAAAAAATACTGATTTTGATAAGCAAGCCAGTTACCAGTTATGGCACTTGTTGTATTCAGCCGAAGACGACCATAAAATTAGTGAAGATGATAAATTAGTTTATGGTAATTCTAGCGTTGCATTAAAAAAGAAACTACACAATAAATATGGTTTTAAACCAGAGTATGCTAAATGGTTAGCAAACATAAAGTTGCAACAAGATTACGGTAGCTTATCGGCAAGATCTATTCGTAAAATTTTGCCTTTTCTACAAAGTGGCAACGAGTTTTCAGAATCTTGTAGACTAGCTGGCTATAATCATTCCAATAGCTTAACCAAGGATGATTTAGACAAACGGGTTTTAAAAGATACCTTAGAGCTTTTGCCTAAAAACAGTTTGCGAAATCCTGTTGTGGAAAAAATATTAAATCAAGTGGTGAATTTGGTAAATCAAGTTATTGAAACTTATGGAAAACCAGATGAAGTTAGAATAGAATTAGCCAGAGAACTTAAGAAATCAGCGTCAGAACGTAAAGATGCAACCTATTTTATTACAAAACGTACCAAGGAAAATGAGGATGTTAGAAAATTAATCTCTAAGGACTTTGGGATTCCTAACCCAACAAAAAATGATGTTGTTAGATATCGTTTGTATGAAGAATTAAAAGATTTAGGTTATAAAACTGTTTTTACCAACGTGTATATTCCTAAGGAGAAACTCTTTTCAAAAGAAATAGATATTGAGCACATTATTCCAAAAGCTATGTTGTTTGACGATTCTTTTTCTAATAAAACTTTGGCTTACAGAAAAATAAACCTTCAAAAAAGAGATAGAACAGCAGTAGATTTTATTGAAAACGATTTTAACGATGATTTAGAAAATTACAAAAATAGAGTTGAGGCACTTTACAACAAAGGTAACGGCATTAGCAAAGGCAAGTATAAAAAACTGCTAATGAGTCAGCAAGATTTACCCGATGGTTTTATTGAGCGCGATTTAAGAAACTCGCAATATATAGCTAAAAAAGCAAAATCTATGCTGTTTGAAGTGTTTAAAAGCGTAGTTTCTACAACTGGAAGTATTACCGATAAGTTGAGGGAAGATTGGGATTTAATTAACGTCATGAAAGAGTTAAACCTTCCAAAATATAAAGCGTTAGGCTTAACAGAAATACAAACAAGAAAAGGTAATAAAAAAGTTGAAGTAATAAAGGATTGGACCAAACGTAACGATCACCGCCATCATGCAATGGATGCATTAACGGTTGCATTTACAACGCATAATCATATACAATACCTTAATAACTTAAATGCCAGAAAAGATGTTAAACATAAAAAACATTCAAATATTATTGCCATAGAAAAAGTAATAACCCATAAAAATAGCGAGGGAAAGAAAAAGTTTATTGCTCCAATGCCTAATTTTCGTGCTCAGGCCAAAGAGCATATTGAATCTATTTTGGTTTCTTTTAAGGCAAAGAATAAAGTAGTAACTAAAAACATTAATAAAACTAAATTAAAAGGGAAGCAGAACTTCAAGTCTAAGATACAGCTTACACCAAGAGGTCAATTGCACAAAGAAACGGTTTATGGTAAATCTAAACAACCAATGAATAATACCATAAAAATTAATAAGCGAATTACCTTAGAACAGATAAGCAATATTATTAATCCTCAAATAAAGCAATATTTATTAGAATATGTAGCAAAATATAATAATGATACTTTAAAAGCTTTTGATACAAAAACACTTAAGAAAGAGCCGTTGATTTTTAACAACAAACTTATAAAAGAAGTGTTCTGTTATGAAGATATTTATACTATTAGAAAAGCTGTTAATGCAGATAATTTTAAAAACGAAAAGAGTCTTGATAAAATTATAGATAGTAATATAAAAACACTTCTTAAAACACGTTTAAAAGCTTATAATGGAAATGCTAAAGAAGCATTTTCAGATTTAGACAATAACCCCATTTGGTTAAATAGAGAAAAAGGTATTGTAGTAAAACGCGTTACCATTTCTGGTGTAAATAATGTAGAAGCACTTCATGAAAAAAGAGACCATAATGGTAATTTAATTCTTGATAAAAATGGAAAACCAGTACAAAATGACTTTGTGAGTACCGGAAACAACCATCATGTTGCTATTTATAAAGACATTAAAGGTAAACTGCAAGAAAGGGTAGTGTCGTTTTATGAAGCTGTACAACGCGTTAATTCTGGCCTTTCAATAATCGATAAAGATTATAACAAACACCTTGGATGGCAATTTTTGTTTACAATGAAACAAAATGAATTGTTTGTTTTTCCTTCTGAAGACTTTAATCCAAGTGAAATTAATATAATGGATCAAAAGAACTCAAAGATGATAAGTGAGCATATATTTAGGGTTCAAAAAATAGCAATTAAAAATTATGTATTTCGCCATCATTTAGAAACTACTGTTACAAATGATTTAGAGTTTACATATCGAAGTGTACGTTCTACAGGAGGTCTTGAGGGTATAGTAAAAGTCAGAACTAATCATTTAGGGAGTATTGTGCAAATAGGTGAATATTAATTTTTGATTTATGATAAAACGAACCCTATTTTTCGGCAATCCTGCCTATTTAAGTACACGAAATGAGCAATTGGTTGCAACATACCCAGAAGAGGGTAAAGAAGAAAGAACGGCAGCCATAGAAGATTTGGGTTTTGTAGTTTTAGAAAACTCGCAAATAACCATTACTACTGGGTTGCTCATGAAATTGGTGCAAAATAAAACCGCTGTTATAACCTGCGATAAACAACATTTACCTTGTGGTTTTTTACAACCTTTGGTAGGGAATACAGAACAGACGGAGCGTATGCGCCACCAATTAAATGCCAGCGTACCTTTAAAAAAGCAATTGTGGCAACAAACCGTACAAGCAAAAATTGAGAACCAAGCACAGCATTTATTAGTGCAATCTAAAAACGCCTTAAAGTTAAAACGCTGGGCAAAAGAAGTAAAAAGCGGTGATGCTCAAAATCATGAAGCCTATGCTGCGGCGTACTATTTTCAGGAGTTATTTACAGGTATAGAAGGCTTTAGTCGTAACCAAAAAGGAGTAGCGCCAAACAACCTTTTAAATTATGGCTATGCCATATTACGAGCCGTAACGGCAAGGGCTTTGGTAAGTAGTGGTATGTTACCTAGTGTAGGTATATTTCATAGAAATAAATACAATGCCTTTTGTTTGGCAGATGATATTATGGAACCATATAGACCTTTTGTAGATCAATTGGTTTATGAGATTGTAGAAACTGGTAGCCAAATAGAAGAACTTACTACCATATTAAAAACACAATTATTGCAAATACCTGCAATGGACGTAGTAATAGATGGTAAAAAAAGCCCATTAATGAATGCCATGAGCCGTACCACCAATAGTTTGTACGAGTGTTTTTATGGCAGTAGCCGAAGAATATTATATCCAGAATTTAAGTTGTAGATATATTTAAATAAAGTTGTTTAAAATTAATTATTAGAACTAATATCAGTTCAAGTGTAGTCGAGTAACCTTGTCAGTTCGAGCGCAGTCGAGAACAAATAATGTGCAATTAATAACAAATCATGAAAACCTATTTTGTTTACATACTAAAATGTAATGACGGTCTTTTATATACCGGCCTTACTAATAATTTAAGCAGAAGATTAGAAGAACATCAGTTAGGTAAAAATAAAACTAGTTTTACTTTTAAGAGAAGGCCAGTTACTCTTATATGGTACCAAATGTTTAATGACATTGCACAAGCTATTTTAATAGAGAAACAAATTAAAAAATGGAGTAGTAAAAAGAAATGGGCTTTAGCAAATGATGATGAAAAAATGCTAAAAATTTTAGCAGAATGTAGGAATGCTAGTCATTATACCTATAAGCCAGACTGAGGTCTCGACTGCGCTCGACCTGACATGACTGCGCTCGACCTGACATGGCTGCACTCGACTTGACAAGACTGTACTAGATCTAACAAGCTTATACTTGACACTGTTGTTTTTAAATATAAATGATGAACCAGAGCAATTTTAGCCGTTTAAATCAATATCGTAGTATGTGGGTACTTGTTTTTTTTGATTTGCCAACCGAAACACTTACAGAACGTAAAACCGCAGCACGTTTTAGAAAAAACTTGTTGAATGATGGTTTTGCTATGTTCCAATTTAGTATTTATATGCGTTTTAGTGCCAGTAGAGAAAATGCAGCAGTACATATAAAACGAACAAAAAATATGTTACCCAAAAAAGGCAAGGTGTGTATTATGCAAATAACCGATAAACAATTTGGAATGATGGAGTTGTTTCATGGGCAAAAAGAAACCCCACCAGAACCACCTAGTCAGCAATTAGAGCTTTTTTAATATAAAAGTTAAGTTTAAAAATGTCAGGTCGAGCGCAGTCGAGACCTCGTTACTCTCTTTTTTTTATTTCTAAAAACAGGTTTAAACAACAGTATACCAGCTTTTTATGGCGGGTATACTGTGAATTATCCTATAAAGATAAGAACTGAAAGCAATTCACAACCTGTCGGTGATGACCCCTACAACTTAGAAGACTGTGAATTATCCTATAAAGATAAGAACTGAAAGCAATTCACAACTGTATATTTTCTTCTTGGTTATTTAATTTAACTGTGAATTATCCTATAAAGATAAGAACTGAAAGCAATTCACAACTCAAATACGTATTGTAACGTATAAAAGCTTACTGTGAATTATCCTATAAAGATAAGAACTGAAAGCAATTCACAACCTATAGAATTATTATAATAAGCAACACCATACTGTGAATTATCCTATAAAGATAAGAACTGAAAGCAATTCACAACAAAGATTGCTTTTATTGCATCATAACGGGCACTGTGAATTATCCTATAAAGATAAGAACTGAAAGCAATTCACAACTAACTGTCATGTCCATAGCATCAAAATCTAACTGTGAATTATCCTATAAAGATAAGAACTGAAAGCAATTCACAACTACGATGTGGAAAAAGCTACAAGAGATTTACTGTGAATTATCCTATAAAGATAAGAACTGAAAGCAATTCACAACTATCAAGCGGTTTAGATTTGTTAGGTTTTGACTGTGAATTATCCTATAAAGATAAGAACTGAAAGCAATTCACAACGGTAGATGATAAAGAAGTAGTTAATTGGTTACTGTGAATTATCCTATAAAGATAAGAACTGAAAGCAATTCACAACCTACCGAAGGATTACCTCCTGTATATCTTGACTGTGAATTATCCTATAAAGATAAGAACTGAAAGCAATTCACAACTTATTTGCGGAATGACACTATTTCTTGTATACTGTGAATTATCCTATAAAGATAAGAACTGAAAGCAATTCACAACGTGTTTTTTATCTTTTTTAGAGGTATTTCAACTGTGAATTATCCTATAAAGATAAGAACTGAAAGCAATTCACAACTCTGCGGGCTTAAATGAATTAGGAGCGACTACTGTGAATTATCCTATAAAGATAAGAACTGAAAGCAATTCACAACTCACGAGAAAGGTTTAACACAAGAAGAATACTGTGAATTATCCTATAAAGATAAGAACTGAAAGCAATTCACAACCGTTATATATTTCTTTTGCCGCTTTTACAACTGTGAATTATCCTATAAAGATAAGAACTGAAAGCAATTCACAACTCAAAGAAATGGAAACAGTTGGGAATAATAACTGTGAATTATCCTATAAAGATAAGAACTGAAAGCAATTCACAACTCGTTTGAGACGTTTTAATTTCGCATAACCACTGTGAATTATCCTATAAAGATAAGAACTGAAAGCAATTCACAACTTCGTTTAGTTCGTCTTGTGTTTTGCTTACACTGTGAATTATCCTATAAAGATAAGAACTGAAAGCAATTCACAACTATAGAATATTCTTTCTTTGACATTGAATGACTGTGAATTATCCTATAAAGATAAGAACTAAACAAGCATAGATAACAAAAAATGTAGGTATAAAACCATGCAGTTGTTAAAATAAATAAAAACCTGCTATAGTAACAGGCTTTTGTAGGTAATCTAAAAAGTATAACATTTTTAATTATGCTACTTTTATATAAGATTTTGGTTCCTCATTCTCTTTAGTTTTAGGGTTTTCTTTATGGTATTTTAGCTTTTTATTTTGAATATAAGTAACCCATACTAGTACTAAACAGACAACTGCTGGGGCACCGTTACCATCTTTTGCTAGTAAGTGGGCAATAACGCCAAATAAAAAATTTAAAAAAAAGCCTGCATAAGCCCATTCTAAAAGCCATTTTCCTTTATTTAATAGTATAATGGCCAAACCTAATAATTGTGCAATGCCAATTACAAATATTAAATAACTTGGGTATCCTAATTGTTGAAATTTAAGAACTATTGCATCATAATTAATAAAAGAATTTGCTACAGCATAAAGAATAGCAATAGAAAATAAGATAAGCGCAATACGATAATATGTTTTTGTAGTATTCATAGTAATGGGGTTTTAGATTGTATTTCTAAGATATACTCTAAAACCCCATTTTTATTTGTAAGATAGACCAGTAGCAGCTTACTAAAGACCAGTAACACAAAGGTTTATTTTAATTTGCTAGCATGCATTTTTCTTAATTTAGCAAGCTTAGGAGTAATTACTGCACTACAATAACTTTGTGTAGTGTTGTTGCTGTAATAATCTTGGTGATAGTCTTCTGCTTCGTAAAAAATAGATAATGGGCTAATTTCTGTAACAATAGGATCTTCGTAATACGGTGCAACTTCTTTACTAACTTCTTTAGCAATGTTCTCTTGTATAGCATCATGATAATAAATTACAGAGCGGTATTGTGTGCCAACGTCTCCTCCTTGTCTATTTAAGGTAGTAGGGTCGTGGCTTGTCATAAAAATTAGTAACACATCTTTATAAGAAATTATAGAAGAATCAAAAGTAAGTTGTATAACTTCGGCGTGGCCAGTAAGCCCAGAGCATACCTCTCTATAAGTAGGTTTTCCGGGGGCAGTGCCTCCACTATAACCAGATACTATTTTTTGTATTCCTTTTATTTGATTAAAAACAGCTTCTACACACCAAAAGCAGCCGCCACCAATGGTAGCAATTTGTATATTAGAATTACTCATTTGTTGTTTCTTTGTTTAATAGTAAAGATTCGGAGTTTACACAATAGCGTAAACCACTTGGTTCTGGCCCATCAGGAAAAACGTGTCCTAGGTGAGAGTCGCAAGTATTACACATAACTTCAACCCTAATCATACCGTAAGTAGTGTCTTTCTCATACTTAATAGCATTTTCTTTTACAGGTTGTGTAAAACTTGGCCAACCTGTGCCAGATTCAAATTTAATGGTAGAGTTAAATAAAGAGGTATTGCAGCAAACACAATTGTATTTACCAGCTTCATGTGCACTACAAAGTGCACCAGAATGTGGAGCCTCGGTTCCTTTTTGTCTGGTAACTCTATATTGCTCTGGTGTTAGTATTTTTTTCCATTCAGCTTCGGTTTTTTCTACTCTTTTATCTGGGGTAGGATTGCCTTTAACGCTAAAGTTAATTATGTCTTTCCAAGTTAGCATGGTATTTTTCCTTTCTATTTTATTATATACAAAGTATAGGTATAGTCTTAATTTTATAGTAAACCTTACTTTTTTAATAGGCTTATAAACCACTAAATTAAGTTAAATTTGAATTATGAGAAAAAGCTATTCTAATAAAACAATGTATTCTGTTTTAATGCTTATTTGTGTAGTAGGTTTTTGGTTATTTGAAAATTTTTATACTCCAGATACGTATTCCGACACTACTTCTAGTGGGTTAAAAAAAGAAGTTGCTTCTTATTTAATGCCAAGTTCTACTACAGGAAGTATTGTGGAGCATTCTTATTATTCTTTATCGTATAACGAGGCATATGAGCAGGCAGAATGGGTAGCCTATAAATTAGATAAAGAAGATTTAACCTATGAGGATAGAAAAAGGCCTTATTTTATAGAAGATCCAAGGGTAAAAACTAAATCTGCCGACTGGCGAAATTATAAAGGTTCTGGTTATGATCGTGGCCATTTATGCCCTGCTGGGGATCGTAGATTTTCTAAACAGGCGTATGACGAAACTTTTTATACCAGTAATATTAGTCCACAAAATCGTGAATTTAATGCTGGTATTTGGAATAAATTAGAAATGAAAACCCGCTATTGGGCAAAAAAGTACGGAAGTGTATTTGTAATAACTGGTGGAGTTTTAGAAAAAGGTTTAATAGAAATAGGAGAGGAAGATGTTGCTGTACCTAATTATTTTTATAAAATTATAGCTAAAGGGAGTAAAGATAATATTAGCGCAATTGCTTTTTTAATGGAGAATAAAGAGAAAAATACTTCTTTAAAAACATTTTTAGTGCCTATAGATGTTATTGAAAAACGTACTGGCATAGATTTTTTTAAAGAACTTTCTAAAGAAAACCAAGATAAAATAGAAAGTACGGTATCTACTAACGGGTGGAAATTTTAAATACTTTCTTTTAATCTATTTGCATCTAAGCGCAAAAAAATAAAAAGTAATATGGTGAAAAATAATAATCCGGAGCCACCATAACTCATAAATGGTAGCGGAATACCAACTGTTGGCAATATACCTATTACCATACCTACATTAATTAAAAAGTGTACAAAAAGAATAGATACTACACCATAGCCATACATTCTAGAAAACGGATTTTTTTGCCGTTCTGCCAAGTGTATTAGTCTTAAAAAAAGAAATGTAAATGTAAGTACAACCAAAGAGGTTCCTAAAAAACCCCATTCTTCTCCAATGGTACTAAAAATATAATCGGAGTGTTGTTCAGGAACAAAGTCTCCTTTAGTACGAGTACCTTCTAAAAACCCTTTTCCAATTAGTCCGCCAGACTCAATTGCTTTTTCGGATTGGTAGGTGTTATATCCAATAGTTTTTCTAATTTGTTCTAATTTTTTTGGGTCTTTTTCTAACCGTAACCAAAGTCCAAAACGGTCTCTATGCCTTTGTTCAAAAATGGAATTGTAAACAAAATTTACAGAAAGAGAGAATAGAATAATACTTACTAAAACTACTGCAAAAGGAATAATGGGAACTTTAAATGACTTTTTTTTAATTAAAAAGAACAAAACAGTCAGGAAGATAATAGACGCAATTAGCCATAAGGTTCCAAACTTTAAAGTAGCAACAAATATTAGTATTGCTAAAAACAGTATGCCTAAATAATAGAGTGGTAATCCTTCTCTAAAAAGAACAAATATTAATGCAAAGAATACTAGCGCGCTTCCGGGGTCTGGTTGCGGAATAATTAGTATTGCAGGTATTGTTAATATTAATAGCGCATAAAATTGGTGTTTTTTACGCTTAATATCTGTTTGTATATCACTTAAATATTTAGCAAGTGCTAGTGCTGTAGCTACTTTTGCTAATTCGGAAGGTTGTAAGTTAAAAAAGCCTAGATCGTACCAAGATGTAGCACCTGCAATGGTTTTTCCAAATGGGTAAAGCCCTAAAAGGATAATCATAGCAATTAAATAAAACAGACTAGAAAAACGTTCGTAAAAGTTAACTTCTATTGCAAGAACTAATAAAATTGCTAGTACACTAGCACCCGCAAAAAAAAGTTGCTTGCCATGCAAAGCGTTAAAATTAAATATTTGTGGTTCTGCTTCGGTAACTGTACTAGAGTAAATATTTAGCCACCCGATTAGTACTAAAGTAAAATAGAATAATACACTTAACCAATCTATACGTTTTAGAACACTTTTACCAGACATACTCATTAATCTTAAACTCTTCTCCGCTATACGGTTTTGCGTATTCGTGTTCTAAAGTTTTTTCTAGCATTCTTTTTTCTAGGTCTTTTCTAGTTACAGTGCCTTTAACATATTTTTCTATCATTAAAGATGCTATATGTCCTGCATATCTAGAACCATAATACCCATTTTCTATATAAACTGCAATTGCAATTTTGGGGTTATTAACAGGGGCAAAAGCAACAAATACAGAGTGGTCTGTAAGTTGTTTTCTAACACCATTTATTTTGGTGAAGTTTTCTGCAGTTCCTGTTTTTCCAGCAATTTCAATACCTGGTATTTGCACCCATTTTGCGGTACCTTTTCGGTATACATCTGCCATACCTTGTATTACGGGTTCAAAATGTTTACGATCTATTGTGGTATGTTTAGGTTCTGTATACTTTGGGTTAGAAATTGCTTCTCCTTCAATTTTCTTTAAAATATGTGGAGTGTAGTAATGTCCTCTGTTGGCAATAGCAGCCGTCATATTTGCTAATTGTATAGGAGTGGCTAATATTTCTCCTTGTCCAATAGAATTAGATATAATGTACGAAGAGCTCCATCTATTATCACCATACCATTTATCGTAATATTCTTTGCTGGGAATTCTTCCTTTTTGGCCATACGGCAAATCGTATCCTAAGTAATTTCCTAAGCCAAAACTTTTCATGTGTTTTTCCCAAACATCCATACCTTCATCTGTAGTCTCATACTTTTCATATATTTTTCGGAATGTTCCGGCAAAATATGCGTTACAAGATTTATAGATTCCTGAGTTTACATTTCGTAAACCACCACCACAGTGGCACCCTTTTTTAGATCGTCCTACATAAAAACCGTTATAACAACGTATGGTTGTGTTTTCTTCAATAACACCTTCTTGTAGTGCAATAAGAGCATTTAGGGTTTTAAATGGTGAACCAGGTGGTTGTTGTGCTAATATAGATCTATCCCAAGTTGGGTTTGCAATAGTATCGTTATATAGCTTGGTGTAGTTTTTAGAGCGTTGTCTTCCTACCAATAGAGCGGGGTCGTAGGTTGGGCCAGATATCATAGATAATATTTCGCCAGAAGATGGTTCTAAAGCAACTATACCGCCACGTTTACCAACCATTAATTGTTCTCCATATTCTTGAAGAACTTTGTCTATTGTTAAGCTAATTTGTTTTCCTTGTTCCGGAACCGTGTCTAATGTGCCATTTTTATATGGTCCTATATCTCTATTAAAGCGATCTTTTTGTATGTGTTGTACTCCTTTACGGCCTCTTAAAATTTCTTCGTATTGTTTTTCTACTCCAGTACGCCCAGTTAACTCTCCTTGTACATAGTATTTGTTTTTTGCTAGATCTCTTTCGTTAACTTCACTAATATACCCTAAAACGTTTGCAGCACTTTTGGTATCATAGTATCTAAGAGAACGTTTTTGAATATAAAAACCTTTATATTTTCGCATTTTTTCTTGTAGCCTACCATAATCTTCTTTGGAGAGTTGGTGCACTAAAACGGAAGGTAATCTAGGAGAGTATACTCTTGCTTTTTTAAGTTGTTTTACAAACTTTTCTTTGTCTAAATTTAATAAGTTACAAAACTCTAGAGTGTCTAATGGTTTTACTTCTCTAGGAATAACCATTACATCGTAGGCAGGATCATTACCTACTAATAATTTTCCATTACGATCATAAATATAACCGCGTTCAGGATAGTCATATATTTTTTTTATTGCAGGGTCATCTGTTAATTGGTCTGGCGAAAAGCTAAATATTTGTAAATAAGATAGCCTACCTAAAAAGGTAATGCCTATAAGTACAACTAAAGAGGATAATAATATTCTTTTCATTCTTTTTTAACGCTAAACAGAGTGCTAAATAGTAAGCAAAGTATTAAAGTAGCTAAGCCAATTGCTAGTACTTTTTTTACTATTAAAATAATATTAACAAAGCTAAAAATTTCTAGAGTAAAAAACACTAGATGGTGCACTACTATTAATAACGCTAAAAAGGTGATTTGTTGTACTTTAGTTGTGTTACCAAGTCTAAAACTTTGAAACTCTAAGTTTACCCCAAAAACAAAATTCATTATTACGGGCCTTAAATAGGCTATTGTTACTGTAGATGCTGCATTTATGGCCATGGTGTCCGAAAAAAAATCTATACACAAACCAAGTAAAAAGCTTAAACCAATAAATGCTGCTCTGTTTTCTTTAATAGGATACCAGTATAAAAATAAAATGTATACCATTGGGTTTATAAAACCAAAAAAGTTAAGTCTATTAAACACCAAAACTTGCACTAAAATAAGTAGTGTAAAACGTAAAATTTGGACAAAAAAATTAGTATTGATCATTGGAAATGGTCTCTTGTTCTAATTTTAATATTTCTTTTCTGTTGGGATTGTTTATTATATATACGTTTTTAATGTTTGTCATGTCATTAAAAAGAGAAACATCTATATAATAAAAACTTTTAGAGTCGTCTAAAGCAAACTTTTTTATGGTTCCGATTGGAATATTTTCTGGAAAAATACTACTCATAGCTCCTGTTACAATAGTATCGCCTATGGTAAGAGGTACTAGTTTAGGAATATCTATTAACTGTACGGTATTATAATTTTTTGTGTTCCAGATTAAAGAGCCAAAGTGGTTGGTGTTTTTAATTTTAGCATTAATATTAGAGTGTGCATTTAAAACACTTTGTACCGATGCGTAATTAGAAGATGTATTTTCTACAATTCCTAAAATACCTTTGTCGGTTATAACACCCATATCCTGTTTTATACTATCTTTTTTACCTTTATTTATGGTTATATAATTACGCTGATCAGCATAACTATTTTTTATTACTTGCCCTGTTATTACAGTGTATTTTGTTTTTGAAGAATCTATACGTACAGTGTCTTTTATTTTTGCATTAAATAGTATTTGACGTAAACGTTTATTGTCTTCGGTTAGCTTCTTGTTTTCAGTTTTTAAATCAAAATAAGAAGTAATGTTAAAAGAGGTTTGAAAAATACCACCAGTTACCCAATTAGCAGAATTAAAAAATTTAGATTGATGAAAAGAATGTGATTGAATAGTAAAACCCAACGAGATAATCATCAAAAAGATATAAAGCAAAAATGTTTTATACCGTATTATAAAATTTAATATCTGCTGCATTCAGTTAAAGATTAAGGTACTACCATAAAGGTATGTTTCAATTTGGGGGAATTGATAACAAAAACAAAATATTATGCTTTTAAAGTTATTTTATTAAAATACTTTTATAACGTTCTAGGTTTTTAAGAGCAATACCCGTACCTCTAACAACAGCTCTTAAAGGATCTTCGGCAATGTAAACTGGTAAATCTGTTTTTTGTGATAATCTACGATCTAAACCACGCAACATAGAACCACCACCGGCTAAATAAATACCAGTATTATAAATGTCAGCAGCTAATTCTGGAGGTGTTTGCGATAATGTTTCCATTACGGCATCTTCTACACGTAAGATAGATTTATCTAAAGCTTTTGCTATTTCTCTATACGAAATTTGTACTTGTTTAGGCTTACCAGTAAGTAAGTCTCTGCCCTGTACAGATTTTTCATCCGGCGGGGTTTGTAAATCTTCTGTTGCAGAACCTATTTCAATTTTTATAGCTTCTGCTGTAGTTTCTCCAACATATAAATTATGTTGGGTACGCATGTAATAAATAATATCATTAGTAAAAACATCTCCTGCAATTTTTACAGATTTATCGCAAACAATACCGCCTAAGGCAATAACAGCAATTTCAGTAGTACCACCACCTATATCTACAATCATGTTTCCTTTAGGTTGCATAATGTCTAGGCCAATACCAATTGCTGCTGCCATTGGTTCGTGTATTAAATATACTTCTTTACCGTTTACACGTTCTGCAGATTCTTTTACGGCACGCATTTCTACTTCTGTAATTCCGGAAGGAATACATATAACCATACGTAAAGCAGGTGGAAACCATTTTTTCTTTAATGCAGGAATGTTTTTAATAAACATATTTATCATCTTCTCAGAAGCATCAAAATCTGCAATTACACCGTCTTTTAGTGGACGAATTGTTTTTATGTTTTCATGGGTTTTTCCTTGCATCATGTTGGCTTCTCTTCCAACGGCAATTATTTTTCCAGAAATTCTATCGCGAGCAACGATAGATGGACTGTCTACAACCACCTTGTCTAAATGAATAATAAGTGTGTTGGCAGTTCCTAAATCTATTGCAATTTCCTCTGTTAAGAAATCAAAAAATCCCATATTTTAGTAAGTTTGGTTTCGATTAAACGTGCATTTCGTCGATAAAGGTACTAAAATTAATGCTTAAAATGACGTGTTCCTGTCATAACCATTGCAATTTCGTTATCATTACAATAGTCAATACTTAATTGGTCTTTTATAGAGCCTCCAGGTTGTATTACACTTTTTATACCGCTATTACCCGCAATTTCTACACAATCTGGGAATGGGAAAAATGCATCACTCGCCATAACAGCTCCTTCTAGGTCAAAATTAAAAGATTTTGCTTTGTGTATTGCTTGGTTTAATGCATCTACTCTAGAGGTTTGTCCTGTACCACTAGCACATAATTGCTTATTTTTTGCTAACACAATGGTGTTACTTTTTGTGTGTTTACAAAGCTTAGAGGCAAAAATTAAATCTTCTAAATCTTCTTTAGATGGTGTTAGAGTAGTTACCGTTTTTAAATCTTCAAGAGAGTCTGTCTTAGCATCTTTTTCTTGTAATAAAATACCATTTAAACAAGTTCTTACTTGGTTAGTTGGTAATTCTATTTCGTTTTGTATTAAGATAATACGGTTTTTCTTTCCTTGTAGTATTTCTAATGCATCGGCAGCATAACCTGGTGCTATTACTACTTCGCAGAAAAGTTTATGAATTTCTTCGGCTGTAGCTTTGTCTATTTCTTTATTACTAATAAGCACTCCACCAAAAGCAGAAACTGGGTCTCCAGCTAAAGCATCTACATAGGCTTGGTGTAAGGTGTCGCGTTGTGCTAAACCACAAGCATTATTGTGTTTTAATATAGCAAATGTTGGTGCATCATTTTTAAATTCGTTCATTAAATTTACTGCAGCATCAACATCTAATAAGTTGTTGTAAGAAAGTGCTTTACCGTGTAATTTGTTAAACATGGCGTCAAAATCTCCAAAGAAAAATCCTTTTTGGTGTGGGTTTTCTCCGTAGCGTAATACTTGTCCTTTTGTTTCGCTAATTTTTAATGCAGCTTCTTCGTGGTTTTGGTTAAAGTAATTAAAAATTGCACTATCATAATGAGAAGAAACATTAAAAGACTTTGCAGCAAAACGCTTACGGTCTTCTAAAGTTGTTGTTCCATTACCTTCTGTAATTAATTCTAAAACTTCGCTATAATCTTCCATAGAAGAAACACAAAGTACATCTTTAAAGTTTTTGGCAGCAGCACGTATTAATGATATACCACCTATATCTATTTTTTCTATAATATCTTGTTCTGGAGCTCCACTTGCTACCGTTTTTTCAAAAGGATAAAGATCTACAATTACAATATCTATTTGTGGAATATTAAATTCTTCAAGTTGGGCAACATCACCCTCATGATCTTGTCTGTTTAAAATTCCTCCAAAAACTTTTGGGTGTAGTGTTTTTACTCTGCCACCAAGAATAGAAGGGTAGCTTGTAACATCTTCAACAGGTACAACATCTATACCTAAATCGGTAATAAACTTTTCTGTTCCTCCGGTAGAGTATATAGTTATTCCAAGTTCATTAAACTTTTTTACTATTGGTTCTAATCCGTCTTTATGAAATACAGATATTAAGGCCGATGTTGCTTTTTTGGTACTCATTTTTTGCTTTGCTTGAAATTATGGTTCTAAGCTTGCAAAAGTAATTTTTTTGAAACTAAAAAAACAGGTAGTTTATTAACAAAAAGCCTAAAGTTTTAAAGAATTTGAGCCACTTTTTCATTTACATATTCTAAAAAGCGCTCGTCTTCTTCAGAAAAAGGATTTGGAGTGTTAGAGTCTATGTCTATTTGTCCTATGTTTTTACCGTTTTTAAAAAGAGGTACAACAATTTCTGCCTTAACGGTAATGCTACAAGCAATATAGTTGTCTTGCGCGGCCACATCAGGAACCACAAAATTTTTATTACTTTCTGCTACTTGTCCACAAATTCCTTTTCCAAAAGGGATTATGGTATGATCTGTAGGGGCACCAGCATATGGTCCTAGTTTAAGTTCTTTTTTGTCGCCATTAACAAAGTAAAAACCTACCCAGTCATAATATGCTATTTTACTCTTAAGTAATTCGCATATTTTTTGCAATTTCGATTCCGTTGTGTCATTGGAATCGATTATAGAATTTACAAGCGGTTTTAAATCATGGAACATAATAGGGTAATTTTTATAAGTAGGCAAAAATGGAATATAAATTCAAAATTTACAATAACAGTGTCATAAAAATACGTTAAGAATTTTTGGTAAAAAAAGGTTGTATGCAATATTTAGTATCTTTGTAAACATGAAAAATTTGCTTCATAAATTATTTTCTATTTCTATGGCGATACTACTAGTAGTATCAACAATGTCATGGACTATAGAAAAACATTTGTGCATGGGGCAAGTTGTAGATGTGGCTTGGTTTTCTCATGCCGAAAATTGTAGTATGAAAGCTGGTTTAACAATGTTAAGTAATGAGGTTACAACAAAAAAACATTGCTGTAACGACGAGGCTTTTACCATGCAAGGGCAAGATGATTTAACACATGATAGTGTATCGGAGCTCGATTTTTCACAAAAAATATTCTTAGTTTCTTTTGCGAGTTCTTATATAAGATTGTTTCAAGATTTTGAGGAAAAGGATATTGTTATAAAATCTTATCCCCCTCCTATATTAGCTGAAAATTTAAATATTCTTCACCAAGTTTTTTTGATTTGATTTAGTACTTGTTAGTTGTTTTTAAGAACAAACTGGTACTGTATTTTTATTTCCTTATCTATAGGAAGTATACTATAAATCAATAAAAAACAAATGAAAAAAACATATAAAATTAATGGGATGACTTGTGGCGGATGCGTTGCAGGTGTAACCAAAAAACTTTTAGGATTAAAAGAAATTACTTCTGCAGAGGTGTCTTTAGAAAAGGCAGAAGCTTTAGTAGATTTAAAGCATCCTGTAGAAATAAAAACTCTGCAATCTGTGCTAGGAAGCAAGTATAATATTACCGAAAAACAGAAAAGCGTTGAAGATAATTTTACCACCGAAAACGCTATACTAGAAAAATCTAAAATTCAGCAATTAAAACCGCTGTTACTTATCTTTCTATATTTATTGGTGTCAGCAACATTGTTGAATATAAAGGACTGGAGTGCAGCTAGTTTTATGCTAGATTTTATGGGCATGTTTTACATTGTATTTAGCTTTTTTAAATTATTAGATTTAAAAGGCTTTCCAGAAAGTTTTAAAATGTACGACCCTATAGC
Source organism: uncultured Maribacter sp. (assembly GCA_947504045.1). Taxonomy (GTDB): domain Bacteria; phylum Bacteroidota; class Bacteroidia; order Flavobacteriales; family Flavobacteriaceae; genus Maribacter_B. The sequence goes on from CANNFY010000001.1 coordinate 1,367,312, forward strand.
CAAAACAATACCGTTATATGGTAAAATATACCCTTTTATAGAAATTATTCTAGGATTGTGTTTTTTAATGAGATTTCAGATAACTGCAGCTTTAATAGGAACAATTTTTATTTTAGGAATAACAACAATAGGAGTAACAAAATCTTTACTTAGTAAGCAAACTATACAGTGCGCATGTTTGGGTACTGTGCTTAAGCTTCCAATGACCCAAGCTACTTTTATAGAAAATGCTATTATGATTATTATGGCATTTGTAATTTTGTTAAACACTTGGATCTAGAAATTATGAAAAGAGTGTGTGTAATATTACTGTTAGCTCCTTTCTTTTGTTTAGCACAAGAAAAAATAGAAGGAGTAGTTTATGCTAATACTAATAAACCAATAAAACTATCTGGCGCAAATGTGTATTGGCAAGATTCTCAAATAGGCGTAGTTACTAATTTTGATGGTGAATTTTCAATTCCTTACAAAAAAGAATTTAATAGATTAATAATTAGTTATGTAGGGTATAAAACAGATACGCTTACGGTTAATAAACCTCAATTTATTAAAGTTAGTTTAGAGCCCTCAAATGAGTTAGATGAGGTTGTTGTGCAGCAAGAAAAAGAGGCAATAAAAAAAACCTACTTTAGTTCTCAAAATGTTGTAACTGTAAATAGTGCAGAATTGCTAAAAGCAGCTTGTTGTAATTTGGCAGAGAGTTTTGAAACCAACCCAGCAATTGATGTAAACCTTTCAGATGGGTTAACTGGTACAAAACAAATACAAATGTTAGGGTTAACAAGTCCGTATTTATTAATAACCCAAGAAAATATTCCTATGGTACGCGGCGCATCGCAAGCCTATGGATTAACTTTTACCCCTGGCACTTGGATAGAAAGTATTCAAATTACTAAGGGAGCAGGTAGTGTAGTTAACGGATACGAAAGTATATCGGGGCAAATTAATACAGAGCTAGTAAAACCGTTTACCGATAATGCCATTTTTGTAAATGGGTATGTAAATGAAAATGGCCGTTATGAGTTGAATACGCATTTTAATAAAAAACTTACAGATAAATGGAGTACAGGTTTGTATATTCATGGTAATAAGCGAACCCAAAAGGAAGATGATAATACGGATGGTTTTTTAGATGCTCCTTTAGCTGGACAGATAAATGTTATGAACCGTTGGCAATACCAAGATGTCGAAAAAGGATGGGTAAGTTTTTTTAATATACGTTTTTTAAATGATGAAAAACAAGTTGGACAAACTGATTTTAATCCGGATACAGATACGTTTACTACAAACTCTTGGGGTAGTCAAATAGATACACGCCGTTTTGATACTTCTGTAAAACTAGGTTATGTTTTTCCAGAATTACCGTATCAGAGTTTTGGATATCAGGCTTCGTATAGTTTGCATAAACAAGATTCCTATTTTGGATTTAGAACTTATGATATTAAGCACGAAAGTTTGTACAGTAGTTTAATTTTTAATTCTATTATTGGGGATACTAGAAACAAATTTAAAACAGGAATTACTTTTGCTTATGATGGATATGATGAATTGGTAACTACGACAGATTATTCTAGAACAGATAATTCTATTGGCGCCTTTTTAGAGTATAGTTACGAGAATTTAGAAAAGGTAAGTCTTACTGCAGGTTTGCGTGTAGATAACCATAATCGTTTAGGAACTTTTATTACTCCTAGGTTTCATATTAGGTATACTCCTTGGGAAAAAGCAAGTTTGAGAGCTTCTTTTGGTAGAGGAAAAAGAGCAGCTAATATTTTTGCAGAAAATCAACAATTATTTGCATCGGCTAGAAGGATTAATATTGTAAATACAAACGGTAATGTTTATGGTTTAGATCCAGAAGATGCTTGGAATTACGGAGTAAGCTTTTTGCAAGGATTTAATTTTTTAAATAGAAAGGGAGATATTTCGTTAGATTATTACGTTACAGATTTTAAGAATCAGGTAGTAGTAGACTGGGAAAATCCGCAAGAAGTTTCTTTTTATAATTTAGATGGAGATAGTAGTGCAAAGAGTTTTCAGGCAGAATTAAATTATGAACTTTTAACTAGGTTACACCTAAGGGCTTCCTATAAATTTTATGATGTTTCTACAGATTATGAGAGTGGAAATTTAGAAAAACCATTACTGGCAAAAAATCGATTTTTAGTTAATTTAGGGTATGAAACTAAAGCTAAAGAGAGTGGTGCACAATGGAAATTTGATTATACATTACATTCTTATGGCGAAATGAGGTTGCCTGACACTAGCTCTAATCCATTACAATATCAATTAGAAGAGTATAGTGCACCTTATAACCATATGAATGCCCAAATAACAAAAGTGTTTTCTAGTAAATTTGAGATGTATATAGGAGGCGAAAACCTATCTAATGTAAAACAAAACAATCCGGTTATAAGTGCAAACGATCCTTTTGGCGCTAATTTTGATACAACTATAATTTATGCACCCATTATGGGAAGAATGTTTTATGGCGGATTTAGATTTAAAATTTAAAAAACAATATTTAAAATATATAAACATGAAAACTACAATTTTAACAATTACAATGGCTTTATTTACCATAGTTACTTTTGCACAAGACAAGAATAAAAAAACAACTTTTGATGTAAATGGTAAGTGTAGTATGTGTAAAGTTCGTATAGAAAAAGCAGCTTTAAATGTAAAAGGAGTAAAGTATGCTTCTTGGGATATTCCTACCCATCAATTATCGGTAATTATGGATGAGCGTAAAACAGACGTTATGAAGATTAAAACTGCAATTGTTGCTGTTGGTCATGACACAAAAGAATTAAAGGCAACTGACGAAGCATATAATAGTGTACACCCTTGTTGTTTGTACAGAGAAGATAATACAGATGATGGTCTGGGGCATTCAGAAGAACATTAAAATATGTTTGAAAACAAAAAAACCGTTTTAGATATTTCTAAAACGGTTTTTTTATTAAGATGAAGCAATAATTGCCTGCAACTATTAGTTACTACATCATTCCTGGCATTCCGCCACCACCCATTGGAGGCATAGCAGGAGCAGAGTCTTCTTTAATATCAGTTAAAGCACACTCTGTAGTAAGAATCATTCCAGAAACCGAAGCAGCATTTTCTAAAGCAACACGTGTTACTTTTTTAGGGTCAATTATACCTGCTTTTGTCATTTCAACATATTTTTCTGATTTAGCATCATAACCAAAGTCGCCTTTGCCTTCTAATATTTTAGCAACAACTACAGAGCCTTCTCCGCCAGCATTAGCAACAATTGTTCTAATAGGAGCTTCAATGGCTTTTGCAACAATTTGTAAACCAGTTTCTTCGTCAGCATTTTCAGACTTTAATTTACTAAGAACAGATTTTGCTCTTACTAAAGCAACACCACCACCAGCAACAATACCTTCTTCAACAGCTGCTCTTGTTGCATGTAAAGCATCATCTACTCTATCTTTCTTTTCTTTCATTTCTACTTCAGAAGCAGCACCAACATAAAGAACAGCAACACCACCAGCTAATTTAGCTAAGCGCTCTTGTAATTTTTCTTTATCGTAGTCAGATGTTGTAGTTTCTATTTGAGCTTTAATTTGGTTAACTCTTGTTTTTATTGTTTTAGCATCGCCACCACCATTTACAACAGTAGTATTGTCTTTATCTATAGCAACTTTTTCACAAGTACCAAGCATGTCTAAAGTAGTGTTGTCTAAAGAAAATCCTCTTTCTTCAGAAATAACAGTACCACCTGTTAGTATTGCAATATCTTCTAACATAGCTTTTCTGCGATCACCAAAACCTGGTGCTTTAACAGCAGCAATTTTAAGAGATCCTCTTAACTTGTTTACTACTAAAGTAGCAAGAGCTTCTCCGTCTACATCTTCAGCAATTATTAAAAGAGGTTTTCCAGATTGCGCAACAGGCTCTAATACTGGAAGTAAATCTTTCATTGCAGATATTTTCTTGTCAAATAACAAAATATATGGGTTTTCTAAATCTGCAATCATTTTTTCAGAGTCGGTAACAAAGTAAGGAGAAAGGTATCCTCTATCAAACTGCATTCCTTCTACAACATCTACATAGGTATCTGTTCCTTTAGCTTCTTCTACAGTAATAACCCCTTCTTTACCAACTTTTCCAAAAGCTTTGGCAATTAAATCGCCAATAGTTTCATCGTTGTTAGCAGAAATAGAAGCAACTTGTTTAATTTTTTCTGAAGAATCTCCTACTTTTTTAGATTGTTTTGCAAGGTCTGCAACAATAGCTTCAACAGCTTTGTCTATTCCTCTTTTTAGATCCATAGGGTTTGCGCCAGCAGCAACATTTTTTAAACCTTCTTTTACAATTGCTTGTGCAAGAACTGTTGCTGTAGTGGTACCATCACCAGCTAAATCGTTAGTTTTAGAAGCAACTTCTTTAACCATTTGTGCTCCCATATTTTCAAGAGCATCTGCTAATTCTATTTCTTTTGCAACAGTAACACCATCTTTAGTTACTGCAGGAGCACCAAAAGATTTACTTATAATTACATTTCTTCCTTTAGGACCTAAAGTAACTTTTACTGCGTTTGCTAGAGCATCAACACCTCTTTTAAGACCGTCTCTTGCGTCAATATCAAATTTTATATCTTTTGCCATTGTGTGTAAATTTATTTTTAGCCGCTAGCTTTTAGCCTTTGGCATTTAGAATTAATAAAATAAGCTAATAGCCAAAAGCTAATAGCTAAAAGCAATTAAACAATTGCTAGAATATCGCTTTCGCGCATCATTAAGTAATCTGTACCTTCTAACTTTAATTCTGTCCCTGCATATTTTCCGTAAAGTACAGAATCTCCAACTTTTACAGTTACAGCTTCATCTTTAGTTCCAGGGCCAACTGCAACAACCTTTCCTTTTTGTGGTTTTTCTTTTGCAGTGTCTGGGATGTATATTCCAGAAGCGGTTTTAGTCTCCGCAGCCATTGGTTCTATTAGAACTCTATCAGCTAATGGTTGAATTTTTACTTTTGCCATTATATAAATTTTTAAAATTGATTTATTAAATTCTAGATTTTATTAGGCAGTAATTATGCCATTGCTATTTTTCTGCCATATTTAAATAAAAAATGCCAGCTTGTCATAAAGCTGGCATTTTTTATTTATGTAATTATTTTTGTTACTCTACAGGAGCAGTTTCTGGTTCTGCAGGGGTAGTAGTTTCTATAGGAGCAGTTTCTTCAGGAACAACAGTTTCAATATCGTCGCCTTGTAAAAGCTTAGAATCTACATCGCCAAAGTTTCCTTTTAATGCAATGTTAGAAGCTAGTATTAAAACAACTAATAGTCCTGCTAGGGTCCAAGTACTTTTGTCTAGAAAGTCTCCAGTTTTTTTAACGCCACCAACAACTTGGTTAGTTCCACCACCAAAAGAAGAAGAAAGTCCTCCGCCTTTAGGGTTTTGTACCATTATTACTAATATTAGTAAGAAACATACTATGATTATAAGAATCAAAAAAATGGAAAAGGTATTCATTGTACTTAGTTATTATCCTGTTGTAATTTTTCTACCGCTTTAATTCGGTCTGCAAAGAAACTACTTTTTTCTGGATATTTCAAACTTAATATTTTATAGGCTTGTATTGCTTTTTTGTACTTTTTTTGCTCAAGGTAAACCTTAGCTAAGGTTTGGGTCATTAATTCATTTTGATTAATGGTGGTAGAGGCTTTTATATCTACTTTAGAAGTAACATTTTTTTGAGGTACTATTTTTGGACTTTTAGCAATAAATTTATCTATACGTTCAAACTTTTTGTTTTTTGGAGCCTCTTTGCTTTCTATTTTTTTAGGAATGTCTTTTTTTGCTACTTCTGGCTTTGCTGGAGTTTCTTTTACTCTTTCAATTTCTTTAATAGAGGTTAACTGAAGCCATTGCGCAAAAGAATGTTTTTCTTTTTTATCAAAAGGAAGAGGTGCACCTATTTCTAGTTCGTCTTTAGAAGATGGAATAGATTTGTCTGTTTCTGGTTCTGTTTTTTTAGTGCTAACCGTATTTTCTTTGGATTTAAATAATTTAGGGTCTAATATTTTATTAGCATCTTTTTTATCTTGCGGTAAGGGTTTGTCTTTAGACTCTTCTATAAGATATTTTTCTTCTTTTTTAGGAGTTTTTATTTCTTCGGCACTAACCTTTAAATCTGTTATTTGCGATTTTTTTGCTGTGTTAGAAACTTTACTTGGTTCTTTTAAAAAGTCTTTGTTTGTTATGAAATTAAAAAGAACATCTCTGTCTGCTGTATATGCAGCAGTAATTTTTAAAGCATTATTATACTTGTAACTATTTAAATTTTTTAAGCCTTTAAGGTGTAGTGCTCTTGCTGCTTGAAAGTATGGGTATTCTCCCAAAATTTCTTCTAATTGATTTGTTTGAACAGGATTTACAACCTTATCCGGATTTTTTAGTAAATATGTAAAGTCTTCTACATTCATAATAAAACTACCAATCTGCTAATGATGCGTTAAAGATATCTTGTGTTATACGTTCAAATATAACTTCATGAGCTTCACTTTTTATACTGGCTAACTGTGTGTCTGCATCATAATCATAAAAGAAAGAAAAGTTTTGTTCAAAATCTACATCTTCTTTTGTATTATTAAAAAACCTGCATTTTACTCTTACCGTTAGTCTGTTCTGAGCAGCAGTTTGGTCTGCAGTAGCACTCATTGGAGAAATACGATATTCTGTTATTTCGCCTTCGTATAGTAAATCTGCATTGCCATTGTTTACTAAATCTAAACTGGATTGGTTTAGTATACGGTCTTGCAATGCTAATGTAAAATCGCGATCCATACCTGGTTCAAAAGTAGAGCCAGGACTTTGTGTTGCGTAATTTTGAAAATAGTTTACTTGAAATGTTTTTGCTGTACCAACATTACCGCCTGTAAAATTATAAATTCCGCAACCGTTTAACAGAAGGGTTATAAAAATAAGAAATATGCTATTTTTTATTTTATGTGTTAGTATCATTTTTTATAAATCGTATTGTTTAATTTTTCTGTATAATGTTCTTTCAGATATACCTAGTTCTGAAGCAGCGGCTTTGCGTTTACCTCTATTACGTTCAAGAGATTTTTTTATAAGTTCTATCTCCTTTTCTTGTAAAGATAAGGTTTCTTCTTCTTCAATTTCTTCTGCAAAATGGTATTTGTCATCTGTAATAGAAGGTCTTGCTGCTATTTTTTCGGTTATTGGCTCTGGTAATTGTAATATTGGAAGTATAGATTCTTCTGTGTTTGCTTCTTGTGTAGTACTCTCGTTATTGTCTCCGTATATTTTTTGAATAAGATGCTCGTTTTCTTCTTGTACTTTTTGGCTATCGTTATTTTTTAATAACTCCATGGTAAGTTTTTTAAGGTCATTTAGGTCTCCCTTCATGTCAAATAAAACTTTATAAAGTATTTCGCGTTCGTTACTAAAATCGCTCTCTTTTTTTTCTTGGCCAACTACGGCAGGTAAATTGTTTTTACTAGAGTTAGGAAGGTAGCCATTAAGTGTTTCTAATGTTATGTTTCTTTTTTCTTCTAAAACAGACACTTGCTCAGCTATATTTCTTAATTGACGAATGTTACCTGGCCATCTGTATTTTAAAAGTAATTGTATAGCATTATCGTCTAAGCGAATAGTAGGCATCTTATATTTTTGTCCAAAATCTGATGCAAATTTTCTAAATAATAAATGAATATCTCCTTCTCTTTCTCTAAGTGGCGGAATATTAAGTTCTACGGTACTTAGTCTGTAATATAAATCTTCTCTAAATTTTTCTTTTTTAATAGCATCAAACATATTTACGTTTGTGGCTGCTACAATACGAACATTAGTTTTTTGCACTTGAGAAGAACCTACTTTTAAAAATTCGCCATTTTCTAAAACACGTAATAAACGTACTTGGGTTGTTAGTGGTAATTCTCCCACTTCATCTAAAAAAATGGTTCCGCCATCTGCTACTTCAAAGTACCCACTTCTGGTAGATGTTGCACCAGTAAAGGCACCTTTTTCATGTCCAAAAAGTTCGCTATCTATAGTTCCTTCTGGTATGGCGCCACAGTTAACTGCAATATATTTTGCATGTTTTCTGTGCGATAAAGAGTGTATAATTTTTGGAATAGATTCTTTACCAACACCACTTTCTCCTGTTACAAGAACAGATATATCGGTAGGAGCAACCTGTATCGCTTTTTCTATAGCGCGGTTAAGTTTTGGATCGTTACCAATAATTTCAAAACGTTGTTTTATGGCCTGAATATTTTCCATAGTATTTAATTGTTTTCAGAATAACCTACCGCAGTACCTTTTAAAGTTGCTGATGTACAGTCTTCTATCTTTACGTTTACAAAATCTCCAACTTTATAGTTTTCTTTCGGAAAAACCACCACAGTACTTTGAGAGTTTCTTCCCATCCAATGTTGATCCGATTTTTTAGAAACCCCTTCAATAAGAACTTCTTCTGTTTTTCCTAAGTGTTGCTGTGTTCTATAATGGCAGTGCTCTCTTTGTAAGGCAATTACTTCTGCAAGTCTTCTTTGTTTTGTTTCTTGTGGAATATCGTCTTCTAATTTTCTAGCGGCCATAGTTCCTGGTCTTTCAGAATAGGCGTACATATAACCAAAATTATATTTTACATATTCTAAAGCCTTAAGTGTGTCTTGGTGGTCTTCTTCTGTTTCTGTTGGAAAACCAATAATCATGTCTTGAGATATAGAACAGTCTGGAAGAATTTTACGAATATTATCTATTAAAGTAAAGTACTCTTCTATAGTGTGTAAGCGGTTCATTTCTTTAAGAATTCTGTTACTTCCACTCTGTAAAGGTAAATGTATGTGGTTGCAAATATTTTTATATTTGGCTACCGTTTTAATTACTTCTAAGGTCATATCTTGCGGGTTAGAAGTAGAAAAGCGAATTCGCATTTTTGGTTGTGCTTCTGCTACAGAAGCCAACAAATTAGCAAAATTTGTTGCGGTTGCTTTTTGCATTTCTGAAGCATTGTCAAAATCTTTTCGTAATCCTCCACCATACCATAAGTAGCTATCTACATTTTGTCCTAGTAACGTAATTTCTTTATAACCTTTATTCCATAAATCGTTTACTTCATTTAAGATAGACTGTGGTTCTCTACTACGCTCTCTACCTCTTGTAAAAGGAACCACGCAAAAAGTACACATATTGTCACAACCACGAGTAATAGATACAAAGGCATTTACACCATTAGTATGTAAGCGTATTGGAGAAATATCGCCATAAGTTTCTTCTTTAGATAAGATAACGTTTACGGCATTTTTGCCATCGTCAATTTCTTGAATAAGGTTAGGAAGGTCTTTGTAAGCATCTGGCCCTACAACCATGTCTACAATTTTTTCCTCTTCAAGAAACTTACTTTTTAATCTTTCTGCCATGCACCCTAAAACTCCAACTTTTAAATGCGGACGTTCTTTTTTTACGGCATTAAATTTTTGCAAACGTTTACGTACAGTTTGTTCCGCTTTATCACGTATAGAACAGGTGTTTACTAACACTAAATCTGCTTCTTCTAATGTTTGAGTAGTATTAAACCCTTCTTTAGTTAAAATAGATGCTACTACTTCACTATCCGCAAAATTCATAGCACAGCCATAACTTTCTAAATAAAGTTTACGGCTATTATCTTTTTTATTGTCAATAGAAACAGAGGTTCCTTGTATAGATTCGTCTATGATTTTCTCCATGGAGTTTTGTACTTCAAAAATATTTTAAAAGGAAAGCAAAGATAACGCTAAATTCAATTTTATGACAAGATGGCAGTTGTAAAATTTTTATAAAATTTTGTTCCTAGCTTTAAAGTAAAGTTTAAAAAGAATTTTTGATGAGATTTTTATAAATACTTTTACCATTGTGTAATTAAAAAATTGCAAAATACAAATGTGTGCAAAACGCAAAAAAGAACCTTGGCCTACTAAAGCAGTAATGCAACAGATTTATGATAATAAAATGTGGGGAGGAGATAGTACCGTAGATTTTTTTTCTGGAGAAGGCTCTCATGCACCAGAAATTGTAAATCCATATGTAAAAGAGGTAACCACTTTTTTAAACTCTTTTGGTAAAAATGTAATAGTTTCTGATTTAGGTTGTGGAGATTTTAATGTTGGTAATAAGCTGGTTTCTTATACTAAAAAATATATTGCTGTAGATATTGTTCCGGAGCTTATAGAGCGAAACAAACGTCTTTTTAATTATAATAACTTAGAGTTTAAATGTATAGATATTAGTCAGGATCCTTTGCCGAAAGCAGATTGTGTACTACTTAGGCAGGTAATGCAACATTTATCTAATACAGAAATAGAAAAACTACTATTAAAATTAAAAAGTTATAAATATTTAATAGTTACAGAGCATATACCAGTAGGTAATTTTACGCCTAATGTAGATATTATTTCTGGGCAAGGAATACGTTTAAAAAAAAATAGTGGAGTAGATATACAGCAGCAGCCATTTTCTTTTAAGACAGCTTTAGTTAAAAATTTAGCAACCTCATATCATGATAGTAAAAGTGTAATAGTAACAAATTTATATCAGAATTTTTAGAAAATTTGCAACCAATACGCTGTGTATGCATCTTAATATTAGGAACTTAAATATTAAGTACATGAAAACTAAGTATGCATTAGTATGGTTTGTTACATTTTTATTGCTTTTTTCTTGTCAAGATAAAGAAGATGGTATTTATGAAGATTATTTAGTAGCAAAACCCTTAACAATTACAACAGAAGAGTTTAATGCAGGTGTAGATATTATAGCCCCTTTGCCAATAGAGGAATCAGGAAAAATTTATGCTTATGAGAATTATGTTTTTATAAATGATAAATATAAAGGGGTGCATGTAATTGATAATAGTAACCCAGCCTCCCCAGAAAAAATAGCGTTTATTAAAATAGCCGGAAATGTAGACATTTCAGTAAAAAATAATTATTTATATGCAGATAGCATTGCAGATTTAATGGTTTTAGATATATCGGATATTTATAACATTCGTATTGTAGACCGTTTAAAAAATGTTTTAGGTAGCAATATAGTTTGGCCTGTAGATGTAGACTTTTTTGACTATGGAGAAATAGATTATGAAAATGAAATTATTGTAGGTTGGGAAACCGTTACTGAAAAAATGCTAGTAGAAGAATACGAAGAAAGGTATAGAAATACAGATGTTCTTTTTGCAGAAACTACAAATGATGCTTCAACAGGACAAGGAGGCTCATTAGCAAGGTTTAAAATTGTAGACAATTATTTATATGCGGTAGACAGCCATTTTATAAACATTTTTAATATTGAAGATTTAAGCAGTCCAAAAGATTTGGAAGACGTTTTTGCAGGTTTTGATATAGAAACAATTTTTAATAGAGATAATTATCTGTTTTTAGGAAGCATGCGAGGTATGTATATATATGATATTACAGAACCAGAAACGCCAACTTTTGTTTCCGAATTTCAGCATGGAACAGCATGCGATCCTGTGGTGGTAGATGGCGATTATGCTTATGTTACTTTAAGAGGAGGTAATGCTTGTGGTGCACTAGAAAGTGGTTTGTTTATTGTGGATATTTCAGAAATAACAAATCCTGTTTTAGCAGAAAGCTATCCGCTAGAAAGCCCGTACGGTTTAGGAGTAAAAGATGAGAAATTATTTATATGCGATGGCCCTGCAGGTTTAAAAGTATACGATAAAACAAATATTAAAGATTTAAAACAACTAAATCATTTCCAAGATATAAGTACTTTTGATGTAATTCCTTTAGAAGAGCAATTATTAATGGTTGGTGATGAAGTTTTGTATCAATACCAATATTTAAACAATAACCTAAAGTTACTAAGCACTTTAGAGTTAAATTAAAGTGAGGAAATAAGCTATAAAAATATCTTTTTACAAGGCTTTTTTTAAGACATATATATAAGGTATAACATTTAATTAAAAATTTCTACTACTTTTGTTTCTTCAAAAAGGAATGAATGGCTAAGAATTTAGTAATAGTAGAGTCGCCAGCAAAGGCTAAAACAATAGAAAAGTTTTTAGGGAAAGATTTTAAAGTAGAGTCTAGCTTTGGGCATATTGCAGATTTGCCGTCTAAAGAACTAGGTGTAGATGTAGACAAAGATTTTGAACCAAAATATATTGTAGACAAAGACAAAAAAGCCCTTGTAAAAAAATTAAGAGATTTAGCAAAAAAAGCGGAAGTTATATGGTTAGCAAGTGATGAAGATCGCGAGGGAGAAGCTATATCTTGGCACTTAGCAGAAGAGCTAAAACTAGATAAAGACAAAACAAAAAGAATTGTCTTTAACTCTATTACTAAATCTGCAATACAGAAAGCAATTGAAAACCCAAGAGAGATAAACTATAATTTAGTAAACGCTCAACAGGCCAGAAGAGTTTTAGATCGTTTGGTAGGGTACCAATTATCTCCAGTACTTTGGAAAAAAATAAAACCAGGTTTGTCTGCTGGTAGAGTGCAATCCGTAGCAGTTCGTCTAATTGTAGAAAGAGAACGTAGTATAGAAGGTTTTACTCCAGTAGCTTCGTATAGAATAGCAGCGCAATTTATAACCAAAGATGGCAATGTTTTTAATGCTAAATTAAACAAGACGTTTAGTTCTAAAGCAGATGCACAAGAGTTTTTAGATAAAAATAGTAATGCAGATTTTTCGGTAAGTAAATTAGATAAAAAACCAGCAAAAAAATCACCATCTGCACCATTTACAACCTCTACATTACAACAAGAGGCAGCAAGAAAATTGTATTTTTCTGTAGGTAGAACCATGCAAGTTGCGCAGCGGTTATATGAAGCCGGACTTATAACTTACATGAGAACAGATAGTGTAAATTTATCTGATGAAGCAGTAAAAGCAGCAAAAGATGCAATTACTCAAAATTACGGCGAAGAGTATAGTACAGTTCGTAACTTTACTGGAAAAACTAAAGGAGCACAAGAAGCCCATGAAGCCGTAAGGCCAACAGATATGTTAAGGTCTTCTATCTCTTTAGAAAGAGACCAATCTAAATTATACGAACTTATTTGGAAACGTACTATTGCATCTCAAATGAGTGATGCACAATTAGAACGCACCAATGTAAAAATAAAAACCAATACCCATTCCGAAGAATTTACATCTAACGGGGAGGTTATAAAGTTTGATGGTTTCTTAAAAGTTTACTTAGAAGGTTTAGATGATGAAGACCAAGCAGAAGAACAAGAAGGAATGTTACCTGCAATGCAAGTTGGCGAAAAATTAAGTAACAAGTATATTACTGCAACAGAACGTTTTTCTAGAGCACCATATAGATTTACAGAAGCGTCATTAGTAAAAAAATTAGAAGAATTAGGCATAGGAAGACCATCTACTTATGCACCAACAATATCTACAATATTAAATAGAGGATATGTAGAAAAAGGAACTATAGAAGGTGTAGAAAGAAAGTATACACAACTAGTTCTAGAAGATAACCTAGTAACAGAAAAAAATCTTACAGAAACTGTTGGCTCAGATAAAGGTAAAATGGTACCTACAGATATAGGTATGATTGTAACAGATTTTTTAGTAAGTAATTTTTCTAATATTTTAGATTACAATTTTACAGCAAAAGTTGAAGAAGATTTTGACGAAATAGCAACAGGAGAGGAAGATTGGAAAAAAGTAATGAAAACTTTTTATAAAGATTTTCATCCTACGGTATTAGATGTAGAAGAAAATGCAGAGCGTGCTAGTGGAGAAAGAGTACTAGGAAAAGACCCAAAAACAGGAAGACAAGTTTCTGTACGTTTAGGAAGATTTGGGCCAATGGTACAAATAGGAACAGCAGAAGAAGAAGAAAAACCATTATTTGCAAGTTTACTTCCAGAACAATCTTTAGGAAGCATTACTTATGAAGAAGCAATGGAACTTTTTAAATTACCTAGAGATTTAGGAGTTTATGAAGGAGAAGAAGTTGCAGCAAATGTTGGTAGATTTGGGCCGTATGTTCGTTTTGGTAAAAAGTTTATTTCTTTGCCGAAAGACGAGAGCGCTATGAATATTACTATGGATAGAGCAATTGAACTTATTGTAGAAAAACAAAAGGCAGATGCTCCAATAGCTTCTTATGAAGGTAAAGATGTAGTAAAAGGTGTAGGGCGTTTTGGTCCATTTATAAAATGGGACGGTATGTTTATTAACGTAAACAAAAAGTATGATTTTGATAACCTTACCCAAGAAAATATTGAAGAACTTATAGAAGTTAAAAAGCAAAAAGAAATAGATAAAGTTGTTCATAACTGGGAAGAAGAAGGTATACGTATAGAAAAAGCAAGATGGGGTAGGCATAATGTGTTAAAAGGAAAAATAAAGGTAGAGCTTGCTAAAACGGTAGACGCTGCAGCAATGACATTGGAAGAAGCACAAGCATTGATTGAGGCAAAAACACCAAAGAAAAAAGCTAAGGCTAAACCAAAAACAAAAGCAAAACCAAAAGCTAAGAAGTAACTATGGCATTTGATTTTTTAGTACCTGTAGAAGATAAAGTTTTAGCCCACTGCGAACTACTGCCAGAACAAGCTATAGGAAAAAGTATTTATGCCCATACAGAAAGAGACGGTTTGCCAGTATTGGCAAATGCATCTATAGCGCTGTTGGGGGTTAAAGAATCTAGAAATGCTTTTGAAAAGAAAACTGAAAAATTAGATGTTTCTGCAATTAGGCTACAGTTCTACAAATTAATGTCTGGAAATTGGAACTCTACCATTGTAGATATGGGAGATATTGAAGAAGGAGAATCTGTAGAAGACACCTATTTTGTAGTAAAAGAAATTGTTGCAGGTTTACTAGAAGAAAATATTATACCTATAATTTTAGGAGCTACGCAAGACATTACCTATGCTGCTTATAGAGCTTTTGATGGTATAAAAGACATGATTAATTTAGTGGCAGTAGACAGCCGCTTTGATTTTGGAATGGAAGACGAACTTATTTCTTCACATTCTTATATGAGTAAAATTATTACCGACAAGCCTAATAATTTATTTAATTTCTCCAATATAGGATACCAAAGTTATTTTAATGCCCAAGAAGAGTTAGACCTTATGGAGCGTCTTTTTTTTGACTCTTACAGGTTAGGAGAAATGGTTAACGACATTACTTTGGCAGAACCAGTATTAAGAAATGCACATATGGTAAGCCTAGATGCAAGAGCAATTAAAGCTAGTGAAATATGTTTGTCTGGTAATTTTTCTCCAAACGGATTTAATGGACCTGAAATATGTGCTATTGCAAGATACGCAGGTATTAGCGATAAAGTAAATGTATTTGGCATTTACGAAATAGAAAACAATGTACAGTCTAGCCAATTAATAGCACAAATTATGTGGTATTTTATAGAAGGGTTTAATTTTAGAATAGCAGAATCTCCATATTCAAATACCGATTTTAATAAGTATATAGTACCTAACGAGACAGAGGAACTTATTTTTCATAAAAGCTTATTAACAGAAAGATGGTGGGTTGAAGTGCCATCAATAATATCTTCATATACTAAAACAAATTCAGCAGCGTTATTACCATGCACAGAAAAGGACTATTTAGATGCATGTAATCAAAATATTCCGGAAAGGTGGTTTAAGGCTTATAAGAAAGGCTTTAATTAATATAAAATTTTTTTTAAAAGGATTGCAAGTACATACAATAATTTATTCAAATCGCAGTTTTAGAGAGTAGAATAAACAATTGTGTTTGCAATTTTTAACCATAATCGAAATTTAACCTAAAGTATGAAGAAGCTATTGTTATCATCTATAGCGTTTGTTTTTTTACTCACAAGTTGTGGGTCTAAAACTAAAGGAGAGCTAGTCGGAGTCCAAGGAAAAAAGTGGTATCCGGAAAAACCTTACGGAATGGAATTAATCCCTAGAGGATCTTTCATTATGGGAAAAAGTGAGGAAGATCAAGCTAAAGTTCTAAACGCACCAACCAAAACAGTTACCGTTCGTTCTTTTTATATGGATGATACTGAAATTACAAATAGCGAATATCGCCAATTTGTAGAGTGGGTAAAAGATTCTATTACCAGAACAAGATTAGCAATACTTGCTGATGAATTAGGTATAGGTCCAGAAGAAGGAGGAATAGGAGATTTTGTATTTAAAGACGCAGATACCACTAAAGCATCTGTATACGATAAATACATGTTAGATAACTATTCTGGTATGGGCGAAACTGGTTTTGAAGGTAGAGCTTTAAACAAAGACGAAGATTTAATTTGGGATGTCTCAGAATACCCAGATGAATACTATACAGAAGTAATGGATTCTCTTTACATACCTGAAGAAGAATCATATAACGGGCAAAGAACAATAGACGTTACTAAACTTAAATATAAGTATAGTTGGATGGATATTGAAGCTGCAGCACGTGCATCTAGAAAAGGAAATCAAAGAAGAAAAGATTTTATTCGTCATGAAGAGTTGGAAATTTATCCAGATACAACAGTATGGATTAGAGATTTTGAATACTCTTATAACGAGCCAATGCATAACGATTATTTTTGGCATGATGCTTACAGTGAATATCCTGTAGTAGGTATTTCTTGGAAACAAGCACAAGCTTTTTGTAATTGGAGAACCAAGCACAAAAACGATGATCAGAAAAGCAAAGGAAAACAATTTGTAAATAAATTTAGATTACCAACAGAAGCAGAATGGGAATATGCTGCAAGAGGTGGTATTGAAGGAGGAACATACCCATGGGGAGGCCCATATGTAATTAGCGATACAGGTTGTTTTATGGCAAACTTTAAACCACAACGTGGAGATTACGCAGCCGATCAAGCATTATATACTGTAGAAGCTAAGTCTTACGAACCTAACGATTTTAACTTATATAACATGGCTGGTAATGTTTCGGAATGGACAAACTCTAGCTATGATCCAAACTCTTATGAGTATGTATCTACTATGAACCCTAATGGAGGAGATGGTAGCAACGAAAGAAAAGTTATTAGAGGAGGATCTTGGAAAGATGTAGCATATTTTCTACAAGTTAGTACAAGAGATTATGAATACGCAGATTCTGCACGTAGTTATGTAGGTTTTAGAACCGTACAAGACTACATGGGAGAAGAGGATTCAACTAGATAAGAATTATTTTAAACAATTATAATTAAACAAGTATCAAATTTTAACCAAATCTTTATTATTAAACCTTAAATTAAATTAAATTATGGCACAGTCAAAATCAACAAAAAAATTATTTAATATGGCCTACGGTCTTGGGGCTTCTATTGTAATTATTGGAGCATTATTTAAAATTCTTCACTGGGAATTAGGACCATTAAATGGTGGTGTTCTTTTAGCGATAGGACTTATTACAGAAGCAGCAATTTTTGCAATTAGTGCTTTTGAACCAATAGAAGACGAGTACGATTGGTCTTTAGTATACCCAGAATTAGCTGGTGGAGAAGCTTCTACAAGAGCAGTAAGTGAAGCTACAGAAGTTAAAGAAGCAGAAGCATCATTATCTAAAAAATTAGATAACTTATTAAAAGAAGCTGGTGTAGATGCAAACTTAATGGAGAGCTTAGGTTCTAGCATTAAAAACTTTGAAGGAGCTGCAAAAGGAATTGCACCTACTGTAGATGCAATGGAGTCTACTAAGAAATATTCTCAAGAAATGGTAGAAGCTGCCGCTCAAATGGAATCTTTAAACAGTCTTTACAAAGTACAATTAGAAAGTGCTAGTAAGCAAGCTTCAGTAAATGAAGAAGTAGTACAAAATGCAAGCGCATTAAAAGAGCAAATGGCATCTTTATCTACAAACTTATCTTCATTGAATGGAGTATATGGTGGAATGTTATCTGCAATGAGCAAAAACTAATTAGATATTAGTATAAATAACCCCAAATTAATAACAAAATCTAATTAGAAAAAAGATGGCAGGAGGAAAACAGTCACCACGTCAGAAAATGGTAAACCTAATGTACTTGGTTTTCATTTGTATGCTGGCCTTAAATATGAGTAAAGAAGTTCTAGCAGCATTCGGTATTATGAATGTAAAGATGGAAGCTTCTAATGCAAAAACCACAGAAAGTAACCTAGCTTTCTTAACAGGTTTAGAAACTAAAGCATCTGAAAATGCTGAAAAATTTGGTCCTTTATATAAGGATGCAAAGAAGATAAAAGAATTATCTAAAGATTACTATGATTATCTAGAAGGTCTTAAAGCTGAAATGATGACAGGCGTTAAAGATCCAACGGATTATGCAGTAATGGATAAATCAGATTTCTTAGATCAAAAATTCTTTCAAGGAGAAAATCTTGCCGAAGGTGGTAAAGAGTTCTTAAAAAGAATTAATGATTACCGTACACAAGTATCAGCTGTTTTACCAGCAAACATGAAAGACGTTAAGTCTTCTGTTGCAACAAGATTTGAAACTGGTGATGCTAATGGTAAAGTTGAAAAGAGAGATGGAACCAAGCAAGATTGGATTAACTACCACTATGAAGGTTTTCCATTAATTGCTTCTTTAGCTAAAATTACAGCTTTACAGTCTGATATAAAAGCAACGGAAGAAGATGCTTTAAAATCTATGTTACAAGGGCAGTTAAGTAGTGAAGTTTCTATGACTAACTATACTACATTATTAGAGCAAGAGAAATCTGCGTTCTATGCAGGAGAAAAATTCTCAGGAAGCGTAGTATTAGGTCGTAAAGATGCAACTACTAAGCCAAATGAAGTTAACTTAAAGTTAGACGGTAGAAAATTAGTAGAAGGAAAAGATTACGAAATCAAAGATGGTCAGGTTAAGTTATTAGTTAGCGCTGGTGCTCCTGGGGATCATAAAATTGAAGGTAACCTTGTATTTATGCAAGATGGTGAGCGTACAGAAGTACCTGTATCTTCAACTTTTGCAACTATTTCTAAGCCAAATGCAGCATTAATTGCAGCAGATAAGATGAACGTTGTATATCGTGGTTTACCAAACCCAATGTCTATTTCTATACCTGGAATACCAAATAATAAGGTTAGTGCATCTGCACCTGGTCTTAGAAAGAGTTCTGGTAGTAAGTATATGATGACACCAGGAAAAGGTAGATCGGTTACTATTACTGCTTCTGGTACTTTACCTGACGGACAAAGAGTATCTTCTAAATCTGAATTTAGAATTAAAGATATTCCAAGACCATCTGGTGCTATTAGAGGAGAATCTGGTTCTGCTAAAATGCCAAGAAAAAACTTAGAAATGTCTACAGTAGGTGCATTATTAGAAGACTTTGATTTTGACTTAAATCTTAAAGTAAGTGGATTTAAATTTAAAGTTCCAGGACAACCTACAGTTAGCGTAAAAGGAAGTAGATTAGATTCAAGAGCTAAATCTGCACTTAAGAGAGCTAAAAGAGGTGATGCAGTTCAAATATTTGATATTAATGCATATATCACAAACAATAAAGGTTATAAATTAAAGAAAGTATCTCCAGTAGTTGTAGAGATTACAAACTAATTAATAACTGTATAAGTATAATGAGCCATTTAAAAGGCTTTTGAAAAAAACCAAAAATTTGGCTCATTATATTTAAATAAGTAAAAACAATAAATAGTTACAAATGAATTGGAAAAGAGTTTTATTAATCGGAGTTGTTAGTTTTTTACCCCTTTCTATGATGGCTCAAGCGAATATTTTAAACGCTAAAAAGCCGCAAGATATTGGTAAAAGAACTACAGAGCAAAAAGCTTTAGATAACGACGCTCCTTTAAAATATGGTTACGTAGATGATAGAGATATTCTTTGGTCTAAAACTATATGGGAGACAGTTGATTTAGATGAGCGTGTAAATTTCCCATTATACTACCCTATTGATACTATTGATATAGGAGCTGATAGAAGATCTTTATATGATGTTTTAATAAAAAACATTAAAAATGGAAAACTAGAAGACGTATATGTGGATTCTTATTTTACCGAGAAAAGAAAATTTAGCGATTTAGAAGCTACATTACAAAAAGTAGATACAACAGATTACGGATACGAGCAATTAAATGCTGGAGAACAAATTTCTGAAGAATATATAAACAGAAGAGATTTAACTGCAGCAGATATAGAGGAGTACCGTATTAAAGGAATCTGGTATTTTGACAAAAGACAAGGAGAATTAAAATATCGTTTATTAGGTATTGCTCCTGTTGCACCAGATGTTAACTTTATAGATGATGAGTCTATGGATCCAGGAGATGCTAAAGTGGAACTTTTTTGGGTATGGTACCCAAGTGCAAGGCAAATTTTGCACGAAGCAAAAGTTTTTAACCAACGTAACTCTGCACAACCAATATCTTTTGATATGTTACTTAATGCAAGAAGGTTTAATGCCGTAATTTATAGAGAAGATAATGTGCATGGAGACCGTAAGGTAAGCGATTATATTGCAGATAACGCATTGTTTCAATTATTGGAAGCCAAACGTATAAAAGAGGTTATCCGAGACAGGGAACAAGATATGTGGGCATATTAACCACAAAATATTCCAATTCAATATAATATGATGAAAATCCTCTGTGAAAACTGAGGATTTTTTTATTTTAAAACAACACGGCTAAATAATTTAAACTTATAATACCTTTGCAATATGGTAGATTATTTAGTAGTAGGCTTAGGGCTAGCAGGTATTTCTTTTTGTGAGCAATTAGAAAAAAAGAATATAACATTTAAAGTAATTACAGATGCTTCCCAAACATCATCTATAGTTGCCGGAGGCCTTTATAACCCTGTAATTCTTAAAAGGTTTACACTAGCTTGGAACGCTAAAGAGCAATTAGAAATAGCAAAGC
The DNA here is from genome assembly GCA_947504045.1 of uncultured Maribacter sp. Lineage (GTDB taxonomy): Bacteria > Bacteroidota > Bacteroidia > Flavobacteriales > Flavobacteriaceae > Maribacter_B. The sequence continues at coordinate 1,388,155 of CANNFY010000001.1, forward strand.
CTTTTTATAAAAATCTAGAAAAAAAACTAAAAGTAAAACTAGATTATAAAGTTCCCGTTTACAGAAAATTTGCATCTATAGAAGAGCAAAACCTTTGGTTTGAAGCTGCAGATAAAAGTGCTTTACAACCCTTTTTGTCTACCATAATAAAAACCAACACAAATGCTGGTATAAACGCACCTTTTGGCTATGGAGAGGTTTTAGACACTGGAAGAATAGACACAAAACTACTATTAAAAACATATTACAGTTATTTAAAACAAAAAGAGGTTCTAATAGATGAAACTTTTAATTTTGATGCATTAGTTTTAAAACAAGATTATATTTCCTATAAATCTATAAAGGCCAAGAAAATTATTTTTGCAACAGGTTATGGTTTAAAGCGTAATAGCTATTTTAACTATTTGCCTTTAAACGGAACTAAAGGGGAGTTGTTAACAATAAAAGCACCAGATTTAAAAGAGAGTTGTGTAATAAAATCATCGGTATTTATAATTCCATTAGAAGAAGATTTATACCGTGTTGGCGCAACCTATAAATGGAAAGATAAAACCAATATACCTACAAAAGAAGCTAAGTCTGAGCTGTTAGAAAAATTAAATACTTTTTTAAAAAGTAAGTATGAAGTAGTAAATCATGTCGCAGGTATTAGACCAACTGTGGCAGACAGAAGACCTTTGTTAGGAAAACACCCAGAACATGCAAATATGTACGTTTTAAACGGCTTTGGTTCTAGAGGAGTTATGATAGCTCCTTATGCATCTAATTTGTTGTTAGAGAATATAGAAAATACTGTGCCTCTACCGTTAGAAATTGATATTTCTAGATTCACAAAAAAATATTACAAAAAAGTTTAGCTTACTTTCTTTTTTAAAGCACTGTTATAATGCATAAAAAGGTTAATCCATATATTTCTAGATAATCGCATTATAATTGGCATAAACACAACTAAGGTGCCAACAATAATAAAAAAGCTATATAAAAGATTAGTTTGTATTAAGAAATTAGCAATAATAAAAGCGGCTACTGCAAAGGCAATACCTACACCATAACTAACATACATTGCGCCATAAAAAAAAGAAGGCTCTATTTTATATTTTGTGTTACAATGCGAGCAACGTTCATGCATTTTTAAAACATTTGCTAAATGAAAAGGGTTTTTGTCTAAATACATGCTTTCTTCATGACATTTAGGACAAGTTCCTGTTAAAATACTGTAGAGTTTGTTTCCTTTTTTTAACATTTGCAAAATGTTTTTTACAAAAGTACAAGAATGTGTACTTTTTAATATATAAATCTATTATAAAAAATGCTTAATATCCATAACCTTTCTGTTTCTTTTGGAGGCGAATATTTATTTCAAGAAATATCTTTTAGATTAAACGCAGGTAACCGTGTTGGTTTAGTGGGTAAAAATGGCGCAGGAAAATCTACCCTACTTAAATTACTTTCTAAAGATATGCCAATAGACTCTGGTACTATTGCTATTGAAAAAGATATAAAAATAGGATTTTTAAGGCAAGACATAGATTTTGTATTAGGAAGAACAGTATTAGAGGAATCTTACCAAGCATTTGAAGAAATAAAAGCATTAGAGCTTAAATTAGATGAAATAAACCATCAATTAGCAGAACGTACAGATTATGAAAGTGAAAGTTATAACCAACTTATAGTAGATTTAAGTGATATAACACAGCATTATGAAATATTAGGAGGGTATAATTACCAAGGAGAAACTGAGAAAATATTACAAGGGTTAGGATTTAAACGCGAAGATTTTGATAAAAAGACCGAAACTTTCTCCGGAGGTTGGCGTATGCGAATAGAGCTAGCAAAACTATTATTGCAAAGTAACGATGTTTTGTTACTAGATGAGCCAACAAACCACTTAGATATAGAGTCTATTATTTGGTTAGAGCAGTTTTTAAACAATTATTCTGGAGCTGTTGTAATAGTATCGCACGATAAAATGTTCTTAGATAATGTAACAAATAGAACAATTGAAATTTCTTTAGGCAGAATTTATGATTACAATAAACCCTATACAGAGTATTTAGTTTTAAGACAAGAAATAAGAGACCAACAACTTAGCATACAAAAAAATCAAGATAAAGAAATACAGCAAGCAGAACGGTTAATAGAAAAATTTAGAGCAAAATCTACTAAAGCGTCTATGGCACAATCTTTAATGAAAAAGCTTGATAAAATGGACCGTATAGAGGTAGATGAAGACGATAATAGTGTTATGAATTTAAGGTTTCCTATTTCAATTACTCCAGGTAAAGTTGTAGTTGAGATTGAAAATTTAGCAAAAAGCTATGGAGAAAAACAAGTTTTAGAAAATATAAACCTATTAATAGAACGTAACAGTAAAACAGCATTTGTTGGTCAAAATGGACAAGGTAAGTCTACATTAGCAAAAATAATGGTTGGTGATATTACCTATGACGGCCATTTAAAACTAGGGCATAATGTGCAAATAGGATATTTTGCGCAAAACCAAGCAGAATATTTAGATGGTAACAAAACCATATTAGATACAATGATAGATGCTGCAAATGAAAAAAACAGAAGTAAAGTTAGAGATATTCTAGGCTCTTTTCTTTTTAGAGGAGATGATGTAGAAAAATACGTAAAAGTTCTTTCAGGTGGAGAACGTAATAGGTTAGCCTTAGCAAAAATGTTATTACAACCGTTTAATGTTTTGGTGATGGATGAGCCGACTAACCACTTAGACATTAAATCTAAAAATGTATTAAAACAAGCATTGCAAAATTTTGAAGGAACTTTAATATTAGTATCTCATGATAGAGATTTTCTACAAGGGTTAACCAATAGTGTTTACGAATTTAAAGATAAACGTATTAAAGAATACCTTGGCGATGTAGACTATTATCTAGAACAACGTAAAGAAGAAAATTTTAGAAATATAGAAAAAAAAGAACCTAGCACTAAGAAAAAAGAGAATGTATCTAAAAATACAAATGATTTTCAATACCAAAAGAAAGTAAAATCATTAAAAAATAAATTAAGTTCTGTTGAAAGTAAAATAGCTACTTTAGAAAAAGATATTGCAGAAATTGATCATGCTCTTTTAATGAATTATGATGAAACTATTGCAAAGCCTAATTTTTTTGATACATATGAAAACAAGAAAAAAGCATTAGAAGATTTAATGCAGAATTGGGAAAACTTAACCACAGAGTTAGAAGAAATAAGCTAAAAGCACAAAAATATAAGGTAGTAAAATTCCTACACAACAAAAAAAGCTACCTACACAACAAAATAGAGCATTTCACCGATTAAATTTGATTTATATGCGTTAATAATTCATATTTGTAGGGTAATTCTTATTTATCGGTTATTAATTAGATTTACAAGAACTATAAAAAGTATAGATATGAAAAAAGGGTTTTACATATTACTTATAGCAATTATAACATCAAACATAGTGTTAGCTAAGGTTTCTAAAAAAGAAAGAAAAGCACTTATAGATTTATATGAAAGTACTAATGGAGCCCATTGGATAAAAAAATGGAATTTAAATGCCCCTGTATCCTCTTGGTATGGTGTTACCTTAAAAGATAATCATGTAGTAGAAATTAGTTTATTTAGAAATAACCTAATGGGTAAATTACCAGCAAGTATTGGGCAATTAAGTCATTTAACAAAATTGAACCTTGCATTTAATTCTATTACTGGAGAAATTCCTAATGAAATTGTGTTTTTAGAAGATTTAAAAACATTAAAATTAGAAATGAATCGTATTAAAGGAGATATACCTAGTAAAATAGGAAATTTAGTAGGCTTACAAGAATTAACCATGTTTAATAATTTTATTACAGGAAAAATACCTACAAGTATTGGGCAAATGGCAGGCTTAAAAATATTAAACTTATCTAGTAATAATTTAAGAGGAGAAATTCCTAATGCATTAGGAAGCTTAAAAGATTTAGAAGTTTTAGGTCTTTTTGAAAATTCTTTATATGGTTCAATACCTAGTGAAATGGGTAATTTAAGTAAACTTAAAGAGTTGGTTTTAGCTAATAATCAATTAAATGGTGCTATACCAAAAGAGTTTGGACAATTAGCAAACTTAGAAGTTTTACAAATTCAGAATAATAAGTTTAATTCTTTTAAGAATTTACAAATGATGGATAGTAAACAATTCTTAGTTTTTGATTACGATAAAGAAAAAGAAAATTTAGAATTTAAAGATTTAAATTTTAGTAAGTCTAGAATGGCTGATACAAAATTTAATGATGAAGATTAAAAATAATTTTAGTTAGTTTGGTTAATGGTGGGGGTGTGTGGTGCACCCCTTTTTTTATGCTTAATAAAAAGAAGGATTATTTATCAGAAAACTAGTTATTTTACGTTACTATTATATTAAACAGGTTTATTAGTGCATATTATTACATAATTTATACTAATATTTTTTTATAGCCAACTACTAATATAAACACCATGAAACGAATTTTTTCCCCGATAAAGGTTCTTTTATTTATATTCTTTGCAACCACAATAAATGCACAAATTCCAAAAGAAGAAAAGGCAGCTCTAATTAGTTTGTATAACGCTACAAATGGAGAGGGTTGGTCCAATTCATGGAATTTAAAAGAAAATGTAAACAAATGGTATGGAGTGCAGATAGAAAATAACCATGTTATATCTATTAATTTGCACAGAAATAATCTGGTAGGTAAGCTTCCTAAAAATATTAATAATTTAAAATATTTAGAAAAATTAAACTTAGCGTTTAATACTCTTAAAGGGGCTATTCCAAAAGAAATTACAGAACTAGAAAATCTTACATTTTTAAAATTGGAAATGAATAGTTTAAGCGGAAATTTGCCTAAAAACTATACAAAGTGCACTAGCCTAAAAGAATTAACACTTTTTAATAATAAGCTAGAAGGCGAAATTCCTGATGGTATAGGTTCTTTAGTAAATTTAAAAGTACTTAATTTATCTAGTAATTATTTTACAGGAAATTTACCTAAAGCAATAGAATCTCTTGTAAGTTTAGAGCAATTAGAGCTTTTTGGAAATAAATTTACAGGTCAAATAAATATTAATTTAGGAAAGTTAAAAAACTTATCTTCTATAGTATTAGCTTATAATAACTTTGATGGTTTAGTTCCGGAAGGTTTACAGACTTTAAAAGGTTTAAAATTTGTACAATTACAAGGAAATAAATTTACTTCTTTTAATGCCATAAACAATATGCAGAGTAAAACACTACTAACTTTTGATAGTGATAATGATGCATTAAATCTTAAATATAATAACCCAAGATTTTCATATTCTCGATTAGCGGACACTAAATATGAGGATAAAATAATTAGAGAATAAAACAGTACATTTTTTACTTAAAAATAACAAAAGGGATGCAATGCGCATCCCTTTTGTTTGTTAGGGTTTTAAGAATTTTTTAACTATAGTTGCATATGCAACTAATTGTTTTTTGCGTTAGTTTTGCATCATGAATTTTTTAAAAAAAATGAACGCAGTTGAAGATTCTATTATCCCATGGGTAGGTAAAACCTCTAAGATGATAGATTTTTTTCTGCAAGAGAATTTTAAAAATAAAGGCATTTATTTAAGTAAAGAACAGGTAGTAGTTTTAAAAATACTGCACAGAAAAGATGGAGTTAACCAAAACGAACTTGCTTTTTTAACTTTAAGAGACAAATCTACCCTTACAAGGCTTTTGTCGAAGATGGAAAGCAAAGATCTTATAAAAAGACAACGAAGTAAAGAAGATAAGAGAGTTAGTCAAGTTTTTTTAACCCAAGAAGGAAAAAATGTTTATGAGAAAGCAGAGCCTATTCTTTTAGAATTCTTAGACATTTTAGGAGAAGACATAACCCAAGAAGAAAAAGAAATAACAACCAAAGTTTTAAAAAAAATACAATTAAATATGGATATAAAATCCAAATCATTATAACTGCCAAATATGAGAAAAATAATACTATCAATACTAGCTGTTTTATGTATAATAGGAGCAATTTTTGTTGCAAAAAAAATAGTAGATAGCAAAACCAAACCAAAACAAAAAGTAGATAAAGTAGTTAAAACAGTATTTACAGATGTTGTTAAGAATACTACAGTGCCAATTATAGTAGCAGCCAATGGTAATTTAACAGCAAAAAGGCGTGTAGATATTTATGCAGAAGTGCAAGGTGTTTTTAAGAAAGGTAATAAGCTATTTAAAGCTGGGCAGCTATATAGTTCAGGAGAAACTATTATTCGAATAGATAATTTAGAATATTACGCAACAGTAAAATCCGCTAAAAGTAATTTATATAATCAAATTACATCTATAATGCCAGATTTGCGTTTAGATTATCCAGAAATTTTTCCTAAATGGCAAGAGTACTTACGTAATTTTGATATAGATAAAACTACTCCAGAAATACCAAATATGACTTCTGAAAAAGAAAAATTTTTTATTTCTGGAAGAGGAATTTTAACCACTTATTACGATGTAAAAAACTTAGAACAAAGGTTGTCTAAGTATACCATTCGAGCTCCATTTAAGGGCGTACTAACCGAAGCCTTAGTTACTGAAGGGACTTTAGTTAGATCTGGTCAAAAATTAGGAGAATATATAAATACAGAAGTTTATGAGCTAGAAGTTGCTATAAGTAAAGAATATAGCGATTTGCTAAAAATAGGAGAAAATGTAGGACTTACAAACCTAGATAAAACAAAAAAATATACAGGTAAGGTTGCACGTGTTAATGGAAGGGTAGATGTAGCTTCGCAAACAATAAAGGCATATATAGAAATAAAGGATAGCAGTTTAAAAGAAGGAATGTATTTAGAGGCTAATTTACAAGCAAGAGCTGAAGAAAATGCTATAGAAATAGACCGTAGTTTGTTATTAGAAAATAACCAAATTTATGTAGTTAAAGATTCTGTTTTAGATGTTGTAGATGTAAACCCAGTATTTTTTTCAGATAAAAAAATGGTTGTTAAAAATGTACCAGATGGAATTACAATTTTAGCCAAACCTTTAATGGGATCATACATAGGTATGGCTGTAAAAATTTATAACAATAAAAAAGAGAATTAATAATGCGTAAAATAATAGAATATTTTATTAAATATCATGTTGCAGTTACTGTAGTTATTCTTGCCATTATTGTATTTGGAGCTGTAGGAGCATGGTCTTTAAACTCTTCCTTTTTTCCTTTAATAGATTCTAAAAATATAGCCATAAGTATTACATATCCTGGGGCATCACCTCAGGAAATAGAAGAGGGTATTGTTTTAAAAATAGAAGATAATTTAAAAGGGCTACAGGGTGTAGATCGTGTAACCTCTACTTCTAAAGAAGATAGTGGTACTATTAACGTAGAAATAGAAAAAGGGCAAGATATAGATTTTATGCTTTTAGAAGTAAAAAATGCTGTAGATCGTGTGCCTACCTTTCCCACTGGTATGGAGCCTTTAATCGTATCAAAAGTAGAAGAAGTAAGGCAAACTATTAGTTTTGCAGTTAGTGGAAAAGAAATTCCATTAGCTACATTAAAACAAATAGGTAGACAAATAGAGAATGATATTAGAGCAATGGAGGGCATCTCTCAAATTGCAATTACAGGCTACCCAGACGAAGAAATAGAAATAGCTGTAGACGAAAGTAGTCTTTTAGCTTATAGTATCTCTTTTTCAGATGTTTCGCAAGCGGTGGCAAATGCCAATATTTTGGTTACAGGAGGAAATATTAAAACAGATGCGGAAGAATATTTAATAAGAGCAAATAATAGATCTTATTATGGTAAAGAACTTTCTAATATAGTAATAAGAGCAGATGCAACAGGAAGAGTTATACGCTTAAAAGATGTAGCTGTAATTAATGATCGTTTTTCAGAATCACCAGACGCCTCTTTTTTTAATGGTAATTTGGCGGTTAATATTACTATTACCAGTACCAATACAGAAGATTTAATAGGAACAGCAGAAAAAGTTAAAGATTATATAGAAGAATTTAATCAAAAATATAACAATGTACAGCTAAATGTAGTTAGTGATGAATCAAAAACCTTAACACAAAGAACAGATTTACTTACAGAAAATGCTATAATGGGAATGATCTTAGTTCTTATTTTTCTTTCTCTGTTTTTAAATACAAGACTAGCATTTTGGGTAGCATTTGGTTTGCCAATTTCTTTTTTAGGAATGTTTATTTTTGCTAGTTTCTTTAATGTTACCATAAATGTTCTTTCCTTATTTGGGATGATAATTGTTATAGGTATTTTGGTAGATGACGGTATTGTAATTGCGGAAAACATATACCAACATTACGAAAAAGGAAAATTTCCAATACAAGCAGCTTTAGATGGTACAATGGAGGTAATACCACCTATTGTTTCGGCAATTATTACAACTATTTTAGCTTTTTCAATATTCTTATTTTTAGATGGGCGAATAGGAGATATTTTTAGTCAAGTATCGGTAATTGTAATTTTAACACTTGTAGTTTCTCTACTAGAGGCACTTGTAATTTTACCTGCTCACTTGGCGCACTCTAAGGCACTAAAACCAATAAATAAAGAGCCAACTACTACTATTGGCAAAGCATTTGCAAAGCTTAGAGTTATTAACGAAATGGGAGATCGTTTAATGCAATGGATGAGAGATAATATGTATACTCCAGCTTTAAAATTTGCATTAAATTACAAAATTATTGCTTTTTCGTTTTTTGCAATAACATTAATACTAACGCTTGGTTCTATTGGAGGAGGAGTAATAAGAAAATCTTTTTTTCCTAGTGTAGCTAGTGATAAGGTTGAGGTGGAATTGTTAATGCCAAACGGAACAAATGAAAAAGTAACAGACTCTATAATCTCTTTTATAGAACAAAAAGCAAAAATAGTAAACAAAGAGCTTTCTGATGAATATTTAAAAGGAACAGATAAAATGCTGTTTGAAAATATTATAAAAAGATTAGGTCCTGGTAGTTCCGCTGCAACATTAACCATAAACCTTTTGCCAGGAGAAGAGCGTCCGGACGCTATACGCTCTACTTTAGTTACGGGTAGATTAAGAGAGCTTGTAGGGCCTGTTTTAGGGGTAGAAAGCCTTATATATGGATCAGGCGGTAATTTTGGAGGGTCGCCAGTTGCAGTTTCTTTGTTAGGAAATAATATAAATGAGTTAAAAGCAGCAAAAAAAGAATTAAAGCAAGCACTTTTAAATAATTCGGCCTTAAAAGATATTGCGGATAATGATCCAGAAGGAATTAAAGAAATACGTCTAGAACTTAAAGAAAATGCATATTTATTAGGCCTAAATATGCAAGAAATTATGTCGCAGGTAAGAGCTGGTTTTTTTGGAGAGCAAGCGCAACGTTTTCAGAGAGGGCAAGATGAAATAAGAGTATGGGTAAGGTACAATAGAGAAAATAGATCTTCTATTGTAGATTTAGATGAAATGCGAATACTAACTCCTAGTGGAAGTAGAGTTCCTTTAAAAGAAATAGCAAATTATGTTATAGAAAGGGGAGATGTAGCTATCAACAGGTTGGAAGGAAGGAGAGAAATTCAGATTACTGCAGATTTAGTTAATGATAAAGTGACTAGTGGAACAGATATTATGGAGGATATTCAAAAGAATATAATGCCAGATATTATTTCTAAATACCCATCTGTGTCTCCATTATATGAAGGGCAAAATAGAGAAGCAAGTAAAATGCTAAAATCTTTAAAAGTTGCAGGTTTAACGGTGTTGGCACTTATTTACATAACTATAGCCTTTACTTTTAGAAGCTTTAGCCAACCATTAATGTTGTTACTATTAGTTCCTTTTAGTCTTACCGCAGTAGCGTGGGGGCATTGGTTACATGATTTTCCTATTAACATACTATCTATGCTTGGTATTATTGCTTTAATAGGTATTATGGTAAATGATGGACTTGTACTAATAGGCAAATTTAATAGCAACCTTAGAGATGGGATGAATTTTGATGATGCTTTATTTGATGCGGGTAAATCTAGATTTAGAGCAATTTTTTTAACATCAATAACTACCATTGCAGGTTTAGCTCCGTTAATGTTAGAAACAAGTAGACAAGCTCAATTTTTAAAGCCAATGGCTATATCAATAGCATATGGTATAGGTTTTGCAACAGTGCTTACCTTGTTAATGTTGCCAATATTTTTATCATTTAGTAATAAAACAAAAGTAGTAACCAAATGGCTTTCTACAGGAGATAAAATATCTAAAGAAGAAGTAGAAAGAGCAATAAAAGAACAAAAAGAAGAGGCTCATTTATCTACAGATTTAAAAAATAAATCTGGAAATAAATAGGGGAAGAAATTTTTTAAAAAGAAGTATAAGAATGATATTACAAAATAGAACGGGTATTAGTTGTATTCTATTTCTGCTGGTTGTTTGCATGGTAAATGCACAAGAAAAAAATTTAACTAAAGATGCTGCAATAGCATTAGCATTAGAAAGCAATTACGGTATTACTGTAGCAAAGAACAATATTAAAATTGCAGAAAATAATAAGGATATACTTAATTCTGGTTATTTACCTACTTTAACGGGTAGTGCTGCTGCTAGCTACAATAATGTAGATAGTAATACAGAATTTCCTGGACGTTTTGATGAGGATGGTTTTGCTATTCCAGATGCTGTAATAAATAATGCAGAATCTCAGGCCTACAGTGCATCTTTAGAATTAGGCTATACTCTTTTTGATGGTTTAGGAAGGTTTTATGATTATAAAAAATTAAAAGAAGAATATGCTTTAAGCGAGTTGCAAGCAAGAGAAACAATAGAGAATACTATTGTTCAGCTTTTTACGGTATATTATGAAGTTGCAAGGCTAACCGAAAATAAAAATATTTTTCAGCAAGCTTTAGAAATTTCTAAGCAAAGGTTAAAAAGAGCGGAATATGCTTTTGAATATGGGCAGAGTACAAAATTAGATGTATTAAATGCACAGGTAGATATTACAAACGATAGTATTAATGTAATGACTGCTAATCAACAACTAAATAACGTAAAAAGAGATTTAAGTGTAGTTTTAAATCAAGATTTAAAAGAACAATTTACAGTAGATACTTTAATACAATTTATACCTAGGTTAACATTAGAAGATTATATAACAAAAGCCAAAGAAAATAATGTAAACCTATTAATAGTAGATAAAGGATTAGTAATTAACGATTATGATATTAAGGTTAGTAATTCTGGATACTTACCAACTATTGGTTTAACAGGATCATATGGGTGGAATCTAAATCAGAGTGCACCATCATCTTTTCTTACAGGACAAGTATTTCCAGGAAGCAATACGGCTTCTAATAGTTTTGGATTAGGAGCAAGTTTAACTTGGAATTTATTTGATGGAGGTAGCACTACTACTACTAGTGTAAAAAATGCTAAAATTGCGCATTTAAATCAAGAACTTTTAGTTAAGCAAATAGCTTTAGAAGTTAAAAGAGATATAGAAAACGCATTAGAAATTCATGAAAATAGATTGCGTATTTTTAAAATACAAGAACAAAACGTTAGTACTAATATAAATAATTTTGAGCGCTCAAAAGAACAGTTTCAATTAGGTAGAATAACATCTATAGAGTTTAGGCAAGCGCAAATAAATCTTCTTAATGCACAAACTAATAAAAACTTAGCAAAATATGATGCTAAGCTATCTGAAATACAGCTATTACAACTAACAGGGCAGTTGTTAAATATAAATTTTTAACCCTTAAAAAATGAAAGAGCATTTTTTTCAATGCCCTTATTGTTGGGGAGAAATTTCTATGCTTTTAGACTCTTCTATACTAAATCAAACATATATAGAAGACTGTGAGGTATGTTGTAACCCTATAGAAATAGATGCAAGATTTTCATATGAAGAATTGGTAGAATTCTCTGCAATAAGTTTGGAACAATAAATTATTCCATAATTTTTATTTTCCCACCAAATAATTTGTCTTTATCAATGGTTTTAGGGTTTCCATAAATATAAATGTAACCACCAGCTTTTACTTTAGCTTCAACGTTGTTACTTGCTTTAATATCTGCTCTTCCGCCTGCCATAACAATAACATTAGTGTCTTTAGTAGATAGGTTTTTGTTAAAAGCTTTACCGCCAGTATTTACGGTTACTTCTTGCTTAGAAGAACTACCGGTAAGTGTAATTTCGCTACCAGAAATAGATTTTACGTAAACACTTTCTAAATTAACTTTTAAGGTAATTTTCCCGCCTTCTTGTGCTTTAATTTGCGTGTAATTTCCTTTAAAAGTTTCGTCAGAAATTATTTTTGCATTTTCATTAGCATCTATTAAACTAAGACTTTCTGTGTAGTATAAAGTTGCTCTAGCCTCATTTCCGTCTAGAAAATTATCAAACTCCATGCGTATTTTTAATAACCCATCTTTGTTAGAAATGTTTACTTCATCTTTATCATCGCCAGTAATAACTATTTTGTTTTCATTACTTTTAATTAGTGTTACAATAATACGATCGTATACTTTTAGCTCAGTAAATTTATTTAAATCTTTCGTGTTTTTTCGTTGCGCAGTTGAGGTAAAAGTTACAAGTGCAATTACTATAATTGCCAATAAATTTTTCATTGTATTTGTTTTTTTAGTGTTCTTAAATAATCTAGTTACAAATTTTATTCCAAAAAATGAAAAAGGAAATCAGTCACCAAATTTACAATTTATTAAAATAGATTTGTTTTAGATAAAAGGAATAACAGTTAAAATAAACCCAAAAAATAAGCCTCAGAGTAGTAAAACTTCTGAGGCTTTTCCAAATTTTTGTGATGGCAGAAGGATTCGAACCTTCGACCGCCTGCTTAGAAGGCAGGTGCTCTATCCAGCTGAGCTATGCCACCATTATTTAATTGGTGCGGCGAAGTTAATAAAAATATAGACTTTTAAAAGAGAATTTATTAAATAATTCATCTTTTTTTTTACTTCTCTAAAAATGAGCCACTAAAATTTTTAAAAGTGCTCCTTTTTTATAAAAATAGTATTAAGAATATACCTACGAAATTTAAAATTATCGCGTGCCTGTTCTTTATTAGCATTGTGGGTAATTAGTCATAAAAAACGGTGCTTTACAAAGTAATTCATCGATATTATGCTCGTTTAAATGTTTAATTTTCTTACATTTACTTTTATCTGTTTAGGGTAATAAAAACAGTATGATAAAAACAAAAAATAATATTTTAAATTGGCTAGAAAATTCTATTGAAGAAAAGGCTTTAGGAGAGTTTTTTTTTGAAGGGCTTTGGGGAGTTAATCTAGCTGTTGCAGAGGACTTTTGGTTATCTCAAAAATTTTGGACTACGTTGGAGTATGCATCAGCCAAGAAGGAAAGTTCTATTAGTAATTTAATACATGTAGAAGATAGGAAGCTTTTTATTTCTGCTTGCGAAAAAATTAAAAATGATTCTAAAATAAAAACTCTTAGTTGTATTGTAAGATTCTATTCTAAAACCGGAGTGGTTTGGTTAAAACTTAGAGGAAAAGTAATAAAACAAAAAGAAGGGGATTGTAAAATTGTTGGTTCGGCAACTTCTGTAAATCAAATTAAAGAAAAAGAACAGTTTTTAGAAAATAAAATAGTCTACTATAAAAATGTAATTGAAGGGGGTAATGTTGCAACTTGGGAGTATAATTTTAATACTGGTTTTGTTACTGTTAATGAGCATTACGCTAATATAATTGGGTATACAGTAGAGGAATTACAACCGTTAACTGTTTCTTTTTGGAAAAGTTTTATATACCCAGAAGATTTAATTTTAATACAAGAAATTGCAAATTCTTTAAATGAAAAAATAGAGCCTTTTGAAATTGAATTTAGAATAAAACATAAAAAGGGGCATTGGGTTTGGGTATTATGTTCTGGTAATGTTACCAAAAGAGACGAAAATAATAAGGTAGTACTTATTTCTGGTTTTTTTTATGATATAACTACACGTAAGAACAATGAGCTTTTAGTTCTAAATTATTCTAATTTAATGAAAAGAATTAATTCAGTAGCTAAAGTAGGTCTCTGGGAAATGAAAATAGAAAACCAGGAATTAGCTAAAGAATTTAGTAAAGAAATAGACAGTAATATTTTAAGTTTCTTAGGTTATTCTAAACCATATAAGCCATTAAAAAATGGTTCTATGCTAGATGTAATACAGCCAGGCCCACATAAAAATGCTCATATTAAGGTTATAAAAAAAGCATTAACAGAGGGTAAAGAATATGACGTTAAATTACCTCTTATATCACAGCCAAATAATACTGTAAAGTGGGCTCGTATAGTTGGCATTCCTGAGTTTAAAAACGGAAAATGTACAAGACTTTATGGCTTTTTACAAGATGTAGATAAAGAGACAAAAATATCTCAAGAGTTAGCGCTAAAAGAACAAGAATTAAGACACAATTTTGAGCAAGCTGCAATAGGCATGGGCGTCATAGATCTAGAGAATAATTTAACCAAAGCAAATACTAGCTTAGTAAATATTTTTGGTTATACAAAAGAAGAGGCTTACAAGGTATCTTATCAAGAAATAATGCACCCAGAAGATTACGATATTACTATGCCTTTAATAAAAGAGATAATTGAAGGTAAACGTAGTTCTTTTGCTAAAGAGGTAAGAGGTGTAAGTAAGTTTGGAAAGCAAATTTGGCTACATATGAACATGTCTGTAGTTAAAAATGACAAAGGAGAAATTAGTCATATGCTAAACCAAATGTTAGATATAACTGCAAAAAAACAAGCAGAGCTTAAATTGGCAGATTATTCTAAATTAATGTTTCGTATAAATATTGCTGCAAAAATAGGAATTTGGGAAATTGATCTAAAAAACAGGACAGTTATTTGGGACGCTACTATAAAGAAAATGTTAGGTGTTTCGGAAGATTATATTGCAACTATTGAGGAGGATATTAGTTATTTTAAAGAAGGCTACTCACAAGAAACAATTTCTAATTTAGTAAAAAGAGCTATTTCTGAAGGCGAAAATTTTGATGTTTTATTACAAGTAAAATCCCCGCCTAAAAATAAATATATCTGGACAAGAACAACAGGTATTGTTGAATTTAAAAATGGAATATGTACTAGATTATATGGTTTTTTTCAAGATGTAGATGAGGAAACTAGAGTGTCTAAAGAACTTGCTGTTAAAGAAGAAGAGTTGCGGCATAATTTTGAGCAATCTGCAATAGGTTTAGTTTTAGTTAATTTAGACGGTAAGGCAGAAAAAGCTAATAAAGCAATGTTGCAAATAACCGGATGTTCTGAAGAAGATTTTAATAGCGATTTTTCTTTTTGTGATGTAGTGATTTCTGAGGAGAAAGAAAAAGTGGATGAATTATTTAATAGTTTATTAAAAGGAAAAGTAGATTCCGTTGAAGAAGAAATACAAGCAGTACACAAAAAAGGACATAGAATATGGTTGAATGTTATACTCTCTACAGTTAAAAATAGTAAAGGAGAAGTAACACATATACTTTCGCAAAATCAAGATATTACAGATAAAAAAAGAAATGAATTAAAACTTGCAGATTTTTCTAATTTAATGACTCGTATAAACCTTGCAGCCAAGATAGGAATATGGGAGCTAAATATAGAAAAAAAGACTGTTTTTTGGGATAATAGCATAAAGGAATTCTTAGGAACGCCAAAAAATTATGCACCAACTTTAGAGGAAGAGATGTTACTTTTTAAAGAAGGTTATTCTAGAGATACATTTACAATGGCAATTAAAAATGCACTAGAAAATGGTGTAGGTTTTGAAATTTTATTAGAAGTATACTCCAAACGTAGAAAAAAATATATTTGGACACGTAAAACAGGTATTGTAGAATTTAGTAATGGTGTGTGTACTAGATTGTATGGCTTTTGTCAAGACGTAGATAAAGAAACTAGGGTGTCTAAAGAACTTGCCGTTAAAGAAGAAGAGTTTCGTAATACATTTAAGCAGGCTACTATTGGCATGGTGTTTATAGGGCTAAATTGTAAAATTTTAAAAGTTAACATTGCACTAACAAAAATAGTTGGTTATAGTGCAGAGGAAATGTTAACGTTATCCTACGGAGATTTAGCACATCCAGAAGATAGAGAAAAAACGCAAGTTTTATTAAAAGAAGTGCTTAACAATAAGCAAGATTCTGTAAATGGAGAAATTAGAGTTATACATAAAAAAGGATATATAATTTGGGTAGCAATTGTTATTTCAGCTGTAAAAAATGATAACGGTAAACTTTTGCATATGCTACTGCAAATACAAGATATAACTAAGAATAAATCGTTAACACAAAACTTAAAAGAGCACAATAATCGCTTAGTAAATTTTGCACATATAGTTTCGCATAACCTACGTTCCCATGCAAGTAATATTTCTATGCTTTTAGATTTAACAAGTAAAGACTATCCTAATTTAATGGAGAACGATTTTCTTAAGAATATAAAAATTGTATCAGATAATATGAATAATACAATTTATGACCTTAATAAAATTGTTGAAATAAATTCTAATATTAGTGCAAACCTTTCTCCTTACAAGCTTGTAGAATATGTGAAAAAATCTATCCAAAATATTAATTCTCAAATAGAAGAGGCAAAGGCAGAAATAACAGTAGACGTTCCTGAAAATACATATGTTTTAGCTATACAAGCGTATTTAGAAAGTATTGTTTTAAATTTAATAACTAATGCTGTTAAATACAGAATGCCAGAAAGACCATTAAAAATAAAAATTAAAGCAAAGTTAGAATGGAATTTTGTTGTTTTTAGTGTGGAAGACAATGGATTAGGAATAGATTTAAATAGGCATGGCGCAAAATTATTTGGATTATATAAGGTTTTTCATGCAAATAAAGATGCTAAAGGTATAGGGTTATTTCTTGTTAAAAACCAAATAGAAACAATGGGAGGTAAAATTAAAGTGGAAAGTAAAGAAGATGTTGGAACTAAATTTACAGTATATTTTAAATTAGGATGAAAATAAAAACAATTTGCATAATAGACGATGATCCAATTTTTGTTTTTGGAACAAAAATTTTATTAAAAAATAATGACTTTTGTGAAACCATACTAGAAAGTACCGATGGGGAAGAAGGTATAGAATGTCTAAAAAAATATATGGATAGTAATAACAAACTTCCAGAATTAATATTTTTAGATTTAAATATGCCTGTTTTAGATGGATGGGGATTTTTACAAGCTTTTGAAGAAACTTTTAAAAATATAGATACACATATATATATTTTAAGTTCCTCTATTGATTCTAGAGATATGGAGCGTTCTAAAGAATATACATTAGTAAAAGGGTTTATACCTAAACCACTTACAGATGAAATTATTCAAGATTTAAAGACTAATTTTTAGAAGAATAAGATTAGGTAAAAAATGTAAAATTAATAGCATATTTTTTTAACATCAGTTATATGGTATTATTTCTCTTGCTATTTTAAGGTATTAATAGTTTTAATGCTTATTTTTTGCCTACTCGTTAAATATCTATATATTTGGTGAACCAATTTGGTAAACCAATTTTTGTTATATGAAAAAAACATTCCTTTCCTGTAGTCTATTATTTTTTTTACTATTCTCATGTTCAGATAAAAAAGAAGATACATCTATTGTAGATACTGTTGAAGATTTTAATGAAAGAGTTAAAAACGCACAGCCAGGAGATGTTATTACATTAGCAAATGGTGTATGGGAAGATGCAGAATTAGTTTTTGAAGGTAAAGGAACAGAGGAAAAACCTATTACTTTAACTGTAGAAGAAAAAGGAAAAGTTACTTTAGAGGGTAATTCTAATTTACAATTAGCAGGAGAGCATTTAATTGTTGAGGGGTTAGTTTTTAAAAACGGTTATACGCCAACAAATGCAGTAATTTCTTTTAGAAAAAATAGAGAAGAAATGGCAAATAATTGTCGTTTAACAGAGTGTGTTATCGATAATTATAACAATCCAGAAAGACAAGTTCAGGATTACTGGATTACTATTTACGGAAAAAACAATCGTATTGATCATAACCATATTGTAGGTAAGAAAAATTTAGGAGTAACAATGATTGTTGGTTTAGATACAAAAGAAAGTAGAGCAAATAACCATAAAATAGATCACAATTATTTTGGTCCAAGACCAACCTATGGTAATAATGGAGGAGAAACATTAAGAATAGGTACTAGTCACCATGCATTAGAAAATTCAAATACATTAGTAGAGTCAAATTATTTTGATAGAACTAACGGAGAACATGAAATTATATCTAACAAAGCTTGTCAAAATACATTTAAATACAATACATTTTTTGAGTGTACAGGAACACTAACCATGCGTCATGGAAACGAGACATTAGTAGATGGTAATGTGTTTATTGGAAACAATAAACCAAGTACAGGAGGTATTCGTGTAATTAATGAAACCCAAACCGTAATAAATAACTATCATGTTGGTTTAACAGGTTACCGTTTTAGAGGAGCTTTTGTAATGATGAATGGAGTGCCAAATTCACCACCAAACCGTTATGTGCCTGTTATTAATTCTAAGGTAAATAATAATACTTTTGTTAATTGCGAAAATATACAATTATGTGCAGGTAGTGATTCTGAAAGAAGTCAGGCACCAAAAACTTCAGAAATTTCTAATAACATTTTTTATAATGAAAATAAGAAAGATACTTTTACTGTTTATGATGATATAAGTGGTATTACTTTTAAAGATAATTTACTAGGACAAAATGGAGAAACCGCTATTAAAGAAGGTTTTGAAAAGGCATCCATTAAATTAGTAAAAAATGACCAAGGGTTTTTAATTCCTACTTCGGATAAAATTAAAAATGCAATTACAATTAGCCCGAAAATTGCAACCAAAGAAAATACAGGTACATCATGGTATTCTAAAACAGATACTGATGTTAAATTAAATTCAGGAAAAACAATTAAGGTAGAACCAGGAATTAACACACTTTATAAAATTGTAAAAGAATCTGAAGCAGGAGACGTAATAGAACTAGAAGAAGGAGGCACTTATTTAATTACTAAAGCAGTAAAAATAAATCATCCATTAACATTTAAAACTTCAGGAGCTAAAAAAGCAACTATCTTATTTGAACGTATGATGGCTTTTGAAATTCAGAATGGTGGTAGCTTATTCTTAGAAAATGTAACTTTTGACGGTTCCAAATCTCCTGATTATGCCGGAAATTCTGTTATTAGTACAAGTAAAAACTCGATGATAGATAATTATAAATTATTTATAGACAATTGTGAGTTTAAAAATATGGTTGTAAATCATTCTTTTAATGTATTAAGAGTTTCTAAAGGAACTTTTGCAGATACGATAAGCATTAAAAATTCTTCATTCAAAAATATATCTGGACACATTGCACAATTAGATACAGAAACTGATGATATTGGAGCTTATAATGTGGAGTATTTAATTATGAAAAATAATAAAGTTACGGATCTTCAAGGAGCTGCATTACGTTTGTATAGAGGAGGAAAAGACGAGAGTACGTTTGGTCCCTTTTTAGAAGTTGAACATAATGTTTTTAATAATGTTGGCTATGGTAAAAAGAATAAGTATAATGCAGCAATGTCTTTATATGGTGTTCAAGAAATAGATATAAAAAATAATATTTTTAAAGATAGTAAAGCTCTAAACATGCATCTTGTAGTTGGCGAACCTATTGTAAGTGTAATAAATAATAATTTTTACAAAACAGATAATGTTGTTGTAACCGGTGATCAAAAATATACAGTTAAAAATAATTGGAAACTAGACCCTGGTTTTATAAATGAGGATACCTATGGTTTAGCACCAAGTTCAAGCTTAATTAACAAGGGCACAGACAATACAAACCTAGGTGTTTTGACTACAAAATTATAGATAATAAGATTTTAATATATAGTATGAAGGAGTGTATAAAATACGTTAGTTTCGGATTGTTTTTTTTAGTAATTATTTCATGTAAAGCACAGCAGCATAGTCAAAGTAATAAGACTAAAAGCCAAGAACACCCTAGTTTAATACTTACTAAAGATGGGGTAGAGAAAATTAGAAAAGAATTAGGATCTATTCCAATTTTTGATAATTCACTCAAAGCGGTTAAAGAAGAAATTGACGCTGAAATTGCCTCAGGAATAGAGGTGCCTATACCAAAAGATTATTCAGGAGGCTATACGCATGCAAGGCACAAACGTAATTGGGTAGTAATGCAAAAGGCTGGTGTTTTGTACCAAATTTTGGAAGATGAAAAATACGCCATATATGTAAAAGATATGTTGATGGAATATGAGAAGCTGTATAAAACACTTCCACTACACCCTAAAACAAGATCTTATGCCAGAGGAAAATTATTTTGGCAGTGTTTGAATGATTCTAACTGGTTGGTTTATGTTAGTCAGGCTTACGATTGTATTTATAATTACTTGTCTAAAAAAGAACGTAATAAGTTAGAAAAAAACTTATTTAGACCATTTGCGGATCATATTTCTGTTGATAGTCCGCAATTTTATCAAAGAGTACACAATCATAGTACATGGGGTAATGCTGCAGTTGGTATGATTGGGTTGGTAATGAATGATCAAGAGCTAATAGATCGTGCTTTATATGGTATTAAAGGGGTTAATTTAGATACTAAGGCGAAAGATGATGATGGTGGTTTTTTAAATAAAGATGGTAAGGCAGGGTTTTTGGCTAATATAGAGGAGCCTTTTTCACCAGATGGTTATTATAATGAAGGACCATATTATCAACGTTATGCAATGTATCCTTTCTTAATTTTTGCAGAAGGATTGCATAATGTTAAACCAGAGCTAAAAATATTTGATTATAAAGATGGAGTACTCTTAAAATCTATAAATGCATTGTTAAACCTATCAGATGCAGATGGAGAGTTTTTTCCGCTTAATGATGGTCAAAAAGGTATGTCTTATTATACTAGTGCACTAGTTACGGCGGTAGATATATCCTATCATTATGGAGGGCAAAACCCAGGTTTATTGTCTATAGCAAAAGATCAAGGTAGAGTATTATTAGATGATTCAGGTTTGGCAGTTGCACTTGGTTTAAAAAATGGAAACGAAAAACCTTTTGAAAAAAAGTCAATAAATTTATCTGACGGTCCAAATGGTAAACAAGGTGGTGTGGGTATTTTAAGAAGCGAAGATTTAGAACTTGTTTTTAAATACGCCTCTCAAGGCTCAAGTCATGGACATTATGATAAGTTGTCTTATTCTTTCTATGATAAAGGAGAAGAGGTCTTGCAAGATTATGGTTTAGCAAGGTTTGTTAATATAAACCACAAAGGTGGAGGTAATTATTTAAAAGAAAATAAGACATGGGCAAAACAAACTATTGCTCATAATACATTAGTGCAGAATGAAATTTCTCATTTTACAGGAAAGTATGATATAGGAAGCAAGTATCATTCTGATCTATATGTTTATGATGATAAAAATGCGGACGTCCAAGTTGTAAGTGCTAAAGAAGTAAATGCTTATCCAGGAACCAATATGCATAGAACATTAGTTTTAATTAAAAATTCTGATTACGAAAATCCAATACTTTTAGATGTTTTAAAGGTGAATTCTAAAACAAAAAATAAGTATGATTTGCCTTATTATTTTATGGGGCATGTTATGCAGACAAATTTTGATTATAAAGCTTTAGATACATTAATAACTCTTGGAGATAAAAATGGATACCAACATTTATGGAAAGAAGCAGAAGGAAATCCGAAAGAAAGTAATAGTAAATTAACTTGGTTAAATAAAGGAAAGTTTTACACATTAACATCTGTGGTAGA
This sequence comes from uncultured Maribacter sp., assembly GCA_947504045.1. GTDB lineage: Bacteria > Bacteroidota > Bacteroidia > Flavobacteriales > Flavobacteriaceae > Maribacter_B. The sequence goes on from CANNFY010000001.1 coordinate 1,409,953, forward strand.
AAAAACAGATGATTTAATATTTGCACGTATAGGGGCAAATGATCCAGAATTTAATTTAAGAAAAGATCCAGGTTTAATATTGCGTAGAAAAAATACTCAGAACACCCTTTTTGTTTCTACTGTTGAGACACATGGAAGTTATAGCCCTGTTTCTGAATCTGCACTAAACTCTAATAGTTCTATATCATCTCTTAATATAATATTTGAAGATGATAATTATACAGCTATTAATATTGTAAGTAAATCTGGCCAGGTGCAACTTTTTATTATTGTTAATAATGATAATTTAAAGGAAAAGCAGCATACATTAAAAATTGATCAGAATAAGGAGTATTCTTGGCAAGGGCCTTATTTTTACAAGCAAATTAAATAAGAAGTCATTTTAAAATTAACTGTCTAATTTACAAAGCTAAATAAGCAAATAGTAAGTATTTTAGAGCAAAGCAGCTATAATTACATGTAATTATAGCTGCTTTTTTTGTATTAAAACTTAGCTAAGGTTTATATTTTTTTTAAGAAATAGAGATTGTTTTATGTTGAGTAAACACCTGTATTATTTGTTAAATTGGAATTTTTAATCTCAAAAATTAAGATATATGTAAAAATCACTATGTTAATTTTTGAGATTTGTTTTTTGTTAACAAAAAAATAACATATATTTGGTAAACCAATTTGGGAAACCAATTTGGAAAACCAAAAAAACTCAATTTTTTACTAACTTAATTAAAACAACTCAAAAAAAATTATGACAGCTATTCTTTGATGAAGAATAAAAAAGGATAAGTGTAGAACTTTTCAAAAATCATCTCAAACCTGAGATAGATATTTCTAAGAACATGTAACTATTAAGGAGGTAACAATTTAGGTTAATTTTAACTTAAATCAGAGGGGTTGCTTTTCTTAAGTAGTAGGTCGTGGGAGTTTTTTCTCCTGTTTAATAATGCTTTATAGCATTTTAGTTGAATATTATGAACATAACAAGATTACAAATGAATTTAAAAACTAAATTAACTTTAGTTGCGGTAATGTTATTTAATATTACATTATTCGCGCAAAACGAGTATGTATTGTCTGGCTCTGTTGTAGACGCTGACAATGTGCCTATTCCAGGAACCAATGTTATTATTGTTGGTACAATAAAAGGAGCGGCAACAGATTTTGATGGAAATTATCAAATATCTGTTAAGAGTGGAGATGTGCTTCAATTTTCTTACATAGGGTATGTAACCAAAACAGTTATAATAGCAGATCAAAAAAGTCTTAATGTTGTTTTAACAGAAGATTCTGCACAACTTGATGAAGTTGTTGTGGTAGGTTATGGAACTCAAAAGAAGTCTACAGTAACTGGGGCAATTTCAAAAGTAACAAACGAAAAATTAGATCAAATAGCTGTTGCTCGTGTTGATGAGGCGTTAATAGGACAGGTTTCGGGTGTTAATATTCAGGCAACTAATGCTGAGGCAGGAGCTGCTCCGAGTATTCAAATTCGTGGTCTAGGTTCTGTTTCTGCTTCAACCGGTCCTGCATTGGTTGTAGATGGTATAGTTGTAGATTCTGACTTTTTATCAAGTTTAGATATGAATGATGTGGAATCTTTTGAGGTTCTTAAAGATGCTGCTTCTGCTGCTATATATGGTTCAGAAGGTGCAAATGGTGTAATAATTATTACTACAAAAAGCGGTAAGACTGGAAAAACTAAATTTAGTTATCAAGCTTATGCTGGTCGTAAAGATGCGCACCAAAGTAGTGGGTACAAAAAATCAGTTTCTGAGTGGGCTGCTTATGAACTTGAGCAAACTGGTGAATATTCTGAAAGAACTCAGTATATGCAGTTATTGGTTAATACTTTAGGTGTTGATAGAGATTGGCAAGAAGTTTTCTTTGATGGTGGATATGTGCAAAGTCACTCTTTTTCTGCTAGAGGAGGAAATGAAAATACTAAGTTTGCTGCTTCTTTAAGATATTTAGGAGATGAAGGGGTTGTAATTACAGATGATTACAAATTGTATTCTGCTAACATTAAAATTGACACAAAGGTAAACGATAAATTAAAGTTTGGTGTTACGGCAACGCCATCATATTCTAAGAGAAGAAGTTTACCTACGTCTATTCATAATCCAATTAGACAATCGCCTTGGTTGCCAATTTACCATACAGAAGAGTCTTTACAGTTTGTAGATTTTAATGTTTATCCTGATGTTGTTGTGGGAGATTATTTCTATGAGGATCATTTAATTGAGTTAGATTTTGACGGAGATGGTTCTGATACAAGACCTCGTACTTCTGGAGATTCTAACCCTTATGCGCAATATGTAGAAAGAGAGCATAATGAATACAAAACTAAAATCTTTGGTAAAACATACTTAGATTATAAGTTTAATGATAATTGGAAATTTAAGACCCAGTTAGGTATTACTTTAGAAAACAGAAAAAGACACAGGTATGATGGAGTAAATTACCACGCTAATGGAGCATCTAACTCTCAGTTAAATTATCAAAACAGAGATCAGACTAGAATAGTGAATGATAACTTATTAACATATAACAATAGTTTTGGTGATCATGATTTAAATGTGTTAGTTGGTCTTACTTTACAACAAAGAAGAGTTGAAGATGCGCAAGTAACAGGTGTAGGGTATACAAACGATTTGGTAAAAACGTTAAATGCAGCAACATCAATTTCTTCATGGTCTGAGTATAATGAGACTAGAAGAAAAATAGGTTACTTTGCTAGATTAAATTATTCTTACAAAGAAAAATATCTGTTTAATGCCTCTATAAGAAGAGATGGTAGTTCTGTTTTTGGTTTAGATTCGAAATGGGGTACATTTCCAGCGGCATCTATTGGTTGGAATGTTCATAACGAAAACTTCTTAGCGGATAGTGATGTTATAAGTAAGTTGAAATTAAGAGGTAGTTTCGGATTTACAGGAAACGAAAACTTTGGAGGAGATAATTTAACTACACAGTACTTTCCATATATCGCATTATTATCCTCAGATACGTACGGTGTAGATAATGTTTCAACTACGGCTCTTAATCCTGCCAATCTTGCTAATACAGCTTTGCAGTGGGAGGCTAATCAAGATTTAAGTGTAGGTTTAGACTATGGTTTATTTAATAACAGAGTTTCTGGGTCGTTTGATTGGTACCAGAGAAACAGTAGTGAGTTACTTTTAGAAAACCCAGTAAGTGCTGTAACAGGATTTTATTCAGGTCTTGTTAATATTGGTGAAGTTGCTAACACAGGTTTTGAAATGGAGTTTAAATCTAGAAATGTTTTAAACGAAAAATTTACATGGTCAACTAGTATAATAGGTACAACTTTAAAGAATGAGTTACTAAACTTTGCTGATTCTGATGGTCAAATTTTACAAGATTCTTATGGTAGAAATACAGAGTGGATTAATGCAACAGGGCAACCAGTTTCTGCATTTTATGGATATGTTGTAGATGAGTCTACACCACTACCAAATGAATATTGGGATACACCTTTTTTCCCTATAAATGGAGTTTCTGAGCAGGCTGTTGTAAAAGATTTAAATGGTGATGGTCTTATAACGGATGATGATAAAACAGTTCTTGGAGATCCTTATCCAGACTTAATATGGTCTATAACAAATGAATTTAAATTTGGAGATATAGATTTTTCTTTCATGTTCCAAGGAAGTCACGGAGCACAAGTAAGAAATGTTGGTGATCAGTATTTTAGTACTCACTGGCAAGGTGGTACTATTGATCAAGGAGCAGCTTTAGCAGTTTCAGATGGTGTAATTTCTCATGAGTCATTTTTACAGGACAGAGTGTTAACAAATGATATTGTACAAGGAGCTGGTTATGTTTCTTTGCGTAACATCAATCTTGGATATAATTTCCCTAAAGATTTAGTAGCTAAATTTAAATCAATTGAATCTTTAAGATTATATGCTACAGCTCAAAACTTATTGTATTTAACAACGGATCCTGATTATAATGGATTTAATCCAGAACATTCAGATACTAATGCTGATGCTGTTTTAACAGCAGGTGGTCAAAGAGCTGGAACGCCACAATACAGAACCATAACGATAGGTTTAAATGTTAACTTTTAATTTAAAACAACAGTAGATTATGAAATATATAAAATATATAGCCTTTGCGCTATTAGGATTGACATACTCTTGTGATGTTGATGAATTCTTAAACCCTGATCCAGAATCATTAGTAACGAATTCAACGTTTTTTAATACGGATGGAGATGTGGAACAAGGTATTTTAGGTGTATATGACGCTATACAAGGAATACCAGAAGAAACAACAGGTAGTGTAATTACTTCAAATAAAGGAGTTCAATTTGAGTATTTACTAACAGAGCACCGTTCTGATAATACAAGATCTGCAACTATTGAAGGTTCTAAAGCTGATTTTCATAGATATATTGTGGAGCCTACAAACAATGAGTCTACAGACTATTACCAAAGTATGTATGAGGTAATTTTTAGAGCAAATAATATTTTGCAATATGTAGATGTAGCAAATGAAGAAAATCAAGCGCTTTATACCGCTGAGTTAAGATTTTTAAGAGCTTATGCTTACTTTAATTTGGTAAGATTATATGGAGATGTTCCTTTGGCATTAACTGTTGTGAGTCCTGAAAATTCAGAAATAATTTACACAAGAGTTGCTTCTTCAGAGGTATACAATGCTATTGTAGATGATTTAGTGTATGCTACACAAAATATGGGTGCTGCTACAACTAAAAATAGAGCAAGTCTGCCAGCTGCACAAGGTTTGTTAGCTAAGGTTTATTTATCTTTAGATACTCCTAATTATAGTGGTGCGCAACAAATGTGTGAAGCGGTAATTAATTCAGGAGTGTATACTTTAGAAGCTGATTATAATGATATTTTTTATAATGAAATAGCTAATGATGAGGTTATTTTTTCTATTGGTTATATTGCTGGTGTAGATAACGATTCTCAAGGTTTTTCAGCAGAGTTTGATTCTGAAGCAGGTAGACAAGATGGTTTAAATATTCCTAATGATAATTTAGTAAATGCATTTACAGGTGATGCAGGAACTGTGAGAAGTGACTTTTCTTATAGAGTATCTTTAAATGATTTAGAATTATATGAAGTAGGAAAATATTTTCCTGATGGGGTTACAGATGGAGATTTTAGTAATATTATTCCTCGTAATGCAGGTAATGACTGGATTGTATTAAGATATGCAGATATTTTATTATTACATGTTGAAGCTATTATGGCAGGAGCTAATACTACTACAGATAGTAATGCATTATCGTCTTTTAATGCAATTAGAGAAAGAGCTGTTGGAGCGCCAGATGATTTTGCGCTAATTACTCAAGACGATTTAGTATTAGAAAGAAGATTAGAGTTAGCATTTGAAAATCAACGTTTCTTTGACTTACAAAGATTTGGTCTTGCCGCTGAAGTTTTAGCAAATCATGCTGAAGAAGAAGGGTATACTTTTTCTACTACAGATTTATTGTTGCCAATTCCTCAAAGTGAGATTAACTTAAGTAACGGTTTGTTAACTCAGAATCCAGGGTATTAATAATTTATAAATTTTAATTATCATGAAAACTTTATTAAAAAATATTTTTAAAATAAATCTAGTACTGCTAAGTGTAGCCGTTACTAGTCTTAGTTTGGTGAGTTGTGACGAGGATCCTTTTGCTTTTGATTTACCAGAATCAGGTTCTCTTGAAGATACAACACCCCCGTCACCAGCTTTCACATATTTGTCAGATCCAGCTGGATTTACAGTAATTAATTTTACAAACACTTCTTCTGAAGCTATATCTTATTTATGGGAATTTCCTGATGGATCTACTTCAACAGATATAAATACTCAATATGAATTTACAGATGGAGAGGGAACGTATCAAGTAACATTAACTGCTACAGATGGAAATGGAGTTAGTAACACAGGTACTTTTGATGTAGATGTAATACCAGCCCCTGTAACTCCTGTAATTATAAATGGAGATTATGATGCAGGTCGTGATGGTTGGGAAATTGACTCATTCACTGGAGGTACAGTTACCGCTTTTAATACAAGTTCAGATGGTTCTCCAAATAACTATGATGGAGAAGATACTGGTCTTGGTAAAACTGCAGGAGCTAAATGGACAAGTGCTACTTCTATAGAGGTAGGTACTGATGAAACTATTACAAGAAAAAGTACTTCTAGATTTGCTTATCAGGAAGTGATAATAACTGCAGGTGAAGAATATATCTTAGAACTAGAATACTCAATAAAAACAGATGTGGCTGCAGATCCTGTAGGCGGAAGAAAAATTATAGCAGAAATGTTAAATGGTTTTTATACTGACGGAGCAGATGCTTTTGACGCTTCTCAAGGAGATGCTACTCAGCTTTTAGGTAGAGGAGAAGGAACTGTTGTTGATGGTAAAGGGGTTTTTAATAAACTTTTTGTAGAGTTTACAGCGCCAGCTTCAGGAGAAGCTGCTATTTGGATTTCTGCTTCTACTCCAGTAGATGCATATGTTGATAACGTTAAAGTTTATCCAGCAAACTAGTTTTTGCTTAGTGTAAAACAAAAAAACAAAAAAATAAATATTATGAATTTATTAAATAAAGGAATAAGTGCTTTGCTTTTTGCGGGTCTTATGGTAGGTTGTATCAGCGATGATACTGATGTGGCGCCAACAACAGCAGAACCTGTAGGTAATTCAAAAGTTTTGTTATCTAGCTTTGAAGCTGTTGTTGAAGGAGATGGTACACTAGTAACTGTAACTCCATTGTCTATTGGTGCAGACTCATATAAAGTAGATTTTGGAGACGATACTAGTACGGATGATGTGTTAATTATTTCGGGGCAAAATGGTTCAGTTACTTATGATTACCCAAACGAAATGGAATCGGTAACATACACAATAACTGTAACAGGGCTATCTGATGGAAAAGAAGATAGTGATGTAAGAACAGAGGATCTAGTTGTTACACATGCTGTAACAGCTATAGAAACAGCTCCAACTTCACCAACTACGGATGATGTAGATGTAATATCTATTTTTAGTGATGGTGTTGAAAATGAGGGTGACTTTAGTGCTTATTCAACAACTGTTGTATCTGACTTTAGTGCAGGAACTGCACAATATTCTTCTGTAGAAGTTGGTGATACTTCAAACAATGTAATTCAGTATTCTAGATTACAAGAGGGTGTTAATGCTACAATTTCTTTTGATAGTAGTATTGTAGTTGCAGATGCTTTTGAAACAGGACAAAGTGCAGATAGTCTTCACATAGATCTTCATTCTATTCATGAAATAGGTGTTGATAAAGTAAAAATATCTTTAGGTGGACAAACTTACGAGCAAGATTTAGCTAGTGGAGAGTGGACAGCTTTTGATATTGATTTAGCTGCTGAAGGAATTACAACTATAGATGATATTGTATTTGAATTAGGTACAGGTGGTACGGCTACTGATGAGGCAACACTTAATATAGACAATATTTATTTACATAGGGTTTCGTTATCAACACCAAATTTTACTTTTGATGATGATGATAGTGATTATTCTGTTGCATTTACAGATGCTTCGGAAGAAGCAACTAGCTATAGTTGGGATTTTGGAGACGGTTCAGGAACATCAACAGATGCTAACCCAACTTATATGTATACAAATGATGGCCAAGAAGCTACTTATACAGTAACACTAACAACTACAAACTCATTAGGTAAAACTTCATCTGTTTCACAAGATGTGGCTGTAGGAGTAATACCTACAGGGCCAATTAATCCTGTAATTAATCATGGTGATTTTAACTTAGATGATTCTTCTATGTCAGATGCATGGAAAATTGCTAACTCAGCATCAGGTAATAGTAATCCTTTTGGACGTAGTTCTGATGGTTCTTGTACAAGTTATGAAGGTGTAGCAACAGGAACAAAAACAAGAGGTGCAAAATGGTCTAATTCTCAAGGTGCAGCAGATATAGATGGAGCTCCAGTAGATAATAATACAAGATATGCTTATCAGGCTGTTAATTTAAGCCCAAACACTGATTATGTTTTTGAGTATGAATATGCTATTAGAACAGACGGGGATAGTGTTGTTGGTATTATTTTAAATGGTCATTTTGATGATAGTGATGTTGCTTTAGCGAGTAACCCATTGGTAAAACATATTGGAACCATTGCAAACGGTAAGTTTAGTGATAATTCTTGTTCGGGAGGAACAACTGTTACAGAAACATTTAGATCTAATGCAGTAGGTGAGGTTGCTATTTTCTTCTATACATTAAATAGTGGTAGTGATACATATGTAGATAATGTTAAGATTTATCCAGCAGTAGATTAATTTATTATGAGGTATTGTCTTAAATCTTTAATTCTTTTTTTAGCAGTATCCTTATTTACAACTTTAGATACTATCGGTCAAACAAAGGCCGATAGTATTTCTAAAGAAGTAACTACTATTTCAAAAAAAGAAAAGAAGAAAAAAAAGAAGAAAAAGAAAAAAGTAAAGCTTCCAAGTATTGATTTAAGTCATTGGAAGGTTACATTACCAGTAACAAATGAAAAAGGAAAGCCTTACGAAATTGAGGCTCCAGAAATTTTAGATTTTGCAAGTAATGATATTGCTAAACCATATATGTATATAGATTCTACAAGAGGAGCTATAGTTTTTCATGCATTACCAACAGATTCAAAAACAGCTAACACTAAATATACTAGGTCAGAGTTAAGAGAACAAATGGTTCCTGGAGATAATAGTGTTAATTGGACTTTTGAACAAGGTGGTATTATGAAAGCTAAATTAGCTATGAGTGAAACATCTAAAGACAAAAATGGAAAGTATCATAAAACCATTGTAATGCAAATACATGGTCGTTTAACAAATGATCAAAAAAAATTAATTGGAGCAAAAGATAATAATGCTCCACCAATACTAAAAATTTATTGGGATAAAGGTAAAGTTAGAGTTAAAACAAAAGTTCTTAAGTATTTAAATACTCCATACGAGGGGTTATTACACGAAGAGGCTTGGGATAATGACGAAGGCTTTACATTTGAAGAGGAAGTAGGTTTTGGTAAATTCTCTTTAGAAGTACGTGCTAGTAAAGGTAAGTTAGTAGTAATATTAAATAACTCCGAGTATAAAGTCTATGAAAATATACATATGACAAAATGGGGAATTTTTGAAAACTACTTTAAAGCTGGTAATTATTTTCAATCTAGAGATGAAAATTCGTTTTCTAAAGTTAATTTTTACGAATTAGAAGTTATTCATTAATTATTTTCAATTTGCTTGTCTATTTTTTAAAGCAAAAATCAATTTATTTAACACACTATCAATAGTATAGTTTTATTCTTTACTATTTCTTTTATAGAACCTTTTTATTTTATACTTTTGGAAAACCAAAGTGGTTAACCAATTTTAACCTTTTTGTAAATTAATATGAAATTAGAAATACATACTAGAAGCGATCACGAAGAAACTTTAAGTAAAATAATTTCTAATATACGTGATTTAATAAACTATAAAAATTTAGAACCAGGGGATAAATTACCTTCAGAAAGAATGTTGTCTGAGAAATTTGAAGTAAGTAGAAGTAATATTAGAGAAGCAATTCAAAAATTAGAATTTTACGGAATCTTACATTCAAAACCGCAAAGTGGTACTTTTGTAGCAAATATTGGTGTTGTTGCAATGAATGGAATGTTGGAAGATATTTTAGAATTGGAAGATCCAGATTTTAAGTCACTTGTGGAGACTAGAATTTTATTAGAGTTAAAAACAGTTAGGTTAGCCGCAATCAGAAGAACAGAAGAAGACCTAGTAAGAATAAAAAAAGCTTTAGACGATCATGAAAAAAAAATAGCTTCTGGTCAAGATGCAGTACAAGAAGACTTACTTTTTCATTTAGCTATTGCAAAAGCATGTGGTAATAGTACATTAAATACTTTTATGTTAACTATAACGCCACAAATTATTATAGATTTTGAAAAGTATCATGTTTGCTATAATGAATTAGATAATGTTAGAATAAAAGAACATCTTGATATTTATGAAGCAATTAAAAAACAAGATCCAACTCTGGCAAAAGAAAAAATGAAAGCTCATTTTAAATTATTATATCAATACTGTTATAATGTATAAAAGTGTTTATAATTTAAAAAAGTAACCAGCAAATAAAAATAAAATAGTTATATGAAAGTAAAAGGATTAAGATGGTGGGTTATTGCGCTAATTGCTATTGCAACAATTATAAATTATATTGACAGGCAATCTATTGGGGTACTTTGGCCAGATATAGCAGAAGATTTATTTCCTGATAGTACCAATACAGAACGTAAAGAAATTTTTGCAACTATATCTGTAATTTTCATGTTTGCTTATGCATTTGGTCAAGCTATTTTTGGTAAAATATTAGATTGGGTTGGTACTCGTATAGGTTTTGCAATTTCTATTGGTGTTTGGTCCATCGCAACTGCACTACATGCTTTAGCACAAGGAGTTTTAAGCTTTGGTTTCTTTAGAACAATTTTAGGAATAGCTGAAGCAGGTAACTGGCCAGGAGCAGCAAAAGCAAATGCAGAATGGTTTCCTACAGAAGAAAGAGCATTTGCACAAGGTTTATTTAACTCAGGTGCCGCAATAGGTGGTATTGTAGCAATACCAACTATTGCTTTTATGACAGTTTATTTTAGCTGGCAAATGATATTTGTTATTGTTGGTTTATTAGGATTGTTATGGTTAATACCGTGGTTACTTTTAGTAAAAGCACCACCAAAAAAACACCCTTGGATTACAGAAGCTGAGCGTAACTATATTTTAACGGGGCAGCAAAATCAGGATATAGATAACGATGGTACTCCAGATGATGGTTATAACCCTGAAACTTCCGCTCTTTTAAAGCATAAGCAAAGTTGGGGTGTTATTATAGCATCTGCTACTATTGACCCTATTTGGTGGTTATTTGTAGTATGGATACCAATTTATTTAAATGAAGTTTATGGTATGGATGTAAAAACCATTGGTATTTATGGATGGGTTCCTTACGTTGGAGCTATGTTAGGTGCATGGTTTGGAGGTTTATTTGCTCAGAATAGATTAAAAGCCGGATGGTCTGTTGATAAAACAAGAAAAATTATTATTACCATTGGATGTTTAATAATGTTACCAAGTTTATTGGCAATGTCAAATCCAGGAGGACCAACTGGAGCTGTTTTAATTATGGCTTTAATATTATTTGGTTTTCAAACTGCTATAGGAAATGTACAAACTTTACCTAGTGACTTTTTTGGAGGAAAAACGGTAGGTACTTTATCAGGTATAGCAGGTATGGCAGCTAAATTAACTGCAGCAGCATTAATATATTTAGTTCCTTGGTTAACATCAGGAGGTAATTATACACCAGCATTTGTAATAGGAGCATCTATGGCTATTGTAGCTCTAGCAAGTATATGGCTTTTATGTGGAAAAATAGAACCTCTAAAAGCTAAGGTTAATTAAATAAAGTATTTTTAAATTCACAATAAATAGATTAAAATTAAGTAAGTATGAGTAATAAAGGTAAAGTAGCTGTAGTTACAGGTGCAACAGGTGGTATTGGCTTTGAAGTAGCTAAAAGATTAGGTAAAGATGGCTATACTGTTATTTTAAATGGTATAGAAGACGAAGCTGGAGCTAAAAGAGTAGAGGAGCTTACTGCAGAAGGTATTGATGCTGAGTACTTTGGTTTTGATGTAACTAGTGATGATGCTGTAACATCAAACATTAAAGCAATAGGAGAAAAATATGGTAGAATTGATACACTTGTAAATAACGCAGGTGGATTAGGTGGAAGATCTAGATTCGAAGAAATGACTACAGATTTTTACAGATTTGTAATGGCATTAAACTTAGATTCAGTATTTTTTGCTTCAAGAGCAGCTATTCCTTTCTTGAAAAAAGGAGAGCACCCATCTATCATTAACTATACTTCAAATGCAGGATGGACTGCAGGTGGACCAGGTGCAGGTATCTATGGTACTTCAAAAGCAGGTGTACATGCAATTACAAGAGCTTTAGCTAAAGATTTAGCAGAATATGGAATAAGAGTAAACGCAGTATCTCCTGGTACTATTGACACTCCTTTTCATGCACAAATTAAAGCAACTAAACCAGAAGTTTTTGCTTCATGGGCAAATAACATTATGTTAGGAAGATTAGGGCAACCAGAAGATGTTGCTGGTGTTGTATCTTTCTTAGCAAGTAAAGATGCTGCTTTTATTACAGCAGAAACTATCCAAATTGGTGGTGGTCAAGCATTAGGAATTTAATATTATTTTTTGAAGGAAATTTAATTTATCCATTCATTAAATTTAAATTGTATTTAAGAATTGGCAATGCGGTAAATCGTATTGCCAATTCTTTTTAAAGAAAACATTTATTAGGTAAAATGAAAGATACTAGAAAATCTATTATTATTATTTGTGGTGGCGGTCCTGCTCCAGGAATTAACTCGGTAATTAGTACTGTAGCAAAAGCATTTTTAAAAGATGGTTATAGAGTTCTTGGCCTGCACGAAGGTTTTAAAGGCTTATTTAGTGAAAACCCAGATATTAAAGAGTTTGATTTTGACCATGCAGATAGAATTTTTAGTCGTGGTGGCTCAACTTTAATTATGAGTAGGTTTAAACCTAAAAATGAGAAACTAAACACAAAGCTTTTTTTAGAGAATAATGTAAAGTTATTAGTTAGTATTGGAGGAGATGATACTGCTTCTACAGCAAATAGAATAACTCGTTTTTTAGAAGATGAAAATGTTTTTATTTCAAATATTCATGTTCCTAAAACTATAGATAATGATTTGCCTTTGCCAGATCGTAATCCAACTTTTGGTTTTCACTCAGCAAAAGATGAAGGTGTACGTATAGGAAATACAACATATGAAGATGCAAGAACAAGCCAAAACTGGTTTGTTATGTGTGCTATGGGTAGATCAGCTGGCCATTTAGCTTTTGGTATTGCTACTAGTTGTCATTTTCCAATGATGATTATACCAGAAATGTTTAAAGAAGGAGAAATTACCATAGAAAAGGTAGTTAATTTATTAATTTCTACTATAGTAAAAAGAAAAATTGAAAACATACATTATGGTGTTGCCATGATAAGTGAAGGTGTTTTTCATAGTATGCCAAAATCAGAATTAGATAAAATAGGTATACAGTTTACATATGATGATCACGGGCATCCAGAACTGGGTAATGTTAGTAAGTCTCATATTTTTAATATGTTGCTTCAGAAAAAATTAGAAGAATTAGACTTAAAAGTAAAAACTAGACCAGTAGAATTAGGTTATGAATTAAGATGTTGTAGACCAATTGGTTTTGATTTAACTTTATGTACTCTATTAGGTTTAGGAGTAAAAAAACTTTTTGATGAAGGAAAAAAAGGATGTATGGTTACAGCTAATTCTAGAGGAGAAATAGCTCCACTTTACCTTACAGATCTTCAAAATGAGGAAGGTAAAATTGCACCTAGATTAGTAGACGTAAAGTCCGAATTTGCTAATCTTTGCTTTCAGAATTTAGATTATATAACAGCTGAAGATTACGAAGAAGCCTCTAAATATGTGGAAAACCCTTCCATGTATGATTTTAATAAAATTGTATCAGAGATGTAGACTATCTGTTTTAAAATTTACCATGAGGGTAAAATTTTCTTAATCCTATAAAAAAATATTATTTATGGAAGTTACAACCAACAAAAAATCGCTATTAAAAAAAATATTAGGAATTATATTAGCTTTTGGACCTGGAATATTTGCCATAGGATATACAATAGGTACAGGTAGTGTAACTTCTATGATTGTTGCCGGAAGTACTTATGGTATGCAATTATTGTGGGTTTTATTACTTAGTTGCTTTTTTTCTGGTTTATTAATGTATGTGTATGGTAATTATGCATTAATTTCTGGAGAAACAGCATTATATAGTTTTAAAAAGCATATTAAAGGAGGTAAGTTTATAGCCATATTTATTATTCTAGGTATTTCATTTGGTCAATGGAATTCCCTAATGGGAATATTAGGAATATCTTCAAATATTATTTACGAAATTTTTTATATCTATTTTCCGCAATTAGAAGGATATAGGTATGAGAGTGTATTAACAATTGCTATTGTAGTAATAGGTATTATGTACGGTCTTTTGTTGGTTGGTAAATATACTTTCTTTGAGAAAATTTTAGTTGTTTTTGTTACCATAATGGGACTTTCATTTTTAGTATCTTTATTTATGGTATATCCTTTACCAATGGAGGTTGTACAAGGTCTTGTTCCTTCTATACCACAAGTAGAAGGAGGAAAAATGATGGTGGCAGCATTTGTTGGTACAACTATGGCAGCCGCTACGTTTTTATCTAGACCTTTATTTATAAAAGGAAAAGGTTGGACAAAAGAGAACAGAGGGCAACAAACTAAAGATGCAATAACTGCTGCTATTTTAGTTTTTCTTATTAGTGGTGCCGTAATGGCCGTTGCAAGTGGCGCATTATTTCATGCAGGTAAACCAGTAGTTAAGGTTTTAGATATGGTAAATACTTTAGAGCCAGTAGCTGGGAAATTTGCACTTACCTTATTCTTTTTTGGAACTTTAAGTGCAGGACTTTCTTCTATTTTTCCTTGTCTTTTAATAGCTCCAATACTTTTAGCAGATTATCAGTCAGGGGAGTTGGATACAAAGTCTAAACAATTTAGAATTATTACAGCTATTGCCAGTTTATTTGCTTTAATAGTACCAATTTTTGGAGCTAACCCAATACAAATGCAAATACTGTCACAGGTATTTAATGTTTTTGTTTTACCAATGGTAATAATTGGAATACTATTAATTATTAATAATATGACAATTATGAAAGGGTATAAAACTAGTATTTGGATAAAAATTGGACTTTGGTTCGCATTAGTTTTTGCTTGTGTTGTTTCTTATAATGGAGTTTTAGGAATAATAGAACTTTTTAATTAATTTGATAGAATATAAAATAAGCACTGTATTTTCAGTGCTTATTTTTAAAATTCTTGAGTATAATACGTTGTCGCATCCTGCAGAATTAAATTTAACTTTTCTCTTTCTATTTTTATTTTTTCTGCATCCCATTTTAAATAACTGGAACAGTCTTCTACTACAATTTCTAAGTATTTAGTTACACTAGAAATATTAAAGTATAAACGACCTGTTCTTCTAACAAAAAAGTCAGTAAGACTATTAATCATTTCATATTCTGTACAATACCAAAGTTCTGCTCTAATTAAGCGTTCCAATACATTTTTATTTTCAAAATCTTTAGATTTTAGAATGATAGTGTCAGAGTGTTTGCCATAGGTGGTACATAAATACCAAGCTTCATATGAAGTGTTTATACCTATGTTTTTTAATTTATGTGTAATTTCATTTTGATACTGTATAACCTCTTTAGATGAGTTTAATGAAGGGGTTATTAAATGAATAGTTTTAGTTTTAGATTTTTCAAACTTAATTTGTCGCTCTTTTTTCATTGTTTTGGTAACTGCATTAATAACACGATGTGCCATTTTACGATACCCAGTTAGTTTGCCACCTGCAATAGAGATTAATCCGCTATCTGAAATAAATATCTCATCTTTTCTTGATAATTCAGAAGGGTCTTTCCCGTTTTCATGAATTAATGGGCGTAATCCAGCCCAATTAGATTCTATGTCTTTAATAGTTACGTTAATAGTTGGAAAAGTAGCATTAATAGCTTTTAAAATATAATCAGCATCATTTTTAGTGGTAACTACACGTTCTAAACTAGAATAATAATTTGTATCTGTTGTACCTACATAAGTAACACGACCTCTTGGTATTGCAAAAATCATTCTTCCATCAGGAACATCAAAATATATAGATTGCTTAATTGGTAGTTTTTCAGAAGGGAATACAATGTGCACCCCTTTTGTCAAATGTAAACTTTTATTGTTTTTAGATTTATCTTTAATACGTAACTTATCTACCCATGGGCCAGCAGCCGAAACATAATTTATAGCTTTAATTTTAAAAGTATCTCCAGAGTTATAATCTATACAGTTAAGGCTTTCTATTTTTGATTTTTCATTATAGTTAAAAGATTCCATCTCACAGTAGTTAATAATGTTTGCGCCATAACTTGCTGCTTTTTTTAATATTTCGATAGTTAATCTTGCATCATCTGTACGGTATTCTGCATAAAAACCACTTCCTAAAACGGTGTCTTTGTTTAATAAGGGTTCTTTTTCTAGGGTCTTTTTTTTGTTGAGCATTTTCCGTTTGTCTTTCCCTTTAACATTAGCTAAAAAATCATAAACCATAAGACCAATAGATGTCATAAGCTTACCATAAGTGCCATTTTTTATTAATGGGAGCAACATTTTTTCAGGAAGTACTAAATGTGGGGCTAATTTATGTACAATTGCGCGTTCTGAACCGGATTCTCTTACCAGCCCCACTTCAAATTGTTTTAAATATCTTAAACCACCGTGTATTAATTTAGTAGACTTACTACTGGTTCCAGATGCAAAATCATTTTTTTCGATAAGACATACTTTTAAACCTCTTGATGCTGCATCTAATGCTATTCCAGCACCAGTAACTCCGCCTCCAATAATTGCTAAATCAAACTTTTGTATTTGTAATTCTTCTACTTGTTTTTTTCTATTTAAAACTGAAAATTTTATGTTTCCTTTAGCCATTCCTCTTAATTTTTTTTCAGTTTTATCATTATTTAAAATAGTAAGACGTTTTAAAAATTATTTAATTGTTTTAAAGCATCGTTTGTAGTTGCAACAGGAAGTTTGCATGCATTATCTCTGCATACATAAATGTAGGTTTCATTTGCTATAAAACGTCCTTCAAACAATGGAAGGTTACTATTTTTTGTGCTTCCAATTATTAAGGTGTTAGGAATATAATTTTTATGCAAATCTTCCGCTAGTTTTTTAGCATTTTTACCAACAACAGCTATTTCGTAATAACTGTAAGTTATATTTAATAAAAGAGAATTCCATTTAGCGTAGCTAGAGGTATTAGGTGTAATAAATGGCATCATTGCTGTTACCATAGATTTAGATTTTTCTAGTAGATATTTATCATAATTTAAATGTCCTAATCTAAAAAGGTTATGCGCCATAACAGAGTTAGGAGAAGGAATTACACCATCATTTGTTTTTATTATGTGGGATATTAAATCTTTATTTTCATTATAACGGTACATGCCAGAGGTGTCATCAGTAAATTTTGCCATAGTTTTTTTGTTTAGTGTATTTGCAAAATCTAAATGATTAGTATCTAAAGAAACACTGTAAAGGTTTAAAGAGGCATCAATTAAAAAGGTATAATCTTCTAAAAATCCTTTGTTATTCTTAGATTTTTCTTTGTAAGAATGTCTTAAATTAGAGTTATTTAGACTAAATTTTTTAAGATTGTCAAGCGTTTTTATTGCCTTTTCTAAATAAGAGTTTTCACCAAAAGCTTTATAGGCATCTACAAAGCCTGAAATTAATAAAGCATTCCATGAAGTAATAATTTTATCATCTAATCTTGGAGCAACTCTTTTTGTTCTTTCTTTTAAGAGCTTGTTCTTCCATAGTTTTTTTAACTCTTGCAACCTACTATTTGCAAGTTGATTTACTTCACAAAATTGTGTGTCACTAACATTTCTATGTAAAACATAGTTTGTATGCTCCCAAATATTGTCAGGTGTAATTTTAAAATAATCTTTAAAAAGCGTAAAATCTTCTTCAATTATATTATTTAATTCTTTTTGAGTCCAAACGTAATATTTTCCTTCTTTACCTTCGCTATCGGCATCAATAGCTGCATAATATCCTCCATTAGGGTTTTTCATTTCACGTTCTAAAAAGGCTATAGTATTGTATACAACTTCTTTATATATGGGCTCTTTAAATACACTATATGCTTTAGAGTAAACACTTATAAGTTGTGCATTATCATATAACATTTTTTCAAAATGTGGAATTCTCCAATTAGGGTCTGTACTATACCTGTAAAACCCTCCGCCAACAAAATCATAAATTCCTCCGTATGCTATTTTATTTAAAGTGTTTTTTATATGTTTTTTTGTTTCATTATCTCCACTTAATATGGCGTAGTCTAATAAAAAATTCAGATTACTTGGAAGCATAAATTTTTGTTGTCCATTATCTCCACCATTTTGCATGTCCCATTCTTTTTTCCAAGTATTTACACTTTTTAAAACAGCTTCTTTGGTTAACAAATCATAATTTGTAGAGGGCGTTATAAGATTTACTTCTTGAATACCTTGGGCTACCATATCGGCATATTCATTAGCCTTTTTTGGGTCATTTTTATATAAGTCACTTATTTTTTCTAATACTTGTGTCCACTCTTCTTTAGAATGATAAGTGCCTCCATAAATTGGTTTTCCGTTTGGTAGTGTAATAACGTTTAAAGGCCATCCTCCGGTTCCTTTAATTAGCTGAAGAGCTGTCATGTATACTTGGTCAACGTCGGGTCTTTCTTCTCTATCTACTTTTATATTGATAAAATTGTCATTCATTATTTTGGCAATTCCTTCATCTTTAAAGGATTCTTTTTCCATAACATGACACCAGTGGCATGAAGAATAACCAATACTAACTAAAACTAATTTATTTTCTTTTTTAGCGTCTTCTAAAGCATTATTGCTCCACGCTCTCCAATTTACAGGGTTGTGAGCATGTTGTAATAAATAAGGGCTGGTTTCTTCAATTAAAGAGTTGGTAAATTTAGGTTCTTTTTTTGTCTTTATTTTATTTTCACAAGAGAGCATGTTAAAAACAAAAAAGCCAAAAAATATGATTTTAATAATAAATTTTAGAGGCATATATGTATAGTCTAGAAAAGACTAAAATACAATATATATGTGGAAGAAAATGAGTCAAAAATAGTAGGGAAACAATTTTTTGTATTCGCTTTAATTTTATTTTTACTGGGTTTACTTTACGTATAGTATTAAAGTAAACCCAGTTAAATTTTAATTCATCCAACCACCACCAAGGGCGCGGTACAATTCTATAATAGCTTGCAACTCATCTTTTTTATCTTCTACACCATCTAACTGTGCGGATAATAAACTGTTTTTAGTAGTTAATACATCGGTATAATTGGTGCTAGATGAATATTCCAATAAGGCTTCGGTAAACTCTACAGATTTTTCAAGGGCAGCTATTTGATGTCCCCTAGACTCCTGCTTTTCCTTAGTCTTGTTATAGGAATACAGGGCGTTCGAAATTTCGGACCCGGCATTTAACCATGCTGCTTTATAATCATAAAACGACTGTTGTTGAACCGATTTGTTGATTTTCAGTCTTGCTTTATTTTCTCCGTTAGCAAAAATAGGCTGTGTTAAGCCGCCTATTAGATTATAGAAAATGGAGTTGTCGAAAAAATTGGATAAATCTAAGGAAGATAAACCTCCACTTGCCGTAATGGTCAAGGATGGATAAAAATAGGTCTTTGCCAGATTTACATCTTCAAAAGCACTTCTGAAAGCCATTTCCGCTTCTTGTATGTCCGGTCTGTTTCTTAATAGTGAAGACGGAATTCCTATTTTTAAATCATCGTAAGCAGTTTGTTCTTTTAAAGATGTTCTTTCTATATTGCCAGGTAATCTGCCCAATAAAATAGCCAATGCATTTTCCTGTTCTAAAATGGATATTTCAATATCTGGTATAGAGGTTTCTATTTCATATCTACTGGCTTCACTTTGTACCACTGCGGCACCATCAACCACAGCCGATTCTTTTAAATACTTCATGGTTTCTTGATCGCCAATCCTGTTTTCCAAAGTTTTTTTAGTGATCTCTAGTTGCTCATCTAAAGACAGTAAATTATAATATGCGGTGGCAATATCAGAAATTAATTGTGTTTGTACCGCTTTGGTTGCTGCTTCGGTCTCTAAAAATGAAGCCAAAACAGCCCGTTTATTACTGCGTAACTTACCCCAAACATCTAACTCCCAACTACTACTTAGTTGCCCTATATAAGAGGTGGTGTTTAAATTAATTCCTGTTACACCTCCTAAATTTAGGGAGGACTCCGATGTTTTAGATCGCGTAACACTGGCGCTTCCTTCTAAACTAGGTAACACCGCTAATTTCGCTTCAACCAAACTGGCTTTTGCCTGATTTATGTTTTCTATTGCTACTTTTAAATCGAGATTGTTTTGCAAACCTTCTTCTATCAAATTTTGCAATACACTGTCGGAAATTATTTCTTTCCAAGGCATCGTTGCCATGGATGTTGTATCATTAACCAAGGTATCTCTGTATTGTTCTGCAAATTCACTATCTGGCGTGGTATATCTTTTATTGATTACCCCACAAGAATTCATCAGTAAAACAAGTACAGCGATAGGAATGATGTATGTTATAGTATTAGATTTCATATCTGTATTCGTTTTAATTTAATTGTTCTTTTTTAGTATCAATATCATCTTCATCTCCCCAATCGTGATTGGTGTCACCTACTATTCTTTCTTGAAGGTTCTGGAATATGATAAACAATACCGGTATTACCATTACACCTAATAGGGTACCAACTAACATACCGCCAATGGCTCCTGTACCAATAGCTCTGTTTCCAACAGCACCAGCACCAGTTGATATCATTAAAGGAAATAGTCCGAAAATAAAGGCAAACGATGTCATTAAAATTGGTCTAAAACGTGCTATGGCTCCATCTAATGCCGACTGCAGTATTGTTTCTCCTTCTCGTCTTCGCTGTATGGCAAACTCCACAATTAAAATGGCATTTTTAGCCAGCAACCCAATCAGCATCACCAAGGTAATCTGTATATAAATGTTGTTACTAATACCAAATAAGTTTGCAAAGATTAATACTCCGGAAAGTCCAGCTGGTACCGATAATAAAACGGCAATAGGAAGTATAAAGCTCTCGTACTGTGCGCACAATAGGAAATACACGAATATGAAGCACAGCATAAAAATATAAACGGTTTGGCTACCTGCGGAAATCTCTTCTCTGGTAATTCCAGAATATTCATATCCGTACCCTGTCGGTAAGGTTTCTGCCGCTACTTCTTCAATAGCGTTAATAGCATCACCAGAACTATAACCTGAGTTGGGAGCTCCACTTATTTTTGCCGCTGTAAATAGATTAAAACGCGTTAAACTTTGTGGGCCATAAACCCTTTTTAAGGTTACAAATTCGGTAATAGGTGCCATAACACCGTTGCCATTTTTAACTTTTATAGCATTTAAACTCTCAAGGTTGGCTCTAAAGTTTGGTTCGCCTTGATAATACACACGATATTGCTTTCCAAATTTATTGAAATTAGAAGCATACACACCACTTAAATAGCCTTGCATTACACTTAAAACACCTTCTACATCTAAACCTGCAAGCTTGGTTTTAGCAACATCTACCACCACTTCATATTGTGGAAAAGTTGGATCAAACGTTGTACTGGCATATTGTATTTCTGGTCGTTGACTTAATGCTTCAATAAAATCTTGACTTACATCATAAAGGGCATCAACGGTACCACCGCTTTGGTCTTGTAATTGCACTTCAAAACCGTTACTTAAACCAAACCCTGTAACCGTTGGCGGAGCAAAAAATATCATATTAGCATCTTTTATAGATGCCGTTCTTGCGAACAACTGACCAATGATTTCTTGTACACTTTGTCCCTCTCCACTACGCTCATCCCAAGGTTTCAGTTTTAAAATGAACATACCATAATTAGACCCTGTTCCACTTATAAATCCACGACCGGTAGATCTTAAATAGGCGTTTACTTCTGGGATATCTTCAATAATTTTTTGTAGTTCATCTAAAACTTCATCGGTTCTTTCCATAGAAGATGCAGCAGGTAAACTAACATCGGCAAAAACAATACCTTGATCTTCATCGGGTACAAAGCCTGTGGCTGTTGTATTCATTAGATACATAAATACACCAATAAATATAACGATGACCCCAATGGCAATAGCTTTTTTACGAATTAAAAAATTAAGCGCATTCTTATATTTTGAGGTTGTTTTCTCAAACCCTACGTTAAAAGCAACATAAAAGCGTTGTACAAAACTTTTTGATTTATGCTCTTCGTGTGGTTTTAACAATAAGGCACATAATGCCGGACTCAATGTCAATGCATTTACAGCTGATAATATAATGGCAATGGCTAGCGTAATACCAAATTGTTGGTAAAACACTCCAGATGATCCACTAATAAATGTTACAGGAATAAATACGGCAGACATCACCAAGGTGATAGAAATAATAGCCCCAGAAATCTCGCTCATGGCATCTAAACTCGCCTTTCGGGCAGATGTATAACCCGAATCCAGTTTGGCGTGTACTGCCTCTACTACCACAATGGCATCATCTACCACAATGCCAATAGCAAGCATTAAAGCAAATAGCGTTAACAGGTTAATGGTAAACCCAAATAAACTTAGGAAAAAGAAGGTTCCTACAATAGCCACAGGTACAGATATGGCAGGTATTAATGTAGAACGCCAATCTTGCAAGAAGATAAATACTACAATGAAAACCAATAAAAATGCTTCGATTAAAGTACTGATCACTTTTTCAATAGATGCATCTAAAAAGTCATTGGCATTTACCATTTCTGTGTAGGTTAACCCTTCAGGAAAGTTTTTAGAAGCTTCTTCTAAGGTTGCGATAGATTGCGCAACTACCTCTTGGGCATTTGAACCTGCAGATTGTGCAATGGCAACACCCGTACCAGGCTGACTTTTAATGGTGGTTATTGTGCTATAGGATTGTGAACCTAATTCTACTCTAGCTACATCTTTTAAACGTAGAATACGCCCATCGTCCGTAGTTTTGATGATGATATCTTCAAATTCTTCGGCGTTTTGTAATTTACCTTTGTATTTTAAGGTATATTGATATGCTTGCGCCCCTTGTAAACCTAATTCTCCTGGTGCAGCTTCTAAGTTTTGATCATCAAGCGCTGTGGTAATATCAGAAGGAATTAACCCGTAATTCGCCATGATATTCGCCTTTAGCCAAATACGCATACTATACTCTCTAGAACTAAATGCCGATGCACTACCAACACCATCTATCCTTTTTAAAACAGGTATTAAATTAATTTCAGCGTAATTCTGAATAAATTCCTCGTCATATCTGCCATCTTCACTATACAACCCAAAAATAAATACATTACTACTTTGCTGTTTTTGTGTAGTAACACCCGATTGCGTAACCTCTGAAGGCAATAAGTTCGACGCTGTAGATACACTATTTTGAACATTTACTGCAGCGATATCAGGATCGGTACCTAATTCAAAATAAACAGTTATACTAGCCGAACCACTAGTTGCTGTAGAGGTCATGTAGGTCATGCCTTCAACACCATTAATTGCTTCTTCTAATGGAACAATAACACTATTTAATACAGCTTCTGCATTTGCACCGTCATAAGTAGCAGAAACTTGTACTGTAGGTGGTGCAATATCTGGGTACTGTGATATGGGTAATGTGGTTATTCCTATAATTCCTAAAATCAAAATGATGATAGAAATTACCGCCGAAAGAACCGGTCGTTTTATAAATTTATTAAACATAATTTCTACTATTTATTAATTGGTAGTTGTAACTTTTTCAGTGATTTGCTGTAAAGCCTTTATCTCACTTTCGTTCACTTGAACTGGTTTTATTTCTTTACCACTAGATAAACCTGAAATGCCTTCAAGAACTACTTGATCACCAGCTTTAAGTCCATCAGTAACAATATACGCCTGACCCGAATTTGTAGCAGTTACGGTAATTTTAGTAGATTGTACTTGCGATTGTTCGTTTACCAAATACACATAGATACCACCTTGAATTTCGTAGGTAGCCGATTGTGGAATGAGAAAGGCATCTTTAATAGTTCTTGGAATTTGTATGGTGGCACTATTCCCTGTTCTCAGTAAATTATCTGGATTGTCAAAAATAGCACGCACATTAAATGAACCTGTTTCTTCGTCTACTTGACCACTTACTGTTTGTATTTTTCCTTTTTGGTCAAAAGCGGTATAATCTGGAAGTAACAGAGACACTTCATCAAGATTTTTTAGCAAGCCCACTTTTGCAAATTCCAAGTAAGTTTTTTCATTGATTGAAAAATATGCATATACCTGTTTAATGTTAGATACTGTAGTTAAAGGTTCAGAGATACTGCTATTTACCAAACTTCCTAATTTATAAGGTAAAGAACCAATATAGCCCGAAACCGGAGCGGTAATTCTAGTGTAGTTATAATTGGTCTGTGCGTTAGAATAATTGGCTTGCGCCTGTTCTAAAGCTGCATTTGCCGCAGTTAGGGAGTTCTCGGCAGAGGTTAGCTCAAACTTACTAATGATTTCTCTTTCCACTAAAGGCTTTGCTTTTTCCACATCAACCTGAGCAGAACTAACATCTGCTTTTGCACTGCTAATCGCGGCCTTTGTACTTAAAAGATCTTGCTGATATTCCGGTGCATTCAATGAGAAAAGGAGTTGTCCTTTTTTTACATATTCGCCTTCATCTACATGTACCTTTTCTATAAAACCTTCTATCTTAGGGTAAATCTCTATGTTCTCTGTACCTTCAATAGTTACTGGAAATTCTCTGAATATTTCTATGTCTTTTGAAGAAACGGTAAGTACTTCGTAATCGGCTACGGTATTTCTCTGTTCAGGCTTTTTTTCACTGTTGCATGATGCAAATAATATGGCTAGGAACAAGCCATAGCAATAGGTTTTTAAGTTGATATCTTTAGTTTTCATTTATATAATATTTACGGGTTGTATGGAAGTAATTATGATTTACGGTTAAAATTTATTCAGTTAATAATGAGGTTGTAGTGGATACTCTTAATTTGTGAATCGAGTATATTCTAACGAATACAAATGAGGTTAAAGCGGCTAAACAATCGCTTACTACAAAAGCGACCCATATACCGACCAAACCATAATAAGCATTTAATGCATACGCTATAGGGACAAATAGTACAGGGCGTAACAATGCTGATATGGTTGCAATTTTGTTTTGTTGCAGCGCTTGAAAGTAACGCGTCATTACAATCTGCACCATGTAAAACGGAATCGATAAGGCGAATATCCGTATAGCTATCTTAGTGATTTTCTTGATGTTATCCTCATCACCAATAAAAATATCGATTAATTGTGAAGGAAACAATTCTAATATAACAACACCAATGAACGCAACCAAACTCACCCCGACAACCGCATATTTAAACGTCTTTAACGCACGGTCGTAACGTTTTGCCCCAAAATTATAACTAATTACAGGTTGCATACCATCACCTGTACCCAGTGCGGTCATCATAAAAAATACATTGATGCCAAAAATGATTCCCATAGCGGCGACTCCGTCCGTTCCTCCAGAAGTAAGTAATAATTTGTTGGCGAATATATTTTGAAAGCTAATAGCAATGTCCATCACAAAAGGCGCAAAACCAACCGAAAGAATGGGTAGCACAATGTGCTTTTTAAGTCTTATTTTTCTCCAAACAATAGGAACAATACTTTTTCCTCTTACATAGTACCCTATTAAAAATAGCGCATTAACCGCTTGTGCAATTATGGTTGCAAGTGCGGCTCCACTTATACCTAAGTTGTATATTTTCATAAAAATATAATCTAGGCTAACATTAATTAGACAAGACAATAGGATAAGTTTTGCAGGAAAACTTGGATTACCTTCTGCTCTACAGGTAAATTCCAAGGCAAGGAAAAAACTTAGAGGAAAGCCATAAATGATAATCTGTAAATATTCTGCAGAGAGGTCTAAAAGTGAACCTTCTGCACCAAAGGCTTGCAATAGTGGTTTGTAGAATAACAAGCCCAAGGTAGTAAAGACTACAATAGCTACTAACAGCCCTGCAATAACACTACCCAAGGCATCTTCGGCTTTTTCATGTTTTTTCTCCCCTAAATATTGCGCAATTAGTATTCCCGATCCGCTACCAAATAGCAATATAAATCCGAATTGAAATAATGTTACGGGAAAAGCCATAGTAACCGCAGATAAGCCATCGGCACCCACAAATTGCCCTACAAATATGCGGTCTACAAAGTTATAAAGCGCATTAATAAGCAATCCTAAAACAGCTGGCCCTACAAAGGCCAAAAGTAGTTTGCATATAGAGTCGTTCTTCCAGGAATGTTTTTCCTTAATGGTTTCTCCATTGTTAGAAACTACATTTTTCTTAGGTTTTAAGAATTGAAATACATTGTTAAATATGTCCTTCAAATTTTTCATTTACTGAATTACTCATGTATGTAATGCAAAAGTATCAGGATTTAAAACAGAAATATGAATTACAATTTGTGAAAAAAAGATTATAATTTAGGTTTTTGTATTTTTAGAATTGTTTATAAAGAATCACCAATGAAAATATTTAAGGATATCAACTCATATTTCTTAAACCGAACACAACCTGCAAATGATTATGGCAACAGTTTTTTTATTAGAAGGATAGAAAAAGGACCAAAACATGAAGAACCCGATGAGGAATTCATGGTGCCCCATAAACGCGATTTTTTTGAAATAGCTATTTTACAAAAAAGTGATACCAATATTCAAATTGGCAATCAAACCCTTCATCATCTAAAGAATAGTCTAGCCATTGTTTCTCCTTTTCAGGTGATAAATTATGGTAAAACACCACCCAAGGACGATTATGGTTATATCATTTACTTCAACGCGTCTATCTTTACTAGTTTAAATCAGTCGTATGGGTTGCAGAACGAGTTTCCGTTTTTTAAGATACATACTATTCCCATCTATCAGATAACAGAAGAGGATTTTAAGGGCATATTGCCTATTGCGCGAGAATTATATGATGAATCTAGGAGTACTGCCTTGCATAATCAGGAGATAGTAAGATCCCTTCTTTTAATTTTATTGTATAAAGTAAAACGTGCAACCCAAAACAATAAAGGTATTATTACTACCAATAGGTTTGATAGTATCATGTCTAAATTTGAACAACAGATTCTTAAGGGGAATAATACGTTTTATTCGGTAAATGAATATGCTTCTCAAATGAATATAAGCCCCATTTATCTTACCGAGTGTGTTAAGAATGCAACAGGTAAGAGTGCTCAAAAAGTACTTATCGATTATAAAATGCTATATGCAAAGACACTACTGCATCAAATGGACAAATCTGTGGCTGAGGTTGCTTACGAGTTAGACTTTAATGAAGTTGCCAATTTTAATCAGTTTTTTAAACGTAATGCTGGGGTTACGGCTACACAGTTTCGTAATAGAACAGATTAAAAGTATGTAAATTTTTTTATGTTTTTATAACGCGAACTGGATTTGAAACCGTGATCTTAAAGTAACTAGTTTAACAGTACCCAGTATTATAAGCATACAATTACCTCCTTTTTAGTAAAGGTAGAGGTTATTAAAATTACGATTTGTTTTTGGTAAAGTGTAAAAAAAAACCTTCACAAAAATGTGAAGGCTTAGTAAATTAGTAGCGGGAACAGGACTCGAACCTGTGACCTTCGGGTTATGAGCCCGACGAGCTACCTACTGCTCTATCCCGCGATATAAATTCCGAAAATCACCAACTTTGCTTTTAAGCATTCAGTTCATAATGCTGACTGATTTATTTCGGACTGCAAATATACAAAGCTTTTTCTGTACTATCAAAATAAAAAGACATATTTATTTAATGCCTTTCCGTTATAAAATTACTAAATTACTCTCTTTTATACCTTATTCTTCATACATGGATGTTTTAAATGATTTATTGTCTTCTATATTGCCATATACAGAGTGGCCAATGTTTATTCTTTTAATAGGAGGAGGGCTTTTTCTTTTTTTTTATTCAAGGCTTGTTCCTCTTCGGTTTTTTGGTCATGCAATAGCTATAACAGCAGGAAAATATGACGATAAAAATGCAAAAGGAGATGTTAGTTCTTTTCAAGCATTATCTGCTGCAGTAGCAGCAACAGTTGGTTTAGGAAATATTTCTGGAGTAGCAATAGCTATTCATGATGGTGGCCCTGGTGTTGTATTCTGGATTTGGGTTACTGCAATTCTTGGAATGGGAATAAAGTTTTATTCCTGTAGCTTATCTATAATGTTTAGGGGTAAAGATTCTGAAGGTAAATTACAAGGTGGCCCTATGTATTACATAACAGAAGGTTTAGGTAAAAAAGCAAAGCCATTAGCGGTGTTTTTTGCTATTTGTGGTTTGTTTGGCTTCTTAGGTGTATTTACAGCAAACCAGTTTACAGAAACTTTTATGAGTGTTATAAAACCTTCAGAAACATTATTTGCAATGGAAGAAGAAAGTTGGAAATGGACAATAGGTATTTTTCTAGCAGTAATAACTTCGTTTGTAATTTTTGGCGGACTTACTAAAATAGCCAAAGTAGCCTCTGCAGTGGTACCATTTATGGTATTTGTGTATTTGGTAGCTGTTGTAGTAGTTATGGTTTTAAATTCAAGCCAAATACTACCATCTTTAAAACTAATATTTACAGAAGCTTGGAATTTTAAAACTGTAGTTACGGGCGGTTTTTGGGGCTTAGTTATTATAGGTGTTCGTAGAGCAATGTTTTCTAACGAAGCCGGTTTAGGTAGCGCACCAATGTATCATGGGCAATCTAAAACAGACAATCCTATTAAAGAAGGTTTGGTTGCAATGTTGGGTCCTTTTATAGATACTATTTTGGTTTGTACTTTTACTGCGATTGTTATTATTTTAAGTGGTGCTTATTTAGAAGATATGAGTGGTATTGTAATGACTTTAGAAGCATTTAGACGTACTCTTTTTGGATATGGAGACGATTTATTAATGATAATTGTTTCCGCTTTTGCACTTTCTACATTATTTACATACTCCTATTATGGCGTAAAATCGCTTTCTTTTTTAACAAATGCACGAATAGGTAAATTATATAATATCTACTTTGTTATAATGATTATTTTTGCCGCTGTAGCATCTTTAGATTTGGTTAAAAATTTAATAGACCTTTCTTATGCATTAATGGTTATACCAAATATGATTGCGGTATTATTATTAGCACCAAAAGTAAACAAAGCTGCAAAAGCATATTTTAAAAAGTTAAGAAATGACTAAACATAAAGCCGGATTTGTAAATATTATAGGTAATCCTAACGTTGGAAAATCTACGTTAATGAATGCTTTTGTAGGAGAAAAATTATCTATAATTACATCTAAAGCGCAAACCACAAGACACCGAATTTTAGGAATTGTAAACGGCGATGATTTTCAAGTTATTCTTTCGGATACTCCAGGTATTATAAAACCAGCATATGAGTTGCAAACCTCTATGATGGATTTTGTAAAATCTGCCTTTGAAGATGCTGACGTTCTAATATACATGGTAGAAATTGGAGAAAAAGCACTAAAAGACGAAAAGTTTTTTGATAAAATAAAAAACTCCAAAATACCCGTATTACTTCTTTTAAATAAGATAGATGTTACCCAACAAGAGGTTATAGAAGAGCAAGTGCAGTATTGGCAAGAGCAATTACCAACCGTAGAAATACACTTAATATCGGCGCTTCAAAACTTTAATATTACGGGGGTTTTTGAACGTATTGTAGAATTATTGCCAGATTCACCTGCTTATTACCCTAAGGACCAACTTACAGATAAACCAGAACGTTTTTTTGTAAACGAGACAATTAGAGAAAAAATATTACTACACTATAAAAAAGAAATTCCGTATTCTGTAGAAATAGAGACCGAAGAATTTTTTGAAGATGAAGATATTATTCGCATGCGTGCCGTAATTATGGTAGAGCGCGACTCTCAAAAAGGAATAATTATAGGGCATAAAGGTGCGGCATTAAAAAGAGTAGGGGTAGAGTCTCGTAAAGATTTAGAAAAATTCTTTGGAAAGCAAGTACACTTAGAGCTGTATGTTAAGGTAAATAAAAATTGGCGTAGCGATTCTCGTCAGCTGAAACGTTTTGGTTACAATAAGAAGTAATTTTTAACTATAGAATATTGTTTTCTTTACTTTAGGATTAAAGTGTTTTTTCATTTTTGTTGACACAAAATAATCAACAAAACACCAAAATGAAAAACACACTTATTCTAGTAAGCGCTTTAGCTTTATTATTTACTTCTTGTAATTATAATGACGATAATACAGATTTAAGTAATGATGATGATATTAATGTATCCGATTTAACCTTTACAAAATTAAGTACATCTATTAACGGTACTGGAGACGAAGGTTTTGCAGAAATTAGTGCTTACGATGCAACTTCAAAAAAACTATTTGTAGTAAATCCAAATGAGCAAGAAATTTCTGTTTGGGATATAGCAAGCCCATCTTCACCTATAAAACTAACTTCTATCCCTTTGGCAGGAATACCTAATAGTGTTGCAGCAAAAGATGGCGTATTAGCTGTAGCTGTAGAAAGTGACCCAAAACAATTAAATGGTCAAATAGTTACTTTTAACACCGATACTCAAGAACAACAAAATTCTTATAACGTAGGAGCATTGCCAGATATGTTAACTTTTAGCCCAAATGGTACATATCTTATTTCTGCAAACGAAGGAGAACCTAATGATGATTATACTGTAGACCCAGAAGGTTCTATTTCTGTAGTAAATATAGAAGAAAATGAGGTTAATACCTTGTATTTTGGAGCATATAACGGACAAACAATTGGAAACGATTTTCGTGTTTTTGGACCATCTGCTACATTCAGCGAAGATGTTGAACCAGAATATGTTGCAGTTTCCGAAGATAGTAAGTATGCATATGTTACACTACAAGAAAATAATGGTATTGCAGTTGTAGATTTACAGACTATGGCAATAACCAATGTTTATGGCTTAGGTGTAAAAGATTTTTCTTTGCCAGAAAACACTATGGATGCTAGTAATAGAGATGATGTAATTGGTAATTTTAAAAATTGGCCAGTTTTAAGTTACTATATGCCAGATGCAATTTCATATGCTAAAATAGATGGTTCAGAATATATTATTACTGCCAATGAAGGAGATTCTAGAGATTATGATGGGTATTCTGAAGAAGAAAGAGTAGAAGATATTGATTTAGATATAACTGCTTTTCCAAACGCAGAAGAATTACAATCAGAAGAAAACTTAGGTCGTTTAAAAATAACAACTGCTAATGGTGATATAGATGGTGATGGCGATTACGATAAAATATATGGTTACGGAGGTCGCTCTTTTACTATTTGGAATACTTCTGGTACTTTAATTTATGATAGCGGAGATCAAATAGGAAAGAAAACTTTTGAATTAAGCCCAGAACTTTTTAATAATGATGAAGGAGAAGCAGATGGCCGTAGTGATGATAAAGGGGCAGAGCCAGAGGCTGTTACTACTCTTAAAATAGGAAATAGTACGTTGCTTTTTGTTGGTTTAGAAAGAACAGGTGGCGTATTAGTTTATGATATTTCTAACCCTATAAGTCCTGTGTTTGTAGATTGGCTTTTAAATACAGAAGATGTTGCTCCAGAAGGTTTAATTGTTATTCCTAGTGCTGAGAGTCCAACAGGAGAAAATCTTTTAGTTGTAACAAATGAAATTTCTAATACAATAACTATTTACGAGATTAAGTAATAGTTTAAAAAGTTACATTTTTTTGAGCTTTGGGTTTATATTTTTAATGTAAACCCAAAGTTTTTTTTATAAATGTTTAGAGTTCTCTTATTCTTAGCTATTATTTAAGTATTAGCACTACCTTTGTTGCTTTAATTTAATATTATGAGTGCTATTGTTGCTATTGTTGGAAGACCAAATGTTGGAAAATCTACATTTTTTAATCGTTTAATACAAAGAAGAGAAGCTATTGTAGATGCTGTTAGTGGCGTTACCAGAGATCGCCATTATGGAAAAAGTGATTGGAATGGAAAAGAGTTTTCTTTAATTGATACTGGAGGTTATGTAGTTGGTAGCGATGATATATTTGAACAAGAAATAGATAAGCAAGTAGAGCTAGCAATAGAAGAAGCCGATGCTATTATATTTATGGTAGATGTTGAGTCTGGAATAACAGGTATGGATGAGGATGTCTCTAAATTACTTAGAAGAGTAAATAAACCAGTTTTTTTAGCAGTAAATAAGGTAGATAATGCTATGCGAGCAGAAGATGCTGTAGAGTTTTATAATCTAGGATTAGGAGATTTTTATACACTTTCTAGTATAAATGGAAGTGGTTCTGGAGAATTGTTAGACGCTATAGTAAAAGTGCTTCCAGACGTAGAAGAAGAAGTTAGTGATCTTCCAAGGTTTGCTGTTGTTGGTAGACCAAATGCAGGAAAATCATCATTTATAAATGCATTAATAGGAGAAGACCGCTATATAGTTACAGATATTGCAGGAACAACAAGAGATAGTATAGATACTAAGTACAACCGTTTTGGGTTCGAGTTTAATTTAGTAGATACTGCGGGTATTCGTAGAAAAGCAAAAGTAAAAGAAGATTTAGAATTCTATTCCGTTATGCGCTCTGTGCGTGCTATAGAACATAGCGATGTTTGTTTGTTGTTATTAGATGCTACTCGAGGTTTTGACGGGCAAGTAGAAAACATTTTTTGGTTAGCACAACGTAATAATAAAGGAATTGTAATACTAGTAAATAAATGGGATTTAGTAGAAGATAAAGAGACGAATACTATAAAACATTATACAAACAAAATAAAACAAGCAATTGAGCCATTTACAGATGTTCCAATTTTATTTATATCAGTCTTAACAAAACAACGTATTTTTAAAGCTATAGAAACTGCTGTTGAGGTATATAAAAACAGAAATGTAAAAATACCTACTCGTAAGTTTAATGACACTATGTTGCCAATTATAGAAAATTACCCACCACCAGCATATAAGGGCAAGTTTGTAAAAATTAAGTTTTGTATGCAATTACCAACACCTTACCCGCAATTTGCATTCTTCTGTAATTTACCACAATATGTACGTGAGCCTTATAAACGTTATTTAGAGAATAAATTAAGAGAAAATTTTAATTTTTCTGGGGTTCCTATTAGTGTATTTATGCGTAAGAAGTAAGACATTTCAAACAAAGATAATTTGTTTGTTATACTAAGGTAATTTTTAATTTAATGGCTATAATAGAAAGCGTTTTTTAAATGTTTTCGTTAAGATTTTTTTAGGTGTAGCTTAAGCTCATTATGTATTAGTAGTTTTTTGGATGTTAAATAGTTTACCATCCTCCAGAAGCACCTCCGCCACCAAAGCCGCCGCCGCCGAAACCACCACCAAAGCCTCCGCCTCCACCGAAGCTTCCGCCACCAAACCCACCACCGCTTGAGGATCCACCACGTCCCATGTTGCTAAGGATAATAATATCTCTAAAGTCTAATCCAGAGCCGCGTTTTCCACCTCGGTTGTTACGGTTGTTTCCTCCTGTCCTATTCCAAAGAATAATTATAATAATAAGAAAGATAATAAAGGGTAAAAAGGCTTCAAAAGGTAAACTATCATTAAAAGTTCTGTCTTCGGTAAATTCTCCATTTAAAACTTTTATAATGGCAGTAGTACCATTATTTAAACCGCCATAATAATCGTTTTGCTTAAACTTTGGAATAATAACAGTTTCTATAATTCTACGAGACATGGCATCGGTTAAAGAGCCTTCTACGCCATAGCCAGTATTTATTGCAATTTTACGGTCGTCCCTTGCAAGTAAAACTAATACGCCATTATCTTTTCCTTTTTGGCCAATACCCCATTTTTGTCCCCAATTTGCTCCTAAATAAGTTATGTTTTCCCCTTCTGTTGTGCCAATAATAGCTACAACAATTTGGGTAGATGTACTATCTGCGTATTGGGTTAGTTTTCTGGTAAGCGCCTGGTTTTGCGATTTAGAAAGTAAGCCAACATAATCATATACGCTAGTTTGATTTTGCTTTCCAGGTTTTTCTGGAATAGTAAATTGTGCTTGAGAAACTGTCCAGAAGCATAAAAAAAGAAGAAGAAAATTACCCTTTAGATATTTCATTACTTAATTCATTAGTGTCACCATGTAGCCACGGAAAATGTTCTTCTAGTTCTTTGCCAGCTGTTAAAACACCATTAATAATTCCTTCTTTAAAATTGCCTGCAACAAAATCTTTACGAATAATTTCTTTAGTGGTATCCCAAAAGTTAGGAGGAACTACTTTGTCTATTCCTTTGTCGCCGTAAATAGCAAATTTTCGATCATTTACTGCAATATATATAAGTACTCCATTTTCCTCTTTGGTATTATCCATTTTAAGAAAATGAAAAACTTCTTTAGCTCTATCTAATAAATTTAGTCGAGTGTGCGCTTCTATGTGTACACGAATTTCACCAGAAGTATTTTTTTCTGCTTTAAGAATGGCGTTTACAATTTCTTGCTCTTCTTCAGCGGTTAAAAAGTCCTCAACTTTAGACATATTCTATTTAAAATCAAAATTTACATCAGGAGCAGCTTCCGAACCAGGTTCTGCTTTAAAGTATGCTAACTCATCAAAATTAAAAATACCAGCTAAAATAGAGCCAGGAAATTTTTTAATAAGAACGTTGTATGGTTCTACTGTGGCATTAAAGCGATCTCTAGCAACATTAATTCTATTTTCAGTTCCTTCTAATTGCGATTGTAGTTCTAAAAAATTTTGGTTTGCCTTTAAATCTGGGTAACGTTCTACTGTAACTAATAAGCTTTTTAATGCGCCACTTAAGCCACCTTGTACTTTGTTAAACTGTGCAAGTTGTTCTGGAGTAATATTTGTTGGGTCTATAGATATTGAAGTTGCTTTTGCTCTAGCCTCAATAACATCAGTTAATGTACCACGTTCAAAATCTGCAGCACCTTGTACAGTTTTTACCAAATTGCCAATAAGGTCATTTCTTCTTTGATAAGCACTTTCTACGTTTGCCCAAGTTTTTGTAGAGGTTTCTTTTAATTGTACTGCAGTATTATTAAATCCTACAGCCCATTGGTAAATTCCAAAAGCTATTACGCCAAGTACTATTAAAGCAATTAATCCTTTTTTCATGATGGTGTTATTTAGTGTTTATAGGTTATTTTTTATTTTTAAGAGTTCCATTTTTACTTTTTCTAATTTTTGAATAATATCAAAATTGGATAGGGTTTTATGGCGTTCTTCTTTTAAATGTATTTTTGCGCCTTCTAAAGTAAAGCCGCGTTCTTTTACAAGGTGGTATATTAATTTAAGATTGGTAATATCTTGAGGTGTAAATTTACGATTGCCTTTTGCATTCTTTTTAGGTTTTAGAACATCAAATTCTTTTTCCCAAAAACGAATTAAAGAGGTGTTTACGTTAAAAGCCTTGGCAACTTCGCCAATGCCATAATATCTTTTTTCAGGTAACTCTATATGCATTAATCTAGAGATTGGTTTTCTTGATTAGCAAATTTTAACATATTTTCAAATTCTATAGGAGATAAACTTCCATAGTAAAAGTTAATAGGATTTATACGGTCCTTTTCTTTCCAAACTTCATAATGTAAATGCGGTGCTTCGGAACGTCCAGTACTGCCTACAAAACCTATAAGGTCTCCACGTTTTACTTTTTGTCCTTTTTTTACATTGTATTGGCTTAAATGTGCATACAAACTAAGGTAACCATACCCATGGTCTATACGTATGTGTTTGCCATAACCAGAAGAGTTGTTGTCTGCTCGTACTATTTTACCATCTCCAGAGGCATAAATAGGAGTGCCTTTAGGTGCGGTAAAATCCATACCGTAATGCATTTTTCTTGCTTTTGTAAATGGGTCGGAACGCCAGCCATAACCAGAAGCCATTCTTGTAAGGTCTTCATTATTTATAGGTTGTATGGCAGGAATAGCAAGAAGAAGTTTTTCTTTCTCTTCCGCAAGAATAGTAATTTCATCTAAAGATTTAGATTGAATTGCCATTTGTTTTTTTATAACATCTAATCGTTTAGTGGTTGCAATAACCATTTCAGAATTATTAAAACCTTCTAAAGATTTATACCTGTTAACTCCACCAAAACCAGCTCGTCTTTGTTCTTCAGGAATAGGGTTTGCTTCAAAATATAATCTGTAAATATTATTATCTCTATCTTCAATATTTGCTAAAACCTCTTCAATTTGTTCCATTTTTTTATCTAGTAACTCAAATTGAAGCTCATAGTTTCTTACTTCTCTTTGTAAAGATAATTCTCTAGGAGTATTAATTAAATTAGTGTTTAAAAGAAAAATTAACCCTATAAAACCAAATAGGAGAGACCCTAAAAAAAACAATCCAATGTTTCTATACCGCTTAGATTTTTTAGGTTCAATCTTACGGTAAGATAAAGTATCTGGATCGTAATAATATTTTACTTTAGACATGAATAGATTTTATCCTATTTTTGTATCACAAAAATAGCAGAACAAACAAATATAAAAATTGTTTTGCAGAAACCATTATTTTTTAAGAAACCTTACCATTTTAGATGAATTCCAAGGAAGTTAGAAGTCAGTTTTTAAATTTTTTTAAAGAAAAGAACCACAAAATAGTTGCATCTGCACCAATGGTCATTAAAGATGACCCTACGTTATTATTTACCAATGCTGGTATGAACCAGTTTAAAGAATATTTTTTAGGTAATAACATTGCGCAATATTCTCGTGTTTCAGATACCCAAAAATGTTTACGTGTTAGTGGTAAGCATAACGATTTGGAAGAGGTAGGTAAAGATACGTACCACCATACCATGTTTGAAATGTTGGGTAACTGGAGTTTTGGAGATTACTTTAAAAAAGAAGCAATAGAATGGGCATGGGAGCTTTTAACAGATGTTTTAAAGATAGATAAAGATTGCCTTTATGTATCTGTTTTTGAAGGTAGTTCCGATGCCGATAATTTAGAAATGGATGTAGAAGCCTATAATTTATGGAAGGCTATTGTTCCAGAAGACCGAATTATAAAAGGGAATAAGAAAGATAATTTTTGGGAAATGGGAGAGCAAGGGCCTTGTGGACCATGTTCTGAAATACATGTAGATATACGTTCTGCAGAAGAAAAAGCAAAAGTTTCTGGAGCAAGTTTAGTAAATGAAGATCACCCTCAGGTTGTAGAAATATGGAATTTGGTATTTATGCAGTATAACCGAAAGGCAAATGGCGTTTTAGAACCATTACCATCTAAACATGTAGATACCGGAATGGGGTTTGAACGTTTGTGTATGGTTTTACAAAACGTAAAATCTAATTATGATACGGATGTTTTTACACCTATAATTAGAGAAATAGAAACTATTACCAATTCTAAATACGGGAAAAAAGAAGAAATAGATATTGCAATACGTGTAATAGCAGACCATATTAGGGCAGTATCTTTTTCTATTGCAGATGGCCAATTGCCTAGTAATACAGGTGCAGGCTATGTAATACGAAGAATATTAAGAAGAGCAGTGCGTTATGGTTTTACTTTTTTAGAAACCAAAGAGCCTTTTATGTATCGTTTAGTAAAAGTGCTTACGAATACTATGGGAAGCGCTTTTCCAGAACTAAAAGAACAAAACCAATTAATTGAAAATGTTATTAAAGAAGAAGAACATTCTTTCTTAAAAACCTTAGATCAAGGTTTAGTGTTATTAGATAATGTTATTGCTAATACCAAAGGAAAAGAAGTAGATGGCGCAAAAGCATTTGAATTGTATGATACGTATGGCTTTCCAATAGATCTTACCGCCTTAATACTTAGTGAAAGAAATTATACTTTAGATGAAGCAGGTTTTGAAAAAGCAATGCAAGCACAAAAAAACCGATCTAAGTCTGCATCTGAAATTTCTAAAGAAGACTGGACTGTTTTAAGCACAGACTCTGAACAAGAATTTGTAGGTTATGATAGGTTAGAGGCCAATGTAAAGCTGGTTAAATATAGAAAAATAACGTCTAAAAAAGACGGCGAACTATATCAAATGGTGTTTAATTTAACTCCTTTTTATGCAGAAGGTGGTGGCCAAGTAGGAGATAAGGGGTATTTAGAGACTCCAAACGGAGATGTGGTTTATATTATAGATACCAAGAGGGAGAATAATGAAATTGTTCATTTCTCTAAAAATTTACCTAAAAAACTAGAAGAAACTTTAAAAGCAGTTGTAGATGGTAAACAGCGCCAAAGAACAGAGGCAAACCATACCGCTACGCATTTACTGCACCAGGCTTTAAGAGAGGTTTTAGGAACCCATGTAGAGCAAAAAGGTTCTTCGGTACATTCTAAATATTTACGATTTGATTTTTCACACTTTTCTAAATTAACAACAGAAGAACTACAAGAGGTAGAAAATTTTGTAAATGCTAGAATAGAAGGAAAACTACCTTTACAAGAAAATAGATCTGTGCCAATGGAACAAGCATTACAAGAAGGCGCTATGGCTTTATTTGGTGAAAAGTATGGTGATGCAGTTCGTACTATACGTTTTGGTCAATCTATAGAGCTTTGCGGAGGTACGCATGTTAAAAACACAGGAGATATTTGGCATTTTAAAATAAAGAGTGAAGGTGCTGTGGCGTCAGGTATACGTAGAATAGAAGCCATTACTTTTGATGGAGTTAAAGATTTTTATTTTGATAATAACAGAACACTGTTTGAAATTAAAGATTTATTAAATAATGCAAAAGATCCTGTTAAAGCAGTTTCAGCATTGCAAGAGGAAAACAGTATTCTAAAAAAACAAATAGCAGAGCTTTTAAAAGATAAAGCTAAGAACCTTAAAGGAGATTTGTTAGGAAGTGTAGAAGAAGTAAATGGAATACAATTTTTAGCAAAAAAGATAGATTTAGATGCAGCAGGAATAAAAGACCTTTCTTTTGAAATGGGCCAAAATAAAGATAATTTGTTTTTACTATTTGGAACAGAACAAAAAGGTAAAGCTTTGTTATCTTGTTATATTTCTAAAGAATTGGCAGCTTCTAAAAATTTAAATGCCGGAACCATTGTTCGCGAGCTTGGTAAGTTTATACAAGGTGGCGGAGGAGGTCAAGCCTTTTTTGCTACGGCAGGTGGTAAAAACCCTGCAGGTATAGAAGAAGCTTTAAGTAAGGCAAAAGATTATATTTTATAGTTCGGCATGAAACTGCAAACCCAAATTCCTTTACAAGAGGAAAAGCACCAAATAGACTATAGTAGTAAGTTACTATTGTTGGGCTCTTGTTTTGTAGAGAATATTGGAGAAAAATTAGAGTATTATAAATTCCAAACGATTCAAAACCCGTTTGGAATTTTATTTCATCCTTTGGCTTTAGAAAACTTAATTACTAGAGCTATTGAAGCAAAAAAATATACTAAAAGTGCTATTTTTTTACACGAAGAAAATTGGCATTGTTATGATGCACATTCTGAGCTAAGCTCTCCAACACCAGAAGAATTACTTGAAAAACTAAATAATGGGTTACAAATTACTAGGGCGCAAATAATAAATGCATCTCATATAGTAATTACGTTAGGAACCGCTTGGGTTTATACTTTTTTAAAAGAAGCTAAAGTTGTAGCTAACTGCCATAAAGTTTCGCAAAAGCAATTTTCTAAAAGATTAGTATCTGTACAAGAAATTAAGGATAGTTTAGAGCGTATTCAACATCAAATTAAATCTGTAAATAAAAATGCTAACATACTGTTTACGGTATCTCCTGTTCGTCATTTAAAAGACGGGTTTATAGAAAATCAGCAGAGTAAAGCACACCTTATTACCGCAATACATAGTGTGGTTAAAGAGAATAATACATTTTATTTTCCATCCTACGAACTTATGATGGATGAGTTGCGCGATTATCGTTTTTATAAAGAAGATATGATACACCCTAATAGAACAGCAGTGGATTATATTTGGGAAAAATTTTCTTTTGTTTGGATTAATAAAGACGTGCAAAAAGTAATGGATAAAGTTGCTGTTGTACAAAAAGGATTGGCTCACAGACCATTTAATAAACAATCTGAAAAACATAAAGCATTTTTAAAAATGCTTGAAAAGAAAAAATTGTATCTTGAAGAAACGTATTCCTTTATGAAATTTACCGTATGAAAAGAGTTTTAATAGGTGCATTACTTACGCTTGCTGTAGTTCTTGTTTTTCGTTTTTTCTCTGAAGAAAAAAAAGAAAAAGCAATTTTACAGGAAAACTCGATGCTTATACAGCAGCAAATAAAAAATGTATCTAAACTAATAGTTGCCGAAGGGCATTTTGCTGAGGTTTATAATTATAAAGATTCTCAAGAGCTTTTTGGGCCTTTTCTTACAGCAAATAAAAAAGCTTTAGTGGTAGTTAATGCAGAAGTTACAGTTGGGTATGATTTAAGTAGACTTACTTTTGAGGTAGATGAAGAGGCTAAAATAGTATACATAAAAGAAATACCAGAACCGGAGATTAAAATAAATCCAGATTTTGAATATTATGATGTTTCTGCAGATTATCTAAACCCATTTAAAGCAGAAGATTATAATAGAATTAAGAAAAATATACGTGCCTCTTTATTAAAAAAAGTAGAGGCATCCTCTTTAAAAAGTAATGCAAAAAATAGATTGCTAAGTGAGCTTTCTAAGTTTTACGTGCTAACCAATTCTATGGGGTGGACATTACAGCATAATCAAGAAGTTATTCAAGAAAATACATTAGAGAAAATTATAATTGAATAAAAAAAGAGGTTGTTTTTTTAACAACCTCTTTTTTTTTATTTAGCAGCCATGGCTTGTGGTGGGTATGCTTTTAATATTTCGCCTACAAATTCTCGTATACGTTCTTCTTTCTTTTCCATATTTCTAGAATTAGAAAGTGTTCCAATACCTTTTCCTTGCCAAACCAATTCTTTGCTCTTGGCATCAATTAAATCTATATAAAGAGAGCCTTGTGTTCTGGTGCTAACTTGAGTGCCATTATTCCAGCCTGGGCCACCCCAATAGTAAGGGCTCCATCCCCAACCAAAGCCACCGCCCCATAAGTTGTTGTAAATATCAACTTGTTCTTTTTCTTTAGTAAAAATACTAACTAAAACATCTGGTGTGTTAGATTTTGTAAAACCTCTTGTTGCCATTTCAGCATCAATAGCTCGTAAAATTCTTTTTTTGTCTAAATCAGAAATTTGCGCTTTATCTATACCTGTTTTATAAAAGGCATAGGTGTTATACGTGTTAAAATTTGCGTCTTTATCATAATCGGAAAGTACTTTTACCGAAGTACAAGAACTTAAAACAAACAAAAACAGTAGAGGGAGTGCTAGTAATTGTAATTTTTTCATATCAACTATATTTTTGGAATTAAAATAGAAATCTTTTGTGTAAAACATCTCAAAAATCGTGCCGAAGAAAGGAACTTTATTGTCTATTGGTTTTTGCGTTATACCCGTACGGACAATGCCTGCATCCGCTCTCGCAACAATACCCTCTTTTTAAATGAAATTGCTCTGTAAAAACTTTGTATCCTTCTTTAGACAAATAAAAATCGCCTTCTTCTAGCGGAATAATCTCTTTCATTATATGGTAACTAGGTTTCTAGTAATTGCTATAAAATTACGTATTCTTTGTTTATAACAGGCTTTATTTACAGTAAAACACCTTAATAATTGGAGTTTTAGCAGTTTAATCGTA
Source organism: uncultured Maribacter sp. (assembly GCA_947504045.1). GTDB lineage: Bacteria > Bacteroidota > Bacteroidia > Flavobacteriales > Flavobacteriaceae > Maribacter_B. The sequence goes on from CANNFY010000001.1 coordinate 1,451,554, forward strand.
TTTGTTAGTATGTAAATCTAGGAAGTTTTTAAGATTAAGAAATTACAATTATCTTTGAAGGTAAGCGTTTGTAAAATGCATTTATGATATTAATATTCAAACATTTCTTCTATAAAAATTATGTAGGCTTGTCTTTATGGCCTTTTATAATCTTAAAGGATAATACCCTAAAAGAAGATATTGTTCTTATTAATCATGAAAAAATTCATCTTAAGCAACAGCAAGAATTACTTATTATTCCTTTCTATATTTGGTATATAGCAGAGTGGCTTTTACGGAGCATTTTTTATTTAGATACCTACAAAGCGTATCAGAATATTAGTTTCGAACGCGAAGCGTATTATAACGAGAATAATTTAGATTATTTAAATCAAAGAAAATTCTTCAGCTTTATTAAATATCTTTGGCGTAATTAAACAAGAGTTTAGTGCAAACGCAAAATCAGAAAGTAGATCTTCCAATACTTAAAGAAAAGCAAATTTCGTTATATATTAAGCGAGAAGATTTAATACATCCACTAATTTCTGGTAATAAATACCGTAAATTAAAATATAATATTTTAACGGCTAAAGAAAATCACCAAAATACGTTATTAACATTTGGTGGGGCGTACTCTAACCATATTGCGGCAACTGCATTTGCAGGTAAAAAGCATGGTATAAAAACTATTGGAATAATTAGAGGAGAGGAGCTAAAAGAGAAATGGCAAAATAATGCAACATTATGTCTGGCAAAAGAGCATGGCATGCATTTTAAATTTATTTCTAGACAAGCGTATAAAACAAAAGACACTCCAGAGTTTGTAAAAAAATTAAAAGCAGAATTTAAAGATTTTTATTTGCTGCCAGAAGGTGGCAGTAATTCTTTAGCAGTACAGGGGTGTGAAGAAATTTTAACTTCAAAAGACAGTGTTTTTAATGTAATTACTTCTGCCGTTGGTACAGGTGGTACTATTGCCGGTATTATAAATTCTACCATTACTACCCAAAAAGTAATCGGTTTTCCTGCATTAAAGGGTAATTTTTTACAAGAAGATATTCGTAAATTTGTAACCAAAATAAATTGGGAACTTCAAAATAAGTATCATTTTGGTGGATATGGAAAAGTTTCTCCAGAATTAATAAAGTTTATAAACACCTTTAAAAAAGAAACAAACATTCCGTTAGATCCAATATATACAGGCAAAATGGTTTATGGTTTAATAGATATGATAAATGAGGATTTTTTTAAACCAGGAACAAAAATTTTAGCAATACACACAGGAGGTTTACAAGGTATTAAAGGAATGAATGCAGTATTAAAAAAGAAAAATCAATTAGAAATAGTAGAATGAAAAAATATAGTTTCTTTTTTTGTATATTTTTTTTAGTAATCGGTTGTAAATCTAAAAAAACAACGATTCATTCTGGAAAATTAAGAACAAAAAATGTAGTTTCTCATAAAAAGAAAGAAGCGGTAAAGCCTAATAAAGAGGAGCCAAAAAAAACGGAGAAATTTGTCAGCTTTAAATTTAATTCCGCAGAAGAGTATATTAATACCTTCTCAGAAATTGCACAAATAGAAATGTTGGCTTATGGCATTCCTGCAAGTATAACCTTAGCGCAAGGGTTATTAGAAAGCGGTTATGGTAAAGGAGAATTAGCCATGAAAACCAATAACCATTTTGGAATAAAATGCCACACTGGTTGGGAAGGCGATTATGATTTTCATGATGATGATGAAAAAGGAGAATGTTTTAGAAAATATAACCATCCAAGATACTCTTATAGGGATCATAGTATTTTTTTAACAACAAGGTCTAGATATGCTTTTTTGTTTGACTATCACCATAAAGATTATAAATCTTGGGCTAAGGGATTACGAAAAGCAGGGTATGCAACAGATAAAAAATATCCTCAAAAACTTATTTATTTAATTGATAAATACCAGCTTTATAACTATGATTCTCCTTCTAAGAACTCCGAAGTAAAGCAGAAAAGAAATTCAAATACAATATCAAAAAGAAGTAAAAAAAGACATATTGTTCAAAAAGGAGACACCTTATATTCTATATCTAAAAAGTATTACATTTCTGTTGAAGATTTAATGCGAATAAACAAAATGAAAAATACGAACCTAGCTATAGGTCAGGAACTTGTTGTAAAATAATATAGTAATTAAGAAAAAATGATTTATAAGAGAAGTAGTGCCTTATTTAATGATGCAAAAAAATATATTCCAGGAGGTGTAAACTCTCCGGTACGTGCTTTTAAAGCAGTTGGTGGTGATCCAATTTTTGTAAAAGAAGCTAAAGGCGCATATTTATATGACGAGGATGGTAATAAACTTATAGATTATATAGCCTCTTGGGGACCTTTAATTTTAGGACATGCCCATGAGCCAGTATTAAATGCAATAATAGACAAAGCAAAAAAAGGAACCTCTTTTGGTATGCCTACAGAAATAGAGACCGATTTGGCAAAGCTAGCCGTTTCTATGGTTCCAAATATAGATAAAATACGTTTTGTTAATAGTGGAACCGAAGCTTGTATGAGTGCGGTACGTTTAGCTAGAGGGTATACCGGAAAAGACAAAATCATAAAATTTGCAGGCTGCTATCATGGGCATTCCGATTCTTTTTTAATACAAGCAGGTAGTGGCGCAGTAACTTTTGGTAGTCCTAATAGCCCAGGTGTTACTCAAGGAACAGCAAAAGATACGTTACTTGCAAATTATAATGATTTAGCTAGCGTAAAAGCTTTAACAAATGCTAATGCTGGCGAAATTGCAGCAATTATTATAGAGCCTATAGCAGGTAATATGGGATGTATAATTCCTACTCCAGAATTTATTAAAGGGTTAAGAGAACTTTGTACTCAAGAAGGTATTTTGTTAATTTTTGATGAGGTTATGACGGGGTTTCGTTTAGGTGCTGGTGGAGCACAAGAAGCCTTAGGTATAAATGCTGATATTGTTACTTTTGGTAAAGTAATAGGAGGCGGTTTACCAGTAGGAGCTTTTGCTGCTCGTAATGAAATTATGAGTTATTTGGCTCCAGAAGGTCCAGTTTATCAGGCAGGTACACTTAGTGGAAATCCATTAGCAATGAGTGCTGGTTTGGCAATGCTTACCGAATTAAATACTAAACCACAAGTTTTTAAAAGTCTTGCAGAAAAAACAGAATATTTACACAAAGGTTTTGATGCCGTTTTAAAAACTAAAAACATTCCTTATCAAATAAACCGTTATGGTAGTATGATTTCGGTTCATTTTACAGATACTCCAGTAGTTGATTTTGCTTCTTCAGCAAAAGGAAATAACGATACTTTTAAGAAATATTTTCATGGCATGTTAGAACAAGGTATTTATTTACCACCTTCTGCTTTTGAAAGTTATTTTTTAAATGATGCGTTGTCTTATGACGATTTAGATAAAACTATAAATGCTCTAAAAAAAGTGTTTTAATAAAATTAACTAACATTCTAATACATATTTTTAATTTCCATTTTTGCCTACTTATTTAGAAAACTGGTAAAGTTATTCTAAAGGATAAGTTAGAATTTTGTGGAATGGAAAAAATATCAAACTTCGGAATTTTTACGCTACTATTTGTTAGTAGTTTAACTATAATGGTTGGTACTGTAATAGCGCCATCCCTTTCAGGAATTGTAGAACATAAAAACTTAGGATTTTCTCCTAGTTGGTTAATTACATTGCCATCTTTAGGAGTAGTTGTTTTTGCACCACTAATAGGTAAGCTCTTAAATAAATTAGGAACTATTAAACTATTAAGTATAGGTTTAATACCATATGGAGTATTAGGTGTAGTTGGAGCGTTTATTACTAACGACTATGTGTTAATTTTAGATAGGTTTTTATTGGGTGGTGCTACTGTGGCAGTGCAAGTATCTGTAACTGCGTATATAGCAGAATTTTTTACCGGAGAAGCAAGAATAAAAATGATTGCTTGGCAAGGTATGGCTATAGAGTTAGGTGGTGTTGTTTTTTTGGCGCTAGGAGGTGTGTTAGGAGAAATTAATTGGCAATTTCCATTTTATATTTACCTTATTGCTTTAGCTTGTTTAATATTGGTACTAAAAACCCTACCAAAACCCAAAGTTAGCGTACAAGCTAAAGAAGTTTCTTCTAGCTCGGCTGTTAATAATTCAAAAGTAAAATTAATATTTATAGCTTCTTTATTAGCTATGATGTTGTTTTTTGTTGGATTTGTTACGTTGCCTATATACTTGCCACAATCTTATGGTTTTAGCGAGTCTGATACAGGGTATCTTATGGCATTTATATCTGTTATGGCTATTATTACAGCAAGTCAAATGCCTAAAATGGTAAAGTTATTAGGAGTAGGTAAAACAGTGTCTTTAGGTTTTTTATTTTTTATGCTTGGATATTTGGTTTTAGCATTTACATTAAGTTTATCGTTTTTAATAGTTACAGTTATTTTTATAGGTATAGGGTTTGGATTTACCATTCCTTTATTAAATCATATGATGTTAGAAGTAAGCACTCCCAAAAACCAAGGGAAAAACTTAGGTCTATATTCTATGGGAGTTTTTGGCGGCCAATTTTTGTCCACATTTATAGAATATATTTCTAATAATTATATGATAATTTACGGTATTTCTGCGGGCTTAGCTTTAGTTATTAGCGGTTTGCTTTATTTTAAGTTTCAAAAAATGTCTAATTCTTAATTCTATTTCTTCTTACTTTTGAGAAAATACCTCAAAAGTATATGCACAAAAATAATTGGAAAAATAAAATTCAGATTAATACTGCATTTAAAAGTAATAGCCAGTTACTTTCAGAAAATTCTATGGGAATTTATTTCGAATTTAATTCCCAATCTACGTTAAATGTACATTTTAAACCTTTAAATGAAGTTTTTAAGGTAGATGTTTTTAATGTTGAAGAAGGTGTTTTAATAAATTTTGAAAGAGACCTTATAGATGAGGATGATATAGAATATGCTTTAGATGTAATGTCTTTATTTAATAAATATCCGCAACTTTATATTTTAGAAGAAAAAAAAGCTACTCAAATAAAGCAATTAATTGGTTTTGTTAAAGAGGAGTTTACTAGTAAAGAAGGTTCTTATATAATGATAAAAACCTTACTTAAGGTTCTGCTACTACATTTAATACGTTACCAAAATAATGGCTTTTTAGAGCAGGAACTTAATCAAAAAAGAGTTTTTCAGTTTTTAGAACTAATGGAGACTAATTTTTTAAAAGAAACCAACCCAATTTTTTATTCCAATACACTAGGAATAAGTACCAAAAGATTAAACCAAATTTTAAAGGAAAAGCTAAATGCTACTGCAAAACAAATAATACAACAACGTCAAATTACAGAGGCAAAGCGTAAACTTATTAGGGGTGAAATAACTACCAAAGAAATAGCATTTGATTTAGGTTTTGATTCTATGAGTAGTTTTTCAAGGTTTTTTAAAAAAAATGTAGGTGTTAGTCCTTCTGATTTTAAAAAGGATAATTTAGATTAAGAAAAACACATAGAAATTACAATTATATTTTTTCAACAAATTTTAAGAATGTTTTTTTATGAAGGTTAAGGTTTATTTTAGGAGAAAGTGAAACACGTACTATATAATCTTTATCTCCTTCTTTAGTGGTTCCTTGTGTAGATGTTGCAGGTATAGTCCAATAACACCCACTTAGTTGGCCGTAGCTTACACAAAATTTACTTTCATCAGGAATTTCAGTAATCATTAAAGAGATTAATTTTAAATTTAATTCTCTTTTATAGGTTTCTTTTTCTTCAGCGGTATTTCCTTTTGTTGGTAGATCTAAAGAAAATACAGATGGTGTAAAGCCTTTTTGCGCTAATTCTTCAGAAACAAAATTTATTTTTGCTTCAGGTAAAGCGCTTTTTATAAAGGAAACAAATTCGCGTGTATTTAAATAAGCATCATTAATACGTTGTAGCATAGAAGGTAATTGCTTTGCTAATATTTTTATTTGAAAAGCAGTAGCCTCGTTATCACATATTTTTAAGTGAGTTTCTATTTTATTAAGCAAATGCACTGCTTTTTTATTAGCTACACAATAGCCTGCAGTACATAATCCTCCACTCGGAAATTTTGATGCGCTAGTAAAAGATATAGTTTTAATAGGGGACAGTATTTCGTTTTCACTAGAAAAATTAATATTAGGACAAAATGTTTGGTCCAAAATAAAAACTGGGCTAATAGCTATTTTATCTTTATTTGTTTTACGCTCTTTTATTAATACGTCTTTTAAATTTTTAAGGTTAGGAACTTCAACTCTAGGGTTTGTAGGTATTTCTGCAATTATATACGGCACAGCATCTTCTTTAGCTATTTTATCTAATACAGTATTAATACTTTTTACCATATTATTATCGCCATCCACAGGTAAATCTACTATGGTTACATTAGTAATAGATGCTGCAATACGTCTTGCTTGGTCATTTGTTCCTCCATAACAATTTGGAGGCACAATAATTTTAATAGCTTTTCCTTTATTATTTTCTATAGCATCATCAATAAGACCCATTAAAATAGCGTACTGTATAGAAAGTCCGCTAGAGGCAATTAAAGGTTTTGTATTGGTTTTTGTATAGCTTTTGATTGCATCAAGTACTGTTTTTGTGTTGTTTTTACTACTAATTGTATCTGCGCTAGTAGTTTGTTTAGTTAATAATTTTAATAAGGTGAGCGAGTTTGCAGGAGTCATTGCAATAGTTTCTCTTCTGCGCACATGTTGTATGTCAGAAATATAACTTTCCTCAGTATTATTTACAATTAAAACACTACCAACTTCTTTATATATAGAAATATAAAAGTTTATCTTAGAGGTTGTTGGTACTGTAATATTTATTTCCTTTTCTTGAGATATAAAAATAGTGCTGCCATTAAACTCAGGAATGTTATTTACATCAGCAATTTTTTTTAAGGTAAAGTTATAACCATATACTTTTTTAAGTATAGTATCATTAAAATGTGGTGGTAACACATCAGAATATAAGATTAGCGTATCTTTTTTTAAGGCTAAATTTTTTCTTAAAATAGCTAAAATTGGCATTGTATTAGAGTCAAAACTTATTACATTTTCAGCTTTTATATTATTTGTTTCAGCAATTACCCATTCTAAAATACAAGATAGCGGGTGTCCTAATCTAATATAATCGTATGCGGTTGGTAATTTACTTAGTGCAATTGGGTCTGCACTTTTTGTTGCATAAAGAGCTTTAAAAGCATTTAAAAATTGGGTTTTAGCTAGGCTCTCATTATAAATATCTAGTCTATGTGTAGTTAGTTTTAACCAACTAGAGGGCATGTTATTTAAAACCTCTTTACTATAATTTAGTATTTGACTAGTATTCATATTATATTTTTTTTTAAAACGAAGTAATATACACTAAATAGATTCTTTTAAAAAAAGAAACCTCTATTTAAGACTTAAAAATTAAAAATGAATTTAAGTACTATTGTTGCGGTGCGTTACAACTATTTAGATAGGAACTTTAGTATTTCTTCGGAAAAGTTTTCTTGTTTATATGTATTGTTATGGTTTCCTGTAACAATAACCAATTTACTATTTGGTAATTGGGCTTTAAAATCTTTTGGGTTGCCATTGTCTTTATCTTGGTTACCACAAATTACTAATGTTTTAATTTTAATATTTTGCAACTCTTTTAAAGAGGTAATAGGTTGGTAATCTTGCAGGTAACCTAGAACCTTAATATTCGCATTAATAGACTTAGCATAGTCTATAGCGCCTTTGGTTATTTCATCAGGTTTTTTTCTACCAGTAAAAGCATCTGCAAAAGCAATTCTTCTATCCCAATCTGGTTTTGTAAAATCAAGTCCCATTCCTCCAAATACTGCTTTAGAAATACGTTTTTCTTGTGTAAGCAATTTTGCTAAAACAATGGATCCTCGAGAATATCCTATAGCTATATATTTTTTTAATTTTAAATGATTGGCTAATGCAATTAGATCTTTTACTTCTGCATTATTTTTATATCGTTCTTTATTTTTTGGGATATCAGATTTGCCATTACCTCTTAAATCTGGTATAATTACGCGGTAGCCTTTATCTAACAGGCTTTTTTTTAAAGCAGTTTTATTCCAAGAACTGCCATTTGAAATAAAGCCATGTAGTAATAAAACGGTTTCTCCTTTACCTTCAACGGTAAAAGCAATTTTTGTTTTATCAAAAGAGTAAAAAAAAGATTCTGAACTGGTTGTGTTAATTGTTTTACAACCTGTAAAACATATTCCAAGTATAGAAAGTAATATTATTTTTATAAAATTCATTTTAAGCCTAAAAACGGTTCTAACTATAATTTGTTATAGATAGTTAAATATTAAAATATACTGTTTTGGATTAACAGTCTACAATTATATTATAATAAAATTAAAACGTATAAATATGTTGTTGTTTTATACGGTTTAGTTTTAAAATTACTCAATGCTTGGAGCGGTACTTCCTCCTACAGTGGCTTTTTTAAACCATACTTCTGCATAACATCCATTTTCATATTGTTTGGCTATATCGCCATTATAAGTATCAGAACCAGTACTCCAAACTATGTTATCTTCTGGATTTTTGCCATTAGTTTGGTTGTATGCGCCTTGTTTAAAATACTGTATTTCACCAGCATAAGCATTTTCTCGTTCTACACCATCACGATCTATGGCAGCATATAATGTTCTTATTTGTTGTGGTATATCAGCAGGTGTTGCAAAGTCTGTTTTTAATAAGTTTTTTGTAAACTTTATAGTCTCATGCCCATCACTAGTAAAGGTAAGATACATTATGCCTTTATGTACATTTACTTCATAACTAAATTCTTCTCCTAATTCAATTCCTTTTTCTGGTTCTTCTGGGTAAGTGGTAGGACTAGATCCAACAACAGACATGTTATTACCCCAAACAGCTGTAGAAAAATCCCATCTTTTATTGTTATCTCCTTTGGTGTTTATTTCGTAATTCCAAAAAACAGAACCTTTTTTATGTCCAGGAAATTTTTTGTAAAATATTTTTAAAGGTTCATTTTCGTGTCCTTCATCGCTATGTATTTGCCCAACAACTACGGAGTAAGAAGCTGCTACTCTAGCATCTCCAGAAGTAGAAACATGTTTTACTTTTAATGTGCCAGTTAATTTTCCTCCTGTTTCTGGTATCCAATGCTTTTTTTCTCCTAGCTCTGTTCTGGTATTGCTTGATGTTCTAGAAGTTACTCCAGAATTTGGCGTTTTATAAACTACCCAATTGGTTTCGTTTTCTGTAGCAACATAAAAGAAATCTTTATCTTCATAGTTTTCCAAATTTTCTGTACGCACACCGTTTCCTAAAAGTATTCTCCACTTATCCATAAATGGAATAACATCACTAGGGTAAATAGTGGTTTCAGCTTTAGTAGTTGTGTTGGCTTTTTTTTTAGTTGTATTTCCGCAACTACTTAGGGTTAATAGCGTAATAAACACTAGAAAAGACTGTATTGTAGGTGTAATAAGTTTCATGTTTAAGTTATTGGTTTTTGGTGTATAGTTTTTACCATTTTTGGTATACAACTATAAACATACGCAAGTTTTTTAATTCGGTATATGTTTATTTGTGCCATTACCTATAAATAAGATGTAATACCAATTTTTTAAAACCTTGAGTTAGGTTTTATGTAATGTAGTTTTAGAATTTTATTCTTTAGCTAAACTAACTCTAGTTTTTGGTAAACTTTCTGGATATTTTTCTTGAATAAATTGAATCATTTTTTCTCGAATGTAAACTCGCAAATCCCAAGCTGTTGGCGAATTTTTTGCACTAACAAGTATTCTTATCTCAATAGTAGTTTCTTTAGTATCGGTTACTTGAAGCACATTAACTTTTTTATCCCACAACTCTGAGCTATTTAAAAGTCTAGTTAGTTCGTTTCGTAAATCATCAAAAGAAATAGTATAGTCTGTATATAAAAAAATACTACCTACAATATCTGCATTTGTACGTGTCCAATTTTGAAAAGGTTTTTCTAAAAAGTAGGTGGATGGTAGTACTAAACGCCTTTTATCCCATAGTCTAACTACAACATAGGTTAAATTTATTTCTTCTATCCAGCCCCATTCATTTTCTACCAATACAGCATCGTCTATTCTAAATGGTTGGGTAATTGCAATTTGTATACCGGCTAGTAGTGCGCCAACTACTTTCTGCGCAGAAAGACCAATTATAATACCTGCTACTCCTGCCGAAGCAAATATTCCTATACCTATTTCTCTAATACTATCAAAAGATAATAGAATAAGACCTACAGCAGTAAGTATTATAATAAAAACAATTACTTTTTCGAAGATATTAATTTGGGTGTGTAATTTTCTAGATAAAAGATTATCCTCTTTAGAAATATCATACCTTTTTAAAACTCTGCGTTTGGTTTTTTTAATTAAAATTATAAGTAGTACCGAAAAACATGCTATTATAATATTTTGCTTTTGAGAAATTAAAACGGAAAGATCTAATCCAGATAATTTGGAAAAAGAGTTTAGGATAGGTTCAATGGTAAATATTATAACTACTAAAAATAGAATTAAAACTATATTGTAAATTCTTTTCATAGTATAATGTATTTAAATTAGAGCAAAAACCTAAAAGGTTTAATAAATTAACACGAGTACTTATTGTAAATAAAATTAGTATTTTTCTTACAATTGTAATAGCCCAATTTAAAATTTATATTTTTCTAACCATTTCATCATTAGGTTTGGCAGCTATTTTTCTATTTCTAATAATTGTTTATTATAGACTTCAATTCTTGCATGGGCATTACCGTCAACTAATAAGATAATAATTAGCATAGTAATAGTTGTTATGCTAATAGCACGCCAAGTGGGAGAATTTATAAATAATAGTACTAAAGCGGCAACACAAATTAGAATAGGAATTACCTTGAATACAACGGTATATTCTTTTAAAGTACTTTCGGTACGTTCAATTTCAGAAGTAATAAAAGAAGCAGCATCGGCGTTAAAGTCTTTTTCAAATTGGGTTATTCTAGATTTATTTGTATAAAATAATCCAAGACCTATAGTTAAAAGTAGTACTCCTGCTACTATAGTTGGAATAATGTATGCCTTTGCTAAATCTGTTTTACCTAATTGCCAAAAACCTGCACTTGCAATTAAAAATAGTATGGCAAAAAGAATAAAAAATCGTGTGGAGAAGACTTCGGCTTTTGCCCATTCTGTGGCTAATTTAAGTGTTTCCATAGTTTTAATTTAATTTATAGTTATCTCGGTATTCTTTTGGACTTATACCTTCTTTCTTTTTAAATAATCTTGAAAAATAAGGAGGGTATTCAAACCCTAATTCATACGCTACTTCAGAAATAGTTTTATTCGGTTGTAATAAAATATTTTTGGCTTGATCTATAAGTTGTAAATGTAAATGCTCGGTAGTGGTTTTACCGGTTTCTTTTTTTAGTGTATCGCTTAAGTAACGTTGAGATACCAACATTTTATTAGCAATATGTTCTATGTTAGGAATACCTTTTTCTTGTAATTGTCCCGTTTCAAAATATTCGGTTATATACTGATTAAATTTATCTAACAAATTGTTAGAAAGTTCTTTTCTATTTAAAAATTGTCTTTCATAAAAACGATTCGCATATTTAAGCAACGTATCTAAATGCGAAATAATAATTTCTTTGCTAAAGGCGTCTTGGTTGTTTTGGTATTCAAATTCAATATTTTCAACTATCGCTTCTATCTGTTTTTCTTCCTTTGGTGAAAGGTGTAAAGCTTCATTAACCGAATAAGAAAAGAAACTGTATTTTTTTATTTGTTTAGATATTTCGGTTCCTATTAAAAAATCTTTATGAAAATTAATAGAAAATCCTTTTTGTTCAAAAACAATACTATTATCCCATTGTAAGACTTGCCTTGGAGCAATAAAAATTAAAGCCCCGTTTGTAAAATCATATTTTGTTCGGCCGTAGTTTAAATTTCCTGTCACATATTTTTTAAAACTAATGGAATAACAATCATTAGTTATTGGTGGAGAACTTTCTCTGGGGCATGGTAAATAACCATTGCCTTTAGAATTAAACACGCTTAACATAGGGTGTTCAGGTCTGGGTAGGCCTAAGTAATCTAAATAGGATGATAATGTTTTAAAATGTTGCATATTACAAATTTAGATATTCCATTTTATACCTGTTTCTTTTTCAGAAAGTTCCCAAAGTCTTTTAGCTATAGTTTTATTTTTTGCATGGGGTTCTATTTTATGTTCCCCAACTGGGCCTGTCCAATTATTTCTTCCTGTAGGGCCATAAAAACCACTTTGGTCTAAATTTGGTTCTGTTGCACACATTAATTGTGGGTACGCACCTTTTTCTGCAGATTGTACTAATGGAGACAATTTCATTATTTGCCATATAAAACGTGTTATTAAACTTCCACTAGTTTTAATTAATGATGTGCTTGATGCTCCAGGGTGGCAAGCATATATTTTTACATCGGTTTCACCAGCATTATTTAATCTATCTTGTAGCTCATAAACACACATAATTTGGGCTAGTTTACTTTGGCTGTATACACCGTTAGGACTATAATTTTTATCCCAATTCATATCATTAAACTGTATAGTTTTAATGCCTAAATTATACCCCATACTGCCAACAACAACTATTCGTCCTTTTGATTCTTTAATTCTTGGATAAAGAAGCGCTTGTAATAAAAAGTTTCCGTAATGGTTTACTCCAAGTTGGCTTTCAAAACCATCAACAGTAAAAGTTTGTTTTGGTACCTGTGCTATTGCGGCATTACAAATTAAGCTATTAATTTGAGGTACAGTTTTTAGAACTTCTTGTGCTGCTTTTTTTACAGAGGCAAGTTCTGCTAAATCCATTTGTATAGAGGTTACCTCTATAGCATTACCAAGTTCTTGTTTTAATGTAGTTATAGTGTTTGCTGCTTTTTTTAAATTTCTATTAAGCATAATAACTTTTGCTCCTTTAGATAATAATATTTTTGCAGCTTCAAACCCTGTACCACTTGTAGTACCTGTTATAACGTATGTTTTACCTTTTACGTTTTTAATTCTATCAGGTGTCCATCCTTTTTTGCCAAATTGAGATGCTTTCATTTTTGCCTATTTTTTATGATTTAAAGAATAGAGCAAAGGTCGTACGCATTTGGCCTTAAGTAGTTATACAAATTTTCGAATGTTGTATACTTTTTGGTTTATAATAAAAAAAGCCGTGTTCTATAAAAGAACACGGCTTTACATTCAACAATAAAAAACGTAATTAAAATTTGTATTAACCTTCTTGCGTGCGGTTATGTTTTTTTCCATTTCTTTTTTTACCATCCTTATCTTTACCATGGCCTCTGTGTTTGTTCATCTTTTGCCATTTTGCAAACTGCTCTTCAGACAAAATGTTTTTCATTTTAGTTCTTTGCGCAATTTTATGGTCTAACATTTCATTTTGCATCGTAAAACGCTCTTCGGCAGTTGGTTTTTTAGCTTCCCCATCTTTACGTTTTGCTTTGCGTTCTTCCATCTTTGCTTTACGTGCCTTTGCATTTTCAAGGGCTAAGGCTTTTACGCTATTTTGCTGTGCTGTTGTAAGATCAAGTGCAAGCGTCATTTTTTTGGTTTGCAAAGTAGCTACTTGCTCAGGGGTAAAATCTCGCATAGCGTTATGTTTACCTTTTCTTTCTTTACCATCTGGCCTTTGAGCCATAGCAGTAATACCAACTAATAATAACAGTGTTATAAATATTTTTTTCATGTTTTATTTTTTTAAAGATTATACTACTAAGACCGCATTCTTTAAAAAAGGTTTAACTATAGTTGTTACTTTAGGAGTTTTTTAACAGGTTTTGTATGAAAATAAAAAAAGGCACAGAGTTGTCTCTGCGCCTTTTTTAGTAGGTTAATTTGGGGTAGTCTTATTTTTTATAAATATCTACAGCTGTTGTAGTAGATATAGTGTTGCTAGAGTTGGTTTGTATAAGCTCAGCTGTTTCTGTATACGTATTATTAGTTTCTTTTTCTGTAATATGGTATGTAAATGCAATTGCTACAAATGCTACTAAATACGCTAAACTTTTTATTTTATATGTCATGATTTGGGGTTTTTGTTATTTCTTCTCCAAAGGTATGACGCATCTTAGTACTAAAAAGTGCTTTGTTGCCAAATGCGATTATTTAGATGTGAAAAGATATAAATGTGTGGTAAAAGCGTTTTTTTAATCGGATAATTTTGCCGTTTATCTATTGCTATAGGTATTTTGCATTTTATCGATGTTTTTGGCAAGTATTTTTTGTGTTAAAAAAAGGGGCCTATATATTAAGGTAGGTTTTTTATAAAAAAAAGATGTTAAGGTAGTGTTTGTACCTTAACATCTTAATTAGGTGCCAAGCAGTTTAAGTTTTATTCTTTATCCTCTAACTTTATTTCCGCTGTGGTTGTTGTATCTGAAGCATCAATTACTTTTTTTGCTTTTACAACATACGTTTCTTTTTTTACTTCTAATGAAGTGTCTGTTACATAGTATATAATTGCCGAAGCAATAAATACACTAAAGTAAATTAAACTCTTTGTTTTATAGGTCATGATTTGGGAGCATTTAATTTCTTATACATATAAAGAAGAAATTAATCTCTTTTTAAAATGTAATAGAATACCGTAATAAAGTAATAACGGTTTTTAGGATCTTGCTAGTATACCGTTTATCGAAAGCTTATATTTTTTTTAAAACAGGTGTAACATTTCTAAAAAATGTGCGTCTTATATACAAAGAGTTATCATTTTTAAATTCTTTGAATTAGCTAAATGTAAAGCCCAAAGTTTTCTTTGGGCTTTTCTTTTGAAATTAATTGTAGATTAAAAGAACACTTTATAGGATATATTGCTAGGTTAATGTTAAGAGTGGCAAAAAAGTGTTAAAAAGGCGAAATTTTTTGTCATAAAAATTCGCAGCAAAAAATGCGTAAGTGTTAATATTATAAAATTCAAATTATCATATTCATAATTTTACAAGAAGACTTTTGTTAAAGTGTGTTTTTTAGCCTGTAAATGAGAATGTTAAGAAAACATTATGTGCAATAATAACTATAAAATGTGGTTTTACCTTTGCACAGAATTTTAACCTGTAAAGTTATGAGTTACAAAAGATTAAGTTTATTAGTTGCCCTAGTAGTGGCAGTATGTCAAGGAGTTTTTGCAAACAATACTCCTAAGAGCATAGAAGATTTTGATATTAATACAATTGAATATATTGAAGAAGAGGTAGAAATAGATCTTGGTTTTAATACAGCAGATTATTTACCAGAAGATTTTGATGCTAATACCTTCTATTTTGATATTAACAGTGTGGTTTATATAAACGATACTTTAGAAGAAGAAGATTTTTCAGCGTATTTGCCAGAAGGTTTTAATGCTTATGCATATGCGAAAGATGTACAAAGTATTAATTATATTGATATTGCTGATACAATAATAGTAGATATAAAGTAATAGCGTATATAATAGTATAGATTATAAGATCTACTTAGTAAAATAAAAAATAAGTTGTTAATTAGTAGCCCCTGTGAAAGCAGGGGTTTTCTTTTTTAGAATATTAGCGGAATAATAAATTGAAACATAATAATTAATAATAAAACTGCAATTATGTTTAGTACTATTCCTGCTCGAGCCATTTGGTGCACTTTTATATAACCGCTTGCAAATACTATAGCATTTGGCGGTGTTGCCATAGGTAACATAAAGGCACAACTACTTGCCATTGTAACTGGTATAAGTAAATATAATACTGGAATTTCTAAACCTATAGCAATACCCGCAACTACAGGGGCTAAAAGAGCAACTAAAGCAACATTGCTCATAAGCTCTGTCATAAATAACATTAAAAAAATAAGTAAAGCAGCCGTAAAAAAAATACTAATATTACTTGCGGCTATACTATTGGCAACTACATCTACAATGCCACTAACAGACATGCCTTTGGCTAAAGCCAAACCACCACCAAATAATACCAAAATTCCCCAAGCAAGTTTGCTTGTATCTTGCCATTTAATAATATAATCTTCTTTTTTTAAATTATATGGGACGGTAAATAAAGTAATAGCGGCTATCATACTAATTATAGTATCGGACAAACCTAGTTTAGGAAAAATACTATTTATTAGGGTTCTAAATATCCATAAGAAAACAGTAATTCCAAAAATGACTAAAACCATTTTTTCTTTTCCACTAATTGGCCCTAATTTTTTTAGCTCTTCATCTATAACACTTTTAGAGGCTTTAAATTTTAAATTTTTGTTAGGAAACATCCATTTTACAAGAACGAAATAAACTATTGTTATCATGGTAGCAGAAAAAGGAACGCCAATTACCATCCATTTTAAAAAAGATATTTCAATATTATATTCATTTTCTAATAAGCCAATCATTATAGAGTTTGGTGGTGTACCTATAACAGTTGCTATGCCACCTGCATTTGCAGAAAACGCTATTCCTAACATTACACTAAGCGCAAAATTTTGGTCTTTTTTTGTAAAACCGTCCGCATCATTAATTAGAAGAGCAATTACAGACATGGCAATAGGTAGCATAACTACGGTACTTGCAGTATTACTGATCCACATACTTAAAGTGGCTGTAGCTAACATAAAACCAAGTATTACTTTGTTAGGAGTAGTGCCAGTTATATGTATAATATTTAAAGCTATTCGTTTATGTAGGTTTACTTTTTCTAGCGCAAGTGCCATTATAAATCCTCCAAAAAACAAATAAACAATTGGGCTGCCATAATTTGCTCCAACATCTAAAATGGGCATTACTTTAGTTAAAGGAAATAAGACTAAAGGTAACAATGCGGTAACCGAAATAGAAACCGCTTCTGTAATCCACCATACAACCATCCATATAGCTATAGCAATTACGGCATCTCCTTTGTCGGATAGTATATGAAAAGGTAAGTTAATACCAATTAAAAATAGTATTGGACCTAGAAAAAGGCCAATTTTTTTACTGAGGCTCATTTGGTTGGTTTATTGCCTCTAAGCTATGATTTTTGTTGGATAAAAAAAAGGAGTGGATTAATCGAGAACTTTTTTTGCTTGTGGTATTATTTTGAATTCTTTAAAGTTATTGAGTTTTTTATTTAAAAGTGTTAAATTAATAATTCTACTCAAATTGTTTCTAAGATTTTCGAGACCTTTTTTGTTTTTATGATGGAATAATTGAATTTTATTTAAATTGACATGTTCAAATATTTCTTTAAGTAAAGTTTTGTCAGATAAGCCTAACGAATGTCCAATAGAAAATATCTCAAAATTTCCTTTATCTAGATATTCAAATATATTGTCGTACGAATCCCAATTTTTATATTTGTGTTGTTTTAGATTTTCTAAGAAAGAATTGTTATTCTTTGAGAGTATTTCTAAATATTTTGAATCTGTACTATCTCCATATCCAAATATTAATGGATTTTCTTCGGAATATAACTCTCCATTAATGTGAACTATACTTTTATCCTCAATTTCATTTAAAATATCTAAATACATCCTAGCAATAGGAGTATAGTTAAAATTGATTAAATATAATGACTCTGGATTTCCAGACTTTAATATTTCTTTTATTTCAGGAATAAGATTAATTTCTTTGTTTTCGAATCTAGAATTTAAATATTTTTCTAGAAATTTAGTAATAGTTGCAAAATCAGAATTTGTTTCTTCTAATAAATCTCCATTATATTTAGAACTATTTAAGCATTGGCATAATTCTTCATAATATAGTGTTTCAATATCAAACCAGTTTGCTTCAAAAAACCTAAGCATAATTTTTAAAAGCAGTTTGTTCTTAAAAAAAATTTTATTAGATAAATTATACTCTTTTTCGGTAGCTATATCGCCAAAATTATTTTTTATGTACTCATAAGTTGAGTTTTCGCTATACAAATATCCAGCATCGAATAATTCTTTTCTAATACTTTTACTGCCATTAATTGATTCTAGAATTAGATATTGTATAAAATCATAATAGGAGGTTTTGATGCCATGCGCGATATCAAAACCATTCCCGATTATAACAACTCTTCTCATCTATTATGCCTCTAGTATCACAACCAAAGTATTCCCTTCTTTAACAACTTTAGCTAAACCATTTTTTGTAAGCCCTTTAATACCTTTGTCCCAAGCTTTGTTACTTAGGTTTGCAGCAGATTTTAAATCTGCTAATGGCATTTGTTTTTCCTTTTTAAGGATTTCGAAAATAATTTTTTCGTTATCGCTTAATTCTACTGCTTTTTTCTCTGGTCGCATTTGCGGGAAGAATAATACTTCTTGTATAGAAGAATTATTAGTCATTAACATTACCAAGCGATCTATACCAATACCGATACCAGAAGTAGGAGGCATACCATATTCTAAGGCACGTAAAAAATCTTGGTCTATAAACATAGCCTCATCGTCTCCTTTTTCGGATAACCTTAGTTGTTCTTCAAAACGCTCGCGTTGATCAATAGGGTCGTTTAACTCTGAATAGCAATTGGCTAATTCTTTACCATTTACCATAAGCTCAAAACGCTCTGTTAATGCAGGGTTGTCTCTATGCTCTTTAGTTAACGGACTCATCTCTTTAGGATAGTCTGTTATAAAAGTTGGTTGTATATAGTGGTGTTCACATTTTTCACCAAAAATTTCATCAATTAATTTTCCAACTCCCATAGAGTCGTCTACCTCTAAATCTAACTTTCTGGCAACTTCTATTAATTGTTTTTGATCCATACCCGCTACATCAAAACCAGTATGTGTTTTTATACCTTCTAAAATTGGAACTCTAGCATAAGGTGCTTTAAATTCTATCTCATTTTCCCCTACAGTTACTTTACTAGTTCCGTTAGAGTCTATTGCAATTTTTTCTAATAGTTCCTCCGTAGTATTCATCATCCAATGGTAATCTTTGTAGGCTACATACAATTCCATTACTGTAAACTCTGGATTGTGGGTACGATCCATACCCTCGTTTCTAAAATCTTTCGAAAACTCATATACACCATCAAAACCACCAACAATAAGTCTTTTTAAATACAGCTCATTTGCTATTCTTAAATATAATGGAATGTTTAAAGCATTATGGTGCGTTAAGAACGGGCGTGCAGACGCACCACCAGGAATTGGCTGTAATATTGGCGTTTCAACTTCTAAATAACCACGGTCATTATAAAACTGACGAATAGTATTCGTTATTTTGGTACGCTTTACAAAGGTTTCTTTTACCGACGGATTTACAATTAAATCTACATAACGTTGTCTGTAACGTAATTCAGGATCATTAAATTCATCATAAACATTACCTTCGGCATCTTTTTTAGGTAAAGGTAATGGTCTTAAGGTTTTACATAGAATAGTAAAGTTTTTTACCATTACAGTTTTTTCGCCAACTTGGGTGGTAAAAAGTTCTCCTTCTATACCAATAATATCTCCTATATCTAAAAGTTTTTTGTAAACTTCATTATAGTGTGTTTTATCTTCTCCAGTACAAATTTCATCACGGTTAAAGTAAACCTGTATACGGCCTTCGCTATCCTGTAATTCGGCAAAAGAAGCTTTTCCTTGTATTCTTCTGGACATTAATCTACCAGAAATAACAACTTTTTTTCCTTCTTCATAATTTTCCTTACTACTTTTTGATGTAGCATTTACAGGGTATAATGCTGCTGGGTAAGGGTCTATTCCTAAGTCTCTTAAACGAGCTAGTTTATCACGTCTTATTACTTCTTGTTCTGAAAGTTGCATATCTAAATAATTAAGGCTGCAAATATAGGTAGTATAAGCTAATCTATCAATTTTGCAAAAAGAGAATGTTGTTAGAAAGTGTATAACTTATTTACTAATTGTAACAAATTTTAAAAATAATCGTCAAATAGGTACATCAATCCCATTAAATTAAATTTAAAATGAGTTTTTTTAGAGTATTATTGGCCATATTTTTTCCTCCACTTTCGGTAATAGGAAGAGGGTGTGGTTCTTTTTTAATTGTTTTATTACTTACTTTTTGTGGCTGGGTACCTGGCGTAATTGCTGCTTTGGTAATTTTAAATAATCCAGAATAAAGCTATAGTTTAGTTTTACTACAGTTTCTATACAGCTTTGTATCTTTGCAGTAATGAATAAGCAGGTTATTTTACAAGATTTAGGACGTAAGGATTATAAAGAGACTTGGGATTACCAAGAACAACTTTTTAAAAAAACGGTAGATTTAAAAGTTAAAAATAGAAGAGAGGATACACAATTACCAACCCCTAATCATTTTTTATTTGTAGAACACCCACATGTATATACTTTAGGCAAGAGTGGCGATTTATCTAATTTACTGGTAAATGAAGAGGAATTAAAAGAAAAAAACGCAACGTTTTATAAAATTAATCGAGGTGGGGATATAACTTACCATGGGCCAGGACAAATTGTAGGCTATCCTATTTTAGATTTAGATAATTTTTTTACAGACATACATAAGTATCTTCGTTTTTTAGAAGAAATGGTAATTTTAACCTTGCAAGAATATGGGTTAAAAGCAGAACGATCTAAAGGCGAAACAGGAGTTTGGTTAGATGTAGGCACACCATTTGCGCGTAAAATTTGCGCTATGGGTGTTCGTGCAAGCCGTTGGGTAACTATGCACGGTTTTGCATTAAATGTAAATGCTAATTTGGGTTATTTTGATTTAATGATACCTTGTGGAATAAAAGACAAAGCAGTTACTTCTTTAAATGTAGAGCTAGGAAGAGCGGAAATTCCGTTGGATGAAGTAAAAGAAAAATTATTAAAGCATTTTATAGTATTGTTTAAGGCCGAGATTATAAAATAAAAAATCAAAAACCGAGATTGTTTACCTCGGCTTTGATTTTTATGATATAAATTAATTTTAATAAGCTAATCCTAAATAGTCCATTACGTCTTTGTAATTGCTAACTTTAATACCACTTTTTGTCATATTTTCTAAAGAACGTGCATCGCTTTTAGCAGATAAATTAGAAGAGGCAATTAGTACATACCTAACTTCATGATTTGTTGGTGGCGTAGGCTGTGCTCCTATATCATTTACTATGGCAAATGAAATATATTCTCCAATTGACATTGCATCATGAATTTCATATCTACTTGCTAAGCTTATATATGGTACTGATGATGCAGCTGTGTTTGAGCCTGTAAATTTTACATAGCTTAATAGCGCATAAGAATCTATTACCTCTTGTGTAATACTAGAATCAGAGATTTCAAATCTAGCTTCATTTACAGCATCCCAACTATTAGGAAAGTTAAGTGCTGTCCATGAAGATGCAATTACATTGGCATTCCCATCTTCCCCATTTTCACCGTCTTGGCCAGCAATTCCTTGTTCTCCTTGTGCACCTGTAGCGCCATCCTCCCCATCTTCACCATCTTTACCGCAGGAGGTAAGTGTTAGGCATAAAGTAATTAAAACTAATCCAAGAAATTTCATTGTTGTTTTCATAATTAAAGTATTTAAAATTGTTATTTATTGTGTAATTTATGTTGGTGTAAAAAGATTAACATTATCTAGTTTTTCAAATTAAAATGTTCCATAACTTGGTTATAATCTGAAGGGTCTACTCCTTTTTCGTAAAGTGCATCAAGAATATTATGGTTAGAAGATTTTCCTGTATTAGATGATGACATTAAAACCAAACGAAGTTCATCTAAATCTCCAGCACCTATTATGATTGGGTCACCATCTCTTAAAAAGTTCAATTTGAAGAAATAAGCGTTATTACCGTTTGATACATATTCGGTACCAATATCAATAAGAGCAAAACCATTAGTAAAAATCCGTTGATTGGGTACTTGGTACCATGTGTCAGCTACTCTTACATAAGCTAGTACTGCTCCATCTTCGACATAAGTTGCTGCAGTAGTACCGCTTAATTGATGGTTTGTTCCACTTGCAGCTGTAATATCAAATTTAAAAGTAACAACATTTGCATTTCCATCTGTTCCTTGCTCACCTTGTATTCCTTGTTCACCCTGTATTCCTTGTTCACCTTGTATGCCTTGTTCTCCTTGAAGTCCCATAGCACCATCCTCACCATCCTCTCCATCTTTACCACAAGAGGTAAATGTTAAGCTTATAGTCATAAAAGCTATTCCTATTAATTTCATTGTTGTTTTCATAATTAATTTTTTTAATAGTGATTATTATTTCTCTTTAATGTTTACAGTATAAAAAGGTTAACATTGTGGAAAAAAAACCGAGACTTAATCTCGGTTTTAGGTAATTAAAATAAAATTGAGGTTTATTTTTAACGCATTAGCTTATGGATAAACCTTAGATGAGGTAAGTAATAAATTAGGATAGTTTATAGGATTTAATTCTTTCTCCCATATTAATGTCTTATCTTCTATATTGATTAAGGAAACATGCGATTTGTTATCAAATGGCAATAATTTAAAAAAGAGAACATATTCATTAATAAAATAGAATTCGGTATCCGAGCTGCTCAGTAATTCGGAATTTTCAAGAGTGTAAGAGTCCAATTCTTCACCAGAAGAGAGGTCTAAAGTTTTAATTTCAATATTTTCTGCTTCTTTATAATGTCTTATATAAACGGCATCATTATAAACATTTATACCTAATGGGAAGTCTTCCAAATAATCCTTTTGCCAATTAAGGGAGCCATTATTTTTATTAAGATTATAAATGGTTTTATCTCTGGAGTAAAAAAGGAATTGATTATCTACTTCAATACCTCCTAATAAATTTGGACCATCTGTTTCAAAAGTCCAATTAAAGTTTAGCTCATTGTCCATTGAAATTACATTATTATTCCAAGTCATTACATAAATAGAGGATGTACCTTGTTTTAATCTTCCTATTCGTTCGGTAAAAGGTAATCTATGGTCTATGCTACCTGTGTTTGCATTTATACTTAAAAGCTCTACGGTACTTGATCCTACCGCCAATTCTAGTATTATTTGACCTTCAAAAGAGGTTGTTTTTTTAATATTGTCTGTTAATTCTAAACTCCATTTAATAGCACTGGTGTCTATATCTAAGGCTTCTAAATAATAAGTAGATTCATAAGTATTTCTATCAACTATAGTATATCCAATAAAAACAGTATTTAGGTATACCTCAATGGTGTCTAGTAAATAATAAAGTTCGGGAGTAGCTGCATATTCTTTAGTCCAAATGTTATCTCCATCAAAATTCTCTTTTCTTATTAAAGTTTTGGTTTCTGAGTGAGAACCTTGGTAACAAATAAAGTCGTCATCAAATTCTATACATTCAAAGGTACCTAAAGCGGTAAAAGAATTTGTTTGTAAACCATCTTGTATGTTTAGTTCTGTAAACTCAGTTTCGTTTTGGATCCAAACGCTACCCTCAATAGCATTGGTAGCGTTTTGCATGAAATTAGAAGTAGAATCATCGTCTTTTTTACAACTGAATAAAGCTGTAAAAATTAATAGACCAGTAAGAGTTTTTTTATAAAATTTCATAATTTTTTTTAAAGATTTATTTTTAATGTTTATGACATTAAAAGGTTAACAAGAGAGAATAAAAAAGGCTGAGATTATTGTATCTCAGCCTAAAAAACTAACCAATTAATTAAATGAAAGAATGATTTTTTAAAACGTAATTATTTCTGTAGAATGGTCTCCACTATAAATATTTAAAGCACCATAGGTAGCATTAGAGTCACCAGACTCTCCTCCAAAATCAGTAATCATAAAGAAAAATTGATGACTTATATTGTCCCCTTCTATTACTATTTTTCCATTTAAAACAGCACCAGAAAGTGGGTTTGTTGGGTCTCCATACCAATTAATAGAAGAGCTTAGGGCACTCGTTGTAGTTTGTGTCCATGGACTTACAATTGGGTTAACAAACTCTACGTAATCATGAGCATATTGCCAATGTATTTGTTTAACACCTCCTTGGTCACTGCCAGAAAAAATAAAGTCGTAAGTAGTGTCTTGTCTTAAGTTTAATTGAATGTTGCCAAAATCGGAGTCTTGATTAAAAGTATGAATAAAGCCATCTCCAGAAATTTGAAAAGAAAATTCTGGAGACGTAGTATCAGAATCAGGAACATCTACGGTGCAGCTCTGAATAGCAATTAATAAAAATAAAATTGGTAATTGTAAGAAGATTTTTTTAAGTGTTTTCATAATAGTTTATTTTTAATTATTTAATGTTTTGGCCCTGGGAGTTTAAAGGTTATAGCTAATCCAAAAGAAAAAGGACTTATTTTATCATAATTATCCCTTTCTCCCATATAAATTAATCTAGAATTGCGGATACTAATATGTGGTTCCAAGGCTAGAAAGTGCCATAAATGAAAACCATACCCAACACTAAAATTGTATTTAGTTATGTTTGGATAGTCTACGTTAGGAAAAAATCCACCATCAGGAAATACACCAATTAAGCCAACATATGCATCTACAAAAAATTCATCATATATTTTGTATCTAGAAAATAAGCCAAATTGCATTTCTATGGTAGATTTATAATAGTCTTCTTGGTCTTCATCAGCATTATGACGAGTAGAATCAATATCATAATAATTTACAGTGCTAAAACCAATTGCTATACCAGTGGTGATTTTTTCTCTAAAGAAAATGTGGCCAATTTTAAACTGTACATCGTAATTAATAGGTTTAGAATTATAAAAGGAGAGCTCACTTTCTACGTTATTTTCACTAATATTTTGTCCCATAACGGTTAACCCAATACTTAGTTTCTTTTTTCTAGCTGCGGATTGACTAAAACCATATAAAGAACTAAACAGAAATAATAATAGGACATTTTTTTTTCATGAATATTATTCTTCAGAGTTGCTTTTAGCCATAGCATTTTGTATCATTTTATTAGCCCTTATTTTTAATTCTTCTTTTTTCGTGGGGTCTAAACTGGTGTCGTACAAATGGTATATTTCTTCCACTTGTTTTTTTAGTTCTGGAGAAATATTTAGCTTATCTAATAAGTCTAAATAGTTTGTAGCACCTTTTGCTGGGTTTTCTTCTTCTGTTGCCCCACCAAGACTAAAAACAGAACCATAAACTTTAACCTGCTCATCTAATAAGTTTGTTTGTTTTGTGGTGTCTTGTGTAGTGTTTTGTCCGTAACAAGTTGTACAAAAACCTAATAGTAGAATACTTAATGTAGTAATTGCTTTCATAATTTTTTATGGATTAATTTATTTCTATTGTGGTAATTTCTCCTCTTAGCTCGGCCGTGCCTGTACCATCATTTTGGTATCCACCAAAGAGCCATAGTTTATCTAGATAATTAAGTATGGTATGAGAGTTAATACCTTCGTCACTTGGTCTTGTACCAGTATAAATTGTCCAATCGCTCATATTTTCGGAATACCAAATTTCACTGTTGTAGTCTATAGAGGCATCTTTACCACCAATAACCCAAACTTTGTTGTCATAAACATTTACAGTATGTGCATTTCTTCCTGGAAAATGAATAAAGTTTACTTGTGTCCAAGAAGAACCATTAGTACTGGTCCAAATTTCATTTAGTTTGCGACCAGAAATATCTTCTCCGCCAACAATGTACATGGCATTATTAAAAACTATTCCTTTTTGGCCTGATCTTCCAGAAAATGCATCTGGTGTTTCTTGTACCCAATCTGTACCATTAATAGTAGACCATACTTCGGTATTATTAGTTGTTAAATTACCAGCTATTACAAACATTTTATTATTGAAAACCAATGTTTCATGTTCCGGAATTAAACCAAAAGGAGCAGAGGCATGTACATTTGTCCAATTAATACCATCGGCAGATTTCCAAATATCTCCGTAGGCATTATCGGAAGCGTCCTCTCCACCAATTAAATAAAGCTCGTTGTTAAAAAGAGTTACGGTATGGTTTTTTCTAAAAGAAGATAAAGAGATAGGATTAGTGCCCGTTGTAATCCAATTAATGCCATTATCACTAGACCATGCAAAATGACTATCTATTCCGCCGTAATCATTTACACCTCCATAAGACCAAATTTTACCATTGAATTCAATCATTGCATTTTCTGCAAAATCGCCCATTTGGTCTTGTTTTGTTTTTATTTCAAATTTTAGTTCTATAGAATCAATACCCTTTAGAAGGTCATCTTCCTCTATTTCTTTCTCTTTATCACAAGAAATAAATGCCAAGGTTAAAAAGGTTATATATAGCATTTTAAATAATTTCATAATTGTAGTTTTTAAATGTTATTTCTCTTTTATGTTTTACTTTTTAAAAGGTTAACATGCAGTAGAAGTTTTTTAAATAAAAACTGCCCAACTATAAAAGAAGGGCAGGTTTTAAAATTTGGGTATTATTACTTTTATAAGGCTAAGTCTACTTTTATAAGTTTTTGAGTATCATAATCATTCCAATTTGTTGCAGCTAGCCAAAAATTAGTGCCGTCATAGGTAATGCCAGATACATTGTGCCCCCTTAATTCATAAGTTTCAATTGCTCTAAACTCAGGAGAAGTTTGGCATTTATGTACCCTAGTTCCTTCAGTAACATATAAGAAGCCATCTCTATAATCTAAACCACTTGGTGAAAAATCTAGAGGTACAGATCCAAGAATTTCTCCGGGTGAAGCAGGTTCATGAGAAAAATAATGGTATAATGTGTCTTCACTATTACTAGATAACCATAATTCTCCGGGTGATTTAGAAGCAATACCTTTTATCCAAGAGCCTAAATTCTGGGAAGTATAGTTAAAAGTATTTGTTGCATAAATAAAAGAATGATAATTACTAGATCCATTATTACTCTGAAATAGTTGCCTATCAGGAGCATCAGACTTTTCAATTTCAACGGCATAGGCATCTAGTGTAGTTGGTATAATGCCTTCTACGCTAAAATTACTTGGGTTAATTTGTTCAATGTTTCTGTTACTATAATTATAGCCTAATAAATAAGTGCCATCAAAAGCAATATCAACTTCTCTACTCCAAGCAGTACTGCCTTCAACTAAAGTAGTAAGCTCTTTAATCCAATTAGAAGAGTTTGGTGCAGTAGTGGATCGTTGCATTAGTATTGGGTCACTGTCAAAAGATCTTGTTAAGGTTAAAATATATTCGTTTACTTCGTAATTATTTATCCCATATATACCAATGCTACCATATAAATCATTTGTTATAATTTGATTTACGGAAACGGTAACATTTGTTCTTTCTGTTCTTTTAAACCCTAGTTGATCTTCTGATAAAATTTCTAAGGTGTTATCTTCATTTATATAAACATATTTTGCTACATCAGAACCTATTTCACTAATAACTTCCCATGTACCATAGGCAGCAGGGGTAATTGTTGTAGCATCCGCACCTGCGGGTCCTGTTTCGCCTTGTATTCCATGTGCTCCCATAACTCCATCTTCCCCATCTTCAGGTTTGCAAGATGCAATAAGTAAAAAAAGTATAGATAGGATGAGCATTGGTTTGTAATATTTCTTTTTCTTCATAATAAGAGATTTAATTGTTTTTATTACCCTTTAATGAGCAAAGAAGTTAAAGGTTAACATTCGCAATTTTTTTTAAGAAATAAAGCCATAAAATGGAAAAAATAAATAGGTAAGCTAAATCTTACAATCCTTGTATTTAGGCTAGTTTTCTTAAATTTAGCGTATTAAAAAAATGAAAAAGAGTAAATTTAGCACTAATGACTGTTAACCTAATGTTCCCCAATACATTAAAGTGAAAAATACAGCGGCAAATATTACATTAGAAGACTTAAGAAATGGCTCCGATGCTGTACTTAAAAAAGTATACGAGGAGAACAGAGAAAAGTTTTTAAATTATGCTAAACGCTATAACTTGTCTGAGGAGGAGAATATAGATGTTTACCAAGATGCCTATGTGATTTTTTATAATAATGTAATGAGCGGAAAGATAGACAGTTTTACTAGTAGTATATCTACTTATCTGTTCAGTATCGGAAAATATTTAATTTTTGATATTATGAGAAAGAACAAGAAAAAGGTTAGTGGCAATTTTGATTTATCTAGAGTAGGTGATGAAGATGAGCTAGTAAGCACTATGGAAATAGAACCTTCAGGTTTAACAGCCGAACAAGAATTATTACAAAAGCATTTTGCAACCTTAGGAGAAAAGTGTCAAAAACTTTTAAAGTTATTTTATTATAGAGGATATACTATACAAGAGATTGTAATAGAAGGCGAATATAATAGTGAGAATGTGGTAAAGGCAGCAAAATCTCGATGTATGAAAACTTTAAAAGAACGTATAAAAGATAATATATAGTATCATGGATAAAGAACAGTTACTATACCAGTATTTTTCAAATTCTTTAACTCCAGAGCAAGAGGTAGAGTTTAGTGCTTTATTATCTTCAGATACGGAATTTAAGGAACAATTTGATTTTGAGCAAAGTCTGCAAAAAGCTATTAAAGACAAGGAAGGCAAAGATTTAAAAGATAAACTACAAGGTTTTGAAGCTACTATTAAAAAAGATACGACCCCAGTTATTAAATTAAACTTTAGAAAATGGGCCATGGCAGCTTCCATAGCTTTAGTAATTGGAATTGGCTGGTTAACGTATACTAATATGGGTACAGATTATGAAACTTTGTACAATTCTAATTATGAACAATACCCTAATACAGTTTTTACAATAACAAGAGGGGATACGACGGAATCTTTGGAACGGGAGGCTTTTACGGCATATGAGTTAGGAGATTTTGAAAAGGCAATTATGGAGTTTGATAAAATTCCTGTTTCTGATAGAAAAGATTTTGTGTCTTTTTATAAAGCGCAATCTTATTTAGGTTTAGGAAATAATAAAGAGGCAAAAAAACTTTTTATAAATATTATTACTAATAACAAGCTTTTTGTTGCTGAGTCTCATTGGTATTTGGCTTTAACATACTTAAAATCTAACGAAATGCCATTAGCAAAAAAAGAGTTACAGCTTTTAGTAAAAAACTATGCTTATAAAAAGGATGCTGCAGAAGCTCTTCTTAAGGAATTAGATTAGCTTTTTTAGTTCTATGTTTATATAAGAATACAAGAATAATTAGAAACACTAAAGCAGGAGCTAAAACCCAAATCCAATTTATACCTGTGTCTAAAGGTTCGTAATTTCCAGATAATATAAATCCAGACCAATAATAAGGATGACTTAATGCATTGTCTTTATTTACCTTTAAGAAATTTACTTTTGCGGTTTGTAACGCAATATCTTTAGGGGTATTCTTAGCAAGAATGGTATAATAATCTGCCATTAATTTAGCGGTAGAAGCATCGTTAACTTTCCATAATGTACTTGTTAAGCTTTTTGCTCCTGCATAGAAAAAGCCATGCGCTAAACCAATAAAACCTTCCCCTCTTTTTAAATCTCCGATGGTAGTTTCACAAGCACTTAGCGTTACTAAATTAGCTTGTAATTTAAGGTTGTAAAGGTCTTTTATATATAATAGATTTTCTTCTTTTTCTTTTGGAGAGAATGCTAAATACGAATATTCAGGAAGTTCATTATTAAAAGTGGCATGTGTTGCAAAATGTAAAATACCAAATTCACCAACATTTTTATTGAAATTGGATAATGTAGCTTTCGGTCCAATCAGAGATTTTCCATCAAATAAAGTAGTTATGTTATTTACCTCTGTAGTGTTATGCGGTAATGTGGTTAGTTTGTCTCTTGTTGTTGTTGGGTCTACAAATTCGCCATTAAAACTAGGAGCAAAGGCAAGAATTCTTTTTTTGCTAGTTTTGTTTTTCCATAATTTGGAAAGTAATGTAGCAGAATTTGAGTAACTAATAGAATATTTATGAATAAGAAATTTTTGCTCTTTTTTAGAATCTATTAATGTGCCAAAGGGGAGAAAATTTATTGGACCATCTGGAATAATTACAATTCTTTTTGTTTTAGAAATAATGGAAGAGGACACTATTTTTTGATAAAGAATATTAGATAAATTATCTAAATCAGGACGATTAGAATTTGGGTCAGCTATTAAAGCATAATACTGTTTAAGTTGCTGTTCAATTTTCTTAGCATTATCAATTTTAATAAAACGTTGTTCATCTTGTCCAATAGAAATTACGTAAATAGCTTTATCTCCATAAAAATAACTAATTAGAGTTTGGTCTTTTGTTATCTCATTTGTTACAGATGCTATATCAATAACATTACTTTTATAACGCAATTCATGATAATCTGGATAATTTTTAGATAAATAGTCTATTGTATTAGATTGCTCCTGTTTTAATTTAAATATTTTGTTATTTAGTTTTTCATCAGTGCTTTTGGCTACTTTTAACTCCTTTTCAATAGAAGTGATTTCTATACGTAACCTTCGTTCTTTTTCTAAAAGGGAATCTGGAACTGTAGAAAATTTATTAGCTTTAGATGCTTGTAAAGCATCTATAAGTAAAACCGATTTACTTTTTTCCATTAAAAAAAAGCTGCGTTCTATATATTTTTTATCCCCTGTTTTTTTATATAAATTATAATTAGCATTTAATGCATATTCAAATAAAGGGAAAGTATTTTCTACTAAATTTATTTTGTCAGTACTATACTGGTAGTCTGATTTAAAATTATCTAATGATTTAATGGCAGAATATGCTATAGTATTTGCATCTTCATATTTTTTAAGCTTATATAAAGATTTAGTTTTTAGTGTAATTAACTCCAAATACATGGAGCCAAACTCCGTATTTATAGTTTCTAAGGCTATATTAATTAAATTAAGAGCGTCTTTGTGATTATTATTTTCTGAATATAGCGCCTTTTCTTTATAGATATACGAGAGTGTATTTTTGTCGTATTTTTTTCTTGTTTTTTTATAAGAATTTAAGGCTTCATTTATTTTAGAAATGGCAGTTAATGTGTTACCATTAGTTTGTTCTAGTTTACCCTGAGTAAGGTGCAATAAATATTCGAAATGTGGGCTTCTATAAATGTTTTTTTGCATTAAAGAAAGGTAGTGCAAAGAGCTATCTTGTTGTTCTAATAATAAATGATTTTTTGCTAGATTATTGGCTACTGTAATAATTCTATTGGGATTATCATTTTTAATTAACGCATATTTTAATGTCTGTTTTAAATATAAATTTGCTTTTTTAATTTCGCCTTGTTTTTTTAATACATCTGCTAGTAAAGCATAATTTATATAAAGGTTACTTAAATCATCAGGAGTTATAATTTTAATTAAATGTATATTCTCTAAATAATAATCCTTAGATAGGTTGAGTTTTCCTTCTAAATCATAGATTTTAGCTAAAAAACTAATAGAAACAGAAAATAAATAAAAATGGTCTTTTGTAAGATTCTCATAGGTAGAATTTTCATAAGAGTTGTAGATTGTTTTAAAAAAGGTTTTAGCTTTTTCAAAATCTCCTATTTTGAAATAATAATTTCCTTTATCATAATTTATAGAGTTTTGGTATAATAGGGGGTCTTCAATGGTATCCCATATATTTGGTTCATTAGCGATTAAGGAATCTAATGTTTTGAGGTTAGAAGATGTTGTTTGTAAATCGTAAAAAGAACTTGCATTATGACTGGAACTAATCAATGCTTCAAAAACAGTATTCCAATCTTGTTTTTTTAACGCAATATTTTCTATTTTTTTTAAATAGAAGTTTGCAGAATCGTTATTTACATAGATATGCTTATAGGCTTCAGTATACAATTTTTCAACTTCCTCTTTATAAGTAGTTGATTGTTGTGCATGAACCAAAAAAGTAAAGGTTAATAAGAAAAAAAGAAGTTTCATATTAAAAGCCCTAAGGTATACTTAGGGCTAATAAAGATATTGATTTTTAATGAATTTTATTTACCATAAACTATATAGCTTCTTTTATTCAATCCGTCTTTTTCAATTACTTCTACAGCAATACTATATAGACCATCAAAAGAACTTATGTTTATTTTGCTAAATAATATTTCACCTCCAGTTTCTGGTAGTGGGCTAAGCTCATCAATAGTTCCACCACCTATTACTTTACCATTTTTATCTTGGAACTCAAGCGTTATTTTCTCTGCAAAATTATTTGTTAGAATATTTTCTAACAATGTAAAATCACAATTTAAAGGGGTAGGGCATGGTGGTTTTGGTCGCGGAATTCTAATTGCTAACTCATCAAAAGAAAAAATGTTTTCAATTTCTGAACTTAATTCATAACTTTCTTTTTTAGCAGCTGCTAATTGATCTAAGGTAGTTTGATCAGCTTGGTTATTAGCAACAATATCTTCTAATAATTGTATTTCTACATCTAGTTTTTCAATTTCTTGCTCCAAATAAATTTCATATAAATGACCTTCATAAATGTAATTAGAATCGGTAAGTTCAACTTCTTCTATCCCTCCTCCAGAATATTCTTTTAAGCAAGACATCATTAGCAGTCCTGTAATACTTAATAGTAATAATACTTTTGTTTTCATTTTTAGTAGTTTTGGTTAATAATTTTTATTTTAAAAACTTAGTAAGTTCAGTTCTACTTACTAAATCGCCATTCTTTTTATAAGTCTCATGTTTTACCATGCCAAGGCCTTCTGATAACCATAATTTAGAGGACATTTCTAAAGTAGCTCCCATGGTTTTAGAAGTAGTATTCTCAGATATTACATAACAGGTAAATGTGCCAGCAACTGTAGTTACATTTTCTTTGTTTAGTACTTTACGATTAGTCATGTCTACAGCTATAGACATATCCATACCAGTCATATTCATATTTATCGTAACATTAGCGTCTTTAAGTTCTTTACCAACTTGTAGGTTATTGGGTACTTCTATATCATTTCCTGAAATTTGCATTTTCATTCCCATACTTTCATATTGTTTCATCATAGCAGCTGGGAATAAAGACTTATAGTCAATGCTTACCATATTATTTTCACAGGTATACGTATAACTAGTATTATAATTTTCTTTTCCTTTTTTATCGCTTAAAACTAAATTTAAAGTTGCTTTTGTAGCAGCACCTTCAGAGGAAACTGAAGAGATGTTGTAAGAGGTAATACCTTCTACTTTTCCTTTTTTATTGTAATTAGTATACTCAAAAGATGAACCTTCTTTCATTGGGTAGTATTTACTACAACCATCTTGAGCAGTTATTCCTAAACTAAATAGGAAATAAAGTAAAAGGATTATTATATTTTTCATTTTGGTATGTTTAGTTGTTTATTATTGTTTTATAAATTCAACTCTTCTGTTTTGAGCTTTGCCGCTTATAGTTTTATTATCCCCAACTGGTTCGGATGCTCCTTTTCCTTCTGTTGTTAATCTATTAGACGGTATGTTATAGATAGTAATAAGTGTGTTTTTTATAGCCTCTGCACGTTTTTTAGATAGTTTTAAGTTACCTTCTGCAATTCCATCAGAATCGGTATGGCCAACAATTTTTAGATTTAGGTTATTTTCTTGTGCCATTACCTGATATATTTGACGAATAATACCCATAGATTGAGGTTGTATAGTTGCAGAGCCACTATTAAATAAAATGCCATTGGTAGAAATTTTGCCATCTGCAATTAGTTTTCTTCTTAAATCTATACCGCCTTCAGATATTTTTAAGTTTCTAATAAAAACCTTGTCTATCCCATCTCTTAAATTAAAAGGTGCAATTTTCATTGCCTTAATATCTGTGTTTGGAAGTAGTCTTGGAATATCAACATATTTGGTTTCATTAATCCATAGGCGTACACGTTGTTTATTTATTGCCATAGAAATATGAGATTCTTTCTGTATGGTTTTACGAATATCTACATCTAAAGAATTTCGCATGGTTCTTTTTCCATTGCTCCAAGATTCTATAATCATTCCTATGTCTATATATTGACACATAGGAATTTCAATAATTGCCGTATTTTTTTTGGTGGTAAAACTATTATTGTCATCTAAATAAATACCAACGGTGGTGGAAGATGAGGTTTTCTTGTCTAATCCTGTAGTTAAAAAATCGAACTCAATTGTAAATTCTTCTGGTAAGTCTGATGTGTCCGGAATATAGTAAGTGTCTCTGCCAGATTTTAATTCCATCCATTTTTCACGATTTTCTCCCATAGTAACTACTTCTCCACTACCATTGCTATTCCACTTTGATGGAAAATCGCCAGGAAAATCGTTAGACAGGTCATCAAATAATAAGATTTTGTCTCCAGGTACAAAATCAAATTTTCTGTATACTTCTATAGAGGTATCAGCAGAAGGAGTTTGAGTACTAATTTCAGAAGAACCCTTAGAAGAAGTCGTTTTTTTGTTTGTTTTAGGTTGCTTTGGAGCTTTCTTTTTTTTTGTTCCAGGCTCAAAAATGCTATCTAATGCTTGGTCTGTTTTTTGTTCAGTTTCTTTCTCTATTCTTTTTTCTACAGCTCTTTCAGCTGCCTTCTCTGCTTTTTTACCTAGAGTTTTTAAAAATTGGCCATTAGCATTTAAAGAAAATAGACTAATACCCAAAAATGTAAAAATGAATTTTATTTTTTTTGATGATATTTTCATTATAGTTGTTTGCCTATTTTATGTAAGCAAATTACTAAGGTTAACATCTTAAAAAATTTATTTTTTTACATACGGATTATATCCCTGTGTTTTTGGTAGTATTACGAGTGTATTTGGTAAAATATTTATTGCATTTTATAAACTACAATAGAATTGTCTTGGTCTTTAGTAACTATATCAGGTTTTTTGTCACCATCCATATCATTAAGGTCAATTGTACTTGTTCCAAATATTGGAAAACCTGGCTGAAGTTTAGCTTGGCTATCAAACAAATAAATATTTTGGTTTTGTATATCAGTAATGCTTATGTACATTTTATTGTTTACCAGAAAAATTTGAGGTTTATCATAAACACCTAAATCTAAGGTTACTTTTTTTCCTTTAATACTTAAAGTGTTATCATTCATATAAACTAAAGATCTAGATGTTGTTACTAAACCATGGTCTTTTACAAGCTCTAGTTTGGTTTTTGTGTCTTTCCCATTAACATCTATTTGGTGTAGTGTACCATCTACATCTGTACTATTAAATTTATCTTTATAAACATAAACTTCGTTGTCAGAAAAATCTATTTTACTTTTTACAGATACTCGATCTTTTCCTACTCTATTTACAATTTTAAGTTTGCCACCTTCTAATTTAAAAACTAAATAATCTTTATTTTTTATGATAAAGTGTTTAGGAGCATCAATAATAGTATTAGAAGCTTTTGTGTATTTAAAACCCTTTACAATTTTACCTTTAGAATTATACATAAATATTTGCTTACCTTGGGTTACAATAAAGCGATATTCTTTTTTGTTCTCATAATCAAAAACAGCTAACGGATTTAAATTACCATCTTTAAAATTCATAGTAAAAGGAGCTACTTCTTTACCGTTACGGTCTAAAATTAAAAACTGATTAGAAGTGGTAAAGGCTAGTTGTAAACGGCCATTTTTATATAAGTCTACCTGATGAATCTTACCTTGTATAGCACTATGCAATTGTTTTTCCCATAAAATTTGACCAGTATTAGATATTAGATATAATATATTGTTTATGTCTTGAACAAGTATTTCTTTCTTTTTGGTGGTATGGTTGGTTACAAATTGAGGGTTTTTAGCTATTTCGTTTTCTAGCTGTAATGAAAATGCAGGAGTAACACTACTATTCTTTTTTTCTTTTATAATAGGTGTAATGGTAAAGTTTGTATGATAAAAGTTCTTATCTGCTACGGTTTGTAATCCGAAAGCGTAATTAGAAATTTTTAGGTTTTTAAAATCTTTATAAAAAGAAGAAGAACAATGTTCTGCAATGGTATTTTTTATATTTTCAGCATTAGATATATATAAGGTAGTAGATTCTTCTGCCAAAGTGTTATATATAGAGGTGTAAGTTGAGTTATTTAAATAGGTTGCATTATTCTTATAATTTTTAATTATGGTTTGTAGCGTATTTTTATTAGAAGAAAAGACAAAGGAGTTTTCTAATATAGTACAGTAAGAAGCCTTGTAATTGTTTATAATAGGATTAAAAAAAAGGTTTAATAGTTTAGATGTTTTTAGTTCTAAAATTTCGTTACCTTGATAGTCTATAGTTTCTTTTTTGTTAGCATTTAAAAAATCATAAATATTCTCAGAGCCATAGGTATTCAAAACAATAGCTTTTTCTCCTTTTAAATGTATATATCCAATTTCTTCTACAGTATTAAATAAAGAGTCTATAGAGGTAGAGTTTTCTAAAAATAGTTGTTGATTTTTAGAAAATTCAGAATAATCATCAAAGGTATACGATTGTATAGCACTAGCATTAATTGGCGCAAAAGATGCTATTGTATTTTTTAAAGCATTTGTATTTTTAAATAAATTTAAATACTTAGGAAGAGAATCGTTAATTAAGCTAATACCACTTATATGTAAACTTTTAGAGTCTAAAGAAATATCTGCGGATAACCAATCTGCGTAGTCAGAAGCATTAAAAGAAGAATCCTCTTTAAGCACAGTAGATACTATAGAATTTACCTTGTTTAAATTTGCAATAACAATTGCAGATTTATTTTTATTAGGAACATTTTGTAAACGTTTAAGCACAGGGTCAATCTCCACATTATTTATTTTAGCTAAAACATTTTGTAATACTGCTTCAGAAGAACTTAAAATAGAGGTGTTATTTATATTAAGGGTAAAAAAAGTGGCATCCTTATATATATGCTTTTCAATAGTATGGTTTTTGTAAGTAATAGTATGAATAGAGTCTCTTGTTTGTGTATTTGTAAATAGGCTATCTTTTTGTTCTATTGTATAGGTAAACTCATGCTCTCCTGTTTCTAATTCAGTAAAGCTTAATATTCCTTTAGTATTATTGGTTACGTATTTTAAAGGCGTAAGTTTATGTGCAATTTTAGTATATGCTTTAGAAGATTTTATGTTAGAAATAAAGCCATTGGCATTTATTTGGTACTTTAAAGAATCTAAATTATTTGTTTTAATAATTAAAGAGGCATTGTCTGGCACATAATTAAGTAATGAATAAGAGTTGTTGGGTTCTTTATTGCAACTAATAAGAAGAATAAAAGTTAAAACAAGAAGAATATTAAATTTCATAAATATTACTTTAAAACAAAGTTATAATTTTTAAACTTTTTTGGATTCTTGTTCAGGTAATTGCTTAAAACTTTTTCTATGGTATTTTGTTATGCCATATTTTCTAATAGCTTCTCTGTGCTCCTTTGTTGGGTATCCTTTGTTTTTTTTCCAATTGTACATAGGAAACTCTTCATGAATTTTATCCATATAATCATCTCTGTAAGTTTTAGCAAGAACAGATGCAGCAGCAATACGCATATATTTACTGTCTCCTTTTATAATACATTCATGTGTAAAATGTTTGTAGGGTTTAAACTTATTACCATCTACAATAATAAATTCAGATAATGTTTTTAATTGATTAATGGCTTCATGCATAGCTAGTATAGATGCATTTAAAATATTTATTTCGTCAATTTTGTCCGGATATATATGAGCTACACCAAAAGAAACAGCCGTAGTTTCTATAATAGGACGCAATTTAATTCTCTT
Organism: uncultured Maribacter sp.; assembly: GCA_947504045.1. Lineage (GTDB taxonomy): Bacteria > Bacteroidota > Bacteroidia > Flavobacteriales > Flavobacteriaceae > Maribacter_B. The sequence goes on from CANNFY010000001.1 coordinate 1,489,093, forward strand.
TAATTCCGATAACTGTTTAGAGTCATTTAATATTAAATTAGTAAAACCATCAGGTAAAACTATAGCAGCGGCAGTTACAGGGCCAGCAAGGCAACCTCTTCCGGCTTCGTCGGTTCCTATTTCATCATGAAATTTATATATATTTGTTAGCAAAAGAATTTATAAAATTTAGAATTACAGTACACTAAAGTACTAACAAGAGCTGAATTTTATGATTTTAAGTCCAATATTTTTGATTTACATGAAAACTTTCACATTTCATTAGGAACAAAAAAATTAACTTTGCTTCTGTAAGTTATACTATGAAATATTATTTCTCTTTCTTTTTAATTTGTTTTGCAACAATTGCTTTTGGACAAACAGATTCAATTTTACCAGCAAAACAAACAGATACAATTTCCAAAACATTAAAACCAAGACCTAGAAAAGGAGAAGGTCCAAAAAAAGGAGATAGTGTTGTTGTAACAATTAAAGACTATAAGATTATAACCTACGCAAGAGACACTACCTATTTAGATACTACATTAACAATTCAAAAAGAATTTAAATATAATTACATAAGAAAAGACGATTTTGAGTTAATGCCTTTTGCAAATGTTGGGCAGCCATATTCAAAACTCGGAGTTACTTTTAACAACACAAGCTATTATCCAAAAATAGGAGCAAAAGCAAAGCATTTTAATTATGCAGAGGTAGAAGACATTAAATATTATAATGTAGCAACCCCAATGACAGAGCTTTTTTTTAAAACCACTTTTGAACAAGGGCAGTTATTAGATGCAATGTTAACATTTAATACCTCCAGAAGACTTAATTTTTCATTAGGCTTTAAAGGCTTTCGTTCTTTAGGAAAATACCAAGATAATCAAGCAGAATCCGGGAATTTTAAAGCAACCGCAAACTACCTTTCAGAAAATAATAGATATGCTTTACTATCGCATATTGCTGCACAGAATATTAATACCGAAGAAAATGGAGGTCTGTCTGATGCAGATTTACAATTTACATCAGGAGATTCCGATTTTAGTGATCGTGGTAGGATAGATGTTTTATTTTCCGATGCAGATAATAAAGTACTAGGAAAAAGATATTTTTTAGAGCATAACTATAAGTTAGTTAGAAAGAATAAAGATTCTAGTAACGTAGAAAAAACCTCTTTGGCATTAACGCATACATTTAATTATGAAACTAAATATTACCAATACCAACAAGATGCCGCAAATACGTATTTTGGTGATGCCTTTTTAGATGAAATTGACGATAAAGCAGTACTAAAAACAATGTATAATAAATTTGGAACTCAGTTTTACAATAGTACTCTCGGTAAATTAGAAGGTAATATAAGTTTGTACAACTATAATTACTACTTTAATAGTATACTTATAGATGGAGACCAAACTATACCCAACCAATTAAAAGGAGAAGAAGTTAGTTTAGGAGGTAACTATACAAAACAAATAGGAGGGTTTAATATAAATGCAGATTTTAAATATACAATCACAGGGGATCTTACGGGTAATGTTTTAAATGGTTCTGCAGGATATTCCTTTAATCCAAATACAAGTATAAACTTTGGTATACACGCATCCTCTAGAATGCCAGACTATAACTATATATTATATCAAAGCGATTATCAAAACTATAATTGGTATAATAACAATTTTGAAAAAGAAAAAGTTAATAATTTTAATTTCGAACTAAAGTCCAAAAAATGGGGAAGTTTAGAAGGTAATTTAACAACACTAGCCAATTACACGTATTTAAAAATAGATCCAGATGTAATTGTAGAAGATGATGTAGAAACTATAGCAGTAAAACCTTTTCAAGAAGATAATAGCGTAAACCACATTAAACTTAAATATCAAAAAGAAATTAAGTTTGGAAAATTTGCTCTTAACAATACATTAATGTATCAGAACGTAGCACAAACCAATCAAGTGTTAAACGTGCCAGATTTTGTAACTAGAAATACGCTGTATTATTCCTCAGAAGTTTTTAAAAAAGCAATGTATATACAAACAGGAATAACGTTTAAATATTTTACATCCTATAATATAGATGCATATAACCCACTACTTGGAGAGTTTTATATTCAAAATACACAAAGCCTTGGAGATTACCCTTTGTTAGATTTCTTTATAAATGCAAGAGTACAGCAAACAAGAATCTATCTAAAAGCAGAACATTTTAATTCCTCATTTGGTAAAACCAATAATTTTTATGCTGCTCCAAACTATCCATATAGAGATTTTGTGATAAGATTTGGACTAGTTTGGAACTTTTTCTCTTAATAAAAGAACAAATATTACCTAACTGTTAAGATTACTTTTTTACTAAACACTAGTGTAAGGCAAGACTCTTTTTTTGAGAAAAGTAATGTATATGATTTTCCTCTTCTTTTTTTTAGTTTTTTTCTTTTTGTAAAGTACTGGTTTTAAGGGTTATTTGTTTGGGTGTAAAAAAAAACTAAAAATAATTTAAAAAAGTAGTTGTGTAAAAGAAAAAGAGGTGTACATTTGCAGCCCGCAATCGCTGAGAGATTGGATGAGAGTGGGTATAGAGAAGAGAGTTGCACGTTCATTGATAAGCTGTTTTAAGATAAGGTTAAAAAAAGAAAAATATTTTTTTAAATTTAATTTTGTCAGTTTAAAAAACAGTTATATATTTGCAGCCGCTTAGGGAAATAACTTAAGCAAAC
>CANNFY010000002.1 GCA_947504045.1 uncultured Maribacter sp.
ATGGTTACGGTAATCGTTTCGGTAGTAGAATTACTATCGGTTACATCATAGGTAAAAGAATCCGTTCCATTAAAATCGTCATTTGGGGTATACGAGAAAGTACCATCGGTAGCCATGACAACGGTTCCGTTGGTTGCATCGGTATTGACTCCATAAGAAGTTGTACCAGTATGAGTATCGTTAGTAGATACATCTTGATTTAAGACGGTATCTTCATTCCCACTAAAACTATCTGCTACACCATCCGCAATGGAATTTACGGTAATGGTTACGGTAATCGTTTCGGTAGTAGAATTACTATCGGTTACATCATAGGTAAAAGAATCCGTTCCATTAAAATCAGCATTTGGGGTATAAGAAAAAGTACCATCGGTAGCCATGACTACGGTTCCATTGGTTGCATCGGTATTGACTCCATAAGAAGTTGTACCAGTATGAGTATCGTTAGTAGACACATCTTGATTAAGGACGGTATCTTCATCCGTAGAAAAACTATCTGCCACACCATCTGCAATGGAATTTACGGTAATGGTTACGGTAATGGTTTCGGTAGTAGAATTACTATCGGTTACATCATAGGTAAAAGAATCACTACCATTAAAATCGTCATTTGGGGTATACGAGAAAGTACCATCGGTAGCCATGACAACGGTTCCGTTGGTTGCATCGGTATTGACTCCATAAGAAGTTGTTCCAGTATGAGTATCGTTAGTAGATACATCTTGATTTAAGACGGTATCTTCATTCCCACTAAAACTATCTGCCACACCATCTGCAATGGAATTTACAGTAATCGTTACGGTAGCATCTGATGCATACCCTTTAGCGTCTGTAATTCTATAGGTAAAGGAATCCGTACCATTGTAGTCCGCATTTGGTGTATATACAATAAAATCATCCGTAGGATTTGTTGGGGTACTGTTATTATTAATAATAGCGCTACCATTTGAAGGTGTACTGCTAATTACAATGGCAGTATTTGATGCTCCATTACCACCAAAATCGTCATTAGTGGTCACCAATATGTTTACACTAGAATCTTCATCTACTGAAGTGTTATCGTCTTCAGGTACTGGATAAAAACTTTCGGTAGGATCGTTTGTAGTATTTAGGTCTGTATCATCACCGTCATCTGAAACATCATTGACAAGTACAGTTCCAAAGATGGCGTCACCATTTACAGTAATCTGATTTCTAAGACCCCCAGCATCTAACTCTGGCTGAGTTAGAGCATAACTTGCAGTGTAAGTAGCTATTTCATCAACTTCTAAATGTCCATTTGTAGAACCCAAAGTTGCTCCGGTATATGTAATTGTACCAATAGATAAAGTATTACCATCAATATCAGAAAAGGTATCTGTTAGTGAAATATTGTCTATAGGAACATTACCAGTATTTTCTACTTTTATGGTATAGTCAACAGTGTCTCCTATATTAACGGGCGTACTAAAATTTTCTAGGACTGTTTTTGTAACTTCAATAGATGGTTCTGCAATTACTAGATTCGATAAAACAAATTCTACTTCTTCATTTAAACTTAAAAGTCCCAATGTCACAGATACATCCATATTAATAGATTGAACTGCGTCATTCATTTGCATAGTACCACCACCTGTTCCGTTACTAACACCATCACCACATTCTCCACCATTTCCACCAATAATTGATGCTGCATCAATATTAAATTGGGTATTGGTAGCTTCAAATATTGGTCCATTTGAAGATAAATTAGTCCAATTACCATTGGTAGATTGAAATACTCCAGTAGTTGTGGAAAATCCCAAAAGAGGAAAAGGTACTAAGGAGAAAGTTCCAACTTTATCTACATGTAATAGTGGATTTGCTATATATATTGGGTCTAAAGTTGTAGGGTCTAGAAAATGAAACTCTAAGGTTCCGGATACCAATGGTAAAGCTGAAATTTCTAGAGATGGACTGCCAAAAACATCTGGAGTGGGGTCGCCATAGGTTGCATCAGAGGTACATCCCATTGTTTCATTTCCGATAATAGAAACACCAGAGGTAACTCTTGCCTCTACAAGAACAAATCCGTCAGAACTTAAAGAACGCCAAACAGTAGTACTTTCAGAGTTCCACATTGTTGTTTGTTGTGCTTGAAGTGAATTAATAGCTATGAAAACTAAAAAAACAAATAGTAGTTGCTTATAAATTTTCAATATTTAATATTTTAATTTCCTATTTATAGAATGAAATAGGAGAATTTTTAAATAAAGGTAGCTTTGTTTATAAGTAGTTTAAATAAAATGTTGTAAACTTTATACTTCTATTGGTCTGTACTTAAATATATGTAGGCTGTTTGTATTGGACAAGTTGTTAATGTTTGTGTAAATAAACATAAAAGAGCTCTGGAATTGAAAGCTCTTTTATATTTATTTGAAAATCTATATTTAAAATGATTTAAAAAAAAACTTTATTAAACTGTAAACCTATTAATTGTGTGGTTTCTTTGTCATAATATTTTCTTTACCATAATTTTGTTTTCTAAACTTCAAACTTATAGGGCATCTTTTTAGCTGTATTTAAGTTTAAAGCATATTTTAAAAAGGGTAATAAATATATTTTTATCATATTAATTGTTAATGTATAAATATCCAGATTTACTCTTTCCATTATTATTTTTAATATATTTTATGATATAAAAGTATACACCTGCAGGTAAATTTTCATTTGCTTTTATTGTAGCTCTTCCATTTGATTTACCTTTAAATACATTAGAATTATTATTGTATCCCTTAGTTTCAAAAACCTTTACTCCCCAACGATTATAGATTTCTACAGTATTTGTTGGAAATTGTTCAATGAAACGTATTCTAAAAGCACCTTCATTAATTTCGGAACTAATTAAGTCGTTTTCAATTTCTATATCACAAGCTGTACCAGTAGGAGGGGTGCCACCAATAGAATCGCAACTATCTAAAGGGTTTGTTTTATCTGTAACTTCTTGTCCATCTAAAATTCCATCTGCATCAGAGTCTGGGTTTTCTGGATCTGTACCAAGTTCATCTTCTTCTAATGTGGTTAAACCATCAGAATCACAATCACTAGTTGCTAACGGAGCACCGCCTATAGAATCACAATCTTCTAAAGGATTAGTAGCATCTTCTACTTCTTGACCATCATTAATACCATCTTCGTCAGAATCTGGGTTGTTTGGGTCAGTGCCTAAAGCAACTTCTTCGTTATTTGTAAGTCCATCATTATCTGGGTCGTTATCCATTATAGCAATGCCATAAGGCTTCGTATTTGTAATAGTAGCGTTATTGCCTGCATTATCTGTAGTAGTTAGTGAGCCTTCAACAGTTGTGTCTGTATCTATAGCTAACTCACTACCTAGTATGCTAATACTAAAGTTTCCTGTAGCATCTAGAGCAACAGTATACTCTATATCATTAATAGTTATAGTAACAATATCGCCAGGGCTAAACTCGCCACTAACGGTTCCAGTAACTGGAATATTGGTGCCTTCTTCTTCTGCACTTAGTATGTTATCTGCTGTAATATCATCTATAATAAGAATAGCTATAGGGTTTGTAATATCTACAGTATATAATTTAGTTTCAGAGGCTGAGCCTGTGTTGCCATTAATATTTGTAGTACTAATACTAGCATCAACAGTTACATCTGAGTCGGCAGCTAATTCAGTTCCTGGTACTGGAATACTAAATATACCAGAAGCATCAACTACTCCAGTATAATCAACTCCGTTTACTGTAAGTGTTACCATATCACCAGTATTAAAATCACCACTAACAGTTCCTGTTACATTAATAGGGTTACCACTCTCTGCAGCATTTATAATATTATCTGCTGTGATGTCATTTATTTGTAAAACAGGAACAGGGTCAGTTAAATTAACTGTGTAAGATTTAGTTTCTGTAGCAGTAGTTTCATTTCCAGCAGTATGGGTTGTAGTTACACTACCATCCACTGTTGTATCTGGGTCTGCAGCTAATTTACTACCAGGAACAAGTATACTATAGGCACCAAGTACATCGACAGTTCCCGTATAATCGGTACCATCCACAGTTAAAGTTACAGTGTCTCCGGTATTAAAGTCACCAGATACGGTTCCAGTAACTGTTACATCGGCAGCAGCTTCCGTAGCGTTCAGGATGTTATCTGCAGTGATATCGTCTATTGCCAATACTGGGACTGGTAGTGTCGTGATATGCTGAATATCACGAGTTGCTTGCGTTGCGGAATTCCCAGCAACATCACTTACATCTGCAGTGATAGTCTCATTGGCATCCAAAGCTTGTGCTTCAAGAGCAGTGATATCAAAAGTCCACGTATTTCCTGTAACTACAGGAGAATAAGTAGTACCATTTAATACTACAGTTGCCTCTTGATTATCTTCCACATTGGTTGTTGTACCAGAAATAGTAACAGGACTATCATCTTCGGTAGCATTGATAATATCGTCAAGAGCAACAACATTAATAGCAATAGTTGGTGTCGTAACATCATGTTGAATATCTCTAGTTGCTTGTGTTGCGGAATTCCCAGCAACATCACTTACATCCGCAGTGATTGTTTCATTGGCATCTAAAGCTTGTGCTTCAAGAGCAGTAATATCAAAAGTCCATGTATTTCCTGTAACTACAGGAGAATAGGTTGTACCATTTAAGACCACAGTAGCTGCTTGATTATCTTCTACATTGGTAGTTGTACCAGAAATAGTCACAGGACTATCATCTTCTGTTGCATTGATAATATCATCCACCGCTACAACATTAATTGTTATAGTAGGTGTCGTAACATCATGCTGAATATCTCTAGTTGCTTGTGTTGCAGAGTTTCCAGCAACATCACTTACATCCGCAGTAATAGTTTCATTGGCATCTAAAGCTTGCGCTTCTGTAGCAGTGATATCAAAGGTCCACGTATTTCCTGTAACTACAGGAGAATAAGTAGTACCATTTAAGACCACAGTTGCTACTTGATTATCTTCCACATTCGTAGTTGTACCGGAAATAGTCACCGGACTATCGTCTTCTGTTGCATTGATAATATCATCAAGAGCTACTACATTGATAGCAATTGTTGGTGCCGTTGCATCTACACTATACACTTGCGTATCGGTAGCTGTTGCAGAATTCCCAGCAGTATCGGTTGTGGTTACACTACCGTCTACTGTTGTATCCGGGTCCGCAGCTAATTTACTACCAGGTACATCGATACTATAGTCACCGGCCGCATCGACAGTTCCGGTATAATCGGTACCGTCCACAGTTAAGGTTACGGTGTCTCCAGTATTGAAGTCACCAGATACGGTTCCAGTAACTGCTACATCTGCAGCAGCTTCCGTAGCGTTTAGGATGTTGTCCGCAGTGATGTCGTCTATATTAAGTATGATGCTTGGGGGAGTAGCATCATGCTGAATATCACGAGTTGCTTGTGTTGCAGGATTACCACCAAGGTCGCTTACATCTGCGGTGATAGTTGCATTGGCAGGAAGTGCCTGTGCATCCAGAGCAGGAATATCCAAGGTCCACGAATTACTTGAAACGGAAGTAGTATAAGTTTCCCCGTTCAAGATAACCGTAACGGTCTGACCATCTTCTACATTGATAGTTGTTCCATTAATCGTTACCGGACTATCATCTTCGGTGGCATTGATGATATCATCAAGAGCTACAACATTTATCGCGATAGCTGGTGCCGTTGCATCTACAGAATAGACTTGCGAATCGGTAGTTGTTGCAGAATTGCCAGCAGTATCAGTTGTAGTTATACTACCATCTACTGTTGTATCTGGGTCTGCAGCTAATTTACTGCCAGGTACATCGATATTATAATCACCAGCTGCATCGACAGTACCTGTATAATCAGTTCCGTCTACCGTCAAGGTAACCGAATCACCTGTAATAAAATTACCTGTAACGTTACCTGTTACTGTGACATCGGCGGCAGCTTCCGCGGCGTTCAGGATATTGTCAGCTGTAATATCGTCTATATTAAGTGTGATGCTTGGGGGAGTAGCATCATGTTGAATATCTCTAGTTGCTTGTGTTGCGGAATTACCAGCAACATCACTTACATCCGCAGTAATAGTTTCATTGGTATCTAAAGCTTGTGCTTCAAGAGCAGTGATATCGAATGTCCACGTATTTCCTGTAACTACAGGAGAATAAGTAGTACCATTTAAGACCACTGTTACCTCTTGATTATCTTCCACATTGGTAGTTGTACCAGAAATAGTCACTGGACTATCGTCTTCCGTGGCATTGATAATATCATCAAGAGCAACAACATTTATAGTAATTGTTGGTGTCGTAACATCATGTTGAATATCTCTTGTTGCTTGTGTTGCAGAGTTTCCAGCAACATCATCTACATCCGCAGTGATTGTTTCATTAGCATCTAAAGCTTGCGCTTCAAGAGCAGTAATATCAAAAGTCCACGTATTTCCTGTAACTACAGGAGAATAAGTAGTACCATTTAAGACCACTGTTACCTCTTGATTATCTTCCACATTGGTAGTTGTACCAGAAATAGTCACTGGACTATCGTCTTCCGTGGCATTGATAATATCATCAAGAGCAACAACATTTATAGTAATTGTTGGTGTCGTAACATCATGTTGAATATCTCTTGTTGCTTGTGTTGCAGAGTTTCCAGCAACATCATCTACATCCGCAGTGATTGTTTCATTGGCATCTAAAGCTTGCGCTTCTAGAGCAGTGATATCAAAAGTCCACGTATTTCCTGTAACTACAGGAGAATAAGTAGTACCATTTAAGACTACAGTTACCTCTTGATTATCTTCTACATTGGTAGTTGTACCAGAAATAGTCACAGGACTATTATCTTCTGTTGCATTGATGATATCATCCACCGCTACTACATTAATAGCAATAGTTGGTGAAGTAACATCATGCTGAATATCTCTAGTTGTTTGCGTTGCAGAATTTCCAGCAACATCACTTACATCTGCAGTGATTGTTTCATTGGCATCTAAAGCTTGCGCTTCAAGAGCAGTAATATCAAAAGTCCACGTATTTCCTGTAACTACAGGAGAATAGGTTGTACCATTTAAGACCACTGTTACCTCTTGATTATCTTCCACATTGGTAGTTGTTCCAGAAATAGTCACAGGACTATCATCTTCTGTAGCATTGATAATATCATCAAGAGCTACAACATTGATAGCAATTGTTGGTGCCGTTGCATCTACAGAATACACTTGTGTATCGGTAGCTGTTCCAGAATTTCCAGCAGTATCGGTTGTAGTTATACTACCATCTACTGTGGTATCTGGGTCTGCAGCTAATTTACTGCCAGGTACATCGATACTATAGGCACCGAGTGCATCCACTGTTCCGGTATAATCGGTTCCGTCAACCGTCAAGGTAACCGTATCACCTGTATTGAAATCACCCGTAACGTTACCCGTTACCGCAACATCGGCGGCAGCTTCCGTGGCGTTCAGGATGTTGTCCGCAGTGATATCGTCTATGTTCAAGGTTATCGCAGGTGCAACAGTATCCACACTATACACTTGTATATCGGTAGCTGTTGCAGAGTTTCCAGCAGTATCGATTGTAGTTACACTACCATCAATTGTTGTATCTGGGTCTGCAGCTAATTTACTGCCAGGTACATCAATACTATAAGCACCGAGTGCATCTACGGTTCCCGTGTAATCGGTTCCGTCAACGGTTAAGGTTATCGTATCACCTGTATTGAAATCACCAGATACGGTTCCAGTAACCGTTACATCTGCAGCAGCTTCCGTAGCGTTCAGGATGTTATCTGCAGTGATATCGTCTATGTTCAAGGTTATTGCAGGTGCAACAGTATCCACAGTATACACTTGCGTATCGGTAGCGGTTGCTGAATTACCTGCAGTGTCCGTTGTAGTTACACTACCGTCCACTGTTGTATTTGGGTCCGCAGCTAATTTACTGCCAGGTACATCGATACTATAATCACCGAGTGCATCCACTGTTCCTGTATAATCGGTACCGTCTACAGTTAAAGTAACGGTGTCTCCAGTATTGAAATCACCTGTAACGTTACCAGTTACTGCTACATCTGCAGCAGCTTCCGTGGCGTTCAAGATATTGTCTGCTGTGATATCGTCTATATTAAGTGTGATGCTTGGGGGAGTAGCATCATGTTGAATATCACGTGTTGCCTGTACGGCCGAAGTACCTAAACTATTATTAACATCTGCAGTAATAGTTTCTGTAGCATCTAAAGCCTGTGCATCTATAGCGGGAATATCCAAAGTCCATGTATTACCGGAAACCGTAGTGGTATATGTTTGTCCGTTTAAAGTAACCGTTACTGTTTGTCCATTTTCTACATTGGTTGTTGTACCAAAAATAGTCACTGGACTATCGTCTTCCGTGGCATTGATGATATCATCCACCGCTACAACATTAATAGTAATTGTTGGTGTTGGTACTACCGTTACGTTTACTGTAGCCGTATCCGAATCATTGTTGGCATCTGTAATTGTATAGGTAAAGGAATCTGCTTCACTATAGCCAGCTGCCGGTGTATACAAAACCGTATCATCTGTTGGGTCTAATGGCGTACTATTATCATTTATAGAAACTGTTCCTCCATTTGTTGTTGAAGTACTTGGAAGTGTAATTGCACCAGTATTTGGGCCATCACCACCAAAATCATCAGGGCCATTTCCATTATTAGCCAGTACATCTATTGCGTTATTGCTAGAATCTTGTGCAATTGAAATAGCATCATCTTGTGCTGTTGGCAAACTATTTACACCAACGTTTACGGTTACCGTAGCAATGTCACAGTTTGTAGAGTTAGCGGCATCACAAATTTGATAGTTAACCGTGTATGAACCAGAACCAGTGTTACTAGCTACATCTACAGAACCATCACCATTTACCGTTAATGGTCCGTTTGAAGTCGGAGTTATAGTAACACTTGAAGGATTAAGTATAGCTCCATTGAATTCATCATTGTCAAATACATTTAAGACATCGTCTATTCCAGTAAATCCTTCAACAGCAGTTATACCAGCTGAATCATCTATAGCATCCACATTATTTATAACCGTTAACGTTGCTTGTGCTTCTTCTGGACAAGAATTGTTTGCACTACTGACTAAAACTTTATAGATATTCCCATCCATGATGAGGGTAACATCTGAAATGGTTAAACTAGAACCGGTGGCTCCTGAAATATCAGAAAAAGTAGATCCAGAATTGGTGCTTACCTGCCATTGGTACGTTGGGCTAGCATTTACATCGTAAGTTGGTGTTCCTGATGAATAAGCCGAAGCATCTAAAGCAGAAGCTGCTACTGTAAATGTAGCATCGTCACCAACTCGTTCTTCTTGGTCTGTTGGTGCTGTATCAATAGTTGTTTCTGATGCCGTTGTTACTCCGTTGGATGTACCTGTATATGCCGTAGATGCACCAGTTACCTGACCATTTGCATCATATCCTGTACCATCTACTTCACCGTCATTATCATCATCTAAATGACCTGCTTCAACTGTATCATAACAACCGTCGTTATCGCTATCGATATCTAAACTATCTATAACTCCATCATTGTCTGTATCGCAAATAAATGGGAGTAAAGAAAGATGAATTGCATTTATCGCAGTACTTGTTGTGAAAAATCGTATATCTCTTGCAGGACCATCTGAAAGCCACCTCATTGCTGTAGCACCATTTCCTCCCGTATTGGTTACACTATATTCGTTTCCATTTTCATTTAACACATAAGGATCAGCTATAGTATATTGAAAGTCATAACCTACATTATCCAAGGCAACCATACCATCAGTTGTTCCGCCAACCATGCTATTGCCATGATGCGCATAAATAAATGTGGAATGGGTTCCTGTTACATGGAAGTCTGTATTCTCCTGGGTACCACTCATTACCATAAATAGGTCTTGAGTAGGATGGGTAAGTCCATTTTTTACTTCTACAATGACACTTCCTGTTGGTAAAGAAAAATAAGAACTTACATCACCAATAGTATTTACTCCTGAAGTGTTTATAGGTACTCCTAGCATACTAGGAAGTATTCTAGTGTAATGACCATAAGTAGTAGATTGCGTAGGGATTGGGCATTCTACACTGTCTAAAATACCATCATTATCATCATCTTCATCACAGAAATCACCTATTAAATCACCATCACTATCTACGTAGGATGGGTGAGAAGGGTGACATTGGCTGCAAGTATCTGCTTGTTGAGTCTCATCAAGTGAAGTACCTCTATTTTGCGAGGATCCTCCTGGTATTCCAGTTGAGTTTATACTTGCCGTTAATCTTGATTCGGAATCAATATCAGAATATGTATAACTACCGTCACCTTCTAATGTATCTGGACAACCATCACCATCACTATCTGTATCTAAGTGATTTGGAATTCCGTCTTCATCAGTATCTAAGACTTCTAATAATAAATCTGAATTAGAAGGGGTTGTATATAAATCGTACGTACATGGGTCAAAATTCATGGAGAACAATCTATTTACTCCCGAAGTAGGGTCTGCACCAATTTTTATTTTAAACGCACTTCTTAAAGCATATTTTGCAGTAAACATAACATTGGTTGCCGAAATATCTATACCAGGTTGTGTTTGTAAAGGACCATAAAATATCATTCCTAAACTACTTGGATAAATAGAAAGGTCACTTGGTGTTTCTACCGTTTGTGCAGAAGAGTTGGTAATGTCCAGTTCAACAAACTCTCTACCTTGTACACTATCGCCATCAACATCAATAGCTGTCATGTAAAATTGTGGTATTTGCGTTACTGTTGTTGTACCAGTCTCTACAAATTCAAAATCGAATTGAACGTCAGAGGCACTAGTTGCTAGAATAGGTTGAAAATTATCAATATTAGAAGCATCATCATCTATACTTGTAATTGCTGGATTTGGTGTAGATGAAACAATGGTAACTAATGCATCTACGCCTGTGGTAACGGTAGAAAACCTGTACACTGCACCAGAACTTAAGGCGGTACCAGATTCTAAGGTTGCACCACTAAAGGATAATCCAGGGTAGTAGCTACACGTTTGTACTTGCATTTCGTCAGTATCTAAAATACCATCGTTGTCATCATCTAAGTCACAAAAATCACCAATAGTATCGCCATCTGTATCTGCAAATAATGGGTGTTCTGAATTACACTCACTACATTCATCTGCTTGTTGGTTATTGTTTTTAGCTGTTCCAATGCCTTGTGAAGTTCCTGAAGGAATTCCAAATGAATCAACTGTAGTAGTTAATTGAAGATTGTCATTTATATCTGAATAATCATAAGTGGCATCACCTTCTAAAGCATCTGGACAACCATCATTATCACTGTCTGTATCTAAGTGGTCGGCAACAGAATCCAAATCTGTATCTGTAGCAGGACAAAGTCTAAAAATTACTACACTAGCATTATCTGTAGTAAAGAATTCTACGAAAGATGCATAACCTTCCGATTCCCAAGTCTCGGTACCTGCATTGTTATCTGCAGAGGAAGCATCACGTTCTACATAATATTCTGTGCCTTGGTTATAATGTGTAAATCCTGTATTAAGTGTACCTGTAAAGTTGAATTTTTCTCCATTAGAACGTATACCTTCTCTACTGCCAATGGATGTTAAACCAGAACCATGGTCTATTCTAACTCTTGTTGGTATGGTACCAGAAATAGCTATGGAAGAAGCTGGATTAGAACCAGATGTATTCCAAGAGGATGCTGTACTGTTTACATATGCATCTTTAAGTGTTAGAATTACAGAACCGTTACTTAAATTAAATAAGCTACTTACATCATGTACTGCACTAGAAATTACTTCATTTCCTGAATACCCTAAATCACTAGGTCTAACTACTGTATAACCCGAACATGTATCTTCATCGGTATCTAAAATACCATCATTATCATCATCTAAATCACAGAAATCTCCAATGTTATCTCCATCACTATCTACGTAGGACGGGTGTGATGAATCACATGGGTCACAAGCCACTGCTTGAACAGCATCATCTGTAGAGGAACCTGCACCTTGAGAAGTACCTCCTGGAACACCAACTGCATCAACAGTTGCAACTAATCTTGATTCGGAATCAATATCAGAATATGTATAACTACCATCACCTTCTAAGGCATCTGGACAACCATCATTATCACTATCTATATCAAGACAATCGGCGATACCATCACCATCTGTATCTGTAGTTGTTACTCTAGGAAATTCTCCAATTTCCATTCTATACTGTTGTGTACTTGGGGTAATGTTATCATCCCAATCAAAACGGTAGGAGGTAGTACCATAACTTTCTGCTAATATAGCACTAGAACCTCCAGAAGCCGTAGCCTCAATTTGAGCGGTACCAGAACCATCATCGGTTGTTGCCACGGCATTGGCTGGTGTGCCAGATGTTACGTAATGCATTTGACTGTCGGAGACATAAGTTTCAATTTCTCCAGAACTAAACGCAACGCCAGCGGTGGCTTCTCTTCTAATATCTACAGGTTTTGAGAACTCTAGTAAGAATCCTGCATGTCCGCCCAATACACTACCTGAAGCAGCACCCATATAGAGTCTGGCATCATCAGGTTCATCTGAAAATGATGTTATAGTTACCGTTATGCCTGCTAAATTAGGACTTAGGGCAGCTAAATCGTACGTGCCAATTAATCCCCATTCATTATCTCCGCTACTTCTACCAGACCAATAAGCTGAGCCAATTAAAGTGTTGAAGGTGAAATCTATCCAACTTACAGAAGTGTCCTGTACATTAATGGCAGGAGTTGGTATTGCTGGGCATTCATCTACATCTAAAATACCATCATTATCATCATCTTCGTCACAATCATCAAAAACCCCATCATTATCAGAATCTACTGTACCACACGACACTGTAGAACCATCGTCTCTATAATCAACTTCGGGCGTAGTACTGTTCTGTATATTTGGTAAGGTTGTAGGATCGTCAATAGTTCCGTTTGGATCTGAGTATCCTGTTGTAGCGTCGGTACTATCGTCTAAACCGTCATTATCTGTATCAGCATTGGCTAATGTCAATCCTGCTTCTACGGTATCATCTTCACTCTCATTATCACTATCTACATCTATATAATCTGGAGTATCTGTACCATCGGTGTTTTCTGGGGTTATGCCACCTAAATAGGCGCTATTTACCCCTTTGTTAGTTTCGTAGGTTGCTGCGTCATCTGCATTTTGAGGCACATAACCAGCTGTAGTCTGTGCTTCAATATTATCTGGGATACCATCACCATCACTATCTAAATCTAGATAATCTGAAATACCGTCTGGGGTGGTTTCAGAATCTAAAATGGTATAGTTTACGGTTCCTGCATCTTCATTACCGCCACCTTGTACAGCGTCTGGAACACCATCAAGACCTACATCTCCTGTAACTTCGCCGTTAGAGTGTGCTGCATTATGGCCAGCTTCAACGGCATCATAAATACCATCGTTATCGGAGTCTAGATCAAAATAATTTGGTACTCCGTCCTCATCGGTATCACATGCTAATGCATGAGAAAAGGAAACATCATCGAACCTTGTAAAACTTGTGCCATTCTGGTTATTATAGATATAGAATCTGAAGTAATATGTTGTTCCTGCCGATAAGAAATCATTGGAACTTATATTATAAGACAGATAATTACCTGCCAGCATGTTATCAATATGAAAATCTTGAGCTTTTACGGTAGGATTACTAAAGCTTGCATTAGTATCCATTTCTATGGCCATATCAAAATTACCATAATCGACCTCAGGACCGCTAGGGCTGGTGTAAAAGCCAATATTGATACTTGTAGCCCATAAACCTACTGCGGGTGTGTAGGAAACTTGCACATAATGACCTGCTGATTTTGCTGTAGCAAAAGTACTTTGGTCTGCATTATCATACACATACGTATATAGGTTGCCAATTTCATTTAAAGAACCAAAAGAAATATTAGGTGCCGCAGTAAAATTAGGACTGCTGATTAAAGTTCTATTATCGAAAGTAGCATAATCCGATTCTCCTGGATCGGTTGTTCCTACAGTACTGGCATTTGGCGTTTCGCTATCATTATGAAACCATTCTACTTGTGTTTGTGCACATAAGGAAAGTTCTTCGGCATCTAAAATACCATCATTATCATCATCTAAATCATCTACATCAAGTACTAAATCACCATCATTATCTGGACCAGCCGGACCACCACAAGCGCTAGAGTTAGAAGCATCTGTTACTGCTGAATTTGTACCAGTGTACCCATCACTACCTTCTACTACACCATAAGAAGAATAGCCTGTGCCATCTACTTCACCGTCTTCTGTAGCATCAGTAAAACCTGCCTCTTTAGCATCTGTACAGCCATCTCCATCAGAATCTTGATTTAAGAAATCTGGTGTTCCTGGAGTTGTTTCAATAGGGTTTAAAGCAGTACCAGAACAGTCCGTAGTTGTTGTAGCATCTACTTCTATACCAAAAATTTGTACGTCTGCCCAATAGGTAGTTACCCTAAAATACTGTGTGTCTGTATTGGTTGTGGCATTATAGGCTGTAACTGTACTTCCGTTAACATTATAATTTAATATTTCTCCCCCTATTGCATTACCCGAAGCGTCTGATTGATGTATTTGTCCACCTTGACTACCACCAGTAGCATGTGCCATGTAAACTGTAATTACAGAACCAGATGGAATTACTGTTCCCATGTTTAATAGTAACTGTGCTCCATTACTTGAAACCGCGGCATCCGTATCTGATAAGCCTGTAGCTCCTATTGCTCCTGAGGTATTAGAGAAATTTCCTGAGTTTATAGTTGCATTAGTTGCATTTACCGTTCCTCCACCAGTACTAACACAACTACTATCATAAATATCGGCCAAACCATCATTATCTAAATCCTCTACATTGTCTACTAATCCATCGTTATTAGCATCTGTACCACCCGCTTCTACAATATCATAAATACCATCGTTATCAGAATCTAAATCTTCAGAATTTGGTATTCCGTCACCATCAAAATCGCAAGGGATACCACCGCCAGATAATAGGGTAGGTATTAACGAAATATCATCTAGAGCAATATCATTACCACAACCACCTGTGTTATTATTTATAAGGGCAACTTCTACATTTGTAGAGGAGCCTGTGTTAAATTCAAAATTGTAATTTTGCCAATCGCCAGTTCTTGGAATATCGCCAGTATCAAAAGAAGCGATTAATTGACCAGAATTATCTATGTCTCTAATTTCATATCTTACATTAGGTAGTATATACCCATCTGGTTCTGATTCACAAAAAGTTTGATTTGCTTGACTATTAACATTTACTAACCAAGCGGAGAATTTATAGGTTGTATTTGGGTCTAAAGTAACTGTTCTATTATAAAAATCGCCAATTGCATAACTTGCATTTACCACCATCATATAGCCAGAACCATTGGTATGATCACCAAGATTTGCTTGCCAACTACCTTCGGGCTCATTAGCAAGAGTTGCTATTGTATAGTCGCCATCATTTAAAGCATTAGGAAAATTTGCATAAGGAGCAATATTTCCTCTATAATTGTAAGTAGTATAACCTGCAGGAAGTTCTGCTCCTGGGTAAGATCCTGTATCAAAGTCTTCATAAAAAACAGAGCAATCTTTATTTTCTACATCATCTGGTATACCATCATTATCATCATCAACATCAACCTCATTTGTTAAATTATCTCCATCTATATTACCAGAGCTAGAAGCCATTGTCCAGGGTGAAAATTGACTTACATTTGAAACCGTTACCGAATTATTACTATAACTAGAACTATTTACTCCTTTGTTTTCCCATTGGTTTGTTCCGGTATTATACCTGTATGTAGATAGGTTACTTTCGCCAGTGGTTGGTATATCATTGTTAGTGTATGAAAATTTAATATTAGCAGCACCTGTTCCAGTTTTATCTAATTGCCAAAACCTGTTTAAAGCACTGGATGCAATGCTTTGGTTAGACTCGTCTAACATATTTGTAACATTTTCTGGCTGCGTTGGGTATGGCAATAAATCTAATCCGGTTGGATAGGTAGATACTGTTATTTGTCCTAAGTCGCCACTTGCCCTTTCTATAGTTAGTGGAATTTTATCTCCAGTAGTTGTTCCGAATGGTATTGTATAAGCACCTCCTGTTGGGGAAGTTTCCCATAAAACCTTACTTTGGTTTAAAACATCTTCGCTTATAATATAGCCTTCATTAGTAATAAGAGAGCCAATTAAAGAGTTGGTTATTTGTAAGGTGTTGGAATTTAGATTTAAGGCAACATCATTTAAATTTAGGATACCTAAATTAGTGCCTGAAACAGAACCGCCAACAATAGTATTTACTTCTAATGTAGCTTCATTAATATCTAAAACTAAATTATAAAATAGGGTGGTGGTGGTACCTCCAATAGTTGTTATGTCGGTTGATTTTGTTAGTGTTACCACTCCTTCAGAATCTGTTGTAAAAATGGTACTTGTAGTGTTATTGTTTATCCAATTACCATCTACACTAATAGCAGCTTCATTTTTTATTTCGGCATCTCCTGTTATTTGTAAATTACCTTGGTCTACACGAATAGTAGCTCCGGGTGTTACAGAAAGATTTGCTCCAAAAACATTTAAACCATCTTGTGCATAAATGCCAAGAATGTTTATAATAAATAGTAAGCCAAATATTATTTTGGATTTCATAGTTGTGTTGTTAGTTATATTAGAAGAATGCTAAATAGAAAGGAATGATAGACTGTTGTTTTTATCTAATCTCTATCATTACAAGGCCTAGACCTACTTGTGTAATTATTCCTCCTGTTGCTTGACCAACTAAACGGAGTTGCACGTCTTGTTTCGCCGAATTATGAATTTCGGTCCATGGAGTTACAATCAAACCATCGACTGAAATTGACAATGTAGGTCCAAAACTATTACTGCCAACGTAGGTCCATGAAACACCACCATCGGTTGAGTATTCCAATGCAATTGAAAGTTCTCCTCCTAATCCCAAAGTGAGGCCTGAAACATTGGCTACAATACGAATTTCTTTAGCATCTGTAAGGTCCATTTGTATTCTATGAATATCTAACCCTAATAATTCAGTTGCTTCAACATTATCGATATTCAACCAAAAGGTTGGCGCTATACCACTTAATACTGTAATAACAGTACCTGCTGTTTGATTATATAATTTATAAGGAGCTCCTTGAACAAACATGACGCTATTGTTTACATCTGTATTATAAACCATAAGACCATCAGCAGGGTCTACTAAAGCATCTATTTCTGCAGTAGTCATTCTTGGCATAAGTAAACCACCAGTTGTAGATTGTATATCTAATGCTGCAGAAGGATCTGGTGTTAATGTGTTTATTCCAACAGATTGTGCATTGGAATAACAGGTTATTAAAAACAGTATAAAAAATATGTTCTTTTGTTTATTTAACACTTTAATTTTAGAGGTAAATACTTTTAATAATTTCATGAGGTTGTTATTTATTGTTTTTGATTGTAATTGTATGTGGAATTATTATTAATAAAGAAAATTCCTACAAAGTAAATTTATGTTTATTTAACACCTTTACGTAGAATATGTTGTGTAATCAGATGAAATATGTTGTGTAATTACTGTTATTGTAGTGTTTTATAGGTGTTTTGTGTGTAAAACTAACATATGGTATATAGTAGTTTACTATTATGTAGTAGATACTGCATGTATTGTAATATAATAGTATCTTACATTTGCAAATTACTATAATCAAAGATTTTTCTTACAAAATAAACAATATATAGAATTGTAAAAAGTTATATAGTAAATTACTAATTACTATTTAAAATGCTTAAAAAATGCAATTATCTTATTTGAAAAAAAGTAGTAGAGTTTTTGTGCTGCTTTTTTTTAGTCTAGTATTTTTAGTTAAAATCTATGCTCAAGAAAAACAAGAATTTAAAAATTCAAAAGTATCTGGTTACATAGATTTTAATGGGTATTATGACACAAGAGAATTTAGCGTTTTTACCTATAATATTTTGGCAAATTTGCCTAAACGGTTTCAGTATTTTTCTTTAACAAACTATGAGAGTTCTAATAGCTCTTCGGGTTTGTCTAAAAATTATGCGGAGCACAACTTACGTTGGGGTATAGGAGAAGCTATACCTTTAGATCTAACATTACAATATGTATTGCGTAATGGCGAAAATAATAACGATGTTCGATTGGGTTTTAGGTGGAAGGTTAACCAAACAAAAGGAATACAGAAAATGTTTAATAAATTAAATATGTCTTATTCTTTAAATCCAATGTTATTACAATTTAGATTACATAATAAGACTACATATATGACACAAATAGAACACGTTTATTCTATTTTATTGTTGCCTAAAATATGTAATAAAAGACTTTATTTAGGAGGTTTTGCAGACCAAAATTTTATTTATAATAATGGAGGAGTTTCTTTTAAATGGGTATCTGAACACCAATTAGGGTATAGAATATTAAATAGATTATATGTTGTTTTAGAATATAGAATTAATGATTATTACCAAAACGATACGTATGGATTAGGTTACGGTTTGGAATATAAAATTTCATTTTAATAAAAAGGGTAATGTTTATACAAAATAAAAAAAATAGTGTAGTGCTAAAAATTATAGAAAGATGCTTTTTGCTTTTTATATGTGTTTTATTATGTACTTCTTGCAGTTCAGATGTTAATGAAGTTAATATTGGGTATATAGGTCCATTATCTAAAAGAGCAACAGATTTAGGCGTTGCTCCTGCAAATGCATTAAAATTAGCAATAGAGCAATATAATTCCAACAGAAAAAAAGGAGAGCCAAAAGTTAATTTATTTATAGAAGATGACCAATGGGAAAAAGATAATGCCATGCCTGCGTATGAAAAACTACGAAAGGAACATGATATAAAAATTGTGTTTATAAGTAATAGTGACGGTACAATAGCAATAAGTGATAAAGTATTAGAAGACGAAGTAATTTTAGTTAACCCTCTTAATAATGATGCGTTACTATCCTCTTTAAATAAAAATACATTTAAAATAGCAAAATCTACAGAAGATGCAAACTCTCTTATTGCAATTAGAATAATAGAGTTAGGTTTTAAAAAAGTTGTTATTATGAACTACCCTAATGATTTTATGACAATAGCTAGTAACAGTTGCAAAAAATTATTAGATGAAAGTGGTATTGAAAACAAAATTGTTACTATAAATAAAAATACTGTAGACTTTAGTGAAGAGCTAAAATCTTATAAAGAAGAAGGTTACGATGCGTATGTTTTTTTTGGATATAAAAATTTTGGTTTTGCAATGAAACAAGCTAGAGATTTAGGTATAACGGCTCCTTTTTATGGATCTACAGTTTTATTAGTGCCAGAATATTATGAAAATTCTGAAGGAACTATTAAAGGAACCGAATGTACTTTTTTTACCCCTTCAGACGGTAATTGGGTATTGGCAAATGAATTTTTAGATACTTATGCTAAAACTTATAAAGAAAAACCATTTTCTGTTTGGCCGCCTTTACAAGCGTATGATGCTATAAATTTGGTGTTAAATGAACTTAAAACAATAAATACTACAAAAACCAGTCAAGAAAAATTTGATGCTTGGTTGCGCAATAGGTTGTTAAATGTAGATTTTTTTCAAGGTACTTGCGGAAATATTTCAATAGGAGAAAATGGAGCCTCTAAAGGAATTTATTTTTCTTTATATACCTATAAAAGTAAAGGAGAATTAATAAAAGTTAAGAGATAAAACAGATCTAAATGACCAAGATAGGAACTAAATTATTGGTAGGTTTTGGAATATTTATTTGCATTTTATTACTACACACAATAGTTGGGCAGTTAGCAACAAAACAAGCTGTACAAAGCCATGATACGCTTACCAAAAAAACAGGGCCGGCAGTAAGGCTGCTTAGTGCTATTAGAATGGAAAATAAAGAGCTTTTTTTACTTGTAGAAAATAGAATTTTAGATGGTAAAAATAGAGAAACTTTAAATAGGGTTAAGCAAATTGTAGAAGTAGATTTTCCGTATTACATTTCTAATTTAGTTAGTCTAAAAAAATCTTTACAGGCATCAGACTCAAGAGCTGAAAATATAGATAGTATAGCTATGTATGCTTCAAAATCTATTGCTTTAATTAAACAAGTAAACTCTTCATTATTAACCTCAAAAGATTATGAAGATAAAGTAAAAATGGAAATGATTTTAGATATACAAAAAAATGAACTTTCTGTATTTTCTAAAGAAATAGACAATAGATTATCTTTTTTACAAATACAGTATAATAAAGAGTTAGTTACTAATATATCTAATTTATCAAATACTCTAGATAGTAATTCTCGCTTTTTCTTATGGGCGAGTATATTCTTTATTTTCTTTGGTCTTTTAATTACCTATAAAAATATTATATCTATAGTTAGGCCAATTAAAGAGTTGTTACATAACGTAAATAGTATTAAAACAGGAAATTACCAAAATAGAATAGAGGTTAAAGGAAAAGATGAACTTTCTATGTTAGGAAGAGAGTTTAACAAAATGTCAGATTCATTACACGAAAGTTTTGAAAAAATAAAACTTAAAAATAAAGAGTTAGAACAATTTGTGTATATAGCCTCACATGATCTACAAGAGCCTTTAAGAACCGTTAATAGTTTTACCGATTTGTTAACTAAAGAATATAAAGACACCTTTGATGATAAAGCACTAACCTGTATAAATTTTATATCGCAAGCATCAACAAGAATGAGTTTACTTATTAGAGGCTTGCTGGACCATAGCTGTATAGGAGGAAACAAAGAACTCTCTAAAGTTAATTGTAATGATATGGTGAAGAGCTTAGAAGTAGATCTTTCAACTTTAATTTCTGAAAATAAAGCTCAATTGGATATAGGTACTCTGCCAGAAGTTGAAGTATACCAAACAGAGTTTAGGTTACTTTTTCAAAACCTAATTAATAATGCTATAAAATTTAGAAAACCTAACCTTGCTCCAGTAGTAAAAATTAAAGCAAAAGAGTATAGTAATTTTTGGAAATTTATTATTTCAGATAATGGTATTGGTATACCTAAGAATAAAAAAGATAAAATTTTTGGAATGTTTTGCAGGCTTAATTCTGATAAAGATTTTGAGGGTACTGGTATTGGACTTGCGCATTGTTTAAAAATTATTGAATTGCATAATGGATCTATTAAAGTAGATTCTGAAATAAATAAAGGAAGTACTTTTTCAATAAAAATATCTAAAAATTTACATAAACAGATAGCTTAGTTATTTAGATTATTACTGCTATTTACAACGTTTTTGGTATTATTCACAACATAAAATTTATAAAATACAATAGATAATAAATTGACAAGTTGTAGTATTATATATAATTTTTATAAGAATTTTATTACAAAAATTATTTAATACTTAAAAATGAGTAAACGTAAATATATAGGTTATAACAACCTTTATTTACACAAATTTTATAAGATGATAGATACTCCCAACCTTAGTTACATAAACCAACTTTCCAACGGAAATAAAACTTTTAAAGAGCATCTTTTAAATATTATAAAAAAAGAACTACCGCAAGAAATAGAAACGTACCATTCTTGCCTTAAAGTAGATAATTATACAGAAACAGCAGAATGTGTACATAAAATAAACCATAAGTTTAAAATTTTAGGTTTAGAAAAAGGTCATAAAGTAGCAGAGGATTATAGATTAAATTTACTAAATAAGAGTAAAATTTTAAAGGTAGATTTTGAAAATATATTAAATGTATTATTGTTATTTATAAAAACAGCTTAAAAATGAACTGTATTATAATTGATGATGAAGAAACGTCTAGAGAAATAATTTTATACCTAGCAAAAAACAATCCTAATATTAATGTATTAGAAACATTTAGTAATGCAACTTCAGGTATTAAATATTTAAATGATTCTCCAGTAGATCTTATTTTTTTAAATGTAAGTATGCCAATGTTTAATGGTTTTGATTTTATAAAAACAATTAAAAATCCGCCAAATATAATATTAAGTTCTTTAGATAAAAGTTTTGCAATTGATGCCTTTGAGTACAAATGTGTTGTAGATTATTTAGCAAAACCAATTACCCAAGAACGTTTTAATAAAGGAGTAGAAAAAGCATTATCCATACACAAAGAAGTTATACCACCAACTTTAGAAAATAAAAAAAAAGAAGAGTCTTTTTCTGAAGATTCTAAAGATGATCTTTATGTAAGTATAGATCGTAGACTTGTTAAAATTGATATTCCAAGTATAAATATAATAGAAGCAAAAGGAGATTATATTTTTTTAAAAACTTCCAGTAAAAATTTTATGGTTCACTCTACCTTAAAAAAAATTAAAGATAAATTACCACAAGACTATTTTTTTAAAGTGCATAGATCTTATGTAATAAATACAAAAAAAATTATTGATATAGAAGATAGTAGTGTGCTTATAGAAAGAGATGTAATTCCGGTCAGCCGTTCTCATAGAAAAGAATTATTACGTAGATTAAATCTATTATAATTTTATGTAATAATGTATTTAAATATATAGTAAAACCGAGTGCTAACTCGGTTTTTTTATACATCAAAGTTAGATGTTGTAAATTATATATGTAGGTAAATTCCCACTAATCTACATTAACTTACCATTCACCGAAAAAGAATGTCTTTTGACGAGTGTTCCTCTTAAATTTACAGTATAAATAACCCCAAACCTTTTAGTTATGAAAAATTTAAAAATAATTAATTCAGTAACCACATTATTAACAACTTTATGTTTAACTGCTTTATCATTTATGATTTAAATTAAAAAATAACCTTTAAAAAACCCTACTTATGAATAATCGAATAACATTAGTAAAAGAGATATATAATGATGGCTTTAAGAACTTAGGCAATCATTTTGTTAAAAGCTATTTTAAAGCATTTGCTTGGTTCGGATTCTCTATGTATGCAATAGTTGTATTTGCATTTATTTTCAGAATATCTACAGGCTTTCAATTTTCATAAAAAATAATTTAATAATACTTACATATAAATGAAGAGATTAAAATTAGTTAAAAAAACCTATAAAAAGTGCTTTAAAATTTTAGGAGACCTTTTTGTTGAAAAATATTTTAAAGCATTTGCTTGGTTTGGCTTCTCTATGTATGCAGTAGTAGTATTTGTATTTGTGTTTAGAGTTTCTGCCGGTTTTCAATTTTCTTAAAAATTAAATAAAAAGTAGTATTCAAGTAAAAAATACCTGTATAAAAATATATAACCCTAAAATGTGAAATTATGATAACTTCAAAAAAAAGTAAATATCTAAAAATGTTTAATAGCCTAAATAAAATAAACGCAAAAGGTTACGTAAAAGCTTTTGTATGGTTAGGTTTATCTGCATTATTATATTAGAATAAAATGTTTTATTTTTAATATATAAAAAGGATAATTTAACAATAATTAATAATATATAATTTTATGAAAGAAAAATTTAGTTGTGTATTACTGGTAGATGATGACGACGCAACAAATTATATACACCAACATGTTATTGACGAAGCAAATTTTACAGAGCATGTTGTTGTAACCAAAAATGGAAAAGAGGCATTAGATTTTTTAAAATCAGACACAAAAGACGATTTTAAAAAACCGGATATAATTTTTCTAGATATAAACATGCCAGTTATGAACGGGTGGGAATTTCTAGAAGAGTATAAAGAATTAGAAACAGAACTAAAAAACCAAATAATAATAGTTATGTTATCTACATCTTATAATCCTGCCGATAAAATAAATTCAGAAGCTACAGGCCTTGTAGAGCGTTATATAACTAAACCTTTAACTTTAGAGGCGCTTAACGAGTTGAAAATTGCATACTTGGCACCTAAAGTAAAATTAAGATGATTTACATGGCTTTTAGCTAATGAATAACTTTGAGTTAAATAGAAAAGTATATAAATAAAAGATTTTATAAAATTTAGAAATATTTTAAACTTATTAAGCCTTTCTTAAACTACTAAATTGTAAATACAAATTATTTAGTATTTTAGTTACTTTCCAATACAGAAATTAGCAAAAATATTACCCAAAAGCTCGTCATTTGTAACTTGCCCTGTTATTTCTCCTAAATGGTAAAGCGCATCTTTAACATCTATTGCCATAAGATCACTAGATAGTTCTTCGTCTATACCAAACTGCACTTTTTGTATAGCTTCTAGTGCTTTGAGTAAAGAATCGTAATGTCTGGTGTTAGTAACAATGGTTTCGTTATTGCGTAATGCACCAGTATTTACAAAATCGAGTAATTTATTTTTTAATTCTTCTACACCAGAACCTGTTTTAGCAGAAATAAATAATGTTGCGGATTGTGGGTTATTAGAAGTTATTTGAGTAGTAAAATCTTTAAGTGTAGTATTATTTAAAAGGTCAGATTTATTTACCAGAATAATTAAAGGCTTTAAAGGGTGTTGGTTTTTAATTTTTTCAAGTTCAACTTTTAGTTTTTCTATAGAGTTTTCTTTAGAAAGCATAGAGCCGTCTACTAAGAATAAAACAACCTGAGCGTGCTCTATTTTTTCAAAAGTTTTTTTTATTCCAATACCTTCTACAACATCTTTGGTTTCTCTAATACCTGCAGTATCAATAAAACGAAAACCTATACCGCCAATAGAAATTTCATCCTCGATGGTATCTCTAGTGGTGCCTGCAATATCGCTAACTATTGCTCTTTCTTCATTTAGTAAGGCATTTAATAAGGTAGATTTACCTACATTAGGCTCGCCAACTATAGCAACAGGAATTCCATTTTTTATTACATTTCCAACTGCAAAAGAATCTATAAGTCCTTTTAATACGATACTAATTTTATTTACAAGAGAAACAAAAGCAGAACGGTCTGCAAATTCAACATCTTCTTCTGCAAAGTCTAATTCTAGTTCTATTAAAGATGCAAAATTTAGCAACTGATCACGTAAACTTTTAATTTCGTTACTAAAACCACCACGCATTTGTTGCATAGCTATTTGGTGCGATGCTTCGTTTTCTGATGAAATTAAATCGGCAACGGCTTCAGCTTGACTAAGATCCATCTTACCATTTAAAAATGCTCTTAACGTAAATTCACCAGCAGATGCCATTCGGCAACCTTTTCTTAAAAAGAGTTGAATTATTTCTTGTTGTATATAAGGAGAACCATGACAAGAAATTTCTACTACATTTTCTCCAGTATACGAATTTGGGTTTTTAAATACCGAAACTAATACTTGATCTAAAGTTCTATCGCCATCAATAATATTTCCTAATAAAATAGTGTGACTTTTTTGCTTTTTTAGTTTCTTATTATATGTAGATATAAAATGATTTGAAGTTATTAAAATAGCATCTGGCCCAGAAAGTCGTATTACAGCAATAGCTCCTGCACCAGAAGGTGTAGCTAAAGCAATTATAGTATCGTTTGTTGTTGCATGCATCTTTGGCAAAAATAAGTAAAATGAAGATAGAAATAGGTATATCTATTTTTTAGAAATGTTATTTATTAATTTGATTTTTATTTTAAAAATTCGATTAAATTCGTGTCTATAATTTTACCATTAACAATTAAAAAAAAACAATGAAAAATTTAGTAAAAGGATTATTATTTACCACTCTATTAGCGGCTAGTTATACACAAGCACAAGAAACAATTATAGAGGAAACTACAGTAACTGAAGAGGCTACAGAAATTATTAATGCTGCTGATTCTGAAGAAATTATAGATACTGCAAAAGATGCTGTTCAAGAAACGGAAATAGCTAAAGAGATAGAATCTTTAAATGAAGATGCTAATGAGGTAATGGAAGAGGCTGAAGTTGTAAAAAAGAAAGCAAAAGAAATTGAAAAGGAAGATGTAGAAACTGAGGCAGAGATTAAAGAACGTAAAGAGGCTGAAAAAAGAATAGAACAAGCAGAGAAAAAAGCAAAAAAAGCCGAAAAAGAAGTTAAAAAATTAGAAAAAGAGGCGAAAAAGAAAGAAAAGTTAGAAAAATCTATCTCTGGAAAAAAGAAAGATATTGCTAAGAGCGAAAAACAAATAAGCAAATTAGAATCTAAATTAGCAAAAGGAAAAGCTAAAGGAACTTTATCGCCTGTAGACATTGAAAAAATTAACCAAAAAATAGCTAAGGAAAAAAGTTCTATAGTTAAAGACAAGTCTAAATTAAGTAAATTAGTTAATAAGCAATAACTAGTAATTTGCTATTTGTAACAAAATTTCTATTTCCTCGTCTTATTAGTAGTTACGCATCAATTAAAACTAATTAAAACATATGGAAGTACTAAATACACAAATAGCAAAAAGAGAAGATAAACAATTATTAGTAATAACACATTTATCACAATATTTAGATTATGTAACCGGATTTGGAGGACTTATAGTTCCTTTAGTATTATGGTTAACTTGTAAAGATAAAGTGCATAATATGGATGCGCATGGTAAAGCTGTTGTTAATTTTCAACTTAGTTTAATAGCGTATATATGCATAGGAATACCTTGTATATTACTATTGGGGTTAGGTTTTTTAATAATAGGTTTTGCAGTAGTATTAGGTTTAATAATGCCTGGTATAAATGCTATAAAAGCTAGTAACGGAGAGGATCCAAGTTACTTTGGTTCTTTTAAGTTTATTTCTTAATAATATTTATAATACATAAAAAAAGTCCTCCATATTTTGGAGGACTTTTTTAATTTATAAAACTTGTAGTATTTAGCTGTTTAGCATTACTGGCATTACAAGCATGGTAACAGTTTCTCCTTCGTCTAAACCATCAGCAGGTGTAAGTATACCAGCTCTATTTGGTAAACTCATTTCTAAAGCAACGTCGTCTGAAGTAAGGTTGTTAAGCATTTCTGTTAAGAAACGAGAGTTAAAACCTATTTGCATATCGTCTCCTTGGTAAGAACATGTAAGTCTTTCTTCCGCTTTATTACTGTAATCTATATCTTCAGCAGAAATGTTTAATTCTGCACCAGCAATTTTTAATCTTATTTGGTGTGTAGTTTTATTTGAGAAAATAGAAACCCTACGTACAGAACTTAATAATTGTGTTCTTGCAATAGTAAGTTTGTTTGGGTTTTCTTTTGGTATTACCGCTTCGTAATTAGGGTATTTACCATCTATTAATCTACAAATTAGCTCTGTGTTTTCAAAACTAAATTTTGCGTTACTATCATTATACTCTATAGTTACGTCAGCCTCGCTACCTGCTAATATTCCTTTTAATAAATTTAAAGGCTTTTTAGGCATAATAAATTCTGCTACTTGCGATGCCGTAATATCTGTACGTTGGTATTTTACAAGTTTATGCGCATCGGTTGCAACAAAAGTTAAATTTTCTGGAGAAAATTGAAAAAACACACCACTCATAACAGGTCTTAAATCATCATTTCCGGCAGCAAAAATAGTTTTGTTTAGAGCAGTTGCTAAAACATCACCTAAAATTGTGGTAGAGCTAGGGTCTGCTAATTCTACAGCTTTCGGAAATTCTGCTCCATCTGCATAGGCTAATGCATATTTACCATGGTTAGAGCTTATTTCTACAGTATTATTATTTTCTACAACAAACGTTAATGGTTGTTCTGGAAAAGTTTTTAAAGTTTCTAAAAGTAATTTTGCAGGAACAGCAATAGTACCTTCTGCATCAGAATCTACTTCTAAAATAGAACTCATAGTTGTTTCTAAGTCAGATGCAGATACGGTTAATGTATTCTGCTTAAGATCAAAAAGAAAATTATCTAAAATAGGTAAGGTGTTACTATTGTTAATTACGCCTCCTAAAATTTGAAGTTGTTTTAATAAGTACGTACTAGATACTATAAATTTCATTCGTTAGTTTTTTGTTGAAAATATCTTTTTGTAAACAGTAATTAATGGGAAAAAATAAGAGTAAATCTATTTTGTCTTCTCAAACAAAGATATTTTAAATGGTCTTTTTATGGAAACAAACTTATTAACAGAATTTATTTGGTAAAAAGTGTGTAATATCTATTTAGTTTGTTGACTGTGAGTGTTTAATGTTTTTTTTGCAGAAGTTATTTATTAACAAATTTTAGGGTTGCAAAAATATAGCGAGAATATAAAAGGCGTTTACGTGTAATATGGTATTTAGAAAATTAGATAAAATAGAAAGTATTTAATAATTACTTTAGAACTTCTTTTTTGTGTACACTCCAAGCTTGTGGTTTTTCGGCAAAAAGAATTTTTATTTTTGGCCACAATGTTTTGAAAAAATCAGATTCTTTATAAGAAATTAAAAAAGATTCATCTTCCCAATAGCTATAGGTAAAAAACACAGTGGGTGTATTTATATCTTGGTATAGTTCTAAAAAAGTACAACCTTTACTAGTTCTAATTGTATGTTTAGTTTCTTTAAAAAGTTCTTTAAAAGTAGTAATGTTTTCTTCTTTAAAAGTTAGTTTTACAATTCGCACTATCATTTAAAGAAAGTTTATAGTTATCGTATCTCTATAATCTAATCCTAATAGGGTAGAAGCTCCACCAACAGTGTCTAAATTACTTTTATATATAGCAAGTTCTATGTATTCAGAAGAATTAAATAAGGCTAATAATTCTCCAGGACCTTTACGGCTGTTTTTATCTAAATTAAAATCTACTATACCACTATATTTATGGTGTATTTTTTTTAAGATATTATTTCTAGCATGCAATTCAAAATCTCTTCCATTCCTATAAGATTCAAATAAATGCTTAGGAATATTAGTTACAACATTTCCATAGTTATCTATATAAATAACATTTCCTATAATTTTATTCCCTGTATCAGAAACCATTGCTTTAAACTCTTTAATTTCTTTAAGAGCAGTAAATGGTTTTCCTATTACTTCTAAAGTACCACCTCTGGCTATATGGCAGGCAACTTTTGCAAAAATATCTTTTACAGGAAAAGGCCCTTTTATAGGGTTTGGTATGGCTATCTGAAAAACTTTTGTTGGTTTTTTTTCTAATGTTAATAAGCCAATAACTCCAGTGTTAGCGGTAACAAAATAATGGCCATCTATTAATACTACAATATGTTCTTTCTCTAAGGTAGATTCGGAGTCTATACCAACAATGTGTATAGTACCTTTTGGAAAATCTTTATAAGAGTTTTCTAAAACATATGCACATTGTTGTACATTAAAAGGTTCTATATGATGTGATATGTCGACAATCTTAATATCTAGTAATTCTTTATATATAGAACCTTTTAAAGCCCCAACATAAAAATCTTTAAGTCCAAAATCTGTAGTTAGTGTAATTATTGCCATACAGCAATGTTGATATGTTTTTGGTTATGCAAACTGAAAAATTACTTAAGTTTGTTAAACAAAATTAAACAAAATTAACGGAGCATTTTAATATTTTTATACTATAACTTAAAAACCATATTTTTTTTTGAACGAACTTATTTTAGAGATAACGGAGATTAGTCCTAGAGAGTTTTTTGGACAAGGAAACGAGAATATTAACCTTATTAAAAAATATTTTCCAAAGCTTAAAATAGTAGCTAGAGGAAGTAAAATTAAGGTTTATGGTGATGAAGAACTTTTAGAAGAGTTTGAAAAGCGTTTTGATATGCTTACAGCTCATTTTGCAAAGTATAATAAATTAGACGAAAATTCTATAGAAAGAGTTTTAACCAGTAATGAAGAGGCAGACTACACTTCTTCTGCAAACAGTGGCGAAACCCTTGTACATGGTGTTAGCGGAAGGCTAATAAAAGCACAAACGGCAAACCAACGAAAATTGGTAGATGCAGCAAGAAAAAACGATATGGTATTTGCAATAGGTCCTGCAGGAACAGGAAAAACCTATACAGGTGTTGCAATTGCTGTAAAAGCACTTAAAGAAAAGCAAGTAAAGCGTATAATATTAACAAGGCCAGCAGTAGAAGCAGGAGAAAATTTAGGTTTTTTACCTGGAGATTTAAAAGAAAAACTAGATCCTTATATGCAGCCTTTATATGATGCCTTAAGAGATATGATTCCTGCTGAAAAATTAGTGCATTATATAGAAAATGGAACTATACAAATTGCACCAATGGCATTTATGCGCGGTAGAACCTTAGACAACGCTTTTGTTATTTTAGATGAAGCTCAGAATACAACCCATGCCCAAATGAAAATGTTTTTAACACGTATGGGTAAAAACGCAAAATTTTTATTAACAGGTGATCCGGGTCAAATAGATTTGCCTAGAAGAACTATATCTGGTTTAAAAGAAGCTATTCTTGTTCTAAAAGATGTAGAAGGAATAGAAATTATTCATTTAGATGATAAAGATGTAATAAGACATAAATTAGTTAAAAAAGTAATAGCAGCTTATAAAAGTATAGAACACCAGAATTAAAAATAATATGAGTAATACAATTATAGATACCAATTTTAATTTTCCAAGTCAAGAAAGTGTTTATAAAGGAAAAGTAAGAGAAGTATATAAGTTAAAAAATAATGTATTAGTAATGGTAGCTACAGATCGTCTTTCAGCTTTTGATGTGGTAATGCCAAAGGGAATACCATACAAAGGGCAAATACTAAATCAAATTGCTACTAAAATGATGGCCGATACGGCTGATATAGTACCAAATTGGTTAACTGCTACTCCTGACCCAAATGTAGCTGTTGGAGAGGCTTGTGAGCCTTTTAAAGTAGAAATGGTAATAAGAGGATACATGTCTGGTCACGCAGCTAGAGAGTATAAATTAGGAAAAAGAGTTTTATGTGGTGTTTCTATGCCAGAAGGTATGCAAGAGAACGACAAATTTCCTGCTCCAATAATAACTCCTGCTACTAAAGCAGAAATGGGTGATCATGATGAAGATATTTCTAGAGAAGATATTTTAAAAAGAGGCATTGTTTCTGAGGAGGATTATATAGTGTTAGAAAATTATACTAAAGCACTTTTTCAAAGAGGTACAGAAATAGCAGCAAAAAGAGGTTTAATATTAGTAGATACTAAATATGAATTTGGAAAAACTTCTGAAGGTAAAATTGTATTGATTGACGAAATTCATACACCAGACTCTTCAAGGTATTTTTATGCAGACGGTTATAAAGAAAGACAAGAAAAAGGAGAACCTCAAAAGCAGCTTTCTAAAGAGTTTGTAAGACAATGGTTAATTAGTA
Organism: uncultured Maribacter sp.; assembly: GCA_947504045.1. Classification (GTDB taxonomy): domain Bacteria; phylum Bacteroidota; class Bacteroidia; order Flavobacteriales; family Flavobacteriaceae; genus Maribacter_B. The sequence goes on from CANNFY010000002.1 coordinate 31,178, forward strand.
ATAATTTTCAAGGTCTAGAAGGGCAAACAGTTCCAGAAATGACTGACGAATATATTTCTTCAGTATCAGAAAGGTATATAGAACTTTATGAGAATATTACAGGAGAAACTTTTATAAAAGCAGATATTTCTGATATTCAAGAGCGTATAAATAGTAATGTTTTAGAGTACCTTAAGGCTTAGTATGTTTTTAAAATATTTTAATACTATTTATAATTATATAAAATGCATTATTAAATAAGAAGAATAAGGCCTTTCTTGTTGCTAATACTAGCATATATAAGGGGTCTTATTCCAAATTGTGTAAAAATTAGAGGTAAGTAGATTACAAGTTCTAAATTGTCGTTATATTAGGATATAAAGATAAACATAGATGGCTCTAAAAGTTTCAATATCCCACAAAACAACATACAAATATGATAGAAGTATTAATTTATCTCCTCATATTTTTAGGTTACGACCAGCACCGCATAGTAGAACTCCTATAGAAGCTTATTCTATTAAAATAAAACCAGAAAATCATTTTTTTAACTGGCAACAAGATCCATTTGGTAATTATTTAGCACGTATTGTTTTTCCAGAAAAAACAACAGAACTTTCTGTTGATGTTGAAATTATTGCGGATTTAAAAACAATTAATCCGTTCGATTTTTTTGTAGAAGAAGATGTAGAAACATTTCCATTTACGTATTCCGAAGAGCTAAAAAAAGAATTGCTACCTTATTTAGAAAAGGTAGAGAGTGGTCCGCTTTTAAAAAAATGGCTTTCAAAAATTGATTTATCACCTAAGCGAAGTATAGATTTTTTAATAGAACTTAATAGTAATTTAAATAAGCATTTAAATTATACATTACGTTTAGAGCCAGGTGTACAAACTTGTGAAGAAACTTTAGAGAGCAAATTAGGCTCTTGTAGAGATTTTGCATGGTTACTTGTGCAAACCTTACGTCATGTAGGTTTAGCTGCACGTTTTGTTTCAGGATATTTAGTGCAATTAAAATCGGACGAAAAATCATTAGACGGACCTTCTGGTCCAGAAGAAGATTTTACAGATTTACATGCTTGGGCAGAAGTGTATTTACCAGGCGCAGGTTGGATAGGTTTAGATGCTACTTCTGGTTTATTAGCTGGGGAAGGCCATATACCACTAGCTTGTACACCTTCATACGAAAGCGCTGCACCAGTAAGTGGTTTAGCTGATTTTGCAGAAACTACATTCGAATTTGAAAATTCTGTTACAAGAATTTTTGAATCTCCAAGAGTTACAAAACCATATACAGATGAGCAATGGAATGCTATTTATAACCTTGGGTTTAAAGTAGAAGAAGAACTACAAGAGAATGATGTTCGTTTAACTATGGGCGGAGAACCTACATTTGTTTCTGTAGATGATATGGAGTCTGATGAGTGGAATGTAGCAGCTGATGGCCAGCATAAAAGAGAACTTGCAAGTAAGTTATCTACAAGGTTATTAGAAGTATTTGGCAAAGGAGGACTTTTGCATCATGCGCAAGGAAAATGGTATCCTGGAGAACCATTACCACGTTGGTTAATTGGTTTACATTGGAGAAAAGATGGAAAACCTATTTGGAAAGACCCTAGTTTACTAGCTTCTTTTGCGGAGGAATATAAACTGCCAAAAAAAATAACCAAAAAGTTTTTAAAAACTCTTGGGTGGTATTTAGGTTGTGAAACTAATAGTGTAATGCCAGCCTATGAAGATGCCTTTTATTTTTTATGGGAAGAAGGAAAATTACCAATAGATGTAAAACCTAAAAAATATACTAAAGATGATACGCATTTACGTAGAAAATTAGGAGACATCTTAGAGCAAGGTATTGGTAAAGTTGTGGGGCATGTTTATCCATTAACAAAAAAAAATAATCAATGGTTAACTAACAAATGGAAGTTTAGAAGTAAGCGTTTATTCTTAACACCTGGTAATTCAGCAATAGGATTACGACTGCCATTAAATTCGTTACTACAGGATCCACCTATACCATCAGAACCTACAGCAGAACCAGAGCTTTTTGAAACTAGCCCTAATTTGCCATCGTCAGATGCGGCATTAAAAAAAAGGTTAAAACTAATAGAAACAAAATCTGTAAAAAATCACCCGTACGTACGTACTGCAATATGTGCTGAAGTTCGAGAAAATAAATTATTTATTTACTTACCACCTTTAGATAGTGCGGAAGACTTTTTAGATTTAGTTGCTAGTATAGAGGCTACAGCTAAAGAATTAAAAGTGCCGGTTATACTAGAAGGGTATGAGCCACCACGTGATAATAGGTTAGAAGTACTAAAAGTAACCCCTGATCCAGGAGTTATAGAGGTAAATGTTCATCCAGCAAAAAACTGGAAAGAACTAACAGATAATACTCTTACACTGTATGATGAGGCTAAAAAAGCACGCTTAAGTGCCGAAAAGTTTATGTTAGATGGTAAACATACAGGTACTGGTGGAGGTAATCATGTAACACTAGGAGGAATAACACCTGCTGATAGTCCATTATTACGTAACCCACAATTATTACGAAGTTTGCTAACATTTTGGCAACACCACCCTGGATTGTCTTATTTATTTTCCGGTGCATTTATTGGACCTACGAGTCAAGCACCAAGGGTAGATGAAGCAAGATTGGAAAATTTATATGAATTAGAAATTGCTTTTTCGCAAATACCAGAAGATAAAGAAGTCCCTTTTTGGTTGACAGATAGACTTTTTAGGCATTTATTAACGGATATTACAGGAAATACCCATAGAGCAGAATTTTGCATTGATAAATTATACTCACCAGATTCATCTTCAGGTAGATTAGGAATATTAGAACTTAGAGCTTTTGATATGCCTCCTCATGCGCAAATGAGTTTAATGCAAATGTTATTAGTGCGCACCTTGGTTTCATGGTTTTGGAAAAAGCCTTATAAACATAAACTAGTGCGTTGGGGAACAGAACTGCATGATAAATTTTTGCTGGAGCATTATGTAAAAGAAGATATAAAAGATATTGTAGAGCAATTAAACGAGGCAGGTTACCCATTTAAGCTAGATTGGTTCGACCCATTTTTTGAGTTCCGTTTTCCTTTATATGGTATGGTAGAAGTAAATACCATTCAATTAGAACTTAGAATGGCTATAGAACCATGGAATGTATTAGGAGAAGAAATGACAGGAGGAGGTACCTCTCGTTATGTAGATTCTTCATTAGAACGTGTACAAGTAAAAGTAAATAACTTTAATAGTAAACGATATTCACTTACATGTAACGGTGTAAAAGTAGAACTTAGTCCTACAGGTACAAAAGGGGAATACGTAGCTGGTGTTCGTTTTAAAGCATGGCAACCTTGGTCTGCATTGCACCCAACTATTGGTGTAGATACGCCATTAGTTTTTGATATTGTTGATGATTGGAATAAAAAATCTATAGGCGGATGTACATATTTTGTAGCGCATCCAGGAGGGCTTTCTTATGATACCTATCCAATTAATAGTCTAGAGGCAGAGTCTAGAAGAATAAATAGATTCTGGGATATAGGACTAACACAAGATGATGCTTTGCCAAAAGAAATGGTTGCATCAACAAATTTTGTTAGTAGAATGGTAGAACCTAAAGATGCTTCTAGTACATTTGCTTATTCAGAGATTCCAATAAATCCAGAATACCCACATGTTTTGGATTTACGAAAAAAGAAATAAAGTAAATTTTAAATGCCAGTGATAAGTACAGCTTGGTTAAATAACTATTTTACAGACTATAAGTACGATGAAATGTTTACTCCAGAAATGGAGGTAAAACCGCATTGGAACCAACTTTTTAACGGCCTAAAGGATTTAGGCGAAGAAGGTTTAAAAACCCGACAAAAAGATATTGATTGGCTTTTGTCAGAAAATGGGGTAACCTATAATGTGTATAATGATCCTAAAGGGTTACATAGACCTTGGAATTTAAATGTAGTTCCATGTTTATTACATGAGAGTGAATGGAAAACTGTTTCCGAGGGTTTAAAACAAAGAGCGGAGTTACTAAACTTAGTGCTTAAAGATATTTATGGGGACCGAAAATTAATTAAAGAAGGTATTGTGCCTAGTGAAATTATTTATGGGCACCGTGGCTTTCTTAGGCAATGCGCAGGTATAAATTATTCTACAGATAAACTATTATCTATGTATGCTGCAGATATTTCTCGTGGTACAGATGGTAGATTGTGGGTAGTAAATGATAGAGCTGAAGCGCCATCTGGTATGGGGTATGCATTAGAAAATAGATCTACAACAAGTAGAATATTGCCAGAAATGTTTTCTAAAATGAATGTAAAAAGGCTTTCTGGTTTTTTTCAAGAATTTAATCAAATGTTGTTAGATGCTTCTCCTGAAAATAAGGAGAATACCAATATTGTAATACTAACACCAGGCTCTCATAACGAAACTTATTTTGAACACGCATATTTAGCATCATTTTTAGGGTATCCACTTGTACAGGGTAATGATCTTGTTGTTAGAGATGGATTTTTATGGATGAAATCTTTAAAAGGACTAAAACAGGTAGATGTTGTTCTAAGAAGAGTTGATGATGTTTTTATTGATCCGTTGGAGCTAAGAGAGGATTCTCATTTAGGAGTAGCTGGTTTATTAGATGTTGTCCGAAGAAATAATGTTGCAATTATAAATCCTGTTGGTAGTGGTGTAATTGAAAACCCAGGGCTAATACCTTTTATGCCTGCAATAGCAGAGTATTTTCTTAAAGAAGAGCTTTTGTTACCGCAAATAGCATCTTGGTGGTGTGGTCAAGAGAAAGAAAGAAATTTTGTTTTAAATAATATTTCGAACCTAGTAATAAAAAGAATTGATCGTACTAATAGAGAAAGTATACATTTTGGAGAGTTTTTAAGCTCAGAAGAAAAAGAGAAACTAAAATTAGAAATTAATAAAAGACCCTATAGGTTTGTAGCGCAAGAAAAAATTAGCTTTTCAACCACTCCAAATTTAGCAAATGGTAAGTTTGAGCCAAGAAATATGGTAGCAAGGGCTTTTTCTATTGCTACTAAAGATGGCTATTCTGTAATGCCAGGAGGTTTAGTGCGTGTAGCTCGAGACAGAAATACCTTTAGAGTATCTAATCAAAGAGGAGGTACTAGTAAAGATTTTTGGATTTTAGAAGATACACCAAGTGTAGAAACTAAAGCACAATATTTAAACTTAAACACTTCTATTTCTGTATCTGGCTTAAATGATTTGCCTAGTCTTACTGCCGAAAATTTATATTGGGCAGGCCGTTATGTAGGACGAACGTTAGTAAATGCTCGTTTTTTAAGAATGGTATTAAAACAAATGGTTCTTGTACAAGATAATAACGAGAAACCAGATAGTTTAAAGTTACAGCTATTATATAAAGCGGTTACTCAACTATCGGGAACATATCCTGGCTTTTGCAAAAAAAATAAGAAAGGCGAATATGCTATGGATAACCCTTACGAAGAAATATTATCTGTTATTTTAGATAAAGATAGGGCAGGGAGCTTGGCACATACCATTAGTATGTTTAGTAATTCGTATTATTCTATTAGGAACCTTTGGTCATCTGATATGTGGAGGGTTTTTGAAAACATTCAAAAAATATGGAAAAACTTTGAAGAAGATTCCGATAGGTCAATTAATAAAATGATCAAAGTGCTTAACCAACTAATAACTCGTCTTATAGCCTTTATGGGGCTTATAGAAGAAAGTATTATGGTACAACAAGGACTTTTGCTTTATTTTATAGGTTTACAATTAGAGCAAAGTATTTTAACTATAACTAAATGTAGATCATTACTAACTATTAAATATGATGAGCAAGTAGAATACGAATTATTAGAATATTTATTAGTAAGTCACGAAAGTTTAAATATTTATAGATACAGTTATCGTTCATACATTAAAATAGAGCATGTAATAGATTTATTACTATTTGATTTGGAATACCCAAGATCACTTACATTTATGTTTAGTAGAATTAAAAAAGATATAGCTAAACTTCCACATTCTAATACTATAAATCATTTAATAGATTATCAGAAATATATTTTTGAAGGTTTTTCTAAATTAAGATTAGCATGCGCAGAAGATCTTGTGAAAACTAAATCTGAACAAGATCTATTACGTAAAGATTTGGATGATTTATTTGAACATTTATCAACATTACTATTTAAAACATCGCAGTCTATTTCTAAAACTTATTTTGATCATACCAATACACAAAACCAATTAGTTAGACAGTCTTTTCCAATTTAAATATGATATTTAATATAGCTCATACCACGGAATATGAATATAGTTCTCCTGTTAGTTATTGTCATAACATAGCTACTTTAAGACCCAGAGAATCTAAGGGGCAAGAGTTGTTGTCTTATGAAATAAATATTTATCCGGAACCTGCTGAGGTTACAGAACGAATAGATTTTTTTGGAAATTATTTAACGCGTTTTTCATTACAAAGTCAGCATAGTGTAATGAAGGTTGTTACCAAAAGCAAAATAATTAGAGATTATAAGGCGTATCGAGAATCTTTTTTTACGGACGCTTGTAAAGGTGTTACTTTAAATAGTGCACTTGCAGCTTTACAAAGTAACAGCCCAGAAATAATAGAAGCAAAACAATACATTTTAGAATCTATATTTATAAGAAGAACAGATAAAGCTATAAGAGATTACGCAGAATTATCATTTAAAGGAGAAAGATCCGTATTTGAAGCTGCTTATGAACTTATGCAACGTATATATACAGATTTTGATTTTGTTTCCGGATTTACAAGTATTTCTACACCAATTGCTGAGGTTATGAAAGAAAAAAAAGGGGTCTGTCAAGATTTTGCGCAAATAGCTATAGCATGTATTAGATCAATAGGTTTACCAGCACGTTATATAAGTGGTTATATAGAAACATTGCCACCAGAAGGACAAAAAAAATTAATAGGTTCAGATGCGTCTCATGCATGGTTCTCTATTTTTATCCCAAATTTTGGTTGGATAGATTTTGATCCTACTAATAATCAAATTCCTTTTGATCAACATATTGTTGTAGGATGGGGTAGAGATTATTATGATGTTCCACCTTTAAAAGGAGTGGTATTTGGCGGAGGTAAAAGTGAGCTTAAAGTAGCTGTAGATATTACTGCCGAAAACAATATGTAAGTAATTCAGGTATAAAAACACCAATTTAATATGGAAATATGTATTTATTGGTGAGTTAGCAATAACATTTGTGTAGAACCTAAACTACTTGTATAAATAAGTGTTAGATGTGTTAATTATTAAAAATAAACAATAAAAAAAGCGGTTTAGAATTTTCTAAACCGCTTATTATCTTTGTTTTAAATAGTAGCGAGAACGAGAGTTGAACTCGTGACCTCCGGGTTATGAATCCGACGCTCTAACCAACTGAGCTACCTCGCCAGGTTTTTTTAACGGGTGCAAATATATAGTTTAATTTTAATTACTTCAACAATAGTTGCTAAAAAAAATAATATTACTGTTTTATTTTTTTATCTTATTTAAATATATATATTGGGGATTATTAAATTGTATAGAATGAGTGATAAAATAAAATATGAAATAGAATTTGTAATTCAATCTTCACCACAACTATTATATCAATATTTGTCGACGCCTTCTGGTTTGTCGGAGTGGTTTGCAGATAATGTAAACTCTAGAGGAGAATTGTTTGCTTTTATTTGGGATGGTGCAGAAGAAGAAGCAAAACTATTAAAAAAGAAAAGTGATGAATTTGTAAGATTTGCTTGGGTAGATAATGAGGATGATAGCTTTTTTGAGCTTAAAATAATTGTAGATGAAATTACAAAAGATGTTTCTTTATTTATTACAGATTTTGCAGAAGAAGATGAGATAGATGAAGCAAAAATGTTGTGGGAAAATCAAGTGTCCGATTTAAAGAGTATTTTGGGTTCAAAATAATAGCATTCTAATAATAATAGTATCTTTGCCTTAATTTATTAAGGCTTTTTTTATGGTTAATTTTAATGGTGATATAATTGGAGAGGATGTACTTTTTCTTAATCAAGAAAATAGAGGGCTTAGGTATGGAGATGCTCTTTTTGAAACCATTCGCTTAGTAAATAATGAAGTTCTTTTATGGGAAGAACACTATTTAAGATTAATGGCTTCTATGCGTATTCTTCGTATGGAAATACCAATGAAATTTACTTTAGAGTATTTAGAAGAACAAATAAAAAAAACGGCTCAAGAGAATAGTTTTAGTAACCAAGCCAGAATACGTTTAACAATTTATAGAAATTCTGGAGGGTTGTATTTGCCAAATACCAATACTGTATCTTTTGTAATAGAGGCTACTGCTTTAGATTCTCCTTACTACATTTTTAATGCAGATGCTTACGAAGTAGAATTATATAAAGACTTTTATATTAATGCAGACATGCTGTCTAATTTAAAAACGAACAACAGAGTTTTAAACGTAGTAGGAAGTATTTTTGCAAAAGAGAACGATTATGATAGTTGTTTGCTATTAAATGGCTCTAAAAACGTTGTAGAGGGGTTACATAGTAATATATTTTTAGTAAAAGGAAAAACAATTAAAACACCGCCATTGCAAGATGGTTGTATAAATGGTATTATAAGAACCCAATTAATTAATATTATTAATAAATTAGAAGATTATACCCTTGTAGAGGAATCTATTTCTTCTTTTGAGCTTCAAAAAGCAGACGAATTATTTTTTACAAATACCATTAAAGGAATAAAACCAATAACTAAATACAGAAAAAAACAATTTTCTTCAGTTGTTGCACAAGAGTTAACAGGAAAATTAAATGCTGTTATACGTTTGCAAAAAAGAGATTTAGTTTAAGCTAGGGTTTTCTGGAGCATTAGACCATAAAAGATATTTACCACCTAATTCTTCCATTTTTTCTTTCCAAAATGCGCTGGATGATTTTTGTATTATAGCACTTTGGTATTTATTTTTTACAACAATCCAAGATTTAGAAGTAAGTTCTTGGTTTAACTGTAAGGATGACCAGCCAGAATATCCTAAGAAAAAACGAATTTCATTTTCTGAAATTAACTTTTTATTTATTAGATCTACAGCAATATCAAAATCTCCACCCCAGAAAATTCCATCAGATATTTCTATACTGTTACTAATAAGTTCTGGTACTTTATGAATAAAATATAAATTATCCTGTTCTACAGGACCGCCATTGTATACTTGAAATGGAAATTGAATTTCCGTTACAATATCATTTATAAAATATTCTAATGGCTTATTAAGTATAAAGCCTACAGAACCTTCGTTACTATGTTCGGCTAATAAAACTACAGATCTATTAAAAGAAACATCACCTGTTAGCGCAGGTTCAGCAATTAGTAGGTTGCCTTTATTTGGTTTTAAATCTATCATTTTAGTTCCTTGTGCTATCTAAAAATAAGGTATTTCTAATAAAAACCAAAAACCTTTAGAATAAAAAAAGCGTTTCTATTACTAGAAACGCCTTTTATATACTGTATTTTATACAGACTAGTTTACTGCTTTACCTAAATCAGCTCCAGCTTTAAACTTAACTACATTTTTTGCTGCAATTTGGATAGTTTTTCCAGTAGAAGGGTTTCTTCCTTCTCTAGCGTTTCTTTTAGATACAGACCAAGATCCGAAACCTACAAGAGAAACACGTCCTCCATTTTTAAGAGAACCTTCAACATTTCCTAAGAAAGATTCTAAAGCTTTTTTTGCTGCTGCCTTTGTAATTCCAGAGTCAGCTGCCATTGCATCAATTAATTCTGTTTTGTTCATAATATAATTTAATTAAGTGTTAAAATAATTTTCAAACCTGTAACAAATTTATATGGATTTCCGACGAACGCAAGTAAAATCAAGGGAAATACCCTATTTTGTTGATAACTCAGGCGGTTTGTTAATAAAGTAGGGTATTTTTTACGATTCTCGGCAGCCCAATGGTGGTGGGACTTTAGACAAGATGAGCATTTTTTTCTAAATTTAACCCGTTGAGTACATCTTTAGTTTGCATTTTTCGTTTCCCTGGTAATTGAATTTCCAATAAATTAATGAATCCGTTTTTTACAGCAACTTTTATTTCTTTTTTAGTAAAAATAAGCGCTCCAAATTTATAATTATGCATTTCTTCTATTTTGGAAACAGCGTATATTTTTAGGAACACTTCTTCATCACCATTATATAGGGTTGTCCAAGCTGCAGGATAAGGGCAAAGACCACGAATATGGTTGTAAACACTATCTAATGGTAACTGCCAATTTACTTTACAGGTTTCTTTATGAATTTTATATGCAGATTTTAATGGTACAGTATCTTCTTGTTTTTGGAGTGTTACCATAGTATTAGCTATGGCTTTTATAGTTTTTAATACTAGGTCAGCTCCAATTACCATTAATTTATCATGTAATGTGCCTGCTGTTTCTTCTGGACCTATAGCTGTTTCTTCTTGTAATATAATTTCTCCAGTATCAATTTTATCATCAATAAAGAAAGTGGTAACCCCTGTTTTTGTTTCGCCATTAATAATTGCCCAATTTATTGGAGCAGCTCCTCTGTAATGTGGAAGTAATGATGCGTGTAAATTAAAAGTGCCATACTCTGGCATTTGCCAAACTACTTTTGGAAGCATTCTAAACGCCACAACAATTTGTAAAGTAGCGTTTAATTGTTTTAATTCTTCTAAAAACGATTTGTCTTTTAGGTTGGTTGGTTGTAAAATTGGAATGCTTTTTTCTAGAGCATATTTTTTTACTGCAGAAGTATTTAATTTTCTACCCCTACCAGCAGGACGATCAGGAGCAGTAATAACACCAACAACATTATGTTTTGCCTCTACTATTGCAGAAAGCGTTGCTACAGCAAAGTCTGGTGTGCCCATAAAAAGTATTCGTATATCTTTCATTTTTTAGATTATTTCGTATTCGTTTTTAGAATTTATTTTTAAATATCCATTTTCTAATAATATTTGTAACGTATATATAATGTTAGATTCTGAATAAGGTGTTAGTTGTATTATCTCTCTTGATGACAATTTATTAGATTGTAAAAGTTGAATAATATCTTTTGAAATTTTTTTATAATTAGGTGAAGAGTTAGTTAAATTGTTATTTATGCAAACATCACATGTACCACAATCTTCTTTTTTATCCTCTCCAAAATAGTTTAATAATAGCTTACTTCTACAAGTACTTTTGTTGTTTATAAAAGATAATATTTCTTTTATTTGGTTCTTTTTAAAGTTGTTTCTTTCTACTACTTTTTTTGCAAATCTATTTATTGTAAGGTCGTCTTCTCTAGGTATTAAATAAGTTATTTCTAAGTCGCTATGTTTTCCTTGATAGGTAATTATTTCTGCTTTTTCTAATTGCTTTAAAACAGAAACAATTAGTTCTTCTTTTTGGCCAGTTTTTTTTGCTAATAAATAGAGGTCAATTATGGTTTCAAATTCAAAAACTCCTCCGTAGGTTCGTAATATTACTTGGGTGATTAATGCAATAGATTCATTTTTTTCTAAATAGCTTAATAATTGTTCTTTAGTGCAAATAAATTGTATGGTTGTTTTTATGTGATGAGATTCTGATAGTGCAATAACAGAATTTTGGTCTAAAATTTTTAAAGCATTGTAGGTAAGTAATGGATTTAAAGTGTATCTAGAACAAAATTCATTAAAATTTAATTGCTGTTTTATTGTATGTCCTTCTCCATAAGAAATTTGAAAATAGTTACTTAAGTTTCTATAAATTACTTTTAATGTTTTTACATCTGGCAAAACATTAAGAAACTGTTTTTTTAAATGTTCTTCATCTGTTTTGTTGGTAATTAATACTATTTCTGAAGGTTTGTTGTCTCTGCCAGCTCTACCAGCCTCTTGAAAATAATTTTCTATGCAATCTGGTATTTGGTAATGAACCACTAAGCGAACATCTGGTTTGTCTATGCCCATTCCAAAAGCATTGGTGGCAACCATAATATTTGTTTCGTTATTTAACCACGATGCTAATTTGTTTTCTTTCTCCTTTTTGGTTAATCCGCCATGAAAAAAAGTGGCGTTTAAATTATTATAGTTTAGGTATTTGGCTATTTCAATAGTATATTTTCTATTTCTAACATACACAATACCACTTTTTTCTTCTCCATTAAAAAGTTCTAGTAATCGCTTTTTTTTATTTTCGTCCCATAGTACTTTATAAGCAAGATTTTTTCGATAAAAAGAATCTTTAATAAAAAGAAAATTGTTGTAATTTAAGCTTGTTTCAATATCTTTTACAACATGTTTTGTGGCCGTAGCAGTTAAGGCTACCATTGGTACATTAGGAGCAAGTTCTCTAAGTTTAGAACATTCTAGGTATGCAGGTCTAAAATCGTGCCCCCATTGTGATATACAGTGAGCTTCATCTACCACTAAAAGGTTTACGTTCATTTGCTGTATTCTTGTGGCTACAATTTCTTGTTTTAGCCTTTCTGGAGATAAATACAAGAATTTATAATTTCCATAAAGACAATTGTCTAATAGGTTATTAACTTCATTATAAGAAATGCCACCTGTAAGAGCAATTGCTTTAATACCTTTTTTGTTAAGGTTATTTACTTGGTTTGTAATAAGTGCTACTAAAGGAGAAACTACAATGCAAATACCATCTAAAGCTAGTGCGGGTAGTTGAAAACAGAGCGATTTTCCTCCACCTGTTGGTAATAAAGCAAGAACATCCTTACCGTTTATTATAGCAGTAATTATTTTTTCTTGGGATCCTCTAAAAGTAGCAAATCCCCAATGTTTTTGTAGAAGTTCTTTAGGGTTTATTAGCACTTTACATTTTTGTTTTTTCTTTTATAAAAGCAACTCTTTCTGCTACGGTTCCGGTAGGTACTGTTATTATGTTATACCCAAAACTAGTATATGATTTTTCTAGATGATTATGAATTTCAACCGCTTCTTCAAAACTTTCTAACCGTTCATTATCTGAAACATAAATTTCTTTCCAAGGCGGTAAAATAAAAATTTGAGAATATTTTTTGTTGTGGCAAGTATCTATAAAAGTAGAAGAATATTCTTGCTTAAAATAATCCATATAAGCTAACACATCAGGAATACCTCTATCAAAAAAAACAATATTTTCTTTACGAGTATCTGCATTTATAAATTGCTCTAACCTACCATTAAAAAGCATGTTGTTAAAAGCATTTGGATCTTTAACAAATGCTAATGGGTTAGAAACTAAAGAACTTTCTTTAGTTTCTTTTTTAGCTTCTAAAGTCATGGTTCTTATTATTTCATGAAAACAATAAAAGCCTTCTTTTTCTAAAGCCTTTATTACCGAAGTTTTACCTGTTCCAGGACCACCAGTAATTACAATTTTTTTTGAATTCAAATTTAAAAATTTAGTTAAACAAATGTAAGGAAACCAAAAGGATTATAAAATTAGGAACTAACTACTATCTTTGTGAAAAAAGAAAAGAAAATGGATGTAGAAAAATCCGAAGAATTTTATAAAAAATTAGTGGAGCAATTATATGACACCTCTTCATGGCCATCTACTTATTTGTATAAATTTATTGTACTAAGTGAAAAAGAAAAAATAGAAGAAATTAATTCTATTTTTGATAATACTGGAGCTGTTATAGAATCTAAAAAGTCTAAAAACGGAAAATATACTAGTTTATCTATTACGGTAAGAATGCAAAATCCTGAAGCAGTGGTGGCTAAATATAAAGAAGTAACAAAAATAGAAGGTGTAATATCTTTATAAAATAATATTATATAGTATAATTTTCTTATTTTGCAGTCGTTATAAAAATACTTCACTTTTATACTTATAAAAGCATAAAACTTTTAATTTGAATTTAATAGAAAACTTAGAATACAATACAGAACGTCCTCATTTAATAATACCAGAATATGGTCGTCATTTTCAAAAAATGGTGGATCATGCGGTAGCTATAGAAGATAGAGAGGAAAGAAATAAAATTGCAAAATCTATTATAGATGTAATGGGTAATTTGCAACCACATTTACGAGATGTTCCAGATTTTCAGCATAAACTTTGGGATCAATTATTTATTATGTCTGATTTTAAATTAGATGTAGATTCCCCTTTTCCAATTACTTCTAAAGAAGTTTTAAGACAAAGACCTGAAGTATTAGAGTACCCTCAAAACTTTCCTAAATATCGTTTTTATGGTAATAACATTAAGCGTATGATTGATGTTGCTGTAGAGTGGGATAAAGGAGATATGAGAGATGGTTTAGAATTTGCTATAGCTAACCATATGAAAAAGTGTTACTTAAATTGGAATAAAGATACTGTTGATGATAAAGCTATTTTTAACCATTTGTATGAGTTAAGTGACGGTAAAATTGATTTAAAAGAAGAAGAGATAACTCTTACCGATAGTGGTCAGTTTTTAAAGAATAGAGTAGCAAAAAATCCAAGAAACAATAATTCTGGAAAAAAATATTCAAAAAATAATAATCGCGGAAAAAAGCGCTATTAATCTACTTTATACAACTACATGGGAACATTTAAAATTGAAGGTGGACACCCTTTAGCGGGAGAAATAACACCTCAAGGAGCAAAAAATGAAGCTTTACAAATACTTTGTGCTGTATTGCTAACACCAGAAAAAGTAACAATAAATAACATTCCAGATATTGTGGATGTTAATAAGCTAATTGCTTTATTAGAAGATTTAGGCGTAAAAATTCAGAAAAGAGGAAAAGGAACCTATACTTTTAAAGCAGATGATGTTAATTTAGAATACTTACAGTCTGACCAGTTTAAGCAAGATGGTAGAGGACTAAGAGGATCCATAATGTTAGTAGGCCCATTATTGGCGCGTTTTGGTCAAGGATATATTCCAAAACCAGGAGGCGATAAAATTGGGCGTAGAAGGCTAGATACTCATTTTGAAGGGTTTATTAACCTTGGAGCAAAATTTAGATATAATAAAGAAGAGCATTTTTACGGTGTAGAGGCAAAAAAACTGAAAGGAACATATATGTTGCTAGATGAAGCTTCTGTTACCGGTACAGCAAATATTGTTATGGCTGCTGTTTTAGCAGAAGGAGAAACAACTATATATAATGCAGCTTGCGAACCTTACTTACAACAACTTTGTAAAATGTTAGTACGTATGGGTGCTAAAATTTCTGGTATTGGTTCTAATATGCTTATTATACAGGGTGTAGATTCTTTAGTAGGTACAGAACATACCATGCTGCCAGATATGATTGAAATTGGTAGCTGGATAGGCCTTGCTGCTATGACAAAAAGTGAACTAACAATAAAAAATGTTAGTTGGAAAGATCTAGGGCAAATTCCTACTACGTTTAGAAAATTAGGTATTACTGTAGAAAAAAGGGGAGATGATATTTATATTCCTAGCCATAAAGATGGTTATGAAATTCAAAATTATATAGATGGTTCTATTTTAACAATTGCCGATGCTCCTTGGCCAGGCCTTACACCTGATATATTAAGTATTATTTTAGTAGTAGCATCACAGGCAAGAGGGGAGGTTCTTATACATCAAAAAATGTTTGAGAGTAGATTGTTTTTTGTGGATAAACTGTTAGATATGGGGGCAAAGGTTATACTTTGCGATCCACATAGAGCAACTGTTATTGGACATGATTTTAAATCTACATTAAAAGCAACAACAATGACCTCACCAGATATTAGAGCGGGAGTATCTTTACTTATAGCTGCATTATCTGCAAAAGGAGAATCTACTATACATAATATTGAGCAAATAGATAGAGGTTATGAAAATATAGATGAACGTTTACGTGCTATTGGAGCAAAAATTGTACGCGTTTAAAATAAAAATACTATTTACTAAAAAAGCCATTCTTACTAAGAATGGCTTTTTTTATTTTTCTATAATACTTCCATCAGGAAATTTTGCAAAACGTCCTTTTTCTTTTGGATGAACATTGTCAGCATATTGCCAAGGCCATCCACCAAATTGTGTTAAACCATATTCTTTCATAGTATCTCTTATTTCAGATTCGGTATTCATTACAAAAGGACCATGCTGTACAACAGGTTCGTTAATTGGTTTTCCTTGTAGTAAAAGTAAGTGTGCTTTTTTGTCTCCGGTAGTTATTCTAGTTTCTTTATTAGAAAGTATATCTATACCGTAATTAGATTGTATTTTATTTTTATCTATTTCTATAGTATTACCACTATAAAAATAAAGTGTTCTATTTATGTCTGTTTTAGAGGCAGGTAACGTAAAAGTTGTGTTAGGTTCTATATGTAGAGTCCAAATAGCTACTTCATTTTCAGGATTTGCTGCCCATGAGTTAGGAGCAGGTTGGCAGGCGTTAACATTATTATAAGTGCCAGCAATTATTTTAATAGTAGCTGTTTTGCTTTTTATAACAGGAATATCTTCTTTCCAGAGCATTGCAAAATGTGGTGCTACAAATTTATCTTTTTTAGCAAGATTTAACCAAATTTGAAAAAACTCTAAAGGGTTTTCTTTTTCTGTATTTAAAAGAGGAAACATTTCAGAATGCTGTACGCCAGCCCCTGCGGTCATCCATTGTACATCTCCATTTCCAAATCTTCCTGCAGCTCCTAAAGAGTCAGAATGGTCACAAAAACCTTTATTGGCAATAGAGATAGTTTCAAAACCTCTATGCGGGTGCGATGGAAAACCAGGAATAGTTTTGCCATGGTACATTCGCCAACCATCTTTGCCAGTAAAATCATTCCCTAAATTTCTGCCACTTAAAGGTTCTGCTGGCCCCATTTCGGCATTTCCTTTTGGGTACAAATCATAATGGTAAGCGCAAAAAAGAAAAGGGTCTTGGGTTTGCCACGGAAAACCTAGAGAAAATATAGTTTTAATAGTTGATGCCATAAAAATGTAATAGTATTAATTTAAAGAGAACCTTCCATAATAACAAACTTAATATCAGATTCTACATATGTTTTGTTTGTTTCTTTTAGCCCAAATTTATGATAAAATGCTGCTTTGTTAACTCGGGCGTTACACCAAATTTTGGTGCAGTTTTTTTCTTTAGAATAGTTAAAAATATGATTTAACATTTTAGAACCTATTCCTTTATTTTGATGTTTTTCTAAGGTAGCAAGTTTTCTAAATTGAGCAATATTAGTATTAATAAATAAAGAAACAACGCAAACTAACTCCTCTTCTATATAGCCACCAAAGTGTTTTCCTTCAAAATCTTTTTCTAGAACAACGTATTCCAAAGAATATTCTGGATACATAACAGATTGCCTTAATGGCCAAGTTAAAGAAGCAGTAATTTCTTTAATTTCTAGTTTTAACATACGTAAAAATAACACTAAAAATTTAGTGCTTCTTTATAAACTTTTAAACAACGCTCTCTGGCAAAAGAGTGCTCTACAATTTTAGAAGGATAATTTAATTCTTGAAGATCAGGAACCCATTTATGTATATATTCTTGTTTATTGTCAAATTTTTTTATTTGCGTAGTAGGGTTAAATATTCTAAAATATGGAGCAGCATCTACACCACAACCAGCTACCCATTGCCAATTACCGATATTAGAACTTAATTCGTAATCTAAAAGTTTTTCTGCAAAATAGGTTTCTCCCCAACGCCAATCTATTAATAAATGTTTGCAAAGGAAGCTAGCTGTTAGCATACGAACCCTATTATGCATATAACCAGTTGCATTTAACTCTCGCATACCAGCATCTACTAGCGGATATCCGGTTTGCCCGTTTTTCCATGCTTCAAATTCTTTTTCGTTATTTCTCCAAATTATTCTATCATATTTTGGTTTAAAAGAATTGTTTACTGTTTTTGGAAAATGCCAAAGAATTTGCATAAAAAACTCCCTCCAAATTAATTCATTCCAGAAAATTTCATTTTCTTCATGTATCGCTTTTTTTACCATTTGACGAATAGATACGGTTCCAAATCGTAAATGTGGCCCTAGCTTAGAAGTACCATTTTTTATTGCAGGAAAATTTCTTGTCTCTTCATAATGTTGAATTAAAAATGGAGTAGTAGTAGGTTTTTCTACTTTTATAGGTGAAGAAGTAAATCCAATTTGTTCTAATGTTTTACTTTCTATAGTTTTATTTTTAATGCAATTATTTAATAGAGTTTCACTAGGAAACTGTTTTAAATGTACGCTTGCATTAAAGAGTGTTTTCCACTTATTTTTATAAGGTGTGTATACTACATAAGGTGTGTTGTCTGCTTTTAAAACCTCTCGTTTTTCAAAAACTACTTGGTCTTTAAAAGTTTTAAATTTTATACTATTATTATTTAATAATTTTTTAATTTGAGAGTCTCTTCTTATTCCGTAAGGTTCATAATCATGATTTGTAAAAACAGTATCTATTTGATATGTGTTAGAGAGGCGGGTAAATATTTCTTTTGGAGTATCATAAAAAATATCCAAAGTGCTATTACATTTTTTGGATAAAGTTTCTTGCATTTCTTTAAGCGTATCATATATAAAATGGACTCTAGCATCATTTTCTGGGAGTTTATCTAGAATGTTTTTATCAAAAATAAAAATAGGCAGAATAGGATTATCACTTTGTAATGCATTATAAAAACCTACATTGTCATGTAACCTTAAATCTCTTCTAAACCAAAAAATAGAAATTTTTGTTTTCATTTTTATTACTTACTTATTTGAGACAAACCGCCATCAATTCCAATTATTTGTCCTGTAATCCAACTACTTTTATTGCTTATTAAAAACTCGGACATGCTCGCAATATCTTCGGTATTTCCAATTCTTTTTAACGGGTGTCTTTCAGCCATTAATTCTCTTTTTTTATCATTGTTTAATAAACGTTTAGCTAAAGGAGTGTCTACTAAAGAAGGAGCAATTACATTTACTCTAATATTTGGTGCATATTCTGCAGCCAACGATTTTGCAAAACCTTCTATGGCGCCTTTAGCACCAGCAATACTTGTATGAAAAGGCATGCCTATACCAACTGCAACAGTACTAAACAATACAATACTTGCACCTTCGGTCATTTTAGGAATAACAGTACTAACAACATTAACAAGACTAAAAAAGTTAATTTCCATATCGGCTCTAAAAGAAGCAGATTTTAGCATTTTAAATGGTTTAAGATTAATACTACCCGGGCAATATATTAATCCATGAATAACATTTGGTAGTGCAGATGTATCTATAGTATCGTTAATAGCATCAAATTTAATAAAAGAGATATTTTCTTTATCTGTAGTATCAAAAGTTCTATTTGCAATAAATAAATTGTAGTCTTTATGTATGTTTTTTACTATAGTTTCTCCAATACCACTAGAGCCACCAACTATTAGAATATTCTTTTTCATATTAAAAAGATTTAAAAATTAGTTCTGGGTTTGTGTTTTCTACCTTACCATAAATTTCTTCTAGTTTTATATACCTGTACGTAAAAATTTCTTTTAATTTTTTCTTTACAATTAAAGTGTTTGCTAATTGGCCTAATATTCCCATAGGCACTTTATAGTCTATTATATCTTCCATAATAACGCCATTGTTTGTAGATTTAATAAAGTGTTTATGATGCCATAATGCATAAGGCCCAAATCTTTGTTCGTCTACAAAATATTCCCCTTCTTTAATATGCGTTATTTCTGTAACCCAAGTTGTTTTTATACCTAATATAGGAGTTACTTTATAATGTATTATTTGTCCAGAATACATTTTTACATCTTTATTAGATAAAATATGAAACCCCATATAGTCTGGTGTAATTGTTTTTAAGTTTGCCGGATTGGATAAAAAATTCCAAGCCTCTTTTTGAGAAATAGGAAGTGCTTGTTTAGCTTTTAATTGATATAATTTCATATATCAAATATACAATTTTGTTTAATTATTTAATAATTTTGTTAAACAAAATAATAAAGGCTATTTCCTACATTTATTTTAAGTATTTCTTAACAAATCTACCTTTTCTTAATGTGTAGTTTTGTACGAACAATAAAATTAAGATGAAAATGAAAAAATTAGTATTATTAACTTTTGTAGCTGTAGCCTCTTTATCTTTAAACGCTCAGATTACAACTCCTGACGCTAGCCCTGCTTCTAAAATAGAGCAAAAAGTAGGTTTAACGGACGTTACTGTAGAATACTCTAGACCATCTAAAAAGGGAAGAGAAATTTTTGGAAACTTAGTTCCTTTTGATGTTTTGTGGAGAACAGGAGCTAATAAGAATACAACAATTTCTTTTAGTGATGCAGTTACTATTAACGGAAGTACTTTAAAAGCTGGTACATATGCTGTTTTTGCCAAGCCAGGAAAAGAAAATTGGGAAGTATTTTTTTACTCTAACACAGAAAACTGGGGAACTCCAAAAACTTGGGATGAGAGTTTAGTTGTGGCAAAAGCAACAGTTGCTGCATATACTTTACCAATGGCTGTAGAAAGTTTTACTATTACTATAGATGATTTAACTAATAATGGAGCGTCTTTAGGAATATTATGGGATAAAACAATGGTGAATGTGCCATTTACTGTTCCTACAGATTCTAAAGCTATTAAAAGTATAGAAGCCGTTATGAATGGTCCTTCTGCAAATGATTATTATGCAGCAGCTTCTTATTACTATGAGTCTGGTAAAGATTTAAAACAAGCGCAAGAGTGGATTGCTAAAGCTGTTTCTATGAACGATAAGGCTTTTTGGATGTCTAGAAAACAGTCTCTTATTTATGCAAAACAAGGAGATAATAAAAATGCTATTGCAGCAGCTAAAAGATCTTTAGCGGCAGCAAAAGCTGCTAATAATGCTGGTTACATAAAAATGAATACAGAATCCTTAGCAGAATGGGGTGTTGTAGTTGAGTAGAGTAAAATATTATAAATAAAAAAGCCATAACCTGCTAGTTATGGCTTTTTTATTTACTAGTGTTTTTTATTTAAATTTTATTTAAAACATGTACACTATTGTCTATTTGTAAATTGTAATATTCTGCCTTAATTCCTGTTTCGTTTTTATATGCAGAAACTATATTTTCTATTGCAGATACTATATGCTCGTCTTTAATTAAATTTATGGTGCAGCCACCAAAACCACCACCCATCATTCTAGAACCTAAAACACCTTCTTGTTTTTCGCTTATACTTACAAGAAAATCTATTTCTGTAGTGCTAACTTCAAAATCAGATGACATAGATTTATGCCCATCTAATAATATGTTTCCCACTTTTTTTGCGTCTCCATTTTCTAAAGCGCTTATCATTTTAAGAACTCTCTTGTTTTCATTTATTATGTAAAAAGCCCTTTTAAAATCAATAGGAGAAACCAATTCTTTAATTTTTAAAATAGATTCTAGTGTTACATCTCTTAAAGAGGTGACAGAGGGGTTGGTTTCTTTTACTTTATTTACAATATTTTCGCAAGACTTTCTTCTGTCATTATATTCATTACCTACAGCAAGTTCATGTTTAATATTAGAATTTATAAGAACCCAGCTATAGCCTACTAAGTTTATTGGAACATAGTTATAACTTAAATCTTTACAATCTAAAAAGAGTGCATTTTCTTTTTTGCCAAATAGTACAGCGTATTGGTCCATTAAACCGCAATTTAGACCTATTTTATGTTCTGCTTCTTGTGCTATTTTAGCAATTTGTTGCCGTGTAATTTTTAAGTCTAGTACTTCTGATATAGCAAAAGTAAATCCGCAACAAAGTGCTGCGGAAGAAGATAAGCCAGCTCCAATAGGAATATCTCCTGCAAATACACAATTAACACCCTCTAAGGGGTAATTTTTTTCTTTTAATATTTCAAGAATTGCTTTAAAGTATTTGCCCCAAAAACATTGGAAGTTTGGGCTTTTACCTGTTAAATGTATATTTATTTTTTCGGGTTGTAATAAGAAAGTTTCAATAGTAACTATTTCCGAGTTATTTTTTTGAATTGCAAAATATATTCCTTTTTCTATAGAAGCAGGTAGTACATATCCTAAATTATAATCGGTATGTTCTCCAATTATATTTACTCTTCCAGGTGATTTTATTAGAATTGGGTTAGATGCGTAATTTTCATTAAAAAATTTCTCTACTTTGTCTTTAACCATGCTTAAAAAGAAATAATATGTTGCTTATAATGTAATACTTCTTATTGGGTTTTACTAGTTGTATTATTTAAATTTCTATGTATTACTTCAAAAAGAAAGGAAATAGAAATTACCAGAGCAGCTCCAATAAAATTTAGCCATAAATACCCTAATTTTTCTTGACCAGCTGGGTATATATGAATTAGGTAATAATAAATAACACAAACTATAATTTGTGTTAGTATAGCACCAAAAAATACAGCATTACCTCTTATCCACTTAAAAAAGAAGGCTAGTAAAAATATACCTAGAACATTACCGTAAAAAATACTTCCAATAATATTTACTAGTTGTATTAAATTATCAAATAAATTGGCAACACATGCAATTAGTATAGCAATAACTCCCCATAATAGTGTAAACCATTTAGACGCATTTACATAGTGGCTGTCATTAGCTTTGTTTTTTTTGTTTCTTTTATAAAGGTCTAATGCTGTTATTGTTCCAAGTGCATTTAACTCTGATGCAGTAGATGACATTGCTGCAGATAATATTACCGCTAATAATAAACCTAATAAACCCTTTGGTAGGTTGTTAAGTATAAAATGGATAAAAACATAATCTTTATCATTTGTTTCAGAACTGCTATCTGCTTTTTTAATAATTTGTTTGGCAAGTTTTCTGTTATTAGCATCTTTTTGATTGATTCTAATAATTTGCTTTTTGGCTTCTTTAATTGCAGCATATTCTTTTAAATCTATTGCTACAGAAAATTTGTTTTGAGCTATATGTTTTTCTGCTTCTAGTTTAATTTGCTCTTTTTGTAAGGACTTATATTCGTTACTATACTTAGAGTTAAGTACCATTTCTGTAGCAGAAGGATTAAAATTTAGAGGCGCTGGGTTGTATTGGTAAAAAACAAAAACCATAACACCTACTAACAAAATAAAAAATTGCATTGGAATTTTAAATATTCCATTAAACACTAATCCTAACTGACTTTCTCTAACCGATTTTCCTGACAAATACCGTTGCACTTGGCTTTGGTCTGTACCAAAATAAGATAGTGCTAAAAAAAGTCCACCTGTTATTCCACTCCAAAACGTATATCTACTTTTTGTGTTAAAGCTAAAGTCTAAAATATCTAACTTATTATTTGCTCCAGCTATTTTTAAAGCTTTACTAAAAGATATGTCTGAAGGAAAATAGTCCAAAATAAAAAAGAAAGCCAAAAACATTCCAGACATTATAATAAACATTTGCTGTTTTTGCGTAACGCTAACTGCTTTTGTACCACCAGAAACGGTATAAATTATTACTAAGCTTCCAATTATTATATTTAAGGTTCTTAAATGCCAACCCAAAACAGCAGATAAAATTATAGAAGGTGCAAATATGGTGATACCAGCAGCTAAACCACGTTGAATTAAAAATAATATAGCAGCTAGAGTTCTTGTTTTTAAGTCGAACCTATTTTCTAGAAACTCGTATGCCGTATATACCTTCATCTTATGATAAAGAGGTATAAAAACTAAGCAAATAATAATCATGGCAAGTGGTAATCCAAAATAGAATTGCACAAAGCCCATACCATCATGAAAAGCCTGTCCGGGAGTAGATAAAAAGGTAATGGCGCTAGCTTGCGTAGCCATTACAGAAAGCCCTATTGTCCACCATTTAGCTTCGTTTCCACCACGTATGTAATCATTTACATTAGTGCTTCCTTTTGTTTTCCAAACTCCATAAAAAACAATAAAGAGTAATGTTCCGCTAAGTATTATCCAGTCTAAGGTTCCCATTAGCAAAAAGATGTCATTATATAGTAAAAAATTAAAATATAGATTATGTTAAGTATTAGAACCAAAGTATATTCTTTTTTCCAAAAGGTTTCTTTTACTTTATTTTTCATCCTTTTACCTTTGTAGTTTTTTCTATATTGTCTTTACCTATTGATAAAAGATTAGAGAATAATTTATACGCGCCAGGAACTCCAGCAGGTAATTCTCTAAAGAAACTTAAACCTGTATATATATAATTTCCTTTACCATATGGTGCAACTAATAAACTTCCTTTTTTAGCACTTTCACCTTGGTCTTTCATTTGTAAAATAGGAGTAAATTCTGAAGACCATTTATTAGGAAAGTATAATCCTCTTTCTTGTACCCAGCCATTAAAATCGTTAAGAGTTATTTTATTTGGAAAATTTATTACCGAATGATTTTTTGCTAGTATTTTTACTTCAGAATTTTCATTAGTTACACGGTCTCTAGAAATTTGAATAGGGTATGGGGCAATGTTTTCAAACTGGCTATCCCAACGCCCTGCTGTGTTATATTGTATTATTAAATTGCCACCTTGAGCAACATAATCTAATAAAAATTGCTGTTTAAACTTTAATTCTGGAATAACGTTATAAGCACGTATACCAACTACAACGGCATCAAATTTTTGTAACGAACTTTTTGTAATTTCAGAAGGGTTTATGGTATGTACAATGTAACCTATTTGTTGAAGGTTTTTTGGAACTTCATCACCAGCTCCCATAATATAACCAATATTTTCACCAGCTTTTTTAATGTTTAAACGAACTACTTTTGCTTCAGATGGTAATAGTATAGTTTGCGTTGGTATATGATCATAGGCAATAGTTACAAGCTCTTTAGTAATTTTTTGCCCATTAATTTTAATTATTGGAGATATATAGCTTTCGTTTTCGTTTTCTGGTGGTGTTAAAGTAAATTTAATTACTTGTTCATCACCTTTCTTTTCTATTTTAAAAGTTTTTGTTTCTTTATTTACAGACCATTCTTTAGAATGTGATAACTGTACGGAGCCTTCTATATTATTTTTATGTGCCTTAATATGAATTGCAATTTCTTTAGATTTTTCATCGGCAAATAGGATAACCTTATCTTTAAAGCTAGCCGTTACTTCTGGTACAATTTCAAAAGGTTGAAAAAGTTCTCCTTTGTCTCTTTTGGCATGTTTAAATACTATTGGTTTTGTGTAGGTAATAGCAGAACCATTAAAATCTAATACATAAGTTGCATTAAAAGCTCTAGGAGTTTCGGGTTTTCCTAGTAAGTTTTTGTCTAAAACGGTATACATTCCTAATGTTCCTTTTTCATTTAACCAATAAGGAGAAGTATATGTAGTTTTTTCTGGTATTGTTAAATCTAGTTTTAATTCTGTTTTTATATTTTCTTTTAAAACTATATTTTTCTTTTTTGCGCCTTCTTCTTGTAAGTGCAGTTCTTTAAGGGTAATGGGGGAGTTGCTTCTATTAATAATTTCAATAGTAACAGGAATGGTTTCCCCTGGATTTGCATTAGAACTTGCCGCAAAAGCTTCTACATACAGACCCGCTATATTGCTAATAATCTTCTTAAGTTCTGAAGATTTTAATGTTTTCCAATGTTCGTCTTTACTTTTTTGTAGTAAGTTGTACGCTTTTACTAAGTCAGGAATGTGTGCAGAAGGGTTTTTAAAATTAAATTCTTTTTCTACTTTATTTAATATAGCACCTATTTCTTTACCGCCATCTATTCTAGACCATGTGGTGTTTATACCATCAAACAAGTCGTTTTTATTTTTTGGTAAATCTCCTTTTAATAATTCTACATATTCTTGTGTGGATCCACGTTGTGATAATCGTCCAAAACCTTGACATAAATGTTGGCTACTAGCTATTGCAGCAATTTCGTTATTTGATATTCCAAGCATTGGATAATAAACGCCTATATCTACATTTAGTAAATTAGATTTATCTGCTTTTTCAAATTTTTCTTGACTGCCGTAAAACCACCACGAGGTGTTAAAAAATAATCGTTGTGGTTTCCAAGTATCTGTATTTTGTAATTGTAATGGATAGGCGTTTTTATCATTAGCTAAATCAAAAGCTTCTACGCTAAGCATAGCAGAAGAAGTATGATGCCCATGGGTTGTTCCTGGGCTTCGATGATCAAACCTATTTATTATAATATCTGGTTTAAACGTTCTAATGGTTCTTACAACGTCTCCAAGAATTTCTTCTTTATCCCAAATTTGTAATGTTTCATCAGGGTGTTTTGAATAACCAAAATCATTAGCTCTACTAAAAAACTGTTCTCCACCATCTACACTACGGGCTTTTAAAAGTTCTTGTGTTCGTAAAACCCCTAATAATTCTCTTAATTCTGAGCCTATAATATTTTGTCCACCATCTCCTCTAGTTAACGATAAATACCCAGTGCGAGCCTTTACTTTATTAGATAAGTAAGCAATTAGCCTTGTGTTTTCATCATCTGGATGCGCGGCAATATATAATGCTGTTCCTAAAAAATTAAGCTTTTCTATAGAATGGTATATTTCTGAAGAGGTGTTTTTTTTAGGAGCTTGGGAATAACTATTTAAACAAAATAATAAAGCTAGTACTTGAGTTGCTAGTCTTTGAAGCATGGTTTTTGGTTTTGATTGCTATCAAAGATATAAAGATTAGTTGCCAAGAAACTTTTTTTAAAACTTCTTTAACAGATAAAAATAGTATTTATGCAATTAGTGCTACGGCTTTTTGCATCATTAAGCTATTTGGGTACACCAATAACTCGCCACTTTCTTTACGTAAACTTACATGAAAAGCCTTAATATCTTCTATTAAATAAGGTGTTTCACTATTAATATCATTATCTAATATTCGTACTTTATCACCAATTTTAAAAGGATATGCAAAGAACAGAATAACTCCTGCGGATAAATTACTTAAAATAGACCATTGTGCAAATAATGCAATACCAAGTATGGTGAATATTGAAGAGAAAATTATGCCTAGTTCTCTTAAATTTACTCCCCAAATAAAGATAAAAACACCTGCTAGAATAATGTATAAAATTATAGTTATATACCTGTTAACTAGGTTTGTTCGTATTTCTATAAATTTACTAGACTCACCAGTTTTTTTTACAAGTTTGGTTATTATTATTTTTAAAATAATAAAAACTAAAAAAGTTATTAATGTGGCAAGTAATTCTGTTTGGTTTTTAGAAAAATAATTATTCATTAATACGTTAGGTTATAGTTTTAAACTATCTCTTAAATGCTTGTCTGCATTGTTATGTTTGCTCCAATACGGGGATTTAATTGTTTTTAATTTTTTGGCAGTTGAAGTTAATACTTTTTTCTTACCTCCGTATCCACTAGAATATGTTTCTACCCAACCCTCAATAGTATATGGAAAATTGGTTTTGAATTCAATAGTTAATTTTCTTTCTAATTCTGGGTAATTTAAGGAGTAAAAACTTCGATTCCCTTTTTTTTCTATGCTTGTAATTGCCTTGTAAGCTTTTAATGGTTTATGAGATAATCTTGTGTATTCTATAGAAGGGATTATATGTAATTCTCCAATAGGAAGTGTAGAGGGATCTATTCTTATTTTATTCCATAATTCATTTTCTAATACATTTTTGTTTAGTGTTAAATTTTGATCCGCATCATTTTCAAAATAAGAATGAGACATTACTTCAAATTTTTCTCTGTTATTTATTTGCGTATATACGTGTCCGCACCATTCTTGTGCAGAAAAAGAAACTTTTAACGCATGCATATTATTATGAACAGGATAAAAACTACTACTCATAATAGAATACGGATAAATGCCAGTTAAGAACTTTTTTGTACTATTAAGTTTAAGAACAGGAATTGCACTTTTATTTTGTTTTTCAGCTTTTACTTGTTTGTTAGGTAAAAAAGGTTCTGTAACATAAATTAATACGGCAGTACCTTCTTTTAGCTCATTATAACGAGCTTGACTAAGTTGGTACGATGTAATTTCTGCTTTACCAGCGTACCAATACTCTTTAAACTCTTCTGAAATATTTGTTTTAGCTTTTTTGACTTCTATTTTAGGTATGTTGGTTTCTATAGCTAAGTCTTTTTTTTTGTTGGATGTAGCGTTATTACAGGAGCTTAATAATAGAATTAATACTGCGGTTATACCAAAAATATTTCTGAAAGTCGTCATAAAAGTTGCGTTTAATTAAAATTACTAAAAAATAAAATACTAGTTATATAAGCTTTAGTCTTAATAATTGTAATTACTTATCATATGTAACAAAGTTTTATAAACTAGTTCTGTAGGTAAGCCTACCACATTAGTATAGGAGCCTTGTATTTCTTCTATGGCTATAAGACCAATCCATTCTTGAATACCATATGCGCCTGCTTTATCAAAAGGTTTATAGTTTTTAATATAATACCATATTTCAGAATCTGTAAGGTCTTTAAATTTTACTTTGGTAGTATGGTTTACAATTTTTTGATTTGTTGAAGTAGTAAAACATACAGATGTAATTACTTTATGCCAATTTCCAGATAATTTCCGTAACATTTCGTACGCTTCCTCCGCATTGGCTGCTTTTGCTAAAGATTCATTATTATGCCAAACAACAGTGTCTGAGGTAATTAAAATTTCTTTTTCTTGTAAACTATTTTTTTGCGGAGAAGCTTTTAGTTTTGCTAAATAATCGGATATTTCTTCGGCAGTCAAGTGTTCCGGATAAATTTCTTCAACATCTTTTAGGCGTACTTCAAATGGAATATGTAAATCTTTAAAAAATTGTTGCCTTCGTGGGGATCCAGATGCAAGTATTAATTTGTAATGTTCTAATTTTTCTAAAAGCATATTAATCGTTTGCAGCACTAAAATTGTTAAACCAATCTCCTCTAGATTTAAGTACTTGTTCTATAACATCTCTAACACATGCATTACCACCATTTTTATGTGAAATGTATTTAGAAATTGCTTTTACTTCTGGTATAGCATCTTGCGGGCAAGTAGGTAATCCTACATTTTGCATAGGAGGAATGTCTGGCATATCATCTCCCATATATAAAACATTTTTAGGATCTATATTTTTAGTTTTTAAATATGTATTTATAGGGTCTATTTTATGGTGTGCACCCATAAAAATATCTGTTACACCAAGCCCTTGTAATCTTATTTTTACACCTTCATTAGTACCTCCTGTAATAATACAAACATTGTATCCTTTTTGTATGGCAGTTTTTAAGGCATAACCATCTTTAACATTCATTACTCGCAGTAACTCTCCAGTAGAATCTACAATTACTTTTCCGTCTGTAAATACCCCATCTACATCAAATACAAAAGTGGTAATATTTACTAATAATTCTTTATAACTTTTTTCCATATTTATTTTCTATAGCTTTACTTAAAAGAGCGTATATTTCTTTGTTTTTTGGCTCTTTAATTAATTGTAAATGTGCTTCTATTGTAGTTTTATCTTTACGTTTTGCAGGCCCAGTTTGCGCTTCTTCTGGAGATAGTAACATGGCTTTGTTAGCGGTTTCTAAAATTAGCGGCCTAAGTAAATCAAAAGGCAAATCTTCTTCTTTACAAATATCGTTACCAATACTATACATATAATTTGTAAAATTGTTTACAAAAACAGCGGCTAAATGTAAGTCTTTTCTTTTTTTAGAAGTTACATCATATACCGCATTAGAAATAAGATTGGCAAGCTTATTTAGTACGTTTTTACTACTTTCCTTTTCTGCTTCAATACAAATAGGTACTGTTTTAAAATTAACTTTAGCACCTTTTGTAAAGGTTTGTAATGGGTAAAAAACACCTCTATTTTTTGTATTACATAAATCTAACATAGAAACACTGCCAGAGGTATGTGTAATAATCCCTTTTTTGTTTTTAAGGTGTTGAGATACAGTTGCAATAGCATCATCATTAACAGCAATAATATATACATCTGCAGTGGCAATATCTAAAAAATTTGTAGTGGTTTTTGTACTGCTAAAGTATAAGAGCGCTTTACTATTTCTTCCTACTACTTGTAAAACATTAACAGATGAGTTCTTGTTAAATGCAGTAAACAAATGTTGAGCAATATTACCTGTTCCTAAAATAACTACTTGTAGCATAGTGCTAAATTAAGGATATATTTACTTTTAT
Organism: uncultured Maribacter sp.; assembly: GCA_947504045.1. Lineage (GTDB taxonomy): Bacteria > Bacteroidota > Bacteroidia > Flavobacteriales > Flavobacteriaceae > Maribacter_B. The sequence continues at coordinate 61,198 of CANNFY010000002.1, forward strand.
ACTTTAAAATATGCGTATTAATAATTAAAAGAAACCCTCCTAAATAGCTATATTTTTAAATAGTTAAATGTTGTAATTTATTTAACACAAGTATTATAAATAATACTCGCAAAAAGGCTGTATTTTTATAGGCTGAAAAACTAACTCTTTTTTGTAATGACCAACATATTTAAAAATATATTTTTTTCTACTCGATTAATGGCGATTCTTTTTATTGCATTTGCAACTGCAATGGCCTTTGGTACTTTTATAGAAAGTTGGTATAGTACAGAAACAGCAAGAATTTGGATCTATAACACCACATGGTTTGAGGCTATAATGGTCTTTTTTGTGATTAATTTTGTAGGTAATATATATAGATATAAACTTCTTAGATTAGAAAAATGGCCAGTATTAATTCTACACCTTTCTTGGATACTTATAATTTTAGGAGCATTTGTAACTAGATATATTAGTTTTGAAGGTATGATGCCTATAAGAGAAGGCAATTCCGAAAAAGTTTTTTATTCCGACAAAACTTATTTAACAGCATTTGTAGATGGCGAAATTAATGGAGAACCTAAAAGAAAAATTTTAGAAGACGATTTAATTGTAACCCCCGAAGCTTTAAAATCTAATTTACCATGGAAAGCAGATTTTAATAAACAAGACTTTAAAATATCGTATGTAGATTTTATAAAAGGAGCCAAACAAGGATTAGTGCCAAATTCTACAGGAAATTATTTTTTAAAGGTAGTAGAAGCAGGTAACGGACAGCGCCATGATCATTATTTAGAGAGTGGTAAAGTAGTTAGTATACACAACGTTTTATTTGCATTAAATAAAAATACCAAAGGAGCAATTAATATTTTTGTAAAAGATGGGGCATATACTATAAATTCTCCTTTTGAAGGAAGTTTTATGCGTATGGCAGACCAAAAACAAGGTGTTGTTGTAAAAGATAGTTTGCAAGACCTACAATTAAGGTCTTTATATAATACTGCAGGAATGCAATTTGTTTTTCCAGACCCTATAATTCAAGGAGATTATGGTATTGTGCCTCTACCAGAAGAGGAAAAAACCAAAGCTAGCCAAGATGCATTGGTACTTAAAATAGAAAGTAATGGAGAAGTTGTAGAAAAGAAAATTCTTGGAGGAAAAGGAACTTCAAACTTTTCGGATAAAATAAAAGTTGGCGGATTAGATTTTGCTTTTGCTTTTGGGTCTAAAATTTATGAGCTTCCTTTTAGTATTAAATTAAACGATTTTATAGCAGAAAAATACCCAGGTACAGAAAAAGGATATGCTTCTTTTATGAGTAAAGTTACCATTGAAGATGAACGCCCTTTTGATTATAAAATTTTTATGAATAATGTATTAGATCACCAAGGGTATCGTTTTTTTCAAGCTAGTTTTGATCCAGATGAAAAAGGAACAATTCTTTCTGTAAATCATGATTTTTGGGGAACTTGGATTACCTACATAGGTTATACTCTTTTATATATAGGTTTATTAGGAACTATGTTTTTTGGAAAAACTAGATTTAGAGATTTGGTTCAGAAATTAAATAAATTAAAAGCAAAAAAGGTGGCATTAAGTTTAGTATTGTTATTAAGTACTACTATATCTACTTTAGGCCAAGAGCATAGTGTCAACGATGGTCATAACCATGGCGTAAAACCAACCACGGCTCAGATAGACTCTGTTATAATGGCAACAAAGGTTTCTGAAGAACACGCAGAAAAGTTTGGAAAACTAGTAATACAAGATGAAAGTGGTAGAATGAAACCCATAAATACGTTTTCGTCAGAATTACTCAGAAAACTTAGTCTTAAAGATAGCTACAAAGAGTTAAATGCGGATCAAGTATTTTTATCTATGATGATGAATCCGGCAGTATGGTATAATACCGAGTTTATTGCTGTAGATAAGAAGAAAAAAAACGATAGTATTAGAAAAACTATAGGAGTAGAAAAAGGAAGAGAATTTGTAAAAGCAACAGATTTTTTTGATGCAAATGGAAATTATAAATTAGAACCTTTTTTAAATGAAGCAACGGGTACTACAAATCCAAATAAATTTCAACAAGATATTAAAGATGCTAATATTAGACTTAGTATTTTAAATCAAGCTTTAAGTGGGCAAATTATAAAGATTTTTCCTTTATTAAATAATGAAAATAATAAGTGGATATCTGCTGTAGAGTATAGGGGAGGGCAGTATCAAATAGCAGACTCTTTATACGGTAATTTTGTTAAAAACGCAGTGCCTTACTATTTAATGACCTTGTCTAAAGCCATTAAAACTGGAAATTATGCTGATGCAGATAAATTATTAGAGGCATTTAAGCAAAATCAAAAAAACCACGGAGAAGAAGTTTTACCAAGTGATCAAAAAGTTAATACTGAAGTAATATATAATAAGTTAAATATATTTAATAGACTATATAAATACTATGCATTAATAGGTGTGTTAATGTTTTTTACATTAATTTTTCAAATATTTAAAGACCGCGAAATATGGAAAATAGGTATTTATGCTTTTAAAGGAATTATTATTATTTTCTTTTTATGGCACACAGCTGGCTTAATATTACGTTGGTATATATCTGGTCATGCACCTTGGAGTGATGCTTACGAGAGTATACTTTATGTATCTTGGGCAACCATGGCAATGGGCTTATTGTTAGGTAGAAAAAATGATATGACAATTGCCGCTTCCGCCTTTGTAACCTCTATGTTATTATGGATTGCTCACCAAAGTTGGGTAGATCCTTCTATAGCAAATTTACAACCAGTTTTAGATAGTTATTGGCTAATGATACATGTTGCTGTAATTGTTGGTAGTTATGGTCCCTTAACTGTTGGTATGATATTAGGGGTTGTATCTTTATTACTCATAATTTTAACCAATAAAAAGAATAAGAAAAAGATGGATCTTAATCTACAAGAGTTAACAGTTATTAATGAAATGGCTTTAACCGTAGGTTTAATAATGCTTACTATAGGAAACTTTCTTGGCGGTCAATGGGCAAATGAAAGTTGGGGTCGCTATTGGGGCTGGGATCCAAAAGAAACTTGGGCTTTAGTATCCATTATGGTATATGCTTTTGTTATACATACAAGGTTAGTTCCTGGATTAAGAGGAAAATGGACTTTTAACTTTTTAAGTGTTGTTGCTTTTGGTAGTATTATGATGACGTATTTTGGAGTAAACTTTTATTTAGTTGGTTTACATAGTTATGCTAGTGGGGATCAAGTAATAACGCCAGACTTTATTTATTATACAGTTTTTGGAGTTTTTGTTTTAGGCGGAATAAGTTATTGGAGATATAAAGCTAATTATTCAAAAAATTAATGTTACTTTCTAGAAAGGTATTACTATAACAACGACTACTATTAAAATAACTTTTAAGAATGAAATTAGATATTTTAGTTTTTGGAGCTCACCCAGATGATGCAGAATTAGGAGCAGGCGGTACAATTGCTAAAGCAGTAGCTGCCGGAAAAAAAGTTGGTATTGTAGACCTTACAAGAGGGGAGTTGGGAACAAGAGGTTCCGCAGAAATTAGAGATAAAGAAGCAACAAAAGCAGGAGAAATATTAGGAGTATCTGTACGAGTTAATTTAGCTTTTGCAGATGGTTTTTTTATAAATGATAAAGCACACCAATTAGAAATTATAAAACAAATACGTACTTATAAGCCAGACATTGTTTTATGTAATGCTATAGATGATAGGCATATAGATCACGGTAAGGGAAGTAAATTAGTTAGCGATGCATGTTTTTTAAGTGGTTTAGTTAAAATAGAAACTACAATAGAAAACACTATACAAAACCCGTGGAGACCAAAAAATGTATACCATTATATTCAATGGAAAAATATAGAGCCAGATTTTGCAGTTGATATTACTGGGTATGTAGATGTTAAAATGGAATCTATAAAAGCCTATGCTTCTCAATTTTATGATCCAAATAGTAAAGAGCCAGAAACACCAATAACTAGCAAAAACTTTTTTGATAGTGTTGAGTATAGAGCAAGAGATTTAGGAAGGCTAATAGGAGTTAATTACGCAGAAGGTTTTACTGTAGAAAGAATTATAGGTGTAGATAACCTAGATGCTATTATTTAAGCAATTCGCATATATTCTTCTTTATTTTTAGGTACAGTAAAATAAAAACAAGAACCTTTTCCTTGTGTACTTGTAACCCATATTTTGCCACCATTTTTCACCACCATTTCTTTACATAAAGACAAGCCTAAACCAGTACCTTTTTCATTGTTTGTACCATAGGTAGTTACATTGGTATTTTTATTAAAAATTGCATCTTGCATTTCAAAACTCATACCAACACCTGTGTCTTTAACAAAAATTTCCCAATAGTTTGGTTTTCGCATACAACCAACTGTTATAGAGCCACTGTCAGGCGTAAATTTAAGAGCATTACTTATTAAATTTCGAATAACAATATCTATTTGGTTTTTATCTGCCCAAGAAAATGTTTTTGGTGGTAATTGATTTATAAGTTTTATAGATTTTTTTTGTGCACTTTCTGTAAGTAAATTAAAATTTTCTTGTACTAAATGTGCTAAGCAAAACTCCGATGGTTTTAATATTGACCCATTCATTTGAGATTGCCCCCATGATAGTAGATTGTTTAACGTAAAGGAAATATGATCTATATCAGATTTTAATTTTGGTACAAAATTTAAAAATTCTTCTTTCCCAATTTCTCCGTCATTAAATAGTTTTAGTAAGCCTTGAAAAGCGCCAATAGGTCCTCTTAAATCATGCCCAATAATTGAAAAAAGTTTATCTTTAGTAGAGTTAATTTCTCTAAGATTAATTTCTTTCTTTTCTAAGTCGTCTTTCTTGGTACTTAGTTCTAAATTTAATTTTTTCTGAATTTTTTCATTCCTATTAATAATATAGGTGATAATCATAAAAATTAAAAGTATTGCTAAGGCATAATAAACATAGTTTTTTTGCTTGGCTAGTGCAATATTATTTGCAAGTATTAATTCTTCTTTTTGTTTTTCATGCTCAACTTTTGTTTTAAGCATTGTTAAACTTTTTTGATTTTCATTTCTAGATAATGTATCTGAAATTTTTTGATAAAGTTCATGATAAACAAGAGCTTTGGCATAATTCTCTTTATTCTTGTTTATTTTATATAATGTTTTTGCACATTTTTGAATACCTTCTTTAAATTGTAATTTGTTAGACAATTTAAAAGCACCTAGTGCATATACCTTAGAAATACTATCTTTTTCTTGTCCTAAGTACGCTTCAGACATTCCATTTAAAAGGTCTATTTTTCCTCTATCATCTTGTAAAGATTCGTGCAGCATTTCACTTTGATGATACCAATATAAAGACCATTTGTATTTTTCTTGTTTTAAGTAAACCTTTCCTTTTATTTCATAGGCGTAGGCTAGCCAATCCATAATTTTCTTTTTTTCAAATATTGCAATACTCTGGTTAATATTAAACATTGCATATTCTAGGTTTCCCATATCTGCATATGCAGAAGCCATGTTGCTCATTGTTTCTGCAGAAAAAATTGGATTTTTTAATTCTTCATTAATTTTTTTTACTTTTTTAAAGAAAACTAAACCTTGCTTATAATCTTTTTGACTTATATAAAGATTAGCAATATTCTCATTAATAATAGATAGCATTTTTTTGTTATCTACCTTTTTTGCTAATTCCTCGGCTTTTAAATATCCGCTAAGCGCCCTTGCATAGTTTCCTAAATATGCATATTCAACTGATACATTGTTTTGAGATTCTAAAATCTTTTTAGTGTAATTAATTTCTTTAGCTATACCTAGTGCTTGTTCATAATATTGAATCCCTTTTTTATGAAAACCTTGATCAGAGTAATATGTACCTATACCAAGTAAAGAATTTATTTTACCTCTTTTATAGTTTATATTGCTACTATATTCATAAGCGGTTTGTGATACTTGCAATAAACTATCCGTGTTATAGTACCTAAGCTCGCTACCTAACTTATTTAATAAGTTAATATATACCGTGTCTTTTGTAGTAAAGTCTGATTTTACTTTTATGTGAGCTATTTCATTTTCTAAACTATCACGTACGGTTTGTTGTGCAGTTGTAACTATTGCAAAAAGGAATAGACCTGTAAATATTAATTTACGGTTTAAAGTTTGGGGAAAACTGCTTAATAAGAAAAGACAGTTTTTTATCATAGCTTCTTAATATATTAAGAAAATAAATTTACTCTGAAGCCACTCTTATTACTAAAAAATGTTGTGAAACACTAAATTTTGTGTGTTTTATCCTTTAAACTATGTATTTCATCGATGATTTATACTATTTAGAAATTTAGTTTTCTAAATACTTTTAGAAGTAGGAAGGGTAAAAGTAAATGAGCTTCCAATATTTTCTTCACTTTTTACCCAAATTTCACCTTTGTTTAATTCAATCATTTCTTTGCATAAAGATAATCCTAAGCCGGTACCTTTTTCGTTATTCGTACCATAGGTAGAAAAATGCTCATTGTCGTTAAAAATCTTATGTATATCGTTTTTAGAAATACCTTTTCCGGTGTCTGCAACGGTGGTTTCTATTCTATTATTATTTTGTTTAGAAGAAATAGTAATTACACCACCTTTTGGAGTAAATTTTATGGCATTGTTTAATATATTTCTAAGAATTAAATCTATATGATCTTCATCTGCAAATGCATAACTGTTATCCGGTATTTGTAGAAGAATGTTTAACTCTTTTTTTTCAATAATATCAGTAAATAATTTTATGTTATTAGAAGCAATGGTATGTAAATTAATTTGTTTTTGAAAAATCTTAAATCCCTTCATTTGAGTTTTACCCCAAATAAGTAAATTGTTTAATGTAAAATGTATATGTTCTACATCATTTTTTAATTTAGGAATAAAACGTTTTATTACTTTTTCATCTTCCGTTTCTTGTAGTAATTGTTTTAAAGATAATATTGGACCTCTTAGATCATGACCAATAATAGAAAATAATTTGTCTTTAGTTAAATTGTTTTTCATTAACTCTTTTTCGCTAAAAACTAAAGTTTCATTTTTAATTTTTAAGGCTTCGCTTAATTTTTTTTGAGTATTTAAATTTCGAATAATTAGAGTACCTATTATGGCTAAAATAAAAATTGTAATTAAAAAGAAATAAAGTATTTTCCTTTGTTTGCTAACCTCTAAATTATTACTGTTAATTAGAGCTTCTTGTTCTTCTTTATGCTTGTTTTCTATATCTATAAATGTTATACTAATTAGTTGTTCGCTTTTAGAAACAGAATCGGACATTTTTTTAAATAGGTGATGGTATTTTAATGCATTGCTCGGGTCATTTAGTTTTTCGTAAATAGAAGAAAGTGTTTCTGAAGCATCTGAAATACCTCTTGGATACTTAATTTCTTTAGCTAGTTTACAGGCTTTTATAGCATAATCTTTAGCTAAATGTATTTCATTTTTTTTTACATAAACTTTGGCAATACAATTAAACAAATCCATTTTACCAATGTCATAGTTTGTTTTAAGTTGTATTGTTTCACTTTTTTTATACCATGATAAAGCATCATCATATTTTTCTTCTTTAAGATTAATGTCGCCTTTTAATTTATACGCGTATCCAACCCAGTCTTCTAATTCTAATTCTGTTACTGTTTTAATGCCAAGATCAATATTCTTTTTTGCTAACTCTAAATTGTTTGTGCCAATATAGGCTCTTGTTAAATTACATGATGAAGTGCCAATCCCCATTTCATCATTAATTTCTAAAGCTATTTTTTTAGCTTTCTTGTAATAAAATATTGCTTTATCATATAGTTTTTTATGGCTATACGTAACACCTATATTTTCATATATAGTTAGTAATATAACTTTGTTATTATATTTTAGGGCTAATTTTTCTGATTCTAAATATTCTTTTAATGATTTTGCACTATCTCCTATATGATCATATTGTATTGCGGAATAGTTACTGATTCTTAAAAGTAAAACGGTATCTCTGTTTTTAGTTGCAATTTGTTTTGATTTATTTAAGTAATTAAGAACAAGAGAATCTTTTCCTTTTTCTAAATAATAAGCACTTATACCAAAATAAGCTAAACTTTTTCCTTTTTCATAATTAATAGATGTACTGTATTCTAGTGCTTTTTTAGAAAATGTTAGTAGTGTGTCTGAGGTAGAAAATTCATATTCAAAAGCTAATTTTTGCAGTGTATTAATATAAGAAGTGTCTTTTTTAGAAAAATTTGGGCTATTTTCTTTTTTTATAATTAAAGAAATAAGACTGTCTTTTCTTTTTTGAGAATAAATAGTTGAAAAATTTAAAATAAAAAATAAAAAGAGAAGAAATGAATTTAGATATATGGGAGACTTAAAAAAATATTTTAAGTTATTCATTATAAGATCTTTGTTAAATAAATAAAAGTTTATGCATAATTTTTTAATTGATTTTACTGATTAACTAAAATCATATTTCCTACAAGTTACGTTTTTTTAATAATTATGTCTAATGCTTTTATTTATTTTTTTGGTTAGTTTATTTTGATAGATTAAATAAAAAAAATTACCTTTGCAGTCGCTTACAAATGGTGGTTGTAGCTCAGCTGGTTAGAGCATCGGTTTGTGGTACCGAGGGTCGCGGGTTCGAATCCCGTCTTCCACCCTAAAAAGCAAAAGCCTTATCTTAAAGATAAGGCTTTTTTTATGCGCAAATTTTTAATTTGCTACTTGATCAACAACTACACGTTGCTCTCTATTTGCAATTTCCCAAGCAGTATAAAAAATTAATTTTGTTCTGTTTTCTAGAAGGTCATAATTAATTTTGTCAGGAGTATCAGTTGGTCTATGATAATCATCATGTGTACCGTTGAAGTAGAATATTATTGGAATATTATTTTTCGCAAAATTGTAATGATCACTACGGTAGTAAAAACGATTTGGATCGTTTTCATCATTATACGTATAATCTAATTCTATATTAGTATATTTTTTATTTACTTCTTCAGATAGGTTGTGTAAATCGGTACTAAGTTTATCAGAACCTATTAAATAAATATAATTTCGATTCCCTTCTCTTTTAGGGTCAATTCTACCTATCATATCAACATTAAGGTTCGCAACGGTATTTTCTAAAGGAAAAATAGGGTCTATATCTGCATAATATTGTGAGCCTAATAATCCTTTTTCTTCACCAGTAACATGTAAAAAAACAATGGACCTTTTAGGGGCTTGTCCTAATTTTTCTGCCTTTTTAAATGCTTCAGCTATTTCTAATAGAGCAACGGTACCAGAACCATCATCATCTGCGCCGTTATTAATTTCTCCTGTAGGTGTAACACCTATATGATCTAGGTGAGACGATATTACTAAGTATTCTTCAGGTTTTTCTGAGCCTTTTAATACCGCAACAACATTTTCTGTTTGTAGATCATTGTCTGCACTTATAATTTTTAAATTTATAGGCTTTTTTATAACCTTGGTGCTACTATTAGTATCTATTTCTGGATAAATGTTTTTTGCTAAAAAAGAGTCGATAAATAAGCTGCTAAATTGTTTTTTGTTTGTTTCTTTAACTTCCATGCGTCCACTTTTGTTTTCTCTCATGTAGTTAAATCTTTTTTGAAATCTTGAGTAACTAGTAGCATCGTAATATAAAATTGCACTAGCGCCTTTGTCTAAAGCAATTTTTATTTTTCTTCCAATTGCTTCAGAAGCATTACTCCAAACAGATTTTTCTTTAGATCCTGTTATAATATAATTGTCATTTTTGTCTAAAGGTTCTCCTGCTTTAACCAAAACAATTTTATTAGTAACATCAATATTATTATAATCAGAATAACTATCGGTTTCTATGCCATAACCTACATATGTAATATCGTCAAAATTATTTTCAACAGCATTAAAGGTTAAAACATGGTCTCCTACAGCGTATTCTGCATTATTATATATTATATTTCCGGTAGGAACATTATTTAAAGTTAAGGTTACATTCTGAAAATAGTTTCCATCTTTTTTAGCTGAAGGTATTTCCAGTTTTTCGTACTCTTTTTTTAAATATTCTACTGCTTTTTTTTGCCCAACTTGTCCTGTTTCTCTCCCTTCAAATTCATCAGAGGCATAAGTGTATAAGTGTTCTTTTAATTCATCTTCTGTAATAGATGCGGCTATTGTAGTAACATCTATTTCTTTAGTTTTATTAGTTTGATTTTCGGTTATTGTTTTTTGTGAGGTATTACAGGCGACAAAAAGCCCGAGTGTAGAAAAAAGTATTTTTTTCATATAGCTATAAATTATAAATTATGTGTTTAGCAAAAATACTTAAAAGTTTTATGATGTTTTAATAACCTCTAATCTGTTTGTTAGGTTAAAGTTTTAGCTCTTGCTTTTCTATGAGATATTTTTTTAGTAAGCCATTCTGGGTAATTAGAGTGGTCTTCAGCTTCTAATATAGTTAGCTCTTGGTTTGGTTGCGGAGCTCTTAAACTATCTGCTTCGCAGTCTAAAATAATGCTTGCTGTTTCTACTCCAGAATGTGCTGCTCCGGCTACGCCATGAGATAAAATACTAGCGCCACATAAATATAAATTTTTTATTTCGCTTTTTGGCTTATATGCAAATGGTCCTATGTGTTTTAAACTCTTTTCTGTGCCATATACATTACCTCTAGTACTATTTACATAATACTCATTAGTAATTGGTGTTCCTAACTCTTGGTGTATAATATGTTCTCTGATATTAGGAATAGCTTTTTCTAAACCTTTAATCATTTTTTCAGTTAGTTTTTCTTTAAAATCTAGGTATGCTTTTGATCTTTCTATATTTTCGTTTTCAAAAGCCTCAAATGCTTTGTAATTAATATAAGTTATAACTTCTAAAGAATGTTCTTTTCCATTATAACTAGATGGGTCTTTTAATGTGGTACAACTAATAAACATACCTTCAAAAGCATCTTCTTTCAAGATGTCTTCGGTCATTAGTTTATCATAAAAATCATCAGCATCTTTATCTGGCATTAACCATATATTACCAGAATCTAAGCCCGCTTTTTTAACATCTAAATTTACAGTTAAAAAGAGCATTAATGAGGTGCAAGAATACTTGGTTTTAAGTAATTTTTTTTGAAGTTTATTACTTATGTTTTCTTTTCCTATAAGTTTTAAATAGGTTATTCCTGGATCTGCGTTTGAAATAATATTTGTTGCATACAGTTTTTCTCCATTTTCTAATTCTACCCCAATAGCTTTTTTTACTTTACCATCTTCTTTTGTAAGTATTTTTTTTACTCCAGTATTGGTTCGTATAGTTCCGTTATGCTTTTTTAATGCATTTGTTTTTGCTTTTATTAAAGCACCTCCGCCACCCATAGGGTAATAACTACCATTAAAATAATGACTCATTAATGCACAATGCAAAGGAAAAGCGGCTTTTTTAGGTTGTAGCCCGTGGTCTCCACATTGTATGTTTAGTATGTTTTTAAGTAAAGGGTCTTTTATATGCCAATTAATAACACGTTTAAGGCTAAACAAACCATATTTTCCCATATGTCTTGTGCGGTATGGCGTGGTTAATTTTTGCCAAAACCCTTTTATGTAGGGGAGTGAGTATATTTGCTCACTTACATTTTTTACTAAGGTTAAATATTTGGCAATGTTCTTTTTTTCTTTAGGGAAACGTTTAGAAAGTCTATTTTTTAAATCTTCTAGGTTAGAAGGGTAATCAAATTTTTCGTCACCAATCCAGCAATGTTCATATGCATCAGGATTCATTCTAAAAAAGACAAGGTCGTTTGCAATACCTAAGCCTTTATATAAATCACTTGTAGATTCTCCTTCTCCAAGTAAGCCAATGTAATGTACGCCAGGGGTAAACCTATGTCCATTTAAATAAAAACTATGGCACCAACCGCCTGGAACGGTATGCTTTTCTAATACTAAAACTTTTTGTCCTGCTCTAGATAAACAAATTGCAGCTGCTAGGCCACCTGCTCCGGAACCAATAATAATTGTATCCCATTTTTGCGTAATTTCTTTCAAATTATTTTTTTAAGGCCATTTTTATAGCATTTTCTACCAATGGCTCCATAACCGCATAACCTTCTTCAGTTGGGTGTACTTCATCATTTGCATATTTTTTTGGTAAACCTTTTCTATCATCTACCATAGCAGAATAATAATCTAAATAAATACAATTAGAATTAGCGGCATACTTCTCTATCATTTTATTTAAACTAATAATCTTATCTGCAGGTTCTATTTTCGGATTCCATGGATATTTATAAGCCGGTAGCGTAGAAGATAATATTACTTTTATATTATTTGCTTTTGCTATTTCGGCCATTCCTTTAATATTATCTAGTATCATATTTAATGATGAAGGTCCGGTGTTACCTGCAATATCATTTGTGCCAGCTAAAAGAACTACTACTTTTGGTTGTAAAGCAACAACATCTTGCCTAAAACGAAGTAACATTTGAGGGGTTGTTTGCCCACTAATACCTCTATTAATGTACGGTTTGTTTTTAAAAAAATCGGGTCTTTTTTTTAACCAACCAATGGTAATGGAGTTACCCATAAAAACTACACGATTTTCATTTTCTGTAGGTGGTTTTATTGTAGCATTTTCTTTTTGAAAGTGTTGTAAATCTGGCCAATCTTGTGCTTTAATTTTATTTATCCCTAAAAAAGCTAACATAATTATAATAAGTATTTTATAGTTTTTCATGATTCTAAAGCTTTGGTTTCTTCTTGGCTTAAATGTATTTCACTTTTTATTTTATTTAAAGTTGGTTTTTGCGAATAAAGGTATGCTATTAAAGATACAGCAATTACTAAAGGTAATGCATTACTTGTGGTATAAAATGCAAATAAGGCAAAAATTGCAGGAAATTCAATTATCATAAATTTTATATGAGAAGCCATTTTATACTTTTTTAATTTTTCTTGAAATGCTAGATTAGGAGTTATGCTAGATAGCTTTTTTTTAGTAAAATATTGACTTCCAAAATAACCTAGAATACCAAGTATTGGAACAGCATATAAAATAAGATTGTTAGATTCTGGTTTTGTTGTTATTTCTGAAGTATTAGAGTATGCAATAACTGCAAAAAGGGTTAAACCAATTACTAAAGAAAGGTGTAAAAAGTTTAAAGTTTTTAAAAAGGCTTTTGGTTCCATGTTTTATATAAAGAAATTAAACCCCTAAGATAAGGTTATTCTTATAATATAAATAGTGGAATAGTAAAGCTGGTATTTATTACGGTTTTTAAATACCAGCTTTTGTATTATTTTATAGGGTTATAAAAGTTTGGTCGGTAAGGGTTTTCATAAAAAGAATAAGGTCTTCTTTTTCTGTGTCCGTTAGGTTTAATGGAGTAGGAGGTAGAGTTTGTAGTTCTAAATCTATTCCAATACCAGCTCCGCCACCACGATTATAAAAATCTACAACTTCTTCTAAAGTTGTATAAATACCATTATGCATATATGGAGCCGTTAGATCTATATTTCTAATTGTTGGAGTTTTAAAAAAGTGTTTTCTTTCTTTTGTTTTAAGTACGTTAAACCTTCCTAAGTCGGTATCTACAATAGCATTTATAGTGTCATTTTTTAATGGAACACCTAAAAGCTCTAACTCTGTATCTTTATATAAAGTAGGTACGGTACCGTTAAATACAGGTGCAAAATGGCAAGTAGCGCATTTTCCTTTTCCCATAAATACATTAAAACCATTAATTTCTTTGGGAGTTAATGTAGTTTCTATATTGTTAATGTTTTTATCAAATTTAGAACTAAAAGTATTTAGGGTTCTTATATACTCAGCAATGGCATTACGTATATTGTAGTCGGTTATTTTTCCTTTAAAAATACTATCAAACTGTTGTTTGTATTTTGGATTTTCGGCAACTGCTGTTTTTAAGGTGTTTAGATCTGTATGAAATTCAGAATCATTTTTTACTACAGAAACTATTTGTCCTTCTAAACTACCAGCTCTATTATCGTAAAAAAAGCTTTGTTGTAAAGAAGCATAGGTTAAAGTGGGACTATTTCGTGATTGCCCCTTTGCTTTAGGTAAACCATCTGTAAATGCTTTTGCTTTATTATGGCAAGTTGCACAGCTCATAGTGCCTTCTTTAGATAATTTTTTGTCATTAAATAAATTTTTGCCAAGAGCAACAATATCTTTAGAAAAGCCAATATTTCTGTTGTCCGAAAAGTATTTAGGATTAAAAGTTTGTTCAGAAAATAAGGAAGGAGCATTATTTTCTATAGCTAGTGTAAATGGGAATTTGGCATCCCAATCTAGTATGGTTTCATTAAATAATTCTATTTGTTTATGGGTGTGGTTTTTTATAAAACTATACCTATCAAAAGAATTAAAATTTTTATTTTCTAAACTTTTTATAGTAGCATTAAACTCAGCTATCCAATTGTTATAAAGTTCTTTGTCTTTAAATTCCCCTTCTAAAATATGTAAATACTCTTTTAACGTAGTATAAACTTCTTGAGCTTCAGATAAAGATTGTTCTAATACAGGAGAATCAAAACCAGTAATTCCGGTTTGGGAAACTCTTAATACTGCATCTCTAAGTAACCATAAAATATGGTGTTCTTTAAAATAATTTATTCTTGTATTTTTTTCAAGAAGACGTAACCTATGGTAAATTAATTTAGAAGTTTCTTTAATTTTTGTAGTATCAAGAGGTTCTTCTGTATAAATAGATTCTTCTAATACCTGAAAACTTTTAGGAGACATTATTTTTATGTTGGTGGCATCTTCTTCTTCTATTTTTAAAATATTTGGAGCATTAAGGAATTTATAATTTTCAGCATCAATAAAAGCCATCATTGGCTCTGCTTGTTTAAAAATTCTTCTGGCACTTAAATAGTGTTTTTTTAAATCTTGCTTAGAATTACTTTTAGATAAACTATCTAAATATATTTGACAAGTAATTATTTTGGCTATATAATTTTCTTGAAGTTTTTTCCCTAAATTTAATGGAGCTTCTTTAGTTTCTTTTTTTATCTGATTACATGATGTAATAGATAAAATAAAGAGGCTTATGTAAACATAACCCCCTTTTTCTATTTGTTTTTTTAAACGCTTAATCATTCAAAAATAATTAGTTAGCTAAACCTTTAAGTAAAAATAACTGGCTACCTTCTTTAAAAGCATCTGGTCTAGAGTTAGCTAAAGGATCTGTAAAAGAAGTACCATCTTCAGGAACCCAACCGTGGTTTTGAGTAATCATTATAAAAGAATCATCCACACCAATAGTTTCAGAAACATCAATCATACCAGTAATTTCCCAGTTGTTATCTACAGAACCAACTCCATTTGCAGCAGCTGTTTCTTGATCACATTCTAAAACTGTTTTTAATTCTCCTGTATTTAAGTTGTATTGGTACACTTGTGCAAAATGAGCTTTATCTGCAGTATCAGGGTATCCGTTAGGATCTTCTTGAATGTAAGCATAGTTTTCTGTAACCACAATATTATCTGGGCTATGGAAAGCTTTTGCTTTGCCATCTAATTTATCGCCATCTAATACACAAGAAATAGTTGCTTTTGTAGGGTCTTCTTCATCTAAAACTACTTTGTAAACTCTACCGTAGATAGTTCCTTTACCTACAAGAGCATCTCTTTGTCTTCCTGTTACTGTTAAGTAAATTTCTCTTTGGTTTGCTGCAATACCTCTTCTCCAGTCAATATCTTCTAATCTAGAGAATCCCATTGCACCTTTTTCTTTAGCTTCAGCATCTAAAAGGTCGATATCTCTTTCTTCCATTTCAATGAATTCTGCTTCGTAAGTTTCACCTTCAATCATTCCCATTTCATAATCAATATTTGGAACACTTAAAGTATATAATTTACCATTGTTTAGGTCTCCTTGGTCAGATACATACATTCCTAATTGACCAGAAGGAACTTCGTTGTCAGAATGGTCATCACCAATAAATATTACGGTTTTACCAGGAAAAGCATCTTTTCCTATTGCTACAGCATTTTCTGTAGACCAACCACCTAATGCTGGTAATAATGTAGCTACAGATGCATTTGAAGCACTCTTGTAAGGATCAGTTGCAAAAACACCTTTAGAGGATCCACCCCATTCTCCACCAGATAAATATGTTGGTCCAAAACCATGTTCTTCTGGAGTAATTAAAGAACCAGAACATTGTGCAGTATAAGCAGTAGCTTCTGCATTTAAAATGTATTCTCCACTAACTGGTTTAAAGGTTTTGTCAAAAGCTATTCTAGCAATAGAGTAATCTCCTTCTAAATTGTTTATTAGAGTAAAACTACCATCTACTTCTTTTAAAAGACCAGCGCCATCTGCTAAAGAACCGTAAACAAAGTCTGGAGAATCAGGTAAAACATCACCAGAACTTAATAAAGAATACACTTCTACATTGCTAAATGCAGGATCCATTTTAAAGTAAGAAGGTACGTTAGAGTGGTTTTTTAACGTAACGCCTTGTTCTTCTTCAGAACCGCCGTTTCCTCCTGTAAAATCGTCTAATTTGTCACATGAAGTAGCCGAAACTAATCCTGCTAAAAGTAATACACTTGTAATTTTTTTCATTTTCATTAATGTGTTTGTAATTGGGTTATTTTTCTTTTGTAAAACTAGAAGTAGAGTTTTAAGATAGTCTTACCTAAATATTTTTATTACCTATTTTAAAGGTTAAAAATATTATTATAATGTTATTAATTAGATTAATTCTAAGTAGTGTGTTTGTGCGTTTAAAACATTGTTTTTCAGTTAATTATGTGTTATTTTTAAATTAATTACTTTAATTATAGGTTGAAATGATTAAAATATAATTAACCTAGTCTTAAGAGTGAGTTTAACCATTTAGTTTTTAGAAGATTTATTTTTAAACTTTTATAAAAGAACAGCAAACCATAAGATGAAAACCATGCCACAATTAATTAAATATTTATTTTTATTACTTTTTGTTATCACTATATTTTCTTGCTCTAATGATGATAGTAGCACTTTTGAAATGAATACAGAAGAAGAGACTATTGTAGATGATATTTTGTCTGAAGAAACAATAGAGGAGGAGGTAACAGAAGAAATTATTGTAGAAGATAATCTAACAGAACTATCTATTACAATTATTGAAACCATAGAAGCGAATGACAATTTATCTTTATTAAAAGAAGCAATTGTAAAAGCTGGTTTAGAAACGGAATTTTCTAATGAAGGGGCATACACCTTATTTGCGCCAACAAATGTTGCAATAGAAGAACTATTTGTATTATTAGGAGACGATTATAATAGTTTTGATGATTTTAATGATATTTTAGAAATAGAGATTCTTAAACGTATACTATTGTACCATGGTTTAAATAAAGTATTAGGTTCTGATTCCTTTACAGAACAAGATGAGGAAACCTTATTAAGTGGTGACAGTATAGCGCTTATTGCAACAGGAGATACTTTTGTAATAAGTGATGCTTCTGATATTAATGCAAATTTTATAACATTAGATACTTATGCAAATAATGGTGTAGTACATATTATAGATAAAATTTTAATACCTGCCGAAGTGCAAGAGTTTTTAGGAACAAACTCCCAAAGCGCAACACCAGATGTTGGTGATGTTACTTTACCTGAATTAGTACAAGAAAATGCAGATTTTACTCTTTTACAACAGGCTTTGGAAATAACAAATTTGTTTGATACTCTTTTAGAAATAGAAGATTTTAGTACTGTTTTAGCCCTAAATAATGATTCTTTTACTGCGGTTTTTACACTTTTAGAAGCTGCTGAAATAACATCGTTAGACGATATAGATTCGGCTATAGAAATAAGTTTGTTAAGAGAAGTATTGTTGAATTTGTTATTAGAAAACGAATAGTATTCTCTTAAAGGATAGAAATACAAATTAAGTGTAGAATATGCCGTTTTGGGTTTAAAATTTTTCAAATACCCCAAGCCCAAATAATGCAAAATCATATTTTACAGGGTCTATTGGGTCTAATTTACGTAAAGAGGTGTCTAATTCTAAAAGTGCTTTAGCATCATTTTGTTTTCGTTTTAAAAGCTTTAATTTTCTAGCAACATTACCAGAATGTACATCTAAAGGACACGATAAACTTGCTGTGGGTATGGTTTTCCATATTCCAAAATCTACACCTGTAGAGGCATCTCTAACCATCCACCGTAAAAACATATTTATACGTTTTGCAGCAGAACCTTTAAGTGGGTCAGATACGTGTTTGGTGGTTCTTTTCGGGTGCGGTAGTTCAAAAAAAATAGACTTAAAACTAGAAATAGCTGGTTGTAAAGAGTTTTTAGAAATATGATTTTTAAAAACAGTTTCTAGACCGCCATGGTTTTTATAAATATTTTGAAGACTTTTAATAAAAAACATAATGTCTACACTATTAAAGGTTCTATGTACAAAAGAATTAAAGCCTTCTAAATCTTCTTGTGTGTGGTGCATTACAAAATTATAAGGAGAGTCTCCCATAATACGCATCATTTCATGAGCATTTTTAATAATACTTTTTCTATTTCCCCAAGCTATAGTTGCGGTTAAAAAAGCACTAATTTCTATATCTTCTTTTTTAGAAAATGTATGAGGAATTTGTATTGGGTCACTTTCTATAAATTCTGGTCGGTTGTATTGCTCAACTTTAATATCTAAAAAGTCTTTTAACTCTTTTTTTGTCATTTATTAAGTGTGGTAAATGCGTATTTCTAGTTCTAAATTTCTTCTTTTTGGGTAAAGTTTCCATCTACCATAACTAGTTTTCTATCCGCTAAATTTGCTAGTTCATCATTATGGGTTACAATAACAAAAGTTTGTCCGAATTTTTCTCTTAAATCAAAAAATAATTTATGCAAGTTATCAGCACTTTCAGAATCTAAATTTCCACTAGGTTCATCTGCAAAAATAATAGACGGGTTATTAATAAGGGCTCTTGCAACAGCTACTCTTTGCTGCTCTCCTCCAGATAACTCATTTGGTTTATGATGGTAACGGTGAGATAAACCTAAAAAATCTAGTAACTCTTTTGCTTTATTCTCAGCCTCAGTTTTATTGGTTTTTTTTATAAAAGCAGGTATGCAAACATTTTCTAATGCTGTAAATTCAGGAAGTAATTGGTGAAATTGAAAAATAAAGCCAATATGTTCATTTCTAAATTTAGCAAGTTCTTTGTCGTTTAAATTTGTAACATCTATATCATTTATAAAAAGACTACTATTTTCTTTATTAGAAAGAACATCTAAGGTTCCTAAAATTTGTAATAAAGTAGTTTTTCCTGCGCCAGATTGCCCAACAATAGATATTACTTCACTTTTTTTAATATGTAAATTTACCCCTTTTAATACTTGAAGTTCTCCGTAAGATTTCTGAATATTGGAAGCCTTTATCATCTACATTTTTTTTTTAAAAGATGAAAGTAAACATTAGGACCGACATGGCAAAATATAGTAATAACCAATGCAAATATGCTTTTATATTTAATGTATTGTAATTTTTATAAAAAATAAAGACCAAGCTTATAGTATTTTGTAAATAGTACGCTATTACAAATAAATACAAAGAAATAATAGAATAGGTATATTTGCATAATTAAACATATTACTTAACATGTCATCATATAAAAATTTAGAAGAATACGATCAAGAAATAGCTAGTGAGGTAAAAGAAAAATATGCTTCTATCTTAAACGGAGTAGGAGAAGATGTTACTAGAGAGGGTTTGGTTAAAACTCCCGAAAGAGCTGCAAAAGCAATGATGTTTCTTACACAAGGGTACGATTTAGATCCTGTAGAAATATTAAAAGGAGCAATGTTTAAAGAAGATTATGATGATATGGTTATTATTAAAGATATAGAACTATATTCTTTATGTGAACACCATATGTTGCCTTTTTTTGGAAAAGCACACATTGCTTATATTCCTAACGGTCATATTGTAGGTTTAAGCAAAATTCCTAGAATTGTGGATGTTTTTGCTAGACGACTACAAGTGCAAGAAAGATTAACTCATGATATTTTAGAGTGTATAAATAATACCTTAAAACCACAAGGTGTTGCAGTAGTTATTGAGGCTTCTCACATGTGTATGATGATGCGTGGTGTACAAAAACAAAATTCTGTAACAACTACATCTGGTTTTAGAGGCCAGTTTGAAAAGCAAGAAACTAGAAATGAGTTTCTTAAGCTTATAAGTTCTGATTTATCTTAAATTTGGCATCTTTGTTGCTTTAGTAAGTTTGTAAACACTAAAATATTTATATGCCTACTAAATCAAATAAAAAAATAAAACAACTTTTACTAAGCCTTCTGTTTGATGGTATTGGAATGTTATCATTTGCAGTTCCTTTTTTGGGCGATTTTTCTGATGTTATTTGGGCGCCAATATCTGCTTGGTTAATGACAAGACTTTATAAAGGAAAAATAGGTAAAATTGCAGGAGTTGTTTCTTTTATCGAAGAAATTATTCCAGGTCTAGATGTAGTGCCAACATTTACTATAATGTGGTTATACACTAATGTTTTTAAAACATCTAAATATAAAAACACTTTTAATCTAGATTAAATTCGGGCTTATTTTCTTCTATATTGTAATAAAAGTTACAAAAACAAATTACTATATATTGTAATTTTATAAGGTAATTATACACGTTAAGCATGAGTACATATATAGATGCTTTTATTAGTGCCTTAATAGGTAATTTAGAGTGGACATGGAACTCTATTCTTTTTAAAGTTACTTGGTATCATAATTATTTTTGGGGTTTATTTATAATCTCACTTATAGTTTGGGGATTAGAAATTATTTTTCCCTGGCGTAAAAATCAATCTATATTTAGAAAAGATTTTTGGCTAGATGCCTTTTATATGTATTTTAACTTCTTTGTGTTTTCTATTATTATAAGTGGATTTTATAAGCTATTAGAGGTTGCTTTTTTAAATTTAAATATAGAAGTAACAAGTTTAGCAATAATCAATTTAAAAGCGTTACCCGTTTGGGGGCAATTGCTGTTATTTTTTGTTGTTTTAGATTTTGTGCAATGGTTTACACATTTACTCTTGCATAAATTTCCTGTGTTATGGGAATTTCATAAAATACACCATAGTGTAAAAGAAATGGGTTTTGCCGCTCATTTACGCTACCATTGGATGGAAAATATTTTATATAAACCTTTAAAAACATTAGGAGTAATGCTACTTGGAGGTTTTGAGCCAGAACAGGCTTTTATGGTACATTTTTTAGCAATTACTATTGGACATTTAAACCATTCTAATATAAAAATTACTTGGGGGCCTTTAAAATATATTCTTAATAATCCTGTAATGCATTTGTACCATCATGCTTACACAATACCAGAAGGTAAATACGGTGTAAATTTCGGAATTAGCTTAAGTTTGTGGGATTATATTTTTAAAACAAATTATATTCCAGAAGATAGCGGAACCATTAAATTAGGCTTTTTAGAGGATGATAAATTGCCAACTAATTTTGTGTCACAGTTATTTTTTGGGTTTAGAAGGAAAAATAAATAATTTATTTAAACAAAAAACCTAACCCTAATCTAGATAACATCTTTTTTTCAAAATTCCAGAAAAACTTAAATTGGCCAAATAACCATCCAAAAGCAACCAATAATACTTGGTAAATAGGAAAAATTACCAAAATTCTTAAGATTACGTAAATTGCTCCTCCCCACCAAGCACTAGAAAAAGATTCTCTAACAAGGCCAATAGCTCCTAAAAAAGGCTTTGCTAAAAAAACGGAAGAAGAACCGGTTACAGAAAAAACAATTAGTATTAGTATAATTTGAATATTAGAGTCTATTCCCCAACGTTGCTTTAGCTTTTCCATGGATAAATTTATAAAATGGAATGCAAATATACTTCTTAAATACGAGGCATAAAAGGACCAAGACGTTGATTGTATTTTCTTTGAAAATAAATAAAGTAATTAAATAATTTATAATTTACCTCGTACCCATAATCTGTATGAACATCATAGTTTATTTGCATTTCGTACAAATTAGGGTCAAACCTTTGTGGTTGTAAAACCCTTCTATTCCATTCATTTACATAAATATTATTTCTAGATTCCATGTAAGATTGAGAGTAAAATCCTTTTTGTCTTGCAGTACTTTGTAACCAAATGTTAAATCCAGGTTCTATAATAATAATTTCATATTCTGTTTCATCACTACTAATTGTAATAGTGTCTTTCTCTTTTTGATTAAAAATTTCTTTTTCATTTGTAGAAATAGAAATGCTCTCTTTGGGAGTTTTACAACTAGTAAGCACAATTGTAAAACTAATAATTAAAGTAAAAATTAAGTAGACTGTTTTTTTCATTTGTAATAAAGTTACTCTTTTTTATAGGAAAAGTACATTTTTATGGTTTTAAACTTTGGAAATCAGATATTTGTTGAGGAATTATAGTCTACAATTTTAATTACACTTTATGGAAGTAACATTAAATATACCAAATACAAACAAACCAAGGTTAATAATTATAGGAGGAGGGTTTGGAGGTGTTTCTATTGCTAAAGAACTAGTAACTAAACAAGATTTTCAAATTGTACTTTTAGATAGACATAATTACCATACTTTTCAGCCCTTATTATACCAAGTATCTACCTCGTCTTTAGAGCCAGGTGCAATAGCGTATCCTTTAAGAAAAATTGTAAAAAAAGGCAAGGATACTTTTTTTAGAATGGCAGAAGTATTACAAATTCATACAGACCAAAAAGAAGTTGTAACAACAAAAGGAACTATTACTTATGATTATTTAGTAATAGCAACTGGAGCAAGAACTAATTTTTTTGGAAATAAAACAATAGAAAAAAACGCTATGCGTATGAAGAGTGTACCACAAGCTCTTAAATTACGTAGTTTAATGTTAGAAAATTTAGAACAGGCAGTAATTACTCCTGATGTAGAATTGCGAAAAGAACTCTTGAATTTTGTAATTGTTGGCGGTGGCCCAACAGGAGTAGAACTTGCTGGTGGAATTGCAGAGCTTAAAGAAAATGTTTTACCAATAGATTACCCTGATATGGATTTTTCTGAAATGGAAATTCATTTAATTGAAGGTGCAGATAGGGTATTACCTCCTATGAGTAAAGTGGCAAGTAAAAATGCAAAGAAATTTTTAGAAAGGCTAGGGGTTAAAATTCACTTTAATACCATTGTTACTAATTATGAAAACCATATAGTGTCCACCAATACCGATTTAGAATTAAAAGCAGCAACATTTGTTTGGTCTGCCGGAGTTACGGGAGCTCCTGTTAATGGTATAAAAGGAAATGCTTTAATAGAACAGGCAAATAGGTATAAAGTAAATGAGTATAACCAAATTGAAGGGTTTACTAATGTATTTGCAATTGGAGATATAGCTTTAATGGCGACTAAAGATTATGAAAGAGGTCATCCAATGGTTGCTCAACCGGCAATACAACAAGGTAAACACCTTGCTAAAAATTTATTAGCTATTCATAATAACAAACCTTTAAAACCTTTTACATATTTTGATAAAGGATCTATGGCTACAATTGGTCGTAATAAAGCAGTAGTAGATATTAATAAGTTACGTTTTGGAGGCTTTTTTGCTTGGTTTGTATGGATGTTTATTCACTTAATATTTTTGGTAGGTTTTAGAAACAAAGTAGTTACACTATTTAATTGGGTGTATAATTATATTAATTTTGATAAAGCTTCTCGTTTAATAATTACTCCTTTTAAAGCTAAGGAAGATACTAATGTAGTTTAGCGCACTATTTATTTAAAGCTCAAGCTTTTTAAAATAAAAAAATCCGAACAATTAAGCTGTTCGGATTTTTTTGTATTTGTATTAAGCGTAACTTTTTATTTTCCAAATAAGCCACCTAAAAGACCTCCTAAACCTGAAGAGCTGCTATTGTTACCTCCAAGAACCATTCCGGCAACATCATCTAAAATACTACCATCACCGTCAGAATCTAAAAAAGACTCAATTAAAGATTGTTGTTGGCCAGCATTACTACCACCACCTAATAAACCTCCAAGAACATTTCCTAAACCATTAGCATCACTAACATTTTGTTGTTTAGCTTGTTGCCCTAAAACACCCATTAAAAGAGGTGCAGCTACTTTTAAAATACTAGCAACACTACCAGCATCGATACCAGATTTTTGACTTAAAGCGTTTTGTACTTGTGGTTGTTTATCACCAAGAATATGTCCTAAAATTCCTGCACCATCATCCATTACAGATTGGTCTACACCACCGCCAAATAAACCTCCAAGGTTTTCTAATATACTACCATCGTGTTTGCTAGATAGGGCAGACATAAGACCTTGAGCACCTTCTGGTGTAGAAGCATTTCTTTTCATTGCTCCCATAAGAACTGGCATTGCCATACTTAATAGTCCTGCTGTTCCACTTTCAGATTGTCCAGTTTGTCCTGCAACTCCGCTAATTAATTGTTTGCCCATTGGGCTGTTTAATAAGTCTAATATTCCTGACATGTTTATAGATAATTTAATTAATGTTTCAATGTACTAAATTTAAAGAATAATTAAAGATTATGCTTTAAATATTTCTATTATTTGTTTAGCAAGTTCTATGCCAATTTTATCTTGCGCTTCTATTGTTGAACCTCCTATGTGCGGGGATAAAGAAATACTTGGGTGCATTAATATTCTTATTTCAGGATTTGGTTCCGATTCAAAAACATCTAAACCAGCAAAAGCCACTTTTTTTCCTTCTAAAGCAGCAACTAAAGCAACCTCATCTATACTGCCTCCACGTGCAGTATTAATTATACCAACACCATCTTTCATATTACTAAAATCATTTTTAGTTATGGTATATTCTTTTTGGTGTGGTACATGCAATGTTATAAAGTCAGCATTTTTTAAAACTTCGTCTTTGGTAGAGGCTTCTAAAGAAAATGTTACTCTTTGGTTGTCAAAAAAGTTGATTTCTATGTCTTTTTTAGCAATTTCAGTATCATAATAAATAACTTTCATGCCAAATGCTATTGCAATTTTAGCTACTTCTTGTCCTATTCTTCCAAAACCAATTATTCCTATGGTTTTTCCACGTAGTTCTATTCCTTTAGCATAGCCTTTTTTTAATTTTTTAAAATTGCTATCCCCTTCTAAAGGCATATTTCTATTAGCATCATATAAAAACCTAGAACCACTTAATAAGTGTGCAAAAACAAGTTCCGCAACAGAAATAGAAGACGCTTCTGGAGTGTTTATAACTTTAATGCCTTTTTTGTTAGCATACCCAACATCAATATTATCTAAACCAATGCCGCCACGACCAATTAATTTCAAAGAGGAGCATTGGTCTATAAGCTCTTTAGTAACTTTTGTTGTACTACGTACTAATAAAACGCTAACCTCTTTTTCGTTTATGTAATTTGCTAATTGTTCTTGTGCAACGGTAGTTGTTAAGACTTTAAATCCGTTATCTTCTAAAGTAGCTATACCAATAGCAGAAATGCCATCATTTGCTAATATTATCATAAAGTATTGTGTGTATTTTGTGGCTAAAATCTATCCTTTTCTTTCCATTTCGCTCATTACATCTACTAAAATGCCAACACTTTCTAAGCTAAGAGCATTGTACATAGAAGCACGATAACCGCCAACAGAACGGTGGCCATTTAATCCATTTATACCAGCCTCTACTAATAATTTTTCAAATTCGGGCTTTAATTTATCATCTGAAATATTAAATGTAGCATTCATGGTAGAACGGTCCGCTTTATTAGCATAACCAGTAAAAACAGGGTTTAATTCTATTTCAGAATATAAAAGTTGTGCTTTTTTATCATTAATTTCTTCAATAGCAGAAATACCTCCTAATTTTTTTAACCATTCTAAAGTTAGCATAGATGTATATACCGCAAATACAGAAGGGGTGTTAAACATACTTTCTTTAGAAATATGCACTTGGTAATCTAACATAGAAGGAATTTTACGAGATACTTTTCCTAAAATATCTTTTTTAACCACAACTAATGTTGCTCCTGCTGGACCCATATTTTTTTGTGCACCTGCATAAATTAAATCAAACTGTGAGAAATCTAATTGTCTAGAAAAAATATCAGAACTCATGTCGCAAATTAATGGCGCGTCTGTTTTTGGAAACTTTTTTATTTGAGTTCCATAAATTGTGTTGTTTGATGTTAGATGAAGATAGTCTAACCCATCAGGAACTGTATATCCTTTTGGAATGTAGTTAAAATTCTCATCTTTAGAAGAGCCTACTTCTATAACATCACCAAAAAGTTTAGCTTCGTTAATAGCCTTGCTGCTCCATGTTCCGGTATTTAAGTATCCTGCTTTGTTTTCTAGAAGGTTATATGCTGTCATTAAAAATTGTGTGCTAGCTCCACCTTGTAAAAAAAGCGCTTCATAACCTTGGCCTTCTAAACCTAAAAGTTCAAGAGCTAAACTTCTTGCTTTTTCTATAACCGCAACAAAATCTTTACTACGGTGAGAAATTTCTATAAGAGAAAGACCAGAACCATTAAAATCCATTACAGATTCTGAAGCTTGTAATAAAACTTCTTTTGGTAAAATACATGGTCCTGCACTAAAATTATGTTTTTTCATTTTTATTTTTTTGAAGAGCATAAAAATACTAAGAATTATGCTTTGTATATATTTTGTTAGTAAACTATATGGATAAAAGAAATTCTACCGTATCTATATGATCGGCATAATCCCATAATTCGGGCGTTTGTGTTTTTCCAAAGCCAATTTCATTAGAAGAGAAATTTTTAGCAACAATACATTGTAAATTGTCTTTTTCTTCTTCTAGTTTATGCTTTAGTTCTTGTGTAGAGTTATAATGCTCGTAAAATATTGACGCAATAGGAGATCCGTAATTAGCGTCTTCTTTAAGCATTAAAAACCCATTATCTAAAATTTTAAATTCGCTCATTAAATAAACTGCTTTGTTATAGTCATAATTATTCGCATATTTATTTTGATTAATTATTGAACTAAACTTATAAATGGCTTTATAAAATTCATCAAAATTATAATTAGTTGGCACATAAAGTTTAGAAACACTTCTGCAACCTAAACCGTAGTACATAAAAATGTCATCTCCTAAGGCAGTTAACTCTTCTGTGGTTTCTTTTCCAGTTAAAATTGCCACAGAATTTCTGTTTTTTCTAATAATATTAGGGCCTTTACTAAAGTAATGTTCAAAATAACGTGCTGTATTATTACTACCCGTTGCTATTACTGCATCAAAATTTTCTAATTTTTCCTCTGTAAAAATTATATCTTCTTTAAAAGTAGGTTCTACATAAGTAAGATA
Source organism: uncultured Maribacter sp. (assembly GCA_947504045.1). Lineage (GTDB taxonomy): Bacteria > Bacteroidota > Bacteroidia > Flavobacteriales > Flavobacteriaceae > Maribacter_B. The sequence goes on from CANNFY010000002.1 coordinate 88,515, forward strand.
CTTTCCAATAAAATTAAATAATAACTTATCGTTTGAAGATAGTTTTACTAAAGTTTTGTTTCCGGTAATTAATACGGTTAAAAAATCATGAAAACCAACTAAAGGTATGTTGCCAGCTAATACAAGTGCAACTGTCTTTTTTTTGTTTTTACTTAAATTGTAGTTAGATAACCACTTAGTTAGATTTTCTTCGGTTAATAAATTAGCCCAACTTTGTACGCTTAAAAGCACGTTGTCTTTTGTAAACCAACCGTTATAATGTTTAGCAGAGGTTACTACTTGTAAAAAATCTTCTTTCCAGGATATATCATTTTCTGAAGAATTAGCGTTATTATTTACATATTCACAAAACTCTTGAAAGAATACTCCAAGTTTAACAAAAGCTTTTAGTCTTACCTTATGGTCTATCATTATATTTGTAAAAGATTTTATTTGGTACTAACTTTGCACAAAAGTATAGATACTGGGTTTTTGAAACAAATTAAGCGTACTTAAATTCAGTACATAAAGAAAAAGAATATTATGGCAATTATTATAACAGACGAATGTATAAACTGTGGCGCATGTGAGCCAGAGTGCCCTAACACTGCTATTTATGAAGGTGCAGATGAATGGCGATATAATGATGGAACATCTTTAGAAGGAGATATTGTTTTACCAAATGGTAAATCTGTAAATGCAGAAGAAGCGCAAGAACCAATAAGTGACGAGGTTTATTATATAGCACCAGACAAGTGTACAGAGTGTATGGGATTCCATGAAGAGCCACAATGTGCGGCTGTTTGTCCTGTAGATTGTTGTATTCCTGATGAGGACAATGAAGAAACGGAAGAAGTATTATTAGGGAAACAAAAATTTATGCACCCTGATGGATAAAAAATAGTATTATTTATTAATACATATAAAAGCCGAACTATAACAATAGTTCGGCTTTTTTTACACCTCATATTAAAAAGTAAGAGCTGTTATCAATTAAGATAACAGCTCTACTTACTAATTAAATAATAAACTTAAACTAATCTAAATTCTTAGAACTTGTAGTTTAATGATAAATTAAACATAGTTCCTAATTGACTAAAGTGGTAACCATCATAAGTCATTTGAGAATATCTTTGGTTAAATGTAATTAAGTTAGATTGCTCTTTTGTAAGTGCAGCATCTGCTAAAATTGCATCACCTGCAGCATTTTGAGAAACAAAATCCCATTCTGGTAATACATTTAATAAGTTGTTAATATTAAGTGCTAAAGTAAGTTTGTCAGTAGCGCTAAAGTTAATTCCTAAATCAGTAACAACTTTTGGAGTAAATTCTGTACCTAAGTTAAAGTTACCATTAGCATCTGTACTTAAACCTTGTTGGAAAAAGCTAGTTTTACCAAAATAAGTGTTGTTTAAAGAGAAACCAAATTTGTTAATGTCATAATTAACTCCTAAAATCCACTTTGTTTGTGGTCTAGATGTAAAGAATAATGCTTCTTGTGTTTGGTTAACTACAGACTGACCTGAATTAGCAACTAAATCGATGTCTTTAACATCTCCATCACGTTCATTTTGAATAGTGTAGTTACCAGATAAATTAATATCTAAACTACCAGAACCTAACTCAATACCTTTATACGCTAATACAACATCTAAACCAGATGTTTTAGTATCTATAGCGTTAGAAAAGAAACTAACATCACTTAAGTTGTTATTTGCTAAAAGTTGATCTAATGGGTTAGTAGGGTCGCCACTACCACCAATTTCATTTCCTAAAACAATTCTGTCTTCAACAGCAATGTTGTAATAATCTATAGTATAGCTAAATTTATTAGAAATTTTACCACCAACACCTATTGTAAAGTTAGTAGAAGTTTCAGCATCCAATGAAGGAATACCTAATAATTTAGCTTGCGTAGATACATTGTTTATTAAACCACCAACTTGAATACCTTGTCCTGGTACAAAGCTATATTGTGCTTTTTGTGTATAAATTTGGTGTAATGTTGGAGCTCTAAATCCAGAAGATAAAGATCCTCTTAAAGTAAGTGCATCACTAAATTTATAACGTGTACTAAATTTGTATACAAATGCGTTACCAAAATCAGAATAGTTTTCTGTTCTTACTGTTCCACTTAATAAGAAAGCGTCAGTTACATCATAATCTAAACTTAAGTAACCACCAATGTTGTAACGGTTAAATTTTCCAGAGTTTTGAGGTGCTGCTCCAGCAAATGAATCTGCTCCACCACCATCATAAGATGCTAATTCACCTTCTATAATTTCAAAAGTTTCTGTTCTAAACTCAGCACCTACACCAATACTAACTTTGTCAGAAAGTAATCTAGAAACATCAATGTTACCTACATTATGAGAAAAACGAGTTCCTCCTGGATCAAAAGATTGTTGAGAATTTTCTCTGTATAATTCAGAACCTTCAGTAATTTCCCCATCGTCAACAACACCATCGCCATCTGCATCAACCCAAGTAGAAGGAGAGTATACTATGTTTCTGTTATGAGAATTGTTTACAGTATACGTTTGTAAGTTACCACCTGTTGTAAAGCTTACATCAAGATTCCAATCGTTAATAACAGATTTAAAACCTATAGTAGCGTTATAATCACTAAGTAAACCTTCAAAAGTTGGTAAATAACCATCGTAACCACCAGCGTTATTTGGATTGTCGCCAGGGAAGAAGTCTGCTAAGTAAGGAAAATCTTCAACAGTTCTCCAATATGGAGTTCTGTAGTTAGCAAAACTATTTACTGTTTTGTGTACGTAAGCAGCGTTACCATATAATTGAGTGTTTTCGCTTAAATCATATCCTAAGTTAAGAGAGAATTTAGCTGCTGCTGTTTCAGGAGAACCATTTATGTTATTTGCATCTGGATTTCTACTTAAAAATTCTTGTACATCAGCTAAATCTGCACCAAAATCTGTTGCTTCACCTTCAGCGTCTACTGTACCTGGACGATTTGCTAAATTTACTTTAGATAAATCTACCGTATAATTTACAAAACCTTTGTCTTCGCCAATAGTACTACCATTGTTTAAAGATACTCCAAACATTTCTCCATCTCCTTCTGAAGTTATTCCAGTACGTAATGTAGCAGAACCATCAGATGCAGAATTTTTTAAGATAATGTTCATTACACCAGCAATTGCATCAGAACCATATTGAGCAGATGCACCATCTCTTAAGATTTCAACTCTTTTAATTGCATCTGTTGGTATTGCAGAAATATCTGCTCCAGTTTCTCCACGACCAGGAGAAGTTTGCGTATATAAAAGTGCACTTAAGTTTTTACGTTTACCATTAATTAATATTAATGTTCTACTTGGTCCCATGTTTCTAATTTCATAAGGATCTAGTAAAGAAGTTGCATCATTTACAGGAGTTTGTACTGTGTTAAATGATGGAATTCTGTACTGTAATGCCTTATCAAAAGTTGGCTGCCCAGTAGATGTTAATTCTTTTACCCCAACAACATCAACAGGTAAAGGAGTATCTGTGTTACTTCTTGGAGCTGTTCTAGAACCAACTACAATAAATTCTTCTAGTTTAACACCTTCGCTTAAAGTAACATTAATTGTAGATTGCCCAGCAACTTGTTTTTGTGCAGTTCCAAAACCAATGTAACTAAATACTAAAGTGGCACCATCTGCTACTTGTATAGAGTAGTTACCATCAAAATCTGTAGTGGTACCATTTGAAGTACCTTTTTCTACAATGTTAACACCAGCTAGTGCAATACCACTTTCGTCTGTAACTGTACCGGTAACTGTGCTTTGTACTTCTACAATAGATTTAGTAACCGTAACGTTACTTTTGTCTACCGTAAATGCGGCGTTCGCATTACTGGCTCCAAGCACTAAGGCGGCTAGTAATAATTTGTTCATTCTGTTTTTCATGTTCATAAAAATTGAGTTTAATTAGTAATTGTTTTCGGGTTTTAAATTAATTTAAATACTTATTTATAAATTTTTGTTTACGTATATGTTAGCTGGGTTTTAAAAACTAAAATTAAGTCTAGAAAATAGATACAAACCATCTGATCCCATTTGTACAGAATCTGAAAACCCTCCTTGATCTGTCCATCCATCATATTGCTCCGTCGGATATACGTTAAATAGATTATTTGCTCCTATATTTAATTTTATATTTTCTGAAAAATTATAGCCAAAACTTAAATCTGTTACTAATGCTGGTTCGTATACATCAGTTGCAACAAGGTATAAAGCATCTGCTTCTTCTTGTGTAGTTGCAGGGGTGTCTACCCATTGAAAATCTTGTAGAATTACTTCGCTAAATTGTGTAAAGTTTAGGCTTGTGCTAAATTTTTTGTGTGTAAACTCAAGATTTAAACCAAATTTATAATCTGGGGCTGCAGCTTCTAAATATGCCTGAGATAATGGGCCAAAAAAGGTAAATTCATTTAAGTTGTTATTATGAATTTCTTTAATTTCTAGCTTATTAAGATTTCCTATTAGGGCAACTTTAAATTTAGAGATATCATTTATACTTGTTTTGTACCCTAAAACTATATCTACTCCTGTTGTTTTTGTGTCTACACCATTTGCAAAAAATTGGGCAGTTTCTACTCCTAAAGGACCTAGTATAGATTGGTCTGTAAAATTGTCGGTTAATATAATTCTGTCTTCCACATTAATAGAGTAGGCGTCTACTGTTGCAGAAAAACCACTATAGCTATATGTAAAACCTATACTGGTATTAAATGCTTTTTCTTCATTTAATTGTTCTATGCCAAATGCTTTTGTAACTGTACTATTATTTGCAGATAATAAAGATGGGATTGATTCTCCAGAAACAATATTTGTAAATTCTAAGTTGTAATATAATTGCGCTAATGATGGAGCTCTAAAACCAGAAGAAACAGAACCTCTAAGTGCAAAATTATCGCCAATTTTATATCTGCTGGCTAGTTTAAAATTAAATGTATTTCCAAAATCACTATATTTTTCAAAGCGTAATGCACCGCCTAGCATAAATTTTTCAGAAATATTTAAATCTGCATCTACATATATACCATAGTTTGTTCTACTTCTATCTACTTCATTTGATGGACTGTAGCCAGGAAAGCCTTGAGAGCCTCCAGGTAAATTATCGCCATTACTATCTTGTGCAACATTTTGTGTGGCAGGATTTGTAAATGCAACTCCATTTTCATCGTATAAAGCATAAGAGGCTTCTTCACCAGAAAAGATTCCAAAATTTTCGGTTCTGTATTCAAAACCGTAAGCAATATTTAGCCCAGCTGCTACGTCTTCAAAATATTTATTAAAATCTAATCCTGTAGTGTTCATAGAAAGAAAATGCCCTCCAGCATCAAAATCTGTTGGGGAGGCATCTTTTAAAGACGCATTATTAGAATTTTTAATGTAGTAGTGGAAATTATTTTTTCCGTATGTATTATTAAAATCGATATTCCAGTGGTTATTAGTTGTATGTTTTACACCTACAGAAGCCGAAACATCTGTTATAATAGAGGTGATTTGAGGTGTAAATCCATCAGGGTATAAACTTGGGACACTTCTGTTATCGCCATCAGCAAAACTATTTCTAGAAAAAGCATTGGCATTGGTGTTTTTGTAGTTTCTGCCTCCGAATGCATAAACTTCAGTATTTTCATCAATAGGTATAGAGGTGTTTAGCATTACATTAAAACCATCTATTCCGGCACTACCATAACCTTTTCTCCAGGAGTAACTTGGTCTAAGTGTTTTTTCTTTGGATAAAAATTCAGTGCTAATATTTATATAACCGCCATTTTCACCTAGTGCTAAACCATAATTGGCATCTAACTTAACGGTTTCGCCGTCAAATTTTTTGCTTTTACCGTCTAATCTATTTTCGCCTTCAATATTGTAAAGTTCTGGTTGCCAACCATCTTGGGTGTTAAAAATTTCTTCCGCATAATCGCCACCAATTGCAGTGCTATTAGCTCCGAATGTTATGCCTCCTGTAAAACCATCCGTATTATTTTTTAGTACAATGTTAATTACACCAGCTATTGCGTCTGAACCATATTGCGCAGAGGCTCCATCTCTTAAAACTTCTATTCTTTTTATTGCAGAAGAAGGTATTGCATTTAAATCTGTACCAGAATTCCCTCTACCTCTTGTGCCAAAAATATTTACTAATGAGGATTGATGACGTCTTTTTCCGTTAATTAAAACCAATGTTTGGTCAGGGCCTAACCCTCTTAAAGATGCCGGAACTATATGGTCTGCACCATCAGAACCAGATTGTTTTGTAGCGTTAAAAGAAGGTGCTGCATATTGCAAAATATCATTAATTTCAACTTTACCAGTACTGCTTGCTATTTCTGCAACATCTAAAATGTCAACAGGTACGGGAGTGTCTGTTGCTGTTCTATTAGGACTTCTAGAACCTACTACTTGTACGGCATCTAATAACATGCCTTCAACTAAGCTAACATTTAAAATTGAGGAATTAACAAGAATTTCTTTGGTGTTAAATCCAATATAGCTAAATATTAAAGTGCTACCATTAGGGGAGTTAATAGTATAATGGCCATCAAAATCTGTAGTTGTTCCGTTTGATGTTCCTTTTTCAATAATATTTACACCTGCTAAAGGTTGACCAGAATCGTCAGTTACCGTTCCTTGTACGTTATTTTGTAGTTTTATTGGAGTTTTATTTGTATTTATTTGCGTAAAAGAATTGGCTATAATCTTATTTATTTTAGCCCTTCTAGTCTTTTTTTTATAAACGGCATAGTATTTATTTCCAAGATATTCAAAATTGAATCGAGTGTTTTTTTCTAGATTATAAATAATTCTATCTAACACAGGAAAATTATATTCTTCAGGATTTAGTATTGTGCTAGATACTTGAGCTGTGTTATAGGTAAAATACACTTCGTATTTAGCACTAACGTCATTTAAAAATTCTGCAAGCGTAATATTTGCTGCTTTTTTTTCTGCAGCAAATATTTTATTTGTTCCTAGTAAAAGGAACAATGAAAAGAAAACAATATGTAATTGATTTTTTTTCATGTAATTATTTAGAACTATTTAAATTGTTAATAGACTTAATATGTATAGAGTTACCATTTTTAATTATTTTTATATCTGCAGATTTTTCTATGGCTGCTAAGCAAATTTTTAAGTTTTGGTTTGGAATACCTCCAGATATTAGTTTGCTTTCTAATTCTTTATTATCAAAACTTACCTGAATACCATAGGTTTGTTCCATATTTTTCATAACTTCTTTAAGTGTTTGGTTATTAAAAATGTAGGTGCCATCTCTCCAGAAACTATAATGCTCTTCTAAATTTACTTTTTTATGAGTTATGTTTTTTGTGCTTTTAGAGAATGATATTAGTTCTCCAGGGCTCATCTCTTTGGTAATTCCATTATCTAATACTAAATGTATTGAGCCTTCATCTAAAACAACATCCGTTTTTTCTTCTCTTGTGTTTACATGAAATTGTGTACCGTATACTTCTACTTTTAAATCACTTGTTGTAACCCAAAATTTCACTTTTTTAGCAGGCATTGGTTTTACCTTAAAATATGCTTCTCCTGTTAAATTTATATCTCTAGAATTTTCTTGGTTGTAACTAATAGAAGAGTTGCCATTTAAAATTACAGACGTACCGTCTGGAAGAGATAAATTTATAATTTCACCAAAAGCAGTTTTATGAATTATTGTAGAATTACTTTTGTATTGTTGCAACGTTATTAGTAACCCTAAAACAAGCACAATAGAAGCTGCTATACTATAAGGAACTAGTTTTTTTAAATTAAAAGTTTTTTTGGGGGCTTTAGAAGTGTTAATTAAAGCTAAAGTTTTTTGTAGCTCTAATTCTACTTTTGTATTAGGTAAAGTTGTTTCTTTAAAACGTATGCCTAATATTATTGCTTTAGCTAATTCAACAGTTTCAATTTTATCTGTGTTTTTAGAAATCCAAGAATCCCAGTATTGAATATCATTTTGGTTGCTCTTTTTACACCAATTAATAAAGGAAGAATCGTTTATTAAAACGTCTAAAAAATGTGGGTCATTATTTTTCATTAGCTAGCTTTACATTTATATAGAGATGTTTGTTTTAATTATATACCCTATTTTTTTAAGTTTTTTTTAACCTTTTCTTAAACTTCAATACCTTACAAATAAATAAAGCCACCTTTTTTAGGTGGCTTTATTTATTTGTAAGGTGTTTTTTACCTTAATTGGTGGTTATTATATTTTGAATAATATTGGTCTGGGTATTTGATCTTAGCTTAGTAAAAGCCTTTTGTAATGTGTTTAATACACTTTGGTAAGTAATATCCATTACTTCAGAAATTTCTTTGGTATTTAAACAACTATAATACTTTAAATAAATAGCCTCTCTTTCTCTTGCGGATAAGGAGTTTAATAGCTTAATAAGAACAGAGGATTTTAGTTTAAAAACTTCTTGTCTGGTACTTAACTCTTCAATAGATAAGGTGAAATTTGATTCTTCAATAGTAGAATCGTCATAACTAGTGTACTTACGCTCTTTTGTTAATCCTTTTAATAAGGCTCTTCTGTAAGAAATAAATAAATAAGATTTTACATTAGATACTTTACCAATAGAATGTCTGTTTTCATGTAAATAAACAAAAAAGCTTTGTAACGTATCTTCCGTTATTGCTGTATTTCCAGATATTTTTAAACCATAATTATATAGGGAAGGATAAAAATGTTTAAATAAACTTGAAAAAGCATTTAAATCACCTTCAATAAATAAATACCACAAAGATTTTTCTGTTGAAATTTCCATATGTTTTTGAGTAGTTAGTAATCAAATATACATATTTGTCTTAAAAAAAATGAATATTATTCAATAAAGCTACTTGTTTTGTTGAAATATAAATATTTGTAGTGCTTAAATAAGAAATTAGTAAATACGTATACTTTATTTTATCAATATGTATTACAGAAGTAAAAACTATATTTGCAGCGTTTAAAAATTAATTTACATGAAAGCAGGTATAGTAGGTCTACCAAACGTAGGAAAATCAACTCTTTTTAATTGTTTGTCTAATGCAAAGGCACAAAGTGCAAATTTTCCATTTTGTACAATTGAACCAAATATTGGAGTGGTAAATGTGCCAGATACCAGATTAGAAAAATTAGAAGAATTAGTAAACCCTGAAAAGGTAATACCTGCAACTGTAGAAATAGTGGATATTGCTGGTTTAGTAAAAGGAGCTAGTAAAGGGGAAGGATTAGGAAATCAATTTTTAGGAAATATAAGAGAGACAGATGCTATACTTCATGTATTGCGTTGTTTTGATAACGATAATATTGTACATGTAGATGGTTCTGTGGATCCTATAAGAGACAAAGAAACTATTGATATGGAACTGCAGTTGAAAGATTTAGAAACTGTAGATAAAAAATTAGAAAAAGTAAAAAAAGCATCTAGAACAGGTAATAAAGATGCTCAAAAAGAAGAAGCTGTTTTAAGCGCTATAAAAGCAGGTTTAGAAGCAGGAACATCTGTAAGGGCTGTAGAAATAAGCGAGGAGGATAGAATCGAATTTGTAAAACCTTTACAATTTATTACCGATAAACCAGTACTTTATGTTTGTAATGTAGATGAAGGTGCAGCTGTTAATGGTAATGCTTATGTAGAAAAAGTAAAAGAAAACGTAGCTGTAGAAAATGCAGAAGTTATTGTTTTAGCAGTTGGTACAGAGGCAGATATTACAGAGTTAGAAACTTATGAAGAGCGCCAAATGTTTTTAGAAGATTTAGGTTTGGAAGAACCTGGTTCTGCTAAACTAATTCGTGGTGCATATAAACTACTAAGTTTAGAAACGTATTTTACTGCTGGAGAAAAAGAAGTTCGTGCTTGGACAATTCCGGTTGGAGCAACTGCACCACAGGCTGCAGGAGTTATTCATACCGATTTTGAAAAAGGCTTTATTAGAGCAGAAGTTATTGGTTATGATGATTATGCTACTTACGGTAGCGAAGCTAAGGTAAAAGAAGCCGGTAAAATGCGTGTTGAAGGTAAAGAGTATATCGTAAAAGATGGTGATGTTATGCATTTCCGTTTTAATGTATAGTACATTTTATATTTGGTGGTTTTATTAGTTGACCATCGTATTTTAAAAAACGAATAGCGAATACTGTAAGTGTTCGCTATTATTTTTATATAATGATTAAAAAAAATGTTTCTAGTACAAGTTTAGGTGTTGTGTATGCCATACTTGGGGTAGTTTTATTTTCTGCAAAAGCAGTTTTGGTTAAAATGGCCTATACATATAATATTGATCATTTAACCTTGCTCTTTTTTAGAATGTTTTTTGCGCTTCCATTTTATTTGATAATCGTATTAAAAACCAAGCCATTAAAGGTTTCAAAAATTGATGCTAAAGATTATTTGTGGCTTTTTCTTTTTGGTTTTTTGGGTTACTATTTAGCAAGTCTCTTTGATTTTATGGGACTACAGTTTTTAAAAGCTGGTTTAGAACGAATAATTTTATTTATTTATCCAACTTTAGTAGTAATTATTTCCTGGTTCTTTTTTAAAAAGAAATTATCCTTTAATCAAATACTTGCAATTTTAGTAACTTATGTAGGAGTATTTATTACTTTTTGGGAAGAAATTGGTTTAGAGGGAGAGTCTGTTTATTGGGGGGCATTTTTAATTTTTTTAAGTGCTTTAACTTATGCTTCTTATATAGTAGGTAGCGGATGGTTAATACCCAAATTTGGTGCTGTTAACTTTACTGCTAAAGCAATGATTGTATCTACCTTTTGTATATGTGTTCATTGTGTTTTAGAGGGGAATTTAGACTTTTATAACTACCCAAAAGAAGTTTATATAATAAGCGTGTTAATGGCTGTGTTTTGTACTGTAGTTCCTTCTTTTTTAGTGTCGTCTGCTATAGGTAAGTTAGGGGCAAATACATTTTCAATTTTTGGAAGTTTAGGGCCAATATCTACCATTATATTAGCATATGTTTTTTTAGAAGAACAAATTAGTTGGCTTCAACTAATTGGAATTTTAGTGGTTATTTTTGGCGTTTCTATAGTTTCAAAAATCAAAAAAACATAATTATTTAATTATTTCTAGTAGTTTTTTAGGTATATCAACAAAAAATTAGTGTTTATTGTTAATTACTTTAAGTCTTAAGGGTTTTATTTTTTTTAAACTCGTGTTATATTAGCAACACTTTCGATTAATCCCAAGTTTATGGCAGAAAACACACAATATACCGAAGATAATATACGCTCCTTAGATTGGAAAGAGCATATTCGTATGCGTCCTGGTATGTATATAGGTAAATTGGGTGATGGCTCTTCTGCAGATGATGGTATCTATATTTTGTTAAAAGAAGTAATTGACAACTGTATAGATGAATTTGTTATGGGAGCCGGAAAAACCATTGAAATATCTATACGCGATAATGTAGTTAATGTTAGAGATTATGGTCGTGGTATTCCTTTAGGAAAAGTTGTGGATGTGGTTTCTAAAATGAATACAGGAGGAAAATATGATTCTCGTGCGTTTAAGAAGTCTGTAGGTTTAAACGGTGTTGGTACAAAAGCAGTTAATGCATTGTCTAGTTTTTTTAAAGTGCAATCTTCTAGACAAAATCAAATTAAAGTAGCAGAGTTTAGTAAAGGTAATTTAGTTGCAGAAGAAGGACCTTTAGAGTCTTCTCAAAGAAAAGGAACTAAGGTTTCTTTTACACCAGATGAATTAATTTTTAAAAACTATAAATACCGTAATGAGTATGTAGAACGCATGCTTAAAAATTATGTGTACTTAAATCCAGGTTTAACTATAGTTTTTAATGGAGAAAAGTTTCATTCAGAAAATGGTTTAAAAGACCTTTTAGAGGATAATAATAATGTAGAGGATATGCTATATCCTGTTATTCATTTAAAAGGAGAAGATATAGAAATAGCTCTTACTCATAGTAAAACGCAGTATAGCGAGGAGTATCACTCTTTTGTAAATGGCCAGAACACTACACAAGGCGGAACACACCAAGCAGCATTTAGAGAGGCAATTGTAAAAACAGTGCGAGACTTTTATAATAAAAGTTATGAAGCTTCAGACATAAGAAAATCTATTATTTCTGCTATTTCTATAAAAGTAATGGAGCCTGTTTTTGAAAGTCAGACAAAAACAAAGCTTGGTTCTACAGATATGGGTGGTAATCTACCTACTGTACGTACTTATATTAACGATTTTGTTGGTAAATATTTAGATAATTATCTGCATAAAAATAGCGAGACAGCAGAGCTTTTACAACGTAAAATTGTACAAGCAGAAAGAGAACGTAAAGAGCTTTCAGGTATACGTAAACTTGCAAAAGACCGTGCTAAAAAAGCTAGTTTACATAACAAAAAGCTTAGAGATTGTCGTATACATTTAGGAGATACCAAAAAAGATAGGTGTTTAGAAAGTACGTTGTTTATTACAGAGGGAGATTCTGCTTCTGGTTCTATTACAAAATCTAGAGATGTTAATACGCAAGCTGTTTTTAGTTTAAAGGGAAAACCTTTAAACTCTTACGGTATGACAAAAAAGGTGGTTTATGAAAATGAAGAATTTAATCTTTTACAAGCCGCTTTAAATATAGAAGAGTCAATGGAAGACTTACGATATAATAATATTGTAATTGCTACCGATGCCGATGTAGATGGAATGCATATTCGTTTGCTATTAATTACTTTCTTTTTACAGTTTTTTCCGGAGCTTATAAAAGAAAATCATTTGTATATATTACAAACTCCTCTTTTTAGAGTCCGTAATAAGAAAGAAACAATATATTGTTATAGCGAGGAAGAAAGGCGTAATGCTATAGATAAACTAACTGGAAAACCAGAAATTACCCGTTTTAAGGGTCTTGGAGAAATTTCTCCTGATGAATTTGTGCATTTTATTGGAGACGATATGCGCTTAGAGCCTGTAATGCTAGATAAAGCAATGTCTATAGAAAATTTATTACAATTTTACATGGGTAAAAACACGCCAGACAGGCAAAAATTTATTATTGAAAATCTTAAAGTTGAGATTGATTTAGTAGAAGAAAAATAAGTATAACCAACCTAATACGAATCTTCTTTTATGGAAGAGAATGAAGACCTTAACGAAGAACAACATTTAGAAAATAATAACGATTCTCAAGATACCTTAACTAAGGTAACGGGGATGTATAAAGATTGGTTTTTAGATTATGCTTCTTATGTAATTTTAGAACGTGCAGTACCAGCAATAGAAGATGGTTTTAAACCGGTACAAAGAAGAATTCTTCATGCCTTAAAAGAGTTAGATGATGGGCGTTATAATAAAGTGGCTAATGTAGTAGGGCATACTATGCAATATCACCCACATGGTGATGCTAGTATTGCAGATGCCATGGTACAAATTGGGCAAAAAAACTTACTTATTGATACCCAAGGTAACTGGGGAAACATATTAACAGGTGATAGAGCTGCTGCATCAAGATATATAGAGGCGCGTCTTTCTAAATTTGGATTAGAAGTTGTCTTTAGTCCAAAAATTACAGAATGGCAATTATCTTATGATGGTAGAAAAAAAGAACCGGTAAACCTTCCAGTAAAATTTCCACTATTATTAGCACAAGGAGCAGAAGGTATTGCCGTAGGTTTATCCACAAAAGTACTGCCTCATAATTTTAACGAACTTATTGATGCATCTATTAAACATCTTAAAGGTTCTAGATTTAAAATATTTCCAGATTTTTTAACCTCAGGTATAATTGATGTTAGTAATTATAATGATGGTTTACGAGGTGGTAAAATTAGAGTTCGTGCTAAAATAGCGCAATACGACAGTAAAACACTTGTAATCAGCGAAATACCATACGGCACTAACACTTCTTCTTTAATAGAATCTATCCTTAAAGCGAATGAAAAAGGAAAGATAAAAATTAAAAAAATAGAAGACAATACTGCAGCAGATGTAGAAATATTAGTGCACTTGCCAAGTGGAATATCGCCAGATAAAACAATAGATGCTTTATATGCTTTTACTTCTTGCGAATCTTCTATTTCTCCTTTAGGATGTATTATAGAAGATAATAAACCTTTGTTTATTGGTGTGTCAGAAATGCTAAGACGTTCTACAGATTATACAGTAGAATTGTTAAAAAGAGAATTAGAAATTCAGTTAAACGAACTAGAAGAACAATGGCATTTTTCTTCTTTAGAACGCATATTTATTGAAAACAGAATCTATAGAGATATTGAAGAAGAAGAAACTTGGGAAGGAGTAATTTCTGCTATAGATAAAGGTTTAAAACCACACGTAAAGCATTTAAAAAGAGAGGTTACAGAAGAAGATATTGTTAGACTTACAGAAATTAGAATAAAAAGAATTTCTAAGTTCGATATTGATAAGGCACAACAGTTACTTGATAGTTTAGAAGAGAAAATAGCAGAAGTAAAGCATCATCTTGCACATATAATAGAATTTGCAATAGATTATTTTAAAAATCTAAAAACGAAATATGGTAAAGGAAGAGAGCGTAAATCAGAAATTAGAATTTTTGATGATATTGAAGCTACCAAAGTGGTTATTAGAAACACAAAACTTTATGTAAATAGAGAAGAAGGTTTTATTGGAACCTCTTTACGAAGAGACGAGTATGTAACTGATTGTAGTGATATAGATGATATTATTGTTTTTACTAAAGATGGTAAGATGATGGTGTCTAAAGTAGGAACAAAAACTTTTGTTGGTAAAAATATTATACACGTTGCGGTCTTTAAAAAGAAAGATTCTAGAACTACGTATAATATGATTTATAAAGATGGTAAAGGAGGAGCAACCTACATTAAGCGTTTTAATGTTACAAGTATCACAAGAGATAAACTGTACGACTTAACTACTGGAAAACCAGCTTCTCAGGTTTTATATTATTCTGCAAACCCTAACGGAGAAGCAGAAGTTGTTACGGTAAATCTTAGGCAAATGTCAAGCATTAAAAAGATAAAATGGGATATAGATTTTTCCGATGTTTTAATTAAGGGTAGAGGGTCTAAAGGTAATATAGTAACTAAATACCCGGTAAAACGTATAGAGTTAAAAGAAAAAGGAGTATCTACTCTAAAGCCAAGAAAAATTTGGTTTGATGATGTTGTACGTAGATTAAATGTAGATGGTAGAGGAGAGCTTTTAGGAGAATTTAGAGGAGACGACCTACTTTTAATAGTTTCTCAAAAAGGCGTTGTTAAAACCATGTTACCAACATTAACCTCACATTTTGAGGATGATATGATTGTTTTAGAAAAATGGAATCCTAAAAAGCCCTTGTCTGCTATTTATTGGGATGGTGATAAAGAAAGGTTGGCGGTAAAGCGTTTTTTAATAGAACAAGAAAATAGAGAAGACCTAATTATTACAGAGCACCCAAAATCCTATTTAGAGTTAATTTCTACAGATTGGAGACCAATGGTAGAATTAGAATTTGTAAAACCAAGAGGTAAAGAGCAAAAACCTAATGCAACAATAAATTTAGAAGAATTTATTTCAGTTAAAGGAATAAAAGCTTTGGGTAATCAACTTACTTCCGATAAAGTAAAAAATGTTAATCCTTTGGAACCATTACCTTATAAAGAAGAAGAGGAAATGCCCATAAGTGAAATAGAAGTGGTACAAGAAGACCAGACTAAAAAAACTGATACGGAAGAAGTAAAAAAAGATTTACCTGAAGTAAAAGAATCTAATTCTTTACCAAAAAATGCTTCCGAAGACGATAAAGATATAGAGGAAGACGGACAAATAACACTTTTTTAATTTTTACAAATGAAAAAATTTATTGAAGAATTTAAAAACTTTGCTGTAAAAGGTAATATGATAGATATGGCTATTGGTATTATTGTAGGAACTGCTTTTAATAAAGTAGTTAATACATTAGTAAAAAAAGTTATAATGCCACCCTTATCTCTATTATCTGAAGGTGTTACGCTTACAAATAGAAAATTAATTTTAAGAGATGGCGCTGCTGAAGGAGTAGATGAAGTAGCAATCTGGTATGGAGAGCTTATTGAGGTTTTGGTAGATTTTGGAATTATTTCTTTAACCATTTTTGTGGT
This sequence comes from uncultured Maribacter sp., assembly GCA_947504045.1. Taxonomy (GTDB): domain Bacteria; phylum Bacteroidota; class Bacteroidia; order Flavobacteriales; family Flavobacteriaceae; genus Maribacter_B. Next base: position 104,598 of record CANNFY010000002.1, read on the forward strand.
TTTAAAATTTATAAATCATTTTAAAGACAAAGCAGAAAACCCAGAAGATAAAACAGTAGCAACCCCTAAAGATATTGAGTTGTTGTCTAAGATGGAGCAATTACTAAAAAGACAAAACGAAATTTTAGAGAATAACAATAAATAAATCTTATATAAAAATTATAAATAAAAATAGCTTATACAATATATCTATGTTATCTATAGCTATCTTTGAAAAAAAACGAATTTAATTTTATGGATTTAACCAATCCCCTTGTTTACGGTGTTCCTTGTTTTATAGCATTAATTTTAGTAGAAATAACTTATAGTCATACACATGGTGATAAAGATTTATATGTGTGGAAAGATTTAATGGCAAGTGGGGCCATGGGAATTGGTTCTGCTATTTTAGGTCCATTAATAAAAATTACAGTTTTAATTACTGTTTTTAATTACACATACGAGTTTTTTAACCCTTTAGTAAATGGGGTACGTACTAATATTATGGGGTACGAATCTTTTGGGTATGCTTGGTATGTTTTTGTATTGTGCCAGTTAGCAGATGATTTTACGTATTACTGGTTTCATAGAGCAAATCATGAAATTAGATTATTATGGGCTGCACATATTGTGCACCATTCTTCGGATCACTTTAATTTAGGTACCGCAATACGAAATGGTTGGTTTACGCTACTGTATAAGCCATTGTTTTATATGTGGATGCCAGCTGTAGGGTTTCCAGTAGAGGTAGTAGTATTTGCACTTGCAATAGAATCTTTTTGGCAATTTCAACTACACTCTAAATATGTGCCTAAAATGGGTTGGGTAGAAAAAATATTTAATACCCATACTATGCACCAAGTGCACCATTCGCAAAACGTAGAATATTTGGATAAAAACCACGGAGGGTTTTTAAATATTTTTGATAAGATTTTTGGAACATGGAAAGAGTTAGATGATGATATTGAGGTTAAATTTGGTGTTATACACGCTCCAGATTCCTATAATCCGTTAGTTATACTTACTCATGAGTTTAAAGATATTTGGAATGACACTAAAAAATCTCCAAAATTATCACACAAATTAATGTACATTTTTGGCCCTCCAGGTTGGAGCCATGATGGAAGTACTATGACCGTTAAACAACAGCAAAAATTGTTTAAAAAACATAAAACTTCTAATCCAAATACTACATTTAGTAGGCCTAATTAATAGTCTTACTTTTTCATAAAGAAAATATATCTAATAGATTTAAATTCTATTAACAAGATATATGTTATATTTTTTCTAAGTTTATATTATTCTAAAAACATAAAATGAAAAAATATATTCCAATAGTATTTATATTTTTAGCTTTTATAAGCTGCCAAGAAGAAAAAGAGCTTAGTTCTGTAGCAACAGAAAATTGGACAAAAAGAGCCGTTAAGATTAGTGTAAATGATTCTCTAGAATACGGAAAATCATATTTATCTATTTATTCTCAAATTTATAGTTTATCAGAGCATAAAAGGCATAATTTAACTGCAATGGTAAGTTTAAGAAACACCAGTGATTTAGACACTATATTTTTACTTAGTTCAAAATATTATGATACGCATGGTAATCTAATTAGAAAATATTTTGACTATCCAATATATTTAGCTCCTATGGAGACTACAGAAATAATAATAGAAGAAGGAGACGTTTCGGGTGGTACTGGTTCAAATTTTATAATAGAATGGAAAAAGAAATTAAAAACTCCAGAGCCATTATTTGAAGGGGTAATGAGTTCTACCTTAGGGCAGCAAGGTCTTTCGTTTACAACCCAAGCAAAAAGGATACGATAAAATATGCAAGAAATAATAACTACAATATTTTTTATTTTTGCTGTTATAGATCCTATTGGTTCTGTTCCAGTATATTTAGAAGCAACAAAAGAATTTGATGAAATTCATAAAAGAAAAATTGCAATTAGGGCCGCTATAATTGCGTATGCCATATTACTTTTTTTTATTTTAATAGGGCAATTAATTCTTGAAGGAATGTCTGTTTCTTTAGACGCTTTTCAAATTTCAGGAGGTGTTATACTGTTTCTTTTTGCACTTACAATGATATTTGGTGACGGAAAACCAGAAAAAGAAAAAAGCCAAATTACAGATTACAAGCATGTTACTATCTTTCCTGTAGCAATACCATCTATAGCTTCGCCTGGGGCAATAATGGCTGTTGTAATTATGACGGATAATAATTTATATAGCATTACGCAGCAGGCTATTACCACAGCTCTTGTTTTTGTTGTAATTTTAATAACAGCATTAATTTTACTTGTAGCTAATAAAGTACAAAAACGCATTGGTAGTTATGGTATAACTGTAATAAGTAAAATTATGGGATTAATTTTAGCATCCTATGCTGTACAAAATATTCTTAGTGGTATTAATGATTATTTTATGCTTAATTAATTAGAGTTTTTATACGTAATCTAATCAAAATTTACGCTTGGCTTATAATTATAATACTAGTACTTATGCCCAGAAAAAAACAATATAACGAAGAAGAAGTAATTAAAAAAGCCATGGGGCTTTTTTGGCGAAATGGGTATGAAGCAACATCTGTACGTATGTTAGAAAAAGAAATGGGTATTAACCAATTTTCAATATATGCAAGTTTTAAAAACAAAGAAGGTGTGTTTTTAGAAAGTTTAAATTATTATAAAATTCAAATTCAAAAAATTACATCTAAGCTAAAAAACTCGAATAACGGCATAGAGGGTATAAAAAATTATTTTAATGACTTTTTAGAGTTTTCTAAAGAGGGTAATTTATGCAAAGGTTGTTTAGTTACTAATACTGTAAATGAATTAAAAAACACAGACAATCCTGTTATTATTAATGAACTTGTAAGTTTTGCAGAAAATATTAGAACTTTATTTGTAAGTAATCTAAAACAAGACGACAAAAGAGACGAAATACAAATAGAACAACAAGCAGATTATTTATTAAACTGTATTTTAGGACTATCTGTATCATCAAAAGTATTTAATTACAAACAATTAAAAAATACTATAGAAGTAACATTTAAAAATCTATAGTTTTTTTTACCATTAAACTAAGCGTTTGCTTAGAAATAATAAATAAATTTAAATTAAGATTATGACAACATTAAAAGTTCACAACATTGAAACAGCACCAGAGGAAAGTAAACCACTATTAGAGGGTTCTTTAAAAGCTTTTGGAATGATTCCAGGTTTACATGGTGTATTAGCAAGTTCGCCACAAATACTTAAAGCATACCAAACCTTACATGAGTTATTTACAAACACGTCTTTTAATTCTGAAGAATTAACGGTAGTATGGCAAGCTATAAATGTGGAGCATGCATGTCATTATTGTGTGCCTGCCCATACTGGTATTGCAGGAATGATGAAGGTTGAGGAAGGTATTACGGAATCTTTACGTAACGAAACTCCTTTAGAAGATGCGAAATTAGAAGCTTTGCGTACTATGACATTAGCAATTGTTCGTAAAAGAGGAAACGTTTCTGAGGAAGATTTAGAAGCATTTTATGCAGCAGGATACGGAGAACAACAAGTACTAGAAATTATACTTGGGTTGTCTCAAAAAACAATTAGCAATTATACAAACCACATTGCGCATACTCCTGTAGATGCACCTTTTCAAAAATTTGCGTGGTCAAAAAAATAAATAATTAATTAAATATAGGTTATACATCCTATTACTAATTTAATATAACAAACCTTTCGTTTCCCTCACGAAGGGTTTTGTTTTATACTTTAGTAATGCAAAATAATGCATATGAGTAAAATAAAAATAGATGTAATTTCTGATGTAGTATGCCCTTGGTGCGTAATAGGGTATAAGCGCTTAGAACAAGCTATTTCAGAAATGGGAATTAAAAATAAGATAGAATTAGAATGGCAACCATTTGAGTTAAATCCGCACATGCCAATAGAAGGGCAAGATGTAGAAGAACATATTGAGGAAAAATATGGGGCAACTTTAGAGCAACAAAAAGAATCTCAGGAACGTATGACAGATTTTGGAGCTGAACTTGGATTTAAATTTGATTATTTTAAGGGAATGCGTATGGTAAATACTTTTGATGCACATGTGCTATTAGAATATGCTAAAGAAAACTGCAAGCAAACAGAGCTTAAAATGCGTTTAATGAATGCTTTTTTTGGCGAGCGTAAAAATTTATCAAATAAAGAGGTTCTTAAAAATGAATTAGAAGCTGTTGGTTTAGATAGTAACAAAGCTTTAGTTTTCTTAGAAAACAAAGAGACTAGAAATAAGGTGAAAAGTGTGGAAAAATATTGGCAAAATTTAGGAGTAAATTCAGTTCCAACAGTAGTATTTAATAAAAAAAGTGCAGTTACAGGAGCGCAACCAGTAGAAGTTTACAAACAAATATTACAGGAGTTACTAGACTCGTAAGTACTATAAAAATAACATATATTTTACCTGTTAATAAATGCAGCTAAATATTATTTATTTTATACCTACAGCTTTAAAATTTACTGTTAATTTACTTGTTTAAATTTTTAGTTATGATAAATAAAACAATAGGAATAGTTGGAGGTGTAGGAAGCTATGCTGGTATAGACTTAATAAAAAAAGTATATGATCTTACTGAGGCAAAATCGGATCAAGAGCATTTGCCAGTTTCTATGCTATCTGTTCCGCATAAAATTATAGATCGTACTAAATACCTTTTAGGAGAAACCAATATTAATCCTGGTATTGCTATATCTGAAATTATTGCAACATTAATAGCTAGTGGTTCTAGTGTTATTGGCATTCCTTGTAATACAGCACATGCAAGACCTATTTTAAGTTTAATAGAAAAAAGTATTCCAGAATCTTGTGTGTTAGTTAATTTAATTGAAGAGGTAGGCTTGCATATTGCTACGAAGCATCCAAAAATTACGAAAGTAGGTGTGTTAGGAACAACAGGTACTATTTTGGCTAAAGTATATCCAGAGGTTTTATCTAAATATAATATAGAAGTAATACAACCATCAGAAGACATACAGAATTTATTTGTTCATCCTTCTATTTATGATGTTAATTATGGTATTAAAGCATTTTCTAATCCAGTTAATGAAAAAGCTAAAGATAATTTAAGTATGGCTGCCACATATTTATCTAGAAAAGGAGCAGAGGCCATAATTTTAGGCTGCACAGAAATTCCACTTGCTATACAGTATGAAAAAATTGAAGATAGCTTAATTATAGATGCTACTACTGTTTTAGCAAGCGCCTTAATTAGAGAGTCTAAAAAAATGAATTTATCAAGTTTAAATTAAAAATTATATAAAAGTTATAACTTTCTCGTTAGTATACTTTAAACTTAATAAATGAAAAAAATACTATTTCTACTCGGCCTAATTTTTTGTTCTTGTGTTTCTGATGATACTGTAGATGTTTCTAAATATCCTATTGTAACTACAATAAAAGAAATTTCTGATATTTATGAAGTTGATTTAGATCTAAGTGGAAAAAGCGAAAAATGTAGTATAAATACGTATTTTGATGGCTCTGTAGAATTAGAATATACGTACGATTTAATTGAAACAGATATATATAGTCCTTTATATTATTCTATTGTTATTTCTAAAGAACGTAATGTTGCTGAGGCAAAAAAAGCCTATCAATTAACAAATGGTGCGTATAGTCTTGTAACTAGTTCTTTTGGACAAGGAACAAAAGAAATTAAAGATATAAATTTGCCCGGAGACGATAGTTTTTATGCTATTAGAACATATGACGGAGAACCTAATGGAGTGTTATTAACAATTAGAGATGGTAAATATATTTACAACCTTATAACCTCTGGTATTTATACCGAAGACCATAGTTTAATAGAAGAAGTTATTCTTCCTGAAATAGAAAATTTAAAAATGTTTACTGTTGTAGAATAAGTTTATATTTTATACTTATGACTATAGATGATCAAGAGTTTGTAAAAAATTTAGAACTCGTATTTGAAGCTAACAAAAATTTAATTATTGCCCAACAGCAAAAACAATATATGCGTAATAAGTTTGCTTATTATGGCATAAAAACTCCTGTAAGACGAGAAATTCAAAAACCTTTTTTAATAACTTCTTATCTTCCTAAAAAAGAAGTTCTTCCTGCTCTAATACATATTTTATGGAATAAGCCGCAAAGAGAATACCAGCATTTTGGACAAGAACTTGTGTATAAATACTTAAAAGAACAAAAGAAAGAGGATATTGTTCTTTTTGAATTTATGATTACTAATAAATCTTGGTGGGATACTGTAGATTTTATTGCTGTAAAACTACTTGGAGCGTACTTTAAAAAATTTCCAGAACTAAGAGAGGTTTATACAAAAAAATGGTTGCAGTCTACTAATATATGGTTAAAACGTAGTGCAGTTTTATTTCAATTAAAATATAAAAAAGAGTTAGATACACTGTTGTTAGAAAAAGTAATAAAAAGTTTGTTAGGATCTAAAGAGTTTTTTATTAATAAGGCCATAGGTTGGGTTTTAAGAGAATACAGTAGAACAAACCCTAAATGGGTTTTAGACTTTGTAGAAAATACAAGTTTAGAACCTTTAAGTAGGAGAGAGGCAATAAAACTGCTGAAATAAAAAACGCCCTTATTTAGTATAAAATAAAGGCGTTTTAAACGTTCCAATTTAAAAATTACTCTTCAGTATTTTGTGGTATACTTTTCTTGTTTTTCTTCATTCTTAAATCAAAAAACTCTACCATTAAAGAAAAGGCAATTGTAAAATATAAATATCCTTTAGGTATAGTACCTACTTCATTTCCAAAAACTACTAAATGTGCTAAATGTGCAGCTTCTGCAATAAGCATAAATCCAATTAGTATTAAGAAAGATAAACCAAGTATTTGTATAGAAGGATGACGGTTTACAAACTCACCAACAGGGTTTGCAAATAGCATCATTATAATTACAGAAACAACAACAGCAACAATCATTAAAATTAAGGCATCGTTAGGGTTCGGAGATATTCCGTTTGTCATACCTATTGCCGTTAAAATAGAATCAAAAGAGAAAACAATATTAATAACGGTTATTTGTACAATAGCATTACTTAATGTTTTAGAACGAGCATTAGTAACCTCACGCTCATCATGCCCTTTATCTTCTACTTTCTCATGTATCTCTTTTGTACTTTTATATAATAAGAAAAGACCACCTGCAAATAAAATAATTGCTTGTCCGCTAATACCACCAGAAATCCAGTCAGAATCTATTACCCAAAAAGGCTTTTTCATACTGGTTAGTAATGATATGCCAAAAAGCAAAACAATACGCATAGCCATAGCTAAAATTAAACCTATGTTAGTTGCTTTTTTTCTTTGCGAAGGCTCTAGTTTACCAGCAGCAATAGATATAAAAATAATATTATCTATACCTAAAACAATTTCTAAAAAAGTTAAGGTTAAAAGGGCTATCCAAGCATCTGGATTAGAAAAAATTTCAAACATGATTATTTAATTTTGGTTGCAGTTCCTATTCTTACTAGTTGTTTTTTATTACTATCGGTTACAGCATTCTTATATTCAAAAGTATACGAATCATTTGTAGTACTCAATATTTTGTAATGTATGGCAATATTACTATTTAAATCTTTTAAAACAAATTCGCAATTGTTTATCCAGCGTACAGACGCACTATCAATTTTATTATCATAATAATCTACACTAAAATTAGTATCTCGTATAAATTTTCCAGTTTTTGTAGTACCGTTTATTTCGTACTCAAAAGTAAATTCACCTGTTTTATAATCCGAACAATTACGTTCTGGTTGGTAACAAGAAATAAAAAGTATTAGAGGAATAAAGGCTATGCTTATTTTTTTTATCATAAATACAAAGAAAACAAAATAGTTAGTAAATCTTACATATATGTGTGTATAAAATATTTTAATAAATGTTTTGTTTAGAGGTGGGTTTTATAATTTATATAGGTTGTATTTTTACACATAATTAATAAGAACACAAGATGTTGTCATCCAAAGAATATAATAGTATAAAAGAAAAGTCTGTAATAGGACGTTATGTGGTTAATGAACAAATAATTTCTGTTATAGAAAATTTGCCTTCAGAGTTTAACGTAAATTATATTGGAGATTCTGTAGAAAAAAGAAAAATTTACAGTGTAACAGTTGGTACAGGCCCTAGAAAAGTTTTAATGTGGTCTCAAATGCATGGTAATGAGTCTACCACAACAAAAGCGGTTTTAGATTTGTTTAATTATTTAAAAGAAGATAGTGCAACGGCGCATAAAATTAAACAAACTTGTACGTTGCATATTATACCAATGCTTAGCCCTGATGGTGCTAATGCATATACAAGAGTAAATGCAAATAAAATAGATTTAAATAGAGATGCTCAAAACCAAACACAACCAGAAAGTAAGGTTTTAATGGCAGAGTACCATAAGTTTAAACCTAACTATTGTTTTAATCTACATGATCAGCGTACAATATTTAATGTAGGTAAAACAAATAAGCCAGCAACAGTTTCTTTTTTAGCTCCTGCGCATGACCCTGAAAGAAGCATTTCTAAAACAAGGGGAATAAGTATGCAGTTAATTGTAGCTATGAATAGTGAGTTGCAAAAGAATATTCCAGGGCAAGTTGGGCGTTATGATGATGGATTTAATGCCAATTGTGTAGGCGATACTTTTCAAATGCTACATATTCCAACTATTCTTTTTGAGTCTGGACATTATCCTGAAGATTATGATAGAGAGGAAACACGAAAACTTATTTTTACATCTATACTAAAAGCAGTACATACTATTAGTACCGATACTATTAATAATTATAAGCAAGAAGATTATAACACTATACCAGAAAATGGAAAGCTATTTTTTGATGTTTTAGTGAAAAATGCAGATGTGCTAAATTTAGGATTAAAACCTAAAACAGATATTGGTATTTTATATAAAGAGACTTTAGTAGATGGAAATATTGAGTTTTTACCCCAAATAGAACAGGTTGGAGAGCTTTCTAATAGCTATTTTGGGCATAAAACCTATAACTGCTTAAATGAAGAAGAGTTACTTAACTTAAAAACCCAACCTTTTATAGATCTTTTAAGTGGCGAAATTACATAAAACGACATATAATTACGAAAACGTTACATTTTTGTTATAAAATCACAACTTTCGTTGAATTTACTGTCATAATTTATTATTTTCGCATTTAAACTAATTAAAACTATGAGCAAAGTAAAGTTAGATGAGATTGATCATCAGATTCTAGATATGTTAATTGATAATACTAGAACACCATTTACAGATATTGCAAAAAAGCTATTAATATCTGCAGGTACTGTACACGTTAGAGTAAAAAAAATGGAAGAAGCAGGAATAGTAAAAGGTTCTTCTTTAACCCTAGATTATGTTAAATTAGGATATTCTTTTATAGCATACGTAGGAGTCTATTTAGAAAAAACGCATCAAACAAAATTTGTTTTAGAGCGTTTAAATGAAATTCCTAACGTAACAGTTGCTCATATTACAACAGGAAAATTTAATATTTTCTGTAAAATTAGAGCAAAAGACACCACGCATGCTAAAAACATTATCTTTAAGATTGATGATATTGAAGGTATTAGTAGAACAGAAACAATGATATCTTTAGAAGAAAGCATTAATGATAAAAAACGATTAATGCATACAATTTTTAACGAATTGTAATAAAATAAATTAATATATTTATTACCCTAATCAAAAGTATTTTTGGTTAGGGTTTTTTATTTTAAATAATAGTATGAATAAATCAGAAATTGCAGCATCAGAATATAAGGAGTTTTATAGTACATATTTAAATGCTTTAGGAGAAAATGTAGAACTTATTTCGGAATTAACTAAAGGTAAAAAGGACTTTACAGATTTAGTTGAAAATTTAAGTTCAGATAAATTTATTTATGCTTATGGTAAAGATAAATGGACGGTTGCTGAAGTTTTGTTACATATAATAGATACCGAAAGAATTTTTCAATACAGAGCTTTACGTTTTTGTAGAAAAGATAAAACTGCTTTACCAGGTTTTAATGAAGATGAGTATATAAAAGCAGTAAATATTGGAGCAAGAACAAAAGAAAGTTTAGTTGAAGAGTTTCTTGCAGTTAGAGAAGCTACAAATATATTTTTTAAAAATGTTACAAAAGAAGAACTACTATATACCGGCATTGCCAGTAATATACAATGGAGCGTTGGTGGTTTAGGTTTTGTTGCTTGTGGCCATTTAAAACACCATTTAAATATTATAAAAGAAAGGTATTTATAATATTACTCGCTTTCTTCATTTGCAGACTCAGAATCTAACTCTAATTGAATTTTTTTAGAATCTATTTCTTCAAGAGCACTGCTAGCTTTAGAGTCTAATTCTTTTTCTAGATTACCATCAAAATCGGCAATAAATTTAGCTAAACTTTTGCTGATTTTTACTAGATATATAGTGTCTTTAGTTTTTAATTCTACTGTTTCTACAATTTCACCTTTTAGGTTTTTAAAAACTATAATATCCTCATCTCCATATCCGTACGGATAACTTTCTATTAAAAGTGATGTTAATTTGTGGTCTAATTTTTTGTAATCTACAAGTTTGCGTAACATAATTATTATAGGTTTGGTTATTATACTACCAATCTAAATAATTAATGTATTGCTTTTTTTAAAGTGTTGTAAAAAGAGCTTTTTTAGTGTGTGAATCTCTTATTCTTTGTAGTAAGAAAAAGCATCATAAAATAATTTCTCTTCAATCTTAATATCATAAACAGCTTCACCAATTTGTTTTAATAAAACAAAGTTTACATTGCCATGTGAATTTTTCTTGTCAAAAATTAAAAGTTTTAAAATACTTTCAATCGCCTTATCTGTAAATTCTATTTTTTCATACCTTTTTAAGAAAGTATCTTTAATATCTTCCATTTCATTTTTAGGAAGCCCCGTAAGTATGTAAGAAAGGTATCCTTCTAAAATCATTCCTATTGCAATTGCTTCGCCATGCAAAAGTGTTGGTAAATCTTCACTTTCTAAATAATGCGACTCTATTGCATGCCCTAAGGTATGTCCGAAATTTAATATTTTACGCAAATTTTGTTCTGTAGGGTCTATTGTTACAACATCATTCTTAATAATTACAGAATCGTGTATATGCGCTTCCATTTCTTTAAAAGAAGCTACTTTCTTTAGTTCTTCCCAATAGTTTTTGTCTTTAATAAGTCCGTGTTTAAGCATTTCTGCAAAGCCACTTTGTATTTGTCTATCATTTAAGGTTTGCAAAAAATCAGGAATTATAAGTACCATTTGTGGCTGATTAATAACCCCAATTTGGTTTTTTAAAGGTCCTAAATCTACTCCTGTTTTACCACCTACAGATGCATCTACCATAGAAAGTAAGGTAGTTGGTATATTTATAAAATTAATTCCTCTTTTAAATGTAGAAGCAACAAAACCTCCTAAATCTGTAAGTACACCACCACCTAAATTTAAAAGCAAACTTTTGCGGTCTCCGCCAAGTTCAGAAAGAGCGCTCCAAACCCCTGTGCAAGTTTCTATATTTTTATTTTCTTCGCCAGATTCTATTTCTATAATTTCAAAATTGTAATCTCCTGTAATTTGCGACATAAAAGCAGGCAAGCAATACTCATGTGTATTTTCGTCTACCATAATAAATATGGTAGAGTATGTACTTTCTGCTAAATGTTTATTAAGAGCATCAAAAGCATTAATATTAAAATGAATAGAATAAGATGTAGTGGTAATAGAGTTCATATTTAAATTTAAGTTTTTCTCTAAAGTTTTTCAAAGAAAAATATTTTTTAATAGCCTACAAAAATAAAGCTTATTTTAAATGAAATGATTGAAAAAAGTGTTATTATATTTGATGTTGACTAATATTATACTAAATGAAGCATATTTTTGAGAATACCGCAACTGCTTTTGCTTTAAAAACGGATTCGGAGTTAGAAAGAGCTTATTTTCTTTTTAAAATGATTGCAAATGAACCCTTAGTAAAAATGGGTACATTAATGACAAATTTTGCAATTAAAGCCCATTTGCCAGTTGAAGGGTTAATAAGAGCTACTGTTTTTGATCATTTTTGTGGTGGGGTTAATGAGGAGGATTGCTTGCCTGTTGTAGATAAAATGTGGAAAAAAGGCGTGTGTTCTGTTTTAGATTATTCTGTAGAAGGAAAAGAAGAAGAATCTACTTTTGATGAGGCTTTAGAAAAAATATTAAAAATTTTAAATTTTGTAAAGGAGTTAGATTCTATACCTTTTGCTGTATTTAAACCCACTGGTTTTGGAAGGTTTGCTTTGTTTGAAAAAGTTTCTAGTAATCTAGAACTTACAGAAAAAGAAAAAATAGAGTGGGAGCGTGTTATTGCTAGATTTGATGCCGTTTGTAAAAAAGCATACGATATGGAAGTTGCTTTATTGATCGATGGTGAAGAAAGTTGGATGCAGAATGCGGCAGACCAATTAGTAGAAAATATGATGGCAAAATACAACAAAGAAAAAGCGGTTGTATTTAACACCTTACAAATGTACCGTTGGGATCGTATAGAGTATTTAAAAGGCTTGCATAAAAGGGCAAAAGAAAAAGGTTTTTTAGTAGGATTAAAAGTAGTGCGTGGTGCTTATTTAGAGAAGGAAAATACCAGAGCAAAAGAAAAAGGGTATACCTCACCAATTTGCGCAAGTAAAAAAGAAACCGATATTAATTTTGATGCTGCAGTTAGTTATATTCTAGATAATTTAGATGTAATTTCTATTTTTTGTGGTACACATAATGAGGCTAGTAGCTATGCATTATTAAAGCTTTTACAAGATAAAAAAATACAAAAATCGGACTCTAGAGTTTGGTTTGGTCAACTTTATGGAATGAGTGACCATATCTCTTTTAATTTAGCTGCTGAAGGATATAATGTGGCTAAGTATTTGCCTTTTGGCCCTGTAAGAGATGTTATGCCATATTTAATACGTAGGGCAGAAGAAAACACATCTGTAGCTGGACAAACTACAAGAGAACTAACGTTGTTAAAAGAAGAAAGAAAAAGAAGAAAAATTTAATAGGTAAGTTTAGTTATTTGAGCCTTGTCTTTACAATTTTTAACGGTTAATACCGCTTGTTTTCCATTAATTTTATTTTCAATAAGATAGGTTTTGCATGGGTTAGATTTAGTATCGCTATTACTAAAATCAACGTCACCGTTTCTTAAAAAGTCTGATATATCTAGAGTGTCTAATTTTTTAGCTTCAAATAAGCTGCTAATTTCTTTAGAGTAATGTAATGGTTTAGAACGTATATCTTTTAAGGTTCTGCAATTTGGCAAATAGCAAAACGATAAATCTGCACCAGTTTCATCTGATTTTTTCTTAAAAAAAAATGTTAAACATATAATACCTAATGATAGGCCGAATACAAAATAACCTAAACGTTTTATAAAACCCATATTAAAAAATCAGAAAATTTATGTCGCTATACTGTAAGTCGAACCATTCTCCTACAGATTTGTTAGTTAAAATACCGTGGTAAAGATACAGACCATTTCTAAGACCTTTGTCAAAACGTAAAGAATTTTCTATACCACCATCTTCACCAAGTTTTAGTAAATAAGGTGTAAAAATATTACTGATTGAAACAGATGCTGTTTTTGGATATCTAGAAGGTATGTTTGGAACACCATAATGTATAACTCCAAATTTTTCTATGGTTGGTTTGTTATGGCAAGTAACTTCACTTGTTTCAAAACAACCACCCATATCTATACTAACATCAATAATTACAGCACCTTTTTTCATATGTTCAACCATAGTACTAGATACAACAACAGGTGAACGATCTTTTCCTCTAGTTGCACCAATTGCAACATCGCACCTTTTTAGAGCTTTTAATACGTTTTTTGGTTGTATGGTAGAGGTGTAAATAGTTTGTTTTAGGTTGGTTTGTAAATTTCTAAGTTTTGTTATAGAGTTATCAAAAACTTTAATATTAGCCCCTAATCCAATAGCGGATCTAGCTGCAAATTCTCCAACGGTACCAGCACCAATAATTACTACTTCTAAAGGAGGAACACCACTAATATTACCAAACATTAATCCTTTTCCCTCGTTGGTAACTGCCATTAATTCTGAAGCAATTAATACAGAAGATATTCCTGCAATTTCACTTAAAGAACGAACAGCTGGGTATTTTCCATCTTCGTCACGTATATACTCAAAAGCAATAGCTGTTATTCTCTTTTTAGCTAAGGCTTCAAAATATCTTTTTTCTTGTATTTTTATTTGTAATGCAGATATAATAGTTGCCTGCGGGTTTAGCATTTCTATTTCTGCTAAAGTGGGTGGCTCTACTTTTAAAAGAAGAGGACAAGAAAATACTTTTTTTGTGTCTGTAGTAATTTCTGCTCCAGCATTAGTATATTCTATATCAGTAAAGTTTGCGCCTTCTCCGGCACCAGCTTCAATTAAAATTCTATGCCCATTAGCAGTTATTGCATTTACTGCATCTGGTGTTAAACATATTCTTTTTTCTTGATTTTGATTTTCTTTTGGTATCCCAATAAAAAGCTCTCCTTTTTGTTTTAAAATTTCTAAAGTTTCTTCTTGAGGGAGTAGTTGTTGTTTACTAAAAGGAGAAGTTGGTGAATCCATAAAAGTATTTGTGCAATCAAATTAAAAGCTATAGTATCAAATTTACAACTTTTAATGAAATAATTAGAAATCATGTTATTTCTATATTTACATTAATTATTTTATTACGTGTTATTGTTTTCTGCAAATAAGAATATGTCTAATTTTGTTTTATGAAAAAAAATACCTTATATATTTTTATATACTTTCTATTAGCCACTTCTTTTTTAGTTGAAGCTCAGGAAATTAATATATTTAGTGTTAAAGATTTTGACTTAAAAGACAGTGTAAAAACATGTTTAGTAAATACCAAATATGGTAAAGAGGAATATACGTTTTTAAAAGATGGACGTTTGTCTAAATCGATTACTAGACATAACGATACCGATTATAGTATTACATATTATAAATATGATGGCAGGTTTTTAAAAGAAAAAAGATTTGAAAATTATAGAGATAATAGTTTTGATGCTAATACTTCTATAGCCAATATTTATACTGTAGATAGCACATCAACTTTAAAAATTACCGAAAAAATAATAACGTATTCTAAAGAGTTTTTAGAACAATACGAGTATGCATATTCAAAAGAAAATATTTTAGAAAAAATTACCCGTACAAATGATAATGGGATAGATGTAACATCTATTACTTATACCAGTTTTAAAGGAGAAAACACAAAAACGTATATGTTAAATGATGAGATTATAAAATCTATTAGAACCTCTAAAAGTAAAAATAAAAAAACTTTAAATTTTAAAATAGAGCTTGCAAAAACGTATTTAAACGGTGAAGCTAGAACTGCTATAGAGCAGATGTTTAATTTAAAAAATAAAGTAATTTCTAAAACGGTATATTTATTTAATACAGAAAAGAAAGAGTTTGAACCTCAGGAAACTGTTACTTATAGTTATAATGAGAATGACATGTTAATAAAAACAGAAGAAGAGCAAAATACTAATAGTACTACCAAAGAGTATATTTATCAGTATGATAACGGAACTTCAGGAAATTGGGTAAAACAAATTATAACACCAGAAAATAGTTACATTACTAGAACTATAAGTTATTTTGAATAATTTTTTACACCAAAGTTTCTATTATGTTTTTTTTAATTGCATGCTCACCATCGTAAATAATTACATTGGCCTTAGCATCAAATAGTAAATTTATTTTTTCTTGTTCTAAAATTCTTTTTGCAGCTGTAATATATTCATCTTTATCCCCAATATAGAAAGTTATTTTTGTCTTATTCTTTACTAAATCAGAAAAATCATCTTTAGTTAATTCGTTAGGTAATATTCCACCATAAAGGACTAAATGATTACAAGGTATTTTAGAATAACATACCCATCTACTAGCAATAGAAACCCCTTGAGAATAACCCAATATTATTACATTATGTTGTTTTGTAATATTCTCTTGTTTATAAACTTCGTTTAAATAATTAAGAACATTTTCTGTTTCTAAAGCTGTATTTTCTTTTGTAAGCCAGCTAGAGCCAACACGCCGATACTTATTGTTTACGTAATATTTAGAAGGCGCTTGTGGCGCAATAATGTAATTTTCATCGACTGGTAAAGTATCAAAATATGTAATAAAATACCTGCTTAAATACCCAATACCGTGTAAAACAATCCATATGTTTTTGGTAGTATTCTTTAAAGAGTTAAGAGTTTGGTAGGTGTTAGTTGTGGTGTAACTTATTTTTTTTTCTGTAGTACTCATTTTACAATAATAACTATATGGTAGTAAAGGTAAAAAACCAAAGTTTACTATAGGGTACTATAGTCTTAAATTTAAACACTTCTTTTATTCTTAGCTATTGCTTAATTTTACAAAAAAAAGGCATGGATAATTATAAAGATAAGATTCTTACAATTTGTAACGAGAGCTCCAAAAATACACTTATGGAGACTTTAGAAATTGAATATACAGATGTTGGAGAAGATTATTTAATTGCTAAAATGCCGGTTACCCCTAAAGTACATCAGCCAGACGGTGTTTTACATGGTGGAGCTACTGCTGCTTTAGCTGAGAGTGTAGGTAGTACAGCGTCTTATATTTTCTTAGACGGACAAAATTTTTTTGTGCGTGGAATTGAAATTTCTGCAAATCATGTAAAAAGTGTAAAGGAAGGTTTTGTTTATGCAAAAGCCATAATAGTGCATAAAGGACGCACCACACAGTTATGGGAAATTAAAGTTACAGATGACAATAATAATTTAATATCGGTTTGTAAACTAAGTACTATAGCCTTACCAAAAAAATAATATGCTTACCCAAATTATAGATAAGGCAAAAAAGCATTTTGCAAACAAATTACCTTTTGTTTTATATAGGAAACCTAATAGTACTATTGTAAATGCAGGTTTTCAATCTACATCAACAGTTTTTAATGTGCATACGTTTGATGAAAAAGGTTTTGTTTTTGCACCTTTTAATAGTGATTCCCCTGTAATATTATTAAAGTTTGAAGAATTTTTACAGCAACCGTACGACTCTATTAATATAGACTCTAAAAAGGAAAAAGGGAACTCTAGTTCAATTAAAGAAAAGGATACGCATATAGAGTTAGTTAAAAAGGCTATTTCTAAAATAGAAGATAAAAAAATTGAAAAAGTAGTTGTTTCTAGAAAAATTGAACTTTCTTGTACTAAGGATCCTTTTTTACTTTTTACTTCTTTAATACAAAAATATTCCTCTGCTTTTTGTTATTTATGGTACCATCCTAAAGTAGGTATGTGGCTTGGAGCTACGCCAGAAATTCTTTTAAAATTAGAAAACAAAAGGCTTACTACAATGTCTTTAGCGGGGACAAAACCATATATAAAAGATAAGGATGTTGTTTGGGGAACAAAGGAGATTGAAGAACAAAATTTAGTTACGCAATACATAACAAAACAATTAGAAGATAAAGTAGATAAGTTGCTATACTCCAAAGTAGAATCTATACGTGCGGGTAATTTATGGCATTTAAGAACTAAATTAACTGCAGAGATTAAAAACGAATCTTTAAAAAGTATTTTACAAATATTACACCCAACACCAGCGGTTTGTGGTATGCCCAAAAAAGAAACTAGATTTTTTATTTTAAAAGAAGAGGATTATAATAGAGAATACTATACGGGGTATTTAGGAGAGTTAAATTTTAAACAAGAAAATTTAAGAACTACAAGACGAAAAAACACTGAAAATAATGTTTATAGGTCTATAAAAACAATATCCGAATTGTATGTTAATCTGCGCTGTATGCAATTAAAAAATGAAAAAGCTTTTATTTATGTAGGAGGAGGTATAACTAAAGATTCTGACCCAGAAAAAGAATGGAAAGAAACCGTAAATAAGAGTAAAACCATGTTATCTATACTTAATACTATATAATCTTGCCATAGAATTGGGTATAGTTAGTACATCATCGTATTTTTGTTTTTAATGAAATATTCTACAATAGCATCTGCACAAACAATAATTCTACATTGTAAAGCAAAGGGTATAAAAAATATAGTTATATCTCCTGGGTCTAGAAATGCTCCATTAACTATTTCTTTTACAGAAAATCCTTTTTTTAATTGTTATAGTATTGTAGATGAGCGCTGTGCAGCTTTTTTTGCTCTTGGTATGGCGCAGCAACTAAAAGAACCTGTAGTAGTTGTTTGTACATCTGGTAGTGCTTTACTAAACTATTATCCAGCAGTAGCAGAGGCATATTATAGCGGTATTCCCATAGTTGTATTATCTGCGGATAGGCCTTCCTATAAAATTAATATAGGGGATGGGCAAACAATAAATCAAATAAACGTGTTTAATAATCATATTGGTTATTCGGCAAATTTAAAACAAGATGCAAATCATGCTACCGAAATTTATAAGTTGCATGTTTTTAATACAGAAGATATTAAAGCTGTTCAGGAAAATATACAAAGTTATAATGATGCAGAGTTAAATAAAGCATTTAATACTGCAATAAATTTACAATCACCTGTTCATATTAATGTGCCTTTTGAAGAACCTTTATATAATAAGGTTGAAAAAGAAACACTATTGCCAAATATTGTTTTTCAGAAAAGCACCCATTTGCAATCAGATATTAATCTAAAATATTTTGAAGAAAAGTGGAGCCAAGCAAAACGTATATTAGTTCTGGTAGGAGTTAATAACCCAAAAACCATAGACCAAGAGTTAGTAAGTTTGTTAGGAGAAGATTCTAGAATTGTAGTTTTTACAGAAACCACTTCTAATTTACATCATCCCAATTTTTTTCCAAGTATAGATAGTATTCTTGTTCCTTTAGAAAAATCAGAACAAAAAGAGGAATTATTTAAAAAATTACAACCCGATATTTTACTAACGTTTGGAGGTTTAGTGGTATCAAAAAAAATAAAATCCTTTTTAAGGAGCTATAAACCTGCACAACATTGGCATGTTGATAAGCTAAAAGCGTTGGATACTTACTTTAGTTTAAGTCATCATGTAAAGGAAAAACCCTCTATTTTTCTAAAATCTATATTAAAATTAAAAAATAATACGAGCACTTATTTTAATTTTTGGAATAAAAAAAGAAAACAATACGAGCAAAAAAGAGAAGAATATTTAAATAAAATTCAATTTTCAGATTTTAAGGTTTTTGATATTATTTTAAAAAATATTCCAGATAATTATCAATTGCAGCTTGCAAATAGCTCTACGGTAAGGTACACGCAACTGTTTAAAAATAATAATACAATACCTGTTTTTTGCAATAGAGGAACTAGCGGTATAGATGGTAGTGTTTCTACAGCAGTTGGTGCTTCTATATTTTACAAGAGTCCTACATTGCTGATTACAGGAGACTTAAGTTTTTTTTATGATAGTAATGGTTTATGGAATAGGTATCTAAAAAAAGATTTTAAAATTATAGTTGTAAATAATGCAGGAGGTGGAATTTTTAGAATTTTACCAGGAAAAGAAGATTCTAATACATTTTCTACTTTTTTTGAAACTCAAAATAACCTATCTGCAAAAGAAATATGTAAGATGTATAATTTAGAATTTTTACAAGCGGATAATGAAAAATCTTTAAAAATTAAATTAGATACATTATTTACAAAAACAGAAAGGCCAGCACTTTTAGAAATAAAAACCCCTAGATTATTAAACAATAAAATTTTGATTGATTATTTCGATTTCATATCTTAGAGCTTTATTAACCATTAATTAATTAAACACTAAACGTTATGAGTAAAAGAGACGATCTAATTACTAAGTACGCTGCAGACATTAAAGATAAATTTGGAGAAGATGCAGACATGGATTTATTAACTAAAGTTACTATAGGATTAGGACCTTCAATCTATAACATAGATGCTTCTAAAGTATCAGGTTCAGATGAAAAAGAATTAGCAACAGTAAAAAACAACTACTTAATTAAAAAATTAGGTATGGCGGATTCTGCTAAGCTAGATGAAGGAATTAAAATTGTAATGGATAAATATGGTTCTGCAAACAGAAATAAGCATAGAGCCGTTGTTTATTATATGCTTTGTAAGCATTTTGGAAAACAATCTATATACTAGTAGATTTATTAAAATTAAAAAACTGTTCTTTTAAGAGCAGTTTTTTTTTGGTCTAATTTTAAAGTTGCAGATATTGTTTTATATATTTTACTAACACGAGTTATAATTCTTTTTTAAAAATGTAATTTTGCAGCATGATAGAATTAGGAAAATTAAATAGCTTAGAAATATTACGTACAACAAGTGTAGGGCTGTTTTTAGGAGATACAGAAGGTAATGATATTCTTTTACCAAATAAGTATGTTCCAGAGTCTTATGAAATTGGAAGTAAAATTTCTGTATTCTGCTATTTAGATTATGAAGAACGCCCAATTTGCACAACATTAGAGCCATATATAATGGCTAATGAATTTCAGTTGCTAGAAGTGGTAGAGGTTAATGAGTTTGGAGCATTTATGCAATGGGGCTTAGAAAAGCATTTACTAGTTCCTTTTAGAGAACAACGAGTAAAAATGCAAGAAGGACAATGGTATGTTGTTTACTGCTATTTAGATGAGCGTACAAACCGTTTAGTAGCTTCTAATAAACTAGATAGGTTTTTAAGTAACGATAATATAGAGCTAAGGGTTTGGGATCAAGTAGAAATTATTATAACAAGACAAACTAATTTAGGTTGGGAAGTTATTGTAAATAATAAACATAAAGGATTAGTATATGCTAATGAGGTTTTTAAAAGAATTGCTATTGGCGATACAATGCCTGCATGTATAAAAACCATTAGAAAAGATAATAAATTAGATATTTCTTTACAACCATTAGGTG
This sequence comes from uncultured Maribacter sp., assembly GCA_947504045.1. Taxonomy (GTDB): domain Bacteria; phylum Bacteroidota; class Bacteroidia; order Flavobacteriales; family Flavobacteriaceae; genus Maribacter_B. The sequence continues at coordinate 125,550 of CANNFY010000002.1, forward strand.
CAAAAGTGTTGGAACCTGCAGCAACTAAAATTTTTGAAATGCTATCTAAACAAGGTGGATTTTTACCTTTTAATGATAAATCTGACCCAGAAGAAATTAAAATTACTTTTCAAATGAGTAAAAAAACATTTAAAAAAGGAATAGGAAGTCTTTATAAAGAAAGAAAAATTGAAATAAAAGAAGATGGAATTTATGCACTAGCATAAAAGAAGATTGATTTTTGTAATATGTTGATTTATAGTTAATTATATTTTTATTATATTTAAGAAAATAATTATTTATATTCTTAAATAAAAAATACTATCATTCGGCTATTTTAATTAACTTTACCATGTTAATTTAGCCCCAAAACTAATATTGCATGCCATTTATAGAAGAAAGCGATTTATTAGAATTGCATAAAGATGTAGATAAAGCTCAGATAATTAATGAGCGCTTATTAGATCAAATAAAAATTAAAAATAAAGAACTAAAAAAGAGCAAGGTACAACGTAATGTACTTGCAGGTGTAACAGCTTTGTTTTTAGTAGGAACACTTGCAATTACTTCATTTACAGCAGGTTTAAGTAGTTCAAATACTTTTAAAAAACAAAGTAATAATAATAACTTATTAGTTTCTATTGATAGTTTAGATGCTATTAAAAGTAGAATAGATAACTTAAAAACACAGAACGAAGAATTAAGCTTGGTTAAAGAATTTTACTTAGCTAAACAGTTTATTGAAAAAGAAAAAATATATTCTGTACAAGTTAAATCTTTTGTAGACAATAACGTAACGTTAGCTTCTGAAGCGTTAACTAACACCTTATTTGTTAAAACAAATCCGTTTTATTCGTATTCTTTAGGTAATTTTCAAACATTAACTGAAGCTCAAAAGTTTAGAAAACAATTGGTAGATTTAGGTTTTCAAGATGCATTTGTTGCTTCGTATAAAGACGGTAAACGTATTCAAATAGAAGATCCTTATTAATTTTGAATAAATTATCCATCTGGTTAAAAGCAGCCAGGTTAAGAACACTTCCACTATCTATTTCAGGTATTTTAGTAGGTTCTGCAATTGCTAGTATGTATGGTTATAAAGATTATATCATATTTTTATTATCGCTTTGCACAACTATTGGTTTTCAGGTAATTTCTAATTTTGCAAACGATTATGGAGACGGCGTTAAAGGAACCGATAATCAAGATCGTATTGGCCCTAAAAGAGTATTGCAAAGTGGTTTGTTAACTAGAAAACAATTAAAAAACGGAATATATATAGCTATTGGTATAACTAGTGTTTTAGTACTAACATTAGTGTTATATAGTTTTGGTGTAAAAAACTGGATAAATATACTTTTATTTTTAGGTTTAGGAGTGCTTAGTATATGGGCGGCAATTAAATATACAGTTGGCAAATCTGCATATGGTTACCGAGGATTAGGTGATGTTTTTGTTTTTGTTTTTTTTGGTCTTTTAAGTGTTTTAGGAAGCGCTTTTTTATACACAAAACATATCACTAGTATAGCTATTTTACCTGCTATTACTGTTGGAGCACTTAGTACAGGTGTTCTTAATTTAAATAATTTAAGAGATTATTTATCTGATCAAAAGGCGCACAAAAATACACTAGTTGTAAAAATGGGATATGAAAATGGAAAATTGTATCATTATTTTTTACTTTTTATTGCCTTTGCAAGTCTATGTATATTTACAATACTTGCATATAAAAATTGGATAAGTTTACTTCCATTACTAATTTTAATACCATTAGTTTTTCATGCTGTGGTAGTTATAAAAACTAAAGATCCAATTAAGCTAGATCCTGAACTTAAAAAATTGGCATTAGCCACTTTTTTTATGTCTGTTCTCTTTTATTTTTGTTACAATTATTTTTTGTAATTTTGATTAAAACCATTTAAACTAAATATACCTTGGAAAAACCAATCAAAATACTAATTGTAGAAGACAATGTCATAATTGCAGATGATATGCAGTCTATGTTAGAAGAAATTGGTTACGAGATAGTAGACAATGTTATTGTATATGAACAGGCTGTTGAAGTTCTAAAAACACAACAGGTAGACCTTGTTTTAATTGATATAATTTTAGCATCTGATAAAACAGGAATAGATCTTGGAAAACATATTCGAGATAATTACGATATTCCTTTTATTTTCGTAACCTCTAACTCGGATAGAGCAACTGTAGAAAATGCAAAAACAGTAAAACCAAATGGTTATTTAGTAAAACCTTTTGAACAGCAAGATCTTTATACTTCTATAGAAATTGCTCTTTCTAATTTTACATATGGCGCTGCGGAGAAAAATGGGAATGTAGCCTCTTCTGATGATGCTCCAACCTCTAACTCAATACTTAAAGATTCTATTTTTGTAAAAAAACAGCACCTTTATTATAGAATACAATTTGGTGATATTCAATTTATAAAGGCCGATAATGTATATTTAGAAGTTAATACCGTAGATAAAAAGTTTTTAGTTAGGTCACCATTAAAAGATTATTTAGAAAAACTTCCTAAAAATAAATTTTATAGAGCACATAAATCATATATAGTAAACGTTGATCATATAGATGCTATAAATTCTAAAGATATTATGATTAATAATAATTTAATACCAATATCTAAAGATTTTAAAGAGTTTATTATTTCTGCAATGAACTCTTAAAACAAAATAATATAAAATAAAAAAAGCGTCATATTTTGACGCTTTTTTTGTTTTATAGACCTTTGGAACCATCTATGAAATACGTATTTTATCGACGAAATACACCTATTTTTAATTAATTGAAGTTACACAACAAAAAACAATAGTTACACAACAATATTTCTATAAATTTCTTCAATTAGAATATTTTTGATTGATAGTATAAATAGTAATAGTTTTTAAATATTTTTCCTGTTACAACTTAAAAAAAGAAAGTATAATTATGTTAGAATTTGTTGTATTGTAAAGTCATGGAAAAATTACTAGATAAATTCTTACGTATTACAATTTTGTGTTTTTTTAGTTTTTCTACAATTTATGCACAAGATACAATTCCGACCGAAACAAAAATTTTTAAAGATTTTAAGTTATTAGATACTGCAGATAGTAGATTTAAATTCTTTTTTAATACACCCAATAGGTATGTAGAAAACTCTGCTTACGATTGGTTAGATTCTGTAAATTTATATTTAAATGAGTCTGAACAAGCTAACGATTCTACTGCAATTTTTAAATACTCAGTTGTTCAATCTCAAATACATTATGATCTTGGAGATTATGATAAAAGTTTAGCAATTGCAAAAGAACTATATACTAAAAAGGATAACTTAGAAAAAGATTCTAAAGTAATAGTTTTAAATCTGTTAGATACTAATTATTCTAAACTAGAGCTATATGCTAAGCAGATAGAAATTAGAAAAGAAAAAAAGGATCTAGGTATAACCGAAAATGTTGCTTTTTATGATATTTATTCCAATTTAGGTCTTCATAGAAAGGCTATGGATGATTATTTTAAAGAGGAAAAAAGGTTTATCAAAGAAGATGATTTTTATGGGCAAGCTGTTTTTTATAATAATGTTGGAAATTATTTACGTTTAGATAAATCTACCCCAACAGCCTTAAGTACGTATAAAAAAGCAAAAGGTTTTGTAGATATTTATTTAAATGATGTTACCAAAATTAAGACGGAAAAACAATTATCAGAGGCAAATCATTTAAAAGGTATTATAGAAGGTAATATTGGTAAATGCCATGTGTTGTTAAAACAATATAATGATGCGCTCCCGTATTTAGAAAAAAGCGTAGCTACAATTAAAGAGTATAATGCAGGTAAATTTTCTTCAGATGCTATAGAAAATACTTTAGAAATTGCAGAATGTTATTTACAATTGGATGATATAGAAAAAACTACAGATATTCTTAGTAGTACTATTACTCCAATTAAAATTGATAATATTTTAAAAAAATATAAACTTTATGCAGCTTATTATAATAAAACTGGAGATTATAAAAATGCTACTTCTTATTTAAATAAAGTTATACGTATTAAAGATTCTGTTAGTTTAAACCAATCTTCCTTAAAAAAACAACAGCTAGCAGCAGTTGTTGGGCAAGATTTGGAATATTCTAAAAAGATGATGGAGCAACAAAAGCAAGCTTTAGAAGATTCTAGAAATGAAATGATTGCTAAAGATGAGCGTATTAATATTGTGTTTATATCTCTTGTATTTTTATTATTAGGTTTTGCTGGTTTAGTGTATGCATATTTAAGAATTATAAAAAGCCAAAGGTTAATTGTTGAGCAAAAGCATATTATAGAAAAGGCATTAGTAGAAAAAGATTCGCATTTAAAAGAAATACACCATAGGGTAAAAAATAATTTACAAATGGTTTCTAGTTTATTAAGCTTGCAAACAAAAAACACAAGAAGTAAAGCAGCTATAGCAGCATTAGAAGAAGGAAAAAGTAGGGTAAAGGCAATGGCCTTAATTCATCAAAAATTATATCAAAATGAAGATCTTTCAGTTATAGAAATGCAAGGTTATATAGAAAGTTTAATAAATAGTGTGCAATCGGTTTACAAAAAAGGAGGCCACAATATTAATATAACTATTGATGCGGAAGGTGTTGAGTTAGATATAGATAGAGCTATACCTTTTGGATTAATGTTAAACGAACTTGTTTCAAATTCATTTAAATATGCATTTCCTGATGATAATGCTGATGGTAAAATATATATTCATTTAAGAAAAACAATGGGTAAAGAAGGCTTTTTTGAATACACAGATAATGGTGTAGGATTACCTGAAGATACAGAGGTTAGGGCAGAAGCTTCTATGGGAATTCGTTTAATGAACCGTTTAGCAAACCAGTTGCAAACTAATTTAAATACTGATAGAACTACAGAAGGAGTGCGCTTTTGGTTTAATTTCAAATAAAAGATTATCTGACCTTGCTTTTAAGTACAATTTTGTGCAGTAATTTTGGAAATAATCGTTTTATATAAATTGCAAAAATTTCTTTTCTACCAACATAAATTTCAAATTTATTTTTTTCTAACGCTGTAATTATTTTTGAAGCTAATACACTTGGTAAAATACCATTTTTTGTAGCCTCATCTTCTTCATCTTGTTTATCTCCTTTTGCATTTAAAGCATTTTTAGCAACATTAGTTTGTATAAAACCAGGGCAAATTAAAGTAACATTAATATTGTCTTTCTCATGTTCCATTCTAAGAACGTCAAAAAAGCCATGTAAGGCGTGTTTAGCCCCGCAATATCCAGAACGGTATGGAGAGCCAAATTTGCCCATTAAACTAGTTATAGTAGCAAAATGACCATTTTTTTGCTCTATAAAATAGGGGAGTATAGCCTTAGTTAGTGCTATGGTTCCTAAATAGTTAATATCCATTAGTTTTTTGTAAACTTCAAAATTTGTGTCTTTTATTAAAGAACGTTGGCTAATACCTGCATTATTTACCAAAATATCAATTTTTCCAAAAAAGGAAATCGCTTTTTTAGTATGTAAAGCCATGTTTTCATGATCATTTAAATCTAGGGGTAAAATTGCAACACTTTCAGGTGTAGTACATTGGCTTTTAACTTTTTCAAGTTCTTCTTTTCTTCTAGCAGATATAATTAATTTACAACCTTTAGCATTTAAAGCATAGGCTAAAGCTTCTCCAATACCAGACGAAGCACCAGTTACCCAAACAATCTTATTATTTATCCTTTTCATTTCAATACTTTTACAGCATAAAAATATAGTTAAATTTGATAGTATTAAATGAAAGCAACCTATAAAAAATTTAATTTACAATTTAAACGTCCTAGTGGAACCTCTAGAGGTGTGCTTACAAATAAAGAAACCTGGTTTATTATTTTAGAAGATAATAATAAAAAAGGGATTGGGGAATGTGGTCTTTTTAGAGGATTAAGTATAGATGATGTTCCTGATTATGAGCAGAAAATAAAATGGGTAATTACTAATATTCATTTAGGTTTAGAGACTTTGTTAAAAGAATTAATTTATTTTCCAAGTATTCAGTTTGGATTAGAACAGGCTTTTTTATCTCTAAAATCTGAAAATCCTTTTTCTTTATTTCCTTCTGCTTTTACAAAAAGTAATGCGCCAATAGTAATTAATGGTTTAATTTGGATGGGTAATGAGGATTTTATGCTAAAACAAATTCAAGAAAAACTAGCAAATGGATTTAATTGTATAAAAATTAAAATCGGAGCTTTAGATTTTAATAAAGAATTATCTTTAATAGCATCTATTAGAAAAAAATATACACCTGAACAGATAGAGTTAAGAGTAGACGCTAATGGTGCATTTGAAAGTAAAGATGCTTTGGTTAAATTAGAGCAATTAGCACAATATAATATTCATTCTATTGAACAACCCATAAAACAAGGTAATATTAAGGAAATGAGGTTGTTATGTAAAATCACACCTTTGCCAATTGCCTTAGATGAAGAATTAATTGGGGTATGTAATGTAACAGAAAAAGAAGATTTACTACAAACTATAAAACCCCAATATATAATTTTAAAGCCAAGCTTAGTTGGTGGTTTTAAAGGGAGTTTAGAATGGATTGCATTAGCAGAAAAATATAATATAGGTTGGTGGGTTACAAGTGCTCTAGAAAGTAATATTGGTTTAAATGCAATAGCACAATGGACGTATAGTCTATCTAATAAAATGCCTCAAGGACTCGGAACAGGAGCATTATTTACAAATAATTTTAAAAGTCCGCTGTATGTAGAGAATGGCAAATTATATTATAATAACTTTACTGCGTGGCAAGATAATTTAATACAAGATTTATGTATATAGAACAAAGTTTTAAAGGAAAAGAAGACCTTTGGAGGTATTTAATTGGAGTATTAATAATATTTGTTGGTTGGCAAATTTTAGGAATGATTCCTTTAATGATTTCGCTTGCACTAAAGGTAGATAATATAAGCGATTTTCCTACTGATATTCCTGGAATGAGCTTATTGCTAGGTTCTAATTTATTTCTTTTGTTAATGTTGGTTTCTTTTGCCTTTGGTCTTGTAGCTACATTTTTTACCGCTTCTGTTTTACATCAACAAAAAATAATTGCGTTAACTACTTCAAGAAAAAAAATAGACTGGGGAAGAATTTTTTTCTCATTTGCATTATGGGGAATAATTTCTGGAATTTTAATGGGCTTAGATATTTACCTTTCTCCTGAAAACTATATTTGGAACTTTAAACTTATGCCTTTTTTAATTCTTGCTGTAATTAGTATTTTATTTATTCCGATTCAAACAAGTTTTGAAGAATATTTTTTAAGAGGGTATTTAATGCAAGGCATAGGTGTTGTGGCTAATAATAAATGGGTTCCCTTAATAATTACGTCATTAATTTTTGGGTTATTACATTTAGCAAACCCAGAGGTAGATAAATTAGGCTATGGTATAATGGTATTTTATATTGGAACAGGTTTTTTTCTAGGCATTTTAACTTTAATGGATAATGGTTTAGAATTAGCATTAGGTTTTCATGCAGCCAATAACTTAGTAACAGCACTTCTTGTAACAGCAGATTGGACTGCTTTTCAGACAGATTCTATTTATTTAGACGTTTCGGACCCTAAATTGGGCTTAGATGTTTTTTTACCAATATTTATTATATTTCCAATATTGCTTTTTATTTTTTCTAAAAAATATAATTGGAGTAATTGGAAAGAAAATTTAACTGGAAATTTGTTGCCTAAAGAAGAGTTTTTAGAAGAAAATGTAGATGAAATTGGAATGTAATAAAATACACCCAGATTTTAAATTAAATGGTGTGTCGGTTAATAATTTTGATATGCCAGAAGTGGCTTATTCATATATTAAAGAAGGAGAAGAGTTTGAAAAAGATATTGGTGTTTTTTTGCAAGATTGGATAGACTCTAATGAAACAATTGAAGTAAAAACTTCTGGTTCTACGGGTATTCCAAAAGTAATTGTTCTACATAAAAAGCATATGGTAAATTCTGCCTTAGCTACCGGAAATTATTTTAACCTTAAGCCAAAAGACAAAGCGTTATTATGTATGTCTGCATCCTATATTGCAGGTAAAATGATGTTGGTAAGAGCCATGGTTTTAGGATTACACATAACCGCATTAGTACCATCATCTAACCCTTTAGAAAATAGTAATGAAAATTTTGAATTTTGTGCAATGGTGCCTATGCAATTACAGAATTCTATTTTAAAATTAGATAAAATTAAAACATTACTTATTGGAGGAGCACCAATGTCTACCCTATTAAGACAAAAAATTCAAAAACTAAAAACTACTGTTTTTGAAACCTATGGAATGACAGAGACAATAACACATATTGCTTTAAAAAGAGTAAATAATAACCCTGCTAAGACTTTTTCAGTTCTTTCAGGTGTTAAAATAAGTAAAGATAATAGAGGTTGTTTAGTAATTAATGCCCCAAAAATTGGATGTTCTAGTATAGTTACAAATGATATTGTAGAATTAGTTTCTGAAACAGAATTTAATTGGTTAGGCAGAGTAGATAATGTTATTAATTCTGGAGGTATAAAGTTACATCCAGAGCAAATTGAAAATAAATTATCAAAACTAATGGATGCCAATTTTTTTGTTACAGGAGTTCCTGATGAAAAATTGGGACAAAAATTAATACTCATAATTGAAACGGATAAAAGCACTTCAGGCTTACTATCAAAAATTAAAAATTCTATTTTATGTAATTCGTATGAAATTCCTAAAGAAGTATATGCAATTTCAAAATTTGTATACACAACTACCAATAAAATTCAACGTTTTAAAACACTAAAAAAGCTTAAAAAATAGCTTTCCCTCATTCAAAAGAATCGTTCACTCTTTCCTCATTTTTTTATTACAATCATAAGTTTAGGTTTGTTTAAACAATAAAATCAACCTTATGAAAACAATTAATTTATGTACACTATTTTTTCTTATTACGTTTTATAGTAATGCACAGAAAGTAACAATTTCTGGAAATATAACAGATTACAAAAAAACACCAATTCCTGGTGTAAATGTAATAGTTAAGGGAGAAGCTGAAGGAACTCAAACAGATTTTGATGGATATTACACCTTAAATGTAGATATAGGTAAAACATTAGTTTTTAGTTATATAGGATACAAAACTAAAGAGGTTAAGATAAATAATTCTTTAGTTTTAAATATTCAAATGGAAGAGGATACAGAAACTTTAGACGAAGTTATTGTGGTTGGTTACGGAACTCAAAAGAAAAGAAGTTTAACGGGCTCAGTTGTTAGAATTCGCGGGTATTCTTCTAGTAATTATAATAGACCAACTAAAAGAGACAGGCTTAAAAATAATATAACACAACAATTGCAAGGTAAAGTTTCAGGTGTGTCTATTACTAAGTCTTTAGGTAATGTAGAAACCTCTCCTTTAATCAAAATAAAAGATGTTAACTCTACTAAAAATAATACTTTGCCAATGTATATTATAGATGGTGTTGTGCAAGTTGATGGAGAAAATAGTTTAAATAAAATTAAAGCATCAAAAATAAAAACAACAGAAGTATACAAAGGGGCAAAAGCTAGAGCTCTTTTTGGAGAATCTGCAATAAATGGATGTGTAGTTATTACAACTAAAAAATATAAAAATAGGATAGATTACGAGGAGGAATATGCAAAGATATCAGAAAATAAATTCAAAAAAGTTTCTTTAAATCCATTGTCGACTTTTTCAATTGATGTAGATAAAGCAGGATATAGCAATATACGTAGAATGATTAATAATGGAAAAAACGTACCAGTAGATGCTGTAAAAGTAGAAGAGATGATTAATTACTTTAGCTATAATTATCCACAACCTAAAAAACAACATCCTTTTTCTATACAAACAGAAGTTGGTATAACACCATGGAATAAGCAAACTAAATTGGTCCGCATTGGGCTTCAAGGAAAAAAATATAACACTAACGAGTTACCTGCTTCTAATCTTACTTTTTTAATAGATGTTTCTGGATCTATGAATTCTGATAATAAGTTGCCTCTGCTAAAATCCGCATTTAAGTTATTAGTAAACCAACTTAGAGAAAAAGATAACGTATCCATTGTTGTTTATGCAGGCGCTGCAGGAGTTGTTTTACCACCTACTAATGGTAATCAAAAAGAAAAAATAATAGACGCGTTAAATAACTTAAATGCTGGAGGTTCCACTGCCGGCGGAGAAGGTATAAAATTGGCTTACAAATTAGCGCAAGATAATTTTAAAAAGAAAGGCAACAATCGTGTAATACTTGCAACAGATGGCGATTTTAATGTAGGTGCATCAAGTAACAAAGCTATGGAAGAGTTAATTGAAGAAAAACGAAAGTCTGGAGTATTTTTATCTGTTCTTGGTTTTGGAATGGGTAATTACAAAGATTCTAAATTGGAAATTTTAGCTGATAAAGGGAATGGTAATCATGCTTATATAGATACTATGCAAGAGGCTCAAAAAGTATTCGGAAAAGAATTTGGAGGCACATTATACACTATAGCTAAAGATGTAAAAATTCAGGTTGAATTTAATCCAACTAAAGTACAAGCCTATAGATTAATAGGATATGAAAATCGTTTGTTAGCTGATGAAGACTTTGTTGATGATACTAAAGATGCTGGCGAATTAGGAAGTGGCCATACGGTTACAGCTCTTTATGAAGTTATTCCGGTAGGAGTAGAATCAAAATTTATTAAAGATGTAATTCCATTAAAATATACGGATACAGTATATAAAAATACATTTTCAGAAGAATTGTTTACCGTAAAGTTTAGATACAAGCAACCTAATAAAGAAGATAGTGTAGAAATGGTTCATATACAACCAGATACAGTGTCAACATTATCTTCTGATTTTAATTTTGCTTCTGCTGTAGCTTTATTTGGGTTAAAGCTTCGAAGATCTCAATATACCAATGGAGCAACAAAACATAAAATAATTGAGCTTGCAGAAAAGGGTAGAGGTGCAGATAAACAAGGTTATAGAGCTGAGTTTATTAGAATGGTTAATGCTAGCCTAAGTTTGTAAAAGTGTATTTAAACTATAAAAAAAGAGCAACCCAATTAGGGTTGCTCTTTTTTAGTTTACTATATATAAAATACTTTTTTTAAACCTGTAAAACCCCCATATTAAAAGGGTTTTCTATAGGGGCGTGGTTTGCCGCCTCAATACCCATAGAAATCCATTTTCTAGTATCAAGAGGATCTATAATGGCATCTGTCCAAAGGCGAGAGGCTGCATAATAAGGAGAAACCTGATTATCATATTTGTCTTTAATTTTAGAGAATAATTCTGCTTCTTTTTCAGGAGTTATTTCTTCTCCTTTTTTCTTTAAAGATGATTTTTCTATTTGTAAAAGTACTTTAGCAGCAGAGTTTCCACTCATTACAGCTAGTTCTGCACTTGGCCAAGCAGCAATTAACCTTGGGTCATAGGCTTTTCCGCACATGGCATAATTACCAGCACCATAACTATTACCAATTACTATAGTAAATTTTGGTACTACAGAGTTACTTACGGCATTTACCATTTTAGCACCGTCTTTAATAATACCACCATGTTCACTTTTGCTGCCTACCATAAAACCAGTAACATCTTGAAGAAAAACAAGAGGAATTTTCTTTTGGTTGCAATTGGCAATAAAACGGGTTGCTTTGTCTGCAGAGTCGGAATATATAACCCCTCCAAATTGCATTTCACCTTTTGTGGTTTTTACCACTTTACGTTGGTTAGCAACAATACCTACAGCCCAACCATCTATTCTTGCATAGCCTGTTAAAATTGTTTTTCCATAGCCTTCTTTATATTGTTCAAAATCAGAGTTATCTACTAACCTTTTAATTATTTCTACCATATCATATTGCTCGTGGCGAGCTGCTGGTAGTAAACCATATATATCTTCAGGGTTTTCTTTTGGTTCTATTGTTTTGCTTCTATTGTAGCCAGCTTTTTCAAAATCCCCAATTTTATCCATAATACTTTTTATAGTATCTAAAGCTGAAGCATCGTTTTTTTCTTTATAATCTGTAACGCCACTAATTTCGCAATGTGTAGACGCACCACCTAGTGTTTCGTTATCAATTTGTTCTCCAATAGCAGCCTTAACTAGGTAACTACCCGCAAGAAAAATACTTGCAGTTTTATCTACAATTAAAGCTTCATCACTCATAATTGGTAAATAAGCACCACCAGCAACACAACTACCCATAACAGCAGATATTTGTGTAATACCCATACTGCTCATTTTGGCATTATTTCTGAAAATACGTCCAAAATGCTCTTTATCAGGAAAAATTTCATCTTGTAATGGCAGATACACCCCAGCACTATCTACAAGGTAAATAATTGGTAATCTATTTTCAATAGCAATTTCTTGTGCTCTTAAATTCTTTTTTGCTGTAATAGGAAACCATGCTCCTGCTTTTACAGTAGCATCATTTGCTACAACAATGCATTGCTTGCCAGAAACATACCCTAGTTTAATAATAACACCACCAGAAGGGCAACCGCCATGCTCTTTATACATGTCTTCTCCTACAACAGCGCCAATTTCAATACTATTTTTTTTATCATCTAACAAATAGTTTATGCGTTCTCTTGCGGTCATTTTACCAAGAGCATGTTGTTTTTCTATTCTAGATTTACCGCCACCTAATTTTATTTTTGCAAGTCTTTTTCTTAGCTGCGATAAAAGTAATTTATTGTGGTCTTCGTTTTTGTTGAAGGTTAAATCCATTCGCTAATATTTGTTAATTTGTAAGCATAAAGATAAGGAGTAAAATTGATTACATTTGATAAAATTAAAAAACAGAAAATAGAATTATGGTACAATGGGGTATTGTTGGTTGTGGAAATATTGCAAATAAATTTGCATCAGATTTAAAACTTGTACCTAATGCAAATATACAAGCTGTAGCATCTAGAAATTTAGATAAAGCTAAAATTTTTGCTGATAATGTTAATGCGGCACACGCATACGGTAGTTATGAAGAGTTATTTAAAGATAAAAATGTAACTGTAGTTTATATAGCAACTCCTCATAATAATCATGCCGATTTAAGCATACAAGCCATGAAAAATGGTAAGCATGTTTTATGTGAAAAGCCTTTAGGAATTAATGAGACTCAAGTAAAGGCAATGGTAAATATGTCAAAAAAAAATAATGTTTTTTTAATGGAAGGCTTATGGTCTAGATTTAACCCTACTATAAAAAAAGTTAAACATTTAATACAAGAAGGAGAGATTGGAGACCTACATTATTTAAAAGCCGATTTTGCATTTTATGGATTACATAAAGATAAAAACGGACGATTATTAAATATAGACTTAGCAGGTGGCTCTTTATTAGATATTGGACTTTATCCTGTTTTTTTAGCTTATTTATTTTTAGGTAAACCAAAAAAAATAATGGCCACGTCTAATTTTTATAGTACAGGAATAGAAGTGCAAACTTCTATAATTTTTCATTATAAAAATGCACAAGCAATATTATATTCTGGCTTAAACTCTACTACAGAAACCTCTGCAGAATTTTCAGGATCAAAAGGGTCTATTAAAATACCAACCAGATGGCATGAAGCACAATCTTATATATTAAATTCATCTGAAAAAACTACTTCTGTTTCTATGCCTACAAAAGGCAATGGTTTTACATATGAAATAGAGGAAGTGCAAAATTGTATTTTAGAAAATAAAATAGAAAGTAAACTGTGGAGTCATCAAAATAGTATAGATTTAGCATATCTATTAGACACTATTCGTAAAGAAGCTGGCGTAATCTTTCCTTTTGAAGAATAAAATGAGTGTTTCATATATAAATATTGGAATTTTTCCGATATTTGAAGTTACCAAAAACTAAACCAAAAAACTATGGAAATGAATAAGAATACCGTACTTGCGTGGGCAACATTTATTATGATATTTGTAGGATTAGCACTTATTGCACTTGGTGCCTTTAAATATAGAGAAGTATCAGGAATAGGATTTGCATCTGTAGGTATTGGTTTTTTTGCTATTGCATGGGTTTTTAATGCTTTAAAAGGTAGAGTTTAATAATTTTTCACTTTTCATTTACGATAAATAGATAATATGTCTGACGATAAGAAAGTAATTTTCTCCATGTCTGGGGTTTCAAAAACTTTTAAAACAGCAAATACTCCAGTATTAAAAAATATATATTTAAGCTTTTTCTACGGAGCCAAAATAGGAATATTAGGTCTTAATGGTTCTGGTAAATCTACCTTGTTAAAAATTATTGCAGGTGTAGATAAAAATTTTCAAGGAGATGTAGTTTTTTCTCCTGGTTATAATGTTGGTTATTTAGAGCAAGAACCACAACTAGACGAAAATAAAACTGTACTAGAGGTTGTAAAAGAAGGTGTAGCAGAAACCGTAGCTATATTAGATGAATACAATAGTATTAATGACCAATTTGGTTTAGAAGAAGTATATTCTGATGCGGATAAGATGGATAAGTTAATGGCAAGACAAGCTGTTTTACAAGACCAAATTGACGCTTCTAATGCTTGGGAACTAGATACCAAATTAGAAATTGCAATGGATGCCTTACGTACACCAGACTCAGATAAAAAAATAGGAGTACTTTCTGGAGGAGAAAGAAGGCGTGTAGCTTTGTGTAGATTGTTATTGCAAGAACCTGAAATATTATTACTAGATGAACCAACTAACCACTTAGATGCAGAATCTGTACATTGGTTAGAACACCATTTAGCTCAGTATAAAGGTACGGTTATAGCAGTAACGCACGATAGATACTTTTTGGATAATGTTGCCGGATGGATTTTAGAATTAGATAGAGGAGAAGGTATTCCTTGGAAAGGAAACTATTCTTCATGGTTAGATCAAAAATCTAAACGTTTAGCACAAGAGAGCAAAACAGCATCTAAAAGACAGAAAACATTAGAACGAGAGTTGGAATGGGTGCGCCAAGGAGCTAAAGGAAGACAAACAAAGCAAAAAGCGCGTTTAAAAAATTACGATAAATTAATGAGTCAAGATCAAAAACAACTTGACGAAAAATTAGAAATATATATTCCTAATGGTCCAAGATTAGGAACCAATGTAATTGAAGCCACAGGTGTAAGTAAAGCTTATGGCGATAAATTACTTTATGAAGATTTAAAATTTAATCTTCCTCAGGCTGGTATTGTTGGTATTATTGGCCCCAACGGTGCTGGTAAAACTACTATTTTTAGAATGATTATGGGAGAGGAAACTCCTGATAAAGGAGAGTTTGTTGTTGGAGAAACAGCAAAGATTGCCTATGTGGATCAGAGCCATTCTAATATAGATCCAGAAAAAACAATTTGGCAAAATTTTAGTGATGAGCAAGAGTTGGTAATGATGGGGGGCAGACAAGTAAACTCTAGAGCTTATTTAAGTAGATTTAATTTTTCTGGTAGCGAGCAAAATAAGAAAGTAAGTATGCTTTCTGGTGGAGAGCGTAACCGTTTGCATTTAGCTATGACACTTAAAGAAGAAGGTAATGTTTTGCTATTAGATGAACCTACCAACGATTTAGATGTTAATACTTTAAGAGCTTTAGAAGAGGGTCTAGAAAATTTTGCTGGTTGTGCAGTAGTTATTTCGCATGACCGTTGGTTTTTAGATCGTATTTGTACGCATATATTAGCTTTTGAAGGAGACTCTCAGGTGTACTTTTTTGAAGGTTCTTTTTCTGATTATGAAGAAAATAAGAAATCTCGTTTAGGTGGCGATTTAATGCCTAAACGTATTAAGTATAAAAAACTTATTCGATAAAAAAAAAGCCCGCATTTGCGGGCTTTTTATTCTAATAGTCATTATTAGGGTACCAATCTAATTGTATAACTTCTATTTTTGAGTTATTCTTTTGTACTATTTTTTTAAATTTAGCAACATCACTTACATTAGGTTTGCCTCGGTAATGATATGGGTAAACTTGTTTTGGCTTAAACTCTAATACTGCAGAGGCAGCACTTTCCTCTGTCATTGTATACGGTAGGTTCATGCAAATAAATGCTTTGTCTATATTTTGTAAAGCTCGCATTTCTGGAATATCTTCTGTATCTCCAGAAAAATAAATACGCTCTTTATTTATGGTAAGAAGATAGCCGTTGCCGCGTCCTTTTTGATGAAATTTTAATGCTTCTTCTCTAAGATTATACATTGGAATAGCTTTAATATTTATTCCTTTAAAATCTTTAGACTCTCCATTGTTTACTATGTTAGTTATTCCTTTTAATTTTTCTGGTAATTTATCGGCTACTGCCTTTGGGGCAATAATTATTGCTTTATTAAGAGGAAGACTTTCTAAGGTTTCAATATTTAAATGGTCTCCATGAATATCTGTTATTAAAATTATATCAGGGTCTTTTTGGTTTATAAAAGCTTTTGCACCTCCAACGGGATCTATGTATAATGTAGTGTTATCAGTTTCTAATACAGCACTAGCATGTTCAATAGGAATTATATTTATATTATTTTTTGTAGTTTTTGGTATTTCTTCTTTTTTTAAAGAATTGTTTTTAGGTTTTTCTTTACAAGCAATAACAAAAAAACATAAGGCAATTGAGAATACTGTTTTCATCTTATTTAGTTTTATTAAGTTGTTTTGGGGTATTTACTACTAATTCCATTTTTACATCACTCCTTACATAGGGTAAATCTTTTTCTAATGCTACATGTTTAAAACCATATTTTTTATAAATATGAAGCGCACTATCTAATTTTGTACTAGAGTATAGTATTATTTTTGTCCAGTTGTTTTTTTGCGCAAAATTTATAGCAAACTCTATAAGTTTTTGCCCAATTTTTAGGCCTTGGTAATTAGGAGCAACCGCCATTTTTCCTAATTCATAATTAGAATTGTCTAATTTAATAAACGAAAAACAACCAACAATATTAGTCTGGTATTTTGCCATAAAAATATAACCCCCAGGCTTAATAATAGCTTCTTCGCAATTATCTAATAGTTTAGAGTCTTTATCTTCTACATGAAAATATTTATTTAACCAGGTTATATTTAAATCTTTAAACGCTTTAGCATACTCAGGTTTATATGGTATAATTTGTAAGCTCATTTTATGCAATTACTGTATTTTATTAAAGGTATAGAATTCATGTAAATAAAAATAATTACAATTTTTTTTAACAAAAAAAATCTAAAACTGGTTTTCCTGCGTATATTTAAAAAACAAAACAACCAAAATTAAGAATTAAACAAGGTTAATTAATTTTTTACATTATGAGTGAATCTAAAAATAACAACGGTTTAAAAGTATTAGCAGGATTATTAGGAGTAATTCTTTTAGGAACTATTATTTATACTGTTAGTCTTTACCAAGAAAAGAAAAAGACAGAAACAGTTTTAACTAAAGAAAAAGAACTAGTAGTTGAAGATTTAAATAGTTTAAAGTCTGAATATGATAAAGCTATTTTAGAAAGCAATGCAACTAATGAGGAATTAGTAACTGCAAGAGATAATATTGCAAAATATATAGATTCTGTAAAATCTATGAAAGGGGATATAGCTTCTTTATCTAGATACAGAAGACAAGTAGGGGTTTTAAAAGCTGAAAGAGCTAAGTTATTAAAACAAGTAGATTCTCTTACACGTTCTAATACGCTAATTGCTATGCAAAGAGACAGTACGTATGTTGAGTTAGAAAAGCAAACTGTTTTTAATGATTCTTTAGTAGTACAAAACACACAATTAGCAGATGTAGTTGAAAAAGGTTCTGCATTAAACTTATCTAAGTTTTCTGTTGATGCTGTTAAAGAACGTAATAGTGGTAAATTAGTTTCTACATCAAGAGCAGGAAGAACAGATAAATTTAAAATATGTTTTACAGTTGCAGATAATGTAATTGCTGGAGCTGGTGATAGAGAGTTTTTCTTAGAAGTGTTAGACCCACAGGGTAATGTTTTAGGAGAAAGTTATTCTAAAACTAATGAGTCTGGAGCATCCGTTACATATAGTAAATCTACTAGTTTTTATTATGAAAATAAATCTCTAGATGTTTGCGATTATATTAACAAACCAGCGGGAGATTTCCAAAAAGGAAATCATATGGTAAATGTTTATGATGATAAATTGAAATTATTAGGAACTTCTAAGTTCACTTTAAAGTAATAAGAAGATAACACACTATCCATTAATATTTAAGAGCCAATCATTAATTTGATTGGCTCTTTTATTATATATGCTATGTGTAAAAAACTATAGTTTATTTTAAACTACCTACCATATTTTCTGGTTTAACCCAAGCATCATAATCTTCTGCAGATACATAGCCTAAGTTTATAGCTTCTTCTTTTAATGTAGTTCCATTTTTATGAGCAGTATTTGCAATTTCAGCAGCCTTGTAATAACCAATTTTAGTGTTTAAAGCTGTAACAAGCATTAAAGAGTTATTAAGTAGCTCTTTAATAACTCCATGGTTTGGTTCTATACCAGATGCGCAATTAACATCAAAACTAACACATGCATCTCCTATAAGTTGTGCAGATTGTAAAATATTAGCCGCCATCATTGGTTTAAAAACATTCAATTCATAATGTCCTTGTGTACCACCAATTGTAACAGCAACATCATTACCCATTACTTGCGCACAAACCATTGTAAGGGCTTCGCACTGTGTTGGGTTTACTTTTCCAGGCATAATAGAACTACCAGGTTCATTTGCAGGTATAATTATTTCACCAATACCAGATCGTGGGCCAGATGCCATCATTCTAATATCATTAGCAATTTTATTTAATGAAACAGCTAATTGTTTAAGTGCTCCGTGGCTTTCTACAATTGCATCATGTGCAGCAAGTGCTTCAAATTTATTTTCTGCAGTTATAAAAGGTAATTTAGAAAATTCTGCAATGTATTTTGCAACTAAAACGTCATATCCTTTTGGAGTATTTAAACCTGTACCAACAGCTGTACCACCTAAAGCAAGTTCACTTAAGTGAGCAAGTGTATTTTTTAAAGCTTTTAAACCGTGATCAAGTTGTGATACGTATCCAGAAAACTCTTGCCCAAGGGTAAGGGGAGTAGCATCCATTAAATGGGTTCTACCAATTTTTACAACATTGTTAAATTCTTTTGCTTTTTTTGCAAAAGTATCTCTTAATTGTGTTACACCTGGAATAGTATTTTCTACTATTTTTTTATAGGCAGCAATATGCATTCCTGTCGGAAAAGTATCGTTAGAAGATTGCGATTTGTTTACATCATCATTAGGTTGTATAGTTTTTTCACCTTCTCCTATTTTTTTTCCAGAAATTTCATGAGCACGATTTGCAATAACCTCGTTAACATTCATATTACTTTGCGTGCCAGAACCAGTTTGCCATATAACTAATGGAAATTGATTATCATGTTTGCCTTCTAAAATTTCATCGCAAACCGTTGCAATTAAATCTCTTTTTTCAACAGAAAGAACTCCTAAATCATGATTAGTGTATGCAGCAGCTTTTTTTAAATATGCAAAACCATATACTACATCTAATGGCATAGATGCTGCAGCACCTATTTTAAAATTGTTTCTGGAGCGTTCTGTTTGTGCTCCCCAATATTTATCACTAGGAACTTTTACTTCGCCCATAGTGTCTTTTTCTATCCTAAAGCTCATTTTTAATAATGTTTTATTTGTATCAAAGGTAGGGGTTTATAGATTTATTTCCATTTTTTTTAAATTTGATTTGCACTATTAGTGTATTTAAAAGTATCTTTGTAATGTTAATATTATATATCATGTTTGACTTTGACCAATATTTAGGATTTTTATCATTTTTAACCATATTAACCATAGGTTTTTGGTTAATGATTTTTTTACTAACATTTGTTATACCTTACTGGTTATTTGGTAATATTAAAGAATTATTAAAAGAAAAGAGAGACGCCAAAAAAGCAGCTCGTAATAACGCATAAATAAAAAAAGGAAGTCTTTAAAGACTTCCTTTTTTTATTATAATTAAATTGGTGTTACCAATTATGTAGTGTGTTTTGAAAGTTTTTAAAGCATTTTTCTAAATTATTGGTAGAAAGTTTTCTGTTTATAATTTCTGACCAAGAATATTTTTTATAAATATCTTCTTCTTCTCTAGGAAGCTCTTCTACAGCAAATTCTTTTTCGTTTTTAATTTTTTGTTTTTGTTTAAGAATTTTTAATTCTTTTTCCATAGCCTCTATATCTATGCCATGAACATATCTGTCATATAGTTTAATACGTATAAAATATACAATAGGGATTACTACCATACAAATTGGTATTACCCACCAAATATTTTCTGTGTCTACAATATCATCGGAATCAACTAAAACTTCTACTAATTGAAATGTATACATAGCTATAGGTATAATTAGTATGTGATACCACCAATTTTTAGAAGTCATAAACCATATAATTAATAGATATAATGGAATAACTTTGTTCATAATAAACCAAACATAAGTTGATACATCTGGAAAGCCGTTATTTCCTATTTTTACACCTAAAATTGTTATTACAGCATTAGGGTCTTCAGGTAAATAGTCATAAATTTTAAATAAAAATGGTGATATAGCTATGAAAAACACAAAAAAGGACTCTAGAATAATCCTTGTCTTTGCTTTTTTACTTGAAGTTGTATTATTATTAATCATTATGTTAGAAGTTCTTATCTCCTAACGACTAATATTCAAAAAAATTATAAAAAAAAAGACAATTTAACATTGTCTTTTTATTGATTAACTTTTCTTTTTAAATTTACTTTTATCTATACCTTGTTCGTACAGTTGATCATCTTCTGATGCGTTGTTTGGGGAACAAGAAAAAGCCATTAATGTAACCAGTGCAGCAAAGGCAAAAATAATTTTTTTCATTTTGATAAGTATTTTAGTTAGACATGGAGTTATTCTAAAAGCGAAAGTAACTAAAAAAATAATTAAAATTACATTTAAACGTTAAAATTTAGCACTTTATCGGTAAAAAATGCTTTTTGTCGAAGTTGTAGAACGCTAATTACTAAGGTGAATTTTAAGATTAATAGATTCTATATTAGCAGTTGACGGTTGGTATTATTTATAATTTCTATGGTAATTTTGGTAGTATCTTCAGGTAAATAAGAAGGTATTTTTTCTGGCCATTCCATAAATATCCAGGCTTTAGAGTTTAAATAATCTTCTAAACCAAAATCTAAGGCTTCATTTTCATCATTTAGTCTGTAAAAGTCAAAATGATAAGCAGTTAACTCTCCATTCGTATTTTCATATTCATTTACAATGCCAAAAGTAGGACTATTGGTAGTATCATTAACGCCAAGTTGTTTTACTATTTCTTTAATTAAAGTTGTTTTACCAGCTCCCATTTCGCCATAAAATGCTATCCTTTTTGAAGGAACATTTCTTAAAATTTCTTCTGCAACTTCTTTTAATTGATTTTCTGAATATATTATGTTCATTTATAATTTATTTTGGCTCTAATACAACAAAAGGTATAATCATTTCTTCTAACGAAACACCACCATGTTGATAGGTATTTCTATAATATTTTACGTAGTGATTATAATTGTTTGGATAAGCAAAAAACATATCATTTTTTGCAAAAATAAAAGAACTACTCATATTTATACTTGGTAATTGTATGTTTTTTGGACTAGTTGCCGCAAAAACTTCTTTGTTTTCATAGCTTAAACTTCTTCCAGTTTTATATCTTAAATTTAAGCTAGTGTCTTTATCACCAATAACTTTTGATGGTTGCTTAACATTTATTGTTCCGTGATCTGTAGTGATAATAAGTTTCATTCCCATAACTTGGGCTTGCTGAATTATTTCTAATAGAGGGGAATTTTTAAACCAACTTTGTGTTAGAGATCTATATGCTTTATCATTAGAAGCAAGTTCTTTAATTACTTCCATTTCTGTTTTGGAGTGCGAAAGCATGTCTACAAAGTTGTAAACAATGGCAGTAAGGTCATTTTCTTTTTGCGATTTAAAATTTTGAGAAAGCTGTTTTCCTTGTTTTAAACTACTTATTTTATGGTATTCCCACTTTATATCTAACCCTAAACGTTTTATTTGGTTTTCAAGAAATTTATCTTCATAAAGGTTTTTACCACCTTCATCAGTATCGTTTTTCCACCAATCAGGATGTCTTTTTTCCATTTCTAAAGGTGTAAGTCCAGAAAAAATAGAATTTCTTGCATATTGTGTGGCAGTTGGTAGTATACTAAAATAACAGTTTTCTTTAGTTTTTTTATAGAATGAGTTTACAGTATCTTCAAAAGCACACCATTGGTCTAGCCTTAAATTATCTATAACAACTAAAAGTGTTTTGTTATTTTTAAGTTCTGGTACAACCCATTTTTTAAACAACGTATGCGATAAAACAGGTGCTTCGGTATTTGTAAACCAATCTTCATACTCTTTATCAATAAATTTAGCAAATTGGTTATTAGCTTCTATTTTTTGAGACTCTAAAATTTCGAACATACTGCTATCCTCAATTTCTTCTAATTGCAATTCCCAATAAATAAGTTTTTTATACAACTCTATCCATTCTTCTTTAGAGTTTACCATGGCTAAATCTGTGGCAATTTTTCTAAATTCTTGTTGGTAATTAGAAGTAGTTTTTTCCGAAACTAAACGCGAATGGTCTAAATTCTTTTTTAAAGACAGTAAAATCTGATTTGGATTTACTGGTTTTATAAGATAATCTGCAATTTTTGAACCTATAGCTTCTTCCATAATAAGTTCTTCTTCACTTTTAGTAATCATTACAACAGGTAAAGAGGAGTTTGCTATTTTTAGTTCGTTTAGAGTTTCTAGACCAGAAATTCCCGGCATATTTTCATCTAAAAAAACTATATCTACAGGTGTTTCTTTAAGTTCGTCTAAAGCTTCTTGACCGCTTTTGCAGGTAATAACAGTGTAATTCTTGGCTTCTAAAAATAGAATATGGGGTTTTAATAAATCTATCTCATCATCTACCCAAAGTATTGTTATCTTGTTCATTTAGTACTTATATTTGCGTGGTAAATTATACCTGTTTTGATAAAATCTAACAAGCTTAAAATATTTAATGATCCAATTTACGGATTTATTAGAATTCCTAACACTTTAATTTTTGATCTTATTGCAGATCCTTTTTTTCAACGCTTGCGTAGAATTTCTCAAATGGGACTTTCTTACCTTGTATATCCAGGCGCACATCATACTCGTTTTCATCATGCATTAGGTTGTATGCATTTAATGAAAAAAGCAATACAAGTACTTCGTTTTAAACAAGTAGAGCTTACCAAAGAGGAAGAAGAAGGTCTTTTAATTGCTATATTATTACATGATATTGGTCATGGGCCTTTTTCACATGCTATGGAGCATAGTATTGTAGAAGGTGTACATCATGAGCATATTTCTTTGTGTTTTATGCAAGAACTTAATAAAAAGTTTGAAGGCAAATTAACTTTGGCAATTGAAATTTTTAATGGCAAATACCCTAAAAAGTTTTTAAATCAATTAGTATCCAGTCAATTAGATATGGATAGATTAGATTATTTAAAAAGAGATAGCTTTTATACCGGTGTAGCAGAAGGTAACACCAATGCAGAAAGGTTAATTACTATGCTTAATGTAATAGATGGAGAGTTAGTAATTGAAGAAAAAGGCATTTATTCTATAGAAAAATTTATAATGGCACGCCGGTTTATGTATTGGCAAGTATATTTACATAAAACAGGAGTTGCTGCAGAGCAATTGTTAATGCGTATATTAAAACGTTCTAAAGAGTTAATTTTAAATGGTGAAAATTTAGAATGCAGTAAAAATTTAAAGTTCTTTTTAGAAAATAAGATTGATTTACATAATTTTAATTTAGATACGCTTGTTAAGTTTTCTAAATTAGATGATATAGATATTTTATCTGCAATTAAGAATTGGCAAGAAAGTTCCGATTTTGTATTATCTAGGTTATGCCAAATGGTTATAAATAGAAGGCTTTTACATGTAAAAGTTAAAACAGAACCAATTTCTCCAATTAAATTGGAAAAACATTTTACAAAATTTAAAGAAGATAATAATTTATCTAATGAAGAAACTAGCTATTTTGTTTTTACAGGAGAAATAAAAAATAAAGCTTATGATAGAGAATATCAGGCAATTAATATTTTAAAAAAGAACGGAAGAGTAATGGATATTGCTAAAATGTCGGATTATTTAAAAATAAAAGCTCTTTCTAAGACGGTTACTAAATATTATATATGTTACCCTAAAGATTAATTTTAACTATTTTTCTTACTTTTGTGCTCATGGTATTTACAGCGAGTCAAATTGCAGGCATTTTAGAAGGGGAAATAGAAGGAGACCCTGAAATTGCAGTTCATAAATTAGCCAAAATTGAAGAAGGTGAAAAAGGCTCTCTTACATTTTTAGCTAATCCAAAATATACTTCTCATATATATTCTACTAAAGCTTCTGTTACAATAGTAAATAAAGATTTTATTCCTGAGCAAACAATTTCTACTACCTTAATTAAGGTAGAGGATGCTTATGATTCTTTCTCTAAGTTATTAGAGTATTACAATGAAGTAAAAAATAATAAGCAAGGTATAGAGAATCCTGTTTATATTTCGGACACTGCAAAATATGAAGATGATGTTTATATAGGTGCTTTTGCATATATAGGAGCTAATGTAATATTGGGTAAAAACGTTAAGATTTACCCTAATGTTTTTATAGGGGACAATGTAACTATTGGCGATAATAGTTCAATCTTTGCAGGAGCAAAAGTATGTTCAGAATCTATTGTAGGAGAAAATTGTACTATACATAATGGAGCAATTATAGGAGCAGATGGTTTTGGTTTTGCCCCAAATAAAGATGGCTCTTATAAAAAAATACCACAAACAGGTAATGTTATTTTAGAAAGTAATATTGATGTAGGTGCTGGTACTACTATAGATAGAGCAACATTAGGTTCTACTATATTACGTAAAGGAGTAAAGTTAGATAACCAAATACAAATTGCACATAATGTGGAAATTGGAGAAAATACAGTAATTGCTGCCCAAACTGGTGTTGCAGGATCTACAAAAATTGGAAAAAACTGTATGATCGGAGGACAAGTAGGTATTGTTGGGCACATTACTATTGGTGATAATGTAAAAATACAAGCACAATCTGGTATAGGTAGAAATGTAAAAGATAATGAGGTTTTACAAGGCTCTCCGGCATTAAACTACGGAGATTATAATAAATCTTATGTGCATTTTAAAAACTTACCAAAAATTGTAAATAGAATAAATCAATTGGAAAAAAAAGAATAGTTGTGAATATGGAACCACAAAAACAAAGAACAATTGGAAAAGAAGTATCTTTAACTGGAGTAGGTTTACATACTGGTGAAAATGTAACCATTAAATTTATACCTGCAGCCGAAAATCATGGCTATGCTTTTAAACGTGTAGATTTAGAAGGAGAACCAATAATAGAGGCGGATGCTAATTATGTTGTAAATACACAACGAGGCACAAATTTAGAAAAACACGGAGTAAAAATACAAACCTCAGAACATGTTTTGGCTGCTTTTGTAGGTCTTGAAATTGATAATGTATTAGTAGAATTAAATGCTCCAGAACCTCCTATAATGGATGGTTCTTCTAAGTTTTTTGTAGAAGCATTAGAAAAAGCTGGTATTGTAGAACAAGAAGCTCCTCGTGAAGAATACATTGTTAAAGATGTTATTTCTTATAAAGATGAAGCTACAGGTAGCGAAATTACTATTATACCATCTGATACCTATATGGTAACTACAATGGTAGATTTTGGAACTAAAGTTTTAGGAACACAAAATGCTACTTTAGAAAAATTAAGCGATTTTAAATCTGAAATAGCAGATGCAAGAACGTTTAGTTTTTTACACGAGTTAGAGGCTTTATTAGAGCACGGGCTAATTAAAGGTGGAGACTTAAATAATGCCATAGTTTATGTAGATAAAGAAATATCTGAAGCTACAATGAAAAAATTGCAGAAAGCATTTAATAAAGAAAAGCTTTCAGTAAAACCCAATGGTATATTAGATAACCTTACTTTACACCAACCAAATGAAGCTGCGAGACATAAATTATTAGATGTTGTAGGAGATTTGGCTTTAGCTGGAACACGAATAAGAGGTAAGGTAATTGCAAATAAACCTGGGCATTATGTAAATACACAATTTGCAAAGAAGATTGCAAAAATTATAAAATTAGAAAAGAGGAATAAAGTTCCTAGTTACGATTTAAATTTACCTCCTTTAATGGATATCCACCAGATAATGGATATGCTACCTCATAGACCTCCTTTCTTGTTAATAGATAGAATATTGGAGCTTTCTGATACACATGTTGTAGGTATGAAAAATGTTACTATGAACGAACCCTTTTTTGTAGGACATTTTCCTGGAGCTCCTGTAATGCCAGGAGTATTACAAGTAGAAGCAATGGCACAAACTGGTGGAATTTTAGTACTAAGTACAGTTCCTGATCCAGAAAATTATCTTACATTTTTTATGAAAATGGATAATGTAAAATTTAAGCAAAAAGTACTTCCTGGAGACACACTTGTTTTTCATTGTAGTTTAATAACACCAATTAGAAGAGGAATATGCCATATGCAAGCTTATGCTTATGCTAATAATAAATTGGTTTGTGAAGCAGAATTAATGGCACAAATAGCTAAAAAGAAATAAAAAATGAATCAGCCTTTAGCTTATATACATCCTGGAGCAAAAATTGCTAAAAATGTAGTAGTAGAGCCTTTTACAACAATTCATAATAATGTTACTATTGGTGATGGTACATGGATAGGTTCTAACGTTACCATTATGGAAGGAGCAAGAATTGGTAAAAATTGCAATATTTTTCCTGGTGCAGTAATATCAGCTCCACCTCAAGATTTAAAATATGAAGGAGAAGAAACTACAGTTGTAATAGGAGATAACACTACAATTAGAGAATGTGCTACAATACATAAAGGTACTGCTGACAGAATGAAAACTGTTATTGGTAAAAACTGTTTAATAATGGCATATTGCCATGTTGCTCATGATTGTTTAGTAGGTAATAATTGTATTTTTTCTAATAATTCAACTCTAGCTGGGCATGTAACTATTGGCGATAATGTAATTTTAGCAGGTTTGGTTGCGGTACATCAATTTGTATCAGTTGGGCAACATGCTTTTGTAACTGGTGGTTCTTTAGTACGTAAAGATGTACCTCCTTTTGTAAAAGCAGCACGTGAGCCACTTTCATATGTAGGAATAAATTCTGTAGGATTAAGAAGAAGAGGAATACCTTCAGAAAAAATTAGAGAAATTCAAAATATATATAGAATATTATATCAGAAGAATTACAATAATACACAAGCAGTTCAAATTCTTGAAGCAGAAATGGAAGCAACTCCAGAACGCGATGAAATTCTTCAATTTATTAGAGATTCTCAACGTGGAATAATGAAAGGATATTTTAGTAATAATTAATTATAAAACAAAAATAAAGTTAATAGATAAGTATTTACAAAAATGTCTATTCAACATTAAACAACAATTATAAAATGGCATCTACATCAGATATTAGAAAAGGATTATGTATTAGATATAATAATGATATATATAAAATTATTGAATTTTTACATGTAAAGCCAGGAAAAGGTCCTGCTTTTGTTAGAACAAAATTAAAAAGTGTTACTACAGGAAAAGTTTTAGATAACACTTTTTCGGCAGGCCATAAAATAGAAGACGTTCGTGTAGAAACACGTTCGTACCAATTTTTATATGCAGAAGGAGAAACATTTCATTTTATGAATACAGATGATTATAATCAAATTACCCTTCAAGAAAGCTCTTTAGATGCTCCAGGTTTATTAAAAGAAGGTGAGGTTGTAAAAATTATGTTTAATACAGAAGATAGTATGCCTTTATCTGTAGAAATGCCCGCAAGTGTAATTTTAGAAGTTACCTATACAGAACCTGGTGTAAAAGGAAATACAGCTACAAATGCAACAAAACCTGCAAAAGTAGAAACAGGAGCAGAGGTAAACGTTCCATTATTTATTAATGAAGGAGACAAAATTAAAGTAGATACTGAGAAAGGTAGTTACATGGAAAGAGTAAAAGAATAGTTTTTTTACAATGAAATTTCCTAAATCGTATACTTTAAAAGAAATCTCTCAAATTATTCAGTCAGAATATATTGGGGAAGCTAATTTTTCTATAACTGGTATGAATGAAATTCATGTTGTAGAAGAAGGAGATATTGTATTTGTAGATCACCCAAAATATTATGATAAAGCATTAAACTCTAAGGCAACTACTATTTTAATAAATAAGAAAGTTGATTGCCCAGAGGGGAAAGCCTTGTTAATATCAGAAGACCCTTTTCGCGATTTTAATAAACTCACAAAATATTTTAAACCATTTGTACCTGTAAGTTCTACTATTTCAGAAACTGCAAAAATAGGAGAAGGTACTATTATACAACCTAATACTTTTGTTGGTAATAATGTTGTTATTGGTAAAGATTGTATAATACATTCTAATGTTGCTATATATGATAATTGTGTTATAGGTAATAATGTTACCATACATGCAGGTACGGTATTAGGCGCAGATGCTTTTTATTATAAAAAAAGAGAAGAAGGTTTTGATAAATTACTTTCTGGAGGCAGAGTTGTTTTAGAAGATAACGTGGATATTGGAGCGCTTTGTACTATAGATAAAGGAGTAACAGGAGATACTACTATAGGAAAAGGAAGCAAATTAGATAACCAAGTACATGTTGGTCATGATACTGTTATTGGCAAAAAATGTTTAATAGCTTCACAAACAGGAATTGCTGGTTGTGTTATAATAGAAGATGAAGTTACATTATGGGGTCAAGTTGGTACTAATAGTGGTATTACTATTGGTAAAAAAGCAGTTATTATGGGGCAAACTGGGGTAACAAAATCTGTTTCTGGAGGTAAAAGTTACTTTGGAACTCCAATAGAAGAATCTAGAGAAAAATTAAAACAATTGGCGTACATAAAAAAGATTCCAGATATAATTAAGAAAATAGATAAATAAAAAGAAGATTACTTTATAATTAATTTACAAACACATATTTTTGTGTAATTCAAAAAAAAGATAAATTCATATGAGTGTTCTAGTTAACAAAGATTCTAAAATAATAGTACAAGGATTTACAGGAAGTGAAGGAACTTTCCATGCCGGACAAATGATTGATTATGGTACTAACGTTGTTGGTGGTGTAACACCAGGTAAAGGAGGTCAAGAGCACTTAGGTAAGCCAGTTTTTAATACAGTTGTAGAAGCTGTTGAAAAAGTAGGAGCAGATACTACTATTATTTTTGTGCCGCCAGCTTTTGCTGCTGATGCAATTATGGAAGCTGCAGATGCAGGTATTAAAGTTATTATTACAATTACAGAAGGTATACCTGTTGCAGACATGGTAAAAGCTTCTAATTATATAAAAAGTAAAGATTGTAGATTAGTTGGTCCTAACTGTCCAGGCGTTATTACTCCAGGAGAAGCAAAAGTAGGTATTATGCCAGGTTTTGTTTTTAAAGAAGGTAATGTTGGTATTGTTTCTAAATCAGGAACATTAACCTACGAAGCTGCGGATCAAGTTGTTCGTCAAGGATTAGGAATTACTACTGCAATTGGTATTGGTGGTGATCCAATTATTGGAACAACTACAAAAGAAGCTGTAGAGTTATTAATTAATGATGCTGATACAGAGTGTGTAGTAATGATTGGTGAAATTGGAGGACAATTAGAAGCTGATGCTGCACAATGGTATAAAGCAAGCGGAAGTAAAAAGCCAATTGTTGGTTTTATAGCTGGTGAAACTGCACCTGCAGGAAGAACAATGGGGCACGCTGGTGCTATTGTTGGTGGTAGTGATGATACTGCGCAAGCAAAAAAACGTATTATGGCAGAATGTGGAATTCATGTAGTTGATTCTCCTGCTGAAATAGGTGTTAAAGTAAAAGAAGTTATGGGTTAGTATTAAAACCTTATAAATAATTTATTATTAAAATCCCCAATTTTGGGGATTTTTTTTATTTTTAATAGAATTTAAAAAGAATACTATGAAATTTAAATTGTTCTTATTATCGTTTTATTCCCTTTTTTTATTTAATTGTTCGCAAATAGAAGAACTATTAGAAGAGGAGGAGGAAGTTAATCAGCAAATTGAAGGTTTAGAAGGTGAATGGCAATTAGTTTCTGTAACAAATAATGAACTTGGACAAGCATTATTTATTGATGAAGACTATAAAATAAATGATTGTGAAGAACCTATGGTTTGTGAGTTTATATCCTCTAGCAATACTATTAGCGGAAGTTATACAGGTAATGTTATTTTTTGGCCAGAAGAACTTGATTCTTGTAACCCTGAAACATTTGAAGGTTCTTGGAGATGGAATAATGATACCGAATTATTGTTTTTAGATATAAATAGTACCTCTTCTGATGAAGGTTATTCTAATAATTTTGCTTTAAGATATTTTCTTGATGTTGATGATGATAATTTTGATACAGATATTATAACTTTTACTTTTACTAACGAAAATGAAGGCTCTCAAACCACATATATTTTTGAAAAGATGAATTAATACTCCGTGTATTCATATAATTGCTTTATGTATTACCAAAGTATTTTACATATTTTGTGTTAAAAGTTTCAAAATAATTCTTACATTAAATCCATCATTCTTACTTTAGAATGATGGATTTTTTTTACAGTCTATTCTTTGTTATATATTTAAGTAAATTTCTGAATGCTAATTCTTTAACATCTTCTCAAAATGAAAAAAATATTATTTAGTTCTGCTGTTGCTTTTTTGTTTTTAATATCCTGTAAAACCAATACTAAAGAGCAATATGCCTCTACAATTACAAAAGATGCAAATGGTTTTAGTTATGAATCTTTTAAAGACGACCCAACAGGTTTACGTTTATACACCTTAGATAATGGTCTTAAAGTGTATTTAGGTAAAAACTCTGAGGAACCTAAAATACAAACTCTAATTGCTGTAAGAGCAGGTTCTAAATATGATCCTGAAGATAATACAGGTTTAGCACATTATTTAGAGCACATGGTTTTTAAAGGAACCCATAAAATTGGAACACAAGATTATGAAAAAGAAAAAGTTTTTTTAAAACAAATTTCAGATTTATATGAAATACATAAAGCAGAAAAAGATTCCATAAAGAAAAAAGAAATTTATAAAAAAATAGATTCTATTTCTGTTATAGCTTCTAATGTAACTATTGCCAACGAGTATGATAAAATGGTAGGTTCTTTAGGGGCAGAAGGCACTAATGCTTTTACATCTAATGAGCAAACCGTTTACGTTAATAAAATACCTTCTAACGAGGTGGATAAATGGTTAAAAGTAGAAAGTGAGCGTTTTAAAACCTTAGTGTTGCGTCTTTTTCATACAGAATTGGAAGCTGTTTACGAAGAGTTTAATAGAGGACAAGATAGTGATGGAAGAAAGCAATATTATGCAGTTTTAGAAGGTCTATACCCTAATCATCCATACGGAACACAAACTACTATTGGTAAGTCTGAGCATTTAAAAAATCCATCTATGGAGGCTATTCATAAGTATTTTAACACCTATTATGTGCCTAATAATATGGCTGTTATTATGGTTGGCGATATAGATTATGAGGTAACAATTAAAAAAATAAACAACTCTTTTGGTGCTTATGAAAATAAAGAAGTGGTGCATCCAACTTTTCCAGAAGAGGCTCCAATAGCATCCCCAATAAAAAAAGAAGTTTACGGTCCAACAGCAGAATCTATTTATGTAGCTTTTAGAACCAAAGGAAAAGGGGATAAGGAAGAGGTAATGGTTACTCTTATAGATTATATGTTGGCTAACTCTAATGCGGGTTTAATAGATTTAAACTTAAATCAAAAACAATTGGTACAAAGGGCTTCTTCTTATACTAATTTTTATAATGATTACGGATTTCATTTATTATATGGATCCCCTAAACAAGGGCAAACTTTAGATGAAGTAAGAGATTTGTTATTAGAACAAATAGAAAAAATTAAAAAAGGTGAATTTGAAGATTGGTTGTTAGATGCAGTAGTTAATGATCTGCGTTTATCAAAAATTAAATCTTACGAAAAATCTTCTTCCACAGCTTATGAATATCTAGATGCATTTATTGGTTTTCAAGATTGGAGTAGTAGATTAGGAATGCTAGATGAAATGAAAAAAATTACAAAAGAAGAAGTGGTCTCTTTTGCGAATAAAGTTTATGCAAATAATTATGTAGAAGTACATAAAATTAAAGGCGAAGATGCACATATTGTAAAAGTAGATAACCCTGGCATAACTCCTATAAATTTAAATAGAGATAAAGAATCCGATTTTTTAAAAGAATTTAATGCGATAGCTTCCCCAGATTTAAAACCTCAATTTATAGATTACAAATCTGCAATAAAAAAAACACAAACAAATAGTGGTTTAGAGGTTGCTTATATAGAAAACCCTAATAATGATATTTTTAGTCTTAATATTATTTTTGATATGGGTAAAGATAACGACCCAATGGTTTCTTTAGCAGCAGGATATTTAGATTATTTAGGAACAAATACCTACTCTCCAGAAGAACTAAAGCAAGAATTTTATAAAATAGGCATTTCATATTTTGTTAATACAGCAAACGACAAAACATATGTAGGTATATCTGGGCTTAAAGAAAATTTAAATGCCGGGTTAGAGTTATTAGAACATTTATGGACCAATGCAAGTCCGGATCAGGAAACTTATGATAAGTATGTAGATAAAATTTTAAAAGAGAGACAAGATTCTAAAACGCAAAAAGGAAATATTTTTTGGAACGGATTAATGAACTATAGCAAATATGGTGAAGACTCTCGTTTACGTGATATATATACTATGTCTGAGTTACGAGCAATTAGCCCAATTAAATTAGTTGAAAAAATAAAATCACTTAAAGAATATAAACAACGAATATTCTATTATGGTAAGGATCTAGATAATGCTATAGCATCTTTAGATAAAAATCATTCTGTAAATGTTAGCGCATTAAAAGATTATCCAGAAAGAAAAGAATATATAGAAAAAAACACTGGAGGTAATGTATACTTTGTAGATTATGATATGGTACAAAGTGAGATTCTATTACTTGCTAAAGGAGCGGAGTTTGATGCAAAAAAAATGGCTGTTTCTAGGTTGTTTAATACTTATTTCGGAAGTGGTTTATCTTCTATTGTTTTTCAAGAAATTAGAGAGTCTAAATCTTTAGCATATTCTGCATTTTCTAGTTATAGTACCGCAAGAGAAAAAGGAAATTCTGACTATGTTATGGCATATGTAGGTACACAAGCAAATAAATTACCAGAAGCAGTAGATGCCATGATGGAACTTATGACAAATATGCCAGAAGCTGAAGAACAATTTAATCAGGCAAAAAAAGCAACTTTAAAAAAGATTGCTGCGCAAAGAATAACTAAGTCTAACATTTTTTGGACTTATGAGTCTTTAAAAAAAATAGGGTTCGAAAATGATAATAGAGAAGCGCTTTATAATACTATAAAAAGCATGACATTAAACGATTTAAAAACATTTTTTAACACCAATATTAAAGGGCAAAATTATAATGTTATGGTAATTGGTAATAAAAAAGATATAGATTTTAATGCGTTAAAAAAACTAGGAGATATAAAAGAAATGGACATTGATGAAATTTTTAATTTTGAAAAATCATCACCAGTTAAAGGCTAGTATAATATTTGGTACAAAAGGCTTTTATAATTTATGAAGAGCATTTATAATTGGTATATTTGTTTTACCAACTTTAAAATAATAAATTAAGCTAGTATGAAATTATTAGAGGGAAAAAATGTTATTATCACAGGTGCAAGTAGAGGAATAGGAACAGGAATTGCACAAGTATTTGCAGAAAACGGAGCTAATGTAGCATTTACATATAGTTCTAGTGAAGCACCTGCATTAGCATTAGAAAAAGAATTAATAAATAAAGGCGTTAAATCAAAAGCATATAAAAGTAATGCAGGAAGTTTTAGCGATTCTGAAGCATTAGTTGCTAAAGTATTAGAAGATTTTGGAGGAATAGATGTATTAATTAATAATGCAGGTATTACAAAAGATAATTTATTAATGCGTATGGCTGAGGATGATTTTGATACCGTTATCGAAATAAACCTTAAATCGGTTTTTAATATGACAAAGGCTGTGCAACGTACCATGCTTAAACAACGCAAAGGCTCTATAATTAATATGAGTAGCGTAGTTGGTGTAAAAGGTAATGCAGGACAAGCAAATTATGCAGCTTCTAAAGCAGGTATGATTGGTTTTACAAAATCTATTGCATTAGAATTAGGGTCTAGAAATATACGTTGTAATGCTATAGCTCCTGGGTTTATTGAAACTGAAATGACTGCTAAGTTAGATGATAAAGTTGTACAAGGTTGGAGAGACGGAATTCCTCTAAAAAGGGGAGGATCTACAGAAGATATTGCAAATGCATGTTTGTTTTTTGCATCTGATTTATCTGCATACGTTACTGGTCAAGTTCTTAATGTAGATGGCGGAATGCTTACATAATATAGAAATTTAAAACTATGATATACGTAACTACAGAAACTGTTGGAGGTAAAGATATAGAGTCTTCTATTGGAACAGTTAGAGGTAGCACTGTTAGAGCAAGAAATATAGGTAGAGATATTTTTGCTGGTCTTAAAAATATTGTTGGAGGAGAAATTTCTGAATACACAAAGTTATTGGCAGATGCTAGAGAACAAGCTATAAAACGTATGTTAGAAGATGCTGAGAGTTTAGGCGCAGATGCAGTTGTAAATGTTCGTTTTACTACATCGCAAGTTATGCAAGGTGCTGCAGAAATGCTAGCTTATGGTACTGCAGTAAAATTTAAGTAGTCTAAAATGGAGTTTTTTCCTGTTGTTTTTATGCTCTTAATTTATGGTGGTTTTTTTGCTATTATAATTTACTTAATAGGTAAGAGGATAAAAGATAAGAAAAAGGAAAATTTTGAGAAGAGAGATAATTAATACATGCAAACCAACACAGTACTATTTATTGTTTTAGCTGCAATTGTAGCCTTAGTTTTAGTACTTTTTCAGTATTATTATAAAAGTAAAGTAAAAGGAAAGACAATTATTGTTCTTTCCTTTTTGCGTTTTATTTCCATATTTGGAATATTATTACTTCTTATTAATCCAAAATTTACAAAGAAAAATTACGAGATAATTAAAACAAATTTGATTTTTTTATTAGATAATTCATCTTCTGTAAAAAACGAAAAAACTATAATTAAAAACCTTGTAGATGAATTAACAACTAATGAAATAAAAGATAAATTTACAGTTCATAAATACGCTTTTGGAAAAGATTTTGAAGCTTTAGATTCTCTATCATTCGCTGAAAAAAACACAAACATAGCAAAAGCATTAGTAACTACAGATGCTATTTATGCTCGTGCAAATTCTGCTATTGTTTTACTAACAGATGGTAATCAAACTATTGGGCAAGATTATGAATATTTAAATTTGAAAAAAGATATTTCCATTTTTCCAATATGTTTAGGAGACACTACTAGGTATGATGATATTAGGATAGAACAAGTAAATAGTAATCCTTATTCCTTTTTAAAAAATAAATTTCCCTTAGAGGTAGTTGTTAACTACGATGGCAATTTACAGGTAAATAAAACAGTAACTGTAACGGTAGATGGTAAAAAAGAATATCAAGAAAATATTTCTTTATCTAAAAATAATAACACCAAAACCATAAACGTAAATCTAAATGCTTTAACTGTGGGTGTAAAACCTATTAAAGTATCTGTTGCAAGTTTAAATAAAGAGAAAAACACTTTTAACAACCACAAAACAACTTATATAGAAGTAATAGATGAAACTACAAAAATAGCAATAGTATCGTCTATACTTCATCCAGATATAGGAGCTTTAAAAAAATCTATCGAAATTAATAAACAAAGAGAAGTAGTTATTTTAGAGCCATCTGCAGCTCTTTCTACATTAGAAAATATTGATTTATTTATATTGTATCAACCCAATGTTTCTTTTTCTTCAATATATAATTTCATCCAAAAAAAACAAGCAAATACATTTACTTTTACAGGAACTAATACCGATTGGAGATTCTTAAATACTATTCAAAAAAGTATCCAAATTCAAACTAATTATCCAGTACAAGAAGTAATACCGAAAGTAAATAAAACATTTTCAAAATTTGATGTATCAGAATTTAATACTTTAGATTATCCACCCTTAGAAACTAACGCCGGACCAATTAGGTTTACAGATAGTATGGAGCCTTTATTAAATATGACTATTAAAGGTGTAGAAGTAAATAATCCAATGTTATTTTTTATTGAAAATAATACCAGTAAAAATGGGTATTGGTTTGGTCAAAATATTTGGAAATGGAGAATTCAGGAATATAGAAACACAAAAAGCTTTTTAAATTTTGATGATTTTATAGGTAAATTAATGTTCTACCTAACAAGTTCTAAAACTAAAAATAGATTAAATGTAGATTATAAGTCCATTTATGAGGGAAACACAAATGCAAAAATTACAGCAACCTATTTTGATGAATCTTTTACGTTTGATCCCAATGCCAATATTATAATTGCTTTGCAAAATAAAAAAGGGGATAAAAAAGTTGAAATTCCTTTACTGTTAAAACAAGATTTTTTTGAAGTTGATTTATCTAATTTACCACCAGACGATTATGATTTTAAAATTATAGTAGCAGAAAAAGGGGTTTCAAAATCAGGTAGTTTTTTAATTAAAGATTTTAATGTAGAACAGCAATTTTTATCTTCTAATGCTCAAAAATTACAGTCTTTGGCAAACAAATCAGGTGCTAACCTTTTATTTCCAAATCAAATACAAGAGCTAAAAAAATCTTTATTAAATACAAAGCAATTTTTACCGGTACAGAAAAAGATTGAAAATATTGTACCTTTGGTCGATTTTAAAATTCTATTAGCTCTAATTATATCATCTTTAACAATAGAGTGGTTTATTAGAAAGTATAAAGGTTTAATGTAAATAAATAATTATGGATAAATTACCAAAAATTGCAGTACCAGTAGCATTTGTAATAATAGTACTGGCAATATTAATTTCTAAATCGGCAGTAACTATTGGGCCAGGAGAAGGAGGTGTAATTTTTGAAACTTTTGGAGATGGTATTAATACCGAAAGAACATATGGAGAAGGTTTTCAGATTGTTGCTCCTTGGAATGATATGATTGTACAAAAAGTTCGTCAACAATCTATATCGGATAACATGAATGTACTTTCTGTAAACGGTTTAGATATTACTGTTAGTGGAACAATTTGGTTTGAACCTGAATTTAAAAGCCTAGGATTACTTATAAAAACAAAAGGAGAAGATTATATAAACGAATTATTAAGTCCTGCGGTAAATGCAGCTACAAAAAGTGTAGTAGGTAGGTATACTCCAGAGCAACTATATTCTAGTAAAAGAGATATTATAGAATTAGAAATTTTAGACGAAGTTAGAAAAGAGTTAGAAGGTCAATACGTAAACGTAAAACGTGTATTGGTAGAAAATGTAAAACTTCCGAATACGATAAAAGATGCTATTGAGCGTAAACTTAAACAAGAGCAAGAATCGTTAGAATACGAATTTAGGCTAGTTACAGCAAAAAAAGAAGCTGAAAAAGTAACTATTGAAGCGCAAGGTAAAGCAGATGCAAACCGTATTTTAAGTGCCTCTTTAACCGATAAAATTTTACAAGATAAAGGTATAGATGCAACTATAAAATTATCAGAGTCGCCAAATTCAAAAGTAATTGTAGTTGGTGGAGGAGATGCTGGTTTGCCTTTAATTTTAGGAAACAAATAAAGTAACTGTTAGTTTTAGTAGTAAAACAGTAATAGTTGTTAAAAAAACAGTTTTTGCTTTTATACAATTAAAATATATTTTACTTTTACAATATAATGAGAAATAAAACAACACATCATCATTTTCATACTGGCTATCAAGCGAGGTGATAATGTATTGTGTAAACTAAATATATATAACCCGTTTGAGAAATCAAGCGGGTTTTATTTTTAAAACTATTTGATTTCCAAACAAAATTAAACTAAGGAATGACAAAAATTAGAATTGCAATTCAGAAATCTGGGCGTTTAAATGAAGACTCTATAGAAATACTTAAAAACTGTGGTATATCTATAGATAATGGTAAAGACCAATTAAAAGCATCGGCCCGAAATTTTCCAATGGAAGTATTTTATTTACGTAATGGAGATATTCCACAATATTTAAAAGATGGTGTTGTAGATATTGCAATTATTGGAGAAAATGTATTAATTGAAAAAGGAGAAGGTATAGGTTTTGACGTAAGATTAGGTTTTTCTAAATGTAAAGTATCATTAGCAGTACCTAAAGATGTTGAATACCCTTCAGTAAAATATTTTGAAGGTAAGCGTATTGCTACATCTTACCCAAATACAGTAAAAGAATACTTAAAAGAAAAAGGCATAACTGCAGATATTCATATAATTAATGGTTCTGTAGAAATTGCTCCTAATATAGGTTTAGCAGATGGTATTTGCGACATTGTTTCTAGTGGAAGTACATTATTTAAAAATGGACTAAAAGAAGTAGAAGTAATGTTAAAAAGTGAAGCTGTTTTAGCTGTGTCACCAAAAATATCTAAAGAGCGTAAAGAAATACTTAAAAAATTAGAATTTAGAATAAAGGCAGTTTTAACAGCAAGGCAGTCTAAATATGTACTTTTAAATGCTCCAAACGATAAATTAAACCAAATTATATCTTTATTACCAGGTATGCGAAGCCCTACAGTTTTACCTTTAGCAGAAGAAGGTTGGAGCTCTGTACATACAGTAATAAACAAGCACAAATTTTGGGAAGTTATAGATGAATTAAAATTAGCTGGCGCAGAAGGTATATTAGTTTGCCCTATAGAAAAAATGGTATTGTAATTTTTTTAAGATGAAAAATGATTTAAAAATTATTTTAATTCCGGAAGAAAAATTAGAAACTATATTGCCTTTAGTATATGACTTAAACAACAAGAAAATAGATTTAGCTATACTAAAAAACCGTTTGGTTGAAATGAAAAAAATGAATTTTCAATGTATAGGGGTTTATGATACTAATAAATTAATTGGTATTTGTGGCTTCTGGATTTTATATAAATTTTATATTGGGAAACATATAGAACCAGATAATGTTTTTATTTCTAAAGAATACAGAAGTAAAGGTGTAGGTAAATTAATGTTAGATTGGATTTACAATTATGCTAAAGAAAATAATTGTAATAGTTCTGAGATTAATTGTTATGTAAAAAATACCAGAGGAGTACAATTTTGGGAAGAACAAGGGTATCTTCCAGAAGGTTACCATATGAGAAACGTTTTTGACAGGAATAATGAATAAAATATACAATCCAAATAAAAAAGACTGGAAAACTATTTTAAAACGACCAACACAAACGGTTGCAGATATAGAAGGTACAGTAACTAACATTTTTAAAGAAGTACAAGAAGGAGGTGATGCTGTTTTAGCAAAGTATACTCAAAAGTTTGATGGTGTTGTATTAAATTCTATTACAGTTACTCCAAAAGAAATTTCTATTGCTGCCACGCTTATTTCTGAAGAATTAAAAAATGCTATTAAGTTAGCTAAAAATAATATTGAAGTTTTTCATGCGGCTCAAAAAACAACAAAAGTAGAAGTTGAAACTGCTAAAGGGGTACAATGTTGGCAAGAAAAACGCCCTATTCAAAAAGTTGGTTTATACATTCCGGGCGGTACAGCACCTTTGTTTTCTACCATTTTAATGCTTGCGGTACCCGCAAATATTGCAGGATGTGAAGAAATTATTTTGTGTACACCACCAGATAAAGAAGGTAATGTAAACCCTGCTATTTTATATGCTGCAGACCTTTGTGGTGTAACTAAAATATTTAAAGTAGGAGGTATACAAGCCATTGCAGGAATGACATTTGGAACAGAAACCATGCCAGAGGTTTATAAAATTTTTGGACCAGGAAATCAGTTTGTTACTGTAGCTAAACAAATAGCCACAAAATACGGCGTAGCAATAGATATGCCTGCTGGACCTAGCGAACTTTTAGTAATGGCAGACGATTCTGCAAATGCAGCTTTTGTTGCTTCCGATTTATTAAGCCAAGCGGAACATGGTGTAGATAGTCAAGTAATTTTAGTATCTACTTCAAAAAATATGATAGTTGCTGTAGAGCAAGAAGTTGCCTTGCAACTAGAAAATTTACCAAGAAAAGCTATAGCAGAAAAAGCAATTGCAAATAGTAAACTTATTTATGTAGAGGAAGAACAAATTGCAATAGATCTAATAAATGAGTACGGACCAGAACACTATATTTTGTGTGTTGGTAATGAAACACCTTTTATTTCTCAAATAAAAAATGCAGGTTCTGTATTTATTGGTAATTACACTCCTGAAAGTGCCGGCGATTATGCTTCAGGTACCAACCATACATTACCAACAAACGGTTATGCAAAACAGTATAGCGGTGTAAATTTAGATAGTTTTATGAAGAGCATGACTTTTCAAAAAATATCAAGTAATGGAATTCAAGAAATAGGAAAAGCAATAGAATTAATGGCAGAAGCAGAAGGTTTATATGCACATAAAAATGCTGTAACTCTACGTTTAAAAAGTTTAAAGAATGGATAATTTTAATTTAGATAGTCTAGTAAGACCTAACATACAAAAATTAAAAGCATATTCTTCTGCAAGAGGAGAATTTCAGAGTAATGGTAACCCAATGATGCTGTTAGATGCTAATGAGAGTCCATACGAAAACGGTCTTAATAGATATCCGGATCCGCAGCATATAGAATTAAGAACTAGATTATCGCAAATAAAAGAAGTTCCTGTAGAAAATATTCTTTTGGGTAATGGTAGCGATGAAATTATTAGTTTGCTTTTTAATGCCTTTTGTCAACCAAGAGAGGATAATGTAATTGTTTTGCCTCCAACATTTGGAATGTATGAGGTGCAAGCCAATATTAGTGATATACAATTACAAAAGGTAGAACTTACTAAAGAATTTCAACCCAATGTAGAAGCCATATTAAATACAGCAAACGCAAATACTAAAATTCTTTTTCTGTGTAGTCCTAATAATCCAACAGGAAATTCAATTCAGCCAAAAATAATAGAAGAGTTACTTACTAATTTTAAAGGTTTAATTGTATTAGATGAAGCATATATAGATTTTAGTGCGGAAGGTAGTTGGTTAAAAAAATTAAACAAATTTCCTAATTTAATTATAATTCAGACTTTATCTAAAGCATATGGTATGGCAGGTATTCGTTTGGGAATGTGTTATGCATCACAAGAAATAATAGAAGTTTTAAACAGACTAAAATTGCCTTATAATTTAAATGTATTAACTCAAAAAAAGGCATTAGATAAATTAAGTAATCTACCATTAATACAAGAAAAAATTGGGAGACTTTTAGAGAGTAGAGAATTTGTTTTAAGTCAATTACATAAAATAAAGTGCATTACTAAAGTATATTCTACAGATGCTAATTTTATTTTAGTAAAATTTGATGATGCAACTAAAAGATATAAAGAATTAATAGCAAAAGGTATTGTAGTTCGTAATAGAAGTACACAACCTTTATGCG
This sequence comes from uncultured Maribacter sp., assembly GCA_947504045.1. Lineage (GTDB taxonomy): Bacteria > Bacteroidota > Bacteroidia > Flavobacteriales > Flavobacteriaceae > Maribacter_B. The sequence goes on from CANNFY010000002.1 coordinate 167,311, forward strand.
ATAGTACACTGCGTTTAACAATAGGAACCAGAGAAGAAAATATATTACTGCTTAAAGCATTAAAAGAATTAGTATAAAATGAAAAAAGTACTTTTTATAGACCGTGATGGAACTTTGGTTTTAGAACCACCAGTAGATTATCAATTAGATAGTTTAGAAAAGCTTGAATATTATCCAAAAGTTTTTCAATACATGGCAAAAATAGCTTCTGAATTAGATTATGAATTGGTAATGGTTACAAATCAAGATGGTTTAGGAACAGACTCTTTTCCAGAAGATACTTTTTGGCCAGCTCAAAATAAAATTATTTCAGCTTTTGAAAAAGAAGGTGTTGTTTTTTCAGAAGTTTGTATTGATAAAACATTTCCGCATGAAAATGCAGAAACACGTAAACCAAGAACAGGTTTGCTTACCAAATATTTTAATAAACAAGAATATGATTTAGAAAATTCTTTTGTTTTAGGAGACCGTATTACAGATATGGAATTAGCTAAAAATCTTGGTACTAAAGGAATATTTTTATCCGAAGATCCTGAACTGGGAGCAGATGAAATAGAATCTGAAAAACAAACTATTTTAAATGCCATTGCATTAACTTCTACCGATTGGGAAAAGATATACGAATTTTTAAAATTACAAGACAGAGTAGCAGAAATTACACGTAACACCAATGAAACTAAAATTTATATTAAATTAAATTTAGACGGTTCTGGTAAAAATGATATTTCTACTGGGTTAGATTTCTTTGATCATATGTTAGATCAAATTGGTCGCCATGGCTCTATGGATTTAACTGTAAAAGTAGATGGAGATTTACATGTAGATGAGCACCATACCATAGAGGATACTATGATTGCTCTAGGAGAATTATTCCATAAAGCTTTAGGAAACAAACTTGGTATAGAACGTTATGGTTTTTGTTTGCCTATGGATGATTGTTTGGCTCAAGTTGCTGTAGATTTTGGCGGTCGTAATTGGCTAGAGTGGGATGCAGAGTTTAAAAGAGAAATGATAGGAAAAATGCCAACAGAAATGTTTTTTCACCTTTTTAAATCCTTTACAGATGGTGCAAAATGTAATTTAAATATTAAAGCAGAAGGCGTAAATGAGCATCATAAAATAGAAGGTATTTTTAAAGCTTTTGCAAAGGCAATGAAAATGGCTGTTAAAAGAGATGTAAATAAAATGTTTTTACCAAGCACAAAAGGAATGCTATAATTAGTTGTTAGTTTTTGGTTGTTAGTAATTTGTTGCAACAACCAAAAAACGAGCAACGAACAACCAACAGAATGAAAATTGTAATAATAAATTACGGAGCAGGAAATATACAGAGTATTAAATTTGCTATTAAACGCTTAGGATATGAGGCTGTTTTAACGGATAATGTTGAAGAAATAAAAGCAGCAGATAAAGTTATTTTCCCTGGAGTAGGAGAGGCTAGTAGCGCAATGTCTAAACTTATAGATAGTGGTCTAGATACTCTTGTGCCAACTTTAAAACAACCAGTTTTAGGTATTTGTTTAGGTATGCAATTAATGTGTAATGCAACCGAAGAAGGTAATACAAAAGGTTTGGGGATTTTTGATGTTAATGTTGTAAAATTTTCTACCAATGTAAAAGTTCCACAAATTGGATGGAATCAAATTTTAGACTTAAAAACACCTTTGTTTTCTAAGGTAGAAGATAATGCTCATATATATTTAGTGCATAGTTTTTATGCTCCTATTTGTAAGGAAACTATTGCTGTAGCGGATTATGGCATTAAATATTCCGCAGCATTAAATAAAGGAAATTTTTACGGCACCCAATTTCACCCAGAAAAGAGTAGTATAATTGGCGAACAGATATTGCGTAATTTCTTAGAAATGTAATGGCTTTACCTTCCTATTATATATCAACAGATAAAAAACTATTGGATGTAAATTTTATTCATAGTTATATTAGTACTATTTCTTATTGGGGTAAAGGTAGAAGTGTTGAACAAATAGAAAGTACCATAAAAAACTCGTTATGTTTTGGTGTATATACCAAAGATAATAGTCAGATTGGTTTTGCAAGGGTAGTTACAGATTGTACTTTTTTTGGTTATATAATGGATGTTATTATTCATGAAGATTATCAAAATAAAGGAATAGGAAAGCAACTGGTTGCCTTTATACTTAATAATAAAACAATTAAAAAGTTAAGTACCATAGCTCTTAAAACAAAAGATGCGCACGGACTTTATGAAAAATATGGATTTAAAGTAGTAGGAAACTCTACTTTATGGATGTCCTTAGACAAACAAAAATTAGAATGAGAATTATACCAGCAATAGATATTATAGAAGGACAATGTGTTAGATTATCTAAAGGAGATTATACTACAAAAAAAGTATATAATGAGGACCCTTTAGAAGTGGCTAAAGAATTTCAAGATCATGGTATAGAATATTTGCATTTAGTAGATTTAGATGGTGCAAAATCTAAACATATTGTAAACCATAAAATATTAGAGCAAATAGCTAGTAAAACTAATTTAAAGATAGATTTTGGTGGTGGATTAAAAACAGATGACGATTTAAGAATTGCTTTTGAAAGTGGTGCAAACCAAATAACAGGAGGTAGTATTGCAGTAAAAGACAGAGAAACTTTTACACAGTGGATTTCAACGTATGGTCCTAATAAAATTATACTTGGTGCTGATGCTATGGATGAAAAAGTTGCAGTTTCGGGTTGGTTAGAAGAATCTAAAGAAGAGTTAGTTCCTTTTATTCAGGGCTACCAAAAAAAAGGAGTAAACTATGTTATTTGTACCGATATTAGTAAAGATGGTATGTTAGAAGGTCCTTCTTTTGCTTTATATGAAAAAATATTAAAGCAATCAGAATCCGGATTAAAACTTATTGCAAGTGGTGGTATTTCTACTTTTGATGAATTACCAAAACTAGCCGATCTAGGTTGTGAAGGAACCATTATAGGAAAAGCTATTTATGAAAACAGAATCAGTTTAAAACAACTTGAAAAATTTATTCTAAATGTCTAGTAATTATTCACAATTACAAGAAGAAATATGTAAAAATGCTATTTTCAGAATGGATGAAAGTAGCCGTATGATTCATATAGCTCTAAGTAATTTAGAAGAAAAATATATCTGGATGCGCCCTAATAATAATTCTAATAGCATAGGAAATCAAATATTACATTTATGTGGTAATATTTCTCAGTATGCCATATGTTCCTTAGGAAATATAGAAGACTTTAGAGAGCGAGAGTTAGAATTTACAACTAAAGAAGGGTACACAAAAAAAGAGTTACTATATAAATTAAATTCCGTTGTGAATACCGCTAAAGAAACAATAAATAATTGTACTACAGCCAATTTAATTAAGAAAAGAGAAGTGCAAGGCTTTGTATTTTCCGGAATTGGAATCATACTTCATGTTGTAGAGCATTATTCATATCATACCGGACAAATTGCCTTTTGGGTAAAACAATTAAAAGATAAACCATTAGGTTTTTATGATGGAATCGATTTAACAGTTAAAAATAAATAATGTTAACAAAAAGAATAATACCCTGTTTAGATATTAAAAACGGAAGAACTGTAAAAGGTGTAAATTTTGTTGATTTAAGAGACGCAGGTGATCCTGTAGAATTAGCAGAAATTTATGCTGCCTCTGGGGCAGATGAATTAGTTTTTTTAGATATATCTGCAACAGAAGAAAGAAGAAAAACTTTAGCAGATTTAGTGTATAGAGTTGGTGAAAAGGTTAATATTCCTTTTACTGTTGGTGGTGGTATATCTTCTATAGAAGATGTAGATATACTTTTGCAAAATGGAGCAGACAAAGTGTCTATAAATTCATCCGCTGTTAAAAACCCACAGTTAATAAACGATTTATCTGCTAAATTTGGGGCACAATGTATTGTTGTTGCAATAGATGCAAAACAAATAGATGGAGAATGGATTGTACATTTAGTTGGAGGCAAAGTGCCTACAGAATTAAATTTATTTGATTGGGCAAAAGAAGTAGAAAAAAGAGGTGCAGGAGAAATACTTTTTACCTCAATGAATAATGATGGTACAAAAGACGGATTTGCAAATGAGGCTTTAAATAAATTGTCTACAGAATTAAATATTCCTATAATTGCTTCTGGCGGTGCAGGAAGTATACAGCATTTTACAGATACTTTTATAAAAGGAAAAGCGGATGCAGCATTAGCAGCAAGTGTCTTTCATTTTAAAGAAATAGAAATTGTAGATTTAAAGCGTCAGTTAAAAAAAGAAAATATACCTGTAAGACTATAAGTTTTGATTAAGGCAACAAAAGAAGATAAAGATTTAGTAGTTCGTATTTTGGTTTCTGCATTTAAAGATTTAGAAGAAGATAATTCTATAAATTTTATTGTACAAAATGGAAAAGATAGAATTGCAAGAATGGAAGCTCTGATGGGATATTTATTTGAAAAGTCTATGCTTTTTGGGGAAATATATTTATCAAAAAATAAGAATGCATGTTTACTATTATCTTTTTCAGAAAAGGAAAAAGTTACTTTAAAAACTATTTTTTTAGATATACAATTACTTTTTAAATGTATTGGTTTTAAAAATGTTTTTAATGTTTTAAAAAGACAAAAAATTATTAAAGATTTTTATCCGTCAGAACCACATATAAAACCTGTTATTATGGGAGCTCTAAAAGAAGCTTATGGTAGCGGTTCTGCAGCAAGATTAGTGCTTAGAGTAATGAGTCAATATAAAAAAAATAAAAAACCAGTGGTTCTAGATACAGTTTCTGAATATAATATAAAGTTGTATCAAAAATTTGGGTTTAAAATAATAAGAGAAGAAAAAACCTTAGGTTTTCCTATGAGTTTATTACGATTAAATTAATAGAAATAATGAAAATAGATTTCGATAAAAATAACGATGGCTTAGTACCTGCAATTATTCAAGATGCTACAACTAAAAATGTACTTATGCTTGGGTATTTAAACCAAGAGGCATATGATAAGACCGTAGAAACTAAAAAGGTTACTTTCTACAGTAGATCAAAAAATAGATTGTGGACAAAAGGAGAAGAAAGTGGTAATTTCTTAAATTTAGTATCTATAAAAAATGATTGTGATCACGATACTTTGCTAATTTCTGTGTCTCCAGTAGGACCAACTTGTCATACAGGAACAGATACGTGTTGGAGTGAAACAAACGATTCTAATTTTGGATTTCTTTCTAAGCTAGAAAAAACAATAGAAGAACGTAGAACATCTTCAGATGGTTCAAAATCTTATGTAGCATCGTTATTTGAAAAAGGAATTAATAAAATAGCACAAAAAGTAGGAGAGGAAGCTGTAGAGGTTGTTATTGAAGCTAAAGACAATGATGATAATTTGTTTTTAAATGAAAGTGCCGATTTACTTTTTCATTATTTAATGTTATTACAAGCAAAAGGATTTACACTAAAAGATGTTGAGGAAGTTTTAAAAGGAAGAGAAAAATAATTTTTTAACTTTCAATTTTAAAAAGTGTTTACTATTTAAATACCTTAATTCATGACTAATTTTTACTTTAATCATTTAGCACTTTCTGTAAAAGATGTAAATGAGTCTGTTACTTTTTACCAAAAAGTATTTAAGTTTAAAGAAATTGAGAATACTGCCTCTGACTCTATTACAAGATGGCTTTTGCTAGATAATGGTTTACAACTTCATTTAATACCCCGACCAAAAGAAAAAATAGTAACAAATAAAGCGGTTCATTTTGCTTTTGCAACACCTAATATAGAATCTTTTATAACATATTTAGAAGAACTAAATATAGAATATTCTGATTGGAAAAATACACCAACCAAAGAGTATATTAGAAAAGATGGTATTAAACAATTTTATTTTCAAGACCCTAACGGGTATTGGATAGAGGTAAATAACGATGTTTAAAAGTATACATTATAAAACTACATTCTTAATATTTTAAATTTTTAAAAAATGAAAAAAATATATTTTACATTATTGCTTTTTTTTATTTCTTGTACGGTAATTTTTGCACAAAAAACGTTTACGTTATCTAGTAATGATTTAGGCGGACAGACTACAAAAAATCAAGAATTTAATGGTTTTGGTTGTTCAGGAGATAATATATCGCCTCAACTATCATGGGAAAATGCCCCTGAAGGAACCAAAAGTTTTGCAGTAACAATGTATGATCCAGATGCGCCAACTGGCAGTGGTTTTTGGCATTGGGTGGTTTTTGATATTCCTTCAAATGTAAATGAGTTAGTTACAAATGCAGGAAATGTAGAACTTAATATAGCTCCTAAAGGAGCAATACAAAGTATTACAGATTATGGAATTAAAGGTTTTGGAGGACCATGCCCACCAGAAGGTCATGGGTTTCATCAATATATAATAACGGTTTATGCTTTAAAAACAGATAAATTAGGTACCCAAGAAAATACAAATCCTGCTGTAGTAGGTTTTAATCTTTGGAACCAAACTATTGCAAAGGCAAGTATTGTGGCGTATTATAAAAGGTAACTATAGTTGAAATTAATAGTGGTTTAAAAACGTATTTAAATGTATTTTAAGAGAATCTTATTAAATTTATTAGCCTTTTTTTCTTTTAGTTGTCAAACAAAAGAGCTAGAAGATACTACGGTAGATTATTATTTAAATCAATTAGAAGAAATAAAGTTAAAAGAATTTATAACTCAAAATTTATATGTTGATAAGAAAACTATAGCTCCAGAATATAAAGATGTTTCCACAAATACATTTAATAAAGAAGGTCTAAAAAAGTCTAAGGAAATCGAAAATAAGTTATTTAAAAAATATTTTTATAATTATTATTTTCTACAGAAAACAAGATTTAATGAAACTATTTATTCTTTATATTTTACAATGAATGATAAGGATAATATAAATTGGTTTCTTTCTAAAACTAACAAAGAAAATTGGTATAACATAAGAGAAATAAATAGAGAAGAAGTTTTAAAAAGTTCTAGATTAAATAAAATACTTTGGAGTTATAATTCACAAGAAAAAAATAAAGAACACCCTAGTATATTTATTAATAATAAGTATTTGATAGTACAACAAGGAAACTTAAATACGATACTTTTTGATTTGATAACAGAAAAAGCTGTAATCTCAGAAGAAATTAATAAAGATATATCCAAAGAAAACGTACATATTAAGATACAGGAATACTTAAAAAAATAATACTATTGTTTTAATGACAAATTTAGAAGAACAATTAAAAAACCCTGTATGGTATTCTTTAGAAGAGACACATAAAAAATTTGCTATAGAATATAATGGCGTAAAATTTTATGAACCAGAAGTGTGTACATTTGGTTCTTTTTTTGAGGAAGCTAAAACTAAAAAAGCATCAAACGAATATATAGATAAGACAAATAAATTTTTCTTTGTTTCTGAAAATAAAGTCCCAATAATTGATGATGACAAAGTTGTTTTAGAAAAAAAAATTGAAGGTTGTCAAATGGTTCTTAATCAACTAATAGATGTTGATATTACAGAAGACATTGTACCGTTAGATAATAGTTATTTAGATGAAATTTATAATTTAATTTGGTTAGTAATGCCAGGTTATTACCAAAAAAGAAGCTTTGAAATGGGCGAATATTTTGGTATTTTTAAAGATAATAAATTAGTGTCTATAACAGGTCAACGTTTGCAAACTAATCTTTTTATAGAAGTTAGCGGTGTTGTTACACACCCAGATTATACAAAAAGAGGCCTAGCAAGACAATTAATTGTACATACCACTAAAGAAATTTTAAAGACTAATAAAAAACCTATACTACATACCACTAAAAAAAATTTAGCTATTCCACTATATAAAAAATTAGGGTTTGAATTAACTAGAGATATGAATTGGTGGTTATTTTCTAAAAAATAGCATGTTTTAAATTAATCGTATGAAAAATATTTTTGATAAAACAGTTTCAGAAGAAGTTATAGAAAGAATAAATAAGTTAACCCCAAGTACTGCACCAAATTGGGGTAAAATGTCTGTAGATCAAATGTTAGCACATTGTAATGTTACTTATGAACTTGTTTATGATAATATTCATCCAAAACCAAAAGGTTTTACAAAATGGATGCTAAAAACATTTGTAAAAAATACGGTGGTAAATGAAAAACCTTATAAAAAAAATAGTAGAACAGCAGCTGTGTTTCTAATACAAGATAAAAAGGATTTTGCTACAGAAAAAAAACGCTTAGAAGATTATATAGTAAAAACTCAAGAATTAGGTGCTACTCATTTTGATAATAAAGAAAGCCATTCTTTTGGAAACTTAACTAAAACCGAATGGAATAATATGTTTTACAAACATTTAGATCATCATTTAACTCAATTTGGAGTCTAATTTTAAGATTATAATTTTTTCTTATAGCGGTTTCTGCCCATATTAAACACACCTACTTTTATTCCTATACCAGCAGAAAAACCGTTTATACGTTTTAAATTGGTAGGTTGAAGATCTAAATCACTAGAAAACCTATATTTTACACCAGCTTCAAATTGTAAAAATCTAGATACATTAAAAAGAAGGTTAATACCAGGTTCTATTATAGCAAATGCATCTGCCTCATCAAAATCATTTTCATCAAATTCTTCATTTTCATGGTCAAAATTAGAATCTATTACTGCAAGACCACCACCACCAATTAAAACCGGAAAAGAAATATTAACAATAGATTTGCTAAAGAGAATAGGTTCTATATGTAACCCTCCATAACCACCAACAATATCTTCATTTATTTGGTTAGTTGTATTGTAATAGTTTTGTTGGGAATAAAAAAAGGTGCCAACAAAGCCAACTTCCACTTTTCTATTTGCTACATAGGCAACTTTAAAACTGGGAAAATAAGTATCTTTATTATTCATTTTCCCATAATGCATAGTTAGTCCTAAATACACCCCGTGCACTACATTTTTGCGATCATTAAATTCTATATATTCCTCTGAATCTTGGGCATTACCAATAAAGCCAAAAGCTACTATTAGTGCAAGTATTAATCTATTTTGATTGTTTTTCATAATTGTTGTTTTTGATTGTTTTTTAGTTATCCTTTATAAGAATAAGTCCCTTTTTACCATGAATAGTAATGCTTCCGGATTGTTCTTTACCGTAACTAGCTTTAATTTTCCGAATTCTATCTCCTTTATTTATAACATCTGAAGTAACGTTATTAAAAGTTTTAGGTAATCTTAATAAACCTTCTTGTAGGGTGGCATTAAACTTTATAGAAGTGTCTTCAACATTTATATTTATCTCCGAGGATTCTTGATTTAATTTTATAAAAGGAGCTTCTGTTGTTATTTCTTTAATTGCTAAATCGGATATTTTAAGGTCTAAAATGGTTTCCTTTTTTAAAGTATTAATATCTAGAGTTGTAAATTTTAACGAGCCTTTTATTTTATTTATTTGATCAATTATAATTTCATCTTTATTAGAATAAAGTTCTAAAGCAGAAATAGTTTCTATTGTTAAGGTTGATCCAGAACTATTTATTCTTAAATCTTCTGAGTTTTCTACAATAAATTTTCCGTTTTTAACACGAATGTTTCCATAGTTTATGGTTTCTGCCTTAATTTTTCCGTACTTCATATGTATATCTACAAAGTTTAATCTGCCATTTAACCATAAATCGCCATGTTGTATATCGGTTTTAAACTTACCTGTCCAATCTTCAATAATTATATCGCCAAACTTATTTGTAATATCTAACTCTGCATTTTTTGGCAAAAACACTTTATAATTAATTTTTAAATTGCTTTTGTCATAATCAAAAGGAGTTGCCTTATTCCAGTATTTAGCAAAGAAACCAGTACTTTTTTCGGCTATTGCAGTTTTAAAAATGATATAATCTTTGTTTTCATCTATAGATGTTCCTATTCTTTCTAAAAGACTTTGTGCATTTTCTTTTTTTCTATGAATAACCTCTATTTCCATTTTTATAACCAAACGGTCTTTATTCCACCCTTGTACTGTAATATCGCCATAGGTGTTTTCTAGATATAATTTTCCAGAATTACTCATATGAAAAGCCTTCTCTATTGTTTTAGAAACTTTTGATTGTGCATGTAGGCTAAAGTTTAAAACAATAGCCATTATAAACAGCAGTAGTTTTTTATAGTGTATAACCATAATCATCATTTATTTTTTTAGAAGAATTTATCTGTTTTAGTAAATTCTCTATTAATTCAATTCTTTTCTTATAATTGCCAATTAGCGCTTCTAGTACTCTTTCGTTGTCTAGATTTTTCTTCATTTCTATCTTTAACCCATCATATTCATGGTCTAAATCATCCATAAAGGATAAAAACTCTTTTTTGTCTTCTGTAGATAAAGCAGGATGGTCTTGTACTAATTTTACTTGATGTTCTACAATACTTTTATAGTGCATTTCTATATCTAACACTTCTTTGGTTACATAACTGGTTTCTAAAGTGTCTGTATTTGATTTTAATAAAACTGGTCCTGCAATTGTTAATAGTCCAAGAATTATGATAATGCTAGCAGCTATTTTAAATCCTGTAGATTTCCATAACGGAATTACTTTTGTTGGTTCAGCAGCATCTAACTCTTTAGAAATGGCATCCCACATTTTATTTTTATCGGCTTTTTTAGTATTAAAAAAGTCTTGGTTATCATGTATGTATTTTTCAAAATTATCCATCATTATTCTTTAATAATTTCAATTAATTTCTTTTTTGCTCTATGGTATTGCGATTTAGAAGTAGAAACACTTATGTTTAAAATTTCTCCAATTTCATTGTGATCATAACCTTCTAATAAATACAAACAAATAATTTGCTTATACCCATTTGGTAGTTGATCAATTCCTAATTTCACTTTATCTAAATCAATTTTTTCTTTAAACTCAGTAGCTTCTTCTTTTAAATTATATTCATGGTTTTCTAAAGGAGAAAATGTAATACGTTTTAACTTTAAATGGTTAATACTTTTATTAATTACTATTCTTTTTAGCCATGCACCAAATGTACTTTCGTATTTAAAAAAGTGTAGCTTTTTAAAAGCATCTACAAAACTGTCTTGTACAACATCTTCTGCATCTTCTTTAACACCAACCATTCGCATACTTATATTATACATAGCATCTACATATAACTCATACAATTTATATTGTGAGTTTCTATCGCCAAGCTTACTTTTTTCAATAAACTCTTTATGTATATTTTGGATTTTAGTTTCCAATTAAATAGTAGCGCTTCTTTGGTTATTTTCTAAATTCTTAGTTACGTTCTTTTATCAAAGACAAGGATAAAAGTAAAAGGTTGCATCAATTAGTAATTAATTTAGAAATTAGTTACAAAACAAATAGTTAAGTTTTCTTAAAAACTGCATTTTAATTTGTTTATGTGTTATTTTTATAGAATGGCATTACAAACAAGAAAAGGCTTTCGTTTTTCCAATTATGAGGCTCCAGAGCAGAGCCCTTTTGATAAGTTATTTGAAATATTTCAAGAACTTATAACACATACTTCTGGCGATTTTGATGAGGCAATAGATTGGTTACGAGAACTAGATAAAGAATACCAACTTACAGACGAAGCATATACTATTGATGATTTTATAGAAGAACTAAAACAAAAAGGGTATATACGCGAGGAATTTGAAGATGGAGGAGGAGACCCAAATAATAATGGTGAAGGTACTGAAGACCCTAAAGGAACTGTTTCTATTACCGCTAAAATGGAGCGTATTATTAGAAAACGTGCGTTAGACCAAATTTTTGGTAAACTTAAGCGTAGCGGTTCTGGAAATCATAAAACAGGAAAGTCGGGTAGTGGAGACGAGCATACCGGAAATTTAAGAGCCTATAAATATGGTGATGGTCTAGATAATATATCTATGACAGAGAGTATTAAAAATGCGCAAGTAAATAATGGCATTGGAAACTTTACATTAAATGAAGAAGATTTAGTTGTAGAAGATACCGAACATAAATCGCAAATGAGTACCGTGCTTATGATTGATATTAGCCATAGTATGATTTTGTATGGAGAAGATAGAATAACACCTGCAAAAAAAGTGGCCATGGCACTGGCAGAGCTTATTACTACCAGATACCCAAAAGATACGTTAGATATTCTAGTTTTTGGTAATGATGCTTGGCCTATACCAATTAAAGACTTACCATACTTAAAAGTGGGGCCATACCATACCAATACAGTTGCAGGTTTACAATTAGCTATGGATATGCTAAGAAGAAAAAGAAATACGAATAAACAAATATTTATGATTACAGATGGTAAACCAAGTTGTTTGCGTTTACCCGATGGTACCTATTATAAAAATAGTGTTGGTTTAGATGAATATATTGTAGAAAAATGCTACAATATGGCTAGCCAAGCCAGAAAATTACATATTCCTATTACCACTTTTATGATAGCCCAAGACCCTTATTTAATGAAATTTATTAGACAATTTACAGAGGCTAATAAAGGAAAAGCATTTTTTACAGGCTTAAAAGGTTTAGGAGAAATGATTTTTGAAGATTATGAAACAAACAGAAGAAAAAGATTAAAATAAAAGATTTTGGCTATACCTAATTAACGTATACATATGTTAAACAGTATGCTGTAGAAGTAGGCTTAAAAACGGAGAATTATATGAAATTAAATTATAAAGAAATATCCACTTTAGGAGAATTAAAAAAAGCAGGATATATACGTAAAAGTGTAAAAGATGAACTTAGAGATAACCTAAGAGAAAAAATAAAAAATGGAGAGACCACTTTTGAAGGGGTTTGGGGATATGAAAATACGGTTGTTCCAGAACTAGAAAGAGCAATACTTTCTAGACATAATATTAATTTGTTAGGCCTACGTGGACAAGCTAAAACACGTTTAGCAAGACTAATGGTAAATTTACTTGACGAATGGATTCCTGTTGTAGAAGGTTCCGAAATTAATGATGACCCCCTTAAACCTATGTCTCGTTATGCTATAGAATTAATTAAAGAAAAAGGCGAAAAAACCCCTATTTCTTGGATGCATAAAGACGACCGTTTTTATGAAAAATTAGCAACGCCAGATGTTACTGTAGCTGATCTAATTGGAGATGTGGATCCAATTAAAGCTGCAAATCTAAAATTATCTTATGCAGATGAAAGAGTATTGCATTTTGGTATGATCCCAAGAGCAAATCGATGCATATTTGTTATTAATGAATTGCCAGATTTACAAGCAAGAATACAAGTATCTTTATTTAATATTCTACAAGAAGGCGATATACAAATTAGAGGGTTTAAACTACGATTACCTTTAGATTTACAATTTGTTTTTACAGCAAACCCTGAAGATTATACTAATAGAGGAAGTATAGTTACTCCTTTAAAAGATAGAATTGGTTCTCAAATTTTAACACATTATCCAGAGACTATAGAAATTGCTCGTAAAATTACAGAACAAGAATCTAAATTAGATTCTAGACAACAAGTTGGTATTTATGTGCCAAGTATAGCTAAAGATATTTTAGAGCAAATAAGTTTTGAAGCCCGTAAGAGTGAGTATGTAGATGTTAAGAGTGGAGTTAGTGCACGTACCAGTATAACAGCTTTTGAAAATTTATTGAGTACAGCAGAAAGAAGGTTACTAGTAAGTGGCGCAGAAAAAACAACGGTTAGATTAAGTGATTTTGTTGGGGTTATACCGGCTATAACAGGTAAAATAGAATTAGTGTATGAAGGTGAGCAAGAAGGTGCAGGTGGTGTTGCATCTTTATTAATTGATGAGGCTGTAAAGTCAACTTTTTCAAAGTATTTTCCTGAAATTAAGAAGTTACAACGTAAAGACGAAGAAACACCATATGATGAAATAATACATTGGTTTTATGAAGGAGAAGGTTTTGAATTAGAAGATGAATACACAGATCAAGAATATAGTAGAGCATTAAATGATATAACACCATTAACGCAATTAATTAAAGAATATCAACCAGATTTTGAAGAGAAAGACATAAACTTTTTAAAAGAAGTGCTGCTTTGGGGCTTAGTTGCATATAAAAAATTAAGTAAACAAAGATTTTCTGAAGGATACCAATTTAAAGATCTTTACGGAAGTTATATAAGTGGGTTATAAAAATTAAAAAAGCGCCTTAATGTAATTATTAAGGCGCTTTTTTTACATAGCAATTTTTACTGTATTTGGTACTCTGGAAGGTTAAAAACAAAAGAACTTCCTTCTTTTGGTTTACTTAAAACTGTAATAGTAGTATCATGTAAATCCATAATCTTTTTTACAATTGCTAAACCTAAACCATACCCTTGTTTTTTTGCACTTTTATTTACTTGTTTGTATCTATCAAAAATAAAAGGCTGTTCATTTAATGGAATACCTGCACCATTGTCTGTAAGGTTAATTTCTATATTACTTCCAATTTTATTTAAGGTTAAAGTTATTAACCCATGCGGATTTGTGTATTTTATTGCATTTTCTATTAGATTTTGAAGAGCTCTTTCTACAAGGCTAACATCCGCAAAAACCATACAGTTTTCTTTAGGATTTTCTAATTGTAATTTTATCTCTTTTTGCTGTGCAATAACATTAAACTTTGCAATTAAATCATGAGATAATTCTGTAATAGAAAAAGGTTCTTTAACAGGCACAACTTGTTCTGCTTCTAGTTTAGAATATTCAAAAAGTTGATTAATTAATTTAGACAGTTTGTCTACATTATCGTGTGTAATTTGTAAATACTCTTCTTTTTGCTCTTCAGATAAAGAATCTTTTTTTATTTGCATTGTTTCAATATACCCTTTTAAAATGGCTAAAGGTGTTCGTAAATCATGCGAAACATTTGCTATAAGTTCTCTACGCAATAAATCTACAGATTTCATTTTTTCCATATTGTCTACAATAGTATCTGCCATTGCGTTAAAAGAATGTGCAAAAACTTCAATATCAGAATTTTCTGGATTTTCTATTCTTGCCTCTAGATCCCCTTCCTGAAAACGTCTTACTGTTTTAGTAATTAGTCTTAGGTTTTTTGTTAAAAACCAGATACTTAAAAGGCCTATAATTAAAGTAAAAATCATGGTTAATAAAGTAGCTCCAAATCCTAATTTTTTAAAATAGGAACCCAATAAGCTATTACTTATGTTCTGAAATTCAGCACCAGCCAATATTACATATACGTATCCTTTTCTAGAACCAACTTCGTAAGGGGCTGCAGAAAATATTTTTTGTTGTCCTGGGTTTCTGGGGTCATCACCCTTTATATAAGTGTTTCCTTTGGTTACTATAAACTCTTTTATAGGTGCTAAAGTAACAGATTTTGAAGGAGCATTATCACTATGGTCTAGTACTACAGAATATAAGATTTCTCCAGCATCGTCTAACAAATAAACCTCTATACTACGGTTTACCGCCATCATATCATGCATTAAATCTCCAAATAAAGGCTTGTTTACGGTGCCATCATCTAAAAAAGGAGATGCATTAGTAAATTTTTCTTGTATAACATGGTTAGCTACATTAGCATTTACTTGTTGTATGGTTGCTTGGTTATATTTATTAGCATAGTAACCTGTTATTAAAATATAAGAAGTTCCCATTAATAAAATTAGTAATATAAAAGCTATCCAAAGTTTTTTTACCAGCTTAGGAGTAAGTGTTTTGTCTTTATTTTTCATTAGTCTATTTCTTCATTAAATTTATAACCAACTCCCCATGTGGTTAATATATACAAGGGTTTTGTCATATCCGATTCAATTTTAGCTCGTAATCTATTAATATGAGAATTTACGGTATGTTCATACCCTTCAAAATTATAGCCCCAAATTATATTCAATAATTCGGTTCTAGAATAATTTCTACCTGGGTTAGAGGCCATTAAAACTAATAGTTCAAATTCTTTTGGGGATAAGTCTATTTTTTTATTGTCAATTAATACTTTTCTTTTATCAATATCTATTTGCATAGCATTTACAACAATAATAGAAGTATCTTCCTTTTCCTTTTCGGTAGTAGAAATTACTGTTCTTCGCATTACAGCCTTTACTCTTGCAAGAAGTTCTCTTATACTAAATGGTTTTGTTATATAATCATCTGCACCAATTTCTAAACCTAATACTCTATCTATTTCTTCAGATTTTGCTGTTAACATAATAACAGGGGTATCTTTTACGGCTCTAAGTTTTTTACAAACTTCTACACCATCCATGCTAGGTAAAGTAAGGTCTAAGAGAATTAGGTCATAATTATTCTCTAATGCCATTTGTAAACCTAAAGCACCATCTGTAGCTTTAGATGTTTCATAAATTAAGTCTGTAAGATGAATTTCTAGTAATTTAATAATTTCTAAATCATCTTCTATTATTAATATTTTCTTCATAATTAGATAGTTACGAAATAACTTAAAAAGTATCACACAAGTATCACAAACTTTAAAAAATGGTGTAATACCCTGTTTAGTTTAGCTTATTTTTTAATTAACACTGCTTTTAAGCCGAAATATATTCTTAAAGCTTACATATTATCACTAAAAGTTTATACTTCTGTGATATCTCTGTTATGTTATGGTAGTTAATTTGCATTGTAATCATAAAACAATTAAACATGAAAAATTTTAAATTAACAAACTTAATGTTACTTGCATTAGTAGTACTAGTTTCTGCATGTAGTAGCGACGATTTAGATGATGCTCCAAAAACAAGCGCTTTAACTTTAGACCTAAATGGTTTAGAAGATTTAGGTTCAGACTACCTATACGAAGGTTGGATTATTGTAGATGGTGCTCCAGTTTCTACAGGTACTTTTTCTGTAGATGCAAATAACAACTTATCACAAACAAGTTTTACTTTAGATGAAGAAACTTTAGAAAGCGCAACAGATTTTGTTCTTACTATTGAGCCAAATCCAGACCCATCTACTGCACCTGCAGACACAAAAATATTTATTGGTAGTTTTAATGGCGATTCAGCTTCATTAAATACTTCAACAGTTGCTTCTTCTTTTGATGCAATTGATGGTAAATTTATTATTGCAGCTCCTACAGGAACTGGTGCAGCGGAAGAAATGTACAGTGGTATTTGGTTTTTAGATAACAGTTCTGGAAGTGCAGTTGCTGGTTTACAGTTACCTACTTTAGAAGCTGGTTGGAAATATGAAGGATGGGTTGTTGTAGATGGTGTTCCTTTATCTACTGGTACTTTTTCTTCTGTAGAAGGTGCTGATGACGCTAGTCCTTTTAGTGGTAGTAATCCTGGTCCTGCATACCCTGGAGAAGATTTCTTAGTAAATGCTCCTGATGGTGTAACTTTCCCTACAGATGTTAGAGGTAAAGCAGCTGTAATTAGTATAGAGCCTTACCCAGATAATAGTGCTGCTCCTTTTACTCTTAAGCCATTATTTGGAATGGTTCCTTCTGATGCTATGGGAGTACAACAAATAACAGATTATGTTGCCGAGAGTTTCCCAACTGGTACAGTTACTAGATAATTTTCAAGTTCATATTATAATAAAAAAGCCTTTGATACTGTATCAAAGGCTTTTTTATTATATAAATAGTATTCTCTATTCCCAGGAATCTATTTGTTCGTTTAAAATATCAACATTATACGGTCCTACATGTATTTTTCTATACATAAAATTTAAAATGGTTAATCCTATAAGAGCAATGTATAAAATAATCATAAATACTCCCATTGGAAAAAACGTTCCAGGTATTTGATGATCGTCAAACTCTGTATATCCTGATATTGTATATGCTACATCAAATAATTTAAATAAATAAACTATTATTAATATATATAAAGAGTATTCTATATTCCGCATTGGAGAATCGCTAATTTCTTCTTCTTTTATTTTAAACCATAAAACATATAAGAATATAAAATGAATTATAGAAAATATTGGAAGAATGTAATTATCAATCTTAAAAAAGTAAAATTTATTGGTGTATAAGCCATAAAAACTTAGTATAATTAATACACTTAAGATTATACTAGATATAATAATACTTCTCTTCCAAGGAAGAAATTTAGTTAGTTGTCGCATATAAGTAGTTTTTGAGTTTTGGGGAACTCATATTAAAATTTTAAAACGGACGTACTTTTTGTTTATTTTAAAAATTCGATGAACCGCATTTTATGTTGAGAACTAGCAAAAAACTGTGGTAAAAATTTAAGTAATCCATTTTTTGTCTGCAGATATTCTTGCAAAAAAAACTAATAAAACAGAAATTAATATAACAAAAATTGGCATTATTAAAGCGCTAGGGCCATATACATTATATGCGTTAGAAATAAAGAAAGAATGTGCCATTTGTATAAGTACCGCTATTAAAGAAACTAGGAGTACAAATTTTGCCCATTTTTTTCGTAGTAAAAGTGCAATACACCCTAAAGTGCCTCCCCATACAGCTATTGCAAAAGCTGCTGTAACCCATGAGGGTTGTGTTTCATATAATAATCTTTCTGCTTGGGGTAATTTTTCTATATCTTCTATGCTCATATATGCATGTTGTAAATATGCTCCAACACCTGCAATATTCCATAATAAAGCTAATACACTAACAATCCAAAACCATATTGGCGCTTTTTCTTTAATTGTAGACATAATAATTGTTTTTAGTTGGTTAAAGTTCTTCATAAATTACAAAAAATAAATAAGTTTATATTTTTTAGGAATTAAATTAATGAAGAAGAAATATTATTATTTAATACGAGTACAATATTTAGGTTTCCGTTTTAGTGGCTGGCAAAAACAACCGGGTTTTAAAACTATTGAAGGAATGTTGACCAAAACATTAAAATATATTTTGCCAGACATACCATTTAAAATTTTAGGAGCAGGTAGAACAGATGCTAAAGTTTCTGCTTTAGATGCTGCTTTCGAATTATTTTTAACTAACTCTCCTTTAGAAAATATAGACGATTTTATTATTCTATTTAATAAAAACTTACCTTCTGATATTCGAATATTAGCTATTGAAGAAACAACTGCAGATTTTAATATTATACAACATAGTAAGTTAAAAGAATATGTATATCTATTTTCTTTTGGCGAAAAAAATCATCCTTTTTGTGCTCCATATTTAACCAATATTCAGGAAAATTTAGATATAGATGTAATGCAAGAAGCTGCAAGTTGCTTTGTTGGAGAGCATAATTTTTCTAGCTTTACTGCTAGGTTACAAGAAAACACCAAAGTTACTAGAGAAATTAATTCTGCATATATTACTGAAAACACCTTACTTTTTGCCAATTTTTTTCCAAAAAAATCATACGCTTTTCATGTTAAAGGAAAAGGGTTTATACGTTATCAAATTAGAATGATGATGGGAGCTTTATTTCAGGTTGGTAAAGGAGAATTTTCTATAGAGGAATTAAAAGCTAGTTTAACTTCAGAAAATACTACACTGTTAAAACATGTAGCTCCTGGCTCTGGTTTATTATTAAATAATTTAGAATTTGATTAAAATACATAATGAAAAGATTAAAAAAAATACTTCTACTAATTGGAATATTGTATATAGGAATAGCAGCATTGGCTTATTTTAATCAAGAAAAATTAGTTTTTATGCCTTCAAAAATGCCAATGAATCATGTTTATGATTTTTGTCAACCTTTTGAAGAATTTTGGTTAAATGCCCCAGATGGTGGTAAAATAAATGCAATTCATATTAAAAATAATTCTACTAAAGGTGTAGTGCTTTATTTTCATGGTAATGCTGGTAATTTATCGCACTTAGGACATGTTGCTAATATGATTTCTAAAAAAGAATATGATATTATTATGATAGATTATAGAACTTTTGGAAAGAGTAGTGGTACTTTAACAGAAGAAGCTATTTATGCCGATTCTGATTTGGTGTATACATACGCATTAGACAATTATTCTGAAGATAAAATTGTAGTATATGGTAGGTCTTTTGGCACTGGTGTAGCAAGTGCATTAGCGTCTAAAAATAAACCATGTAAACTTATTTTAGAATCTCCATTTTATAGTGCAGTAAGTTTAGGAAAACATAGGTTCCCTTTTTTGCCAATAGATTGGTTATCTAAATTTAGATTTCCTTCTAACGAGTATGTGAAGAATTTAAGTTGCCCTGTATATATTTTTCATGGCAAAGAAGATCGTGTTATCCCTTTTTCTTCAAGTAAAAAACTATATGAAGAAATAAACGGAACTAACAAAATGTTTTTTGCTATAGAAAATGCAGGGCATAATTATTTACAAGACTATGAAACCTTTAAGCAAGGGTTGTCTAATGCTTTACCTTAAAATTTAATCAAAAATATTAGAAGATAAATACCTGTCTCCGCGATCACAAACAATAGATACAATTACGCCTTTGTCTAAGGTAGAGGCTAGTTGTAAAGCGGCATAAGCTGCACCTCCGCTACTAACACCACAAAATACACCTTCGGTTTTTGCTAAACTAATGCTTGTTTGTGTAGCTTGTTCTTGGTTTACTTCCATAACCTTATCTACTTTTGATGCATCAAAAATTTTAGGTAAATATTCTTTTGGCCATTTACGAATTCCTGGAATTTTTGCGCCATCCATTGGTTGTACACCTACAATTTGTATATCAGAATTTTGCTCTTTTAAAAAAGTAGAAGTACCCATAATAGTTCCTGTTGTTCCCATGGCAGAAACAAAATGTGTTATTTTACCATCGGTATCTTTCCAAATTTCTGGGCCAGTGGTGTTATAATGTGCTTTCCAATTATTATTATTAGCAAATTGGTTTAACATAACATATCCTTCATTTGCAACTTTAGCGTCTGCATAATCTCTTGCTCCTTCAATACCAGCATCTGCACTTGTTAAGGTTACTTTTGCACCATAAGCACGCATAGTTTGTACTCTTTCTTTAGTAGAATTTTCTGGCATAACTAACTCTATATCTATATTATAAATACCAGCAATCATTGCTAAAGCTATACCTGTATTTCCACTAGTAGCCTCTATTAATTTATCCTCTTTTTTAATAGCTCCAGTTTCTAAACCGGTTTTAATCATATTATATGCTGCGCGATCTTTTACACTACCTCCAGGATTATGACCTTCTAACTTAAAAAATAACTTAACATTTGGATTTTGATTAAGAACTCTGGCTTCTACTAATGGTGTATTGCCTATTAAATCTAATATTGTTTTAGACATTTGGTAGTGTTTTTATTTTAATTTCGGGTGTATGATAAACAGTTGAGTTTTCTGGAACAGAAGCCGTAATCCATGCATTACCTCCAATAATACTATTTTTTCCTATTGTGGTATTACCACCTAAAATTGTAGCATTTGCATAAATAGTTACATTATCTTCTATAGTTGGGTGTCTTTTTGTTTTTTGCAAATTTTTTGCAACATACAAACCTCCTAAAGTTACCCCTTGATAAATTTTTACATGATTTTTAATTATTGCTGTTTCTCCAATAACTATTCCTGTTCCGTGATCTATATGAAAAGCATCTCCAATAATAGCACCAGGGTTAATATCTACTCCTGTTTGTCTATGCGCATACTCTGTCATTAATCTTGGTACTAAAGGAAAACCTTCTTTATAAAGTTCATGAGCTAACCTATATATTGCTATAGCATAAAAACCTGGATATGCCATATATACTTCTTCTATAGATAAAGATGCTGGGTCACATTCTACTGTAGCTTCTGCATCTGTATTTAATTTTTCTAATACAACAGGTAATTTTTCAACATAATTTTCCCAAACTTTTTTGCAAGATTTTTTTACATCCCAGCAAGCAATGTTTACTAATGCATCAAAATCTTCTTCTAATTTTTTTAAGTTTTCCTCCACAGGAGTATCAATATCAAAAAGTGTATAGAATAATCTATTTGTAAACTCTTCTACTTTTTCTTTAAGTTGATATCTTAAATTAGGCTGCTTTTTATGTTGTATTATTTTATTAATTACAGACTCTAGTTTCATATGTATATGATTAATACATCAAAATTAACCAAATATTAAAAAGGATAATATTCTAAATGGTTAACTTTAGCATAAAATATTAACACTTTTGTCGAATTTTAGATTATATGATTACAAAACCTGTATTTGACTTTTTAAAAGCACTAGAAAAAAATAATAATAGAGAGTGGTTTGCAGAAAACAAAGACGTTTTTATAAAACACCAATCGATTATTAAAGATTTTGCTGCTTTATTAATGGAAAATCTTAATAAACATGACGAAATTGAGAAATTAAAGGTATTTAGAATTTATAGAGATGTACGTTTTTCTAAAGATAAAACACCTTACAAACCTCATTTTTCTATTTCTTTTACTAGATCAGGAGCTAAATTAAGAGGAGGCTATTATGTACAAATTAAGCCAGGAGATTCTTTTATAGCAACAGGGTTTTGGAATCCTAATTCTGAAGATTTATTACGAATTAGGAAAGAGTTTGAAATAGATGCTTCAGAACTTAGAGATATTATTGAAGAAGATTTATTTAAAAACACCTGGGGAAACATTGTTGGAGATGCTGTAAAAACATCGCCAAAGGGTTTTGATAAAAATCATCCTAATATTGATTTAATAAAGAGAAAGCAATACATTTTTATTAAAAAATTCTCTGATAAAGAAGTTCTTTCAAAAGATTTTAGTACTACTATAGATAGCTCTTTTAAAACCATAAGACCTTTTTTTAATTTAATGAGTAGTATACTAACTACAAATTTAAATGGCGAATCTTTAGTGGATTAATACCTCTTGCTCAAATATTTGTATTTGATCCTGAAGTCTTTTTATTACCAAATTCATCATCCGTTTATTTAATGCAGAAGAATCTTGTATATAAATAAGATACTCTTCTTCTGTAAAAGCACCAATAATAATACCTTTTAAAGAGTTTCTGAATTTTATATCTTTTTGTATTGCATTTTCTATGTATAACATTCTTTTTTCTAAAGAAAGTTCATAAAATTTATTTTTATGTTTTTTTATATAATTTTTAAATACGGCAACTAAAAGCTGATTTTGAAATTTTAATACAGGTCGTAATGTTTGGTTCTGAAATCGCTCATTATTACCCATAGATTCGTTTATTGCTGAAGTTGGTATATCTGGACGAATCTTTAAAAGATATTGGGATCTATCTAACATAATTAAATGTGTTTTTATAAAGATATAAAGAAAGCCCAATGTATATTTCTACTAAATAATTAGTTTTTAACGTGGTTATTAACAAATAGCATATTGCTGTAATTTATTCTAAATTAGTATTTTTTAATTTTTGTTTAAAGTAATTATAGTGTCATGAAATTTGGGAAAGTAGAACAACCGGAACTTATAGATTTTACATTGCCAAAAGATCATGAAGGCACAAAAAAGGTTCTTTCTAAAATTAATAACCAAACGCCAACTAAAATTTATGTAGGTTGTGCAAAATGGAATAAACAAGATTTAAAAAACTTTTATCCAAGAGGAACTAAAGATGAGTTAAAGTATTATTCTTCTCAATTTAATAGTATAGAATTAAATGCTACTTTTTATAGGATATTTCCAGCGGAACAGTATAAAAAATGGTACGATAAAACTCCAGAAAATTTTAAGTTTTTTCCTAAAATAGTACAAAACGTAAGTCATTTAAGAAGACTTAATGATCAAGCATATCCGATTTTAGAAGAATACCTTAATGCAACAGTAAACTTAAAAGAAAAGTTAGGAACTATATTTTTACAATTACATAGTAATTTTGGGCCAAAAAATTGGGATAGAGTAGAACGTTTTATAAAATATTGGCCAAAAGAACTTCCGCTTTCTATAGAGTTTAGACATAAAGACTGGTTTAACATTACAACCGTAGCTAATGAGTTGTATTCTTTATTAGAAGAAAATAATATAAGTAATACTATAGTAGACACTGCTGGCAGAAGAGATTTAATGCATATGCGTCTTACAAATAACGAAGCCTTTATACGTTATGTAGGTTCTAACCATGAAAGTGATTATAAAAGACTAGACGATTGGGTAACTAGGTTAAGTTATTGGAAGAAACTTGGGTTACAAAATATTCATTTTTTTGTGCATCAAAATTTAGAATTAGAGTCTCCGTTATTAACGGCTTATTTTATTAAAGAATTAAATAAAAATATTGGTAGTAATTTAATTATTCCAAAAATGAATAATAATTCTAATCCAAAGTTGTTCTAGTAGTATATTCTTACTTAATTTTACACAAAAAACTATGAGATTTCATACTAGAAAATGGGTTAAACCTGGAGATTTAAATGCTAATTCTACTTTGTTTGGAGGTACTGTTTTAGCTTGGATAGATGAAGAATGTGCTTTATATGCAATTATTCAGTTAGAAAATAAAAGGGTAGTTACAAAGTATATGTCCGAAATAAATTTCATGAGTTCTGCTGTAAAAGGAGATGTAATTGAAATTGGAATTGAAGTGGTTAAATTTGGTAAATCTTCTCTTACGTTAAATTGTGAAGTACGTAATAAAATGACGCATGAAACCATAGTAACTGTTGAAAATATTATTATGGTTAACCTTGGTGAAAATGGTAAGCCAAAACCACACGGAAAAACTAAAATAGAATATGTAAAAGATAGATTAGCAGTAGAAGAATCTTAGATTTTTACCTAATACTTAAAAACTTGTTTTACCAAAAAGGATATACATTAGTATATCCTTTTTTTATTTTTCGTTTATAAATATTTTAAGTTTTTTTTAACAAGAAACGTCTACAAAAGGCATAAAACATAGATAAAGTGTATGTTTTTATAGTTTTTTAACCTACAATTATTGACTTTTTACAACACTATTAGTGTATTAGATAACATTTTATTGTGTACAATACATTATTAGTAGAGATTTATTGCTGTTATGTTTTAAAAATTATAATGTTTTTCAAATAAAATACGAAGCAAATTATAATTTAAAAGACAATTTTTTAATATAAACCCATATTTTATTGAAAACTAAAGACCTACTAAATCAAATGTCTCGAATAGAACTTACTTTAAACGAATTTTCGTTTGAAGAGTTAAATACCACAGAGGCTGCAAAACTTAAAA
The DNA here is from genome assembly GCA_947504045.1 of uncultured Maribacter sp. Taxonomy (GTDB): domain Bacteria; phylum Bacteroidota; class Bacteroidia; order Flavobacteriales; family Flavobacteriaceae; genus Maribacter_B. The sequence goes on from CANNFY010000002.1 coordinate 192,346, forward strand.
AATCTTTTTCATCTTTTAAAACTAATCTAGAATCTAAAATTTTTGGACCACTAGTTTCTAGTCCAGTAGATACAGATTTTACAGAAGAAAGGGTAGATAATAGTACGGAGTTAAGTACCAATACAAATGCTAATAAATTAATAGCAAATGTTAGTCATGAAATTAGAACGCCATTAAATGGTATTATTGGCTTTGCAGACTTATTAAAAGAGACTAAACTTAAAGAGGAGCAATTAGAGCAAGTAAATGCTATACAAACCGCTTCATATTCATTACTAGAAATAATTAACGAACTTTTAGAGTTTTCAAAACTTTCAGCAGGTTTAGAAGAGTTTGAAAGTGTAGACTTTAGCTTTCATGATTTGGTTAAAGACGTAGTTTATTTATGTAAAACATTACGTACCAATAAAAAAATACAAATACATACAAAAATAGATGAAGCTATACCAGAAACATTAATTGGAGATCCATCTAAATTGTCTCAAATTTTATTAAATCTTATAGGCAATTCTATAAAATTTGTAGAAAAAGGAGGAATAACATTAGAAATTACTTTAAAAGAACTAAAAGATAAAAGAAACTTTATTATAGCTTTTAGTGTAAAAGATACTGGTATTGGAATGACTAGTAAACAGCTAAATCATATTTTTGATTCTTATAGGCAAGCGGAATATAATACTTCTGCAAAATACGGAGGCACAGGTCTTGGCTTAAGTATTGTAAAGCAAATTGTAGAAAAACTTGGTGGTAATATTAATGTAACAAGTAAGGTTGGTGTTGGTACCAACTTTAATTTTGAATTACCTTATAAAGAAGGAAACGACTCTAAAGTTGTAAAGAAAAATAAAAACACCATAAACTTACAAAAAGGTAGACAGTTAGTAAATGGTACTCGTGTATTAGTTTTTGAAGATAATGTATTAAATCAAAAATTAATAGAACAACGTTTAAGTACTTGGGGCTGTAAAACCTTTATAACAGATAGTGCCACGTATGGTATTAACATATTAAAAAACAAAACAATTGATATTGTTCTGATGGATTTAAGAATGCCAAATATGAATGGTTTTCAAATTACAGAACTAATTAGAACACATAAAAAAAACTACATAAAACAAGTACCTATAATTGCTTTATCTGCAGATTTTAGTGCGCGAGACCAAGAGCAATGCTCTAAATACGGAATTAACGATTTTATATTAAAACCATATAGTCCGGACGATTTACTAATAAAACTTGTAAAAAATAAAAAAAATATGATTTCCCCTCAAATACAAGAAACACCCAATTATATAGAAGTTAAAAAAGATATGGTTTCTAGTACACAAATAGATTTAACCCCTATTTGGAAAGAATGCATGGGACAAATAGAACTTTTAGAAGAGCTATTATCTTTATTTAAGAAAAATGCAGATGAGTTTATTAACGTTGTAAAAATACATTTAACAAATAATGCTTTTGAAGAAATAGGGTTGGCCGCACATAAAATTAAAGCAGGCTTAGCTATGTTACAAACAGAAAATTTGTTAGAAATTATTGTACAAATACAAAACAGCTGTAAAGAAAATATTGATAAAAAACATATTGAGTTTTTATACGGAAGATTTTTAATAGAATACCCTTTAGTAGAATCAGAATTAGGCCTTGCTTTAGATAAAATTAAAAGCAAAGAATAATACCATGGCAAAAAAAATATTACTTGCAGATGATGACGAACTATTGGTTTCCTTACTTCAATTTAGATTAAAAAAAGAAGGCCATGAAGTAACTTTTGTATCTAACGGAAAACAGGTAAAAGAGTATTTAGATACTACAATACCAGATGTTATAGTAAGTGATATTATGATGCCCTATTTTTCAGGAATAGAACTAGTAGATTTTGTTAGAAACGATTTAAAATTAGCTATTCCTATTATTATAATTTCTTCGGCAGGTAATGAAGAGAATGTTTTAAGTGCTTTTGAGTTAGGCGCAAATGATTTTATATCAAAACCATTTAGCCCAACAGAATTATTAATGAGAATAACCAAAGAATTAACTAAATAACCAACCTCGTTTGTTACGTACTATTACGCATATCCCCCGAGCGTTAATTACTGCGCCTAAAATACACACAGACTTACTCTGGGATTTATCCTTATTGTTTGTGGGGTTAGCTTTATTGTACTTTATTTTCATATTTTATTTTAGAAATAAAATAACATCCAAATCAAAAAAAATTGCGCAAAAAAAGAAAGACCTTTCTCCAATTATAAGTGAATTTCTTTTTTTTGAAGAAGAAAGTTCTAAAGATGAAAAAACAAATTACATACAATTAAAAATAGAAATTAGACAATTTTTAAAAGATACTTTTAATAGAAGAATTTTGTCTGAAGTACTATTAGATTTAAGTATAGATGTATCTGGAAAAACACAAAAATCTTTATTTAAATTATATAAAGAACTAGACTTACATAAAGATGCATATAAAAAATTAGAAAGCTGGCGTTGGGAAATTGTTTCTAAAGGAATTTTAGAGTTAACCCAAATGCAAGTAACAGAATCTTATGGTTTTATAACAAAACGAATAAACGATAAAAGAGCTACAATACGTAAACAAGCAGAAATTGCAACCGTAACTCTAAAAAATGAAGGTATTTCATATTTCTTAGATACTACTCGATATAAAATTTCGGAATGGCAACAACTTAAAATATTAGAAGTTTTACGAAATAAAAAAGATTTTAACCCTCCTAAATTTAAACAGTGGTTAACCTCAAATAACAAATATGTTGTACTTTTTTCTTTACGTTTAATAAAACATTATAATCAAAACGATTCCGAACTTTCTATTATAGAGCTAGTTAAGCATAAAAACACTCAAATTAAACAAGAAGCAATACAATGTATTAAAGATTTTGGATTTAAAAACGCCAAAGACACTTTAAAATTAGTTTTCTGGAATTGCTCTACAGATATAAAAATAGAAATTTTAAGTGCATTATCAGAAATTGGTCAAGAAGAAGATTTATTGTTTTTAAATCAAATAGAAAACAAAGAGCGTAATTTTTATGTTAAAAGCAAGGCATTAAGTACCATTAATTGTATTGCACCAGAAACTGTAATGCCAACTAATGAAATTGAACAAAATATTAAACATAATACCCCAAAAGATATTATTACTCCTGAGCAGGAAAACGTTGAAGAAAAACAGCCAGAAATAACAAATCTAGAAAACAAACCAAAGTCTATGGATGATACTCCTATTACCCCAAACGAAATCCATGAAATAAGACAACAAGAATTAGTAAAAGCAATTACAACTGCAGAAGAAGCACAACAAAAACCAATAGAAAATAAAGAAAATTTAGACTTTCTGCCAATAGTTACCAGTGCGCAAAATAAAAATGCTAGCAAAAAACCAACTACAGAAAAAAGAACTGAAGATATAGTGGTTAATTTTCAAACTGTTGTTGCTCCAAATATTAATAATTTACCAGTTGTATTTTCTACAGTAGATGCTAAGAAAATAAATTTAAGTACTACTTTAAATTTAAATTTTCTGCCAATAGTTACTTCTAAAAAAACAAAAAAAATAACACAAGAAATAAACCCTTTATTATTAGAAGTAAATGATTATGAGGTTGTTAAAAATACCGTATTAGATGCCAAAGAAAATCTTGAACTAGATTTTTTGCCAGTAGTTTTTGATGAAATAAAAGAAAATAAAGAACCAAATTCTATTTTAGAAATTGACGATGCCTATATAAAAAATATAATAACAGAGGTAGATGAAGTTGAAATTTCAAATCAAAATACTTTAGATGAAAACCAGTTAGAAGATGCTTTTGAAATAGATTTATCAAATTTATTTTTTGAGAATAATGAAACCGTAAAAGAACCAGATTCAGAAAATGAATTTAAAATACCAAAAGCTATTTTCTATAACCAACGAGACCTAAAAATGTTGGCGCATTTAGAGGATTTAAATGAGTTAGGTGATGCTAGAGAAATTCCTCTTTTAGAAGAATATTTAAAAAAAGAAAAAGAAGCTTCTATAAGAGATAGAATAATAGAAATATTAGAGAAGTTTTATAAAGAAAATTCTATAACAAACAGTACAAATAAAGAGGTTGTGGTAAATATATCTGATTATTCTATTATAGAAGAGCTTTTTACAAATTGTGATACAGAGTCTAAACTTATTTTGTTAGATGAAATACTTACTGTTAGTAGTGAAAAAGAAGTGCCGTTTTTAATAAAACTAACAAAAGATGAGGATAGTAATGTTAGAAAAAAAGCACAACAATGTTTAGAACAATTACAACTTAAAATTAGTACAACTAAAATAGAAGAAGAAATAAGTGTACATGAGCCTATTCCTTTAGAATTTGCCTTTCTAGAAGACTACAATGCAGAACTACATAAAAATAGTATTAAACCTTCTAAAATTACAAATAACCAAATAGAAGATGGTTTAGCAGAACAAAAAAAAGAGCCTTCTTTTTTAGAACAATTTTATTCTTTCTCCAATAAACTTTTTGATAAATTTAATGGATAGCGGTCTATTTAATATCCTATTAGAATATATAAACATTGTTTTTTTCATGTTTACAGTTATTCTATTTTCTTTTTTTACCGCAATGGGGTATTTATCTACCCGCAGTACAATACATTATAAAAATAAAAATAGTTTTGGAGACATGTCTAAATTAATGGCATCTCCGTTAGCTCCAAGTATAACTATAATTGCTCCGGCATATAATGAAGGAATGACCATTGTAGAAAACATTAGGTCTTTAATGTCTTTAAAATATGTTAACTACGAAGTTATGGTAGTTAATGATGGTAGTAAAGATGATACGCTTCAAAAAATGATTGATGCCTATGATTTGGTGAAAATAGACCAAGAAATAGACCCTAATTGGAAATCAAAACCTATAAGAGGTATATATAAATCGCCTCAAAGAGCATTTTCTAAATTAACCGTAATAGATAAAGAAAATGGGGGCAAATCGGATGCTTTAAATACCGGAATGGCACTTTCTAAAAATAAATATGTTGGTTGTATAGATGTAGACTGCTTATTATTACCAGATGCTTTATTACATGTAGTAAAATCTTTTTACCAGCGTTCAGAAAAACGAGTAATAGCTGTTGGCGGGGTTATACGTGTTGCAAATTCTTGTGTTATTCAAGGGGGACAATTAGAAGAAATTAGATTACCAAAAAATTGGTTAGCAAGGTTTCAGCTACTAGAATATACACGTTCTTTTATTTTAGGTAGAATGGCCTGGGGAAGAATAGATAGTTTATTAATTATTTCAGGAGCATTTGGTTTTTTTGATAGAGAACTTGCGTTAGCTGTAGATGGTTATGATACTAACACTGTTGGAGAAGATATGGAAATTGTATTTAAAATGCGTAGGTATATGCATGAACGTAAAATTCCATACACGGTAGAATATATTCCAGACCCATTATGTTGGACAGAAGTTCCAGAAGACTTAAAAATACTTGTAAACCAAAGAGATAGATGGGCTAGAGGTAATTTAGAAACACTTTTTAAACATAAAGACATGTTTTTTAATCCAAAGTTTGGAAGATTAGGCATGCTTAGTTACCCTTATTGGTTTTTTTATGAGTGGTTGGCTCCAATGCTAGAATTTTTTGGCATGTTTACAATTATACTTTTTTATTACTTAGGTATATTAAACTGGGATTTCTTTATCGCTATTACCACCACAGTTTATGTATTTTCTATTATGTTTTCGTTTTACGCTATTCTGTGGGATGTTTATGCTTATAATGAATATAGAAAAACCAAAGACATTCTTATTTTAATGTTCTGTGCTATTATAGAGCCTATTACGTTTCATCCTATAGTGGTTTGGGCTGCAATACGGGGTAATTATAAAAAACTATTTAAAATTAAATCTGGTTGGGGGTCCCAAGTACGTAAAGGATTTGCAAAAGCCACATAATTATGCAAATAGAAGAAAACATACCAAAACAGGAAGCACAAAAAAAGCTCAAGGACTTTATTCCTTTATTGCTTACTTTTTTTGTGGCACTTACGGTACTTTCTATATATCAAAACCTAAGTTTGTATTTAAGTGGGGTAATAGATAGCGTTATTAATAAAAGCTTTTTTATGCTACTTCTTAACCATACTGGTTATGTAGCCATTACAGCATTATTTTTAGCATTTTTATTTAATTTTTTAGAAAATAAAAAACCTGGAAAAGGATATAAAACAACCAAGTTTATATTATTAGTTCTTGTTTGTGTAGAAGCTGTTTTAATACAATATTATATTCAGAATTATGAAATTTTAGGAACTGGTGTTCTAAGCATTTTTAAATCGGATACTGTTATTTTTTCTGTTTTTCCAGTAATTGGATTAGTACTTATCTGTTTGGCTATTAGCTATTATGTGCAAAAATTTACGGCTAAGTATTATACTGTTATTAGTAGAATGTATCCAGTTACACTAATTTTATTTAGCCTGTTTTTGGCAACATTATACGCAGATAAAAAACCCATTAACGAGAATAAAACACATCATTTAATATCTAGTTTAAAAAACTACATTTTAGAAAATGACACCTATGATGGTAGTAAAGAATTTCCACTTTTAAAAAAATATAAAAAAGAAGATGTTTTATCTTCCTTTTTTAATTTAAAAGAACAAAAGCCCAATATTTTATTTATTGTTGTAGAAGGTTTGGGGTCCGATTTTATTGGTAAAAAACCCATCTATAATGGTTTTACACCTTATTTACAATCACTATCTAAAAAGAGTCTTTTTTGGACGAATCATTTAAGTAATAGTGGAGAAAGTTTTTCTGCAATACCAAATATTCTGGGCTCTTTACCATTTGGTCAAGAAGGATTTACAAATTTAGAATCGTACACAAATAGAAATACTCTTTATAGTATTCTTAAAAAAAATGGCTATTCTACATCATTTAATTATGGTGGTAATAGTGCATTAAATTATATAGATAAATTTTTAGATGAAGAACGTGTAGATTGTATTATTGATAAAAAAGTATTTAATACCAATTATAAATTACAAGAAGAAGATGCAGCAGGAATTTCTTTAGGGTATCCAGATGCGGAACTATTTAATAAGTTTACCCATTCTTTTTTTAGCACAAAAAAACCAAGGTTAGATTTCTTTTTAACCCTAAGTACTAAAAACCCATATGCAATTCCTAATGCAGATAAATATATACATGCAGTAGAACAAAAAATAAAAAGCAACCAAGAATATACAAAACGTTCAAAAAAAATAATTTCTAATAATAAGGAGCTGTTTGCTAGTTTACTATATACAGATAATGCAATTAAGTTATTTATAGAAAATTATAAAAACAAGCCGGAATATAGCAATACAATATTTATTATTACGGGTACGCATAATAGTACAGATTTACCTCAAGAGTCTAATTTACAAATATATAGAGTGCCTTTGTTAGTTTATAGCCCATTATTAAAAACAAATAAAGAAATTAATTCGCTTACTTCGCAAGCAGATATTGTTCCTTCTTTACTAGCATTTTTAGATTCCAATTATGCTTTTAAAATACCTAAGCAAAATGCTTGGCTAGGAGACAAGCTTATACATGAAAATACATTTAAAGAAGGAAAAGAAATTCCATTATTTAGAAGACGAAATGCTATTGTAGATTATATAAATGGTGCTACTTTTATTAGTAAAGGTAAAGTATACGAAATGCATCAAAATTTAGAACTTACAAAACACGAAGCTTCTGAAAGTAAAGAAAAAATTAAAAATAAGTTTCGTTATTTTAAATCTGTAAATAAGTATGTTACTCATACAAATAAAATTATACCAGAAAAATTAGTACTCTATGCAACAAAAACAAAAGAACTTTCTAAACAAGATCAAATTTGGATAGAAAGTGTTTTTAATGGTAAAGATTTTGATAATGCATATGTAACTGCTAGAGAGCTTGCATTTAATAAAGAATGGGACCGCTCTTTGTTGTTAAGCAACTATATATTATCAAAAATACCAAGACATGCGGATACTGAAATTTTAATTGGTAGAATATATGCATGGAAAAAAGAGTATACTAATGCTATACAAACTTTAGAAGAAGTAATACGAAAATACCCTACATACGAAGATGGTTATGCCGCTTTGTTAGATGTTTACTATTGGTCAAACAATAACGATAGAGTACCAGAAATACAAGAAATTATACAAGAAAACAAAATAACTTCTAAAGACATACATCTAAAACTTTTAAGAGCCAACACTGTACTATCAAAAAATAAAAAAATAGTAGAAATTAATTTTTAATGCAAAAACTAAAAATATATTATAGTTTACTTTTTTGCTTATGCAGTTTATTTATAACTGCACAAGAAAAAGCTGCCTATACAGGAAATCCGGATTCCTCTTTTTTTACAGCTAGAGAGTTAGCTTTTGCTGGTAATAGAGTAGCTGCAAGAGATACGTTAAATACCATTTTAACTGTTTATCCGGAATATACAGATGTTAGAGTTTTACTAGCAAAAACGCATACTTGGGATAAAGAATATGATAGTGCAAGAAAACATTTTAATACTATAATATCTAAAGAAAAGGAAATTAAAGAAGTTTGGGTAGCAGCTATAAATAATGAGTTGTATTCTGAGAATTATGCAACAGCTTTAGGATTGGCAAATAAAGCTTTAAAATTTATTCCAGATGATGTAGACATAGTAAAACAAAAACAATATGCAATTAATGGAATAAATGGAGTACAAGAGGTAGAAAACAATATGCAAGAAAACGACAGTACTGTTATAACTCCAAAAAATCAATTTGGCTTAACTAATAGTTTTGAAATTTTTGATATAGTTTATGAGCCAATGTTTTATTCTAGTATAGAATATAAAAGAGAAACATTAGCTGGGCCAGTTATTCCTAGAATAAATTATAGTAATAGGTTTAATACACATGGTTTACAATATGAGTTAGATTTTTATCCAAAACTTTCTAATAAAATATATGGGTACTTAAACTATGGCTTTTCTAATGCTTCTATTTTTCCAAAACATAGAGCAGGGGCAGAGGTATATGCAAATTGCCCTAAAAACATGGAAGTTTCTTTAGGAGTTCGGTATTTAGATTTTAAATCTATAAAAGCAACTATTGCAACTGCAAGTGTAGGTTTATACACAGGAAACTATTTCTTTTCTGTAAGACCATATATTACCTCTATTAGTGAAAATAATAACTTAGGTATTTCTGGGACTTTATTGGCAAGAAAGTATTTAAGAGACAAAGATAATTATATAGGCACTATTATAAATTTTGGGTATACTACAGAGTTAAAACAGTTAAGAGACACGCAAGATGCCTTATTAGCAGAAACAGTTTTATATGTAGAATCGCAACAAGTATTATTAGAGTATCAATTTTCAGGAAAAAAGAATCCAAACATTTATAAAACTACCTTAGGTGTTACTAGACAAGAACTTATTTTTGACCCAGGAAAATTCTTTTGGTCTGTATCTGCAGGTCTAACATATCAGGTTAGATTTTAAGAAATGTAAAAATATTCGATGAAATGCATAGTCTCGTAACCCTTATATATAAAGGGTTACCACGTTTTTACCTGTTTCACAACAAAAGATTAATAGGCTCACCACAAAAAACGGGAATTACACCACAATTAATTGTTCTTAAACCTCGTTATATATATGTTTACTATGAATTTGTAATCAACCAATACTATTAATTAAACCTACATTAATATGCTTTACGACACCTACGGAGAAGAGTATTTAGCTTTCCTTCAAGATTTAAACGAAATATTAAGTATTAACGAATTAGTAGAATTAGACTATATGTAGTCTTTAACTATATAACCCTTAAAAACCCTACACATTATGGCAAACAAGAATCAAGACAACACATCTTACTTAAATTTTATTCAGAATTTAAACGAAATTCTAGTAGATTATAATATTAATAAACTTACATACTCTTAATAAGGGTTTACAAAAAATAAAACAAAAAAGGATCGATATAGTATCGATCCTTTTTTGTTTTTATCCTAAATAGGTTTTTAATAATTTACTTCTAGAGTTGTGTCGTAGTTTACGAATTGCTTTTTCACGTATTTGGCGTACACGCTCTCTAGTTAAATCAAAAGTTTGTCCTATTTCTGCAAGAGTCATAGAATGTTGATCACCAATGCCATAATATAATTTTACCACATCAGCTTCTCTAGGAGAAAGAGTATCTAGCGCTCTATTTATTTCGGTATTTAAAGATTGTTGTAATAAAATAGTATCTGGTCTAGGAGACTCACCTGCACGTAATACATCATACAAATTAGAATCTTCTCCTTCACGTAATGGGGCATCCATAGAAACGTGTCTACCAGAATTTTTCATAGATTGTTTTACCTCAGAAACAGTCATTTCTAATTCACTTGCTATTTCTTCAGGCGAAGGAGGCCTTTCATTAGATTGTTCTAGGTAAGAAAATGCTTTTTTAATTTTATTTATAGAACCTATTTTATTTAATGGTAATCTTACTACTCTAGATTGTTCTGCTAAAGCTTGTAAGATAGACTGTCTAATCCACCATACTGCGTAAGAAATAAATTTAAATCCTCTGGTTTCATCAAAACGTTTTGCTGCCTTTACAAGTCCTACATTTCCTTCATTTATTAAATCGGGTAATTTTAATCCTTGGTTTTGGTATTGTTTAGCTACAGAAACAACAAATCTTAAATTTGCATTTGTTAATTTTTCTAACGCGGCTTGGTCTCCTGTACGAATTAATTGGGCTAGTTCTACTTCTTCATTTGCACTAATTAAATCTATCTTACTAATATCTTGCAAGTATTTGTCTAACGATTTAGATTCTCTATTTGTAACCTGCTTGATAATTTTTAGTTGCCTCATAAATTCGTGTTTTATTTTATAAATTAATCAAGTACTCATAATACATTATTATTATCTCTTTTCCAAGGAGATACATACATAGTTATACATATTTTATTACAACATTTGTAATTCTGTAGAAGAAATTAAATAAATTAACATAGTTATTCTATTTTTGAAATAATTAAATACAAATGAGTAAAAGAGCACTAATTAACTATTTATCAGGACTAAAAAAGAAAGAACTAGAAGAACAGCTAATAGATTTATATGTGCGTTTTCCGGTGGTTAAAGAATATTACGACTTTGTTTTTAATCCTAAAGAGGATAAATTAGTACAAGAGGCAAAAACTAAAATTGCTAATGAGTATTTTCCAATAAAAAGAAAAAAACCAAAAGCACGTAGATCTGTTGCTCAAAAATACATTAAGCACTTTATAAAACTAGGCGTAGAACCATCTTTACTATTGGATGTTATGCTTTTTAATATGGAAATTGCGCAATCTTTTTCTTTAGAAAAAAATGTTCCAAATACTTTTTATAAAAGTATGCTCAACTCATTTAAAGAATTGTTGCAACATGCCACATTACATGGTTTAATAGAAGAGCATAAAGATCGTATTGTTAAAATATATACCCTAACACAAGAAAATAATTGGATGTTTTCTGAAGAGTTTTCTAAAGCTTTAGATATTGTAGATTAATCTTTTTTAATAGGATGATTTAATTACTAGTTAAAAATAGTTTTAAAAAATATCTTCATTTTTTTAGTATTATTTCTTTTACCTATAAAATTCTTCTAGTTTTGTAAGATTGGCAATTTGCATTATTATAATAAACTACAACCATACCTTTGGAGTATAAAAAGCATACAAAAGAAAAAAACCTATACGATTATCAAGTAGAGGATTTAAATACCATTTTTGAGCATTTAAAGAATTCTACAGATAATGCTAATCTTCTTTACCAATTACCTACAGGCGGAGGTAAAACAGTTGTGTTTTCAGAAATTACTAAAAGGTATATTCAAGAAATTCAGAAAAAAGTAGTTGTACTTACCCATAGAATAGAACTTAGTGTGCAAACCTCTAAAATGTTAGATGGTTTTGGAGTAAAAAATAAGATAATTAATAGCGAAGTAAAAGAGGTTAAGAATGAGGACAATGTAATGTGTTACGTTGCCATGGTAGAAACCCTTAATAATAGGCTACAAGAAGAAAAAGTTGCTATTAACAATATAGGTTTAGTAATTATAGATGAAGCACATTATAACTCTTTTAGAAAGCTTTTTAAATATTTTGACAATGCCATAATACTTGGTGTTACAGCAACACCATTAAGTTCTAATATTAAGCTTCCAATGAAAGACAACTACAGTAAATTAATTGTAGGAGAGTCTATTTCATCATTAATCGAGAAAAAATTCTTGGCCAAAGCAAATGTATATAATTACGATGTTAGTTTAGAAAACCTAAAATTAGGAATTAATGGCGATTATACTGTAAAATCTTCTGATGAGCTTTACGGTAACCAAAGCATGTTAACTAAGTTGTTAAACGGGTATACAGAGGTTGCTAAAGGTACCAAAACACTTATTTTTAACAATGGCATAAATACATCTATATACGTATATGAAACTTTTAAAAAAGCAGGATATAATATTCGGCATTTAGATAATAAGAATAGTGCTAGTGAACGTAAAGAAATTTTAGAATGGTTTTCTAAAACACCCGATGCAATTTTAACATCTGTTAGTATATTAACTACTGGTTTTGATGAGCCAACGGTACAAACCATAATGCTAAATAGAGCTACAAGATCACTTACGTTATATTTTCAAATGATTGGGCGTGGTTCTCGTATACTGCCAAATAAAAAAGAATTTACGGTTATAGATTTTGGTAATAATGTTGCTCGTTTTGGTATGTGGAGTGCGCCTATAGATTGGCAAGAAATATTCCATTTCCCAGACTTTTTTCTAGAAAACATTAAAAATGATGAAGATATAGAAAGAGAGTTTGTTTACGAAATGCCAAAATCTTTAAAAGAAAAATTTTCTAAATCCAAATCTATTGTTTTTGATATTAAAGAAGAATACAAAAAAGGATTTGCAAACGGTTTAAAATCTAAAGCAGTATTAGAAAAAAGTATAGAACAACATGCAAACATTTGTGTAGAAAATGCAGAAGATGTTTTTGATGCTAGAGTGCTTGCAAAGCTATTAAAAGAAGAAATTAGCTTTAGAGTTAAACAATATTCTTATTGTATAATGAACAATACTAAAAACTATAAAGAATGGTTAGAAGAGGATTATGAACGTAAATTGCGTTCTAGTATCTCTAAAAAATTTGCTGCAAAAATGTAACCCATTATGCCTGTATTAAATGTATTAATAATAGGGTTTGTATGGCCAGAACCAACAACTACAGCTGCAGGGCAAAGAATGCTAGAGTTAATCCAATTTTTCTTGTCCAAAAACTATACTATAACTTTTGCATCCACAGCAAAAAAGACTTCCTTTTCTTATGATTTAAAAAAAATAGGAGTAGAAGAAATTTATATTAAAATTAACGATTCAAGTTTTGATGCTTATTTATCTGATAATAAGAAAGATATAGTAATTTTTGACCGTTATTTAATAGAGGAGCAATTTGGTTGGAGAGTAGCAAAAAATGCCCCAAAGGCATTACGTATTTTAGATACCGAAGATTTACATTCTTTACGATTAACAAGAGAAAATGCCTTTAAAAAAGGAGTGCCTTTTACTATTAAAGATTGGAAAAATAATTCTATTACAAAAAGAGAAATTGCAAGCATTTATAGATCCGATATTTCTTTAATTATTTCTACCTACGAAATGCAATTACTTACAAAAGAGCTAGAGGTAAATCATAATTTATTACACTACTTGCCATTTATAATCAATACAAATTCTACACAAGAAAAAACATTTGAAGAAAGAGACGGTTTTGTTTGTATTGGTAACGGCAATCATGCGCCAAATAAAGACGCTATAGTTTGGTTAAAAAATGAAATTTGGCCATTAATTAGAAAACAATTACCTAAAGTAACCCTAAAAATATACGGTGGACATTTACCAGAACATATTGTTCAAATGCATAATCCTAAAGAAGGCTTTTTAATAGAAGGTTGGGCTTCTAATGCTATTGAAGTAGTAGCAAAAGCAAAAGTAAATTTAGTACCACTACGTTTTGGGGCAGGTATAAAAGGAAAAATAATTACAGCTTTACAAGCAAATACTCCGAGTATTACAACAAAAATAGGCATAGAAGGTATTACTACTACTAGTTTAAATAATAACTACGTTAAAGAAACCGCTGTAGAAATTGCTAATGCTGCAATTAACTTATATACATCTAAAGAAAACTGGATAATAGCTCAGGAATGCGGAAAACAGATTTTAACTAATTGTAGTAATAAAGAAAAATTAGAAGAAGATTTTTATAAAAAAATAATAAATACTACCAAAACCTTAACAAAGCATAGAAACTCAAACTTTATTGGTGCAATGTTACAACATAATAGCATGGCTAGTACCAAGTACATGTCTAAATGGATTGAAGCCAAAAATAAAAATTTGGAGAAAGAATAGTATCTTTAGTACATATAAACCCATTAAAATTTAAAGCATATGAATAATCCAGTACAGTGGTTTGAGATTGCTGCAAATAATTTAGAAAGAGCAAAAGATTTTTACGCTAAAGTATTTAATTTAGAATTTGAGTTTATTGAAGTACCAGAATCTAAAATGTATATGTTTGGTATGCCAGATAAAATTGGGGCATCAGGTTGTTTGGTACAGTGTAAAGACAATGTTCCTAGTAAAGAAGGAACAATTATTTATTTTAAAAGTGATGATGTTGCTAAAGAAATAGCTTTAATAGAAAAAGAAGGTGGTAAAATTCTAATTCCAAAAACAGACATAGGCGAATTTGGTTTTTTTGCTCACTTTATAGATACCGAAGGAAATAAAATTGGTTTGCATTCAAATGCATAAAACTAAAACCTAGAATTAAAATTTAATATGAATAAACCAGATTGGAAAGTTGTTAAAGAGTTTGAAGATATTACCTATAAAAAAAGTAACGGTGTAGCTCGTATTGCTTTTAATAGACCTAATGTGCGTAATGCTTTTAGACCAAAAACAACTAGTGAGTTGTTAGAAGCGTTTCATGACGCACAAGAAGATACCAGTATTGGTGTTGTATTGCTTAGTGCAGAAGGCCCTTCTACAAAAGATGGTGTATATAGTTTTTGTAGTGGTGGAGACCAAAAAGCTCGAGGACACCAAGGGTACGTTGGACAAGATGGATACCATAGATTAAATATTTTAGATGTACAGCGTTTAATACGATTTATGCCCAAAGCTGTTATATGTGTTGTTCCGGGTTGGGCAGTAGGTGGCGGACATAGTTTGCATGTTGTGTGTGATATGACATTAGCAAGTAAAGAACATGCTATTTTTAAACAAACAGATGCCGATGTTACTAGTTTTGATGGTGGCTATGGTTCAGCTTATTTAGCCAAAATGGTAGGACAAAAAAAAGCAAGAGAAATTTTCTTTTTAGGTAGAAACTATTCCGCACAAGAAGCTTTTGAAATGGGTATGGTAAATGCAGTTGTTCCGCATGATCAATTAGAAGATACTGCCTATGAATGGGCACAAGAAGTTTTAGCAAAATCGCCAACATCTATTAAAATGCTAAAATTTGCAATGAATTTAACAGACGATGGCATGGTTGGACAACAAGTATTTGCCGGAGAAGCTACTCGTTTAGCTTATATGACAGAAGAAGCCAAAGAAGGAAGAGATGCCTTTTTAGAAAAAAGAAAGCCAAATTTTGAAAAAAAATGGCTTCCATAACTAGCAGAATATTTATAAAACCTAATACATAGTTACGCATGAAAAACTTAAAAAAAGAAGATATTAATCCGGATATTTTTGACCTATATGATGATTATGCTCATAATAAATTAGAAAGACGTCAATTTATTGAAAAACTTGGCCTTTATGCTGTTGGTGGGGTAACCGTTTCATCTTTACTAAGTTTTATGTCTCCAAATTATGTAGATTCTATAACTATTAAACAAGACGATTCTAGATTAGATTCGGATTATGTTTTATATAATTCACCCAAAGGAGGAGGAGAAATTAGAGGTTTAGTTTCTAAACCTAAAAATATAAAAGCAAAAGTTCCTGGAATAATAGTTGTTCATGAAAATAGAGGATTAAACCCGTATATAGAAGATGTAGGAAGACGTGCAGCAGTAGAAGGGTATATTTCTATTGCTCCAGATGCACTTTGGCCTTTAGGTGGTTACCCTGGTAATGATGATGATGGTAGAGCCATGCAAAAAAAACGAGATAAATTTAAAATGTTAGAAGATTTTATTGCAGCCTATAACTATCTAAAATCTCATAAAGATTGTAATGGAAAAATAGGAGTAGTAGGTTTTTGTTTTGGAGGCTGGATATCTAACATGATGGCTGTAAAATTACCAGAACTAAATGCTGCAGTTCCTTTTTATGGTAGACAACCAACTGCAGAGGAAACTCAAACTATAAAATCGCCTTTACTATTACAATATGCAGGTTTAGATGAAAGAGTTAATGCTGGAATAGAAGAATATGAAAAAGCACTAAAGCAAAATAATATAAATTTTATAACCCATATTTACCCAAAAGTAAAACACGGTTTTCATAATAATTCTACTCCAAGATTCGATAAAAAAGCGGCAGATTTAGCATGGAAACGTACTATAGACTTTTTTAAAGAAAATTTAAAATAAGTTTATACATGAAAATTATACCTTCTGAAAAACTTAAATTAGTATCTGCACTTTCTATTTCAGAATTAGAAATGCAATTAAAAGAAAATATTCAAACTAAAAGAGGTTTAAAAGAAAAGTATTCGACCACTAATAAAAATAAAATTTTTGAAGGAACATTCTCTTCTGAAAAGTTTTATATTCAGAAAGTTATTCAAACTAAAAATTCTTTTTTACCCCAAATTAACGGAACCTTTAAAAGTACATCTAATGGTACAAATATTAATGTAGAATTAAAACTTCATAGCGCCGTAATGGTATTTCTTATTTTATTAATTAGTATTAGCAGTATAGTTTCATTTTTTATGTTTTTTAATATCCTATTAAATGGCATGGATAATATAGTTTCATTAGTTCCTTTTGCAATATTGTTTTTTTCAATTGCAATGGGACATTTAGGTTTTAATCTTGATAAAAAACAAACAATTTCTGATTTAAAGAAAATGTTAAAAGCAAAATCTATCGAATAAAAAAACTTGCTTTATACTATACAATTTAATAATGGCTAAAGAATTAACTACAAAAGATAGAAAGAAAGCATTTGATAAAATTTTTAAAGAAAAAATTGTACCTTTTTTTAAATCAGAAGGTTTTGAAAGACATACTAAAACATCAAAAAGGCTATTTAAAAAATTACAGAACGGACTTTCCGTCTTTATTTTTTTGAATACAAAACATTTGGAAATGGTTTTTATGATATAACTATTTCTTATTTTGATAAAGATTATGGCGATGTTTATGACGATAATTATTTAGCAATGGTAAATGGAAAGATGCCAAGTTTAGAAGGTAAAAACACTGAAGAGCTAAGTTTGTCTATTGAGGAGTGGTTTATTGAAATGAGATTGAAAATTTTACCATTTATATCTAAGCATTCTAGTCACAAATCAATTTTGGAATCTAATAAATTTTATATTCCTAAAGGCAGACAAGAAGAAATTAAAAAACTTTTAAAAAATAAAGCATAGTAAAATAGTAATTTACAAATGAAAAAAGTAGTAATTGTAACAGGTGCCTCTAGAGGAATAGGCAAAGAAATTGCAGTCTTATTAGCAGAACAAGGAGAAAAAGTAGTAATAAATTATTCTAGTAATACAAAAGCAGCTACTGCTACAGTAAATGAAATTACAAAAAAAGGTGGAAATGCTATTTCTATAAAAGCAGACGTAAGTAAAAAAGAAGAAGTTGTTTCTCTTTTTAATAAAACTATAGCGCATTATGGTAATGTAGATGTTTTAATTAATAATGCAGGTTTATTAGTAATGCAATTTCTTAAAGACGCTACAGAAAAGGAATTTGAAGATTTATTTAATGTTAATGTAAAAGGGGTTTTTAATACCATGCAAGAAAGTTTTACTAAACTGTCTGATAATGGTAGTATTATAAATATTACCTCAAGCACCGTAAAATTAATGCTTCCAAAATATGCACTTTATTCTGCAACAAAAGCAGCTGTAGAGCAAATGACTAGAGTGTTTTCTAAAGAAATAGGAAGAGGAATTTCTGTAAATGCAATTGCACCTGGCCCAACAAATACAGAACTATTTTTAGAAGGAAAATCAGAAGAATTTATTCAAAAATTAATTAGTCAAAATGTTTTTGGTCGTATTGCAGAACCAAGTGATATTGCTAAAGTGGTTCTTTTTATGGTAAGCAACGATTCTAGTTGGATAACAGGACAAATTATACCTGTAAACGGAGGTATGGTGTAGCATAAAATAATTTTTATAAAAAATAGTAAAACGCAATTAAACTTTTTAATAAAACAGTAGTCTTAGTTATAATAGTAAATCAAATATTTTATGAACTTTAGGTTACTGCCAATAGCTTTAACAATTCTTTTTAGTTACGGTTTTAGTACTTTAAACTCTTTATCAAATAAAAATACAACTACTACTGTACAAACAGATATACCAGTATATAATTTTGATGAGTTAGAACCATTGTTATATACAGATTCTAAAAAAACGTATATAATTAATTTTTGGGCTATGTGGTGCGGACCATGCATTAAAGAGCTACCACACTTTCAAGAATATCAAAAAAATAATCCAGACGTAGAAATTATATTTGTAAGTCTAGATTTTCCAAAAGATATAGAAAGTAGATTAAAACCTTTTTTAAAGAAAAAAGGAATAACATCTAAAGTGGTTTTGTTAGATGACCCAGACTCTAATACTTGGATCAACAAAATAGATCCTAATTGGTCAGGTGCAATCCCATTTACAATTATTTTTAACAATAAAGAGCGTTCGTTTCATGAGCGTGCTTTTGAAAGCGCTATAGATATAGAAAAAGAAGTATTAAAAACTATAAACAAATAAAAACTTAATTAAAATGAAAAAAACAAATGTACTTTTCTCTCTTATTTTGCTAGTAAGTTGTTCGCTTATTAGTTTTTCTACTTATGGGCAAAGAGGTGATGGCCCTCCAAACGGAGAAAGAAAAGGCCCACCACATGGTGGCAGAGGACCAGAACAAACCAAAACTTTAGAAGAAATTGGAGGCTATAAAATTGGGGATGTTGCTACAGATTTTTCACTAAAAAATGTTGATGGCAACATGGTTTCTTTAGCAGATATTAAAAATGCCAAAGGCTATATAGTAACATTTACATGTAATGAGTGTCCTTTTGCAAAAATGTATGAAGACCGTCTTATAGAATTACATACTAAGTATGCTCCTAAAGGTTACTCTGTAATAGCAATAAATCCTAATAGCATTGCAAGTGATAAAGAAAATTTTGAGGCAATGAAAAAAAGAGCTGCTGAAAAGAATTTTCCTTTCGCATATTTGGTAGATGATAAACAAGAAATTTTTCCAAAATATGGAGCTGTTAGAACGCCACATGTATTTTTATTAGATAATGAACGTAAAGTTCAATACATTGGAGCTATTGACAATAATTCTAGATCTGCAAAAGATGTAACTGAAAAGTATGTAGAAAATGCAATTTTAGCATTAGAAAAAGGAGAAAAACCAACCCCTAACTTAACAAAAGCTATTGGGTGTCCTGTTAAAGCTAAATAATATATTAATCAGCATATTACTATGGTGCAATGCAACATAGCAAAACTAAAAAGAGCCTTGTCAAATAAGACAAGGCTCTTTTACGAGAACACTATATGAAAATGAAAAAATTTACTTTCGTTTTTAATAACACTGTAAATATATTTCACTTTTAAGAACTTAAAGAAGTTATGTTGCCATGTAAGAGAAATTTGTGGTGTATATCTTAAAAAATGTTATTAGAATCTTACAACCACTGTAGGTAGCGTAATAATTAGAACTAATTTATACTATTGGTTATACCACTTAAAAATGAATTTAGGTCAAAAATTGGTTCCTGTACTAGTCCAGTTCTTACTACTACTAAGTCTTTAGATGGTATTATAAAAACATACTGCCCTTGAAAACCATTTGCAGAATACATGTCTTTTGGAACATCAGGAAATTTTCCTCCAGCATTTAACCAAAAATGTGCCCCATAAACCCCATCAGAATTTTTGGTAGGTTTGGTAATATAATTTACCCATTCGTCAGAAAATAACTTTTCTCCATTCCAATTTCCTTTGTTTAAATATAAAGTACCAAATTTCCCCCAATCTCTAGTAGTTGCCCAACCGTAGGAAGAACCTATATAATTACCTTCCATATCCGCTTCAATAAGCATACTATACATTCCAATTTTATCTATTAAAACTTTATACGGATAATCTAAATACTCCTGTCTTGTAGAAAATTGATCTCTAAGAATTCCTGAAAGTAAATTACTGGTTCCAGAGGAGTAATTCCATATTTCTGTAGGCTTTGCTATTGCCTTTTTTTCTTTCTGTGCTATCGTCATATCTGTATCTAAATACAGCATTTTGGTTACATCAGATATTTTTGTATAATCTTCTTCCCATTCTAAACCACTTTGCATACGAAGCAAATTATTTATTGTAATATGTTTACGTTCATCGTTTTTCCATTCAGGAATAGGAGCAGTGCTATTTACATTTAACTTTCCTTCTTTTTGTAGGGTGCCATATAAAGTAGCAATAATACTTTTTGTCATAGACCAACCTAGTATTGGAGTATCTTTAGAAAAACCATCGGCATATTTTTCAGCTATTATGTGGTTTTTATAGAGTACCAACACTGTTCTTGTCTTAAATTTTTCAGGAGAATTAAAAGCAAAATCTACAGCTTTATTTAATCTTTTATAATCTACAGAAGTAAAAATAGAATCTACAGGAGTGTTACTACCAAAAGGATAAGGTAGAGTATCTATCTTTTTTTTTCTTTTAGGACTTAGAGGCATCTTTGAAGCATCAAAATCTTTATTTATTAAAACACAACCTAAACCTTCTCTATAAATAGTATTACGCTCCATTAGCCCAAAAACTGTAGCAGAGGAACTTTTTTCTTTTTCATTAAAAGTAGCGTCTGCTAATTTAATTAACGGCATATTATTATCATTAGCTATAATTGTAGAAACAGAACGTTTAGAAATAAGTGCATTGGAAGCTAAGTTTTTAGAAGCAAAACCAGAAATTATGTTAAGCTTTGGGTAATTTAAATATATTACAATTGCAATAATTAAAATTAGGGCGAGTAAAATTCTCTTAAATATCTTCAAAAAAGTATAGTTTTAGTTATTATCGTAAATTTAAAAAAGAAATAAATAGTAAAGTACCTAAAATTATGTCTTCTAAATATACAATTAGTTTTTTATGTATTTGTTTTTTTCTAATAACCGCCTGCAAAACAAAAACTTCGGAGGACGGGTATATTTGGAAAACTATAAATGTTACAGCAACTGCATATAACTCTATAGCTTCACAAACTTCTAGCACCCCTAATATTACAGCTTGGGGAGACTCTTTAGTACCAGGAATGAAATGTGTTGCTGTTTCTAGAAACTTAATTGCTTTAGGTATAAAACATAACACTCAAATTAGAATAGAAGGTTTAGATGGCATTTATATTGTAAATGACAAAATGAATAAAAAATGGAAAAATCGAATTGATATTTATATGGGTAAAGATGTTGCAAAAGCCAAAGAGTGGGGAAAAAAGAAGAAGAAAATTTACTACCGTGTAAAAAAAGATAGCGTAAACATTAAATAATCTTACTAATGAAAAAAATAATTCTAATAGTAACAATTGTGTTGTTTTTCTCTTGTTCAAAACAACATAAAATAATAGATAAGCCAATTGTTTTTGATGCAGAAAGAAAACAATTAAGCTTAGAATATTTACAGAATAGATATGGTTTACAACAAAAAGAACCTACTATAATTCCAAAAATGATTGTGTTACACTGGACAGTTATTCCAACTTTAGAAGAATCTTTTAAAGCATTTAATCCATCAAAATTACCAAACTGGAGACCAGATATAGAAAATGTTAGTGGCCTTAATGTTTCTTCTCAATTTATTGTTGATAGAGATGGTACTATTTATAGGCTTTTGCCAGAAACAAGTATGGCAAGGCATGTAATTGGTTTAAACCATTGTGCCATTGGTGTAGAAAATGTTGGAGGAGACAAGAATATGCCTTTAACTAAAAAACAATTAGAAGCAAATATTTGGCTAGTACATTATTTAAAAAACAAATATGAAACTATAGATTATTTAATTGGACATTATGAGTATACTAACTTTGAAAATACACCACTTTGGTTAGAAAAAGACACTACATATAGAACCAAAAAAACAGACCCAGGTTTTACATTTATGTCTAATGTACGTAATGCTACTAAAGATTTAAATTTTAAAAACACTCCTAATCCTCAAAATTAAAATGAAAAACTATATTCCATTATTACTTATATGTTTTGTTTATTCTGCGAGTTATTGTCAAAATGCAGACCTAACAAGTTCTTTATACAATAGCTACAAAACATATAAAGAGCCTAGTTTGCTACACCGTAGAATAAAACATGAAAATATACAACCATTAATAAACCATTATAAAAATACACCTGGCTTTACTGTAAAAAAAGTAGGAACATCTATTGGAGGAAAAGACTTAACATTGGTTAGTATTGGCTCGGGTAAAACACAAGTATTTTTATGGTCGCAAATGCATGGAGACGAACCTACTGCTACACTAGCAATTTTTGATATTTTAAACTTTTTAGAAAGCTCAGATTTTAGAGAAGAAAAAAAAGCACTTCTAAATAACCTAACTATACATTTTCTTCCTATGTTAAACCCAGATGGGGCGGCTTTATACCAACGTAGAAATTTATTAGGCATAGATATTAATAGAGATGCCTTACGCTTACAGTCTCCTGAAGCTAAAACTTTAAAAAAAGTTAGAGACAGTCTTAATGCTGATTTTGGGTTTAATTTACATGATCAAAGTATTTATTATAATACAGAGCGCACCAATAACCCTGCTACAATTTCGTATTTAGCTCCTGCTTATAATTACAATAAAGATATAAATGAGGTGCGTGCAAATGCTATGAAAGTAATTGTTTTTATGAATAGTATTATTCAAAAATATGCAAAAGGGCAAGTTGGTAGGTATAATGATGATTTTGAACCTAGAGCTTTTGGAGATAATATTCAGAAATGGGGGACAAGTACCATTTTAATAGAATCTGGTGGTTATAAAAACGATGTGGAAAAGCAAGAAATACGAAAACTAAATTATGTTTCTATACTTTCTGCTATGTACAGTATTGCTAATAAAAATTATATAAACTTAGATATAGCAGCGTATAACAAAATACCTAAAAACGATAGAAAATTATTTGATTTAAAGATAGAAGGAGCTACGTATATATTAAATAATAAATCTTACAAAATAGATATTGGTTTAAATAGATTAGAAGTAAATAAAGATAATTATTCTAATTTTTGGTATAGCAGTAGAATACTAGATCAAGGAGATTTATCTACTTATTATGGTTATGAAAATTTTAATGCAACAGGATATAAAATTAAAGAAGGAAAAATATATCCAAAAAAAATAGCTACAATACAAGAAGCAACCACCTTAGATTATATTTCTTTACTTAAAAAAGGATTTACGTATTTAAAAGTAGCAAAAATACCAAACAGTCAATTAAGTTCTCCTTTTCCTATGCACTTAATAAGTTCTTCTTATAAAGTGCCTAATTTATTGCTTCAACCTGGTATTAACCCAACTTTTCTTTTGGAAAAAGATGGAATAAATAAATATGCAGTAATTAATGGTTTTTTAATTGATTTAGAAAATGGGAAAGGAAATTTTAAAAACGCCATGATTTTTAGATAGTTATTATATAAAAAAAGGGGGAAACTATTGCTTCCCCCTTTTTTTAAGTAATCTATATTTTATTGGTTACTCTCAGCGTCTAATAAAGCAAAGAATTTATCTAAATTAGGAAGAATAACAATTTTAGTTCTTCTGTTTTTAGCTCTGTTTTCTCTTGTATCATTATCTACTAATGGTAAATAAGAGCTTCTACCAGATGCTATTAATTTTGCAGGATCTACATTATACTTATCTTGAAGTATACGAACTACAGATGTTGCTCTTTTTACACTTAAATCCCAGTTATCTGCAAACATAGCAGTATTAATGCTTCTAGAATCTGTATGACCTTCTACCATAACTTCCATACTAGATTCAGAATTAATAACCTCTGCTAATTTAGCTAAAACAGCATTTGCTTTACTACTTACTCTATAGCTACCACTATTAAATAATAGTTTATCAGAAATATTAATCATAACCACTGTTTTATCAATGTTTACATCAACATCACCTTCTTCATCAGAAATAGATTTCTTTAATTTATAAGAAAGTGCCAAGTTCATAGAGTCTTGTAACGTTTTTGCACCTGCTAATTTTGCTGGATCAACGTTCTTTAAAGTAGCTCTCATTTTATCTTTAGTATTGTTACTCATAACAGCAATACCATCAACACTAGTCATTTGACTATCGTTAATATCTTTTAAAGAGTTTATTTTATTATTGTACTCTGTTACTCTTGCTTCAATTTTAGCCATTTTAGACTC
Organism: uncultured Maribacter sp.; assembly: GCA_947504045.1. Taxonomy (GTDB): domain Bacteria; phylum Bacteroidota; class Bacteroidia; order Flavobacteriales; family Flavobacteriaceae; genus Maribacter_B. Next base: position 217,095 of record CANNFY010000002.1, read on the forward strand.
TAGCTCTTCTTTTTCTACTTGTGTTTTTGTTAAAACACTTTTTGTATCAGATAAATCGTTTTCTAAAGCAACATATTTCTTTTTAGAAACACATGAAGTTAATAATGCAATAGATAATGTACTTGTAATAAATAATTTTTTCATATTCTTTTCAAAAATAGGTTTTAATGTATACGGTATAATTAAAATTAAAGATGTTTTTAATCGATCTTTTTTTGAAAACTATTTTTAGTTAATTGATAAACAGCAACTTAAAATATTCTGTTTTTTATATTTTTTATCCTTTAAACTAAAAAAGACACCATTTGGTGCCTTTTTTATGCAATTATATATATTGTTTAATTACAGCCTCCTTCAAATCCGGATGCACTAAATTTAGTTTGTACAGCGCCTTGTTTACTGCCGCTTCTAACTTGTATAGCTAAGTTGTTTTCTCCACTGCCATCTCTTTTAGGGCTACAATATTCAAATAAATAAAAACTATTTGCTTGTTCAGATACTTTAAAAGATATAGCATTAAAAGTATTCTCTAATTCCTCTTTATTACTTGCAAATACACTAGAAGTTTTTCCTATCTCTTTTAAAATTTCGGTATCTATCTCATCACCCAAACCAATAGTAAAGAATGATATATTAGAATTAGCGTTAGTAACCTTATCTATTGCCGCATCTCTTGTATACCTAGATGCTTGATCTGTACCATCGGTAAACAAAACAACAGAAGAAGCCCCTATAGTTTCGTTTTTAGTACTTTCGGCAAGTACATCTTCTGCTATATTAGTTGCTTTTATAATGGCACCATATAAATCTGTAGATGGATCATTACTAATTGTATCTGTAATACCATCTACAGAAGAAATTAGTTCTTCTTTATCCGAACTTAAATCGTTTAGTAGGTGTAAGCTGTCTTCTCCATCAAACCAATAAATAGCCATTTTAAATGATTCTTGCGTTGTTTCTGGCATTACATTTTCTATAAAACTAGTTGTAGCTGTTTTTAACTCTTCTAAACTACTACTAAGAACACTATTACTTAAATCTAAAACTAAAATGGTATTATTATTAAATATTTGAGAGTTTGGAGAAATTCTTGCAAAAGATTCTGAGGCAGATATAGTATTAAAACAATCATCATTTCTACCTTGCTCATAAATTGTAAATTGGTCTGCAGTTAAGCCTGGAACCGGATTACCATCTATATCCGAAACCTTAAAGAAAATAGATACTTTACCAGGTAAAGTAGTATACTCATCTTGAATTGATAATATTAATTCGCTTTCCTCTAAACCTAAACAAGAGTCAACTGTTTTTCCTAAGCCTAATTCCTCATTAAAATTAAGATTTAAATTAACGTCATTATCTGCATTACCACAAGAATTTGCTATTAGAATTAAAAATAGAATACTAATAGCTTTAAGAACATTTTTCATTTTCATTAATTTTGAGTTCAACTAGCAAAACGACTGTTTTAGGTATTAAGTATAGTTGTTCTAAAAATATATGTTAAAGATTGTTAAATTGATATTTAAGTGTATTTTTTCAATTCTTACAAAAATCAATAAAAAAAGAAGGTGTATTTAGATAAAAAAATATTTTTAGAGACGCTGTATATCAAGCTATTACTACTTTAAAACAATAACCTCTTTTTTTGTGAGGTTTTTATTTTGTGTAATTCCTCTAATACGCATACCTTTAGTAAGAAATATAATACGTTGTAGTTCGTCGAAAGTTGATGTTCTAGTACAATTTATTTTGTATTCCTTGTGTTAGTTAAAGGTTACAAACCCCTAAAACTAATATTATGATTGCAAAAAAGATTTATTTTTTAGCAGCATGCTTTTGCCTTGTTGCACTAAATTATTCTTGTACGGAAGATTCCACATCTGAAACTGATAAGACTTACGGTATTGGAGAAGACGAATTCCATGATAGAGATACGTATAGTATTGGAAGAGACGAAATTGATGACGAAAAAGATACTTAAAGAACTTTTAAAAGCGGTGGCAATCATAGCATTGTCATCGCTACCTTATATTCATGATGTTATTACTATTCGTGGTGGCGATTTTCCATCTTGGGTTCCAGACTTAGGAATTGAAACTTTTTTAACTAATTCTGATGGAGATGTGCTTGGTTTTTCTTCGTACCGTGTTTTCTTATATACTTTTCTTATACATCTTTTTGCACATATTGGCTATGCGGGTTGGTTTTTTGAAGCCAAAAATAAATTATATCGCCCATTCTTATTAGTCCCAGTTGCGTTAAGTTTATACCAAATAATAATAATTCTTTCAGATTATAGAGGTTCTGATTTAAATGAGCCGCATATAAAAATAGTCTTGACCATAGTAATTAGTTCCCTTTTAGCTATAAACTTCTTTTTAAATAATAAAAAAACCATAAACACACATTTACTCAAACATAAAAATTCTCTCAAGACAAAAAAACCATTACAAACTGAAGAAAAAAACATATAGTAAGCTAGCTATGTATACAAACGGGACACAATTTAATTTTGTTAAAGGCGCGGTAGGCGTTATAAACACTAAACTAGGAGAAACATTAAAAAGATTAAATCAAATTTTATATGGTGTAGTAGAAGCCAAACCATATAGTTTTGATTGGGACTATATAATTAAAGAGTATAATACCACATGTGCAGGTGGCGATATAGATGAGTTTTGCTCAAGCTTTGTGCATGGTTATTCTATGATGAATAACTTTTTAAGCGATGATGTAATTAAAGAAGCTATGTATGTAGAGTTAAGAGCAAATTTAATTGCCAAAAGAGTAAGCGGAGAAATAGCTTAAAAATAGTTAAAATGAAGAATTAGAATTAACTTACTAATTCTTCATTTGTATTTTCTTCTGATAGTTCGTAATCTTGAAAGATACCGCAAGAAACGGATTTTTTTACTAAAGATTTTTTTTCGCTTTTTTTACTTTTTAAAATAGCTTCTATTTCTGGAGAAAGATATTTCATAAGATTTACTTTTTAAGTTTTTATAAAAACGTATTAATACACAACTTGTTGTGCTATTCTTACAATTTTATACTTACATGTAAGTTTTAATTCAGTACAATAGTACTGACTATAAATATATATCTATAACAATTTACGAATAATTTGTGATTTATTAACATTAATTTATCATATTTAGCTATACGTAAGCATTTTATAGACCAACTGAATATCTAATAAACTAAGTTACTCTACACCAAGTTGTTTAAGAATATAGTTTAATATCAACATCCAGTTCATTCGTAATAGAAGAGAAGCTGTAGGTATATTGTCATCTTCAATAGCTGCAATTATAGCTTCGTGTTGGTTGTCAGTTCTATTGTAGAAAAAATCATTTTTCATAAAAGCATTTTCATAAAAAAAGATTCTTGTTTTTAGGTCATTTAAAACCTGTAAGGCAATGTCGTTCGTATAATTTTTAGTTAGTAAGTTATGAAATTCAAAATCTGCATTAATTCTAGAAACCGCATCTGTAGCATTTTCAAATACTAATTGTTGTTGTTTTAATCTCTCTATTGCTTTTTCAGAAAAATCACTGTTTTCTATTGCTAACACTTCTAAGTTGGCTACTAACTCATATAAATCACTTGCTTCTTTTGCATTTAATTCTGCAATAACAAAGCCTCTATTAGGCACTGCTTTTATAATATTTGCTTGTTGTAACTGTGTTAAAGCTTCACGTATGGGAGTTACACTAACATTTAATTTTCTTGCTAATGCAGCTAAATTTATAGTGTTTCCAATTTGCAAGTTTCCGAGCACCATTTGTTTAAGTAAATGCTCTCTAACCTGATCTCTAAGTATTTGTTTTTTTGCCATTATAACAAATATAACGTATCGTATACGATTTTATGTTATTATTTATATAATACAGAATACTATATAAAACACTAAAGACTAAAATTTTACGTTGTATTTAAATGAACCCAAATAAAAATATAGTAATGAAAAATGTATTAAAAAAAACCACACAATTACTTTCCTTTTTAGCATTTACAATTGTCTTTTTTAGTTGTACAGAAGATGCAGAAAATACGAATAGTGGCACAATGGAAGAAAGTGAAATTTCATCTGTTTTAAATGCAGAAGCTGTTTCTAATACTGCAGATACAATAATAACAGACCTTTTTGAAGAAAATGGAGCAACCCAAAAACAAGCTAGTGTAAACAAGACAGATTGCTATTCAATAACATATACAGATAACGGATATATAGCCACGTATAATAATTGCGTTTTAAATACATCTGATAATATTAATGGAAGTGTAGAAATTTCTTTTGAAATTGAAAATGAGTCAATTTTATATACAGCAGATTACAGTGACTTTTATATAGGAGAAATTAAAATTAATGGTACAAAAAGTTTTGTTGTTGGTGTAGATAATATGCAAAGTGCAACGTCTTTTTCGGTATCTAGTGATATTACTATGGTATTAGAAGATGATACTGTTATTTCTGAAAATGGCACCAAAATGGTAACATTAAATACAGGAGATACGGAGGAAACAGGCACTTTTACGGTAGATGGTGATTGGATGCTTACAGTAAACGAAACTAGATATATTATTGGTGTACAAAATGTTTTAGAAGGAGCCTTAGCTTGTGATTATCTTACGTCTGGTATTATGACAATAAATAAAAATGATTTAGAAGTAAAAGTTAATTTTGGAGATGGCTCTTGCGATGCTGAAGCAACTATTATTTACCCTAATGGAATTACAGAAGACTTTATTTTAAACCAATAATAAAATATATAGATAAACAAAAAAAGGCTTCGTAAAACACGAAGCCTTTTTTATTCTATAATGTTTTTAAATACTCTAGAACAGCTTTACGCTCTTCTTCTGTAAATTTATCTCCAAATTTATGACCACTATTTCCATAGCCTTTTAAGGTTGTATCGTAAGTATGTTTATCTTGTTGAAAAGTTTCTACCGTATAATTCCACCCTAATTTTACATAATCATAGTCCGAATTAATAAAAGTTCTTCTCCAATATTTTGGCCTTTTTGTACTGTTTAGCATGTCTTGTAAAGTAGGTACTGATCCATTGTGCAAATATGGCGCTGTAGCCCATATTCCATCTAAAGGAGGTGCTATATAACCACCTTCTGGTGTTAACTGTAATGGGTTTGCATTATTCCCAAACCAACCTGTATTAAACCAATCTACAAAGTATTCGTTTTCTTCATTTACAGCAGTATAATGGTTTGATAATTCTGGGTCTGTTTCTATACTTTCTAATGCTACTAACAAATTAGGATACGATTCATTTTCTCCATAGGTTCCGTGGCATGTGGCACAAGTACCATTAAAAAGTGCTTTTCCCGTAGTTGCTAAACCCTCATCAATATCACCAGGATATTTTGGAGCCTCTAACGTTTCTATATACGCTAGAACATCTACCATATTCTGATCAATATCTTTAGCCTTTTCTACGTCAGTTAGAGTTAACATACTAGCACCTATCATAGATTTACAAAAATCTAACCTTCCCATTGCATTATAAAAAATAGCATTTTTCTTTTTTAATAACCACCAAGCTGGAACATCCGTAGGTATAACTTCATCGGTTAGTTCAATATACGGCTCATTAGACCATGCAAGTGTGTTTTTATCTCTATGAGAAACCAAAACTTCTGCAATTTTATTAGCCGTATTTACACCTCTACTTTTTGTTATTGTTTTAGGTGCTATAGCCTCAATACTTTTTCTAAATTGATCATAAGCTTCCCATTCTTCACTATTTTCTCCATAAAACAATGGAATAGCTACATTTAAAGTTTGCGTTTGTATTGCTCTGTTAATGGTAAAATCAGTATCATGGCTACCTAAACCAATTACATACTCATTATTAATTCTAGAAGAATGGCAACTTAAACAATTGGGAGCAACTACCCGCACTCCATTACTTGCTGTTATTGCAGTATAATCATAACTAATTATTTCATTATCACCTGTTCTATTTAATACATTAGCACCATTTCCATTACCCTGTACAAAGGCATTATATGGAATACCAGAACTCATATAATCTCCAGAAAGTAAATATTCTTTTCCATTTTCTACATTTCCAGTTCTTTGTTCTGAAAAGGGAATAGATTGTGTTTTTATTACAATAGATTCTTCTTCCTCTGGTTCAATATTTTCTGTTACAATATTACCATCTTTAGAGCAAGAAATAACTACTTGGTTCATAATAAAACCAACAGTAATTATATAAAATAATTTTATAATTTTTGAAATATAAGTAACCCTCATAGCGTTATTGGCATCCTAATTTTTAAAAGTAAGCTATTACAACAATACTACAGGTTTATTCAGTTATTATGCTTCCTTTTATCGATTAAAAACATTATAAAACCTATTTAAAAAATCTATTTTTTATTAAATAATGTTATTCGTTTTTTTATTGAAAGGAAACTTTATTAAAAATAAATGCAAAAAAATATAGTTCTAATGCATTGTTATACTTGATACTATATAAATTAAACTGCAAAAAATAAAACTTTAAAGTTTTAAATTATTCTTTCATAATAGTATAATTATTGTAACAAGTATAGTATTAAAACAAAGAGTATCTCCAATTTTTAGCATCAATTTTTTTTAAAATTTAGAAGAAATATTATCTTTACAGCAGGTTTAATGCAATATACAACCAGTAGATTACATTTATTAGGGTAAATTTTTTTTCAAATCAAATTTTTTAGCACTCTTCAAATAATATTTCTATACTCATTAAGCCATACTAATAATACCCTAACTTAATAAGTACAATGGCAAAATCGCAACAAACTTTTAATAAAAGTGAAAAAGAAAAAAAACGTTTAAAAAAACGTGAAGAAAAGAGAAAAAAAATGCTTGCTCGTAAAGAAGAAGCAAAAGAGAATGGAAAAAAAGGCATTCCAATGGCTTATGTAGATTTTAATGGTAATCTTGTAGACACTCCGCCAGACCCTTCTATGAAAGTTGAAATTGAAGCTGAAGATATTGTTTTAGGTATTCCTAAGAAAATTGAAGGAGAAGAAGAAGAGTTTGATCCAGTACGTAATGGTAAAGTATCTTTCTTTGATACTTCAAAAGGTTTTGGATTTATAATTGATACTGAAAACCAAGAAAAATACTTTTGTCATGTTAGTGGTCTTATTGATGAAATAGCAGAAAATGATAAAGTTTCTTTTGAATTAGAAAAAGGAATGAAAGGCATGAATGCTGTACGTGTGAAGAAGATTTAAGCAGTAAAGCATATATAAAACAAAAACTCCAATATAATTTATTGGAGTTTTTTTATTAAAGCAAAATGCGTTTTTATAATTACAGTAATATTAATACTACAATAGAAGAATGTAAAATTACCAATAGTCTTTATTTTTAAGCATTTAAACAAATAGGGGTGTAGTTTTTTACAAAAAACTTCTTTAAACCCTATAAAAGGCCGTAATTTTGCATTCCTGAGAAATGAAAGGTATGGCAAACTTATCACACGAAGTACAAGAAAAAAAAACAGACAAAGAACTTTATAGTTATCAAAAAGGAGCAATTGATCAAGTTTTTGAAAAATTTGATTCCGCACCAGATGATTATCATCTATTATACCAGCTACCAACAGGTGGTGGTAAAACAGTAATTTTCTCAGAATTAGTTAGGCAATACTTAAAAAACCACAATAAGAAGGTTTTAGTAATGACACACCGTGTAGAACTTTGTAACCAAACTTCTAAAATGCTTACTAGTTTTGGAGTAGTAAACAAAGTGGTTAATAGTACTGCAAACCTTGATGACCAAGATGAATACGTTTGTTTTGTGGCAATGGTTGAAACTTTAAATAACAGATTAAATGATGATATGCTAGACATATCGGACGTTGGATTAGTTATTATTGATGAAGCACACTACAACTCTTTTAATAAATTATTTAAATTTTTTAATAATTCTTTTATACTTGGTGTAACAGCAACACCACTAAGTTCTAACAAGAACTTACCAATGAAAGATAATTATGATGAACTAATTGCAGGGGAAAGTATTGGTTCGCTTATAGAAAATGAGTTTTTAGCAAAAGCGGAAGTTTTTCAGTATGATATGGGTCTTACTTCTTTAGAAGTTGGTTCTAATGGAGACTATACCGTTAAATCTTCTGAAGACCTTTATTCTAGCCCAGCCATGTTAGAAAAGCTTTTAGAGGCTTATAAAAAACACTCTAAAGGTAAAAAAACTCTTATTTTTAATAATGGTATTAACACCTCTATTCATGTATATCATACATTTGATGCAGCAGGAATTCCTGTTAGACATTTAGATAATACTGCCACAAAAAAACAACGAAAAGAAATTTTAAAATGGTTTAAAGAAACTCCAGATGCAGTACTAACATCTGTAAGTATCTTAACTACTGGTTTTGATGAACCTACTATTGATACTATTATTTTAAATAGAGCAACAAAATCGTTAACCTTATACTATCAAATGATTGGTCGTGGTTCTCGTATTTTAAATAATAAATCTTCCTTTAAAGTTATTGATTTAGGTAACAATTACTACAGATTTGGCCCTTGGGGAGCAGATTTAGATTGGCAAACTATATTTAATAATCCTAATTTCTATATGGATAGATTACAGGATGATGAAGATATAGAAGCTAATTTTAGACATGAAATGTCCGAAGAAGTTAGGGCAGAATTTTCTAAGTCTGAAGAAGTGTATTTTGATATAAAAGCAACATACATTAGTGCAACTTCTAAAGGAGAATCTTCTAAAGTAGTTTTAGAACGCTCTATAGCGCAACACGCATATATTTGTATAGAAAATAGTGAAGATGTGTACGATGCTCTAGGGTTAGCCAAGTTACTAACCGAAGACATTAATAACAGAATACAAACCTATGCTAAATGTATAAGTAGAAGTACATTTAACTTTTTGCATTGGTTAAAAGACGATTATAAAAAGAAATTAAATGCTTATTTAAGAGCTAATTTTGATACTGTATTTGAAGAAATAAATGGTTTTCCACCTGAGGAATAAAAATCTAAATTAAAAGGTTATAACGTCCAATTTGTATAGTTACAATTGGACGTTTTTTTTGAATTTAATTTAAATTATTCAAAAAAAAATAAAGCTTTTGAAGTTTTTTATATGTAATTTCATTTTTTTAACAAAAAAATTAACCTTTTAATAAAAAATTTATGCATTCGTTTACAATCCAAGAGATTAACGCTATTTTGTCAGGAGAATTAATAGGAAGCACTTCTGCAAAAATTACAGGCCTTAATCAACTAAAAGATGCTACTCAAAACCAAGTAACTTTTATTGGAGATAAAAAACATGCTAAATATTGGAAAGATTCTAACGCATGTGCTGCTATTGTAAACGAAAAAATAGAGGTAGAAGTAAAAGAAAATCAGGCAATTATAAAAGTAAAGAGTGCAGATCTAGCAATGGCTAAATTACTAGAAGTATTTAGTCCTGAGCCACCTGTTTTTGACTCCGAAATACATCCTACAGCTGTAATACATAAAACTGCAACAATAGCTAAAGGGGCAAAAATTGGTGCTAACAGTTATATTGGAAAAAATGTAGTAATTGAAGAAGGGGTTTTTATATACCCAAATGTTAGTATTTTTGATGACTCTAAAATAGGAGCAAATACAACAATTTGGTCTGGTACCGTAATTAGAGAACGCTCTAAAATTGGAAGTCATTGTATTTTTCATAATAATGTTAGTATTGGTGCAGATGGTTTTGGATACCGACCAAGTGAAGATGGTAAAGGACTTGTTAAAATTCCACATATTGGAAATGTAATTATTGGTAACTATGTAGAAATTGGTGCTAACTCTTGTATAGATAGAGGTAAATTTAGCTCTACAATCTTAGGAGATGGCTGTAAAATAGATAATCTAGTACAAATAGGCCATAATTGTGTTTTAGGACGTTGTTGCATAATGGCTGGCAGTAGCGGACTTGCTGGTTCTGTTACTTTAGGAGACGGAGTAATAATAGGGGGTAGTGCCTCTATAAATGACCATACAACCATACACGCTGGTGCAAAAGTAGGTGCTGGTTCTGGTGTGGTTAGCGATGTTCCTGCTGGTAAAACCGTTTTAGGGTATCCTGCTTGTGATTCTAGAGATATGCTTAAACAATGGGTAGCACTTAGAAGATTAGTAAACAAATAAACTTAAAGGGTTTAAAATCAGGCACTATTATATCTTTTTATTTATGTAAACTTGCACTATAATGTAGCTATCTTTGCAAAAATTTAGTGTATGCAATCTTTTAACGATTTTAAAATAGGAACACCATTACGCAATGCTATTGCAGATATGGGGTTTACCCAACCAACACCAATACAATCTAAAGCTTTTCCGGTAATAATGTCTGGTAAAGATATGATTGGTATTGCGCAAACTGGAACAGGAAAAACTTTTGCATATATGCTTCCTGTGCTACAAAATCTTACTTATTCAGAACAAATACACCCACGAGTTTTAGTAGTTGTACCAACAAGAGAATTAGTTTTACAAGTAGTAGAAGAAATTGAAAAATTTACGAAATATAAGAATGTAAGAACATTGGCTATATATGGTGGCACCAATATAAACACCCAAAAAATGGCTGTAATGCAAGGAGCAGATATTATTGTGGCAACTCCTGGTAGATTATATGATTTAGTTTTAAGCCATGCCTTAAAATTAAAAGAAGTTCGGAAGTTGATTATTGATGAAGTAGATGTAATGTTAGACCTAGGTTTTCGTTTTCAACTTACCAACATTATGGATCTATTACCTAAGCGTAGACAAAACATAATGTTCTCAGCCACAATGACAGATGAGATTGAAAACCTAATTACCAATTTCTTTAAAGATACCCAAAAAGTATCTATTGCATTAAGTGGAACTCCTTTAAACAATATTACACAAAACAGTTATGCTGTTCCAAATTTTTACACCAAAGCAAATCTTCTAGTAGATCTTTTACAAAACGTAGAACAATTTAATAAGGTATTGGTATTTGTATCTAATAAGAAAAGTGCCGATCGTTTATTTGAGGTTTTAGAAGATATTTATAGTGAAGAAATATGCTTAATACACTCTAATAAAACACAAAATTATAGAATACGTTCTATCCGTCAATTTGATGAAGGTAAAAATAGAATATTAGTTACTACGGATGTTATGGCTCGTGGATTAGATTTAGATAATATATCCCATGTTATAAATTTTGACACACCATCTTATCCTGAAAATTATATCCATAGAATAGGAAGAACTGGTAGAGCAGAAAAAAAAGGAGATTCGTTATTGTTTTTTACTCCTAAAGAAGAAGAACATAAAAATGCTATAGAAGAGCTAATGGGCATTACTATTCCACAAATTTCTTTTCCAGAACATGTAGAAATTTCTGAAAAGAAAACTCCTGAGGAAAGACCAAAAATGATGGAACCTAATAACCCTGTAAAAATTAGAGAAGAAGATGCTCCAGGTCCAAGTTTTCATGAGAAATCTGAAAAAAATAAAAAAACGAATCAGGGTGGATCTTACAAACGAATTATAGAAAAGAAATACAAAAAAAGAAAAACAAAAGGAGATAAAAATTATAATAAGAGAAACAAACGCAAATAAATGCAAACTCTTAAATTGTTTTATTCGATATAATTTTATGAATAATAAAGAAGATCTAGAAAGCCAAAATAAAATTAGTGAGTCCGAAATAGATAAGTGTATTTCTATACTTGAGCATTTGATTGATAATACGAATGAAATTTTTGAAATTTCTAAAGAAAAAAGAATTGCTTTATTAAAAGCTAGCGGTAAGTTATCAAGACCCAATAGAGAAGAGTTTTCTAGAAGAAAAAAAGATGCTAAAAAAGCTCAAAAAAGAAAACAAGCTGCTAGAGACAAAAATGCTCGTAAAGAAACAGGTATACGTAGTGCCAGAGAAACGGTAGTTTTTGTAGCACCTAAGCTACTACCAGAAGCAGAGGTTAAAAATAAAAACCTACAGGAACTAGAGTCTCCTAGAAATTGCTATGTATGTAAAACACTTTTTACACAATTGCATCATTTTTACGATACTATGTGTACCGAATGTGGCGATTTTAATTATGCTAAACGTTTTCAAACCACAGACTTATCTGGGCAAGTTGCCGTAATTACAGGATCTAGATTAAAAATAGGCTATCATATTACATTAATGCTTTTACGTGCTGGCGCAACTGTTGTTGCTACAACTCGTTTTCCTGTAGATTCTGCCTTACGTTTTTCTAAAGAAGAAGATTTTACACAGTGGGGGCATAGATTAAAAATTCATGGTTTAGATTTAAGGCATATACCTAGTGTAGAAATATTTTGCAATTTTATAGAGCAAAAATATGACCGCTTAGACATTTTAATAAATAATGCTGCTCAGACCGTAAGAAGACCAGCAGGGTTTTATAAACATTTAATGCCTAACGAAGAGTTGCCTATAGATCAACTTCCAAAATATGCTGCAGATTTATTGCAGGACCACACTAATTGCTTAACCGAATTAAAACAATTACGAACAACTGCCTCTCCTAATCAAAATATGCCGGTAACTTGGCATGGTCCAGAACCGGGTATTGGTATTCGTGCTTCCGCAAAATTATCGCAAATACCCTATAGTTTTGATAACTCTTTGCAAGCTCAAGAAGTTTTTCCAGAAGGAGAATTAGATGCCGATTTACAACAAGTAGACTTGCGTAAAACAAATAGTTGGAGGCTTAAGTTAGGAGAAATTGAAACTACCGAAATGATAGAGGTACAATTAGTAAATTCGGTTGCTCCGTTTGTACTTTGTAATCGTTTGTCTGAGGTAATGAAGAAAGACAATACTGGCAAAAAGCATATTATTAATGTTTCTGCTATGGAGGGTAAATTCCATCGTTTTTTTAAAGAAGACAGGCATCCACATACCAATATGGCTAAAGCAGCATTAAATATGCTTACACACACCGCTGCTGGTAGTTTGGCTAAAGACGGAATTTATATTAACGCTGTAGATACTGGTTGGGTAACCGATGAGGACCCTGTAGAATTAGCTAAGAAAAAAGAGGAATTACACGATTTTCAACCTCCATTAGATATTGTAGATGGAGCAGCTAGAGTAATGGATCCATTAATAGATGGCATTAATACAGGAAAACACTGGTCTGGAAAGTTTTTAAAAGATTACCGCCCTATAGATTGGTAGAATGAAAAAAAGAAGATTTAAATTTTTAAAACGTATGCTTTTAGTTATAGGAATTGTGCTTGTAGTTATTGTATTTGGTATAACTCTATTTATTAATTTAAGTCCTGAATTTGGTGGTTCTCTTTCTAAAGTGGATAAAGAAAAGTTTGCCGCATCTAATAATTATAAAGAAGGAAAATTTATAAATATTGGTAATGTTAAAATGAATATGAATTTTAGTTCCTATATTAAAATTCTAAAATTATACTTAAGTCCACAACCTAATTCAGTACCTGCTAATAATGTTTCTGTTCAAAAAATAGACTCTACTGGTATTGCGAATTATAATGAACAAACTAGACTAATTTGGTTTGGACATTCTTCTTTTTTATTACAAATTAATAAAAAGAATATATTAATTGATCCAATGTTTGGTAAAGTACCTGCTCCACACCCAATGTTAGGAAACAATAGGTTTAGTAAAGAGCTGCCTATAGAAATAGAAAAACTTCCCAAAATAGATGCTGTTATACTTTCTCATGATCATTATGATCATTTAGATTATGGTTCTATTCAAAAATTAAAAGATAAAGTTTCTTATTTTTTTACACCTCTAGGAGTAGGGGTACATTTACAGGCTTGGGGAGTACCTAAAGAACATATAACAGAATTAGATTGGTGGCAAGAAAATACATTTGAAGATTTAAAATTAGTTTGTACGCCTGCACAACATTTTTCGGGTAGAGGACTTAGTGATGGTGGTTCTACTTTATGGAGTTCTTGGGTTATAGCATCTAAAACAGAAAATATATTTTTTAGTGGCGATAGTGGTTACGGCCCTCATTTTAAAGAAATTGGAGAAAAATATGGTCCTTTTAATATTGGATTATTAGAATGTGGACAGTATAACGAGTTATGGAGTGAAATTCATATGATGCCTGAAGAAACCGCACAAGCCGGTTTAGATATAAAAGCGCAAACAATTATGCCAATACATTGGGGAGCTTTTAAACTTGCTTTGCATTCTTGGACAGATCCTGTTGAACGCATTTTAAATAAGGCAGACGAATTAAAAATAAACACAATAGTTCCTGAAATTGGAGAACCTATATTTTTAGACAAAAATCCTAAGAACTCTTTTTGGTGGAAGAATGAATAGTAAGCAAAGTAGAATTTTTTACTAGAGTAACTTCACCAGGTTTCATTTGTTGTAAATACACATCTCCAATTCTAACACGTATTAGTCTAAGGGTTGGAAAACCAACAGCAGCTGTCATTTTACGTACTTGTCTAAATTTTCCTTCTGTTATGGTGATACGTAACCATGAATTTGTACGATGCCTTCCTAAGCGTATAGCAGAATTTGGTGAAGGTAATACTGGATTTTCTATTTGTCTTTTAACCTGGCATGGCTTTGTTACATACTTTTTACCAGAAAAACCTATTTCTACACCTTGTGTAAGTTTAACTATAGCTTCATCTGTTATTTCACCATCTAATTGCGCTAAATATTCTTTTTCTATACCAGATTGGTTAATAGTATCGCTCCATTTTCCATTTGTTGTTAATAACAATAACCCTTCCGATTTTTCATCTAATCTTCCTACTGGCATAATTCCATCTGGAAAATCATATAGCTCTCCTAAAAATTGTTTTTTTCTGATTTGCTTTTCGTTATTAGAAATAAACTGACTAAGAACCCCATAAGGCTTGTATATTTTTAAAATAAAATCTTCTTTATGTACCATAAATTATAGCAGCAAATTTCAACAATTAAAATAAATTGGATAAGTAAATTACATTTAAAAAAACTTTGCTCTACTAATATATTGTTCCTGATTAAGCTTATGCTGTACTAATAAACAAAAAGCAAATACTACTATTTCCTATAATTACCCTAATTACTCTCTATAATACAGTAGAAGCACTTATCTCATGTTCTAATTTTGCAGTATAAAATTAAAACAAAATAGTATGAAAAAAAGTGCATTAATTATAGGAGGAAGCAGTGGAATAGGAAAAGCTACAGCTAAAATATTACTATCACAAGGGGTTCACGTTCACGTTGTAGGTACTAATGAAACAAAACTTAAAAATTTTGTAAATGAAGAAGATGGTTCACTAGAAACGCATAAAGTTGATATTACAAATTCTAACGATGTTAAAGAACTTATTAGTACCATTGACAAACTAGATAATTTAGATTATTTAGTAAATGCATCTGGTGTGTTTGGTCCAAAAGCTTTTTTAGACCATACCGAGGAAGATTATAATCGTTATTTAGACTTAAATCGTGGCTTCTTTTTTATTACACAAGCTGCAGCAAAAAAGATGACAGCAACCAAAGGAGGGGCAATTGTAAACGTTGGATCTATGTGGGCTAAACAGGCAGTAAAAGCAACTCCTTCTACCGCATACTCTATGCAAAAAGCTGGTTTACATAGTTTTACACAAAATTTAGCAATGGAACTTGCAGATAGCAATATTAGAGTAAATGCTGTATCTCCTGCTGTGGTACAAACTCCTGTTTATGAAAGTGTATTTGGAGGAAAAGAAGAAGCTCATGAAGCTTTACAAGGATTTCATGCTTTTCATCCAATTGGTAGAATAGGAACTTCTGAAGATGTTGCCAATACTATAAATTATTTATTATCAGACCAAGCTGCTTGGGTAACTGGTGCCATTTGGGATACCGATGGCGGAGTAATGGCTGGTAGAAATTAACATCTTTTAAAACTAAAAAATACAGGATTATGTACAACATGAATCATTTAAGTAAATTGGGCGATTTAGGAAAAAATGCAGAAATTGCAATGAAAGCTTTTCAGGAGTTTGACAAAGTAACATTAGAAGATGGTGCTATTCCAAAAAAATATAAAGAATTAATAGCTATAGCAGTAGCGCTAACTACACAGTGTCCTTATTGTTTAGAAATACACAAAAAGAAGGCTGTAGATGCAGGAGCCTCAAAAGAAGAACTTGCTGAAGTCACCTTTATAGCAGCAGCTTTACGGGCAGGTGCAGCAGTAGTTCATGGTACACATATTATGTAATACTTACATGAAAAAAGTAAAATTTGTTATTATAGGAAGCGGAGTCTCTGGTTTACTAACAGCTAATAAACTATTACAAGCTGGAGAGTCTGACTTTCTTATTTTAGAAGGTAGAGATAGAATAGGAGGTAGGGTATTTACCAATAATGGTATAGACATAGGTGCTACTTGGTTTCAAGGACATCATGTATATTTATCACAATTGCTTAAAGAACTTAATATTGCTAGCTTTGATCAATATAGTGTTGGTAAAAGTGTTCTAGTATATAATTCCATGGCTCCTGCACATTATTTTAAAACAGATAGTTCTGCTCCGGCTGCACAAAGAATTGTTGGTGGTTCTACCTCTTTAATAAATGTACTAGCGGAAAAAGTAAAAGATAAAATAATTTATAAGTGCAAAGTAAAACAGCTAACAGAAAAAGAGGATACTATTGTAGTTAAAACAAATAAAAACCATTTTATAGCATCTAAAGTAATTAGTACTATTCCTCCAAAATTGGCCACAGCATTACTTTATGAACCAGAATTGCCAGAGAAGCTTAAAGAAGTAATGGATAGAACACATACATGGATGAGTAATGCTATAAAAGTAGGTATTTCCTTTAAAACTCCTTTTTGGAGAGAGAAAGACTTATCTGGTACTGTTATTGGGCAAATTGGTCCTGTTATAGAATTATATGACCATTCTAATGCAAATAAAACGGAATTTAGTCTAATGGGTTTTGTTAATGAAGGCTTAAGAGGTACATCTCCAGAAAAAAGAAAAACGCGTATTCTTTCCTACTTAGAAACCTATTTAGGAGAAGAAATAAGAGAGTATACAAACTATATAGAAAAAGATTGGTCTAAAGATAGATGCACCTCATGCCAACACCTAAACTCTGTATACATGAGCCCTGAATATGGTAATAAAGTGTTTAATACCACCTATTTTAATAACAAATTACTATTTTCGGGTACAGAAACTTCTGCACATTATGGGGGGTATTTAGAAGGTGCTGTGTATAGCGGTTTACAAGCAGTTAAAATAATATTGAAAGAAACACTCTAATGAAGAATGAGCAAAATAAAGCAATACCACTTACATAAAGAAAATCCTGAAAAATTACAATTTGGGGTATATGATTTAGAAACCTATTTAGAAAATAGTGGTACACATGCTTTAAAGGCTCATTCACATAGTTATTATCAAATTATATGGATACAAAATACAGGAGGCACCCATTATATAGATTTTAATGGCTACCCTGTAAAAGAAAATTCATTGTTTTTTATCAATAAAAATCAAATTCATTATTTTGATGCTACAGCAAATCATAAAGGTGTTTTAATACATTTTAATGAAAGTCTTTTTAGACCTACCGATTTAGATATTTTTTTAAAATACCAAGTGTTTAATAATTATGAAAGACCATCATATTGTTTAAAAGAAGCCTCTCTTGCTTTAATTAATTCCTATATAGATTTAATTAATCTGGAACTAAATAATGAAAATGCATTTGGATATCAAGAAGTTATAAGGTCTTTAGTGAAATCTTTACTAGTTGTTTTAGAGCGTGTTCATAATAAAGAAAACACATCAGATGTTGGTTTAAACCATCCATATACAAATCAATACATTCAATTTAAAGAACTTATTGAAGGGTACTATAATCAAAATTATAAGCTTGTAGAATATGCTTCCCTTTTAAATATATCTACAAAAACATTAACTACTATTACCAAAACTATGGCAAATACATCGCCCGCTGCTTTAATAGCCGAGCGAATTATTTTAGAGGCAAAACGTTTACTTGCGTTTACATCTTTAAAAGTAAATGAAGTTGGTTATAAACTTGGTTTTGACGATGTGTCGTACTTTGTAAAATATTTTAAAAGACACATGAATCAATCTCCAACAGAATATCGAAATCTTTTAGAAAAAACGACAAACAAATAACCTTGTGAGCTTATAAACAAGGTTATTTATCCTATAATTCTAAAGGTAGTATTAGAACAAGCAATTATACCTTAATTACTAAACAAAGATATTTCTTAAAACGAATAACTTAGTTGTACCATGCTAGCTCTTGGTAATACAGGTACTACAATAAAACTTGCATCCGGATTTTCTGCAATAAACTCTTTTGTAACGCCATTTGCACTAGCACCAAAACTATTAGTACCAAAGAAATTAGCTAAGCCTTCTGAGTTGAATAAATTGGTAACTAAAAGGTTTGCAGTTAAGTTCTTTGTAAAGGCATATCCTGCACCAAAATTAAAAATACTATACGAAGGAAGTTGAAAAGCATTAGCAACATTACCTTCTCTTTCTCCCATAAATTTCCATTTTAAAAAGGTACTAAACTTATTATTTTCATAAGCCGTTCCTAGGTTAAACATAAAGTTTGGGTTAAAAGCTAAATCGTTACCAGAGTAATCTATAATAGTATCATCATCAGTTGGTACAGAACCTGCCGCATCATATATTTTCCAATCTGTAGCTTCTGCGTTTTGCAAAGTTCCTCCAAATGTAAAGCTTAGATGATTTATTGGTGAATATGCGGCTTCCCATTCTAAACCAATAGTGTTAGAGGTGTTAAATTGAACTGGGGTATAAAATACAGTATTTGTATCGCCATCAAATTCAAAATTAGAGGTTCCTATATCACTTAACTGGCTCCAAAAAGCCGTAGTCTGTAAAGAAAAATCTTGGGTGTCCCATTTAAAGCCTAATTCTGCCTGTTTAATTTTTTGTATTTCTCCTTTATTAGGAATTTCTATATTAGAAAAATTATTAAAGTAATAGTTTAACTCTGGCGCTTTATTGCCTTTAGAAAACCTTGTAAATAAAGCCATATTATCTTCCAAAGCATAATTTAAACCTACAGAATAGGAAAGGTAACTATACGTATAATCAAAATTATCTTGTTCTCCTGTTGGTGCATTAACGCTATTATCATAACTAGTTGAAGGATCACCATCTATACCTCCTGCAGTAATAAAAGGCTCGTATCTATCTTTACTACCATCATGATTTATGGTTTCCCATCTAAACCCTAAATCTACATCTAGTTTATCATTTACGGTAAAACGGTCATTTACAAAGGCAGCTAACTGACTAATATCTGCTCTTGCATTTACAAAAAATAAACCACCGTAATTACTTAAGCCATTAGTATCGGATAAAAATTCAACTGGAGTATTTGGATTTTGTAAAGTAACTTCTAACATTCTTGGGTTAGGTTCATAGGTAACATAACCAAAGGTTCCTTGGGTGAAAGTTTCTGTTTCGGATAAGCCTGCTGCTAAACCAAAATTAATAGCGTGGTTATCTAATTTTTTTTGAATAGTTAACTGGTCTACAAATTCTTTAGAGGTATTGTCTTTATACCAAGCAGAGGTTCCCATAATAGCATTATTTGGTAAGGTTCCATCACCAAGATACACACTAGGGCCTCCTGCTAAAATTCCACTATTATCTAAACGTGCTACTTCTTCGCCAGTAATAGCATCATTAAAAACTATTTGACCAACAGGAAAAGGTGAGCCGCTTATAAAATATGCTAAAGGATTATCTATAGAAACAAACGCATTACTTATACTGGTTTGCCAATTTGCAATTTTATTAGAGAATTTACCATTATTACGTAGTGACCAATTATTTCCTAGGTTAATTTTAGCATCTAATCCAAAAGAAATGTCTTGCACTTTAACTCCTTGAGAAGGATCAAAAGGGTTTGTTTTATTTTCAGAAATAAATCTCCCATCTGGAATAGTGCCATTATAAGCTGGCATTAATAAAGCAGTGGAACTAAAGTCTTGCCCAAAAGCAGCTTGTGGATTTTCCCAATTGGTAGCAGCAACACCAGTATATCTATTGGTATTATCACTAAGAACTTTTCCATAAAACTTAAAAGAACCAAATGCGGCTTTTTTTATAAGGTTGTATTTTACTTGTCCGCCTTTACTAAAGGTAAAATTGGTATCTCTAGAACCTTGATCTCTTCTATAATGGCCACCAATATTAAAATACCAATTGTTTGCTATTGGGCAACCAATAGTACCATCAACCTTATACAACGTATTTAAATTATCATACAAACCGCTTCCTAATTTAATTTTTCCAGTTAGTTTTTCATGAATGCCTTGCGATATAAAATTATATATTCCACCAGGAGCATTTAAAGTAGTTATAGCGCTACTACCACCTGTAACTGCTTCTAACCTTTGTGTTGTTAAATCTACCCTATGAAATAAATCTGGACTGTAATACGAATGTTGTACTAAACTTACTGGTAGGCCATCTTCTTGCAAAGAAGCGTAATACCAACCCATGTCATCTTCTGCAGAAGCAGAAATTCCTCTAGAATATACACGTGTAAAAACTTCCCCTGCAGAGGCATCTACAAAAGTTCCTGGCACTTCGCTTAAAAGGTCTGCTGTACCTCTTGGTATACGATTTTCAATAGTTTTACTTGGAAGTATAGAAACTGTGGCTGCACTTGCTAATATGGTTTGTGGTGTAAAATTTCCTGTAACCACAACATTACTCAAATAATGTAAATCTTGTTCTAAAACAATATTAAATGCGGTAGATGTAGATAAAACTTGTATAGATTTTACTTTTGTTTTAAATCCTATATACGATACTGTTAGCGTATAATTTCCTTCTGTAACGTTAGAAAAATTAAACGTACCACTTGCATCTGTAGTAGTAGCTATATTTTTTGGTGTTAAAAGAATAGTTGCGCCTTCTAATTTTATTCCTTTTAAATTGGACACTGTGCCATTAATAGACTGTGCAGATATAAATAAACTAGTAAAAAATAAAAAGCCGATTATAATAGTTGTTTTTAAAAAACCCATAAATAAAACTGGAATAAATTATTTAATTTTTAAGAATATAAAATTAAGGCAACTCCTAATAAAATGCCTAGTAATGGAATAAGTTTTTTTCTTTTATTTTTTTCTTTAAAAACAAGCCCTCCAATTAGTACTGCAATAAGTATTTGACTTCTTTTTATTGCAGACAATAACATTATTAATGCCTCTGGGTCTTGTAACGCTTTAAAATAAAAGTAATCTGCTGTTTGTAATAGAACACCAACTGCTGGTATAGTCCAACGCCACTTAAAAGCTTGCCTTTTTTCTTTACTAGGAAACCACGTAAAAACAAGTATTAGTAAAAGAATTAAAACGGTATACCAACAAAACCAAAACTGTAGTGTTTGTGGGGATAAGGACTGGTATTGAATTAAAAATTTATCATACAAACCACTAGAAGCTCCTAAAAAAGTTGCTCCAATAATAGCGAAAATCCATTTGTTACTTTTAAAATTTATCCCTTCTTTTTTACCAACTCTAGAATATAAAAGAACAGAAAATATAATTAGAAAAAAACCAACCCATTGCCAAGAGTTTGGTCTTTCTTGATATAAAAATATTGCACCTATAAATGTAAAAAAAGGACCAGCAGAGCGTATTGGAGTAACAATAGTAATTGGCAAATGTTTTAAAGCTTGGTAAGCTAAAACCCACGAAGAAGCCATAATCATCGATTTTATTAAAATAAAACCATGTACTTTCCAGCTAATTTTAGCTACATAAAAACCAATATCTTTCATGTATTCTGGATACCACATAGACCCTAAATAACATGGTAACAATAATAAAAACCCAGCTGTTGTAGTTCCTAATAGCACAGGAAACACTTCATTACCCTGTACCGCATGTTTTTTACATAAATTATGTAATCCTAAAAATAAAGCCGACAATAGGCCTAAATACATCCACATTTGCGCGAAGATACTTTTTTAAGCCATATTTTATAATATACTACTAGATTTAAAAAAACAAGAGTTTGTAAAATGTTGATAACTAGTTAATAGTTACTGGAAAAGAGAATTAAATACTCTTTTATAACAATAAATTGCAATTTATTTTTGCACAAAATCCATATTAGGTTTTTTTACGTATACAAGAATAACTAAAACCACCCTATGAACCATAAAAGGCAAACTAGCACCTTTTTATTTGGCTTACTATTAGTTTTATTTTTTCCAAGTTTTGTACTGGGACAAATAAAAAATTATTCGGGCGCCTATCAAATAGAAAATTATATTGGCCAAGCAGATTACAATTATTATGTAGTTGAAAAAGATACACTACTAGATGGAACATTTAAAATGTATCGTTCTAATTTGGATCAATTAATAAATAAAGAAGATTCTTCATTTTTAATTCAAGGAAACTTTAAAGATAATTATGCTGTAGGAAATTGGCTTTTTCAATTTGGAGAATTTAAAAGCGATAAAATTTCTGAATTAGTAGATTTCCAATACCGGGTTAATATAAACGGTATACAAGAAGAAGCAAAAGGAGACCTAGAAAATGGAAAACCAAATGGGCTTTGGCTGTATAGCGTAAACAAAATTAAAAATTCTGAAATTGAAAAAACTATTTTTAAAAGTAGTATAGAATTTAATAGGGGAGTACCTTATAAAAATTTCAGTATAGAAAATGAACAAAATACGCTTGTAGGTAGATTTTTAAGAAACGGTTTAGCACATGACCAATGGTCCTTATTTTCTAGTAGTGCTATGGGAGCTGATGAGGATTGGAATTTTTCGGACGGAATTCTTAAAAATATTCAAATAAACGATAGTAGAGATAAGCGTATTCCTATTTATACACAAACCTATAAAAACACAAAAACTATTACATTAGATAAACGCTATTTAAAGGCTATTCAATTACAAATAGCATTAAACGGTTCTGATACGCTATACCATGGTAATATTGAAGAATTACTAGCCCAAAACAATGCTTATTATACTAAAATAGATGGTATACTATCTAAATTAGGAAACAACAACTTTATGCCAGAACTTAAAGTAAAGGTTCCTTATTATCCGTTAGATTCCATTGCCACCAAAACAATACATGCTATTAATACGCATTATACAAATGCTACTAAAATAAGTAAAAGTTTAGCTGAAAATACCCAATTAAATATATTAAAGCTTTCTGATTCTGAAATTTTTTACTGGTATAACTTAGCAACTACTATTTCTACTGAATTTGTACAACCATTACATCAACTTACAACTTA
The DNA here is from genome assembly GCA_947504045.1 of uncultured Maribacter sp. Taxonomy (GTDB): domain Bacteria; phylum Bacteroidota; class Bacteroidia; order Flavobacteriales; family Flavobacteriaceae; genus Maribacter_B. The sequence continues at coordinate 240,457 of CANNFY010000002.1, forward strand.
TAATTCAGAAGAAATACTAGAATTTGTTTCTAGAAAGGCTTTATTAAAAAGTATTTGGAAAAATAAGATTCGTAGTTCTAAAATTAGTGCTGCAAATAAAATAAATGATTCTAGCAGTGTAAAAGCATTTGAGCGACCTTCTCAACAGCCATTTAACTTTAATAAAAATTTAAATTTAGATAATGTAAAACAAATGGCTTCTTATACAGAAAATAGCCTACGTTATATTCAAGATAAAATACTTAAGAAGCTAACAAAAGAAGAGCGCCAAAAAGAATTAATTACTATAGAAGAAAAGTTACTTTCTCAAAATAACACATTAGCTAGTTATATAGACTCTACCAATGCGGTTATTAGTAAAAAATATGTGCCTGCATTAGCTATTATTAAGAAAAAATCGGAAGAACAATTAAGTTCTTATGCAGGTATAAAAGATAAAGCCCTTAAAGTTACTAAAGGCGAAGCTATCTTAAAATGTAATAAAAGCTACTATTTGCTTGCTACATCAATTGCGCAAATTCCACAACAAATTGATAGTGTTAAAAAAACCTATGTAGATAAAATATGGAATCCGTTTACGGCTACATTAATGAATGATGAAGTTAAAAAACAAATTACTAATGCTTATGAAAAAGTAGTTATTCCACATTTTTTAGAAGAAGTAGAAAATAATTTAGACTGTTTACAAGCAGAACAATTAATTACACAAATAAAAACCACCAATACAAATGTGTTAGCATTAAGAAATAAAGATACGCACAAACTTGAGCGTAAATTAAAAAGAGAACAAGATCCAAAAGTTATTATGGAAATGTTTAAAGCCAACACAAAGAATAGAGACCATTAAATATGAAAAATTTAATAAACATTTTTACCTGTATTGTGGCTTTATTATGGATGAGTTTTTCTACAAACTTACAAGCACAAGAAACTACAGAAACCGTATTACCTGAAGAATCTAAATACAAAGAGCCATCTACAAAAACATGGATAAATACGTACGGAAACATACGTATTAGTAAACGTCTTTTTTGGATAGCGCAAACGCATTTCAGATTTGAAGAAACAGAAGACACTCCATTTGTTGGCCAAGTTGCTCAAATATATAACCGCCACGCTATTGGGTACTTACATTCTAAAAAATTTAATGCAAGTTTAGGAGGTGTTTTACGATTAAATTTTAATACCGATGAAAGTTCTACAGACCGTAATTTAGTTCCAGAATGGCGTATTTGGCACCAATATCAATTTGCAGTACCATTATCTAGTGTTATGATTTATCACAGGTTGCGTATTGAACATAGATGGACACAAGGTTTTGAAGAAAATAGCGATTATATTTTTAGAAACAGATGGCGTTATATGTTTCGTTTAAAAATACCTTTAAATAGTCATAAATTAAAGCCTAAAACTTTTTATATAGCTCCAGAAACGGAGTTAATTATGCAAAGTGGAAAAGCTGTTGTTGCAAGCCCTATGGAAGATTTAAGACTTACAACTACTTTAGGTTATATTTTAACGCCAAGGTTAACCGTTGCTGCTGGTGCCATGTATTCGCAAGGTCAAAATTTAAGTAATGGTGGAGAATATAAACAAAGTTGGGCAATACGATGCCACCTTTATTTCTCCCCTGATTTTAGAAAAGTGAAAAACAAACTACCGGAAATACATTTAGACGATTAAACACTATCAAAATGAAAAACAAACAAACTATTTTATATATACTTTTGGCTGCTAGTGTATTAACTTCTGTATTTTTTATTACTAAAACATTTAGCACACAAAAAAAACTAGAAGAAAGTTTTAATGCCCAACAACAACTGCAAAATAGGGTAGAGGTACAAAACAATATATTAGAGGCAGATTCTCTTTTAGTAAAAGGACAATACAGCCAGGCCTTAGAAGTTTATGATGCGCAATTATCTAACAAAGAACAGTTTAATAAAGAGCTAAAACTTAAAATTGCATTAACAAATAAGTTACAAGCATTAGGCGAAAATTTATCTACAAAACAAAAACAACTAGAACCAGAAAATATAGACTCTTTAAAGACACAAAATAATGATGTGTCTAAAGTTTATACAAGAGAAGTAGACTCTTTAAGCTTTGCTTTACAAAAAGCAAAAGTGCAAGTAAAACGTATGCGCGCACAATTACAAGATAACTCTTTAGGGGCTTACTTAACTTTTAAAACCAAAAAAGGAAACCACATACATTATGTAGGTAAAGTAACAAACCAAAAAGCAAACGGATTTGGAATTGCAATTTTAGATTCTGGAAGTAGATACGAAGGACTTTGGAAAGATAATATGCGTAATGGCGAAGGTGTTTTTTATTGGAAAGATGGACAATATTATAAAGGCAATTATGAAAATGATGAAAGAAACGGAGAAGGAACCTATTATTGGCCAAATGGAGACAAATATGTAGGACATTGGAAGAACGATAAGCGTAATGGACAAGGCATTTTTTATAACAAAAAAGGAACTGTAATTACACAAGGGGAATGGAAAAACGACAAATTAGTAGAACAAAAAAAGAAGAGTAAATAAGCTTTTAAAAGCTTATGTTACTTTAATTTTATTCTAGTTTCATCTTTAGATTGTCTTATTACAAAAGAACTTTGCATTGTAGATACCGTTTTTAATTGTGCAATTTTTTTAAGAACAAACTCTTGGTATTCTTTCATATCTTTTACCACAATTTTAAGAAGATAATCATACCCTCCAGCAATATAACAAACCTCTTGCACTTCGTCTAAACCATCTACAAAAGCCTCAAATTCTTCAAAATAATCCTCTTGGTGTTTTGCTAAAGTTACTTGGCAGTATACCACTAAATTAATATCTACAAGTTCGGGTGCTACAAGCGCTACATATTTTTTAATAATACCACTAGATTCTATCCTTTTAATACGCTCATGCGTAGGCGTTATAGATAAATTTACCTTTTGGGCAAGTTGTTTAATAGATTGTTTACTGTCTTTTTGCAGTTCATTAATTAACCTTTTATCAATCTTATCTAAATTTTGCATAGTAGATTTTTCTGTTTAATGTGTAAAAACACAATCTTTATAGAATATTTTTTTACAAATTACAATATAATAGAATATTATTTCAAATAATACCTAAAAAATAATAATATAATTCTAAAAATTATCTTTGTAATAGAAAAAAATAATGATATGGATAATAAAATAAAGCGTATTTACAAGCGTATTAGTGCTAATTCAGAAAGTTTTTTAGGTTATCCTATAGCAAAAGATTTTTCCTATAAAGAATTTGCTCCTTTTTTAGATTTATGTTTAAATAATATAGGAGACCCAGAAACGGCATCTACGCTAGCCATTGATACAAAAGATATAGAAAAAGAGTGTATTGCTTTTTTTGCAGATATATTATCTACAAATCTTAACGAAGCGTGGGGCTATATTACCAATGGTGGTACCGAAGGTAATTTATACGGTTTGTATTTAGCACGAGAAACTTTTCCCGATGCTGTAGTATATTATAGTGAAGCTACCCATTATAGTGTTAAAAAGAATCTACACTTATTAAATATAAATAATATAGTAGTTAGGTGTCAGCCAAACGGAGAAATGGATTATGAGGATCTAGAACAAATTTTAATGTTACGAAGAGATAAACCTGCTATTTTCTTTTTAAACATTGGAACAACTATGACTGAGGCTATTGATAAGTTGGATGAAATAAAGCGTATTATAAAAAAATATGCTATAAAAAACTATTACATTCATTGCGATGCTGCTTTCTTGGGTGTAATTGCTCCTTTTATGGAACCCAAACCAAAATTTGATTTTGCAGAAGGTGTAGATAGTATTGCTATTTCTGGACATAAATTTATTGGCGGCCCAATGCCTTCTGGTATTGTACTAGTAAAAAGAAACCACAGAAATAGAATAGCAAACTCTATATCTTATATTGGAGCTATGGATACTACTATTACAGGGTCTAGAAATGCGTTAACTCCATTATTTATTTGGTCTTTTATTCAAAAACATGGCAAACAAGGCTTAATAGAACGTGCAAGAAATTCGCAAAAAATTGCAGCGTATACCGAAAAAAAATTAAAAGAAATTGGTGTAAATGCTTGGCGTAATAATGATGCCCTTACGGTTGTTTTAGATAAACCTTCTGATGCTTTATGTATAAAATACCAATTAGCAAGTGAAGATGAAATTGCACACATTATTTGTGTGCCTGGTATAGAAAAAGTACAAATAGACTTGTTTGTAGAGGATTTAAAAAAAGAAAGACATCAATTTTTAAAGCAAGAATTGGTATAACTCTTAAAAGTTATTTTGCTAACAATACAAAAGAATGTAATATCTTTAATACAAAGAGGTATTGCATTCTTTTTTAGTTTAAGAAACAGTATAAAAAATTTTAGATTCCTATTATCTTAAAAACCATATATTAACGTTACATAATATATAATTCAACTATTAACTTTTATAAAAAAGCTATGATAAAATATTTTTATAGTATTCTTTTAATTATTAGTATTACCACATTAAGCGCACAAGTACCAGAAGCTGGTAATTTAGTTAAAATACATGAAGCAACTACTACCGAAGTAAATGCTATTGTAAACCCAGAAAAAGGTTCGTTTGTTTATAATTCTACAGAAAACAAAATGTATTTCTACAACGGAACCACATGGGTAGAGATTAATGATAATCAACCAACGGCTTATACAGGGCATTTTATTATTACGGCAACAGGCACACAAACTATAACAGGTTTACCTTTTGAGCCTAGTTCTATATCTTTTGCAGCACATGCCAATGTAGAAACTGAAAATATAGACTCGGATAATGGCGTAGGAGATAATACAAATACTATTGTAAATGCTTTTGGTAGTATGAACGGATATGCGCGTAATAGTGGCGGTACCATTAACCAACAAGTTATTTATGTAGGTGGTAATGGTACCTCTATTAACGATATTTCTAGATATTCTAATTCAGGTCAATGTATTGGCATACGATATTCTAATCAGAATGGAAATAATATAGGCCTTACTACAGCTAATGTAACTTCTTTTACTACAGATGGTTTTGTAATAAATGTTAGTAGTAGAGCAGATAATCTTTTAGTAATGTACACTGCTTATAAATAATAAAAATGAAAACCACTAGCAAGGTATTTTTAAGTATCGTTATTTTTTTATTTCTAATTTTAATTTATTTAAAATATTTTGCTGCTGCTGGACCAGACGGTTTAGGTACCTTTTTTTCTATTAGTGGAGTATTGGTACTTTTTATATGTTTTGTAATTGCTTTTATAGTTAGCTTTTTTACAAACTCTATTAAAATACCAATACTAATTTGTGCACTTGGAGCTCTAAGTTTTATTATAACGCTTCTATATTTTAGTTTTGATTATACCTTACAACATAAACATCAAATAGAAAAAAATAAAAAATGGTTACACACCCAAAGCTTTAAAAACGTAGCGTTTGGTATTGCTTTTAAAAATGTATCTGGCACTATACAGGAGTATGCTGGCGATACTCCAGTAATACAAAATGTTTCTATTACTACAGAAAATGATATTATAATTGTTCCTTCAGAATATTCTTATAGTTCCCCTGATTATATAAAAAAGAGTACCAAAAAAAATACGGTAACATTAAAAAAACATTTACAAAACGTTTTTAATACCAAAGCCATACTTAAACAATGCAATTTAAATAATGTAAAACATTCTTCTTTTAAAAATTTACCTAAAGAGAGTGAAATTTATAAGATAGAATTTTCAGGAACAAATGAGGCTTGTAGAAATGCCGTTGTAAAAAATTGGATGCCAAATAGCAGTAGTATACCACAAGAAATTTTTTTTATTTCTGCAAATAAAAACGCTATGACTTACCTTATTCTTTTTATAAATGCCCCTATACAAAGTATTGCTGCAGAAGTAGATAAAATGGGTACTTCAGATGTAGAAAATAATAATAAATGGTACAATACTATTACAGTTTTATAGAATGAAGTTTATTACAAAAAGAAAATTAAGAATTGTTAGAGACTATATTATTGGGTGGACTCTAGCCTTTATTTTCTTATCTATTGTTCGAGGTATTGGTACAATAGAAGTAAGCTCGGTTCAATTTCAATTTTGGCAATCTATTAGTATATCTATTCTTTTTGGTTTAATTTTTGGCGGACTTTCAGGTATTGCTCAATTAATAATTGAAGAAAAATTATATAGAAGAATTTCTATTTTAAAATTAACGCTCTTACGTTTAATAACAATTATACTACTATTACTATTAATAATTGTTTTAGCCTATTACATAGTTACTACCTTTTTAGGAGAAAGTAAAGGACTAATAGCCTTTGCTGGGGAAGCCGGCAGCTTTGCAATCTATTTTTATATTATAATGGTAGATTTATTTCTGGGTTTTTTAAGGCAAATAAACCTTATGTTAGGAGAAAATAATCTAAAAAATTATTTTTTAGGTAAATTTTATACTCCAAGAGAAGAAAAGCGCATTTTTATGTTTATAGATTTACAGTCTTCTACTACTCACGCCGAAAATTTAGGTCATATTAAATATAGTAAAATGCTACAAGACTGTTTTATAGATTTAGGAGTAGTGGTAGAAAACGAAGCAGAAATATACCAATATGTTGGGGATGAAGTAATTTTAACCTGGAGATTAAACGATGGTATTAGAAATAATAACTGTGTAAATGCTTTTTATAATTTTAAAAACCAATTGCTAAAAAAAGAAAGCTATTATTTAAAAAATTATGGCGTACTACCTTTTTTTAAAGCGGGGTTAAACTCTGGTATTGTTACGGTTACCGAAGTTGGTAAGCATAAAAAGGAAATTGCCTATCATGGAGACACTATAAACACTGCCGCTAGAATACAAGAAAAATGTAATATTTATGAAAAAGAATTACTCATATCTGAAACCTTAAAAAAAGCTTTACATACCAATAAATTTAGTTTTACAAAACTTGGTAATTTACTTTTAAAAGGTAAAGACAAAGAGGTTTCTATATATTCTATTCAAAATAAAATAGGGGAGTAGTACTACATTTTTTTCTACTATTAGTGCTCTGTATACGCCATTATAATATCTTTGCCAGATTAAATAATTTGGAAGATGGATTTAAAAAAAGCTATTTATTACATGATATTAAGTACCATAGCTTTTGCTTGTATGAATGTGCTTATAAAACACCTAACAGCGTATGATACTTTTGAGTTAGTTTTTTTTAGATCTATAGGTACTTTGTTTTTTACTTTTGGAATATTAATACACAAAAAAATTCCCATTTTAGGAACCCACAAAAAACTATTGGTATTAAGGGGAGTAGTTGGTTTAACATCCATGGTTTTGTTTTTTTTAGCCATACATTATATGCCTGTAGGTTCGGCGGTTGGTTTACGTTATATTTCTCCAATTTTTGCAGCAATTTTCGCCATATTTATTTTACAAGAAAAAGTAAAACCAATACAATGGGTATTTTTTCTAATCTCTTTTGTTGGTGTTATAGCCTTAAAAGGTTTTGATAAAAATGTTTCTATAATAGGATTTCTTTTTGCTATAGCAGCAGCAGCTACCAGTGGATTAGTATATAACATTATACGTAAAATTGGAGATAAAGAACACCCAGTTGTAATTGTAAATTATTTTATGTGTATTGCTACTGTTGTGGGGGGAATTTTAGCCATTTTTAATTGGAAAACACCACATGGTATAGATATTTTATTACTATCTAGTCTTGGTGTTTTAGGCTATATAGGACAATTATTTATGACCAAAGCTTTTCAAATTGGCGAAACCAATATTATTGCACCAATAAAATATATTGAAGTTGTTTTTTCTATAGTAGCGGGTATTGGTTTTTTAGGAGAAGAATATACCATAATTAGTATTGTTGGTATGGTAATGATAATTACTGGTGTATTATTAAACATATGGTATAAGAGAAAGTACAGTACAATACGTGCTTAATACTAAAAAGTTGCCATTTATAATTTATTTTTTACCAAGTATACAGTAATTTATAGTTAGTTAATTTTCTTAATGTATTTTTAAAACATTAAAGAAAACAAGATACTATGGCATTTAATTTTACACTTGTAGATGTTTTTATTATTTTAAGTAATACCATAGCCTTTTTTAGTATTCTTAGAATAAGCATAGCAATGGTTTTACGGTTACATAAGAAAGATTCTTAGTAGTGTCTTATGAATTCTATTTTACATAATATAAATTATAGTACATTTGTAGTAAGTTGGCGGATAGATCTTTTTCGGTCTATTTTACATAGTTGCAGATATCGGCCTTTAGGACTATATCGTCAGCAATTATGTAAAAGCCAATTTACGGGTAGCTTGTAATAAAGTTTACACCAAGTAGCTATAATTTGCCGTTATGTACGGAATAATTAAAAAGATTGAGAATCTATATAATTATTAGCGAGTTGATGCGGCTGTGCTGCCAATACCGCTTGCACGAATATTTATCCAACGCTTGCCAACGCCATTTAAAAGCTAGCCTTTTTGCTCTTATTAAAAATCGCGTATTCGATAAAATGTACGTAATAAAAAATTTTAGACGATTCTCGTAAGCTTGCCACAACAGCTAAAATTTGCAGCCGCATCAACTCGCAGCTTTTTTAATTGATACTTAATCAATCAAAAAATCTCGTGAGCAAAATTCTTAGCCTTTGCTAACCTCTCGTCTTGATTGAAGCTTTTCTTTAAATGCTCCTAACATTATGTAAAATAGGATTTCAACATGGTAACCAGTAACCATTTTTATTTATCTTTTTTTTCTTGATACGGCAAAGTATACTTTGAGCGAGATGATACTACTGCGAAACAAAAAAATCAAGGCTTACAGATAATTTTAGAAACAATGTACGGCTCAGTCGCTATATTTTACGATCCATTGTAACTCTTAAGACTGCTTTAAGGTAAAAGTATCTTTTCAATTGTCAAGAAAAATAGTGACCTTCCCCCTAAAATATGGCCGCTCCCCTCGCCTATTGTTTTGCCAAAATTCTCTTAGGCCTCCTGCCTTTTAGAAAATTTTATCCTTTCTTTGTTTTGGTCTAATTTCCATAAAGTTTCCATCTTTTGGGCAATGTCCAATCAACATTGTAACCTACAAAGCGTTTCGTTTATCTATTTTTATGATTAAACGCCAACCCAAAAATTATATTTAAGTAAATTTGATATTACCAGGTTATGCTTTTAAAACTAATTATAATATGAAATTGTTTTTGAAAATACTTTTTTCTTGTACATTATTAATTTTCACTTCATGTAGTAATGATTCTGAAGAAGACGCAACACAATTAATCACTGAGAGCCAATTAACTGGTGTTTTAGGCCAAGAAATAACTATTGTTGGTGAGAATTTAGAGGTAGATAAATTGCAATTCTTTTTTGATCTTGAAGAAGCATACTTGACTGAATTCTCTTCTACCGAGCTTAAAATTAGGGTTCCAAGGTCCTTAAAACGATATAACCCAGAACTAAAGATTATTAATTTAGTGACTAATGAAACAATTTTATCCTCAAACTTTACCTTGTTAAAACCTAAAATCACAGGTTTTAATTCTAATGATATTACTTTTGATGAAGACTTAATTATTAATGGCGAAAACTTTGATGATGAGGATATTGAAGTGTTGATAAACAATCAAAGTACTAAAATTTTAAAATTTGATAGTTCTGAAATAATAGTACAAATACCGTATGAAATTAATGATTCATCATTAGAGGTAAAAATAAAGGCACAATTACAAGAGTCTGACATAAATCAAGAACTAAATTTAAAACAACCAGTAATTGAAGTTGTAGAAAATGAGTCGGTCTGGCTAGGGTCTGAGTTAATTTTAAAGGGTAAAAATTTCAACCCAAAATACCAGTATGGAGAAATTTATATCAATGACTTAAAAAGCCACTTTTCAGCTACAAATTCAGAAATTAGAGTTCGCGTGCCTTCAGGACCATATTCAGATTTTTACATTCAAGATATCACCTACAAAACAGCGAATTTAGAAACCAATTACACCACCAATCTAGAAATAGAAAATAGTGGTATTATGGTAGATTACACTAAAAACTTAGAAAGTACAAGGGTTTTTACCTATAACAACAAGGCGTATACATTTACATATCCTACATCAAGCAGTCTGCCTATCATAGAATTATATGAATTTACTGGAGTAACAGAAAAGTGGACAAAGGTAGATGGCTTAGAATTTGAGGGCTATGTATCAAAATTGGCTGTGGATAAAAATATTTTATACTTATACCTAAGAGTAGAACCTAGTGCTCACGAATTAATTAAAATTAATTTAGATGATTATTCACAAGAAGAAATAGAATTTCCTTTTCATGAAAGCTTACATTCAAATAATTACTTTGCTATTAATAACGCCTTGTATATTTTATTTGGTGATACTTATGTTAATGGTCAAACAATTGCATCAGATATAAAATATAGATATTCTTTGTCAACTAATACTTGGGAGGTTTTAGGGGATGATATTTTTACAGAAACCACATGGAAATCATTTATGTCAAATAAAATGCTTCACAAAGAAGAGTTATATTTCTCTTTCGGTTTTAGTGGCGCCAATTTTAAATTAGAAAATGATTTGAGTTTAAGCCCTGTACAAAGCGGAAGTTTATTGTTTTCATATAATGACGTTATAGTGGCCAGACAATTGAATAGAAATATTTCAAAAATCTATGTTTATAACCTTTTTGATATTGCCAATACAGTAGCCGTAAATTGGCGCGAAGGTAAAGATTTCTTTACTATAAATGACACAATCTACTATCATGACTTTGGCAATGATTATGAAGGGAATGTAGAATTAGTCACCTTTAAATTAAAAAATGGATTCTTTGATGCAATATTCTAAATTATACAATCAACTTTTTCTTGGTTTGTTATTAAGTCTTTTTATTGGATGCAGTGATTCAAATGAAAATGATGTTTTAATTGAAAACTCTGTAAGTATAGAAATTGTTTCTTTTATTCCATCAAAAAATGAAGTTGAAATTTCTTGGAACCTTAAAAGATATAATGGTGTTATTGTAACTGACCTTTTTATTTCAAGATTTATTAATGACGAAGACGCTGATAATACTAATAGGCAACAGATAGTAGCTAATTTACCTTCAAATGAAACAACTTTTATTGATAAAGACGTTCCTTATCTTGAAAATATAAAGTATGTTGTAAAGGCTCGATTTCAAGTCGATGGAAAAGATGGAGTTGAATTCTTTGATATTCAATCAGAAGAAGTAGTATTTGAGCGTAATATCATTAAAATTTCTCGAATACCAGACCACATCATTCAAGACCAAAACGATGCGAATAGCTATCATTTTTTGACGCAAAGTTTAAGTCTTAATTTATCGCGATATAATATGATAAATAATCAGTTCGAAGCTAATAAAACTTACGAAAACGCTCATTTTAATGATAAATTAATGACTAATGAACAGGCCGTTTTTATAGGAACCAAAAATGGATTAATATACAGTTTAAACCCTGTTGATTATTCTGAAAATTTTACTTTTTCTGTTCCTATAGAAGATGAATTAAAATCATTTGGAATTGTTAATGATGAAATACATTATAACGATTCGGATAATTGGAAATATTCTAATTATCTAACTAATGAATCAGGTAGAGTAAATGATTCTTTCGTTATTAATTTTGTTCACACAACAAATTTGGAAAGTAATAAAGCACTTCTTATTATGTATAATTATCCCAATTTTTGGGGCAACATCTACGATATAAGTAATTATAATAATATAGATTTATTACACAACACCGATTTTGATGTAAATTTTGGTAGTAGACTTGATAAAGGAATACTTCATTTTAAAAGGGATAAAACTGAATTTATATCAACTATTTTTGGTAGAGTTATTTCAACTGATGATTTATCTTTAAAAGCTGAATTAAAATATAATACTGGTGTCAATTATTTATATTTTAACTACGGGAATAACGGAAAAATTTATGGTGCTGTTCAGAATGAAAAACTGATACATGTATTTGATGATAAATCCTATGAACTTATTGAAACAATAAAAACTAAATTATATCCAATATATCCACTTATCTCGGAAAACGGTGAACTTCAAAGTCTCGGGAGATATTCAAGAGTTGAATATTGGGATTATTTTGACGGTTTTGGATTATTTAATTCTATTTCTAATTGTGCAATTGAAACATTTTGAAATTTTATCACCTAGTCCATTCCACACACATTATATTCCCTCCTGCCGTCGGCTCATATAATAAGTGTTCCATTACCTTTTGAGAAGAAAATTTTAGAAAGAAAAAAAAAGAGAATTTGTAGATACTTTCGCTTTTAATCAAAGCTCAAGTTACATAACACGGAACATTATAGTACATTTTTATTTATTTTGTAAAACGGCGCATGCTTGCATTTGATATAATATCAGATATGACACCTTTAGGTTCATATCGTCAGATATTATGTCAAAGCCGTTTTACTAGAATATTTATTAAAATTCGTGTATTCGTGAAAATGTGCGCAAGATTTTTTTCTACGACATTCTAGGCAGATTGCCACAACAACAAAAATTACACTACGAGATAATTTCTTAACCTTATTAGTAAAAAACAAGGATTTATAAATAAAGTAATTATAAACGCACTACTACCTTCTGTATTAATAATACAATCTAAAATCTAGTAATTTACAGACATTATAGTGTTTTTGATGCAACTCTTCAACAACATCAAACATAGTATCGTCTTCATTAAATAAATTAAAGAAGGCTTTGTCTAGGTTTGCACTACTTACACCATTGTATGGGTTGCCATAGCCAGAAACCGCTTTTGCATTAGTTATATCTAAAAAATATTGTGCTTCTTCTTCGTCTAAATCGAGAACTTTGGCATTAGAAAAATGTAAAATTTTTCCACGTAAGCGTCCTTCAAAAATTTCTGCAATTTCTTGTAAACTATAGTAATAGCCATTTAAACAAATGCTATTAGCTTCCCCATGCATGACCAAATAAATAATTTCATAATCTTTAAAATTATGATCCTCTAAAACTAAGGTATTTAAGCTCTCTTCTAGTCCTTCAATAGTATCGCAGGCTTTATAAATACTTGCAATACCATATTTTATAGTCAGTTGTTCTAGGCTTTCTTGGGTTTGGGTAAGCTCTTCGTTTTCAATATCGGAAACCCCTTCTAAACAGTAAATAAAATGGTCTGTATCTATTAGCTGCTTTTGGGGAAGTTGATTTCTTTTTTCTAGCAAGATTATAAATTAACGTATTAGTAAATTAAATGCAAAATTACCATATGCTAGACTATTCTTCTTACTATTTTTGTTTTTATGTATATTGAACATATAGAATTATAAATTTTAATGGACTTTTCCATTAAATAAATACAAACCAATTACTAATAAAAAAGGGAAGATTCTAATAGACCTTCCCTTTTTTATTAATGTGATTCTTAGATAATTTAATTAATTATTGATAAACTCTAACATAATCTATTTCCATAGTAGAAACATCAAAATTAGGATCAATACTCCCCCCTAAATTACCGCCCATGGCAATATTCAGTATAAGAAATTGGTCATTGTAAAACGGCCATGTTGCATCATTTTTTGTTGATGGGTCATAAGTGTAGTATGCCACATCATCTAGCAGAAAGGTGATACTGTTTTCTGTCCAAATAGTAGAATAAATATGAAATTCCGATGTTTCATTACTTATAGCAGTTACATCATGATTAACGGTGGCACCAGAGCTAGAAGTGGTATGTAAAGCGCTTGATATTTGTCCAGGGTTATTACCTACATATTCCATAATATCAATTTCACCGCAAGCCGGCCAACCAACAGTGCCGAAGTTTGCACCAAGCATCCAAATAGCGGGCCATACACCACCACCAGAAGGTAATTTGGCTTTTACATCTACTCTACCATAAGTAAATTCAAATTTACCTGAAGTAAGAAGCCTTGCTGAAGTATACCCTGACCCCTGGTAATCTTCCTTTTTTGCTATGATTTTTAATACTCCGTTTTCTACTATGGCATTATCTAATCTATCGGTATAGTATTGAGACTCATTATTACCCCAGCCGTTATCACCTACTCCTATATTGTATCCCCATTTTGAGGTGTCAGGTGCACCATCCTGATCAAACTCATCTTGCCATATTAAGCTAAGTTCAGTTTCTACTGTTACAGTAATAGCATAATTAATGCTTGTGTTTCCAGATGAATTGTAGGCCACTACTAAAACATCATAGTCGTTTGTACCATTTTCTGTAAACGTATAACGAAACGTATTCTGCGTAATTTCTAAAGTTTCGTTGTTAATTAAAACCTTGTAAGAGGTTGCGTTTGTGGCCATAATGGTAAAATCTACAATGCCACTACCATCTCCGTTAGGGTTATTACCATCAGCACCTAATTTCTCACTGCTTATTGACAAATTACTTGGTATATTAGGTTCAGTAGATTCATTTTCACTGCTACTACAAGATAAAAATGATAATAGTACAGTAACTACCAAAAAGAATGTATTTTTCATTTATTTAATTTTTTAGGGTTATAGCTTTAGTAAATTAAAGTTTGCATGGCATGAGGCGGTAATTTGTAACTGATTTCAGATTCGTTAACTAATAACTTATAAGTAATAGCTTCATCTGTTCTATTCATTACCACAGTAACCAGCTGACCGTCTGGGTTTTTAAAAGAAGTACTTTCAATAGTGCTTCTGCTCGTAGTAGTACTTACTCTTTGAGCTCCTTTTTTTATGAATTTTGAAAAGTGGCCAATATAAAAATAAGAAGGGGTATAAATAAGTTCGTTGGTCTTAGTATTGGCATGAATAGGGGCAAAACAAAAATTTTGGACATGATTTGGACCGCCATTTTCATTCAATAGAATATTCCAATCTGTCCATCCTACGGTACCGTTATTAAAGTCATTAATCATAGAATTACCATACCGTTCTGCGTTAGACCATCTTTGATATTGTGCAGGGTCGAAGCGTTCTTGACAACCTTCTGTAAATAAAAGGTTTTTAGTAGGGAAAGATTCTTTTATATTTTTTAGATTATCATATTTAGGTTCACCACCGCTCCAGGTTTCATACCAATGAAAACCAATACCCCAAGCATACTTCATAGCTTCGGGATCATCAAAAATAGTGTTTGCACGGTGTGATATTAAATCTCTATTATGGTCCCAAACTACAATATTTTTATTGCTCATTCCTGCTTTTTCAAATGTGGGGCCTAAATAATTCTTTAAAAAATCTCTTTCTTCTTCAGCGGTATATATGCAAGACTCCCATCGTTGTACTGCCATAGGCTCATTCTGAATAGTAACGCCCCAGACTGGAATATTTTCGGCTTCATAGGCCTCTATAAACTTAATGTAGTAGTTTGCCCATGCTTGATTATATTCTGGCAACAATTTACCACCTTGCAACATATTTTTATTTGTTTTCATAAAGGCAGGAGGGCTCCATGGACTTGCATAGAATACCATATCATTATTGATCAGAGCCTGTGCCCGTTTAATCATAGGAATACGTTTTTGTTTGTCCTTTTCTATTGAAAATGTGGTAAGATCCTTATCTCCTTCGTTAATATACGTATGGCTGCCCAAGCCAAAATCGCTACTATGAATACTTGTTCTAATAATGTTATAATTTATTCCTTCCTCAGAATAATATGCAAGTAATAACTCTTCTTGTTTGTCTTTACTAAGTGTAGAAAATACTTCGGCGGCAGCATCGGTAATTGCACCACCTATTCCTAAGAATTTTTGAAATTGTTTTTTTGGATGAACAAATATGGCCACTTCGTTTTCCATAGGTTGTTTTGCTGTCTTAAAAGTTGCTTTTGAATCTACGGATAATCTCATATCTGTATCCTTGGCAGTAGTGTAAACGCTCACTTCCTTTCCTTCTAAGTTATTTTTTTTGTTTGACTGGTTAATGCCTTTTACAGTAATCGCTTCGTTGCTCTTTTTGGTATTACAAGAAAATCCCAAAGACAAGATTAGAAGTGTATATATTATTTTTTTTATCATATGTATTTTTTAAAAAAATTGTAAATGATGATTATACTAGTTATATTATTTTCTTAATAAGTACTTATATTTTTAAGTTAAAGCCCATATACATTCAAGAATGCATACAGGCAACTCAACTAACTCACATCTCACATGCAATTTTTATATAATATTTAGTATTTAATTAGAACCTCTCATCTCTACATTAGAAATTGTAATACCACTTGTTTGGTTTCCACCACTTTTAATTACTAGGTAAATAGTACCTGAGGTATCAAAAGAGACGATATTACTTCTCGATCCAGTATATGAATTATCAACACAGCCCACAGAAGAAAGCGAACCATTAAATGACCCTGTGCCACATCCTGCCCAAGTGTTTAGTCCCATAACAACATTATCAACATAGTCGTTACCTTGTACGGGCTCAACCGTACTAACGAAAACTTCGAACCAAGTTTCGTCATTTGATTCACCCGAAACAATCATGTCAATTACATATTCTTTACCAGCAACTACTTCTATAGTTTGATAAATTGCTTGTTGATTAAATCCGCCAGCAGTAATTGTTGCACTAGACTCATTAAAATTCCAACTAGCTCCATTATCACTTATGTTTAAAATAGTCCATTCTGCATGATCACTCTCATTTTCAAATTTTCCACCTCTAACTAAGTTTCCAGCAACGGGGTCAGACGATTCCACATTAATACTTTGGGTAACTGTTTGGGACACCCCTCCTATTCCAGTAACTTTGTGTTGTACAGTGTATATACCTGCATCTGGATAAAAAACTGTTTCTTCAGTGCCTCCTGCATTAAAACCTGCTCCATTATCCAGGTCCCAGCTAGAAGTGAGGTAGCTATTATTTGCGGTTAACAAATACGTATTATTAGCATTGGCATTGGTTATTGTAAATCCTGCATCTAATTCCGTTGATACAATACCATTACCCTCTCCTATTTCATTTGGTTGACAAGCAATTAAAAGAGAACTTAGTACAATTGCTGTATACCTAAACCGTTTATTTAAATTTATAGTTAATTTCATTATGATATCTTTAGAGATTAATAATTAGGGTTTTGTTCCAATAATGTGTTTTCCAATTCGGTAAGAGGAATAGGCAATATTTCATGTTTACCGGCAACAAACCCTCTATCTGCCAAAGCTGTTGAAGCTCTACCTGTTCTAACCAAATCGTACCATCTGTGACCTTCGCCTGCCAGCTCTAAACGACGTTCGTTTAAAACAGCATCCAATGTTACAGGAATAGAAGGTAAACCTACCCTTGCCCTAACGGCATCTAACAGTGCCTGAGCACGAGCACCTGTACCTCCTAAAGCTTCAGCTTCTAGTAAGTAGGTGTCGGCTAAACGTATCATATAAGTATGCTGTTTGTAGTTAAGAACAGAAGCTCCACCACCTGTAGATACATCTGCGTTTAAAGGCATAAACTTTTTTAGAAAATAGCCTGTATATTGATAATTCTCTTCTAATTCGACTTCCCCAGCTTCTCTAAATGATTGTAAATCTTCAACTGTAGCATCAAACCTTGGGTCACCGCTAAGTGCATCATACAAATCTTGAGTAATTATATTAAAACCCCATCCTGCAGCATAGTCTGGTGCTGAAGAGCCAGCTGAACGCACAAAACCACGTGGTCCTACCATTACATTTAAACTATTGCCTTCATCATTACCAGCACCCCAAAACCACCAGTCTGCATTGCTTTTATCGGTATGTGCAATTTCAATAATAGATTCACTATTATAATTATTACCAACAATCCATAAATCAGAAAAATTATCTAGTAATTTATATCCAAATGCACTTGTAGAACCGGGAGTACCATTAACATCTGCTAATTGTGAAGCGGCTTCACTGTTTTTACCTTGATACAAATACACTTTACCTAAAAGAGCTTTAGCAGCACCTTGCGTTAAGCGCCCTGCCTCATTTGTAAGGTCTAAACTTACTGGTAAGTCTAGTATTGCTTCTAGTAAATCGGTTTCAATTTGAGCATATACCTCAGTTGGGTCAGCTTGTGTAACATCATAAATAGCATCGGTGCTAATAGGAGTTGTAATTAGTGGTATGTTTTTGAACAGCTTAACTAATTCAAAATAATAAACAGCTCTTAAAGCTTTACTTTCGGCTGTAAATCTTGCCCTTGTAGCATTAGGCATATCAACATCGGGTAATTTGGTTAATAATGTATTTGCTCTAAATATACCTTGATAAAAATCGCTCCAATAGCTAGTGCCAACGGTAGCTTCACTTATCGTATAATTAGAAAAAACTTGAAACTGTGTACCGTCAGAAGAGCTACCACCACCCGCAAAATGATCATCTGAACCCGAATTTAAAAATGCAATCATATTTTCAAATCCGCGAGATTGTTTACCAATAACATCATAAACAGCTACTAGGCCTGAATACGCTTCTTCCTCGTTTGAATAATAGTTTTCTTCTAACGCAGTTCCTTTTGGTTCTACTTCTAAAAACTCTTCACTACAGGATACCATTAAAACTATTGTTGCTAAAGCAACCCCTGTAGCGATTATATTTTTTACTTTTTTCATATCACTATTTTTTTAAAATTGTAAGTTAATGCCAACCTGATTTGTAATTGCCTGTGGATAATAACCACGGTCAATACCAAAAATTCCTCCCCCAATTTCAGGATCATAACCACTATATTTTGTAAATGTGAATAGATTTTCTGAAGTCAGATAAATTCTTAATTTACTTATACCATATCGGTTTAGAATATCTGAAGGAATTGAATATCCTAGTTGTATTGTTTTAAATCTTAAATAATCTCCATCTTCTAAATAAAAATCGGAAGGATTGGAAAAATTATTATTAGTATCGTTTGTTGTTAATCTTGGGTAAGTATTTGTAGAACCTTCCCCAACCCATCTATTTAAAGCTGATGTTTGATAATTTGCATTTTCTACGTCTAATCTTCTTAGACCTTGAAAAATTTTATTTCCACTAGCTCCTTGACAGAAAACTAAAAGATCAATGTTTTTGTAATCTATATTAAAAGTAAATCCAAAAGTTATTTTTGGTATTGAACTACCTAAGAAATCTCTATCATCAGAATCGATATCCCCATCATCATCTAAATCTTGCCATTTAAAATCACCAGGTTTTGCATTTGGTTGAATTACCGTGCCAGCTGAGTTTACATAATTATCTATTTCTGCTTGATTTTGAAAAATTCCATTAGTCTTAAACCCAAAGAAAGAATTTACGGGTTGCCCTACTTGCGTTCGGGTAATCGGGTAAGTACTGGATTGTAACGTAGCACCACCAGACAAGAAATCTACGCCATTACCCAGGAAGGTAACTTCATTTTCTAAGAACGATATGTTACCATTCAACGATACATTAAAGTCATTGAAACTTTTGTTGTAACCAATTTCTAAATCGACACCGGTATTTTCCATATCGGCTACATTACCAGTAGGGCTACCAACTGCACCAACATAACCCGGTATGGTAACACTTTGTAAAATACCCGTGGTTTCCTTTTTGTACCAATCAAATGCCAATGAGAAATCATTAAACAATTTGGTATCAAAACCAATGTTCAATTGACTTGTTTCTTCCCATTTTAAATCTGGGTTAGAAGGTGCATCTGGACTATTACCAATTATTACAGATCCAGAGGTTCCAATAGTGTAGTTTCTACCACCGCTAACCGTTGATAGATATTGAAAATCTCCGATGGCGTCACTACCTGTAACTCCATACCCTCCTCTAAACTTTAATTGGTTTACGACTTCATTTTCCTTCCAAAAACTTTCTCTAGAAGGCACCCAACCTGCCGAAAAAGATGGAAAGAATCCATATTTATTATTGGCACCAAAACGTGAAGATCCATCACGTCTTATAATTGCTGTAAGCAGGTATTTCTCATCATAATCATAAGTTAGTCTAGAAAATAATGAATTTACTTTGTGCTCGTTGCCTGTGTAGGCCGATGCAGTAATTTGATCCGTAGGCACACTAAAATTAAACGAAGCATCTTTGTAATTATCGACTGGAATATCAAAATAGGTAACCGTTTCACCCGAAGAAATATTATCTACATATGCTCCTTGACCTAGCAATAGGCTAAAGTTATGGTTACCCAACTTGTTAGCATAAGTAACCGTGTTCTCTATATTCCAACCTAAACCTTTATTGGTACCTCTAGAAATGTTATTTTGGGTAGTTATAGAAGATGCATTTAAGTAAGAAACAGGCGTGTAACTTTCATAACCCCAATAAGCAAGTTTCCCTCCTAAAGTACTTCTAAATGTCAATCCTTCAATTGGTTCATATTCCAGATATGCATTACCAACAAAATTGTCTGCCCAACCATAATTTCCTAATAATGTTTGTTGGTAAGCTAAAGGATTAGACATTTCTTGAGCTACTAAGTTAGAAATTCCGTAGGGGTTTCCAGTAGCATCTCTCCATATACCGTTATTGGTATATGGAGCTTGTGCAGCTATAATTGGATCGGTTTCAACAGTTGGGGTTAATGGGTCTAAGTTTATTGCAGATGACAATGGACCTCCAAATTCACTGTTGGTATTACCAATACCTATATTTTTTTCGTTGGAATATCCAACTGTTTGCCCAAAACGTAATTTGTCTGTTATATTATGTGTCGAATTTAGGCGGATATTTTTTCTTGTGTAATTAGAAATATCACTTAGTACGATGCCTTGTTGATCTGTATATCCAAATGATGCATAATATTTAGAAACCTCATTACCACCACTTAAACTTAACTCATGACTGGTTCTAGTTGCGCCTTTATTAAAAATTTCTGATTGCCAGTCTGTACCTTCACCTAATGAAGTTGGATTGGAATATAAAATACCACCACCTCCATTAACTGATTTTTCATTTAATAAAGTTGCATATTCAGTAGCGTTTAAAAGATCTAATTTTCTTGCAGCAGAAGATATTCCAGTATATCCATTATAATTTACAGTTAACTTACCAGATTTTCCTTTTTTTGTTGTAACAAGAATAACTCCTGTTGCTGCTCTTGCTCCATAAATTGCCTGAGATGCTGCGTCTTTTAGTACTTCTATAGATTCAATATCTGATTGGTTTAAATATCCTATACCGCCAGAATCAACCACAACGCCATCTACAACCCACAGTGGTTCATTACTGCCCAATGTGGTAATTCCTCTAACTCTGACAGTTGAAGAAGAGCCAGGTTGTCCGGAATTAGCAGCAATAGTAATACCAGAAACTCTACCTTGTAATGTTTGCTCAACTCGTGTTATAGGTAAATCTTCAAGTTCAGTCTGTTTTACTCCAGAAATAGCACCCGTTATCACACTCTTTTTTTGAGTACCATAACCAACTACAACAACTTCATCTAATTGCTGTAAGTCTTCTATTAAAACAATATTTAAATCTGCGTTGTTCTTTACAACAATGTTTTGGCTTATATAACCAAGATAACTGAAAGACAATATATTACCAACCTCTGTATGGATTGTAAATATACCATCAAAATCTGTAACTGTACCTTTAGAAGTTCCTTTTTCAATTACGTTTGCTCCAGGAATAGGAGCACCCGTTTCATCCTTTACAAGTCCATTTATGGTAATTTCTTGAGCAAAAGAAAACCATGAAGAGAGAACACATAAAATCATAAAGGATTTTAAAATCAGTTTGTTTTGTTTCATACTTAAGTTTGATTTAGTTTTTTGAACATCAAATGACAAATGTCTTGACACAAATTAAACCTAGAAGTGGGGGTAAGTACAAAGCAAAGTATTACATAAGTAGATTTACGCAATATATAAAAACATATAAATAACTATAAATAAGATAGTTATATAAAAAAATAGGAGTAAATAAAGTAGTGAATATATAAGTAGTATATAGAAAAAATACGATTTTTAATATGTTAAAATAATGAATTCAACAATTTAAACTCTAATATTTTAACACAAAATAATTATTACATTATTTTTTTTACCATATTCTCAAAGTTATCTCTATCTATAGCGTTGTTCCTAACTTTTACTCGGTAATTATAAATTGTATTTACAGAGTATCTTAAGATTTTTGCTATTTGTGAACTATTTGAAATACCTAACCTTATTAGTGCAAAAATTCGTAATTCAACGGTTAGGTTATCTTCTGTTTTTACAGTTATTTTTTCATCATCTTGTAATAAATTATTAAAGTCCTCAATAAAATTAGGATAAATATGCAAAAAGGATTTGTCAAAATTCGTATAGAAGATTTTCAATTCTTCATCCACAACATCTTTAGATTTAATAAGTTTAAGTAACTCATTAGTTTTATTTGTAACTATAAACTTACGCACAGTTTTTCTGTAAACATCTAACTTGTCAATGTACTCTGAATATAAGTTCAAAAATGTACCTATATATTGTTCTTTAATGGAATCTACAGCAGAAAGTTCTTCGTATAATCTTTTAAGATCGTTATTTTTAAAATTTAATTGTTCATTAAGATTTTTAAGCTTCAAATTTGCTGTTTTTAAAGACTCTCTACCTAACTTAATTTTTTGATACTGTCTAAAAATAAAAAACAAGGCAATCATTAATATTCCAGACAAAAGACTAATAAATATTAATTGTTTTTTAAGTTTTCTACTTTGTTTAAAGCTTTCTACTTCATAGGATTTTGAAATTACAGGTAATACATTGGAAATATCTAAAAATCTTAATTTAGAGTTGTAAAACTTTGCATCTTCAAAAGAAAAATTAATATACTTATGAGCCATTTTAACATTACCTTCTTCAAATAAAATTACCGCTAAATTTGTCATAGAGGCATTATCTTTTACAGAGGATTGAATGTCGGAAATAGCTGAAAGTATTAGGAATTTTTTTTGTCTTTTTCTGTTTCCATCGACTTCATAACTCATGTATGATCTATTAAAAGCCACTGTAGCATATTCACGAGTACCCATTTTTGTATGCTCTAATCTTTGAGCGTTAATTTCCAATGCTTTTTTAGTATCTCTTTTATCTCTATAATTTTGTTCTTCAACTTCTAAAACTAGCTTTGAATTTTTATCTAGCATAGATATTTGTGTATTTAGAGAATCTCTGTAAGAAAAATAAAGTTGCTGGTATTTTTTATTAATACTATTTACTCTAGAAATATTTCTAAGTTCATAATAACATTTTTTATAAATTATATAATATTCTTTAATTAAATTTTCAGATAAATTTGATGCAGATATTTCTTCAAGTAAATTTATAGATTCATCATATCTACCAGATGTAGTTAAAAGTTTAGCAAGTCTTAGTGTTGATTCTTGAATTAGTTCTATATTATCTAATTCCTTAGCTAATTTTAAATTCTTTTCAATGAAATATAAAGTAGCATCAAAACTGTAATATTCATATTCATCAATTAATCTATTTGTTATATAATATTGGTTTTCTTTAGAAGCCGTAGTATCTTCAAGTAATAGTTTTAAATTATTAATTCTTTCTTCTTTAGAATTATCATACTCATTTCTTTTTAACATTACTTCATCCATTACAACAAGTAAGGAGTCAATATTTTGTGAGTATGAAACAGTAGGAATAAGCAGAAGAAATAGTAAAAAAAAGTTAATTAAATTTATTTTTTTTTTACTTGAAGTCATAAAAAGCAATAATTTAAAATATTTCACAACTTATTAGGTTCTAAAAATCAGATATTTAATTATGATACAATGTTTATTGTAAAAGTAAGTAATATAATTTGTAACATTTAAATATAAAAATTTACTATTAAATAAGCATTTATGGTGCCTAGTATATTTTTTAAATGGTATTTTAAAATTAGATTAAGCTATTATTGTATTTGTTTTAGTTTCCAATAAAGCTTTCATTGCTTTTAAAAAAAGAAAGTATAAAAACTTACAATTTTATCTAACTATTTAAAATATATTTTATAATTCTAAAATAGATTTAATTAAATCATTATTTAAGATTTCTTGAATAATTTTTGAAGTTTGTATAGGTGTTTGTGCAGGGTGGTCTTGAAATACTTTTTTATGTAATTCATCTACCGTATTAGTAAAGGGTATGGCTTTGTTTTTAGATAACTTGTTAATTTTAGATTTATATCTGGTATTAAATTTTAAATTATCTGGGTCAACCTTACCTTCATTGATATAACCTCTTGTTTTTTTAGAACACCTACAAGGATTAGCTTCATTTACCAATCCACATTTTTTATTCATCCAATTATACAGCTCTTTACGAGTACGCATTAGTTTTACTCGAAAATTACCTGGTGTAATGCCTAGAATTTCACCACCTAGGCTATGTCCTATTTCGAACATTTCGCCTAGAATATAAATTATTCTTTGTTCTTTAGATAAACATAGTAACATACCTGTTGTACAATTAATTCTAATTTCTTCTATAGTATCTTTTAATTCTTTTTCTTCTTGTTCATTTAAATCGGAAATAGGAACAGCATCTATAGATTCAAAATAGTTTTCAAAATTTACAAACTTAAATTTTGAACTTTGCTTTTTACTATTTAAAAAATGGTTTACTGTAATTCTATATAACCATGTGGTAAATTTACTTTCTCCTTTAAATTTAGATAAAGCGGTAATTACCTTTATAAAAACCTCTTGAGTTAAATCTTCAGCATCGTGTACATTACCTACGGTTTTTAGAGCCAAATTATACACGAAAAGTTGATGGCGAATAATGAGTGTTTGTAGTGCTTTTTTATCCCCTTTAACAGATAGTTCTACTAATTTAAAATCTTCAAAATCAGTATAGTTTTTTAAAAATTCATTTTTCATAGCTGCTTTTTTGAATGTTTATTTTTAGACCAAATACGTAAGGAAATTGACTATTACTTAGGTATAACTGAAAATAACTTATGTTTCTTACTTAATTAGACAAGTAAAAAATAAAGGTGTTACAAAACTATTTTATTTAAAAACAAAAAAAGGGGGCAGATTATCATTCATTTGCCCCCTTTTAATCTATAAAAAAATTATAGTAATTACATTTTAAATAGCATTAATACCACCGTGTACAGGTATTTCTTCTCCAATAATATATGAAGATTCATCAGACGCTAAAAATAATACTGCTTTAGCTACTTCTTCTGGATTTCCAAAACGTTTTAATGCTGTTTCTGCTGTAATAGCTTCAGCTGCTCCAGATAAAACATCATCAGGTAAACCTATTTTGCCCCAGAAAGGAGTTCCAATTGGCCCAGGGCTTACTGCATTTACACGAATACCTTGTTCAGCTAATTCTGCTGAGGCAACACGTACTAATGAACGTAATGCTGCTTTACTTGCACTTAATAAACTACTACCAGCGAAACCTATTTCGTTTAACCAAGACGTTGTAATTATTACTGATGCTTTTGGATTTAAGTTTTTAATACTTTTTTGTAAAGTAAAATAAGATCCTTTAAAGTTAACATCCATCATGTCATCAAAAAAAGCTTCATCTGTATCTGCTACAGGCGCTAATTTTCCTTTTCCGACATTAATGAATAAAACATCGATACCTCCAAATTTTGATTTAGTTTCTGAAAATAAGTTGTCTAGATCTCCTTGCTTGGTAATATCTCCTTTTACGCCATAACTATTAGCTCCTAATTGTTGTACTGCAGCGTTTAAACCTTCTTGGCCTCTACCAAACAAAACAACCTTAGCTCCATTATTTACAAATTCTTGAGCTGTTGCTAAACCGATACCACTAGTACCACCTGTAATTACTGCTACTTTACCTTCTAATTTTCCCATTGCCTTCTTTTTTTTAAATATGCCGAACATATGATTAATTGATTTTTATTATTACTTGGACAATCAAAAAATTAATGTGTTACAAAACTATTTGGGTGATGTTATTGGTTGAACGAATAATTATATAAAAAGGTAATTTACTTTTATTTAATTTTACTTGGTCTTTTAGTTAGGTATGCAAACTTAGACTTGAATGTATTATTTTTTTTAAAATTTCTGGAGAACTACCAGGCCCTATTGTTAACAGTTTAGAACCTGTTATAGGAATTCCTCTAAAAGGTCTTACAGATATATTACCATCTGGAGTTCTTTCAAAATAGGTGTAGTTTTCATCACCTGTAACTTTAGTACATCCTTTTACACGCAATATGTTTAAAGGCAATTGTTTACAAATTTCATAAATACATGCTATGCTTGGCACTATAGGCAAATCAACAGAGCAAGATGACCAATGCGTTTTTTGATGTTTTATTTTTTTTGCTGTGCTAGTTGTTGGTAAAAGTTCTGGTAAAAGTGACACATCTAACTCATTTAATGTCAAAATTTTAGCTAAAGGATTAAGCTTTTTTAACTCTTTAATAACTTCGGCTTGTCTGCTTTTAGTGGTGTTATTCAAATGGGTTAAAACCAATAAAGAAGAAACTTGAATTTGATTAGATTCTAACTCGTTATGCTCTCCTCGTTTCTGCCAATTTTTAACATCTACTACAGAAATTTGAATGGGAGGTAAATACCTATCATTAAGTCCTACCCCCATAAACTCCATTAAAGAGCAGGCATCAGAAGTACCGTTAGCTTCAATTAGCGTTATACCTTTTTCTCTTTCTGGTATTCTGTTTATTATGTTTCTAAGTTCTACAATACCACTACAACATATACAGCTACCTGTTAATGCTTTAATATTATTATTTTGTAATTGTGCTACAAACTGTTGGGCATCTATATACGCATTCTCATAATCATTAATAACTAAAAATGGTTGCCATCCGCTATTGGTAAAACGTTGTATTAAATGTTTTATGAGCGTAGTTTTTCCTGCACCAAGAAAACCAACTACAGTAATAAGAGCTTCCATGTAATTTTTTTAAAGTCTTATTATAAAATACTCCTATAAATTTTGTTTTGCTATAATTTGTAGAAACTCGTTACGTTTAGTTTCATTTTCAAAACATCCACCATATTCTAAAGTGGTAGTAAAACTATCTTTGTCTTTAATTCCCCTAGAAGATACACATAGATGTTTTGCAGTAATCATTACAATAACATCTTTAGTATTTAAAACTTCTTGAAGGTCCTTTAATATTTGTAAGGACAATCTTTCTTGCACCTGTGGGCGATGTGAGTAATAATCAACTAATCGGTTAATTTTAGATAAACCAATAACTTTATCTTTTGGGATATATGCAATATGAGCGTGGCCAGTTATTGGTAAAAAATGATGCTCACAAGAAGAATCTATGGTTATATTTTGTTCAACTAACATTTTTTTGTATCCATACTTATTTTCAAAAACAGAAAGTTTAGGCTTGTTTTTAGGGTTTAGACCATAAAACAATTCTTTTACATACATTTTGGCAAAACGGTATGGCGTACCAGACAAACTATCATCAGTTAAATCTAAACCTAATTCTTCCATTATTTTGCCAAAATAATGCTGTATGTTCTCTATTTTTTCATCATCTGTTTTAGTAAAAGCATCTGCACGTAAAGGTGTTTTTATGCTTACAGAAAAATGATTATCTCCTTCAATCTCAATTTGTTCTTTATCCTTCATTTACACAACATTTATCGTTATTACAATTACAGTACTTTTTATTATACAAGTGTAGTATAACTAAGGAAATTGTAGGTATATATATTAGCACTTCTGGAAACGATAAAATCGCTAATTTTTCATTAAGAATAATACCTAATAACAAAATCCAGCTTATCCAAAACAATGGCTTTATCCAGTTAAGGTTTGTAGTACTTGTAGACCAATACACGGCTATAAAAGATATAGCTAGGAACATATAATCTAAAAATTTCCACCAAACTGGAGGTTCTCCACCACTACCAAATACCGAAGATTGTGCTATAAAAATAAAAGGCGTTGCAACACAATGTACAAGACAAAGTGTACTAGCTAAAGTTCCTACTAGGTCTGGTTTTCTTTTTAATACTATCATTTTTCTTTTTAATACAACTGAGTTGCAAATATACTATTATTCACCATTATTGCAACTTAGTTGCTTTTATTAAATACGATTATTCCAACTTAGCTTTAAATTGTATTTTTGTAAGTACAACAAGCTTATATTACAATTGCACTAATGGGTATTTTAAGAAAAACAAAGTCGGTAGAAACTCTCCTTTACGAGTTTGATAAAAGTTTAAGTGCTATTTCTGTAATATCTTTAGTAGAGCGTTTAGATTCTGAAATGAATAAGACTACGGTGTATCGTATTTTAGATAAACTGGAAGATGATGGGGTTTTACATTCTTTTTTAGGTACAAATGGCCTTAAGTGGTATGCCAAATGTTCTGGTTGTTCCTCTAGCGTACACCATGACATACACCCGCATTTTGAATGTTTAAGTTGTGGAAAAGTAGAATGTTTATCTATAAACATACAAATACCAGAAATACCTAGTCATAAAATAGAAAATTCTCAAGTGCTTCTTCAAGGAAAATGTAAAAATTGTTATAGTTAGATAAAGTACACCTCTACTCCTACTAATATTCTGTTTTATCTTCTTTTTTTACCCATTCTTGAAAAGGTTTAATAGCAATTTCTGGAGATAATTGCTCAAAAGGAATACTACGCTTGTTGTACGGCAATGGAATTTCTTTGTAGATAAAAGCATCATCAAAACCAATATTAGCAGCATCTTGTTGGTTACTACCATAATATACTTTATCTGGTCTTGCCCAATAAATTGCACCTAAACACATAGGGCATGGTTCGCAGGAGGTATAAATAATACATCCTTCTAATTGAAAAGAATTTAAATTTTTACAAGCATCTCTAATAGCTGTAACTTCTGCATGCGCCGTAGGATCATTGGTAGAGGTTACTTTGTTATTACCACGACCAATAATTTTTCCATCTTTAACAATAACACACCCAAATGGTCCACCTTCGTTATTTTGCATTCCTTTTAAAGCCGCATTTACAGCTTCTTGCATAAACTTTTCTTCTTCTATCACAATCTATATTTATAACCATAAAATTATGCTTAAATATATGGTATGACAAATTAAATGTTCTAAGAAAATTTTTTTTTAAATAAAAGGGTTGGGTAAAACAGTTTCATAAACGTAGATATACAAAGAGAATAAAATTCTCTAGGTAGTTTAATTAAATTTATTCTGATTTATGAAAAAATATTTTATCCCTTTTTGTTTACTAGCTTCTATTATTATGTCTTGTAGTAAAGATGAATATATAGATGTTCTTACAGGTGATGAACAAGAAATTGCAAACCAAGAAACTAATGATGCAGACGATGTAACTTCAGAAAATTTAGAACTTAATGATGCAAATTTAATCTTGCCCTCTACTCCTTTTAACTATGCCAACATTGCTATTCCAAACTTTTTTTTAGATAATGATGTGCAACAAGAAGATAATACGCCAAACAACAACCCAATTACCGATAATGGGGCTACACTAGGTAGAGTTTTATTTTATGATACAAAACTATCTTTAAACAATACTATTTCTTGTGCATCTTGCCATATACAAGAAAACGGCTTTTCAGACCCAAATGCTTTAAGTACTGGGTTTGATGGGGAATTAACCTCTAGAAACTCTATGGGATTAGCAAATGCTAGATTCTATGAAAATGGACGGTTTTTCTGGGATGAAAGAGCTGCAACTTTAGAAACACAAACCTTAATTCCTATACAAGATTTGGTAGAAATGGGAATGACATTAGAGGACCTAGAAATTAAATTAGCGCAAGAGGATTATTATTCTACATTATTTACAAATGCTTTTGGTAATGCAACTGTTACAAGCGAAAGAATAGCTTTAGCGCTATCGCAATTTATACGTTCTATGGTTTCTTTTGAATCTAAGTTTGATGAAGGTTTAGCTCAAACCAATATAAACAACGACTTTCCAAATTTTACTGCATCAGAAAATAGAGGTAAAGATCTTTTTATGAGTAATCAAACGCGTTGTTTTGATTGTCATGCTACTAATGTATTTGTGGGTGATGCTGCCAGAAATAATGGCTTAGATGCTACAATAACAGATCCTGGAGTAGGTGGAATTACTGGTAATAATAACGATTTAGGAGAATTTAAAGTTCCATCATTAAGAAATATAGCATTAACAGCACCATATATGCACGATGGTAGATTTGCTACTTTGGCAGAAGTAATTGAGCATTACGATAATGGAGTACAAAATAACCCTAATCTAGACAATCGTTTAACACAAGGTAATAATGTTCGTCGTTTAAATTTATCTAATGCAGATAAGCAAGCTTTAGTAGATTTTTTAAATACATTAACCGATGAAGCTTTTATTACTGATGAAAAATATTCTGATCCTTTTTTAGAATAAAATAGAATCAGAATATTTTTATAAGTTCTAATTTTTTTTAATGAAAAATCATACAATCAAAAAGTAGGAAATTACATACAAATAATACACTTTTACAACATTTATTTTAGTATTTTAATTTACTATTCTTAATTTAAAGAATATAATTTTTTAAATGAAAAAAAATAGTAATTCAATTAAGTGTTTATACCTTTATTTTTTTCTGACATTACTTTGGTGTGCTAATCTTACCGCACAATCAGAAATAAAAACATACACTAAAATAGAGGAATTACGAGCTAGCAAAAATTTTAATACAAAAGACACAACTTATATTAATTTAATTTTAAAGTTAGCAAAGGAAAAAATTAGAACCAACCCAGACACTACATTACTATTATTAAAACAAGCACATAAATTATGTCTTACAACTAAGTATAAGGCAGGAGAAAGCATTGCCTTATCTACATACGGTTATTATTATTTTGAAAAAGGCGAAGTAGAAAAAGCTTATGAGTATAATATGAATGCTCTAAAAGTTGCACAAAATAATGACTTAAAAAAAGAAAAATTAATTGCCCTAAATAATATGGGCTTAGACTTTTGGTTGCAAGGAGAAGAAGCTAAATCTTTAACCAAATTTATGGAGGCTCTATCTGTTGCCAAAGAGTTAAACGATATTGATAGAATAATGAGCCTTAATGTTAATATTGCTAATTTATATAGCGAAAATGGGGATTATGAAACCTCGTTACAATTTCTTGAAATTGCTAAAGATTTAAGTACCAAAAATAGCAATCATAAGGTACTAGCATATACGTTAGTAAATATGGCTAATGAGTATATTAAATTAAAAAAATACGATGAGGCAAATGAAATGATTAATACTGCTATTGAGTATTTTAAAAAGGAAGAAATTATAGATTGGTTATCTCATGCCTATGAAGTAAAAGGTTCTATTGCTTTAGATCAAAAAAAATATAAACAAGCTTTAAATTGGTATGCTAAGGCCGAAAAATTATGTGACGAAATAAATTTTAAATACGGATATACCATTTTATATTATCAAACTGCAAATGCACACCTTGGTCTTGGTAATATTAACAAGGCAGAAACTTATGCCTTAAAAGGGTTAGCTATTTCAACAGAGTTAAAAATTGCAGGCACCATAAAAGATTCTAATGCCATTTTAGCCGAGGTTTATAATAAAAAAGGAGAGTATAAATTGGCTTATGAATACCTAAACACCTATAAAGACTTACAAGAAAAAAGTTCTACCGAAAAATTTAAAAAAGGATTAGGAATTTTAAGAAGTAAAATAAAATTTGAAGAGCAGAAAGAAAAATTAATACAAGAACAAAATAAAGCTATTGCAAGGCAAAAAAACTATGTATACTTTTTTATTGCTGCTCTTTTAATAGTTAGTTTATTTTTACTTCTAATTTATAGAACAAATAACCTTCAAAAAAAATACACTCAAAAATTACTTGAAAAACAAGAAATTTTATTAAAACATGAAAAAGAATTAAGCGATTCTAATGCTACAAAAGACCGATTATTTTCTATTGTAGCACATGATCTTAAAGGACCAATAAATTCTTTTCATGGACTTATGAAAATGTCTATGGACGAGTCTATTAGCAAACAAGATTATGACATGCTAATACCTAAAGCCTTAAAAAATATTCAAAACATTTCTGAAATGTTAAACAACCTTTTAGTTTGGGCAAAAACACAAATGGAAGGAATTGTTGTTAAACAAGTAAACTTAGATGTTAATAGTATTGCTTCAAAAACTATCTTATTACTAGAACCAATTGCTAAAAAGAAAGACATTAAAATAATAAACCAAATACCCAAAAACACCATTAGTTACAGCGATAAAAACCACCTAAATATTATAATTAGAAATTTAATTAGCAACGCAATAAAATTTACAAAACTAGGAGGCGAAATAAATGTTAGCATTGTAAAAAAAGAACATAATTTACAATTAGAAGTTAAGGATAATGGTATTGGAATGGAGGAAGAAACGCTAAACTTACTTTTTAAGAAAAAACATATAAAATCTACCTTTGGTACAAATAAAGAAAAAGGAACTGGACTAGGCCTTTATATTTGCAAAGAAATGGTAGAAAGTAACGGAGGTGAAATCAGGGTTTCTAGCGAAAAAAATAAAGGTACTTCTATTTATTTTACGCTGCCTTTAGAAGAAAAAAATAATACCAAAGTTTAAAAGTTTAGTATGCGTTAATGTAAAATTCCGTTTTTCTTACAAAAATTAATTAGGTCTTCTTGCGAATGCGTTTTTGCTTTTTTTAGAATATTTTTTCTGTGTGTTGTTACGGTATGTGGGCTTAAAAATAATTTTTTTGCAATAGTTTCTGAAGTATTATTGCTTTCAATTAATTTTATAATTTCTTTTTCTCTTTTTGTAAAATAGTTTTCATAGGCTTTATAAACCGATTTTTTAAATGCTTCAGAATCTAACTCATTTGCATGTACATCCCACTCTACTCTATCTGGTGTATCTAAAAAAGTAATATCGGTTAAAAGAGAAAAATTACTAACCATTCTACCTTTTTCATCTCTTTCAAAAACAGAGGATTGTCTTAAAAGCTTACAATAAGTACCATCTTTTTTTAAAAACCTAAAATAAATAAATAAATGGGGTTCTTTATCTACAATTGGGGTATTAATAACGTGTTCTACAACACCTTTGGTTATATCTTTAACTATTTGTCTATCTTCTGGATGCGTGTATGCTACCAAATCTTCCGGACTAAATTCATTTAATTTATAGCCAGTTAGTTTAGTTAAGTTTTTTTCATAAACCATTCCTTTATGTGCCCAATGTGCAACATAAATACATTGTTTTTTATTAATCGGAAATTTTTCAAGAACAGAATAATCGTTAGAATTATAAGTATACTTATCTACAACATTGTGTATTTTTTGTCTAAATAATTTCATTTCCTCTCTAGAGCCCATACTACAAAATATTGTTTAAGTACTGGTGTAATAATTGATTAAATACTACTGGATTTTCTATATGTGGACTATGACTACTATTTGATATTTCAATAATTTCATTCTTCCAAATAGTGCTGATATTTAGCTGATTAAGGTAATCTTTATTAACCAATACATCTTTTTCGCCATGAAAAATTGCTACTGGTACCTGTAACGCATTTAAAATTGCATATTCATCAGAAAACTCTCCATTTCCGATAGAGGTTGCTATTGCTGTTCTAAATTTTGAGTCTGTTTGTTTTATATTTTTTTCCAATATTTTTTTCCACTCTATACTTTCTTTTACCATTAAATCTGCCATTTCTGAAATTTCAAAATCATTTAATTCTTCCTGAAATAAATACGACATTTTATCATTAGGTAAAAAAGCTTCTTCTAAGTTAATTGGCTTTTTTATAGGTGGAGTTCCAAAAACTAAACATCCTATACAATTATTTAAGTATGGTAAAGTTTCAATAGCTAAATGTCCCCCTAAAGAATGTCCTACTAAAACTACACTTTCAAACTTCTGACAATTATCTGCCAAAATTTTAACTAAATTAGTAACGCTATAATCTTTAAGCTTAATAGATTGTCCATGACCAGGAAAATCATAAGCTACCATTGAAAAAGCTTGTAATTCACTTGCTTCTAATTGTTTTTTCCAAACA
Organism: uncultured Maribacter sp.; assembly: GCA_947504045.1. GTDB lineage: Bacteria > Bacteroidota > Bacteroidia > Flavobacteriales > Flavobacteriaceae > Maribacter_B. The sequence goes on from CANNFY010000002.1 coordinate 274,557, forward strand.
ATATTTGATGTAGAATTGCCGTGCAAAAAAATAATTGTAGTATTTTTTTTAGGAGTTTTAGTTGTAGGTTTTTTTTCTACCTTATATAGAGGAACAATTGGTGCAGGCATATGTAATATTAAGTAAACACTATATGAATATCTTAAAAAATATCAAATTTACCAAATTACTATGAAACACCTTTTTATCTTTAATTTAAATTTAAAAACATGAAAAATATTTGTTTTTTATTCTTTAGCATAACTACTATTTTAAATGCTTGTAGCACTAATAATGCTATAAAAATAAATGAAGAAGATACAAATACTAATATGGCTAGTGTAGTTAGTGTTACTGTTTCTGGAACAGAAAACAACTACACTTTTAATGTAGGTATTTCTAGTCCAGATACAGGGTGTAACCAATATGCAGATTGGTGGGAAGTTGTTACCGAAGACGGTACACTTTTGTATCGTAGAGTTTTGTTACATAGCCACGTAAACGAACAACCTTTTGTAAGGTCTGGAGGCTCCATAAATGTTACAAGTAATACTACCCTAATTATAAGAGCGCATATGAATACTTCTGGTTATGGAGTAAATGCATACGTAGGCTCTGTATCTAATGGTTTTAAAGCAACTACATTAGAAAATAACTTTGCTTTAGAACTTGCTATGCAAGAACCTTTGCCAAGTGGTTGCAATTTTTAAAACAACTATTATAAATCTGGAGATTTTCTATGTTTTGTACCTTGCTCATATGCATATGACAATTTAATTAAAGTTGGCTCTGCATACATTCTGCCTAAAAACTGTATACCTACAGGTAAATTATTACGAGTATATCCCATAGGAACTGTAAATGCTGGTTGTCCTGTATGTGGGCTAATTATCTGGTTATTATCCCCTTTATATTCCTCTGAAAACAAATTAATTTTTGCTGGTATATTGTTCCAAGAAGGATACACTATTGCATCTAGCTTAAGAGAATCCATCATATTTTCAATAGCATTTCTAAAGGCCACTCTTCTACTATCTGTATAGGCATTTAAACATGGTATATTTGAATTTCCCCATCTTCCAGTATTAGCAGCATTCCTCTTTAACCTTTCTTCTGCAAATTTAGATTTGCTTCCTATTCTAATTACATCATTAATTGTTTTTATAGTATCATTTTTAACAAATTCATTTAAAAAACCTTCTAGGTCTTTAGAAAAAGTGGCACACCATTGATCCTTTTTTAATTCATTAAAATCAGGTATTTCAATAGAGTCTATAACTGTTGCTCCCATTGCATTTAAATCAAAAAGAGCTTTATTAAATAATTCGTCAATTTCAGGGTCAATAGTACCGTTACCTAATGTTCTTAGTACTCCAATTTTTGCTTTTTCAAGACCATATTTAGTAAGATATTGTCTATAATTTCTTGGAATTTTTCCTTTAGATCTAATGGTTATAGAATCTTTAGGATCATAAGCTGCCATAATTTCTAATAATTTTGTTGCGTCTTCAACGGTTCTTCCCATAGGGCCAACAACATCATTTCTTAAATACAATGGTACAATAGCACTTCTACTTACAAGTCCAATTGTAGTTCTAAAACCAACAAGTGCACAATGTGAAGATGGCCCTCTTATAGAGTTTCCGGTATCTGTACCTAAACCAATTATTGCAAAATTAGCTGCAACAGATGCTGCTGTACCACCACTAGAACCCGCTGGAACATATGCCGTATTATAAGGATTTTTTGTTGTTCCTGCAGTAGAACTTTCTGTATGCATAGGACTAAATGCCCACTCTGCCATATTAGATTTTGCCAATAGTATAGCTCCTGCTTTTACAAGCTTTTCTATTATAAAAGCATCTTGTTCTGGAACAAAATTTTCTAAAGCTATTGCCCCTGCAGTAGTTGGCATACCTACAGTATTTATATTATCTTTTACTATAATTGGTACACCATGTAAAGGTCTTAAAATACCTGTTTCTAAATATTCTTTATCTAAAGCAGCTGCAATTTCTAAAGCTTTAGGGTTTATGGTTGTAATAGAATTTATATTATTATCTAAATTGTGTATTCTATTTATATAGGCTTTAACTACAGAAACGCAAGTAAAATCTTTTTGTTTATACCCTTTATGAATATCTGTAATTGTATATTCTAAAAAAGGAAACTCTTTGTCTTCCCTTCTTTCTTTACATGCTGTAAAAAATAATACTATAAAAATTACATAATATATATGTTTTGATGCAGTCATAAATTATAGAATAAGTGCAGTTTAAATTATATAAATGTAAAGTACTAGCAACTATTTTTTTAAAGCAAAAAAAATAAATGTTTTTTTAACTTAAATTTAATAGTATTAAACACTAAGTTAATAGTATTACTATTATTTTTGCCAATTATTTCTTTTTATATGGAAAAATTACTTTTAAATATTAAAATAGAGATTCCTAAAGATATTTATCTTAAAGATCCTGAATCTTCATCATTAGGAAAAAAAATAATTGAAAAGAGTATTATACTAATAGAAGATATTGGTTTTGAATCTTTTACATTTAAAAAATTAGGCAAAATTATTGGCTCTAATGAGAGTTCTATTTATAGGTATTTTGAAAGCAAACATAAGCTTTTAGTTTACTTAACCTCTTGGTATTGGAGTTGGATAGAATACCAATTAGTTATAGAAACAAATAGTATAACTAATACTGAAGAAAAGTTAAAAAAAGCAATACAAATAGTTACAAGAACAACAAAACAAGATAGTAAGTTTAGTCATATTAACGAGGTACTACTAAATCAAATTGTAATTAACGAAAACTCTAAATCTTATTTAACAAAAGATGTTGATAACGAAAATAAAGAAGGCTATTTTATGTCTTACAAACACGTTGTACAACGTTTTTCTAATATAATACAAGATTATAATAGTTTATACTCGTATAGTTTAAGTTTGGCTAGTACAATAATTGAAGGAGCTTTACACCAACACTTTATAAAAACACATTTTACGTCTATTACAAACTGTAATAAGCATATAACTCCAACAGATTTTTTTACAGATTTAGCATTAAAAACAATAGAAAAAAATGAATAATAGCGAAACTATCTTAACCCCTTGGCAACGTTTTGTAGGCTTAATAAAATTAGAGCGAAAAGATATTTTTCAGGTTGCATATTATGCAATTTTTGAAGGTATTGTAGCACTATCTTTACCTCTTGGTATACAGGCCATTATAAACCTTATTCAGGGAGCTCAAATATCTACATCATGGATTGTTTTAGTAGTTTTGGTAACTGCAGGTGTGGCATTTTCAGGAGTCTTAAAATTAATGCAAATGCGAATTATAGAAACTATACAGCAACGTATTTTTACTAGAGCCTCTTTAGCATTAAGTTATCGTTTTCCTAAAATAAAAATGAGCGAGTTACGTAATTATTACCTTCCGGAACTTGCAAATCGTTTTTTTGATACCTTAACTATTCAAAAAGGATTGTCCAAAATTTTAATTGATGTTCCTTCTGCATTCCTACAAATTATATTTGCTTTAATTCTTTTATCATTTTACCACCCGTTTTTTATAGTTTTTGGCTTATTACTTTTATTATTAATTTATGTAGTATTTAAATATACTGCAAAACGAGGTTTAGATACTAGTTTAAGTGAATCTAAAATAAAATACCAAGTAGCGTATTGGCTGCAAGAAATATCGCGCTCTGTAATTAGTTTTAAGCTATCTGGTAAAACTAATTTAGCCATGTCTAAGAATGATAATTTACTTACGCACTATTTAAAATCAAGAGAAAGTCATTTCAAAATTTTATTACTACAATTTATACAAATGATTGGTTTTAAGGTTCTTGTAACTGCAGGACTTTTACTAATTGGAGGGTTTTTAGTTTTAGAACAACGTATGAATATTGGACAATTTGTTGCCGCAGAAATTATTATTCTTTTGATTATTAATTCTGTTGAAAAATTAATTTTAGGATTAGAATCTTTTTATGATGTTTTAACCTCTATTGAAAAATTAGGTCAAATTATAGATAAACCTATGGAGGCTCAAAATGGTGAAATTATAGACACTACAAAAGAACTAACAATAGAGTTCCAAGAAGTATCTTATGTTGTAAAAGAAAGAAACAAACCAATTTTAAATAATATTTCTTTTACTATTAACCCAAAAGATAGAATATTAGTTGAAGGAGAAAGTGGTTCCGGAAAATCTAGTTTATTTCAATTAATTGCTGGTGTAATATTACCAACATCCGGATATATTTATATAAACAACCTATCTATAGAAAGTTTATATATTAATAAATATCGTGCCTTATTAGGATTATCACTTTCTGAAGAAACACCTTTTGAGGGTACTATAAGAGAAAATGTAACTTTTGGCGATAAAAGCATTACAGACGATGCTATATATAAAACTTTTGAAGATTTAGATTTAACTACTTTTTTAAAGCAACAACCAAAAGGTCTAAATACCATATTAAAGCCAGAAGGTAAACAAATTGCTTACACGACAGCTAAAAAAATAGTTTTAGCAAGAGCTATAGTAAAGCAACCAAAATTATTAATATTAGAAGACCCTCTAGATCAATTTCATAAAACGGAGGCTAAAAAGCTTATCGAATTTCTAACAAAAGAATCCCACTCTTGGAGTTTAATTGTTGTTAGTAATAATGAAACTTGGAAACAAAAATGTAACAAACATATTATCCTTAAAAACGGAAATATTATAAAAAATTAATACCCTATGTTAAACATATCACACAATAACGTTACAGAAAACATAGATTTAAAAAGCTTTAAATCTGGTAAAGATATTTTTACAAAAGAGTATTATAAGCGTTTTAAAACTTTCTTATTAGTTTTTGCAATACTATTCATCATAATTTTATTTTTACCATGGACACAAAATATTACAAGTAATGGTAATGTAACTACACTAAAGCCTAACCAACGTCCGCAAAGTTTACAATCGCAAATTCCTGGTCGTATTGAAGAGTGGTTTGTACAAGAAGGAGATTTAGTTAAAAAAGGAGATACCATACTACGTATATCTGAAGTTAAAAGTGAGTATTTTGATGAAAGACTTGCTGAGCGTACAGACAACCAGCTTAATGCAAAAACCTCTTCTGTAGAAGCGTATAAAGGAAAAGTTTTAGCTTTAAATAATCAAATATCATCTTTAAAACAAGAGCTAAATTTAAAATTAAAACAAGCAAAAAATAAAGTAATACAAACGGCTTTAAAAATTAAAACTGATAGTATAGATTTAGAAGCAGCTAAAATAAAAGCAAACATTGCCAATACACAATTTAATAGAACCGTATTACTACAAGAAGAAGGGTTAAAAGCGGTTAAAGATGTGGAAGAAAAAAGAGCTAAATTACAAGAGGCAAATGCCAAATTAATATCGCAAGAAAATAAATATTTAACTTCAAAAAATGAGGCAATAAATGCCCAACTTTCTATATCTACGCTTAATGCAACATATGGCGATAAACTAGCAAAAGCACAAAGTAATTTATATACCGCACAATCTAATGGTTACGATACAGAGGTAGAAGTTTCTAAATTAGAAACTAATTTAGCTAACTACCAAAAACGTACTAGTTTATTATTTGTTACTGCTCCGCAAGATGGGTATATAAATAAAGCCATAAAATCTGGTGTTGGAGAAACCTTTAAAGAAGGAGATCAATTAGTAAGTATAATGCCTGCTAATTATGATTTAGCGGTAGAAATGTATGTGCGCCCAATAGACCTTCCTTTAATACATGTAAATGAAAAAGTAAGAGTACAATTTGATGGATGGCCTGCAATTGTTTTTAGTGGCTGGCCAAATGTTTCTTATGGTACATATGGCGCAAAAGTTATTGCTATTGAAAACTATAGCAGTACTAATGGAATGTTTCGTGTTTTACTAGTACCCGATGAAAGTGAAGCCGAGTGGCCAAAAGCTATACGTGTAGGTTCTGGTGCAAAAACAATTGCATTACTAGAAGACGTTTCTATTTGGTTTGAGTTATGGAGACAATTAAATAGCTTCCCTCCTAACTACTACCAACCTAATGCAGAAAAGTCGGATTATAAAAATTAAAAAAAGCATAATGCAAAAAATACTTATTTTACTATTTATTTTAAACGCTTCTTTTCTTTTTTCTCAAGAAAACGACTCTATTTTGTCTTTAGAAGAATATTTAGGGTATGTAAAAAAATACCATCCTATTGTAAAACAAGCTAGACTTATAACTACAAACAGCGAAGCCAAATTATTAAAATCTAGAGGAGCTTTTGACCCTAAAATACAAGTAGACTACGATAGAAAAAAATTTAAAGAAACAGAATATTATGACATACTAAATACATCTTTTAAAATACCAACATGGTATGGTGTAGAGTTTAAGGCTAATTATGAAAATAATAGCGGTGTATTTTTAAATCCAGAATATAACGTTCCGGAAGATGGTTTGTATAGTGCAGGAATATCTTTATCGCTTGCTAAAGGTTTGCTTACCAACAAAAGAATGGCAACATTAAAACAAGCAAAACTATATACAACACAGGCCCAAGCAAAACAAAAATTAGTGATTAATGATATTCTTTATGATGCTATTATTATATACTTTAATTGGTTAAAAAATTATAAAGCAAAACTAGTTTATCAAGATTTTTTAGAAAATGCTAATACTAGATTACAAAATGTAAAAAGTAGTTTTAATGCAGGAGATAAACCCGCAGTAGATACTTTAGAAGCTAGTATAAACTACAAAACCAGAATGCTAGATCTAGAAAAATCTAATATTGGGTATATAAAAGCTACTTTAGAACTTTCTAATTATTTATGGTTAGAAAATAACTTACCTATAGAGCTAAAAACAAACATAAAACCAGACATATACACCTTTGGTAGTATTGATAATGTTTTAAATAATTCTATATTAAATAGTAAAGATGTTAACTTAGAAAATCATCCTAAAATAGTAGAATTAAAAGCTAAACAAGAAATCTTAAAGGTAGACAAAAGACTAAAAACCAATAATTTATTACCAAAAATAGATTTAGAATATAATTTTTTAACACCAGATTACGACCAACTAAACTCGCTAAACACTGCCAACTATAAAAGCGGATTAAATATTAGTTTTCCTCTATTTCTACGAAAAGAAAGAGGAGAATTAAAATTGGCGAAAATTAAATTACAAAACACAAAATTTGATATTTCTGCAACAGAAGTAAATCTAAAAAATAAAATTGAAAGCAAACTAAGAGAAATAGAATCGTACGATATACAAAATACTATATTAGAAAATTTAGTGCTAGATTATAAAAAATTAGTGCAAACCGAAGAACGTAAATTTATTCTAGGAGAAGGCTCTATATTTTTAGTAAATTATAGAGAAGTAAAACTAATAGAAAGTCAATTAAAAGCAATAGATACAGAGTACCAATTATTTAGCAGTAAAACCGGTTTAGTACAAGTACTTGGGGACTTATAATTAGATATACTACACCTAAATAAACCACTAAATTTTATTTTTTAAAAACTGTTTTACAACAACTAATTATCCTTTCTTATCTTTAGGGTTTATAATAGATAGTAATGAGCAAACAACCTTCGGTCTGTGATGAACAGGTGTATAATCAAATTTACAAAGCACATGCAGAAAGCTTAAGAAACTATCTATATTATAAATTTGGAGATATGAAACAAGCAGAAGATGTTGTTCATGATTCCTTTATTAAACTCTGGTCTAAATGCAGCTCTATTATTTATGAAACTGCTGCAAATTTTTTATATAAAATTTCTAGTAATTTAATGATAGATACGTTACGATCTAAAAAAGTTGCTCTAAAATTTGAAAAAGGACTTACCATAACCCCAGATAAAGAAGACCCCTATTTTCATTTACGATCTAAAGAGTTTAGGTTGCAAATAGAGAAAACTATTTCTGAATTACCCGAAAAACAAAGAGAAGCCTTTTTATTAAATAGAATAGATAAACTTACTTATAAAGAAATTGCGGTAAGGTTAGGTGTTAGTACTACTGCTGTAGAAAAACGTATAGCAAAAGCATTACTAAAATTAAAATCAATTACAGAATTAAAAAAATATACTATTTAATGGGTTGGGTAAATATTTTTTATAACGTAATATATGTACTGTGAGTAAAAAACTAGAACATAATAACCTTATAGCTAAATGGTTAGACAATAGTTTAACCCAAAGCGAAAAAGAAGCATTAGAATCTTCAGGAGAATTAGATGCTTTAAAAACTGTTATAGAAGATATAGATACCTGGAAAGTAAAACCATTTAATACCGAAGAAGGTTTAGCTAAACTTAAACAAGACAAGCAAAAAATTCTAATCCTAGAAAAAAACAAAAAGCGTAACTTTTTACGCATGGTTGCAAGCATAGCTTTATTAATATCTTTTGGAGCTTTATGGTTTTTTATGAATACTGGTAAAGTAACCGAAACAACTAAAATTGCAGAAAAAAAGTCTATAGAACTTCCTAATGGATCTTTAGTAGAATTAGATGCTGCTTCTGCAGTTACCTTTTATAAAAAAGATTGGGAGGATCAAAGAAATATATCTTTAACCGGACAAGCCTTTTTTAATGTTACAAAAGGGGCTCCTTTTGTAGTAAAAACACCAACAGCAAAAGTTACGGTATTAGGAACTAAATTTAATATAAAAGCAGAAAAAGAAGACTTTTCTGTTTACTGTTACGAAGGTTCTATTTTAGTTTCTTATCAAGATAAAAAACAAACATTAAAGCAAGGACAAAGTGTTATATTAAAAAATAATACCTTATTAAAAAAAGAACATCAAATTACATCGCCAGATTGGATGTTAGGTTATTCTAAATACGAAAGCACTTTACTTATAAATGTAATACAAGATTTAAAACGCTATTATAATTTAGACCTATCTCTTCCTAAAAAATATGAAAACCAAAAATTTACCGGAATTATACATCATAATAATAAAAAAGTTGCTTTAGAAGAACTTTTTACTACTATGGAGATAAATTATACAATTAAAGAAAGCGGAAATATAATTATCTATTAATTACTATTTTAGCAGTATATGGTTAACAATATTCTAAAAATTAGTATAACTTTTATTTGGTGTTTTTTTTGTGGTTCATTTCTTCTTTTTTCTCAGGAACAACAATTAAAACTAATAGATATTTTACCAGAATTAGAAAAAAAATATGGTGTTAGTTTCTCTTACAATACTATTTTTTTAGAAAACATTACACTTAATACTATTGAAGATTGTAACTCTTTAGACTCTTGTTTACAAACAATTTATAAAGCAGTACCCATTACTTTTAAAAAAAGTGGAGAAAATAACTATTTAATTGTTCCTGTTAGAAAAAGTGTTTCTTTTAAAGTAGTTGACCCTTTATCTGAAGACCGTATATCTTCTTTAAACGTACAAGTAAATAAAGACCAACCAACAACCATATACCCAGAAAATGAGGTGTATAAACTGCAAAATATTTCTCCTTTAGACTCTATACATATAGAGGTTCCTTTTTATAAAAGTTTGCATTATAAAGCTCAGGAGCTTATGGATCAATCTCAAACTTTATTTTTAGAAAGTAAAACTATTTTTTTAAATGAAGTTCAAGTTACCCAGTACCTTACAAAAGGTATAGATACCAGAATTAGCGACCATAGTATACAAGTAGATATGAAGTTTTTAAAACTATTAGTTGGAGAAACAGATAATGATATTTTAAATGCTATAAAAACTATTCCAGGAATGCATACACCAAACGGTAAACCTGGTAATTTAAGTTTAAGAGGTAGTACCTTTGATCAAACATTAATACAAATAGATGATATACCTATTTACCATACAGGACATTTTTATGGTACACTATCCCCATATAACCCATCTATAATTAACCATATAGAAGTACAACGTAATACTCTACCAGCAAATTGGGGAGGAAAAGTTGGGGGCTTAATTAACATGACTACTAGTAATGATGTGCCAGAATCTAAAGACTTTTTAGTTTTAGCAAATACAATTTTTGCTGGTGTTACAGCAAAAATGCCCATTATAAAAGATAAAGTTGGTTTTAGTTTAGCAGGAAGATCAAGTTACCCAGGGCTTAACTCTCCAAAACTTACTACATTATCTAATTTAAATTTTCAAGGAAGTTTATTAGAATCTGTTGCAGATAATGTTAACAGTAAAAATTTAGAAACAGGATTTTACGATATCAATTCTAAGTTGGTTTATGATATAAACGAAAATAATAAAGCCAGCATAAGTTATATTAATATTCAAAATTACCTATCCGCTCAATTAGAAGATTCGGAACAAGACAATAAAGATTTTAGAGATTTAAATTTGGATAACTGGGGAGTAACCTTAAAATGGGATGGTAAATTTTCAGATAAACTTAGTGCGCATACACGTATTAGCAAATCATCATTAATAATATCTAATACTAGCGAAGGCTTTTCTGCATCAGAAAGATCTAGCTTTGAAAAATACATTAATACTATTAACGATACTCGTTTTATAAGTGAAATTACATACCAAAAAAATGCATCTACAAGTTTTGAAACAGGTTATACGTTTACAGATTATAGCATAACTTTTGATGAAAGAATTGATCAAAACGCTACAACAAATAGAAATGATCAAGATGCTACCGTTCATAGCTCTTTTTTATCAGCAACAAAAAAATGGGACTCAAAAATAACATCTGTATTTGGTATACATGCAGACTATTATAATCCTAAAAAAAGAGTTTATTTAGATCCAAGATTATCTTTAAGCATACCTGCAGGCAAAAACTTTATTATAAAAACTTCTGTTGGACGATCACATCAATTTATTCAAAAAAAATTAAGAGACGATTTTGATGATTTTAATAATGATAGTCAATTTTGGTATTTACCAGACAAAACCACTAGTGTATTAGAAAGTTACCAAACTATGTTAGGAGGTTTATATACTAAATCTAACTGGTTAGTAGATCTAGAATTATATTACAGAAAAACAAATAATGTAACATTACAAACTAGTACAGATACACAAAGCTCAGGATCACTAAAAAGTTTAGGATTAGATTTTTTTGTAAAAAAAAGATGGGGAAAATTAGAAACATTAGTTAGTTACTCGTTAAGTAATGTAAATACAAATTTTGACAAAGTTCAAGAAAGTATATTTTTTGATCAAAGGCATATTTTAAATATAACCGGACTTTTAAATTTAGACCATTGGAACTTTGTTTGTACATGGGCATATTCTTCAGGTATGCCAGTAGTTATTCCTGATTATGGCTTAGGGCAAGAAAACCAACCTTTAGAATATACCTCGCGTTTTCCTAGCCAACACCAATTAGATGCAACTATTGCTTATTCCTTTTTTAATACTTCAAATAAATTAAAAAGCACTATAGGTTTATCTTTAGTAAATATTTATGACCAAGATAATATTGTAAATATTTTTCAAAACGCTCCATCAAACAATTCTCTCTATAGAAAAGGAATTGGCTTTTCTCCTAATTTACAACTAAGTATACAGTTTTAAATAACAAAATTAGACTTCTTATTATTTACTAAACCTCTCCCCTTTTATTTTTTTTTAATAAGAGGGTTGGGTAATACAACCTCATAAACGTATTAGAAGAAAGGTTATAAAAAATTAACCTTGAATTAAACATTAACCTAATATAAATTTCAATTATGAGGAAAATAGATTTTAAATGGTCCATTGCTATTTTAGTAGCAATATTTTTATTTCAATCTTGTGCAACGGATGAATTAGATGAAGTTATTGATATTGATCAAGTAGATACTTCAGAGGAAGAAGAAACAGATAATAATGGCAATACCAATAGATTTGGAGAACAAATGAATATGACCGATTCTACTAGCGAATTAGTTGTAGAATGGAGCGAATTATTTTTAGAATTAGATAGGTATGCAACTGGTATGCGCCCTAACGCTACAGCTAGAGCCATTGCTTATATAAATTTAGCAGCATATGAAACTGCTGTTGCAGATATGCCCAATTACACTTCTAATACAAGTAGGTTAAACGGTTTAAATATAAATGCAAACCAAAGAGAAGATGATGTTAATGTTGCAATTGCATTAAATGCTTGCTATGCTAGTGTTCTAGATCATTTTTTATATAACGTTCCTCGTAATATTAATTCTGGAATTAATAGTTTAGAAAACGAAAAAGAAGAAGAATTAGAAGATGGCGTATCTAACGACGTAATAGACGATTCTAAAGATTGGGGAAGATATGTTGCAAACCGTATTATTGCATATAGCCAAACAGATGATGAAGCAGAAGAACAAATTGAAGATCCACAACCAGATTCTTACGAGCCACCAGTTGGCGAAGGTTTTTGGACCTATAGTGCAGATGCTGAACGCGCTTGGTTTCCTTACTGGGAGTCTGTAAGAACATTTGTAATCTCTGCAGATGAAACCAGCTCTGTACCTCCTACAGATGACTATAGCGAAAACACTAATAGTGGCTATTACGAACAAATGCTCGAAGTGTATGAAACAAATAATACTGCTAGAGAAGAAAGAAATGAAGATTTATGGATTGCAGAATTTTGGTCTGATGATGTAGAAGGACTTATGATGAGCCCACCAGGTAGACAAATTTCTATAGCAGCACAACTTATAGAGCATTATGATCTTAGTTTAGAAGAATCTTTAGCTATGCTATTAAAAGTAGGTTTTGCAATTAATGATGCTGCGGTATCTTCTTGGGATGATAAATACAATTATATGGTTATGCGTCCTAGTGTATATATACAAGAATTTATAGACCCAGATTACCAAACTAATTTGTTTACATTTATTTCTTGGCCAAACCCTTCTTTTCCTGGCTACCCATCTGGGCATTCTACTTTTGCTTCAGCAGCTGGAGGGGTTTTTATAGACCTTTTTGGAGATGACACTAATTTTACAGACAGATCACACGAAGGACGTACAGACTTTTTAGGCACACCAAGACAATTTAGTACATTTTCAGAAATGGCAGAAGAAAATGCATTTTCTCGTATACCTTTAGGTGTACACATAAGAATGGATTGTACCGAAGGGTTAAGACTTGGATATGAAATATCTGATGCAGTAAATAATTTTGACTTAACCTCTGGTAACAATTAAGTTTTTGTTTTATTGTTTTTTAAAGCACTCTTAAGTTTTAAACTTTTGGGTGCTTTTTATGTTACTGTATTTATAAATAAAATAGCACAATAAAAAATGTATTAGTAATATCTTAATCTATGGTGATAACCTATATTTGAAACCTTAAAAAAAACTGAAAATATGAGTGCAACTTGGTATGAGTGTAAAGTAAAATATAGAAAAATTGATGAAACTTCTGGTGCTCAGAAAGTTAAGACAGAACCTTTTTTGGTAGATGCAATTTCTTATACCGAAGCAGAAAGTAGAATTACTCAAGAAATGGCAGCCTATTTAAGTGATAACGAGGAAATTAAAATAACAAACATTAAAGTTGCCAACTATGCCGAAATACATCCTTTTGAAAATTCAGATAGATGGTTTAAGGCTAAAGTTTCTCTTATAGCTTTTGATGAAGAAAGTGGAAAAGAACGTAAAACAAATTTATATTTATTAGTACAAGGGAATAATGTAAAAGAAGCTTACGAAAATACTTTTGAAATAATGAAAGATAGTTTAGGAGAATTTAGTATTCCTGCAATTTCAGAATCTCCAATAATAGATGTTTTTCCGTACTTTTCTGGAGAAGAAGATGATATAGAGCGTGTAAAAAAGTTTACCGCCTTAAAAGACTCTGTACCAGTATCGCTTAGCATGAACGAAAACCTAGAAATGGCAGATATTCTTGGTAATGTAGAAGCATAGCTTTACGTGGTTTTTCTAACAAAAATAAAAAGGAGGATAATTTTAAAATTATCCTCCTTTTCTACTTACTAACTCAAAACAAACTCTAATTAATTCATCTCAATAATACCAACAACTTCATAAGCTCTAGTACCATCGTATTGTATTTTTTCATATAAAACATTAGCATACTCATATAATGTTTGTCCGTCTATAATTACTTTTTCATAATCATCTGGAAGCTCATATACAATTGTTCCAATTTCTGGATCTACAACCTCATATTCATTATTAATTTGCGTGTAAAATATACCTTGTACATTAAAATAGTTACGATTGTTAAAACGTACTCTTCTAAAATTAGGAGGTAATACACTTATTCTAAATCCTACTTTTGGTGCAATAGCAATATAACGCCCTCTAGATTGTGTGTAATATTTATTATTTGCGTAATAATAATTTTGTCCTTTATGGTTAATAACAGTTCTACTAGAAGGTACATTTCTAACAGCTACAACTTTCTTTTTTTGTGTTTTATAAGTTACTTTAGAACTAGGTATTTTTTTAGTAGTTCTATTTGTTGTAGTTGTTCTAGTTGTTGTTGTTCTTGTAGTTGTTGTTTTCTTATTATTTGTTTTAGTATTACGTGTTTGTGCTGATACTTGTGTAGTTATAGCAAATAAAAATAAAGCTGGCACTACATATGTTTTTATAATTGTTTTCATAATTTTTAGTTTTTAATAATTTAACTTCTTTACTGTTTAATAGTAAGACTAAATTTAGTTCCGATGGTTTAAATTTATTTTTATTTTATTTTAAAAAAAAGACAATTAGAAGTTTACTACGATTGTATCTACGAACTCCCCGATTTTATAGAAGAAATATATTTAAAACTACATATTTAAAAAAAAAACAAGGTATCGTTTATAAGTACGACACCTTGTTTATTACTAACTCAAATAAAATTTTATTTTAAAATATCTAACAAGCCTGTTAACTCTGTAAGATTTAGACCTGAACTATTATCGGTGTCTAAAACATTAAAATTTTCTGACACAGAACCAATTGCTTCTGAAGAACTAATTGATGCATCTTTATTACTGTCTAACAAACTAAAAAGACTAGAAATTTGCTCTACAGTAGAGTTTGAACTTAAAGAACTTAATAGTGTTGTAGCACTTGACAAACTAGATGTATTAACGCTTTTTGTACTATTGCAGCTAAACATTGTAACGGCTAAAAATAATGGTAGTGTAACTTTTTTCATGTTTTATATTTATAGGATAAAACAAAGGTAATTACATTTAAGTCTATGTGAAAAATTAATATACAAACCACCAAAATTTACATCTAAACAAGGCTTATTTATAGACGTAATGTAAACTGTTTTTTTAAGCAAAAAAACTTATAAACCACCTTTATTATAAAGTTAGTTTAATTCTATATCCAACTCTTTAATTAAAATTTTTGTTTTTCCTTGCAAAGTTTTAGCATTTGTAAGCTGTATTTTGGTTTGTAACAAACGATCCAAAATACTGTTTTGATATTCTTTATTTTCTAACAATGCTTGGTAATCAGATTTAAAGGAAAATTCTTTTATATGTTTATAGTTTACATTATTATTTGGTAACATATCGGTTAAAGAAATATACTTTTCTATAATTGGTTTTATCCTATTTGCTATTATCGTTTTAATTTTTTCATCTTGTTGTTTATACGCATCTATTTTAGAGGGGTATAACACAATTAAGTCTTTTAACTCGGTGCTTTCTATAAATTCAAAACGGTTCGTATTTACAATAGAGTTAATAGAGCTTTCTAGTAAATTTACTTGCTTATTGTGTAAATTTATAATAGTATCCTTAGCGCCTTGGGTTATTTTCTGAGGAGATACCCCAACATATTTTAGGGTATTTTCTAAATACACAATAGTTTCTTGCTTTTGCTCAACAATACCTTTTAACAACCTTAAATTAGTTTGTAATTCTACACTTAAATTGGTGTATATTTTTTGCTCTACTATTTTATTTTTTCTAATATCATTTAAATCATTAATCTTCCAGGCAATAGATATACCTATTACAATTAATACAATTTCTCCTAGAGCGTAAATTAAATAGGATTTAAATTTACCTAAGGCTATTAGGTTTTTTCTTAGCTTACGAAAAATTTTCATGTTAATGTTGGGGAAAGTAATACGTATTACAATAAATAGTATCTAAATTATAGGTTTAAAGAATTTGAGTTGATATACTCTAAAAATTTAGTTTTATACTGTTCAGAAACAGTAATGCGTTGTTTTTTTATTACTATTTGGCTACGCTCTATAACTTCAATATTTTTTAAAGATATTATAAATGAACGGTGCACACGCATAAAATGAGTAGCAGGAAGCTCTTCTTCTAAAGACTTCAAACTCATTAAAGTTAAAATAGGCTTAGGATTATCTTTTAACCATATTTTAATATAATCTTTTAAGCCTTCAAAATACAATACATCAGCAAGTTTAATACGCAGTTGTTTGTATTCCGATTTTACAAAAAGAAATTCCTTTTCTGCAGAAACTACATTTGATTTTTCTGCTTTTACAAGACTAAACCAAGTATTTGCCTTATTTGCTGCGGTAAGAAACTCTGCATAATCAAAAGGTTTTAATAAATAATCTAAAGCTTCTACTTTAAATCCTTCTAAAGCATATTGATCAAAAGCGGTTGTAAAAATAACTCTAGATTTTTCTGGCAACATTTTAGAAAACGCAATACCCGTTAAATCTGGCATTTGTATGTCTAAAAACAACAAATCTACTGGTTCTTTTTTAATATATTCCATTGCCTCTATGGCACTACTACACTTTTTCTTAAGCTCTAAAAACGGCGTTTTATCTACATAACTTTCTACCAAATTTAAAGCCATTGGCTCATCATCTACAATAACACAAGTAATTTTTATGCCGCTCATACTCTAGTCTGTTTCAATTTCTAAATGTGCTATAAATTGATTGTCTTTTATTAAAGTTTTAAAGTTATTTTTATCTGGATATAATAAAGCTAAACGCTTTTTTATATTAGGAATTCCTATTCCAGAACCACTTTTATCTTCTGTTTTTTTAGGAAAATTTGCATTCTCAATTATAAACAGAACCTTTTTTTCTGTGCAACTCATACGTATATTAATTTCACTTTCTTTACTTGCAGAAACACCGTGTTTAAAAGCATTTTCTATTAGTGATATAAATAGTAATGGAGCTATTTTAATACCCGTTTCTTGTTCTGGAAAAGAATAATTAACGGTAGTTTTATTAGACACCCTTAGTTTCATTAAATTAATATACTTTTTCATAAAATCTATCTCTTTAGATAAAGAAACTAATTCTACATTGGTTTCATATAACATATAGCGCATAAGTTTACTAAGGCTATGTATAGATGTTTTTGCCTGCTCTGGCGAAATATCTACCATTGCATATATATTATTTAAAGAGTTAAAAAAGAAATGTGGTTGCAATTGGTAATGCAAATGCTGCAATTCTGATTGTAATTTAAAATTTGTAGCCTCTTTATGCTCTGCTTCTGTTTGTACCCATCTTTTTGTTGTTTTTACAGCTATAGAAAATAATAAAGGTGCCATATATGATACCATTTGCACATAAATAAACATTTTAAATGGAGGCCCAGAATTAGTTTTACTTTTGGGTCTAGAACTAATTAAATCTTGAAAATAAGTTTCTTCAATACTTTCTTTAAAAAAAATAAATAAAGAGATGATTATTAGATTTATAAGTGCAAACCAAAAGGTTTTTTTAGTGAATAAATATTTATCAATTAATACAAAAAAATTAAAATAAAAAAGAATCGCAGACAATAATAAGGGCAACCAAAAATGAATAATAACTCTATTCATATCTTGCTCTTGCCCATAGGATAATAAATATGGCATACTAAATAATACAAACCATACTAGTATGTGCGATAAAAATGTTATGTTTCTATTCTTCTGCATTTAAATTAATCCCAAATATTTGTTGTAGAAACTGCATATTTACCAGCGCCTGTAAAAAACAAGCTTAATCCTCCAAAAGCATATAATACTATTAGCTCTATTCCTAAACCACCAGATTTAGTTAGCGCAAACATATTATCAGAATGTGCCATTAATAAAGCAGCTATCATACCAAAGAAAAACACAACAGAAGCTATTCTTGTTCTAAAACCTATAATTATAAGTATTGGTGCAATTAGCTCTGTAATATACACCCCATATGCCATTATTTCTGGCAAGCCAAGGCCAGATAGCATATTTTTAATACCATCTAAATGTGATAATTTTGCTACACCATGAAACAACATTAAACCTGCCACAGTTACTCTTAAAAGTAGTAAACCTAAATCTTTATTTTTTTTCATTTTATTTGGATTTAATTTATTCATAACGTAATGCCGTAATAGGATCTAACGCAGATGCTTTTCTTGCTGGATACCATCCAAAAAAGATGCCTGTTATAGCACAAACGGCAAAAGATACTATTATAGAGTAAATAGCAACACTTGTAGGCCAATTTAAGAATTTTTCTATAAAAACAGTGGCTCCTAAACCTAAGATTACGCCTAACAGCCCTCCTGTTAAACTAATTAATATAGCTTCAATTAAAAATTGCATTAATATATCTGCTCCTTTACCACCTACTGCCATACGTAAACCTATTTCTTTGGTACGTTCTTTTACGGAAACATACATAATATTCATAATACCAATACCTCCTATTAATAAAGATATACTTGCTACTGCTACCAATAATATTGTAAGCATTTCACTTGTAGAACTAAAGGTAGAAATTAATTCTTCCATAGATCGCACACTAAAATCATCCTCTTCTGCTAAGGATAGTTTGTGTTGGCTTCGTAAAATATCTGTAACTTCAACTACTGCATCTGGAGCATCATCTTCGCTTATTGCAGATGCCATTATTTGATTAAGGTAATCTATGGCTAAAATTCTTTTTTGTACTGTAGTATATGGTGCAATAACCACGTCATCTTGATCTTGACCAAAGGTATTTTCACCTTTTTCTTCTAATACTCCAATAACTTTAAATGGTATGTTATTAAAACGAATCATTTGTCCTACAGGTTCTCTACCATCAGGAAAAACATTATCTACAACGGTTTGGCCAATTAATGCAACTTTAGAAGCCGTTTTTACATCATTATCTGTAAACATACTACCACTTTGTAAGTCTACTACTTTAATTTTTAAATAATCAGGATTTACGCCATAAATAGTACTAGGCCAGTTATTAGATCCATTAATTACCTGTCCACCTCCATTTACCACAGGGGTTATGTAATTAATAAGTTTTGTATTATTTTTTATTTCTTCATAATCTTTAAAAACAAGAGTTTGAACATCGCCTCCACTTCCTCTAGCCGGCCCTCTGCTATCTGCTCCTGGTCGTATAGTTATCATATTAGATCCCATACTAGAAATAGTAGAACGGATACTTTCTTTAGAACCTTCACCAATTGCTAACATAGCAATTACAGACGCTACTCCTATAATAATACCTAACATAGTTAGCAATGTTCTAGTTTTGTTTAGAATAATTGCTTTAAATGCTATTTTAAATAAATTTAATAGTCTCATAATTAATGGTTTTCATTAGGCAATTTGGCTAATTCTACAGCAGCAGATTGTATATTGTTATTTATGGTATCCTGAATAATATTACCGTCTTTTAATACTACAGTACGACTACTAAAGGTGGCAATATCGGGCTCGTGAGTTACAAAGGTTATTGTAATACCTTGTTTGTTTAAGTCTTGAAATAAAGACATTATTTCGTAAGAAGTTTTAGTATCTAAATTTCCTGTTGCCTCATCTGCAAGTATCATAACTGGATTATTAACTAAAGATCTAGCAATTGCTACACGCTGTTGTTGCCCACCAGATAATTGTGCTGGCGTATGATCTAGCCTATCTCCTAAACCCACCATTTTCAAAGCTTTAATAGCTCTTTTTCTTCGTTCTTCTGTAGAAACTTTGCTATTGTACAAAAGAGGTAGTTCTACATTTTCTATGGCAGAAGTTCTTGCCAATAAATTATAGGATTGAAAAATAAAGCCAATTTTTTCATTTCGTATAGTTGCTAGTTCATTTCTACTCAAATCTTTAACACTAACATTATCAATCTCATAAGTTCCAGATGTAGGTTGATCTAAACACCCTAGTATATTTAACATGGTACTTTTACCCGATCCACTAGATCCCATAATGGTAACAAACTCGCCTTCTTTTATAGTAAATGAAATTCCTTTTAAGGCGTGTACTGTTTCGTTACCCATTGTAAACTCTCGTTTTAGGTCTTGTATTTTTATAATTTCCTTGTTCATGGCTTTTTTATTTTTTACTTCCTGGTGGTTTTGGCATAAACGGACTTTCGTTTGAACCTCCAGGACCACCTGGAACACTGGAACCAGATTTGGATATTCCTTTTAAACTATACACTAATTTATCTCCAGCAGAAATTCCACTTAATACCTCTACCTGTACCCCATCACTAGCGCCTAATTTTACCTTTTTTGGGGTTATACTTTTATCTTTATTTAATACCCAAACAGTATTTTCTTTAGCAGATATACTAGGTTCGTTATTAGTTAAATTGTGATGCATATTATACGTAGATAAAACTTGCTGTTCAGGAGTAAAGTTTATTGCTTTTGCTTCTGCTGTTAACACATTGTTTAGCTCTAGTGTATAAATAGATATTGTAGCTGTTAAACCTGGTTTTAACTTTAATTCAGGGTTATCTGCCTTTATTACTACCGTATATGTTACTACGTTAGAAGTTACCGTAGGATCTAAACGTACTTGTGTTACTTGCCCTTCAAAAGTATCTCCAATATATGCATCTACTGTAAAAGTTACTCGTTGGCCTTCTTTAACATTTCCTATATCAGCTTCATCTACATCTGCCTCTACTTGCATTTCTTTTAAATCTTGGGCTATGGTAAATAAAGTTGGTGTACTATAACTTGCTGCAACAGTTTGGCCTTCATCAATATCTCTAGACAATACAACCCCATTTATAGGCGAATATATATTAGCATATTCTAAATTTGTTTTAGCCGACTGTAAGTCGGATAAACGTTGTGTTACAGTACCTTTTGCTGTTTCGTAATTATAAAAAGCATCATCATAATCAGATTTACTAATAACCTGATTATCAAACAATGTTTTTTGCCTTTCAAAAATTGTTTTTGTGTAATTTCTTTGGCTTATAGCATTATCATATGAAGCCTGAGCTTGCGTTTTTGCTGCTTTTAAGTTTGTTTTATCTAATTCGGCAATTAATTGCCCTTCTTTAACAATACTATTGTAGTCTACATATATTTTTTCTACTACACCAGAAACCTGTGTTCCTACATCTACTTGGGTAATAGGTTCTATAGTACCTGTTGCAGTTACCATAGTAGTAACGTTTCCTGTTTTAGCAGCTACTATTTTAGGTTCTATAATAATAGCATCATCACCCTTTATAAAACTAAAAGCAGCTATAGCAAGTACAATAAGTACACCACTAGCTATTATAATGTTTTTTTTATTTTTCATGATTATATTGTATTAAAGTTTGATATCGTTTCCTTGATAAAATTGTAGTAATTGATGGTATAAAATATTTAAATATTTAGCCTGTAAATAATTCTGTTGTGCACCGGTATAGGTGTTTTGACTTATTACTAAATCTGTTGTACTTAAATCTCCTAATTCGTATTTTTTTTGGGCCAATTTATACGATTGTTCCGCCGCTTCTTTTGATGCCTCTGAAGCCAAAACTTGTTCTTGGGCAGAAAGTGCATTTTGGTATGCTGTTTCTACTTTTTTAAATATTTCTTTTTCTACAGCTTCTTTTTGTAGTTCTGCTTTTTCTATATTTAAAGTTGCTGTTTTTACAGCTGCTTTTGTTGCATTTCTATTAAATATTGGAACACTTAAAGACACTCCAATTCTTTGATTAAAGTTTACATTAAATTGGTCCGAAAATGTGTTATCATTTACACTAGTATATCCAGAACCAATACTTCCTGTTAAAGACAATGTTGGTAAATATCCTCCTTTTGCAATATTGTATTCTTTTTTATTTGCTTCTATATTAAGATTGCTTGCTTGTATTTCTGGTAAAAAATCTAAAGCATTTTTATACACTGTTGTTTTATTAAGCTCTAAGTTTATTAGGTCTATATTATCATCAATAGTTTCTATTTCTATTGTTTCTAACGGAGGTAGTTCTAACAACTGCTTAAGCTCTATAATATACTGTTCATATTCATTTTTGGCCGTAATTATATTGTACTTATTTGTTGCTGCTTGGCTTTGTGCTTCGGTTAAATCGCTCAATGCAATTGTACCAGCAGCTAACCTTGCTTCTGCTCTAAGCACTTCTTTTTCGGAGGCTTTAAAATTGTTTTCGGCAATAGTAATATTTTCTTTACTATATAAACTTTGTAGATAAACTTCTAAAATGTTTAGAACTATATTATTTTTTTCTACTTCTTCTTGAAAAATACTTTGTTCAAATAATAATTTATTCTGCTGTATCTGATTGTTTATTTGGTTTCCTTGATACACCGTCATAGAACTACTTAGTGCAAGATTTGTACTATGTATTTGATCCGACACAAAATCGCTAGTAATAGGATCAATAGTATTACCATTAGAAAAATTCTGTGAAGCGCTACCAAACAAATTAGGTAATCTAGAAGATTTTGCAGTGTTATAATCTACTTCTGCTATATTTTTGTTTATTACAACATCCTTAACCGTAATATTATTATCTAAGGCATACGCTATACAATCTTCTAAAGACCATATTTTTGAAGATGTATTAGATAAAGTTTCTTGCGCTAAACTTAACTGCACATATAAAAAACTTACAAGTAGTACATATAATTTCATTTGTAGTTGTTTTAATTAACACTTCAAAATTGAAATTATATACCATCTTATTAAAGTAAAATAGACGGATGAAGTTATTTTCTATACAGAAAAGCTTTTTTTATAGATGAGATTTTCGTCAAAATAATAAAAGAGATACGTATTACTCTACAAGGTTTGCCTTAAACCAAATATTTAAGTTTATTTCTTGTGGCCTTTCTCTTTGTGGTTGCCCTGTTTGAGAACCTCCACGGCCACCTTGACCACCGCCTTGACCACCGCCAGGTGGGCCGCCTTGGCCTCCACGACCGCCTCCTCCTCTGCTACCTTGACCACCACCGCCAAAACTAACATTAGGAGACTCTTTCTCCTCATTTTCCATCTTAGAAGTTACTACACCTATACTTAATTTGGGTAATTTAGAAGGTATATCTGATATTCTTTTCTTAGGTATTGCTAGGTTGTATTGTAAAATATTATCCTCAGCATTATAACTATAACTAATTTTAATACCTAAACTATTAATATCTAAATGAAATTCTTCTTCAGAATTGGGGGTATTATAATTTGCTTTTCTGGGCATTTGGGTTAATAAAGTAGAAATGTCTGGGCCTTTTCTTTCTCCTTCTTCCCTTTCTCCTCTTTCTTGTTCTGTATTATTATCTCTGCTTTTTCTTGGAGATTGTCTTTGCATTTGTGTAACCTCTGAAGGATATTGTACAGATATGTTTCTTTTTTTCTTCCCTTTTACATCAAAATACACATAAAAACCACGATGTAACATAGATAACATAGTAGGAACATTGCTAGTGCTAAGCTCTACATAAATATTGTCTTTGTCAGATGTACTGCTATATGCAATATTATCTTCACTATTTTTTTCCTCTTTTGGTGTTTGAGCATAACAGCTATACAGACCTAAAAATAATATTGTGTATAGTGTAAATGATACTTTTTTATAGTTTAATTTCATCAAATTTTATTTTATACTAATGCAAAACAGTTAAAACTAGCCTTCTTTTTTTAATGCTTTTATATCTGTAATTAATTGTGCTACAGAAGCTCTATTTAAACCGTTATAAATACCTCTAATATGTTTGTTTTTATCTATTAGAAGAAAATTTTCTGTGTGTAAAAAATCATCTATACTTTTGGTTACACCTAAATCATTTTCTACAAAATAATGGTTTCTGCCTAAGTCATAAATTTGTTCTTTAGAACCTGTAACCAAATGCCATTTATTATTTTCTACATTATGGTTGTCTGCATATGTTTTTAATACCGAAACAGAGTCTATAGATGGCGTAACAGAATGAGAAAGTAAAAGAATTTCCGAATCGTTTTTAAATTCTTCTTGTATTTTAAACATATTATCTGTCATTTTTGGACAAATACCCGGACAGCTAGTAAAAAAGAAATCTGCTATAAAAATTTTATTCGTAAAAGTTTTATTGGTTACAGTATTACCTAACTGATTGGTTAGAGAAAATTCTGGAATTTTATGAAACTCTTTTTCTTCTAATGTATTAGGTGTTATCCAATTAGGTGTAAAAGTAGCATCGTTATAATACGGTAAATAGTTTACTCTACTATTTTCTACAACTTTTATATTTTCTTTTTTAACTTTAGTTGTACAGTTTACAAGTACTAGCGCTAATAGAATTAAATAATACTTCATCTTATTTTTTAATTTCTAATTACTACTTCGTTTTCTAATTGGTAACAAGAGTTTGCTCTTCTCATTCCAAAAATTCGACCATTTTTAGCTTCATAATTAACATAGAGTTTTCCATTTTGAAGCCATGCCTTTTGTAACCCTTCTTCAAAACCATTTACTAAGTTTCTCTCTTTTGCTAAAACTCCTGTAGGATACCATCTTTTTTCAACACCATGTTTTTTTCCTTCTTTATAATATATTTCAGAAGCTAAAACTCCATTTTCCCACCAAGATTTATAGCTACCTATTAGTTTATTTTTTGTGTAATGGGATTCTAATTTAAGATTCCCGTTTGCAAACCACAATTTGGCAACACCTTCTTTTTTTCCATTATAAAAACCTATCTTTTCTTGTATGTTTTGGTCTTTAAAAAAACGTACTGCAAAGCCAGAAAAAGGTTTGTTCTTATAATACCAAACCCCTTTGTTGCCATCTAAAATTAAACTGTCTTTTTCTACCTCTAAAGGGTTAATTACTACTATTTCTTTTTTATTATTAATTGTAGCAAAATCTTGTTTTGGCACATTTGTTTTTTTATTACAAGCTGTAAAAACAATTAAAAGGTAAAAAAAGAACAGTCTTACTTTCATAATTAATATCCTTGGTAAGGGCCTGCAAAAGCAATATAAGACCCTGTGTTAGAATAAAGCTCATTTATTATATGGTAGTGGTATTCTTCCTCTCCATTAGTATATTGTGTGGTAGTTGTATGCCCACCAGAAGCATCTAAATCTGTTGGATAATCTCCGGTAGAATTACATTTTCTTCCATATAAAAACACACCATCTAATAAAATACCAACTAAGTTATCATCATCATTAGAAAAAGCTACAGGTTCTAAATGGTAATGGTATACACCTGGTCCAATATGTGCACCTGTCCAATCTAAACTACCTGCTGCTGCATCTAAAGCACCACCACCTTCTTGATCATTAAAAATAGAAGCACCACTTACAGCAATACCAATGGTATCAAAATTTGTATTAACAGTACTTCCTGTTAAATTAGGGCTAGCATCCACTGTTATAGTTACAGCATTATTATTACTAGACATAATACTTGGAGTTAATTGCACATCTGGTTCTTCTCTATACAAATCATTACCTTCTCCCCAATATACAGTTTCGTGATCTGGTAGACCTGTAGTTTCTATAGTTACTGTAGTTCCATTATCTGATAAATAAATATCTGTAGCATCTTGGTTAAATGCAGCATAAGCAGCATGTAATTCTGTTACAGCGGTTTCATCACTTGTATCTTCTTGATTATTCTCCTCCGAAGAACTTTCACCATCTGTACTGCAAGCAATAAAACTTACAACTATTAAAAAAAGTAATCCTCTTTGCAAAAAGTTATTTTTAGTCATGTTTTTCATACTTTATATTTTAATTATTCTTCTTCTCTATGATCCTCTCTATAATCCTCTCTATTCTCGTCTCTTTCTCCTTCTCTTGGTTTAGGAGCATTTTTAAACTCTTCTTCGGTTATAAATCCATCTTCATTTTTATCTACAGTAGAAAAATCATTTTTTAATGGCCCCTTAATTTCTTGTTCGGATAATTTACCATCATTATTAGCATCCATATCTTCTAGTAATTGACTAAAAGACGGTGGTTTTTTAAAATTTTCATTTTTTGGAGGTCTTTGCATATTTTCTTTTTTGGTTACACCCTCTTTTTTAGCGTCTTTCTTAGGTTTAGAATCTCGGCAAGAAACAATACCTAAAAGCAAAATGGCGCTAAAAAATACACCTTTTATAATTTTACCTATTATCATAATATTATCTTTTATTTTATATATACAACTCCAAATTTATAAAAAGGTTAGCCACAAATATTTGATATTCAGTAAACCAAGATAGGTTTTCTGTAAAAAGGGTTTTTTACTATTTGAATGCCTATTTTATTGGGTTTTATATCGTCTTATTTTAAATATTGCTTGTTATTTTTTTACTTTATTTGTTATATGAATACATTTAAAAGGCTTCTAACTCAAATTCTTATTTGGTTATTTATCTGGTTATTATTTTGGGCGCAACAATATTTTAGCACCAATTTTATTAACGAAAATATATATGTTTATATAGCACAAATAGGACTACTAAATCTTTTAATTTATTACAATGTTCCTTTTTTCTTATTTCAAAAAAAATATGGATTGTTTTTGGTGATTTCTTTTGCCGCAATAGTTTTATTTACATACGCCTCCTATATACCTATTAAAAATACTCCTATGCCATTTCCGGATGAATTTCCTAAACCGCCACGTATTGAAAATGAAAGATTTGCAGAAAGAATTGGAGAAAGAGTTAATGGTAGATCACATAGGCCACCATCAAGATTACTTGCAAATGCAATGTTTTTAATATTAACCTATGTTATTGGTACTGTTATAGAATTTGTCTTTTATACTCACAAAAGAGAAGAAGAAATTACAATTAATAAAAATGAAAATTTACAAACAGAATTAAAGCTTTTAAAGTCTCAAATAAATCCTCATTTTTTATTTAATTCTTTAAATAATATTTATGCACTATCTGCTATAAATGTTACTAAAACGCAACAAAGTATAAGTTACTTATCTGATATGCTACGGTATGTTTTGTACGAGTGCGAAAGCCCCTTTGTTCCTCTTACTAAAGAAATAACATATATTGAAGATTATATAAAATTATTTACGCTAAAAAGTAGTAAAACTTACCCTATAGAAACAAATTTTATGATTTCTGACAATAGCATTAATATTGCTCCAATGCTATTAATACCCTTTGTAGAAAATGCCTTTAAACACAGTAACATTGAAAAAATAAACAATACATTTATAAAAATTAATATTACCACAAATAAAGATAGTATTAGCTTTAGAATAGAAAATTCTGTGGGTAAAAAAGAAGTTGTAAAAGATTCTGTTGGTGGTATTGGAGTAGAAAATGTAAAGAAAAGATTATCTATTTTATACCCTGAAAAACATAGTCTAGAAATTTACGAAAATGAAAATTTATTTAAAGTAGAACTTAATCTAAAATACAATGTTTAAATGTCTTATTATAGATGATGAGGAGTTGGCACGAGCTTTACTTAGTACCTATGTAGAAAAATTAGACTTTTTACAATTAATAGCAGAATTTGAAAACCCTTTAGATGCTTTAGAAACAATTAAAACGAATACTATTGATTTAATTTTCTTAGACATACAAATGCCCGAATTAAAAGGTACTGATTTTGCTAAAATGATACCTGCTACCACAAAAATAATATTTACTACAGCCTATTCCGAATATGCTTTACAAGGTTTTGAGCTTAATGCTTTAGATTATTTATTAAAACCAATAACATTTGAGCGCTTTTTAAATGCCGTAAATAAATTACAGGCTAAAACTATAGCGCTTACGGATCAAACTATTACCGTAAAATCTGGATATGATTTACATAAATTAAAACTTGTAGATATTACACATATAGAAAGTGATAGTGAATATGTAATTTTTTATACTCCAAATAAAAAAATTATGAGTCACCAAAGTCTAAAATCTTTAGAAAAATCTTTAGACTCTTCTATTTTTATGCGAGTACACCGGTCCTATATAATTAATAAAACAAAAGTTACCAGTTTAAAAGGGAGAGAATTATTACTTTCTGATATAAAAATTGCGGTGAGCGATTCTTACTATGAAAATGTAAAAAAAGAACTTTTCTAATTTTATTGCGGATTTTTTACCCTTATAGAACCTATTGTTACTACAAATAAAAAAAGTAAAGTTATATAGCTTATATAACTATAAGACCCCATAATAGAGTAACAATAGCTAAATAAACTAGGTGCAATAGCACTTGACACTACTAAAAAACTCATAATTTTTCCTGTAATTGTTCCCAAATATTTTCTGCCATAATATTTAGGCCAAGTAACTGCATTAATAACAGTAAATAAGCCTCCCATAACCCCTATACCAACAATTATCATATAAATACCTACAGGTTTAGCAAGTAGTAACATACCAAACGAAGCTATAATACCGCTACCTAGCATAACATACAAGTATATTTTATGATGCACATAATCACTTAAAATATTACATAATGCAGATATTAAAACAGCAATAATTGAAATTGGTAAAAAAATAGCTATAGCCTCTGATTTTGAATAAGACTGTGTGTTAAATATAGACACCACATGAAAAGTAAAACCTGTGGAAAAAAAACTATGAAAACTTAACATTAAACCAAACATCCAAAAAGCTCTTGTGTTTTTAGCTTCTTGCAAGGTAAAATCTTTCTCCTCATTCTCTATTATTGTACTATTTTTTTGGGTACTAAAACCATCTGGCAATAACTTAAAATCTTCGGGCTTATTTCTGTAAAACTGTAAAATACAAAAACTAAAAAGCAATAAACATAACGCCATTATTTGCCAACTAATCTGCCAACCATTATCCGTAATAAGTTTATTTAATAAAATTGGAGAGCTAGAAAATCCTAAAGAAACCACAATACTACTAATAGAGTTTATTTTTCCTCTATTTTTTTTAAACCATATCATGATCATATTTCTAGATGCCATTGTTAAAATACCTTGGCCACTAAAACGTATTAAAAAAAATAAAAATGATATGGTTATAAAAGATATTAACCAACTTGAAGAGTTAAAAAAATATTTAAAGGCAGCACTAATTTCTACAGAAAAAGATGCCAGTAATAATGCTATGCTTAGTAGTATTGCTGCAAAAAAAGCAACATATCTTGCTCCATAAGCATCAAACCATACTCCTGCTCTAGAAACTACCATAGAACTTAATAATGTACCAAGCATATATGCATTACTAAATTGGTTTCTAGATAAACCTAAAGCATTTTTTACGGGATCCGTAAAAACAGAAACACCTATTGTTTGTCCAGGAACACTTGCTAAAACACCTATTGTTCCAATAAAAAGAACCACATAACCATAAAAAAAAGGAAATTTTTCTGGTTTTATAAATGAGTACTTATTGGGTTTTAGCATAAGTGTAAAATAATCTGAATTTAATAATTTATTATGGTAACGAAACTACTTCTTTTTAATAAAAGAAAGTCTCTTTACCTAAGAATAAAATTATTATTTAATAGAACTACAATAAACGTATTAAAGGTGCCAAAATTACTAATGTATAGTAATTAAAAAATTAACAAAACAGAAGTCTAAAGAGTAAAAAATTAGCAAATTTATAACTATTAAATGTTATTTCGATTTCTAAAAATCTTATATATTTATCAAAATAATTTTATGAAATACGTAACTGCTTTCTTTCTATTTTTTTTATTATTCTCTTGTGGTAACGAGACCAATAATTTTACTATAACACCTGTAGATTATACTGCTCAGAATGAAGCTGAGATTGTTGCTTATTTAGAAAGCAACAACTTAGAAGCGCAAAAAACAGAATCTGGGTTGTACTATATAATTAATACTGTTGGAGAAGGTGAAAACCCTACCGCAACTTCTGAAGTTACTGTAGAATACAAAGGGTATTTTACAGATGGTATTGTTTTTGATCAAAGTGATGATTCTAATGGAAGTACATTTAGATTAAACGAAGTAATTGCCGGATGGACAGAGGGAATTCCGTATTTTAATGAAGGTGGTGAAGGCGTTCTTTTAATACCATCACATTTAGCATACGGTAACAATACTATTGGCCCTATTTCTGCTGGTTCTGTATTACTATTTGATATAAGATTAATAGCTGTAAACTAAATAGTAGCTTTAAGTTTTTTTATATAATTATTTACACAATTGTCTAATAATTTAGACTCCTCTAATTGTTTGTTTATTTTTTTTACATGAGTTTCGTTAACACTTATTGGCTGTTTTAACACCGTTTTTATATTTAAATAAGAAATATGAAGTAGTTCTATTTTAAATTTTATGTTTTCTAACTCTAAAAATAATTCACGTGTATTAGGTTCTAAATTGTAGCTGTTAAGCCTTTTTTTTAACTCTAAATTTTTCTTATGACTACGCTCTATTTTTACTAAATAACTACCTATACTTAAAAATTGTTTTTCTTCAGCTACTTTATCCAAAATCATTTAAAAAAATTATAAATTACATATAACAAATGCAATTTATAATAAATGTACTATGAATGTTTACCTCGTAAAAACACTTAACTCACACATAATAAGCACGTAACAATTTATTAAAATTTAAAACTAAAAAAGTCTTAAAACAAACCTATTGTTAATAGTATTAAAAGTTGTATCTTAATAAAAAAGAAATATAAATACTTATGAATATAAATTTTGAATATGATGATGTTAAAGCCAGTAACCGTCTTGAGATTATGGCTGCCGAAAAATTACAAAAACTAATTGATAAGTTTGATTTTATTGTAAATATAGATGTGTTTTTTAAAACTGAGAATACCTCTGACCCTAACACTGGGTTTATCTGTAACATTCGATTAAACACACCTGGAGCTACTTTGTTTTCAGAATCTAGCAATGCAAATTTTGAAACTTCAATTGCATATTCTATTACAGATTTAGAAAGGCAACTCCAAAAAAGAAAGGCTAAAATGAAAACGCGCTAATTAGCGCGTTTTTTTTATCTAATAAGTAAGTATACTATTATTCTTCGTCTTGGAATTCGGTATCTACAACAACTGTCTTAGAAAGACGACTAGAAAAAGGAGAAGTACTTAAATCTTTAATTAATTTTTTTCTTTTACGATCAGATATTTTCATTGTATCTAAAATTCCTTTTTTTGTATACGCGTCAACAATACGTTGTTTTTTTTGCTCTATACGTTCTTCAGGAGTATCAACATAGTCTGGCTCAAATTTAGACATTACCGTATATTTAGTAATCTTAATGTTACTAATACTTTCTTCTTGGTATTCTTTATTTTTTTCTAGTAGTGCTTCTTTTTCTAAAGCTTCTCTTTCTAAAGCTGCTTTCTTTAAAGAATCTTTGTCTTGTTTTTCTTGTGCAGATAAAGCACTTGTAGCAACAAGACATAAGCCTATTGCCCAATATTTAATAGTTTTCATATGTAATCTCGTATAGTGTCTAGCATAAATTTAGCAAATTTATTTTTAAACAAATACTATAATAGATAACAAAAACTTTTTATCGATTTTTCTTCTTAGTTTATCGATACTTATAAAATTATTGTAGTGTAGTGTTATTCTTGATCTTCAAACTTAATGTCTGCTACTCTAGATAAATCTTCGTAGAAATTTTTAGTAAAAACTTTTTTTAGCAAACGCTTTCTTTTTCTTTCCGAAATAGATAAGGTATCTAAAATTTCTCTATTCCTTTTTTGGGTTACTTTATCTTCTTCTACAGTATCTAAATAGTCTGGCTCAAATTTAAAAATAGAAGAAGATTTTTCAGTTTCTTCTTCACTTTCTTTTACTTCTGATACATTACTTATAGCTTCTACCTCCCAGGTACTATCATTATCTTGACTGTACACAAAAAAAGAGAAAAAAAGAAAAGAAAAACTTAATTTACACTTTACGCCCCTTATCATTATATTTTTTTTCGAAATATACAATATAAACTATAAAGTAAAAACCTTTTTAATTTTAGTAATCTAATAATTCTTTTAATACAAACTCAAATCTATTTTTTGGAAGATAATTTTGTTCTAAATGCGAGGCAAAAGGAATAGGAGTTTCTATACTTGCGACTCTTTTTATTGGCGCATCTAAATAAGTAAAACAATTTTCTGTTACTAAGGCTGCTATATCGCTAGAAATACTTCCAAAAAGGCTATCTTCTTGTAAGATAATTAATCTTCCGGTTTTTTTAACAGATGCATAAATTGTTTGTATATCTAACGGTTTTAAAGTTCTTAAATCTATTAAATCCGCTTTAATATCTGGGTTATTTTTTAAGGTTTCTATAGCCCAATGTATGCCTAAACCATAAGATACAATAGTAATATCTTTTCCTTTTTGAAGTACATTAGCCTTACCAAAAGGGGTTGTATAATAATTTTCAGGAACATTTTGGGTAACCGTCCTATATAGTGCTTTATGCTCATAAAACAATACAGGGTTGGGATCGTTAATTGCTGTTGCTAGTAAACCTTTGGCATCTACCGGAAAAGCAGGATAAACCACTTTTAAGCCTGGCGTTTTAGTAAACCAAGCTTCATTAGTTTGCGAATGAAAAGGACCTGCAGAAACACCTGCACCGCAAGGCATACGTATTACAACATCTGCTTTTTGCCCCCATCTATAATGAGATTTAGCTAAATAGTTTACTATAGGAGTAAATCCACTACTAACAAAATCTGCAAATTGAATTTCTACAATTGCTTTCATTTCATTAATAGATAAACCCATTGCTGTAGAAATAATTGCAGATTCACAAATAGGTGTATTTCGTACTCTCTTTTTTCCAAATTGTTCTACAAAACCTTCGGTTACTTTAAAAACCCCTCCATATTTTGCTATGTCTTGTCCCATAATAATTAAATCATCATGAATTTCCATAGACTGTTTTAAACCTTCAGATATAGCATCAACAAACCTTATTTTTTTAAATTTATTACCTTTTGGAATTTCTTGGTAATAATATTTTTTAAAAACATCTGCCAACTCTTTTTCTAAAGAATAAGAGCTATTTTCAACCGCATTAAAGCTTCCCATTTGAAGCGTAATTTCTTGCTTTATTTTATCACTTATTTCTTTTCTAGTCTCTTTAGTAAGTATTTTATTTTCAATAAGATATTTTTCATAGGAACTAATAGGGTCTTTTAGTTTCCATTTTTCCAGTAATTTTTTTGGAACATACCCAACACCACTAGTTTCCTCATGTCCGCGAACCCTAAAGGTTTTAAATTCTATTAAAATTGGTCTTGGGTTAGCTCTCATACTTTTGGCAAGGGCTTTAACCTTTGTAAACACAGACAGTATGTTATTACCATTTATAGAATAAGACTCTATACCATAACCAATACCTTTATCTGCTATAGACTTACATTTATATTGTTGCTTTGTTGTTGTAGAAATTGCATACCCGTTATTTTCTACACAAAAAAGAACGGGTAATTTCCAAACTGCAGCTACATTTAAAGCCTCATGAAAATCACCTTCGCTAGTGCCACCTTCTCCAGAAAAAACCGCAGTAACTAGTTTTTCTTTTCTTATTTTATTTGCAAGTGCAATACCATCTGCAACCCCTAGTTGTGGCCCCAAATGAGATATCATACCTATAATTTTATGAGCCTTACTCCCAAAATGAAAACTACGGTCTCTACCTTTTGTAAAACCACTTGTTTTTCCTTGCCATTGAGCAAACAACGTATCTAAAGGAACATTTCTTGACGTAAACACACCTAAATTTCTATGCATAGGTAGTATATACTCTTTATCTTTTAATGCCAAAGTAACTCCTACAGATATAGCTTCTTGTCCAATACCACTAAACCATTTAGAAATTTTTCCTTGACGAAGAAGAACCAACATTTTTTCCTCTATTATCCTAGGTTTAAGCATTGCAATATATAATTGCAAATGCATTTCTTTGGTTATCTGATATTTAGAGTAATTCATGCTTATAAAACAGAAAAAAATGATAATTAGTATAGCTAAATGTAATCAAAAAGAAACCTACCAACTGTAAAAATAGGATCTTTATATAACTTATAATTTGTAATTTTGAAAGAACGATTAAAATGATATGTATGAGTGCTATACCAAGTGTTAACTTAAAAGAGTTTGTTTCTGGAAACCAGAAAGAAAAAGAAAAGTTTATAAATGAAATAGGAAATGCTTTTGAGAATATAGGTTTTGTTGCCTTAAGTGGTCATTTTTTATCGGATGATTTAGTAGAAAAATTATACGCAGAAATAAAAAACTTTTTTAACCTAGAGCAAGAAATTAAAGATGGTTATGAAATTGAAGGTATTGGTGGTCAAAGAGGCTATACCTCTTTTGGTAAAGAACATGCAAAAGGTAAAAAAGAAGGCGATTTAAAAGAGTTTTGGCATTTTGGTCAGTATGTAGAAGATAACCCTAGCTTAGAAGCAGAATACCCTTCTAATGTTATTGTTAAAGAGCTTAATGAGTTTAATATTGTAGGTAAAGAAACCTATAAAATGCTAGAAAAAACTGCTAAATATGTGCTTAGAGCTTTAGCACTACATTTAAATTTAGAAGAAACTTATTTTGATGTATTTATAAAGAATGGAAATTCAATTTTAAGACCCATACACTACCCTCCTATTACTTCGGAACCTAAAAATGCTGTTAGAGCAGCTGCTCATGGCGATATTAATTTAATTACCCTACTTATGGGAGCACACGGCAAAGGACTACAAGTACAAAACCATGAAGGAGAATGGGTAGATGCAATTGCAAGACCAGACCAACTAATGATAAATGTTGGCGATATGTTATCTAGATTAACAAACAACAAACTAAAATCTACTATACACCAAGTGGTTAACCCTCCAAAAGAATTATGGGGAACATCTAGATACTCTATACCATTTTTTATGCATCCAATAAGCGAAATGCCTTTAAACTGTTTACCAAATTGTATAGATGAAAATAACCCAAAACAATTTGAAGATATTACTGCTGGCGATTATTTACACGAAAGACTTATTGAATTAGGTTTAATAAAAAAATAATATATGGATTTAAAAGACCAGTTAAAAAACCTTTTTCCAGAACATATACCCTCTGAAGAGCCCAAAAAAGAAAAAAGTGATATTTGGTTACAAGACACCCCTATTATATGTAAATATGAAAAAAGAAAAGGGAAACCAATTACAATTTTAGAAGGGTATACAGGAGCCATTTCGGATTTTAAAAAACTTGCAAAAGAGTTAAAAACTAAGCTAAGTGTTGGTGGTAGCTTTAAAGATGATAAAATTATAATACAAGGAGATTATAGAGATAAAATAATGAACATTCTGCAAGAAAAAGGCTTTAAAGTAAAACGTGTTGGAGGCTAAATTTTAAATACGAAAACTGCCATACTAAAAGGTTGCGTATTTTTCTGTTAAATTTTTCATCTTGCTTTATTTTAAACTGTACATTTATCTACTACAACCAAAACTAGACAAAAAATGGGTTCCCTTTTACACATTACAAATGGCGATAGTTTCACAAACCGTTTAAAAAAATTAAATCTAGAAGGAGATATAATTACTTGGAGAGAAATGTTGTGCGAAGGCAAAACACTAAACCAAGTAGGTAGCGAGTCTTTCTGGAAAACTAGATATGAGTTTCTACATGAAAATTACAAAATATCTAAATCTTGGTTTGTTGAAAAAACATTAAAAGAATACCGCTCTTTATGTAATCATAAAAAACAGGATCAAATAGTTTTATGGTTTGAGTATGATTTATTTTGTCAAATAAATATGCTTGCAGTAATTAGCTGGCTTAAAACCCATAGAAAATACGCTCAAATATTTTTAATTTGTTCTGGAAAAGAAGATAAAACAGACACACTATATACTTTAAATGAATTAACAGACGCTAAACTTCTTAAATTATATAAAAACAAAACTACACTTTCTTTAGATGATATAGAATACGCGGATTATGTTTGGCAACTTTATTGTAGTGACAATCCTATTAGATTAGAAAATTTAACCGACTTTAAAAATTATAAATTTAATTATCTAGAAGATGCCATAAAAGCACACTTACAAAGATTTCCTAGTATTTCTAACGGCTTAAACCTTATGGAAAACACTATATTACAATTAGGAAACTCCCAAAATTACCCTAATAAAGAAAAATTTGTAAATACCCTAATAACGCATCAAGCAAATTTAGGTTTTACAACTACTCAATACAAAAGAGCTCTTGACCGATTAAAACCCTTATTTAACAGCTTTAACCCTGTAAAACTAACAAAAAAAGGACAAGAAATACTAGAGCAAAAAACTAGTTATTACGCTTGCATACAAAACAATGAAGTATATTTAGGAGGTGCCTTAAAATATAATTTTCTATATAATACTACTTCCAATAAAATACTAAAATTATAATATGAGCCTAGCGCATTCTGAGCTTATAATTAATACAGATGGTAGCATTTACCATTTAAATTTACTTCCTGAAGATATTGCCACTAACATAATTTTTGTTGGAGATCA
This sequence comes from uncultured Maribacter sp., assembly GCA_947504045.1. GTDB lineage: Bacteria > Bacteroidota > Bacteroidia > Flavobacteriales > Flavobacteriaceae > Maribacter_B. The sequence continues at coordinate 311,179 of CANNFY010000002.1, forward strand.
AGATAGAGTTTCTAAAGTTTCTAAATATTTTGATTCTATAGAAATAAAAAAAGGGAAAAGAGAATTTATTACCCATACTGGCCATTTAAACGGACATAGAATTACAGTTATTTCTACCGGAATAGGAACAGATAATATAGACATTGTTCTTAACGAGTTAGATGCACTTGTTAATATAGATTTTAAGACTCGAAAAATTAAAGAAAAGCACACTCAATTAAACATAATTAGAATTGGCACCTCTGGTGCAATACAAAAAGATATTCCTGTAGATTCTTTTTTAATGAGTGAATATGTAATTGGTTTTGATGGGCTTTTACATTTTTATGAAACAAAATTACCTTCATATAAAGAAATTTCTAATGCATTTATAGAGCATACACAATGGTCCTCTAATAAAGCAACACCATATATACTAAAATACGATGAAGAGCTAGGTAAAAAAATTCTATCAAATCGTATACGATTAGGATTTACTGCAACAAACACAGGGTTTTATGCGCCTCAAGGGCGTAGCTTAAGACTTGGTGTACAAGACCCAGAGTTAAATTCAAAAATTTCTAGTTTTAAGTATCAGAAATTAAAAATAACTAATCTTGAAATGGAAACCTCTGGTATATATGCTTTAGCATCGCTATTAAATCATAAAGCTATTTCTTTAAATTGTATTCTTGCAAATAGAAGCACTAAAGATTTTTCTAAAAAGCCAAATAAAGCTATGGAAAATTTAATACAGTATACCTTAAATAAACTTACAGAAAATTGAAAAATATTAAAATTATTGGTGTTCCGGAACACTTTAACTTACCGTGGCATTTAGCAATTAATGAAGGTGCTTTTTTAGAAAGAGGTATAGATTTACAATGGACAGATATACCGGAAGGCACTGGAAAAATGTGTCAAATGTTAGAAAACAAAGAAACCGATTTAGCCATTATTTTAACTGAAGGTATTATAAAAAGTATACACGATGGCAACCCTTCTTTAATAATTCAAAAATATATTGATACTCCTTTACAATGGGGAATTCATGTAAGCAACAATAGTAAATACACCACAGTAGACCAACTAAAAAATACTAAAGCTGCCATAAGCAGATTTGGTAGTGGAAGTCATCTTATGGCGTATTTACATGCCCAACAGCAATCTTGGGAAACAAATACTTTAAAATTTGAGGTTATTAACAATCTTAATGGTGCTGTAGAAGGTTTAACTAATGGAGATGCGGATTATTTTATGTGGGAACATTTTACCACAAAACCACTTGTAGACAAGCAAATTTTTAGAAGATTAACCGATTTTCCTACACCATGGCCATGCTTTGTAATTGCAGGAAATAAAGATTTTTTAAGTAAGAATAGCTCAGTAGTAGTACATATTTTAGAAATAATAAATATGTATACTCAAGAATTTAAATCTATACCAAGTATAGACCGCACACTCTCAAACAAATATGAGCAAAAATTAGAAGATATACAGGAGTGGCTAAATATTACATCTTGGAGCCAAGAACAATTAAGTAAATCTACCGTAATTAAAATTCAAGAAAGTCTAAACTCTTTAAACTTAATACATACAAAATTAACTACGGAAGACGTACTATACTAATTGGTATATTATGCAACAACTTCTTTAAAGTGCTTATTTATAAGCTTTTTAAATTTAATATCTGATAAAGGTTTTTGTATAAACTCATTAATATAAGGGTTCTCCTTAGCTTTGCGTTTATCTTCATCACTATCGCTTATAGTTACTAGAACAATAAAAATATTCTTTTTAATTTCTTCGGGTACTAATTCATCATACTTTTCCATAAACTGCCATCCATCCATAAGTGGCATATTTATATCTAACATAATCATACAAGGCGTAGATAATTTATCATCACCTTCAAAATCGCCTTTATTCATAATAAAATCAAGACCTTCTTGCCCGTTTAATGTAGAATGCACATCAATATCAACATTAAGTTTATTGATAAATATTGTGTTTAAAAAGTTGCTAGACTCATCGTCGTCTATCAACAAAATTGAGTTTAAGTGAGAAAAATTGCTCATGCTATAAAATTTTTAATCTATGTGAGTTAAGTAAGTATTTAAATATAAAATCTTATAATGTAAGAATTTACACTATTAAAGTTAAGTAAAATTAACAAAAGAAACAACTACCAATCTATTTTTTTAATTTTTTTTTCTATTAAATATTTATTACACGTACTAAAATGTTTATTTCCAAACCAATACCCTCTATTAGCACTTAAAGGTGATGGATGCCCAGAAAACAATATAAAATGTTTTTCTTTAGCTATTAATTTTTGTTTTTTCTTAGCATAACCTCCCCAAAGCATAAAAACAAGATTTTCTTGTTTTGCAGATAATTCTTTAATAACGGCATCTGTAAAGGTCTCCCATCCTTTTTTTTGATGACTGCCTGGCTTACCTTCTTGAACGGTAAGCGTTGCATTTAACAATAAAACTCCTTGTTTTGCCCAACGCTCTAAATTTCCACTTTCTGGATACGGCACATTTAAATCTGAAACTATCTCTTTAAAAATATTTTTTAAAGAAGGTGGGTGTAAAACACCCTCTTTTACTGAAAAACAAAGTCCGTTAGCTTGACCATAACCATGATAAGGGTCTTGCCCTATAATAACAACTTTTAAATCATTTAAATTACAATAATTAAATGCTGCGCCAATATTTTCTTTCTCTGGGTAACAAGTATTTTCTTCATACTCCCTTAAAACAAAATTGTTTAAATCTTTAAAATATTCTTTCTTTTGTTCTTTTTCAATTAAAGCACTCCAAGAAGTATTATAAATTTCTATCATTTTAGCTAGGCATACTAATTTTAATTAAAAATAGGAAAATATGTATTTGTAAACTTAATTTTGTTAGTATCTATTTATAGTTTTTTTACTAAAGGGCTTTAAACATCTTAAATCTTATTTTTTTTACAATTGATTACCAATGCCTACCTTTGTAATCTACCAAAATTTACATGGAAAGTATACTTAATAAAACATTACAGGATTTAGAATTTCCTACAGTTCTTAAGCAAATAGCAGCAAGATGTGTTACTGAACTTGGTAAAGAACAAGCTTTACACATTACTCCTATACAAGAAGAAGAGGAATTACTAAAAATATTAGGGCAAACCTCCGAATATGTATCTTCTTTAATAAGCGAGAACAAAATTCCTAGTCATAGTTTTGAAAGTATTAACAACGAGCTTAAACTTTTAAAAATTGAAAACACAACTTTAGAACTCTTAGGGTTTAGAAAAATTAGTAGTATATGCACTATTGTTTTAACACAAAAAAAGTTTTTTAAAAAATTTAAAGATTACTACCCACTACTTTATACCTATAGCGAAGGTTTTGCCGAAAATTCTGAAATACCCCTTTCCATTAATAGTGTAATAGATAAGTTTGGCGAAATAAAAGATAATGCCTCTACCCTATTATTAGACCTTAGAAGACAAATAAATGGAGTAAAAGGAAAAATTAATCAAAGTTTTTTATCCGCATTACACACATACCAAAGTTCTGATTATTTAGACGATATAAGAGAATCTGTTGTTGAAAACCGTAGAGTTCTTGCAGTAAAAGCAATGTATCGTAAAAAAATAAAAGGTTCCGTAATGGGCACCTCAAAAACAGGAAGTATAATTTATATAGAACCTGAAGCTACTTTAAGATATAGTAGAGAACTTAACAATTTAGAGTTTGAAGAAAAAGAAGAAATACAACGTATTCTTAACCAGTTAACAAATACAATAAGACCATTTGCATATTTACTTAAAGAATACCAAAGTTTTTTATGCCATATAGATATTACTGCATCTAAAGCAAAATATGCTACAGAAATGAATGCGCTTTTGCCAACAATAAGCAATGAAAAAGAAATGTATTTAAGAGATGCATACCACCCTTTGCTATATTTAAGTAATAAATTAAAAAACGAAAAAACTTTTCCGCAAACCATAACTTTACACCCAGAAAATAGAATTATAGTTATTTCCGGCCCAAATGCTGGCGGAAAGAGTATTACCCTAAAAACTATTGGTTTATTACAAATAATGTTACAAAGTGGTTTATTAGTACCTGTGCATGAACGTAGTAAAATGTGTTTGTTTGATAAGGTTTTAACGGATATTGGAGATAATCAGTCTATAGAAAATCAACTAAGTACCTATAGCTATAGACTTAAAAACATGAATCAGTTTTTACGTAAGTGTAACTCTAAAACCTTATTTTTAATTGATGAATTTGGTACAGGTAGTGATCCAGAATTAGGTGGTGCCCTAGCAGAAACTTTCCTAGAAGTATTTTATGAAAGACAAGCTTACGGTGTAATTACCACCCATTATGCTAATTTAAAATTGTTAGCAAATGAGCTCCCTCACATATCTAACGCAAATATGCTTTTTAATGGTAAAACCTTAGAACCTACTTTTCAATTAGTATTAGGAGAAGCAGGAAGTTCTTTTACATTTGAAGTAGCACAAAAAAATGGAATACCATACAGCTTAATAAATAAAGCAAAAAAGAAGATAGAGCGTGGTAAAGTCCGTTTTGACGCTACTATATCTAAAATGCAAAAAGAACGTAGCAAAATGGTTAAAACAGGTTCTAGGTTACAGGAAGAAGAAACCAAAGCAAGGCAAGAAAGCAAGCGTTTAGAAGAATTAAACACAAAAATTAAATCTAAACTTGAAAATTATCAGGAGCTATACGATAATAACCAACGTATGATTTATTTAGGAACTAAAATAAACACCTTAGCTGAACGCTATTTTAGAGACAAAAAGAAAAGAATTTTAGTTTCTGAAATGCTTAGAGTGGTTGAAACCGAAAATAGTAAACGAAAAAAGAAAACTGCTAAGCAAGTAAAAATAGAAAAAGCCAAAAAAGCCACTATAGAGAAAGAGGTTATTGAAAAAGTAAAGGTAATACGACAAGAAAAAAAGGAAGAAAAGAAAAAAGCAATTGTTAAAGAAAAAAATAAACCTAGGCCAATTTTTAAAGTTGGAGATCGTGTTCGATTAATAGACAGCAAATCTGTTGGAAGCATAGATAAACTAGAAAAAAACAAAGCGTTTATTAATTATGGCATGTTTACAACAAACGTTAGCATAGATAAACTAGAACTTGTAGAAAGAAAAAAATGATTCCTAATAATAAAAAGATTATATTGTTTGATGGTGTTTGTAATTTATGCAATGGAGCAATACAGTTTATTATAAAAAGAGACACTAATAATATTTTCTTATTCTCTCCTTTGCAAAGCGAAACAGGACAAAAGCTTTTAAATGAGCGTAAAATAGATTCTAAGAACATTGATTCTATAATACTTATAGAACCAAGTATAGCATATTATATAAAATCTAATGCTGCTTTAGAAATTGCCAAACAGTTAAACTCCCCATGGAAACATATACACCTATTTAAAGTGTTTCCCCAAGGTTTTAGAGATTTCGTATACGATTTTATTGCTAAAAATAGATATAATTGGTATGGTAAAAAAGAGCAATGCATGGTTCCAACAGCTGAATTAAAAGCAAAATTTTTACCCTAAAACATCTAACATATAGTATATATAAAAATATGAAGAAAAGATACACTATTCCCCTAATTATATTATTTCTTCTAATAATTTTTCGTCTACTACTACCTACTATAATTAAAAATTACGTTAACAATGTACTTTCAGATATTCCAGAATATTCCGGACATGTAGAAAGTATAGACCTTGCTTTTTATAGAGGGGCATATGTTATTCACAATCTAACTATTACTAAAGTTAAAACAGGTAATAAACACCCCTTTTTAAACTTTAAAAAAACAGATATTTCCATAGAGTGGAAATCATTATTAGATGGTAGAATTTTAAGTGAAATTATAATAACAGACCCTAAATTAATATATGTATCAGAAGACCAACATGCCGAAGATATAAAAGCAGAATCGTGGACAAAAGCATTAACCAGCTTAGTACCTATTGATATTAACCGCTTAGAAATAGTTAATGGCACTGCAGCTTTTATTGACCCACAAGCTGATCCAGCCATAAACCTAAATCTACAAAGCATTAAATTAGTTGCCAATAATCTACGTAATGTAATACAACAAGAACGTATTTTACCTTCAGAAGTTAACGCCTCTGCAGTTTCTTTTGGAAATGGAGAATTAACAATTAATGGTAAAATGAATTTAGTAAAAGAAATACCAGATATAGATATTTCGCTATCACTTGTAAAAGCAGATATTACCTCTCTTAATAATTTTACACAGCATTACGCAAAAATAGACTTTGATAGTGGTGTTTTTGAATTATTTGGTGAAATTGCTATTGCAGACGGTTACCTCAAAGGCTCCATAAAACCAATATTAAAAAACACTAAACTTATAAATAAAAAAGACTCTTTTTTAAGTGTGCTTTGGGAAGGTTTTGTAGGCTTTTTTAAATTTATTCTTAAAAATCAAAAAAATAAAACCTTAGCCACAAAAATACCAATTGAAGGAAATTTAAATAATGTTGGAGCTAAAGTATGGCCAACAGTTACTGGTATTTTTAAAAATGCATGGATTAAAGCTTTTACAGAAAAGGTAGACGATGATATTAGTTTTAAAGATGCTGAAAAAGAAGCTGATAAGTTAAAAAAATAAAAGCTTAACATAAAAGCAACACGACTAAATAAAACACTAAATATCAAACTCTTAAAATAAATCATATACGATTTATTTCATTTACGCCACCCTATAATTAGTAGTAATTTTACCCATGTAAGTACTAAAAACACTAATTTTACATTAGTTATATTAATTTTTTATGAAAAAAATATCGCACTGGCTTTATAACGAATTACAAAACTTAGGAGTTTCCGAGGTTTGGGCTAAATACCTAAACATGCTTATTCTAGTAATTTTACTAGCCATTGTTTTATTTCTGGTAGATTTAATTATCAAAAGAATTATTATTAGTGCTTTTGGAAAACTAACCAACAAATCCAAAACACAGTTTGATGATTTTTTAGTTCAGAACAAAACTCCTAGAAACATAGCGCATATTGCCCCTATAATTATTGCATACAAAACCGTTCCACATATATTTAGAGATTTTCCAGACATAGAAAACATAGTTTTTAAAGCTATTGAGGTATTTGGTATTGTTCTTTTTCTTTGGATTGTTCGCAGCTTATTAAACACTTTAAAAGATTTTTTTAAGACCCTACCAAATCTTAAAGACAAACCAATAGATAGTTATATACAGGTGTTCATGATTTTTTCATGGTTTATAGGAATTCTTTTTGCCTTTTCCATTATTACAGGAATGGAGCTTTGGAAATTTCTTACCGCCTTAGGTACTGCTTCTGCTGTTATAATTTTAGTTTTTAAAGACACAATATTAGGTTTTGTTGCAAGTTTACAGGTTTCTATAAACGACATGGTTCGAATTGGAGATTGGATAACCTTTGAAAAATATGGTGCAGACGGCGATGTTATAGAAATTAATCTTTCTACAGTAAAAGTTCAAAACTTTGACAAAACAATTACAACCATACCAACTTATGCTTTAATTTCCGATTCTTTTAGAAACTGGCGTGGCATGACTAATGCCCAAGGCAGACGAATTAAGAGAGCTTTAATTATAAAACAAGAAAGTATACACTTTTTAACGCAAAGTGAATTAAACGACCTTAAAAACATAAGCATCTTATCCCCTTACCTATCCTCTAAAGAAGAGGATATAAATGCATTCAATAATCAAAATAATATAGACAAGTCTTTTTTAATAAATGGTAGAAATCTTACTAATATTGGTGTTTTTAGAAAATATGTAGACCTGTATTTAAACAACCATTCTGGAATAAATAAAGACATGATGATTATGGCTAGGCAACTTGCTCCAACTAGCCAAGGTCTTCCTATTGAAGTTTACGCATTTAGTTCAGACAAACGTTGGGAAAATTATGAATATATAATGGCAGATATTTTTGATCATTTAATTGCTGCAATCCCGTATTTTAATCTAGAAGGATTTGAATTGCCAAGCAGTTCTAATTTTAAAAAATAAAAAAAGGGTTTAAATAAGCTTAAACCCTTTTTTATATCATTTTTCGCTTAACGAACTTCTTCTAAATTATCATCCCAATTTTTTACATTAGGCTTTCCTAACTTACCTACAGATTTAGCAACAATCATAGAAACTGTAGCGTCTCCTGTAATATTAATCACAGTTCTAAACATATCTAATGGCCTGTCAACAGCAAAAATTAATGCCAAGCCAATTGCTAACTTGTCAGCAGGAAAACCAACAGCTTCAAGCACAATAACCAACATAACCATTCCTGCTCCAGGTACAGCAGCAGTTCCTATAGAAGCTAGTAAAGCTGTTAATACAATTATTAATTGATCACTTAAAGTTAAATCAAAACCTAAAGCCTGAGAAATAAAAACAGCAGCTACCCCTTGGTATAGACTAGTACCGTCCATATTAATTGTTGCTCCAACTGGCAAAACAAAACTAGAAACCTCTTTATCTACACCAATATGTTCTTCTACCCTTTCCATTGTAACCGGTAAAGTAGCAGCACTAGAGCTAGTAGAAAATGCTAATAATTGTGCAGGACTAATTTGCTTAAGAAACCAAAAAGGGTTCTTTTTTGTAAATATAGATACTATTGTACAGTAGAATACTACCATTAAAAAAAGACCTAAAAGAACTACGCCTGCATATTTTAATAAAGCCAGTAGTAATTCTGGGTCACTTGAAGACACAACAACATTTGCTAGTAATGCAAATACTGCAAAAGGAGCCGACAACATAATTAAGTCTACCATTTTAAGAACTACATCATTTAAAGAATCAAAAAACTTTTTTAAAGGATCCGATTTCTTTTCTCCGATAAGCAACATAGATATCCCCATAAAAATGGTAAAAAATATTACTTGTAACATTAATTTATTATTAGTCATAGCTGCCAAAGCATTATCCGGAACCATATCTTCTAAAAATTTTAATGGGCCAACGTTTTTTTGTCTTGCAGCTTCTTCCATTTTTGCTACAACAGCACTATCGTTAGCATAGGCTTCTGTAAGCTTAGAAATAGTAGCTTCTGAAATACCATCTCCTGGCTGTAAAACATTTACCAACAAAAGACCTAAAATAATAGATACAACAGTAGTACAAATGTATATTACTATGGTTCTAAGACCTATATTTCTAAATTTAGAAATATCTTTTAAGTCTGAAATTCCTTTAATTAAAGAAGCAAGAATTAAAGGAATTGCAATAAGCTTTAAAAGTTTTATAAAAATTGTTCCTAGAGGCTTTATCCAATTAATAACAAAATTAGAGCCCCAGCTAAATTGGTTCATTACAAAACCAAAAAGAACACCCAACACCATTCCGATGAGGATTTTCCAATGCAATTCAAGTTTTTTCATTTAGTCTATTTTAGTCGTTTGTAAGATACCTAATTAGACTTAAAAACCCTTAAAAATTTACAGTTTAATTGTTCTATTAAGAAGCATATAGTCCGCAATAACCAAAGCCGCCATTGCCTCAACAATTGGCACTGCTCTTGGAACAACACATGGATCATGACGTCCTTTGCCTTTAGTTTTAACCATATTGCCATCTTTATCTATAGTCTCATAAGGCTGTATAACTGTAGCAACTGGCTTAAATGCAACCTTAAAGTAAATATCCATACCATTACTTATACCTCCCTGAATACCACCACTATAGTTAGTTTTTGTAGTTCCATCGGAATTAAATTTATCGTTATGCATACTCCCTTTCATTTTTACCCCTTCAAAACCACTACCATACTCAAAACCTTTTACTGCGTTTATAGACAACATTGCTTTTCCTAACTCTGCATGCAACTTATCAAAAGCAGGTTCTCCTAAACCAATAGGTACATTTTTTATAACACATGAAATTACCCCACCAATAGTATCCCCTTCCTTACGAACGTCTTTAATGTAGTCTTCCATTTTTAATGCCATAGCAGGATCTGGGCAACGAACAGGATTAGATTCTGTTAGAGAAAAATCTAACTCTTTATAATCTTTATTTAATTGAAGTTCCCCTACTTGAGAAACATAAGCATTAAAAGTAATAGTATTTAAAAACTGCTTAGCAATAGCTCCTGCAACCACTCTACTTGCAGTCTCACGTGCAGAACTTCTTCCACCCCCTCTATAATCTCTAAAACCGTACTTTTTGTCATACACATAATCTGCATGAGATGGCCTGTAAGAATCTTTAATATGCCCGTAATCTTGAGATTTTTGATTTGTATTAAAAATTGCAAAACCAATTGGAGTTCCTGTTGTTTTTCCTTCAAAAATTCCTGAATGAAAATCTACCGTATCTGGCTCTTTACGCTGTGTAACAATTGCAGATTGACCTGGTTTACGTCTATTAAGTTCTTCTTGAATTTTTTCAAAATCCAATTTTATTCCAGAAGGACAACCATCAATAACACCACCAATTGCAACGCCATGAGATTCTCCAAAAGTGGTTAGTTTAAAAAGGTTTCCAAAGGTATTACCTGCCATAGTACTTTTATTTACAACAAAGGTAATTGTTAAAAAAGAAAATAAAAAGCATAACGCTCTTAATATTCTCCTAACCTTAGTTTTGCATATTACAACCATTTTTAACTTTTAAGTGCTAATAAATTGATTTTAATTTCACGCTTAGGTTTTAATAAATATTTTAATTTGTAGGAAAGCTCCTTAGATTTGAAAAAAAGAAAAATTGAAGTAGTAGTAATTTCCGATGTGCATTTAGGTACACCAAAATGCCATGCAGATGAGTTACTTAATTATTTAAATAGCATACAACCCAAAACACTTATTCTTAACGGGGATATTTTAGACACTTGGAAAAAAAATGAAGAATATTTTCCTTCTTCACATATAAAGGTTATTAGAAAAATTCTAGGAATGTCCACGAAAGGAACTAAAGTTTATTACATAATTGGAAATCATGATCAGAACCTTAGAAAGTTTAATCAAAAGCTAACCCAAAGCCTTCAAATATGCAATAAGCTAATATTAAATTTAAATGGTAAAAAGGCTTGGTTTTTTCATGGCGATGTTTTTGATATAGATTTAAAAACCAATAAATTATTTGCAAAATTAGGCAGTACTGGCTACAAGCTATTACTTAAAATAAACAAATGTATAAATTGGACATTTGCTAAAATTGGAAAAAAAAGATTTACACTTTCTAAAAAATTCAAAAAAAGCATAGAAAAATACACGAAGGATATTGCAAATTTTGAAAAGACTGTAAGTGAACTTGCTATAGATAACAGCTATTCTTATGTAATATGCGGGCATACTCATGTTCCAAAAAAGCAAGACTTTTTTACTGAAAAGGGCAGCTGTACCTATTTAAATTCTGGCGATTGGGTAGAAAACCTAACTGCTTTAGAATACTCTTTTAAACGCTGGAAGGTTTATAAATACAACCATGATAAATTAATTCCGTTTTTTGCAGACGAAGAATTAAAAAATATGAACCTACAAGATTTGATTGATTCTTTAACTAGTAAAGAAAACCCAGAAAAAAAATCGCCCATTCTAAAAAAAGCTAAAGCATAGCCTCTTTAAATATAGTAATTGGGTGTTTTGCCTGTCTTTTAGTACCATCATAAATTTGATGCCTACAACTTGTCCCATTTGCGGCAATTATGGTTTCTTTTGATGCATTTCTTACCGCCGGAAATAACTTTAACTCTCCAACCTGCATACTTACATTATAGTGCTCCTCTTCATAACCAAAAGAACCAGCCATACCACAGCAACCAGAACTAATAATACTAACAGTATAGTTTTCTGGTAAATTAAGCATATCAAAAGTTACTTTCTGATTAGACAAAGATTTTTGATGACAGTGGTTGTGTATTTTTACCTCTTTAGCTTCTGTAGTAAATAACTCTTTTGTAATTATTTCTTTTGCAATTTGGTCCGCTAAAAACTCTTCTACTAAAAAAGAATTAGCAGCTATTGCCTTTACTGTTTCTTTATCGCTAGACAATCTTGCATACTCATCTCTAAAAGTTAAAATTGCCGAAGGCTCCAAACCAACAATAGGAATATTTTGCTCTACAATAGGCTTTAGTTTTTCTATGTTTTTAAGAGCAAGCTCTTTTGCTTGTTTTAAAAAACCTTTAGATAAATATGTTCTACCACTTTCTCCATAAAAAAGCGAAACATCGTAGCCCAATTTTGTAAACACATCAATAGCATCTTTACCAAGGTCAACATCTAAATAATTTGTAAATTCGTCTATATAAATTACAAGTTTTCCATTCAATACAGTATTCTTATTACTAGACACTTGTAATCTTTTATCAAAATTAAAACTTGAAACTTTAGGCAGTGCTCTTTCTTTTGCAACTCCTGAGCTTTTTTTAATTAATCCGCTAATAAATTTAGAGGTAAACATTGCATTTGTAACACCCGAAAACTTACTTCCCAATCGGTTCATTTTTGTACTATGCGCAAACATTTTTGCTCTTCTAGAATACCCATTTACCTCTTGATATTGGTATAAAAACTCTGCTTTTAATGTAGCTACATCTACATTACTTGGACACTCGCTAGAACATGCTTTACAACTTAAGCATAAATCAAAAACCTCTTTTAACTCTTTACTATCAAATTTATTACTCTTATCTGATGTTGTTAAAAACTCTCGCAAAGCATTAGCTCTACCTCTAGTAGTATCTTTTTCGTTTTTAGTTGCCTGATAACTTGGACACATTGCCCCAGACATATGATGCGTTTTTCTACAATCACCACTACCATTACATTTTTCTGCTGCCCTTAAAATTCCTTCATCTGCAGAAAAATCTAAAAGCGTCTTTATTTCCGGCTCCTCTCTATCAACCTCATAACGCAAAGATTGATCCATAGGATATGCATCTACTATTTTACCTGGATTAAATATATTATTGGGGTCAAAATAAGATTTTACCCTGCGCAGTAATTCGTAGTTTGCCTCTCCTATCATTAAAGGAATAAATTCCGCCCTAACAATACCATCTCCATGTTCTCCACTAAAAGAACCTTTATATTTTTTTGTTAATAAAGCAACATCGGTTGTTATATCTCTAAACAACCCAACATCTTTCCCTTTTTTTAAATTTAATATTGGTCTTAAATGCAGCTCCCCTGCACCAGCATGTGCATAGTAAACTGCTTTTTGGTCATATTTTTGCATAATAGAAGTAAACTCTCCTATAAAGTCTTTTAAATCCTCTACAGCAACCGCTGTATCTTCTATACATGCAACGGCTTTTTTATCCCCCACAAGGTTGGCTAACAATCCTAATCCTGCTTTTCTAAGCGTTATTGCTTTTGCTATATCTCCGCCTTTTAAAATAGCTTCTGCATAACTAAGATTAGATTTTTTTACAGTTCTTAACACTGCCTGTATTTGCTCTTCTAAATCTGCCTCAGTATTGCTACTAACCTGAAGCATTAGAAGTGCCTCTGGGTCTCCATCTACAAAAAATCTATTTGCTAATTGCTCTCTGTTATTTTTAGTACAATCTAAAATAACCTTATCCATCATTTCACACAGATGCAAATTATTTTCCATTAATGGAGCAACATCTGTTAAACAATCTTCTAAAGAATTGTAGTGTGTAATTACCATTGCAGAAAGCTTTGGAGGTAAATCGTCTAACTTAACAGTAATTTCTGTTGTAAAAGCCAAAGTTCCTTCACTTCCGCTTAGTAAATTACATAAATTAAATGGCTTATCTGAATCTCCAAAAACAACATTATCCAACAGCTCATCTACTGCATACCCAGTGTTTCTTCTGTGTATAGATGGTTTTGGAAACTCTTTAATTATTTCTTCTTTTATTAATTTGTCATTCAGTTCTTTATATATATTAGAATAAAGCTTTCCTTCAAGTGTTTCTAATTTCATTTTTTCATGAAATTCTTCTTTAGAAACATCTTTAAATTCTACCTCAGAACCATCGGACAATATTGTTTTTAACGAAACAATTTTATCTCTTGTAACACCATATTGAATTGAGGTTGTTCCGGATGAATTATTACCAACCATACCACCTATCATACATCTATTTGAGGTTGATGTATTAGGTCCAAAAAACAAACCATAAGGTTTTAAATGTAAGTTTAACTCATCTCTTATTACACCAGGTTGTAATGTAACCTGCCTTTTATCTTGATCTACATGAAGTATTTTAGTAAAATTCTTAGAAACATCTACCACAATACCATCTCCAACACATTGCCCAGCTAATGAAGTTCCTGCTGTTCTTGGTATTAAACCCAAATTATTTTTAGTGGCAAAAGAAATTAATTTTTTAATATCTGCCACAGACTCTGGAAAAGCTACTGCCATTGGCATTTTTCTATAAACAGAAGCATCTGTAGCGTATAAAGTTCTGCTTAAATCATCAATTTGTAATTTTCCTTCTAACGAATTTCCTAATTCTTGTAAAACTATTTTTTCCAAAGTGGTACAATTTTGAATGCAAATTTAAGTTTTTATTGTGTGAGCTCAGTTGAACACAGGCTCATTTTTTATAATTCAAAAAAGAAAAAATATGAAAATAATAAAACTGCTTACGCTAATCTTCTGTTTTACAACACTTAGTACTAATGCCCAAGAAATAGCAGATCATGCTATTGGTCTTCGTTTAGGAGATAGCGATGGCTTTGGAGCAGAAATATCTTACCAACATTTACTTTCTAGAACAAATAGAATGGAGTTAGATTTAGGTTTTAGAGACCACAGAAATTATAATGCTTTTAAATTAGCCGGGTTATACCAATGGGTATTACCTATTGACAATGGTTTTAACTGGTATTACGGAGCTGGGGCAGGTATTGGCAGTGTAAGTTTTGGAAATATACCTAATGATGATGATTATAGTGGTGCATTTGTTTTTGCTGCAGGAGATATTGGCGTAGAATATAATTTTGACTTTCCGCTATTACTATCCTTAGATTTTAGACCAGAAATTGGCATAGTAGGCTATAAAGGCTTTTCAGATAATTTTGATTTTGATATAGCACTTGGCGTACGCTATCAATTCTAAATAAATTTCACAAAATAATAAGAGCTCTTAACAGTAAATGTTAAGAGCTTTTTTTATTTCCTTTATATAAGTACATTTGCCTGATATAAAATTTAAGCATTATGAAAAGAATTCTTTTACCTGTATTATTAATTATAACAATGATTGCATGTAATCAAAAACCTGAAGGTTATGTTGTTAATGGTACTTTAAGAGGTGAAGTTACAGATAGCACAAAGGTTATACTTAAAAAAATTGGAGAGAACAACCAAGCCACACCAGTAGACACTGCCTACACTACCAAAGGAGAATTTTCTTTTTCTGGCGCACCAACCACACCTGAGTTACATTATCTTTTTGTAGACAAATCTCCTGGTTTTACTGTATTTGTTCTTGAAAATGGCGAAATTGAAATTTCGGCACAAAAAGACAGTCTAAGTTTTGCTAAAGTTGAAGGTTCTTTACAAAATGATATTTTTTCTAGCTATAAAGAAAAAACACAATCTATGTCAGAAAGAGCAATGTCTATCCAAAAAGATTTACAAAACGCTTCAAAAAACAAAGATGAAGCAAGCATTACGGCTCTAAGTGATGAGATGAAAGAATTACAAGAGGAATATAAAAATTTTGAACTAGAGTATATTAAAGCAAACCCTAACGGATTAATATCTGCATTACTAATAGACCGTGCTGCTGCCTCTAAAGCTTCCTCTATAGAAGAGTTAAAAGAGCTGTACAACAACCTTACTCCAGAAATAAAAGAAAATAAAGCTGGTAAAAAAGCTTTAGAAAAAATAACTCTTTTAGAGGAAAAAGAAGCTGCAAACAAAAAAACAGCTATAGGAAGTAAAGCTCCAGATTTTTCTGCAAAAAACCCAGAAGGCAAAGAAATATCTTTAAATTCTGTTTTAGGAAAAGTTACTTTAATAGATTTTTGGGCTGCATGGTGCAGACCGTGTAGAGCAGAAAACCCTAATGTTTTGGCTGTTTATAAAAAATACCATGATAAAGGACTTAATATTATTGGGGTGTCTTTAGATAAGGATGGTGACAAATGGAAAAAAGCAATAGCGGATGATAAGTTAGAGTGGAACCAAGTTTCTAATCTTGCATATTTTAATGATGAAATTGCTAAACTTTATAATGTAGATGCAATACCTGCTGCTTTTTTATTAGATGAAAATGGAGTAATTATTGCCAAAAACTTAAGAGGAAATGCTTTGGAACAAAAAGTAGCAGAGCTTCTTAACTAAGTATAGTTTACAAAAAAAGAAAGCCCAAAACTTAACGTTTTGGGCTTTCTTTTTAAATATAAATAGACTTAAAATTTATTATTATAATCTATAAATTTACCTTCTACATTAACAGTTCCGTTTCTTCTAACACTACCAATAACGTTTACAACAGAATCTTCTCCTATGAACTCTATTGTAGCACCATCATTAAGAACTAAATCTCCATAAATAGTTAAGTTACCTTCTACTCTAAACGTAGCGCCAGAGTTTATATTAATATTACTGGTTCTATTATTTCTACCTACAACAAAAGTACCGTTCATTTCAAATAAGGCATTTGCATTAATATTTACGTCATTTTGAACTGTCCAAGAACCACATAAAAGTAAATCTCCACCAACATTTACACTATTAAATCTTTTAGAACCTCTGTAAGACAGTGTTTGGTTTGTATTAATATTAAGATTAGCACTTCCGGAATAAGAAGACAAGTCAGAACAACGTGTTTCTAAACTTTCGTCAGGTTTATTTAGTTTTATAATTTGTAACCCTGCCTTACCTGAAGCAGCAAATACATAATCTCCTTTTGTAGTTACATAGTTAATAGAACCTTCTAACTCTATAATACCAACTAAATCTACATCGCCATCTTGTTCCTCTGACAAACATAATCCTGCACCTCCATTTGCCATTAACAAAACTTCATCATTAACAGCTACTGCGTTAGTTACAATGTCTTGAGAATCTACACCATCAGGGTTAATTAAAATAGGTACATACTCTTTTAAACTTCCACTAGCAATAGTATAAACTCCCGCTCCATTAGAACCTTCTGCAACAACAATATTATCCGCATAAAAATCTAGAGTTCTTTTTGTATTTATACCAAAATCGCTATTAATTGCAATGGTATTTACTGAATTTAAGTTTTGATCCAAAATAGAAACTCCTGCACTTGCATCTAAAATTGCTACCGAGTTTTCGTTTACAGCTACAGAACGTAAGTCTAAAAATTCAGCTTCATTAATAACTTCTAAAGTATTTTTATTGTAAACAGATAATGTACCTTCTTGTCCACTAGTTACATAAACATTATCATTATTTACAACAATATCTGTGGCATTATACCCTTCTTGAAAAGCATATAAAATATTTGAAACTCCTGTAAACCTACCGTTAGAAACTTCTATTTTTCCAACAAAAGAATTACTAGTAGCTCTTACCGATGTTTCTGCATCTACACCTCCTACAAAGTATAAGTATTGATTATCATATTGTAAAGAATTTATATCTGCGTTTGAGTAATACAAACGAGATGTTACTCTTGGGTCATTTGGATCACTAACATTAATAATATCCATAGCTCCTGCATAACCATCTTCAACAGTATTATAAGAAACATATGCATAATCTCCATCTACATATACATGAGAAGCGGTAAGGTTTTCTCCTCCAGAAAACGAAGGTGCATCTACCTGTGCAACAAGTGTAAGTGGGTAATCTCCTGCTAATTCTTCATCCTTAGAGCTTAAACCTGATTTTCCTGTAGTAGAAAATTCTTCGTAAATATCTAATACACCTGCATTTTCATAAACAATGCTATTCTCAAGCGTTTGCTCATTAGTTTCTATCGAAATATCGTCTTGGGTTTCATTAAATACGGTAGTTTCATCTACACACGAAGTCATTAAGCCTAAAAAGGCCAATACAAAATAGGGGGTCTTTTTCATAAAATAGGTTGTTTAATTAGATTTGGGTTCTAACGTAACGTCAAAATTAAACTTTATGTATACCTCCGCCTGTATTTTTCGATGAAATGCGCTTACTATTAGTTATTTAACTATTAACTATAGATACAATTATTAACAAGGGTATTACAACTTACCCATTCTCTCCATTGCTATAAGAATAATAATAGGAACTGCTAATAAAAGTACTATTAAAGTATCTGTAACCAGTAAATTAGGTCTAAAAAGAAGCGTTATAACATACCCACCTATTGCTCCTCCAAAGTGCGCTGTATGCCCTATATTACCCAGTCTACTTTTCATACCATAAATAGAATACAATAAATAGCCTATACCTACAACGTAAGCTGGCAACGGAATTGGGATAAACATAATTCCTAATTGCATATTGGGCTCTAACAAAATGGCTGCATACAAAATACCTGTTACTGCACCACTTGCCCCTACCGCAGAATAATAAGGTTCGTCTTTATGAAAAAATAAAGCCAACATACTACCTGCAGCAAGACTTGCTATATAAACTAAAAGGAATTTTCCTGGACCAAAATAATCTATAACTACATCTGCAAAAAAATACAGTGTAAACATATTCATAAATAGATGCGATATATCTACATGTAAAAATCCTGAGGTAAACATGCGTTCTTTTTGCCCTGCTTTTATTGGTCCTATACCAAATTTATAACGGTCAAAGAATGCAGAATCATTAAAACCCTTAAAAGAAACTATAATATTAGCTGCCATTACTGCAATAGTAGCTATATGAAGATTGTTCATTATCTAAATATTTATATACCTTTCAAATATAACTATATTTGCTAATTATAATATAGAATATGCAGTTGATAGCTTTTGTTTTAACATATCCCTTACTATGGGTTATCTCTAGACTACCATATAAATTATTTTATTTTTTCTCTGATATAATATTTGTTATTGTCTATCAAATTTTTGGTTATAGAAAAAAAGTAGTTAGAAACAACCTAGCACTCGTTTTTCCTAAAAAAAGTAATACAGAACTTAAAAGAATAGAAAAAGATTTTTATAAACACATGTGCGATATGTTTTTAGAAATGATAAAAACAATGCACCTATCTAAAGAAGAAGTAAAAAAAAGATACCATGTAAGCAATCTTCCTGTTTTGCAAGATATTGCCAAGAACAAAAGTGTTTTAGTAGTTTGTGCGCATTACGCAAATTGGGAATGGAATGTTAGTATTAACAATTACGTAGATGCAAAAGGATATGCTGTTTATCAAAAAATAAGCAACAAACATTTTGATTCTTGGATTACAAAAACTAGAGCCAAATGGAACACCACGTTAATTACACAAGCAGAAACTGTTAAAACTGTAATAACCAATACTAAAAACAACGTTAGAGCAATTTACGGAATGGTAAGCGACCAATCGCCAATGGTTAGTAAAGCGCAATACTGGGCAGAATTTATGGGTATTAAAGTTCCCATTTTTAATGGCGCAGAAACAATGGCCAGAAAACTAGATTTAGCTGTTGTTTTTTTAAAAGTAAGTAAAGTAAAAAGAGGGTATTATAACGCTGAATTTATTCCTATTACAGATAAGGCCAAAGAAACTGAAGTAAATGAAATTACCGACCAATTTTTACGATTAGCAGAACAACAAATAAAAGAAAAACCAGAACATTATTTTTGGACACATAGAAGGTGGAAACACAGAAACAAAAAACCTAAACAAAATAAAAAAGCCTAATACTATCGTACTAGGCTTTTTATTGCTTTTACTATTTTAAAATTATATTTCAGCAATTGCTTTTATCTCAGCAATTATCTTATCTGCTAAACTATCTGCTTCATTCTGACTTTTAGCCTCTGTATAAATTCTTATAATTGGCTCTGTATTAGATTTACGCAAATGCACCCAATTATCTGCAAAATCAATCTTTACACCATCTATAGTAGAAATTTCTTCCGCTTCATACTTTTTAGCCATAGCAACTAAAATACCATCTACATCTAAGTCTGGAGTTAATTGTATTTTCTTTTTGCTCATAAAATAGCTTGGGTAGCTAGCTCTTAATTCCGCAACGGTACCTCCTGTTTCTGCCATATGCATTAAAAATAATGCAGTTCCAACTAAAGAATCTCTTCCATAATGACTTTCAGGATAAATAATACCTCCGTTACCCTCACCTCCAATAATAGCATTATTAGCTTTCATTTTAGTAACAACATTTACTTCACCTACTGCAGCGGCCTCATATGTGCCTCCGTGTTTTTCCGTAATATCTCTTAGCGCTCTAGAGGAAGATAAATTAGAAACCGTATTTCCTTTCGTTTTACCTAAAACATAATCTGCACAAGCTACTAGTGTATATTCTTCTCCAAACATTTCACCATCATTACTTATAAAAGCTAAACGATCTACATCTGGATCTACCACTATACCAAAATCTGCTCTTTCTTTTACCACTAAATCACAAATATCTCCTAAATGCTCTTTTAAGGGTTCTGGATTATGTGGAAAATGACCTGTAGGATTGCAATACAACTTTATAACATCTACACCTAAAGCCTCTAAAAGTCTAGGAATAGCAATTCCTCCTGTAGAGTTTACGCCATCTACAACTACTTTAAATTTTGCTTTTTTAATAGTATCTGCATCAACCAACGGCAAATCTAAAACTTCATCTATATGAATATCTATATAAGCATCATTTCTAGTAATAACTCCTAAATTATCCACCTCAGAAAAAATAAACTCTTCCTTTTCTGCAAGTTCTAAAATAACCGCCCCTTGTGCAGCATCTAAAAACTCCCCTTTTTCATTTAGCAATTTTAGAGCATTCCATTGTTTAGGATTATGACTTGCTGTTAAAATAATTCCTCCATCTGCATTTTCAAGCGGTACCGCTATTTCTACTGTTGGTGTTGTAGATAGATCCAAGTCTACCACATTTATACCTAAACCAGTAAGTGTTGCAACTACAAGATTTTGTATCATTTCACCAGAAAGCCTTGCATCTCTACCTATTACTACTTTTAATTTTTCTTTATTAGAATACCCTTTTAACCAAGTACCATATGCTGCTGCAAATTTTACAGCATCAATTGGAGTTAAATTTTCTCCTGGCTGTCCACCTATAGTTCCTCGTATTCCTGATATTGATTTAATTAGTGTCATAAATTATGATAAAAAAAGTTTTTGCAAATATACAGGTCTATTTCTTATCCTAAAGTTTAGCATTTCGTAAATTCGACATTAAGAAAAATACCATACACCTTTTATGAACTTTTTAGCACACATTTATTTGTCTTTTGGAGATGATGAAATTACCATCGGAAATTTTATAGCAGACAGCATAAGAGGCAACAAATACACTCACCTACCCTTACGAGTACAACAAGGAATACATTTACACAGACATATTGATACGTTTACAGATTCGCATAAAATTCCTAAAATAAGTAGTAAACGCCTGCACAAAAATTACAGCCACTATAGTAGAGTTATTGTAGATATTTTTTATGATCATTATTTAGCAAAAAACTGGACAACCTATTCGGATATTCCCTTAGATGTTTTTGTGAACAATTTTTACAATTTATTAGAAGACAATTACACCATATTACCAGACGGAGTAAAACGAATGATGCCTTATATGATAAGTGATAATTGGATATACAATTATGCCAACTTAAAAGGCATAGATCGTGTACTTAACGGTATGAATAGACGAACAAAAAATAAATCTAAAATGAATTTTGCAATTTTAGATTTAGAGAAACATTATAGCGCCTTTGAAGAAGAGTTTACTACTTTTTTTGATGAATTAATTGTTTTTTCTAAGCAAAAATTTATTTCTTTATAAAGACTAATTATTTCACAAATAAAAACTTAAAAAACAGACGCTTATGTTAAAAAAACTTCTCCTACTCTCTATTTTTCTGATAACAATTAATTGCAAAACAAAAAAAATAATTCCTACAGGTCTTGTTTCCGAAAAAGCAATGGTAGTTTCTGCTCGTTCCGAAGCTTCTGAAATAGGTGTTTTTATCCTAAAAAAAGGGGGCAATGCTTTTGATGCAATGGTTGGTACAGAAATGGCTTTAAATATTGCCTATCCTTTTGCCGGAAGCATGGGCGGTGGTGGCTTTATGGTTTACAGAAAAAGTAATGGCGAAATTGGCAGCTTAGATTATAGAGAAAAAGCGCCCCTATCTGCCCATAAAGATATGTATTTAGACAGCCTAGGTAATGTAATACCCGGAAAAAGTACTGTTGGCGCAACTGCTGTTGGGGTTCCAGGAGGAGTAGCAGGACTTATAGAAGTACATAACAAATTTGGAAAACTACCATTACAAGAAATTTTAGAACCCGTAATACAATTAGCTGAAAAAGGAATTATAGTAACGGAAAAACAAGCAAAACGTCTTGATAATGTTAGAGAAAAAATTATTCAGGTAAGTGGCGAAAAAACATTGTTTGCTCAAAAATTTAAAGTTGGAGACACCATAAAACAACCTGCACTAGCAAATACATTACAAATAATAGCTAAAGAAGGTCATGATGGGTTTTACAAAGGCGCAGTAGCAAAAACATTAGCTTCTTTTATTCAAGAAAAAGGAGGGTATATAACCGAAGAAGATTTAGCTAAGTATACAGCAAAATGGAGAAAGCCAATTACTTTTAAGTATAAAGATTTAAAAATTATTTCTATGAGTCCGCCTAGCAGTGGTGGAGTTACTATACATCAGATTTTTAGCATGATTAAGCCGCATAACATTGCAAAATTTGGCCATAATTCTCCTAAAACTATACAAGTATTTACAGAAGCTTCTAGAAGAGCTTACGCAGATAGAAACTATTATTTAGGTGATCCTGATTTTGTAGATATTCCTTTGGATGTTCTTTTAAGTGAAAATTATTTAGCAGAAAGAATGAAAAATTTCTCTTTTGATAAAGCCACAAAGTCTTCCGAAATAGAAAAAGGAACCATACAAACATCTGAAAGTATGGAAACCACCCACTACTCTATTGTAGACCAAGAAGGTAATGCCGTATCTGTTACAGAAACTTTAAATGGAGCTTATGGATCTAAATTATTTTGTGACGAACTCGGCTTTTTCTTAAATAATGAAATGGATGATTTTAGTGCAAAACCTGGGGTGCCAAATATGTTTGGCTTAATTGGTGCTGATGCCAACAGTATTGCTCCCGAAAAAAGAATGCTAAGTAGTATGACACCTACCATTGTAGAAAAAGATAACAAACTATGGATGGTTGTTGGCACACCAGGTGGCTCTACAATTATTACCGCAGTAGCACAAACTATACTTAATACCTATGAATTTAACTTAAGTATGCAAGAAGCGGTTAATGCTCCACGTTTTCATCACCAATGGTTACCAGATATGATTTTCTTTGAACCTCAAGGTTTTTCTACAGAACTTAAACAAGAATTAAAAAGCAAAAACTACATTATAAACGAAAAAAGAACTCCAATAATTGGTAAGGTAGACGCTATACTTGTTTTGCCTGATGGAAAACTAGAAGGTGGCGCTGACAAAAGAGGTGATGATACTGCTATTGGCTTTTAACTAGTTGATTACATGAAAATTATAAAAATTATTGCTTCTATTATTGGCGTTTTAGCACTAGTATTTGGTGTTTTATTTTTAATTTACAACAAACCCATACCAAAAGGTATAAAAGGAGATGAAGCCGATGCCTTAGCTAACAAAATGTTAGAAGCAATTAACTATAATGCATATCAAAAAACACATTTTTTGGAATGGTCTTTTAATGGTGGGAAACACACCTATAAATGGAATAAGAAAAATGGAACTGTACTAGTAAAATGGGATTCTTATACTGTAGACCTTAATTTAAGTGATACCGCTCTTAGTATAGTTACAAAAGAAAACGCAGAAGTAAGTGCCAAAGAAGCCCGAGAGGCACGCAATACTGCATGGAATTATTTTAATAACGATTCTTTTTGGTTAGTTGCTCCTTTTAAAGTGTTTGATAAAGGAACCGAAAGAAAGGTAGTTACCTTAGATAATGAAGATAAAGCATTACTAATTAGTTATAGTCAGGGTGGCTCTACACCAGGCGATTCTTATTTATGGAAATTAAACTCTAAAGGCTTTCCAGAAAGTTACAAAATGTGGGTAAATATATTACCTATTGGAGGTGTAGAAGCCAGCTGGGATTCTTGGAAGAAAATGGAAAGTGGTATATTTTTACCTACTTCCCATAAAATAGGTCCTATAAAATTAGATATGGGAACAGTAAAAGCCTACAATTAGTTTTATTCAAAAAATACACCATGATAGTTAAAAGATTAAGTACTGAAGAACTTAACAAAACAGTTCAAAACCAAATAACAGAATTATACAAACAACTAAACAGTAGTATTAATCAACTGTCTATAGAACAAATTCTGAGTACTACAAATGACACTATAATAATTGTTTGCGAAGAGAATAAACAAATAATTGGTATTGCCATGATAGCAAAATATAAAGTAATATCTGGTTATAAAGGAATTATAGAAGATGTTGTTGTTCATGAGGAACACAGAAGAAAAGGTATTGGCAGAAAGTTAATTCTTAACTTATTAGAAGAAGCCCAAAATTGCAACCTTACAGAAGTTCTACTTTTTTCTGGTCATCATAGAGTAAATGCCATTTCATTGTATAAAAGCGTTGGCTTTACATTAAAAAATAGCGGCATGTATACTCTAAAAATTTAATAGGATACAACAAAATTTATATCCTTTGTTAATTGCATTTTTCTATTAAAAAATCTAATTATTTTTGCGTCAAATTATAACTAAATTAAAATGTTTAAGACCAATTCCTATTTTGACAATAAAGTTCTATCTATTGCTTTTGATTCTAACGAAGGTAATGCAACCGTTGGCGTAATGGCTCCTGGAGAATATACTTTTGGAACAACATCTAAAGAATATATGACAGTTGTATCTGGTGAAATGGAAGTGCAATTACCAGGAAGTACAGATTGGAAAACCTACAAGCCTTATGAAATGTTTGAAGTAGAAGCTAACCAATCTTTTAATGTTAAGGTAAGTGTAGATACTTCTTATAAATGCATATACAAGTAAACTACTTGTTAGTTTTATTTATTTGATTCTTTAATTCCTCCATAGATTCTTGGAGTTGTTTTAGTAATCCTTTTTCTGTTGTTGCATCAATACCAAAAGTAATTTTACTATTTACTTCCCATATTTCTTGTATCTGGTGTGGCTCTATATCATAAGGAGGATAAGATTCATTTAAAGAGACCAAAGTAACATTGGTAGAATTTGGTTTACTAATTACTTTTTTTACTAAAACAGCATCTTGTAGTACAACTACATAAATTTTATTAGCACTTACATCTCTTAAATCTTCAGTTGCTTTTGCTAGTACCCACTCTCCTGGTTTTAAATTAGGAAGCATACTATCCCCTTCTACTTGGAAACCTCTGTATGTTGCATTTCTAAACTCTGGTAGTGGCAAATCAAAAGCAGGTAATTCTTTATACCAACTTGTATCTTCAATATTTTGAGGATATCCAGCCGCGGCTTTTGCATTTACTAAAACCATATTATCTCTATCAGAAGAATCTACCGTAACAACTTTAGGAATAACACTTGTAGAAGAGGTTTCTATATATTGCTGAGAACTCTCTCCAAATAACCAAAGCGGATTAATCTTATACTTTTTTAAAAGTTCTACGACTACTTTACCAGATAATTTGGTTCTACCTCTTTCTATATCTGCCGTTGTGCTAGAAACTCCTATTTGTTTTGCAAATTCAGATTGTGTAAAACCCAACTCTCTTCTTAAATCTGTGAATCGTTTTAAAATAGCATCATTTTCCATATTCAAATATACATAATTTGGAGTATATCCAAAAAATATACTGGAAAATTTCCATAATTAGGAATTATTCCATATTTTTGGATTGATAATAAAATTTGACACTATGGTTTTTAACGAAATACATTCCAAATTACAAGCTATTGCTACTATTAGCGAGGAAGATTCATTTATTAGAGTAATTCCTAGAAAAAATATAAACACTTCATTTTTTGGAAATATTCCAAAAAACAAAACATTACAGACAAACATGAAAGTAATTAAAAGCGCAAATGCGATACAACTTTCCTTATTTAATTAATTATGGAAGAAACTAAGACATTAATTTATGACGGTAGCTTTAATGGTTTTTTAACTGCTGTATTTGTAGGTTTTGAAGAAAAAAGAAAAACTTTAAATATCAGCAAAAGAACATCTTGTAATAACAACTTATTCACAAAAACTAAAATAATATTTACAGACATGAATAAAGCTGAACGTGTTTGGAAAACAATTCAAAATAAAAATAGCACTGCTCTAAAAAATATTTATTTTACTTTTTTAAGCGAAAAGAAAAACATAGAAAATGTATTGTATCTATATATCAAAAGTTTATTTAACCCTTACCAAGCAGCACAAATAGGCTTTTCAATTACAGAACAAATTAACATTGAGGATGTTTCTTTAACTGTTGCAAAAGAAAAAAGATATTTAGAAAAAACTATAAAATTTAAAGAATCTAATGATGGTGTTTTTTACACAAATATTGCTCCTGACTTTGATGTTATACCTTTATTATCAAAACATTTTAGAATTAGATTTAATAAAAAACCATGGTTAATTTATGATGTAAATAGAAATTACGGTATTTATTATGACACTCGCAGTATTGAAATAATTGTGCTTGATACAAATCAAATATTTAAAGCCTCACAAAGTAAACTGAGGAACAATAGTGCAAAAATTAAAATATTAAACAAACACTTTAATAAAAATAACATAATAACAATGGTAATCAATAAACTAAAACAAAATAATTTTCCATTGAATAACAGTAAATTAAACTTAAATAGAATTGCAAATTAATTACTTTTTTACTCCAATAAAATGGTCGCTTTTATTATTAAATAGAACATTAAATGTAGTAAGACTTCCGTAAATTCTAGTTATATACTGTTGTAAATCTACCTTTTCTTGGTCGTCTAAATTTTTACTAGAATTAATTTTTTGTTCCATAACCCTAATTCTATCTCGAACCATTACAATTTTATGAAAAAAGGTGTCAATTGGTATTTCTTTATTAGCCAAATTAGCATCTGCAGGTTGTAACACTAAAGTTCCTTTTTTCCATTTATCTGCTATTGGTGTTACAGAAGAAGCATCGCTCCATTTACGTAAAATAGAAATTAAAGATTGTTCTACTTCTGAAAAGCTAATTGTATCCACTTCATCTGTAACAGTTTCAATTATTTCAAAATCAGAATCCAAAGAAATTGTTTCTATTCCACTATCTATAAAAGTTACCCAGTATAAAGAAGGGGAAACATTTGTAATAACACCTTTACCAAACTCACTATGGTTTATTCGAGAACCTATACCTAAAATATTCATATTCTAATTACTATCTAAAAAATTACAAACACGAATTTAAAACTATGTTAGTAATTAACAAAAACTAAACAATGTCAACATAAATATTAATTACCAAAACTGTAACTTTGCAACTTTGCCATAAAAATGATAAACTACGAGGAAAATATTGAAGTTAAGGGAGCTAGAGCTCATAACCTTAAAAATATAGATGTAACCATACCTAGAGAAAAACTTGTTGTTATTACAGGTTTGTCAGGCAGTGGTAAGTCCTCTTTAGCATTTGACACTATTTATGCAGAAGGGCAAAGAAGGTATATAGAAACCTTTTCTGCCTATGCACGTCAATTTTTAGGCGGATTAGAAAGACCCGATGTTGATAAAATAGATGGGTTATCTCCGGTTATTGCTATTGAGCAAAAAACAACTTCTAAATCTCCTAGATCAACCGTAGGTACGATTACCGAAATTTATGATTTTTTAAGATTACTTTTTGCAAGAGCTGGAGACGCTTATAGCTATGAAACTGGCGAAAAAATGGTTAGCTATAGCGATACTCAAATTAAAGAGCTTATACAAACAGATTATCTAAATAAAAAAATATCTGTATTATCTCCTGTTATTAAATCTAGAAAAGGGCATTACAGAGAGCTTTTTGAGCAAATTGCCAAACAAGGCTTTGTAAAAGTACGCGTAGATGGCGAAATAAAAGATATTGTAAAAGGTATGAAAGTAGACCGTTACAAAACTCATGATATAGAGATTGTAATAGACCGCTTAAAAATTAACACCACTTCAGATTTAGACAAAAGACTTACCGAAACTATTAATACCGCTATGTATAGTGGAGAAAATGTTTTAATGGTTTTAGAAGAAGGCTTTCCTGAACCACGCTATTTTAGTAGAGATTTAATGTGTCCTAGTTCGGGCATATCATATCCATCTCCTGAGCCTAATACCTTCTCTTTTAATTCTCCTAAGGGAATGTGTAAAAACTGTAGTGGCCTTGGGCATGTATTTGAAGTTAATGAAAGTAAAATATTTCCAGATAAAAAACTTTCTATAAAAGCTGGAGGCATTGCTCCTCTTGGTCCGTATAAAAACTCTTGGGCTTTTAAACAGATAGATACTATAGCACAACGCTATAATTTTAAGATTACCGATACCATAAATAATATACCAAAAGAAGCCTTAGAGATTCTTTTATACGGCGGAAAAGAAAGTTTTGAAGTAGAATCTAAAACATTAGGTGTTAAAAGAAACTATAAAATAGACTACGAAGGCATTTCTAACTTTATAAAAAGTCAATTTAACGAGGCTGAATCTACCTCTATAAAAAGATGGGCTAAAGAATATATGGACAAAATTGTTTGTCCAGATTGTAAAGGTTCTCGTTTACGAAAAGAGTCTTTAAACTTTAAAATTAACGAAAAAAACATATCCGAATTATCTAATTTAGATATATCTGATTTAGCTTCTTTTTTCAACAAATTAGATAAAAATCTAGACGCAAATCAATTAATTATAGCCGAAGAAATTATAAAAGAAATAAAAACTAGAGTACAATTTCTTTTAGATGTTGGCTTAGATTACTTGTCTTTAAACCGTAGTTCTAAAACCCTATCTGGCGGAGAAGCTCAGCGTATTAGGCTAGCAACCCAAATTGGGTCTCAATTAGTTGGTGTACTTTATATTTTAGATGAACCTAGTATTGGATTGCACCAAAGAGATAATGTTCGTTTAATAAAATCTTTAGAAACCTTAAGAGATATTGGAAACTCTGTTATTGTTGTAGAACATGACCGTGATATGATAGAGCGTGCAGATCATGTTATAGACATAGGGCCAAAAGCCGGAAAACATGGTGGAGAAATAATTTCAGAAGGGAATCCTAAAGATTTAAAAAACCATAAAACACTTACTGCAGATTATATTACCGGTAAAAAAGGTATTGTAATTCCTGAAAAACGCAGAAAGGGAAACGGAAAAAAAATACATTTAAAAGGTTGTACAGGAAATAACCTTAAAAATATAGATGTAGAGTTTCCTCTTGGAAAAATGATTGGAGTAACTGGTGTTTCTGGAAGCGGAAAATCTACCCTAATAAACGAGACCCTATACCCTATTATGAACGCCCATTACTTTAATGGCGTTAAAATTCCTATGCCGTATAAAAAAATAACTGGGTTGGAGCATATTGATAAGGTTATAGACATAAACCAAGCTCCAATAGGCAGAACACCACGTTCTAACCCAGCTACATACACCGGAGTTTTTAGCGAAATACGTTCTTTGTTTACAAAAACTCCTGAAGCTGCAATACGTGGCTACAAACCTGGTCGTTTTAGTTTTAATGTAAAAGGAGGTCGTTGCGAAACCTGTCAAGGTGGAGGGCTAAAAGTTATTGAAATGAACTTTTTACCAGATATATATGTAGAATGCGAAACATGTAATGGCAAACGCTTTAATAGAGAAACCTTAGAGGTACGCTACAAAGGAAAATCAATAGCAGATGTTTTAGAAATGACTATTGATGATGCTGTTTCTTTTTTTGAAGCTATTCCAAAAATATACCGCAAACTAAAAACCATACAAGATGTTGGTTTAGGCTATATATCATTAGGACAACAATCTACCACACTATCTGGAGGTGAAGCACAACGAATAAAACTAGCAACAGAGCTTTCAAAAAGAGACACAGGTAACACTTTTTATATATTAGACGAACCAACAACAGGTTTACATTTTGAAGATATTCGTGTGTTAATGGAAGTTTTAAACAAATTAGCAGACAAAGGAAATACTGTTTTAGTTATAGAACACAACTTAGATGTAATTAAAATGGTAGATTATATTATAGATATTGGGTACGAAGGCGGAAGAAATGGAGGCATGGTTGTTGCAACAGGTACACCAGAAAAAGTTAGTACAGACAAAAAAAGTTATACCGCAAAATTCTTAGCTAAAGAATTAAGTATGTAAGGCTTTAATTAAAAAATAGACTATTAACAATAGTAAATAACATATGAGAAAAGAATTGCACCATAAAGGTTGGAACGAAATTAAAACAAATGACTCTTGGGCCCTATTTAAAATAATGGGTGAATTTGTAAATGGGTTTGAAAAAATGAGTAAAATTGGACCTTGTGTATCTATTTTTGGATCCGCAAGAACCAAAGAAGATAATGCATATTACAAATTAGCGGTAGACATAGCTAAAAGTATTGCCGATGCAGGTTATGGTGTTATTACTGGTGGTGGTCCAGGAATTATGGAAGCTGGTAATAAAGGTGCCAATTTAGCAGGAGGAACATCTGTTGGTTTAAATATCGATTTGCCTTTTGAGCAACATGACAACCCTTATATAGATGGGGATAAAAGTTTAGATTTTGATTATTTCTTTGTACGCAAAGTAATGTTTGTAAAATACTCTCAAGGTTTTGTTGTAATGCCAGGAGGGTTTGGAACTCTAGATGAACTTTTTGAGGCTATTACACTTATACAAACCAATAAAATAGAAAAGTTTCCAATTATTTTGGTAGGATCTAAATTTTGGGCTGGATTAATGGAGTGGGTAAAAAACACAATGCTTACCGAAGGTAATATTAGTCCTAAAGATTTAGATTTAATAAAAACTGTAGATACTGCAGAAGAAGTTGTAGAAATAATTGATGCTTTTTACAAAAGCCGATCATTAAGTCCAAATTTTTAATATTTAGTGCATAAGTTCCCTAACATATTAAATTTAGCATGCACACTCTATTGTATTTTTTGTTTGCATTTTGCTTTTGGGCAACATATAAACACGCTTACAGTAAATTTAAACGAAGAAACTAAAGAGCTACACATACAACAAGAATTTGTGTATAAAAATTCTTCCAACTACTCTTTAGGGTATTTATATTTTAATGATTGGGCTAACGCTTATTCTGATAAAACTACTGGTTTAGCAAAACGTTTTGCTGAAGAATTTAAAAAAAGTCTGCATTTAGCTAGAGATAATGAAAGAGGGTATACACAAATATTAAGTGCTGTAGATCATGAGTATAGAGGATTACATTGGCAAAGAGAAAACAGTAAAGACATTTTAAAAATAAGATTAAATGAACCTTTACTGCCTAACAAATCTATTACCCTATTCATTACTTACACCGTAAAATTACCTATGAATAAATTTACCCCATACGGCTATAGCAACAAGGGTAATTATTATTTAAAAGATTGGTATTTAACCCCTGCGGTATATGATGGAAAATGGAGAATGTATTCCAATAAAAATTTAGAAGATTTATATACAGATGTTACAGAAACTACGGTAAACTTCAACTATCCTTCAAATTTAATTTTAACCACAAATTATAGAAAATTAGGAAACTCAAAATACCCAATAAGACAACTTGCACAGTTAAAAGGTGTTAAACAAAAAAGTTGTGAAATTCTCTTAAACACTTCCAAACAATTTACAACACATGTAACACCATATATGACAGTTGTAACAGACCTTAAAGCTCCAAAATATAACAGTATTGCTCAAGGAATTTCTATTACCAATGTTACCAAATTTATACATGAAAATTTAGGAAAATATCCACACCCACAATTACTAGTTAGCCAAATAGATTACAACAAGAGTCCTTTATACGGTATTAATCAATTACCATCTTTTATAAGACCCTACGAAGAACAATTTCAATATGAAATGAAATTCTTAAAAACAGCTTTAAATAGCATTTTAAGAGAAACCATTTTTATAGACCCAAGAAAAGACCAGTGGGTAAACCAAGCAATAGCAAATTACTTATTAATATCTTATGTAGAAAAAAACTACCCT
The DNA here is from genome assembly GCA_947504045.1 of uncultured Maribacter sp. Classification (GTDB taxonomy): domain Bacteria; phylum Bacteroidota; class Bacteroidia; order Flavobacteriales; family Flavobacteriaceae; genus Maribacter_B. The sequence continues at coordinate 343,519 of CANNFY010000002.1, forward strand.
AATCAAAAACTTTTAGGAAAGCTTTCTAAAATATGGGGAATTAGAAGTTTTAATTTGGCGAAAATGGATTTTAACGACCAATACCCTTTCTTGTATAATGTTACGGCACGTAAAAACACAGACCAACCGTTAACTACACCTAATGATTCTTTAATAAAATTTAATCAAAAAATTGCAAATAAATACAAAGCAGGACAAGGGCTTACGTATTTAGGAGACTATATTGGCGATGAAAAAATAAATGAAAGTATTAAAACCTTTTATAAATATTACCAAAGAAATACGGTTAAAGTTTTAGATTTTGAATCTATTTTAAAACGCTCAACAACTAAAGACATTAATTGGTTTTTTAAAGATTACGTTTCTACCGATCGTAAAATAGATTTTAAAATAAAGAATGTTGAAAAAACGGAAGACTCCTTAAAAGTTACTTTAAAAAATAAAGAAGGAACTAATGTTCCTATTTCTCTTTTTGGATTAAAAAAAGACTCTGTAGTATCTACCTACTGGTTTACAGATATTAAAGAGCTAAAAACTATTACTATACCTAAAAAAGGCGAAGATAGATTAGTATTAAACTACGACAAAAAAATTCCTGAATTCAACCAAAGAGATAACTGGAAGTCTTTAAAAGGTTTTTTATCAAGTAATAGAAAACTTAAGTTTCAATTCTTTCAAGATACCGAAAACCCAAATTACAATCAAGTATTCTATGTTCCAACAATAAGCTTTAATATTTATGATGGTTGGTCTCCTGGCATGCGATTGCACAACAAAACCCTATTAAGAAAACCTTTTATATATGATTTTTCGCCCTCATATTCTTTTAGAGAAAAAGCTTTTGTAGGTTACGGAAAATTATCCTATCAAAAACTGCTAAGTAAAAGTGGATTATATGTAGCTAATTATTCTATAAACGGTTCTACATTTCACTTTCAAGAAAATTCTAGATATTCTACAATTACACCATCAATAAGTTTTGGCTGGAGACCAGCAGATTTAAGGTCTAATAAAAGGCAATTACTAAGATTCCGCTATGTTAATGTTTTTAGAAACAAAGATGAAAGCATAGAAAATTTTGAAACTCCACCAGATTATAGTGTTTTAAATGCTCGTTATATAAATAGCAATACAGGTATTATAGACTATTCCTCTTGGTTTGTAGATGCCCAACACGCTAGCGATTTTTCTAAACTAGTTTTTGAGTGGGAGTATCGTAAACTTTTTCAAAATAACAGACAGTTAAACCTTCGTTTTTTTGCAGGTAAATTTTTAAGAAACAAAACCACAGGTTATAATGACCCTAATTTTTATAGCTTTGCTTTAGACCGCCCAACAGATTATTTATTTGACTACAGTTACCTTGGAAGATCTGAAGACTCTGGCTTATACAGCCAACAAATTGTTATATCTGAAGGTGGTTTTAAATCTAGAATTAATAATCCATTTGCTAACGATTGGATGGCTACAACAAACGCCAGTATAAACCTCTGGAGATGGATTGAAGTTTATGGTGATGCTGGTTTACTAAAAAACAAAGGAACAAGAGAGCGTTTTGTTTACGATGCAGGAATGCGTCTAAACTTAGTAACCGATTATTTTGAATTATACTTACCCTTTTATTCTAATAATGGTTGGGAAATAGCACAACCAAAATATGAAGAAAAAATACGATTTATTATTACTGTAAGCCCCAAAACCCTAATTGGCTTATTTACAAGAAAATGGTTTTAAATATTTTCATATTCATAAAACAAAGCAACAATAGTTATTTAAATTTTAAATAATAACACATTTATTCTTTAAAATATGAAAATACTGCAATTAAATTGTAGGTAATATGGTTGCTTTACTCTAAATGTTTCGGTATTTTTGTGAAAATCATATTTTCTAGATGGATATCTCTACAAAAACAAGTAACGACATTTCTTTTGAAGATTTTAGAATACAAATATTACAAGACTACAAAACAGCATTTTTAAGTAGAACTTGTAGTTTACTTGGTAGAAAAGAAGTGCTTACTGGAAAAGCCAAATTTGGTATTTTCGGAGATGGTAAAGAACTTCCACAACTTGCCATGGCAAGATCTTTTAAAAATGGAGATTTTAGAAGTGGTTATTATAGAGACCAAACTTTTATGATGGCTATTGGTGTACTAAAGCCAAAAGATTTTTTCCATGCCCTTTATGCAACTACAGATATAGAAAAAGAACCTATGAGTGCTGGTAGGCAAATGATTGGTCATTATCTAACAGCAAGCCTTAACGAAGATGGTAGCTGGAAAAGCATAGTACAGCAAAAAAATACGAGTAGTGATATTTCTTGTACTGCCGGTCAAATGCCTAGACTATTAGGTTTAGCACAAGCATCTAAAATTTATAGAAATTTAAAAGATATTGATGCTTCTAATTTTTCGGTAAATGGAAACGAAATAGCTTGGGGAACCATTGGAAATGCAAGTACAAGCGAAGGAATGTTTTTTGAAACTATTAATGCTGCCGGAGTATTACAAGTTCCAATGGTAATTAGTATTTGGGATGATGAGTATGGTATATCAGTACCAGCAAAACACCATACCACAAAAGAAGATATTTCTAAAATATTAAGTGGTTTTCAAAGAACCAATAAAGAAAAAGGATTAGAACTTTTAAAAGTTAAAGGATGGGATTATACTGCTTTAATGCATGCATATGAAAATGCAGAAGATATAGCCAGAAAAGATCACGTTCCTGTAGTTATACATGTAACAGAACTAACCCAGCCACAAGGGCATTCTTCCTCTGGATCGCATGAACGTTATAAGAGTGAAGACCGTTTAGAATGGGAAAGAGAGAACGATTGTAATAAACGTTTTAAAGAGTGGATTCTTGAAACTAGAATAGCTTCTGAAGAAGAATTAGAAACTATAGAAAAAGAAATAAAAAAAGAAGTTAGACTAGCAAAAAGAGAAGCTTGGGCAGAACACCTAACTACACAAATAAATGCTAAAAGAGAGCTAGTTAGCTTATTAGAAAAGGCTGCCAATAAAAGCCCAAATAAAGTTTTTGTTTCTAAAGTAAAAAACGACCTTATTGCAATAGACGAGCCTATAAAAAAAGACCTTGCTAGTAGTGCCAGAAGAGCTATGCGCTATCTTATTGGAGAAAACACTCTAGAAAAAGAAAATTTAATTGTTTGGACAAAAAAATATTTAGAAAATGCCCAAGCAAAGTTTAGCACAAACCTATATAGCGAGAAAAAGTCTAAGGCAACAAATATTAAAGTTATAAAACCAACTTATGATAATAATGCAGAACTCATAGATGGAAGAATAATTTTAAGAGAAAATTTTGATGCAATATTTAAAAAATTCCCCGAAGTATTAATTTTTGGAGAAGATACCGGTACTATTGGTGATGTAAACCAAGGTTTAGAAGGCTTGCAAGCTAAATACGGAGAATTACGAATTGCAGATACCGGAATAAGAGAAACAACAATAATAGGGCAAGGTTTAGGTATGGCTCTTAGAGGATTAAGGCCTATTGCTGAAATTCAATACTTAGACTATATTTTTTACGCTATGCCTACATTAACAGATGATTTAGCCACTACCCTATATAGAACTAATGGACTTCAAAAAGCTCCTTTAATTGTACGTACAAGAGGACACCGATTAGAAGGCATTTGGCATTCTGGTTCACAAATGGGAGGATTAATTCATCTATTAAGAGGAATGTATATTCTTACCCCAAGAAACATGACACAAGCAGCTGGTTTCTACAATACATTAATGAAAAGCGACGAACCTGCATTAGTTATTGAGAGTTTAAATGGGTATAGACTAAAAGAGCCAAAACCAACAAACCTAGGAGAATATACTGTACCTATTGGGGTTACAGAAACTATAAAAGAAGGAACAGATATTACCTTATTATCTTATGGATCCACACTTAGAATTGTTGAAAAAGCAGCTAAAGAACTTGCAGAAGTAGGTATTGATGCGGAAATTATAGATGCACAAACACTTTTACCTTTTGATATTAATCACGATGTTTTAAAAAGTATTAAAAAAACCAATAGATTATTAATTATTGATGAAGATGTTCCTGGCGGATGCTCTGCATATTTATTAGACGAAATTGTAAATAAACAAGGTGGTTACCAATACCTAGATAGCCAACCGGTAACACTTTCTGGAAAAGCACATAGACCAGCATATGGTTCTGATGGAGATTATTTTTCTAAACCAAACTCAGAAGATATTTTTGAAAATGCTTATGAAATTATGCATGAGGCCAATCCTAATGATTATCCTAAATTAATGTAATAAACTTTTAAGCAAATTACATTATTTTAACTAGTAACTCTTTTAGCAAATCTGATGCAGAAAGGGCATTTGCCCCCACTCCTTTTCCTTTTAAATCCATTATTCTTAAATGGCTAATAATTTGACTTACATTACGCATAGGGTAATTTTTTGCGGCAAGTTGAAACTCATTAACAAAATAAGGGTTAATACGTAATTTACTAGCTACATTTTTAGAAGAGCGATCCTTTAAACCGTGGTATTGCAATAGCTGCATAAAAAATAAATTTAACACCGAAACGGTTAATACAAATGGGTTATCTTTTTGATTTTGAGCAAAATAATTTATTATTCTTGTTGCTTTTATAATATTGCGTTCCCCTATCGCCTTTTTTAACTCAAAATTATTATAATCTTTACTTATGCCAATATGCTCCTCTATATGTGCTGGTGTTATTTCGGTATTTTTTGGAAGTGCTAATTTTAATTTTTCTAGCTCGTTATTAATTTTACTTAAATCTGTTCCCAAATAGTCTACCAGTAAAATAGCAGCTTTATTAGAAATTGTATATCCACTAGAACGCAAAACTTTTCTCAACCAATCGGACACCTGGTTTTCATATAATTTTTTACTTTCAAAAATTACCCCCTTTTTCTTTATTTCTTTAGAAAGATTTTTTCTTTTATCAAGCTTCTTGTATTTGTAGCAAATTACTAAAACTGTTGTCTCCTGTGGGTTTTTAACATAATCTATAAGGTTTTCTATTGTTCTAGATAAATGCTGTGCCTCTTTTACCACAAGAACCTGATAAGGAGCCATCATAGGGTATCGTTTTGCATTACTAACAATATCTTCTACAGAAACATCTTTCCCATACAAAACCATTTGATTAAACCCTTTTTCCTCTTCAGAAAGTACATTTTTCTCAATATATTCCGAAATTTTATCAATATAATATGGCTCTTCGCCAAACAAGAAGTAAATAGGCTTTATATTACCTGCCTTAATATCCAATACAATTTGTTTTACTTCCTCCATTAAAAAAAAATCATCAAATTTGCGGTATGTTACCTTTAAATTTCAAGAAATACAATTTTCGATTCAAAAATAACGAAAATAAGGTGCAAATTTTTGATGTTGTTCGTAAAAAATTTGTTCAATTACAACCCGAAGAATGGGTAAGACAACATGTAGTACATTTTTTAATAGAAGAAAAAAACTACCCTTTAAGTCTTATTAATGTAGAAAAACAACTAACAATCAACAGCTTAAAAAAAAGATATGATATTGTTATTTTTAACCCAGATGGTAGCATAGAGCTTTTGGTAGAATGTAAAGCTCCTAAAATAAAAATTACCCAAAACACTTTTAATCAAATAGCAACCTACAATATGCAATTAAATGCAAATTATTTAATGGTTACTAACGGATTACAACATTTATACTGTAAAATGGATTTTATAGAAGAAAAATATACCTTTTTAAGGCAAATTCCTGATTTTAGCCGTTAATTTGCACCGTTTTGAATATAGCTGTAGTAATACTTAATTGGAATGGAGAGGTACTTTTAGAAAGATACCTACCCTCTGTTGTAAAATATTCTGAGGGCGCAGACATTTATGTTGCTGATAATGCCTCTACAGATGATTCTATTTCTTTTTTAAAAAAGAATTACCCTTCTATTAAAATTATACAAAACTCTATTAATGGTGGTTTTGCAAAAGGCTATAATGATGCCTTACAACATGTTACAGCAGATATTTACTGTTTATTAAATTCAGATGTAAAAGTCACTAAAAATTGGTTAACACCAATAATTAATGCCTTTAAAAATATTCCAGAAGCATCTATTATACAACCAAAAATACTAGACCACATGCGCAAAGAATATTTTGAGTATGCTGGTGCAGCAGGTGGGTATATAGATCAACTTGGATATCCATTTTGTAGAGGTAGAATTTTTCAGGCTTTAGAGAAAGACATGGGCCAGTATAATGATATTCAAGAAATTTTCTGGGCAACCGGGGCATGTATGTTTATTAAAAGTGATGTTTACCATTCTATAAATGGTTTTGACGAAGATTATTTTGCTCATCAAGAAGAGGTAGATTTGTGCTGGAGAGCAAAAAACATAGGACATAAAGCTTTTTATGTTGGAGAATCTAGTGTTTATCACCTTGGAGGATCTACACTAAGCAATATGAATCCAAAAAAAACATATTTAAATTTTAGAAATTCTCTCTACTCTATAACCAAAAATTTGCCTCGTAGAAAAGCATTTATTATTATTTTTATAAGGCTAATATTAGATGGTATTGCCGGAACACGTTTTGTTTTTCAATTAAAACCAAAACATTGTTTAGCCATTATAAAAGCACATGTAAGTTTTTATACGAACTTCAGAAAAATGTATAAAAAAAGAGAAAAGAAAAATTTTGTAGAAAATTATTATGCTACAAAGTCCATTGTTTGGTCTCATTTCGTACATCAAGTAGCTAGGTTTAGCATTTTAGTAAAAGATTAACTAAATTACAGTACATATAATTTTACAATTGTATAATTTTGCTATTTAATACTAGAAAAACCATTAATAAAATATAAATTATTTAAATTAAGTTTTAGAACTATGAAAAAAGTTATTTTAGGATGTTTAGGAGTAACTCTATTGCTATCCTCATGTGTATCTCAAAAAAAATATGCAGAGTTAGAAGCAAAAGCTAAAGAAACTCAAGATTTATTAAATTCTGCTACAGTAAAATTAAATGACTGTTTAGAAGATAATGCAAAAATTAAAACTTTAGAAGATCAAAATGCTTTTCTTAAAGCAAACAATCAAGAGTTAATTAACAATATGGGTAACTTAACTACCCTAACAACTAAAGGAGCAGAAAACTTAGAAAAATCTTTAGAAAGTTTACAAGAAAAAGATTTAACTATCAGAAAATTAAACAATGCTATTACACGTAGAGATTCTGTAAACTTATCTTTAGTACAAAGTCTTAAAGGTGTTCTTGGTAATTTAGACGATGAGGATATAGAAATTAGTGTAGAAAAAGGTGTTGTATTTGTATCTATTTCTGACAAGCTATTATTTAGCAGCGGAAGCTATAACATTACAAGCAAGGCTAAAAAAGTTTTAGGTAAAGTTGCTCAAGTAGTAAACAACAAACCAGATTTTGAATTTATGGTAGAAGGGCATACAGATGATGTTCCTTACAGAAGTGGTGTTTTAATTGACAACTGGGATTTAAGTGTTAAACGTGCTACTGCAGTTGTACGTGTTTTACAAAACGATTATAATGTAGATCCTAAAAGAATGACTGCAGCAGGTAGAGCTGAGTTTGTTCCATTATCTACAACCGAAAAATCTAGAAATAGAAGAACAAGAATTGTTGTACTTCCTAAAATTGATCAATTTTATAGTATGATTGAAGAAGGAATGAAAGATCCTGCTATTGGAGGAAAATAATTTCTTATACAGAATAAAATATAAAAGCAGCCAATTGGCTGCTTTTATTATTTTAAATAATATCCTGTAGGATTATAAAATATTTAAACTTCCTTTTCCTTCTCGTATTACCTCTTGTTTTCCTTCCGATAAATCTATAATAGTAGAGGCTACATTATCTCCATAACCACCATCAATAACAATATCTACTAAATTATTCCACTTCTCATAAATAAGTTCTGGATCTGTAGTATATTCTAATAATTCATCTTCATCTCTAATAGATGTAGAAACTATTGGATTACCCAACTCTTCTACTAAAATTCTTGCAATAGCATTATCAGGAACTCTAATACCTACTGTTTTTTTCTTTTTAAAATCTTTTGGTAAATTATTATTACCCGGAAGAATAAATGTATATGGCCCTGGTAAAGCTCTTTTTAATATTTTAAACGTGGAGGTATCTATTTGCCTAACATAATCAGACATATTACTTAAATCTTTACAAATAAAAGACCAATTAGCTTTTGCTAATTTTACCCCTTTAATTCTTGCAATTTTTTCTAAAGCTCTTGTATTTGTAATATCACAACCTAAACCATAAACAGTATCAGTAGGATAAATAACCAAACCTCCTTTTCGTAAGACATCTACAACACGTTTTACTTGTTTAGGATTAGGGTTTTCTTCATATATTTTAATTAGTTCTGCCATAAAAACACGTTAAAGTACTTCTAATTTAGCAAAACGCAATAATAACTTTTTTATATCTCCTTTATCAAATTGAATTTCCGCTTTACGATCACTACCTATTCCTTCTAAATTTAATACTTTTCCCCTACCAAATCTTGTATGGTTTACTAATGCACCAACAACTAAGCCTGGATCTATTGTGTTTGTATTTGCAACAGGTTTTGACAATTCGGGCTTAATTTTACGAAGTTTTCTAAGTTGATTTTCTGTAGGTTTACCAACTAAAGGCGGAGTACCTCTTTTAGGTTTTGTTTGTCTTAATTTACTTTTGTCTACTTCGCCAAAAATATCAGAATCTACAAAAGATTTATAACGGAAACCACCATCTACTGGGGTTAAGTTTTCTACATATTTTTCATCTATCTCTTCTATAAACCTACTTGGCTCAGCATCAATTAATTTTCCCCAACGGTATCTGTTTTGCGTATAAGTTAAATAAGCTTGTTTTTCTGCTCTAGTTAATGCTACATAAAATAATCTTCTTTCTTCTTCAAGCTCGCTACGAGTATTCATACTCATACCAGAAGGAAACAAATCTTCCTCCATACCCACAATATATACATATGGGAACTCTAATCCTTTAGACATATGTATTGTCATTAATGCAACTCTATCATCATCACCAGGATCATTATCTAGATCTGTTGCAAGAGCTACATCTTCTAAAAATTCACTTATATTACCCGTAGCACCGTCTAATTCTTTTTGTCCTTCTACAAAATCTTTAATTCCGTTAAGTAGCTCTTCAATATTTTCCATACGAGCAATACCTTCTGGCGTACCATCTTTTTTAAACTCTAATAAAACACCCGCTTTTTTTGCTACGTGTTCTGAAAGTGTAAAAGCATCGGTAGTTTCATTCATTACCTGAAAACTCTGAATCATAGTAATAAAGTCTACTAATTTTCTTTTTGTTCCTGCATTAATTTTTAGATTAATACGATCTAGATTTTGTATAACTTCAAAAATAGAACGCCCGTAATGATTTGCTGCTACAACTAATTTATCAATTGTTGTTTGCCCAATACCTCTTGCAGGAAAGTTAATTACACGCTTTAAAGCTTCTTCATCTTTTGGATTTATTACCAGCCTTAAATAGGCTAAAACATCTTTAATTTCTTTACGCTGATAAAAAGAAAGTCCACCATAAATTCGATATGGAATATCTCTTTTTCGTAAGGCATCTTCAATTGCTCTAGATTGCGAATTGGTTCTGTATAACACAACAAATTCTCCATTTTTAAGCTGATGTTGCATCTTATTTTCAAAAATAGAGCCTGCAACAAACCTACCTTCTTCCGCATCGGTAATACTCCTATGAATTTTTATAGCAGGTCCTTCATCATTATCTGTCCAAACTACCTTATCTAACTGGGTCTTATTATTTGAAATTACTGAGTTTGCTGCATTAACAATATTCTTAGTTGATCTATAATTTTGCTCTAAACGATACATAGCAACATTATCATAATCTTTCTGAAAATTTAAAATATTACTAATATTAGCTCCTCTAAAAGAATAAATACTTTGAGCATCATCCCCAACTACACATATATTTTGAAATCTATCTGATAGTGCTTTTATAATTAAATATTGAGAGTGGTTAGTATCTTGATACTCATCTACCAAAATATATTTAAATCTATCTTGATATTTCATTAACACCTCTGGAAATCTATTTAAAAGCTCATTTGTTCTAAGTAGAAGGTCATCAAAATCCATAGCGCCTGCTTTAAAACAACGATCTACATACTGCTGGTATATTTCACCTAACCTAGGCCTTTTGGCCATAGCATCTGCTTCTACCAGCTCCGGATTATTTAAATACGCTTTTACAGTTATTAAGCTATTTTTATAAGATGATATTCTGCTTTGAATTTGCTTATATTTATATACATCTTTATCTAAACCTAATTCTTTAATTATAGAAGAAATTAAACGTTGTGAATCTTGCGTATCATAAATAGTAAAATTTGCTGGGTAACCTAGTTTACTACCGTCTACTCGTAAAAGTTTTGCAAAAACGGAGTGGAAAGTTCCCATCCATAAATTTTTAGCGTCAGAGTTACCAACAATATTGGCAATTCTTGCTTTCATTTCACGAGCAGCTTTGTTGGTAAAAGTAAGTGCTAAAATGTTAAAAGAATCTACACCTTGCGCCATTAAATGGGCTATTCTAAAAGTAAGTACTCTTGTTTTTCCTGAACCAGCGCCAGCAATAACAATCATAGGACCATCTTTATGCAATACAGGCGCTTTCTGCGCATCATTCAAACCATCAATAAAACTACTCAAATCTTCTATAATTTTTAAAATGTGAATTTAGTTATTATTGGCTATAGTACTGGTCTAAAGTATTATTAATTATGAACAAATGAAACTGTATTTTTTAATATTAATAAAGGTTCTTTGGACAAAAACTCTTACAATTTGAATATCTTTAAAACTTTAAATGCCTAAAGACCATATTATCTCATGAAAAAAATTGTCTTCCTTTTTATACTTCTTATAAGTAACTCTCTTTTATCACAAAACTCCATTGAGGATAAAGAGTATCAAAATATTAATCAAAAAGTAATTGATTGGCGAAGAGATATTCATCAAAACCCAGAGTTATCTAATAGAGAATTTAAGACTGCAGAAAAGATTGCAGAACATTTAAAATTTTTAGGAATAGAAATACAAACTAAAGTTGCTCATACAGGTGTAGTTGGTATTTTAAAAGGAAAAGAAGGGAAAAAAGTTGTTGCCTTAAGAGCAGATATAGATGCTTTACCTGTTACAGAGCGTAATAATTTGGAGTATAAATCTAATGTTACCTCTACTTTTTTAGGTAAAAAAGTAGGTGTTATGCATGCTTGTGGCCATGATACACATACAGCAATTTTAATGGGCGTTGCTGAAATTTTATCAAAAAATAAAGATAAAATTAATGGAACAATAAAATTTATTTTTCAACCTGCAGAAGAAGGTCCCCCACCAGGAGAAGAAGGTGGCGCAAAACTTATGATTAAAGAAGGGGTTCTTAAAAACCCCGATGTAAATGCCATTTTTGGTCTACATATAAACTCTGAAACTCCTGTTGGAACCATACGGTATAAGTCTGGTGGTACAATGGCTGCTGTACAACGTTTTGTAATTAATGTTAAAGGCAAACAAACACATGGATCCCAACCATGGAAAGGCGTAGACCCAATTTTAATTAGTGCCAAAATTATTGATGGTTTACAAACTATAATTAGTAGAGAAGTTAATCTTACCAAAGAAGCTGCCGTAATTAGTGTTGGAAAAATTAGTAGTGGCGTACGTTTTAATATAATTCCAGAAAGTGCGGAGCTTATTGGAACTATAAGAACTTTAGATTATGATATGCAAAAATTAATTACCAAAAGAATGCAAGAAATGGTACCATCTATAGCTAAAACTTATGGTGGAGAGGCAACTATTACTTTTGAAAATTTTACAGATATTACTTTTAATGAGCCCTCTCTTGTAACTACAATGTTACCTACTCTACAAAAAGTTGCCGGTAAAAAAAATGTACAAGAACAAAAGGCTGTTACTGGTGGTGAAGATTTTTCGTATTTTCAAAATGAAGTTCCTGGTTTTTATTTCTTCTTAGGAGGAATGGCTCCTGGAACTACAGAATCTTTTCCGCACCATACTCCAGATTTTAAAATAGACGATAGCGGTTTACTTTTAGGGGTAAAAGTATTAACTGAAATGAGTATTGACTATTTAAATAATTAGTTTTTCTTCAATCTCTAAAAGCAAATTTGTTTATTTTTTGTGTTATTTTTGACCAAATTTTCCACTAAAGGGACTTATACTTATGGATACTATTTTTGACTTTTTTTCTCGCATTTCGTGGTGGATGTGGATTTTAGCTGTTCTTATAATTATTGCAATTAGAGATATATTTATACAAAAGTCGCATACCATAAGTCATAATTTTCCAATAGTAGGGCACTTAAGATATTGGTTAGAAAGTATTGGGCCAGAAATGCGTCAATATTTTGTTGCAAATAATAGAGAGGAACTACCTTTTAATAGAATTGAACGTGGTTGGATATATGCTTCTGCAAAAAAAGAAAATAATTACGAAGGCTTTGGTACAGATAGAGATTTATTTGAACACCAACATATTTTTATAAAAAACCAAATGATTGGGTATAAAGTACCTGAAAATCATCCTAATACAAAAGACAACACATTTTTACCTTGTGCAAAAATAATTGGAGCATATAATAATAGAGCTAAGCCATTTAGACCTGCATCTGTTATAAATGTATCTGCTATGAGTTTTGGTTCTTTATCTGCTGCTGCTGTAGAAGCTTTAAATAAAGGAGTACACAAAGCTGGAGCATACCATAACACAGGAGAAGGCGGACTCTCCCCATACCATAAACATGGTGGTGATGTTGTTTTTCATTTTGGTACTGGCTACTTTGGGGTACGATCAAAAGATGGTAATTTATCTATTGAAAAATTAAAAAAACTAACCCAAGAAAATCCTTGTATAAAAGCCATTGAAATTAAACTTTCTCAAGGTGCTAAACCAGGAAAAGGTGGTGTTTTACCAGGGGCAAAAATAACTCCAGAAATTGCAGAAATTAGAGGTGTAGAAGTTGGTAAAGATGTTCTTTCACCTGCTACGCACAAAGCTTTTAGTAATGTTAAGGAGTTAATGGAACTTATTGAGACCATAGCAAATGAAACAGGACTCCCTGTTGGTATAAAAGGTGCTATTGGTAAGTTAAAACAATGGGAAGAACTTGCCAACATTATGCTAAAGACTGGTAAAGGTCCAGATTTTATTACGGTAGATGGTGGCGAAGGTGGTACTGGAGCTGCTCCTCCGAGTTTTGCAGACCATGTTTCTTTACCTTGGGTATATGGTTTTTCTAGCCTATATAGAATGTTTTCTGAAAAAGGACTTACAGAAAGAATTGTATTTATTGGTAGTGGTAAATTAGGATTTCCTGCAAAAGCAGCAATGGCATTTGCTATGGGTGTAGATTGTATAAATGTTGCTCGTGAAGCTATGATGAGTATTGGATGTATACAAGCACAAGTATGCCACACAAACCGATGTCCTGCTGGTATTGCAACACAAAGTAAATGGTTACAAAATGGTGTAAATGTTCCGTTAAAATCGGACAGATTAGCACAATATTTTAAAACCTTTAGAAAAGAATTTTCAGAAATTACCCATGCAGCTGGCTATGAGCATCCTTGTGAGTTTAACATGGACGATGTTCAAGTAAATGTTGATGATACAGATTTAAATAAAACCTTAAGAAGCACCTATAAATACCAAAAAACTAAAGTGCCATTTAACGGCGTACAAGAATTGTATGACTGCCCACACTTAGGCACAATAAAACAACATTAAAATATTATAAAAAACAGATATGAATATAAAACTACCACTTTTTGCACTACTACTCTTTTCTTGCATTGCTGTACAAGCACAAAGAAAAAGTGATTTAATTAATGAAATAAACCTTTTAAGAGCACAACTAGACTCAACCAACATAGAACTTGCTTCTGCTAAAAAAAATGGAACTGTTAATGCAGAAAAAGCGACTTCTTTTGAAAAACAAGTACATGAGTTACAAGATGCAAATACCACACTATTAAAAAACTTAAATAGTTTTGCTCAAATATCTAGTAAAAACTCTGAAAGTGTAAACAAAGCGCTTGCTAGTTTAGAAGAAAAAGAAAAACAGTTAAGCATTTTTACAGATGCCATTAGCAGTCATGATTCTACTGCAGTTGTTGTACTAACCAACACAAAACAAATACTTGGTGAAGATGCTAAAATAGGGGTAACTAATAGCAGTACTGTTGTAATTTCTAAAGATTTAACATCATTATTTGGAACAGACACAAACACTACTGTAACCGAGGAAACTAAAACTTGGTTAAGTAAAATTGCATCTATTCTTAACACTAATCCTAATACTGTAATTACAATAGAAGGTTTAAGTATGACCGGAGATTTAAACACGCCTACATTACAAGCTTCCTCTATTAGCAACATATTAATTAAAGACTTAGCTATTAATGCCGAAAGAGTTTCTATTGAAGTAAAAGATGGCGGTTTTAAAGAAGGGATTAACTTTAAAATACATCCAAATTACGAAGCTTTTTATCTTACTGCGCGTGAAGGTGTTAAAAACGGAAACAAATAACTAATTTAATTAACGCATTTAAATTCCTTCAGGTAATAATAAATTATAGTAACCACTTTTACATAATTTTTATAAAATTACATCGTTCTTACATGCAGTAACAAAAACCAACATCATGACCGAAGAAGGAATTTTACAAATGTTTGCTTATTTATTACCTGCTGTTGTAACAGGAGCGGTTTCTTTTTATTTTTTTAGATTACATACTAAAAACGAAGAAGGTAGAAGACGTTTTTTATTACATAAAGACAGCCAAACAAACACCTTACCAATACGATTACAAGCATATGAAAGAATGGCTCTTTTTTTAGAAAGAATTGCTATTCCTAGTTTAGTTGTTAGAGTAGCTCCAAAATCCTCTGACAAAAACGAATATGAAAATTTACTTATTAAAAGTATTGAAAACGAATTTGAGCATAATTTATCGCAACAAATATATATGACCGATGAATGTTGGAATATTATTAAAGCAGCTAAAAGTGCAACTATACAAATGATCCGCAAAGCAGCTTTAAGTGAAACTGATTCTGCAGATAAATTAAGAGAAGATATTTTAACAGAAACCATGGACAAAGCTTCGCCTTCTGGAACTGCACTAGCGTACGTTAAAAAGGAAATTGGAGAATTGTGGTAACTAATTATTTTGGCACATTAAATTTTGCCTCTGCATAATTAAAACCTTGCTCCCACCACTCTGTCATTAATTTTTTATTAAATACTAAAGAGTTCTCCGTTAGTTTTGTTGGTGTATAATATAAATTTAATTTAACGCCTTTATGTTTTGCCGCCAAAATACCTTCAGAAATATCATGATGTTCTATTTGGTCTAAAACAAACCCATAAATACTAAGCATTAATGAGAATGGGTTTTTACCTAAAACTTTATTATGTTCCATTTTTTCGGACTCTAAAATAACAGCATCAATTTCTGTAGCTCCTCTCCTAACCGCTTCTCGTATTGGTAAAACACAACCTAATCCTCCGTCTCCATACTCAAAACCATCTTTTTTTACTAAAGACATAAATGGAATATAGTTACAAGATATCCACATCCAATCACAAAATTCGTCATAAGTAAATTCTTTTATAGACTTATATTCTACTCTGTTTTTAGATAAATTAGAAACCGTTACAACAACGTCTTTATAGGTTGCTATAATTTGATTAAACTCTTCTATAGAAAAATTTTTCCTAATAGTTCTTCGTAAAGATTTACTCTCTCCAAACGTTCTTTTCTTTTTTATAAACTGCAAAAAAGTTGTCATAAAGTTTATAGAAACAAACTCTCTATCTCCTTTTTTACGAACCACAAAAGGATTTAAACTAAATATTTTTCGTTGTGTAACATTGGTATATAAATCATACAACTTACCAACTTTATTTAATGCTAACTGAGGTATTAAAAGACTTCCTGTTGATGTACCAACAAGCAAATCATAATCTCTCTTTTCTATTTCCATTAAATATTGTGCAACACCACCTGCAAAGGCTCCTTTACTTCCTCCTCCACTAATTACTAAGGCTCTCATTCTATTGTATCTGACTAGTTTTTGTGTTTTTAAATTTGGCAAAGTTATAACCACTTTCCCACCATTTACTCATTTTTTCTTTATTAAAAATTAAGGAGTTTGTAGTTAAAACGGTAGGAGTATAATATAAATTAATTATTGCATTATTATGATTTGCAACATATTTACCAATACGTATATTTTGATTTTCAATACGATCTAACATAAATTCAAACATATTAGTAAGTAAAGAAAAGGCATTTTTTGATGGCATTCTATTTAAATGACTTACCTCTGTTTGCAAAACTATAACATCTATTTCTGTAGCGCCCCTTTTTATTGCTTCTTCTATTGGAACCATATTTCCTAAACCACCATCTGCATACTCGCATCCATTTTTACGTGCTAAAGTCATAAAAGGAGTATAATTACAAGATATCCAAACCCACTCGCAAAAATCATCATAGTCATAATCATTTACACTCTTATACTCTACTGTGTTTTGCGATAAATTAGAAACGGTTACCACAACTTCTTTTGGTCCATTTTTAAGATCTAAAAACTCTTCTTCTGTTATGGTCTCTTTTATTAGTTTTAATAAATTATAACTTTCTCCAAAAGTTTTACTTCCTCTAAAAAAATTTTTAAATACGTTCCAATGGTCTATACCTATAGCGTTTAAACCATGCTTATTTTGAATTACAAAAGGACAGTTACTAAATATACTTTTTTGATTTACAGAAGTGTAAACCTCTTTAATCTTATCTATTTTATGTAATGCTAAATGAGAAATTAATAAACTTCCTGTAGAGGTTCCTAAAAAAATTTCATAGTTATAGTTAAGCTCTTGCATTAAATATTGCGAAACTCCGCCTGCAAAAGCTCCTTTACTACCTCCACCAGAAATTACTAAAGCTCTCATTATTTTTGTACTAGTTCTTTTATATAACGGTATTTTTTTTCATTTAATTCTTTCAACTGCAATTTAATTCTTGCCTTATATTCTTTATCTTCTACTAATTTAACTAATAAATTTCTTGCAAATTTTTTAAATTGCCAACTATGGTGTTCACTTGCTATTATAAGATTTTTTAGGCTTTTAGTATCTAAACCAATAGTTTCGTTTAAAAATTGAAAAGCACTAATACGAGTTTCTATACTATAATTTGGAGCAGTATAATTTACTAATTCTTTATAATAATTTCCTGTATTAAAACTATTATAGTCTGGTGTAACCATTGCCAATGTTAGCCAAAGTAATCTTATATTTTTATTTGGTAAACCTACAATAGTATTGGTTTTATCTAAATATATATTTCGCTTTTCAGGAAAACTACTCCATAAGGCAAATAAAGCATTTTCTTGTGTTACATAACTTTTATCCTCTAAAAGCGTTTCAAAAAAAGGTTGCAGCTCTTCTGGTATTTTAATGGTTGATTTAGCTACTGCTCTTCGTATTTTTATATCCGATGTACCTAAAGCCATTTGTATAAAACTTGGCGATAAATAGGTATAAAAGTTTTTAATTATTCTAGATTTTAATTCTGCTGAATTTGTTTTATTCCAATACCCTTGTATTATTTTTTCTTTATGTATATAACTGGAACTTGCTATAACTACTTCTTCTTCTATAAAATTTAATATTTTAATTTCTTCGGATTTTGAAGCTAAATGTTTTATTACTTCTTCATATGGAAAAGTTTTTTCTAACAGCCATTTATTTTTAAATTCTATAAGATTTTCTCCACCAGCATCTTCAATTTCTTTAATAAAATTTTCTACTTCTACATTTTTAAATTGGTATTTTTTTAAATAAGAAATTACTCCTTTTTTAAAAACAGTATCTCCAACTTTTTCTCGCAACATATGTAATGCCCATGCTCCTTTTTCATAAAATGTAAGACTACTAGCTTTAGGGTCTAGTAAAGATTCTCCTTTTTCATTATTTTGATTTTTATAAATGGCTCTTGCACTATCAAATAATTTCCAATAATAATGCTCCGAACCAAATATTTCTTTTTCAGCTACATAAGAATAATATGTTGCAAACCCTTCATGCAGCCAATGGCTATTACCATCTTTTTCTGTTATTAAATTTCCAAACCATTGATGCGCTAATTCATGTGCGTTAACAGTAACATAATTTTTATCTACAAAAGACAACGAGTCTATTACATAGCCATCTGAAAATACAGTAGTTCCAGTATTTTCCATTCCGGCATATAAAAAATCATGTACAGGAATTTGCTTATAGTTTTGCCACGGATAAGAAAATCCAATTTCTGACTCTAAAAAATTAAAAATTTCTTTAGAATACCTATATGTAGGTTCTATAAGTAAACTATCTTTTGGATAATAATAGAATTGTAAAGGAATGCCACTTTTAGATTTCTCCTCCACATATTTATAATTTCCTATAGCAAAAGCTACTAAATAGCTACTCATAGGTTTATCCATAGAGTATGTCCATAAATTCGTATTTTCTTTCTCTTGTTTTTCTATAAGTTTCCCGTTAGAAATTACGGTGTAGTCTTTCTCAAACTCAATAGCAATATCAAACACCACCTTTTCTGTCATATCATCAAAACTAGGCAACCAATGGCTTGTGTATTTCCCTTGTCCTTGTGTCCAAATCTGACCATTTTTGTTTAATTCTTCAGAAGTAGTATCCCAACCAACAAAATAAACCGTTTGCTTAGGAACTGCCTTATAGTTAAGAGTTATAGAATATACCTTGTTTTTTTTGAAAGCATGTTTTATAGATATTTTAGAATTGGTGTTTAAAAAATCTACTTTTTTCTTGTTTAATAAAACAGATGTAAACACCATGTTATTCGCATCTAAAAAAACATAACTAACATCTTCTAAAACCTTAAATTCATAAGTTACTATGCCTTTTACAGCCTTTTCTTTAACAATAGGAGTTAGCAAAACTTTTGCATTTAAAAAATCTACTTTCTCTTGTGTTTGAGAAAATAAACTTATGCTAATTAAAAAAAATAATACCTTAAAAAATAGTTTCATGGTTTTTGGGGGTTATTGTCAACACTCTCCAAATTTAGCATTTTACTTTGTTGCATTCTTATTAGCTATACCCTAATTTAGACGAATGAATGCAAATTATTTACAAACACCTATAGCATATTTAAAAGGAGTTGGCCCAAACAGGGCAAATTCTTTACAATCAGAGCTTGGTATTTCTTGCTTTCAAGATCTTCTTAATTTTTTTCCTAATAGATATATAGATAAAACCAAATATTATAAAATTGCAGAATTACAACGTAGTAATGCAGATGTACAAATTATAGGAAAAATTATTCATTTAAAAACTGTTGAACAAAAAAGAGGAAAACGTTTAGTTGCAAAATTTGTAGATACTACTGGGGAAATTGAATTGGTTTGGTTTAGAGGTCAAAAATGGATAAAAGAGAATATAAAAATTAACAAACCATATGTAATTTTCGGAAAATGTAATTGGTATAATGGTAAATTTTCAATGCCGCATCCAGAAATGGAGTTACTCCAAGAACATGAAAAAGGAGTTAAAATTACTATGCAACCTATTTACCCATCTACAGAAAAACTTAGTAATTCTGGAGTAACCAATAAGGTTATTAATAAAATGATGCAACAATTATTTTTAGGATGTAAAGGTCAATTTTCAGAATCTTTATCTCCAAAAATTATTCATGAATTACGCTTAATATCTAAAAGTGAAGCCTTATTTAATATTCATTTCCCTAAAAATCAAGAACTTTTAGCTAAAGCACAATTTAGACTAAAGTTTGAAGAGCTTTTTTATATACAATTACAATTATTAGGAAAAAATAAATCTAGAAAACAACGTATAAAAGGTTTTATTTTTGACAAAGTTGGCTCCTATTTCAATACTTTTTACAACAATAACCTTCCTTTTGAACTTACTAATGCGCAAAAAAGAGTTGTAAAAGAAATTAGAGTAGATTTAGGTAGCAGTGCACAAATGA
Source organism: uncultured Maribacter sp. (assembly GCA_947504045.1). Lineage (GTDB taxonomy): Bacteria > Bacteroidota > Bacteroidia > Flavobacteriales > Flavobacteriaceae > Maribacter_B. Next base: position 363,697 of record CANNFY010000002.1, read on the forward strand.
ATAGATTATTACAGGGCGATGTTGGTTCCGGAAAAACTATTGTAGCTTTAATGACAATGTTATTAGCTATAGATAACGGATACCAAGCATGCCTAATGGCACCTACCGAAATTTTGGCTAATCAGCATTTTAATGGTATTCAAGAACTTTTAGGAGACTTAGGTATTAAAATTGGAATTTTAACAGGAAGCGTAAAAAAATCGCAAAGAACAATTATTCATGAACAATTAGAAAACGGAGAACTACACATACTAATTGGTACACATGCGTTATTAGAAGACAAAGTAAAATATAAAAATTTAGGCCTAGCCATTATAGATGAGCAACATAGATTTGGAGTTGCACAACGCTCTAAACTATGGCATAAAAATGAGCTCCCTCCACATATTTTAGTAATGACAGCCACTCCTATTCCAAGAACATTGGCTATGAGCTTATACGGCGATTTAGATATTTCGGTTATAGATGAATTACCTCCGGGAAGAAAACCAATAAAAACAGTACACAGATACGATTCTAACAGATTAAAAGTATTTGGTTTTATAAAGGAAGAAATAAAAAAAGGGCGTCAAATTTATGTGGTTTACCCACTAATACAAGAATCTGAAGCACTAGATTATAAAGATTTAATGGATGGGTATGAAAGTATTGTACGAGATTTTCCACAACCAAAATATCAAATATCTATTGTACATGGGCAAATGAAACCAGCAGATAAAGATTATGAAATGGAGCGTTTTGCAAAAGGAGAAACTCAAATAATGGTAGCTACTACGGTTATAGAAGTTGGTGTTAATGTTCCAAACGCATCTGTTATGATAATAGAAAGTGCAGAACGTTTTGGCCTATCACAACTACACCAATTAAGAGGGCGTGTAGGACGTGGAGCAGACCAAAGCTTTTGTATATTAATGACTAGCCATAAGCTTTCCAATGATTCTAAAACAAGACTAGAAACTATGGTTAAAACTAATGATGGTTTTGAAATTTCTGAAGTAGATTTAAAACTACGTGGACCAGGAGATATTATGGGTACACAACAAAGCGGTATGCTACATCTTAAAATAGCAGATATTGTAAAAGATAATGACATTTTAAAAACAGCAAGATTTCATGCTATACAATTATTAAAAGAAGACCCAACTCTAGAAAACACAAACAATTTGGTAGTAAGGCATATGTATGCGCAAATTATAAAACACAAAAATATTTGGAATTATATAAGTTAACTGACTAAATAATTATAAAATATCACAAAAAATGGTCTTGAACATCGTAATTTATACCCACAATAATTTCTAAAAACAACTAGTTTTAATAGCTTTGTTAGCTTAGAATACAAATAAATTATGAGTACAAAAAAGACGTTATTTGATAAAGTGTGGGATTCACACGTGGTAAAACATGTAGAAGATGGTCCAGATGTATTGTTTATAGACCGTCATCTGGTGCATGAAGTTACTAGCCCAGTTGCATTTTTGGGTATTAAAAACAGAAAATCAGGAGTTTTATTTCCTAATAAAACTTTTGCAACGGCAGATCATAACACGCCAACCATAAATCAGCACTTACCTGTTACTGATCCACTTTCAGCAAACCAACTTAAAGCATTAGAAGAAAATGCAAAAGAACATGGTATTTCTCATTGGGGACTTGGGCATGAAAAAAATGGTATTGTGCACGTTGTAGGACCTGAATATGGTATTACACAACCTGGAGCTACAATTGTATGTGGAGATTCTCATACTTCTACACACGGTGCTTTTGGAGCAATTGCATTTGGTATTGGTACTTCTGAGGTAGAAATGGTTTTATCTACACAGTGTATTATGCAGCCTAAGCCTAAGAAAATGCGTATTAATATTGAAGGTGATTTAAACTTTGGAGTTACTCCTAAAGATGTTGCCCTATATATTATCTCTAAATTAACTACTTCTGGTGCTACAGGATACTTTGTAGAATATGCTGGTGATGTTTTTGAAAACATGACAATGGAAGGCCGTATGACAGTTTGTAACCTAAGTATAGAAATGGGTGCTCGTGGAGGAATGATTGCTCCAGATGAAAAAACTTTTGAGTACGTTAAAGGTAGAGAGTTTACGCCAACTGGTGCTGCTTGGGATAAAGCAATGGCGTACTGGAAAACCTTAAAAACAGATGAAGGAGCTACTTTTGATAAAGAACTTACTTTTAGTGCTGCAGATATAGAACCTATGATTACGTATGGTACCAATCCTGGTATGGGAATGGGAATATCTAAAAGTATACCAAATGCTGAAGATTTAGAAGGTGGTGTTGCTACATATAAAAAATCTTTAGGGTATATGGACTTTAATGAAGGGGAAGATATGATAGGTAAACCTATTGACTTTGTTTTTATTGGTAGTTGTACTAATGGTCGTATTGAAGATTTTAGAGCCTTTACCTCTATAGTAAAAGGACGTAAAAAAGCAGACCATGTAACTGCATGGTTAGTACCAGGATCCCATAAAGTTGAAGCTGCTATTAAAGAAGAAGGTCTTTTAGATATTTTAACAGAGGCTGGTTTTGAACTTAGAGAACCAGGATGTTCTGCTTGTTTAGCAATGAATGATGATAAAGTACCTGCTGGAAAATTAGCAGTAAGTACATCTAACAGAAACTTTGAAGGTCGTCAAGGTCCAGGTTCTAGAACCTTACTTGCTTCTCCTTTAGTTGCTGCAGCTGCTGCGGTTACAGGTAAAGTAACAGATCCAAGAGAATTAATGAAAGAATTGGCATAGCCAATTTGCTTTTAGCTATTGGCTTTGGGCCTTTAGCTATTTAAAAAATAAATATTAAGCCAATAGCTAAAAGCTAGAGGCAAAAAGCTATAAAAAAATGGCATACGATAAATTTGAAATATTAAATAGTACAGCTGTTCCACTTCCTATAGAGAATGTAGATACAGACCAAATAATTCCAGCTCGTTTCTTAAAAGCTACAGAACGTAAAGGTTTTGGAGATAATCTTTTTAGAGATTGGCGTTACAATGGAGACGATACTCCCAAATCTGATTTTGTTCTTAATAACCCTACATATTCTGGCAAGATTTTAGTTGGCGGTAAGAACTTTGGTTCTGGTTCTTCTAGAGAACATGCTGCTTGGGCAGTTTATGATTACGGATTTAGATGTGTAATCTCTAGCTTCTTTGCAGATATTTTTAAAGGAAACTGTTTAAACATAGGCGTTTTACCAGTGCAGGTTTCTCCAGAATTTTCTGCAAAAATATTTGCAGAAATTGAAGCTGATCCAAAAACTGAAATTTCTGTTAATTTACCAGAACAAACCGTTACCATAGTAAAAACAGGAGAAAAAGAATCTTTTGAAATTAATGGGTATAAAAAGCAAAATATGCTTAATGGATTTGATGATATAGATTATTTAAACAACATCAAATCAGACATTACAGAATTTGCAAAAGAACTACCTTTATAATACACTTAAGATATAAGCAGCTATTGCTTTTTATAGCATGAAAAAAAGAAAAATTGAAATAATGGATACCACCCTGAGAGATGGTGAACAAACCTCAGGAGTATCCTTTTCATCTTCCGAAAAACTTACACTAGCACAACTTTTATTAGACGAACTTAAAGTAGACCGCATTGAAGTTGCGTCTGCAAGAGTTTCTGATGGTGAACTATTAGCTGTGCAAAAAATTACAGACTGGGCTGCAGAAACTGGCAACCTAGAACGTGTAGAGGTTTTAACTTTTACAGACGGAGGAATTTCTTTAGATTGGATGCAAAAAGCAGGTGCAAAAGTGCAAAACCTTTTAACCAAAGGTTCTCTTAATCACTTAAAATACCAGCTTAAAAAAACACCTGAAGAACATTTTTCAGATATTGCAACTGTATTTAAAAAAGCAAAAGAAAAAGGAATTACAAATAATGTTTACTTAGAAGATTGGAGTAATGGCATGCGTAATTCTAAAGAATATGTTTTTCAGTTTCTAGATTTTTTAGCTACGCAACCTGTTAAACGTATTTTATTACCAGATACATTAGGTATATTAACACACACAGAAACATATTCTTTTATTTCTGAAATAGTAGAACGCTATCCTAACTTACATTTTGATTTTCATGGTCATAACGATTATGATTTGGGAGTTGCCAATGTAATGGAAGCTGTAAAAGCTGGTTGTCATGGTCTACACCTTACTGTAAACGGTATGGGAGAAAGAGCTGGTAATGCTCCAATGGCAAGCGTAATTGCAGTAATAAATGATTTTTTACCAGAGGTAACTATAAATGCAAATGAAACTGCCTTACACAAAGTAAGCAAATTAGTTTCTGCTTTTACAGGATTTAGAATTCCTGCGAATAAACCAATTGTTGGCGATAATGTTTTTACACAAACAGCTGGTATTCATGCAGATGGAGACAATAAGAACAATCTTTATTTTAACGATTTACTTCCAGAACGTTTTGGACAAAAACGTAAATATGCGCTTGGTAAAACCTCTGGAAAAGCAAATATTCAGAAAAATCTACAAGATTTAGGACTAACTCTTAATGATGAAGATTTAAAAAAAGTAACTCAAAAAGTAATAGCTCTTGGAGATAAAAAAGAGCGTGTTACAAAAGAAGATTTACCATACATAATTTCTGATGTATTAGATAGTAAAGAATATCTAAATAAAGTTAGCATTAAATCATATGTTCTTACACATTCTAAAGGATTAAAACCTTCTACCACTATTGCTATAGAAATAGAAGGGAAAATTAGCGAAGAAAATGCCCAAGGAGATGGACAGTTTGATGCTTTTATAAATGCATTAAAAAAAGTATATAAAGCCAAAAAAATGGATTTTCCTAAGCTTACAGATTATACAGTACGTATACCTCCTGGTAGTAATTCTGATGCACTTTGCGAAACTAGTATTACATGGGAAAAAGAAGGTAAAGAATTTACCACACGTGGCCTAGATTCAGACCAAACAGTATCTGCTATTAAGGCAACAGAAAAAATGTTAAACATCATATAAATAATAAATTAAAATTTTAGCAAAAGCTAAAAGCAAACTATACTTATGAAATTAAATATCGCATTATTAGCTGGGGACGGAATAGGTCCTGAAGTAATAGACCAAGCAGTTAAAGTATCAAATAAAATAGCAGAAAAATTTGGTCATGATATTACATGGACACCTGCATTAACAGGAGCTGCTGCCATTGATGATTGTGGAGAACCTTACCCAGATAGTACACATGCCGTTTGTGAAGCTGCAGATGCTGTATTATTCGGAGCTATTGGGCATCCTCGTTTTGATAATGATCCTTCTGCTAAAGTAAGACCAGAACAAGGTCTTCTTAAAATGCGTAAAAAATTAGGATTATTTGCTAATGTAAGGCCTACATTTACTTTTCCTTCTTTAATTGAAAAGTCTCCTTTAAAAAGAGAACGTATTGAAGGAACAGACCTAATAATTCTTAGAGAACTTACTGGAGGTGTTTATTTTGGTGAAAGAGGTAGAAAAGACAATAACAATACTGCTTTTGATACTATGACCTATACAAGACCTGAAATTGAGCGTATTGCTCGTAAAGGTTTTGAAATTGCAATGACACGTTCTAAAACTTTATGTTGTGTAGATAAAGCTAATGTATTAGAATCTTCTAGACTTTGGAGAGAAACCGTACAAGCAATGGAAAAAGACTATCCAGAAGTAACCGTTTCTTATGAGTTTGTAGATGCTGTTGCTATGCGTTTAGTACAATGGCCAAATTCTTATGATGTAATGATAACTGCTAACTTATTTGGAGATATTTTAACAGATGAAGCTTCTGTAATTTCAGGATCTATGGGACTTATGCCGTCTGCATCTGTTGGAGAAAAAACAAAATTATACGAACCAATACACGGTTCTTATCCACAAGCAGCAGGAAAAGATATTGCTAACCCTTTAGCAACTGTATTATCTGCCGCTATGATGTTTGAAGATTTTGGCTTAACAGAAGAAGCTAAAACCATAAGAGATGTTGTAAATAAATCTTTAGCGGAAGGTTATGTTACTGAAGATTTAGCGGAAGGCGGAACTTCATATAAAACAAGCCAAATTGGAGATTGGTTAGTAGCTAATATTTAATACTAACTTACTAATTTTAAAAAAGCCTCTGAAATTAAATTTCAGAGGCTTTTTTTATTATTGATAAATTGGATTATTATTAAAATCTAAATGTGCGGCATAACTATTAGAAATTTCATCATCCTTTGTATTAGATAACTTATAAACACTCTCCACTATCTTATGTACATCTGGTATTACATGCTTTGCCAACCTAGAATTACCATTTAGCAGAACACAAATACCTAAATCTTCTTCCGGAAACATTGCAATTTCATTTCTATAATTATTTACACTTCCACCATGATGCCACATTTTAGTTATTTTTTTTGAGTCTTCTTTTTTAAACTCGTGTATACGCCATCCAAAACCATAATACGATTTTATATGTCCTTCCCAGCGTTGGTAGTATTTACTTTGCCCCTTTAACGCAACAAAAGGATGAAACACTTCTTCAATAGCTTTTTTAGGCATTACTTCCGGGTTGTGCCCTAATAAAAAACGCATCCATTTTGCCATATCTAAAGAGCTTGCATTAATACCACCAGCAGCTACCGCATTATAATATTTATTAGTTAAGGGTAAACTTTTCCAATTTTTTCCTCTCTTAACATGTGGTAAAGCCACATTATTACTTTTATTTAAAACATTATAATCCATAGAAACAGTAGACATTCCTAGTGGTTTAAAAAACCTATTGGCTAATGTTGTTGTTATTTTATTTCCTGTTGCTTTTTTAAACACCTCTTGACTTAAAGAAAACATAGCATTTTGATAACTATAAACTTCTCCTGGCAAACTAATAGGTGTAACCTCATTAAATCGTTTTGCAATAGAAGAAACCGATATTCCTGCCTCTACTAAATTGGTAAAGCTATGATATGGCGTACCTGAAGTATGTGATAAAATATGTGCCAATTTTACTTCAGAAGTATTCTTGTTTGACCCAAAATGAAACTCAGGAATGTAATCTACAATCTTATCATCCCAACTAATTTTGCCTTCATATTTTAAATCTGCTGCTAAAACACCGGCAAAACCTTTAGAAAGAGAACCTAATCTAAAAACAGTTTCTCCATTTACTATGTCAGTTTTATTTATTTCTCTTTTACCAAAACCATCCGAAATAATAATTGAATCTCCTTGTACTACACTTACACCTGCACCAACTATATCGCCAGATTTAATTGCCTTTTCAAAATAAACATGTAATAAATTATGTAATTTTTTCTGCTGTTTTTTATACGTCTGCTTTTTTTCTTTATTTACCTTAATTTGCTCACTAGTTAGCATTGTTAAGGGTTTTTTATTTGCTGGTTTATTTTTTGATATTTTGGATGTAGTAGTTATTGCAATAAATAACACTGCTAAAACTCCTAAAATTATCTTAGATTTTTTCAAAGTATTTATTTTGGTTAAATGGTTTATGGGTAATAAATAAAACCTTAAAACGTATTTATTTACAAAATGTTTTACCTAAAAAAATCAAAATCCATTTTCAATTAGATACAATAGTCTTTTTAACTTATTTAAATAAAAAACCTCAAAAGAAATACTTTTGAGGTTTTAGAAAGAGTTTTTATACTGCTTTATTACAATATATAATCTGTACTTACAAAATTAGAAACTTTAGCATCTAGTAATTGTTCTATAATTTCTGTATTTAAATCGTTGTCTTTAAACGCTACAAATGTTCTAATTGAAAAAGAACGTAAAGCATCATGCACACTTAATGTTGCTTGAGCAGAATCTTTTCTTCCTGTAAATGGATAAACATCTGGACCTCTCTGGCAAGAACTATTTAAATTAACTCTACAAACTAAGTTTACTAGAGAATCTATTAATGGAGCAAGAGCATAAATATCTTTTCCAAATAAACTTACTTGTTGCCCGTAATTACTTTCTGCCATATCATCTAAAGGCTCTTCTATATCTTTAAAAGGAACAACAGGTATTACTGGTCCAAATTGCTCTTCTTGATATACACGCATTTCTTTAGTAACAGGAAATAAAACTGCAGGCCATATATAATTTTCAGTAGTTTTACCTCCTTTTTTATTTAGAATTTTTGCTCCCTTATTCTTTGCATCGTCAATTAACTCTTGAATATATTGTGGTTTATTTGGTTCTGGTAATGGTGTTAATTTTGCGCCATCTTCCCATGGGTTACCAAATTTTAAAGCATCAACTTTTTCTGCAAAACGTTTATTAAATTCTTCTAAAATATCTTCATGTACATATAACACTTTTAATGCTGTACAACGTTGCCCATTAAAAGATAACGTACCTGCTAAACACTCATTTATTGTTAAATCTAGATCTGCATCGGGCAATACAATTGCAGGGTTTTTAGCTTCTAAGCCTAAAACCAATCGTAAACGATTACTCTTAGGGTGTTGCTCTTGTAGAGCATTTGCAGATTTACTATTACCAATTAAAGCAAGGGCATCTACTTTTCCTGTTTGCATAATAGGTGCTGCAACTGCCCTACCTCTACCAAAAATAATATTTACTACTCCTTTAGGAAAACTACTTTGAAAAGCCTCTAAAAGTGGCGTAATTAATAATACCCCATGTTTTGCTGGCTTAAATATGGTAGTATTACCCATTATTATAGCTGGAATTAATAACGCAAAAGTTTCATTAAGAGGATAGTTATAAGGTCCTAAACAAAGTACAACCCCTAATGGTCCTCTTTTTATATGTGCATAAACTCCATCATGTTTTTGAAATTTAGCTGCATTACGATCTAATTGCTTATAATCTTCAATAGTATCATTAATATACTCTACAGTACGATCAAATTCTTTTTCTGAATCTGGTAAAGATTTTCCAATTTCCCACATTAAAAGCTTAACAATCTCCTCACGTTTTGTGCTCATTTTTTGAACAAAGGTCTCCATACATTCTATACGGTCTTTTACATGCATTGTAGGCCATACACCTTGACCTTTATTATATGCCCCTAGAGCAGCATCTAAGGCACTTAAAGCTTCTGGTTCTCCCATATCTGGAATAGTACCTAAAAGTGTAGGTTTATACTCTTTAGTAGAAGATATGGTAGAAAAAACTTCTGTAGAATTACCATCCCATTCTTTTAATTCTCCATCTACCAAATATTGTTTTTGGTTTATAGTTTCTGTAATTTGAAATTGCTCCGGAATTAGCACCTCGTTACTCATTTTTGTTCTTTTTTAAGAATTTGATTTTATCACATTCATTACGTACAACTAAGTTAGTAAAAAACACAGGTAAATAACCTTCTAAATTATCTAATTTATAAGTAGTTATAACCGAAAACGTTTTCGATTTTTATTTTTCCAAAGAAGGTTCTAAAAGGTAGATTATACCAGGTATTGAAAAAGGTCTGGCTTGTTATTTAAATACTCACCAAAGAAATTATTTTCTTTCATTCTTACTATTAAAGGCTCTAAATCCGCAGGGCTTTTTAACTCTATTCCTACTACTGCAGGTGCGTTTTCTTTACTAGATTTTTTAGAGTATTCAAAGTGTGTAATATCGTCTGTAGGGCCTAAAATTTCAGTAACAAATTCTTTTAAAGCTCCTGGCCTTTGCGGAAAACGAACCATAAAATAGTGTTTTAACTGTCCGTACAATAAAGCTCTTTCTTTTATTTCTGCAGTACGTGTAATATCGTTATTACTACCACTAATTATACAGACTACGTTTTTACCTTCTATTTCTTTTTTAAAATAGTCTAAAGCTGTTATTGTTAAAGCTCCTGCTGGTTCAACAACTACAGCATCTCTATTATATAAATCTAAAATGGTTTGGCACACTTTACCTTCTGGTACCGTTTGTATTTTATATAAATTATTTTTACAAACATTAAAAGTAAGATCACCAACTCTTTTTACAGCTGCGCCATCAATAAATTTATCTATAGTTTGTAATGTAGTATTTTCTCCATTAGTAATAGAGGTTTTCATGGAGGGTGCTCCTTCTGGCTCTACTCCTATTATTTTAGTATTTGGAGAAAGTGATTTTATTACTCCTAAAATTCCAGAAGCAAGTCCGCCTCCGCCAATGGGAACAAAAATATAATCTATAGGGCTTTTAGTTTGCTCTAAAATTTCTAATCCAACGGTTCCTTGTCCTTCTATAATTTTAGGGTCATCAAAAGGGTGAACAAAAGTTTTATTGTTTGTATCGCAAAAGGTTTTTGCTGCATTAAAGGAGTCATCAAAAGTATCTCCTTCTAAAATTATTGTAACCCAATTTTCTCCAAACATTTTAGTTTGCTCAACTTTTTGCTTGGGAGTTACTGCAGGCATAAAAATAGTACCTTTTATTCCTAAGTGTTTACATGCATATGCAACACCTTGTGCATGATTACCTGCACTAGCACAAACTACTCCTTTTTTTCTTTCATCAGAAGAAAGGGAACTTATTTTATTATATGCACCTCTTATTTTATAAGAGCGCACTCTTTGCAAATCTTCTCTTTTTAAAAGAATATTGGCATTGTATTTTTTAGCAAGTCGTAAACTAAAAGAAAGCGGCGTAACATCAACTACTTGTTGAATGTTATTCGCCGCTTTTTTAATATTCTCAATTGTTGGGAAGTACGTCATAGGTTTTGTACTCCCTTAAGTTCTCCCAAGGGAGGGAAATTTAATTATACAATTGGTTTCATTGCTGTCATAGAAGCTCTTAATCTTGCACCAACTATTTCAACTGGGTGCTCTCTTAAAATCTTATTAACTTCAATTAATTTAGCATTATCTACTCCATTATCATCATTAGCTAAACCTTTACCAATAATATCTGTATCAACATTTTTCATAAAATCTGTTAATAACGGCTTACAAGCATGGTCAAATAAATAACAACCGTATTCTGCAGTATCTGAAATTACTCTATTCATTTCAAATAATTTTTTTCTTGCGATAGTATTTGCAATTAACGGAGTTTCGTGTAAAGACTCGTAATAAGCAGACTCATCTATAATACCAGAATCTGTCATAGCTTCAAAAGCTAACTCTACACCAGCTCTTACCATTGCTACCATTAAGATACCATTATCATAAAATTCTTGCTCAGAAATTTCAACATCACCAGCAGGAGTTTTTTCAAAAGCAGTTTCTCCAGTTGCAGCTCTCCATCCTAATAAGTTTTTATCATCATTAGCCCAGTCTTCCATCATTGTTTTAGAAAACTCACCTTCCATAATATCATCCATATGTTTTTGGAATAATGGACGCATAATATCTTTTAACTCTTCTGATAATTCAAAAGCTTTTATTTTTGCTGGGTTAGATAAACGATCCATCATATTAGTAATTCCACCATATTTAAGACCTTCTGTAACAGTTTCCCATCCGTACTGAATAAGTTTAGAAGCATACCCTGCATCTATTCCTTTTTCAATCATTTTATCAAAACAAAGAATAGAACCTGTTTGTAACAAACCACATAAAATAGTTTGCTCTCCCATTAAATCTGACTTTACTTCCGCTACAAAAGAAGATTCTAAAACTCCTGCTCTATCTCCACCTGTACCAACAGCATAAGCTTTAGCTTCTGCTAAACCTTTTCCTTGAGGGTCATTTTCTGGGTGAACTGCAATTAAAGTTGGCACACCAAATCCTCTTTTATATTCTTCTCTTACTTCAGAACCAGGACTTTTAGGCGCTACCATAATTACAGTAAGATCTTCTCTTACTTGCATACCTTCTTCTACAATGTTAAAACCGTGAGAATATGATAATGTAGCTCCTTTTTTCATTAAAGGCATAACCGCACTTACCACAGCTGTATGTTGCTTATCTGGTGTAAGGTTAATTAACAAATCTGCTGTTGGTATTAATTCTTCATACGTACCAACTGTAAATCCATTTTCAGAAGCGTTTTTAAAAGACTGTCTTTTTTCTTTTATAGCTGCATCTCTAAGTGTATAAGAAACATCTAAACCAGAGTCTCTCATGTTTAATCCTTGATTAAGACCTTGAGCTCCACAACCAACAATTACTATTTTCTTTCCTTTTAAAGCCGATACACCATCGGAGAATTCTGTAGAATCCATAAATCTACATTTCCCTAATTGGGTAAGTTTATCTCTTAAAGATAGTGTATTAAAATAATTTGCCATTTTACTTTCTTATTTTGAATTTAGATTATTTAATTTTCTTGTAATTTATTTAATATAGATGATATATCCATTTGTTCTTTAGAAACAGAAATACGCCCAGAACGTACAAATTGCATTATACCAAATGGTTTTAATTGGTCATGCATTTCTTCAATCTCACTTCTTCTTCCTGTTTTAGCAAGTACAAAAAACTCTCTTGCAACAGTAACAATCTGAGAATTACTCTCTTTAATTATATTTTGTATTTGACGTTCATCAAACAATAAATCTGATTTTATTTTAAATAAAGCAGATTCTTGAAAAATAGTTTCTTCATCGGTATGATAAAAAGCTTTAATAACTTCTATCTGCTTTTCTATTTGTCCAACAAGTTTTCTAGCTGTTTCTTCGGTTATATAACATACTATTGTAAACTTAGAAACATCATCAATCTCTGATTTAGAGACATTTAAACTTACTACGTTTATATGTCTTTTTAAAAATATACCAGATATTCTATTTAACAAACCTACGTTATTCTCTGAGTATACTGAAATCGTAAATCTTTCTTTTTCCATGACTTCTTTTCTCTAAATCTTAATTATTTTAATCTAACATCTGAAACCGATGCACCAGATGGTATCATTGGAAAAACGTTATCTTCTTGTTCTACTCTTACTTCTAAGAAATATGGATCTTTAGATGCCATCATTTCTTCTATAGCTCCTTTTAAATCTTTTCTTTCGGATACTCTATTTGCTTTAATATGATATCCTTCCGCAATTTTTACAAAATCAGGATTTGTCATTATAGTTGATGCATATCTTCTATCAAAGAACAATTCTTGCCATTGTCTTACCATTCCTAAATGCTCATTATTAAGCACTACAATTTTTACTGGAATATTGTGTTGAAAAATAACACCTAGTTCTTGAATAGTCATTTGGTATCCACCGTCTCCAATAATTGCAACTACCTCACGTTCCATTGCTCCCATTTTAGCTCCTATAGCAGCTGGCAAAGCAAAGCCCATGGTTCCTAAACCACCTGAAGTAACATTACTTTTGGTTTGTTTAAATTTAGCATATCTACAAGCAAACATTTGGTGTTGCCCAACATCAGAAACTATTACCGCTTTATTTTCTGAAGCTATATTAATTTCTTTCATTACCTCTCCCATTGTTAACCCTGGTTTAGTAGGATTCAACTGTGGATTAATAATTTGCTCTTCTTCTATTTTATGCTTCTTCTTAAACTCGTTATGCCATTCTTCGTGACTATTTTTATTAATTTTTGGTAAAATTAATTCTAAAGTCTCTTTTGAGTTTCCTAAAACTGCAATATCGGACATTACATTTTTATTAATCTCAGCAGGGTCAATTTCAAAATGAATGACTTTTGCTTGTTTAGCATATGTGTCTAAGCTTCCTGTTACACGATCATCAAAACGCATTCCTATTGCAATTAACAGATCACACTCGTTTGTTAAAACATTTGGCCCATAATTACCATGCATACCTACCATACCAACATTTAACGGGTGGTCAGAGTCTAAGGCAGACAAACCTAATATTGTCCATGCAGCAGGTATACCAGCTTTTTCTATTAAAGCCTTTAATTGTTCTTCTGCTTCACCTAAAATTACACCTTGACCAAAAACTATAAATGGTTTTTTTGCATTATTAATTAATGTAGCTGCAGCATCTATAGCAGACATATCTGGTTTAGGAACCGGATCATAACTACGAACTAGATTGCATGGTTCATAAGAAAATTCAATTTCTTCAAATTGTGCATTTTTTGTAATATCAACCAATACTGGCCCTGGTCTTCCTGAACGCGCTATATAAAAAGCTTTTGCTAATATTTCTGGTATTTCACTAGCTTTTGTTACTTGGTAATTCCATTTAGTTACTGGTGTAGAAATACCAATAATATCTGTTTCTTGAAAAGCATCTGAACCTAATAAATGTCTAGGCACTTGTCCTGTAATACAGACCATTGGTGTAGAATCTATTTGTGCATCGGCAATACCAGTAACAAGGTTTGTTGCTCCTGGTCCGGAGGTAGCCATAGCTACTCCTACTTTACCCGTAACTCTTGCATACCCTTGAGCTGCATGTGTAGCCCCTTGCTCATGACGTGTTAATATATGTGTTAATTTATCTTGAAATTTATATAGTTCGTCATAGACAGGCATTATTGCTCCTCCAGGATAACCGTATAATAAATCTACTCCTTCTGCTATTAGGCAATGTATAATAGCCTCTGCTCCACTTATTTTCATTGTGGTCTGCTTTTTAGTTTCTGTTTTATTTGCTTTCAATGTTTCCATAAGCCATATCCCAACTTAAATAGATTATATTTAGGTTTTTGGGGATTACTTTATTTTAATTTACTTAAAACTCGTCTGTTACACATCCTTCTGAAGCAGAAGAAACCGAACGAGCATACTTGTATAATACTCCTTTTTTAAATTTTAAATCTGGCTGTACCCAAGCTTCTTTTCTTTTTACTAATTCTTCATCAGAAACATCTACAGTAATTGAGTTTGTTTCTGCATCAATAGTAATAATATCGCCATCTTTTACTAATGCAATAGTACCACCTTCTTGTGCTTCTGGAGAAATATGACCAACCACAAAACCGTGTGTACCACCAGAAAAACGTCCGTCTGTAATTAGTGCCACATCTTTTCCTAAGCCTGCTCCCATAATAGCTGCTGTAGGTTTTAGCATTTCTGGCATTCCTGGTCCACCTTTAGGTCCTTCGTATCTAATAACTACGACATCTCCTTTTTTAACCAGACCGTTTTTAATACCATCATTTGCAGCATACTCCCCATTAAATACTTTTGCGGTTCCTTTAAAAAGCAGTCCTTCTTTACCTGTTATTTTTGCTACAGAACCGTTTTTAGCTAAGTTTCCGTATAACATACGTAAATGCCCTGTTCTTTTAATAGGGTTTTCTAATGGCTTTATAACATCTTGCCCTTCGGTTAAATCTGGGGCATCTGCTAAATTTTCTGCCAACGTTTTTCCTGTAACAGTTAAACAATCGCCATGTAATAAACCATTGTTTAATAAGTACTTTAATACCGCAGGTATTCCTCCTACTCTGTGCACATCTTCCATTAAATATTTACCACTTGGTTTTAAATCTGCGATAAATGGTGTTGTGTCACTAATTTTTTGAAAATCTTCTAATGTAAATTTAATATCTGCAGCTCTTGCAATTGCTAAGAAGTGTAATACTGCATTTGTTGAACCTCCCATTATTGTAACAAGACGAATAGCATTTTCTAATGATTTTCGTGTTACAATATCTAAAGGTTTAATATCTTTTTCTAATAATATTTTTATAGCTTGACCCGCAGCTATTGAACCTTTTTTCTTTTCATCACCTTCTGCAGGGTTTGATGAATTGTATGGTAATGCCATTCCTAAAGCTTCAATTGCAGAAGCCATAGTATTAGCAGTATACATACCTCCACAAGCTCCTGCACCTGGACAAGCTTTTTCAATTACATTTTGGTATTCTTTATCATCTATACTACCAGCTACTTTAGCTCCCCACGCTTCAAAAGCAGAAACAACATCTAACTTTTTACCGCCATGAAGACCAGAAGCTATGGTACCACCATAAACCAAAATTGCCGGACGATTTAAACGTAACATTGCCATAAGAGCTCCTGGCATATTTTTATCACATCCAACTACAGTAATTAATCCGTCATAAGACATTGCCTGTACAACAGTTTCCATTGAGTCTGCAATAACGTCTCTAGAAGGTAATGAAAAACGCATTCCTGGTGTACCCATAGAAATACCATCACTTACTCCAATAGTATTAAATATTAACCCAACAACGTCTTTATTAATGGTACCTTCTTTTACAAGTTTTGCCAAATCATTTAAATGCATATTACAAGGGTTACCCTCATAACCTGTACTTGCTATTCCTACTAAAGGTTTTTCAAAATCTTCTTTTGTTAAACCTATAGCATGCAACATTGCTTGTGCTGCTGGCTGTGTATCATCTTGAGTAACGTTTTTACTGAACTTATTTAATTTCATTTATACTATTCTTTCAATTTTATATACTATTATGGTACTCTTAACTAATCAAATATAATTCTTTACTAGAACCATTTTATTTTAAACTTTTTTTTGGTTCAAATTCAAGTCTATTCAATTTTAATTAATTTACTTAAAATCAAATAATTAACATATACTTTTATATCATATTCAATAGTTTTTACTTCTACTTTTTATTTAATAAAGAGGCCTGTATCAGATAAAATATGATACAGGCCTCTTTACTTATAGAATACTATATCATCTCTTTTAAGAGACAATACTATAGACACTAAATATTGTTAATTTAATTTTCATTCATCAATATTAATAATTTTTTTTTAACTATTACAAACTATAACAACTTTAAAATTACATTATCTCCAAATTTCTTTTGCGCCAATACACTAATTGCCTTATCTGTTAATTGTAAAACCCTTGGATAACCCCCAGTAGTTTGACCATCTTTCATAAGTATAATTAATTTACCTGATGGAGTTAATTGTATTGTTCCTGGAAGTGTTGCTGATGTTAACATAGAATAGCTTAAACCTTCTATAGTTTCTTGAAGCTGGTAAGCCATTCTATCATATTGATTAGAAACTGAAAATAATGTAGTAAACAACCCTTTTATCTGATTTTTATTTAATAAATTATATTCAGGTCCTTTTGCTACTTCTAATACATTAGTATTTAATAGCGAATTGATTTTTAAATGAGATATTTTAGGATTAAAATCTTTACATTCTACATAACCTATTTCATCGGAATTTTTAAAGCACCTTTTATTTGTTATTGGAAAGTAAAAGGAAGCACTATTTAATACCATATTAGATTTAAAACCACCTTTAATTGCCAAATAAGCTCTTAATCCTTTATTGAGCTTAGCATAAGACAATACATCGCCACTTTTAACCTTATACACTTTATACAAAGAAATAGGGCTGGTGTTTAAGGTTACCAAAAACTCTGCTCCTCCTATACAAATGTAGGAATCTGCAGTAAATTCTAAAGTAGGTCCTGTCATTGTAATTTCAATAACTGGTGCACTTATATTATTTTCTAATAACGCATTTATAACTTTAGTGCTATACGTATCCATACTACCAGACACAGGAACTCCTTTGTCTTTATACCCAAACCTTCCTTGGTCTTGCAGTGTTGTAAAAAAACCTTGCTTTAATACTTTAAGCATTTATTTTATTTTTTTGAATCGTATAAACCCCTGCTTCATTTTCTATAACACATAAATCGTATTCCGCTTTTTCTATTGCAAAAAACTCTACTTTATCTCCTACGGAAACAAATACTGGTTTATCTACATCAGGATTAAACATAGTTACTGGGCAATTTCCTATTATATTCCAACCTCCTGGAGATTCTTGCGGATAAATTCCTGTTTGCTTACCTGCAATACCAACCGATCCTTTAATTACTTTTAACCGCGGAGACTCTCTCCTATTTATTTCTAAACTTGCAGATAGTCCTCCTAAGTACATAAAACCTGGCAAAAAACCGATACCATAAATCGTATATGATTTTTTAGTATGCATTAAAATTACTTCTTCTACAGTTGTATTAAGCTTATTTGCCACTTCTTCTATATCTATAGCAAATTCTTTATCGTAACAAACTGGAAGTCTCCACAAATAAGATTCTCTTGTAACCTTAATTAAGTTTCTTTCTGCATACCACTTATTTAAATTAAATTTTAACACATTAAAGTGTATCGGAAAATTTCTTTCAACTAAGGTTAAAGAATTATAAGAGGCAATTATTTCCCATTTTTCTGGAAATAAATATTTTGCAGATAAATAAGCTTTAAATTGCAGAATATCTTCTAAAATAGCTTCTTCTACCCTATTTGGCCATTCTATTAAAATTGCATGTTGACCAAATGGCCTTATAGATATAGTATAGTCAGACACTCTTATATATTTAGTTTTGGTAATTCTACAGAAAGATAGGCTAAAATATCTAATGCGGAAACCGTATCTCCATGAACACAAAAAGTATTTGCTTTTATTGGGACTAAAACACCAGAAACAGTTCTTACTTTTTCTTGTTTTACCATTATTTTTATATGTTCTAAAACTTTTTTGGGGTTTTCTATTAACGCTTTATTAGATTTTCTAGAAACCAAACTTAAATCTTCTTCATAATTCCGATCAGCAAAAGCCTCATAAAACACCTTAAAACCTTGTTTTTTTGCCTCCTTTGCTATTATTGAGCCATATGGCGCATATAACAATGTTTTTTCTTTAAAAGCTTCTATACATTTTAAAAATAAAACAGCAAGCTTATGGTTTTTAGCCAAATCGTTATACAATGCACCATGAGGTTTTATATGGTGTAAGTTTATTTTTTTCTGAGACAGTATAGCAACAAAAAAATTAATTTGCTCTTTTATAGTATTAACAAAAGACTCTTCTGACATTTGTATTGATACTCTTCCAAAATTATCTTTATCTGGATACGATGGGTGTACTCCAATATCAACACCATGTTGAATGGCTAAATTAATAGTATCTTTTATAGTATTTTCTGTTCCAAAATGACCTCCACAAGCAATACTACAAGAAGAAATATAAGGAAACAATACCTCCTCTGTAACAACACCTTCTCCTACATCGCAATTAATATCTATAATTACCTTACTCATAAATTATTCTAAATAATAAAAAGCTATTTACATAAAGATAAAATTTAGAGGCAGATTTAACAAAAAAAGTGCAGTTCATCTAAAAAAATGCAGTTCGTCTAAAAGTACTATGCATTACATCGAAACTATATAATAATACTAAAAGTACAGGGTTATAATAGTCCCAAATTTTAATTCCCCTATATAAATGACCTGCTTAGAATGTAACAAAGAACTAGGATACCTTGACCATAAAAACGCTATGGATTCTCTTGGAGTAGAACTTTGCGAAAAACATCAAGCTAGAATAGAAAAGCTTATAGAAAAAAACAATACCCCTTTAGAAGCTATACAATTATACTATGGCTTAAAAGAAGCAGGCGTTAGTGCTATGCTAGAATGGTGGGACGGAAAAAAGTCTATAGACATTGCTATTTCTAGAGTAAAATTAAATATTGAAATAGATTGCCAATATGACAAACTAAGTCATGAACAAGCAATTAACGATTTAGAAGAAGATATGCACTCTTTTAAAAACGGATTTACAACCATAAGAATACCGCATGTGTTAGTTAGATACTATTTGAAAGAAACTGTTAATAATATTATAGGGATTATGGAAGGCTTAAAAGCCAACATAAAAGTAATATAACAAAACTAAAAAGCTATGTCTAAATTAAATAAAATATTAAAAACACCATTACGTATATCTATTGCAACGCTATTGATAGGAATGGTTGCAAGAATATTAAATTGGCCATATGCATTTTATATTATTATAACCTCTTTTATTTTAATTGGGGTTTTATATACTATTCGCTTTAATAAAAAAGAAAATAAACAAACGGTTGACTATATTAAAATGATATTAGTTGCCTTTTGGACTACTAACGGTGTTTTAAAATTATTAGATTTCCCATATACTTTATTTTTTCAAGTAGTTACTGCATTTACTTTTATTGCATGGTTTGTTATGGAAGGCACCGCTTATTTTATGGACGATGATAGAAAAGCAAAAAACACTCACGTACAAATTATTTGGAATGTTTTATTGGTAATAGGTATACTTTCTATTATTGCAGGCAGTTTACTTAATATTTTACATTGGGAATATGCTATACACTTATTATCTGCAGGTATTACAGTTATTACTGGTTATGTGCTTAAAGATTTATTTATACCCCAAAAAACAGATGATAAAGACCCACACAATAACAATGGGGAATTTCAAGTATAAAACTACATCAGTCGTTTAACTTTTTGTACTGTTCCTAAACTAACATTACACAACGCAGCTGTTTTTCTTAATGTGGTTCCTTTTAAAAGCGTTGCTACCACTTTTTTATGTTTTTTTAGTACAATCTCTTTTGATTCTACAGAGCCTTTTACCCTACCTTTATAAGCACCTTTTTCTTTTGCTTTAGCAATTCCTTTTTGCTGTATTTCTAAAGCGCTTTTTTTCTCCATATATGCCACATTTGCAAATGCGGTAAGCAACATCAAAAAACTCTTATTAGGCTTTCCTTTTTCTAAAGATTCTATATCTAAATTATCTACCTTTATTGTTATTCCTAAACCATCTATAATTTTAACTGTAGCTAGTATGTCTTGTAAATTTTTTCCTAATTGATCAATAGACTCTACACTTAAAAAATCTATTTTAAAACCTTCTAGTGTATTTAAAAATGCTAGTAGTTCGGCACCTTTTTCTCGCTTTTTAAAAGGTATTGCTGCGCTACAAAAATCAATAAAAAGTTGTTCCGACTTGTATTTTTTCTGGAGTTTTTTCTCTATTTTTTGGTCAAAAGAAAAAAGTTGCACATATCTTGCTTTCATGCCGTAAAATTATGGCTTAAGTTAATTATGTGCTAATTTTAAGGTATATATTTTTAATACATTTTAAAAAATACATTAGTTCCAAAATTATACACTTTGTTCTAATTTTAGAATATATATTATAATTGACACCTATTGTAATCTTATTAAAAAATATTTAACCTTTATAAGATAGTATATAAAGAAGTATTTTCTCTAATAAATTCAATTTATTAATGCTACAAATAAAAAAGCCCTTCTATATGAAAAACACATACAGAGGGCTCTAAAAATTGCAAATAAATACTATTTTTAAGCTATTTAGCTAATTTTATATATACTACAACACCTTGTTCTAGAGCAATAGTTTTATTTATTAACTCATCAACTTGTTGTTGTTTACTTTCTATAAAGGTAACTGGAGATTTTAAAGACTCTATGAGTTTTAAATGCGAAAGACGCAATAACTCTAATTGTAACTTTAAATCTTCAAATTCTTCAAATAATTTATACGTTTTTGGTTCGCAAGAATAGGAACACAACTGATTTTTTAATAGCACTATATTTCTATAACTACGCTCTATCCTTACTAAAGAATTACCAACTTCAGATTCTTTGTTTAAATGCGGCCCATTTTTGTCTTTTAGTAACATTGGCTTTGTTTTATAGTTTCTCTAAATACAATCAGAAAAGTAGCTTACCTCCATAATAAAACATATGAAGTACTTTTTAGGAAAATCTCTTATATAGATAAATTAAGCAAGTATTGGGCTAGTATACCTCCTTTAAATTTAAGAAAAAACTTTCTTTTAAAAAAATATTTAAACTATAATATTCTTTGCAGTAAAAGTAATTTTTCTTATTAGACAAAATCTTAAATTAACTAAACTATAACAATTAATTACGAAAAGTTTTAGTGGACCATAAAAGAAATGCAAAAATTATATGTAAGCTTTTTAAGCTCTTACGAACTATTATGCTAAAACATAATAATCATGACATTGATGAAATTAAAAACAAACGTATTTCAAATTTTTATTTTAGCCATTCTTACTGGTTTTCAATCTATTAATGCACAAACTGACGAAAAATCTAAAGAGTTAATAGAAGCATTAGTATCTATTAATGGAGGATATAAAAAATTAGCATCAAAAAAAGATGTTTCTTTTACTTACAAGTATGATAACTTTGAAAAAGGATACGATTTATCTACTGAAAAACACATTTTTGATGGAGAGCATTCTTGGGCTTCTTACAAACATCATAAAATAAACGTTTTACCAAAACAAGACGGAGAAGCTATACAAGCTCTTGTAGACAACAAGCCGCAATTAACATTAAATGGCAAAGCTATTACCGATGCTGAGAATATTGGAGGAACTGTATTTTTAAGAAAAGTAAACTCGTACTGGTTTACTATGATATACAAACTACAAGACCCTGGAACAAATTATACCTATTTAGGAACAGAAACTTTAAATGGTGTTGTTTATGACAAAGTTAGATTAACTTATGATGGAGCTGTTACCAAAAAAGAAAAAAACGATGCCTATATACTATACTTTAACCCAGAAACACATTTAGTAGACTTATTTTACTTTTCTTTACCAGCATTTGGAATTGATAAGCCAGTATTAAAAATGATGGTACAATATGAGATTATTGATGAAATTTATGTGCCAATATCTAGAAAAGTATATGGTCCTGACTCAAAAGGAGAATACCATTTAGCAGGTGAATTTACTTTTAGCAATGTAAAGTTTAATAATGGGTTTAAAAAAGAAGATTTTATCTTAAAATAAAAACAAATAGATTTTTATAATTTATTGCATCAAACAAGCTTTCACATAAAAAACCGCCTATTATGGGTGGTTTTTTTATTCCTATAAATTAAACTACTTACTTAGTTCTATTATTTATACTACTCATTAACAAAAGTTAATTTAAATATAAAGTAATATTATTCTTACTGATATAGTCGTATATTATGTAAATTTAACACCCTAAAATATAACTTTATAAATTATTCTACGTTATTAATACACCTTAAACTATATTCTTTTATTAAATTACATGTTCATAAATAGTCTAAGAGTACTTATAAAATAATAATGGGTATCCAATAATTAATGAATAACAATTTTAATAAACCTAAAACTACAAAAAGATATATTCCTTGGATTCATCTACCCAAGACTATATATATACTACTTGGCAAATTAAAGCAGACTCACACTTTAACACACTTAGTATTATTTTTTATTGGTTTTACATATTGTTCGGCGCAAACCCCTGCCATAGATAGTTTAGAAAATAAACTTTCTATGACTACAAATAATTTGGAACGCATTACGCTTTACAATGAATTAAGTGACCAATTACATGGAATTAATTTTGACAAATCTCTGATTTATGCGCAAAAGGCCTTAAAAATTTCTCAAAAAATAAAGGATAAAGAAAATGAAATTAACACCTTATTTATTCTAGGAAAATTAACTTATGATTCGCATAAAAGAGACTCCGCTATGGCATATTTTACTCGAGGAGAGTATTTAGCCCAAAAACACAATTACCCAAGGTTACAGGCAGAAATTCTAATGCGAATAGCAAATTGGTATAGATATTATGAAGTAGACTCTACAAAAACTGTAGATTTTCTTAAAAAGAGTCTTTCTGTAAGTAAAGCCAACAACGACAATCATAGTATTGGACGTTCTTATGCCAAATTAGCCTCTTTTTACACTAGGTATAAAGAAGTGCAATTATGTGAATATTACTTAAACGAATCGGCTAAACACTATCTTAAAACCAGTGGAGGAGAAAAAACTATTGCACATTACTACAATGAAGTTGGATATAAAATATGGGATTATAATCCGAAAAAATCTTTAGAATTTTATTACAAAGGTTTATCCTATTCTCCTAAAAATGCAAACACAAAAGTTAGTATTGCCACTGCATATAATACTATAGGAGAACCATTAATTGCCTTAAAGTTTTTAGAAGAAGCCATAGTTGACCTTAATGAAAAAAAGCATCATCGCACAAGAGGAGTTGCTTTTGCTCAACTTGCAGAAACTTATTTAAAATTAGGTAGAAATGAGCAAGCTTTAAAGGTTTGTAATGAAGGTATAGATTTTTTAACTAATCTTAGTATTAGTAACCAAGCCGGTCTTCCTTCTCTTTATAGATCTAAAGGTTTTTTAATGAAACTTAATGGAGATTTACATTCCGCTTTAGAGCTATACAACACAAGTCTTACCAAAGCAAGCGAAGTTAATGAACCGTACGAGGTTGTAAAGTCTAATATAACTTTAGGTGTATTTTTCAGCTCTAAGTTTCCTGAAAAAAGTGAAAAATATTGTTCTACAGCCTTAAAAAAGGCCAAAGAAGGGAATTTTAATAACCTAGAAATTCAAGCTTGCGATTGCCTTTATAAGGTTAACAAGAAAAAAGAAAATTACGTTAAAGCTTTACAATTTCATGAAAGAAAAGTAGCGCTAAACGATTCTTTAGGTACTGTAAAAGTGAAACACACCTTAGATATTAATAATAAAATAGTAGAAAAAGATAAACAAATTGCTAAAGAACTACACTTAAAAAATATAAAAGAAGAACAACTTAAAAATAAAAACAGAACCATAACTATACTTTTTGCATCCTTCTTTTTAGGTCTAATATTAATTTTAATTCTACTAAAAAGTATTAATAAAATTACCAAGCAAAATTCAGAAATATCTAAAAAAACAATCGATTTAGAAAAAGCAAATGCCAATTTAGAACGATCTAATGAAGAGTTAGAACGTTTTGCACACGTTGCATCGCATGACCTTAAAAGCCCTTTAAATAACATAATGCTTTGCGCTTCAGTATTACGCAACATGCTAAAAGAAAAATCGAACGAACTATTAAATGAACCTTTAGATTATATAGAAAAAAGTGGCGCTAGTATGAAATCTCTTATTGATGATATATTAGAATATTCCAAACTATCTAACACAGAAACAGAAAAATTAGAACATATTGACCTTAACAAAATAGTTAACGAAATAGAACAACTTACCATAACTAATAAAAATGGAGGTTCCAAAAAAATTGAGGCCAGCCAACTTCCTACAATTAAATGGAATCATCCTAAAATTCTTCTTCTCTTTAAAAACTTAATTGAAAACGGATTAAAATACAACACCTCTGATACGCCTACTGTTAGGCTACATTTTACCAAACAGAAAAATTCAAGTTTCCTATATATTGAAGATAATGGAATAGGAATAAAAAAGGAAAATTACGATTCTATTTTTGTGATGTTTAAAAGATTGCACAAAAAATCGGAATATGACGGAACTGGCTTAGGTTTAGCTACATGCAAAAAAATAATCGAAGAATTTAATGGCGAAATTACAATAGATAGTACAATAGACAAAGGCACTATTTTTAAAATAAAAATACCTAATAAGTTACTTGTAGATGTAGACTAAAGTAGAAAATATAATATAGCTCCTTTATAAAATTAAATAGTAGGTTTAATTGTAATATTGTGAGGAATTTTTACTTTACCCTAACCAACCTTCTCTATCCAAACTACGGTATTGTATAGCTTCGCTTATATGCGTACCGTTTACTTCTTTAGCCTTTTCTAAATCTGCAATAGTACGTGCTACTTTTAAAATACGGTCATAGGCTCTAGCTGATAAATTCAACCTTTCCATAGCATTTTTAAGTAATTCTTTAGATGCAACATCTAACTTACAGTATTCTCTAATTTGCTTGGTATTCATTTGCGCATTATAATGCACATTTTCTAATGCTTTAAAACGCTCTGTCTGTAATTCTCTTGCTTTGGTTACGCGTTTACGTATTTCTACACTACTTTCTCCTTTTCGTTCTTCAGACAGCTTATCAAAAGGTACAGGAGTAACTTCTATATGTATATCTATTCTATCTAATAGCGGTCCAGATATTTTTCCAAGATATCTTTGCATTTCTGCTGGTGATGAGGTAACGGGTGCATCAGGATCGTTAAAATAACCTCCAGGACTAGGGTTCATACTTGCTACTAACATAAAACTACTAGGATAGGTAACCGTAAACCTTGCTCTAGATATAGTTACCTCTCTATCTTCTAACGGCTGGCGCATAACTTCTAGCACACCACGTTTAAACTCTGGTAATTCATCTAAAAATAAAACTCCGTTGTGTGATAAGGATATTTCTCCTGGTTGTGGGTATGCTCCTCCTCCAACTAATGCTACATCAGATATAGTATGATGCGGGCTTCTAAATGGCCGTTGGCTCATTAATCCCATATTTTTAACCTTACCAACAACACTATGTATTTTTGTAGTCTCTAAAGCTTCATTTAAAGTCATTGGCGGTAAAATTGAAGGTAAACGTTTTGCTAACATTGTTTTTCCTGCACCAGGAGGTCCAATAAGAATAATATTATGTCCTCCAGCTGCTGCAATTTCCATACAACGCTTAATACTTTCTTGTCCTTTTACATCTGAAAAATCAAATTCTGGAAAGTCTAAATTTTTAGCAAACTCTTCTCTAGTATTAATTATAGTTTGTTCTAATAAAATTCCTTTATCAAAAAAATCTATAACTTCTTTTATATTTTCTACGCCATAAACTTCTAAATCAGAAACTATAGCAGCTTCTTTAGCATTTTCTTTGGGCAAAATAAAACCTTTAAAACCTTCTTCTCTTGCTTTTATAGCAATTGGCAATGCGCCTTTTATTGGTTGCAGGCTTCCGTCTAAAGACAGTTCTCCCATAATAATATAAGCATCTAAATTACTAGATTCTATTTGGTTAGATGCTGTAAGAATTCCTATTGCTAAAGTTAAATCATACGCCGAACCTTCTTTACGCAAATCGGCAGGAGCCATATTAATAGTAATCTTTTTTCCAGGAATTTTATAGCCATTATTTAATAATGCGGCTGCTATTCTATAATTACTTTCTTTTATGGCATTATCTGGCAACCCAACTAAATGATACCCAATACCTTTGTCTATATTAACTTCTACAACAATAGTGGTAGCTTCTACTCCAAATACAGAACTACCGTAAACTTTTGTAAGCATAATCCTATTTTACTTTGGATTAAATATAAGCAATGATTTTGAAGTCTCTTTAATCTCTTTCTTGTTCAATAACATTTTTCGGTATTCGCCATTTACAAACATCTTTGCTTGGTCTTGATAATGAGGACTAAAGGGGTTTCCTGACTGTCCTGTTGGTATAATACTTATGCTATTCTCTACATCGGAGAAATCTACAATTCGTCTGGTTGAGGGTCCAGAAGTTACCTCATACATTCCGGTATCATTATATAAAAAACCTAAGTTATTTATTACTTCTCTGGTTCCACTAACAGAAAAAGGTCCTACATTAAAAAAAGAACGCAGAGCTTTTACTTTACCTATTGGGTGGTGGTGTTCTAAAGTATGTACTTTTTTCCAAGTCCAATCGGCATAGTCTTTTCCAAAATCATCTTCTAAAGATTGCCACGCTTTTGCAAAAGAAATATGCACAATATCTTTTTTAGTTTCCTTTACATCTGTTGTATTTAAATTGTCCCACCAAACAGATTCTGTTTTGTTCGCCATAGGAGCAATTACTCTTTTTAATAAATGCGTTTCTAAAAATTGTTGAAATAATTCTTCTTCTAATTCATCAGAAAAAGTTTGCTGTAAAAAATAATAAACCCATCTATGGTATACTGTTGCTAAATAGCTATTTAACTCGTAATCTCCCTTCCAATTTTTTATATTATCTAAAACCTCTATTTGTTTATCATTCAGTAATTTAACATCAATTACTTTACTCAACCCTGTAACTACATCAGGATTAACTTCTGAAGTAACATCTAACATCATATTACTTACTGTTTTTTTATCCCAATCGTTTTTTGGCTCTAATAAACGTGTTATCCTTTTTGCTCTATTTTCTGGTAAATAATAACCCGGATATAATTTACCATTTACAGAATCTGGTTGATTATTTGCAGAATAAACATAGTTCCAAGGTGGATTAATTGCCTTTGGATTTTGGCTAAAATCTAAATAATTTAATCGTTCATTTTTTCCGTTTGTACCATTTAAAATTCTTTTAGAATGTACTCCTTTAGGCAAGGTATGTAATTTAGCAGAAGCAAACCATGCTATATTTCCTTCTGCATCTCCATACATAACATTTAAACCTGGAGCATGAATATCTGGCAGCGCTTTTTTAAACTCTTGTAGTGTGTTTGCTTTAGATATATTATAAAAAGCTTTTAATACCTTATTCTCGTACAAAGTATATGTCCAAGACATACTTATAGGCCTCTCCCCTGTTATTTGTTTAGCAACACCTGTTAATACAGGCCCATGTTTTGTTTTCTTATATGTAAAACTAACATCTTTTTCTCCTTTTACTTTTATGTTTTTTGTAACAAAAGAATATGGCTCCCAACCATTTGGTGTTTTATACGTAGTACTGTCTGACGGATTTGTTTTTTCATAGTAAAAATCAACATCATCATTTTCAAACATTGTTAAACCATATGCTACATTTCTATTATGTCCTAAAAGAGGAAAAGGTATTCCTCCTAAATGGTAACCGTATTTTTCATACGTAGGAGTACTTAAATGCGCTTCATACCATACAGATGGTTGTGAAAAGCCTATATGAGGGTCGTTTGCAAATAATACCGCTCCTGTCTTTGATTTTTCTGGAGAAAGCACCCAACTATTACTCCCTTCAAACAAGGGTAAATTTAACTTGCTTAAAGCGTTAGCAACTGTAGTACTTACAGAATTTTTTAAAGCAGTATACACCCCCAAAGAATCTGGTTTTATAGAGTCATAATTTTTTAACCAAACCGTACTAGAATCTACATCTATTTCTAAATCTACTAAATACGACTCTCCTAGCTTGTCTTTTATATTTGTTATTAAAGGGTCTGTTTTATGCGCCATAGCAAAACTAAATGCCATATAGCCCATTGTATTATACATATCTTCTAATGTAAAGTCTTCCTTTTTAATTCCTGTTAAATAAAATTCTATTGGTGTAGGACCTTCTTTTATAAATTTATTTATTCCTTCTAAATACGCATTTGAAAGTTGTATAGCTTGGCTATTTACATCTAAATTTTTAACAGTTTTTTTTGTGGCTTCTTCAATATCTAATGAAATAAAAAACTTATCTGTAGCAATTAAATCTTTACCAAAAACTTCTGACAATCTACCAGGAGCAATTCTACGCATTAGTTCCATTTGCCAAAGTCTATCTTGCGCATGAACATACCCTAATGCTCTATAAGCATCTTCTTCAGTTTCTCCATAAATATGTGATATACCATAAGTATCATAATAAACTGACACTTTAGTATGTAAAGAATTAAAAGGTATTTCGCCTTTATAGGTTGGCTTTAAATGCTGAATTGCTATAAAAAAAGCCATAATTAAAACACCCAAAATTAATAGTAGAGAAACGGCTATTTTTTTTAATCTTACCATATTAATTTTACAAATGAACTCTAAGATAAAATTATTAAACAAAAAAAGCATCTTTTAAGATGCTTTAATCTGTTATATAAATGGGGAACTATATTTGTATTTAAGAATAAAAGACGTTGTTTAGCCTAAAAAACAAAAAAAGCTTGCTATATATTTTATAAAATATACGCTGTAAAAAACTAAACCAAACAGTAATAGCAACAATACTAAAGCTTTTTTTAATTTTACCATTACTATGCTTTTTACTATAACGTAGTATTATTCCTACTTATTGTAATTTTCTAAACCTTTTTTTAACCACAACTCATAAGTTTTGCTATCTGTACTTTGTATTGCAGTATTAAGAATGTGTAAATCTGGCGAAAGTAACACATAATAAGGCTGAGAGGCAATATTAAAATTTACATCCTGAAAAGTTCCCCATTTTTCTCCAATGGTTTCTATACTTTTTATTCGGCCAGAGTTATATTTAAATTTAAATTGATTTTCTGCGGCTAATTCTTTTCTATCATCCACATATAAAGAAATAAGAACATAATCTTCTTTCAGAAAATTAAACACTCCAGGCTCACTCCATACGTTTTCCTCCATTTTTCTACAATTAACACAAGCCCACCCTGTAAAGTCCAGTAAAATAGGTTTATTTACTTTTTTAGCATGCAATAAACCTTCTTCAAAATCTTTAAAACAATCGATTCCTAACGGACAATCACTTTCTTGCTCAAAAACACTATAAAATTCTGGTGGCGGAAAACCGCTTAATAATTTTAAATTAGTAATCTTAAGTGTACCTAATACCAAATAAACTAAAAACGCAGCGCTTAGTACTCCTATTATCTTTCTTCCTTTTGACAATTTTTGTTTTAAACCATCATGCGGAAACCTAAATAAACCAAACAAATACAATGTTAATAACAAAGAAAGTATAATCCATATTCCTAAAAATATTTCGCGCTTTAAAATACCCCAATTACCCACTAAATCTGCATTAGATAAAAACTTAAGTGCTAAACCTAATTCTAAAAAGCCTAAAACAACTTTTACAGTAGTCATCCAACCGCCAGATTTAGGCAAAGAATTTAACCAAGCCGGAAACATTGCAAACAACATAAACGGCAAAGCAAGTGCTACACCAAAGCCAGTCATTCCTGCTGTTAAATTAGTTGCCATGTCGCCATCTGCTAGAGCCGTACTTCCTAACAAACCTCCTAAAATTGGTCCTGTACAAGAGAAAGACACTATAGCAAGAGTTACTGCCATAAAAAAGATTCCTATAAAACCTCCTGTTTTTGTAGAAGCACTATCCATTTTGTTTGCCCAAGAACTTGGTAATGTTAACTCGTAATAACCAAAAAACGAAAACGCAAAAAACACAAATACAATAAAGAAAGCTAGATTTAACCAAACATTGGTTGCTATAGTATTAAGTATTTGAGAGTCTACAGAGTCAAATAAATGAAATGGCAAGCTTAATAGAAAGTAAATTACAATAATAAAAAAACCATACAATAAAGCACTTGCAACCCCTTTTGATTTGTTTTGAGAATGTTTAGTAAAAAAAGATACCGTCAACGGAATCATTGGAAAAACACAAGGAGTTAATAATGCTATTAATCCACCTAAAAATCCTAAACCAAAAATCATCCACAAGCTAGAAGATTCTGCGTCAACAACACTATCTTTTAAAATTTCTTTATTTTTTAAATTTAGCTTTAAAGCTTCTGACATAGC
This sequence comes from uncultured Maribacter sp., assembly GCA_947504045.1. Lineage (GTDB taxonomy): Bacteria > Bacteroidota > Bacteroidia > Flavobacteriales > Flavobacteriaceae > Maribacter_B. Next base: position 394,652 of record CANNFY010000002.1, read on the forward strand.
TATGCTATGTTCATCTAAACTTTCTTCTGTGTTTATTATAGTCTCTCCATTTAAAGAAAAAGTAAAAGCTTCTTCTTTATTCATACACACTTCTTTACAAATTTGATAAAAGAGCTCTACATTTATTTGAGAGATTGAAGGGTTTAAAATTTTAATTTTTTGGGTAAATACTGCTTTATCTTTAAAAAAGGTTTCCTCAACTTCAAAAATTTCGCTGTATTCGGTATAGGTTTTATTTTCAGTAGTTTCTCCTACCAAAACATAATCTTTATTCACATCTACAAAAGTAAACTCCGATTTTAAAGAACCTCCATCTGCAGTGTGTTGAGAATATATATGCCAGTCTTTTGCTAATGTTCCTGTAAAAACAAGAGAATATTCCGTTTCGTTTAACTTATGTATTTCTTGTTTCCAAATTACCGGATTTTCGTCGTCTTGCGATACCCCTGTAAAAGCTGTAAAAATGACTGCTAATAGTACTAATAAATACTTCATTCTTTTACTTCAAATTTTAAAATATGTTTTGTCTCTTCAGTAACTTTAAAACGATTATCTGGTCTTTTTCCTACCACCCAAACAATTTTGTCGCCACTACAAAGCAACCATTGATTTTCTTTTGATAAAATATTAAATTTCTCGTCTTTAAAATACTTGGCTAACTTTTTCTTGCCTTGCATACCAAAGGGATAAAAATAGTCGCCTTTTTTCCATTTTCTTAACGTAAGAGGATATTTTATCTTTTCTTTATCTATATACAACGTTTTTAATAACGGTTTTTCTAAGGTATGTACTTCTGAAATTTGTATGTGTAACGGATTTGTTATAGTAACATCATCCTCTAACACCATGTAAATCTCTTTCTCTTCTTCTTTTATTGGCGATAATAGTAAATAATCTCTATCCTTTAGTAATCTATAGGTTTTAGAACGAATTTCTTTGCCCGACATTGCTGTAAGTAAATTGGTTACATTTTCCCACTCTGTAAAACCATAAGGCTTAAAAAAGCTATATAAATAACCTTCTAATGGATCCAATTGTTTTAATTTATCTATTTCTATTTTAATAGTTTCTCCTTCTACAAAAAATAGTTGACTCTTAATTTGTTCCACAGCTTTTTTGGCTATGGCAGAAGTTTGCCCTAAGTAATGCTGACTCTTTAAAAAATTATCTAAAAAAGAAGGGTGTAATTGCTTTAACAACGGCACTATTTTATGCCTTATATTATTTCGCAAATACTTTGTTTCTGCATTACTTTTATCTTCTCTCCACTCTAATTTATTTTCTTGCGCAAAATTTAAAATTTGTTTTCTCGAAAATTGCAGCAAAGGCCTTTTTAAAGTATTTGTATTATAAGGCATTCCCTTTAACCCTTCAATACCACTACCTCTAGAAAGGTTAATTAGAAAAGTTTCTAAATCATCATCGGCATGGTGTGCTGTAACCAAATACCGAATAGTATTTTCTGATTGTATTTTGGCAAACCAAGCATACCTAAGTTCACGTGCAGATATTTGAATAGATACTTTATTTAACTTAGAATAAGCATCTGTTTTAAAATTAGTTACATGTACTTTTTTTGATAGATATTTTCCTAGCTTATTTACAAATATAGCATCTGCATCACTTTCTTCTCCTCGTAATTCAAAATTACAATGCGCTAAATCAAAATCTAGATTAGCCTTGGCACATAAATGCGCCAAAACAACACTATCTACTCCTCCACTACAAGCTAAAAGAAATTTAGATGTTTTTAAATCTGGAAACGATTTTTCTATATGAGTATTAAAAAGTTCTTGCACAATACAAAGGTAGTAAAGTCTTTTTGCCTAACAACAGTTTAAGTGTTTTCTAACACTTGCTTCATTGCCTTAGCCTTTATAAGACATTCTTCATATTCTTTTTCTGGGCTCGCCTTAGCAGTTATAGCACTACCTACCGCATAGGAAACATACTCTTGTGTTGCATTATACAGAATACTTCTAATAACTACATTAAAATCAAAATTTTGTTCTGGTGTAATGTAGCCTACTGCCCCACTATAAACCCCTCTTTTAAAAGATTCTAACTCTTCTATTATTTCCATAGCAGATAACTTTGGAGCTCCTGTCATACTGCCCATTGGAAAAGTTTCTTTTAATACCTCTACAATATTTTTTTTATCAGGAATTGTAGCTGTAATAGTAGATACCATTTGATGCACTTGTTGATAGGAATACACCTTGCAAAGCTCTTTAACCTTTACAGTGCCTTTAATTGCACTTTTAGATAAATCGTTTCTAACTAAATCAACAATCATAATATTTTCTGCTCTCTCTTTTTTATCTAAAGACAGATTGCGCTTTAAACTATCGTCCTCCTCCTTGTTTGTAGAGCGTTTTGCAGTACCTTTTATTGGTTGAGAAATAAGAACATTACCTTCTTTTTTTAAATAGCGCTCAGGAGATGCAGATAAAATATATTTATCTTGTATTTTTAAATACGTTGCAAATGGCGCTTTAGAAATTTTATTTAATTTTTTAAAAACACTCAAAGGTTCTATGGTGGTTTTTTCCGCATAAAACTCTTGACAAAAATTAGCTTCATATATATCCCCTCTTTGTATATATTGAAGCATTTTAGTTACTTTTTTAAAATACTCATCTTTAAAAATTCGTAACTTAATTTTTATTTTCTTGGGGTTCTCTTTTATCGCATTAATTACTTCTAATGAAGTTATAGATTTATAGTCTTCCTCTATTTCATCATCCACCATATTCAGGTAAATAAACTCTGCTGTATTACCTGTTATTTTAATAATTTTTTTAGGCTGATAAAAATAAAGTTCAGGAAAATGCAATCCGTCCGAATTTTTTGAAGACAAACGTTCTACATCATTCTTTAAATCGTATGACAAATAACCAAACAACCAATCATTTGTTGTTCTTTGGTATTCCTCAAAGTCTTTAAATGCATTTTCAGCATCTGTTACAAATGCAGTTAAACCATCTACTGCTAGTAAAGCATCAAAAGAATTGTATTTAGAATTATGGTTATTATCATCTAACCAAGTAACCTCATTAAACTGCTGCGCCCATTGCAAAGCTGCTTTTTTAAAATGGACTATGTCAGGAATAGCATATGCTATAGTTTTCCTCAAATTCTAAACTATTTTACTTAAAAAAAGATTTAAAGCATCTTGGTGTTCTTTTGCTAAGTTAGCATCAGAAATACCTTTTTCAGCATCAAAATTAGAATTAAACTCTGGCAAAGAAAAAGTTGCAATTACCTCTGCTCCCATTCTTGGCAAAATACCTTCTATTTTTTGTAGCGCTCCTATTCCTCCTCTTTTTCCTGGAGAAGTAGACATTAACAAAACCTTTTTTCCTGCAAAAAAACTACGCTCAAGCCTAGAAAGCCAATCTAAAACATTTTTAAAATATGCAGAAGGCGCACCATTATGCTCATTTACAGCAATTATTACTCCGTCAGATTTTTGAATATCCTTCATAAATTCTGATAAAGAATTAGAAAAACCATTCTCCCTTTCATAATCCTCGCTATACATGGGAAAAGGATAATTTGCCAAATTAAGTAGCTGAATCGAATGCTCTTTTGCTAAAGCAGCAGTATATTTTACAAGTTTAAAATTAATTGAAGTTGAAGAATTACTACCTGCAAAAGCTAATATTGCTGCCATATTTTTGATTTAAAAAGGTTTATTTAACGAAAATAAAATAAATACGCTTTAATTGCGACTTTTTTATATAATTTTGCAGCAATAAAAAACCTAAACATTTGTTATTCAAATAAATAACTTAAATAAAGGTTATGAACAAAAGCAAAAAACGCCTTTATTTTATTGATGCAATGAGAGCCTGGGCTATTCTTATGATGCTACAAGGGCATTTTATTGATGGCTTACTAGACCCTGTATTTAGAGACGATTCTAATATTTTTTATGCTGTTTGGAAGTATTTTAGAGGTATAACGGCCCCTGTTTTCTTTACCGTTTCTGGTTTTATATTTACTTTTCTTTTAATTAAAAACCCAATAAAAGGATATAATAATCCAAGAGTTAAAAAAGGAATTATTAGAGGTTTACAATTAATTGGCTTTGGGTATTTATTACGATTAAATTTATTAGGGTTATTGTTTGGCGAAATTTATGAAGCATTTTATTTAATTGATGTTTTACATTGCATAGGACTGTCTTTGCTTGGTATTATTACCATTTACTTACTTAGCTGCAAACAAAAATCTTACGTATTTCCTATTATTTTAGGTGGCATTGCTACAGGTCTTTTTATTTTAGAACCACTTTACGCAGATGCTAGCTTTGGCTTTTTACCAAAAGCATTAGCTAATTATTTTACAAAAAATAACGGTTCTGTATTTACCATAATACCATGGTTTGGATATACTGCTTTTGGCGGTTTAATAGCTGTTTTATTTAACGCTTATAGAGAAAAAAATAAATTTTACTCCATAACCATACCAGCTAGCCTTGTTCTTGGTCTTGCATTAATATTCTTTTCGTCAGATGTTTTTATGTGGCTTTCTAACGTTACAGGCATATATTTATTTGAAGCAATACAAAACAACAATTATCTTTTTATCCGTTTTGGAGACGTTCTTGTTCTTTTTGCAATTTTTATGACATTAAGAAAACTTCTAACAAATAAAACAATTATTACACTAGGGCAAAGCACACTATCTATATATATTATTCATTTTATAATTTTATACGGTAGTTTTACAGGCGTAGGACTTTATCGTTTTTTAAGCCACTCCTTACCTCCTTTCATAGCTATTCTTGGAGCCATTCTTTTTATATTAGCTTGTACATCACTTGCATTACAATATGAAAAACAAAAAAATATTTACAAAGAAAAAGTGAACACCATATTCATAAGCAGTTTAAAAAAAATGGAACCGAATATTCTTTTTACAATAAAACAATTACGTTCTTTTACTTTTAAACTTCTACGTAAATTAGGTTTGGTTAAAAATTAAAACTTTAAATTATAAAAACTTGACACTGCTTTTACTGCATTAAGAATTTTCATTAATTACTCGTATTTCCTCCGCAGTAAAGTCTAAATTATCTAACGCTTTTACATTTTCCCTTAACTGGTTAGAAGAACTTGCTCCTATTAAAACAGATGTAATAGTTGGTCTATTTAATAACCAAGCTATTGCCATTTGCGATAGTTTTTGACCTCGTTTTTCTGCCAAAGCAGCTAAATTTTTAATTTTTAATAAATTATCCTCTACTTGTTCTCTTTCTAAATATGTAAAATTCTTAGCCGCCCTAGAATCGTTCGGAATTCCGTTTATATACCTATTGGTTAGCATACCTTGTGCTAAAGGCGAAAAAGCTATACACCCTACATTAACATCTTCTAAAGTATCTAATAATCCACCTTCTACCCAGCGATCAAAAATAGAATATCTGGCTTGGTGTAGAATAAAAGGAACTCGCAACTCTTTTAAAAGCGTAGCTGCTTCTGCAGTTTCTTTAGGCCCGTAATTAGATATACCTACATAAAGCGCTTTTCCTTGTCTTACAATATCTGCTAAGGCAACCATTGTCTCTTCTAAGGGAGTATCTGGATCAGGCCTGTGATGGTAAAAAATATCTACATAATCTAAGCCCATACGTTTTAAACTTTGATCTATACTAGCAATTAAGTATTTTCTAGAACCTAAATTACCGTATGGACCAGGCCACATATCAAATCCAGCTTTAGTTGCTATAAAAAGTTCATCTCTATAAGGCTTAAAATCTTTTTTAAACAACAACCCAAAATTCTCTTCTGCAGAACCATACGGAGGACCATAATTATTTGCCAAATCAAAATGCGTAATACCTAAATCAAAAGCTGTTCTAAGAATTTCTCTTGCATTATGCTGGTTATCTACAAAACCAAAGTTATGCCACAAACCTAATGCTATTGCCGGAAGCAAAACCCCACTTTTACCGCAACGATTATACTGCATGGTATTATACCGATTAGCATTAGCTACGTATTTTTCTGTTCCAGATTTGTCATTTATATTCATATTACAACTTTACATATATTTAGTGCATAGTATGTACTAAACTCTAAAATTACACAGAAAAAAGTAAATTACAATCTTAGCTTTTTATTATTTGGATTAAATTCAAATTAAGCAGTATACACGCTATATAAATTAGTTTCTTTTATTTTTAGCTTTTTCAAATCAAAAACTGCACTATGAGTGATAAAAAATTTACACCAGTAAAAACAATATTAGAAAAAGATAAAAAATATGCTTGGTGTAGTTGCGGACATTCTGCAACCAATGTTTTCTGTGATGGGTCTCATAAAAAACATGAAAAATCTGGGGCTCTAGTATTTACTACAGAAGAAGAAAAAATTGCAAAAATATGCACCTGCAAGCTTACTAGTAATCCTCCTTATTGTGATGGTAGTCATACTAACTAAAATAAAAATCCCATCTTTTTAAGATGGGATTTTTTATATAACATAAAGTTTATTTTAAATATGTAATGCTCGGTCCTCTGTAGCTGCTAATGCTGCTTCTTTTACAGCTTCGGCATATGTTGGGTGTGCATGACTCATTCTAGAAATATCTTCTGCAGAAGCACGGAATTCCATTGCCGTAACTCCTTCTGCAATTAAATCTGCAACACGAGCTCCAATCATATGTACTCCTAAAACTTCATCTGTTTTCTTATCTGCTAGAATTTTTACAAAACCATCAATATCGCCACTAGCTCTAGAACGACCTAAAGCACGCATTGGAAACTGACCAGACTTGTATTCTATTCCGCTTTCTTTTAACTGCTCTTCTGTTTTACCAACAGCTGCAACTTCTGGCCATGTATATACTACACCAGGTATTAGGTTATAATCTATGTGCGGCTTTTGTCCTGCTAAAATTTCAGCAACCAAAGTACCTTCTTCTTCCGCTTTATGTGCTAACATAGCACCTTTAATAACGTCACCAATAGCATAAATATTAGACACATTAGTTTGTAAATGGTCATTTACTGCTATTCTACCTCTTTCTTCCATTTTAACTCCTGCAGCCTCTAAGTTTAGTCCGTCTGTATATGCATGACGCCCAACAGCAACTAAACAATAATCTCCTGTGAAAGTTATTTCTTCTCCTTTTTTATTATCTGCTTTAACTACAACTTCATCTCCTTTACGTTCTACAGATTTAACTTTATGAGATAACGCAAATTTTACTTTTTGTTTCTTAAGAACTTTTGTTAACTCTTTAGACAAAGCACCATCCATACCCGGAATAATACGATCCATATATTCTATAACCGTTACTTCTGCTCCTAACCTTTTGTATACTTGCCCTAGTTCTAGTCCTATTACACCACCACCAATTACTAACATATGCTTTGGCACTTCTTTTAATTCTAGCGCTTCGGTAGATGTAATTATTCTTTCTTTATCTAATTTTATAAATGGTAAAGTAGATGGCTTAGATCCTGTTGCTATAATTGTATTTTTAGCTTCAATCACTTCTGCCTTACCGTCTTTTTTAGTAATTGTAATGTTTGTAGCATCTTTAAAACTACCAACACCTTCAAAAACATCAATTTTATTTTTATCCATTAAAAAATTGATTCCCTTAGTAGTTTGATCTACAACAGACTGTTTACGACCAATCATTTTTTCTAAGTTTATCTTTATTTCTCCAGGAACCTCAATACCATGTTCTTCAAAATGTTTTACCGCATCTATGTAATGGTGCGAAGAATCTAATAATGCTTTAGAAGGAATACATCCTACATTTAAACAAGTACCACCAAGTGTACTGTATTTTTCAATAATTGCTGTTTTCATTCCTAATTGTGCACAGCGTATTGCTGCTACATATCCTCCAGGGCCTGAACCGATAACGGCTACATCATATGAACTCATAAAATTGTAATGTTTTTTTGTTACACAAAATTAGTGTTATTTTCTGATTTTTAAGTATGTATTAGTGTTGTATGCTTAACTTCATTACTAATAAATGTGCTAAGGGTACTATTTATATATTTAATTTACACATTTAAGAAACGTTACTCTTATTTTTTTCTTATCTAAAGTTGCTAAATATTTTTTTCTCAAAATTGGATTATATTTTTAATAAACACGTAGAATCTACTATAGTAATATGTGAAAAATTAAATTTAAAAGCTTAAACAATTAGCAGTTTGGAGAACTCTATTCAAAATCGTAATATTACAAGCAAATCAAAAAAAGTTACATGCATAACAATAGTCTAAACCCAAATGGTCCTGAAAATGAAAATATTGTTGAAAATAAAGAGCTAAACATTTGGGAGGCATTAATACCTGTTATTTTACTAATGGGCATGCTTGCTTATAATATTTTTTATGCTGATGGCGAATGGTTTGGAGAATATTCTAATCAAATAATTTTACTTATTGGCGGCGTTTTTGCTGCTATTGTAGGCTTTTTTAATAAAGTTACCTTAAAAACAATGGGGCAAGAAATACTTGAAAACTTAAAAAGTGTTCTTCTACCTATTATGATACTTTTTTTAGTTGGTGCTCTATCTGGCTCTTGGTTAGTTAGTGGTATTATACCTGCTATGGTCTATTATGGTTTAAAAGTTCTGAGTCCTGAAATATTTTTACCAGCAACGGTATTAATTTCTGCAATAATATCTATAGCAACAGGAAGTTCATGGACAACTTCTGCTACAGTTGGTATTGCACTAATTGGAATAGGAACAGCATTAGGCATCTACCCTGGTATGATTGCCGGAGCAGTGCTTTCTGGAGCTTATTTTGGAGATAAAATGTCTCCACTAAGCGACACCACAAATTTAGCTCCTGCAATGGCTGGAACCGATTTATTTACACATATAAAATATATGAGTTTAACCACTATACCCACCATTGTTATTACTCTTCTTATTTTTATTATTCTAAATTTAAATATAGATATTGCAGGTAGTACAGATGTTTCTCATTTATTAAATACCATAGAAAAAACATTTAACATAACCCCGTACTTATTTATAGTACCAGGTATTGTTGTAGGCTTAATACTTTTAAAAACAAAACCTTTAATTGCCCTTGGCACTGGTATAGCTTTAGCTGGCGGATGCGCAATCTTTTTTCAAACAGAAATACTAAGCAGTTTATCCGAATCTAACCTTACTGCAGTTTTTAATTCTATATTATCAGATACCTCAATAGTTACCGATAATGAAAAGTTAAACGATTTATTTACTGCTGGCGGAATGAAAGGTATGCTCTGGACTATCTATCTTATCTGTTGCGCAATGATATTTGGAGGTATAATGGATGGCATTGGCGCTCTTGCAAAAATTACAAAAGCTTTACTAACCATTGCATCAAGTACTTTTGGCCTTTTTGCAAGTACCGTTTTAAGCTGTTTAGGTTTAAACGCCATAGCAAGCGATCAATACTTAGCACTTGTAATTCCTGGTAAAATGTTTAAAAAAGCATATGAAGACAAAGGCTTAGCCCCTGAAAATCTAAGTAGAACTTTAGAAGATTCTGGTACTGTTACTTCTGCATTAATACCTTGGAATACATGTGGCGCTTACCATAGCGGCGTTTTAAATGTTGGTGTTGGAGAATATTTTATTTACGCTACCTTTAATTGGTTAAGTCCGTTTACTACTTTATTATTTGCTGCATTACATATTAAAATCAGAAAAATTATTTCAACAAAATAACAGCATTACACATACGTAAAACACTAATTATCAACCCAATAAATTTAGCATTAATTTTTTCTATATCTCTATTGTTTTTTTTAATAGCAGATACTTTTATATAACAACCTATACCCTAAATTTGCGTTTTAATTAAAACTATTTAAAATTAAAACACTATGGCTATAGTAGGAAAAAAATTCCCAAATTTAGAAGTAAATGCAATGAATGAATTGGGAGATACATTTAAATTAAATGTATTAGAAGAAGCGCAAAAAAATAAGAAAAAAGTATTATTATTCTGGTATCCAAAAGATTTTACTTTTGTTTGTCCTACAGAGCTACATGCATTCCAAGCTGCACTAGGAGAGTTTGATAAAAGAAACACACTAGTAATTGGTGCATCATGTGACACTGCTGAAGTACATTTTGCATGGTTAAACACTGCAAAAGACAATGGTGGTATAGAAGGTGTAACTTACCCATTATTAGCAGATAGCAATAGAAATTTAGCTGCAACATTAGATATTTTAGATGTTACTAACGAGCAGTACAATGAAGAGACAGGAGTTATTACTGTAGATGGAGACAATGTTACCTACAGAGCTACTTATTTAATAGACGAAGAAGGTACTGTTTTTCATGAAGGAGTAAACCATATGCCTGTTGGTAGAAACGTAAACGAATTTCTACGTTTAGTTGACGCATACACACATGTACAAGAAAAAGGAGAAGTTTGTCCTGCAAACTGGGAAGAAGGTAAAGAAGCTATGCAAGCAAACTCTAAAGGTACAGCAGAATATTTAGCATCTCATGTAAACTAAATTTTTCAATTATGTTAGTAGAGTTAGAAAATGATAATTTAGGAGAAATTATTTCTAAAAACAACACTGTTGTTGTGCAATACTCCGCTACATGGTGTGGTAATTGCAGAATAATGAAACCAAAGTTTAAAAAAGAAGCTTCTCTTAACGAGAATGTAACTTTTATACTTGCCGATGCAGAAAAGTTTCCTGAATCAAGAAAATTAGCAAATGTGGATAATTTACCAACTTTTGCAACATTTGTGAATGGCGAATTTAAAAACCAAACACAAACTAACAAATATGACGTCTTAAAAGAACTGATACATGAAGTTACCAGTAATTAAACACCTTACTAATTTTATTGAGGCTAACGATGAGGATTTTTTAGTGGAAACTATAGAAACTCTAGAAGACCTTACAGAAGTTCCTTCTTTAAAAGATGAAGAACTAGACGTTATTGGAGAACTAATCTCTAATATGTACGGTGCTTTAGAAGTAAATAAAGCCATAAAAGAAGGTAAACCAAAAAAAGAAGCTTTAAATGAATTTATGCAACGTGTAATGGGTGCAATAGACTCTTAAAAGAATTCTTATAGTTTATTTAAGTCCGTTATATTCATATAGCGGACTTTTTTATTTACAAAAAGTTACATTTCCACTTATTATTTTTTAATTTCACACTTTAAATTTAAAAAACGATAACATGGCATCGGTAACATTAAAAGGAAACGCATTAACAACTATAGGAAATTTACCTACTGCAGGTAGTAAAGCTCCAAACTTTTCACTTACTAAAAACGATTTATCTACAGCTCAACTTTCGGATTATTCAGGTAAAAAAATTGTATTAAACATTTTTCCAAGTATAGATACTGGTACTTGCGCACAATCTGTTCGTCAATTTAACCAAGAAGCTGCAGAGTTAGATAATACAGCAGTATTGTGTATATCTAAAGATTTACCTTTTGCTCAAGCAAGGTTTTGTGGTGCGGAAGGAATTGATAATGTAGAAGTTCTTTCCGATTTTAAAGATGGTAATTTCGGAAAAGCATACCAAGTAGATTTTGCAGACGGTCCATTACAACCATTACACTCTAGATCTGTAGTAGTAATAGATGCAGATGGAACAGTGGTTTATAATGAGCAAGTTACAGAAACTGTAGACGAGCCTAACTACAAAGCAGCTTTAGAAGCCTTAATAAATGCCTAAAGAATCTTTTCTTGTAAACAGAATTAAAAGTGTAGGTTTTGCCCTTAAAGGCGCCTTTCTTTTAATACGAACAGAAGCTAGTATTAAAATCCAGCTTTTTATTGCAATTGTAATGACTATTGCTGGGTTTTATTTTCAAATTTCTAATTTAGAATGGATTTTGCAAATATTTGCAATTGGTATAGTTATGGGTATTGAGGGCCTTAATACTGCCGTAGAAAAACTAGCCGATTTTATTCAACCAGAATTTGACAAAAAAATTGGTTTTATAAAAGATGTTGCTGCTGGCGCAGTTATGCTTGTATCTATAGCATCAACAATTATAGGTCTTATAATATATCTACCTAAAATTCTATACTAAGAAACAAACGCATTCCAGAGGTAAATTCGTAATTTAGTTCTCAGAATAAAAGATTACATGGCAAAAAAGGCAAAAAAAACAAAGCCAACACCCACACCTAAGAAAAAGGCTACTTTTAAATTATCCCAACAAAATAAAATATTGTTAGGTAGTATTTTTATACTTTTTAGTATTGCCTTATTCTTTTCTTTTATTTCTTTTTATTTTACTTGGCAAGATGACCAAAGTATGTTATCCGAATTTGCTAATAGAAATGAAAAAGCCAGTAATTTACTAAACAAATTTGGAGCAAACATAAGTCATATTTTTATTTACAAGGGTTTTGGTATTGCTGCATTAATTTTTCCATTTTTACTTTCTGTAACCGGTTTACATTTATTTTTAGGCCTAGATAAAAAAGGACTTTTAAAAAAATGGATTTGGGGTTTTATTTTCATACTCTGGATTTCTATTGCCTTAGGCTTTTTTGCAATTGAACAACCATTATTAGGTGGTTTAGTTGGATACGAGATGAACGACTTTTTACAAGATTATGCTGGTAAAATTGGTGTTCTACTACTATTAATTTTTGGTTTAATATTTATTCTAGTTCGTTTATTTAAATTTTCTCCTGAAAACATAGTCAGCTACATTAAAAATAAAAAACAATCTATAGCATCAGACTTTAAAACCACTACTTCCTCTACTAAAAATGAAGTAATTGTTCCGTTAGATAAAGGCGAAAAAAATACTACTATTCCAGATGCATACACCCATAAAGAAGAAATTCCTTCTATAAAAAAAGAAATAAAACTATCTGACGATTTTGAAGTAACCGTACCCGAAGAAGAAAAAGAGGTTGTAAAACCGAATGTTCCAGAAGTGGCTATGGAAGTAGAAAAAGTGGTAGAAGAAAATGAAGAGCCAACTAATATTGCTAAAAAATTAGTAGAAGATTTTGGAGAGTTTGACCCTACCCTTGAACTTGGAAATTATAAATTTCCAAATTTAGATTTACTAGACAAACATGGTACAACAGGAAGTATAACCATAAACCAAGAAGAATTAGAGGAAAACAAAAATAAAATTGTAGAAACTCTTAAAAATTATAAAATTGGTATTGCGCAAATTAAAGCTACTATTGGACCAACTGTTACATTGTATGAAATTGTACCAGAAGCAGGTGTTCGTATTTCTAAAATTAAAAATTTAGAAGATGATATTGCTTTATCACTTGCAGCATTAGGTATACGTATAATTGCGCCTATTCCTGGTAAAGGAACAATTGGTATTGAGGTACCAAATAAAAATTCTACCATAGTATCTATGCGTTCTGTTATTGCTTCAAAAAAATTCCAAGAAGCAGAAATGGAACTACCTATTGCTTTTGGAAAAACTATTAGTAACGAAACCTTTGTAGTAGACCTAGCTAAAATGCCACACTTATTAATGGCAGGTGCTACAGGACAAGGTAAATCGGTTGGTTTAAATGCTGTACTAACTTCCTTACTATACAAAAAACACCCTGCAGAAGTAAAATTTGTTCTCGTAGATCCTAAAAAAGTAGAACTAACCTTATTTAATAAAATAGAACGTCATTTCTTAGCAAAACTTCCGGATAGCGCAGAAGCTATTCTTACCGATAATGCAAAAGTAATTAATACCGTAAATTCTCTTTGTATAGAAATGGATGACAGATACGAACTGCTTAAAAAAGCAATGGTTCGTAATCTTAAAGAGTATAATCATAAATTTAAATCTAGAAAACTTAACCCAGAAGACGGTCACAAGTTTTTACCATATATTGTTTTGGTTATTGACGAATTTGCCGATTTAATTATGACTGCTGGTAAAGAGGTAGAAACCCCTATTGCAAGACTAGCACAATTAGCCCGAGCAATTGGTATTCACTTAATTATTGCAACACAAAGACCATCTGTAAACGTTATTACAGGTATTATAAAAGCTAACTTCCCTGCAAGAATAGCGTTTAGAGTAACTTCTAAAATAGATTCTAGAACAATATTAGATGCCTCCGGAGCAGACCAATTAATTGGTCGCGGAGATATGCTTTACACTCAAGGTAATGATGTTACACGTATACAATGTGCGTTTGTAGACACCCCAGAAGTGGAAAAAATCACCGAATATATTGGTGCACAAAGAGCCTATCCGGAAGCACACGAATTACCAGAATATAGTGGCGAAGAATCTTCTGGCACAAGTCTTGATAATAACATATCGGAAAGAGATGCTATGTTCCGAGATGCTGCAGAAGTTATAGTAATTGCGCAGCAAGGTTCTGCCTCTCTTATACAAAGAAAATTAAAATTAGGATACAATAGAGCTGGTCGTATTATTGATCAATTAGAAGCTGCTGGTATTGTTGGCCCTTTTGAAGGTAGTAAAGCAAGACAAGTTTATGTGCCAGATATGATTGCTCTAGAAGAAATTTTTAATAATGAAAAAAAATAAGATTGTAATGAAAAAATTATGTTCCCTATGCCTATTTATAATTGCAACCAATTTTGCAATTGGACAAAATGCACAAAAAGCAAAAACACTTTTAGATCAAGTTTATACCAATGTAAAAAGTTATAAAAACATATATGTAGACTTTAAAATAGCTTTACATAATTCTGAAGCAAATATAAACCAGGAGACAAAAGGCAATGTAACCATACAAGGCGATAAGTATTTATTTAATTATCTAGGAGCCAAACAACTTTTTGATGGCTCTAAAGTTTACACCATAGTTCCTGAAAATGAAGAAGTTACTATAGAAAATAAATCTGAAGATGAAAATACCGTTACCCCATCTAAAATGCTAACCTTTTACAAAACAGGACACACCTACGCTTGGGATATTTTACAAAATATACAAGGACGTAAAATACAATTTGTAAAAGTTACACCAATAGAATCTAACTCTGAGATTAGCTCAATTTTAATTGGCATAGATGTAGAAACAAAAAATATTTATAAAATTATTGAGACCGGAAAAAACAGTACCAAAACCACAATTACTGTTAATTCTTTTAAAACAGACCAACCATTGTCAAAAACCTTATTTACTTTTGATGAAAGTAAGTATAAAAAAGACGGATACTACATAATAAGAAATTAAACCCATTGAGAATACTAGACCGATATATATTATCCAGGTTCGTATCTAATTTTGTCAGCTCGTTTGTAATATTGATGTTCATCTTCATATTTCAAACGATTTGGTTATTTATAGATGATTTTGCTGGCAAAGGCTTAGACGTTGTTATTATTGGTAAATTCTTACTATACTTAATGCCAGACTTAACAGAAAAAGTATTACCACTTACGGTTTTACTTTCTTCTATATTAACTTTTGGAACCTTTGCCGAAAATTATGAATTTGCAGCAATGAAAGCCTCTGGCATATCATTAGAAAGAGCCATGCTTAGTTTAATTATTTTTGTAAGCTTTTTAGGTGTGGTAACTTTCTTTTTTGCAAATAGTGTAATACCAGCCTCTCAACGTAAAATTTACAATCTTAGAAAAAATATTGCCCAAGTAAAACCCGCAGCTATTATAGCAGAAGGTGTTTTTAGCGATTTTGAGGGGATGAGTATTAAGGTAGATGAAAAATCTGGTGAGAATGATAAGTTTTTAAAAAATGTAATCATCCATAAAAAAACCAAAACCAATATAAATAGCACTGTTATAAAGGCTAAAAAAGGAGAGCTAATTAGTAGTGAAGAATCTGAAATTATTCAACTATTACTTTCTGACGGACACTATTACGAAGATGTACAAGCCAAGAGAAACGAAAAAAAATTAAAACAACCTTTTGCTAAAGCTAATTTTGACACCTACACCATAAACATGGAAGTGCCAGAATTAAACCACGATGATTTAGAAGCGGACAGAGATGTTAGCACCGATAAAATGAAAAACGTTTCTAGGTTAAATAAAGATATCGATTCTATAAAAAAAGATAATGCTCGAATAGTCAAATCTTTTTCCAAAAACATATCTAACAGAATGGGTTTTTTTAAAAAAATAAGACCTATAAAATTTAGAAATGATTCTATTCCCCTTAAAAAAGAATTAAACGACACTATTTTAACCAAGCCCGTAACAGTTGATATACATGCAAAAGACTTTAATGTATTAGACTTGTTTGAAGAAAATAAAAAAATTCAGATTATAACTTCTGCTAATAATAATAGCACCAATATTTTAAATACAATAAAAGGAAAAAAAATAGAGTTAGAAAAACGATATAAAATACATAACCTACATATTTTATCTCTACACAAAAAATTTGCATTAGCATTTTCTTGCATTATACTTTTCTTTGTTGGAGCTCCTTTAGGCGCTATAATACGTAAAGGAGGTTTAGGTTTACCAATGGTAATAGCAATTGTACTATTTCTAGTATATTACTTTATTGGTGTATTTGCAGGCAATTACTCTAAAGAAGGAAATATACACCCTATTTTAGGAGCTTGGCTCTCCACTTTAATTATGCTGCCATTAAGTATTTTCTTAACAAGAAGAGCTACAGCAGATAAAGGCATGCTAAATATAGGAGGAATTATAGTAGATTTCTTCAAGAAAATATTTAAGAAAAAAGATAAAAATTTAGTTTCAGAATAATAATGGTAAAAGAAAAAGAGATACAACTAAATTCTATAGAAGAAGCTATTGAAGATATTAGAAAAGGAAAGGTTATTATTGTTGTAGATGATGAAAATCGTGAAAATGAAGGCGATTTTTTAGCAGCAGCCGAATTAGCTACCCCAGAAACCGTAAACTTTATGGCTTTACACGGTAGAGGACTAATTTGCGCACCATTAACTGAAGGACGTTGTACAGAACTTGGTTTACATATGATGGTAAACAACAATACAGACCCTATGGAAACTGCTTTTACCGTTTCTGTAGACTTACGTGGCAATGGCGTTACTACAGGAATTTCCGCTAGTGATCGTTCTAAAACAGTTATTGCACTAACTAAAAAAGACACAAAACCGCATGATTTAGCAAGACCAGGACATATATTCCCTCTTGTAGCTAAAGAAGGTGGCGTTTTGCGTAGAACAGGACATACAGAGGCCGCAATAGACTTTGCAAGACTGGCTGGTTTAAAACCGGCCGGTATTATTGTAGAAATAATGAACGAAGATGGCTCTATGGCCAGACTTCCAGAATTACTAGATGTTGCCAAAAAATTTGACCTTAAAATTGTAACTATTGAAGACTTAGTTGCATACAGAATGGAGCACGATAGTTTAATTAAAAAAGTAAACGATTTTAATATAACTACTCGTTTTGGCGATTTTAGATTACGTGCTTTTAAACAAACTACCAATAACCATATACATATTGCATTAACCAAAGGAAGTTGGACTAAAAACGAAAAAGTATTAACTAGAATACATTCTAACCTTGTTAATAACGATATTTTAGGAACCCTAACAAATAACCCTAATAAAAAATTAGAGGTTATGTTTAATGCTATTAATAAAGAGGAAAAAGGAGCGGTTATTTTTATAAACCAAGACGTAGAATCTATGAACCTACTATCTAGATTAGTAGATTTACAAGAACTACAAAAACAAGGAATATACGAAGCCCCTCATATTGAAATGGACTCTAGAGATTTTGGTATTGGCGCACAAATTTTACACAATTTAGATATTTCTAAATTACGATTACTTACTAATAGTGGAGCCACTAAAAGAGTTGGTATTATTGGTTACGGTTTAGAAATTGTAGAATACGTAAAGTACTAATTAAGTAAACCTTTTATGGTTTCTACCATTTTTTGTGCTCTTTCTTCCACTTCTTCCGTAGTCCAAGAAAGCTTTATAAGACAAGATATGTTTCTGCCCACCCATTTATCCGATAAAGAGAAATCTGATTTTGTGTAATCTGGTAGTTGCTCTTGCACTTCTTTTGGTAATTTACCTAAAGAAGTTTTGTTTGTTAAGTGATCCCATTTTTTATAATAATGCCAATTATTAGCAAACCAATAAAAACAAGCATCTACACCTTCTGCTCCTAAAGCTTTATGTGCTTTTTCTGCTAATTCTTGTGTTGGCATAAAAAAACTTAAAAAAGAATAGTTTTCTATTCCACCAACTGGCACTTCTCTAAACGTTATTTCTGAAATGGTAGACAAGGCTTCTCTTACTATAGTATAATATTGTTGTTGCCTTTGTAAAAACTCATCTAAACGCTCTAATTGCGCTATTCCTACAGCAGCATGTAATTCTGAAATTCTATAATTATATCCTAAAAAAGGGTGCTCTTCTGCTCCTCTATCGGAACCAATATGATCATGTCCGTGGTCCGAATAGTGATCCGCATTAACATAATAGTTTTTGTTATTTGTTACAACAGCCCCGCCTTCACCACTGGTAATTGTTTTTACAAAATCAAAAGAAAAGCAACCTAAGTCTCCATAAGTTCCTAATGGTTTTCCTTCATAAGACCCACCAATTGCCTGGCAAGCATCCTCTACTAACAACAAATTATGAGAATCACAAATAGTTTTCAGAGCTTTTAAATCTGCCATAGAACCGCACATATGCACCGGCATAACAGCTTTAGTTTTACTTGTAATTGCCTTTTTTACCGCATCTGGATTAAGTGTTAATGTAGCGTCTACATCTACCAAAATAGGAACTGCACCTAACGCCAAAATAGACTCAAAACTAGCTACAAAAGTAAATGTTGGCATTAGTACTTCATCTCCTGCACCTACTCCAGCACTTGCCAAAGCAACAGTAAGCGCTGCAGTACCACTACTTACAAGATGTGTATACTTACATTGCATTCTTTTAGACAAGGCATTCTCAAATTCTTTTGCTTTCCATTGCCCATTACGCATACCATCAAAACCATAGCGCATTAAAACGCCTGTTTCTAAAACATCATTTACTTGTTTTTTCTCTTTTTCTCCAAATAATTCAAATCCTGGCATACTGTTATGTTCGTTACTTGTTGGCTTTTGGCGTTTGTTGATTATAAAAATTATAAAATCCTACTTAACAATCTTCTCTCTATATACTATAGTTACTTAGAACTCCTAACCTATCTAATAGAAATCACAGATTCCGATACTTCTTTTCGAACTTTATTAAAATCTGCAAAAATATCATCTTTTGCTCTAATTCCTATTGGTAAAATTAATACAGGTTCTAAATTTAATTTATCCAAATCTAAAACTTCTTTATAACCTTTTGGTACAAAACCCTCCATAGGGCATGAGTCTATCTTTTCTAATGCACAAACTGTCATTAAATTTCCTAAGGCAATATAGGCTTGGTGCTTAGACCATATAAAAATTTCTTCTTCTGTTTTATTTTCAAAAGAACTCAACATCATTTTTCTATAAGGCTCTAAAATTTCATCCGCAGTTTTTCGTATTGCCTTAACAGAAGTAAAATAGGAATTTATAGTATCTTTTATTACCGTTTTTTCTACACATAAAATTAGTACATGAGACGCTTGTAAAACCTGCGGTTGATTAAAAGAATGCGAAACTAATTTTTCTTGAATTTCTTTATTTTCTAAAATCAGCATTTTAATAGGTTGCAAACCGTATGATGTAGCTGTAAGATTAAATGCCTGTTTTAATTTCTCTATATTTATATTACTTACACGTTTAGATGTATCAAACTTTTTTACCGCATAGCGCCATTTTAAACTTTCTATTACTTTACTCACTTCCTACATTTTTATTAAATAAGATACTAGCTTAATACTTCTTATACACGTACAAAAAATATTATATTCTAAACATGTACTAAAACAATTTTAGATTGCTAAAAATAAGCCTATTTTCTAATTTTATCTTAATTTTTGAAACAAAAAAACCGCAATTTCATAAAATTGCGGTACTAAATACTAGAATGTAGAATTAGCCAAATACACCTAGTTCTTTTCCAACTTTTGTAAATGCAGCAACAGCTTTATCAATTTGTTCTGTAGTATGTGAAGCAGAAATTTGAACCCGAATACGCGCTTTATTTTTTGGTACAACTGGGTAGAAAAAGGCAACAACATAAATACCTTCTACTAACAAGCTTGACGCAAATTTCTGAGCAAGTTTAGCATCCATAAGCATTATTGGAACTATTGGATGCACCCCAGGAGTAATTTTAAAACCAGCCTTAGTCATAGCATTTCTAAACCTTAAAGTATTTTCTTTTGATTTAACAATCAATGATTTATAATTACTTATTATATCTAATACTTTAATTGAAGCTCCAACAATTGACGGAGCCAATGTGTTTGAAAATAAGTAAGGTCTAGATTTTTGTCTAAGAATATCTACTATTTCTTTTCTTGCTGCAGTAAACCCACCAGATGCCCCTCCGAGTGCCTTACCATATGTGCCGGTTATAATATCAATTCTACCTATTACATTTTTGTATTCATGTGTACCACGACCTGTTTCTCCAATAAATCCGGTTGCATGGCATTCGTCTACCATTACCATTGCATCGTATTTATCTGCTAAGTCACAAATTTCATTAAGTTTAGCAATAATACCATCCATAGAAAAAACACCATCGCTAACAATTAACTTTCTTCTAGCACCAGAGGCAGCTTTTAATTGCTCCTCTAAAGAAACCATATCGTTATTTTTATACCTGTATCTAGATGCTTTGCATAATCGTATACCATCTATAATACTTGCATGATTTAATTCATCCGAAATAACAGCATCTTCTTTAGTTAGCAAAGGTTCAAAAACACCGCCATTTGCATCAAAAGCTGCAGCATATAAAATACAATCTTCCATGCCCAAAAACTTTGCAGTTTTTTCTTCTAGCTCCTTATGAATATTTTGCGTTCCACAAATAAAACGTACGGAAGAGAGTCCAAAACCATGCGAATGCATAGCCGAAATACCTGCCTTTATAACGTCTGGATGCGAGGATAAGCCTAAATAGTTATTTGCGCAAAAATTTAAAACAGGTTCTCCTAAGGTGGTTTTAATTTCTGCACCTTGCCTTGTTGTTATTATTCTTTCTTTTTTATATAAGCCAGAAGCCTCAATTTCTCTCAGCTCTTTTTGTAGTTCGTTTTTTACTTTTCCGTACATAGTGTGTTCCTATAATTGTGAATGTAAATTGTATTTTTTGTTTAATTCTATAAACATTTCGTTACTAACATCATCTAACTTATAATGCGGTTCCCAATTCCAATCTTCTTGTGCTTGCGTATCTAGAATAGAGGATGGCCAACTTTGCGCAATTTTTTCTCTAAAATCCTCTTTATAACACACTTTAAAATCTGGATACCATTTTTTTATAGAAGTTACTAATTGCTTTGGCGTAACACTTAATGCATTTATATTGTATGAAGTTCTTGTTTTTATACAATGCTTAGGCGCATCCATGAGCTCTAAAGTGGCTCTAACTGCATCCGTCATAAAAATCATTGGTAAAGCGGTGTTTTCATTTAAATAACACTCAAAGGCCTCTTTTTTTACTGCTTTATGGTAAATATCTACCGCATAATCTGTAGTACCACCACCAGCTAAAGATTGATGACCAATAATACCAGGGTAACGTAATGACCGAACATCTAAACCATACTTAGAAAAATAATAATTTGCCCATTGCTCTCCTGCTATTTTACTAATACCGTATACAGTTGTTGGATCCAAATATGCATTTTGTGGTGTATTTTGTTTTGGTGCAGAATTACCAAAAACTGCAATAGAACTTGGAAAAAAAACCTTATTTATTTTGTATTTACATGCTACCTCAAATATGGTAAACAACGATTTTAAGTTAATATCCCAAGTTTGTAAAGGCCTCTCCTCTCCTTTTGCAGATAAAATTGCTGCTAAATGATAAATTTCAGTTATATCATTTTTTTCTACTATCTCTTCTACTGCCTTAATATTAGTTGCATCTAAAGAAACCAAAATATTTTGCATTTCTGGTTTTACATATACATCAGTTGCAATTACATTTTCTTTTCCTTTACGATCTTGCAAAGCTTTTACTAAAACTGTTCCCAACTGTCCTCCTGCTCCAGTAACTAATATTTTTTTCTTCTTCATTTTAGCACCTTTTAAAGAACAAAATTAAATATATACGCATTTATACCATTAAATTCACTTAATTATATTAAAAATTAAGTAAATTTATCTTTAATAGTATTAATTCGACATTTTTTTTACTTACAACAAGTGCTTTTAAATATTTTAGAACTAAAAAAAACTGCAATGGAACAAATGATTGACGAAACTGACCTTAAAATTTTACAAATTTTACAGAAAGACGCTAAAAAAACCACAAAGGAAATTGCACAAGAATTAAACTTAACAGCATCTCCTATTTACGAGCGTATTAGAAAGTTGGAAAAAAAAGGGATTATTAAAAAATATGTAGCACTATTAGACCAAAGCAAACTAAACATTCCTGTTACAGCTATTTGCTTGGTATCTCAACGCTATCATAATGAAGGGTTTATAGAAAAATTTGAAGAGCAAATTAAAGACCTTAACGAAGTACAGGAGTGTTACCATATGGCTGGTAAGGTAGATTTTTTCTTGAAAATAAATGTAAAAAGTCTACCGGATTACCATAACTTTATACGAACTAAACTTTCTAAAATTTCTAACATAGGTGTATTAGAAAGCTATTTTGTTTTAAAAAAGGTAACAGTTTCTACAGAATATGCCATTTAAAACATTTTCTATTAAAAAAAATATTACAACCTATAAATAAAAGTAGATTAAAGCAGTATATTACGTTGTTTTTTGTATTTTTTAAAAGTGCAAAATAAAAGACTAGAAATTTAGAAAATTTATGCCTACTAAAGAACCTGGCCATTATGTTTTACTAACCGAGGATAATACGTATTTTGTTGAATACTTATTAGGACACCTAGAACTTAGCCCCAGCATACACCAAGCTATGGTTTTTGAAGACAACGAAACCGCTTTTAGTTTTCAGAAATATTTACGAGAAAAATGCAATCTTGTTACTTCAGTTAATACTTTTATAGATTAACATCTTATGCATTTTACGAACTACAAGAAAGCATAGAGCAACCTACTTTATTTCTGGCCCACTCTGGACGCTTAGCGTACCATTTAGTATATTTTGGTTGTTCATTATACGGATTTAAAATAACATTAAACAACTCATTAACAACACTATAATTACCTTTATCTGCAGCATCAATTGCAACTTGAACCATATAGTTACGCAACACATATTTAGGATTTATTTTATTCATTTTTTCTATGCGCTCTTTTGCCGAAAGGTTTTCTTGTTTTATTCTTTCTGCATAATCTTTAAACCAAATATTCCATTTTTCCTTTACATCCAAAGTAAGTTCATTTATGGCATAAAAAGCATTTTGTACCACTTGCAGACCATCTAAAGGATTATCTACTTTAAATGCCGCTAAATCTCTATAAAAAATTGTCATATCAACCTCTATAATTTGTAACAGCTCCTGTAAGGTATGCAGCAATTTTGCATCTTCTTGTTTAGTGGTAAATAAGCCTAATTTAGAAGCTAGCATTTTTTGCTCTTTACAATCATAATTAGTACTAAAATCATGTAATATTTGTTCTAAACCTTCTGCCTCTTCAATTAATGGATATAAAGCATTTGCTAATTGATAAAGATTCCACTGTACTACTTGCGGTTGGTTACCGTAACGATATCTTTTATGTTGACTATCTGTGGTATTGGGCGTCCACCCCAAATCATACCCTTCTAACCAACCATAGGGGCCATAATCTATGGTAAGCCCAAGAATACTCATATTATCGGTATTCATTACGCCGTGTACAAAACCAACTCTTTGCCAATTTAATACCATTTCTAAGCTTTTTTCTGCCACTTCTTTAAAAAAAGAAACATATACTTTTTTTGAAGGTTCTCCTAAATGTGGATAAAAATACTTAATGGTATAATCTGTTAATTTTTTAAGTGTAGCAATATCGTTTCTTGAAGAAAAAATTTCAAAATTTCCAAAACGGATAAAACTTGGTGCTAATCTTGTAACTACTGCTCCTTTTTCATAAGCCGCATTTCCATTATACAAAACATCTCTAAGAACTTTATCGCCTGTTAGTATTAAAGACAAAGCTCTTGTTGTTGGCACCCCCAAATAATGCATAGCCTCACTACACAAATATTCTCTTATAGAGGATCGTAATACTGCTAAACCGTCTGCGCTTCTAGAATAGGGTGTTTCCCCAGCTCCTTTTAATTGTAGCGCCCAACGTTGACCCAAATGTTCTATTTCACCTAAATTAATTGCTCTACCGTCGCCTAACTGCCCTGCCCAGTTACCAAATTGGTGTCCGCCGTAACACATAGCATAGGGTTTAGAACTCGGAAGTATAGCATTACCACTAAAAATTTCTAAAAAGCCTTTACTTTGCGTTTCTTCTTCAGAAATACCCAACGCATGCGCCATAGAAGGTACCACATGCAAAAGCTCTGGCTTTGCAGTTTTTTTAGGATTAACAAAAGAAAAACAAGCTGCTGTAACCTGTCTTCTACTATTTTCTGTATTAGTATCCGCTGGTAGTTCTTTAGAAAAGGTGTTTTTTAGGTTCAATTTCATAAAAACAAAGGTAAGGAAGTAATTTTTTTAAGTGTAAAAACTTTTATTAACTCTCTGATATTTAAGTCTACAAACGATTTTAAGGCTTTATACTAAAAAAAATATACAGAAAAACAGAAAAAGATTTTATATAAATAAAAAAGCTTTCTATATTTGCAGCCGCATTAAGGCAAATAGCCTTATGAGGCACTCAGGAGAAATGGCAGAGTGGTCGAATGCGGCAGTCTTGAAAACTGTTGAGGGTCACACCTCCGGGGGTTCGAATCCCTCTTTCTCCGCACAATGTAAAACTCAATACCTTTTTGGTATTGAGTTTTTCTTTTTTAGAGAAAATTGAACCTTATTTTAGGTTAATCTATCTAAGCATATAAAAGTGCTTTTTATATTTTACAATGCGTCACAATCTGTAAGTATGTAATTAAAATGCTCAATATCGTCAGCATTTAATTTTAATGTTCCAATAACATTTATTATAGTATCTGTCTTAAAATTTTTCTTTGTTTTAAATTGAAGTTCCATTGCAGTTTCTGGCCCTCCAACACCACAAAAGAAACAAGATGCCATAGGACCTTTAGACAGAATAAGTAATTCGCCTTTAGGATCTATATTTAAAAAGTACCCTGTAATTGATACGCGTTTACCTTCTAAAGATTTTATTTCTTCAGAAAACTCTGGATATAAAAAATTTTCTCCATACGCAGGAAAAAATTTTTCTGTAAAAGTAACCTTTGCTAAATCTTCCCATGTAATATCCTTTTGACTAAAGCATATACATGAAACTAAAAGAAATACTATAATTATAATTTTATTTTTCATTACTTAGAATGGTTGATATGTTTAATTTAATTATTGGATATATAGCTAACAAAATAGATAAAATAATCATTACTACCACTACTACTGCTATTTCAATAAAATCTTGCATTGGTAATTGATGTAGCATGTTTTGCTTATACTCCGTTTCTATTACTTTAAATAGGAAGAAAAGCCCTGTTTTTAACAGTAGAAATGCTAAAAAGAAAGCAAATACTACTATTAAAAAGCCTTCATAAGCAATCATGGTAATTAATTGTAAGTTACTTGCTCCATAAGTTCGTAAAAGAGCTAAATCAAAAGCTCGTTCTTTTACCATTTTATACAAACTTATAAATATTGTAATGCTAGAAATAACAAGTATTAAATACCCTATCCAAGAAATTGTTTTAAAACCAACTCCTGTATATTGATACAGTTTGTCTAATTCATATTTTGGTAATGCCGCTTGCATATTTGTTGCATCGTTAATTTTTCTTGGAAGCGTTAAAAAAGCTGATGGGTTTCTAAATGAAACCAACAAAGAAGTTATTTGTTTATGCTCATCATGTTCATGTTCCTCATCATGTTCATGTTCCTCATGTTCCTCATGGTGTTCATGCTCTTCTTTTAAGTGGTTTTCAACCTCTTCCTCATCTTCTGTATGCTCATGAACCTCCCAAATACTTTCTAAATTAGTAATAATTAAACGATCTATTACTTTATTAGTTTGCGCATATATACCAACTACGGTTAATTCTTCGGAATGTACTTCAATAGTATTTTCTACTAAACCGTGTGAACTTAAAAAAGTATCTCCAATTTTAAGCTGTAATTGTTTTGCAACAGTTGCGCCAAGAACCACTTCCATAGATTTTTCTACAGAACGCCCTTTATTTATTTTAGCTTCATATAGCGTTGCAAATTCTGGTGTTGTACCTACTATTTTATAATTTTTATAATTATCTCCAATAGAAATAGGTATTGCAGATTTTACAAATGGGCTTTTACTTATCTTTTTAGCATCTTCATAAACTATATTTCCTGTAGGATTGTCCATGTGTAACACCGAAGATAAAACTAATTGCAATGGACTTCCTTTTGCTCCAATAACCAAATCTATATTCCCTAGGTTATTCTGCATTTGGTATTTAAAAGAAGCTTCTATTTGCTTTATTCCTAAAAGAAGAGCTATACTTAATGCCAGTATAAATACACTTAGAAAAGTATATAACGGTTTAGACTTGATGTTTTTTAAACTAATTTTCCAAATATTCATAACGTAATTGTATTTGAAAAAAAAGACTTAATTCTATTATCGTGTGTAATTACAATTAAATTAGCATTGGTAAGTTTTGCTTGCTCTATTAGTAACTGTATAACCGTTTTACAGTTTTCATCATCTAAACTAGAGGTTGGCTCATCTGCCAATATAATTTTAGGATTATGTATTACAGCCATTGCAATACCTAAACGCTGCAGCTGCCCTTCGCTAAGGGTATTTATCTTACTTTTTTTACAATTGCTAATATGTAATTGCTCTAATAAAGTATGTATTGCAGTAGTATTAATTGCTTTTTTACTTAAAAAAAGACGTGTTTTTAAATTATCTAAAACGTTTAAAGATGTTATTGCATGTTTTTTTTGAAATACAAGTCCAATATTTTGCCCTCTAAAGGTATCTAATTTAGAATTGGATATAGAATGAATAGAAATACCATTAATAATAACTTTTCCGCTTTCTGGTTTTAAAAGCCCAGCTAAAAGATGTAAAAGAGTGGTTTTACCAATTCCTGATTTACCATGTATAAGCAAATTTTCCCCTTCGTTTAGTTGCACGTTAGGAAAACTAAAAAGATGTTCTTCTTTTTTGTAACGAAAAGTGAGGTTATCTATTTGTATCATTTTAATACTAAAAAATATTTATACCTCTAAAAGGTCATTTACGTTCTTTTTAAATAAGACTTTTTCTAAAAACTTATAGAATTTGTCAGTAAAAAGACCTCTGTTTTTAAGCAGTATTTTTTCTTAAATACAGACGTATATAAACTTATTCAAAATTTATGTCTTCAAATATAGTATCAAAATCTAATTAGATACAATCTTTACTATCATAAAAAAAACATAATTAACGCTTTACCATATGGCATAAACACAGTTTAAAAAAATACACTACTTTTTTATGAAACTCTTAAAAAGTTCCATTTCTAAATAAGTTTAAGGTTTAAAAATGAGTTCTTTAATATTTATTAACCCTCTACAAAAAACTGTTGTAGGCATTCTAATAAAAACGGCATGCAAATAGCTTAATTTATTACTATTAGTATTGTCTACCTGATTGTATTAAAGGTATTTAATGTATAGAAAGAGATAATAGAATATTAGTGTACCTACATAAACTCATCAAAAAAAAAGATATGTAAGCGTTTTAATAAGCCAATACTATTAATGCATATTTATCTTAAATAGGAAAATTAATACTTCCTACTAATTCTTCTAAACTAGAAGTAGTACCTTTTTCTACAAGATCATGTTTTATATGATTATTTTTTAAAAATATAGAAATGCGTTCTAACTCTTCGGCATTGTTTTTTATTTCAATTTTAGTCATAACAAATAATACATTTTCAATTAATGTTTATCTATAATGCATTTTAATTAAAAATATTGCAGCCTATATTTTATTTAATAAAAAGACCAAAAGGTATTAGAAAGTACTTGTATTTTAATATTAGTATAAACAGAAAATAAATAGTATTTATTTCTAAATAAAATCCTCAATAAATTTATTTTTATTAAAAAAATACACCTTCTATTTAAGAAATGACTAATTGTATTTATTAAGAATACTAATTAAAATTTAACAGAAAAAATATTCTTAAAGTGCTTTTATAAAAATCTATTTCTCCTCTTACATTAAACAAAGACCAAAGTATAAAACATAGTTTAATTATAATTTTTTATTTCATTTTCTTCTAATGTATTTTTCATATTTAAAATAAACATAGTGCCTAAAATAAGGTCTTCTAATAATTCTAAAATAGTATCATCTATTTTAATACAAATATCAATTAAACTACTTGTTGTCCATATTTTAGTACACTTATCCCCATTACAATTATCACAAACACAGGGTTTTCCGGAGTTTCTAACAATTTCTAAAAGGCTATTAAGTTCATATTCCGACATAAAAATACCTGTAGACCCTATTACTAGTTGCACTCTACATTCTGGATTAGGTACATTGTCCATACTAAAGCTACTACCGTATTTATTATTATATATTAATTTCATAGTTATATTTTAAAATTATTTTTCTGACAAATTTTCTTACAAAACGTTCATTAATTAGAATGATTCTTAATAACTTTACCGAAAATAAATATTATTTTTATTTATTCCAAATAAAAATAATATTTGATAAAATTAAAATAGCAACTGTTTAAGAGTATCGTTTTTAGAAAAAATACACATGATTACAACCTATACAACCCCAGCTTTAATTACAAAACAAAACCGAACTGCAGAACATATTTTTAATAGATATAAAATAAATGCAAATAGTATAGAAGAAATAGCTACAAATACAGCTTTAAAAGAAATTAACCCAAACTTTTTGGTAACTGTTTTAAATGTTTTTTGCGATTATAAAAAAATAAATTTAAAGCTATTTGAAAATTATTCTTTACCTATTATTATAGACTACTTAATACGTTCGCATACTTACTACTCTGAAAAAATAATTCCTGAAATAGGGCAAAGCATAACACAATTACTAAACAATTATGAAAAAGGGCACCCTCTATTAGAAATTTTATATAAATTTTATTTTAAATATAAAGTAGATTTAGAAGCTCATTTTAAAGATGAAGAGAGTGGATTATTTACTTACGGCAGTACGCTTTATAAGGCTGTTTACTTTAAAAAAAACTGTTCTTTTTTTATTGAATTTTTACAACAAAACTCTATTAGAGATTTTATTGACACACATACGGATACTACGGATGATTTAAAAAATATCACCTCTATTTTATTAGAATATACTCCACCAAAAACGAATGAAACTTCCTATAGAATTTTACTAGAAAAATTAAAAAACTTTGTTCAAGATTTAGAAGTGCATGCTTTTATAGAAGACGAAGTATTACTTAATAAACTATATGCATTAGAACAACGCATACTATTAGAGCATAACAACTAATATATTACATAAAACACTCAAAAAAAAGGTCTTTACATTAATTTATCTTGCCAACTACTATAAGAGTAATTAGTACTATTATCTTTAGATATTTTTGTGAACTCTGAGGAAATAAATGTTTTAATATCTGAATGTATATACACAGGGTATAAATTATATAGTAAAGGATATTCTTCTATTAGCGCATTATAAACACTGTTAAACGTATTTTCCAAACTACTCCTTTTTTGTATTGTAGAAAAATCTTCTAAATCATAATCTATTTCTTCTAAAGAATAGAAATATTTAGTTTGCACTTTATCCATTATTTTATATAAAGTTATGGCTCCTCCCTCTGCCCCTACTTCTAATAATTTAATTAGTTTCATTAATAACTTATCTCTGCAATTAACTTATTTTATACTATTACTTTAATTTTACAGTCCGCAAATTTTGAATGCTTATAAATAAAGATACTTATTTACCATTAAACTAATTAGACAATAAAAAATATATAAAATTCCTTCTCTAAAAAAAACACAATTAAAAATTACTTTATATACTTTTGAAAAATACAATATAAAGTAACCCACTATGCCCTTTATTTCTGAGACTCTCATACTGCTTTTTTCAGTATTTTTTATAATTGCGGCTTTTTATTCGTCCGTAGGTTTTGGTGGTGGTTCTAGTTATTTGGCAGTGTTATCTTTATTTACTTTCAGCTTTTTTTTTATACGTTCTAATGCTCTTATTTGCAACCTAGTAGTAGTTACAGGTAGTACATATTTGTTTTATAAAGATGGCCATTTTTCTTTAAAAGATTTTTTTCCTTTTTTAGTAACCAGTATTCCTTTAGCTTTTATTGGTGCCTTATTTAAACTTAATGAGAGCGCTTTTTTTTTGTTATTAGGTGTAACTTTAACTCTTTCTGCAGTGTCTTTATTTTACCAAGCCAGAAGTAATACTACGGTTAGAGCTAAACCATATCCTAAATACATGAGTTATGTAATAGGTGCTGCAATTGGTTTACTTTCTGGTTTAGTTGGTATTGGTGGTGGTATATTTTTAGCTCCTGTATTAAACCATTTAAATTGGGATAAACCAGTAAAAATTGCTGCTTTATCTGCTTTATTTATTTTAGTAAACTCTATATCTGGTTTAATAGGTTTATTAGCTAGTAAATCGTTAGATATTTCTTGGTCTATTACTTTAGTTTTAATAGTTGCTGTTCTATTAGGTGGGCAATTAGGAGTACGTTTTAGCCTTAAAAAAGCCTCTCCAAAAGTAATTCGAATAATTACTGGTATTCTTGTTTTAGTAGTGGGGCTCCGTTTATTATTTATTCAAAATTTTTCTTAATAAATAGAAACACAAAAGGTTCTTACTATCTAATTATATAATAAGAACCCTATTTTAATTTATAACTAATTATTCTACTTTTTACGTAGTTCAAAAATATCTTTTCTTCGGTCTTTTAAATTTCTAACCGCACCAAATTGGTTTAACTCTCTAAGTAAATCTATATCTACATCAGCAATTAAAATCATTTCAGTATTTGGGGTAGCTTCTGCTTTAATACCATTACTTGGAAAAGAAAAATCGCATGGTGTAAATACCATAGATTGCGCAAACTGTATATCCATATTCTGCACATTTGGCAAATTACCAACACTACCAGCAATAGCTACATAACACTCGTTTTCTATAGCTCTTGCACGCGCACAGTTACGAACTCTAGAATATCCATTTTGCGTATCTGTTAAAAAGGGCACAAATAAAATATCCATTCCTTCTTCTGCTAAAAGCCTACTTAATTCTGGAAATTCTGAATCGTAACAAATTAATACTCCTATTTTACCACAATCGGTATCAAAAGCTTTTAATTGTGTTCCACCTTGCATGCCCCAAACTTTAGCCTCATCTGGGGTAACGTGCAATTTTTCATACCTTTCGGTACTACCATCTCTTCTACATAAATAACCAACATTATATAACCTGCCATCTATAACTTGTGGCATACTACCTGTTATAATATTTATATTGTAGGAAATAGAAAACTCTGAAAACTTTTGCACTATTGCATTGGTATGCTTTGCTAATTCTCTAATAGCATCTGGTGTAGACAAATGGTTATCTTTTGCCATTAATGGAGCGTTAAAAAACTCTGGAAAAAGTGCAAAATCTGACCGATAACCAGATACCGCATCTATAAAATATTCTGCTTGCTCTAATAAAGCTTCTAAATTTTTATACGGGCGCATTTGCCATTGTATTAAACCAAGACGAATAATTTTCTTTTTGGTAGCTGCTTTTTTAGATGGCTTTTGATAATAAATATTATCCCACTCCATTAGTATTGCAAAATCTTTAGATGCTTTATCGCCTTCTAAATAACCACGCATTACTTTAGCCGGATGAAAATCGTTACTTATCTGAAAGTTTAAAACAGGATCTGCTATTTCTTTTCTTTTAACTTTTGCTATATATTCTTTAGCTGTTAGTTCTGCAGAATAGTTATGAAAATTGGGCATTCTACCTCCAAAAACGATACTTTTTAGATTAAGCTTTTCACATAATTCTTTACGATAATCATATAATCTACGTCCTAAGCGTAAACCTCTAAATTGTGGTTTTATAAAAACTTCTATTCCGTATAAAACATCACCATCATTATCATGCGTGTTAAACGAATAGTTTCCTGTAATTTGTTCATACGTATGCTCCTCATCAAACTTATCATAATCAACTATTATAGATAATGCTACACCAGCTAATTCTCCATTAATTTTTATAACAACTTGCCCTTCTGGAAATTTGTTTATTAAAGATTGTATGTGTTTTTCTTTCCAATATGCCCCAGGCATATTAGAATATACAGATATCATAGCACTCTTAAGTTCTTGATAATCATCTAAATTTAAGAACTTAAGTTCTATATTGGTTATATCTTCTATTTTCATGATAGGTCTGGGTCTGGAACCGCTGCAGGATCATCATCATCAAAATCCTCATAGTCATCCTCATCGTAATTCTCCATAGTATACTCTAGTTTTTCACTAATTTTTACCAAATACTTAGTATCTACAGTTAAAACTTCTACCGCCTCTATACGTTCCCCATGCGAGTTTCTAAACGAAATAATATCGCTATCATCATACCCATCTGGGTAGCGATCTACCAATAGCTTTAATACTTCTGGAGTTAACTTTTTAAAATCTACTATAACTCGGTTTAAATGTGCGTTTTTATCCATAATTACATATTTAATAGGTAAGCAAAAACAAGAGGTGCAACTATTGTTGCATCACTTTCTATTATAAATTTAGGGGTATTAATATCTAATTTTCCCCAAGTAATTTTTTCATTAGGTACTGCTCCGGAATAAGAACCATAACTAGTGGTGCTATCGCTAATTTGGCAAAAATAACTCCAGAATGGTGTATCTGTACGCTCCATATCTTGGTATAACATGGGCACTACACAAATAGGAAAATCACCGGCTATGCCTCCTCCTATTTGAAAAAATCCTATTCCTTTTTCTGAATTATTAGTATACCAATCTGCCAAGAAAGTCATATATTCTATACCCGATTTCATGGTAGAGGCTTTTAATTCTCCTTTTAAAACATAAGATGCAAAAATGTTTCCCATAGTACTATCTTCCCATCCTGGGCAAACTATTGGAAGGTTTTTTTCTGCCGCGGCATACATCCATGAGTTTTTAATATCTATTTCATAATATTCTTCTAAAACTCCTGAAAGTAACAACTTATACATATATTCATGTGGTAAATAACTTTCTCCTTTAGCTTCGGCATCTTTCCAAATTTTTACAATATGTTCTTGGATTCTTCTAAAGGCTTCTTCTTCTGGTATACAAGTATCTGTAACACGGTTTAATCCTTTTTCTAATAAATCCCACTCGTCTTGTGGAGTTAAGTCTCTATAATTAGGTACACGCTTATAATGTGAGTGCGCTACTAAATTCATTATATCTTCTTCTAAATTTGCTCCTGTACAAGAAATAATATGTACCTTATCTTGGCGAATAACTTCTGCAAAAATTTTACCTAATTCTGCCGTAGACATTGCACCTGCTAAGGATACCAACATTTTAGACCCTTTAGCTAATTGCTCTTCATACCCTTTTGCTGCATCTACCAAGGCAGCTGCATTAAAATGTAAATAGTAATTTTCTATAAAATTAGAAATAGCTCCCTTAGTCTTCATTATCTGCAAATTTTAAAATATTGTTTCCTTCTTTTTTGTTTGTATTGTATGTATTATCATAATCTTCTTTAACATCTTGCCCATTAAATTTATAGCTTAGCATTTTATAGTATAGCTTAGCTGCAAGAAAATCGGAAGATTTATCTACTGTATTTGGGCATAGTTCTACAATATCAAACCCAACTACATTTTTTTCTTCAAAAACTTGTTTTAAAAATTCTAAGGTCTCATACCATAATAATCCGCCTGGTTCTGGTGTTCCTGTAGATGGCATTATAGATGGGTCAAGCGCATCTAAATCAAACGTAATAAATACATTATCTGTTAAAGATTCTACCACTTTATCCATCCAAAACTCATCATTCACCATATCATGTGCAAAGAATGTTTTTTCTTGATCCATATAGGTATTTTCTATAGCATCCATAGAGCGTATACCAACTTGTACTAAGTTTGTATTTTGACTAGCTTCATGTACTGCACAAGCATGGTTATATTGTGTACCATCATAACTTTTTCGTAAATCTGCATGCGCATCTATATGCAATACTGTTAGGTTATTAAAACACTCATTAAATGCTCTAATTGTACCTATAGATATAGAATGTTCCCCACCAAAAAGAGTTACAAATTTGTTTCTTTTTATATACTCTTTTGTGGTTTTATGTACCGCATTTACCATAGCTTCTGGCGAACTGTCTTCTGTAATTGCATTGGCTAAATACACTCCTTGTTTATAAACTTCAGAAGCCGTTTCAATATCATAAAGTTCCATATTTTCTGATGCTTCTAAAAAAGCTTTTGGACCTTTGTCCGCCCCTTTTCCCCAAGTACTTGTGCCATCATAAGGCACTGGTATTAAAACTATTTTTGCAGTTTCTAATTGAGCAAATTTATCTTCAATACCTGCGTAATTTTTTATTGTGTTCATTTTTTATGTACTATACTATTGTTAAACAGTAACAAGTTCTTCAACTTTTTCTACTGGTGTTTCTTCTTTTTTATATCCTAATATTTTTAAGAAGTCTTCTGATTTTTGCTGAGGATTAAATAATGTGGTTATTAAATTACCTTCTGCATCTTTATCTATTAAAATATGTTTTGGCTGCGGAATTAAGCAATGTTGCAAGCCTCCATATCCTCCTATAGTTTCTTGGTATGCTCCTGTATTAAAAAATCCTATATAAAGTGGTTTATCTCTTTTATATTTAGGTAGATAAATAGCATTACGGTTTTGCTCGCTATTGTAATAATCATCACTATCACAAGTTAAACCTCCTAATAAAACACGCTCATACTCATCATTCCAACGGTTAATTGGTAACATTATAAAACGCTTATTTATAGCCCATGTATCTGGTAAAGTGGTAATAAAAGAGGAATCTATCATATTCCATTTTTCTCTATCGTTTTGTTGCTTTTGATATAATATCTTGTAAATAGCACCACCACTCTCCCCTACTGTAAAACTTCCAAATTCTGTAAAAATATGCGGTACAGCTACGTCTGCTTCTGCACATGTTATGTTAATTTGATTAATAATCTCATCAATCATATATTGATAATCATACTCAAAAACTAAAGAATTTTTTATTGGGAAACCTCCTCCAATATTTAAGCTGTCTAATGATGGGCATATTTTTTTAAGCCTTGTGTATACTTTTAAACACTTTACCAGCTCATTCCAATAATAAGCATTATCTCGAATACCTGTATTAATAAAAAAGTGAAGCATTTTAAGCTCTAACTTTTCATTATCTTTTATCTGATTCTCATAAAATGGAACAATATTTTTATATCCTATTCCTAATCGAGAGGTATAAAACTCGAATTTAGGTTCTTCTTCTGATGCTATACG
This sequence comes from uncultured Maribacter sp., assembly GCA_947504045.1. Lineage (GTDB taxonomy): Bacteria > Bacteroidota > Bacteroidia > Flavobacteriales > Flavobacteriaceae > Maribacter_B. Next base: position 430,352 of record CANNFY010000002.1, read on the forward strand.
TATACCTATTTTAAAGGTGTCATTTATCGCTTCAGACAATAAATCTATTTCCTCATAATTGTCTATAATTGGAATACAGTTTTGGTGTCCATTATTAATTAATCGTGCAATATTTTCTATATACTGCTCACGCTTAAAACCATTACAAATTACGTAAGCATCGTTACTTAACTTCCCGTCTTGTTTTAATTGTTCTACAATATTAATATCAAAAGCAGAAGAAGTTTCTATATGTATATTATTCTTTAAAGTTTCATGCAAAACATGCTGAAAATGAGAGCTTTTAGTACAATAACAGTAGTTATACTTTCCTTTATACTTATTTTTTTCTATGGCATTTGCAAACCATTGTTTTGCTCTACTAATATTCTCCGAAATTTTAGGCAAATACGTGAATTTTAAAGGGCTACCATATTGGGCAACTAATTCATTTAATGGAATGTTGTGAAATTGTAAGTTTTCACCTTCTACGTTAAATTCCTCCTGCGGAAACTCGTAGGTTTGATTAATTAGGTCACTATACTTAGTGTTCATTTAGTAAAAAATTAAAAAATAAATAATATGAGATAGGGTAATAGGTATGCCTATTACTAAATAAAAAGAAAAATGATATAGTGTATCAAATAAGAATTTGTTCCCTAGTTGTGGGAATAAAAAAGTAGTTGTGCTGGCTTTGCACAATTGTAGTATTACCTTCGGAAGTTAGCTTTAAAATTCGGTTACCTATCTTATAAGCTACTTTGGGTTTTGACTTCCTAAACTCCCAAAGCCCGAACATAGAAACACTTTTCATTATGCTCAGCTAAATGCTAAATATACATTCAAATATATATTGAATAGTATGGGACAAATGAAATCAAAAAAAATGAAAAAACAACTTTTTTATAAAAAAAAATGAAAAATATTTTTAGTGCCTTTTTTATTAAAAATTACTCCTAAATACATAATCGTAATCTGTTTTTAACAGACATAACTTACTTTTTATAGAATATTACATATTTATCTAATTTTTTATTCTGTAAGTTTATTTAACATTCCCTTAAATATAAAGCCATGGAAAGGATATACAAAATACCAATACAGACGTCCGGACAAACCCAAGGGTCTAAATGTTGCTGTTTGGATTAAAACTTCGTCTTTAATCTTAAACTCTAACCAAGCCTCTCCTGGTAATTTCATTTCTGCAAATAACAATAACCTCCCTTCTTTTTTATTTGCATAAAATACGCGCCAAAAATCTATAGAATCGCCAGCTATTACGGCATTTTCATTTGTTCTTCCTCTACGTAAGCCAACACCTCCAAATAGCTTGTCTATGTAGCCCCGTATCCTCCATAACCAATTTGCATAATACCAACCTGTTGTACCTCCTATACTCCATATTTTTTCTATACAGTCTTGTTTGTTATTATATTTTCTTGTTCGGACATCTGTAAAACAACCAAATTTTGGCACTTTAATGTATTGTGCTATTTTCATATCCATGCCTCCACTACTAAAAGCATCTTTCCAGCTAGAAGCTATTTGGTTACTTTTGATTTTCACAAAAGCTTTATCTAAACTTTCTCTATAAGAAAGAGGTGTTATGCCTAAAATTTCTGATAGATCATTATTTTTACAAATAACCTCAACTTTCATACTACTTACTAGTGCTGTTGCTAATTTATAAGAGGTGGAAGTAACAAAATATAACCAATAAGATGATAACTTAGGCGTCATTACAGGTATAGTTATAATAGTTCTTTTTAAGTTTCTAGCTTTTCCAAACTGAAGCAACATTTCTTTATACGTAAGTATATCGGCACCTCCAATATCAAAACTCTTATTAAAGACCTCTTCTTTAAATAAGGCTTTTTCTAAAAAAGACAAAACATCGGTTATTCCTATGGGTTGACACTTTGTATTTAACCATTTTGGTGTAATCATTAATGGCAATTTTTCTACAATATCTCTTATAATTTCAAAAGATGCGCTTCCAGACCCAATAATAATACCTGCTCTTAAAGTGGTAAAATTATAAGTCCCTTTTGCAAGTTCATTCTCTACATCTTTTCTAGAAGATAAATGTTTAGATAAATTTTTATCATTTACAATACCGCTTAAATAAATAACATGTTTAACCTTAATTTTATCTAATGCAGTTCTAAAATTAATAGCGCATTTTAATTCTAGCTCTTTATAGTTACTTGAGGTTGACATAGAGTGTATTAAATAATATGCACCATCTATATCTTCTGGTATAGTATTAAGAGTGGTAGTATCTAATAAATCTAATTTTATTACAGTTACGTCTTGTTCTAATTCTTCCGGAACTACAAACCTATCTAAATCTCTTACTCCACAAATTACATGAAATCCTTTTTGAATTAGAATAGGTAAAAAACGCTTACCAATATATCCTGTTGCACCAGTAAGCAATATTTTCTTTTTAGGCATCATTTTATGTGTTTATAGATTTTCTAGATATAAATTTCCTTTTTCTATATGTTGTTTTCGTTTTTCCACAGGCATTTTATCAAACATACGAACTAGCATTCCTAGCCTAGGGTTAGATAAAAAGAAATCTCTTTTCGTATGTATAAATCTCCAAAAAAGACCATCCCATATAGCTTGCCAATCTCCCTTTTTATAATTACTCATTTTCATTATATAATTACTGCCACTTATATAAGGCTTAGTGGCCATTAAGCCACCATCTGCAAATTGGCTCATGCCATAAACATTAGCTACCATTACCCAATCGTAAGCGTCTATAAAAAGTTCCATAAACCATGTATACACCTCATCCGGGTCAAACTCACACAACAACATAAAGTTACCTAAAACCATTAAACGTTCAATATGATGGCAATATCCTGTTTTTAAGACCTTCTTTATAGTTTGGTCTATTGGTGCTATACCAGTGGTTCCATTATAAAAAGAAGTAGGGATTTTTCTTTTAAATTTCCAAAAATTCCTAGTCCGTTCTTCACTTCCTCTAGATTCATAAATACCCCTTATAAATTCTCGCCATCCTACAATTTGTCGAACAAAACCTTCTGTAGAATTTATAGGGATAGCATTAGCTTTTGTGTACGCCAAACATGCTTCTATAACATTTTTTGGAGTTATTAAACCCACATTAAGCATTGGTGTTAAAACGCTATGGTTTAGAATAGAATTTTCTGCAACTATAGCATCTTCATAAGTCCCAAATTCTAAAAAGCGCTGTTCAAAAAATTGCTGTAACCAATCTTTGGCACTTTTAAAACTAGTAGGATACAAGGAATACGTAGTAAGTAAACCTATATTTTTAGAGAAATTAGTTTCTACATAAGATGTTGCTTCTTTAAAATAACTATCCACATCTGGATATTGAATAGATGGCGGTATTTTTTTTGCAGGGTATTTTTTTCTGTTTTCAGTATCAAAAGTCCATTTTCCTCCACTAGGCTTTCCATCATTCTCTATAAGTATATTTCTTTTTTTACGCTGTTCTTTGTAAAATGTAGTTTGATGGAATGTTTTTTTATCTTTTTTAAAGAAAACTTCTATCTCTTCTTTAGTATTTAAAAACAAAGGAGAGTCATAAATTACAGTTTCTATTTTATGCTCCTTACAAGCATTCTGCATCCTTTTTTGTAACCAATTATCTGTTGGATCTATGTAGTTAATATGTGTAATTCCTTTTTTCTTTAAAGCCGGAATTAATATTCTTATATCTGATATGTCTTTTATTGCTTCAATATAATGAACTTCCATTTTTTTTTCCTCAAGAAAATCCGCATAATGTTTCATGCTTGCTCTATGGAAAGCAATTTTTTGTTTATGAAAGGAGTATTGATTAAAAAAAAGGTGTTCTTCTACTAGATATACAGGGGCTTTTCCTTGAAAAATTGGAGATTCTTCAAATAATTGATGCGGAAATACTACATTACATTTTTTCATTTATTTCTTCTACAACGTTCACTACAATATTTTACAACATCCCAATTCTTTTCCCATTTTTTTCTCCAACTAAAAGGCCGCTCACAAACAATACATATTTTTTGAGGAAGATTTTGCTTTTTCATATTAAAACTCGGGTACATCTTCTATTCTTACATAAGGATGCTTAGCTATCTTTTTTAAAGAGTAGTAACTATTTAATCCAGAAATACCTATACCGCTAGTTGCCTCTAAATCTATATCCCCATCTACAAAAGCATTTTCCGGAAAAATTAAATGTTCTATTTCTCCTATAATTAACTTAGTACCATTTTGCTTAATATCTATTGCTTCTACAAAACGCATACCTATTTTAAAATTACTTTCTTTTACAAAAGGAGCTTTAAAATCTTCTAAATATTCTTCGGTTAGGTTACAGCGCTTAAACTCAGATGTATTAGCATTAAATTTTGCTGAAGTGTAATGTGCATTTTTTATAAAATCTTTGGGAATATGATTTATAGTATAAACCTCATTTTCTATAATATTAAAATAAGTATGCCCCACTTCTTCTGTTTGTGGTCTTGTAATAAACCCTAATAATGGCGGAGCACTCCCTAGGTGAACTACTGAACTAAAAATTGCTACATTAGTTTGCGCTTTATTATTTATAGTACCTATTAGATTCGCTGGTTTTATTCCCGTTACCGAATTTATTATTTTTAATTTTGTAACACGGTCTAGCTCCTCTATTTCTTTTTTAGTATACTTCATTATTTTTTATTTACATGCATTTTTAAAATACGATGCTTTTCTTTTTGCACTGCCGGATGTTTTTTATGTTCCCAATTTTTTTCTCTTGCAAGCCTTGCACTTTCTTGTAAATTAACAATTGGCAGTGGGTAATCTTCCCCAATAATTGTTTCACAAAAAGCTTGTTCTATTAGTGTCATTTTCCAAGGCTCATGAATATGAGCTAGAGGAACTTTTTGTAATTCTGGAATCCATTTTTTTATAAAAACACCTTCTGGGTCATGTTCCTGAGAATTTTTCACTGGATTGTATAAACGTATGGTATTAACTCCTGTTGTTCCTGCTTGCATTTGAAACTGCGTATAATGGATGCCTGGCTCGTAATCTAAAAATTGCCTAGCTAAATGGTAAACGCCATGTCTCCAATCTTGGTCTAAGTTCATAGTTAAGAAAGAAACTACCATGGCACGCATTCTAAAATTAATCCAACCCGTTTTTTCTACAGCACGCATACAGGCATCTACCAAAGGATAACCCGTATTTCCTGTTTTCCATGCTCTAATAAAAGCTTCGTTTTCTTTATGTGGTAATAATTCATACCCTTGATTAATACAAACAGTTTCGTATCTACACTCTACTTCAAACTTTTGTATAAAATGACAATGCCAGTGTAAACGAGTTAGCAATGCCGAAAATGCCCTTGTACTGTTCTTCTTTTTAGGATGTGTAGCTACAAATTGATACGCTTGTTTTACACTTATATTTCCCCAAGCTAAATAAGGAGATAATCTACTACAAGATAGTCTGCTTTCTGCAGGTTTTGATATATGTAGTTGGTAATTAACCCCTCGTTTATCTACAAAAGATTTTAAATATTGCCAAGCCTTTTTTTCCCCTGCTGGTTGATATTTTTTTGGGTATTGCCTCCACCCTACTTTAATTACTTTTGGAATTAAAAAAGGATGTTTTAATGGTGCTATTTTAGATATTGAATACTCGTTTTGTATAACGGGCGAATGCATTTTATGATACCAAAGCGTAATCCAATCCTTTCTATTTTTTATTCCACGTATAATGCCATCGCGTTGCAACTCTTCCCAAACTATATTATTTTGTTTAAAAAACAAACCTACTTCTTTGTCTCTTTCCCAAGTTATTTGCGTACCGCTTTCTTGATAGCTAAAAACGTTTCTTATTAAAAACTCCTTATCTAAGTATTCAAATATAGCTATAGCTTCTCCATAAAGTTCCTCTACACGCCTATGAAAAGGTTTTAAAACCGTATTTAAATCCTGTATTGAATTATATATAAATTTTAAATGTCTTGGACTTGTATCTGGATATTCTATAATTGAAGGCTCGTATATATAAAGAATTTTATAAGGAATACCAGATTGCTCTGCTTTAAATAAAGGTTCATGGTCTTGCGAACGAATATCTCGTTTTAACCAAACAATATTTATAGGTTGTTTTTTCAATAGTTAAGTTCTCCCTTAGTAGCTTTATTACCGCTTACTTATTTTATTTCCAGATATTGCTCTTTGTCGCGAACACTTAAAACGAGAAATATCTGGATTACGTTTTTTTAAATGTTTTTGACTAACGCCACTATTTACTCTTTTTCGCCAACGTTTAAAGCTTAAAGTTTTAAGATTTAGTCGCATTGTCTTTACAACCTCTTTTTCAGGTAAACCAAACTGAAACAAAATAGCTTCAAAAGGCGTACGGTCTTCCCAAGCCATTTCTATGATACGGTCTAATTCTCTTTCTGTAAATTCTCTTATTTTATTTTTCATACAAAAATTAAAAATTGTTTAAACCTGGTCTGTATTTAAATCATACTAAACATGTTCAACTAATTTAAAATTAAAGATACAAAATTGTTTAATTTTTTTATAATTAAATTAAACAAAATAATATTATATTAACTAAGATTTGATATTATTATTAACAATAAAGTCATATTTTAAAATCCTAATTCTTACTTTTCGTAGACATAACTTACTTTTTATAGAATAATACATATTTATCTAATTTTTTATGATGAAAAAGCTTTAAAATTGCTCCCGTAGTTATAGCTTTGCAAGCTATTTAAAAAAATATTTTTTTTGATTATAGATTATATCATAGCATTTTTATGGAGCATATCTCCTTTTGGTGAAGCAAAAGTTGGTATACCTTTTGGTTTGCTTAAAGGGTTAGACAAATATTTAGTATTTATAGTTTGCTTAACCGCCAATATTTTAGTTTTTCCTTTAATGTTTTTCTTTTTAGAAAAAATAAATAAGTACCTATTGCGCATGCACTTTTATAAAAAATGGGCATTATATGTTGCACGTAAAGCAAAAGTTGGTTCTGGAGACAAAATTAAAAAATATGGTTTTTGGGGGTTAATTTTCTTTGTTATGTTGCCAGTACCAGGAACAGGCGTTTATGCTGGTAGTATTGCTAGCTACTTATTTAAAATGGAAAAGAAAAAAGCCTTTGTTGCTAATACCATTGGTATATTTATTTCCTCGGTAATTGTATGGGTTACTACCTTACTTACCATGAAAGGTGTGCAATAAAATTATCTTACCTAAATAATGTATTGTAGAATACAACTTACTATACACTACTACATTTTCTTAATTTTTTATTACCAAAATAAAAAACTATGAATTTTTACTAAGGATCGGTTAAAAATGTTTCCGCAACTTTGACGTATAAACTTTTAAATCTTACGTTATGAAACACATTTTAACCTACAACATGTTGCTAAGTTGTGTATTTAGCTTAAGCGCAATTACATTATTTGCACAAACCCCCACCTCTACTAACAAAATAGACACAAGAGTAAAAGAGTATTTAGAACTACAAAAACTTGGCTATTCTGATAATGCTATTTTTCAGGATTTAGGAAATGCACATTTTTTAATGGAAAATTACGAAACAGCTGTTTTTTGGTATTCCAAATTAAAAGAAATGGGAGATCTAGAAGGCAATTATACTACTCGTTATAGTTATGCGCTTAAACAAGTAAAAACACCTAGTGGAATAACTACTAATAAAAATTGGGTGGCAGAAATAGAGAAAGATTATGGTGTTACCAAAAGCAAAACACATAATAACTTTAAAGATCTAGACTTTTTAAACACCAATGCAACCACTAGTTTAGAAACTTTAATAGAACAAGAAACTGCTCCTAAAGAGTTTAGTGCAGATAAAGCATTAACATATAAAAACGCTTATAAATCTCCTATTTCGGTAACCAAAGATGGTAAAACAGCTTATTTTAGTAAACCTATTTATTTAAAACCCAAAACAGGTGTTCTTTCTAAAAAACAAATAGTATACAAAACGTACTCTGCAAAAAAAATAAATGGAAAGTGGACAAACATAAAAGAAATAGCACTTTGTCCTAAATATTTTTCAAGTATACATCCAACAGTTTCTGAAGACGGAAAAAGATTATTTTTTGCATCTAATATGCCTGGTACTTTTGGAAAATATGACATTTATGTATCCGAAATTAATGCAGATGGTTCTCTTGGTATTGCCAAAAACCTAGGGCAAAAAGTTAATACAAAAAAGAACGATTTATATCCTAAAATTGTAAACGGAACATCATTATTCTATGCATCAGAAGGCCATAAAGGTTATGGTGGTTTAGATGTTTATGTTTCTAATGTTGTTAAGAAAAAAGTAAGCCCATCAAAAAATTTAGGAGCATCAATAAATAGTAATAAAGACGATTTTGCAATTGCTTTTAACGGAAATGGAAATGGGTATGTAGTTAGTAATAGAGGAAATACTACAAGTGGTTTACAACAAGTTGCATTTTCTATTAAACCAAAAAGAAAAGAGAAAAATATATTTAGTTCTTTAGAAGCTTTAAATACGCAAACTGATTATACTAGCTCTGTTTTTGAAGATGAATAATTGCAATAGTATAGCACGTATTATTCTAAACTACCTACTTTAGATAGTATGCACAAATGTCTCTTCTAAATTTGGTAGAAGTCCCATAAAAAACCCAAATTTTAGTCTTATGCAAAATTATACCCCCCAAATTTCAAAACGTATTTTCTTTTGTATATTCTGTTTTGTTCTAAGTACACAAAACACTAATGCGCAAGAAACTATAACTAATACCACTAGTAGTAATGGTTACCATAATCAGTTATTTTTTAACCGATATTTAGTAAATCCTACATTTTCTTTGGTACGTGAAAATAAATCGTATTTAACGATTTTGCATCGTAACCAATACACCACTTTTGAAGATAACAGTCAAAATTACTATTTAGGATTTAGTAATTTAATTAATGAGAATACTGCATTAGGTATTGGTGTTTACAGCCAATGGTCAGGTGTAGTACAACAATTTGGCTTTAATGCAAATTATGCTACGGCAGTAAAATTAGGTGCTAAAAGCAAACTAACTTTTGGCACCAATATTACCTATTATAATGAAGGTGTAGATAAAAATAAAATTGTTGCAGATATAAATGATGAGCAAATTAGTAATGCCAAAAAAGAAAGTAAACTGGCAATACAACCCGGAATAGCCTTGTCTATTGGCAAATTTGATATTGGTATTTATGCTTCAGATTTAGTAAAATATAATCAAAGTACTAACGAATTTAGTACAAACATTAATGCTAAAACGCTTAGAACATCTTTACAATACACATATGATTTTAACAATAATCATGGACTTTTTAAAGAGGCCAGATTACTACCTTTAATACAAATAGGGCAAACCACAAATAATTCTATTTCTTATATGGGATCGTTAGTGTTAGATATGCCAAAATATGGTTGGCTACAAGGTACATATGATGTAGAAAATGGAGTTTCTGCAGGTGTTGGATTTAATTTAAGTAAAAAAATGTCTTTAGGATATTTAATGGAAAAAAATATTTCTAATGAAAAAGCAAATCTTGGATGGAACCATGAACTCTCTTTAGCATATACATTTAAAGACAAAAATGCATATGGTGGTGCCTTTACAGAAAACTCTCAAGACAAAAAAATAGATGGCATTATTCGCAATTACGAAGAACAAATACTGCAATTAATTGCTGATAAAAAAGAAATACTAGCAGAAAACCAGGCTATTAAAAAAACGAACGCAATAGAGCAGCTAAAAGAAAAGAAAATTGAAACCATAGCTAAAAGTAGTAGTAGTAGTAGTAGTAGTAGTAGTAGTATAAAACCAAATACATATGATTTAGCTTATGAGAACCGATTAATATTAGATGCTTTAATTTTAAGGCAAGACTCTATAGAGGCAGCACGTAATGCAGATTTGGAACAAAGGTTTAATAGTTTAGCACGAATGGTGAAATCTGAAATTAGAAAAAGTAAAACCAATACCTCAACTCCTATTTCTGTAAAAAAATCATATACAAGTTTGGCTGCTACCAAAAAAACAAATTCTTCTACTAAACCAATAAATAAAACATTAAAAAATAAAGAAACTAAAAACTATGTAAAACTACCTATTAAAGTTCTTAATCAAGAAAATATTGTTGGTGTTAAATCTGGTTATTATGTTATTGCCAATGTGTATAAGACAAAAAAATACTTAGATTCTTTTATACATACACTAAAAGAACAAGGGTTAGATGCAAGAAAGTTTTTTAACAAAGAAAACGGACTTTATTATGTGTATTTAGCAGACTATAATTATAAACAAGATGCAGAAATTGCCTTTACAACTAACATAAACGGAAAATACAATGATGAAAAATGGATTATGCAAGTAAATAGTAATACCGCTACAGCAGCAAACATTTATGAAGATTAACTAAAATAAATAATAAATTATTTTGTGCAATTAAAAGGAGGGCTCCGGGGGGAGAAATACTACCCTCCTTTTATTTATCTAAAAAAAACCAAAATTTAGTACCTAAAAATAGCAATGAAATAAAAAACAATGCATTTGAACGAAATTTCCTACAAATACAACGAATGAAGACATTAATTTATTATATTTAATTGTACAAAAAAAATATTTGTTTAACTTTAAAATCCCCCCAAATATGAAAGTAAAATTACTCTCTAAAAATCTTAATTCAAAAAAATTAACCCCAAAACGGCAATGCCATTTACACTATTTATTGCACAAAAATTTTAGTATTCTACAGCGGCAATAAGTTAATTTTTAGCACTTATTTAAATTATTAAAGAGCCTTAAAACATTGTTTTACAGACGTTTTAATACTATCTAAAAAAGTAACTCTTTTTTGGAAAGGAAAACCTATGCTTTTTTTAAAGTAATAATGAGAAAAAATTAATTAAAAACTTGAATTTTTAAAATCCCCCTAATTAAAAATACAAGTAGTAAAAACACGTTCTATGAAAACAAATATGCACAGAATAATAGTTTTGGAAAAAGACCCAAATTACAATGCTATTTATAAAGAATATTTTAAAAATTATGAAGAATACTCCTTAATTGGTATTTATACTAGCGTTCAAGAAGTTATAGACAAATACGATAGTTTACAACCTAATATAATAGTGTCTGAAGTAAATCTATTACACACCAATGGTATAAATGGCATTGCTTTATTAAAACAAAAAGATCCTAATGTAAAGGTGATAATGATTAGTAAAAATCCATCTTTTGAACTCATAAAAAAGGCTTTTAAAAATGGTGCAAATGGTTATTTAACCAAGCCTTTAAGTTCTAAAAGATTAAAAAGAGCATTATACACAATCTCTTCTGAAGGCGCTATAATGAGTAATGATATAATTATGCAGATAATTCAAAATTTTCGTAAAAAAACCTATGCTTTATTTTCTAGCAGAGAAAATCAAATTATTGACCATTTATGTGAAGGCGCTACTTATAAAGATATAGCTAATAGTCTATTTGTTTCCCCTAGTGCTATAAACTATCATATTCAAAATATATATGAAAAATTGAATGTAAATAGTAAGTCCGAAGCTTTATATAAGCTTCAACAAATGTAAATAGTATATTTAGCTCCTATATTAAAAAAAGTATAGGAGCTATTTTTAAACTAAACTTCTATCCCAATCTTTCCAAACCACTTCATACCCTTGCGATTTTATCATTCTAGCAATTTCTAAGGTGGATCTTTCATCAGATATTTCAAACTGTTCTAAAGATTGTGGCTCTACACTGTAACCTCCTGGGTTAGTTTTAGATTCTGCGCTTATAGATGTAATTCCTAACTTTATAATATTATTTCTAAACACTTCACTTTCTCTGGTAGACATAGATAATTCTACATCTTCATCTAACAACCTATATGCACAAATTAATTGTACCAAATCTGCATCGGTCATTTCAACTTTTGGTTGTACCTCTCCTTGGTGTGGCCGTAATCTTGGAAAAGAAATAGAATACTTCGTTTTCCAATAGGTCTTTTGTAAATACTTTAAATGCATAGCGGTATAAAAACTATCTACGCGCCAGTCTTCTAATCCAAACAAAGCCCCAATTCCTATTTTATGAACACCTGCTTTACCTAATCTATCTGGTGTATCTAAACGATAATCAAAATTAGATTTTTTCCCTTTCGGATGATGTATTTTATACGTAGCCTTATGATAAGTTTCTTGATATACTAAAACCGCATATAAACCTTCTGCAACCAACTCTTCATATTCTTTTTGCTGTAATGGCTGCACTTCTATACTTATATTAGAAAAGTGATCTTTAATTAAGCGTATTGCATGTTTTAAATACGACACTCCTACTGTTTTATTTGCTTCTCCAGTAACTAATAAAATATGATCATATCCTAATTTTTTAATGTGTTTTATTTCTTTTAATATCTCTGCATCTGTAAGTGTTTTTCTAGGAATTTTATTAGTCATACTAAAGCCACAATAGGTACAAATATTTTGACACTCGTTAGACAAGTACATTGGCACATACATTTGCATTGTATTACCAAAACGTTTTTTTGTAATTGCACTACTCCGTTGTGCCATTTCTTCTATAAATGGTTTGGCTGCAGGAGATATTAGTGCTTTAAAATCTTCTAATTCTATTTTTTCTTTTTGCAAAACGTTTTTCACATCAACCTCTGAAAATGAATAAATTTCTTTTTCAAGTGCATCCCAATTATATGTATCAAAAGTGGTTTTAAAAGACATTTTTTTTGCTTTAGTTATTTGCTTATGGCTAATTAAGTTTACGCTAAAGGCTAATAGCCAAAAGCTAATTGCTGTTTCAACTTAAAAAAGAAGTTAACGGACTACTAGCTTCTGCATGTTTTTGTATTGGCGCCAGTTTTGCATTATAAGCCATGCGCCCTGCTTCTACTGCCATTTTAAAGGCTTTTCCCATAGATACAGGATCTTGAGACACTGCTATTGCAGTATTTACCAATACAGCATCTGCACCTAATTCCATTGCTAATGTAGCATGAGAAGGAGCTCCAATACCAGCATCTACTATTACAGGCACAGTACTCTGCTCTATTATAATTTCTAAAAAATCTTGTGTTTTTAACCCTTTATTACTTCCTATTGGTGCTCCTAAAGGCATAACACACTGTGTACCAACCTCTTCTAAACGCTTACATAATACAGGATCAGCATGTATATATGGCATAACAACAAAACCTAATTTAACAAGCTCTTCGGCAGCTTTCAAAGTCTCTATAGGATCTGGTAACAAATATTTAGGATCCGGATGAATTTCTAATTTTACCCAATTAGTTTCTAAAGCCTCTCTAGCCAATTGTGCTGCAAAAACAGCTTCTTTAGCAGTACGCACTCCTGAGGTATTTGGCAATAAACTTATATGCTTTTCTTTTAAATGTATTAGTATATCATCACTTTGATCTTTAACGTCTACACGTTTTAAAGCAACTGTAACCAACTCACTTTCAGAAGCCAAAATAGCTTCTCGCATTAATTTAGAACTACTAAACTTTCCGGTACCAGTAAATAATCTGGAACTAAATGTTTTGTCTGCTATCTGTAATTTATCATTCATTTTATATAGCTTTTACTTATTTTGCTTTTGGCTAATCATTATTTATTCAAATGTATGACGCTGTTCTAAAGCACTTCCTGTATTTAATATTTTATGAAACTCCCCTATTTTATTGAAGTCTTGTGTAATTTCTCCTGAAATAGCAATACCAGAAACACCAGTTTCTAATATCCCTTTTACATCTTTAACAGTAATACCACCAATAGCAATAATTGGAGTATTTGTTTTTAACTCTTCTACAATGGCTTGGTATCCTAAAATACCTAATACAGGACTTAAGTTTTTCTTAGTTGCTGTAAACCTAAAAGGACCTAACCCAATATAATCTACCTGTTTACTAATTAAAGTCTCACAATCTTGGAGTGTATTTGCTGTACCTCCAATAATTTGCCAAGTATATAAATGTTTTTTAGCTTCTTTAGGACAAGTGTCTTCCTTTCCTAAATGCACCCCATCTGCTTTTACTTTTTTAGCAATTTTATAATGGTCATTAATAATTAATCTTGTTTGAAAATGGGATGTAATTTCTCTTGCCTGTTCTGCCGCTTTTAATATTTTCTTTTCAGAAACATCTTTTAAACGTAATTGAACTAACTCTGCTCCAGATTGACACGCTTTTTGTATGTTTTCTAAATGCTCTTTAACTGTAGCGCCTTGTGATATATAATGTAGTTTGTTAATCATGGTTATTTGAATATGAGAATTATGGGAGTTGAGAATTTGAATAGTTAAAACTGTTTTTGTAATTATGAACTCCTAACAAAGACTTATTACTATTTAAAAACGTTTCGGTATAGTATTTAGAGTTTTTTGAAGCATCCTCTATGCTTTGCTCTAATAAAATATTACTTGCTAAAGCAGAAGATAAAACGCAACCGCTACCGTGTTTTTCCGAAATTTTTTCGGTTGTTGGCGGTATGTTTATCATTACAATTTTATTGTAGTACAGTACATCCCATCCTTTTTTATCGATTCTATGTCCTCCTTTTAGATAAATATTGGTAAAACTACTGATGTGTTCAATGGTTTTTTCGATATCTTTTTCTGGATATAGCTGTTGAATTTCATCATAATTTGGCGTGATAATAAAACATTGTTCCCAAATATTGTCTAATAACTCTTGACTTTCGACTGAATGAAAATCAAAACCAGCACTTGCTTTAATTATGGGATCTAGAACTATTTTAATTTTTAAATTAAGAGACTTCAATTTATTTACAATACGTAATAATACAGACCAGCTTTCTACAATGCCAATCTTAACAACTGAAATTTTAAAACGTTCAAAAAGTGTTTCAATTTGCGATAGAATTACTTCTACATCAGTCCAAATACATTCTTTAAAATCAATATCATTCTGAATGGTTATTGCACTACAAACGGACAAGCCATACAAACCATGTGCTTCAAAAGTTTTAATATCTGAAGTTAGGCCTGCTCCTCCCGAAGGATCATGGCCTGCTATTGTTAAAATATATTTATTGTTATTCAAAATAACTTTTCATTTTTTTAAACTCCATTAAAGGCTCGCTACTATTCCATATTCCTCCTAAAACACCAACGCCTTTAAAACCTAGTTTATCAAATTCTATAATATTATCTGATGTAACACCACCCATACCAACAATCCTTTTATTAATATGATTAACATCAAAACCACGACCTTCATATCCTTTTTTTGAGATAGATGAAAACACTGGACTTAACAGATGATAATCAAATTCAAAATCACAATTTTCTAATACTTCTAATTCATGAAAAGAAGAACTGATAGTTTTTCCATACATATTTAGATTTAAAAAATATTGTCCTGGATTATCTATATTGTCTATTCTTTTTTGCTCTTGAAAATGAATGCCTTTTAAATTGAACTCATTTACCATTTCATGAAAAAAGTGTACTACAATTCTGTTATGATATTTTGAATCTATTTGATTTAAATAAGCACAATGTTCTTCGTAATTCTTATTTGGTTTCCTTAAATGATAATACTGCAAACCCTCTTGAAATAACTGATGTAGTATTTCAATTTCATTTGAAACATCGGTTTCTGGTGCTATTAAAACTATCATAATTTTAGCTCTTGGCTTTTAGCCCCTTGCTATTTTCTCTCTTTTTTATTCAAAAGCAAATAGCTAAAGGCTAACAACTATAAATATACCTCTGAACCTTTATCTTTAAATTCTTGAGATTTTTCTTCAAAACCTTTTTTAATTACCTCATTATCATCTGCAATATCATTCTCTGCTGCAAAATCACGTACTTCTTGAGAAATTTTCATAGAACAAAATTTTGGACCGCACATAGAACAGAAATGTGCAATTTTAGCACCCTCTGCAGGTAAGGTTTCATCATGATACTCACGAGCACGTTCTGGATCTAATCCTAAATTAAATTGATCTTCCCAACGGAACTCAAAACGAGCCATACTCAATGCATTATCTCTATGCTGAGAACCTGGATGCCCTTTTGCTAAATCGGCAGCATGTGCGGCAAGCTTATAAGTAACAACACCTACACGTACATCTTCTTTATTAGGTAAACCTAAATGTTCTTTTGGTGTTACGTAGCATAACATGGCACAACCATACCAACCGATCATTGCTGCACCAATACCAGAAGTAATGTGATCATAACCAGGAGCAATATCTGTGGTTAAAGGCCCTAAGGTATAAAAAGGAGCTTCGTCACAAACCTCAATTTGCTTTTCCATATTTTCTTTAATCATATGCATTGGTACGTGACCTGGTCCTTCAATAAAGCATTGTACTTCGTGTTTTCGAGCAATTTGTGTTAATTCTCCTAAAGTTTCTAATTCTGCAAACTGTGCTTCGTCATTAGCATCGGCAACAGAACCCGGGCGTAAACCATCTCCTAAAGAAAAAGCAACATCGTATGATTTTAAAATTTCACAAATCTCCTCAAAATGCGTGTACAAGAAACTTTCTTTGTGGTGCGCTAAACACCATTTTGCCATAATAGACCCACCACGAGAAACTATACCTGTTACACGTTTTGCCGTCATTGGTACATAACGTAATAACACTCCTGCATGAATGGTAAAATAATCTACACCTTGTTCTGCTTGTTCAATTAAAGTATCACGGAAAATTTCCCAAGTTAAATCTTCTGCTACCCCATTTACTTTTTCTAAAGCTTGGTAAATTGGTACGGTACCAACTGGTACTGGAGAGTTACGTACAATCCACTCGCGCGTTTCGTGAATGTTTTGTCCTGTAGATAGATCCATAATATTATCCGCACCCCAACGACATGCCCAAACTGCTTTTTCTACTTCTTCTTCAATAGAAGACGTGGTAGCAGAATTACCAATATTTGCATTTATTTTTACTAAGAAATTTCGACCTAAAATCATAGGTTCTGCTTCTGGGTGGTTTATGTTAGAAGGTATTACTGCTCGCCCTCTAGCTACTTCACTACGCACAAACTCTGGAGTAATTTTTGCTGGAATTGATGCTCCAAAATGTTCTCCTGGATGCTGCTTTCTAATCTCGGTCATTTCATCTATTCGTTGGTTTTCTCGAATAGCAATGTATTCCATTTCTGGTGTAATAATTCCCTTTTTAGCGTAATGTAATTGGGTAACGTTTTTTCCTTTTTTTGCACGCTTTGGTTTATGCTTTAAATCAAAACGCATGTGGTCTAAACTTTTATCATTTAAACGTTGGTTACAATATTCAGAAGAAAAACTATCTAATTCTTCAACATCGCCACGATCTAAAATCCACTGTTCTCTTATTCTTTCTATTCCATTATGTACATTAATTTCTTTACTTGGGTCTGTATATGGCCCAGATGTATCGTAAACTGTAACAGGTTCGTTTGGCGTTTTCTTCTTCGTCATAGAATCTGTGGTATCACTCAACGAAATTTCGCGCATTGCTACTTTAATTTGCGGATGAATTTTACCTTGTACGTAAATCTTTTTTGAATTTGGAAAAGGCTTTCTTGTAATTTGTCCTTCTTTTGGTGCAGTGTCTTTATTTTTCATTTTGTTTAAGCTATTAGCAGTTGCTTTGGGTCGTTAGTAATTAGATATTTGGATTTATAGTATTGCTAATGGCTAACAGCCAAAAGCTAATGGCTACCTTATCCACCTTGAGCAGCCTGTATTATTAAAATTTTATTATTTGAATTTAATTGATGTGTTTCCCATGCAGAAACCGGAATTACAGTATCTTCAATTGCTACTGCAACACCTTGTGTCGGAGATTTTAATTCTTTTAAAAGATCTAAAACATTATAATTCTTAGGCACTTCTAACGGAGAATCATTTACATAAATAGTAATCATATACAGTATATTTAAATATGCTGTAAAAAATAAAGGCCTAAGATTACTTTGAAAAAAACACAGAAAGAACAAATGTGTTTTATGAAAAGGTTGTAAATGTATATTGCAATACATTTTTCAACTTTTCCCTTCGGCGGTACTAACCGCATCAGGTTCAAAGGGTATGTCTCAGTTCCTAAATAAAAGGAACACCCCTAAAGTTTACTCTGTAAATGTATATAATTTTTTTTTAACAAGATAATTTAAGCAAATACTTTTATTTTTCATTTTAATTAACTTGCACTCATGCAAAATTCTTTAGTAAGTATTCTTATACCTGTTAAAAACACAGAAAAATTTTTAGAAGAATGTTTAGATTCTATTTTAAAGCAAGAATATGAAAATTGGGAAGTTTTAGCAATAGATGACTCCTCTTCCGACTCTAGTTTAGCTATTTTAAAGAGCTACGCTAAAAAAAATACTAAAATAAAGGTGTATTCTAATTCTGGCACAGGAATTATTGATGCCTTACGATTAGCTTATGCAAAAAGTAATGGTAATCTTATTACCAGAATGGACTCCGATGATATAATGCCTTCCAATAAACTATCTGTAATGGTAAATAACTTACTGCAGTATGGAAAAGGACATATAGCAACAGGTAAAGTAAAGTACTTTTCTAAAGAAGGTATTAGTAATGGCTACGATAGGTATGAAAAATGGCTAAATAACCTCACCGAAAAAGCAACAAATTTTAATGAAATTTATAAAGAGTGCGTAATACCCTCGCCATGTTGGATGGTTTATAAAGAAGATTTTGAGGATAGTGGTGCTTTTTTTTCTAATAGGTACCCGGAAGATTATGACCTAACTTTCCGTTTTTATGAGAAAGGCTTAAAGGTTATTCCTTGTTCAGAAATGCTTCATTATTGGAGAGATTACACTACACGCACCTCTAGAACTAGTGAACACTATGCGGCAAATTATTTTATAGATTTAAAAATGCATTATTTTCTACAACTAGATTATAATCCAAATAGACCATTAACCCTTTGGGGAGCAGGTAATAAAGGTAAAGAAATTGCAAAAATTCTGAATAAAAAAAACATACCATTTAGCTGGCACTGCGATAATAGAAAAAAAATTGGAAAAGAAATTTATGGTAAACTTTTAGAACATTTTAATACAATAGCCGATTTGGAAAATCCGCAATGTATAATTACCGTTGCTAATGATGATGAACAAAATAAGATTAAAAATTTCTTTACAGAAAAAAACAAACAACAAGCAAAAGATTACTTTATTTTTTGCTAGTGTATATCTTAAATAAAAAAAGAAACTTATTTTGGGTACGTTACACTAAACTCATGCTTAATTTTTAAGTATCTTTGGGAAATTAATACGAGGAATGCAGTTTAAATATCCAGAACTTCTTTGGGGGCTTTTTTTACTAGTTATCCCTATTATTATTCATCTTTTTCAGCTCCGAAAATTTAAAAAAACTCCATTTACCAACGTAAAGCTTTTACAAGAAGTTATTTCGGAATCTAGAAAAAGTAGTTCTATAAAAAAGTGGTTACTTTTATTAACCAGAATAGGAATTATTTCTTCTTTAATTTTTGCCTTTTCGCAGCCATTTTTTGCAAGCAAAACAGCTTTAGCAGCAAAAGAAACTGTAATTTATATTGATAATTCTTTTAGCATGCAAGCTCCTACAGAAAATGGAACTTTATTAACCACTAGCATACAAGAATTACTTAAAACAATACCAAAAGACGAAAAAATAAGTCTTTTTACTAATAACAAAATATTTAACAATGTTACTATTAAAGAAATTCAAAACGATTTACTTTCTTTAGATTATAGTACTACCTCTCTACCTTTAGGTGCTATTTTATTAAAAGCAAAAACTTTTTTTTCTAATACCTCTTCTTCTATTAAAAATACCATATTAATTTCTGATTTTCAGAAAAACAGTACTAACCTAAAGATAGATAGTTTACAAAAAAACAATATTAACTTTATTGTAAAAAGGCCTAGTAAAATAACTAATATTAGTATAGACTCTCTTTACCTAAAAGAGGTAAAAGATGAAAATTTAAATATTGTTGCAAAGCTATCTAGCTTTATGCCTACAGAAAGCACACCAGTTTCTCTTTACAATAATGAAAAACTTATTGCAAAAACTGCTGCTATTTTTAATAAAAACAAAAAAGCAAGTGTAACTTTTACTATACCAAAAAATGAAACTATAAATGGAAGGGTACACATTGTAGATAAAGGACTTAAGTATGACAATAATTTATATTTTAACCTAAAAAAAGAGCCTAAAATAAAAGTATTAGCAATAGGAAAAAATAGTTCATTTTTAAATCGTATCTACACTAAAGATAAGTTTAATTTTGAATCTTACAATTTAAAAAACCTTAATTATAGCTTATTACAAAAGCAAAATACGGTAATTATTAATGAGTTATCTAGCATACCAAACTCTTTAACTACTGCCTTGTTGCAGTTTACAAAAGAAGGAGGAACACTTGTTATTATACCCAATACAAATATTGATGTAAACTCCTATAAAATGCTTACAGCTTCTTATTTTAATAGTAGTTTGCAAAATAAAATTAATAAAGAACAAAAAATAGCAAACATTACTTTTGATCACCCTTTATATACGTATGTATTTGAAAAAAAAGTAACCAACTTTCAAAAACCAATTACAAAAACCAGCTATATAATAAATACAAAAGCTCCAGTAGTATTAGGTTACCAGAATAATACACCTTTCTTAATCGGTTCAAAAGGCTTTTACCTTTTTTCCGCATCGCTTACCCAAGAAAATTCAAATTTTAAAAATTCGCCTTTAATTGTTCCTACTTTTTATACTATGGCAACCCAAAGTTTAAAATTGCCAAACTTATATGCCCAATTAGGTACAAGCACAAATTTAGATTTAAATGTTAGCTTAGGAAAAGACCAAATATTAACTGTTACAAAAGAGGATTACCAATTTATACCAAGACAAGAATCTTATGCCAATAAAGTAAGTGTATCTTTTTTTGAAAATCCTATACAAGATGGTATTTATCAGATTAAAAACAAAGAAAATACAATACAAAACATAAGTTTTAATTATACCCGTAAAGAAAGTAATTTAAACTATGTACCACTAGAAAATTTAAAAGCACAAAGTGTAGGAACAAGCATAGAAAATCTTTTTACAGAAATACAAAAACACAACTCTATAAATGCCCTTTGGAAATGGTTTATTATTTTAGCATTGCTTTTTGTATTTCTTGAAATAATTTTTCAAAAGTTTTTAAAGTAAGAGATATACTTTATATAAAAAAGACCTATTAAAAGAAAAGCACCATATTATGAATATACTTTTAAAATCTGCAACAATAGTCGATAGTTCTAACAAAGAACTTCATCTTAAAAAAAGAGATATTCTAATAAAAAATGGCAGTATTAGTTCTATAGCTTCTAAAATAGATGCCCCAACAAATACAAAAGAGATTAAACTAAAAAACTTACATGTTTCTATTGGTTGGTTTGATAGTAGTATTAGTTTTGGGGAACCTGGTTACGAAGAAAGAGAAACAATTGCTAATGGAATAACAACTGCTGCTAAAAGCGGATTTACAGATATTATTTTAAACCCTAGTTCTACACCTGTTCCTGATAGTAGTTCAGATATTGTGTTTTTGAAAAATGCAGCTCAGGATAAAGGGGTTAACTTATACCCATTAGGGTGCTTAACAAATAACGCTGAAGGAGAATCCTTAGCAGAATTATTTGATATGCAAAATGCTGGAGCAGTTGGTTTTTATGATGCTAAACTACCTATAAATAACCCTAACCTTTTAAAAATTGCTTTACAGTATACCGAAAGTTTTGAAGGGTTAGTATATTCTTTTCCGCTAGACAATAAAATAGCAGGTAAAGGTATTGTAAATGAAGGTATTGTAAGTACAAAGTTAGGGCTAAAAGGTATACCTGCACTAGCAGAAGAATTACAAATAGTACGTGATCTATTTATATTAGAATATGCTGGCGGCAAACTACATATACCAACAATATCAACAGCAAATGCTGTAAAATTGATTGCTGATGCTAAAAAGAAAGGACTAAATGTAAGTTGCAGTGTTGCTATTCATAACCTAATACTTGAAGATACTGTTTTAAATGATTTTGATAGTAATTATAAAGTAATGCCTCCTTTAAGAACTAGTAAAGATTGTAAAGCTTTAATAAAGGGAGTTAAAGATGGGGTTATAGATTTTGTTACATCTGATCATACTCCAATAAATATAGAGAATAAAAAAATAGAATTTGATAATGCAGATTATGGCACTATTAGTTTAGAAAGTGCCTTTGGAATATTACATAAAATATTTGATTTAGAAACAACTATTTCGCTTTTAACAAAAGGAAGAAATAGATTTAAGATTAAAGAGCCTAAAATTAAAATAGGTGAAATTGCATCTTTAACTTTATTTAATCCTCAAGAAAAATACATTTTCACAAAAGACGAAATTATATCAACATCAAAAAACAGTGCTTTTCTTGAAAAAGAACTTCAAGGAAAGGCATATGGAATTATAAATAAAACGCAACTATTAATAAAATAATTTATTTGTTTTATAAACAAACAACAACCAATAAAAACCAAAAATTATGGATCAAAGTACAAAAGAAGAAGGAAAAACAATGGCTATTATTAGCTACATTACTATACTTGGATTATTAATTGCCTATTTTACAACAAGAGGAGATAAAGAAAATGAGTTTGTTTCTTTTCATATTGGACAGTCCGTTAGAATATTCATTCTAGGAATAATTATAAACATTTTAGTATCTGTCACCAGCCTTTCTATCTTAAATTTTTTAGGGCTTATCCCTTTAATATTTATGGTAATAGGTGCTATAAATGCAAGCAAATTAAAAGAAGAAAAATTACCAATTATTGGAGACATAGGAGGCAAATAATACCACTAAATAAAATTATAAAAGAGGCCCAAATTGTGCCTCTTTTTTTTGTTACAAAATGTATATCTTGCGAAAAAATTAAAAAATGCCAGAAGGGAAAACTACCGCAATTATATCTTACTTAACTTTAGTTGGTGCTATAATTGCAATTTTTATGAATAATGAGCCAAAACATGAATTTGCAAAATTTCATATCAGACAAGCTTTTGGTATACATTTATTATTCCATGCCTTTGCTATACTATCAAATGTTTGGGGAGGAGAATTTGGTTTTTACGGTTTATACCTTTGCTACATAATTTTATGGATGTATGGGTTTATAGGCGCTTTAAGTAACAAGAAACAAGAAATACCTGTATTAGGAGCTTATTTTCAAAAATGGTTTACATTTATTCAATAATATGACAACTGCACCACTTTCTTTAGAACATCTTATAAAACCATCTACAAAAACAACTGGAAAAATTCCTGTACTGTTTATGTTTCATGGGTATGGTAGTAATGAGGAGGATTTATTTTCTTTTGCTCCTGAATTACCCGAAGAGCTTTGTATAATTTCCGTTAGAGCCCCCTACCCTATGCAACCATATGGTAATGCATGGTATGCTATTAATTTTGATGCTGAAAAAGGAAAATGGAGTGATGATGAACAAGCAATTGAATCTAGAGAAAAAATAATAGCTTTTGTTGAAGAAGCCTGTGATACCTATAGTTTAGATAAAGACAATGTTACTTTATTAGGGTTTAGCCAAGGTACAATTCTAAGTTTTGCTGTTGCTTTATCTTATCCTGAAAAAATTAAAAATGTAATTGCCTTAAGTGGTTATATAAATGAAGGTATTTTAAAAGACGGATATACTACTAAAGAACATTCTTCTTTAAATATATATACATCTCATGGTTCTGTAGATCAAGTAATACCGGTAGAATGGGCACAAAAGTCTGCTCCTTTTCTTTCTAATTTAGGAATTAAACATGTATACGAAGAATTTCCTGTAGGACACGGTGTTGCACCACAAAATTTTTATTCCTTTAAAAAATGGTTAGAAGATACGTTTTAATTACTTCTGGTATACAATAAGTGATCTACTAGAGAAAAATCTACTCCTAAATCGTCTTTAAGTTCGTATTTAATAAAAATTTCTCCCCAGTATTTTCCATCAGAAAAATCGGCTATAATCCATTTGTGATTCAAGATTTTAATTTTGTTAATCTTAAAATCGTTCTCCATACCTTCGTAAGGTATTAAAGGGTTATTTCCTTTAGCCTCATTAGTTTCTAATAGTTTATCAGATATATAACGGGTTACATCTTTCATATTTAAATGATCATAATACGCAAGGGCATCATCATTATTTTCTAATGAAAAATATTGCATTTCTAAAGCCTTAAGCTCTACTGTTTGAACAGAGTCTTCTAATTTAAGAACTTTATTCTCTAATATTTTAATTCTCTTTTCTTTGGCCTCTACCATAGAACCTCCACTTATAAATAGATAAAAAGCAATTAAAGAAGCAAAAATAAATAAGTATAGAAATAACTTGTTTTTCATGAGTTAATTTTATTAAATAGTAATTGTAAGATTATCGTAAGCTAAATGTACATTTTTTGGAAGGTTCTTTTCTACATCATCATGAAAACCTAACAAATGACTAATATGGGTTAAATATGCTTTTTCTGGTTTAACTTTTTTTATAAAAGCCAAAGCTTCTTCTAAATTAAAATGTGAATGATGTGGTTGTTCTCTAAGCGCGTTAATTACTACTACTTTTGAACCTTTAATTTTTTCAATTTCTTTTTCCGAAACATACTTAACATCGGTTAAATACGTAAAATCTAAAAACCTATATCCAAAAACTTGTAAATTATGATGGTCCCCTTCTATTGGAACCACATCTATATTTCCTAATAAAATAGTTGTATTGTTAACAACCTGGTTAACGGAAACAGAAGGTGCTCCAGGATATTTATTTTCTTTTGTAAAAATATAATCGAATCTTTTTTCTAAAGAATTTATAACCCTTTTATGTGCATAAATAGATATATCGCCTTGTCTAAAAAAATATGGTCTTATATCGTCCATACCAGCAGTATGATCTGCATGTTCATGGGTAAACAATAGCCCATCTAATCTAGGTATAGGATTTTTAAGCATTTGTTGTCTAAAATCTGGCCCACAATCTATAACATAATTGTAGTTCTCCCAGCTAATTAGAACAGATACCCTAAGTCTTTTATCTTTTGGGTTACTACTTAAACATACAGGGTGAGTGCTCCCAATTATAGGAATTCCTTGCGATGTTCCTGTTCCCAAAAAAGTGATTTTCAAACTATAAAAATTTTCTTTCAAATTTATAACATAAATATTTAATAGATAACGCAATCTTTCTAACTTTGTGAAAACTACAAAAATCTACAAAATGGCTTCAGTTCTTAAAAGGGATAATAATGTATTTGAAAATGTTCCTTCTATAAAAGCAAAAACATTACGTATTAATCTTAACCCAGATATCTACGGTACTTTTGCTGAAATTGGTGCAGGACAAGAAACTGCCAGGCATTTTTTTAGATCTGGTGGCGCTTCTGGTACTATTGCAAAAGCCATGAGTGCGTATGATAAAGATTTTAGTGATGCTATTTATGGTGTAGAAAACGACGGCCGTTATGTATCTCAAGCTAGGTTAAAAACAATGCTACAATATGAGATGGATTTAATGGAAGAGCGTATTAGCAGAGAAAATCATCCAGACCGTTTGTTTTTTTCTTATGCAAATACTGTGGCTACCATAGATTTTTCTAAAAGATACAAAGGACATGGTTGGATTGGTATTCGTTTTCAACTAGATCCAAAGCAAAAAGAACTAGACGAAATTGTTTTACATGTTCGTTTTAAACAAAATGAAGCTCGTTTACAACAAGAAACTCTAGGCATACTTGGTGTAAACTTAATTTATGGGGCTTTTTACAAATACCATAATCCTAAAAAACTACTACAGTATTTATATGACCATATAGATAAGGATACTGTAGAGATTGATATGATTAATTTTTCTGGTCCAAATTTTGAAAACGTGGATAACCGTTTAATGAGTTTAAGACTTATTAAGAATGACATGACAGATGCTGTAATGTTTGGACCAGATGGCAACAACCTATTACCTGCAGCTGTATTATATAAAAAGAATATTCTTGCTCTTAGAGGTAGCTTTAGACCCGTAACAAAGGTTAATGAAGATATGTTTAAAAAATCGTATGATATATTTATACGAGATAAAATGGTTAATGAAGATAAAACCATTGTAATTTTTGAAATTACCCTATCTAACCTTAAAGCATCTGGAGAAATTGATGAACAAGATTTTATGGATAGAGCCAAATTACTTTGTTCTTTAGGCCATACGGTAATGATCTCTAAATTTCAAGAATATTATAAACTTGTAGAATATTTTAATAATTATACTAAATCTAGAATTGGGCTTACCATGGGGGTTAACAACTTGGTAGATATTTTTGATGAAAAGTATTACAGACACCTTAGTGGCGGTATTTTAGAAGCATTTGGGAAATTATTTTTTAAGGATCTACAGGTATATTTATACCCAATGAAAAACCCTGAAACGGGTCAAATAATGACCAGTAATAATGTTAAAGTACACCCTAGAATGAAAGAACTGTATAAGTTCTTTAAATACAACGGAAAGGTTATGGATATTTTTGACTATGACCCAGAAATTATGCATATTTTTTCTAGAGATGTTCTTAAAAAGATAACTAATAACGAAGAAGGCTGGGAAGAAATGATTCCGGAAGGACTTGCTAAAATTATTAAAGAAAAGCACCTTTTTGTAAGAAAAGAGGAAGAAGAAAAGAGTAACAAAAAATAACGTTACTATAAAATTTATAAAAAGCATCAGATTAAATAAATCTGATGCTTTTTTTTATTCTAAAAGTTGCGCAGCATGATCCTTAGTTTTTACTTTATCTATAACTAAAGTAACTATACCATCTTCATCTACTTTAAAGGTTTTTCTATGAATACCATCATACTCTCTACCCATAAACTTTTTAAGACCCCATACACCAAACGCATTAATTACTTTATGATCTTCATCTGCTAGTAATGGAAAAGGAAAATCATATTTTTCTTTAAATTTAGCTTGCCTTTTTTCTGAATCTGCACTAACACCAAGTAAACTATAACCTTGCGCTTGTAGCTCAGCATAATTATCTCTTAAATTACATGCTTCTGTTGTACAACCAGGTGTACTTGCTTTTGGATAAAAAAATACTATTAACTTTTTTCCTTTATAATCAGACAAGTTAATAATATTACCATCTTGATCTTTAACAGAAAAATCTGGAACTTTATCTCCTACTTTTAATGTATTCATATATAATTTTATTTAGTTTTATAATTTTTATTTCTGTATAAAAATAAACCAAATATGACAATAAAGGAAAAGGTCTCGTTTGTAATTACAACTCTTAAAGAGTTATACCCTACTATACCAATACCATTAGACCATAAAGACCCCTATACCTTATTAATTGCTGTACTTATGTCTGCACAAAGTACAGATGTTAGAGTAAACTTAATTACTCCTTTACTTTTTGCTAAAGCAGACAATCCGTATGATATGATTAAACTTTCTATTGAAGAAATTAGAGAAATTATAAAACCTGTTGGGCTTTCTCCTATGAAAGCAAAAGGAATTTATGGTCTTTCTAAAATGCTTGTAGAAAACCATAATGGTATTGTTCCAAAAGAAATTGAAATTTTAGAAACTTTTCCTGCTGTTGGTCATAAAACAGCTAGTGTTGTAGTATCTCAGGCATTTGGCATTCCTGCTTTTCCTGTAGATACACATATACATAGATTAATGTATAGATGGGGTTTAACCAATGGTAAAAATGTAACTCAAACAGAAAAAGATGCTAAACGATTGTTTCCTAAAGAGTTATGGAACGATTTGCATTTGCAAATTATTTGGTATGGTAGAGAATATAGCCCTGCTAGAGGTTGGGATTTAGAAAAAGATATAATTACAAAAACAATAGGAAGAAAAACAGTTATAAACGACTATTATAAAACTAAAAAAGCCCGTAAATAACGGGCTTTATATTTTTTAATTTAACAGAAAATCAAATTTTAGATTTTCATGTTTTACAGTATAAAGTGCTCTAGAATAACTTATTAGAAATTCTATAGTCTCGGCACTAGCTTTTACTGGGCTAAATTTTTTCTGGTAATCAAAGTAAATCTCTTCCATATTTCTAATATTGTTATACAGAAATAACGACACTAAATTAGAAATATTGTTTATTTACTCTAAAGTAATTTTAACTTGTTAGTACAATATTATTTTTTTCTATTATTTTTCTAAGGTTAATTAATGCATAACGCATTCTTCCTAAAGCAGTATTTATGCTTACCCCAGTATTTTCAGAAATTTCTTTAAAACTCATATCTTTATAAATACGCATTAACAAAACTTCTTTCTGATCATCTGGTAATTCTTCTACTAAAATTCTTAAATCAGAATTTACTTGATCTTTAATTAATTGTTTTTCAGCATTTAACTTATCATCTCCAATAACAGAAAAGATATTAAAATCATCACTACCTTCAAACATTGGCATTCTTTTGTTTTTTCTAAAGTGATCAATAATTAAGTTATGAGAAATACGCATTACCCATGGTAAAAACTTACCTTCTTCACTATATCTACCTTTTTTTAAAGTTTTAATTACTTTAATAAAAGTATCCTGAAAAATATCTTCTGTAATATCTCTATCCAATACTTTAGAATAGATAAAACTAGTAATACGCTGGTTATGTCTATTAATTAATATTTCTAGTGCTTTTTCGTCACCGCTAATATAATCTCTTACTAATTCTGAATCTTCAATTTGTACTGACATATAAGTTTTTTTATTTTAAGATCAGGGGGCTTTTCTTAGTTAATGGTTTTTTTTTGGTTTTTCTAAAAAATCAATGTAATTTCTTAATTACAGTCTAAAACTATATAAATCATAGGCTCTGCTAAAAAGTATGTTGTAAAACCCTTACTTTTTGATGTGAAAGTGCTGTTTTCTATTTTTTACACAATATTTAAACATTTATATAGTTGCATATGCTATTTTACATATAGAAATAATTACGTGGTAAATACTATGTAATATGTGCCCTTATAAGCTGTAGTTACAAAAAGAGCAAACGTAAAAAAGCCATTAAGAATAAATCTTAATGGCTTTTATTATATATTATATGGAAAGCTAGTTTAAATTACTCTCAAACTTTATTCCTTTAGCTTCTGTAACTTTTAAAGACTTAGAATAGTTTAACAAAAACTGAATAGTTTCTGGTTGTGCCTTTATTAGTTCACATTCTTTTTGTGCTTTTGTGTAAATTTTCTCCATAGTACTTTTGATATTTGTTTCAATAGTAGAACGCGTTCTTTGCACAATGTAATAAAACTTGTCGACCTTTTACCTATTAATTCGTTAAAACTATATTATGCTCTTCAATTATTTTTCTGAGGTTAATTAAAGCGTAACGCATTCTGCCTAATGCTGTATTAATACTTACACCTGTATTATCAGATATTTCTTTAAAACTCATATCTTTATATATACGCATTTGTAATACTTCTTGCTGATCTAAAGGCAACTCTTTAATTAGTAAAGATATTTCAGAATCTATTTGATCCTTAATAAGTTGTTTTTCTATATTTAGTTTATCGTCTCCAATCATAGAAAAAATACTATAGCTATCTGAGCCATCAAATTTTGGCATTCTATTCGTTTTTCTAAAATGGTCTATTATAAGGTTATGTGCAATACGCATTACCCATGGTAAAAATTTACCTTCTTCGTTATACGCTCCTCTTTTAAGAGTTCTTATAACTTTCATAAAAGTATCTTGAAAAATATCTTCGGTTACTTCGCGGTCTCCAACCTTGGAGTATATAAAACCGTTAATACGTTTATTGTGCTTATTTATAAGAGCTTCTAATGCTCTTTCATCTCCGTCAATAAATTGTTTAACTAGTAGAGAGTCGTTAACTTGTGGTGCCATAGTGTTTACTTTTAGGTTTAAAATTGGGGAGCCTTTTCTTTTAAAAAAGGTCTTTTTGTACTATTCTAACTTAAAAAAGTAAACTTGTTTCTATAGGCTTGTTAACGTTTAATGTTTGTCAAATATAGTAAAAATTAACTGTTCTTAACAAATCACTTTATATAATATTTAACTTTTAACACCCAAGTTTAATTCCTTAGCGCATAAATTAAAGGCATATTGTATCTTTGTTTTTCTAAATAAAATCATGTCTACAATACTAGAGGTTAATCCAAAAGAGAATATTATAATTAAAGGTGCTAAGCTGCACAATTTAAAAAATATAGATGTTATAATTCCTAGAAATAAACTTGTGGTTATTACAGGTTTATCTGGCTCAGGAAAATCTAGCTTAGCTTTTGATACGCTTTATGCAGAAGGGCAAAGACGCTATGTAGAAAGTTTATCTTCGTATGCCAGACAATTTTTAGGAAAACTTAACAAACCAAAAGTAGATTATATTAAAGGTATTGCTCCTGCAATAGCTATAGAACAAAAAGTAAACTCTACCAACCCAAGATCCACTGTTGGTACAACTACAGAAATTTATGATTATTTAAAGCTCTTATTTGCTCGTATTGGTAAAACGTATTCTCCTATATCTAATAAACAAGTAAAAAAACATACGGTTACAGATGTGGTTAACCATGTTAAAAGTTTTGCCGATAATACTAAACTGCTTTTACTTGCTCCTATAACCATTGCAGAAGATAGAGATACTATTAAAACTTTAGAACTATTTTCTAAACAAGGGTATGCTAGAATAAAATATAAAGACAAGGTTTTAAGAATAGATCAAGCTCCTGAAAATATTGGAAAAGAGTTTTACTTGGTTATAGATCGTATTATTACTAAAAATAATGAAGATTTTTATAACCGACTAGCAGATGCTGTAGACACTACCTTTTTTGAAGGTAAAGGTAGCTGTATTATAGAAGAGCTAGATAGTCAAAAACAAAATTACTTTAGCAATAAATTTGAGCTAGACGGAATTCATTTTTTAGAACCTAACGTACATTTATTTAGTTTTAACAACCCTTACGGAGCTTGTCCTAAATGTGAAGGTTACGGCGATGTTATAGGTATAGACCAAGATTTAGTAATACCAAACACTGCGCTTTCTGTTTATGAAAATGCCATATTTGCTTGGCGAGGAGAAAGTATGAGTAAGTATAGAGATGAGCTAGTTAATACTGCATATAAGTTTAATTTTCCTATTCATAAACCATGGTTTCAATTATCGGAAGAACAAAAGCAATTAGTTTGGGATGGTAATTCATATTTTACTGGACTACATGCTTTTTTTTCTATGCTTGAAGAAAAAAGTTATAAAATTCAGAACAGGGTAATGCTTTCTCGATATAGAGGAAAAACTACATGTGCAACTTGTAAAGGCCGTAGATTAAGAGAAGAAACCAATTATGTAAAAATTAACAATACATCTATTAACCAATTAGTTAACTTATCTATAGAAAAACTAATTTCATTTTTTTCTACCCTAAAGCTAAATGAGCATGATACAAAAATAGCTTCTAGACTTTTACAAGAAATAAATTCTAGATTAGGTTTTTTAAATAATGTTGGACTTAGTTATTTAACTTTAAATAGAAAATCTAATACCTTATCTGGTGGAGAAAGTCAACGTATTAATTTAGCAACATCTTTAGGAAGTAGCTTGGTTGGGTCTATGTATATATTAGACGAACCTAGTATAGGCTTACACCCAAAAGATACCGAAAACTTAATTACAGTCTTACAATCGTTAAGAGATTTAGGTAATACTGTTATTGTTGTAGAGCATGATGAAGATATAATGAAAGCTGCAGACCAAGTAATAGATATTGGTCCAAAAGCAGGAACACATGGTGGTAAAGTAGTTGCCAATGGTACATTAAAAGAAGTTTTAAAAACCAAATCGTTAACAGCAAGTTACCTTAACGGTTCTATGTCTATAGAAATTCCTGAAAAAAGAAGACCTTTTACCAATTATATAGAAATTAAAGGAGCAAGAGAAAATAATCTTAAAAACATAAATGTACTGTTTCCTTTAAATGTATTAACTGTAGTTACTGGAGTATCTGGAAGCGGAAAAAGTACATTAGTAAAAAAACTATTATACCCTATACTATTAAAAGAAGTTGGAGGTTATGGAGAAAAAGCTGGGCAGTTTACCAATGTTGAAGGTAAATACAAAGATATTAAGCATGTAGAATTTGTAGACCAAAACCCTATTGGTAGATCCTCTAGATCTAATCCGGTTACTTATATAAAAGCTTATGATGATATTAGAAGTTTATTTGCCGGACAAAAATTAAGTAAAATTAGAGGATACCAAGCCAAACATTTTTCTTTTAATGTAGATAGTGGCCGATGTGAAAAATGTAAAGGAGATGGCGAAATTACTATTGAAATGCAATTTATGGCAGATGTACATTTACAATGCGATGCATGCAATGGTAAACGTTTTAAAAAAGAAGTTTTAGAAGTAAAATTTGAAAATGCTAGTATAGATGATGTTTTAACTATGACAATAGATGATGCTATTGCATTTTTTAAAATACACGAACAAACTAAAATTGTAAATAAATTACAGCCTTTACAAGACGTAGGTTTAGGGTATGTAACATTAGGGCAATCTTCCTCTACCCTTTCTGGTGGTGAAGCCCAACGTATTAAGCTCGCCTCATTTTTAGTAAAAGGCAAAACAAAAGATAAAGCCTTATTTATTTTTGACGAACCTACCACTGGTTTACATTTTCATGATATTAAAAAACTACTAAAGTCTTTTACTGCTTTAATAGAAAAAGGACACTCTATTGTAGTAATTGAGCATAATATTGAACTTATTAAATGTGCAGACTACATTATAGACCTCGGACTAGAAGGAGGAGATAATGGTGGACAATTAATTGCTCAAGGAACTCCAGAAGAGGTTATAAAAAACAAAAAATCGCTTACGGCACCTTACTTAAAAGAAAAATTACACTAAAATTCTTCAAAAAAACAAACGCATAAATTACTGATTTACAGTAAATTAAATGTTTTTATCAATTTTTGGCACGCTGTTTGGTATATACTAAGAGAATACAAATAATTGTATTTGAAATTTAAAACCTTATATCATGAGAAAATTAGTACTCCTTTTAACAGCGATTGTTTTAGGTACCTTAAGTACCAACGCAAGTACAACTGATGATAAGGTTGCAGTACGCAATGCTTATCAATACAATAACTCTTTTATTTTTGTAGAAAATGGCATTACGTTTTCTGTATTTCCTGATGGTGAATTTGATTTTTATATAGATAACCGTTTAGGAAGAACAAACAGTAATGTTACTTTTAATTCTGGTTTTGATTATAGCCCTTATGCTCAGTATGATGATTATGGAGCTGTAATACAAGTAGAAAATGTTCCTGTATATTATGATTATTACGGACGTGTATCTAACATAGGTTCTGTAGATATTGCTTATAGAAACGGAAGAGTATTTAGAGTTGGTGGTATGCATGTTTATTATAACCAAAGAGGTATTTTTAATTACCATACTGGGTATATAAATAGATTTAATAGAAACTATATATTTAGACCTTTTCACAGATTATTTTTAAGACCTGCAATTGGTTTAAGATTAGTATTTAATAAGCCATATAGAAGATATTATAACCCTACTCGTTTTACATTTTATAGTCCTTACAGATATAATAACAGAAGGGCTTATGCAAAAATAGGTCGTGAACATAGATACAATAATGTTCGTAATACTAGATCTAAAATATATAGAAATGATAAAAGAGTAACTGTACGTTCTAATGCTAATAGAAATAACAGAAATGTTAATACTAAAAGAACTACAGTACAAAGAGGAAACACAAATAATAAAGGAAGAACTACTGTAACAAAAAGAGAAGTAACTAGAACACCTAGAAGTACTACTGTTACACGTACAACTAAAACTTATAAAAAACCTGTTACAAGAACAACAAATAGAACTGTTGCAACAAGAAATAATACCACACAAAGAAATACTAGAAGCACTGGTGTAAGCACAAGAAGTTCTAATACTAAAAGAACCGTTAACAAAACACCTACAAGAAGTAGAAATACCGTTTCTAGAAGTACTAGTTCTAAAAGAGTAACAAAAACAACACCTTCTAGAAGCTCTAGAAGTAACACAAAATCTACTACTACAAGAAGTAGTAAAAGAAAATAAAATAAGTTTTTAGGTTGGTTGTAAACCCCAAAGTAGATTTATCTACAATGGGGTTTCTTTTTTATGCATTTTTCCACAACGTATTAATTGCTTTTAAATCTTTTTTCATAGCATCATAAACAACTTTTTGGGGTACCGTTATAACACTATTCCCTTTCTCTGCTCCTCCTAAGTCATACTCTAAATGTAAAGAAACCGGAGGCTTAAGATTATATTTTTTTAACAATTTAAAATATGCGTCAAAATCTACCATACCCTCTCCTATTGGTACATTAACAAGCTCCCATTTACCATTTACTTGCTTCCACAAGTAATCTTTTAAAACAATTACTTTTATGTGTTCTTGTAATAGCTGTAAGCCGTTTTCCCAAGACTTTCCTCCCTCTGCCATTGCATGCCTTATATCATACTGGGCTCCAAAATATTTTGTATTTACTGTTTCTAAGATTTTCTTCACTTCCCAGTAAGAAGCACCAACTTTGGTTCCTGCATGGTTTTGATAACAACCAACAATACCATATTGTTTATTTAGCTCTCCTAATTTTCTAATTTCTTCTGCATAATACATTAAAGATTCTTGCATAGAAACCTCTTTTTTGTATTTAAACCAATTTGTACGGTAAAATTCTACATCTTGTTCTGCTGCAGCTTTTATAATTGCAACATCTAAAGGGTTAGACACACTCTCTATACTAGTCGTAATCATTTTACAAATAGACCCTCCTTTTTTTATTGCCTTTATTGCTTCTGGAAGTACTTTATCTACGTCTTTTGGTAGAACATGACCTTTTGGTCTTACAGTTAAATCTACACCTGAAAAACCCATTTCTGCAGCCATGGCTCCAGAAGTTTTATAATCTAAAAACTGAAGATGTTTAGAAAAAATAGAAACATCCAAATTTGTATTTAAATCTACTACTTTATTAAATACTGTGTTTGCCAAACCTGTAAAAGGTAATGCTCCTGTTGCTAAAGCCGTAAGCTTAACAAAATCTCTTCTTGTTTTCATTTTTTAAAAAATTATAATTTTTAAACTGCATGCAAAACTTAATAACAAAAGATAAAAAATACCTACATGCAACAAACAAGTTACTTAAATATTTTATTAAATACAGAATCTATTAAAACATTTACATCTTTAGAAATATTAAATTTATATAACATTACTATATATAAAATAAGTACCAAACTACTTTTAAATCCTATTGCTAAAACTGGAGAAAAAGAAAAAGGCACATAATAAAATACAACTCCTAAGATTAGTAATAACGCAAATACTTTTAGTGTTCCAATAGTAAAAGGCTGTATATTAAATTTAGCCTGTACATACAAAACCTTTAAAGAATTATATATAAAAAAAGCAGAAAAACTAGCTATAGCAGCCCCTTTTATTCCAAATTCAGGAATTAACCAAAAATTAAATCCAACAGCTAACACAGCCAATAAAACTCCTAAAAGTAAAACAGAACGATAATAATCCGAATTAAATAAAATAGAATTGTTATTTCCTAAAATAGCATCATAAACCTTTGCCAATCCTATCCAAAATATTATAAGAAATCCGTTACTATACGCTTTGGGTAAAAAGGTATACAAATCCTTCATATTTATAAGAATTAATAAAAATAATAAGCCCGAAATAATAAAAAGGGTTAAGGAACTTTTCTGGTATAAGTTTTTTAATGCTACATAGTCTTTTTTATTTATATAAGTTGCTGTTAATGGGTACGTAATTTGATGCATTGCTCTAGACGGTACAGCTATTGTTGTTGCAATAAATCCTGCAACAGCATAATAAGCAACATTCTCTATCTCTAAAAAGTTGTTTAACATTACTTTATCTACTTCTAATAATACAATAGCAGTAGAACCTCCTAAAATTATTAAAGCACTATACTTAATTATGTTTTTTGTAGAATCTGGAAAGCTAAATTTTAATTTAGGCATACGAAGCTTGTAAGCGTAAATCTTCATTATAAGGGTTCTCAAAATATAAAATCCTACTAGGCCTTTAATAAAAGTATTAATTGTAATTAGGTTTTTCCAAAGCAAAAGCAGAAGAATGGTTTGCCCTACTCTACAGAAAATTTCTTTCATAAAATTACCAAAAACAGACTTCATGTGTATTTTAGCCCAAGCATAAAAAACCTCAAAATATGCCATTGCCAGACCTGTAAAGAAAATGTACCACACATAATCTTTTACTATTGGGTTTTTTACCGCTAACAAATTACCTATTGCATCTGTAGCAAAATAACTAACAAATGCTATAGGAAGTATAAAAACCAAAGGAAGAAGGAGCATTAATGTTAAAAAAGAGTCTTTTGTTTTTTCTTCTTTAAATACGCTATAAAATTTAACTAGTGTATTTGGTACCCCAAAAGCTAAAATAGGCATTAACACAGCCGAAATAGATAGTATTACCTGGATTAACCCATAATACTCCTCTTTCATAAAACTTGTATATAAAAACAATGTATTTACAGCTCCAATAGCAAAACCAACATAGGTTACTACTGTATTTCTTAAAGACTGTTTTAATACTATTCCCATTAAAGATTCTTGGATAATTGTTCGGTTAATGCCTTACGACTATACTTTTCTATACCTTTAGATGTACATCTTAACTCATTACCAAGATACAAGTTAAACCATTTTATAATAACCTCTTTTATTTTTGCTTTACTTTCATAAGTAAAGGTTTGTCCGGCATTAAGTTCTTTTATTAAACTCCCAACTTCCCAATTTTTAGGCCCTATACCAAGAATAGGCCTTTTAGCTGCAAAATATTCAAAAACTTTACCTGGTATTATTCCTTTTGTATCTTCTGAATCTATTTCTACTAAAAGTAGTATTTGAGATTTTCTCTGAAAAGCAACAGCATCTTTATGTGATAAATACCCTATAATGTTAGTATTATCTATAAGGCCATACTTTTTTATATTCTCTAAAACACTATCACTAACAACCCCTACTAATTGCAATCTAAAAAAGTTTTTAAACTGCATATTTTCTGTTATTAATTCGGATAATGCTTTCCATAAATTTATAGGATCCCTACCGGATAATAACGACCCAATATGGGCAATTGTAAAGTTAGAATCTAATGTATTATTTTCTCCTATTTCTATATCGTACCCATTAGTAATTACTTCTATTGGCTTTGGTGTTATTGCTTTAAATTCCTCTTTTGTGGTAGAGCTTGTAACAATAATTTTGTCGGCAGTATTTAAAACTTTATATTCTAATTGTTTGTGTTTGTTTTTAGAAGCTTTTGTAAGTTTTAATTTTTTATGATACCCAATTGTTGTCCATGGATCTCTAAAATCTGAAATCCAATTAATATTCATTTTTTGTTTTAACCCTAAACCAATTAAATGTACACTATGCGGTGGACCTGTAGTAATTACAGTTACTATCTTCTCTTTTTTAATTACTTTTTCTAAAAATGTAATAGAAGGTTTAACCCAAAACTTACGTGCGTCCGGAATAAATAAATTACCCCTAATCCATAAAAAAGTTTTCTCTAAAAAGGATTGCTTTTGTGTTTTAATTAATCCAGAACTAATTGTTTTTGTCTTTTTGGAAGAAAAAACACTTGCCAATTTATATGGCTCAAAAATTGCTTTTTTATAAATAGTAATTCCGTCTGGAA
This sequence comes from uncultured Maribacter sp., assembly GCA_947504045.1. Classification (GTDB taxonomy): domain Bacteria; phylum Bacteroidota; class Bacteroidia; order Flavobacteriales; family Flavobacteriaceae; genus Maribacter_B. The sequence continues at coordinate 468,247 of CANNFY010000002.1, forward strand.
TTTCATTTATAAGGCTAGCATCTTCTATAGGGTAATGCGGATTTTCTGGAATATAAAGTACTGGTTCTACATTAAAATCTCTTAAATAAGTAATAAATTTAAGCCAACGCTGCACACCTGGACCACCAGCTGGTGGCCAATAATATGCAATTATTAGCACCTTTTTCATTCCGCTTTTTTCTTTTTTCTAGAACGCCAAAAAGTAAACCCTACCCCTAACAAAATTAAGAATCCTAACAAAGATGAACTTGCCAAAGCTATTTTACTTCCGTCCTTTACAACTTTAGGTTCAAATTTAAATTCAATTTTATGCTCTCCTTCTGGTATTTTTAAAGCTCGTAAAACATAATTTACTTTAAAATGATTTGTTAGTTCTCCATCTATATAAGCATTCCAACCATTTTTATAATACATTTCTGAAAATACAGCTACACCAGCATTGCCATTTTTAGAAACGTAGGTTAAATGATTTAATTTATAGTCTACAAGTTGAATAGTTGTGGTAGAATCTGTTTGGTATGTATGTCTATTTATGTTTGGGAAATCTGAAGAATTAAAAATAGCTTCATTTTTATTATCTAATGTATCTAAACCTAAAATTTCATCATTGGCTGTACTAACTGGTATAAGTGTTTTTACAAACCAAGCATTGCCATTTGCGTCTGGATTTATTGCAGGATAACTTCTTCCTTCTTGATCTTGTTGTACTACATATTTAACATTAAGCATATTTAAAACGCTTACTTTACCTTTATAAATATGAAAATCAAACAAGTCTTGAATTCCTGCTGGTTTAGCGGCATGATACCCTCCTATAGATTTATGAAAATAGGAAGTTCTAGCTCCATTTAAGCCTTCTTGAGGGTCATAAACCCTATAATTTTCTTTGTCTTGCTCTATTTGTTTATCTACTGCAGTTTGCTTAAAAGGCTCTTTCATTTGCCTTTTACTAACAAAATCATCTGTATTAACATAGCGTTTATCTACACCTACTAAGTCTACCAGAATTAAAACTCCTAATCCTAATACTAGAATATTTTCTTTTAGTTTACCTTTTATATACAACCATAAAACAGCTGTAGAAAGTAGCACAAATAAAAGGGAGCGTAAAACATCATTCGTATAAACTGCTTCTCTATCTAATTTAATTAAAGACATTAATTCATTACCGTAATTTTGCTCTATAAAAGCATCATCACTACCTGAAAAACTAAACATCCCTTTACATAACAATAAACCTATTAAAATAGAAGCTACTGTAATTACGGTTATTTTTAAAGCCTTAACTTTTTGATCTTCGGATATTTTATTCTTAAAAAGTTCATTAACTGCTAAAATAGCAAGTGCAGGTGCACAAAGCTCTAATATTACTTGTATTGAAGAAACTGCTCTAAACTTATCATACAAAGGAAAATAGTCTATCATAAAATCTGTTAATAGACTAAAATTCTTTCCCCAAGATAAAATTAAAGACATAATTGTTCCTCCTAGCAACCACCATTTTGCTTTTGATTTTACTATAAACAAACCTAATACAAACAAGAAAAAAACAACTGCTCCTATGTATGCTGGTGCTGCAACGCCTGGTTGATCGCCCCAATATAATGGTAGTCTACTAGAAAATTGCGTAGCTTGGGTTCTTGTAATTCCTTGGTCCGTTAAAAAATTAAAAGTTTTAGAGTCTTCACCTAAATTCTCTCCATTAGAGCCACCAAATAATCTTGGCACAAAAATGTTTAAAGATTCTACAATACCATAACTATATTGGGTAATATATTCTTTACTCAGTCCTGTTTTGTTTTGTTTTGGTGTACCATCAGGATTTACCGTAAGTTCCGATTTTCCTCTGGTGCTCCAATCGGCATATTCTTTGGTTGCCATTAAGCCTGTAGCATTAGTAGCAATACCAAATACAACAGCTAAAAGTAATATTCCTATAGAAATTGCAAAATGCTTAAACTTCTTTTTACGTATAGCATTTATTAAATAAACAGCTCCCATAATTAATATTAGAAGCATACAATAGTATGTCATTTGGTAATGGTTTGCTCCTACTTCCAAAGCCATAGCAATTGCTGTTAGTACAAAACCGCCAATATATTTTTTTCTAAAAACTAAAATAATACCGCCTAATAACATTGGTAAGTAACCAATTGCATGGGCTTTTGCATTATGGCCAACACCTAAAATTATAATTAAGTAAGTAGAAAAACCAAAAGCTAGTGCTCCTAAAGCAGCCAACCTATAATCAATTTTTAAACAACATAAAAGGATATAAAAGCCTAGAAAATAAACAAATAGATAATCTGCAGGGCGTGGTAAAAACCGAATTATATTATCTATTTTTTTTACATAATTATGCGGATAATAAGCCCCTAATTGGAAAGTAGGCATGCCTCCAAAAGCACTATTCGTCCAGTATGGTTCATCTCCAGTAACTTTTCTAAAAGTATTCTGTTCTTTAGCCATACCTGTATACTGTACAATATCTGACTGTTGTATAACTTTTCCTTGCAGTACAGGATTAAAATACAGCAATGCAGCAATTACAAAAAAAACAAGAACAAAAAAATGTACAAAAATTGCTTTAAAACCTAATTTCATTACAATAAGATAGTCGTTAGTATTGTAAAGATAGTTACTCTATCTCTTCAAAATCTATATATTCCCCAACTTTTTTATTGTCACTCCTTTTTTTGGTAGATTTTTTATTAATTACAACCTCTCCAACGGGCTCTTCTTGCATTGGGTTTTGTTGTGTAAAACCTCCCATTTTTTCTTTAAAGTGTGCTTCTGTTTTTTTTGCAGCATACCTTAAAATATTAGGGGCAAACCATTTTAATACTATTTTAAATAAATAGTAGAACAAAAGAATAATTAAAACTGTCTTTAAAAATGCCATTTTTATTTGTGAAATTTTATATCAAAAATACAATTCTAGCGTTGTACTTACTGAGCAAAAGTCTTAAAATAATACTAAATCCATGACCATGGCACGTTCTTTTGAACAAAAAATTTTAAAAAAAATATTATTTACGCTTCTTTTTGCGGTTCCTTTTTTAGGAATTTCGCAATATACCAATGTTATAAACTCTAATAGACCAGGGCAATCTGTAAGTGCCTTTGCTGTTGGAAAAAATGTGGTGCAAGCAGAAGTTGGTTTACTATATGAACAACAAGACCACAGCCTTTTAAATACACAATCTAATATCTGGGGCACCGAATTTTCTTTACGTTATGGTTTACTTTTTGAAAGGTTAGAAATAAATTGGGAAGGTATATTTCAAAATCAAAATATAACTTTTACAAATACTGGAGCAAAAGATAATTATACCGATTTTTATAGAAACCGTATTGGTTTAAAATTTTTGGTTTTTGATCCTTTTATAAACCCTAAAAGAGCTAACCCAAATTTATATAGCTGGAAAGCTAATAATAAATTTCAATGGGACAATTTAATACCTGCAATTTCTATTTATGGTGGTGTAAATTATTTATTTGGAGATAACAACCCTTTTTATATTGGCGACCCAAATTTATCTTATAGAGCAATGGTTGCAACCCAAAGTAGATTAACGCCTAGGTTTGTATTAATTACAAATTTTGCATACGATCGCATTAGCACAGAATTTCCTGAAATGAGCTATATAGTGTCTCTATCACACGCATTTAGAAACCCTAAATGGAGTGTTTTTATAGAAAACCAAGGTATACAAAGTGATCGTTACTCCGACGTTCTTCTTAGAGGTGGTATAGCTCACTTATTAAGTGAAAGATTACAAGCTGACATTAATTTAGGAGCTAGTTTTAAAAATACACCTTCAAGAGTTTTTATTTCTTTAGGAGCTTCATACAGATTTGATTTTCATAGTGATCCAGAAATTTCTATTGATGAACAAAAAGCTGGAAAAAATGGAGGAGCTATAAAAAAGAACTCCATGAAAAAGAAACAAAAAAACAAGGGTTCTGGAGCAGAAGATATAGACCTTGGTCCTTCTAAAAAACAATTAAAAAAGTTAAAAAAAGAGGAAAAGAAGAAAAATAAGAAGGAGAAAAAGGAGAAAAAAGATAACGACGGAGTAATTGAGTTTTAATTTAATGACCTTAACTTAAATTCATTCCAAAGAAGAACATAACTAGTTGTACAATTCAATTATCTTTGTTCTTCTATCTATTTTAAATAGATAGGTAATTATTTTAAATCCAAAGTAAATGCCATTTAAAAAACTTCATGCTTCTATAAAAGAAAGCCTAGAAAGGCTTCAAATAGAATCTGCTAAACCTTTTCAAGAAAAGCTAATTCCTAAAATAAAAAGTGGCACTAATGTTTTTGGCATAGCGCCTAAAGAAAGTGGAAAAACCACAGCTATGATAATTAATACATTGCAAAAATTGCAATGCAAAGCTGAAGGGGATGCTCCACGTGCAATTGTTATTGTAGAAAATAAAAAAGAAGCACAAGAATTACATTCTAAATTTTTAGAATTTACAAAATACACAGACCTTAGAGTGTATATGGGCTATGAAGAGCTCCATATAGATATTCAAAAATCTGAAATTTATATGGGAATTGATATTCTTATAAGCACTCCAAAAAACCTTCATAAATTATTTTTAACGAATGGCTTAAGTGTATCGCAATTAAAAATATTTTTTGTGGACGATGCCGATTTTTTAATTCAACGCAAAGAAATTAGCTCTTTAACAATTACATCGGAAAGCATAAAAAAATGTCAGTATGTAATTTTAGCCGAAAACTTAAATCCTAAATTAAATAAGTTAAAAGAGTCTTTCATGGTTAATTCTACTATTGTAAAAATCTAAAAACTTGATACAATAAACCTGTTAATACTATTGGTTATTTGTACTTTTACACTTAAGTTATTTTAAAGAAATCTCATGATAGTCTTAAAAGAAGCTACTACAAAAGCAGATTTAAAGAAATTTGTAAAATTTCCTTTTAGCATATATAAAGATTGTGAACAATGGGTTCCTCCAATTATAAATGACGAATTAGAAAGTTTTAACAAAGACAAAAATCCTGCCTTTAAAGACGCTGAAGCTCGCTTTTTTCTGGCTTACCAAGGCTCTACCATTGTAGGCCGCATTGCAGCAATTGTAAACTGGATAGAAATAAAACAGCAGGGCTTAAAAAAAATGCGTTTTGGTTGGTTTGATTTTATTGATGACACCAAAGTTTCCGAAGCTCTTTTAGACAAAGTAAAAGAAATAGGCCTCCAATATAATTTAAAGTATATGGAAGGCCCTGTAGGCTTTTCTAATTTAGATAAAGTTGGTGTTTTAATTGAAGGATTTTCAGAAATGGGAACCATGATTACTTGGTATAACCATGCATATTACCAAAAGCATTACGAACGTTTAGGTTTTGTAAAAGAAAAAGAATACATGGAAAACCGCTTTCCTTTTTCTAATGCAGACCCTAAGTTTTTTTCAAAAGTAGATGCTTTAGTGCAAACTAGGTATGGTGTTAAACCTTTAAGTTTTACCAAAACAGAAGAGGTTATGCCTATGTCAGACAAAATGTTTGATTTATTTAATGAAACCTACTCTAAACTATCTTCTTTTGTTCCTATTACCGATGTTCAAAAAGCATATTTTAAGAAAAAATATATAAGCTTTATAAACCCAGAATACATAAAGTTTATTTTAGACAAAAACAATAAGTTAATAGCTTTTGGTATTGTTATGCCTTCATTTTCTAAAGCATTACAAAAAGCAAATGGTAAATTATTGCCTTTTGGTTTTTACCACTTATTAAAGGCAAAAAAACAAAGTAAAGATGTAATTTTTTATTTAATAGGGGTTTTACCAGAATATCAAAACAAAGGTGTTACTGCCGTTATGTTTAACCAATATTATAAAACATTTACAGAAAAAGGGATTGTTAATTGTATACGAACTCCTGAGCTAGAAGACAATGTTGCCATTAAACAAATTTGGAAACATTTTAAACCAGAAGTTTACAAACGAAGAAGAACCTATAAAAAAGACTTATAAAAATAAAACCTCTAAAGCGTTAACACTTTAGAGGTTTTTATTTTTATGTAAAAAAAATTACTCTCCCATTGCTGCGGAAACAGCTGCAGAAAGTCTTTTATACGTTCCATTTTCTAAACGTTCTCTTATTGCTGAAAAAGCATCTAAAGTTTCTTCTACATCTTGCAATGTATGTGTTGCAGTAGGAATTAAACGTAGTAATATTAATCCTTTAGGTATTACTGGGTATACTACTATAGAACAAAAAATACCATGATTCTCTCTTAAATCTTTTACTAAAGCCATAGCTTCTGGTATACTACCGTTTAAATAAACAGGTGTAACACAGCTACTTGTTGTACCAATATCAAAACCTTTTTCTTTTAACCCTGATTGTAATGCATTAACATTTTCCCAAAGTTTTTCTTTAAGTTCTGGTCTTGTACGCAACATATCTAAACGTTTTAATGCTCCTTTTACATAAACCATTGGTAATGATTTAGCGAACATTTGCGAACGTAAATTATATTTTAAGTAATTTATTATTTCTTGGTCTGCTGCTACAAAAGCACCAATACTAGCCATAGACTTTGCAAAAGTTGCTAAGTACACATCTATCTGATCTTGCACTCCTTGCTCCTCTCCTGCACCTGCACCTGTTTTTCCTAAAGTACCAAAACCATGAGCATCATCTACTAATAACCTAAAGTTAAATTTTTTCTTTAGCGCAACAATTTCTTTTAATATACCTTGTTCTCCACGCATACCAAAAACACCTTCAGAAATAACCAAAATTCCTCCTCCGGTTTGTTCTGCCATTTTAGTTGCTCTTTCCAAGTTTTTTTCCAAACTATCTGGATCATTATGAACAAAAGTAAAACGTTTTCCCATATGTAAACGCACACCGTCTATAATACAAGCATGGCAATCTACATCATAAACAATAATATCATCTTTAGTAACTAAAGCATCTATAACAGACATAAAGCCCTGGTATCCAAAGTTTAAAAGGTAAGATGCTTCTTTTTGTGAAAAAGCTGCTAGCTCTTTTTCTAATTGTTCGTGATACTCGGTATGTCCACTCATCATTCTTGCCCCCATTGGGTATGCAGCTCCATGTTCTAAAGCAGCTTCACCATCTACTTTTTTAATTTCTGGCAAGTTTGCAAGACCTAAATAATCATTTATACTCCAAGTAATTACATCTTTTCCTTGGAATTTCATTCTATTAGATATTGGTCCATCTAGTTTTGGGAAAACAAAATATCCTTCCGCTTGTGATGCCCATTTTCCTAAAGGCCCTTTATTTTCAATAATTCTATCAAATAAGTCTCTCATCGCATTAAGTTGATTCTACCTGCAAAAATAAAGATTTTTACTAAGGTTTCATAAATTATTAAGCAACAAAAAAGCAGCAACTTAAAAAGTTGCTGCTTTTATATAATTTTAAAAATTATTCTTATTTAATATATTGAATTTCTTGTGGCTCTTCTTCTGTTTGTTTATTTAAAAAACCTTGTGCTTCCATCCACTGATCACTATAAACTTTACTCATATATCGAGAACCGTGATCTGGAAAAATAACTACAACGTTACTGTCTTTGGTAAACTCACCCTCTTCATTCAACAACTTAATTGCCTGCATAACAGCTCCACTTGTATAGCCTACAAATAGCCCATCTGTTTTGGCAATTGTTCTTGCCATATGAGCACTTTCTTCATCGGTAACTTTTATAAATTTATCTATTACTGAAAAATCTGTTGCTGTAGGAATTAAATTTTTTCCTAACCCTTCTATTCTGTACGGATAAATTTCTCCTTTATCTATTTTTCCTGTTTCATGGTAGCTTTTTAAAACAGAACCATAAGCATCTACCCCTATAACTTTAACATTAGGGTTTTGTTCTTTAATATATTTTCCTGTTCCAGAAATAGTTCCTCCTGTACCGCTACATACTACCAAATGCGTAATGTTACCATTTGTTTGTTTCCAAATTTCTGGTCCAGTAGATTTATAATGTGCATCTGTATTTAATTGATTAAAATACTGATTTATATATATTGAACCTTTTGTTTCTTTATGTAATTTTTTTGCTACTTCATAATAAGAACGAGGGTCGTCTGCACTTACATGCGCTGGGCAAACATATACTTTTGCTCCCATAGCACGTAACATATCTATTTTATCTGGTGAAGATTTAGAACTTACTGCCAATATACAATCATAGCCTTTTATAATACTAACCATAGCAATACTAAAACCGGTATTACCAGACGTGGTTTCTATAATAGTGCTACCTTCTTTTAATATTCCTTTACGTTCCGCTTCTTCTATTATATGTGTAGCTATACGATCTTTAGAAGAATGCCCTGGATTAAATGCTTCTACTTTAGCATAAAAATTACCAGTATAATTTGAAGCTATTTTATTAAGCTTAATCAAGGGGGTGTCTCCTACCAAATCTAGGACACTATTGTAAGCATTTATCTTATTTTCCATAAAATGGTTTCTAAGTTTATGAACATGTCAAAATATTTTTTTGACAAAAATCCAAATACAAAATTACTATTTTTTTTGACTTACAGGTATTTTCTGTTCTAAATCTAACAAAAACGCATACTCTTGCGCCACTTCTTTTAAGGACTCAAACCGCCCTGAAGCACCTCCATGCCCTGCATCCATATTAATTTGAAAAACTAAAATATTAGTATCTTTTTTTAATTCTCTTAGCTTAGCAACCCACTTTGCAGGCTCAAAATATTGTACTTGAGAATCGTGCAGCCCTGTTGTTACTAGCATATTAGGATATTCTTGCGCCACAACATTATCATAAGGAGAATACGATTTCATATACTCATAGTATTGCTTATCGTTAGGATTTCCCCATTCATCATACTCTCCAGTTGTTAACGGTATAGAGTCGTCTAACATAGTAGTTACTACATCTACAAATGGTACCGATGCTATTACTCCATTGTATAATTGTGGTGCCATGTTTATTACAACTCCCATTAACAAACCTCCGGCTGAACCTCCCATTGCGTATAGGTGATTCTTACTTGTGTACTTATTTTCTATTAAATATTTAGAACAGTCTATAAAATCTGTAAAAGTATTTTTCTTTTTAAGCAACTTACCATCTTCATACCATTGTCTTCCTAAATACTCCCCTCCTCTTATATGTGCTATAGCAAATATAAAACCACGATCTAACAGGCTTAAGCGTATACTAGAAAAATAAGGGTCAATTGTAGAACCATAAGATCCATATGCATATTGCAAAACGGGAGTATCTTTATTTATTTTAGTGTTTTTATGATATACAATAGACATTGGTATTTTTACACCATCTTTAGCCGTAGCCCATATTCTTTTAGATGCATAATTCTTTTTAGAAAAATTGCCTCCTAAAACTTCCTGTTCTTTTTGTATAACTTCTTCCTTAGTATTCATGTTAAAATCTATAACAGAACTTGGTGTTGTCATAGAATTATAACCGTATCTTAATATAGGTGTATCATAATCTGGGTTTGTGCCTACATAAGCAGTATATGTTTCATCATTAAAAGGTAGATAATAACTATTTGTGTTATCCCATCTAATAATCTTTATAGCATTTAGCCCTCCTTCTCTTTCTGATAAAACATAATAGTCTTTAAAAATATCTACATCTTCTAAAAGAACCTCTTTTCTGTGTGGTATAAATTCTTGCCAATATTCATGCGAAGTTTCCCCCTCATTAACTTTCATTAGCTTAAAGTTGGTTGCTTGGTCTTTATTGGTTAAAACATAAAAACAATCTTTATAATGGAAAATAGAATATTCTAATCCTCTTACTCTAGGCGAAAAAATTACAAACTCTCCTCCTGGAGTATCTGCGTTTAAAATTCGCATCTCAGTAGTTAAAGTACTGTATGATATTATTACAATATACTTTTTAGACTTTGTCTTGTACACTCCTGCCCCAAAAGTTTCATCTTTTTCATGAAAAACTAAAACATCTTCTTTTGTAGCTGTATTAAAAGTATGCTTGTATACTTTGTCGGAACGCAATGTAACACTGTCTTTCTTGGTATAAAAAAAAGTTTTGTTATCATTTGCCCAAACGGCACCACCTGTAGTATCTTCTATTACATCTTCATAAATTTCGCCAGTTACTAAGTTTTTTATTTTTAGAGTGTACTGCCTTCTAGAAACAGTATCTACACCAAACACAGCTAACCTATTATCTGGGCTTATAGATATTCCTCCAATTTTAAAATATTCATGTCCTTTAGCCATCTCATTGCCATTAAACATAATTTCTTCTGGAGCATCCATACTATCTTTATGGCGAGAAAAAATTGGGTATTCTTTTCCTTTTTCATACCTAGTTACATACCAATAACCATTTTTCTTATATGGTACAGAAGAATCATCTTCTTTAATTCTTGACTTCATTTCCAAAAAAAGCTCTTCTTGAAAGTCTTTTGTATGCGCTGTTAAAGAATTGTAGTACGTGTTTTCGCTATTTAAATAGTCTAACACCTCTTTATTCTCCTTATCATTTAACCAATAATAATTATCTACCCTAACATCATTATGCTTAATTAATTTTTTAGGTATTTTTTTTACTGTTGGAATAGTAACTTTAGCCATACACATCTATTTCATTTTAAAAAGAAAGATGCAAAAGTAATACTATTTAAAAATCTAATTTCTTATACATTTCTTAAATAAAATTATAAATCCAATCATTTTATTAATTTTGAAGACATAAACAATAAAAATAAACGACATGTTTGGAGATATGATGGGAATGATGGGTAAATTAAAAGAAACCCAAGCCAAAGTTGAAGCCACAAAAAAAAGACTAGATACGGTTACACTGCAAGAAAATTCTTCTGATAACCTTTTAAAGGTTTCTATTACTGCTAATAGAGCTCTTAAAGAGATAACTATAGATGATAGTTTATTACAAGACAAAGAGCAATTAGAAGACTACCTTATTTTAACTATTAACAAAGCTATTAGCAAAGCAACCCAAGTAAATGAAACGGAACTTGCTGCTGTTGCAAAAGATGGAATGCCCAATATTCCTGGAATGGATTCGTTATTTAAATAAAAATGGCAAGTTTTTTGATTTAACTTTTAAAAATATTAAATATGAAGCGTTTTTTATTCTTATTACTATTTCCTGTTTTATTAAGTGCCCAATATAATATAGAGGCATCTGCCGATGCAAAATGGTTAACTAATTATGATAAGGCGATAAAGAAATCTAAAAAGGAAAACAAAAATGTGCTAATATATTTTACTGGTAGCGATTGGTGCCCCCCTTGTAAAATGCTAAAAAGCGATTTATTTGATACCTCTGAGTTTAAAAACTTAGCAGACAACTATATTTTACTATATATAGATATGCCTAGAAATCAAGATTTATTGTCTAAAGAGCAATATAACCATAATAAAAGTTTACTTCCTAAACTAAATAAAAAAGGCGTTTTTCCTTTACTTAAAATCATAAATTCCAAAGGCGCTGTTTTAGATGAGTATTCTGGTTATGCCATGAATGGGGAAGTAAAATACCATTTAGATTTATTAAAAAACAATCTTTAATTTTTTTTATATGAAATAAAAAAAGAGCCTTCCTTTCGGAGGCTCTTTTTTTGGTTGGTTGTAATTGGTTATTACATCATTTAGTTGTTTATCAATCTAAACTCAGTTCTTCTGTTAACAGCGTGCTCTCTTTCAGTACAAGTAACACCTTCTTTACATCTATTTTTAGTTTTAGTTTCACCGTAACCGTTAGCAACTAATAAACTAGAGTTTATACCTTTAGAAATTAAGTAATCTGCAACTGCTTTAGCTCTTCTTTCAGAAAGGTCTTTATTAGAAGACGCTGTTCCTCTTACATCTGTATGAGAAGCTAATTCTACTTTAACACCTGGGTTTTGTGCTAAAACTGGCATTAAACGGTTATCTATAATACTTTTAGCTGCAGGAGTTAAAGTTGCACTACCTAAGTTCCAGCTTATTGGTAAAGCTTGGTATTCTACTAAAGAACACTCTACTTCTTTCCAAGTAGTTAATCCACCTTTTTGTTTTAATACTTCTTTAGATATTGTTTTTGTAACTGCAGGTACAGTTTCTTCTGTAGTGTAAGCATCTTTATCTAAAACTGTTTTAGTAATAGTCTTATACTCTGCAGGAATAACTACTTCTTCTACTCTAGCAGGAGAAATAAGTACACTCTTAGTATAGCTAGCATTTTTAGAACCTATTGGAGTTTTAGATACAGAAGCATCTGCTCCTAAAACTTGCGTATCTATAGTTGTAAACTCTGCAGGATACCCTTTGTAACACCAGTATCTACAATCATCTGGGTTACCAGAAGCACAATCAGGTGCAGAAGCTCCTAATTCCCACTGAGCGTATGCAGGTTTAATTTCTACTGTCTCAGAAGATGGTCTGAAAGATGCAGGAGTAATTCTTAATGTATTACCTCCTTCTTTAGAAACATAAGTAACTGTTTCTGTTCCCCATTTTTCTGGAATTACAGTTAATTTTTTTCCAGGAGCCTTAACTTCAACTCTTTCTGTAACTGTTTTAAAAGTTGCAGGAACTGTTTTTAAAACTTTGTATGCTGGCTTAACAGTTAAAGTAACTGTCTCATTTACGTATACATCTGGAGTAGTACAACGTACATAACATTTTCCAGGTTCAGGGTTAGCTGGTAAATCTTGTGCCATAGACACAGACGCAGTCATTACTGCAAAAAGAAATAGAATTTTTTTCATAATGGTAATAGTGTTAATTATTGTTAAAATTTATAGTTGTCGCTAAGTTAACTTTAAAGCAAAAAAATACCGATAACTAGAGGCTAAAATACCACATAAATCGTTAAAAAAACAAAAATCACCGATGAAATACACTTTTTATTCAGAAAAAGTTAACATTTAATACTAAAAAAACTATTTGCAACTAAAAAAAATAACATAACTTTAGAATACTAAAATTTTTATTGCAATGATTACTATAAAAAAAGGGGCCAATAACACCTATACATTTAACCTTAAAGCTAAGAGTGGTCGTATATTATTAAGTAGTATTCCTTTTAGTAATAAGGTAGAAATTACCGAAACAGTTAAAGAACTTAAATCTAACAATAACAAAGAATTAGTTTTTGAAAGAAAAACTAATTTTGATGGAAAATTTTTATTCAACCTTAAGAATAAAAAAGGGAAATTAATTGGAGCTAGTAAATTATACAATTCCGAGGCAGGTTTAGAAAACGGAATAAACAATACAAAAGAAAGTATAAATACCATCTATTAAACATCCTAAAAAATAACCTTACCTATTATATTGTTTAGAGTTATATTTCTCTAAATTCCCTTTTCATAGTTTAAAAAAATACATCTACAATTTTCATAAATAAGCCTTTTTATCTTGTTACTTTTTTAAAAAGCATTACTATATAACCATTATAATGCTAAAATTTTATAAAATTCACAACCGATAACGAAATCCGTATTTCTAGAGCATATTTTTTATTTTAATGACAATATTATCCTACATTTATTATCGAATAAACACCTAATAAGTGACAATAATCAAGTAATTTAACATAAAACTACTTGATATGACAAACATTAGTAATAACCTCTTTTCTTCTTATGTTAAAAATGAAGAACTTTATGATGAGATTTATGATTCTAATGGTGATATAAAAGACGTTTACAAAAAGTTATTTAGTCTATATGGAGAACACTCATTAACCAATTTTGTAAAGCTTAACTCAAAAGCAAAAGCTTCATTTTTTAATCAAGGAATTACTTTTCAGGTTTATAACAAAAAAGCAACCCAAGAAGAAATTTTTCCTTTTGATTTATTTCCTCGAATAATTAATCCTGAAGAATGGGATATAATAGAAAAAGGATCTATACAAAGAAGCAAAGCATTAAACCTTTTTTTATGGGATGTATACCATGAAAAGAATATAATTAAAGACGGCATTGTACCAATAGATCTTATTACCAGTTCTGCAAATTATCTACACCAAATGGAAAACTTAGACCCTCCTGGTGGAATTTACAATCATGTTTCTGGTATAGATATTATAAAACATAAAGATGGTAAATTTTATGTTTTAGAAGACAACATAAGATGCCCATCTGGAGTAAGTTATGTAATTTGCAATAGAACCGCTTTAAAACGAGCGCTTTTTGGTGTATTTAATCATTACCAAACCTACTCTGTTACAAATTATGCAGAAAATTTTTTAGAACTATTAGAAACTGCTAAACCTAATGGTGTTGACATTCCAAACTCAGTTGTAATTACACCCGGAATATACAATTCTGCTTATTACGAACATTCTTACCTAGCTAAAACAATGGGAATAGAATTAGTAGAAGGAAGAGACCTTTTTGTAGAAAACGATTTTGTTTATATGAAAACTATAAAAGGACCTTTAAAAGTTGATATTATATACAGACGAGTAGACGATTTATATATTGACCCTCTTGAATTTAATCCAGAATCTGTATTAGGAGTTCCTGGGTTATTTGCTGCCTATAAAAAAGGAAACGTAACGTTAGCTAATGCACCAGGTACTGGCGTTGCAGATGACAAGGCTGTATACACCTATATGCCAGAAATAATAAAATATTATTTAAAAGAAGAGCCTATTCTTAATAACGTAAAAACATACCACTGCTCTAGACCAAAAGATTTAGAGTATGTACTAGAACATACTCATGAATTGGTTATAAAACCTGTAGATGAATCTGGAGGTTATGGTATTAGTATAGGTAATAAACTTTCTAAAAAAGAATTAAAGAAAGTAAAAAAAGAGGTTAAAGAAAACCCAAGAAAATACGTAGCACAACCTATTATGTCTCTTTCTGTACACCCTACATATATAGAAGAAACCAACTCTTTTGAGCAACGCCATATTGATCTAAGAACATTTACTGTTCTAGGTAAAGAAAAAGAATTTGTTTTAAAAGGAGGACTAACTAGAGTTGCTCTTCGAAAAGGAAATTTAATTGTTAACTCATCTCAAGGTGGTGGATCTAAAGACACCTGGGTACTAAAAAAATAAATATGCTTGCAAGAGTTGCTAATAACCTATACTGGATGGGCCGTTATATTGAACGTTCTGAACATGTTGCGAGGTATTTAAATGTAAATTACTTTTCTTCTTTAGATGCCCCTAACGAGCTTTCGCAATCTAGACAGTTTGTACTACGTTCTATGCTTTTTATGGTAGACAAGCCAGAAAAAGATGAGAAAAAAATTTTAAACGAAGAAGAGGTATTATACCAAATAGGTTTAGACCCCTCCTCTCCTTTTTCTATTCTAAATAATGTTAAAATTGCTAGAGAAAATGCAAATAGCGCAAGAGATTTAATTTCTCAAGAATTATACGAAGCAATAAATAAGTTCTATCACTATACCATTAACTATGATGCTGATGAATTTAAAAAAAATGGCCTAGACGACTTTACTTCGAATGTTACTGAAATGACAGGGGTTATAAGAGGTAAAATGCGAGGAACTTTACTTCATGATTCTGTTTATGCTATTATAATGATGGGGATTAACATAGAAAGAGCTACCCAAATAATACGCATAATTAATTCTAAATGCCAAGATGCTTTAAGTGCTCAAGGAAGCTACCAACATAAATTTAGCAAGAGTTTTGAATGGACAACATTATTAAAGTGCTTAGAGTCTTATGATATGATGCGTAGGATATACAAAAAAACCCCTACAAGTATTTCTACATTAGAATTTCTTATTTTAAACCCTAACTGCCCAAGATCTATAATGAATTGCTTAAACCAAATATGCAATAATGTTAAAGTAATAGATGATCAAAAAGAAAAAAAACCAGACTCTACTGCTTTTTTAGTCGGAAAAATTAGATCCGAATTCCGATTTAAACGTATTGAGGAAATTGATGAAAACATATATGTTTTTATAAAAAAAATACTGGAAGACCTATCATCAATAAGTATTAAAATGGAAGAGGAATTTTTTAATTATTAAAATATTTTACAAGTGCTTTCTGAGTATACTATTACATACAAGACAAAAAACAAGTATAAAAAAAATACCAAAAAAGCGTATTGGCAATTTTTAATAATTCCAGAAACAAATGACAGTCAGGAGTTAGTTAGTTTTGAATTTAGTAATAGCGAAAATATTTTATACCAAAACTCTATTAACGGATACGGTTTTTTAGTTTTTAGAGTACATTCTACAAATGAAAGTTTTAATAAAATTTATTTTGAAGCTAATTTTAAAGTAATAAAAAAATATACAAACTTAATAGATTACACAGAGCCTTTAGATATTACCAAAGACTACAATAAATTAGAGGATGTAAATTTTAAAATTGATTACAACACTTTCTTAACAAACACCCAACTTACCACACTACCACTAAATGGTAAAAGCCTATTTAACTTTAATAAAAAAATAGCAGTATTAGATAACTTAACAGAATTAAACAAGTGGACCAATACTTATTTATCCTTTAAAAAAAAAGTTACCAATACTAAAACTACCCTAAAACATATTATTAAAAAAAAGCAAGGGGTTTGTCAAGACTTTACACATTTGTTTTGCGCAATTGCTAGAGCAAATCAAATTCCAGCCAGATATGTTTCCGGATACCTAAATCAAACAAGTGGGTATTTAGGAGATTCTCAAATGCATGCATGGGCAGAAGTTTTTGTTCCTAATATTGGATGGGTTGGTTTTGACCCTACCAATAATTTACTAGTAACAAAAAACCATATAAAAGTTTGTCATGGAAAAGATTACAAAGATTGCTCGCCACTAAAAGGTATTATTCATACAAAAGGAGATAATATAACCAAGCACTCTGTACAAGTAATTAAACAACAACCACAACAATAAACAAAAGCATCTTTGCATTAAATTAAAAAAGAGCACTATTTTTGTTTAAAACAAATTAGTATGACAATTACTACAGACCACTACAAAGGTCTTTTAGATCGCCTTGGTGCGTTAAGGAGGTATCTTTGACATTGATGCCAAACTTATTGAAATAGAAAACGAGCAAGAAAAAACTCTAGCTCCTGATTTTTGGGATAATGCTCAAAAAGCACAAGAGCATATGAAATTTATCCAATCTAAAAAGAAATGGGTAGATAATTATGCCACTTCGGAAAACCTAATAAAAGATTTAGAGGTTCTTATAGAATTTTTAAAAGAAGGTGAAGTTACAGAAGAAGAAGTAAATACGCATTACCAAAAAGCCCTAGATACTTTAGAAAATTTAGAATTTAAGAACATGCTTTCTGAAGAAGGCGATGATCTAACAGCTGTATTGCAAATTACCGCTGGAGCAGGCGGAACAGAAAGTTGTGATTGGGCCGCTATGCTTATGCGTATGTATATGATGTGGAGCGAAAAAAATGGCTTTAAAGTAAAAGAACTTAACTATCAAGAAGGAGACGTTGCCGGTATTAAAACCGTTACTTTAGAAATTGATGGCGAGTTTGCTTTTGGTTGGTTAAAAGGAGAAAATGGAGTGCATAGATTAGTACGCATTTCCCCTTTTGACAGTAATGCCAAAAGGCACACATCGTTTGCTTCTGTTTACGTTTATCCATTAGTAGATGATAGTATAGAAATTGCAATAAACCCTGCCGATGTAGAAATTACAACTGCACGCTCTAGTGGTGCCGGAGGACAAAATGTAAATAAAGTAGAAACCAAAGTACAACTAACACATAAACCAAGCGGAATACAAATTTCTTGCTCCGACTCTAGAAGCCAGCATGACAATAGAGCAACTGCTTTAAAAATGCTTAAATCGCAATTATATGAAATAGAATTGCGTAAAAAAATGGAAGCTAGACAAGAAATTGAATCCTCAAAAATGAAAATAGAATGGGGATCTCAAATAAGAAATTATGTAATGCATCCATACAAACTAGTAAAAGACGTTCGTACAGCCAAAGAAACAGGTAACGTAGATGCTGTTATGGATGGAGATATAAATGTATTTTTAAAAGCCTATTTAATGATGATGGGACAAAAAGAAGAAATCTAAAAATTATGATTACAATATTCCATAACCCAAGATGCAGTAAATCTAGACAAGGTTTACAGCTATTAGAAAATTCTGGAGAAGAATTTACAATAAAAAAATACTTAGAAGAAAAGGTTACAGCAAAAGAACTTAAAGAGGTAATTAGCAAATTAGAAATTACCCCTTTACAATTGGTCAGAAAAAACGAAGCTATCTGGAAAGAACTCTTTAAAGGCAAAACAATGTCTAATGATCAAATTATTGAAGCAATGGTTGCGCACCCTAAATTAATTGAAAGACCTATTGTTATAAAAAATAACAAAGCGGTAGTTGGTCGTCCAGTAGAAAATATCACAAACCTTATAACGTAATTACTTGGTTAGTAAATTAAAAAAATATGGTATGTTTATTGAGTACTTTTAGACTGTGTAGTAGTAAAAACATTATTTAAGAAAAATTTAACAAAACTCAATTAAACTTATTAAGTTTTATTCAATCTAATAAAAATATTTAGCATGAAAATTAATATAAAATGCTTTTTAGCAATTGCAATAGTTCTTTTTTTTAATGAAACAATAAATGCCCAATACGGTTATGGTAATGGCTATGGTTACGGAGGCAGTGCATACGGAAGACAAGGTAGCACACTACCAAGAGTAGAAACTCCACCTTCTAAAGAAGAACCAAAAACAGCAGCACAAATGGTAGATGATGAAATGCCTAATATTATCGAAGCTATTGAACTAAATGAGTTTGAAAGCGCGGTTTTAAGCTCTGTTTTAAAAAAATACCTACAGCAACGTATAGAAATGCGAATTTTAGAATTGCCCCGAGAACAAATGATTGAAGGGTTAAAAAAAATTACTAAAAAACAGGACGAAGAATTAAAAGCCGGCTTACCAATTGAAAAATACGAGGCATTTGTAGCAATGCAAAAAAAAGGTGTTGCTAAAACCAAAAAAGAAACTAAAAAGAAAAATAAAAAGAAACGGAAATCTAAAGACTAATATGAAAAAAAGCCTCCTGTTATTACTTGCTATTATTGCATTTTCTGCAAACGCCCAAAAGCCCAGAGCAAATACAAAAGCCCCCATTACAATAACAGGGTTAATTTTAGATAAAGACAATAATCTCCCCTTAGAATACGCTACCGTAGTTTTTCAAAACACAAAAGACCCTCAAAAAATTACTGGTGGCATTACAAATGAACAAGGTAATTTTTCCATAGAAACCTCGCCAGGAAAATATATAATTAGAGTAGAATATTTATCCTACAAAACCACTACTCTTGAAGAAAAAATACTTCAAAAATCTCAAAGTTTAGGAACTATAAAATTAGTGCCAGATTTAGAACAGCTAGAAGGTGTAGAAGTTGTTGGAGAAAGAACTACGGTAGAATTACGATTAGATAAAAAAATATATAATGTTGGGTCAGATTTAACCGTAAAAGGTGGCTCTGTTACCGATGTTTTAGATAATGTTCCATCGGTTACTGTAGATGAAGAAGGTGCAATTAGCTTAAGAGGTAATGAGAGTGTTCGTATACTAATTAATGGCAAACCCTCTGCCCTATCTGGTTTAAGTGCAGACGCTCTGCAGCAGCTACCCGCAGATGCAATAGAAAAAGTAGAAGTTATTACAAATCCGTCTGCACGTTATGATGCCGAAGGAACCGCAGGAATTCTAAATATTATTTTAAAACAAAGTAAAACCACTGGTTTAAATGGTTCTGTTACAGTATTTACTGGTTATCCAAAAAATAATGGCGCATCGGTAAACTTAAATTTAAGAAGAAAAAATTTCAACATTTTTACAAACACTTCTTACTACAATAAAAACAGTCCAGGTAATGCTTTATATGAACAAGAAAATTTTGACGATTTTGGCGATACAGAAAGTTACCAAGATGAATATAGAGAGTACGAAAGGCAACAAGACGGCTTTAATACTAACGTAGGAATAGAACTTTTTATAGATTCTACTAGTAGTATAACCAACTCTTTAGTCTACAAAAAATCTAAAGGTGAGGATCTTGTGGATATAAACTTCTTTAATTTTGATGCAAATAGAGACCCTACTATACAAAGAAACAGATTTACTAACGAAACCGAAAATGATGAAGATGTACAGTATTCTTTAAATTATCAAAAAAGATTTAATGAAGACGGACATGAACTTACTTTAGATTACCAATACTCTTCTGGTAGCGAAATAGAAAACTCTATTATAAACGAAATTGTTCTAAATAATAATACCGCTTTAGATGTTGAACAAACTATAAATGATGAATCTCAAAAAAATCAACTAATACAATTAGATTATGTTTTGCCTTTTGGAAAAAACAATAATTCGCAAATAGAATTAGGATATAGAGGTATTTTCAACAACTTTAATACCGATTTTGATTTTGGTATTTTAGATCAAAACGTATTCAATAGTGACCCCGACTTTAGTAATGAGTTAAATTACAAAGAGTATTTAAATGCTGCATATGCACAATTAGGTACAAAAATTAACAAGTTCAATATATTAGGAGGCCTTAGAATGGAGGCCTCTGATATTGGTATTGAATTAGTTAATACTAACGAAGTAAATAATAAAAATTATGTAGACTGGTTTCCGTCTTTATTTTTAGGTTATGAGTTTTCAGAAAAAGAACAACTAACCTTAAGTTACAGTAGAAGATTACGAAGACCACGTTCTAGGTATATTAACCCTTTTCCTTCTAGATCTAGTAACACAAATTTATTTCAAGGAAATCCAGATTTGGATCCAACCTATACCAATTCTTTTGATTTTGGATATTTAAAAAGATGGGATAAAGTTAGTTTTACCACATCCGCATATTTTAACCGATCTACAGGAGTTTTCGAATTTATTACGCAAGAAAGAGGAGATTTTGTAGAAATTGAAAACCCCGATGATATAAATAACCCTATTTTAGTTCCGGTACAAGTTAGAACACCTATAAACTTAGCAACAGATAAACGCTATGGTATGGAGCTAACTACCACCTATACCCCACTTAGAAGTTGGAGATTAACTTGGAATGTAAATTTATTTAAACAAATTGGAGAAGGAGATTATACGTATATTAATTTTTTAAACGAAACGGTAACTCAAAATTTTGATTCTAATAACTTAGCGTGGTTTACACGCCTTAGCGCTAAAATTCCTTTACCATATAAGGTAGACTTTCAATCTAATGTACTTTATCGTGGTCCTCGTTCTAATGCACAAGTAGATTATAAAGGTATATTATACTCAAGCGTTGGTTTTAGTAAAGATATTTTAAAAGAAAAAGGTTCACTTTCTTTAAATGTTAGCGATCTGTTTAATTCTCGTAAAAGAGTATCTGAAACTACCACCGATAATGTTTTTACGTATAGCGAATTTCAAAGAAGAGAAAGACAAATAACACTTTCTTTTAGATACTTATTTAATCAAAAACAAAATCAACAACAAAAAGAACGTGGTAATAATGGCGGAAATGATGATGATTTTGGTTTTGATGGATAATAAAAACCAAGTTATATAAATAAAAAAGGGACTGATACTATCAGTCCCTTTTTTTATTTGCAGTAAGATTATTTGTTACTTAACTTCTTCAAAGTCTACATCTTCTACATTGTCACCTTCTTCTGTACCACCTGCAGATGCAGCACCGCCTTCTGGAGCAGCTCCTCCTTGTTGTGCTTCTGCTTGTGCTTTATACATTTCTTCAGATGCACCTTTCCAAGCTTCATTAATCTTTTCTAAAGCCGGTGTAATAACCGCTAAATCTTTAGACTCATACGCTTTCTTAAGTTCTTCTAAAGCTTCTTCTACTGGTTTCTTGTTAGCGTCAGAAATTTTATCACCAAATTCAGATAATTGCTTTTCTGTTTGGAAAATCATTCCGTCTGCCTCATTTAACTTATCTGCAGTTTCCTTAGCAGCTTTATCCGCTTCAGCATTTGCTTCTGCTTCAGCTTTCATTTTCTCTATTTCTTCTTCTGTTAATCCTGAAGAAGCTTCAATACGAATATCTTGTGTTTTATTCGTTGCTTTATCTGTTGCAGATACTTTAATTATACCATTTGCATCAATATCAAAAGTAACTTCAATTTGTGGCGTTCCTCTTTGTGCTGGTGGTATACCATCTAAATGGAAACGACCTATAGTTTTGTTATCATTAGCCATTGGACGCTCACCTTGTAAAACATGAATTTCTACTGAAGGCTGGTTATCCGCTGCTGTTGAGAATACTTGCGACTTTTTTGTTGGAATTGTTGTGTTTGCCTCTATTAATTTAGTCATTACACTTCCCATAGTCTCAATACCTAAAGATAATGGTGTAACATCTAATAATAATACATCTTTAACATCTCCTGTTAATACACCCCCTTGTATAGCTGCACCTACTGCTACAACCTCATCTGGGTTTACTCCTTTTGAAGGTTTTTTACCAAAAAATTTCTCTACCGCTTCTTGTACTGCTGGTATTCTTGTAGAACCACCAACTAAGATAATTTCATCAATATCGCTTTTAGATAAACCTGCACTCTTCATTGCAGTTGCACAAGGCTCTATTGTTCTTTTTACTAAATCATCAATTAATTGGTTAAATTTAGCAAGTGTAAGTGTACGTACTAAGTGCTTAGGCCCAGATGCCGTTGCAGTTACATATGGTAAATTAATTTCTGTTGAAGCAGAAGAAGATAATTCAATCTTTGCTTTCTCAGCAGCTTCACGTAAACGTTGTAATGCCATAGCATCTTGACGTAAATCCATGTTTTCTTCTGCTTTAAACTCTTCCGCTAACCAGTCAATAATTTTTTGATCTACATCATCACCACCTAAGTGTGTATCACCATCTGTTGCTAGTACTTCAAAAACACCATCTCCTAATTCTAAGATAGAAACATCATGTGTACCACCACCAAAATCAAAAACTACTATTTTTTGATCTGTATCTTTCTTATCCATTCCATAAGCTAAAGATGCAGATGTTGGTTCGTTAATAATACGCTCTACAGTTAAACCAGCAATTTCACCAGCTTCTTTTGTTGCTTGTCTTTGCGCATCGTTAAAGTATGCAGGTACTGTAATTACCGCTCTAGAAACGTCTTGCCCTAAGTAATCTTCTGCTGTTTTCTTCATTTTCTGAAGAATCATTGCTGAAAGTTCTTGTGGAGAGTATAAACGACCATTAATATCTACTCTTGGTGTATCGTTATCTCCTTTTACTACTTTATAAGGTACTCTATCAGCTTCTTTACTAGACTCTGAAAATTTGTTCCCCATAAAACGTTTTATAGAGTATATTGTATTATTTGGGTTTGTTACTGCTTGTCTTTTTGCAGGGTCACCAACTTTAATTTCTCCACCTTCTACAAAAGCTATTACAGACGGTGTTGTTCTTTTTCCTTCGGCATTAGGGATTACAACTGGCTCATTACCTTCCATTACAGAAACACATGAATTGGTTGTTCCTAAATCTATACCTATAATTTTGCTCATTATATATGTTTTAAATTATTAGTGCAATTTTTTATATCGATTTGTAAATGACAAACAATATGCCAAGCAAAAAAAACTGACAGGTTGTCATTTTTAGACTACTAACTAAAGTTTACAAGCAAAAGAAACCTGCTACTACTGCCATTACAACTACTTTTACACTCTTATTCTTATGGTTTTATGACAAGTATGCTATGCCGCTATTACTTTACTTTGTCTTTTAATGTAAGTATTTCTTTCCACTGTGTAGTATAGCGTGGGCTACGCTCTTCTTTTATAAGTTCCCACTCTTTTACTCGTGTACCTATTAATGCAGAAGCAACTTTTAATTTTCCAAACTTTATGTTTAAATCATCTACTACTTTTGTTAGCGCTTTTTTTGATGCAGAAGGTGGTTCAAACAAATTAGCCTGCACATGTTTTTCTGGAGTAATACTTAAAAGGTTAACTCCTACTTTTTTATAACGATAGCCTTTTTTATATATAAGATGTAATGCCTTTTTTGCTTCTGTTACCAAAATAAAAGTGTCGTTGGTAGGAGTTGCTAATTTTACTGTAATACCTTTAGAGTACTGACTATCTCTTGCACTAAAGTAATTTGTCATTAAAAAAACATGTATAGCTCCTGCACAAGAATTTTGCGCTCGTAAAACTTCGGCAACCTCTCCTACATAATAAGAGCATGCTTCTTCTATTATATCTAAATTTTCTAATTTTTTTCCAAAAGATTTTGCTGTACCTATTGCCTTTTTCTTTTTAGGCTCTGTAACAAATTCCATTACAGATTCTCCTCTTAGTTCTCGCCATGTACGCTCCCCTACTACAGTCATTTCTTTACGCACCCATGCCAATGGTAATTGCGTAAAGTCATATGCAGAAGCTACTCCTAATGCCATAACACGCTTACTATGTTTTCTACCAATACCCCAAACATCTTTAACAGCACACCATTTAAGGGCTTCTACCCTTTCTTCTTCTGATTTTATAACGCAAACATGATTTTTGTTCGGAATTTTTTTAGACATCTTATTAGCTAATTTAGATAGCCCTTTTGTTTTAGCAATACCTACACCTACTGGTAAACCTGTTAATCTATAAATAGTATTTTTTATTTGATGCCCATATTCTTCTAACATCTCCTCAGGAACATCGCTTAGATCTATAAAAGACTCGTCTATGCTATATATTTCTACTTTTGAAGAAAAAGTTCTTAATATATTAACCACCCGTTGCGACATTTCTCCATACAACGTATAATTTGAAGAAAAAAAAATCACTTTGTTAGCTATAAGCTGTTTTTTTATTTTAAATACAGGCTCAAACATTGGAATTTTGGTTAGCGCCTTTGCTTCTTTATTTGCCGCAATAATACAACCATCATTATTACTCAATACCACCACAGGCTTACCTATTAAATCTGGCCTAAAAACCAATTCACATGAAGCGTAAAAGCTATTACAATCTACTAATGCTATCATTTACA
Organism: uncultured Maribacter sp.; assembly: GCA_947504045.1. Lineage (GTDB taxonomy): Bacteria > Bacteroidota > Bacteroidia > Flavobacteriales > Flavobacteriaceae > Maribacter_B. The sequence goes on from CANNFY010000002.1 coordinate 493,285, forward strand.
AGAATGTATTATATACGTAATAACCCCCCAAAGCGTAAATTCTTTATTCTTTTCTAGTTCCACTCTAATTACTTTAAACTCTCCCTCTATAATAACCATAGCTAAACTATTTTCTTTTGGGTAAAAAGAACGGTCTATAATTAAAACATCATTCTTAAAAATAGCAAACTCTTTTAATGCATTACTATCTATACGTACATAAAATGTAGCATCGTTGTTTGTAATTAACTCTTGATCTAAACTTATTTTAGGTTCCATATAATGTGTAGCAGGACTTGGAAACCCCGTTTGTTTAGACACTTCTGGCGTATGCTGCCTTTCTAGTTTTTTAAGCTTACCGTGAGAAAATGTTTCCATGGCACAAAAATATGGATATATTACTTATTTTTGGAATATATCCGTAAAAATAAGTAGTACAGAAAGTAAAATTAGTTGGTATATTTACCTATTAAGTTATAATTACAGTAAACAAATTATGGAGTCTATAAGTACTTTTGATATGCTTAAGATTGGAATTGGCCCATCTAGTTCCCACACTCTTGGTCCGTGGCGTGCCGCAGAAAAATGGATAAAAGAATTAAAACAAGAAAACGTATTTACACAAGTTTCTGCTGTAAACATATACATTTATGGTTCTCTTTCTTTAACCGGAAAAGGGCATGCTACAGATTATGCTTTAATGCTCGGTTTATCCGGACAAGACCCAGAATATATACCTATAGCAAACATAACCACAATTGTATGCAAAATTAAAGAAGAAAAACTTATTGAGCTTAACGGAGAAATTACACTCCCTTTTAACCCTGAAAAAAACATTATTTTTAAAAAAGAGTTTCTTCCTTTTCATGCTAACGGAATAACATTTGAAGCTACACTTGAATTTGGCGAAAAAATCAGCTCTACGTATTACTCTATTGGTGGTGGCTTTGTAGTTAAAGAGGCGCTTAATAAAACAGAAAAAAATATAGCATTATTTAAGCAATTTCCTTTTCCTATTGCTACTGGAGAGCAGTTACTAAAATTTTGTAAAAACGAGAATAAAAGTGTTTCTGAAATTGTTTTAGAAAACGAAAAATCTCTTAATACAAATGCACACATAGACAAAGAATTACGTCGTATCTGGAACACTATGCTAGAATGTATGTATACTGGTTGCCATACCGAAGGAAAACTACCAGGAGGGCTTAATGTTACCCGTAGAGCATATGATATACACAACTCTTTAAAAGGAGAACTACCATACACTTCTCCACACGAATGGTTAAATACAATCCGAAAAACAGAAGTAAAATTTAGGCAAATTTTAAAATGGGTTAGTTGTTTTGCTTTAGCCGTAAATGAAGTAAACGCTTCTCTTGGAAGAGTAGTTACCGCACCTACCAATGGTAGCGCTGGAGTAGTACCAGCCGTACTTATGTATTATTTAGTTATAGAAAATCATGAAGGTTCTTTTGAACATATTAAAAAATTTCTTCTAGTTGCAGGAGAAATAGGTAGTATTTTTAAGAAAGGTGCTACCATATCTGCAACCATGGGTGGTTGCCAAGCAGAAATTGGTGTTTCTTCTGCAATGGCTGCTGCAGCTTTAACAGAGGTATTAGGTGGTTCTCCAGAACAAGTACTTATGGCTGCGGAAATTGCCATGGAACACCATTTAGGGTTAACCTGTGATCCTATTGGTGGATTAGTACAAATACCATGTATTGAACGTAACTCTATGGGAGCCATAAAAGCCATTAATGCTGCAGAACTTGCACTTAGCTCTAAACCAGAAGACGCAAAAGTACCTTTAGACAAAGTAGTTAATACCATGTGGGAAACTGCTAAAGATATGAGCTCTAAATACAAAGAAACTTCTAAAGGAGGTTTAGCCGTAGGCGTGTATTTAAGCGATTGTTAAAGCTACTATTTTACAACACACCTTTTACAATTTATATGTAAGAACCTTATAGAATTAAACAAATCTCCTTATTTTTATCAAACTTAAAAAAACACGAATGTCTACAGCAAAAAAAGAATATAAAAGAGTTACTGTAAAGTCCCTTGTGGATATGAAAAAAAATGGCGAAAAAATATCTATGCTTACTGCTTATGATTACTCTATGGCAAAAATTGTAGATGCTGCTAATGTAGATGTAATATTAGTAGGAGATTCCGCTAGTAATGTTATGGCTGGCCATGAAACAACTTTACCAATAACTCTGGATCAAATGATATACCACGCATCTTCTGTAATACGCGCTGTTAAAAGAGCGTTGGTGGTTGTAGATTTACCTTTTGGTAGTTACCAAAGTGACCCCAAAGAGGCTTTGCGTTCTGCTATTAGAATAATGAAAGAGAGTGGCGCTCATGCGGTTAAATTAGAAGGCGGATTAGAAATTAAAGAGTCTATAAAAAGAATTTTAAATGCCGGTATTCCTGTAATGGGGCATTTAGGGCTAACACCACAATCTATATACAAATTTGGCACCTATACCGTACGCGCTAAAGAAGAAGAAGAAGCAGAAAAATTAATGAAAGATGCTAAAATGCTAGAAAAAATAGGCTGTTTTGGTGTTGTAGTAGAAAAAATACCTGCAGATTTAACTAAAAAAGTATCTGAAAGTATTTCTATACCTACCATTGGTATTGGTGGAGGAAAACATGCAGATGGACAAGTTTTAGTTATTCATGACTTATTAGGTATGACACACGAATTTAATCCTCGTTTTTTACGTAGATACATGAATCTTTATGACGAAATGAGTGCTGCAATTTCGAACTATGTTGATGACGTAAAAAGTAAAGATTTTCCTAATGATGAAGAGCAATATTAATGTATGCCATTAACTAAACTAACAAAAAGAGCCTTAATTTTAATAGTGGTTTTACTTAATATTGGATGCGATCAAATTTCTAAAAACATAGTTCGTAACAATGTTATACCTGAAGATTATATTGAAGTAATTGGAGATAATTTTATTTTAACAAACGTTGAAAATACTGGTGCAATGCTTGGTTTTGGAGAAAACCTACCTCCTATTATTAAACGTATTTTATTACAAGGAATACCGGTTATAGTTTTACTTGTAATACTCTATAGAACCTTATTAAAAACACACTTAAACACCACCCTATCTATAGCATTTGCTTTTGTTATTGGTGGCGGAATAGGAAATCTTATAGATCGTATCTTGTATAATTCTGTTACAGACTTTTTTCATATAAAGATTGGCTTTATAAAAACAGGCGTTTTTAATATGGCAGACGTTTCTGTAACTATAGGTGCTCTTATAATTTTGTTTATTTCTATTCGTTATAAAAACCTTGAAATTTAGTGGCTATTAAAACACTTTCTAATGCTAATAATCTACAAGTTCTTTATGAGGACAACCATATTATTGCCATTAATAAAAGACCAGGTGATATTGTACAAGGAGACAAAACAGGCGATACGCCATTAAGTGATATTGTAAAAAAATACATTAAAATAAAATACAACAAGCCTGGCAATGTATATTTAGGTGTAGCACATAGGTTAGACAGGCCTACATCGGGCATTGTAGTTTTTGCAAGAACCTCTAAGGCTCTACCCAGATTAAATAAACTATTTGCAGAAAAGGAAGCTCAAAAAACATATTGGGCAATAGTAAAAAACAAACCAGAAAAAGAAGTCAGCACTTTAACCCACTGGTTAAAAAGAAATACAAAACAAAATAAATCTTACGCAAATAAAAAAGAAGTTACAGATAGCAAAAAAGCTATTTTAGAATACAAGCTTATTAAAAAACTAGACAACTTTTATTTACTTGAAATAGATTTAAAAACAGGAAGACACCATCAAATACGCTCACAATTAACCGCCATTGGTTGTCCAATTAAAGGAGATTTAAAATATGGGTTTAACCGTAGTAATAAAGACGGTAGTATACACCTACATGCCAGAAAATTATCTTTTATACACCCTGTAAAAAAAGAACCTATTACTATATTAGCACCTACACCAAACGATCCTGTTTGGAACGCCACTAATTAATATTTTACCCCCTATTTTTTCATAGACCTAATACTTTCAACTACAACAGAACTTAATATTAAGCCCCCTCCTATTATAGTTCTCCAAGTAGGAACTTCATGCAAAAAAAGGACTCCTAATATTATACCATAAATTGGCTGAACACTCCCTAAAATACTTGCGCTGGTAATAGAAAAATTTTTAAAACTATTTAAAAACAACGTATGTCCTATTGCTGTTGTTAAAAGTGCCAAAGCCAATAGAGGCATCCATTGCTCTATAACTAAACTAACATCTGTAAAAAATAATGTTGGAAGCAAAACAAAACCCGCTATTGCTACCTGATAGAACATTAAACTAGAACCATTGTAACTAGCAACACTTTTCTTTAAAAGTAAATTTCTTAAAGCATAAATAAAAGCAGAAAGTAAACCTAAACCTATTGCTTTAGTGTAATTACTTTCTAAATCAAAATTTGGAGCTAAATAAAAAATACCTAATAGCACTAAAAATGCTAAAAGTAGGTGCATTTTTTCAAATTTTGTTTTTAAAACAAAAGGCTCTAAAAATGCTGTAATCACTGGATATGTAAATAAAGACAACATTCCTATAGCTACATTAGATAAATGCAAAGAATAGAAATAAGTTACCCAATGAATACATAAAAAAAGTCCACTTATTACAAGTGGAATTCTATCTTTTACCGCAACGTAAAAAGAAACTTTTTTATACCTACAGTAAAAATATAATAAGAAACATGCAATTATAGCTCTAACACAAATAATGACCATTGCAGGTAATTGCACGTATCTTGCTAATGGACCAGAAGTACTAACAAATAACATGGCCAAATTTATTTCCAATAAATGGCCAAAATGTATACTATTCTTAGAGGTATTTTTCATTATCTTTTTAATGCCAATGCTTTTTCTCTTATAATTTGAGAAACTGGCTTATCTTCTAAATGACTTTCTAACCAAGAAATAATATCTAAGTACAAAAAGGCTCTTTTTTCATACGGATGATCTTCATACTTTTTTAATTCTGCATAAAGTTTTAAAAACTCATCTCTTAATTCGTGCGGATATATATTTCCTAAATTACGTAAGAACTTTATCATCTCTTTTTGTACGGCATGCATATCATTCATTTTTAATAAAAACTTATATGTACTCTTTAACTGTACTTCTAAATGATAATCCATACCTGCCTCATAATGAGCAACTAAACTTAAAACACGCGCAAAACACATTAAATCTTCACGCATTTTTAAATTTTTGTTTTCTATAATTTTCTTTAAATAAAGTATACAAGATTTATTGTCGCCAATACCAAAATACAAACATGCTATTTTATAATATAACACCATTACATGATGGGCATCTATACGATCTTTATGCTTATTTATACCATACTCCACAATCTTTACCAAATACAGTCCTTTTTCAAAAGTTCCTTCTAAAAAATGCTGATTTAATTTATTTGCATTTAAATACAAAAACGCCAAAGAATTAATATTGTCGTTTTTTGGAAAACTTCTAGACTCTAACATTGCTTCAAGCTTTTGTAGAGTTTGTTTAAATTGAGAACTATACTTTACATAAAATAAAGATTCCAATAAGTAATGATTCCCTTTTATAAAAAACACAGGGTTTAAATAAATCATATCTTTATTTTCATAAAATAAATCTACCCACTTGTTTGCATATTTATAACAAGAAAGAAAATCTTGAATTAAAAAACTATACCATAAATGCGCTTTGTATAACCATAATTTTTCTCTAAAGCCTAAGTCTTCAATTTTATATTTTGGTAAATGTTTTTCAAAATAGTCTTGTACCATTTTGTAGCTTTCATCACTCTTAACATATCCAACTTTAAGCATCATACCATACAATTGCAAAGACAAGTTAGAAAGCTTACTTGTCATTACATTTTGTCCTGATAATTTTTTTGCCTGTAAAGCCAACTCATTAGCTCTATCCGGAATACTTCTTGTTATAAATTGTGTTTCTATAAGTTTTTCTAGCTCCACAATTTCATACGCTATATTTTTTTCTTCATTATCTATTGCAGTAGTTTTTACCTTATCTAGTATTTTAAGACTTTGTTTATATAAGCCTTTCTGATATAAAATAGTAGCAAAGTCTAATTGCTCGCGTATTTGCACTCTTATATTCTGATTAACAGGATTTAAACGTAAGCTTACCAATATTTGTTTATAAAGGTGTGCTTTTAGGTTAGATAATTGCTCTTTTTTTACAATACCACTCTCTAATATATTTTTCTCGTTATAGAGTTTACTTTTGTCTAATAAATTAAATAAAGCTAAAAATTTAGCGTCAGAATTAACACCTAATCTTCCAACGTAAAGCTTAAACTGTCGCTTCTCTGACTTAGAAAGGGACTTAACTAAAACGAACAAAGCATCTTTATGCACATTTGTCATCGTAAAAAAAATAGTTTATATAATTGTTTATCAATAACTTAACATAACTAAAAAGTATATTAACATTGTAAATGTTTATTCATAACTTAGTTACTTTAAGGTAATGGTCATATATTCGTAATGACTAGATAAAATTACGCAAATATAATGAGTAAAGATAAAGTACAAATTTTTGACACCACTCTTAGAGATGGAGAACAAGTTCCTGGATGTAAGTTAGACGCTGAACAAAAATTAGTAATAGCAGAACGCCTAGATTTTTTAGGAGTAGATATTATAGAGGCTGGTTTTCCTATTTCTAGTCCTGGTGATTTTAATTCTGTATTAAATATCTCTAAAATAATTAAAAACGCTACAGTTTGTGGTTTAACTAGAGCTGTTAAAAAAGATATTGAAGTTGCTGCAGAAGCATTAAAACCTGCCCGTATACCTAGAATACATACTGGTATTGGCACTTCAGAGTCGCATATAAAATACAAATTCAACTCTAATAAAGATGCTATTATAGAACGCGCTGTAAGTGCTGTAAAATATGCAAAAACTTTTGTGGAAGATGTTGAATTTTATGCAGAGGATGCTGGCCGTACAGATAATGAGTTTTTGGCTCGTGTATGTGAAGCCGTAGTAAAAGCTGGAGCAACGGTTTTAAACATTCCTGATACAACTGGTTATTGTTTACCAGATGAGTATGGTGCAAAAATGAAATACTTAAAAGAAAATGTTGCTGGCATACATAAAGCAACCCTTTCTTGCCACTGTCATAACGATTTAGGGCTTGCTACTGCAAACTCTATAGCCGGAGTAATTAACGGTGCTAGACAAATTGAATGTACCATAAACGGTATTGGCGAACGTGCTGGTAACACTGCTCTAGAAGAAGTTGTTATGATTTTAAGACAACACCCTACTTTAGGACTAGACACAAACATAAATAGTAAATTATTAAATAGTACCAGCTTAATGGTTTCTCAAAAAATGGGAATGATGGTACAACCAAACAAAGCAATTGTTGGCGCAAATGCTTTTGCACATAGTTCTGGAATACACCAAGATGGTGTTATAAAAAATAGAGAAACTTATGAAATTATAGATCCTGCAGATGTAGGTGTTAATGAGTCTTCTATAATTTTAACCGCAAGAAGTGGTCGTGCTGCTTTAGCATATAGAGCTAAAATTGTTGGGTATGAGCTTACTAAAACTCAATTAGATACTGTTTATCAAGAATTTTTAAAGTATGCTGATATTAAGAAAGAAATTATTGATAACGATATTCATGAAATTATAGAAACTAGCGGTATTAATATTAAAGCTATTAGCTAATGTATTTAAATATTGCAGTATTAGGCGGAGACGGAATTGGCCCAGAAGTTATGGCGCAATCTGTAAAGTGCTTGCAAGCAATAGAACATAATTTTGGACACACTTTTTCTTTTACAAAAGCAGACATAGGAGCTGTTGCAATAAAAAAAACAGGAGAACCATTACCCGAAAAAACATTAAAAATTTGTAAAAATTCTGATGCAATTTTATTTGGAGCAATAGGAACCCCTGAATATGATCAAAATCCTGAATCTAAAATATGGCCAGAACAAGGTTTATTTAAATTAAGAGAAGAACTAAATTTATTTGCTAATATTAGGCCTGTAAAAGTTTTTCCTGCTTTAGCAAAATTATCTCCCCTTAATAAAAAAAACATTTTAGATACAGATTTAGTTATTTACAGAGAGCTAACTGGTGGAATTTACTTTGGAAACAAAAAAGTAAGTGACGACCAAACAAAAGCTCTAGATACTTGCGAATACTCTGAAAAAGAAATTAGCAGAATTGCTCATTTGGCTTTTAAAGCCGCAAAAAGCAGACGTAAAAAACTAACATTAGTAGACAAAGCAAATATTCTAGAAACATCTAGACTATGGAGAAGAGTTGTAAGCAATATAGCTACTAGCTATCCTGAAGTAACTCTAAATTGCATGTTTATGGACAATGCTGCTGTAAATATGATATTACACCCAAATGAATTTGATGTAATATTAGCAGATAATATGTTTGGAGACATTTTATCTGATCAAGGTAGTGCTATATCTGGATCCGTTGGTTTACTCCCCTCTTCTTCTGTTGGTTTAGGTCATGCTATGTTTGAACCTATACATGGGTCTTACCCGCAAGCAAAAGGAAAAAATATTGCAAACCCCATAGCATCTATACTAAGTGTTGCTATGTTATTACAACATTTTGATTTAGAAGAAGAAGCTAACGCTGTAATAACTGCAGTTTTAAAATCTTTTTCAAAAAAAATTGTTACCCCAGATATTTTAGGTAGTAGCAAATATGGCACAGATTATGTCGGAGATTTTATTGCAAACAATATTACCGATGACACAGATGATCTAAATATTAATGACGAAAATATAGGATTAGGAAAATCTACAATCATATAAAACTATTCCGTAATTTTTTATTTCTTAAACTTCATTATCAGAAAAAATAAAATTGAGTAGCATTCCCTATTGAATGTCTTATTCCATTGTTTTATCTTTACAAGCTTTAAATACAACTAATGAATATTTCTTACAACTGGTTAAAACAGTTTATCAAAATAGATTGGGACTCCCAAAAAACAGCAGAATTACTAACAGATCTTGGTTTAGAGGTAGAAGGTGTTTCTACTTTTGAATCTGTAAAAGGCGGTTTATCTGGTGTAGTTGTTGGTCATGTACTTAGCTGCGAAAAGCACAGCAATGCAGATAAACTTAAGGTTACAACTGTAGACATAGGAGGTGATGCTCCAATACAAATAGTTTGTGGCGCACCTAACGTAGCTGTAGGTCAAAAAGTTCCTGTAGCCACTATTGGAACAACTCTTTACACTAAAGAAGGAGAAAGTTGGACCATTAAAAAAGGGAAAATAAGAGGAGAAGAAAGTCATGGTATGATTTGTGCCGAAGATGAGCTTAATATTGGAGAAAGCCACGATGGTATTATGATTTTATCTGACAAGTTAACACCCGGAACCCCATGCGCTGAAATTTTTGATATAGAGAATGATGAGGTTTTTGAAATAGGATTAACCCCCAACAGAGCAGATGCTATGAGCCATTACGGCGTAGCAAGAGATTTAAAAGCCGGACTAAAACAAAAAGAAGTAGAAATAGAATTAATTACCCCACCGGTAAGTAACTTTAATGTTGACAACCGTTCTTTAAAAATTGACGTTACTATAGAAAAAAGTGAGCTAGCCCCTAGATATGCTGGTGTAACTATGAGTAATCTAATAGTGCAACCTTCCCCAGACTGGTTAAAAAATAGATTAAATGCAATTGGAATAACGCCAAAAAATAATTTAGTAGATGCTACAAATTATGTTTTGCATGAACTAGGACAGCCTTTACATGCATTTGATGCCGCAAAAATTAAAGGAAATAAAATTGTTGTTAAAACACTTCCTAAAGGAACAAAATTTACCACTTTAGATGGTGTTGAAAGAGAATTACACGATGAAGATTTAATGATTTGCGATTCTGAAAAACCAATGTGTATAGCAGGAGTTTTTGGTGGAATACATTCTGGAGTTACAGAAAACACAACATCTATATTTATAGAAAGTGCCTATTTTAATCCTGTTTCTATTAGAAAAACTGCAAAAAGACACGGTTTAAATACAGATGCTTCTTTTAGATTTGAAAGAGGTATAGATATTGAAAATGTAGAATATAGCTTAAAAAGAGCAGCACTTTTAATTAAAGAAATTGCAGGTGGAGAAATAACCTCTGACATTATCGATTTTTACCCAAATAAAACCAAAGATTTTGAGGTTTTCTTACCTTTTAATAAAGTACACCAATTAATTGGACAAGAAATACCTATAGACACTATAAAATCTATACTAACATCATTAGATATAAAAGTAATGAATGTTACCGAAGCTGGTTTAGGATTAGTGGTACCTTCGTATAGAGTAGATGTACAAAGACCAGTAGATGTTATTGAAGAAATATTAAGAGTTTATGGCTACAACAACGTCCATTTTACGCAAAAACTTAATGCCTCTATTGCTGCTACCAGTAAGTTCGACGACCACAAAATCCAAAATATTATTGGTAATGTTTTAGCATCCAAAGGTTTTTTTGAAATAATGACGAACAGTCTTATTTCTCCTGAATATGTCTCTTTATCTAAAGAACTATCTGCAGATAACTCTGTAAAAATAATGAACCCTTTAAGTACTGACTTATCTATACTAAGACAGTCTCCTTTATTTTCTGCTTTAGAAGTTGCTTCTTATAACATAAATCGTAAAAAATCTAATTTACATTTATTTGAATTTGGAAAAACTTACGCAATTTATAACGAAAAAAGAGTTGAAAATAAATACTTAAGTCTATTATTAAGTGGAAATAAAAATGACCAAAATTGGATAGAAGAAACCAAAAAATCTGACTTTTTCTATTTAAAAGCAATTGTTAATAGTATTTTAGAGCGCATAGGCATTACTAATACCAACGAAAAACCTATAGAAAATACAGACTATACCGAAGGTTTATCTATAGAGTATAAGCGTAATAAAATTGTAGAGTTTGGTATTATTCAAAAAAGCATAACTAAAAGTTTTGACATAAAACAAAATATTCTTTTTGCAAATTTCAATTGGGATTCCATATTAAATCTAGCTACTAACTCTAGTATAGTTTATAAAGAAATTCCTAAATACCCAGAGGTAAAAAGAGATTTTGCTCTATTACTAGATGACAAGGTAACTTTTAAAGAAATACACGATATTGCGTTACAAACAGAAAAGAAATTACTTAAAAATGTTTCTCTTTTTGATGTATATACTGGAAAAAAACTAGCTTCTGGAAAAAAATCTTACGCTGTTAGTTTTACCCTTCAGGATAATAAAAACACGTTAACAGACAAGCAAATTGACAAAATCATGAACAAGCTAAAATATAAGTTTGAAAATGATTTAGGAGCAGAACTTAGGTAAGTAATTTTACTTATATTTTATTGGGTACAAACACGCTATCAATCTCATGTATTACACCATTACATTGATTAGCATCTGCGGCTATAATTTTAGCGGTATTACCAAACTCATCCGTTAAAAAAATATCTGTCCCTTTCATTGTAGCCTCTAATTTATTACCCAATATTGTAGTAAAAGACGCCACACCATTTCCCCTGCACATTGCTTTTAAAATTTTAGATGCGCTTAAATTACCTGCAACAATATGATGCGTAAGTAATGTATATACTTCTTTTTTACTTTCTGATTTTAATAACGATTTTACATTTGTTAAACTATTAAAAGCTAAATCAGAGGGTGCAAAAACAGTATATGGACCATCATAATTTAAAGTTTCTTCTAAGTCCGCAGCTTTTATAACCGCCATTAACGTTGAATAATTTTTAGAAGAGCTTGTATTTTTACTTATAGAAAGCTCGGGGTTCATTTCTAAAGTTTTACTTTTTTTGCTTTCGGAGATTTTATTTTGAGCTGAGCTAAATACAGTAAACAATAAAGCAACTGCCAGCAATTGGGGAACTTTAATATTCATATAGAGTCTAGAGTGTGGTGTAATAAAATCGAGGGTTAATCGACTAATGGTTCATTTTCATCGACAAGATACAAACATTGTTCGCATATCCAAAAAAATAAAGCCTTTTTTGAATACAAAAATTGTTTCTTAATAATTAATTTACAATGGTTTAATGCACTATAATATCATATGGGATACCTGTTAAGTTTATATTGTCTATAAACTCTAAATTTGGTGCTGGTTTTATTCTTAATATACCTCCTAAATTTTGGTCACCAGATTTCTTATAACCAACCAAAAGTATATTGTTTTCCTCATCATAGGACAAAACAGTTGTAGCCTCAATTTTATACTCTACTTGTAATTGTGCAGAAGTTAAAAAGTTTTCATAAATATACAGTGTAGCTAAATTGTTTTTTAAATCATATACCGCTGGTATACTTTCCGTTAACAAATCTTCTGCTTGCATACTATAGTACAACTTTCCTACAGAGTCTAAATAAAGTATTTGAGAATCTGCAAAATTAGGTTCTGCCCCTTCTCCATATCGTATATAATTAATTGCTAAAGTTTCTTTATCTAAAACAGCATGTAGCTCATCATAAGATAAAATTATATTATCATTTGCATCTGTAAATATTTTTTTTACATCATACCCTAGCCCTTGTGTATTAATTATACTAAAACTAGAATTACTTATTACTACCACTTCATTTTCATTAGTAATATCTTCATCTAACAATAAAACAAATAATCTATTATTAGAAAAAGCCATTTGCAATGGTTTTTTTGATAGCTCTACCTCTACAAAACTAAATTCTGCTGTATTTCTATTAATTTTTCTAACTATATACTTTGAAGGCATATTTACAACCGCAATGTTATAAGCAACATAGAAAGCGTTATCTGTACTAAGAATAGACAAAACCTCCAATTCACAATCTAACAGATCCGGAAAAACATCTACACTCTCTTGTGCTTCATTTAAAAAATCATATTGAATAATTTCCCCATCGCAATCTGATATATTTTTATAAAAAAAATAGTTGCCATTGTCTTTATATTGTACTAAAGAGGCCTCTATTGCATCAAAATTACTGGTTTCTGAACTTACAGACATTGCACTAGCATCTGCATTTAGCAATGTTGTTGTTAATGAGTTATTGGTATTAATTAATATAGAATAAGAAGTTTCTACGTTAACTTCTTCGTTTGCATCTTTATCATTAGAAGATTTATTACACCCTAAAATTATAAATGCAAAAATCCCCCATAAGTAGGTATAGGTTTTCATAGCAATAAAATTTGGAGTCTAATAAGAGATATTAGGCAATTATTCCGCGTACATTTTAGCGCGCTGCTCCTTTATAGTCTTATCAGACATATATTCATCAAACGTTAAATAACGATCAATGTTGCCTTTAGGAGTTAATTCTATTACCCTATCTGCTACAGTTTGCGCAAATTCATGATCATGTGTAGTAAACAACACTGTTCCCTTAAAGTTCTTTAAAGAGTTGTTAAATGCTGTAATACTTTCTAGATCAAGGTGATTAGTAGGCTCATCTAACATAACAACGTTTGCTCGTAACATCATCATTCTACTTAACATACAACGTACTTTTTCGCCTCCAGAAAGTACTGTACATTTTTTTAGAGCCTCTTCGCCACTAAAAAGCATTTTTCCAAGAAAGCCTCTAATAAACACTTCTTCTCTTTCTTCTTCTGTTTTTGCCCATTGGCGTAACCAATCTACCAAACTTATATTTTGGTTAAAGAAAGAAGAATTATCTGCAGGAAGATAAGATTGGTTTGTTGTAACACCCCATTGAAACTCCCCACTATCTGCTTTTTTATTTGCATTAATTATTTCGTAAAAAGCTGTTGTTGCTCTAGAATCTTTTGAAAATATTGCAACCTTATCCCCTTTTGCTAAGTTTATATTTACATCTTTAAATAATAAATCGCCATCTTCAGATGATGCGGATAAGCCTTCTATATTTAAAATTTGGTCTCCTGCCTCTCGTTCTCTTTCAAAAATTATTGCAGGATATCTTCTACTAGATGGTTTTATATCTTCCACTTTTAATTTAGAAAGCATTTTCTTTCTAGAAGTTGCCTGCTTACTTTTTGCTACGTTTGCACTAAAACGCATAATAAACTCTTGTAGCTCTTTAGCTTTTTCTTCCGATTTTTTGTTCTGCTGCGCTCTTTGTCTTGCTGCTAATTGGCTACTCTCGTACCAAAAAGTGTAGTTACCAGAATACAGGTTCATTTTACCAAAATCTATATCTCCAATATGCGTACAAACTGTATCTAAAAAGTGCCTATCATGAGAAACTACTATTACAGTGTTTTCGTAGTCTGCAAGAAAGTTTTCTAACCAGTTTATAGTTTCAAAATCTAGATCGTTAGTAGGCTCATCCATTATTAATACGTCAGGAGAACCAAATAAAGCTTGTGCTAATAGCACTCTTACTTTTAGTTTTGGATCCATTTCTGACATTAAGGTATAATGTAAATCTGCAACAATACCTAAATTAGATAATAATGCCGCAGCACTACTATCTGCGTTCCAGCCATTCATTTCTTCAAACTGCACTTGTAGCTCCCCTATTCTATCTGCATTTTCATCTGTGTAATCTGCATACAATGCATCTATCTCTTTTTTAATTTCAAAAAGAGGTTTATTTCCCATTACCACAGCTTCTAAAACAGTAAACTCGTCAGATGCATTATGGTTTTGCTCTAAAATAGACATACGTTTTCCTGGTTCTAAATGCACATGTCCAGAGGTTGGCTCTATTTGTCCAGAAAGTATCTTTAAAAAGGTAGATTTTCCTGCTCCGTTAGCTCCAATTACCCCATAACAATTTCCTTGTGTAAAGGCTACATTTACTTCATCAAACAAAACTCTCTTCCCAAACTGTACAGATAAATTAGATACCGATAGCATATTTTTCTCTTTTAAATTTCGTGCAAAAATAGAGAATTTTATTCCCTAAAACCAATATTCTTATACTCCATATTAAATAATATATTAACGTAACTTTTATTTTTTTAACTCGCTATTAACAGCATAGACACTAAGTGTTCCTTATTTTTGAGTGTTACATTGTAACTATTTGCACATGAATAAAAATTTACTTTATTGTTTTATTTTATTATTAGCAAGTTGTAATACAGTAGAAAAGGGTTCCCCAAGCGTTTTTTTTGCAGGAGAAATTGTGAATCCGACTAGTAAGTATGTAGTATTACACAAAGGTGAAAAAGTAATAGACTCTGCTTTACTAAATGCTAATAATAGGTTTTCTTTTTCTTTAGACTCTATACCTATGGGGTTATATAATTTTAAACATGCACCTGAACACCAGTATGTTTATATAGAACCCGGAGATAGTTTAATGATACGTTTAAATACTGTTGATTTTGATGAATCTCTTGTGTTTACAGGAAAAGGAGAAGAAATTAACAACTTTTTATTAGATATATTTTTAAGCAATGAAAAAGAAGAGCAATTAGTTCGCAAAAAATATAATGCACTAGAACCTGCCGATTTTATAGAAAAAATTAATTCTCTACAAGAGAAAAAAATAACTTCGCTTAATACATTAAAAAACGAAGGAACCTTGTCGCAAAATGCATATAATATTGCAGAAGCAAGCATTAATTATACCTATTATAGATACAAAGAAAGGTATCCTTTTGATCACAGAAAATATACAAAACAGAGTAAATTAACAGAACTTCCAAATAATTTTTACGATTACAGAAAAAATATTTCTTTTAACAATAACCAGTTAAACTACTTAAGACCGTATTACAACTTTATGCGATCTCATTTTGGAAACCTATCATACACCACTTGTTCGCATAAATGTAAAATAGAAAATAATGAAATAAAAAATAAATTTCATTTTAGTAAACATAAATTACACCTTATAGACAGTATAGTTGTAGAAAAAGAACTTAAAGACAACCTCTTTAGAAATGTTGCTTTTGACTATTTACTTAGAACAAATGATATAGAAAAAAACAATGAAGCTTTTATTGAAGAGTTTCATAAACTTTCTGGAAGTAACAGACACATTAAAGAAATTGACGATTTATATATAGGCATAAAAAATATTCAACCAAATAACAACATTCCTAATATAGTTGTTAAAAATACTAATGGAGACAACACTACCTTACAAGAAATAGGAAAAGATAAAAAAGTGGTTTTCTATTTTTGGTCAGAAACAAACAAGAATCATTACAATAATATTTTTAAAAGAGTAGCAAAATTAAAAGCTTCAAAACCTAATTATAAATTTGTTGGAATTAACTTTAAAACTAATACAGATAGTTGGAAAGCTATAATTGAGAGCAATCAACTAGATACAAAAAACCAATATACTACGGATGATTTTGAAGAACTTACTAAATCTTTAATTATATATCCATTAAACAAATGTATAATTACAGAGGATTCTAAAATAGTTAATGCCTTTGCTAATATTTACAAGAAAATCTAAAGATTAGAATGCCATAAAAGCATTTTCTCATAAAGCTTACTTGGTAGCACTTTTTTTATAACAATAGAAAATTTTTGCAAAAAAGAACCAACTCTATAATGAACTTTTGGTTTTGAAGTTCTTATAATCTTTAAAACAGCTTTAGCTACCAAAATAGGATTCTTTCCACTATCTACATCATCATTTATTGCTTTTAATGTTTGCTTGTATGCATTTTCATACGGAGAGCCTTTTAACACTGGAGAATGGTAACGCCCTGCCGCAATATTTGTAGCAAAATCTCCTGGAGCAAGACTAGTAATATGAATACCAAAATCTTTAGTTTCTAAACGCAATGTTTCCGTCACAATATTTAAAGCCCCTTTTGTTGCTGAATAAATACCTCTGTACGGCAAACCCATATAACCAGCAATTGAAGTTATGTTAATTATTAAACCACTATTTTGTTTTCTCATAAAAGGCAGCACACCTTTTATTACATTAATAGGGCCATTAAAATTAGTATTAAAAGCATTTATAATTTCTTCATTGGGAGTCTCTTCAATGGCTCCGGTAATACCAATACCAGCATTATTTATTACTACATCTATCTTTTTTTCTTTTTCAATTAATTGCTTTAGAGCCATAGAAACACTTTGCTTATCTCTAACATCCATTTGCAACAAATTAAAATCATTAAAATCTGGATATTTTTGAGTATTTCTAGTAGTACCATAAACAGTATAGCCATTTTTTACCAAAAAACACCCTACAGATCTTCCTATTCCTGAAGAACCACCCGTAATTAATACCACTTTTCTATTCATAGATTACAAAATAACAAATAAATAAAAGGAGATTGCACCTAAAAAAAGAAGAAACTTTAGTGTACAAAAAAAGGCAAGCTACCTACATCGCACCGCTACAACCTAATACCCTTGCTGCGTTCCCACCCTGGGGGATTCAAAGGGAGCTGGTCGTGTAGGACTTGCCGGGTGCAAATATACAACCTTTTAAAACTTTCACAATCCTTTTAGTTTCTAATTTTTATGAATTAACTTGCCTTTATATAAAAAACACCTATCAAGATTAAATAATATTATCTCCAAAACAATGTAACCTCATGAATATCATTAAGTTATTTTTATCCCCTTTTCTTTTACTTTTATTTATTAATTGCGGAGGCAGCAATCCAACTGCAAGTTCTTTATTTGAAATTGGGCTAGAAGAAAACAAAAAAGAATTTATATCTAACCAAAAAGTAGGAATAAACATAATTAACAAAAAAGAGAAAACTATAAATAAAGTAGCGTATTTTATAGATAACACACCTTTAGAAGTTGTAGATAACAAAGTACAATTAAAAACAAACTCTCTTGGTAATAAAACCTTATCTGCAAAAATAAGTTATGAAGAAAAAACTGTAGAAATAGAAAAAAAAATAAAAGTACTATCTGCTAAAGCTCCAGAAATATACACTTATGAGATTATTGCTGAATACCCACACGATATTGAAGCTTATACACAAGGTTTAGAATTTTATAAAGATACTCTGTATGAAAGTACAGGAAGAAGAGGTTTCTCTTCTTTAAGAAAGGTAGATTATAAGACCGGAAAAATTTATAAAAAAATAGATTTAGACAACTCATATTTTGGGGAAGGCATTACTATCTTAAACGATAAAATATACCAACTTACATGGCAAAATAAAACCGGTTTTATATATGATGTAAACACATTTACAAAAACAGGGAGTTTTCAATACGGAGAAAGTAAAGAAGGCTGGGGATTATGTAATGATGGAAACAAAATATTTAAAAGCGATGGTACCGAAAAAATATGGTTTTTAAATCCGAATACTTTAATAGAAGAGCAACATATAGAAACGGTAACAAATAAATCTATATTTAATAAAGCTAATGAACTAGAGTATGTTAATGGAAAAATATATGCCAATGTATACCAAAAACCAAGTATTATGATTATTAATGCAAGTTCTGGTGCTATAGAAGGCGTAGTTAATTTTAGTGGCTTAAAGAAAAAAGTAACCCAACATGATAATATTGATGTATTAAATGGTATTGCTTACCACCCTAAAAAAGAAACTTTTTTTGTTACTGGTAAAAATTGGGACAAACTTTTTGAGGTTAAAATACACAAAAAGTAATGTCTTATTCAAAAACAATACTTGTTACACATGAAGATTTAGATGATCTAAACCATGTAAATAATGTAAGATATGTACAATGGATACAAGACATATCTAAAGAACATTGGAAAACCAAAGCACCTTTACACTTACAACAAAACTACATTTGGGTAGTATTAACACACCATATTACCTATAAAAAACCAGCTATACTTAAAGATGAAATACTAATTACAACTCATATTTCTGAAAGCAAAGGTGCTGTTTCTATAAGAATAGTAGAAATGTTTAACACTAAAACAAATGATCTTTTATTACGTTCCAGTACAGAGTGGTGTTTATTAAATGCAACAACTCAAAAACCAATGCGAATATCTGAAGAGTTAAAAAATGTTTTCACCTCAGTATAAAAATATTAGAACAACATAGTAGATAAATGCGAAAATATATTTTTCTTTTACCATTAATACTATTTTTAATTTTTAGCACTTCATGTCGAAAAGATTTTGATTATGGTCCAAGTGCAGGTAATCTTAGTTTTTCTAAAGACACTGTATTTTTAGATACCGTATTTACAAATATTAGCAGTAGTACCTACTCTTTAAAAGTATACAACAAAACAAAAGACGACGTAGTTATACCTACAATAAGTTTAAAAGATGGAGAAAACAGTGCTTATCGCCTTAACGTAGACGGACAAGATGGAAACTTTTTTAACAACGTTCCATTATTAGCAAAAGACAGTTTATTTATTTTTATTGAAGTTACCCAAAATGTATCCTTAAGCCAACAAAGCAATTGGCTTTATACTGATATTTTACAATTTGATTCTGGTGTAGACTTACAAGAAGTACCCCTAATAACATTAATTAAAGATGCCATTTTTATATTTCCTAAAACTTTGGAAAATGGCGAAACAGAACAAGTATACATTGGTAAAGACCCCGAAGAAGAAAGCCTTTACGCAAATGGGGTTACACTTAACGATGAACAATTACATTTTACAAACAATATACCTTATGTAATATACGGCTACGCTTCTGTTCCTGAAGGAAAAGAATTAATAATAGATGCTGGTAGCAGAATACACTTTCATCAAAATTCTGGCATGGTTATACAAGCAAATGCATCATTACAAATAAATGGTGTTTTAAGTGAAAACGAAGAATTGCAAGAAGGAGAAGTTATTTTTGAAGGAGATAGATTAGAACCAGAACTAGCAAACATATCTGGGCAATGGGAATCTATAATCTTTACTAAAGGTAGCATTAACAATACAATAAAATATACTACAATAAAAAATGCAAAAACAGGAATATTTTTTGAAGGAGAAAGTAATAACTCTGCAACTAATTTAGATATAAACAACGCTAAAATATACAATAGTTCTAATATTAATTTGTGGATAAAAAATGGAACTTTAAACGCAACTAATTTAGTTATTGGGTCTGCAGGAAACACGGGCTTATATTGTAATGAAGGTGGCTCCTATACATTTACACATACCACAATTGCCAACTATTGGCTAAATAGTTTTAGAGAAGGCTCTGCTTTAAAAATAGATACTAGTACAGAATTAAATGCAATATTTAATAATTGCATTATTGATGGTAACAAAAGAAACGAGTTAATTATAGAAAATAATACTAACTCCAATTTACTTTTTCAATTTAATTATTGTATGATAAAATCTGATATAAATGACACTACTGTAAATTCTATCTACAATTACGAAAACAATAATTACTATACCTCTGTATTTTTAAATGAAGATGCATTATTTAAAAATTCTTTTGAAAATAGTTTTGAAATAGAAAATGGCTCTTTTGCAATTAATAAAGGCCATATAGATAGTGTAGGCAATGCTGTATTAGATATTAAAGGCACAGACAGAAGTTCTTCTCCAGATATTGGTGCTTATGAATTTATAGATATCGAATAACTTTTGTAAGTTTTTTCTTTCATTTTAATTGATTTTTCTTAAATTAGTTAATAAACCATGTAATTTATAAGGTTTTCCTAAGGTCATTTTTTAATATCAATCCTTAATTTGCATGTAAAACCAAACCAATTGCAGTACAAATATGCCATATTAGATTCTAATGCAACTTCCAATTTGCAACTACAGCATTACATGGAAGACTATGGCGATTTTACATGCACAGCTATTTCTATAAATAAAGAGGAAGGACTAAAAAGTATTTTAAAATACACCCCAGATGTAGTTATTGTTAACTTAAATGAGTTAGCGGATTCATATTTTGATATGATAACAGAACTACACCAATATTTAGAAAAGCTACCCATATTTATTGCAATTTCAAAAACAAAAGAATACGCATATACCGCATTAAAAAACAACTTTTTTGATTATTGGTTACAACCTTATAATGAGTTTGAAATATTAAAATCGCTTCTTAAACTAAAAAAGAGATTACCAAAAAAGAAAGTACCGCAAACAATATGCTTAAAATCTTATAGAGATTTTCAATATTTAGATACCGATAATATTTTATACTTAAAGGCAGATAATAATGCTACAGATTTTCATATGACAGACGGATCTATAAACAATGCCTATAAAACCTTAAAAACATTTGAAAATCAATTACCACCAAACTTTATTCGTATACACCAAAGTTATATTGTAAATATTAATTATGTATCTAGAATTAATTATGGTAAATCAATTTGCGCCTTAAAACTTACCAAAGCCCCGCTACCTTTTTCTAAATCTTATAGATTAAATGTAGACGAGCTTAAAAAAAATCTTTCGAGAAACAGTATCTCCTCCTCTCTTAATTAAATTAATCTTTAAATAACAGTATTAAAAAATATTTTTTTGCAATAAAAAATGCAATAATTTGTTTTTTTACTTCACAATCCTGCATTCTTTTATTATCTATGCATTCTTGTTTTGTAGAAAAAATAAAACAATAAAATAGTTTTTTTCAAATACTCTTAAAAACATACCAAATACTCATAGAACTAGTGCATACACTAGTAATCTATGTTTTCTAAATTTTTCACCTGTACTATTTTCTAGTTTAGACGTAGAAATAAGTATAACCTATAACAATTTAGAAAATGAAAAAAGTATCAGGTATTTTAGCAGTTGCAGTATTTATGTTAGGAATGCTAGCAACAACATTTAACACAAATAATAACGATTTTTCTGATTTAACAACAGCAATGGCAAGTGATGATGATTATACAGAGCCAGATGAAAGAGAAATGTAAAATCATAAAAAAAGCCTTAAATTTTTAGTTTAAGGCTTTTTTTATACCTTTATTTTAATGAAGGTTACTAAGCATACGAAAAACAGTTTTTTCTTATACGCATTTTATACTATAATAATTAGCTTGTGTTTTATAAGTTGTGGTAATAAAGAAAACAAAAACATTTCTTCTTCTACTGATAATGATAGTATTTCAATTTGGATTTCAAATTCTAGAAAATCGAGTTTTGAAAAACAAAAACGTGTTCAATTTTTAGAAAAGGCATATCTGGCAAATAAAGAACTTTCTACAGATTCAACAAGACTAAAAAATTTATCAAGCATTTCTTTAAGGTACTCCTCTTTAAAAGACTCTTTAAATTTCAGAAAAACAAACGCAGAAGTAATCTTACTTTCAAAAAAAAACAAAGACTCTATAACACTTGCAAATTCTTATTGGGATTTAGGAAGTTTTTTTAAAAGTCAATCCATTATGGATAGTTCGTTTTTTTATTTTCAAAAAGCACACAAAACCTTTTTATTAAATAACAAAAAACAATTAGCGGCAAGAATGTTATTAGCAATGGCTAATATTCAAGAATCTGCTAACGATAATACTGGTGCAGAAATTAACTGCATTAAAGCTATTGAAATTTTTAAATCTTTAGAAGATTACAAATATTTATCTAGAAGTTATAATACATTAGGCATAATTACAAATAACCTTGAAGATAATGACAAAGCAATATCTTATTACAAAGAAGCAATTGCCTATGATAAAAAAACAAACAATGGTAGTATTAAAAGTTATAGTACTATTAACAACCTAGGAGTTACTAATAGTACTAATAAAAATTATGAAAATGCAATACCATATTTTGAGCAAGTATTAAACTCTCCTGATTTACTTAAAAAAAATCCGCAACTATATGCTACTGCATTAAATAATTTAACCAGCGCAAATTTTAAATTAAACAAACTAGATAGTATTGAAAAAAACTATCTTAAAGTACTAAATATCAGAGAAAAAGAAAATAATATAGTTGGTATTTCTGCTAGTCATTTTTACTTAGCGGAATATTACTTAAAAGTTAATGATACTAGTAACGCTAAAAAAAATATAACAAACGCTATAAAATTTGCCAAGTTAAGCAGTAATAACGAACGCTTGCTAGAATCTTTAAAATTAGCAGCTAAAACAGAACCAGAAAACGCTGCTAAGTATCTATTAGAAAATATAAATCTACAAGATAGTCTTGAAAAAGAAGAACGAAGAATAAGAAACAAGTTTGCTCGTATACGTTTTGAAACAGATGAATTTATTGCTCAAAACGAACTATTACAAAAACAAAAACAATTATGGACAGGAATTACAGCGGGGTTAATTCTTTTACTAATTGCCATATATGTAATAGTTTCTCAACGCTCTAAAAATCAAAAATTAAAATTTACACAACAACAACAGGCTAACAACCAGGAAGTTTTTAATTTAATGCTTGCTCAAAAACAAAAGGTTGATGAAGCAAAAAGAAACGAACAAAAAAGAATATCAGAAGAACTACATGATGGTGTTTTAGGTAAAATGCTAGGAGCAAGAATGGTACTAACAGGGTTAAATAAAAAAGTAGACCCCATTGCAATAGCAGAAAAATCAAAAGCAATTGACGCTTTAAAAAATGTGGAAGGAGAAGTACGTGCAATTTCTCATGAACTTAACCATGCTGCTTATCAAAAAATTCCTAACTTTATTAATTCAATCAAAGAACTACTTGCTACAAATGCTAAAAACGCAAAAATTGATGAGGAGTTTAATTATAACAATACTTTTGATTGGGATACGTTATCAGGAGACATAAAGATTAACGTTTATAGAATGATACAAGAATGTATTCATAACTCTATTAAACACGCAGAATGCCAAAAAATTTATGTGAATTTTGATATTCATAAGTTTAACTTTGAAATAACTGTTGGCGATAACGGTAAAGGATACGATTTTAATAAAGAGAAAAAAGGTATTGGATTAAGAAATATTAAATCTAGAATAAATAAACTTAATGGACACTTTACGGTTGACTCCAAACTTGGAAAAGGAACTTCCTTCTTTTTTAATATTCCAATTTCTAAAATAAAAAAATATAAAGAACAAGAAACACCTGCATAGCTAGGTTCCCCTAATTTAAAATAATTACAACTTACAATGGAAACAATTAAAATTTTAGCTATTGATGATCATGAAATGACTCCTCTTGGATATAAATATATTTTAGAAGGTACAGATTTTGAAGATTTTGAAGTAAAAGTAGATGTTGCAAGAGGGTTTGAAGTTGGCAAAACAAAAATTGAAACTTCAGGTAAGTCCTCTATACATTATGATATTATCTTATTAGACATACAACTTTTTCCAACACATGCACATGATGAACGTAGTGGAGAAGATTTAGGAAAACTTGCTCGTCAAGTTTCTCCAGACTCCAAAGTAGTTTTTATGTCTTCTTTTAGTGATAGTTATAAAATTAATAGTGTTTTCAGAACTGTAGACCCAGATGGCTATATGGTAAAGTCTGAAATAGACGAACAATCTTTAATAGCAATGGTAAAAACTGTGGTAGCAAATCCTCCTTATTATACTGCAGGAGCATTAGCAGCTGTAAGAAGAAAAATGGCTAATGATATTGTTATAGATGAAGTAGACAAAAAAATTCTTTTTAACCTTTCTATTGGAGTTCGTACAAAAGATATTGCTCCATTAATTTCTGCTGCTATAACAACGGTAGAATCTAGAAAAAGACAACTTAAAACCGTTTTTGGAATAGATAATGGAAATGATTTTGCTTTAATTGAAGAAGCTAGAAAAAGAGGCTTTCTTTAAAAAAAGCTCTTTATTTCTAAAAATTTAACACTTAACCTCTATATAAAAGCACAAACCTTATTTTATATGAGGTTTTCCTATGTTGCTAAATTATTGTTAACATATATATTTGTTTGTAATAGTAACAATTACAAGCAAGCATATGTCAGCATATATAGACAACTCTAAAAGAAGTGATGCTTGGAGGTTCCCCCAACCCCTTCAAAACAAGTCCGTTTTTTCTTTTATTAAAACATTAGAAAAAGTTTTTTTTGCGGAAGTTACCGTGCAAAATTGCGGGTATTTAGATAATAGTTTTAGCCTTGCTGTTCAGTTAGATTGTAATTTATCTTTATTAGAAGTATTAAATCATGCCAATTTAGGTACATGGGGTAATTTTAAAAATGAGAACGATACAACCCCATTTAATAATGCTATTAAAACACTGCAACAAACCAACAATTGTTTAGTAACTATAAACGAGTTTTCTATCTTTTTAAAAGACACCTCTATTATAATTAATAAAACCAATAGCAATAATATACCAAAAGAACTAAACTCAATTCTTAAAGAAATTGCTAGTCAATATATTTACCTTACTAAAGGTTTAACACAAAAACCTTATGAAATATATATACCCGTTTTAGAAGAAAACGATTTTGATGTAGAAATATACAACCCTCAAAAAAATACCCCTAAAAATTATAAAGAATACTGGGGAGTTTATTTTGATTCTGAAGATGATCCAGAAATATACGATACAACAGAAAATTTGTATATACCAGAAGAACTACACCTTTGTATGATAGACTATTAACAAAAAAAATCCCATTAGCAAAAACTACTAATGGGATTTTTTAAATGTGGTTATTTACCTTTATATATTAAACAATTCTCTACCTTTCATTAAGGTATTTACTTTTGCCTTTACAGCAGAAAGAACCGTTTCATCTTCTGGATTAGTAATAACTTCATCAATAAAGTCTACAATTGTAGCCATATCTTCCTCTTTTAAACCTCTAGTTGTAATAGCTGCAGTACCAAAACGGATACCTGAAGTTACAAATGGTGATTTATCATCAAAAGGCACCATATTCTTGTTTGCTGTTATATCCGCAAGTACAAGAGCTTTTTCTGCATCTTTACCAGAAATATCTTTATTTCTTAAATCTATAAGCATCATATGATTATCTGTTCCACCAGAAATAATATTATATCCTTTTGCAACAAAAGCTTTTGCCATAGCTTCCGCATTTTTCTTTACTTGTACCATATAATGTAAGTACTCATCAGAAAGTGCTTCTCCAAATGCAATTGCTTTTGCGGCGATAATATGCTCTAAAGGGCCACCCTGGTTTCCTGGAAAAACAGCCAAATCTAATAAAGCAGACATTTTTCTTAATTTTCCATTTTTAAGAGTGATTCCAAATGGGTTGTCAAAATCTTCTCCCATTAATATAAGTCCTCCTCTTGGTCCTCTTAGAGTTTTATGCGTAGTTGTTGTTACAATATGGCAATGTGGTATTGGGTCACTTAAAATTCCTTTTGCAATTAAACCTGCAGGATGAGAAATATCTGCTAATAATAATGCGCCAACACTATCTGCAATTTCTCTAAACTTTTTAAAATCTATATCTCTAGAATATGCAGATGCCCCTGCAATTATCATTTTTGGTTGCTCTTTAGTTGCAATTTCTTGAATTACATCATAATCCAATCTTCCAGTTTCTTTATCTACACCATAAAAAACAGGGTTATATAAACGGCCAGAAAAGTTAACCGGAGAACCATGCGTTAAATGCCCTCCATGAGATAAATCAAAACCTAAAATTGTATCTCCAGGCTTTAAACATGCATGGTAAACTGAAGCATTTGCTTGAGAACCAGAGTGTGGTTGTACATTGGCATATGCTGCTCCAAATAACTCTTTTGCTCTATCTATAGCTAATTGCTCTATTTTATCAACAACTTCACAACCACCATAGTATCTTTTTCCTGGGTAGCCTTCTGCATATTTATTTGTTAATACAGAGCCTGCCGCTTCCATTACTTGTGGGCTAGTAAAATTCTCTGAGGCAATTAATTCTACACCATTAATTTGGCGTTCTTTTTCTTCTTCAATTAAATCAAAAATCAGGTTGTCGCGTTGCATATTCTATGTTTGCATTAAATGAAGTGCAAAAATACAAATTGGGAATCATTTTTAACACCATAAAAGTGTTTTTGAAGTATATTTTATTAAAAATTCATTAACATAATACAAACATTACGTACTAATTACAAGGCAGTAACCAAACTTACTTATCCTGTATTTTAACTGTATTACACTATATTTAAACGTTTTTCGTTATAAATATCACCACATTTGGCATGGCTATTGAAAACCCCCTTAGAATATGTCGAAAATTATTTATTATGAAAAAAAATCTATTTTTTATATTATTAATTGTTTTATGCATTGCATGTAGCAGTGTAAAAAAAACACAACAAGCTGTAAATTCGGGTAATTATAACCAAGCAATAAACACCTCTATTGTTAATTTATCCGAAAATAAAACTAAAAAAAGTAACCAACCTTATATACTTTTATTAGAAGAAGTATTTTCTAAAAGTGTAGATAGAGAAACAGAAAAAATAGCTTTCTTAAAAAAAGATGCAAATTCTTCTAATCTTGAGTCTATATATAATGGATATTTAAGATTAAAATCTTTACAAGAAAGAATAAAACCTTTATTACCATTATACATTCAAGACGAAGGCAGAGACGCTTCTTTTAATTTTATTAATTATGACCAAAAAATAATTAATACTAAAAATGAGCTTTCTAATTATTTGTACACAAATGCAAATAGTTTGCTTAATAATGCAACTAGCAAACAAGATTATAGAACTGCTTATTCAGATTTTACATATTTAACTAAAATTAATCCAAGCTTTTTAGACACAAAATTAAAAACTGAAGAGGCTTACCAAAAAGGAATAGACTATGTAAGTGTAACTTTAGTTAATAATACAGAGCATATTATACCTGAAAAATTAGAGGAAGAAATGCTTAATTTAAATACTTATGGTTTAAATAAGTTTTGGACAGAATACCATACAAACCCATTACCAAATATAAACTATGACTATAGTATGAATGTTTCTTTTCAAGATATTTCAATTTCTCCAGAGCAAATAAATGAGAAACAAATTATTAAAGAAAAACAAATCTTAGATGGTTATAAATATGCTACAGATGCTAATGGTAATGTTGTTAAAGATAGTTTAGGTAATAAAATAAAAGTTGATAAATTTAAAACGGTACGTTGCAACTTTTACCAATTTACGCAATTTAAAAGTGCTCAAGTTAGTGGAGTGGTATATTTTACAGATTTAGCCAAGCAACAACAAATAAACAAATATCCGTTAGTTAGTGAGTTTATTTTTGAGCATGTTTATGCAAATTACAATGGAGACAAAAGAGCTTTAGAAAGTAATTTAACCTCTTTATTAAACTTAACCGCTGTACCTTTTCCTACAAACGAGCAAATGGTTTATGACGCCGGAGAAGATTTAAAATTAAGATTAAAATCTATTCTTAACCAACAAAATTTCTAAATACAAAAGCCCTTTAATTAGGGCTTTTTTTATATATAATTTTGCAATTCTAAATCATTAATACCACCGTGAGAAGAACTTGCTACTACTGCCCCATTCTTAATTATTAATAATTGTGGAGATTGGTGTATTAATTGAAATTTTACGGCAACCTCATTAGAAACAGGTCTAAAACTATGTAAATCTAAATAGTATAAATCTGCCTGTTCTTCGCTTAAATTATAAGTTTCTTGAAACATGTTCATCACCATTCTACTAATACCACAAGTGGTAGAATGTTTAAAAATTAACTGAGCCTTATCTTTAGACTTTGTTTTAATTTCGTCTAATTGCTCTAAAGTATTTAAAGGTATCCAAGGCAATGTTTTCTTTTCCTTCTTTTCTTTATTACTATTTCCAAACAAATTATTTAATATCCCCATAAGTACTTTATTTAATAAGTCGAATAATTATTCTATTCTTACAAACTGCCGATATGTCTTACACAAGCAAGTTTTATCAGACATTTTGTCCACTCAATTGTATTGGTAAGATTATTGACTTCTTAATATCAAAACTAAGAAATAACATTAAATTATAAGAGCTATGAACTTTAATAATTTTACTATAAAATCTCAAGAAGCTGTACAGCAAGCACAAATACTTGCGCAATCATTGGGGCATCAACAAATAGAAAACGAACATTTATATAAAGGAATATCCGAAGTGGATGAGAATGTACTTCCTTTTCTATTAAAAAAATTAAGTGTAAATAATAACTTACTAAAGCAAATATTAGATAAAGAACTAGAAAGTTTTCCTAAAGTATCTGGAGGAGAAATTATAGCATCTAGAGAAGCAGGAAAAACATTAACAGAAGCTAATGTTCTTGCTAAAAAAATGAACGATGAATATGTTTCTATAGAACATTTATTACTTGCTATTTTTAAATCTAAAAGTAAAATATCGCAAATTTTAAAAGACCAAGGTGTTTCCTTAAAAAATTTAGAAACTGCAATAGATGAATTAAGAAAAGGTGGTAATGTAACCTCGCAAAGTGCCGAAGAAACCTACAACTCTTTAGATAAATATGCAAAAAATCTAAACCAATTAGCAGATAATGGTAATTTAGACCCTGTTATTGGTCGTGATGAAGAAATTCGTAGAATTCTTCAAATACTTTCTAGAAGAACCAAAAACAACCCTATGCTAGTTGGCGAACCTGGTGTTGGTAAAACTGCCATTGCAGAAGGGCTTGCACATAGAATTGTTTTAGGTGATGTACCAGAAAACTTAAAAGAAAAAATTATATACTCTTTAGACATGGGCGCCCTAATTGCAGGTGCAAAATATAAAGGAGAGTTTGAAGAAAGATTAAAATCTGTAATTAAAGAAGTAACAGAATCTAACGGAGACATTGTATTATTTATTGATGAAATACACACTTTAGTTGGTGCAGGTGGTGGCCAAGGTGCAATGGATGCTGCTAACATTTTAAAACCAGCATTAGCAAGAGGAGAGTTAAGAGCAATTGGAGCAACAACTTTAGATGAATACCAAAAATATTTTGAAAAAGACAAAGCACTAGAACGTCGTTTCCAAAAAGTAATTGTAAATGAACCAGATACAGAAAGTGCTATTTCTATTCTTAGAGGTATAAAAGAAAAATACGAGGCACACCACAAAGTAAGAATAAAAGATGAAGCTGTAATTGCCGCTGTAGAACTATCGCAACGTTATATTACAAACCGTTTTTTACCAGACAAGGCTATAGATTTAATGGATGAAGCTGCATCTAAATTACGAATGGAAATTAACTCTAAACCAGAAGAGCTAGACGTTTTAGATAGAAAAATAATGCAATTAGAGATTGAAATTGAAGCTATAAAACGAGAAAATGACTCTGCCAAAGTAAAATCTTTAAATGTAGAATTAGCAAACCTTAAAGAAGATAGGATTGAAATTTTTGCAAAGTGGGAGAGCGAAAAAACAGTAGTAGACAATATTCAAAAAACAAAACAAGATATTGAAAACTATAAATTAGAAGCAGAAAAAGCAGAAAGAAACGGAGATTACGGGAAAGTTGCAGAACTAAGATATGGAAAAATTAAAGATGCCAATGAAAATTTAGAAAAACTACAAGTAGAACTTGAAGCGCAACAAAATTCTGGTACATTAATAAAAGAAGAGGTTACAAATGAAGATATTGCAGATGTAGTAGCAAAATGGACCGGTATACCTGTTACCAAAATGCTACAAAGCGAAAGGGAAAAATTATTACAACTAGAAAATGTTTTACATAAACGCGTGGTAGGACAAGAAGAAGCAATAATTGCAGTTTCTGATGCTATTAGAAGAAGTAGAGCAGGCTTACAAGACACAAAAAAACCAATTGGTTCTTTCTTGTTTTTAGGTACAACAGGCGTTGGTAAAACAGAACTTGCAAAAACTTTAGCATCTTACTTATTTGATGATGAAAATGCAATGACAAGGATAGATATGAGCGAATATCAAGAACGCCATTCTGTTAGTAGATTAGTTGGCGCGCCTCCAGGATACGTAGGTTACGATGAAGGCGGACAATTAACCGAAGCCGTTCGTAGACGCCCCTACTCTGTTATTTTATTAGATGAAATAGAAAAAGCACACCCAGATACTTTTAATATATTATTACAGGTATTAGATGAAGGTAGGTTAACAGATAACAAAGGTAGAGTTGCAGATTTTAAAAATGCTATTATAATTATGACCAGTAATATGGGAAGCCATATTATTCAAGAAAAATTTGAAAATAATAACGACGCCTTTAGTGCTGCAGAGTCTGCAAGAATAGAAGTTTTGGGTCTTTTAAGAAAAACTATTAGACCAGAATTTTTAAATAGAATTGATGATATTATAATGTTTACACCTTTAAATAAAGAGGATATTAAACAAATTGTTGAATTACAATTAGAACAGCTTAAAAAAATGCTCAGCAAACAACATATTGCTATAGATGCTACGCAGGAAGCCATTACCTATTTAGCAGATAAAGGGTATGAACCGCAATATGGTGCTAGACCAATAAAAAGAGTAATTCAGAAAGAAGTTTTAAATAATTTATCTAAAGAATTATTAAAAGGCAGTATTAAAGCAGAAAGCATTGTATTAATAGATTCTTTTAACAACACCTTAGTTTTTAGAAACCAAAATGAGGTTGTTACACAAAACTAATGCCTAATAAAACGATATAACCATATTATTTACGGTTATATCGTTTTTTTTATTAAAATTTATACCATACAGTATATAGTTTTTTTATATTCGTATAAAATAATACCTCACCAATGTCTGGAAAAGCAAAAAAAACAACCGCTTTTATTATAGAAACTGTAGCTCCTGTTTTTAACAAACATGGCTACATTGGAACCAGCATGAGCGATTTAACAGAAGCTACTGGTTTAACCAAAGGAGCTCTTTATGGTAACTTTGAAAATAAAGAAGCTTTAGCTTTGTCAGCTTTTGAATATAGCCGAAATATATTATTAAATGCTATTGATGAGCAACTTAATATAGAAGGTAAATCTTTAGATAAACTTTTTAACTTAATTAAGTTTTACCATAAATACGATATTTTTACATTACCATTAGGAGGCTGTCCTATTCTTAATATAGGTGTAGATGCGCAACATAACAATAGATTGTTAGCCGCCGCTGCTAAAGAAACCATAAAGGAAATTGAAGGAAAAATTGCCTTAGTGTTAGAAAATGGGGTAAACAACCAAGAAATTCATTTACCAGTTACTCCTTTACAATTTGCTAAACAGTTGTATACCATGATACAAGGAGCTGTAGCAATGTCTACCATTACAAAAGATCGTAAATACTTATTAAATACAGTTGCCTACCTTGAAGTTCTTGTAAAAAAGGAAATTAAAAAATAATAATATTTATTTTTTTTACTCTCTGTTGTAGAACGCCCCTATTCTCCTTTTACTCTAAATATCCACAACTTAGAAGTATACCTACCATCCATTTTAGTATCTCTAGCCTGTCTTGCTTCTTTTATTGTATTAAATCTATCTAAGAATACATAGTTATATTTATTTTTACTTCTATAAAAAGATCCTACATTAAAGCCTTTCTTTTTCATATCATTCATAAAAGCTTCGTAATATCTTTTAGTTCCAAATACATTTGCAATTAAATAATAGCCAGGAGCCAAATTTCCTTCTTTAATTACCTCTTCATATTTTTCGCCAGATTGTACTGTAACTACCTCTGTTTTTGTAATATTCTTTATTCTTTCCTCTTTTTCTAATTGTAACTTAACTGTATTAAGAGAATCTTTTAGCCTCTCTTCTCTTAACTTTCTAGAATATGCTAAAGCCTCTTCTAATCGTATGTTTTCAAGAGAATCTGCCGTTTTCTTTTCTTTAATTTTAATTTCTGCTAATCTTGCTTCTTCTATTTTGGCTTGTTTTTCTAATTTAAGCTTACGTTTATGGTTCTTAATAGAATCTTTCTTAAGCTTTCTAATTTCTTTAGCTGTAATAGTTGCTAATTTATTATCGTTAAGACTATCCAAAGAATCCTTCTTAATTTTAGCTAACGCTTTCGCTTCTTTTTCTTTTTTCTTAGTTTCCTCTTTTAATGCTAGAGCCTCGCTCTTAGATAAACCTTCTTTAAGTTTTTCTTCAGCAATTAGCTCATTTTCTTGTCTTTTAAATTCTTTTTCTTGAGGAACTTTTTTCTTAATTTCTTTTCCAAAATTGTAAGTTGTTACTAATTCAAAACTTGGATCTAAACCGTTTAAATCATTATTTGTTCCAAATTCTACCAGACCTCCTACAGATAATTGTTTAAAAAAGTGCCCTCCAATTCCTACAGATATTCCATAAAAATTATTATATCCTACTTGGCCCCAAAATTTTGAAGTATTAAATACCGTTGTTAAACCGTATTGCGAATCTTGGTAAGGAACCCTTCTATAATATAAATTAGGCTGTAAAGAAGCATCATTACCCATAACAGATAAAGGAAAGTTATATGCTGCTGAGCCATAATAAACCCTTTCTGAAGGAAAAGTAGATCTTTCTTTTGTGCTAAAATTGTAATCGAAAATATTTTCTGCTACAAACCCAAAATTAAAACGCTCTATTTGCAAATTAAAACCTGGTGCAAACTGCAATATAAAAGCACTACTATTATTTGCAAATTGAGGAAATTGTATTTGTTGGTTATTTTGAAAACTGGTATTTGTTAACTTTTGCTGGTAACCTAAAACATTTAAACCCAAATTTAAGTTTATGTGTGGCGCCAAATTTATAGAGTGCCCATAATTAATTACACCACCTGTATTTATATAAACTCCAGTATTATTTTGCAAAAAACCAAGGCCAACAGAAGAAGCATCTGTTAACTTTCTATTATAATTTAAGAATAAAGATGTAGGGTCCGCATCTACAATTTGCCATTGCCAACGTACCCAAACCCCAATAGATTGGGCGTTTTTAGTTAATAAGGAGTTTGCCGGATTTAGCAAACTACTATTTGTATTATTTAAGAGGTTATGTTGCCTAATATCTTCTGGCAAAGTTACATTTTGCGCTCTAGACACGATGAATATTAAAAAAACTATATAAACTATATTATTTTTTTGCATATGCAAAAAAACAAAAAATACTGCTTCTAGATACTATTTTCTGCAATTTTTAGTTAGATAGATAGTTATTATCTAAGTTACAGGTTAACCAGTTATGAAAATATTTAAGAGTCTACTTATAGTTTTATTTATTGTGAGTTTTTCTTCATGTAAGAAAGAAACTAAGCAAGAAAATATATATTCAGAAAAAGAAGTATCTACTTATTATCTTATTAGGCATGCCGAAAAAGACAGAAGTAACGCCAATAATATAGACCCTGAGCTTATACAAAAAGGACTTGGAAGAGCTATGCATTGGGCAGAAATTTTTGATGATATAGATTTAAATGCTATATATTCCACAGACTTTTTAAGAGCCTCTATGACAGCCGCTCCAACATCTGTTAAAAAAAATATTGATGTTAAATATTATGACTTTGAAAGTATTAACATAAATCAATTTACAGCCGGACATGTTAATGAAAATGTTTTAATTGTTGGACATAGCAGTTCTACTCCCGAATTTGCAAACAAACTACTTGGTGAGGATAAATATAGCACTATGGAGGATTATGATAATGGTAGTTTATATATAATTCAAATAACAAATGGCGTTGCAACTTCGCAAAGACTACATATTAATTGCAACTGTCCAGATTAATTTTTTTTAAAAGTATAACTAACTTTCTGTCTATCTATATTTCCTGTTTAGACAACTTTTTTTAAGTTGTTAACACTTTCTACTTCTATATTTTTATTGTATAAAAAAGACTTATAGCAATATTGTGCTTATTTTTGTTTTAATATGCAAACTAACATAAACATTAAGAATAAAAAAGCTCGTTTTGAATACGAGATTTTAGATAAATATACCGCAGGTATTGTTTTATCTGGCACAGAAATTAAATCTATTAGATACGGTAGAGCTTCTATTACAGAAAGTTTTTGCGAGTTTAATGAAAAAGGAGAACTATTTGTAATTAATATGCAAGTAGATGAATATTCACATGGTTCA
This sequence comes from uncultured Maribacter sp., assembly GCA_947504045.1. Taxonomy (GTDB): domain Bacteria; phylum Bacteroidota; class Bacteroidia; order Flavobacteriales; family Flavobacteriaceae; genus Maribacter_B. Next base: position 528,196 of record CANNFY010000002.1, read on the forward strand.
CATTACAACCATAAACCAAAAGCTGCCCGTAAGCTACTATTAAATAAAAGAGAACTAAAAAAACTAGATCGAGAAGTAAAAACTTCTGGATTAACCATAGTACCTCTAAATCTTTTTATAAATGAAAAAGGTTTTGCTAAAATGAATATCGCTCTGGCAAAAGGTAAAAAATTATACGACAAAAGAGAAACCATTAAAGACCGCGATAATAAAAGAGATTTAGCAAGAGTTAAAAAAAGCTTTAACTCTTAATTTTTATTTTCTAAAAGGGGCACAAAACGAAAAGAGCCATATTCAGTTTTCTGAAATTCTTTATCCGATTTTCTAACAAATAATGTCATTATTTGCTCATCAACACCAACAGGAATAACCAGTCTTCCTCCTATTTTTAGCTGTGCTAATAAAGCTTTCGGCACTTTTGGAGCTCCTGCAGTAACTATTATACCATCAAAAGGAGCCTCTTCTGGCATACCTTTATATCCGTCACCAAAAATCATTTTTTTAGGCCTATACCCCATTTTTTTAAAAAAAATACTAGTTTTTTTAAAAAGCTCTAATTGTCTTTCTATAGAATACACTTTAGTATTTAAAGCTAATAAAACCGCTGTTTGGTAACCGCTACCTGTTCCAATTTCTAATATTTTCTTATTTGTAGACACTTGTAATAATTCGGTCTGAAATGCAACTGTATATGGTTGCGAAATAGTTTGGTTAGCAGCAATAGGAAAAGCTTTATCTTGGTATGCGTGGCCTTCAAAACTACTGTCCATAAATAAATGCCTTGGAATTTTACGTATTGCATTTAACACATTTTTATCTTCTATGCCTTTTTCAATTAACACTTCTGCTAATTTATTACGCATTCCGCTATGTTTAAGTGTATCTTTCAATCAGGGTTGGTTTTGGTTCTCAAAGTTAGGAAAGTTACTGCTATTTTTTAGCATAAATTTATCTTATAATAACCATAAAGTTTTAAAATATCAAGCCAATAAACTTCTAAAGTATGCGTATTTTTGAAAAAACGAAACTTATGCTTAAAGTTGGTGTGCTTGGTGCTGGTCACTTAGGAAAAATTCATCTTCGTTTATTAAACGAATCTAAAAAATATACTTTAGTTGGTTTTTATGACCAAGATGCTATACATGGAAAAAAAGTAGCCGATGAATTTGGTTACAGTTATTACGACAATATTAATACATTAATAAATGCTGTTGATGTTATAGATATTGTAACCCCTACTCTTTCGCATTATGATTGCGCAAAAAAAGCAATAGAAAACGGGAAACATATTTTTATAGAAAAACCTATAACAAATACATTAGAAGAAGCTGAAGAACTTATTTCTTTAGCTACAAAACATAATGTTAAAGGACAAGTTGGACATGTAGAAAGGTTTAATCCTGCATTTTCTGCAGTAAAAACTAGTATAGTATCTCCAATGTTTATAGAGACACACCGTTTGGCAGAATTTAACCCAAGAGGTACAGATGTTCCTGTAGTGCTAGATTTAATGATACATGATATTGATGCTATATTAAGTGTTGTAAAATCTGAAGTTAAAAATATAAATGCTAGTGGGGTATCTGTTATAAGTAAATCTCCAGATATTGCAAATGCAAGGTTAGAGTTTGAAAATGGTTGTGTTGCTAACTTAACAGCTAGCAGAATATCTTTAAAAAACATGAGAAAATCTAGGTTCTTTCAAAAAGACGCCTACATTTCTGTAGACTTTTTAGAGAAAAAAGTGGAGGTCGTAAAAATGAAAGATGCTCCTGAAAATCCTGGCGATTTTGATATGATTTTACAAAATGCAGAAGGAGAAAAAAAACAAATTTATTTTGAAAACCCTGAAATTGAAACTAATAATGCAATTTTAGATGAATTAGAAACCTTTGCAGATGCAATAAATTCTAACACTACACCTATTGTAACACTACAAGACGGAACTAAAGCTTTAAAAGTAGCTTTAGAAATAATAAATTCTTTTAATTAGTGTAGTATGAAAAACATTACTGTTATAGGAGCTGGAACTATGGGTAATGGTATTGCTCATGTTTTTGCTCAAAATAATTTTAAAGTAAATTTAGTTGATGTCTCTAGTGCGTCTTTAGAAAACGGAATCGCTACAATTACAAAGAACTTAGACCGCTTAATTTCTAAAGAAAAAATTAATACCGCTACAAAAAAAAGTACTTTAGAAAATATTACAACCTACACATTAATTGCAGATGGAGCTAAAAATGCGGACTTAGTAATTGAAGCTGCTACAGAAAACACCGATTTAAAATTAAATATATTTAAAGAGTTAGATAAAATTTGCCCACAGAAGGCAATTTTAGCAACAAACACTTCCTCTATTTCCATTACTAAAATAGCAGCAGTAACAAACAGACCAGATAAAGTTATTGGAATGCATTTTATGAACCCCGTTCCTATAATGAAATTAATAGAGGTTATAAATGGCTACAATACATCTAGTAACACTTCTAAAACAATAATGAACTTATCAGTTCAATTAGGCAAAATACCTACAGAAGTAAACGATTATCCTGGTTTTGTAGCCAATCGTATTTTAATGCCAATGCTTAACGAAGCCATAGAAACACTATATAATGGCATTGCAGGAGTAAATGAGATTGACACTGTAATGAAACTAGGCATGGCACACCCAATGGGGCCATTACAATTGGCAGATTTTATAGGTTTAGATGTTTGTTTATCTATTTTAAATGTATTGTATGATGGGTTTAAAAATCCAAAATATGCGCCCTGTCCGTTATTAGTAAATATGGTTATGGCAGGTAAATTAGGAGTTAAATCTGGAGAAGGTTTTTATGATTATTCCTCCTCTAAAAAAGCAGAAAAAGTAGCAAAGCAATTTGTATAAATACTATGTTAATAAAACAAAATTTACAAAACATAAAAAAAACCTTACCAAAGGAGGTTACCTTGGTTGCTGTATCTAAAACCAAGCCAATTTCAGATATAGAAGAAGCTTACAATGCTGGTCAACGTATTTTTGGCGAAAATAAGATTCAAGAAATGTCTCAAAAATGGAATTCACTTCCTAAAGACATAGAATGGCATATGATTGGGCATGTACAACGCAATAAAGTTAAATACATGGCAGAGTTTGTTTCCTTAATACATGGTGTAGATAGCTTAAAATTACTTACTGAAATTAATAAACAAGCAGTAAAACATGATAGAATAATTTCATGTCTATTACAAATTCATATTGCTAAAGAAGAAACTAAATTTGGGTTAAATGAAGAAGAACTTAAAGAACTTTTAAATTCAGAAGATTTCAAAAAATTAAAGAATATTCAAATAAAAGGGCTTATGGGAATGGCAACCTTTACTAAAAACGAAAATCAAATTAAAAAAGAGTTTAAGTATTTAAAATCTATTTATAATACCATCAATAAAAGTTTACCAACCGCTTCTATTCTTTCTATGGGAATGAGTGGAGACTACCAAATAGCTATCCAAGAAGGAAGCACTATGGTAAGAATTGGCAGTAGTATTTTTGGTGCTAGAAACTATAATTAAAACACTATAGCCAGTAAAATAAAACATGTACGCAATATTAGACATAGAAACAACAGGAGGCAAATACAATGAAGAAGGTATTACAGAAATTGCTATACATAAATTTGATGGCCACCAAGTAATAGATAAATTTATTAGCCTTATAAATCCTGAAAAAGAAATTCAACCTTTTGTGGTAAAACTTACAGGAATAAATAATAAAATGTTACGTACAGCTCCAAAATTTTATGAAGTTGCCAAACGTATTATAGAAATTACCCAAGACACTGTAATAGTAGCACACAATGCTCAGTTTGATTATAGAATTTTAAGAACAGAATTTAAAAGATTAGGTTATAATTTTGAAAGAAAAACACTGTGCACTGTAGAACTTTCAAAAAAACTACTTCCAGATGCAGAATCCTATAGCTTAGGCAAATTGGTAAGATCTTTAGGCATACCTGTTAGCGATAGACACAGAGCAAATGGTGATGCTTTAGCAACTATAAAATTATTTAAATTACTACTTGCAAAAGACACCAACAAAGAGATTTTAAAAACTGTAATTCGTAAAGAAACACACGGCGAGCTATCTAAAAAACAATTACATATTGTTGAAGACTTACCTTCTGATACTGGCATATATTACATGCATAATAAAGATGGAGAAATACTTTTTCTAGGACATAGTAAGAATATTAAAAAAAGGGTAAATGACCACTTTACCAAAAGAGGAGATAGAGCCAGAAAACTTCAAAAAGAAACTAAAGAAGTTACTTATGAAAAAACAGGTAGCGAACTAGTTGCTCTTCTTAAAGAACTAGAAGAACAAAATAAAAACAAACCAAAATTTAATTCAAAAAACAAAAAAAAACTATACTCTCATGCTGTTTATCAAGGCGTAAATAAAGATGGCTATATTACTTTTAACGCAAGTCATACAGACGGTAACAGGGCTAATATAACTACTTTTAATAGTATACACGGAGCTAAAAATTTTATCTACAAAATAAATGAAACCTTTAATTTATGCGATAAGGTAAACGGAGTATCTGAGGCAAAGAAAAACTGCTCTAAATATGAAGAAAATAAATGCAATGGCGCATGTATTGCTAAAGAACCCGTAGAAGATTACAACCAAAGAGCCCAACAAGTTTCTAGCAAGTATAATTTTGCAAATAAAAGTGTAATTATAGTAGACAAAGGCAGAGAAATTGGAGAATATAGTGCTATTTTAATAAAAGATGGTACATTTATAGGGCTAGGTTTTTATGATTTAAATTTTCAAATTAATAATATAAATATTTTAGAATCTATTATTACACCTATGCAAGGTGGAGATAATGCTATGCATATTATTGAATCTTACCTTAGAAAAAATAGAATAGTAAAAATTATAGAATTGAATACCTAAGTTTTGAATACAGAAAAAAAAACACTCACTTGGAAAGAGAAAGTTCATGAAATTATTTATGAAGCGGACACTCCTATGGGAAAATGGTTCGACATTGTTCTTTTTATATTAATTATAATAAGCGTAATTCTTGTTATGCTAGAAAGTGTAAAAGAAATTGACAATAAGTATCATGACGCTCTTTATGCTTTTGAATGGGTTGTTACTATCTTTTTTAGTATAGAATATATTTTAAGAATAATTAGCATAAAAAAACCCTTTAAATATATTTTTAGCTTTTATGGTATTATAGATTTTATTTCTACCATACCTCTTTACATTTCTTATTTTTTTGCTGGCTCTCAAATATTTTTAGCCGTTAGAGCCTTACGTTTATTACGTGTTTTTAGAATATTAAAATTGGTAAAATTTATTGGAGAAGCATCTGAGTTAACTAGAGCTTTAAAAGCTAGTAGAGCCAAAATTGCAGTTTTTATATATGTTGTTCTTATTTTATCTGTAATTATGGGAACACTTATGTATTATATAGAAAGTGACGAAACAGGTTTTACAAGTATACCAAGAAGTATTTACTGGACCATAGTTACCCTAACTACTGTTGGGTACGGAGATATTGCTCCGCAAACACATTGGGGACAATTTATTGCTACAATTATTATGGTTTTAGGTTATGGTATTATTGCTGTACCTACGGGTATTGTTACAACAGAGTTTGCCAAAAATTCTAAACAAAAAGGAAATGCAGTAGACAACGGTACCAATTTTGTGCATATGAACACTCAGTCTTGTCCGAATTGTGCATCAGAAGGCCATAGAGACAATGCGAAACATTGTTATAACTGCGGAGGTTTATTGTAAATGAAAAATAATATTATATCTGTTGTAGGTCCTACAGCTATAGGAAAAACAAAATTAGCCATTAAAATTGCTCAACATTTTAATACTGTTGTTATTTCTGCTGATTCTAGACAATTTTTTAAAGAGATGTGTATTGGCACAGCTGTACCATCTATAGAAGAACTTAGTGCTGTTAAACATTATTTTATTCAGCATAAAAGCATACAAGAGCCATATTCTGTTGGTGATTTTGAAAAAGAAGCTTTAGAACTTATAACAGAATTGCATAAAAAATATTCTGTAATTGTTCTTGTTGGTGGCAGCGGATTGTATGTAGATGCCGTTACCAAAGGGCTAGATAAATTTCCTAAAATTGCTCCAGAAGTTCGAGAAAAGCTAAATTCTACTTTTACCAATAATGGTATTGCTGCTTTACAAGAACAATTAGAAGTCTTAGACCCTACATACTATGCTAGTGTAGATAAAGAAAACCCTCATAGGTTAATAAGAGCTTTAGAAGTTTGCATAGGTTCTGGCAAGCCTTATTCTTCTTTTATTACAGATAAAAAAGAAAACAGGCCTTTTAACACAATTACGGTTGGGCTTTCTGCGGATAGAAAAATAATATACGACCGTATAAACCAAAGGGTAGATATTATGGTGCAAGAAGGGCTTTTAGAAGAGGTAAAATCTTTAGAAAAAAGTAAAAATTTAAATGCCCTAAATACCGTTGGTTATAAAGAACTATTTAATTTTTTAAATGAACAATGGACTTTAGATTTTGCTATATCTGAGATTAAAAAAAATACACGTCGTTTTGCAAAAAGACAACAAACCTGGTTTAAAAAAAATAAAGAAACTCTTTGGGTAGAATATGATTATGATTGGGAAAAAGTTTCATCGTTAATAGAATTTAAAATAAAAGAAAAAGCATCTAAATAATTTAGATGCTTTTTTATATGTATTATACAGACTACTATTCTGTTTTTACCACTAACCTAAACCCTTCTCCATGAATATTTAAAATTTCAACAGAGTCGTCCTTTTTTAAATATTTTCTAAGTTTTGCAATATATACATCCATACTTCTAGATGTAAAGTAATTATCGTCTCTCCAAATTTTTGTAAGAGCTAATTCTCTCGGCATTAAGTCGTTTTCGTGTAATGCCAATAAACGCAATAATTCATTTTCTTTAGGCGATAGCTTTATAGCTTCTTCGTCTCCAAATTTTAAAAATCTAAGCTTAGAATTTAAACTAAAGCCACCTATTACAAATTCAAACTTTCTGCTATCTGCCAATGTATTAGATGTCTTTCTTTGAAGTATTGCTTTAAGTTTCATTAAAAGCACTTCAGAATCAAAAGGTTTATTTAAATAATCGTCTGCACCTGCTTTATATCCTTTTAAAACATCCTCTTTCATTGTCTTAGCAGTTAAGAAAACAATAGGAACATTTTCGTTCTTTTCTCTAATTTCTTTTGCTAAAGTATAGCCATCTTTATAAGGCATCATTACGTCTAAAATACAAACGTCGTAATTATCTTTTTTAAACTTTTCAAAACCCTCCATACCGTTCTTAGCAAGGGTAACATCAAAGTTGTTCATTGCTAAGTAATCTTTTAAAACAATACCAAAATTTGGGTCATCTTCTACTAATAATATTTTCTTATTTACTGTTTCCATATTATTTTAAATTAACGGTAACTTTATATAGAAAGTACTTCCTTTTCCTTTTTCACTTTCTGCATAAACTTCACCTTGGTGATCATCTATTATTTTTTTAACATAAGAAAGGCCTAATCCGTGTCCTTTTACATTATGAATATCTCCTGTGTGCTCTCTATAAAATTTTTCGAACACTTTTTTTAATACAACCTTACTCATTCCTGAGCCTTGGTCTTTTACTTTTATTATTATATTACTTTTAGCAATTTCTGTATAAACATCAATCTTTGGCGCATCTACAGAATACTTTATAGCATTGTCTAAAATGTTTACTACAACATTAGTAAAGTGCATTTCATTTGCTAGCACATCTGTTCTTGCTGCTTTTAAATGGGTATTTATATAACCACCTCTATCTTCAACAATTAATTCTACATGTGCAATTGCATCTGCTATTATGTCGTGAACATCTACCCTATCCTTACTAATATCTAACTGATTCTTTTCTAATTTAGATATTCGTAAAACATTTTCCACTTGTGCATGCATACGTTTATTTTCATCACGTATCATTTGTAAATAACGCATTACCTTTTCTTTATCTGCTATTATTTGCGGGTTTTTAATAGCCTCTACAGCCAAATTAATAGTAGCAATAGGCGTTTTAAACTCATGCGTCATATTATTTATAAAGTCTGTTTTAATTTCAGAAATTTGTTTTTGCTGTATTAATTGGTATATAGCGCCTGCATATGCAAGAACAATTATTAATGTAAATAACAAAGACAAACCTGCCATTCCTAAAATTGACTGAATTAAGAATCTTTTTTTCTTTGGAAAGTTTAATAGCAAAGAAAAATTTGAATTACCTTCTAAGTCTGTAAAAATCGGAGATGTATATAAATTTGCTTCTGTACGCTTAAATTTTTTAGATTTTACTTTTGTTGGCAACCCATTACTATACACGCCATATTCAAAATCTACATTTAATTCTCTATTTTTTAATTCTCTATCTAACAATAATTCTATTTCTTGCGTAGATACTCTTCTGTGTATTGGCACCTTTTTAGCATACTCACTAAAAACGTCTTCCATTTGGGCTCTTTCTATTGCAGAAAGTCCTCCTATTTTTTCAAATTTTTGTACTGCATTTAGCTCATATTGTTTGCCATCTAAGCCAACGTTTTCTTTATATATTGCTGTAGTACGCTTACTTGTATAGTTTTTAATTGTTGTTACAGTGTCTATACTTCCATTGTCAAAGAACGTAGATGCTATATCATAATCTTCTTCTAAAATACCATGCGAATACATACGTATCTCATTAGAATTTATATCTCTATCTATAAAAAAGAAATTTCTTAAATGAGAACTCTTTGGTTTTCCTATACTATCTCTTAGATTAAAATACCTATCAAAATAGTTTCTAGTTTCTCTACTAGCTATTTTATTTGTAACATTATTAAGAGCTTCTGACACTGTATTGGAAAATTGCTCTTCTTTATCTTCTACAGATTGTTTAATCCAAAAGATTTGAACAAAAATTATTCCAACAAGTGAGAGGCTCATTAAAACAACTAAAATAACAAACAACCTCTTATTCATTCAGTGTAAAATTAACATTTAACCTATATAAAATTGCACGTTTAACCTAACCTTAACAAAAATGTTAAAGTCTAATGAAACTAGCTATATGCAAGCAGAGACTTATGAAGTGCTAAAACTTTATCTTTTGTTTCTTCTAAATTAATATTCTCTAATACAAAATTGGCTTTCGGAATTTTATCTTCGTCTTTTAATTGGTTATTTATACGTGCCAATATAGCTTGCTTATTTGTACGATCTCTACTTAAAACTCTTGCTACTCTAACATCTTCAGGAGCTGTAACTAAAATAATTGCATCGTATAATGAAGTAGAATTATTTTCAAACAAAAGTGCCGTTTCTTGTATTACGTATTTTGTTTTTTGTGCCTTTACCCAATTTAAAAAATCTTTACGTACCGCAGGATGCACAATAGCGTTTAGTTTTTGAAGAAGCTCTTTATTATTAAATATTTTACTAGCAATATACTTTCTATTTAGCTCTCCATTTACATACGATTTTTCTCCTAACAGCTCTTTAATCTGAAGTATTAATACCTCAGATGTATTCATTAACATTTTTGCTTTTTTATCGGAATTGTATACAGGAACCCCTAATTCTACAAAAAAAGTAGCTACTGTAGTTTTTCCACTACCTATACCTCCTGTTAAACCAATTACTTTCATTACTTTTTAATAATATAGGTTACTTTATTTTGTAGAAGCGATGCATTATATATATCCTCTGGAGAAGACTTAATTTGTAAAAGCACTTTATCTTTTCCTTGCAACATGCTTTTGTAATCTGCAGTAACAACAAAATTATTTTGCCCTAATTTTTTTAAAACATCTAACTTTGCCTTACATAGCACTTTTGCTCTATCTGGAAAAGTTTTTACGGTAATACCTTTAGGTAAGTTGGTTACTATTATTGGAATATTATCTATTATTTTTTCTGAAAATCGAGAAACATTCCCTTTTACAACAATACTTTCTGCACTAAAACTTGTGTTTTTTAATGTTTTAGGAATTATTATTTGTGCCGTTTCTGAAAAATTTTCTGCAATATTATTTAACTCTATTACAGTTGTATTTACACGCTCTAATGTTTCTACTTCATTTTCCGGACCTGTAACTTTAATACTATTTGGCTTAACACTAATAACACCATCTAGCATACAGTTTTTTTGTAACGTAAGGTTTACATCAGCTTGTACCCTTATTTCTTTTGTTATTATTTTTACCAGTTTAAAATAAATAGCTTCTTTATCTAGATCCTTTAAAAGCATAGAGTTAGGCAACGACTCATCTATTTGTTTTTGAATTTCTTTTGCAGATAAAACAATTTTAGAGTCTTTAATTTCTTCTTTAGACAAATCTATATTAATCTCCTTTGCACTTAAACCAAAACTTAAAAACTGAAAACCAATAGCTTCTAATTTTACATCTAAATCTTGTTTAGATACTGAATTTAATAGGTAGCCTTTTGGCACATTTTCATAATTTAATTTAAATGTGGTGTTACTTATATAAGATTCTGATAGTTTGTTTAAAAACCAGGCTAAGCTAGAAGCAAGTAAAAAAATAGAAAATATTTTTACCTTTCTCTTTTTTAAATTTTTACCTATTTTCTTAATCAAAGTATACTATTTGTTTTAAAGAATAAATTTGGAAATATTTCTCTTGGTTTCTTTTTACTAAAGTTAATCCAAAAAGTAGATTTTAAAAAACCATATCCGTACCCTACAAATTGTATTACAACAGCTACTAATGAAAGTGCTGCTACAGTAATATTTTTATTTTGTAAAAGAGAATGAAAAAATAATATTATAAAATAAACTTTGTACAACAATAAAGGAACCCAAATACCAAATAAAAGTAATAAAATAGATACTATAAACCCTATACAAAACACTGTAGGAAACCAATAGGTTATTTTTTTAGTTTCCGGATGCCATTTATTTAAAATTGGCCTAACCATTCCAAATTTATTTACTTGAATGTAAAACTTATTCCAATCTATTCTTCTTTTATGATACACATAAGCTTCCGATATAAGCTTAGTATCATACCCCTTATTCCAAATACGTATAGTTAAGTCTGGGTCTTCTCCTGGATGAATGTTACCATAGCCGCCTACATTTTCAAAAGCCTCTTTTGATATTCCCATATTAAAACTACGAGGCTGAAACTTATCTACAGCTTTCTTTCCGCCTCTTATTCCTCCTGTGGTAAGAAAAGACGTCATTGCATAGTTAATTGCCTTTTGCACTGTAGAAAAAGACTCATGTGCTGCATCTGGACCTCCGTAACAATGCACAAAATTTTCTTTTAAAGATTTTTCTGCTACTTCTAAATATTGAGGAGGTATTATACAATCAGAATCTAAAACTATAAAATAGTTACCTTTTGCTCTTCGCATTCCATAGTTTCTAGAATCACCTGGGCCAGAATTAAATTTTTTATAGTACGATATATTTAGTTTTGACTTAAAATCTTCTACAATATTTTCTGAAGAAATTGTAGAACCATCCTCTATAAGCACAATCTCAAAAGGCTTTGTATAAGTTTGCTTAGACAAACTTTCTAAGAGCTCTAAAACTTCGTTAGGTCTATTATAGACAGGAACAATAAAGGAAAAAGATAAATCCATAAAATACCTAATTTATATGTGAATTTATATAAAAATATAAATTGACTTCCAGAAACTGTTGTTCCTAAAAGTCAACCTTATATAATTATCTATTACAAGTTTTTATTCAAACTTATCCATAACCTCTCTACTAACACCTGTGTTAGAAAAACCACCGTCATGAAATAAGTTCTGCATAGTAACCTTACGTGTAAGGTCAGAAAATAATGTTATAGTATAATCTGCACAATCTTGAGCAGTTGCATTACCTAATGGCGACATTTGATCTGCAAAATTTATAAAACCATTAAAACCTTTAATTCCTTGTCCGGCTGTTGTTGCTGTTGGAGATTGCGAAATAGTATTAACTCTTACTTTCTTATCCTTTCCAAAGAAATACCCAAAGCTACGTGCTACAGACTCTAAATATGCTTTATTATCTGCCATGTCATTATAATCCGGAAAACTTCTTTGCGCTGCCATATAAGTTAAGGCAACTATACTACCCCACTCATTCATAGCATCATTTTTATACAAAGTTTGCATTACTTTATGAAAAGATAATGCAGATATATCCCAACCTTTTGCAGTAAAGTCATAGTTTTCATCCATATAAGACCTTCCTTTACGTACGTTTACAGACATACCTATAGAATGTAAAACAAAATCTATTTTTCCTCCTAAAATTTCCATAGATTTTATTACAAGATTTTTTAAATCTTCTTCACTAGTTGCATCTGCAGGAATAATTTCTGAACCCGTTTTTTCTCCAAGTTCTTTTAATTGCCCCATACGCAAAGCAATTGGTGCATTGGTTAAAACAAAGGTTCCTCCTTCTTCATGTACACTTAATGCCGTTTTCCATGCTATAGAATTCTCATCTAATGCTCCAAAAATAATTCCTCTTTTGCCTTTTAATAAGTTATATGCCATTTTCCTGTTCTTAGGGTTTTAATAAAAATCAAATATATTTAAAATATGTTAAAAAAATAATAGTTATGCGTCTATAAATAGTTACGCTCCGCTTAATAATTCTTTTGCGTGTGCTATTGCAGAATTACTATGTTCTTTTCCTCCAAGCATTTCTGCTAGTTCTATTATTCTATCCTCTTCCGAAAGTACAAACAAGTTTGTTGTTGTTTCTTGTTTGTCTTCTGTTTTATGAACTTTATAATGCTGATCTCCTTTAGAGGCTACTTGTGGTAGGTGTGTAATAGAAAAAACTTGCATATCTGCACTCATATTTTTCATAATTACTCCCATTTGGCTAGATATTTCTCCAGAAACTCCTGTATCTATCTCATCAAACATTATTGTTGGCAAATTTTCATACTTTGCTAATATTGCTTTTATTACCAACATAATTCTAGATAACTCTCCGCCAGAAGCTACCTTTTTAAGTTCTCCGTAATTACCACCTTTATTAGCCGAAAATAAAAATGTTAAATCATCTTTACCTGAAGGTTTATAGCTTGTAGCGGCATTAACCTCTATATTAAATAACGCACTTGGCATACCCAAATTACTTAAAGAATTCTCTAATTGTTTTTTTAAATTAGGTAGCACCTTTTGCCTTCTTTTTCTAATACTTAGCGCTAATTCTTCTAATGCCTTTTCTTGCTTTAAAAGCAAAGCTTCTTTTTCTTTTATAGTAGAATCTATATTTTCGGAAGAAGAAACTTTTTTATCCAAGTCTTCTTTTACTGCCAGCAATTCTTCTATAGTTAATACACTATGCTTTTTTTGCAAATCATATAACAATTGGAGCTTTGCACTTACTTCTTCTAAAACCTTAGGGTTTGCCTCTGTATTTTCTATATAGTCTTGTAATTCTGATGCTATATCGTCTAACTCTATAAAAACAGATTGCACCCTTTCATTTAAAGAACTATACTTATTACTATAACTAGATAATTTAGTGGTTACTTGCTTTAATTGCGAAAGAGCACTTATTACTCCTATTTGCTCTTCATTAAGCAACTGGTTTCCTGCTGCCAACTGCTCCATAATAAGCTCTACATTATTAAGCTGCTCATATTCTTGTTCTAACTCTTCTATAATTCCTTCTTTTAAAGGGGCAGATTCTAGCTCCTTTAATAAAAAACTATTGTAATCTTGCTCTTTAGAGGCGTTATCTTTAAAAACAATAAGTTCTTCTAGTTCTTTTGTTATAGATTGATATTGTTTTAAAGTGGCAGTATATTTTTCCAGAATTTTTGAATTATCTGCTAATGCATCTACAACTTTTAATTGAAAATCATTATCTCCTAATTGTAGTGTTTGGTGTTGCGAGTGAACATCTATAAGCCTTTCTCCTAGTTTTGAAAGCACTCCTAGTGTTACTGGTGTATCGTTTACAAAAGCTCTAGACTTTCCGCTTGGCTGTATTTCTCTACGTATAATAGTAACATCTTCATAGTCTAAATCCTGTTTATCAAAAAAAGAGTTTAAATTATACTTTTCTATTTTAAACTCTGCTTCAATAACACATTTAATTGTTTTATCTCTTAATGATGATAAATCGGCACGTTTTCCTAAAACTAAAGATAATCCTCCTAGTAATATAGACTTACCCGCTCCAGTTTCTCCAGTAATTACCGTAAAACCATTAGAAAATGATACGTTTAACTGATCTATTAGCGCGTAATTTTTTATGGATAAGTTTGTAAGCAATGTTGATGTTTTTATTGCTACAAATGTAATCTATATTCTATCGTAAAAAAATAGACTTAATATTTAATATTATTCCAGGTGTTAGAATACAATGGTGCAATTCTATTTAATGTTTCTTTTAGCTTTACCACATCTACCTTGGGTCCTCCTGAAAAAATATTTTGAATTTCTTCAGATTTGGCATCAAAAAAAGTTTGCATTAAAAAGGCATTAGGTCTCCTTTTTATCATAGTATCAAATAAATTCATAGTTCCAGCAATTATTTGCTTACCAGTACTATTATTATCCCCTAGAATATCTAATCCTTTTCTATGGTAATTATACATTGCCACCCTGTACTCTTTATATGTGTTTGAAAGCAAGTTATCTACCAACTCAAATCTACTACGATCTGTAGACTGGCTCCACCCTGCTGAATTACCGCCTTGTGCTTGTGTAACAATATTCTGCGCTTTTCTAAAAAAATCATTTCCTCCTTCTAACTCAAATGTATCTGCATCTAAACCCAATATTATGTACACATAATACGCAACAACGCTTACCAAATTAGACTCATACACATTTTCATTAAAAACTAAAGGCTGAAACTCTATATACTCAAAATTTAATTGATTGTCTTTATAATTAAAAATTGGAGATTCATACGAAGTATTAAAAACTGGTCTAGAAGATTGTAGTTGTATGGTTCCACTAAACCTATTAGAGTCATAATCTGCAATTGTAATAAACAGTTGTGCATTTACTCTTTCGCTTTCCTTATAAATTCTATTTGTCCATTTTGTTTTATTTACAAAATCGTTTAAAGAGCGCTCTAGAGTTTTAAAAACTTGCTGATTGGTTTGTGAAACTTGATCAGAGTTTACAGTTATTTTACAGTTTAACTCCTGTGCCTTTACAAACAAAGAAAAACTTAAAAAAAATATAGCGATAAATAAATTACGCATTTAGTCTTTGAATTATTTCGTTTAATATATCTAAAGCAACTTCTGCTTTGCTTTTTAATTCAAACGTTTTTATCTGTAAATTGGTATCTATGAATGTAATTTTATTAGTTGCTTTTCCAAAACCAGCTCCGCTATCGTTTAGAGAGTTAAGTACAATAGCGTCTAAATTTTTCTTTTTTAATTTACCTGTTGCATTTTCTATTTCATTTTCGGTTTCTAAAGCAAAACCAACTAAAAATTGATTATTTTTCTGTTCTCCCAAAGAAAGTAAAATATCTTTATTCTTAACTAATTCTATAGAAAATTCAGTTGTTTTCTTTTTTATTTTTTGTGTAGCTTTTATTTTAGGCTTATAGTCAGCTACAGCTGCAGCGCATATTGCAATATCTGTTTCTTTATAATGTTTATGAACTTGCTCATACATTTCATCTGCAGAAACAACCTGTATTAAATTTATAAAACTATTGTTTACACTATATTTTGACGGCCCTGAAACTAAAACAACCTTAGCACCTAAACTTGCCGCTTTTTTAGCTAGCTCAAACCCCATAAGACCCGAGGAATGATTACCTATAAAACGAACCGGATCAATAGCTTCATAAGTTGGACCAGCTGTTATTAAAACCTTTTTACCTTGCAAAGGAAGGTTTTTTGAAATCTCATTTTCAACAAATTCGATAATATCTTCTGGCTCTGCAAGCCTACCTTCTCCAACCAAACCACTAGCTAATTCACCAGAAGCTGCAGGAATAATAATATTACCAAAAGATGTTAAGGTTTTTAAAGATGCCTTTGTAGATCCATGTTTATACATATCCAAATCCATTGCAGGAGCTACAAAAACAGGGCATTTTGCAGACAAATAGACTGCTAGCAATAAATTGTCGCAAGTACCACTTGCCATTTTAGACATTGTATTTGCAGTAGCAGGTGCAATTATCATATAATCTGCCCAAAGCCCTAACTCTACATGATTATTCCAATCTACTTTATTATCATCTTTTAAAACAAAAGACATTGCTACAGGGTTTTTAGAAAGTGTAGCAAGGGTAAGTGGAGAAACAAAAGAGCTGGCACTCTCTGTTAAAACAACTTTAACATTGGCACCAGCTTTAATAAGTTTACGAACAAGAAATGTAGTTTTATAAGCTGCAATCCCTCCAGAAATTCCTAAAAGGATGTTCTTATTGGCTAACATATATTATGCGTCTTTCTCTGTATTTCTGTAGTAAATTTTATCATTTAACCACTCTTCTACTGCTAAAGCATGTGGTTTTGGAAGTTTTTCATAAAATTTAGAAACCTCTATTTGTTCTTTATTTTCAAAAACTTCTTCTAAACTATCGCTATATGTAGCAAACTCTTCTAACTTTTCTAAAAGCTCTTTTTTAATATCAGAGTTAATTTGAATAGCTCTTTTAGATGCTATAGAAATAGCTTCGTAAATATTTTCTGTTTCTTTATCAAACTCATTTTTATTAATGGTTTTTGTTGAAACAGCAGCTTTTGAATTTTTTAAATCGTTCATGTTCATAATAACAAATATTTATTTTGCTTCTGTAGGAAGGCTTTTTAATTCTTTTTCTATTTTTTTAAGAAGACCATCTGCTTCTTTTGCAAATTTAGTTTCTGGGTACTTTTTCTTAAGAACGCTATAAGCATCTTTTGCATTGTCTAAACGTCCTTTTTTTAATACTTCAAAACTATTCATTGCCATATGTGTTGTAGCTTCTAGTTTTAAATATAATACCTCTTCTCTATATATAGAGCCTGGATAATCCGAAATAAAATTATCACAAGCTGCTACAGCAGATTTTAATAATTCTAAGTTAAACTCTCCTAGTTTATTATACTGCTTTGCAATTTCAAAAGTTTTTTTCTCCTTTTTTGTTGTTAACTCTTTTGCTAATTTATTTGCTTCAGAAAAATATTCTGAATCTGGATAGGTATTTATAAAATTTTGAAGTTTTAGTAATGCCTTATCCGTATCTGTTTGGTCTAAAGAGTATTTAGGAGATAACATGTAATAACTCTTAGCTCCTAAAAAAGCAGCTTCTTGCAATTTATCACTTTTTGAGTACGATTTAATAAAACGCTCAAACTGGTAACCAGACATGTTGTAATCTTCTTGCTGAAAGTATGTGTTTGCAAAGAAAAACATAACTCTTTCTCCTTGTGGTTTACCCACATACTTTGGAGCTATTTGTTCATATAAACGATTAGATCGTTTATAATCTTCTTCGTTATAAAATTTTTCTGCCATATCATACTTAGCCTTAACATCGTCATTTTTAAGTACTTTTTGGTACTCACTACACGATTGTAATGCTAAAGCAATAATAGCAATTGAAAAAAAATTACTCTTCTTTAAAAACATTTTGCAAAATTAGGAATTATCAATGGATAAAAAAAACATTTATATTATGCTAAAATAAATGCATTTACAAGATTCCACAATGCTTTTGGGTTAGTTTTAACTTTCTTCTAAAAATTTTATGCAGTTACCCTAATAAATGGCTTTACAAAGGTTGCAATTTTTTGCTTTAAAGTTGATGTTGCTTCTACTAAAGGTAAGCGAACACTAGCGTTACACAAGCCTACTAATTCTAATATTGTTTTAATACCTGCTGGATTTCCTTCTTCAAATATTAACTGCATTCCTTCTTGCAGATTGTAATGCAATGCAAAGGCTTCTTCTACTTGCTTATTAAGCCCTAAACGAATCATTGAAGAAAATTCGCTTGGCAGGCCTTGCCCTATAACTGAAATTACCCCTGAACCACCAGCTAGCACACTTGGTAATGCTGTTATATCATCTCCAGAAATAACATGAAAATTGTCTGGTGTATTCTTTATTAATTCCATTACTTGCACCATATCTCCACAAGCTTCTTTAACGGCAACTATATTTTTAAAATCTTGCGCTAAACGTACTACAGTTTCTGGTAATATATTGCTTCCTGTTCTTCCTGGTACATTATATAAAATAACAGGAATTGGCGATGCTAATGAAACTGCCTTAAAGTGTTGGTAAATTCCTTCTTGGGTAGGCTTATTGTAGTATGGTGACACAGAAAGAATAGCCACAAAATCTTTTAAATTAGTTTCTAACAACTCTTCTGATATTTGTGCGGTATTATTACCTCCTATTCCTAAAACCATAGGTAAACGACCCGCGTTTACTTTTGTAATAGTATCTATAACTACTTTTTTTTCTGCTTTTGATAACGTAACAGACTCTCCTGTGGTACCTAAAACTACCAAATAGTCTACTCCTCCATTTACGTTATACTCTACTATAGCAGATAGAGCATCTACATCAACATTTCCATCTTCATTAAAAGGAGTTACCAATGCAACACCTGTACCCAACAATTCTTTCATTATTCTATTTCGTTTAATACTCTTAAATACTTTTTTAGTTCCGTTTTAAAAACTTTAAAATTATTCATTGGAGTATCCAATATTAAATCATTATAAACTTTATCTACCTCAACAAAACCAACATTAACTCTTGCTTTTGTTTTTACGGTCATTAACTCTAATAATAAGTTTTCCTCATTATAATAGTTAACCAACATATCATACTCTCGACTAAGAAATTCTAAAGCGTAACTGTTTTCTATATTACCATTCCAACCTAAATCTTTACCTGAAAAAACAGGTATAGAATATGGTGAATTTTTATCGTAAAAGCTTTTATAACCTATTATTTTAACCGCGTTTGGACGTAATGAAAATTCTTCAATAAATTCATAAAATAAATTTGAATTCTCGAACTTATCTAAATCTACAATACAACCAATAGATGTAATTCCTTTTTTTCGCTTTACCTCTACCGCAGGTTTACTTAATTCGGCCTTTAAAAATTTAGCGCCAGATTTACGTTTTAATTTATCTTTTATTCCGTTAAACATGTATTTTTACATTTCTACAAATGTAAAGAATCTTCATTTGTTTAGTCATAGCAAAATTAAAACAATCATGAATTTAAAAATAACACATTTTGTTATATTTGCAACATTTGGTCTTTTTCTCAATTGCACAAATCCTTCAAAAAAACTATCTAAAATAGAAGTAAAACAACTTCCTATAACAAATAAGATAATCAAAAAAGATAGTATTGACTCTTATATTAAACCCTACAGAGACCATATTAATAAAATAATGGATAGCATACTTGCCTATGCTCCTAAAGAAATAAATAAGGATGATGGAGAATACAACACCTCAGAAGGTAACTTATTAGCAGACCTTTTATACACCCAAGCAAATCCTATTTTTACATCTATTACAGGAAAACAAATAGATTTTGTACTTATAAATCATGGTGGCATTCGTTCTATTATATCTAAAGGAAATATAACTACAAGAACTGCATATCAAATTATGCCATTTGAAAATAGTATTGTGGTTGCAGAACTTAACGGAAAATCTATTTTAGAACTAGCTACTTTTTTAAGCAATGCAGAAAAACCACATCCTGTTTCTGGCTTAAAATTAGTTTTAAATACTAACAACTCTATTGCAAGTTTTAAAATTCAAAATAAAAATTTTGACCCTTCAAAAACGTACTATGTTGCTACAAACAACTACCTGGTAAAAGGAGGCGATAATATGGTGTTTTTTAAGGACGCTTTAAACCTAACTCCCTTAAATTATAAATTTAGAAACGCCATATTAGATTATTTTAAAAAAGAAGATACTATTACCGCTACAGTAGATAATCGTTTTTACAAAAAAATATAATTATGAACAGAAGAAAATTTATTACAAATGCTACTGCCTCTTCTGCTTTTGTTGGCTTAGGCGGCTTAACTCTTGGCTCTTGTTCCGATAAAAAAAATACTAAAATTACTATTTTACACACAAACGATGTTCATAGCCATATAGACCCTTTTCCTCAAAGCCACTCCAAATACCCTAATCTTGGAGGATTAGCCCGCAGAGCCTCTTTAGTAGATTCTATTAGAAAAGAAAACCCAAATACTCTTTTGTTTGATGCTGGAGATATTTTCCAAGGTACACCTTATTTTAATTTTTATGGTGGTGAGCTAGAATTTAAACTTATGAGCATGTTAAAGTACGATGCTGCAACCATAGGCAATCATGATTTTGACAATGGCATTAACGGATTACTCTCGCAATTACCACATGCTAAATTTGATTTAATTAGCGCTAATTATGATTTTAAAAACACTGTTTTAAATGGTTTTACCAAACCCTATAAAACCTATGTAATAAACAATCTTAAAATTGGCGTTTATGGCTTAGGAATTAAGCTAAAAGGGCTTGTAACTAAAAGTTTATATAAAGAAACGGTTTACCATAATCCTTTTGAGATTGCTGTAGACACAGAAAAAACATTAAAAGAAGAAGAAAAGTGCGATTTAATTATTTGTCTTTCGCACTTAGGTTATGAGTATGAAACTGAAGAAAAACCCGATGACCTTACCTTAGCTTCTAAAACAAAACATACCGATTTAATTATTGGTGGACACACACATACTTTTTTAGAAAAACCCACTATTGTTAAAAATGCTATAAATAAAGATATTTTAGTAAACCAAGTTGGTTGCTACGGCATTAACCTAGGGCGAGTAGATTTTTATTTTGATGGCTCTATTAATACACAATCTGAAGGAGTATCCATAAAAATTTAATATTTTGAAATACATTAGAACAAACTCTAAAAACATTGATTTTATAGCACTTGTAAAAGAACTAGATGCATATTTAGCTGTTACCGATGGAGATGAGCATGATTTTTACAATCAATTTAATTCTATCCAAAATCTAAAGTATGTTTTGGTTGTTTATTTTAATGATATACCTGTAGGGTGTGGCGCTATAAAACCATTAACAAAAAATGATATGGAAATAAAAAGAATGTTTGTTTCCGCAAATTTTAGAGGAAAAGGTATTGCTTCTAATATTCTTAAAGAATTAGAAACTTGGGCCAAAGAATTAAACTACACTTCTTGTATTTTAGAAACAGGCACAAGACAAAAAGAAGCTGTTGCCTTATATAAAAAATGCAGCTATAAAATTATTCCAAATTACGGGCAATATATTGGCGTAAAAAACAGCATTTGTTTTAAAAAAGAAATATAAACTACCTTTTTAATCTACCAGTAATATTTCCTTCTAAAATTGCTTCAACCTCACTTACAGTTGCAAAATTAACATCTCCTTCGTAAGTGTGTTTTAAAGCACAAGCAGCACTAGCAAACTCCATTGCTTTATAGTCCTCATAATGCTGCAAACCAAATATTAATCCGGCTGCAAAAGCATCTCCAGTACCAATTCTATCTATAACATGTGTTATATCTAAATCTTCCGATTCTCTAAACTCTTTTCCATTCCACATTCTTGCCCTAATTTTATGCCAAGAAGAGTTTAACGATGTTCTAATTTTATCAAAAACTTTTTCTATAGATGGAAATTTTTCCATTAACAGTTTGCTCGCCTCAATAAACTCCTCATTAGAATACCCATAATCTGTACCAAGAACCTCATTAATCTCATTTACACCTCCAATAAAAATGGTAGAATATTCCAATAACTCAGACAAAGTAGATTTTGCTTCTTTACCATATTTCCACAAACCACTTCTATACGTTGGATCCGCTGTTACCGTAATTCCTTTTTTACGAGCTAAAATTAAACCTTCTTTAAGGGTTTCATATGCACCTTCGCATAATGCAGGTGTAATACCTGTCCAATGAAACCATGTTGCATCTTTTAATGAGGATTGCCAATCTACCATAGAAGCTTTTATCTCAGAAAAAGACGAATGCGACCTATTATAAGAAATAGCGCTTGGTCTCATAACTGCTCCTACTTCTAAAAAGTAAACCCCTAATGGTCTGTTTGAACGAACAATTGAAGACGTATCTACATCAAATTTGTTTAAATAAGAAATGGCGGTATTCCCTATAAAATCATTAGAAATACAACTTATATGCTTTACTTTACCTCCAAAATTAGCAATAGAAATACCTACGTTTAATTCTGTTCCTCCAAAATAAAATTCTAATCTATTAGATTGTATAAATTTTCTATTTCCAGGAGGAGATAAACGCATTAATACTTCTCCAAAAGTGACAATTTGACTCATAGTGTTCCCTTTTTAGGCTTTAACAAAATTAAGCAACAATCTTGCTTTTTAACAGAAAAATATATTTAATCACAAATACTACCCACATTACTTGTAAACTAAACAAGAATTTATTCTTAACAATACTTTTTTAACGCTTTATGATACTTTATTGAGAAATTCTTGTTCCGAAATAATTTCTACGCCAAGTTTTTCTGCTTTTGCCAATTTACTTGGCCCCATTTTATCCCCTGCAACTAAAAAAGAAGTTTTAGATGAAATAGAAGAACCTACTTTACCCCCATTATCTTCTATTAACTTTTTTAACTCATTTCGGCTTATGGTTTCAAAAACACCAGAAACTACAAATGTTTGCCCTTTTAAAATTTCTGTTTGGTTTAGTAATTTATCTGCTGAAATTTCAAATTGAACACCATACTGCTTTAGTCTAGATATTATTTCAATATTTTTTTCTTTCTGAAAAAATTCTACTACACTTTCTGCTATGCGTTGTCCAATCTCATCTACTAAAATTAGTTCTTCTACAGTTGCCACCATAAGAGAATCTATATTTTTATAGGCTTTAGCTAGTTTTTTTGCTACCGTTTCTCCAACAAAACGAATACCTAAAGCAAACATTACACGCTCAAAAGGTATTTGAACCGAAGCAGCAACACCTGCCACTAAATTTTCTGCCGATTTTTCTGCCATACGCTCTAAAGGCATAACATCTTCCTTTGTTAAGGTATACAAATCTGCGTAATTAGTTATTAAACCTTCTTTAAAAAGTAACTCTACCGTTTCTCCTCCCAGCCCTTCTATATCCATAGCTTTTCTAGAAATATAATGCTGAATACGTCCTGTAATTTGTGGCGGACAACCATAATAATTAACGCAATAATGTTTGGCATCGCCCTCAGTTCTTATTAGCTCTTCATGACATTCTGGACAGTGGGTAATATACTTTGTAGGCGTAGAATCTAAAGGCCTTTTTTCTAAATTTACCTTTATAATTTTAGGAATAATTTCTCCTCCTTTTTCTACAAAAACCGTATCTCTTTCTCTTATATCTAATTTTTCTATTTGATCCGCATTATGCAAAGAAGCTCTTTTAACTGTAGTTCCTGCTAATAACACTGGCTCTAAATTTGCAACAGGTGTTATTGCTCCTGTACGACCAACTTGGTAGGTAATCTCATTTAAAACAGTAGATACTTGTTCTGCTTTAAATTTATAGGCCATTGCCCATCTAGGCGATTTAGAGGTATACCCTAACTCCTCTTGATACTGCAAATTATTAACCTTAATTACCACTCCATCGGTTTCATAAGGTAGATCATGCCTATGCTTATCCCAATATTCTACAAACTCCATAACCTCTGTCGTAGTTTTACACAGTTTAGCTATAGTTGGCACTTTAAACCCCCAATCTCTTGCTTTTTCTAGCATTTGAAACTGAGACGTAATTCCTGTATTTTCCCCAACAATACCATACAACAAGCAATCTAATGGGCGTTGTGCTACAACAGCACTATCTTGTAATTTTAAACTTCCTGAGGCTGTATTTCTAGGATTCATATACGGATCTTCTCCTGCAGCAATACGCTCTTCGTTCATTTTCTTAAATCCATCAAAAGGCAAAACTATTTCGCCTCTTATTTCAAATTTTGGCGGGTAATCTCCTTTTAACTGTAAAGGAACAGATTTTATAGTTTTTACATTTGTAGTAGCCTCATCTCCTTGAAAACCATCGCCTCGTGTAACAGCTTGTTTTAACTTACCTTCTTCATAAGTTAAACTTATAGATGCACCATCATACTTTAACTCACATGTAAACTCCACCTCTACGTCACCTAACACACGTTGTATTCTTTTTTCCCAATCTTCTACATCTTCTTTAGAATACGAATTATCTAAAGAATAGATACGATTTTCGTGTACTATAGTTTCAAAATTCTTAGTTACCTCTCCTCCTACTCGTAGTGTTGGCGAAGATGCATCATAAAACTCTGGATGCTTTTCTTCTAAAGCCTGCAATTCTTTAAGCTTTATATCAAACTCATAATCCGATATAGTTGCATTATCTAAAACATAATAGTTATAATTATGCTCTCTTAGTTCTTTACGTAATGCTTCTATTTGTTCTTTTATTATCATTTAATCGATTCTTTAAAACTACTCCAATTTAAACTCTAGTACATTTTATCATTCGGTTATTACCAAACATATCTTTTCGAAGTTCAATTTCTGAAAATTTTTTATTTTCTAAAAGGGTCATGGTCTCTTTTGCTAAGTATTGGTTAATTTCAAAATATAAAAAACCACTTGTATTTAAATTATCTTTAGCAAAAGAACTTATAGCGTCATAAAACAAAAGTGCTTTATTATCTGGCACATATAAAGCTAAATCTGGCTCATATTTTTTTACATTATCTGCCATTTGCTCTTTTTCTAACTCTCTCACATAAGGAGGATTAGATACAATTACATCAAAATTTACATCAATAGAATTTAGTTTTAATATATCTGTATTAATAAAGTTGACTTTAACGTTATTTTCGATTGCATTCTTTTTTGCAATTTGCAATGCTTCTTCGGAAACATCTAGAGCATAAAGCTCTGCTTCTGGTAAATTTTTGGCTAAAGAGATAGCTATACAACCGCTACCGGTACCTATATCTAAAATTTTTATTTTTTTGTCTTTTCTATATTTTAAAGTATCTAAAATCCAATACACCAACTCTTCCGTTTCGGGTCTTGGTATTAATACATTGGAGTTTACCTTAAAATCTAAATCCATAAAATTAGCACTACCTAAAATATATTGGATTGGCTCTTGTAATTTAAGTTTACTTAAAGCATTAAATAAAGTTTGCTGTTCTTCCTTTGTTATAGTTAAATTAGGCTCTGTAGCTAGCACAAAACGTGGCAGTTTTAAATAATAATCTATAACAAAATAGAAAAAACTTTGTATTTCTGTTATTGGATAAACCTCCTTTAACTCTATCTCATAAATACTTTTAATCTCTCTTAGCAACATCTAACTTAACTCTTTTATCATCCATACAGAACAAGAATAATGTCCTGTATCTCCCATTTTACCATCTAAATAAGTAAATCCCTTTTTTACATATAATTTTTGAGCAGCTTTCATGTGCGGCATAGTTTCTAAATAGCATTTATTAAAACCATACTCTTTTGCTTTTTGCATGCAAACATCTATCATTTTGGTACCAACACCTTTTCCTCTAACTTCTTCTAAAAAGTACATTTTTTGAAGTTCGCAAACATTACCTTCATAATTTTCTAATTTAGCAATACCTGCACAACCTATAATATTTCCTTCTTCTTCTACTACAAAATAAGTTGCCTTAGGCACATTATAATTTTCATACATAGAATCTAGAAATTTATCTTCATAAGCGCTACCAACCTTAGGAACTCCCATTTCTAACAACACCTTACGTATAACCTTTGCTACTTCTATATTATCTTTTTCTTCTATTTCTCTAATAATTACATTATTCACAAGTAACAATTTTTAACTTTATAATACTACCTATACATTTCCTTATTTTCTATGCGATTAAAAAAGGGATATGTTCTATTTTTGTGAAGTGAAGATACATGAAAAATACATGTTACGTTGTATTCAACTAGGCAAAAATGGTTTAGGAAATACTGCTCCTAACCCAATGGTTGGAAGTGTTATTGTTTACAAAGATAGAGTAATTGGTGAAGGCCACACAAGCGCATTTGGTGGCGCACATGCCGAAGTTAACGCAATTAACTCTGTAACAGACACCTCTCTTTTAAAAGAAGCAACCTTATACGTTACTTTAGAACCCTGTTCGCATTACGGAAAAACACCTCCTTGCGCAGACTTAATTATAAAAAAACAAATTAAAACGGTTGTTGTTGGCACCCTAGACCCGCATGAAAAAGTAGCCGGAAAAGGTATAAAAAGACTAAAAGACGCTGGTTGCACTGTTATTACTTCTGTTTTAGAAGAGGAATGCAAAGAACACCATAAACGTTTTTTAACTTTTCATGTAAAAAAACGCCCTTATATTATTTTAAAATGGGCAGAAACCATAGATGGTTTTATTGCTCCTAACAACTCTTTAAGAAAAGAAAACCCAGAACCCTTCTGGATTACCAATTCATATTCTAGACAATTAGTGCATAAATGGCGGTCAGAAGAACAAGCTATTTTAGTAGGTACTAATACCGTTATACAAGACAACCCCAAATTAGATACAAGAAGCTGGAAAGGAAAAAATCCAACTCGAATTATTTTAGACAAAAAATTAAAAATCAACACCGATTCTTACGTCTTAGACAACACTATTAAAACAATAATTTTTACCGAAAAATGTAAAGAAAATACGACTCCAAATATCAACTATCAAAATATTGTTTTTGATGAAAATTTAGCAACACATATTTGCAATAGTTTATTTAAACTAAATATTACAAGTGTAATTATAGAAGGCGGCACTAAAACATTACAAACTTTTATTTATGCTAATTTATGGGATGAATCTAGAGTTTTTAAAGGAACAACAACCTTTGGTATTGGAACAAAAGCTCCTATAATTAATGGCCGAAAGACAGAACTAAAAAAAATAGATACAGACCAACTAATCTTACTAAAGAATGATTAACAATATTATTTTTGATTTTGGTGATATATTCATCAATCTAGACAAAGAAGCAATTTATAGAGAGCTAGAAAAATACGGATTTACAACACTAACTCCAGAATTAGACACCTTAGCAAAAGAATATGAACAAGGCCTTATTACTACTAAAGATTTTATAGCAAAACTACTTACCATTTTTCCTTCTGCAACTGAAAAACAAATAACAGAGGCTTGGAACTCTATATTATTAGACTTTCCTTTATACAGACTTAACTTTATAGAAGAACTAGCACAGGAGAAAAACTATCGCGTTTTCTTGTTAAGTAATACCAATGAGCTTCATATTTCTCATGTTGTAAAAACAATGGGAGAAGAAAATTATAACCGATTTAAAGATTGTTTTGAAAAATTTTACCTTTCTCATGAAATACAATTACGTAAACCAAATGCAACTATTTACGAGTTTGTTTTAGAACAAAATAACCTAAAAGCAGAAGAAACTTTTTTTATTGACGATACAAAAGAAAATACAGATGCCGCAGAAAAATTAGGAATTAAGTGTTGGAATTTGCTTGTTGGTTCTGATGATGTAATAAATTTAAAAACCAAGCTTCCTTAATGCTAAATCTTAGTTTAAGTATTTTATTCTCTAGCTTAATATTTGTAATCTTCAAGTTATTTAGTGTTTATAAAGTACAAACCCTTTACGCTATTATAACTAATTATGTAGTTGCCTGTAGCATTGGCTTATTTCTATACAAAGAAACGGTTACATTTTCTTCTGTAACAGAAAAGCCTTGGTTTTTAGGAACCCTTATTTTAGGCGTATTGTTTATTCTAGTCTTTAATTTAATGGCTGCTACCGCTCAAAAAGTAGGAGTTTCAGTAGCATCTGTAGCAACTAAAATGTCTTTTGTAATACCAGCCATAATTGGTGTAATTATTTATAAAGAACACTTAGGAATATTTAAAATATTAGGTATACTTTTAGCAATGGGAGCGGTTTACTTTGCCTCTATAAAAGAAAGCAATACAAAGGTTAACTTTTCTACCCTAATGTTACCAATACTTGTTTTTCTTGGTTCTGGTGTTATTGACGCTACTATAAACTTTTATCAAAAAGAACATGTTGCTCCGTTTGAATTCTCTCTTTTCTCTGCAATGATTTTTGGCTGCGCTGCTATTATAGGAGTTATTTTTATCTTAATTCAATCTCAAAAAAAACCTTTAAAAATAAATTTTAAAAACATTTTAGGAGGTATTGTTTTAGGAGTACCAAATTACTTTTCTGTGTTTTTTCTATTAAAAGCACTAAACAATCCTGATTTTAATAGCGCCTCAATATTTACAATTAATAATGTTGCGGTAGTAATGTTTTCAACTCTTTTAGGCATATTGTTATTTAAAGAAAAGATTAGCCTTAAAAACTGGGGAGGTATTGCTCTAGCAGTTATTAGTATACTTTTAGTAGCTTTAGCCTAATGCAAATTGAAAAAGACACTTTTAAAACAGTTTTAAAACCTTCTAATGAAGTACTCTTTAAAGAAAAGAAGAGCAAATTTTACGGTTATGTATTTCCAATTAAAACAGAAGAAGCCGTAAAGCCAATTATAGAAAATCTTCGTAAAAAGCACCACACCGCTAATCACGTATGTTATGCCTGGCAGTTAGGAACAGAAAACATAAGTTACAGAACAAACGATGATGGCGAACCCAATAACTCTGCAGGAATGCCAATTTATGGGCAAATAAAATCTTTTGACGTTACAAATATTCTAGTTGCGGTAGTTAGAATCTTTGGAGGCACAAAATTAGGTGTTGGAGGATTAATAAGTGCATATAGGAACTCTGCAGAGTTAGCTTTACAGGAAGCCGAAATTGTAGAACAAATTTTAACAAACACCTATGAAGTTTCTTTTGATTACAAAGAAATGAATAAAGTAATGCGAATTATTAAACAACACCAATTACAAATAGAATCTCAAAAAATGGAAATGCGATGTAGCATACAGTTTTCCGTCAGAAAAAAAGACTCCAAAAAAATAGAAGCCATTTTTAAAACTAATCACGAATTAAAAATGAAAAAAATTAGCACTTAAAAACTATATATCTAGTTTAGCAAGAATATATTCTGGACATCGTATAGGTTTCATCTTATTTTTATCCATAAAAACTAATTTTACATTAGCATCTGCCAAAAGTTCTCTACTTTGGTTGTAAATTTCAAAGTCAAATTCTATCTTAACTGATGGTTTTCCCTTCAAAATAGTACGTACCGTAATTAAATCATCATACAAGGCAGATTTCTTAAAATTTGTACTTAAAGAAATAACTGGAAGCATAATTCCATTATTCTCCATCTCTTTGTAAGAAATACCCTTACCCCTTAACCATTCTACCCTACCCATCTCTAGGTATTGTGCATAATTACCATGGTACACAACCCCCATCTGGTCGGTCTCTGCGTATCTTACCCTAAAAGAAATTTCGTTAAAATCCATATTATTTCAAGTAAATATTATATATTTAAAAGCTTTGTTTGTATGATGCACGAACATGAGAAAAAATTATCTAAAATTCAATAAAATTTCATTTTTTTATTAGATAATTTGTTCACATATTTGCTCCACTATAAACAGAATACTATTAACCAACTTTTACAATAATTTATTTCAATTTTTGTAAAACAAAACAAGAGAACTTTAAGAATGAATGTTACTGCTAATTCCGTTTGGAACAATTGTCTGGCTTTTATCAAAGATAATATCCAACCGCAGGCATTTAAGACATGGTTTGATCCTATTAAACCAATTAAACTATCTGAAAACGCTTTAAGTGTTCAAGTTCCAAGTAAATTCTTTTATGAATGGCTAGAAGAACACTACGTTAAATTACTTAAAGTTGCACTTACAAAAGAACTAGGCGAAACAGCTAAACTGGTATACATTATTCGTATGGAAAATACCTACGGTAATAAAGAACCATTTACCGAAAAAATTCCGAGTGCGAATAGGGGTAATTTAGCATCGCAAGAATTAGACGTTCCTATTAAATCTAAAAATCCAGAATTAAGAAACCCTTTTGTAATTCCTGGTATTCGAAATATAAAGATAGAGTCTCAATTAAACCCTAATTATAATTTTGAAAACTTTTTAGAAGGAGATTCCAATCGTTTGGCACGTTCTGCTGGTATGGCTGTTGCTAACAAACCAGGAGGAACATCTTTTAATCCTCTTTTAATATTTGGTGGGGTTGGCCTAGGTAAAACACACTTAGCACATGCTATTGGTGTTGAAATAAAAGACAAATACCCAGAAAGAACTGTTTTATATATTTCTGCAGAAAAATTTACCCAACAATATATTGAGTCTGTTAAAAAAAATACTAGAAATGATTTTATTCATTTCTATCAATTAATAGATGTTCTAATTATTGACGATGTACAGTTTTTATCTGGTAAGTCTGGAACACAAGATGTGTTTTTCCACATTTTTAATCACCTACATCAAAATGGAAAACAAGTAATACTAACCTCTGACAAAGCTCCTGTAGACATGCAGGATATAGAGCAACGTTTACTATCTCGTTTTAAATGGGGATTATCCGCAGAATTACAAAATCCAGATTACGAAACTAGAATATCTATATTAAAAAATAAACTATACCGAGATGGTGTTGAAATGCCTGATGATATAGTAGAATATGTTGCTAAACATATAAAATCTAATATTAGAGAGTTAGAAGGTGCCATTATATCTCTTATAGCACAATCTTCTTTTAACAAAAAAGAAGTAACTGTAGAACTTGCTCAACAGGTTGTAGAAAAATTTGTAAAAAATACAAAAAGAGAAGTATCTATAGACTATATACAAAAAGTTGTCTCTGACTATTTTGAAATGGATGTTGCCACTTTACAGTCAAAAACTAGAAAAAGACATATTGTACAAGCTAGACAATTAGCAATGTTTTTTGCAAAAAAGTTTACTAAAGCATCTCTTGCTAGTATTGGGTCACAAATTGGAAAAAGAGACCATGCTACCGTATTACATGCCTGTAAAACAGTAGACAACCTTGCTGAAACAGACAAGCAATTTCGTAAATATATAGACGATTTAACTAAAAAATTCTCTTAAAGCCTTTGCTATGAAAACCCGAATATTAATGGTTTGCCTAGGAAATATTTGTAGGTCTCCATTAGCCGAAGGTATTTTACAAAGTAAAACAAATCCTGAAAAAATATTTGTTGATTCTGCAGGAACAGGAGGATACCATATTGGCAATATGCCAGATATAAGATCTATTGCCGTAGCGCAAAAATATGGTATAGACATACACCAACAAAAATGCAGAAAATTTTCTCCAAAAGATTTTGAAAATTTTGATGTTATATACGCAATGGATAATAGTAATTATTCTAATATTATAGCTCTAGCAAAAAATAAAGAAGAAATTTCTAAAGTAAAACTTTTACTTTCTGAAATTAACATAGAAACAAAAGAAGTGCCCGACCCTTATTACGATAAAGATGAAGGTTTTGAAATAGTTTTTCAATTAATAGACAAAGCTTGCGAGGCTATTGCCAAAAAATTATAATTATGGAAAACGAAAAAGGAAAATTATACTTAATACCTACAACTTTAGGTGACAATGAACCCTTAGAAGTTTTACCAATTTCAATTAAACAAACCATTGAAAGTATAGACCATTATGTAGTTGAAAATGAAAAAACTGCACGTAGGTTTATAAAAAAAATAAGCCCTAGAAAATCGCAACCAAACCTACAATTAAGTTTATTAAACAAATTTACAGAAGCACATGAAATACCTAACTTTCTAGAACCATGTTTAAATGGTATTAATGTTGGTGTTTTATCTGAAGCTGGTTGCCCTGGTGTTGCAGACCCTGGTGCAGATGTAGTAAAAGTAGCGCATGAAAAAAACATTCAGGTAGTTCCTTTGGTAGGACCTTCCTCTATTTTACTTGCTCTAATGGCTAGTGGCTTTAATGGACAAAATTTTGCATTTAACGGTTATTTACCAATAGACAATTCGGAGAGAAAAAAAACATTAAAAAATCTCGAAAAAAAATCAAGAGAAACTAAACAGTCTCAAATATTTATAGAAACTCCTTACAGGAATGATAAAATGCTGCAAGAATTAATTAAAACACTTGCGGAAGGAACGCGCTTATGTGTAGCTTGCGATATTACGCTACCTACAGAGTACATTTCTACAAAAAGAATAATTGACTGGTCTAAAACTAAAGTTGATTTACACAAAAGACCAACTATTTTTATTATTCAAGCATAAAAAAAGCCTTGACCATTCTAACTGCCAAGGCTAACCATTTTCATAATATACTTACTCTTCTATATTTTTGGGTTCTTTTTAGGCGATACATAAGATATATCATAACCCGAAAACTTTTTTAAATAAATAGAAACTGTTGTTCCATATGCATCACTAACATTATGATTACCATAAGTTCGTAAAAATTTCTGAACATTTCCTGCTCCAGCTAAATGTGCTGCAGCTAACATTCCAGATTCTGTTACAACAATACCTCTAATTTTTTTTCCTACAAATCGACGGATATCTCTTCTAAGAATCCATTTATTTCTAGATACATTCGTATAAAACACTCTTTCTTGTAAAATAGGATCGTTTAAAAATACCGAAGTATTATAAACACCCATTAACTCTAGAGTTTCTGCTCCAAATTGGTATTTACCTAAATACCCTAAAGTATTTGTTGCAAAATAATTACCTTGAGACTCTTTAAAAGCCAAGGCTTCTTTAAAACCTATATATGAGCTTCCTAAATAAGGAGGCAATACCATTAGGTTTGCAAAATAAGTTTCGTTTTTGGGAAACAAAACTTTAGTAGGTTCTTTTACTTTTAAAGTCTCAGGAACGTTAACCCCTTGGTTTTTAAAACCATAACTTGTAAAAATAAACATCACGATAAGAGGACAACTAAAGCATATCCATCTTCTCATAAAATTGTTTTCTTAAGACTTACCTCTTTAAAAAAGTGTGCTTAAATTTCTGAGGGGACAAAGTTAGAACGTTTTTACTCTTGAATTTACGAACGTTTTGTTAAATTATACAATTTTAGTTAACAAGTAAAAAAAATAAGATAACTTACTACCTATTTATCTTTTTTGAATTAATCCAACGGATATACTGCTCTTTATTTCGGTTGTGTTGCGCAAGAGTTTTAGCAAATTTATGGTATCCAAAGTTCTCTACATTGGCTACAAAATATATATAATTATGTTTTTCTGAATTTAAAACAGCATCTATAGCAGAAATATCTGGCATTGCAATTGGCCCAGGAGGCAACCCTTCGTATTTATAGGTATTATAAGGAGAATCCAACTCTAAATCTTTATACAACACCCTTTTAATTACCTTATTAAAATCTCCAGTTTGCTTTTTTATAGCATAAATTACCGTAGGATCTGCTTGCAATAAAATACCTTTTCTTAGCCTATTTAAGTATACTCCTGCCACCCTTGGCCTTTCATCTACTTTTGCAGTTTCTTTGTGTACTATAGAAGCCAAAGCTACCACCTCTTTATT
Source organism: uncultured Maribacter sp. (assembly GCA_947504045.1). GTDB lineage: Bacteria > Bacteroidota > Bacteroidia > Flavobacteriales > Flavobacteriaceae > Maribacter_B. The sequence goes on from CANNFY010000002.1 coordinate 561,805, forward strand.
TGTTAAACCAATGGCTTTTGCTTTAGTAAGCCTACTGTTATTCCAAAATTGCTCATATTCCTTTAACATTTTATTACGAAAACCCTCTGCAGATACATTCCAAAAAAACTCGTAACTATTTGGAACATACATACCTAACATAGTATCTTCATTAAAACCATTGTCTTTTAAAAAATCTGAATTTTTAAAGGCTTTTAGCAAGCTAACACTATCTGGCTCTATTTGAGAAGCTATTCTACCTGCTAAATTCTCTATAGTTTCTTGATTATTAAAAGCTACTTTTACTGGGGTATTTCCGCTTCTAAGAGCTCCTACAATCTGATTGTTATTCATACCCTTTTTTAAAACATATTTACCTGCTTTTATGTTTATAGAATATTTTTTACGGTCTGCTGCCGATTTAAAAGAAGAAAAATCTTTTACTAATGGTTCCAGAATAGTTTGCAAATCGGCTATAGTTGAATTTGTAGGTATATAAACGTAAGCTTTTTCATTATTAAAACTTGTATTAGGAGTAAAAAACACACCATACACCATATATGCAAATGCTCCACAAACAATTAATCCGATTAAAACAATTGCTACTATTATTTTCTTTATATACATTAATTTATTTTTTGCAATAAAACTTCGTTCTTAAATTTACCTTCAGATAGCACCCAATCTTTCTTTACCCCTACTTGTGTAAAACCAATTTTCTTAAACAAGTGTAAACTAGCCAAATTATCTTCTAAAACGTTAACAAATATTTGATGCAACCCTAAGGTTGAAAAAGCATAATTACATAATGTTTTTACCGCATCAAAACCAACACCTTTATTACGTTCTTCTTCTTGTAATATAACTATTCCTAAACCTGCTCTTTTGTTTTTAGGGTCAAAGTCAAATAAATCTATTAAACCTAAAACAGTATTATTAGTTGCACAAACACACAACCTTAATTGTTTTACTTCATAAATATCTTTATAAGAATTTTCTAAATACAATCGCAAAACTTGTTTAGAATATGGAGTAATTGTACCACTTATTTCCCACAAGTTTGTATTATTTTCTAGTGCATACAAAAAATCTAAGTCACTCATTTCCAGAGCTCTTAAATAAATATTTTCTCCTTTTAAATGCTGCATGCTATTTGCCCTTTAAACACTTGTTTAGCCTCTCCTATTAAAAACACTTCAGAATATAGGGTATTTGTAACTTTAAATTTAACTTCTAAATTACCACCTAGGGCCTTTATAAATATATGGTTAGCAGATACTTTACCCGATTTATGCATTGCAATTGCCGCAGCAGTAACTCCAGTTCCGCAAGAAAGTGTTTCATCCTCTACTCCTCTTTCATAAGTTCTTACCGCAAAGGTATTTTCTTTTACAGGTTCTACAAAGTTAATATTGCTGCCTGCCTCACCATATAAACCATATCGTAACTTTTTACCTTCTGACTTTACATTAAAATCAGAAAGATTATCTACCTGTTGTACATGGTGAGGTGAACCTGTATTTAAAAACATTGCGTTTGGCTTTTCTTTTATCTCATCCACATCTAACATTTGTAAACTAACCAAACTCCCCTCTAAAGTTGCATTATGCAACCCATCTACTGCATTAAATGTAGTTTCTTTTTTAAATACATTTAAAAATTCTGCAAAAGCAACAATACATCTACCTCCATTACCACACATGGTACTTTCATTTCCGTCAGAATTATAATAAACCATTTTAAAATCTACGTTGGTATCATTTTCTAACAATATAAGCCCATCTGCACCTATACCAAATCTTCTATCACACAAAAAAGCTACCAATTTTGTATTTTCTTTAGGGAAATTTAGCTCCCTATTATCTATCATTACAAAATCGTTTCCTGTTCCTTGGTATTTGTAAAAAGTAATCTCTATTTTATCCATATTAAAAACAAAGATAAAACATTATTAAGATTTTTTTAGCAGTTAAAAACACGTTAAAGACATAAAATAAGTTATAAAATCTATTAATTTTACGATAGAATATTTTTAGAATTAAAACATAATAAAATGAAAAAAATAAGTAGCCTATTGTTAGTAGCAGTTTTTGCTGGTGCTATTACGCTTGGAGCTTACAAGCTTTTTTTTGAAAATACAAATTACAAAATAGTTACCCAAGAAGGAAACAACTCTACCTTTAAAACAAGTTACACACCTACCTCTCCCAAAGGAGCTGGCATAAATGAACTAGATTTTACTACTGCCGCTGAAACTACTGTAAATGCAGTTGTCCATGTAAAAAACGTAACCCTAAGTTCTGGTCCAACAAATATTATGGAATTTTTCTATGGATCAAGATCTAGCCAAACTCCACAAGTAGGAACTGGCTCTGGAGTAATAATATCTTCTGATGGTTATATTGTTACTAACAATCATGTTATTGCAAAAGCTAATAAATTACAAGTAACACTAAATAACAACAAAACCTATGATGCCGAATTAGTAGGCACAGACCCAAATACAGATATTGCTTTACTTAAGATTGATGCTAAAAAACAATTACCTTACCTTGCCTTTGGAGATTCTGATAATGTAAAGATTGGAGAATGGGTACTTGCCGTTGGCAATCCTTTTAACCTTACCTCTACAGTAACTGCCGGAATTGTAAGTGCTAAAGCTAGAGCATTAGGGCAAATTGACCAGTCTTTTATACAAACAGATGCTGCCGTAAACCCTGGTAACAGTGGAGGAGCATTAGTAAATACGAATGGTGATTTAGTTGGTATTAACACCGCTATTACATCGCAAACCGGCTCTTATGTTGGCTATTCTTTTGCTGTTCCTAGTAACATAGCTAAAAAGGTAGTTGAGGATATTATGGAATATGGCAATGTTCTTAAAGGTATTATTGGTATTTCTACTCCGCATATGAACTCTCCGTATGCAATTGAAAACGGAATAACAGAAATTGAAGGCGTTTATGTAGACGCCGTAACTTCTGGGTCAGGTGCAGAAGATGCCGACATTAGATCAGGAGATATTATTAAAAAAATTGATGATATTAAAATTAAGAAATTTGCAGACCTTACAGGTTATATATCCGCAAAAAGGCCAGGAGATGAAGTTTTAGTAACATTAGAAAGAGCTGATAAAATTTTAGAAATTCCTGTAACGCTAAAAGAAAGACAAACACTTATTGTTCCTGTCATGGGAATTGAAGTTAAAAATTTAACGGAAGATGACATGAAAAAGTTTAAAACTAAAACAGGTGTTAAGATAATAGGTGTGCCCGAAACATATAGAGGTTACGGATTAGAAGGAAAAATATTATTATCTGTAGATGACGAAAAAATAAACAACATACAAGAAGCCAAAACATATTTTGGCCGTATCTCTAGATATGGAAAAACGAGCATTACCATGTTAAATAAAAAAGGAGAAAGAGAACGTCTTATCTTTCAGTAAAAAAAAAATATTATTAATAAACAAAAAAAAGCACCTTTTAGTAAAAGGTGCTTTTTTGTGCTTTTTTTTCACGAAAACGTTTGAAATAAGTACTTTTGTTACCAAATTAACTTTATTAAAAGTCACAATGGCAGGAATTAAATCTTACGAAAAAGAGCTTGCGTTCCAAGCAGATAGAAGAAAAGCTACTACAGAATTTATAAAACTAGCAAGTGATCTTTGGTACGACAAAGCAATTGAAACCGTACTATTCAAAAATCAAGTCATAGATAAAAACGTTAGTGATGTAATTAACCTTCATGAATATGCTGGTGAATTTGTACAAAAGCCTATTTCAATTTTTGATTCTGTTGAAATTTTAAGAGCCATAAATGATATTACACTCCCTCCTTCTAAATTAGATATTGGAAAATTAACTTATGAATACCATTCTGATGCTAACGGATATACAAATGTAAAATCATTTGTTATTGAAAAACTTAAGAATGCTAATAAGACTAAAAGCATAGAACCAAAAGACGTTGTTTTATATGGTTTTGGAAGAATAGGAAGACTCTTAGCCAGAGAGCTTATGGCTAAAACAGGCAAAGGAACACAAATGCGCTTAAGAGCAATTGTTACTAGAGGAGAAATAACAGAACCCGTTCTTGAAAAAAGAGCAAATTTACTCAGAACAGACTCTGTACATGGTAAATTTAATGGTACTGTAGATGTTGATTTTAAAAACAAAGCTCTACTTATTAATGGCACAACAGTATACATTATTAATGCTGCAAAACCAGAAGACATAGACTATACTAAATATGATATAAAACAAGCCTTAATAATAGATAACACCGGGGCTTTTAGAGATAAAAAAGAATTAAGCAGGCATTTAAAATCTAAAGGAGCTTCTAAAGTATTACTAACTGCTCCAGGAAAAGAAATACCTAATATCGTACACGGAGTTAACCACACCGAATATGATCCAGATAGTACTCATATATTTTCTGCCGCATCTTGTACTACTAACGCAATTAGCCCTATTTTAAAAGTTATAGAAGATTCTCTTGAAATTAAAAAAGGCCATTTAGAAACAATACATGCATATACAAATGACCAAAATTTAGTAGACAATATGCATAGCAAATACCGAAGAGGAAGAGCAGCTGCTTTAAATATGGTTATTACAGAAACCGGAGCAGGTAAAGCTGTTGCAAAAGCACTACCAAGCTTAGAAGGAAAATTAACTTCTAATGCTATTCGTGTTCCTGTACCTAATGGTTCTTTGGCAATTTTAAACTTAGAAGTAGAAAATAAAACTTCTTTAAGTGGTTTTAATACAATTATAAAAAAATATGCTCTAGAAGGAGATTTAGTAGAGCAAATAAAATACTCTTTAAGTAAAGAAATGGTGTCTTCAGATATTGTTGGAACATCTGCCCCATCAATCTATGATAGTAAAGCTACAATAGTTAGCGATACAGGAAAAAATATAATAGTATATGTATGGTATGATAATGAGTACGGGTACTCGCACCAGGTAATACGCTTAGCAAAGTACATTTCTAAAGTAAGAAGATTTACCTATTACTAGCACAATACAATAAATTTAAAAAGGTTTTATTTTAATATTTTTTTCTTAATTGGTTTTATTGAATTACTTTAGTCCCCCTCTAAATCATTATTATTAATATAGAAAGCACTAACAAATGAAAGGTTTAAGAATCCTATTCGCAGTAATCGCCTTGTTCACAATTAACCTACATTATGGACAAGAAGAAGAAAACAACCAAGAAGAATTATCTTTAGACAAAGGTAATATTAATAGTCAGTTTGAATATATTTATAAGAAATCTGGTAATTACAGAGCTGATGGAAAAAAATACGAAGTTGTTAGAGTAATCTCTTTAGACAAGCTAAAGCAAAACGTTTTAGACTCTTTACGTGTATATAACATAAAAGAAGATGGGTTAAAATCTACCATTGCAGGTCATGAAACTACTATAGCTTCTTTAGAAAAAAAATTATCAGAAACTACAAATAACCTAACCTCTGTAACAGAAGAAAAAGACAGTATGTCCTTTTTAGGTATATCTGTATCTAAAGGAACTTATAATGCTATTTTATGGACTATTATAACATGTTTACTTCTATTACTTTTAGGTTTTATTTATAAATTTAGAAGAAGTAATGTTTTAACCCAAGAAGCAAAAACTGCTTTAACAGAAGTAGAAACAGAATACGAAGACCACAGAAGAAGAGCTTTAGAAAGAGAACAAAAGATAAGTAGACAACTACAAGACGAAATAAATAAGTACAAAAAAAATAAATAATTAAAAGCTCCTTAATTGGAGCTTTTTTTTGTTAAATACAAATAAATATCCACACCTAAAATAAACACAACAATATACTATATTTCACTATTTTTGTACTTTATATAAAAGCTACTATTAGATGCGTATTGACATAATAACAGTATTGCCCGAATTACTAAAAAGCCCTTTTGAAGCATCTATTTTAAAAAGAGCTATAGAAAAAAAATTAGTAGAAGTACATTTTCATAATATTAGAGATTACACAGACAAAAGCTATAACCAAGTAGATGATTATCAATTTGGTGGTGGCGCTGGTATGGTATTAATGATAGAACCAATAGACAAGTGCATTTCTAAATTAAAATCTGAAAGAGATTACGACGAAGTAATTTATATGACACCAGATGGTCATACCCTAAATCAAAAATTAGCCAACAGACTTTCTTTAAAAGGAAACTTAATAATTTTATGTGGCCACTACAAAGGAGTAGATCAACGTGTAAGAGATTTATTTATTACAAAAGAAATATCTGTAGGTGATTATGTATTATCAGGCGGAGAGTTAGGAGCCGCTATATTATGTGATGCTGTTATTAGGTTAATTCCAGGAGTTTTAAGTAATGAAACCTCTGCCCTAACAGATACTTTCCAAGATAATCTTTTAGCCCCACCAATATACACTAGGCCTGCAGAATATAAAGGCCATAAAGTACCAGAAATACTATTATCAGGAAACTTTCCAAAAATTGAAGAATGGAGAGAAAATGAGGCCATAAAAAGAACCGAAGAATTACGACCTGACCTACTAAAATAACACTAAACCAATTACATTAAAAAATAGCAAAAATATACTTGCCAGTATTAATATTATATGTATTTTTGCAAACTATTAAAATAACCTCTGACGAAAATCGTGAATGTTATTTAATTTAAAAAATTAAAAAGATAAGATGGAATCACTTATTAAATTTGTAGAAAACGAATTAGTTCCTAAAAAAGATTTTCCTGATTTCTCTGCAGGAGATACAATTACAGTATACTACGAGATTAAAGAAGGAGAAAAAACACGTACACAGTTTTTTAAAGGTGTAGTAATACAAAGAAGAGGTTCTGGTGCTACAGAAACTTTTACAATCAGAAAAATGTCTGGTACTATTGGGGTAGAACGTATTTTCCCAATTAACTTACCTGCATTACAAAAAATAGAACTTAACAAAAGAGGAAAAGTTCGTAGAGCTAGAATATTTTACTTTAGAGGCCTTACTGGTAAAAAAGCTAGAATTAAAGAAGTTCGTAAATAAAAGAACAAAATATTATTTATATAAAAGCACTGTTTTAAACAGTGCTTTTTGTGTTATTAACAACTGTTAATAACTATAGTTTATAAACTGTTTATTATTAAATAAGATAAAATTACCTAATCTTATCATTTTTTTATTACATTGTATACTAGTTAGTAAGCATTAGAAATAATGTCACTCAACTAACTTTTATAAAGTTTACGTTCTTTATATTGTTGTAGTTTTCTTAAAAAGAAAATAAATAACTTTATTCAACATTAAGAGAACTGTTACTATTTACGTAAAGTTATTAGTAACATTAAAATATATTAAAATTATAGCCTGTATACATTTAGTATATTTTAAATAACAAATAAGTGACAATTAAATAATTAGCGACACAATTCTAATTGCCACAAACGTTGAAGTAGTTGTAAAAGCAATCAATGGTTGCCGTTTTATCCTTAAAAATAGAACAAAAAGTTTTACATACTATTTCTAAGAAGCCATATCCCGTACGTGTACAGGATATGGCTTTTATTATTAACAAAATTTCTTAAAATTCTACAGTTTAGCACAATTCCCATACAAACAAAAACCGTTTTATATTGTATATTTGCAGCGCTTTAACTTAATGATATACATACATGCCAAAAATTTTTTATACACAAACAGATGAAGCTCCTGCTTTAGCTACACAATCTTTTTTACCAATAGTAAATGTTTTTACAAAATCTTCCGGAATTTCAATCGAAACTAAAGACATTTCTTTAGCTGGAAGAATAAGAGCAACTTTTCCTGATTTTTTAGAAAAAGAGCAACAAATTACTAATGATTTAGTAGAGTTAGGAACCATGGCAAAACAGCCAGAAGCAAACATTATTAAGTTACCTAATATTAGTGCTTCAATACCACAACTTAAAGAAGCTATAGAAGAATTACAAAGTAAAGGTTATAACGTTCCTAGTTATCCTGACAATGCCACTACTGACGAAGAAAAGGATATTAAATCTAGATACGACAAAATAAAAGGTAGTGCTGTAAACCCTGTACTTAGAGAAGGAAACTCTGACCGTAGAGCTCCAAAAGCTGTTAAAAACTACGCAAAGCAAAACCCTCACTCCATGGGAGCTTGGAGTGCAGACTCTAAGACTCATGTTGCCACTATGGGAGAAGGAGATTTTAAATCTAATGAAAAATCTGTTACAATTAGCAAAGCAACAAATATAAGAATAGAACTACAAGCAGCTGATGGTACCTCTACTGTGTTAAAAGAAGAGGTTGCTTTATTAGATGGAGAAATTATAGATGCTACTGTAATGAACAAAAAAGCATTAGTTTCTTTCTTAAAAGAGCAAGTAGCAGATGCTAAAGCAAAAGGCATTCTTTTTTCTTTACACATGAAAGCTACTATGATGAAGGTTTCTGACCCTATTATATTTGGTCATGCAGTAGAAGCTTATTTTGAGAATGTTTTTTCAAAACATAAAACAACTTTTAATGAGTTAGGAATTAAAGCTAGTGATGGTTTAGATAGCTTATACAACAAATTAAATAGTTTATCTGCAGATAAAAAAGCAGAAATAGAAGCAGATATAGCTGCTGAAATTAATAATGGTCCAGACCTAGCAATGGTAAACTCCGATAAAGGAATTACTAACCTACATGTACCAAGTGATGTAATTATAGATGCTTCTATGCCAGCTATGATTCGTAACTCTGGACAAATGTGGAATGCAGAAGGCAAATCTCAAGACACAAAAGCAGTTATACCAGATAGTAGTTATGCTGGTATTTATACTGCAACTATAGATTTTTGTAAAAAACATGGCGCTTTTGATCCTACTACAATGGGAACTGTTCCTAATGTAGGTCTTATGGCTCAAAAAGCTGAAGAATATGGCTCACATGACAAAACTTTTAAAATAGACAACGCAGGTGTTGTAAAGGTTATTGATGCTGACGGCAATACACTAATAGAGCACAATGTAGAAGAAGGCGATATTTGGAGAATGTGCCAAGTTAAAGATGCTCCTATTCAAGACTGGGTAAAACTTGCTGTTTCTAGAGCACAAGCAACTAAAGTACCTGCTATATTTTGGTTAGATGAAAATAGAGCTCATGATGCTGAACTTATAAAAAAGGTAAACACTTACTTAGCTGACCACAATACTGAAGGTTTAGATATAAAAATACTTTCTCCTATTAAAGCTACAGAGTTTACTTTAGAAAGAATTATAAAAGGAGAAGATACAATATCTGTATCTGGAAATGTATTAAGAGATTATTTAACCGATTTATTTCCAATTTTAGAAGTTGGTACAAGTGCAAAAATGCTTTCTATTGTTCCTTTAATGAACGGTGGTGGTTTATTTGAAACTGGCGCAGGAGGTTCTGCTCCTAAGCATGTGCAACAATTTGTAGAAGAAGGACATTTACGTTGGGATTCTTTAGGAGAATTTTTAGCTCTTGGTGTTTCTTTAGAATTTTTTGGTGACAAAGAGAACAATTTAAAAGCAAAAGTTCTTGGAGAAACTTTAGATACTGCTACAGAAAAGTTTTTGATAAATGACAAATCACCTTCTAGAAAAGTAAATCAAATAGATACTAGAGGAAGCCATTTTTACCTTTCATTATATTGGGCAGAAGCATTAGCTAACCAAGATAAAGATGCGGAATTAAAAGATATATTTAGCGCAGTATATAAAGACTTATCTACAAATGAAGCTACTATTGCTCAAGAATTAATAGACGCACAAGGAAAACCAAATAACATTGGTGGTTATTATATGCCAGATGCAGAATTAGTTGCCAAAGCAATGAGACCTAGTAAAACGCTTAATAGCATACTAGACAATATATAAACACATATTTGTGTAAAAAAAATAAGCCCTTGTTTTTTAACAAGGGCTTTTTACATTAAAATAATGTAAATTGTAAGATAAGCTGGTTATTCCTGACTATTTTTACAAAAAACACTAATGACGTTTCTTTTTAAAATTTGTACTTTCTTTTTTTTAAGTATTTCATTTTTATCCTACAGTCAACAAAATTATACTCTAAGCGGTGTTGTTTCTCAAAAAAATAGCAACGAAACTCTTATTGGAGTAACCATTGCAATACCAGAACTACAAACAGGAGTAATTACAAATGAATACGGCTTTTACTCTATTACACTGCCAGAAGGTTCATATACTATAATAACTAGTTATTTAGGGTTTAAAGAAATTAGAAAAAACATCACTCTAACACAAAACGAAAAAATAAATTTTCAGCTTTCAGAAGAAGCAGAGTTGTTACAAGAAGTTATTGTTACCAAAGATAAAGAGCGAGTAGATATTAGAAAACCGCAAATGAGTGTAAACACACTAAAAGCAGAAACAATAAAAAACATACCTGTAATACTTGGAGAAGCAGATATTGTAAAATCTATTCTTCTTCTTCCTGGAGTTACAAATGCTGGCGAGGGTGCTTCTGGTTTTAATGTACGAGGAGGATCTGCAGACCAAAATCTTATTTTATTAGACGAGGCTACTATTTTTAATTCCTCTCACTTATTTGGGTTCTTTTCAGTATTTAACCCTGATGCTATAAAAAATATAAAACTTTATAAAGGTGGCATACCAGCAAGATATGGTGGTAGAGTTTCTTCTGTATTAGACATTTTTCAGAAAGAAGGCAACAGTAAAGAAATTAAAGTAAATGGTGGCTTAGGTTTAGTAGCAAGCAGATTATTAGTAGAAGGCCCGTTAATAAAAGAAAAATCCGCTTTTTTAATTGGAGGTCGTGCCTCCTATGCACATTTGTTTTTTCCTTTATTTAATTTAGACAACACTGCCTATTTTTTTGACTTAAACACAAAGTTCAATTACAAAATAAACCAAAATAACAATCTTTATTTATCTGGCTATTTTGGAAGAGATGTATTTAGTATTAGTGATAGTTTTGTTAATACCTACGGTAATTCTTTTGGAAATTTTAGATGGAATCATTTATTTTCAGACAAATTATTCTCTAACCTTTCTTTAATATACTCTAACTACTATTACGGTTTAAAATTAGATTTTGTAGGCTTTAATTGGAATTCTGGAATTGAAAATTTTAATGTCAAATACGATTTAAAACATTATTTAAGTAACGACTTACAAGTAAACTACGGGCTAAATAATATTTATTACAAATTTAACCCTGGCGAAATAGAACCCAGTAGCGCAAGTTCTGGTATAACACAACAACAATTAACTCAAAAATTTGCTAATGAGTTTGCTGCATATATAGATATAGAACAGAATTTAACACAAAACTTATCTTTACAATATGGCTTACGTTTTAGCTATTTTAACAGATTAGGACAAGATAAAATTAATATCTATGAGAATAATGAAGCCGTAATTTTTAACGAAGAGTTTCAATTATACCATTCCGCAACCCCAATACAAACCAATAACGCCAAAGGCAAAAGCCTAGAATCATTTTTTAATTTAGAACCTCGTATAGGCTTCTCCTATACATTTAATAAAAACAATGCTATTAAAGGTAGTTACACTAGATTATCACAATACCTTCATTTGCTTTCCAACACAAGCTCCCCTACTCCTTTAGATGTTTGGACACCTAGTGGGCCATTTACTAAACCACAACTTTTAGATCAATTTGCCATAGGTTATTTTAAAACTATAAACAATAATAAATATAGCCTAGAAACAGAAGGCTTTTATAAAAAAGTAAAAAACAGAATAGATTATATAGATGGAGCAAATTTAATAGCTAATGATGCTATAGAGCAAATAATTTTAAACGGCAAAGCTAGATCCTATGGCTTAGAGCTTTTATTTCGAAAAAATGAAGGAAAATTAAAAGGTTGGTTTGCATATACTATTTCTAAATCTGAACAAAAAACTCCTGGTAGAAATTCATCCGAAACTGGTATAAACTTTGGAGAATGGTACAACACACCTTATGACAAAACCCATGACCTATCGCTATACGCAAGTTACCAGTTTAATAAAAAATGGAATATAAATACAAATTTAATATACCAAACTGGGCAACCAACTAATTATCCCGTTGGTCAATTTCAATTTCAAGGGCTAACTGTTCCGTTTTACGGACTTAGAAATAATGAGCGTCTACCAAATTACCACAGAATAGATTTATCCGCCACATTAACCCCTAAAAAAAGCGCTCAAAAAAAAGTAAAAAGCGAGTGGGTATTTAGTGTATACAATATATATAATAGAAAAAATGCAGCTTCTATTAATTTTAATAGAAATACCGAAACAGGAAATAATGAAGCTATACGAACCTCTATTTTTGGTGTCGTACCTGCCGTAACCTATAACTTTAAATTTTAAAGCCATGAAGAACATCATATTTATATTAGCGCTATGCTTCTTCTCTTTATCTTGTGAAGATGTTATAGAGGTAAACACTCCCTCTGTAGAACCAAAACTAAATATAGATGCTCTAATACGTGTAGATACAAGTAACACAAGAACCTCTGTAAGAGTACTCGCCAATACTACCAACTCTTTTTTTAATGAAATAGAACCAGCTACACTAAGTCAAATATTTATTATCAATTTAAATACAGAAGAAAGCTTACTATTATCAGAATCTGAAGAAGGGGTTTATGTTGGTGCAGAAAACACTTCTTTTTTTACTTCGGGCGAATTAATATTATATATAACGCATTTAGACCAAACTTATGCTGCAAGAGCAAGTTTTATAGAAGCATCACCAATTACAAAACTAGAACAAGGAGATGGTACTTTATTTGAAGGTACCGAAACCGAGATTATAGTTGCTTTTGAAGACGAACCCAGTAAAGAAAATTTTTATTTATTTGATTTTGATTTTAATGAATATCTAGTTACAGAAGATGAATTTTATGAAGGAAAAGAATTTGAATTTTCTTATTTTTATAATGATGATATTACATCTGGAATGGAAATTACTATAAATTTATTAGGCGTAGATGAAGCGTTTTTTAATTATATGAATTTATTAATTATACAAAGTGGAGGCAATCAAGGGCCTTTTCAAACTCCAGTAGCTACAGTAAAAGGGAATATTACAAACGTAACAGGATCAACAGATATTAATAATCTAACTATAAACACAGAAAATGCTGCTTTTGGGTATTTTGCTGTTTGCCAAACTTTTTCAAAATCTATAACAATTGAGTAACGCATGAGAACAAATAAAGAACAAATGATGAAAGGTGTTAAATATATGGCATACACAATTCTTCTTATGTTTACAGCACCTATTGCCCTATACCAAGCATTTAAAAACCAAAATCACCCTTTTTTTATACCCGTATTAATTATTGGGGCAATACTTGCCATTGCTGCAATAGGCATGGGTTTTTATAGTATAAAGGTAATTATGGATGGTATTTTTAATAAAAAACCAAAATCTTAATTCTTAGTGCTCGCAGTACCTTTCCATTTATTAATTAAAGAACCATATTCATAGTCTAAAACGGACTCTTGCCGCTCTAATTTACCTTTAGCAAAAGCACGCTGTAAAATATCTTCAATAAGATAATCTTCATGTACGTTTACAGGATCATATTCTGCTTTTATTGTTATATCAAAAAAACCGGCAGTAGTATTATACCAAAAAGCTCTCCAACCACTTCTTAGTTCTTTAACCAAATCAAAACTTGTGTTTCCTGTTTGTCTATGCACAAGCTTAACTAAAATTTGTCCTTCTGTTCTAGTAAATTTTTTGAGTTTTTCAGAAAACTCATCTTCAATAGATTTTTGCACCTCTTTAGTATACTTTTTTCTTTTACTTTTCTTCTTAATAAGTAATAAAGTATCATTTAACTCTTCTAAACGCTCTGCAGCTAACTTAGCATAAGGGTAAACTTTTAAAGTTTTTCTTCTAAGAATATAATATTTAAGCTTTTCCTCATAGCTATCAAACTTTAATTTTCCAAAAACATATGCCTCTCTTAAAGAAATGGAACTCTGAAAAACAGAATCTCCTTGTACTTTAATTAGAGTTTCTCCAATAGTATCTGTTTCTTGTTCTTGATTTTGACCAGAAACAACGATCATCAGAAACAATGCCATAAAAAATAATACTGTCTTTTTCATTTTTCTTATGTACAACAAAAGCCTTGCCAAAATTAACGATAAAAAACGAGCGTTATTACTAAATACAACCTAATATTAGTAAGTTTGTATATAAAATAAAAGTTTATGGCATCAAAGAAAATACTTACTAAGAAATCTATAGATTTCTTTGAAAAATATTTAAATAACGCTGCTCCTACAGGATACGAATGGGAAGGGCAAAAAATATGGATGGACTACCTAAAACCATATGTAGACACATTTATAACAGACACTTACGGTACTGCAGTAGGTGTAATTAACCCAGACGCAAAATACAAAGTGGTTATAGAAGGGCATTCCGATGAAATTTCTTGGTATGTTAATTATATAACAGATAACGGACTTATTCATGTAATTCGTAATGGTGGTAGTGATCACATGATTGCCCCTTCTAAATGGGTAAATATCCATACCAAAAAAGGAATTGTTAAAGGTATATTTGGATGGCCTGCAATACATACAAGAAAAGGACCTAAAGAAGATACACCGAAAATCGAAAATATTACAGTTGACGTTGGTGCTACAACTAAAGAAGAAGTAGAAAAATTAGGGGTACATGTTGGCTGTGTAATTACTTATCCTGATGAATTTCAAATTCTAAACAAAAACAAATTTGTTTGTAGAGCTATAGATAATAGAGCTGGCGGTTTTATGATTGCAGAAGTTGCGCGTCTTTTACACGAAAATAAAGACACATTACCTTTTGGTTTATACATTACAAACTCTGTACAAGAAGAAATAGGTTTACGTGGCGCAGAAATGATTACACAAACAATTAAACCCAATGTTGCTATTGTAACTGATGTCTGTCACGACACCACTACTCCAATGATTAACAAAGCTGTACAAGGACATACAGAAATTGGTGCAGGTCCTGTTATTTCTTACGCGCCAGCGGTACAAAATAAATTAAGAGAACGTATTATAGAAACTGCCGAAGAAAAGAAAATTCCTTTTCAAAGAATGGCAGCTTCTAGATCTACAGGAACAGACACAGATGCTTTTGCTTATAGCAATGGTGGTGTTGCTTCTGCATTAATATCTTTGCCGTTACGCTATATGCACACAACTGTAGAAACAGTACACCAAGATGATGTAGAAAACGTAATAAAACTTATTTACGAAACATTACTAACTATAAAAGAAGGCGAAACGTTTAGTTATTTCGAATAAAACTTTAAATCCCTCCTCTATTCGGAGGGATTTTTTATTCTAATATTATGGATGAATTAATTGATGTTCTAGATAGCGAAGGAAAACTAACTGGTGAGACTATAATGAAAACTGTTGCTCATGAAA
Organism: uncultured Maribacter sp.; assembly: GCA_947504045.1. Taxonomy (GTDB): domain Bacteria; phylum Bacteroidota; class Bacteroidia; order Flavobacteriales; family Flavobacteriaceae; genus Maribacter_B. The sequence goes on from CANNFY010000002.1 coordinate 577,238, forward strand.
AAGGTATTTTTCACCAAACAGTACACATTTGGTTTTATACCCAAAAAGGAGAAATTTTATTACAACAAAGAGGTAAAAATAAAAAAACTTTTCCCCTACTATGGGATGTTTCTGTAGCAGGACATATTGGTGCCGGAGAATCTGTAGAAACTTCTGCTCTTAGAGAGATTGAAGAAGAAATAGGTCTTCTAATTTCAAAAAAACAATTAGAAAAAATTGGCATTTTTAAATCTCTTCAAAAACACAGTAACACACTAATAGACAACGAGTTTCACCACACTTTTTTAGTAGAATTAAACATCCCTTTAACACAATTAAAAAAACAAAAAAGCGAAGTAGAAGCATTAAAATTAACTCCCCTTTCTAATTTTACAAAACTTATACAGCCTAACAATTTTTCTAATAAATTAGTACCTCATAACCAACAATACTATAGTAAAATAATACTTGCAATAAAAAATAAGCTATAAGACTCCTGTTAATTATTTATAAAAATATTGCCAAAAACTAAGTATGTGGATAAATATTCTAAGTTGGTATAGATAAAATCCGAACACGTCTATTTACTTTGCTTGCATTTATTAATTTCAGCAATTTTGTTTCTAACATTATTCTATTTTTTAAAATCATATAATCTTAGAAAGAAAAATGAGAAACATCTTAATTATTGTTATTTTATGTACTATTAGCTTAGGTTTTTCACAAGAAAAAGGAAGCATATATTTCTCTTCAGAGCTATTACCAAGCACAGATATTGGCACCTTAGCTAAAAATAGTATTGGTTTTAACATTCCTATTAAAAATACTATAAATAAAGAAAGTATTAGCCTATTTGGAGAATACCAAAACTCTAATATTGATTTTATAGATGCAGATGTTCCTTTTGAAACAAACCAAATTGAAAATTTTCAAACATTTACACTTGGCTTACTATATAATCGTATTCTTAAAAATGGATGGGGATACTCTATTACAATAGCTCCACAATTATCCTCTAACTATGACGAACAAGAATTTAACAACGAAGATATTTTTATTAATGGGTCTTTTATAATTGAAAAGTTACATAAAGAAAAACAAAGTATGTGGAGTTTTGGAGCCGCATACGACAGTCAAAACGGATTAAATTACCCTATTCCAGTTCTTGCATATACCAAAAGAATTAATGACGCATTTGCCTATAAAATTGGTTTTCCAGACAGTAGAGCCAAATGGACTTTAAATAAGAATAATAACATAGAAGCTTTTTCCACTTTAGATGGTCTTAGCAGCAACATTAATGACGATGTAGATATATATAAAGAAGACTACACAGGAACTTTTAAACAAACCTATTATATTACTGGCTTAGGATATAATTTAACTTTCTTAAAAAACTTTGAATTAAATGGGAAAGCAGGTTATTCTGCGTATAACTCTATGAAAGTACAGGATTACGACACTAATAAGATTTACGATTTTGAAGCTAAAAACAGCTTCTATTTTAATCTAGGGTTAAAGTTTAATTTAAATACAATTACAAAAGTTAAGAGTCCTTATTAAAAGGACAATTTTAATACGAGTATGTATAAAAAAAGCATTAAAATAAGTTGATAGAAATCTACCAACTTGTTTTAATGCTTTTAAGAGTATAAAATATTTTTATTGCTCTTTTTAAGAACGATTTAAAAATTACTTTCTTCTGCCATTTTAACAACACCAACGGTTAAAATTAAATTAGCAAAACGACGTTGCTCTCCCGTTTGTATTATTAAAGTAGTATTAGGGTCTCTTATTTTATCGTAAAAAGACCAACGTTCCATTTCTTCCCAAGTTACATTACCTAGCAGTTGTTTATAAGCTTCATGTATTTCTGCATTTGCCTCGGCAGGTTTTTCCATAACAATTGCACCTTGTACAGGACAAACTTCTAAAATACCCTCAAGTACCGTAAGAGCATCTAATAATCCAGGTTTAAAGTTTAAGTGAACTGTTGTAGAGTTAGGGCCTGTCATAGCACCAACTGGCAAGTTTCCATCTGCAATAACTACTTGTGCAAAATGGCCAGAACGTGCTAGCACCTCCATAATTGTTGGGTGTATTACTGATGTTTTTAACATAAATATTTATTTATACAATTAGCAATAAAAAAGCACTAGAAATAGAACAGTTCTAGCACTCTTTTTATTTAAGTTTTTCTACATGTTATAAACACCGCCATTAATATCTAGCGTAGCTCCTGTAATAAAACCATCATACTCTGATGCTAAGTATAACACTGCTCTAGCTACATCTGCAGCATTACCTGCGCGTTGTATTGGAATACCTGCAGTTGTTTCTGCAGCAGACTCTTTGGTAGTATGTGTATTATGAAATGATGTTCCAAGAATTAAACCTGGTGCAACAGCATTAACTCTAGTACCTTGTGCTCCTAACTCTGTTGAAAGTGCTCTAGTATATGTTAAAATAGCACCTTTACTTGTTGAATAAACAAGAGATCCTGGGTGTCCACCTTTACGTCCTGCTAACGAAGCTAAATTAACAATACTACTATTTTCGTTTTTAGCTAAATAAGGAGAAGCTGCACGAGATACAAACATCATAGAAGTAAGGTTAATATCCATTACTTTATGCCAAAAATCGGTTTCCATTTCGCTTAATAATTTACGTGCCACAAGAGAACCCGCATTATTAATTAGAATATTTAATCCGCCTAAAGCTTCAACTGTTTTTTCTACCAATGCGTTTGCATCTTCTTCTTTTGTTAAGTCTCCGCTAATTGCAATTGCTTTAACTCCTTTTTCTGTAGCATATGCTACCAATTCATTTGCAGTATCTGCACTAGAAAAATAATGAATAGCTACATTAGAACCATTATCTATAAAATGCTTAGTTATTGATTCTCCAATTCCTTGAGCGCCAGCAGTTATAAGTACATTTTTTCCGGCTAATTTATCATTACTTTTCATGTTTTGTTTTTAATTAATAAAGTTAATAGTGAGGTAATATTAATACGTTTTCTAAATAGAAATTGTAATTTTCATATACTACAAATATACTATAATATCATTTTTTGTAATTGTTTATTATGCTATAAAAGTGTTATAAAATCTTCTATTTTACTTAAACTATACTCTTTTTGAGAACCTTCTGCCATATTTTTAACAATAAAAGAACTATTTTCTATTTCTGATTCTCCTAATAAAATTACATAGGGTACTTTTCTATTATTAGCATATTTAAATTGCTTTTGCATTTTTACGGCAGATGGGTATACATCAGCTTTAATTCCTGAATTTCTAAGTTTTGTAATCAACTGTAAAGCAACTAAAGCCTCTTTATCTCCAAAATTTAAACACAATACATCTAAAGATTGATCTATAGCTTCCGGAAACAAGTTTAATTCTTCTAAAACCAAATAAATACGATCTAAACCAAAAGAGATTCCTACACCACTAACATCTTTTAATCCAAAAACACCAGTAAGGTCATCATAACGACCACCACCGCCAATAGAACCCATTTTAACCCCTTCTGGTGCCCCAACTTCAAAAATAGCTCCAGTATAATAATTAAGACCACGAGCTAAAGTTACATCAATAGAAAGCTGCGCAGATTTTAATCCTAGTGTTGTTATAGATTCTACAATAAATTTTAACTCCTCTACTCCTTTTGTTCCTTCTTCAGATTCTACCAATAAAGATTTTAAACTATCTAATTGTTCTAAATTAGATCCTGACAATGTAAATAAAGGTGCTGCTTTTTGTATGGAAGCTTCTGATATTCCTTTAGCCAGCATTTCTTTCTTAACTCCTTCTTCTCCTATTTTATCTAACTTATCTAAAGCTACCGTAAAGTCTATTAATAAATGTTTAGCTCCTATTACTTCTGCAATACCTGCTAAAATTTTTCTATTATTCAGTTTAATTTTTACACCAGATAAACCTAAATCAGAAAAAACAGCATCATACAACTGAATAAACTCTACTTCTTGCAAAAGAGAATTTGCTCCAACCACATCGGCATCGCACTGAAAAAACTCTCTAAATCGTCCTTTTTGCGGACGATCTGCTCTCCACACAGGTTGTATTTGATAGCGCTTAAAAGGAAAGTCTATTTCATTTTGATGCATTACCACATAACGAGCAAATGGCACAGTTAAATCATAACGCAACGCTTTTTCCGAAATTTTTGGTGTAAGCGATTTTGATTCTTTAGAACTATAGGTAACATCATCTACCTTACTAATATAGTCTCCAGAATTTAAAATTTTAAATATAAGACGGTCTCCTTCTTCGCCATATTTACCCATTAAGGTAGTTGAGTTTTCAAAAGAAGGGGTTTCTATAGGCTGAAATCCAAAAGTTTTAAAATGTTTCTTTACTGTATCAAAAATAAAATTACGTTTTGCAACTTCAGAAGGAGAAAAATCTCTAGTTCCTTTTGGAATGGATGGTTTTTGTGCCATGTAAAGGTATATGTTGTTCTATTAAATATTCTTATTGAAAAAATGAAGGTAATAAATAGTTGGTTTACTCTATAACATTATCAAACCAATTGTATAAATCGCCTTTTGTTATTACAGCTCCTTGCTTTATTAATTCAAATTTGTCTAAATTTTTATCTTCAGAATACGCTTTTGAAGCGGTTAAATAATCTACAAAATCAGATTGCCAGTTTTTCTTAAACCAATTAAAGCCCTCTTGTGTAGTTAAATCTGCTTTAGGGTTTCTAACCTTTACAGATATTAATTTCATTTCTTTCTGTTCTAAAGAAAACAGATGCATTTGTTGTGCTGAAATATTTTCTAAATACATAACTTTAGTTAATACTCCTTCCCAAATTAAATCACTAAAAACATCTACTTCATCTTCTGCTACCTCTGGCTTTTCTTCTTTTAGCTTTTTCCACTCTTCTCCTGTTATAGATTGGGTTGCTAAAAAATTAACAAACTCTGGTTGCAGTTCTTCTAATTGCTCTTTTGTAAGTCTTGTATACTTCAATGTACTATAATTTAATTTTGCAAAAATAAAAAGACCGTACGATAAGTACGGCCTTTATATAATAAAATACAGTTTTTTAAACTTAGAATATATATCTAACCCCAAATTGTCCTTGCCATCTAGACAATAAACTAGCATCGTACCCAAAAGTTTCTGTTAACTCCGGATTAAAAGTATATGTAGGTATACTTGTAGTTTGATCTACAGTTACCGCTAAAGGACTCTCATTATTTGGTTGTTGAATTAGTCCCCAATCTGAATTTAATAAGTTTCCAAAATTTAAAATATCAAAACTTAATTGTATAGTGTGTTTTTTACCAGAAACATCAAAATTATAATCTTGTAATATTTTAATATCCCATTTTCCTCTCCATGGAGCTAAAGCACCATAACGTTCTGAATAGGAACCTCTATTAGCACTTAAATAATCGTCTTGTTGAATATAAGCCTCAAAAGCATCTGCTTGTCCTGCTCCTGAAAATTGCATTTGCTGTACCTCTGCTGCTGTAGGTATGTATAATAAATCGTTATTCTGAAAAGAACTATCATTGTTTATATTACCAGCATAGGTATAATTAAATCTTCCTCCTTGAGCATACTCAAAGAAGGTAGAAATTGTTGTTGCCCATTTATCATTTGTACCATACACAAATTGTTTAGAACCGACACCAATAAAACGATGTGTGTCGCCGTATTTAGAAAACGAAAGAACATCTGCATTTGCATCTCCTAAATTTGGGTTAAAATCAAACGCATCCCCTGTAATTTCTGCTTCAATAGAGTTTATATCTTTAGCATTTAAAAAGCTATATGCTAAACTTGCATACAAACCGTTAGTAAAATTCTTTTGAGCTTTTAAAGAAACATTCCAGATTCTTCCTTTATCAGAATTTGTAAATACGTAAGCACTTGTTGGACCTCCAAAAGCATTTGTATAAACATCGCTTGCTTGATATATTGGTCTATCATCTCCAGGTGCATTTAATGTTCCTGTAGGGTCTGCATATGCCCAGTTTTGAACGTGTGCCGCATTTAAATCTTTAGTATAAGCTACATCACCTGTTAGAACAAGACCATTTTCAAATGCATAATCTAAACCTATATTTGTTCTCCATACCTGTGGCCACTTAAATTCAGGATCTACAGCTTGGTAAAAGAAAAAGTCTACTCCTTGCACTTGGTTTCCTAACCATACGAAAGGAAGTTTTCCTGTAAAAACACCCGTACCACCACGTAATTGTGTTGTATTATCTCCTTTAACATCCCAATTAAAACCAACTCTTGGAGAAATTAACCATTTGTTACTTGGTAGTTGTTCAGAATCAATAAATACTTCTTCGCCTGTATTTGGGTTGTAATACACATTATCTGGCTGGTAGTTTCCGGATCTTTCTATATTGTCTGCAATTTTATCTTGAGTATCAAAATACAAAGGCTTATCAAAACGAACACCATATGTTAATTTAAAATCGTCTGTAGCGCTCCATTCATCTTGCAAATAAAAAGAAAGTTGACCAACGTTTGTTTCTGCTAATGACCATCCTTCACCATCTGGTAATTGATTATTGGTATTAAAAGTATTTTGTGCATTAGCTAAAGCATCTACATAATCATTAGGATTAAAATCTGCTATATCAACACTCCCAAATAAATCAAAACCATATGCTGTTAAATTGAAAGAGTTATCAAACTGAAATTTTTCAAAAGAAAAGCCTATTGTATAGGTATGGTTTCCTTTAAAAATGTTCATGTTATTTGTTACTTGAAAAACTTTTTGATCTAACCGGTTATGTATTGAAAATGGCTCGTGACCAGCAATAATATAATTAACACCATCTTTAGTTATATTTATCGATGGAGCTGGTGCGGAAAGTGGATTTCTAAAATCGTCAAAATGTGTATATCCTACCTGTAATTTATTAGTTACTTCATCTGTTAACGTAGAATTTAATTCTAGCTGAAAAGAGTTTAACTTATTATTAATCTGATATCCTGTATTTTGAAATTGTAAGGTTGTAAAACTAGGTTCTCTAGCTGTTATTGCAGTTGGGTGTGCAGGCTGCTCTTTTGATGCATTTAAAAAGTTATAAATTAATGCCAGTCTGTTATTATCATTAATATTCCAATCTAATTTAAAAATACCCTTAGTAGATTCTGATGCATAAGTAAAGCCTTCATACGCTCCAGTGTCATACCCTATTCCTGCTAAACCTGATTGTACTGCTAATAAATCACTTTCTAAAACTCTCGATTCGTTTATTGCTCCTGATCCTGTATTAGGAACCCAGCCATTGGAACCTAAATCATCTCTCTCGTCTTTTTCAAAATTTGCAAAGAAAAATAATTTATCCTTTACTATTGGTCCACCTATACTAATACCATATTGACTTTGGTTAAGGTCTGGTTTAGTAACATCTTCTCCTTTTATTTTACCTCCTGTTAAAGCTTCACTTCTTGTAAAACCATATACTGTTCCATGAAATTCGTTAGTTCCGCTTTTTGTTACTGCATTTACAGTTGCTCCTGTAAATCCAGATTGTGTAACATCATAAGGTGCTGTAGAAACTTGTATTTGCTCAATTGCATCTAAAGAAATAGGTTGCGCACCAGATTGACCTCCTGGAGTTGGAGAATCTAACCCAAAAGGGTTATTAAAAATAGCACCATCTAAAGAAAAATTATTGTATTGATCATTACGTCCTCCAAAAGAATTTCCGCTTGCGGTTGGTTCTAATCTAGTAAAATCTTGTGCTGAACGTGAAATAGTAGGCAAACGTGTTAATTCTCTACGTCCCACACTAGTTTCTGCACCAGTACGATCACTTCCAAACGTTCCACTACGGTCAGATACTACCACTACTTCATCTAATGCTTCTGCAGAACTAGAAAGAGTTGCATTTACATTAAAAGTTTTTCCTAAACTTAAATAAATGTTGTCTTGTTTATAATCTTGAAAACCTACATATGTTATAATAAGTTCATACGGGCCACCTACTCTAAGATTAAGTAAGTTATAACGGCCATCTTCGTTACTTATAGAGCCATACTTAGTACTTGTTGGTGTATGTACAGCAACTACATTAGCTCCAAATAATGGGGCTCCTTCACTATCTAATACAACTCCTCTAATATTAGAAGTAGTAACTTGTGCAATTACAGAAGTAAATGCAAAAATCAGCAAAAATGCTGAAAGCATCAGTTTTTTCATGAGTTTTTTTTTGAGTTTGTTATTTAGTCACGCTAAATTAACCCAAAAAAAAAGAGCTATGCATGCATAGCTCTTAAACTTATTAACTTATTGTTAATATTTACTTATTCTCAGCAACTACTTCAAAAGGGAAATCTACAACAACTTCTCTGTGTAATCTAATCTGAGCATTATAAGGACCTGTTCTTTTTACAGAACCTCCTTTAATGTTAATGAATTTTTTATCTATTGACTGTCCTTCTTTTTCTAATGCTGCAGCTAAATCTATTGTAGTAACAGATCCAAATAATTTATCGCCAGCACCAGTTTTAGCAGCAATTTTTAATTCTAAACCTTTAAGAGTTTCTGCTGTTTTGTTTGCAGCATCAACAATTTTCTTTTCTTTATGAGCTCTTTGCTTTAAGTTTTCAGCTAAAACTTTTTTTGCTGAAGTTGTAGCTAAAGTAGCTAAGCCTTGAGGGATAAGAAAATTTCTTCCATATCCGTTCTTTACGTTAACAACGTCATCTTTAAAACCTAAGTTTTGAACGTCTTCTTTTAATATAAGTTCCATGGTTCTTTTTCTTTATTATTTTAATAAATCACCAACATAAGGCATTAATGCTATATGGCGTGCTCTTTTTACAGCCTGAGCCACTTTTCTTTGATACTTTAAAGAAGTTCCTGTAAGTCTTCTTGGAAGTAATTTACCTTGTTCGTTTACTAATTTCATTAAGAAATCTGCATCTTTATAATCTATATATTTAATGCCTGATTTCTTAAAACGACAATACTTTTTACGTGTATTGGTCTCAATATTAAGCGGAGTTAAATATCTAATTTCTCCGTCTTTTTTTCCTTTTGCCTGTTGTTCTATAGATGCCATAGTCCTTACGCTTTAGTAGTTTTGTTTCTTGTTCTTCTTTTTTCTGCCCAAGCAATTGCATGCTTGTCTAATTTAACCGTTAAAAAACGCATAACACGCTCGTCACGTCTAAATTCTTGCTCGTAAGGAGTAACTATATCTCCTTCTCCTGAAAATTCAAACAAGTGATAAAAACCACTTTTTTTGTGTTGAATAGGGTACGCTAATTTTTTTAGCCCCCAATTTTCTTTGGCTACCATTTTGGCACCATTCTTAATTAAGAAATCTTCAAATTTCTTAACTGTTTCCTCTATCTGCGTATCAGATAGAACGGGATTCAAAATGAAAACAGTTTCGTAATGATTCATAATACTTTATTTTTTAAGGTCTGCAAAAATAGTAATATTATTTTACATATCACATAAAATAATTTTATTTACGTTTTATTACACGAAAACAGAAATTACATCGTTATAACTTGGAATAATAATTTTTAAAATTAACCAAATCTTTAATATATGATCGTTGTCAATTACACAATAAACAATGCATTGTTTACATCTTTTGTTGCAATTCATCTTGTTTTTTCTGTTATTTGTCGATGATTTAACCCCACAAATCAGCCGTTTTATGAAATTAAGAAGTATTATTGTAGACGACTCCTCTATGCAGAGGATGGCAGTTGCCAAGTTGGTAAACAACCATCCTAACCTTGCATTAGTAGCCGAATACAGCAACGCAATTGAGGCTAAGAATGGTATTAAGAACAACGAGATCGATTTAATTTTTCTTGATGTTGAGATGCCAATCATTACTGGATTTGACCTACTCGAGTCCCTAGAAAACAGTCCTCAGGTAATATTAATTACCGGAAAACCAGATTATGCTTTAAAAGCTTTTGACTACGATGTAACAGATTATTTACACAAGCCAATTACCATGGCTCGTTTTGATGCCTCTGTTAAAAGAGCAGTTGCTAAGTTTGAACAAGCTAACAAAGTTCATGAAGATGAAGAGCATATTTTTGTTAAAAGTAACCTTAAAAAGAGAAAGGTTATTCTTAATGATATTAAGTGGATTGAAGCTCTTGGTGACTATATAAAATTAGTTACAGATGAAGCAAATATCGTAATCTTATCAACAATGAAATCTTTTGAAAAGCAATTGCCAGAAGAAAAGTTTCTAAGAATACACAAATCTTATATTGTGAATTTAGAAAAAGTTGAAAAGTTCAATAGTAAAAATGTTGAAGTTAGCGGTAGATCTATACCATTAAGTAGAAACAAAAAAACCGAACTAGCAGAAGCGCTTAGTAACGTTTAACTTATATATGATCTACATTGTAGATTACTCTTACACTTCTAAAGTGTGCAATAGCATTAAAAGATTTTTCAATTCTTTTAATGCTATTTTTTGTTTTACCCAAATGTGCTTCTTTATTAATCTTTACTGTTATATGTTTTATATACTGATTGCGAATTCTTGCGACAGGTGGATATTCTGGACCCAAAACATTTTCTCCAAATACATTTCGCAAGCCTTTACCAAACCATTCTGCAGCTTCATTTAACTTATTATAATCTTTATGTTTAAAAGTAATTTTTAATATTCTATTTAATGGTGGGTATTTAAATTGCCTACGCTCATATAATTGCTCCTTATACATTTCTTCATAATTATGAACAGATACTTGCTTTAGTATTTGATGATACGGATTATAGGTTTGAATTAACACCTCTCCCCTCTTTTTTGTTCTACCTGCTCTTCCGGCAACTTGAGTTAACAATTGAAATGTTCGCTCATGCGCCCTATAATCTGGAAAATTTAATAAAGAATCTGCATTCATAATACCAACTAAGCTTACATTCCTAAAATCTAAACCTTTAGTTAGCATTTGTGTACCTACCAAAATATCTATTTCTTGTTGCTCAAAAGCTGTTATAATTTTTTCGTATCCGTATTTACCTCTAGTAGTATCCAAATCCATTCTACCAACTTTAGCATTCGGAAAAAGTTCTTTAATTTCTTTTTCTACTTGTTCTGTTCCAAAACCTTTTGTATCTAATTTAGAGCTACCGCAAGCTTGACAACTCTCTTGTAATGGAATATAATAACTACAGTAATGGCAACGCAATTGTTTTCTATGCTGATGATAAGTTAAGCTAACATCGCAATTAGGGCATTGCGAGCTATGACCACAAGTGGTACATTCTACTATTGGAGCATAGCCTCTTCTATTTTGAAAAAGTATAACCTGCTCTCCTAAATCTAAAGTTTCCGTTATTTTTTCTACCAAACGTTCCGAAAAATGACCTTTCATTTTTCTTTTTCTACTTTCTTCTTTTATATCTACTAACTCAATTTCTGGCAATAACACATTTCCATAACGCTTATTTATTTCTGCATAACCATATTTACCCGTTATAGCATTATAATAACTTTCTACACTTGGGGTTGCAGAGCCTAAAAGAATATCTGACCCTTGCAATTTACCCAACACTATTGCTGCGTCTCTTGCATGGTATCGTGGTGCTGGATCAAACTGTTTAAAAGAACTTTCATGTTCCTCATCTATAATTACTAAACCCAAATTACTAAAGGGCAAAAACAACGAAGACCTTGCTCCTATTACTACCTGCGCTTTGGTTTTTTGAGCTAGTACATTATTCCATACCTCTACTCTTTCATGAATAGTATATTTAGAGTGATAAACAGACACTTGCTCTCCAAAGTAATTCTGAAGCCTTCCTATTAACTGTGTTGTAAGTGCTATTTCTGGAAGAAGATATAAAGCTTGCTTACCCTCTTCTATACATTTTTTAATCAGCTTTACATATACTTCCGTTTTACCGGAAGAAGTTACCCCTTTTAATAAGGTTACTTTATTTTGAGAAAAAGAAGCCTCAATATCTTCTAATGCTGTATTTTGATATGTATTTAACTCTTTAAGCGTAAATTTTTCCGCATCTTTATTAAAAGAAATCCTATCTGTCTGAATTTTATACTCTTTAAGTATTTCTTTTTTTATTAAAGATTTTACTATTGCATTAGAACACCCACTACGCTCTACTAATTCTGTTATTTTAATTGGTTTTTTACTACTAGCTTGTAATTGAAAAAGTGATAAAACAACTTGACTTTGTTTTGGTGCTCTTGTTAAGGATTGTAATAATTTTTCTAGTTCTTTTTCTGATGCATATAAATCTCCTAAAGCTACATAAGAAACAAGTTTGGGTTTGTATTGTTCGTAAATTTCTTCTTTTAAAAGAATTACTTCTTTTGCCAACAACCTATTTAAGATAGGAAGTATATTTTTACGCTCAATAATTGCAGCCACCTCATGAACTTTTAATATAGGCTGATGTTCTAACGCCTCAAAAACTAAAAATTCATCATCTTTTAATTCCGCCTCATCAACATTTGTGTTTTCATTTTTTAAAATAAGCGTTTCACTTTCTAATAAAAAAGCACTTGGAACAGCACTTCTAAACACCTCTCCAATAGAACACATATAATAATCTGCCAACCATTCCCAATGTTTTATTTGAAATGAATTTACCAAAGGAATATCATCTAAAATTTGATGAATTTGTTTGGCTTCGTAAACTTTAGGAGCTGTAGTATGTATATTATATACTAAAGCAGTGTATATTTTAGATTTACCAAATGGTACAGCCACTCGTATTCCTGCTTGTAGTATTTGAGCTTCTTCTTTAGATACGCTATAAGTAAATAGCTTTTCTAAAGGTATTGGTAATATTACATCAACAAAATAATTCATATTCTGCTATTCTTTCACTCGAATCCAAGTTTGGGTTCTGTAAATAAATGATAAATAGCCTCGTACTTTTAACTCGTTTTTATTATCCGGATTTAACCAAATTTTACAACGAAATGTCATTGCTTGTTCGGGATCAAAAAGTTTTTTTCCTTTCCATTCTCCATCTTCATTTTTTTCAGCAGCCTCAATAATCATCATTCCAAGAACTGGCTTATCTTTTAAATCTCCTTCACATTTATGGCAAACCATATCTTCTTTACCTGGTTCTAATACTTTTATTAAACGGCCATACATAAGACCGTCTTTTTCATAAATATCTATAACTCCTTTTGGCAAACCTGTTCTATCATCAATAGTTTTCCATTTTCCAAAAACTGTTTGCGATTGTCCTAAATTTACCATCAACAGAAATAAAACAACTGCTATTTCTTTACCAAACTTTATCATTCTTTTTTAGATATTTTTCTAAGGGAATTTAAAGAAGCGTTTAGCTCAAACCCTAACAGCAATATATTGGAATTTAACCATATGTACACCATTAATATTAATAATCCTCCTAATGCTCCGTATAGCTCATTATAACGGGCAAATTTTTCTACATAAACCCCAAATAAATATGATGTAACCATAAAAAGAAGGGTTGTCATTAATGCACCTATAGAAAAGAACTTTGCTTTTTTTCCTTCTCTGGTTCCAAAATAATATAAAATTGCCGTAGTAAAATAGGAGAGCAATATAAAAAATAACACTTTTCCAATTTGCGCACCAACAATATCATTTTCTGTAAGGCTATGTCCTCTAGTTTTTGCTGCCCACTCACTTAAGTAATCGATTATATAAAACTCAAAATAAACATATGCTACAGCTCCAATTATTAATAATATAGAGAGCAACAAACCTACAGCTAAGGCATACGCATATTGCCTAAAAAAATTACGAGTTAAACTTATATGATACGAGTTTTCAAAACCTCCAAAAATTGCATTTACACCGTTTGCCATTAAAAATATTGATACCAAAAATGCTGAAGAACGAATACCACCTTGCTTTTGGTCTTTTATTTGCTGGTATATATCGCCAAAATAATCGCTAGTTGCTGATGGCAAAAAAGATTCTAAAAAAATTAGAAATTGCGCATCAAAATTTTCATTTCCTACACTTGCGTAAGGTATAATCCAAGGCACAAGTGTTAATAAAAAAATTAACAATGGAAATAAAGCCATAAATAAACTAAAAGCTATTGAACTTGCTCTGGTAGATAATGCTCCTTGCCCTACTCCTACAACATACATTTCAATTAAGTCATAACCAGAAAGGCCTTCAAAACCGGGTAATTTAATTTTTTTTAATAGAGAAACCAACCCATTTACTACGGGTATTTTATTTAACTTTTCCTCTATTTCTTTAGACATTTATACCGCTTTAAGACTCAAATCCATATTATAAACAGAGTGTGTTAACGCACCAGACGATATATAATTTACACCACATTCTGCATACTGCCTAATTGTTTTTTCATTTATACCTCCAGAAGATTCTGTTAAACAAGTATTGCCAATTAATTTTACAGCAGTACGCGTATCTTCATAATTAAAGTTATCTATTAGAATACGGTAAACACCTTCTGTTTTTAAAATTTCTTTAATTTCGTTTAAATCTCTTGCTTCTACTATTATTTTTAGGTCCTTATTATTATCCTTTAAATATTTTTTTATTTTTTCAATTGCTTGGGTTAACCCGCCACAAAAGTCTATATGATTATCTTTTAACATAATCATATCATACAAAGCAAATCTATGGTTTTCTCCTCCTCCTATTTTAACAGCCCATTTTTCTAATGCCCTTATACCAGGTGTAGTTTTTCTTGTATCTAAAATTTTTGTTCCTGTACCTTCTAATAAATTTACAAAGTAATTTGTTTTTGTTGCTATTGCACTCATTCGTTGCATTGCATTTAAAACTAACCTCTCCGCTTTTAAAATACTTTGTGAGCTTCCTTCAACATAAAAAACAATATCTCCGTACTTTACAGTATCGCCATCTTTTAATAGCGACTCTACTTTTAAATTACTATCTACATAATTAAAAACTTGTTTAGCAAAATCTACACCAGCTATAACACCATCATCTTTTACTAAAAGTTTTGCTTTACCAGTTGCCGTATCTGGTATACATGCTAAAGAGCTATGATCACCATCCCCAACATCTTCTCTTATGGCATTTTTTATTATACCTTCTATTTCTAAATTAAATTGTGCTTCTGAAATCATTTATTTTAAATTGCTTTACGCTAAAATACTAAAACATACTCCATTTAATTACTGCTTTGTGGTTAATTGTTACCTGTTTGTTTAGAAAAATTTTAAACATTTTATTTTTTTACGCCTTGTTTTACTTTAAATATATTCTTTAAAATAATTTAACTTTGAGGTATGACTATAAAATTAATAGCTATTGGAAAAACAGATAGCAAACAACTACAAGAACTAATACAGATATACACCAACCGCTTACAGCATTATATAAAATTTACTTTAGATATTATTCCAGATATAAAAAATGTAAAAAACTTATCTGAAAAACAACAAAAAGAAAAAGAGGGAGAGCTTATTTTAAAAAAAATAACAACAACCGATGTTTTAATTTTATTAGACGAAAACGGCAAACAGTTTTCCTCCATAGAATTTTCTAACTATCTGCAAAAAAAAATGAATGCAGGTAATAAACAACTGGTTTTTGTAATTGGTGGACCTTATGGCTTTAGTGATGATGTGTACAAAAAAGCACAAGGAAAAATTAGTTTATCTAAAATGACTTTTTCACATCAAATGGTACGTTTATTTATAGTTGAACAACTATATAGAGGTTATACTATTTTAAAAAACGAACCTTATCATCATAAATAAATACTATGCTCTTTTTAATGCCTTAACCATAAATTCTGAAACTTGCTCTACACCATCTAACTCTTCTACTACAAATTTTATTATCTCTATTTGCCTTTCTGGATTCTTTTCTACCTTAAGTACATATTGATGGTCCTTTATATTTTTAACATGGTTTGCAAAAGCATGAGACTGGTGCCATGCTATTTCTTCTAACTTTTTATTTTGTTTTACTATTTTATTAATTATTGGGTTTACAATAAACAGAATTTCTATTAATACAATTAGCACAGAAAGTATTGCCAGATACTTTTCTAAAATCATCATATTACTTATATCTTTTTCCGATTCTTTTTGAAATTGCCAAACAATTTTATCCATTAGCTCTACAAATTCTTTTTCATTGTATTTTAAATCGCTAATAGAAACATTATCTAAATTTTGCACATCGCTTAAAGCTTCTACAATACCATTTAAATAAGGTCTTAGCATAGCAAAGTTCATTCTAATATCTTCATTCTTTAACGGAAATATTCCAATTTTATCATTCCCATTTTGTAAGTCAGAATCTACTCTAATTAAAGATGCCAATGCAGACTTTAATTCTCCGTACTCACATTTCTCGCTATACTTACAATTATAAAATTCTTTTACAATTTTCTGCGAAAGCATTCTTTGTCTACCTGCAATATTTATTACAACTGCGTCAGAACTTTGTTTTGCTAAAGAATATTGCACAATAGATTGCGTACCTATGGTAAGTAAAATAATAGTAAACACTAAAAGATAATAGGCGTTAAAACCTTTTCTAAAGTTATTTTTAAAAAAATTTTTAATTAAATCCGGAATAAATTTCATTATAGAAAATACGATTTTTCCTACAATTTATATGGATTAAAATACACCAACAATAAAATGTTGTATAAGTATCTTTTTTCAAGGTGTACAGTACTTGTTATGATTTTTAATAAAAAAAGCCTAGACAATATAGTCTAGGCTTTTTTAGTTGAAATTATAATTTTGATTAATACAACACTCTAAATTTAATTGTATTATCTACACTTTTTAATGCTTTTAAAACATCTTTATCATATTCTTTATCTAAATCTGAAATTACATATCCTACTTCATTATCTGTAGAAAGGTATTGCGAAGAAATATTCATTTCATATTTAGCCAAAACTTTATTTATTTCTGCCATTATACCTGGTACATTTTTATGTATGTGCAAAAACCTATGCGCCTTATTTTGTTTTGGTAATCTTATGTTTGGAAAGTTAACTGCATCTACAGTGTTTCCAGAATTAATGTAATCCATTATTTTATTTGGAACAAAATCTGCAATGTCTCTCTGCGCTTCTTCTGTACTACCACCAACATGTGGTGTTAATATTACATTTGACAAGCCTTGTAGTTTAGTTATAAACTCCCCATTACTTCTTGGTTCTTCCGGATACACATCTATTGCCGCTCCTCCTACTTGTCCACTCTTAAGTGCCGCTACTAATGCATCTATATCTACCACAAAACCTCTAGAAAGGTTAACTAACATAGCCCCTTTCTTCATTTGGTTTATTTCTCTTTCTCCAATAAAGTTTTTATTTGCTTTATTATCATCTATATGTAACGTAACCACGTCTGAAACAGATAGTAAATCTTCTAATGTATTACATTTTACTGCATTACCTAAAGCTAATTTATCATCTACATCATAATAATACACACGCATACCTATAGCTTCTGCTAATACAGATAATTGCTTACCAATATTACCATAACCAACAATACCTAAGTTTTTACCTCTAACTTCTCTAGAGTTTGCTGCGGTTTTGTTCCATTGCCCATTGTGTATTTCTGAACTACGTTGAAAAACAGAACGCATAAGCATTATTATTTGCCCTATTGCCAATTCTACAACTGAACGTGTATTACTATAAGGTGCATTAAAAACAACTATTCCTTTGTTTTTACACTCTTCTAAATCTATTTGTGTTGTTCCAATACAAAACGCACCTACTGCTAATAATTTATCCGCAGCAGCTAAAACTTTTTTAGTTACTTGAGTTTTAGAACGTATTCCTAAAACGTGTACTCCTTTAATCTTTTCTATTAACTCTTCTTCTGGAAGGCTGTGCTTTATTAATTCTACAGAAAACCCTTCTTCCGATAATAGCTCGTATGCGTTTTGGTGAATGTTTTCTAATAATACTATTTTAATTCTGTTCTTAGGGTAAGATATGTTTCTTGGCAAATCGTTCACAAATAAAAATTCATCTAGGTTAGGTGTAATATAATCAGCATTATTAGCTGCTTTTTCTCTATGCACATTTTCTGTGTAAGCAAAAAATTTATCTGCTATACCAGCTTCTCGCATTACATAATCACTATAGCCGTCTCCAATAACTTGAACTTCTCCTTCTAAGTTCATTTGTTTTAGACAGTCAATTTTTCCGTTGTGTTGTGATAAAACATTATCGTTATCAAAACCAACTATTTCTCCTTCTGCATTAAATTCAAAAGTATTGGCGTATACTCTATCTTTAGGAATATTATACTCTGCCACAATAGGCACAATAAATTCTTTAAAACCGCAGGATATTACATAGATATCGTCTGAGAATTTTTCAAAAAATTCTTTATTAGACTCTATGGATTTGGAGATTTTCTGCCTTAATTCTTTTACTAAAGGTTCTAAATCATCTTTATGCGCGTTTAAAAGTTTAATTCTACGCTCCAAAGACTCGGTAAATGATATTTCACCATCTATTCCAAGGTTTGTGATTTTTTGTATTTCATTAATAATTTCTTCGCGATTAGAGCGCCCTTCTAAAGTCATTTCTGCTAAAACATCTAATGCCTCTACTCTTGTTAAGGTGCTATCAAAATCGAAAACGTATTTCCTTCCCACTGTATTTGGTGTTTTAAAAAATTTAAGATGTAAAAATAAAACTTATTTCTATCTCATGTTAGCTGAAAAGGTAAATAAAACAAAATGATTACAATTTGATGCTATTTATGTATAAAAACACTTAAAAAGAAATTAAAATATACCTTTTTAATAACATAAATTTTAACAAAAATATTTAACCAGAAATACTAGTATATAGTATGCCAGTTAAAATTGCAAGCCCAAAACTTACAAGTGTTCCTATTAAAATATACTCTGTTAATTTTCTATTATTGCTCTCTTTTAAATCGTTAAATCTAAAAACAGACTTTGCAGCTATTAATAAACCTATTGTTTCCCACCTACCTAAAACAATAAAAATTAATACAAATAAACGCTCTAGAATACCTATATATTTACCTGCATTTGGTAATGACTTATGGTCTGTTGGTATTTGGTTAGACATTGCCTCTAAAAGCTTTCCCATTATTATTGACGCCGGAAAACTAACAAATATTATAGCTGTTACTAAAGGCCAATCTAATTTATTAAACACCGCTACTGTAGTTTCTTGTAAATTACCATAATATGCACAACTGTATAATACCAAAACATGCAACAATTGATCTATAAAAAAGGGTATGTTTTTGTTTTTTAAAAGCGGCGTTATATACAATTTTGCAACATCTATAATTAAATGAAAAGTTGTAATTATTAGTGCTATTTTCCACATTTTATAATCCCACAATACTATTATTGTAGTTAAAAAATGTACTACACCATGCAGATAAAGATATTTAGAACCTACTTTATTTGCTTCTTTATGTATAACCCACTTTGTAGGTTGCAAAATAAAATCTCCTATTAAATGAGCTAAAAACAGTTTTATAAAAAATATCATTCTTTTATTTCTTTACATAATTCTTGGTAAAAATCTAATATATGTAAAACTAGATCCAACCTAGCTCTTTTGTAACGCTGGCTTACTGCAGATTGTTTTATTCCTAGATCTTTAGCTATTTCTTTCTGTGACACTTTTGGATTTTGAAGTACCATTGTAACAATTTCTGCTGACACAACACTCCAATCATTCATAAAATCTAAACCCAATTTTAATATTAAGTTTAGGGTCTTATCATAATTTTTATTCCCTGTAGCTATTTCTAAATTTAGTTTAGAAGCTTTTAAGGTATTAAATACTCTTCCTGATCGCTTATAAGCACTGCCATTAGATTCACTTACACTACTACCAACATAAGTTTCTGAACCTATTCCTATTGCCATTCTTACATCTAAATTTTTAATCTTTTTTATTTCTGCCTTTAACTGTATAGCAGATTGCAAGGCTATATTTACGGGTAGTTTAATTTGAAATTCATCGCCACGATACACTTCCCAATCTAATGGAGGTGTACCCAATGTATTTAAATATTTTTTTAAAATTGGCATCCAATCCGAAGAGTTATAATCCTCCGAATTAACAATGTCGCCGGTTATTACTGCTATCATTAAATATAAGTTAAAAAGCTAATATATAAAAATATAAGCAAAAATACTAATATTTGTTTTTATAAGCATTTTTACATCCATCTTCTTACTTTAGTACAATAAGTTTTATACGCTTTTCCAAAATGTTTATGTAAAACCTCTTCTTCTACAAAAATTTGAAATTTATTCATATAATGCACAAAACCTGCTAATATTAGAAAATTAAAAGCATTACCAAGCCATAATGCAAAACCAATCAACATAAAAAGCATTGCCAAATACATAGGATTTCTAGAGTACCTATATAACCCACTAGTTACTAAATTAGAAACTTTATCTGGCTTCATTGGATCTACAGTTGTTTTTTCTTTGTAAAATTGAATTACAGCCCAAATACCAATACATATAGACAATCCCAGTAAAAAATAAATTAAATACGTTTGCCTTAAAAAGTTAAAATACCCAAAAGGCAAAACTTTTGCGCAAAAGAACATAAGTAAAGCAAATAGTACTAATACAACTACAGGAGGTAATTTTAATTTCATCTTATAAAATTACTATTTTTGATTTGCATAAAAGAATGCAAACCTTACTAAAAAAGCATAAATGAAACTTGTATTTGCTACAAACAACCTTAATAAGTTAAAAGAAGTACAACTACTAGTACCAAAAACTATTACACTACTTTCTTTAAAAGATATTAACTGCACAGAAGATATTGAAGAAACCGCAAACACCCTAGAAGGTAATGCTAAAATTAAAGCAGACTATATTACAAACACATATAACTTACCTTGTTTTGCTGATGACACAGGACTATTAGTTACAGCATTAAACGGAGAACCTGGTGTATACTCTGCAAGATACGCAGGCGAACACAAATCTTCTGAAGATAATATGAACTTATTATTACAAAAACTTAGCAACAAAACAGATAGAACCGCACATTTTAAAACTGTAATTGCCTTAAATTTAAACAATACACAAACATTTTTTAGTGGCATAGCAGAAGGAGAAATAACAAAAGAAAAACAAGGGGTAAAAGGTTTTGGATACGACCCCATTTTTAAACCAAATAATTACTCTGAAACTTTTGCCCAATTACCGCTAGCTATTAAAAATAAAATAAGCCACCGAGGCAAAGCAATACAACTGTTAATAAACCACTTAAATACTATTGTATAATGGCCAATAATAATCAAAAACACGAAATGGTATCGGTATCTGTAGCATCAGAACGTGCCGAAGCAGTTGGTGGAGTTCTTATTGCTTTTTTTGCCGCGTTAATGGCAATAGCACAAATGGTAAACGGAGAACTAGAAGAAGAAATGATGATAGCACACAACAAAGTAGTTAATTACTCTAGTTGGTACCAATCTAAAAGCATAAAACAAAGTTTAAAAGAAAGCGAGCTAGATTATTTACAAGCTTTATTACATACAGATATTGTTCTAGAAAACAAACAAGAACATCTTTTAATTAAAATTGAAGACACTAAAAGTAAAGTAGAAAAATACCGAGCAGAAAAAAAAGAAATTTTAATTGGCTCCGCTAACATACCTAAAGAAAAATGGATTCAAGATTTAGACGGGGAAATAGGTGCAATTGTTGGAATAAAAGAATGGGAACAATTAGCGGTTGATTATGATTTGGCTACCAAAAAATTTGATTTAGGCATGCTTTTCTTTCAAATAAGTATTGTTTTAGGAGCTGTTTGCATTATAATATACGACAATCCAAAATTACAAAAAACGTTTATTACCTTAATGATACTGTTTGGCATTGTAGGTTCTATACTTTCTATATACGGTTATATATTAGCCCCTTAAAAAACAAATAGTAAAACACATTTCTTTAATCTAATTAAATAGAGTACCTTTGCAGCTTTATTAAACGCCGCTGGTATAGCATGTGTTGCGCTGAGTCTAAATGGGTTACAAGTTAATCGCTCTATGCAACATTCATATTTGCGATTAACATTTTAAACATTATGACAAAATTTACAGATTTAGGACTAGATCAGTCCTTAATAGACGCTGTTAACGATTTAGGTTTTGAGAAACCTTCCGAAGTTCAAGAAAAAGCAATTCCAATTTTATTAGAAAATGAATCTGACCTAGTTGCATTAGCACAAACAGGTACAGGTAAAACTGCCGCATTTGGTTTTCCACTTATTCAAAAAATTGATAGCGATAGCAGAACCACGCAAGGTCTAATACTTTCTCCAACAAGAGAACTTTGCTTACAAATTACCAACGAGTTAAAACTATATTCTAAATACGAAAAAAATATAAATGTTGTTGCCATTTATGGTGGTGCTAGCATTACAGACCAAGCCAGACAAATAAAAAGAGGCGCACAAATTGTTGTTGCTACTCCTGGCCGTATGAAAGATATGATAAGCCGTGGCTTAGTTAATATTACAAAAATTGATTATTGCGTTTTAGATGAAGCAGATGAAATGCTTAACATGGGATTCTTTGAAGATATTAAAGATATTCTATCTAACACGCCAGATGAAAAATCTACATGGTTGTTTTCTGCAACTATGCCTAGAGAAGTATCTATAATTGCTAAAAAGTTTATGCATTCTCCACAAGAAATTACGGTTGGTGCTAAAAACTCTGGAGCATCTACAGTACAACACGAATATTACCAAGTAAGTGGTAGAGACCGCTACCCTGCCTTAAAAAGATTAGCAGATACAAACCCTGGAATATTTTCTGTAGTTTTTTGTAGAACAAAAAGAGATACACAACGTGTAGCAGAAATGTTAATAGAAGATGGTTACAATGCAGGAGCACTACACGGAGATTTAAGTCAAAACCAAAGAGATTTGGTTATGAACTCATTTCGTAAAAAGCAAATTCAAATGCTTGTAGCAACTGATGTTGCAGCGCGTGGTATAGATGTAGATGATGTAACACATGTAATTAACTTTCAATTACCAGATGAAATAGAAACCTATACACACCGTAGTGGGCGTACCGGTAGAGCTGGTAAATCTGGAATTTCTATGGTATTAGTTACCAGAAGCGAAATTCGAAAAATAAGAGCTATTGAAAATAAAATAAATCAAAAGTTCATTCTTAAAACTGTTCCTACAGGAAAAGATATTTGTGAAATTCAATTACAACATTTAGCAAATAAAATTAAAAATACAGAAATTAATGACGAAATAGAAAGTCATTTACCTGCTATTAATGAAATTCTTGCTGATGTAGATCGCGAAGAACTTATTAAAAAAATTGTATCTGCAGAATTTACAAGATTTTTCAACTATTATAATAAAGCTAAAGACTTAAATTCTGGAGGAGGAAGAGAAAGAAACGAACGCGGAGAAAGAGGCGGAGAAGTTCCTACAAGTGGATCTGTACGTTACTTTATAAATGTTGGTGAAAAAGACGGTTACGATTGGATGTCTTTAAAAGATTTTATTCGTGATACAGTACAACTTGGAAAAGAAGATGTATTTAAAGTAGATTGTAAAGAAAGCTTTTCTTTCTTTAATACAGATGCAGCAGTAACAGAACAAATACTATCCACATTTACAGAATTTAAAGTAGATGGTCGTTTTGTAAATGTTGAAGTTTCTAAAAACCCTGGCGGTGGCTCAAGAAGAGGTGGCGGTAGAAGAAATGGAAGCGGCGGAGGCCGAGGAAGAGATAGAGATCGCGGAAGAGATGGCGGAAGAGGTCGAAGAAGCAATAGCAATTCTTCTCAAGGTGGTGGAGGAACTTTCTCCGGAAAGCGAAGAAGCAAAAGAAGAAATACAGACTTCTTTTAGTTAAACCTATATTAAAAAATACGCTACGGCGTATTTTTTTGTTTTGTTTGCATTTTTATTGATGTATATTAGAATTATGAGAAAAAAATTACTCTTTATTTTTTGTTTAATTAGTACTGTTGCTTTTAGCCAAGAAAACTCAGAAACCACTGTAGATACCGAAATAAGTGCACTTGTTATTAATGCACAAACAGATTCTCCAATGGAAAGTGTACATATTGTAAACCTAAATCAGGTAAAAGGAACAATTACTAATGAAAAAGGAGAATTTACATTAACTGCAGCAGTAAATGACACTTTATATTTTTCTTTCTTAGGATTTAAATCTCAAAAAGTTAGAGTAACTAATGATATGTTTAAATTTAAAGACACAAAAATATCATTAACAGAACTTGCATATGCTTTAGAAGAGGTAATTGTAAGACCATACCA
The DNA here is from genome assembly GCA_947504045.1 of uncultured Maribacter sp. Taxonomy (GTDB): domain Bacteria; phylum Bacteroidota; class Bacteroidia; order Flavobacteriales; family Flavobacteriaceae; genus Maribacter_B. The sequence goes on from CANNFY010000002.1 coordinate 601,532, forward strand.
ACTTACAGGTTACCTAGAAATTGATGTAAAAAACATACCCATTAACAACGCCTACCAATATAGTATATCTGGGCTTTCTGTTGGTTATGAAGCTGGTAATAAAAACCCTAGTGCAGTAACAAAAGTACTGGGAGCCATATTAAACCCTGCCGATTTACTTCGAAATTTATTTGGTAAAAAACCTAACCAAATGAAAAAGCTTAGAAAAATTAAAGAAGACGATCAAATTAGAGATTTACTTGCTTCTAAATTTGACAGAGAAACTTTAATAGAACTATTACAAATAGAAAAAATGGATATTGAAGACATTTTAAATAATTGTAATTATTCTAAATCTTTTATAAAAACTGCAAACGACCTACAAATATTAGATGCAATTAGCGGTTGTTATGAAGATTTTAAAGTTTTAAATAGAGATAAAAAAAGAAAATAACCCTATTTTACTTTTCCAAAACAATCCGTTATTTTTATTTTTTAGGGATAAAAACCTTAACTTACATAGGTAACTAACCATTTTCTCTTTTTATAATGTCAAAATATTTCCACCTATTACTAATTTGTTTTTTAGTTTTATCATGTAAAAACAATACTAAAGACACCATTAACCAAAAAGTTACAAAAGAAAATTCGTCTACGGTATACCAATGCCCAATGAATTGCGAAAAAGGGAAATCTTATACTAAAAAAGGAAAATGCCCTGTTTGCAATATGCATTTAAAACATTCTGATCACAATGCAGACTGTAGCTGCACTACTCATAATGGAGATTGCACATGCGATGACAAGAAGTGCACTTGTAGTTCTTGTACCAAGCATTCTAAAAAAACTAAGAAAGAAGTTACTTGTACATGTAAAGATAATAAGGAATGTAAATGTGAAAAAGGAAAGTGCAGTTGCGAAAAATGCCCTGAACACTCTTAAACTAGGCCTCTAGCAATCCTTTTAAATCTGCTAAACCTTTTTCAAAATCTTTTCCAACTGATTTATCCATATTCATAAACAGCATCATAAGACTAACAGGAAATTTATTTTTACCAGAAAAACCCCAAGTAACTATGGTTTTTTCTGCCTCTAATTCTTTTACATTAAAATAGCAATCAGAAATAGATTTCCATGGTTTAAAAAAACGAAGCTCCCCTTCTATTCTTTCATTAGTAATAATTCTGGTAATTTCTTGTTCTCCCTCTCCTACCTCTTTATTACCATTCCAATAACTAATTGCACCAACTTCTCCATCTACTCCTGTAAACTTTTTTTCCATATTGGGATCCTTTTTTGCCCACGGAGACCATTCTTGTTGCTTTCTTAAAAATTTAAGATGCTCAAAAACTTCTGCTTTATTCTTATTAATTACAATACTTCTAAATATATTATAATTTTTAGGAGCTAGTAATCCTAAAATAATTAATAGCAGTAAAATTCCTGTAATTATATATAAAAATAACGTCATTACATTTATGGTTTAGTTGGTTACTTTATAAATATAAAACAATTTTAGCTTTCTTTAGAATATCTATCTAGTATTGCATCAATACTTTTTATAGATTTTTTTGTCCAATCTAGTTGTTTATCTTGTTTTTCTTCATCTGTCAACTTCCATTCTATAGTACTATTTTTAAGCTTATTAGTTAAATTTTGTAATATTATTGCTGCAGATACAGAAATATTTAAGCTTTCTGTAAAACCAACCATAGGCACTTTTAAATAACCATCTGCATTTTCTATAACTTCAGCACTTAAACCGTCTCTTTCTGTTCCAAAAAATAGTGCCACTTTATCTGTAATTTCAAAATCATCTAAAAAACAAGAATTGTTATGTGGGGTTGTAGCTATTATTTTGTATCCTTTTTTTCTTAAACTTTCTATACAATTAATACTGTTTTTATATTCATAAACATCTACCCAATTTTGTGCTCCCATAGATATTTCTTCATCTAAACATTTCGTATTTCTTTTTTCTATAACATGTGCCTCTTGCACACCAAATACTTCACAACTTCTAATTACAGCACTCATATTATGTTTCTGAAAAACGTCTTCAACAGCTACTGTTATATATTTTGTACGTTCTTCTAATATTCTTTTAAAACGCTCTATGCGTTCTGGTGTAATAAAATTTTCTAAATAATTTAAAAGATTCTGATCTATCATAAAAACCAATATAATAAAAAGTATACTTTTATACTCATGAAAAAAAATATTGTTATTCTTACTGGAGCTGGTATAAGTGCAGAAAGTGGCATAAAAACTTTTAGAGATGCAGATGGCTTATGGGAAGGTCATGATATTATGGAGGTAGCAACACCTCAAGGTTTTTATAAAAATCCAGAATTGGTTTTAGAATTTTATAACCAAAGAAGGCGACAATTATTAACTGTAAAACCAAATTCTGCACATTATGCTTTAGCTTCTTTACAAGATTACTACAATGTTCACATTATAACTCAAAATGTAGACAACCTACACGAATCTTCTGGAAACAAACAAGTTACGCATTTACATGGCGAGCTATTAAAGGCAAGAAGTACCGTTGATGAGAGATTAGTTTACCCAATTGAAAAAGATATTTTATTAGGAGATTTATGTGAAAAAAAAACGCAATTAAGACCACATATTGTATGGTTTGGAGAAGATGTTCCGTTAATGGATAAAGCTATTAACATTACTAAAAATGCAGACATATTACTTATAATAGGAACATCTATGCAAGTTTATCCTGCTGCAGGTTTAATAGACTATGCTCCTAATAATATTCCTATTTATTTTATAGATCCAAATCCTAAAGTAAATAAAAACGATTATAATAATTTAACTATACTATCCGAATCTGCAACAAAAGGGGTTCCTAAGGTTGTAAAGCATTTAATTGGTATAGCGCTCTAGATCGTTGCGCCCACTCTTTAACCATATTTTTTTGTTCATTAGTCAATACAGCTTCTTTATGAGTCCAAGTATATTCTTTTAAAGGCATTTGGGCATTTTCTACAGTCTCTACTATCTCTTCTAATTTGTGTGCTTTTTTCTTATCGGAATATTGGTTCCAATTCGAAAAATTTAAATGCTTTTTTCCATCATTAATATGGCTATCCATCCAAAAAGAAATAGGCGCCACATTAATATACCATGGGTAATTAGTGTTATTGCTATGGCAATCATAACAACTTTGCTCTAATAATTCTTTTACATAAGTTGGCGGATTGGTTTCTGCTATAAATGTTTTTGTGTGATTTCCATAAGACTTATTCTGTTCTGGTCTAAAAAACTGGATGGCAACAAAAGCAACCAGTAGGATAATTGCTAATTTTTTTAGTATTTTCATTTGGGGAAACAAATTTTCCTAAAATTACATTTTTTTTATGAATAAAAAAGCACTTCTAAATTCTTTAGATTATGTAAATCATTCTCGAGACAAACGACAAGAAATGTCAACTTTAATACTTAACAATCCTTCTTTAATAAAACCATTACTTTCTATAGCTTTTACAGTAGACAACCCTATATCATCTAGAGCTTGTTGGGTTTTAGAGTTTACTGCAAAAGAAAAATTAGAATATATTTTTCCTTATTTAGATACTTTTACCTCTAATCTACATAAAGTACACTTACACCCTTCTGTACGCCCTATGGCAAAAATTTGTGAATACATAACAAAAAGCTACTTTCAGAAAAAAGACAAAAAATGCATTAAGAGTCTATCTGACAAACACTTAAAAGCAATAACTACAAACTGTTTTGATTGGTTAATTGGAGACCACAAAGTAGCCGCACAAGCGTATTCTATGACATCTTTACTGTTATTAGGAAGAAAATATGATTGGATTTATCCAGAACTACGTTTAATTCTTAAACAAAACTATGCAAATGGCAGTGCAGCGTATAAAGCAAGAGCTAGAATTACACTTGCTAAAATAAAATAGCTTTTCTTATCACAGAAACCTATAAATACAATACAGATTAAACTTTTATAGACTTTTAAACTCTACAACTTATAAGTATATTTGCCGCTTGTAAATTATTAATAAACCCTTAAGCAAATGTCACTTACGCAATTAAATGCAATTTCTCCTATAGACGGCCGATATAGTAGTAAAACCAATTCTTTATCTCCTTATTTTTCTGAAGAAGCTCTAATAAAATACAGAGTTAGAGTAGAAATTGAGTATTTTATTGCTTTGTGTGAAATACCATTACCGCAATTAGCAAATTTTGATTCTTCTAAGTTTAGTGCATTAAGAGATATTTATTTAAATTTTGATGCCAAAGATGCTCAAGAAATAAAAGACATTGAAAAAGTTACTAACCACGATGTAAAAGCGGTTGAATATTTTATAAAAAAAGCATTTGACAAATTAGGACTAGGTGCCGATAAAGAATTTATACATTTTGGGTTAACTTCTCAAGATATAAACAATACAGCAATTCCGCTTTCTATTAAAGAGGCGATGAATGAGGTTTATGTTCCACAATACCTAGAGGTAGTTGCAAAATTAGAAGAATTGGTAAAAGAATGGGATGCTATTCCTTTACTAGCAAGAACACATGGGCAACCAGCTTCTCCTACCAGATTAGGAAAAGAAATTAACGTTTTTGTTACCCGTTTAAAAGAACAATTTAATTTATTAAATGATATACCTAGCGCAGCAAAATTTGGTGGTGCAACAGGAAATTATAATGCACACTTAGTTGCATACCCAAATACAGATTGGAAAACTTTTGGTGAAAATTTTGTACAAAACAAACTAGGATTACACCACTCTTTTCCTACTACCCAAATTGAGCACTATGATCATATGGCTGCTTTATTTGATACTTTAAAAAGAATAAACACCATTATTTTAGATTTAGATAGAGATTTCTGGACATATGTGTCTATGGATTACTTTAAACAAAAAATTAAAAAAGGTGAAGTTGGTTCTTCTGCTATGCCACATAAAGTAAACCCTATAGATTTTGAAAACTCTGAAGGAAACTTAGGTATTGCAAATGCAATTTTTGAGCACCTTTCTGCAAAATTACCTGTTTCCAGATTACAAAGAGATTTAACAGACAGTACGGTTTTAAGAAATGTTGGTGTACCTTTTGCTCATACCTTAATTGCTTTTCAATCTACCTTAAAGGGTTTAAATAAATTACTTTTAAATAAAGAAAAGTTTGAGCAAGATTTAGAAAACAATTGGGCTGTGGTTGCAGAAGCTATTCAAACTATTTTAAGAAGAGAAGCATATCCTAACCCATATGAAGCTTTAAAAGGTTTAACTAGAACCAACGAAAAAATAACTAAAGACTCTATGGCAAACTTTATAGATTCTTTAGAAGTTTCCGATGCTATTAAAACAGAATTAAAAGCTATTACTCCAAGTAACTATACTGGAATTTAAAAATGAAAGCTGGGCATTATTTAATAATAATTGCTTTAGTATTTTATTTTATAGGGCGTACTATAAAAATTTTACATTGGGTATTCCTTAATTTTATTACAGGAAGTTTATTAATGAATGCTGCCTATTGTATATTTTTTTTAGCAGTAATTGTTTTAATTCTTGATACAAAAAAGAAAAATTAAAAAGCCCCATCAAAATTTTTGATGGGGCTTTTTTATAAATAAAATACTAGTTATTAATTAACTACTAATTGTTCTTGATAAACAGTACCATTTACATCTCTAGTAAATAAAATATAAACACCTGTTTGTACACTACCTAAATTAAGTATATACGATTGTCCTTCTTTTACATTAACCGGATTAAATGTTTTTACTTGTTTTCCATTAAAATCTAAAAGAACAATTTCTTCTAACTCAACTAAAGATGTATAGTTAGCTGTTAATTTATCTATAACTGGGTTTGGATAAACACGCATTGTAACAGAATTAAAATCTGACATGCTAATAGATAATGATGTTGATGTAATTGTATTTATTACACTAAAATCTACAACCAAGCTATCCCCTTCTTCTCCCTCTAAATATTTTTCGGAATAAGGTTTTGATGTTAAAGTATACTCTCCTACCGGAAAATAAGACCCCAAATAATTATTACTATCTACATCTCCAAAAAGTGCAAAAGGCAAAAAGCTTTCTGTGTGGTTTATAGTTCTTGGCCCATTTAAATTCATTAACACACTATTAGTATCTTCAGAAGTTTCTACTCTAATAGTTAAATTAGTAGTTGGCAAATTTGCTAAATTTATTTCCATACCATTAGTAATAGTAAATAAGTCGGTATTAGAATCTGCATCTACTAAAATATAATTAATTACTGTAACATTCAACTCTGGTGTTGTATCTATAATACTAAAGTTTACAGATAAACCAATTCCTTCTTCTCCGCTTAAAAACATTTCGGAATAGGATTCTGAATTAAGAGTATACTCTCCTACCGAAAACTGCGAGCCTACATAATTACCATTATCATCTCCAAAAAGAGCATATGGTAAAAAGCTTTCTATTCTAGTTACAGTTGAAGCTCCAGTAAGCTCCATAAGCACACTTTTAGTATCTTCAGAAGTTTCTGCTCTTATAGTTAAATTTGTAGTTGGCAAACTCTCTATATTTATCTGCATACCATCTGTTATAGAAAATAAATCTGTGTTAGTATCCGCATTTACTAAAATATAGTTAGTAACCTCAACATTTAACTGTGGTGCAGAATCTATTATTTTAAAATTTACAGATAAACTAGCTCCTTCTTCTCCTTCTAAATACTTTTCTGAAAAAGAGTTAGAATGTATAGTATAATCCCCTTCTGTAAAGTTTTCACCAACATAATTATTTTCAAAATCTCCTAAAAGAGCATATGGTAAAAAACTTTCTGTTCTAGTTACATTTAATGCTCCTGTTAATTCTAATAATACACTATTGGTATACGCAGTAGTTTCTGCTCTAATATTAAAATTAGAAGTAGGTAAACTAGCAAGGTCTATTTCTAAACCATCCGTAATTTCTAATATATCTAAGTTTGTATCTGCATCTACAAGAATAAATTTATTTACAGCAACAGTTTCTAAATCTGTTAATTGAAAACGTGCAGAAACAGGAAAGTGATCCGAAGCTGTTATAGAGTAATCATTATCATAATACTCGTAATGTACACGAACAGATTGTTCTATGTAATTAACTGCCAACTCATTTGTTACAGTTATATGATCTATCATGTTTTCGGTAAACACATACGACCTAAAATCATTATTACTAAGTGATTCAGAAACAATAAAATAATTTTCTGTATCTAAAACATAACTTTCAAAACTAGAAGTAGTTGTTGGAATATCTGCTACAGTTTCATCTACATCATCATTATAATCTCCTAATAAAATAAGTTTTGAAGTTCCATAGTGTGTATCTAAAGTATCTTTTAATACCTCAACATCATACTTACGCATATTATACCTTTCTTCTGCATCTGTACCGCTATTTGCTCTTGCATGTAATGCTACTACATTAATTTGTTCTGTTACTCCTTCAATTGTAACATCTGCAGTTATTAAAAAAGGCAATCTTCCGCTTGCATAAAAACGACTAGTTTCACTTGGATAGTTTATTAAAGCAGAATCGTCTCCTCCATTATAAAGTGGATGAATAGATTCTAATAAAACTTTAGTATCTACAATATTTACCGTTTGTGTGTTATAAATAAAACCAACTTTTTGTTTTACCCCATCTCCTGACGGGTATGATACTGCTGGAGAAAGAACATAATCGTACCCAGGTAATTCGCTAACCATTTGTGCAAACAATACATCATCTGAAATTTCTTGAACTGCATAAATATCTGCATCTATACTACTAATTATAGTTTTTACACTATCTTTTTGAATAGCATCTGACATTACATTACCTGCTGCAGGAGAGTTAGATTCATCTCCAAACCACTCAATATTCCAAGTAGCAACATCTAACGTTTTATTTTTAGAGATTACAATTGGTGTTGACGGTGCAATATATTCTTCTGCACATGGCAAATCTACTTTTGATCTTGGTAATAACTGATACGTTGTATAAAAACGACCCACAACACCTACTATTTCTGAACAGTTTTCTGGCTGACCTAAACCAACTATTTCTTCAACATCATTATCTATACGTAATTCTCCTATTCCGGAAGTATCTGTTAAGGCATAGTTAGAGTTTCCAAAAAGAATATCTCCTGGTTTAGGAAAACTAGGGTTTACTATGCGTACTAATTCTCCTGGGTAATTACCCATTTCACTTAGCGTAATAGTTTTAGGAGTTATTTGTGAATTTGGTAGGCCATTATTTTCTACATTAGTTACAGTACTAATTTGAACTTGCTCATTAAAAGAACTTCTAGTTCCTGTTACTGTAATTGAATCTCCTACCATAAAAACGTCGTCTCCATGAACCAGTTCATCAAAAATAGCTATTGCTCCTGTTGAATCTTGTATATATGCAGATCCTGAAAATTCGTCTGCAACAGTTAACACTCCATTTATTGTTACTATTTCACCTTCTGCAGTATTCCTTGCCTCTAATATTGATATTGCATCTGGAGCAGTAGCTGTTGCGCCATTTTCGGTACCTGGTGTTGGTATTGCTTGTAAATATAATACCGTACTTCTAACTCCTCCTTCTCCATTTGGTATACGTTGTAAAGAATGACCATCTTTATTACCTAATTCGTCTTCATTTAGTTGAATTTCTCCTGCGTTTAACAAAACTAACAACCCTTCATCATCATTATCATTTGTATCATATACAACTGCATCAACAATATTATCTACTACTACTAAAGAGCCATTTGGAAAACTAGTTGAATCGCCTACATACAAGGCTACTGCATCTGCTCCATTTTGTATACCATTACTTGCTATTACAATAGATACGTTTGGCACATCTACATTTCCTACTACAAAGTACCCTTCTTCATTTGTGGTATAACCATCTAAATCATACGCTGCATAACTTTGATCATTAGAACCATTATAAAACACTAATACAAAATTATCTAAAGGAGTGTTTCCTGCTCCCCCATCATATAACTCTACAAATTCTAACGTATCTGTTCCTGCAGTATCTGCATCTAACTCGTTTATTACTAAAGTTATTGGCTCTGCTATATTTGTATTAGCTGTACCTGGTGTTGGTATTGCTTGCACATAAGTATTTGTACTTAATGCGTTTCCTGAACCATTTGTATAACGTTGTAAAGAGTGTTCGTCTTTATTACCTAATTCGTCTTCATTTAATTGCTGTTCGCCTTCGTTTAACAATAGCAATAATTCTGCATCGTCACTATCATTTGTATCGTATACAATTGCATCTACAATATTTTCTGTTACTACAGCGGAACCATTAGGAAAATCTGTTCCTTCTCCACTATACAAAGCAACAGCATCTGCTCCGTTTTGCAAGCCATTACTTGCTATTACAATAGATACATTTGGTACGTCTACATTTCCTACTACAAAATACCCTTCTTCATTTGTGGTATAGCCATCTAAATCATACGCTGCATAACTTTGATCATTAGAACCGTTATAAAAGACTAATACAAAATTATCTAAAGAGGTATTTCCTACTCCACCATCATATAACTCTACAAACTCTAACGTATCCGTTCCTGCAGTATCTGCATCTACCTCGTTAATTATTATTGAGGCTGTTGTTGGTGGTACAACTACTGCTTCTCCATTTTCTGCTCCTGGTGTTGGCTCTTGTTGTATATAGGTTGCTGTATTTCTTGCTCCTCCTTCTCCATTTGTAATTCGTTGAGAGGAATGGTTGTCTTTATCTCCTGCTCCATCCTCATTAACTTGCATTTCACCTTCATTTAATAACACTAGCAACTCTTCATCATCGCTATCATTTGTATCATAAACAAACGCATCTACAATATTTTCTGTTACTACAGCAGAACCATTAGGAAAGTCTGTTTCTTCTCCATTATACAAAGCAACAGCATCTGCTCCGTTTTGCAAGCCATTACTTGCTATTACAATAGATACATTTGGTACATCTACATTTCCTATTACAAAATACCCTTCCTCATTTGTAGTATACCCATCTAAATCATATGCAGCATAGCTTAGATTATTAGAACCATTATAAAAGACTAAAACCAAATTATCTAAAGAGGTATTTCCAACGCCACCATCATATAACTCCACAAATTCTAACGTATCCGTTCCTGCAGTATCTGCATCTACCTCGTTAATTAATATTGAACCAGTTGTTGGCCCAGTTATTAATGCTCCTTGTAAAGCTACATCATCAAAACCAGCATAATCACTTCCGCCATTTTGTTTTACAAATAGAGTTAACCCTACTTTTGACACTGTATTAGGTATTGCTGCTGTTATTTGCTCCCAACCTGTTGTACTGTACGTATTTTCTATTGTTATTAATTCTACACCTTGTGATATATTATCATGAAAAACCTCATAGCTAATACTATCTCCGTTTGATACGTCATAACCAACAACGTTAATTGCAAAAGATAAGTTTACATCCTCATAAGCTGATATGTCTACACTATCAAAAGTTATTGTTCCGCCATCTGATGTTCCGCAATTACCTTCTAAATCTCTTATTCCAAAAAAGTTTACATCTGTATTTGCTGTACTTATAGAGCCTACATTAGAAACAACATCCCAAACATCGTTACCTCCATCATTACAATTAACTGGTGATAAAGTATAATTCCAATTGTCTGAGGACGAATTTTCATAGCCTTGAAAAACTATATATTCGCCTGTTATTGGAGTGCCTATTGTACCTTCTAATGTTGTAACAGAAACTGAATTACTATTATCAGATGTATTACTGGCTGCATCTATTGCTTTTACACTAAATACATATTCTGTATTGGCAGTTAAACCAGTAACAGTGTACGATGTTCCACTAACAGACCCAATTAATACCTCTGCGTTAAAAACCTGATAACCTGTTACTCCTACATTATCTGTTGCAGCATTCCAGCTTAAAAAAGTTTCTGTTTCTGTTGTATTAGAGGCTACTAAATTTAAAGGTATTGTTGGCGACTCTGTATCTGTATTGGTAGTATTAAACCTATCTTCTGCTTGTGGTCCTCCCCATATTAAAGTTGCAAAAGCAGGATTATCTATAAAAGGATTTCTATTACCCTGTATTCCTTCTAATAACACATTCCTATTTATTTCTACTTGTGAAACGGGGTCTTCTACATTCCATTCTAAAAAAATATCTGGAATTTCTGAGTGGTATGTTGTTGGTCCTGTTCCTACTGCTGTAGGTAAACATTGGCTACCGTAACGTACATACATATATAGCATCATTCTTGCAATATCTCCTTTAAATTCATCTCCAGGATACCAAGAATTACCTCCTATTAAGCCTGAGCTACCTGAGCCATCTGCAAATGGATGATTGTTTCGTAAAGAATTATATTGTACATCTGAAGCTCTTAAATGATGGGCATCAGACCCTGGACCTGTACTTCCTAAATTTGGATTACCTAAAGATCTTGGGTAAGTATGCTCTCTATTCCAATCTCCAACATTACCTCCGTTATTATCTACACCTCTAGTTCTATCATTTGTTATTTCTGTATCATCATCATTATATCCATATATTAAAATTACATTATTAGAGTTTTCTGGATCTAAATCTGTTTGTTTTAAAGCATCCCAAACTCCAGGAGTATAGGATAAATTAGTTACATTACTAGATATTAAAGACGCTAAATTTTCTTTTAGGGTTTCTCCCGTTTGGGTAATATCTGTTTGGTTGTAGTATGCTGGTGCTTGAGCATAAGCATTAAATAATATGCTAATCCAAAATAAGAAAAGCATTTTAAAGTAATTTTTTTTCATAGTTCTCGTAATTATATATAATTACAAAATTATGGTTGCTACTTTTAGTTATTGTAAGCTTAATAATAACATAGTATTAAGTAATATTTAATATAAAAAAAGCCTTTAAAGTAAACTTTAAAGGCTTTTTTTATATTAGTTGCAAAATTACTATAAATAGTATTTTATATTACTTGTTAATTTGAACTTCGTGTGGGTAAGGAATTTCAATTTTAGCATTATCTAACGCTATTTTAGAACCCTCTATAGTTGCAAAATATACATCCCAGTAATCTTCTGGCTTACAAAAAGGACGTACTGCTAAGTTTACAGAACTATCTGCTAACTCTTCTACATTTACAGATGGTGCTGGATCTTTTAAAACTTTTGGATTAGCTACTAACATTTCTAAAAGCACTTCTTTTGCTTTTTTCATATCTTCTCCATAACCAATACCTACACTTGTATCTACCCTCATTTTACCTTCTGCAGTATAGTTAATAATGTTTCCGTTTGCCATTGCTCCGTTTGGTACAATTGCTAATTTATTTTGTGGTGTAATTAATTTAGTAGTAAAAATTTCAATTTCTTTTACAGAACCTAAAACACCTTGTGCTTCTACTAAATCTCCTATTTTATATGGCTTAAAAATCATAAGTAAAACACCTCCTGCAAAATTAGATAATGATCCTTGTAATGCTAAACCAATAGCTAAACCAGCTGCTGCAATAATAGCTGCAAAACTTGTTGTTTCTACACCAAGTTTAGATATTACCATGATTATTAAAAATATCTTTAACGCCCAAGTAACAAGGTTTAATAAAAATTTCTGTAAAGATTCGTCGTAATTACTTTTAGACATACCCTTGCGAGCAAGCTTTACAATTTTTCCTATTACCCATGAACCAATTATATAAATTATAATTGCTCCAATAATTTTTGGGCCATATTCTGTTACAAAATCCATTCCTTTACTCATCCAAGAGTTTACATCTGTGTTCTCCATAATAATTTTTAAGTTTTTAGTGTTTATTCTTATTATATGACACTAATATAATTAGAAGGTCACTATTTGATCTAAAAAAAATAAAATTTAATCTTTTTTTAATCTAAAAACCCCACTGCCATTTGTAATTGCAGTAGGGTTTTTAAAATTAATTTTATCGTTATTTTTTTATTCTAATATTTTCTTTAGTCTGTCTAAACCTTGACCTTTATAGTTAGATTTTTCTAGTGCATTTATTAGTTCTACCAAATGAGCAGGATTCATATTATTACCTAAAACCCTTACTATAGCAAACCCTTTTTCTTTATTGTCTGCATAAACAACAACCTCATCTATAGCATCCTCATCACCTAAATATTTAATAGTAGCTTTTCCAAAGCTTGTATTAAATTTCATTAACTCAGTATACTTATCTGCTTTTAAAACATTCTTTAATTTAGCTTTTTCTACAATATAATCCGCTGCGTTATCTGCATTTTTTTTAAATGCTAAAATGTTTAATTTTTTAAAAGATTCTATAGCTTCTTTCTGAGTTTGCGATAAACCTGGATCTTTTATGTTTAATATACTTGTAGGAATATCAAAAGAAATAAAATTAGGATTATCAGAATTATCCACGTAATATTCTTGTAAACTTTGTGTAGAGGAACATGCGTTTACCATAAGTAATACTACAAAAGCCAAAATACTTTTTATTACTGTTTTCATATGTATTATTAAAATTACTTGGCTGCGTTATTTAGTTCCTGTGGTAAATTCATTTTATTGGTAATTGCGCCAATTTTGTTTAAATCTATATCACCTGTCATAGTAACCAAAACGGTTTCAAATTTTCTACCTTTAATATTTACATCCTTTATTCCAGATACAAACATTAATAGTTCTTTTACGTGATCTTCGTCTTTACCTTGTTTAATATAAAATTTGGCATTAACATTTTGGTCTTTTACACGCATTAACTCTTCTAATGAAGATGTTTTTAAGTACTTTTTAACTGTAGAAGCCATATTGGAAGATATAGTTTTATCTTCTGTAATAAAGACTTTTATTTTTTTAATCCCTTTTGCTACTTCCGCAAAGTCTTTTGCTTCTGGATCATTAGACAAACTTCCTATGGTACTTGCTAAATTTATCATTCCCTTATTTATGACAACTGTACCCACATTGTGCATGTCTTGATACTTATCAAAAATAGATTGTGAAATACCTAATAATGGTAATAATGCAATTGCTACTACTAAACTAATTTTTTTCATGACTGTTTGTTTTTATCCTTACTCATGTTGATTAATATGAGTTTTTAAAGGATGATTATTACTTAGATTGATGTTACTTAACTTCTTCTAGTTTACTAGAATTTATTTATTGTTTTTTCCTGCTTTATTTAGTTCTTGAGGCAAATTCATTTTATTAGTTAACGAGCCTATTTTATTTAAATCTATATCACCAGTTAAAGACAATAATACAGTTTCAAATTTTCTACCATTTAAATCTATATCGGCATTTTTAACCCCAGTAACAAACATTAAAAGTTCGCTAACATGGTCTTCATCTTTACCGGCTTTTATGTAAAATTTTACATTAGCGTCTTTATCTTTTACTCGCATAAGCTCTTCTAACTTAGCTGTTTTTAAATACGAGTTCATAGATTTTAACATATCTGCAGATACTCCTTTATCTTCTGTTATAAAAACTTTTAAGTTATTAAGGCTTTTAGCTATATCCATAAAATCTTGTGCTTCTGGATCATCTACTTCTACGTCTATCTTACTTAAAAGGTTAAACATACTTCTATTTACCACTACGGCACTTACGTTATCTAAATCTTCATACTTATCAAATAAAGATTGCGAAATACCTGTAAAAGGCATTAATGCTACTGCTATTATAATTAGGAACTGTTTCATGATTTTTATTTATTTATTCTTGTATAATTTTTGTTTTGCTTGTTCAAACTCATTTAAATAGGCTACTTTTTGTGTGCCTCTACTAAAATTTTGTGCTAAAAGGTCTAAGGCTTTTTTTGTTTCATTATAAGCGTATTGAGCTTCTTTTTGCTCTTCTAGATGTTGTTGATAAAGGTTTCCAAAATAAAAGCTAAAAGCTATAGCTACAACAGCTGCAACACTTACCCATTTGGTATAATTTCTTTTAGGTTTTAAAGGTAGTTTTTTGCTATATTTTTCATCTTTAGCAATAGAAAAATAAACAAACATAGGTTTGTATTGCTCTAAGTGTGCTGCCACATTTTCTTGAGAAAAATAGGCCCGTAATGTTTCTTCTTCCGCAATTGTTGCTGTTGCTTCAAAATACTTTTCTAATAATTCTTCTATATTATGCAATTCCATAATTATGTTTTTGCGTTAATTTTTCTCTTACTGTTTTTCTTGCTCTAGATAATGCTACACGTATTGCGGTAGGTTTCATTCCTAACAACTCTTCTATTTCCTCAAATGTATACTGTTCTATATCTCTTAGTTGTAATACCATTTTTTGCTGTTCAGGCAGTTCGTTCATTATTTTTTCTACCCAATTAACACTGTCTTTAGCTTCTATATTTTTTTGGAGCGAACTATTATCATCTCCATAATTACTATGTACCAATTTTAAATTAGAAGCCTGTTTAGATTTTAATCTATCCAAACAAAAATTCTTTGTCATAGTCATAGCAAATGCTTCAATATTTTTATACTCCTTTATTTTACTATTTTTAGACCAAAGTTTTAATAGAACCTCTTGTGTTGCATCTTCTGCTTCTTCTGTAGAAACCAGCAACCTTTTAGACAGCCTATATAACTTGTCTTTAAATGGCAATACCAGATTTAAAAATTCTGTTTGTTTCATTTTGTTGGTTGTTTGCAAACTATATTACTAGTTTACAAAAGGAAGACGACACTCATCGAATAATGTTACAATAAATTTAAATTAATTTTTATTGTAAGTATATTCGTATAAAGATTTTGTTGTTTAAAGAGAAAACTGTCTTATCCCATTAACATAAATAATAAATATGATTTTAAAAAAAATGTGGTCTGTAAATAAAATTATTACATTAACATTATTAATGGTATTCTTTTCATGTGATACGGATAATAGTATAGATACCGAAGAAGAAATAGAAGAAGTAGATCCCATTGTTGAAGATCCAAAAACTATAGAGGATTATCCGGTTCAAAACTTTATGTGGACAGCTATGAATTACTTCTACTTCTGGCAAGCAGATGTAGACGATTTACAAGACACTCGGTTTTCCACTGAAGAAGAATATATCCAATATTTATCTGAAAACTCAAATCCAGAAGACTTTTTTTATAATGAGTTATGCTACAACCATTATCAAAATGTTGGAGATGCTGCTGCCACTGATCGCTTTAGCTATTTAAGTGATAATTATAAAGACTTAGTGGCTGGTTTTTCTGGTATTTCTAAAAGTAATGGTTTAGAGTTTGGTCTTTCTCGCTTTTTTGATAGTGATGATGTTTTTGGTTATGTACGCTATATTGTTCCTAACTCTAACGCGGCTACAAAAGACATTAAAAGAGGCGACCTTTTTACAGGAGTAAATGGGCAAACTTTAAATATTTACAATTATTACGATTTATTATTTGGAGACGCTGACAGCTACACATTAAATATGGCAGAAATAGACAACAATGTAATTACCAGTAATAACGTATCTGTAAGTTTAACTAAAGAAGAAAATTTACAAGAAAACCCTATTTTAATAAAAAAAGTTATTGAACATAACGGATTTAAAACGGGGTACCTTATGTACAATTCTTTTATTGCCAATTATGATGAACAACTAAATGATGCTTTTGGAGAGTTTAATACGCAAAATATAGACAATCTTATATTAGATTTCAGATACAATGGTGGTGGTAGAGTTTCATCAGCAATACAAATAGCAAGTTCTGTTTATGGTACACAAACAGACCAACTTTTTCTAAAAGCAAGGTATAACAATAAAATTCAATCCACATTTAATGAAGGAGAAGGTGAAAACAATTTTATTGATATAACTATAGATGGAAGCGAAATAAATGCATTAAACCTAAACAAAGTATATATTATTACTTCTGGTTCCACCGCATCTGCTAGCGAACTTGTAATTAATGGTTTAGAACCATATATAGATGTTGTACAAATAGGAACTACCACTGTTGGTAAAAATGAATTTTCTCTCACATTTGTAGACGATTTAGAAAATGGTTATTTCTATTCATCGGAACGAGAAGATAATATTAACCCAGATAACCAATGGGCTATACAACCACTTTTAGGTAGAAATGAAAATGTAGATGGTTTTTCCGATTACACTACCGGTTTATTACCAGATTATGAGTTAGCAGAAGATATTGCAAACCTTGGCGTTTTAGGCGAAACTACCGAACCTCTATTAGAATTAACCTTAAATACTATTGCTGGAACAACATCTAAAAGAAATTTTACGCCTAATTACCCTGTAGATTTAATAAGTAGTTCTACAATACTTAAACCTATGAACAATTTAATGTTAATGGATGGTGTTTTAACCCCTACTTTACCTAAATAAAAACAACACAAATTACACTACAATAGAGTATAAATAATACACCCCTTGTTAAATTTATTTTATAAACCTTAACAAGGGGGATAATAGATAACATTTTTATTTTTCAAAATAAGCCCTAATTTTGGACAACTATTTACGTACGAGTTTACGTAATTAAATAAACCTTACACTATTTTCCCCAAAATATACTGGAACAATATTTGAGGATATTTTTATATAAAATGTGATACCTATGAAAAAATATGCTTTAGTACTCTTTTCTTTTTACTTTATACTAACATCGTGCTCTAAAACAAATACAGACAATTTAGATATTACTACTACTGTTAGCCCACTTGATACCGCAGAAGTAGACACCCAACATTTTATGTGGAAAGCAATGAACTTCTGGTACTTTTGGCAAGAAGATGTAGAAAACCTTTCAGATACTAAATTTCCTTTAACTGAAGAAGGTTCTATTGCATATACCGAGTTTCTAGAAAGTTACGAAGACCCTGAAACTTTTTTTTATAGTATTTGTAACCAACATGAAAATATTGTTGGCAGCAATAATGCCATAGATAGATTTAGCTTTGTTTCTGAAGATTATAGAGAACTTACACAAGCTCTTGCAGGAGTATCTAAAAGTAACGGTCTAGAATTTGGGTTAGTTCTTATACAAGGTACCGAAGATATTTTTGGATATGTACGCTATATTATACCAAATTCAGATGCCGCTACAAAAGATATTAGTAGAGGTGAAATTTTTAGAGGTGTAAACGGACAAGCCTTAAATCTGGACAACTATATAGATTTACTTTTTGGTGATAACGATACGTATACTTTAAATATGGCAGATATTGTAGATGGTGAAATTATTGAAAATGACAAAGAAGTAACTTTAACTAAATTTGAAGGGCTAGCAGAAAATCCAGTTTTTTTATCTAAAATTTTTGAAATTGGAGGACAAAAAATTGGGTATTTAGTATACAATGCATTTACTAATGAATATGATGAAGATTTAAATAATGCTATTGGAGAATTAAAAGCATCTAATATTGAGCATTTGGTAGTAGACTTAAGGTATAACCCTGGCGGCTCCGTAAATTCTGCTCGCCTATTATCTAGCATGATATATGGTACTAACACTGATGAAATATTCTTAAGACAACGTTGGAACTCTAAAATACAACCACAACTTAGCGATTCTCAATTAATAGATTATTTTGCAAACCAAACGCCAAACGGAAGTGCTGTAAACTCTTTAAACTTAACAACAGTATATATACTTACTACAAGTAGCTCTGCATCTTCCTCTGAGTTAGTTATTAATGGCCTTGCCCCTTATGTTAATGTTGTGCAAATTGGAGAAACAACAACTGGTAAAAATGAATTTTCTATTACAATGGTAGATGATTATGATAATAGCTACATATACAATCAAGAAAGGGAAAATAGAATAAACCCGGATAATGAATGGGCTATTCAACCACTAGTAGGTAGAAACGAAAATGCAGATGGTTTTTCCGATTATACTTCTGGCTTAATTCCTGATATTGAATTAGAAGAAGATTTAGAAAACCTTGGCGTTTTAGGAGACCAAAACGAACCCTTATTAGCAAGAGCAATACAACAAATAACAGGTACAACTAGTAAAACAGATTTTACTGTTAAAATGCCTGCTAAAATTGTTACAAGTTCTAAAATGTTTACCACCTTAAAAAACAATATGGTTTTAGATAAACCTATAGAAATTACTCCTAACTAAAAAAGGTGATTAAAAAGGCGCTACAAGTATTGTAGCGCCTTTTTAATTTAATGTAACTTTTGTCTAGCTATTACTATTCATTAAAATAAACACCATTTGGATTTAAACCAACTGTAAAGGTATTTTCTAATGTTGCTGTATCTATATCATAAATATGTAATGTTCCGTTACTTGAAAAATCAACAGCATCAGAAATATACAATTTTCCATTACTAATATTTAAACCATATAAACTAGTTGTTGCATGTGCAAATAATGAAGTTGTAGGTAAAGCATCGTCTAAAATACTAATTGTAAACAACTCATTATTAAGGTTATAATATAAATTATCTCCATCAATATTTAAAAACCCTGGATGCTCTACCCCTGGAAAATTAAAGGTGGTAATTACAGCATTAGTAGAAGTATTTATTTCAGATAAAACCCCTGCACTTTCGTTTTCAGGATCTGGCCATGATGAACCACCTGATGCTAAAACCCACAAATTATTACTTGCATCAAAAACTAAAGAATTTGGTCTTTCACCAACTTCTATTGTTGTAGCAACTTCTTGCGTAGCAGCATCAATAACAGATACAATATTATTTGTTCCGAATGCTCCTGAGTGCGCTACGTAAATTGTAGTTTCATTTGCTACTATTCTTTCTGGCCCAAGTTCCACAGGAATGGTGCTTTCTACAGTGTTAGTGTTTAAATTAATTACAGCTATATAATCATCTGTTTCATCAGAAGTATCGCCCCAATTAGTTACATAACCTGTGTTTTCTACAGCAACAAAATACCTAGGATTAGATAAACCTTCATCTATTGTAGCTTCACTTTCAAAAGTGTATCTATTTACAACTTCAATGGTATTAGAAACATTTGCAACTACGTATGCATTATCGTCTGCAAAACCTATAGACTGTATTATATTTCCTAAATCTTTGTTATTTACAGCATTAAAAATTGCCTCTTCATTAGTTTCTAAATCTTCAGATATAAAAGAAACTGTTCCTGAACCATTTAAAAAAGGGCCTTCATTAACTACTAAAATTCCATTATTATAAGCCCCTAATGGTTCCAAGCTTTCATTATCATCGCTTTCACATGATGCTAAAAAAGCTCCAAATGCCATTGTTAATACTACATGTTTAATTCTCATTTTCTAAAATTTAAAGTTTAATTGTAATTTAAAGTTTCTATTAGGCATTGGTCTAAATGCCACATTTTGGTAATTAGTATTTAAAATATTATTTACACTTAACGCTAGTACTACATTGGATTTAAAAACATCTTTAAATTCATATTCCAAAGTAGTGTTTCCAATAAAATAAGCGTCTACTTCTTGAGACTCATCTGTAGTTGTGTAAACCAAACTATTATATAAAGTTTGTAATGCAATGCTGATTTTTTTAAATGTATAGTTTACTGTTGTAGTTACTTTATGCTTAGGCACATATAGTAATTGGTATCCAGTTTCTTCATCTATAGCTTTTGTAAATGCGTAATTTACATTAGCTCCTATTAGATTGTTTTTTATTTTTTTTTGGAACGATAAACTAGACTCTATACCGTATTGGTATACACTTTTAATATTACTCGGCGACCAAATACCCGAAGTACTACTTGGTCTCCACTGTATTAAATTATTATTCGCAATATAAAAAGAATATAACTCTGCTTTAATTCCTGCTTTAGTATAAACTTGGCCTATTTCAATCTGGTAAGACGTTTCTGGTTCTAAATTTGTATTTCCTCCGGTTTCCCAATACAAATCGTTAAACGTAGGAATCCTAAAATTTTTAGAGGTATTTAGGGTCATCCTATAATTGCTTGTAAATTGGTACTTACCACTTAATGCATAAACAAAAGGGCTAAAATAATCTGTAACCCAATCTTTTCTTAAATTAATACCGTAGGTAAATTTTTTACTAACAAGGTGTGAAAATAAAAAAGTGGAAGCAAATAAGTTTCTAGTTACATCTGTAATAGAAGAACCTTCACCATTTATGTTATTATAATCTAAAAGTCCATTTAATACTATGTTATTTACCTTGTATTTTAAATCATAGTTTAAAAGAAATGTTTTTGCTTTTCCTATAGAAAATATATCTGAATCTTTATTCGCAAAATATGTATACTCTTCATATAAATGAGCAGCCTTTACTCTTTGAACTTTTTTATTTTTAAAAGAAATCCATTCTAGTAAAGATTTAGAGTTTACATCTTTATACTTGCTATTAGAAGGTGCCGTTAAAGTTCCCGAAAAATTTCGGTCTCCAATAAATGCAGAATGCTGTAGCTTAATTAAGTTTTCTGAGGATAAAAATAGTCCCACTCCTATATCTAAACTATTGTTATTAAATTCACCGTTTTCATTCCTTCTATCTGTTCCTAAATATTTATAATCATTTTTAGAAGAAACATGACCTAAACCTATGTTTACAGCAAATTTATCAGAGCCGTATTTAGTTTTATAATTAAAGTTCTTTGTGTCAAAACTACCATACCCTAAATTTAGCACGTTAATCCAATCCTCTACAAAGTTTAAAGTATTTTCTAAGTGTATGCTACCTCCAATTGCCCCTGTACCATACTGGGTACTACCTCCTCCACTTCGTATACTTATTTTATCATAATTTTGTGGAAGAATAGTATTAAAATCGGTCTGGCCGTTTAGTTGCGAATTTACATTTATGCCATTCCAAATTACTGCTGTTTGTGACGCTCCTGTTCCTCTAAAAGAAGGCGAAGAAAGCATACCATTTCCGTTTTCTTTAAAATAAATAGAACTATTGTATCTTAATGCATTTGTTAATCCACCTGATACTCTTTGCAAAGTACTGTCTGTAATTACTACTAGTTTTACACCATTAGAAAACTCTAATAACCTACTATCAGATACCACAACCTCATCCAATCTAAAAATAGAATCTTGCTGGGAATAAGACATATTTATGTCTAGGAATACAAATAAAATTACTATTAAATATTTCATTTTTTCAAAGACTTTTTACCCGAAAGTCTATGGTTTATTAATTACTAAAATTGGCAGGTCTCCTGACTTACGTATTGTTATTAACCTTCCCGCTTGTAAAAGCAGTGGCATTGAAGAAATAACAACCATCTTTATAATGTATAAAGACTAAGTATACAGTTGCGGGAACAGCTCTGGACTCTAACCAGATTCCCTTTTAATTTTAACACAAAAACGGCGTTAAAAACCAAAATCGGGCCAAAAGTAAGTTTAAAAAAGTATTTATCCTCTTTTTTGGTACAAATTTTTAATCTTAATATTGCTAAAATTTAAGACTCCTAATTTCTTCATATGAAAAACCTATTTCTCTTTTTTTTAGTTGTTATTTCCTTTTCATGTAAAAGAAAAAAAGAAGTAATAGTTGAAGTTGAGTCTAAAAAAAATAGCTCATTTTCTTTAAACCATGCTAAGGGTTTTACTATACATAAAAATGAAAATGGAATTACCATATTAAACATTACAACACCTTGGCCTAATGCTACCGAAGGTTTTACTTATGCTTTAGTTCCTGAAAAAATAATGGCACAGGTTACTCTTAACAAAAATGACTATGATGCTGTAATAACAACTCCATTAAAAAAAATAATAGTAACATCAACTACACATATTCCTGTGTTAGAATCTTTAGGTGTTGCCTCTACTCTAGTTGGCTTTCCAAATACAGATTATATCTCTTCAAAAGAAACCAGAAAAAGAATTGACAATCAAGAAGTTAAAGAACTTGGGAATAACGAATCGTTAAACACAGAAATTGCTATAGAATTACAACCAGATGTTGTAATTGGCTTTGGCATAGACAATCAAAACAAAGCTTATAAAACTTTACAAGCTGCTTCTATTCCTATTGTATATAATGGTGATTGGGCAGAACAAACCCCTTTAGGAAAAGCGGAATGGATTAAATTCTTTGCTCCATTTTTTCATAAAGAAGCCAAGGCAGATAGCATTTTTAAATCTGTAGAAAAAGAATATAACAAAGTAAAAGAGTTAGCAGCAAAAGCAACAAAAAAAAGTACCGTTTTAAGTGGTGCCATGTTTAAAGATGTTTGGTATTTACCCGGAGGTAAAAGTTGGGCATCGCAATACTTGAAAGACGCAAACACAAATTATTTATGGCAAAATAATCCAGAAACAGGTAGTCTTTCTTTAAGTTGGGAAAAAGTACTAACAGTTGCCCAAAATGCAGACTATTGGGTGTCCCCTTCTAACTTTACCACGTATAAACAAATGCAAGAAAGTAGCCAACATTATACACAATTTAAAGCCTTTAAAAACAAAAAAGTATATACTTTTGCAAACACTAAAGGTGCTACAGGTGGCTTATTGTTTTATGAACTAGCTCCTAGCAGACCTGATGTTGTTTTAAAAGATTTAATTTCTATATTTCATCCAGAAATTTTACCTAACTACAAACCCTTTTTTTATAAAGCTTTACAATAAGTGGAAAAAAATAAAACACATATAAAAGCTTTTACACTATTGTCTTTACTTCTCATTGTATTCTTTGGAATAAATATAAGTTTAGGTTCTGTATCTATTCCTCTTTTTGAAACTTTTAGCGTTATTTTTGGAGAAACCACCAGTAACAACTCCTGGGAATATATTATATGGAATTATAGACTACCTAAAGCAATTACAGCTATTTTAGTTGGTAGCGGACTTGCCTTAAGCGGTTTACTAATGCAAACTTTATTTAAAAACCCTTTAGCTGGCCCCTTTGTTTTAGGCATTAGCTCTGGAGCAAGTTTAGGAGTTGCCTTATTAATTATGGGGTCTTCTATTTTTAGCAGTTACATAGGGCTACAATTAGTTTCAAACATATCATTAGCCATTGTAGCCAGTATAGGAAGTTTTATAGTTTTACTCTCTGTAATTATTGTTGCCTCTAAAGTAAAAGACACTATGGCTTTATTAATTATTGGACTTATGTTTGGGAGTATTACTGCTGCAATTGTTAGTGTTTTGTCTTATTTTACAAATGCAGAAAAATTACAACAATATGTATACTGGTCTTTTGGTAGTATAGGCAATTTATCGTGGCAGCAAATTGCTATTTTAATAGTTTTATGTTTTGTAGGTGTTATTTTAAGCATATTTTCTATAAAAGCATTAAATGCACTACTTTTAGGTGAAAATTACGCCCGAAGTTTAGGCATTAAAATAAAAAAAGCACGCTATATAATTATTATAACTACTGGTTTGTTAGCTGGTGGAATAACTGCTTTTGCTGGTCCTATTGCTTTTATTGGTTTAGCGGTACCGCATTTAACACGCCAAATATTTAATACAACTAACCATAAAATATTAGTACCTGCAGTTTTACTATATGGCGCGGTTTTAATGTTATTATGCGATACTGTTGCACAATTACCAAATTCTGCAAGTGTATTACCAATAAATGCTATAACATCAATAATAGGAGCTCCTGTAATAATCTGGTTACTAGTGCGTAAACAAAAAATAATTTTTTAATTAAATAGTACAAACCATTAATAATTCTAACCTACATAACACTCTTTTAATACAAGACCTTAACATTGGTTATAAAACCAATAAAAAAGAAACAACTGTTTGTTCTTCTATTAATTTTTCTGCAAATGCAGGAGAATTAATAGGCATTGTAGGAATTAATGGCGCAGGAAAATCTACTTTATTACGTACAATTGGCAATGTGCAAGAAAAAATATCTGGAAAATTACAACTACATAATAAAAATTTAGACCATTTTAATGTACAAGAATTGGCATTAGAAATTAGCTTAGTTCTTACCGAAAAAATTGCTTCTAAAAACCTAACAGTACTAGAACTTATTGCTCTTGGCAGACAACCCTACACTAATTGGCTAGGAAGTCTTAAAAATAAAGACCTATCTATTATAAACAATGCTATAACAAAAGTAAATTTAGATTCTTTAAAACATAAAAAGTGTTATGAACTAAGTGATGGCCAAATGCAACGTGTAATGATCGCGCGTGCTCTTTCCCAAGACACCTCTATTATGCTATTAGATGAACCTACTACGCATTTAGATTTTTACCATAAAGCAACTATTTTAAAACTACTAAAATCTATAGCTACAACAACTAATAAAACAATCCTATTTACAACTCATGAAATAGAGTTGGCAATACAGCTATGTGATAAAATGCTACTATTAAATAATACAAATAACCCTTATGGAAAACCAAGTGAATTAATTAAAGAAAAACACTTTGAAACCCTCTTCCCAAAAGACATAATTAATTTTGATGCTAATACCGCTAGCTTTAAAGTTAATAAGTAACCCAATTAGTTTCTAAAAATTAAAACACAAACCTTTATCTTTACTTTATATTCAAAATTTTAAATGAACACGTATCTTATTTTTATTATTATTGGTGTAGTATGCCTTGTTATAGGTTATTTTTTAGGTAATTACATACAATTACTTAAAACAAAATCTAGCCAAAGTACTTTAGAAGAAAGAGAAAAACAATTACAAAACAATATAGCTACAATAGAAGCTGCTTTAGCTGATGAAGTAGAACACAAAAGACACGTACAACAAGAGAAAGAACAAATGAGCAATCAGATTGTTCGTTACCAATCTGATATACAAAATCTTCAAGAAAAAAACTCAGAACAAAAAGCTGAAGTAGAAAAGCTTCAAGAAAAATTTACCAAAGAATTTGAAAATTTAGCCAATAAAATTTTAGACGAAAAAAGTTTAAAATTTACAGAGCAAAATCAGAAAAACATAAAAAACATACTTTCACCGCTTCAAGAAAAAATTCAATTATTTGAAAAAAAGGTAGAAGACAGCCAAAAAGAAAATATAAGTATACACTCTGCTTTAAAAGAACAACTTGTAAACTTGCAAAGTCAAAATTTAAAAATTACGCAAGAAGCAGAAAATCTTACTAAAGCCCTAAAAGGAGATAGTAAAATGCAAGGAAATTGGGGCGAGCTAGTTTTAGAACGTGTATTAGAAAAATCTGGGTTAGAAAAAGACCGAGAATATACTGTACAACAAAGTTTTACAAGAGAAGACGGATCTAGAGTACTACCAGATGTTATTATTAATTTACCTGATGGTAAAAAAATGGTAGTAGATTCTAAGGTTTCTTTAACCGATTACGAAAGGTTTATTAATGCAGATGAAGACGAAAAAGAAAAATTTTTAAAAGACCATTTAAACTCTTTAAAAAGACATGTAGAGCAATTATCTGCAAAAAAATATGAAGATTTATATGCAATGGAAAGTCCAGATTTTGTGCTAATGTTTGTTCCTATAGAGCCAGCGTTTGCTATTGCAGTAAATTCGGATACAACCTTATATAACAAAGCTTTTGAAAAAAATATTGTAATTGTTACCCCTTCTACCCTATTAGCAACACTGCGTACTATAGATAGTATGTGGAATAACGAAAAACAACAACGTAATGCTATTGAAATTGCTAGACAGGCAGGAGCTTTGTATGATAAATTTGAAGGTTTTACTAGCGATTTACTAAAAGTAGGTAAAAAAATAGATGAAGCTAAAGGAGAATATAAAGGCGCAATGAACAAACTTGTGGAAGGCCGTGGAAATATTATTACCAGTATAGAAAAGCTTAAAAAAATGGGAGCAAAAGCAAAAAAATCTATTCCTGAACCTTTATTAAAACGTGCGCAAGAAGACGATTTTGAAGAACCTAAATTAAAATAACCATAAAAAACACACCAATGAAAAAAATTATAAGTCTAATTATTATAATACCTTTATTTCTATTAGCAGCTTATTACGCTTTTATATACTATGTACCTTTTAGCGAAGGAGTACGTTCTGGGGAACTTATTAAAATTAGTAGAAAAGGGGTTATGGCTAAAACATGGGAAGGTGAAATTAGTCAAGGTATTTCTGGTGCTCAAATATTTTCTTTTTCTGTTTTAGATAAAGACAAAGAGGTGATTGAAAAACTTAAAGAATATCAAGGAAAATATGTAAAACTTGTATATATAGAACGTTATGCTACATTTTTTTGGTTAGGAGATACTAAATACTTTGTTACCGCAGTAGATTCTGAAAAGTCTCCTCACTTTACAAATTAGCACAAAAAAACTACAACATTTTATTCCAACCAAATGAAAAAATTCAAAAGCTCTAAAGATTCTCAAGTATCTATAACAGAATTAATGCTTCCTGCGCATTCAAATTTTAGCGGAAAAGTACATGGTGGGCATATTCTAAATTTAATGGACCAAATAGCTTTTGCTTGTGCCTCTAAACATTCGCAACACTATTGTGTAACTGCCTCTGTAAACAAAGTAGACTTTTTAAACCCTATTGAAGTTGGAGAATTGGTTACCTTAAAAGCTGCCGTAAATTATACAGGAAGAACCTCTATGGTTGTTGGGGTTCGTGTAGAGTCTGAAAACATTACTACGGGCATAAAAAAACATTGTAACTCTTCTTACTTTACTATGGTTGCCAAAGGACCTAATGGTGAGAATGTTCCAATACCCGGATTAATAATAGATTCAGAACAAGGTATCCGACGTTTTTCTAGAAGTATAAAACGTAAAGAACAATCTATAAAAAGAAGCTCTAAATACAATGCTTCTAAATTTAAAATAGAAGAACATTTAGAAGAACTAAATAATGAGAATGTAAAATTAGATTTATAATATTAATCTAATTTTACTTCTTGTGCTGCTGCTGCATCTAAAAACCAAATAAGATTTTCAGAAGTTGGAGCTACAAGGCTTGCAGGATACTGCTTATAGCCTTCTTTTTTATTTATAATAGAATCTACTTTTTCTTTTTTGCCCTCACCTGTTACTAAAAAGGCAACGGCAGTAGCATTATTAATAATATTGCCTGTTAAAGAAATTCTTTTTTGTCCAGAATCTGGGTGTATGGCAACTTCGCAAATATTCTTAGAATTCCATAAATTTATTT
The DNA here is from genome assembly GCA_947504045.1 of uncultured Maribacter sp. Taxonomy (GTDB): domain Bacteria; phylum Bacteroidota; class Bacteroidia; order Flavobacteriales; family Flavobacteriaceae; genus Maribacter_B. The sequence continues at coordinate 629,566 of CANNFY010000002.1, forward strand.
CATGAGGAAAAATAGAAGCAGTATGGCCGTCATCTCCCATACCAAGAATAACTAAATCAAAATTTGGAAGCTTGTTTTTTTCAGGTAAGTTTTTTACTAAAACTTCACCATAACGTATTGCCTCTTTAGATGGAGCATCTTCACCTTTAATACGATGTACATTTTCTTGTGGTATATTAATTTTAGAAACAAGATAATCTACTGTCATTTTATAATTGCTATCTGCATCTGTAGGAGGTACACAACGCTCATCTCCCCAATATAAATGCACCCCACTCCAATCTATTTTTTTTATAAAATTAGATGCTAACTCTTCAAAAACAATTTTTGGCGTACTACCACCAGATAATGCTATATGCACTATTTTTTTTTCTTTTATTAAATTAGAAAGGTAACTAGAAAAGTTTACAGCAACTTCTTGCTTTGTTTTATAAATGTTTATTTTCATTTTAAAGTATATTCTAAAATTAGAAAAGGAATGTTTAACAAATAACGCAAAAACCAGGATCGTCTGCTAAATTTTCTTCAGGGTTTCGCCAAGTACCTATACCATCAATAAGGTTGTCTGCATTTTTTGGTCCCCAAACCCCTGCAGAATAACCATACATTCTAACATCTTTAGCATTTTTCCAATAGTTTAAAATTGGGTCTACAAATTTCCAAGCAGCTTCTACTTCATCTGCTCTAGCATAAAGTGTAGCATCACCCTGCATGGCATCTAACAATAAACGTTCATATGCCTCCATTACTTTTGTTTCTTCTAAATCTGAATAATAAAAGTCTAAATTTGCTCGCTCTACCTTAAACCCTTGTCCTGGTACTTTTACACCAAATTTTACTAAAATGCCTTCATCTGGTTGTATTCTAATTATAAGCTTATTGTCTTTATTTAGCACGCCAGAATCTTGAAATATTTGATGGTGCGGTGTTTTAAAATGGATTACCACTTCGGTTACTTTTGTTGGCATACGCTTAGCGGTACGAACGTAAAAAGGAACATCTTTCCAACGCCAATTGTCTACAAAAAACTTAATAGCTGCATAGGTTTCTGTAGTAGAATCTGGGTTTACCCCTTCTTCTTCTCTATAGCCTTTTACTTCTTCTCCATTAATTTTTGAACCTACATACTGCGCTCTTATAGTATTATCATTAAGAGTTTTCTCGTCGTTCATTATACGTAAAGAGCGTAACGCTTTTACTTTTTCATTTCTAATTTCTTGCGCATTAGCAGCTATAGGTGGCTCCATTACAATTAAAGAAACTATTTGTAGCAAATGATTTTGAAACATGTCTCTTAAAGCACCCGAATTATCATAATAACCACCACGGCTTCCTACACCATTACTCTCCGCATTAGTTATTTCTACATGATGTATATAATTTCTATTCCAAAGTGGTTCAAAAATACTATTTGCAAAACGGGTTACTAAAAGGTTTTGCACCGTTTCTTTTCCTAAATAATGGTCTATTCTATAAATTTGATGTTCTTGAAAATACTTTTGAATTCCTTTATTTAAATTTTTTGCAGTTTCTAAATCATAGCCAAAAGGTTTTTCAACAATTAAACGTTTAAAACCATCGGTTTCATCATTAAGATTTTGTTCTGATAAATTTTTAGAAATAGCTTCAAATAAACTTGGCGGTGTAGACAAATAAAATATAAAGTTATTTCCAATACTAAACTTCGTATTTAAGTCTCCTATCCTTTTCGCCAATTTATCGTAATTGGTATCGTAATTATCGCCCAAATCTTCATAAAAAAGTTTCTTAGAAAAACTGGTAATTAAACTAAGCTCTCTAGTGCTTACTTGATCTTTAAGATGCAAACTTTCTATAGCTACTTTTTTTCTAAATTCTGTATCCGATAAATTACTTCTACTTACTCCTAAAACAACAAAATTTTCAGGTATATGTTTATCTCTAAAAAGATTAAAAAGGGCAGGTATTAATTTTCTTGCAGTTAAATCTCCCGAAGCTCCAAAAATAATAAGCATTTGGTTTTCTGTCTTATTCATATAATTTATCCTAAAAATTGCTACTATAGTTATTTAAACCTCAAAAAATAGAGTTTCAAAAAAAACATATTTGTTTTCCTGCCGAAAATTAATCATTATTCTTCTAAAAGGTATATTGATATGTAAAATAGATAGCTAAATTGTTTAATTTAAACAACTTTCTTAATATAGTTTCAAAAATATAAATACTTCAAAAACTAAAAATTTTCTATTACATTTGAAGGTACTTTTTTATAGAAGCTAAATAGCTAGTATAACAAACGAAATATTTTTTTTACAGCCACAGATTAAAACAAAAAAATGGAAAAAACATACGATTTTGGATTAGTAGGATTAGGAGTTATGGGTCGTAACTTTATATTAAATGTTGCAGACAATGGTTTTTCTGCTTTTGGTAATGATTTAGATATTGAAAAAGTAAATGCCCTTAAAGAAGAAGGTGGAGATACTAGTAAAGTTGATGCCTCTACTGATACTGCTACTTTTGTAAAAGCACTTTCCTCACCTAGAAAAATAATGCTATTGGTACCTGCTGGTAAAATTGTTGATGCCGTTATAGAAGGATTATTACCTCTATTAGATAAAGATGATATTATTATTGATGGAGGAAACTCTTTTTTTACGGACACTGACCGTAGAGAGGCTTACTTATCTGAAAAAGGAATTCACTTTTTTGGTTCTGGAGTTTCTGGAGGCGCTAAAGGTGCTCGTTTAGGGCCTAGTATTATGCCAGGTGGTAATCGTGAAGCATACCAACACGTAAAACCTATTTTTGAAGCAGTTTCTGCAAAATATAATGGAGAACCTTGTGTAGCATATTTGGGTCCAAAATCTGCTGGAAATTATGTGAAAATGGTACATAATGGTATAGAATATGGCCTAATGCAGCTTACTTCTGAAATTTATGACCTTCTTAAAAAAGGAGGAAATTATTCCAATTCGCAATTACACCAGACCTATACAAAATGGAATTCTGGAAGACTACAGTCTTTCTTAGTTGAAATAACCTCTGAAATTTTTACTCAAAAAGATGAAATAGCAGAAGGCGATTTGGTAGATAAAATACTAGATAAAGCCAAACAAAAAGGTACTGGTAAATGGACAAGCCAAAATGCTATGGATTTAGGTATTCCTGTACCATCTATAGATATTGCAGTAAGTATGCGAGAAATTTCGGCGCTAAAAGAAGAACGTATCCAAGCAGATGCACTTTATAGCCGCCCTTCTGTTGAGCTTATGGATCAACAAGAACTAGAAAAATTAACCGAAGAAGCTTTATATTTCTCATTTATAATTACTTACGCACAAGGTTTACACCAACTAGCAGACGCTTCTAGAGAGTATGGTTATAATTTAGATATTGCTGAAATAGCAAAAATATGGAGAGCTGGTTGTATTATTAGAGCTGGCTTATTAGCAGATATTACAGAAGCTTTTAATGAAGATAAAAAATTACCTAACTTACTACTTTCTCCTTCTTTTATTACCAAAGTACAAGAAACCGTAAATTCTGCACGTACCTTAGTTGCTTTTGCTGCTAAAAATGGAATACCTGCACCAGGTTTATCTAATTCATTAACCTATTTTGATGCATATACTTCTAGTCGATTACCTTTAAATTTAATACAAGCACAAAGAGACCATTTTGGTTCACACACGTATGAACGTATAGATAAAGAAGGTATTTTTCATACAGAATGGGAATCTTAATAGTATAGCTTTAGTACATAAACATATATAAATAGCTTTTTAAATGCCAAAAACGCAATATACTGTATATGTAATAGAGCTCTCTAAAAAGGTTTTTACAGAAAATAGAAAATTTAGAGAAGCTAATCCGCAATTTAATGGTGTTTTAGAATGCTTGTATGTTGGCATGACAAGCAAAACGCCTAAAGAACGTTTTGAACAACACAAAACAGGATATAGAAACAAAAAAGGCCACAAATTATCGGCCAATATTGTGGAGAAATATGGAATGTATTTAAGAGGTAGCCTTTACCAACATATTTCTCCAGTATCCACAAGAAATGAAGCTCTAAAACTTGAAGAAAGCTTAGCCTTAGAATTACGCAGAAAACGCTATGCTGTATGGTATAATTAAAACCTAATATATTCTATATACAATTGTGATACCTTCGTGAAGGTTGTTTTTTAATTTTAAGCCTAAATTAAAAAGCATGAAAAAAAATATAACACAAATAGCAGGAATATTTATTCTTCTTCTCATCTCTACAAATAGTTTTGGGCAAGAAAAAACAAATGGAGAAAATCAAGAAAAAGAATTAGGCAAAGTAAGCTGGTATAGAGATTATAACAGTGCTGTTAGCATGTCTTTAAAACAAAAAAAGCCAATTTTAATACTTTTTCAAGAGGTTCCAGGGTGCGCTACATGTAGAAATTACGGAAAAGAAGTTTTGAGTCACCCATTAATGGTAGAAGCTATAGAAGAGCTATTTATACCATTGGCAATCTTTAATAATAAAGGCGGAAAAGATAAAGAAACTTTAGATAAGTTTAAGGAACCTAGCTGGAACAACCCTGTTGTACGTATTGTAGACCCCATTGGTAAAGATATTGTAAAAAGAGTTGGCAGAGATTATACCGCACTAGGCTTACATTCAGCCATTACATACGCTTTAACATCTACCAATAAAATAATACCAGAGTATGTAAACTTATTAGGGCAAGAGCTTAAAGCTCTTAGCAATAATAGCATACAAGAAAAGTATTTTAAAATGTACTGTTTTTGGACAGGCGAAAAACAATTAGGCTCTAAAAATGGAGTACTTAATACCGAAGCTGGCTTTATGAGTGGACACGAAGTTGTTAAGGTAAAATATGATGAAAATAAAATTACAAATGCTCAATTAACAAAATTTGCAAGCTTACACGATTTTAAACCTATTTCTAAAGACACTTCGTACAAACCTGCTATAAATGATGAAGATTATTTTTTACGACACACAAACTACAAGTATTTACCCTTAACATATTTACAAAGAACAAAAATTAATAGTGCTTTAGGTCATAAAATGTCTGGTGAAAAATATTTAAGTCCAAAACAATTAAAAAGATTAAATGAATTAAAGAATAAGAAAAATAAAGGCAAAATATTATACCATATGCCATTTGCAACTTCTTGGAAAATGGCCTTATAATATTCAAAATTAAACTTCTTACAAAAGAAAAAGCCTTTAATAATTATAAAAATTATTAAAGGCTTTTTTACATATAGATTGTATAATAAACTCTATTTACTCAAGTACATTTTTCTTCTTGAATATAAGTTATAAAATTCATCATCTTTTAAACTATCTATAAACAAAATACTCTCCCCAGTACTCTTCATTTCTGGTCCTAAGTTTTTATTTACATTCGGAAACTTGTTGAATGAGAATACAGGTTGTTTTATAGCATACCCTTCTAATTGTGGATTAAAGTTAAAGTCTTTTAACTTCTTATCTCCTATCATAACTTTAGTTGCATAGTTTACATAAGGTTCTTTGTATGCTTTTGCTATAAATGGAACCGTTCTAGACGCTCTTGGGTTAGCTTCAATTATATATACGGTATCATCTTTAATAGCAAATTGAATATTTATAAGACCTACTGTGTTTAATGCTAATGCAATTTTCTTTGTATGATCTTTTATTTGTTGCATTACAAACTCTCCTAAGTTAAATGGTGGCAAAGTTGAGTTACTATCACCAGAGTGTACACCACAAGGCTCTATATGCTCCATTATACCTATAATATAAACATCTTCGCCATCACAAATAGCATCTGCCTCTGCTTCTATTGCTCCGTCTAAATAATGATCTAATAAAAGCTTATTTCCTGGAATAGATTTTAATAGGTTAACCACATGTTCTTCCAACTCTTCTTTATTAATTACAATCTTCATTCCTTGTCCACCAAGTACATAAGAAGGTCTTATTAATAATGGAAAATCTAACTCATCTGCTAAAGCTGAAGCCTCATCAGCAGTTTCAGCAATTCCGAATTTCGGAAATGGTATTTTTAAATCGGTTAATAAATCAGAAAAACGTCCTCTATCTTCCGCTAAATCTAACGCATTAAAGCTAGTTCCTATAATTTTTACACCGTATTTTTCTAATTTTTCCGCCAGTTTTAATGCTGTTTGCCCACCTAATTGAACAATAACTCCTTCTGGTTTTTCATGTCGAATTATATCGTAAATATGTTCCCAGAATACAGGTTCAAAATATAACTTATCTGCAGTATCAAAATCTGTAGATACTGTTTCTGGGTTACAATTAATCATAATAGTTTCATAACCACATTCTGCAGCTGCTAAAACACCATGAACACAACAATAATCAAACTCTATACCTTGTCCAATTCTATTAGGTCCAGAACCTAAAACAACAATTTTTTTCTTTGCTGTTACTGCACTATCATTTGCTACATAACGTTCTCCGTCTGGTGTTTCTATTTCTGCTTCAAAAGTAGAATAGTAATAAGGTGTCATTGCCTTAAACTCTGCTGCACAGGTATCTACAAGTTTATAGACCCTGTTTATATTCATTTCTACTCTCTTGTTATAAACTTCACTTTCATAACAATCTAACATATGTGCTATTTGGCGATCTGCAAATCCTTTTTGCTTAGCCTCTAACATTAAATCTTTTGTTAAAGATGCTATAGTGTATGTAGAAATTTCTTTTTCTAAAAAGTGTAGTTCTTCGTATTGCTTTAAGAACCACATATCAATCTTTGTAATTTCGTGTATTCTACTTAAAGGTATACCTATTTGTATAGCATCATAAATTACAAATACTCGATCCCAACTAGGTATTGTAAGTTTACTAATTATTTTTTCATAATCTCTATACCCTTTTCCATCGGCACCTAAACCATTTCTCTTTATTTCTAAAGATTGGGTTGCTTTATGTAATGCTTCTTGAAAAGAACGTCCAATTCCCATTACCTCACCAACAGATTTCATTTGTAATCCTAAAGTACGATCAGAACCTTCAAATTTATCAAAGTTCCAACGTGGAATTTTTACAATAACATAATCTAAAGTTGGTTCAAATAAAGCTGAAGTAGATTTTGTAATTTGGTTATCTAACTCATCTAAATGGTAACCAATAGCTAATTTTGTAGCAATTTTTGCAATAGGATACCCAGTTGCTTTAGATGCTAATGCAGAAGAACGAGAAACCCTTGGGTTAATTTCAATTGCAATAATATCTTCTTTTTCATCTGGACTTACAGCAAACTGCACGTTACAACCTCCTGCAAAGTCTCCAATACTACGCATCATATGTATAGCCATATCACGCATTTTTTGATATGTTCTATCCGAAAGTGTCATTGCTGGGGCTACGGTAATTGAATCTCCTGTATGGATACCCATTGGATCCATGTTTTCAATAGCACAAATAATAACAACGTTATCATTCTTATCACGTAATAACTCTAGCTCATATTCTTTCCAGCCCATTAAGGCTTTATCTATCATTACCTCATGTATTGGAGAAACCTCTAGACCAACACTTAGCAACTCGTCAAAATCTTCTGGTTTATATACAATAGAAGCTCCTGCTCCTCCTAAAGTGTAAGAAGCTCTAATAACTAATGGAAAACCAAATTCTTGAGCAATTTCTTTCCCTTTTAAGAAAGATGTTGCTGTTGCTTGAGGAGCCATACCAACTCCAATTTTAAGCATTAACTCACGAAATTTCTCTCTATCTTCAGTTATATTAATAGCATCAATATCTACTCCAATAAGCTCTACACCAAAATCTTCCCATATTCCTTTTTCATCTGCTTCTATACAAAGGTTTAATGCCGTTTGCCCACCCATAGTTGGTAATACAGCATCAATCTGAGGATGTTCCTTTAAAATTTCAATTATAGATTTTGTTGTTAAAGGCTTTAGGTAAACATGATCCGCCATAGATGGATCTGTCATAATAGTTGCTGGGTTACTATTTATTAAAATAGTTTCAATCCCTTCTTCTCTTAAACTTCTAAGTGACTGTGATCCAGCGTAATCAAATTCACAGGCTTGTCCTATAACTATTGGTCCAGAACCAATTAATAAAATGCTTTTTAAATCTTTTCTTTTTGGCATGTGTGTGTTCTATTTGTACTTTAAAAATTTGGTCAAAAAAAAGGTGCTACTCTTAAAAAAAGTAACACCTTAATATTTTAAAAATAATGAAATCATTACTTCTTATGTCTAGTCTCAGATGAAACAGTCAATTTCTTTCTTCCTTTAGCTCTTCTTCTAGCAAGAACTTTTCTTCCATTTACAGAAGCCATACGCTCTCTGAAACCATGTTTATTCTTTCTCTTACGCTTAGATGGCTGATATGTTCTTTTTTGTCCTGGCATTTTTTAATCCTTTATATTATTTTCAAAATTACGACTATAACCGTAAAATCTGGGCGCAAATATACAAAGAGTTTTTGCATTGACAAATCTAAATAAAAAAATATTTAGGATTGTTTTTATTACTTTTGCCAGAACATTTTTAAAATAGCTCTTTTTTAACATACCATATCCCTTGTAATAGTATTGTTTTAAGCTGCTATAAAGATATTTTAAAAAATAATAATACCAATAATTAAGAAACTATAATGTTCAACAAAAATTTAAAACTTGTAATTGCCGCTCTTATAATAGCTTATGCTGTTTATCAATTTATAGAAGGAAACATTGGAAATGGCATTTCTTTACTTCTACTCTCTTCTATTTTTATTTTCTTATACTATAGAAACGAAATTATTTTACTTTCTTTTTTAAGAATGCGAAAACAAGATTTAGCAGGTACAGAAAAATGGTTATCTAAAATAAAAAATCCTGAAGCTGCATTAACTGTTAAACAACAAGGGTATTTTAATTATTTACACGGAATTATAAACTCGCAAACTAACCTAACAAAAGCCGAAAAATACTTTAAAAAAGCTATAAAATTAGGACTAACTATGGACTATGACTTAGCTATGGCCAAATTAAGCCTTGCTGGTATAGCAATGCAAAAAAGACGAAAAAGAGAAGCTACTACACTCTTAAGTGAAGCTAAAAAGTTAGACAAAAACAAAATGCTTACGGATCAAATAAAAATGATGCAACAACAAATGAAAAAGATTTAGTTCTTTTCCATTTTCTTATATAAAAAAAGAGCTTTCTAATAGAAAGCTCTTTTTTTGTGTTTACTTTACGAGTATTACATTGCTTTGTAATAGCCTTTATTAGGAATCTCTAATACATATTTTTTTCTAGAAGCATTATTCAAGTGCGGCTCTCTTAACCAAGGATTATGGCGCTTTAAAATTTTATAGTTTATTTCATATTTTGAAGCAAAATCTGCAAAATTTGCTACTGGCTCTTGAACCTCTACTTTAAAAGTAGGAATAGCAGAATACATGTCTTCTTTTTTAATATCAAAACCATATTTATCTGGATTAGACAATATTTCTTTAATTGCCATTATTCTAAATACATATCTTCCTGTTTCTTGTCCTAAAAGTAAATCGTAATAATTATCTACTTTTTGTATTCCTAAAAACTTATTTATTGCACCAGGCCCTGCGTTATATGCTGCTGCAGTAAGGGTCCAGCTCCCATATTTTTTATACCATCTATTTAAATAATCACAAGCTACTTGTGTAGATTTTTCTAAATGATACCTTTCATCTACGTTTGCATTTATTTCTAAACCATATTCTTTTCCGGTTCCTTTCATAATTTGCCAAAAACCTGTTGCTCCTGCATGCGATACCACATTGGTAAGCGCACTTTCCGCAACAGCCAAGTATTTAAAATCATCCGGAATTCCATTTTTAGCCAAAATAGGTTCTATTACAGGAAAATACTTATTTGCCCTTTTCATTAATAGTAATGCATTAGATTGCCAATAGGTATTTACCAAAAACTCTCGATCAACACGCTCCATAATTTCAGGATCCTTTTGTGGCACTACTTCATCTGCAAAATTTAAATCGGCAGGTATATCTATTGCTGTAATTCTATAAGAAGAAGAATTACCTGTAGACCTATCTTCTTTAATAGTCTTTTTTAGCTCTTCTGTTTTATTTTCGTCTTGGACAGCAAATATTAAAGTGCTTACAACAAACACTACTCCCAAAAGCATTAATATATTTTTTAAAATCTTCATAATTATTTTCTGTAGTTTGTAACTCAAAGGTATTAATACAACTTTCTTATTCCAAAATAATTGTTGGTAGTTGCTCATTAAACCATTTTGCTCTATGTATTATCATGGTATGTGTACCATTTTTTACAGGAATACAATTTTTAATATTTTTTATTGGAAATACGGGGTCTTTTTCTCCTTGAATATGAATTAAATTTTTCACCTCTTCTTTAGGATTAAAGTTTACTATTTGATCTATAGCCCAGTCTAAATAGCGCTTATCTCTTACAGACAAATATTCTTCATACAACGCCAAACGTTTTGTAGTATTTTCACCAAAAGCATATTTTGCTAATATCTCTACATTATTTACTAATCCGGTAGGTAGTATTTTATGTATTCTAGTATATTTTGCAAACCGCATTCTTTTAGGCAATTCTGACTTATTTTTTACGCTAGATACTATTATAATTTTTTTAAATTGTTTATACTTTGCCATTTCCTGCACCAGCATTCCTCCAAAAGAAACCCCCAAAAGAACAGAGTTGTCATGCTTTATTCTTGTGCACATTTTAATTGCATACTCTTTTAGAGTCATTTTTTTTTCTGGCACAAACCATGCTAACCAATGAACTTTAAATGTTTGTTCTGATAGTATTATGTTTTTAAATATGGAAGGATTTGCCGCCATACCTGGCATTAAATAAACATGAACTAAAGAATCTTTCATACGCACCTGAATAGCTATAAACTAGGATTTTAGCTTTTTTTTTAGTAACTTTGAGTCTTGCGCATTAAAGACAATACACAAAGTGTTATTTCTTGTAAATGTATGTAAAGTTACAACTTAAGAACATTGTAATTTTTATTAAAATCAAAAATTAAAATCTAACTATATGAATGAAGTAGAAATTAATGACAACAGTTTCTTACGCCAGTTTGAAACTACAATTCAGGGACATTTAGCAAAAATTGAATATTCTTCCCAAGAAAGAAAAGTTTTTTTAACCAAACTAATTATCCCCGAAGAAGTTTCTAAAGAAGGTTTTAAAGAAGATTTTATAAAATCTGTATTAAACCACATTCAAGAAAAAAATCTAAGAGTTGTTCCTACTAGCCCACAAATTGCTGGATTTCTTAGAAAAAACAGACAATATAAAGAAATGCTTCCAGTAGGAATACGAATCTAATCGTATTTTATAAGCATAAAAAATCCCAATAAATATTAATTATTGGGATTTTTTTTATGCTGTAATTTTATTGGTTTTAAAAGTAAACCTAACCAAACCATCTTCATCTATCTCAGTAAGGCATACTTTGTGTAATGTATTTACCAACTCCGGATTCCAAGGTGTTTTTACTTTTACATAATTTTCTGTAAAACCATGTATATAGCCCTCTTTATTTTCACTCTCAAACAAAACAGTTAATTCTTGCCCTATTTGACTCTCATAAAAAGACCTACGCTTTTTAACAGATAAACCTCTAAGCATTTTACTTCTTTTATGTCGCACCTCTTTAGGAACCACATTAGCCATTAGAGCTGCTTCTGTATTTTCTCTTTCAGAATAGGTAAAAACATGTAAGTAAGATATATCTAAAGTAACCAAAAAGTTATAGGTTTCTAAAAACAAGTCTTCTGTTTCTCCAGGAAAACCTACAATTACATCTACACCTATACACGCATTTGGCATAGTAGCTTTAATTTTTTCTATTCTATCTACATACAAGTTAGTTAAATACCTACGTTTCATAAGTTTTAACAAAGTATCGCTTCCACTTTGTAATGGAATATGAAAATGAGGCACAAAAGCATTACTATTTGCTACAAAATCTATAGTCTTATTTTTAAGCAAATTAGGCTCTATAGAGGATATTCTTAGCCTATGTATACCATCTACATTGTCTAATGCCTGCACTAAATCAAAAAAAGTATGTTCGTGTTTCTTATTTCCAAATTCTCCCTTTCCGTAATCGCCAATATTAACACCTGTTAGCACAATTTCTTTTATTCCTTGTGCCGATATTTCTTTTGCATTTTTTAATACATTAGCCATAGAATCGCTCCTAGAAATACCTCTAGCTAAAGGAATTGTGCAATAGGTACACTTATAATCGCAACCATCTTGTACTTTTAAAAAGGCTCTGGTTCTATCACCTATAGCATAACTACCTACATAAAAATCTGCATCTTGAATTTCGCAAGAATGCACTTCTCCAAAATCATTTTTAGTAAGGTCGTTTATATAATCTGTTATTTTAAATTTTTCTGTAGCTCCTAAAACCAAATCTACTCCATGCACAGAGGCTAATTCTTTAGGTTTTAACTGAGCATAACACCCAATAGCAGCAACAAAAGCTTCTGGGTTTACTTTTTGCGCCTGTTTTACAATGGTTTTAAACTTTTTATCCGCATTTTCTGTTACAGAACATGTATTTATAACATACATATCTGCATGCGCTGAAAAATCTACACGCTCAAAGCCCTCTTTCGTAAAATCTCTGGCAATTGTAGAGGTTTCCGAAAAGTTTAATTTACAACCCAATGTATAGAATGCAACTTTTTTTTTCATTGTTAATATTTACGCCATTTTGCTGTAAGCTCAAAAACCTTAGTAAGTATGTTAGCATCTATTTCTGTAAACTCTACCCCTCTTCTTGCCATCATAACTTTTGCTACTTCAAATGCTTTTTTTGGTTGGTAAGAGATAAAACCTGTAGCGCCTCCCCAACTAAAACTTGGAATAAAATTTCTAGGAAAACCTGGCACGTATATATTTGAGTTTACACCAATTACAGTACCTGTATTAAACATTGTATTTATAGCTGTTTTACTATGATCTCCCATCATTAATCCACAAAACTGTAAGCCTGTTTGCTCAAAACTCTCTGTAGCATAATTCCAAATACGAACCTTAGCATAGTTATTTTTTAAATTGGAGTTATTAGAATCTGCTCCTATATTACACCACTCTCCCAATACAGCATTTCCTAAATACCCTTCATGACCTTTACTAGAATAACCAAAAATTACAGAGTTACTTACCTCTCCACAAACTTTTGAAAAAGGTCCAATAGTTGTTGCTCCATATATTTTAGCTCCCATTTTAACTATAGCGTTATTACATAAGGCTAAAGGACCACGAACCATAGCACCCTCCCATATTTCGGCATTTTTTCCTATATAAATAGGTCCGTCTGTAGCATTTAGTATTGCAAATTCTACTTTTGCACCTTCTTCTAAAAATATATTTTCTGGATGTATTACTCTATTTGTGTCGGATATTGGAGCACTTTTTCTTCCTTCAGTAAGTAAATCAAAATCCGCCTTTAAAGCCTCCGCGTTTTTAGAAAATATATGCCATGTTTTTTCAATACGAAAAACATCTCCTGTGTATTCTATTTGTTTGTACGTAGAAAAATCTACATCTTCTTGAGAATCTGTTGTAAAAAAAGCAATAACCTCTTCTCCACAAAAAATAGCTTCCTTCTCTTTTAAATCTTTTACTAAGTCTACAAGTACTCTGTTTGGCAAAAAAGAACTGTTTATTAAAACATTTTTATCCATTTCTACCATTGGATATTTTTCTTCTAAATAGTCCTCGGTAATTGTAGTTGTTGTTGAATTTAAATATTTTTCCCACTTTTCTCTAATGGTAAGAATACCTATACGTATTTCCGCAACAGGCCTAGTTAATGTAAAAGGAAAAAGAGATTCTCTTACAGTTCCATCAAAAAGAATATAATTCATGCGTTTATTTTTGATAAAATTAAAAAATAAACGCCCTCGATAAAAATTACCGAGGGCGTTAGTATATTATAAAAGCGAAATATGCTATTCCTCTTCTTTCTTTTCTACTTTAGAAAATTTCTTATACTTATTCTTAAATTTATCAATACGACCTGCTGTATCTAAGAATTTTGCTTTACCTGTATAGAATGGGTGCGATGTTCTTGAAATTTCCAATTTTACTAAAGGGTATTCAACGCCATCTACCTCTAATGTTTCTTTTGTTTCTGCTGTAGATTTTGTTAAAAACACTTCTTCATTAGACATGTCTTTGAACGCTACTAATCTATAATTTTCAGGGTGTATACCTTTTCTCATCACTTATAACTTTAAATACTTTTCTCTTAAAGAGCTGCAAATTTAATTATTTTTTGTAAAATGACAATCTAAAACATCAAAAAAATAAAATAAATTATTTTACTTTTACCTGTAACAAACTTATTACAAGTATAACTAACATAATAGTACAACCAAAAATTTAATCAAAAATGGAAAAAAATAAAATAAAAACAGGCTCTTTTGCTTTAAATTACGGAGCTATTTTAGGTGCTATTAGTGTAGTTTTTGGATTAATGTTGTTCTCTGCAGACCAGCATTATAGAGGGGGTATGTTAGTTGGTCTTGTAAGTATGTCTATAACTTTAATACTTATTGTTTTTGGTATTTATCAATTTAAAAAAGCCAACAATGGTTTTTTAACTTTTGGACAAGGACTTAAGGTTGGCGTGGGCATTTCGTTAATTGGTGGAATTATTGGAATCATTTTTAATTTACTAATGGCAAATGTTATTGACCCAGATATGATGGATAAAGCATTAGAATTTCAAAAAAGCGAATTATTAGCCAGCAAAAAAATGACTCTTGAGCAAATAGAAAATCAATTAGAAATAGGAAAAAAATTTAGTACCCCTACTATGCAAGTATTGTTTGGCTTATTATTCAGCATTGTTTTAGGCTTTGTTTTCTCATTAATTCCTGCTTTAGCATTGAAAAAAGAAGAAGTTCTTAACTAAGTTCGTATTTTTGGTATAGATTACATAAAATAGCGAATGCATTTATCAATTATAATACCATTACTTAACGAAGAAGAATCGCTAAAAGAATTACATAATTGGATTGTTACAGTTATGCAAGCCAATAATTATTTATATGAAATTCTTTTTATAGATGATGGCAGTACCGATGACTCTTGGAATATTATTACCCAACTATCTTCCAAAAACCCAAACGTAAAAGGTATTCGTTTTTTTAAAAACTACGGTAAATCGCAGGCGTTACACGCTGGTTTTAATGCGGCAAACGGAGAAGTTATTATTACCATGGATGCCGACTTACAAGATAGCCCTGAAGAAATACCAGAGCTATACCAATTAATACAAGAAGAAAATTACGACCTTATTTCTGGTTGGAAGAAAAAAAGATACGACTCTATACTAACAAAAAACATACCTTCTAAATTATTTAATTGGGCAGCAAGAAAAACTTCTGGTGTAAAATTACACGATTTTAATTGTGGGCTAAAAGCCTACAAAAAAAATGTTGTAAAAAACATTAAGGTATCTGGTGAAATGCATCGTTACATACCTGTTCTTGCTAAAAATGCTGGTTTTGCAAATATTGGAGAAAAAATAGTAACCCACCAAGCTCGTAAGTATGGTAAAACTAAATTTGGAATGGAACGCTTTATTAATGGTTTTTTAGATTTAATAACTATTTGGTTTGTTTCTAAGTTTAGTAAAAGACCCATGCACTTTTTTGGCGCATTAGGCGTTCTTATGTTTATTATAGGTTTTAGCTTTGCTATATACTTAGGAATTGACAAACTATACATTAATAAAACAGGCAGATTAATTACAGACAGACCACACTTTTTTCTCTCCTTAACTGCTATGATCCTCGGAACACAACTTTTTTTGGTAGGTTTTTTAGGAGAAATTATTGTGCGTACAAAAACAAACGAAACAAGATATACAATCTCTGAAAATGTAAATCTTAAAAAATAGAAAATAAAATTATAACTTAGTCTTTAAACCAAAACTCTCAGAATTTATGGAAGCTTACTTAGATACGGTAAAAACATGGCAAACCAATTTTTTTGATGCCGATACAAGAAAAGAAATAAAAAACCTTTTAGAAAACAATAAAGAAGAGCTTAAAGATAGGTTTTACAAAAACTTAGAGTTTGGTACCGGTGGTATGCGTGGTGTAATGGGTGTAGGTACTAACAGAATTAACAAATATACTTTAGGAAAAAACACACAAGGACTTTCTAACTACTTAAAAAAAGCATACCCTAACGAAGAATTAAAAGTGGTTATAGCTTACGATTGTAGACATAATAGCGATACATTAGCAAAAACTGTGGCCGAAGTATTTTCTGCAAACGGAATAAAAGTTTTTCTTTTTTCTGAGCTTAGAACAACACCTGCATTATCTTTTGCGGTTCGCGATTTAAATTGCCACGTTGGTATTGTTTTAACCGCTTCTCACAACCCTCCAGAATACAATGGATATAAAGTATATTGGACAGATGGTGGGCAAATAGTGCCTCCACAAGATGGTGCTATTATTTCTGAAATAAACAATTTAAAATTTGAAGACATTAAGTTTGATGCAAATTCAGATTTAATAGAACTTATAGATAAAGAAGCAGATGAATCTTTTATATCAGCATCTGTAGCAAACGGAAGTTTTAATGCTAAAGGAAAAGACGATTTTAAAATTGTTTTTACATCATTACACGGAACATCAATTACCGCAATTCCGGAAGTATTAAAAAGAGCAGGTTACAAAAACGTAACCATAATAGAAGAACAAGCTAAACCAGATGGTAGCTTTCCTACAGTAGTTTCTCCAAACCCAGAAGAACCAGAAGCTTTATCTATAGCTATAGCCAAAGCAGAAGAAATTGGAGCAGACATGGTTGTAGGTACAGACCCAGATAGTGATCGTTTAGGTATTGCAGTTCGTAATTTAGACGGTAAAATGCAAATCTTAAATGGTAACCAAACCATGATTTTAATGACCAAATTTCTTTTAGACCAGCGTAAAGCTAAAGGCATGAAAGGAAATGAATTTATTGGTTCTACTATTGTTTCTACCCCAATGATGGGCAAATTAGCAGAAGGCTATAATGTAGAGTATAAAGTTGGACTAACAGGTTTTAAATGGATTGCCAAAATGATAAAAGATTTTCCTAACCAAGATTTTGTTGGTGGTGGCGAAGAAAGTTTTGGGTTTATGGTTGGCGATTTTGTTCGTGATAAAGATGCTGTAACCTCTACCCTATTAGCATGCGAAATTGCTTCTAACGCAAAAGCAAATGGCAGTTCTTTTTATAAAGATTTAATAGATTGTTATGTAGATTTTGGTTTTTATAAAGAAAAATTAATTTCATTAACAAAAAAAGGAATTACTGGTGCTGAAGAAATTAAGCAAATGATGATTGATTTTAAAGAAAAGCCAGTAGCTTCTATTGATGGTTCTAAAGTAGTAACTGTAGAGGATTACAACACAGCAACTTCTACTAATTTAACTACAGGAGTTGTTACTCCAATAGACATTCCAACCTCTAATGTTTTAATATACATAACAGAAGATGGTACTAGAATGGCTGCAAGACCAAGTGGTACCGAGCCTAAAATAAAATTCTATTTTAGTATTAACGCTACACTAGATAAGGTAGAAAACTTTAAAACCGTAGATGCGGAATTAGATGCTAAAATAAACCGCATCTTAAATGAACTTAAAATAAGTTAATGGAGTATTTTAAAAAAATACTCTTATTTGCTAAACCTTATAGCAAATACGGGTATTTAAATATATTTTTTAATATTCTGTACGCTCTTTTTAGTGCTTTATCATTTACGGCATTAATTCCAATGTTAGACGTATTATTTACGCCAGAAAAAAAGGTTAAAATACTACCTGTCTACAAAGGAATACAACATGCTAAAGAATACATACAAGACTCCATTAATTATCATGTAAATGTATATTCTGGAGACGACCAAATGAAAGGATTAGTACTAGTTATAGGATTAGTACTAATCCTATTTCTATTTAAAAATTTATTTAATTACCTAGCAATGTTTTTTATTACGTTTCTTAGAAATGGCGTTTTAAAAGACATACGTAATAAAATGTACCAAAAAATAACAGATTTGCCTATTTCTTTTTATTCTGAAAAAAGAAAAGGAGATGTTATTGCCAGAATTACTGCCGATGTTTTAGAAATACAACACAGCTTTTTATCGGTATTAGAATTAATAGTTAGAGAACCTTTAACTATTCTTTTCACTATTTTAATTATGTTTGGTATTAGTGGAAAACTAACCCTTTTCGTATTTATATTTATTCCAATTGCAGGAGCAATTATATCTAGAATTGGAAAATCTTTAAAAAAGAAATCTGAAAATGTTCAAAAAGAACAAGGTCATTTTTTATCCTTGGTAGATGAAACTTTAGGTGGCTTACGAGTTATAAAAGCTTTTAATGCTGAATCTAGATTTTATAAAGCGTTTTCAGAATCTACTAAACGTTTTTTCAACTTTTCTAATATCTTATTAAATCGTCAAAACCTGGCATCTCCTACAGGAGAGTTTTTAGGTATTTTAGTAATTGGTGTTTTACTTTGGTTCGGAGGCAAAATGGTACTAATAGAAAAAACTTTAGATGCCTCATCCTTTATAGCATATATGGGATTGGCATACAATATACTTACCCCAGCAAAAGCAATTAGCAAAGCATCTTACGGAGTAAAAAAAGGAAATGCTGCAGCCGAAAGAGTTTTAGAAATTTTAGAAACAGAAAACCCAATTGCAGAAATAAACAATGCAAAAACAAAAGAAAACTTCAATACTGCTATTAAAATAGAAAACATTTCTTTTAAATACGAAGATGATTATGTTTTAAAAGATTTTAACCTTACCGTAAACAAAGGGCAAACCGTTGCTTTAGTTGGCCAGTCTGGTAGTGGAAAAAGTACTATTGCAAACTTAGTTACTCGTTTTTACGATGTTAACCAAGGGGCTATTACTGTTGATGGCGATAATATTAAAGACCTTACCAAAAAGTCTTTACGTGGACTAATGGGCTTAGTTACCCAAGATTCTATTTTGTTTAATGACACTGTTAAAAACAATATTGGATTAGGCAAAGAAAATTCTACCGAAGAAGAAATTATAGAAGCGGCAAAAATTGCCAATGCACACGACTTCATATCGGAACTTCCAAACGGCTATAATACTAATATTGGAGATAGTGGCAACAAATTAAGCGGCGGACAAAAGCAGCGTTTGTCTATTGCAAGAGCGGTTTTAAAAAACCCTCCAATTATGATTTTGGACGAAGCAACTTCTGCTCTAGATACAGAGAGTGAAAAACTAGTACAAGATGCCTTAGATAAGATGATGCAAAACCGTACTTCTATTGTAATTGCACACCGCCTATCTACTATACAAAAAGCAGATAAAATTGTAGTGCTTCAAAAAGGAGAAATAGTAGAACAAGGCACACACCAAGAACTTTTAATAAAAGAAGGGGTTTACAAAAGGCTTGTAGCTATGCAGTCATTGGGGTAATAATCTTAATTACTTTCCAAAACGAAAATTATGAAGAAAAAAACTATCCTTATATTTCTGCATTAGACTTTTCCAGTTATCCTGAGATTTCCATTTCCAATCCAATGTTTTACATCATATATGGGCTACAAAAGGATTTTCTTGATATCTTTAAAAAAACGGAGTTAATACAATTAGATTAAGACTATGGGGTAATCCTCAAAACGAACATTCCGGATTTAATGATGTAAAAGATCTTTCAAAAACACTAAAAAAATTAATAGATTTAAAACTTGGTAAACACAAGGTAAAGAAACAATTATTGCCGAAATAGCATACTCTTTTACATTAGATTGGAATGATTGGACCAATAATATCGTTTGTGAAGAAAATGTATAGCTTTCACCTAATTATCCTCAAGTATTGATGGGTCAAAAGATTTTATCCCCCAAATAAAAACTATTACCACAGAAACAGAAAACTGTATTGGTTTTTGCTATTAGGGAGCAGAATTAATTGCTTGAAAAAGAAATCAATATGAAGATGCTTCTTCTTGTAAAAATCAAGTGTCATTTGATTTTTACAATAAAGCTTTACCTGTATTAAATGAATTTAATGTTGAAAACTAAATCTTTATTGAACAGTAAATTGGAATATTTCAGAAATTGATGAATTACCTTTTTCATCATTAGTTTTTACTTTCCAAAAATATTTATTCCCAGAAATAACATCAACGACTAAGGAAGAAGAATTAGTAATTCCTTGACTTAATAAAGAACCATCCTGTGTTCCAAAAAACACCTCATAATCTTTTATATCATCATCAATATCAACAGCTTGCCATTCCAGGTTAACATTTCCTTCATCAGCAGTTACTAAAGAGTTATTTTCAGGAGCTATAGCTTCTGCTGAAAATGGTACATGATTTACCTCACCGGGTGCAGCATTAAAAAATTGAAAGGTTTCACTAGATGCAGTATTCTCACTAATAATAGACTTAGAAATTACATTCCATTGATAACTTACTCCTCTTTCTAAAATTATCTCCTTAGAATTTGTAAAAGCATCAAAATTTACAATAGAATCTGTGAGCATATTCTTTAATACAACCTCATAAGAATCTGTATACTCAGAAGTATCCCAAAGAAAAACTACTTTACTTTCCGTATCACTTAGAACAGTTCCTTCATTACATTCTGTATTGTCATCAGGAAAAATTAAAGTTGCAGCAACAGGGTCTTCTATACTTACCTCTGGTTCTGGATCAGAAGAACTAGGAGTACAAGAGCTAATAAATACTAAAAAAAAGATAGAATATAAATAATTAAAATTCATAAGGAAATTTTATTTTTTAATGACTTTACGTATACTTTTTTGAGTTTCAGAAGCAATGAAAATAGAATAGATTCCTGCTGGTAAATGATCTATATTAAACTTAATAACATTACTTTTTACGTTTTCTGTTTTTTCAAAAACTCTTACTCCACTTTGTGAATACAATAAAATTTGTACACTCTCATCCGCTTGAACAAAAGGAAGAAAAACACTTACATCCCCTTTATCAACAGGATTTGGATATATATTTATACTTTCATTTGTAGACATTATTATATCTTCAAATACACCTTGACAATCTAAATTTGTTTTAACAGAAATACTGTTTTTTACTTTAGATAGAGGTAACGTAATTTGATTTTCGGAAGTATTATATTCTAAACCATTAACTGTAATAAAGTAATTTGTGCTACCCTTAAGTTTTAAAGAAACTGTTTTATCAGAAGTGTTTGTTTTAGCATCTACTTCTAGTACCTCTGGCTCTGTTATTTCAACATTAAAACATTTTTCATAATTATCTTCTCCTTCAACTCTTACACAAAGATTATAAGAACCAGCCTCCAAGTCTTGAAAATTAGAAAACACTCTAAATTCTTTTGTTTCATTTTTATCATCCCCAGTTAAAACTGCTGTATATGAAAGGTTTTCTAATGCTTTAAGAAGAATGTTACCATTATTACTTTCTGCACATGTTTCACTTGTTATTTCAATTATAAAGTTATTTACAGGTAATTCAAATTCTGAACAGCTGTCATTTTCTACAATTACAGTTTGCTGTAATTGACAACCCGATGTATGCAGTATTAAAATTGAATAACTACCTGAATTTAAGTTTTTAAATTCGTTAGACTCTTGAAAACCTGATAATTCAACACCATCATTTATATTAAATAAATATTCTTCTTGATTATCAATAGCTATACTAATACTACCATCAGCAGTATTACATGAAGCGATTGTAGTAGTGATTTCAGGTATAATTTGAGGAGCTCCATTAATTTCGAAAATTTGTTCAACAGAGCAACTATTGTTATCTCTAATTACTGAGTAATAAATTCCTTTTTCTAAATTCTGAAAAATATTGGTGGATAAAAAAGTAACACCGCCATCTATGGAATACTCATAAGGAGCAACTCCTCCTTCAGCTTCTATAATAGCACTTCCATCATTATTACCATAACAAATCTCATCTGTAACAGAAATTGTTGAAGCTAAAGGGTCTATTTGATTTATAGTAAAATCTTGTAAAATACTGCAACCATTACTATCCCTAACTTCTGAGATATAAAATCCTGCCTGTAAATTTTGAAAAACATTCGAAGAAGAAAAAGTAACACCTCCGTCTATGGAGTACACATAAGGAGGCACACCTCCTGTTACTTCTATGGCAATTCTTGCGTTATTACTATTAGAACAAGTCATTTCGGTAACTAAAACAGCTGAAGCTAAATGTGTCGGCTCTGTAATAACAATTCCATTGCTCTGTACCTGGTTAAAATCATTATCCGTAACCACAACAGTATAAATACCCGAAGAAAGATTAGAATAAATGTTATTTGCACCACTTGAAATTAAAATATTTCCTGAAGTATAAAGCTCATAAGTATAAGGTGCAGTACCACCCGTAACCTCAACAGCAATTTCTGCATCGGTATCTCCAAAACAAGAAATATTTTTTGTTTGAACTAATTTAGAATTTAAAGGTTGAGCCTCACATACATCTCCAATACCGTTATTATTTACATCTTCTTGGTTTGGGTTCGGTTTTTCAGGGCAATTATCTTCTTCATTAAGAACACCATCACCATCCTTATCTGGGTTAGTATTACAAAGACCTTTTATATCTTGAGCATTTGAACAACTACCCATATTTCCTGAAACATTTACATAGTTTAAGTCATTTTTACTTAAAAAACTACATATAGGTAATACTTGACACATAGATAATGAAGTATTATTAATCATTGTCAAATTATTAAGTCGTTCAGCATCCCAATTATTCATAGCATCTATATCGTTAAGTGAGGTGTTATTATAAAAATATATAGCATATTGTCCTTGGCTAAAGCCTAAATTCTCTAGACCATCTAATGATAACAGAGATGTATTGTTACTTAAATATAAATCTCCCCATCCTAATGAGCCTTCTCCTGTAGAAGCATTACTAAGAGCTGTTAAATCCACAAGTTTTTCATTACTAAAAAAACGAATAGAACTTTGAGGTATGCTTTGTAAACTTTCTATTCCCTTCAGTGAAGTTAAATTACTATTATATGTAAGTTCTAGCTTCCCTACAGAATTTATTTGAGATAATCCTGTCAGGTTAGGCAAAAGAATATTGTCATTTACAGTCAAATCATCGCCTATTGTCAATAAACCACTAAGTCCATTTAAACTAGTCATTTTAATATTTTGAAATACGAAAAGTCTACCCTCAATAGTCTGAAGATTTTCAAGTCCTATTAAATTTTCTAAATTATCATTACGTTGTACTTCTAAATCATTTTTTATTAATTGCAACGAATTGAGACCTTCAAAATTCAACAATTTAGGATTACCTTTAATCATTAAATCATCCACAGTTGTTAAATTTGTTAAACCCTGCAAATTTGTTATTTCAGCATCCTCTATAATAAGACTACCGTTATACCCCTGTGAATCTTCATGAATAACAGTTAATGATTCTAAACCCATTAAATTATCTAGTTTAGGATTACCAAGAATAGTAAAACTCCCACCAACATTGTTTAATTTATTAAACCCCTGTAAAGAGTTCAATTCATTATTACTACCTAAATAAATATCATTCGATATAGTAGCAACATTATTTAATCCCGATAGATTTGATATTAATTCGAAAGAAATAGAAATTCCCCCATCCAACTTCAACAAACCCTCTAAACCTTCAAGAGAGGTAATTTGGTTATTTTTTAGTAATAAACCACTCAAATAGTCAAGAGAACTTAACTCCTGTAGAGATGAGACTTGACTATATTCAATTGATAATCCATTAGTTGTATTATGCAATGTATTTAGGCTTCCAATAGATTTTACGTTATTTAATCCTTGTATAGTTGATAAAATAGGGCTCGATTTGATTTCAAGTTCTTCTCCAATAAAAACTAAAGTCTCTAAACCGGAAAGGGTTTCTAAATTGTCATTATTCCAAATAGTTAAGCCTCCATTAATATGGGTTAAAGAGTCAAGACCGTTAAAATTTGATAAAGCTGTGTTAATAATTTTTAAATGCCTACTTATCTTTTTTATCCCATTAAGGCTATCTAGATTTCCAATATTACTCCCATTGATTATGATATCTCTATAAATTTCAGTACAATTAGGATAATTTAATTTAAAATGATCAATGTCTGATTGAGATCTCAAATTGACATTTTCTGTAGGACACTGCGAAAAACTACTAAAAAAAACAAATAAAAAAACAAAAGAGAATAGAAATTTCTTCATAAAGGAATGGTCACTAGAGATATTTCATCCCTAATATTTTATAGTTTGGTTTCCTACTAACGGCGAAGTCTATGGGTTATTTTAAAATATCAAGATTATTTTCGATAATTATATCTCACTATTTAACATCCCTTGTCTCCAACAAAAAGTAAAAAATCACGTTTAACTTAAAAACTGCCTTAGGCAGTTAAACCTTTTCTTAACTTTATAGTCAAAGCACTGAATTTAAGTATAAACTATTGATTGCTGAGCAAACCTTACTAGAGGAATTAAAACAAACCGAAACCCAAGCAAGGGCTTTCGAAAAACTTGTTAACACCTACAAAGAAAGGCTCTACTGGCATATAAGGCGTATTGTTTTAAATCATGATGATGCAGATGATGTGTTACAAAACACATTTATTAAAGTCTATAGAAATATTGATAATTTTAAAGGAGATAGCAAACTTTATTCTTGGATGTACAGAATTGCCACCAATGAGTCTCTATCCTTCTTAAAAACAAAATCAAAAAAATTAGGCGTTAGTAGTTCCGAATTACAAGAAACACTTTTAAATAATTTAGAATCCGACGTGTATTTTGAAGGCGATGAAATTCAGCTAAAACTACAACAAGCAATTGCAACGCTTCCAGAAAAACAAAAACTAGTGTTTAACATGAAGTATTTTGATGAAATGAAATACCAAGATATATCCGAAGTTTTAGAAACTTCTGTTGGTGCATTAAAGGCTTCTTATCACCTAGCGGCAAAAAAAATTGAAACGTATATAAAAGAGAATTAAACCTTTATAAAAAAAAGTAGTCTTATAAGTAACATGAAAAAAACCAATAAAAATAGCGGATTTAAAATGCCAGAAAATTATCTGGAAAATTTTAACGATGCCTTGTTAGATAAAATTGCTTCTCTAGAAGAAAGCAAATTACCTAATAAAGAAGGTTTTACGGTACCTAAAGATTATTTTAATACGGTACATAAAAATATTACCGATAAGTTAGAAGAAAAAACTACAAAGGTAATTTCCTTACAATCGTATAAAAAATATTACTATTCTGCTATTGCTGCAGCAGCTGCAATTCTTTTATTTGTTGGTATTAACCTTAATAAAACAGAAGATTACACTATAAATGATATTGCAAACGCAGATATTGATGCGTATTTAGAATATACTGACTTAGACCTTTCTACTTATGAAATTGCAGAAGTAATTCCTGTAGATAATTTAAATATTACCGATATGTTTGAAACTCAATTAAATGATGAAAACGTACTAGAATATTTAGAAGAAAACGTAGACTATTTTCATGAATTAAATTTAGACAGTAATGAATATTAAAAACATAATATATATAGCTGTATTTCTAGTTTCAATTACTAGTAGTGCACAACGCAAGCCCAGCCACGAAAAAATAAAAGCATTAAAAATAGCATATCTTACAGAGCAATTAAATTTAACTCCAAAAGAAGCACAAAATTTTTGGCCCATTTACAATTCTCATGAAGAAAAAGTGGATATCATAAGAAAACAAAAAAGAACCGATATTTTTGAAAAAACAAAAAATATTGATGCTCTATCTGAAGCAGAAGCTACCAAATTATTAGAATTAGAAGCTTCTTTAGATGAAAAAAGACATGCTTTAGAAAAAAAATATATTAATGATGTTAGAAAAGTTATTTCCTCTAAAAAAACATTTATTCTTTTACAATCTGAAAATGGTTTTAAAAGAAAACTAATAAAAGAGTACCGACAAAAACAAAAATCGGAAAAATAATACCCCCTAAAAAAGAGACCAAATAGGTCTCTTTTTTTATTTAAAATTTAATTTTGCTATTCTATTGTTTCCTGCTGCATACGCAATAGTATCGTTTACAAAGCGCAGTGTATAAAAAGATTCTTTAGAAATATTTTTCCAATGTTCTCCCCTATCACTAGAATAAGATATTCCAGTAAAACCTATAGCTACAATTCCGTTTCCGTTAGAGTTAGGCACAAATTGAACACAACTTTTATAACCTGGCTCTTTTCCATCTGCTAGTAACTTCCATGTTTTTCCTCCATCTATAGTAATTGCTTTATTTCTTGTGGTTTCGTTTGGCATAGTATAATCTCCTCCAAATACAACGCCAATATTTTCATCATAAAAATCTAACGTATAAATACCTTGTGTTGGTTTTTCAGACACAATAGGCGTACTATAAACAACCCAGCTATACCCTTTATTTTCAGAATAATAAACCCTACCATTTGTTGTAGCAATCCAAGTTTTGTTACCCTTAATAACTACATTTGTATTACTTGCTGCAAAAGCGCCTTCCCCTTCTAAAGCTTGTGGTAAATTTTCACAATTAGTTCTAGACCAACTCTTACCACCATCTCTGGTAATTAAAATAGAAATACAACCATTATTACTATCGCCAACAGCTATTCCTTCTTTATTATTCCAAAAAGTCATTGCATCATAAAAAACATTTTCTCCATATTCCTTATATACTAATTCCATTTTTCCAGAATCCCCTGTTTTATATAACAAAGTAGGATTTTCTATAGAAAGCATAAAAAAATCAGAATTAGTATGTGCTACAGACCTAAAGTGAGGTCTCTTACCTTCATAACTTATAGTATTTAACCTAACTGTATTGGTAGATAGATTTACTGCACCAAAAACACCATTATTGGCAGCAAAAGCCAAGCTATTTTCCATAACCTCAATAGCCCTAATACTAATAGAGTCTTCATAAATTACTTCTATTTTAACTGTTGTAAATGGCTCCTTTTCTATTTTCTTATTACACCCAAATAAGAAAAAAAAGCTTAGTAAAATAAAAATTGAAAATTTCATGAAGATTAATTTTATCAAAAACAAGTGTATTCACTTCTAATACAATACCTTTGCACCCTTATTTTTTAAGAGATGAAATTACATAGAAATCTTGTTTTTGCAGTCATAGATGCGTTAAATTTAATATTTAATGAAAATGAATATGCAGATAAAGTTGTACAAAAAGTTTTAAAGTTTGATAAACGTTGGGGTTCTCGCGATCGTGGTTTTATTGCAGAAACTACTTATGACATAGTACGTTGGAAACGTTTATATTCTGAAATTGCAGATGTAAAAGCCCCATATTCTAGACCTAATTTATTTCGCTTATTTGCTGTTTGGGCTATTTTAAGAGGTATAAAATTACCTGATTGGAAACAAATAGAACCTACTCCTGAAAGAAGAATAAAAGGAAAATTTGACGAACTTTCTAAAATAAGAAAATACAAAGAATCTATTCCTGATTGGATGGATGAACTTTGCGAAAAATCTTTAGGAGAAAAACTTTGGAGTAAAGAAGCTACAGCACTTAACCAACAAGCAGATGTTATATTAAGAACTAATACGCTTAAAACAACCAAAGAAAAATTGCGCAAAAATTTGTTAGAAGCAGGTATAGACGCTAATGCAATAAAAGGGTATGCAAGCGCATTAAAACTAGCAGAAAGAGGAAACGTTTTTACAACCGAAGCATTTAAAAATGGTTGGTTTGAGGTGCAAGATGCATCTTCACAATTAGTCTCTGAGTTTTTAGAAGTAAAACCAGGTATGCGTGTTGTAGACACTTGTGCTGGTGCAGGTGGAAAATCACTTCATTTAGCTGCTCTTATGGAAAATAAAGGGCAATTAATTGCCCTAGATATTTACGCTAATAAATTAAAAGAATTAAAACGTAGAGCTAAACGTGCTGGCGCGCATAATATAGAACCAAGACATATAGATTCTACAAAAGTGATTAAAAAACTATATGGTAAAGCAGATAGAGTTTTAATAGATGCGCCTTGTACTGGACTAGGAATACTAAGAAGAAACCCAGATGCTAAATGGAAACTACAACCAGAATTTGTAGATAAAATTATAGCTACACAAAAAGAAATTTTGCACAGTTATAGTAAAATGGTAAAACCTGGCGGACAAATGGTTTACGCAACATGCTCTATTCTTCCTCAAGAAAATATAGAACAAGTAAAATCTTTTTTAGCTTCTGAAGAAGGTAAAGATTTTGAGTTTATAAAAGATAAAAAAATATTTGCTTCTACCAGTGGGTATGATGGCTTTTATATGGCATTATTATCTAAAAAACAGCATTAGCATAAAAACTAAATTCTAGATTTAAAAGTAATCAACAATTATTTGGTAATTGTTGATTAATAGGAAGCTCTTCTTAGGGTAAAAAAATGTAAATTTGTGCTTTCTTAAAATTAAACACCAAGAAACGCAATGATTCATTTTTTCGGGAATGTAACTAACAAAGTTTTCGCAGTACAAACTACTAACGAACTTTCGGAAGAAACTACAAATAAATTAGTATGGTTGTTTGGCAACCAACCTAAAATAAACGCGGCGTCTATAGACGCCTTTTTTATTGGCCCAAGAGCTGCTATGATTACCCCTTGGAGTACCAATGCAACTGAAATTACTCAAAATATGGGAATTACAGGCGTAATTCGTATTGAGGAGTTTTACAGTGTGTCCGAAGATTTTACAGATTTTGACCCTATGCTTTCACATAAATTTGAAAGCCTTAATCAAGAAATGTTTACTGTAGATATTAAGCCAGAGCCAATTTTAGAAATTGCAGATATTGCTGCTTATAACGCACAAGAAGGTTTAGCTCTAAGTGATGAAGAAGTTACGTATTTAGAAAGTGTTGCTCAGAAAATAGGAAGAAAACTTACCGATTCTGAAGTTTTTGGATTTAGCCAAGTAAACTCAGAACATTGCCGTCATAAAATATTTAATGGTGATTTTGTAATTGATGGTAAACAAATGCCAACTTCTCTTTTTAAATTAATTAAAAAGACATCACAAGAAAACCCAAATGATATTGTTTCTGCATATAAAGACAATGTAGCTTTTATAAAAGGGCCTAAAGCAGTACAATTTGCTCCTAAAACTGCAAATAAGCCAGATTTTTACCAAGAAGAAACTTTTGATTCGGTTATATCATTAAAAGCCGAAACACACAACTTTCCTACCACAGTAGAACCATTTAACGGAGCTGCAACAGGTTCTGGAGGAGAAATCAGAGATCGTTTAGCTGGCGGGCAAGGTTCTTTACCATTAGCAGGAACCGCTGTTTACATGACATCGTACTCGCGTTTAGAAAAAAACAGAAAATGGGAAAATGGATTAGCGGAACGCAAATGGCTATACCAAACTCCTATGGATATTTTAATAAAGGCATCTAACGGAGCATCAGATTTTGGTAATAAATTTGGACAACCTTTAATTAATGGTTCTGTACTTACGTTTGAACATAAAGAAGAAGATACTTCAAGTGATAATCCTCGCCGTTTAGGGTTTGATAAAGTTATTATGCAAGCTGGTGGTATAGGCTATGGAAAAGTATCGCAAGCCATAAAAGAAACACCAAAAGAAGGCGATAAAATTGTTATTCTTGGAGGAGATAATTACCGTATTGGTATGGGTGGTGCAGCTGTTTCTAGTGCAGACACCGGAGAATTTAGTTCTGCAATAGAACTTAATGCAATACAACGTTCTAATCCAGAAATGCAAAAACGTGCTGCTAATGCTATTCGTGGTATGGTAGAGAGTGATAAAAATACTATAGTATCTATTCATGATCATGGTGCTGGTGGGCATTTAAATTGTTTATCTGAATTAGTAGAAGAAACTGGCGGAAAAATAGATTTAGACAAACTTCCTGTTGGAGACCCTACCCTTTCTGCTAAAGAAATTATTGGAAACGAATCTCAAGAACGTATGGGATTAGTTATTGGTAAAGAAGATACAAGTCTTTTAAAAGAAATAGCAGAACGTGAGCGCTCTCCAATGTATGAAGTTGGTGATGTTACTAACGATGACCGTTTTACATTTGAGTCTAACACCACTGGAGAAAAACCTATGGATGTTGCTCTTTCTGATATTTTTGGAAGTTCTCCTAAAACAGTTTTAACAGATACAACTGTAGCTCGTAATTACGATGCTCCAGAATATAAATTAGAAAATTTTCATGAATATTTAGAGCAAGTATTACAGTTAGAAGCTGTAGCATCTAAAGATTGGTTAACAAATAAAGTAGACCGTTGTGTTGGCGGACGTGTTGCAAAACAACAATGCGTAGGACCATTACAATTACCTTTAAATAACTGCGGTGTTATGGCCTTAGATTTTAAAGGAAAAGAAGGTATTGCTACTTCTATTGGCCACTCTCCTATTTCGGCTCTTATAGATTCCGCAGCAGGTAGTAAAAATAGTATTACAGAGGCTTTAACCAATTTAATATGGGCTCCTTTAAAAGAAGGATTACAATCTGTTTCTCTGTCTGCTAATTGGATGTGGCCTTGCAAAAATGAAGGCGAAGATGCACGTTTATATAAAGCTGTAGAAGCAGTGTCTGAATTCTCTATTGCATTAGGTATCAACGTACCAACAGGAAAGGATTCTCTTTCTATGAAGCAAAAATATACCGATGGCGATGTTATTTCTCCTGGTACTGTTATAATTTCTGCAGCTGGTAACTGTAACGACATTACTAAAGTAGTAGAGCCTGTTTTACAAAAAAATGGTGGAGATATTTATTATATAAACCTATCACAAGATAGCTTTAAACTAGGTGGTTCTTCTTTTGCGCAAGTACTAAACACTATTGGTAACAATGCGCCAAATGTAAAAGATGCTGCGTATGTAAAAACGGTATTTAATACGATTCAAACTTTAATTAAAGAAGGACAAATACTTGCTGGTCATGATGTTGCCTCTGGTGGCTTAATAACTACATTATTAGAATTGTGTTTTGCAGATGTTAATCTAGGAGCCAATTTAGACCTTAGTTCTTTAAACGAACAAGACACTATTAAACTTCTTTTTGCTGAAAACTCTGGCATTGTGTTACAAGCAAAAGACACTTCTATAGAAGAGGTTTTAAGTAAGGCTAATATCGATTTCAAAAAAATTGGAACGGTTGCCTCTGAAGCTACACTAACAATTAAAAATGGTGGAATGGAAATGGGCTTAAATGTAAGTTCATTACGAGATACTTGGTTTAAAACATCTTATTTATTAGATGACAAACAAACCGCAAACAACTTAGCAAAAGACCGTTACGACAATTATAAAAATCAGGCATTAAACTATACTTTTCCTAAAAATTTCACAGGAAAAATAAGTCCAAGACCTACAAAGCGCCCTAAAGCAGCTATCTTAAGAGAAAAAGGAAGTAACTCAGAAAGAGAAATGGCAAATGCTATGTATTTAGCAGGTTTTGACGTTAAGGATGTACATATGACCGATTTAATTTCTGGTCGTGAAACTCTTGAAGATATACAGTTCTTAGGTGCTGTTGGTGGGTTCTCTAATTCCGATGTTTTAGGAAGTGCTAAGGGATGGGCTGGAGCCATAAAATACAATGAAAAAGCAAATGCAGTAATTAAGAACTTCTTTGCAAGACCAGATACACTTTCTGTAGGTATTTGTAACGGTTGCCAGTTATTTATGGAGCTAGATTTAATAAACCCAGACCATGAAACACATGGCAAAATGGTACATAACAATTCTAACAAACACGAGAGCAACTTTACATCGGTTAAAATTCAGGAAAACAATTCTGTAATGCTATCTTCATTAGCCGGAAATACTCTAGGAGTTTGGATATCACATGGAGAAGGTAAATTTAATTTACCTTATGAAGAAAACAAATATCAAATTGTAGCAAAATATGGTTATGAAGGCTACCCTGCCAACCCTAATGGTAGTGATTATAACACCGCTATGATGTGCGATGTTACAGGTCGTCATTTAGTAACAATGCCACACTTTGAGCGTTCTACTTTCCCTTGGAACTGGGCGCACTACCCAGCAGATAGACAAGATGATGTTTCGCCTTGGCTAGAAGCTTTTGAAAATGCATATAACTGGGCTGTTAAACAGAAAAAATAAGGTAATAAAAAAGGCTTTAATTTTCGAAAAGAAATTAAAGCCTTTTTACAAACTAAGCCACTAATCTATTATTTAATTACCATTTTTCCACTCCAGGTTTTATCATTTGTACTCGTAATTTTGTATAAATAAATTCCAGAAGGAAGATTCTTTTTATACACTACTATTTCATTTTGTCCTTGATGCGTATCACCATTTAAACTATAAGAAGATAATAAGTGCCCACCTATTGTATATATTTCAAATGTATATTTAGCTGCACTTTCTTCATAAAAATATAAAGTAGCTTCTGTTTCTATCGGATTAGGCATTAATACCGATTTTTTAGTATTTGTAAGAACATACTCGTAACTAGGCTCTGTATTATTAAAATCTAAATTTGCTAGATTTAATACTTTTTCTACCATTTCTCCATCAGAAGATTTTAATATAAAAGTTAAAACTTTTAGACTAGAAAAATCTGAGGTATTTCCATTACTATTTGTAAAAACCTCGTCAGGAATAGAATAACTTTGCGTAGCTTCTGTTAGTTGCACTTCTGATGTAAACTCTTCTCCATCTCCTTTTTGTAATTTTATTTCTAAAGTTCCTGTTCCAGATGCCTCAAAAGACATATTCTTATATTCTGATAAGTCTACTGCTAAAAATCTTGGACTAAAAGCTCTATAAACCCCTATATAATCTTGCGTTGTACCAGAAACCGATATATTTCTTTCTACTCTAAAACCACTTCCTGTATAAGATGATTCGTTCTGTAAAACATCATATGTATTTATGGTAGTACTATTGGCAGAATCGTCTAACCCCCATGGAGCATCGGCAACAAATAAATCGTCTGGGGTATCTCCATTACTATTTTCCACTCTAAAACCAAAATCGAATAAAGAACCTGTATTTACAGCAACAGAATCTATATAGCCATTTATACTAGCCTGTAAACTCATAGAAGAAGTTTCTGCTGTTTCTGTTCTTTTTAAACCACCATCTAAATAAATCTCTTTTGTATTGTTATTATTAACAATATTCATATTTATTTTTCCATTTTTATAGCTAGCAGATTTTACAAATACTGGTGGCGGTGTAGAACCCGAATAATCTGTTATTTCTGCATTTGCCTCTAATAAATCTAAAATTTCTTCGCCTAATAACACTAAATCGTCTACAGAATTGGACCAAACTTGAAAATTATAATACATAGTATTGTCTTCATAAGCATCTATATTCCAGTGCGATTCAATTACAAATTTTTGACTTTCATCTAATCTTGCAGAAAAGGTTAATGCAAATTCTATATTACCATCTGCTTGTTTAATTCTAGATTTAATAAAGTCTTTTTCTCTTATTTGTATGGTAGATACAGATAGTAACTCTGCCCCTAAGAAACGATCACAAATAAATTTACTGTGTTCGTATACTTTATCATCTGTTTTTATAACCATTAAAGCACTTACAGTTTCTGTATCTTTTAAATAATCTACAGAATAAATGTCTGATGCATTTGTAAGATCTAATAAATCTGCAGGTGAAGATTCTATTGTACTAGTTTCTCCAATAATACTTAAAGGAACTAAGGTATTTAATGGTATTTCTGAAGGTGATGTTTTACTACCCTTTTTATAATTAATAGTTTTCTTAACTGTTTTTGCTAATAATTTATCAAACTTGTAATTTGTTTTAGCTCTATTATAATTTCTTTTGGTAATTAAATTTGCTAATCTATCATTACTTTCTAAACCACCAGAGTTACCTCCAGAAGTAAGAGTAATTACAGGACAAGCACTAATACCAGAACAAGAAGGGTCATCACAATCTACTAAACCATCTCCATCATCATCAATACCATTAATACAATCTTCTTGTGGTACAGGTGCTGTAGGACAACGAGCACCATCATTACTAGAAGCCGCAGGACCAAAAGCAAAAATATTAGAAGTCATTATTCCATTAATAATACTCTGAACTTCATTTATTTTATATACAGAACCTGTTTGGTTAGCCGATATGTAAAAGTTACCATCAACATCAAAATAAACAGCACCAAAAGTATAATTAAGACCTGTTAGAATTGGTACAAGACCTAAATCTGTAACCACACCTGTATCTGGATCAATACGATACAAATGATTAGAGCCTTTTTCTACAGTATACAATTTATTATCTGCGGCATTAAAAGCCCAATCTGCTATAGATAAACTCTTGCTTAATGTAAACTCTCCTAAATATTCTAAATATGTTTCTGAATCTGGATTTAAATCTATCTTGTAATACGAACTTCCTCCTCCTTTAAAGTAATATATACCATCAATAGAAATATCACCAACATACTTATTATTTGTAGTCAATTCTGGAAAAGTATATTGTTGTACTTCAAAGTTTTTCCCAATACGAACAATTGTTTTTTGTGGACTAGATAAATAGCCCCAAATATACCCATCTGTAGAATTGTAACCTACACCATTTATATTACCAGGTGTTACATTTTCAGAAACCAAATAAGAGCTTCCAGATGCTAAATCTAAAGCATATATATCGTTATACTGAAACAAATAAGCATTATAATCGCACAAAAAAGGTTCCGATTGCGCTTTTGATGAAATATTAGAAAATAAGGCTACTAATAAGGTTACAGCACACCTTATGTAATTTAAAAAAGAGTAGTTTTTTTTCATTTTTAAAAGATTTGGGTTA
Organism: uncultured Maribacter sp.; assembly: GCA_947504045.1. Taxonomy (GTDB): domain Bacteria; phylum Bacteroidota; class Bacteroidia; order Flavobacteriales; family Flavobacteriaceae; genus Maribacter_B. The sequence continues at coordinate 664,492 of CANNFY010000002.1, forward strand.
ATCAATATTAAGTAAACATAATATTTATCTTATAAGATTTTTCTTACATTTAGATGAATGCTGTATATAACTAGATTAAAACCATTTTATTGTAGATGAATGGAAAAACTCGTTTAATGTAAATATCTTAACTTTACCGCTCTATGTTAAAATTTAATAATTACTAAAAAAATAGTCTTAATTTTAACAATATCATTTTAAAATATAGTTTCCTTTTCTTATTTTGCAATTCTTATCAACATATATTATATGCATAAAGTTACCCGCCTTTTTGATTTTCCTTATTATCAACAAGAAAAATTTAATTTAGAAAAATCTCTAGTTTCAAAAAAAAATGGAACATGGGAATTTACATCAACCCAAGAATATTTAGATAAAGCAAATGCAATTAGTAGAGGGCTTTTAAGATTAGGAGTTAAACCTAATGATAAAATTGCTGTAATATCTCTTACCAATAGAACCGAATGGAATATTATAGATGTAGGTGTATTACAATTAGGAGCGCAAAATGTACCAATTTATCCAACAATTTCTGAAGAAGATTATGCATATGTACTAAACCACTCTGAAGCAAAATATTGTTTTGTTTCTTGTGACGAAGTACTTAGTAAAATAAAGGCAGTTAGAAAAGATACTCCACATTTAATTGATGTTTATTCTTTTGACGACTTGTCGGATTGTAAAAGTTGGAATGAGGTTTTATCTTTAGGAAAAGACACTAGCAATCAAAACAGGGTAGAAGAATTAAAAGATGCCGTAAAACCAGACGATTTAGCAACTTTAATTTACACCTCTGGTACAACAGGTAAACCTAAAGGTGTAATGCTGTCTCATAACAACCTAGTAAGTAACGCTTTAGAAAGTTCTGCTAGATTTCCAATAGAAGATGGTAATACCGTTTCTTTAAGTTTTTTACCATTATGCCATGTGTATGAGCGTATGCTTATTTATTTATATCAATATAGAGGTGTTACGGTTTACTATGCCGAAGCTATGGATAAAATTAGCGATAATTTAAAAGAGGCTAAGCCTCATGTAATGACTGCCGTTCCTAGACTTTTAGAAAAGGTATACGATGGAATAATTGCCAAAGGAACACAACTAACAGGCATTAAAAAGAAATTATTTTTTTGGGCAGTACATTTAGGATTAAGATATGAACCATACGGAAATAATGGTTGGTGGTACGATATTAAATTAAAAGTTGCTAGAAAATTAATTTTTAGTAAATGGAAAGAAGCTTTAGGAGGTAACTTATCTCTTATAGCATCTGGTAGTGCCGCTTTACAACCAAGATTATCTAGAGTCTTTAATGCCGCAGAATTTGGAGTAATGGAAGGTTATGGTTTAACAGAAACCTCTCCTGTTATATCTGTAAATGATATGCGAGATAATGGCTTTAAAATAGGAACCGTAGGAAAATTAATAGGCCAAACAGAAGTAAAAATTGCACCAGACGGAGAAATATGTGTTAAAGGCCCGCAAGTAATGATGGGATATTACAAAGACCAAGAAAAAACAAATAGTGTAATTATAGATGGCTATTTTCATACTGGAGATATTGGTGTAGTAGATAATGAAGGTTTTTTAAAAATTACAGACCGTAAAAAAGAAATGTTTAAAACCTCAGGAGGTAAATATGTAGCTCCTCAATTATTAGAAAATAGGTTTAAACAATCTCGTTTTATAGATCAAATAATGGTAGTTGGTGAAGGAGAAAAAATGCCGGCCGCATTAATACAACCAAATTTTGAATTTATTACGGAGTGGTGTAAAAAGCAAGGTATATCTGTAAATACCCCCGATGAAATAATTAGCAATCAAAAAGTAATTTCAAGAATACAACAAGAGGTAGACAATGCTAATTTAGACTTTGCAAAATGGGAAAAAGTAAAGCAATTTAGACTAACCCCAGATGTTTGGAGTATAGATGGTGGACATGTTACCCCTACCCTTAAACTTAAAAGAAAAATTATAAAAGAGAAATACAAATCTCTTTATAATGATATTTATGAACACCAAGAACTTTAGTTCATAAAAAATACTACTAATTATAAATTTTCTAAATTTACTATGCATGCATAGTAAATTTTTTGTATATTTGGTTGCCATCAAAATAAACCAAGTATGAAGGAACTAACTATAGATTATGCTTTAAGAGCCACATGGCAAGCTGTTGCAAGAATGTATAATGAAGAAGCCAAAGAATTTGAAACCACAATGGCAGTTGGTTTCACCTTATTAAGCATAGACCCTAAAACTGGCACTCCTTCTACAGCTTTAGGTCCAAAAATGGGAATGGAAGCAACAAGTCTTTCCAGAATACTTAAAAGTATGCAAGAAAAAGGCTTAATAAAACGCAAACCAAACCCTAAAGATGGTCGTGGAGTTTTAATTCATCTAACAGAATTTGGCTTAGAGAAAAGAAAAGATTCTAAAGAAGTTGTTTTAGTTTTTAACGATGCTGTTAAAAAAAATGTTACTCCAGAACAATTAAAAAACTTTTTTGAAGTAACAGAAACTATAAATAAGCTTATAGCCGATAAAAAAATATACACTAAAGATAATAACATTAATAATTAATAGTAATTTAATGAACAAGCATATTAATAAAGTTGCCGTCATTGGTTCTGGTATAATGGGAAGCGGAATAGCATGCCATTTTGCAAATATTGGAGTAGAAGTTTTGTTATTAGATATTATTCCTAGAGAGCTGAATGATAAAGAAAAAGCAAAAGGACTTACTTTAGAAGATAAAGTTGTAAGAAACCGTTTAGTAAACGACTCGCTTACTACCGCATTAAAATCAAAACCATCCCCTATTTACAGTCAAAAATTTGCTAGTAGAATTACAACTGGTAACTTAGAAGATGATATTGCTAAAATTGCTAAGGTAGATTGGATTATTGAAGTGGTAGTAGAACGCTTAGATATTAAAAAAATGGTTTTCGAGAATATTGAAAAACATAGAACCCCCGGAACTTTAATATCTTCAAATACATCAGGTATTCCAATCAAATTTATGAGTGAAGGCCGTAGTGATGATTTTCAAAAACATTTCTGCGGAACTCACTTTTTTAACCCTGCCAGATATTTAAAATTATTTGAAATAATTCCAGGTCCTAAAACTTCTCCGGAAGTATTAAGCTTTTTAAATAGCTATGGAGAACAGTATTTAGGAAAAACATCTGTTCTTGCAAAAGACACTCCTGCATTTATTGGTAACCGTATTGGTATTTTTAGCATTCAGAGTTTATTCCATTCAGTTAAAGAACTAGGTATGACTGTTGAAGAAGTGGATAAACTTACTGGACCAGTAATTGGAAGACCAAAATCTGCTACTTTTAGAACCGTAGATGTTGTAGGCTTAGATACACTCGTACATGTTGCTAATGGTATACATGAAAATTGTAAAAAAGACGAACGTTTAGATTTATTTAAGCTTCCAGATTTTATTAACACCATGATGGAAAACAAATGGTTAGGAAGCAAATCTGGCCAAGGTTTTTATAAAAAAGTAAAAGGAGATAAAGGAAAAAGCGAAATTTTAACGCTAGACTTAGATACGATGGACTATCGTGCTAAAAAAAGTGCAAAATTTGCTACACTAGAACTTACAAAAACCATAGACAAAGTAGTTGACAGGTTTTCTGTTCTTACTGCAGGAAAAGACAAAGCAGGTGAATTTTACCGTAAAAGTTTTGGCGCCCTATTTGCTTATGTTTCGCATCGTATTCCAGAAATTACGGATGAACTTTACAAAATTGATGATGCTATGAAAGCTGGTTTTGGATGGGAACATGGCCCATTTCAAATCTGGGATGCTGTAGGATTAGAAAAAGGATTAGAATTCGCCAAAACGGAAGGTCTAGAAATTGCCTCTTGGGTAACAGACATGAAGGAAGCAGGAATAACAAGTTTTTATTCCGTTACAGATGGTGCAACTTTTTTCTATGACATTCCTTCTAAATCTATGAAAAAAGTACCTGGTCAAGATGCTTTTATACTATTAGACAATATTAGAAAAACTAAAGAAGTATTTAAAAATAGTGGTGTTGTAATAGAAGATATTGGAGATGGTATTCTGAATGTAGAATTCCAATCTAAAATGAATACTATTGGTGGTGATGTTTTAGCTGGTCTTAATAAAGGTATAGACCTAGCAGAAAAAGATTTTCAAGGTTTAGTGGTTGGTAACCAAGCCGCAAATTTTTCTGTTGGAGCTAATATTGGAATGATTTTTATGATGGCCGTTGAGCAGGAATATGATGAGCTAAATATGGCTATTAAAATGTTCCAAGACACTATGATGCGAATGCGCTACTCTTCTATACCTACTATATCTGCCCCACACGGTATGACACTTGGTGGTGGTTGCGAACTCTCGCTTCATGCAGACAAAGTGGTTGCTGCAGCAGAAACGTACATTGGATTAGTTGAATTTGGTGTTGGGGTTATTCCTGGCGGTGGTGGTTCTAAAGAATTTACTGTTAGAGCATCGGACCTATTTAGTAAAGGAGACGTAGAACTTAACGTTCTTCAAGAATACTTCTTAACTATCGGTATGGCAAAAGTATCTACCTCAGCATATGAAGCTTATGACTTAGGCATACTTCAAAAAGGAAAAGATATTGTTGTGGTAAATAAAGATCGCCAAATAGCAACTGCAAAAGCACACGCTAAACTAATGGCAGAATCTGGGTATACAAAACCTGTTAAACGTAAAGATATTAAAGTTTTAGGTAAACAAGCTCTTGGAATGTTCTTAGTAGGAACAGACTCTATGGAAGCAAGCCATTACATAAGTGAACATGACAAGAAAATCGCAAATAAATTAGCCTATGTAATGGCTGGAGGCGATTTATCCGAACCTACTAGAGTTAACGAACAATATTTATTGGATTTAGAAAGAGAAGCTTTTCTATCCTTATGTACAGAACGTAAAACTTTAGAGCGTATACAACACATGTTAAAAACAGGAAAACCATTACGTAATTAAGATTACTAAGCTATTTGCCAATATATAATAGCTATTGGCACATTTTAATAAACAATATATTGCTATAGCCAAAAGCTAATAGCCTAAAGCACAAAAAATGAAACAAGCGTATATAGTTAAAGCATATAGAACCGCAGTAGGTAAAGCTCCTAAAGGAGTGTTCCGCTTTAAAAGAACAGATGAACTAGCAGCCGAAACCATTGAGTATATGATGAAAGAGTTGCCAGATTTTGATAAAAAACGTATTGATGATGTTATTGTAGGTAATGCAATGCCAGAAGGTTCTCAGGGACTAAATATGGCTAGACTAATTTCTTTAATGGGTCTAGATATTGTAGATGTTCCTGGAGTAACTGTAAATCGTTTTTGTTCTTCTGGAATAGAAACCATAGGTATAGCAACTGCCAAAATTCAAGCAGGCATGGCAGATTGTATAATTGCCGGTGGAGCAGAAAGTATGAGCTCTGTTCCTATGACAGGTAATAAACCAGAGCTAAACTATGATTTAGTAAAAGCCGGACATGAAGATTACTATTGGGGAATGGGAAATACTGCAGAAGCAGTAGCCAATCAATTTAAAGTTTCTAGAGAAGATCAAGATGAGTTTGCTTATAATTCACATATGAAAGCTTTAAAAGCACAAGCTGAAAATCGTTTTCAAGATCAAATTGTTCCTATTGATGTAGAACAAGTATACATTGATGAAAACGGAAAAAAAGCCTCTAAAAAATATACCGTAACTAAAGATGAAGGACCTAGAAAAGGAACCTCTAAAGAAGTTTTAGGAAAATTACGAGCAGTTTTTGCTGCTGGTGGTAGTGTTACCGCAGGTAACTCTTCACAAATGAGTGATGGTGCTGCTTTTGTAATGGTAATGAGTGAAGATATGGTAAAAGAATTAAATCTAGAACCTATTGCTCGTTTAGTAAATTATGCCGCTGCTGGTGTAGAACCTCGCATTATGGGAATTGGACCTGTTAAAGCTATTCCAAAAGCACTAAAACAAGCAGGTTTAAAACAAGAGGATATTGAATTGATTGAACTTAATGAAGCTTTTGCTTCACAATCCTTAGCCGTTATGCGCGAGCTAAACCTTAACCAAGACATTGTAAATGTAAATGGTGGTGCAATTGCTTTAGGACACCCACTTGGTTGTACAGGAGCTAAATTATCTGTTCAGTTATTTGATGAAATGCGTAAAAGAAATATGCAAGGAAAATATGGAATGGTAACCATGTGTGTAGGCACAGGACAAGGCGCAGCAGGAATTTTTGAATTTTTAAAATAAAAAACAACCGTAAGTTTCAAATCTAGAATACAATTAAAAAATCTTGATTATTGACTCTTTAATCTAAAATCTATAAAACATGGAAGCTACAGAAAAAGACATACTAAGAGGAGGCCAATTCCTTGTAAAAGAAACAAATTGTGAAGACATATTTACACTTGAAGATTTAACCGAAGAGCATAAAATGATGCGTGATAGTACCAAAGAATTTGTTGACAGAGAACTTTGGGCGCACTGGGAACGTTTTGAGAAAAAAGACTATGCGTATACCGAAGAAACCATGCGCAAGGCTGGTGAGCTTGGTTTATTAAGTATTGCAGTACCACAAGCTTATGGAGGAATGGGTATGGGCTTTGTTTCTACAATGCTAGTGTGTGACTATATTTCTGGTGCAACTGGCTCTTTTAGTACCGCATTTGGAGCTCATACAGGAATTGGCACCATGCCAATTACTCTTTATGGTACTGAGGAACAAAAACAAAAATATGTACCAAAATTAGCTTCAGGTGAATGGTTTGGCGCATATTGTTTAACAGAACCTGGAGCTGGTTCTGATGCTAACTCCGGAAAAACCAAAGCGGTTTTATCTGAAGATGGTAAACATTATAGTATTTCTGGACAAAAAATGTGGATATCTAATGCTGGTTTTTGTAGCGTATTTATAGTTTTTGCTAGAATAGAAGATGATAAAAATATTACTGGCTTTATTGTAGAAAATGACCCAAGTAATGGAATTACTTTAGGAGACGAAGAGAAGAAATTAGGGATACACTCCTCCTCTACTCGTCAGGTATTCTTTAACGAAACCAAGGTGCCTGTAGAAAATATGCTTTCTACTAGAGGAAATGGTTTTAAAATAGCAATGAACGCTCTTAATGTTGGTCGTATAAAATTAGCAGCTGCTTGTTTAGATGCACAACGTAGAGTAATTGGAGAAGCTACTAACTATGCTAATGAGCGTATGCAATTTAAAACCCCTATTATGAATTTTGGCGCTATTAAAGCTAAAATTGCAAATATGGCTACCAATTGTTATGCAGGAGAATCTGCTAGTTATAGAGCTGCTAAAAATATTGAAGATAGAATTGCTATTAGAGAAGCTTCTGGAAACACACACCAAGAAGCAGAGTTAAAAGGTGTAGAGGAATATGCTATAGAGTGCTCTATTCTTAAAGTAGCTGTTTCTGAAGACGTACAAAACTGTACTGATGAAGGAATTCAAATTTTTGGAGGTATGGGCTTTTCTGCAGACACACCAATGGAATCTGCTTGGAGAGATGCTAGAATTGCTCGTATTTACGAAGGTACAAATGAAATTAACAGAATGCTTGCCGTAGGAATGCTGGTTAAAAAAGCAATGAAAGGGCATGTAGATTTACTAGGACCTGCAACTGCTGTTGCCGAAGAGTTAATGGGAATACCTTCTTTTGATACTCCAGATTTTTCAGAATTATTTTCTGAAGAAAAAGATTTAATAAAAAGATTAAAAAAAGTATTTTTAATGGTTGCTGGTGCTGCCGTTCAAAAATTTGGACCAGAATTAGAAAACCACCAACAATTAATGTTATCTGCTTCAGATATTTTAATTGAAATTTATATGGCGGAATCAACTATTTTAAGAACTGAAAAAAACGCAAAACGTTTTGGCCAAGATGCTCAAGAAACACAAATAGCAATGTCTAAATTATATTTATATACTGCTGTAGATACTATTGTTCAAAAAGGAAAAGAAGCCATTGTTTCTTTTGCTAGTGGAGATGAGCAACGTATGATGTTGATGGGACTTAAACGTTTTACAAAATATACTAATCAACCAAACGTAGTAGCTTTACGCACACATATTGCGAATAAAGTAGCTGCAGAAAATGGTTATACCTTTAGCTAATTCAAATAGAAAACTGCGGTTTTCAAATAGAAGGAAAAAGTCCACTCGCTTTGAGTGGACTTTTTTATTTTATACATTAATTACTCTTACGAAGTAATGCATATAAATGGTAAGCTCTTAATTTACAAATACTTTTCTAGTAAACTCGTTCCCATTAAAACGCAACATAACTATATACATTCCTGAACTATAACTATTGGTGCTAATTTCTTGCGAATTATTACCAATTTGCACAGAAAAATCTTTTATACTTACTATTTGTCCATTCATATTAATTATAGAGATTGCTCCTCTTGTAGTTAAGTTTGAATTGAACTTTACAATAATATTTTGCCCAGAATTTAATGGGTTAGGATAAATTGTAACATCATTTTCATCATACAATACTGGAGATATTAAAGATATTGCTTGAAAAGACTTTTCTCCTTCATAAACTTCCACTTCTGCTAAAGAAAGAATTTTATTATTTCCTTCTAAATATATATAAACATACTGCCCCTCTACGCCCTCAGCGTTTATAATTTGTTCAGAAGTATCGTTTAATGTAGCTACCTCTATATAATCTGAAGGAGTATTACTATCTATACTTCCTACCATTACTTTAGCTCCATTTAGCCTACTTGAACAACAATTTGTTCTATTATAAATATGTATATCACCTATTGGATAAACAGCTCCTAAATCTACTTTCCACCATGGATTAGTACTACCTGGCGAACCTTTTGTATGTGTTACTGAACCATCTTTCCAATTACCGCTAACGTTTCCATCTACAGCTCTTGAAGCTACTCCACCATGTGATGTAGTAGATTGCTCTGTTGGTTTAGTAAGAGCTAAATTAATATTGCTTGGAGGGTTATCTATAATCAAATTAACTCCATTTATAAATCCTGCATTAGCAAAAGCCATATAATTTACCTCTTCATTAGTATGTCCTATTTCGGTATCTCCACAAGTTTCTTCTTCTACAAATACCTGTACAGATTGGCTTCCTAAATTTTGATACCTTAGAGCAGCTGCATCCCCTCCATACTCAGAGGCAATATTACCTATGAATAATGGGGTATTTTGAAATGTTTGAGAAAATGATATGGTTTCCCAAATTTCATCAACTACCCTACCACTAGTGTTCATTTCAAAATTATTAGTGCTATTAGAAATAGTACCAGATTCTACAGCTACCCAACTAACCGTTTCTGCAGAATGCCCACCGGTTGCTCTATCCTGTTCTTTTAATTTTAAAGAAATTTCTGTTGTAGAAGTTACATTTTCATCAAAAAATACATTTACTGCATCCTCTTCATTATTGGTAATACATTGTCCAAAAACTAAAGGAGTTTGATTAAACTCAATATCAAAAGTTTGGGACTCCCAATTATCTGTAACATTTTCAAGATTTCCTGCTTGAAGTATTTTTCCATTTTCTAGCTCATAAATACCTGCTTCCACAACCAAATAGGATGTTTGCTCTATAGTATGGCTACCATCTAAACAATCCCACTCGTCAACTTTTACTTGAAAACTGCTAGAATTTACCTCTCTTACCCTAACTGTAGACTGGTTTCCGCCATTATAGCTTAAGCCACCTACAATAACTACTGGATTATTATATTCAGATTCAAAGTACACCGTTTTCCAATTATGGTCTATACTAATTGTATTTACCTCTCCGATAGAAGATTCTGGTATTTCATTTATAACGGCTGGTTTTACATACATTGCCGGAACTAACTCTCGTGATTGACTTTCGCTTTCCCAAAATAAATGAATATTAGCCTCTCCTGCGTTTTGAAAATACTCTACTCTTACATTATGCTCTCCTTGAGAAAGTGCTATTTTACCTTGATTTTCTTTTAATGCAAAAACATTCCAATCATCAATAATTAGTTCATTGTCTACCCACATTCTTACTCCGTCATCGCTTAATAAAGAAAAAGTGTATTCTTCATTAAAACGAGTTGTTAGTATTCCTTCCCATGATACAGAAAACTCCGTTTCTTGAAAATTACTAGTAGGAGGCACAGTAGTCCAATCAAAATCTATAGACAAATCATTACGCTCAAAAGCTTTATTATTTAGCTCTTTATCTGTGTAATAAGTTGCTAACCAACCACCCCCAGTTTCTTCTAAAGAGTTTATCCATTGCTCAATTAACATAACAGCCTCTTCATCTACTAAAGATTTAGCCAATGGTGGCATTGCGTCTAAAGTATTGGCTTGATTTGTTCTGGTGTAAAGTATTGATTTTTGTGGATTTCCTGGAAATATAACTTTAGCATCATCAATTCCTAAATTTTCAATAACCTCAGCCATAATTAATTTTTGATCGTTTAAACTAGTAGTTAAACGCAAGTCAAATTCTGAACGTGGTCCTCCGTCTGGTCTGTGGCACCCAGCACAATTGGCGTCTAAATAGGATCGAACCCTTTGCTCCACCGATGCAGATTCATCATGTATATTTCTGGAAGTTATTAGTTTAGGAATTTCTTCGCTATCTAAATTTTTATCAAAAATATTTAAAAAATCAAATGTCTCTAATTGATTTGCAAAAAGCCCTGTAGCTGTATAAAAATTATCTCCATTAAATTGGCTGGTTTTTGGCCCAAGTACGCCTCCTGATGCATTTGTATGGCAGACAAGACATTCGGACTGACCTGGAAAATGCCAAGTTTGTGTTCTTGTTTGACCATTCTTTTCAAATACAGTATAATCTATATCTTCTCCGTTTACTATAAGCTCTGCATCTGTACCTTCTGCATTCCATTTGTACGTAAGTCCGTAAAACTCATCATTACCGGTAAGCACTATAAACCTTGTTTCTAATTTTGTAGTTTCTTCTGGTTTATTTTGATCTAGAGCTAACTCAAAATGTTTTATTAATACTGTTCCTGTTGGAAACTTCCAATCTGTTTTTTCATAAAAAGAAATTTGTTCTTCAGGAGTATTATGTACACCATCATTAGGTATAGCTATCCACCTTTGTTTTTCACTATTATCGGACCATAAAGCTGCATTTACGGTATATGGGATTATACCCTCAGAAATTGTTAAATCTTCCGTATTAGTAAACAAACCTGTTTGCGATAGTAATTGTGGAGGAGATAATGCCCCTGCATTATCATTTATTGGTTCAAAATTTAAACTATATAAAGGATGGTTGCCTATTGCTCCAATATAAATTTCTCCAGAGCTATCTTGTGCCATTGTAGCAAATCTTACTGAGGATGTTGCTAATAATTGCTGATCTGTACCATCTAAATTTATAGACCAAATTGCATTACTACCATAATCTCCAAATACATATTTACCAACTAAAGCAGGGTGTGCTGTACCTCGGTAAATATATCCTCCAACAATACAATTGCTACCTCCACCATGCACGTAATGAAATAAAGGGTCTTTAATAGTGCCTATAATTGTACTGGGTCTTTGCATTAAATCAGGTCTGTCTTCTGTTCCTTCTCTAAAAGGCCAACCATAATTAGCTCCTTTTTCTAACTGGTTTATTTCCTCTTTTTTTTCTCCACTATTAGAACCTACATTTCCAATAAGAATTATACCCGTTTGCCTATCTATAGACATTTTGTGTGGATTTCTTGAACCTAATGAATAGTATTCTTGAAAGGCGTCTTGCACATTATTAAATGGATTATCGTTAGGTATATAATATTCTTGCGAAATTCCTTGAGCAATAGATTGAAGAGATTTGTTGATTGGGTGCGAAAAAGTACCCCCTTTTTTATCCACATCAATCCTAAGAATTCCACCAAGTAAACGATTCGTAATATTTTGCGATTCATCGGCAAGCCCTAAGTCTCCGATAGATATATATAAATACCCATCGTTTCCGAAAATTAAAGACCCTCCTCTATGTAAATTTGATGTTGTAAAATCTAATCTTTGTTCTATTAAAATTTGTTCGCTACTTGCTGCTGCAGTTAAGGCATTATCCTCTTTAGTAAACCTAGATATTCTAATATATTTTACATTATTACGGATAGTAACATAAAAAGTATAAATATAATTTCTGTTTTCAGAAGTTGCATCTCCAAAATCTGGGTGAAAGGCAAAACCTAAAAGTCCAGAATCTTGACCAGTCCACACATTATCTGAAATATCCAAAAAAAGATTTTTGGCTTTAGAAGTTGAATTTAAATTGTAATAAAAAATTTGACCATTTCTTTGAATAACAAAAAAATTATCGGAACGTGGATCTTGAAACCCACCCATTGCAGTAGAAAAGGTTGGAGATGTTGTAGATATTTCTACGGTTGTTGTTCGTTGATTATCTAAACTAGAAGGAAAGGTGTTATTTAAAAAAGCCCCCATTGGCTCTGCAGTTTCTAGTCCTGATAATGCAAAATAAGGTCCTGCAGATAGGCATATTATAGCTGTTATTGCAAGTAAAAATTTTTGTTTTGTAGTGTATCTTTTTTTCATAAAAAAATCTTAAAGTTTAAAGATTATTTTTTATGAATAAACAAGATTAATTATTCGATAAGTTGTTATTATTTTAGATAAAGTGAGCTCTAAAAAGCACGTTTTTTAACAGAGCTATTTTTAATTTATTTTAGAACAACAAATTAAAAACAGCTCTATTAATCATCTAATTACAAACTAATTAAATTAGTTAATAGTAATATTTTAAAATTAGCTTATAGACTCTAGAATCTTTTGTTCATCATTCTTTTTAGAAAATAAAATAGCACATTCTATCATAGCTAAATGAGAGTATGCCTGTGGAAAGTTTCCTAAAAGTCTTTTTGTTTTAAAATCTATATCTTCACTAAACAAACCAAGATGGTTACTATAGCCTAGTAATTTATTAAATAATGCTAAAGCTTTTTCTTCTTCTCCAATCTTAAACAAACTATTTATAAACCAAAAAGTACATATGGTAAACGACGAAGATGGTAATCCAAAGTCATCTTCATTTTTATATCTATATAACAACCCATCGTTACTAAGTTCTTTTTCTATAGCCTTTACGGTGCTAACAAACTTAGGATCTTTAGCTTCAATAAAACCATAAGATTCCATTAGTAAAACACTTGCATCCAAGTCGTTAGAGCCATAAGATTGTACAAAAGCTTCTACTTCAGAATTCCATGCATTCTTATGAATGTCTTGTCTTATTTCTTCTTCTAAAAGTTTCCAGTTTTTAATCTTATGTGTTTTTCCTAGAATTTCGGCAGTTTTAATTGCTCTATCAATAGCTACCCAACAAAGTACTTTTGAAAAGGTAAAATGCCTATCTTCTGCTCTAAATTCCCAAATACCTTTATCCGCTTCTTTCCAGTGCTTATTAACTATCCAAACAATTCCTTTTGTAATTCCCCATAGTTCTTCTCCATTATCTATATCGGTACCAAATTTTATTAATTGTGCATGTATAACATCCATTAAAATACCGTAAATATCGTTTTGGGTTTGTTTATATGCGGCATTACCAATACGAACTGGTTTTGAGCCTTTGTAACCATCTAAATGATCTAAAGTTTCTTCAGTAAGTTTCTTTTGTTTGTTAATACCATACATAATTTGAAGATTTTCATCTTTATCTGGCATTAAATCTATTATAAACTGTAAATATCTTTTCGCAGAGTTTTTATGTCCTAGTTCTGATACTACTTTTATTACCATAGAGGCATCTCTAATCCAACAAAAACGATAATCCCAGTTACGAACCTCTCCTATTGTTTCTGGTAAAGAGGTAGTTACAGCTGCTAATACTGCCCCTGTTTTATCGTAGGTTAACATTTTTAATGTCATTGCACTACGTATAATTTGGGAATTAAACTTACTGTATTTAGGTGTGCGATCTACCCAATTTAGCCAGTAAATTTTTGTGCGCTCTAATTCTAGATAAATTTTATGTAAATCTGGAACAAAAAGTTTTTCGTTGTAAGAAATTAAAAAATAGCCATCTCTTTGTAATAAAATATCTTCTCCATTTAGCACTGCATTTTTGTCAAATGAAGTGTACATAAACATCGTATCAAACTGTTCTTGATTTGTAAGACTTACAATAAAATCGTCTTTTATATAAGAATTAGTAACCCCTTTTGCATATTCTAATTTGGGATCATACTTTACCGAAAAGTGTGGTCTTCCAAATTTATGTTTTATATACCTAATTACCTCAGGTGGAGCATGGTACTCCTCTTTATTTTTATAATACCTAGGCATAAAATCGTGTACTTCAAAAGCATCGTCCCCGTTACTATAAGTGGTAATTAATATACATGTTTGTGGTTCATAACTTTGCGAGATTGAATAGGTTTCATCTACAAGAATTTCAAAACTACCACCTTTTTTTTCGTCCAATATTTTTGCAAAAACTGAAGAAGAATCAAACTCTGGCAAACAGCACCAATCTATAGATCCTGTGTTAGAAATAATAGCTGCACTTCTACAATTTCCAATTATTCCGTAATTTAAGTTGTTCATATATTCTTATTAAAGTAAGTTTGATACTATTATATCGTTATTGTAAGAAAAATAGTATAATTTAATTAAAAAAGCATTCCATGGGTAAAACTATAATAATTTCTAATAGACTACCAGTACAATTACAAATTTCTGACGGAAATATTGTTGCTACTCCAAGTGTTGGTGGCTTAGCTACAGGTATGAAATCTATACACAACAGTGGTGAAAGCCTATGGATAGGATGGTCTGGACTTACAGATGAGGAAACTCCTGAAGAATTAGACAATGCAATAGACGCTGCTTTAGCAGAACATAATTGTTCTAAAGTAAAACTTTCTAACGAAGAAATGGAAGGGTATTATTTTGGTTTTAGCAATAGAACTATTTGGCCCTTGTTCCATTACTTTATGGAATATACCGAATTTGAACTAAGCTTCTGGGAATCTTATAAGTCTGTTAACCACAAGTTTGCCAATGCAATATTAGAAAATTCTACCGAAGAAGATATTATTTGGGTGCACGATTACCAGTTAATGCTAGTGCCGCAAATGATAAAAGAGAAAAGACCAAATGCAGTAATTGGTTTCTTTTTACATATACCATTTCCTTCATATGAAATTTTTAGAACACTTCCTTGGCGTGAAGAATTACTCTCTGGTTTACTTGGTTCTGATTTAATAGGTTTTCATACCTACGATTACGAAAGACATTTTTTAAGTTCTGTTCGTAGACTTTTAGGTTTAGAAGTTAGTTTTAATGATATAAACCTAGGAAACAGAGTTATTAAAGTAGATTCTTTTCCTATGGGAATAGATTATAAGAAATTTAAAGATGCAGCAATTGCCCATAATGCACTTGCTCCTGAGAACCGCTCCGATTTTCAAAAAAAATTGGATGAGCATAAAATATCGGCTCCAGATACCAAATTAATACTTTCTATAGACAGACTAGATTATAGTAAGGGTATTGCAAAACGTATAAGTGCTTTTGAATATTTTTTAAATAAATATCCTGAATACAAAGAAAAAGTACGCTTAGTAATTTTAGCTGTTCCTTCTAGATCTAATGTACCACAATACCAATTACTAAAAAAAGAAGTAGATGAGCTTGTTGGGCGTTTAAATGGCGAGTTATCTACAGTAAACTGGACACCTATTTGGTATTTTTACCGTTCTATGCCTTTTAAAAATTTAATAGATTTATATACCTCTAGTGATATAGCTTGGTTAACACCATTACGAGATGGTATGAACCTTGTTGCTAAAGAATATATTGCCACAAGAACAGATAAAACAGGCGTTCTAATATTAAGTGAAATGGCAGGCTCTGCTTATGAAATGAACGAAGCCTTACTAATTAACCCTAATAACTTTGAACACCAAGCTACTACTCTTAAAAAAGCTATTAAAATGCCTAAAAAAGAGCAAATGGCACGTAATATGTTTTTACAAAAAAGATTAGAACGCTATAATGTGGAAGTTTGGGCACAAGAATTTATGACCGCTTTAAAAAACCAAATAGAAAACAACGAAGCTTTTGTATCTAAAAAAATGGATGATAAAATTCTTAATAATATTATTACAGATTATTCTAATGCAAAAAATCGTTTAATATTCTTAGACTATGATGGTACTTTAGCAGATTTTCATGTAGACCCACAAAAAGCTTCGCCAGATAAAGAACTCTACAAAATTTTAGATGAAATTCATAACCAAAAAGGAACTACTCTTTTCTTAATTAGTGGAAGAGACAAACAAACCTTTACCAAATGGTTTTTGCATAAAAAATATAACATGATAGTAGAGCATGGTGTTTGGATTTCTAGAAATGGTGAAGAGTTTTCTATGTTAGAAAATGTAAAATCGGACTGGATGGAAAAATTAAAACCTGTTTTAGAATCTTTTGTAGACCGTACTCCTGGCTCTTTTATAGAAGAAAAAAATTACTCTCTTGCATGGCATTACCGTAATACAGACCCCGATTTTGGACAAAAACGTGCTACAGAACTTAACACCGTACTAACTAGCCTTACTAGTAACGACAGTCTTAGCGTACTAAATGGCAACAAGGTTATGGAAATAAAAAGTAGTAATGTAAATAAAGGTAGAGCAGCAGTACGTGTTTTAAGTGAATCTAATTTTGATTTTATTTTTGCTATGGGAGATGATTGGACTGATGAATATATGTTTGAAGAACTACCAGAAAACACCGTATCTGTAAAAGTAGGTAGACAAAAAACAAGCGCTAAATATTTTGTTTCTAACACCAAAAAAGTACGAGAACTAATTGGAAAATTTGCGGATAGCGTATCCTAATTTTTTTATGTATAAAATTAATCTGACGTAATAATATACGTACACATGTAATTTATTGTATTGTAAACGACAAAGTACCCAACAGTATTAATTTTATAGTAAGAAAAACCTTTGAAGCCTAAAAAGTATATATTACCAATAATTATTTTAGCACAATTTGCATGTACTACATTATGGTTTGCAGGAAATGCTATCATAGAAACATTAATACAAAAAACAGGATTAGGTACCGAAATAATGGGTTATGTACTATCCTCGGTGCAGTTTGGGTTTATTATTGGAACTTTGGTTTTTGCACTTTTAATGCTGGCAGACCGCTTTTCACCGTCTAAAGTATTTATGTATTCGGCACTATTGGCCGCTATTTGCAACTTTAGTTTGCTAACCGAAACCATTTCTAAATGGCATTTACTTTTTGCAAGATTCGGCACTGGTTTTTTTCTAGCTGGTATATATCCGGTGGGAATGAAAATTGCATCGGATTATTATGAAAAGGGCCTGGGTAAAGCTTTAGGATATTTAGTAGGGGCTTTGGTTTTCGGAACTTCTTTCCCCTATTTAATACAAAGCTTTATGCAAACAGAGGATTATGGTCTAATACTAAAAACCACTTCTTTATTAGCTATTTTTGGGGGTGTTTTAATAGGTTTTTTAGTACCTAACGGTCCATTTTGTAAACCAATTAGCAAACTACAATTTAAAGAAGCCAAGAGCTTATTAAAAATTAAGCCTTTTAAAAAAGCTTCTTTGGGGTATTTTGGACATATGTGGGAACTATATGCTTTTTGGGCGTTTACTCCTATTGCTATTAAAACATACAATACTATAAATGGACAAGCATTTTCTATATCCTTAACAACCGGAACTATAATTGCTTTAGGTGGAGTTGCTTGTATTGTTGGTGGAATACTATCAGAATATATTGGAAGCTATAAAGTTGCTATTACATCTTTATTAATATCGGGTATATTTTGCATCTTATCGCCCTTATTATTTGGGCTACCTGCATATTTTTTTATTATTGGATGGGTTATTTGGGGTATGGCAGTAGTTGCAGATTCGCCTCAATTTTCTAATCAGGTTGCCAAAGCCGTTCCTACACATTTAAAAGCTACTGGTTTAACTATTACCAATTGTCTTGGTTTTACTGTAAGTATTTTAAGTATTGAGCTACTCTCCCACTTAACTACTTTAATACCTATAAATTATATATACACATTCTTAGCTATTGGACCTTTGGTGGGTGTACTAGGTTTTGTACAAACATCATTTAAAACATCCGAAAATTAATATTTTTTCTGTTTTTCTAATAGGTATGCCATTAAAAACTAGTATACTTTATTTCTGAAATAATAAAAGAGTTACTTTCCTAAATTCTGCAATTACATAGAATCTAAAAGTTGTTTTTTTTAGCTTGATATTCTTCTTCAGTTATTAAATCATCTTCATAAAGCGCTTCAATTTCTTTCTTGTTATTACAAAGGACTAATAATAAAAATTTAACTAACACCCCTTTTTCAGGGATTTTATTACATGCTATCTTAAAAAAGACGATATAATAACCTATTTTAAAAACCTTTTAGTATAAATGCTGCTCTTTTATTTTAAAAAAATAACAATCCATATTTAATTAATTGTAGAATACTGTATTTTAGAAAAGTCTAATTAAAACCAACAAATGAGAATATTATTTTTAATAGGATTATTAGTTTTTTCTACTACTTGTTTAGCTCAAAAAGAAACAGATTTTTATGCTATTATTAGCGCCATTTCTGCTGAAAGAATTAAAAAAGATGTTACTACTTTGGCCAATTTTGGTACAAGACATACCTTAAGCGATACTATTTCTAATACTAGAGGTATAGGAGCTGCAAGAAGATGGATTAAAGAAGAATTTCTTAAAACATCTACAAACTGTAAAGATTGTTTAGACGTTTTTTATCAGAAAGATTTAGTTAAGAAAGGAACAAACGGTAGAATTACTAAAGATGTTTGGGTTGTAAATGTTGTAGCTATTCAAAAAGGAACAAAATACCCTAATCGATATATTATAATGAGTGGCGATATAGATTCTAGAGTAAGCAACCCTAACGATTATATTACAGATGCTCCAGGAGCAAATGATAATGCTACAGGAATGGCCGGAACCTTAGAAGCTGCAAGAGTTTTATCTAAATATAGCTTTGAGAACAGTATAATTTACCTTGGTTTATCTGGCGAAGAACAAGGGCTTTTTGGCGGTAAAGGTTTTGCTGCTTATGCTAAGAAAAAAGGCTGGGACATTATAGGCATTTTAAATAATGATATGATTGGTAATATTAGCGGAGTAGATGGCGTAGTTAGTAATCGCGATTTTAGAATATTTTCAGAACCCGTACCCCCAACAGAAACAGAAAAAGAAAGAAAAGCAAGAAGATTTTATGGCGGCGAAGTAGATGGTATTTCTAGGCAACTAGCTCGTTATGTGTATAAAACCACTAAAAAATATATGCCCGAAATGAATCCTATGTTAATTTATAGGCTAGACCGTTTTGGTCGTGGGGGGCATCACAGGCCTTTTAACGATGCCGGTTTTGCAGGAATTCGTATTATGGAAGCTCATGAAAATTACATCCAGCAACACCAAGATACCAGAATAGAAAACGGTATAGAATATGGAGACCTTACTAAACACGTAAATTTTGAATACAATAAAAAATTAACCGCAGTAAACGCTATAAACATAGCATCCATTGCATGGGCGCCTCCTTCTCCAAAAAAAGTAGAAATTGGAGGCATAGTTGAACCTGCTGCAAAATTTAAATGGAATAAAGTAGAAGGTGCTGTTGGTTATAAAATTTATTGGCGATATACCACCTCTCCTACTTGGGACTATAGTAAAACTGTAGGTAATGTTTTAGAACATACTTTAGATGGTGTTGTTATTGATAATTATTTTTTTGGAATTTCAGCTATTGGTGCTAATGGTAAAGAAAGTATTGTTACTTTTCCGAATGCTATTTTTAATTAACTATTTAATATGAAAAAACTACTCTACTTTACCTTTTTCCTAGCAATAACTTCTTTACAAGGACAAGGACTTCTTTCTGATCATAAAAAACAATTTACTGAGCAAGATACGTTAAGAGGTAGTATTACACCAGAAAGAGCATGGTGGGATTTAAACTACTACCATCTAGATATAGAGGTTAAACCCAATAAAAAATATATCAGTGGAAGCAATCTAATTAGATATAAGGTTTTAGAAAGAAAAAAAACACTTCAAATAGACTTACAACCTCCTTTAAAAATAACCAAAGTAACCCAAGATGGCAAAAAGCTAAAAATAAAATCTAATGGGAATGCCCATTTTATAACCCTTAAGAAAAAACAAAAAGTAGGAGACTTAAATGAAATTGTGGTTACCTATTCTGGCTATCCAAAAGAAGCTATAAGAGCACCTTGGGATGGAGGTTTTTCTTGGAAAAAAGATGCAACTGGCAAGCCGTTTATTGCCACAAGCTGCCAAGGTTTAGGAGCTAGTGTTTGGTGGCCAAATAAAGACCATATGTATGACGAAGTAGATAGTATGGCCATAAGTGTTACCGTTCCTAAAGAATTAATGAATATATCAAACGGCAGGCTTAGAAAAGTAGAAGAGCACGAAAATACCAAAACCTATCATTGGTTTGTAAAAAACCCTATTAACAATTACGGGGTTAATGTAAATATTGGAGACTATGTACATTTTAATGAAGTTTTTGAAGGGGAAAAAGGAAAATTAGACATGCAATATTATGTTTTGCGCCCTAATCTAGAAAAAGCAAAAAAACATTTTACAGATGCCCCTAAAATGATGAAAGCTTTTGAATATTGGTTTGGCCCCTACCCCTTTTATGAAGATAGTTTTAAATTAGTTGAAGTACCTTATTTAGGTATGGAACACCAAAGTTCTGTAACCTACGGTAATAAATATAATAAAGGATATTTAGGTAGAGATTTATCTGGTACTGGTTGGGGATTAAAATTTGATTTTATTATTATTCATGAAGCCGGACATGAATGGTTTGCAAATAATATTACCAATAAAGATATTGCCGATATGTGGGTGCATGAAGGATTTACATGCTATTCTGAAAGTTTATTTTTAGATTATTATTATGGAACAAGAGCTGCAAATGAATATGTTATAGGCTTGCGTAGAAATATTGCAAATGACAAACCTATAATTGGTCCGTACAACGTAAATAAAGAAGGCTCTAAAGATATGTATTATAAAGGAGCTAATATGTTACATACCCTTAGGCAAGTTGTTAATAACGACACTTTATGGCGTTCCATTTTAAGAGGCTTAAATAAAAAATTCTATCATAGTACAGTAACTACGCAAGAGATTGAAAATTATTTAACCACAAGTACTAATATAGATCTAACTTTTTTCTTCAATCAATATTTACGTACTACAAAAATACCAGAACTAGAATATTCTATAAATGAATCTACACTAACTTATAGATTTACAAATGTAGTTCCTGGATTTACAATGCAAATAAAAGTACTTTTAAATGGAAAAGAAAAATGGATAACTATTTCAGAAAAATGGCAAACAACAACACCTACAAAAATTATTACGGATCTAAATATTAACCCTAATTTTTATATTACAACAAAAGAAATAGTAAAAAATTAAATATTATTTTTTTGGTTGATCCACTTAATTACTTACTTTTAAAGTAACCATTTACAACAACTTATGTCTACTATTTATGTAGAGCCTCTACTTCATAAAAAAGAAGCTCAAATAGCCTTTCGTTTTAAATATAATAATGAGATAAAAGAACACTTAAGAAAATTAAACAATCTTAGTTGGAGTCAAACAAATAAAGTTTTTTACCTGAAAAACACCCAAAACAATAAGGTTTTAGTATATAATCATTTAAAAAACACTTCTTGGAAAATAGACTATACTGCATTTAAAAAAAACAGCATAGTAATTAAAGAAACCCTATCTAAAGAAAGAAGTAATTTTTTTAATAATTTTAAAAAATACTTAGTAGGAAAAAGGTACAGTAAAAGTACAATTTCTGTATATTCTGGTTTTATATATGATTTTCTAGTGTTTGTTAAAAAAACAGAACTTAATGAGCTAACAAACAAACATGTAGACCTTTTTATTGAAGACATTATTGTAGCAAAAAAATACTCTATAAGTACCCATAGGCAGTTGATAAGTGCTTTAAAACAATTTACATTATTTTTTACAAAAACTGCCATTACAGATATAGAATCTAAAAGACCTAAGAAAAGTAAAAAATTACCATCAGTTTTATCTCAAGAAGAAGTAATAGACTTAATAAGACACACCAAAAACCTAAAACATAGAGCCATATTGGCGTTATTATATTCTGCAGGAATGCGAATAGGAGAACTAACAAACCTTAAGTTAAGAAACATACATATAGACCGTAAACAAATATTTATAGAAAATGGAAAAGGCAGAAAAGATAGATATGTTGTACTTGCAGATAGCTTTATGCCAATGTTAAAAAATTATTTTACGACCTACAAACCTTCTACCTATTTTGTAGAAGGCAGCCTTGGAAAACCATACTCTGAAAGTAGCATACGCAAATTTTTACAGCGTTCTTGTAAAGCTGCAGGAATTACCAAACATGTAACCCCGCATACATTACGACACTCATACGCTACACATTTATTAGAAAATGGTATTGGTTTACGGCACATACAGGAGTTGCTTGGGCACTCTAAACCAGAAACAACAATGATATACACCCATGTAACTAAGAAAGATTTATTAGATATTACAAGTCCTTTAGATATTATTGTAAATCAATTATCAGAAAAA
This sequence comes from uncultured Maribacter sp., assembly GCA_947504045.1. Taxonomy (GTDB): domain Bacteria; phylum Bacteroidota; class Bacteroidia; order Flavobacteriales; family Flavobacteriaceae; genus Maribacter_B. The sequence goes on from CANNFY010000002.1 coordinate 687,256, forward strand.
AATAAACGCGAACAAAATATCCTGTTATCCCGAAATTTATAATGGATAAATCGGAATATTGTTCTCGATATAACACGTTGGCAACAATGCTGAAAAATGAAATATGATTAACTTTTTTAGCGCAAGAGAAATAGCAATCCTATTTTGGTTATCAATCTTGGTGATTTATTCATTAACTAAAAAGAACTTCGGAAAATCCTTTGTAGAATTAATCAGGGTTTTCTTTCAACACAAGATAATCGTCCCAATACTCCTATTGATAATCTATGTTGAACTACAAATACTTGGGCTTGTTAAAATTGGTGTTTGGGAAACATCATTACTAAAAGATACAATCTATTGGCCTATGTTCGTTGGTTTTCCCATGCTTTTAAAATCGAGTAAAATAAGGTCAGAAAAAAAATACTTTAAGTCAGTTTTTAAAGACAGTATTAAAGGAATCGTTATTCTCGAATTTATTGCAAATTTCTACAGCTTCCCATTACTAATGGAACTAATAATAATTCCAATAATGACAATTGTAGTAGTTTCTCAAATTTATACAAAAGATAAACCAGAATATAAAGCAGTTGAAAAAATATTTAGATTTCTTACCTCAATTTTTGGGCTTACAGTTCTTATCTATTCTACCTATAAAATTTATCAAGGTTTTGGAGAAGTTGTAAATTTATCAACATTAAAAAGCTTTCTATTACCCATATTTTTGACTATTACTTTTATACCATTTATATATTTTGTTGCTTTATGGTCTTTGTACGAAACCATGTTGCTTCGGATTGGACATCGACTCAAAAGGAAAAAAGATAAGAGATACTTGAAATGGAAAATTTTTACAAAATTCGGTTTCAATCGAAAAAAATTACGACGATTTCAAAGAGATTTAGGATTTGACCAAATAATGGACAGAAAAGACGTAAGACAAATGTTTCGAAAATCCCAAGAGTAATAAAAAAGCACAGTTGCCAACAAAACCTAAACGTAATTCGGACTTTAGGGCAAAACCGAATGGTTTGAGTATATTTATAAAGTCGCTAAATCTTATGGATTTAGCTTTGGACATGAAAAAATAAAACTAAACAATAAGCTTTAGCTAAGTGCGTAAACGGAAACGAAAATGTTTCCTTACTTCCGTACTACGCTTAGCAGAGACCGTTAGCTGCAAGCTCAAAAAACCAACCAATATGAAAAAATGGATTTTAATAATTATCGGATTGATAATCGCAATTATAGTTCTTGGAAATCTGAATAATGAAAATTCTAACGTAATTGAGGACGAACGGACTTACAACACTCTGTGGAGAGAACCAATTGGAGACGAATTTTTAAAAATTGGTAAGTTGATGGTTGCGAACGGAATTAAAGGTTGTGGAGAATATCATGTGAAGGAGGTTACAAATGGAGAATATGTTGTCGCCTGTACACGTGATGGAAAAAACTGGACTTATTATGTTGCTTGGCCAAATACTGACAAAATATATCGGACAAATGAGGAGATGGAATCTAAACTAACTCCACCGAGATAAAAAAGCCAGCAGCTAACAATGGCTATATTTCAAACTGGGCTATGTGATTGTTCTATGGATAGTATTATTTTTTTAATCTAAACCATAATGACTAGCTAATGTTTATTTCCCCAGTTCGAAATCATAGCCGAGAACGTTGGCAACAAGCTAAAAAATGCAGAATAGTGAATTGAAATTGATAAAAATAGACTTAAAAAACCTCAATGAATTAATTGAAGTTAGCCGAATTACCTACAAAGATTCCTTTTCAAGTGAAAATACACCTGAAAATATGGAATCTTATTTAAACACTTCATTCAATAAAAATAAATTGAAAAAAGAACTGATTGACAACAATTCTGAATTCTATTTCTCAAAATTTAAAGACGAGACTTCTGGATATTTAAAAGTTAATTTTGGAAATTCTCAAACGGATATAAAAGATAAGAATGGAATGGAATTAGAAAGAATTTATGTGTTGAAAAAATTTCAAGGAAAGAAAATTGGACAATCTTTAATGAACCAAACAATTCAAATAGCTGAGAAAAGAAATGTAGAATATCTTTGGCTGGGTGTTTGGGAAAAAAACTCAAGAGCGATTGCTTTTTACGAAAAAAATGGATTTAAAATAATTGGAACTCATCCTTTCAAAATGGGAAATGAAATCCAGACGGATTATATAATGAAACGAAATATAAAGCCAGTTGCCAACAATGTATAACCGCAATTACGGCGGATTCGACTACGTTCGAATCCACTCGGAATTGCTAACGTCTGTGCTAAACCGAAAATAATCGCTAATTTAACCCGTAACTGACGGTTATACGAGACCGTTGTGCTTAATTTTGAAAAACATCCGAACTGACCAATAAACTGAATGAAATTCCTAAATAACATATTCAAATCCGACAAAGAAAAAGCTGAAAATCCATCGGAAAAGCAATCCGAATTTGGTTTAGGAGAATTTAATGTAAACGACTTCCCAGAAAAGGACAGAAATAAAGCATTTTACTTTTACGAGTACAATCAACAAGACGGAGAATGGGTTGATATTGACCAACCAATTTGCAAAATCCGTATCGGAGAACAAGCCGGTTTTATGTTTTCAGCAGGAATAGTAAATGCGTCAAAAGCAGGAATTTTAGAATGGACATCTAAAAAAGATGAACTTTTAACAGACGGAAAAGTTTTTTACAAACTTCATCCCAAAGGCGAATACAAAAACGAAAATTCTACAGAAAATTTTGAATTTAAAGAGTTCTTCAAAGGACCTGATTTCAAACACTCATTTGACAAATGGCTTATTGACGATGGCTCTTTTGTGAAAATTGGAGAACCGATTTTTCAATTCAATGATTCTAAATACAAGAAACATATTAACTATTCAAAAAAAGCTGGTTTTGTTCATCTAATTGACCCGAAAAAAGTTGTGCATCTTGACACAAACGAATTAATGTACATTATTCGAGATACTGACCAAAAGAGAATTAAGCAACGTTTTATAAATAAGCCAAATTTGATAATCGATGAATTTACCGACTCGACAATCATCAAATGGCATAGAGTAAGTTCAAGATTTGAAATTAGTCAAGGAATTAAAACTAAATCAGACAATTTTATAACTGACTTTCTCTTCAGCTTCAATTTTTTAGACAATAACGATTATATCGTATTTCACTTCGACCCAAAACAAATTAGACCAAAACAATTTGACAAGATAAATTTCCTATTTGAAAACGGAGAACAAATTCAATTTGAATTGGCTACAAATCCAGTTTCTTCTAAAAATAGAATGAACGAAAAGATTTTAGAATATAAAGGTTTAATAACTAAAGGCGAACTCGAACTTTTTGCCAATTCAAATTTCAAAAAATGGAAAATTTCATTGGTTAGTGATAAAAGAGAAATTTTAGGTGGCGAAAAAAGTGGCGATGAATTTTATCCAACCAAAAACAACATTCAAATTGTCATTAAAAAGTTCGCTAACGATTATATGGATTTAGTTCAAAAGACTATTCCAAATTATAAACCGACTGAATTAAAACAGACAGAACCGATTAAAGAAGTAGCAACGGATTTTTGCTTTGTCTATTTAATGCACGACACAGCTAATGGATACTATAAAATCGGAATTTCAAACAATCCTGAATATCGAGAAAAGACTTTACAAAGCGAAAAACCAACAATAGAAATGGTTAAGTCAAAGAAATTTCCAATTAGAAAAATAGCCGAAAGTATTGAAAAAGCATTACACGAAACTTATTCGGAAAAAAGACTTCGTGGAGAATGGTTTGAGCTTGATAAAGATGATGTTGAGCATATAAAACAAACCTTGAGCTAAAAAAACTAAGCACAACAATGTATATAAAACATAGCTATTATAGGATTTCCGAGAGGTTTGTGTGTATTTGTGAAGAACGCCAAATTTTTAAATTTGGCTTTTAGATAAATAAAGATAAAAAGAAAAAATTAAAAATTCGGCTCGTGCATAATCCGAAAAGTCAGCGTCTTTTCACACGCTACGTTTCATATACGAGACCGTTGTAGTGCATTAAAACCAAACTTTATGGAAATAGGAAATAAAATGATAAAACTTAATTGGAAGTTTAGAATTGTGTCAGCAATTTTAACTGGACTTTTATTTGTTGGAATTATGTGTCTTATGGACTTTTTTTTAGATGGAGAATTTCAAAGTATGAATAGTTACTTGTTTCAAGGGATATTTTTCGGAATATTTATGGGAATTGGATTTCCGTATATAACTCAAAAATTCGGAACTAAATTTAATTCTAAAATCGGAAAAAACATTAAACCTGAATTGACTCAAGACGAAAATATTGAAATTGCAGGTCCTGCAAATTTATTTCGTGGAATAGAAGGTATTGGCGGTAAATTATTTATAACAAATAAAAAAGTAATTTTTAATTCTCATAAAATAAATATCCAAAAAGGACAAACCGATATTCCTTACGAGAACATTAGCGAAATAATAAAAAGAAAAACTGCGAAACTAATTGACAACGGAATTCGAATAAAAACCATTAACGGAAATGAATTTGACTTTGTTGTTAATGAAAGAGAAAAGTGGCTTGAAAAACTGAATGAAAAAATAACGCACTACAACAATGTATAACCGCAATTACGGCGGATTCGACTACGTCCGAATCCACTCGGAATTGCTAACGTCTGTGCTAAACCGAAAATAATCGCTAATTTAACCCGTAACGGACGGTTATACGAAACCGTTGTAGTGCATTTCAAAAAACAGATTTTCAAAAAGATAAAATGCTTTCTAATATCCTAAATAAATTATCAATAAATAGAAATGAAATAAGAGACTTATTAAAGAGTAGAGATTATTTGATAAATACAGATTTAGACCTAGAAGAAATAGAAAAAAGAATAAATTCAAATACTTTATACAAAACTACTTTAACTAATGCTAAAACATCGAAAAAATTTATAGGATACCTTTTAAACAAAAAAATAAAAATAATAGATTCCTCTAAGATTGGATTTTTTTGTATTGTGAATGGTGTCCTTGAGATGGACAAAAATTGTCGATTAAGAATTAAAACTAAAACTCACTCGGCTTTTATTGTTCTATATGCTTTATGGCTGATTGGAATGATAATATTATTCTCAATGGAATATTTAAAAGAAAATAAATTTGATAAAGGACTTATGGGTGTGTTTGCTTTACTGATTCCTTTAGCTCTTATTTTTAGACTTTATATTCACGTACTTTATTTGTTAAGTAAAAAAAGAGTTCTAAAAAATTTAAATTTGATTTTGAGCTAGAACAACGCACTACAACACTGGCTATAATTAATGCGGTCTTTTGTGCGAGCCGAAATGATTGTTGATTTGCATCATCGCAAAAGCTTTTTTCTTATTTTTAAACTCAAACTAAAAAACGGCAAAAGCTTTTGCTTGTGCTTGGCTTGAAATTCTCCGAATTTCTACACCCGCACAAATCATAGCCTAACCCGTTGTGCGTCATTTAAGAAAAACCGTGAAATACAAGAAAATTAGAGGTTTAAAAAGAAAGGTTGCGAAAATTCAAAATTGGATTGAGGAATACTTGGAATTGGATATTGAACAGTTATCTAAACACAAATATCGCTATTCAAAAGTGTATGTACAACCTTGGGATAATCTGACATTAACTAAAAGTGAAATTCCTGAACCAAAAGGAAAAGCAAAAAAAGAGATAATAAACGGACTTGAAAAAATTTATGATAGTTGGAAAAAAGAATTGGACAAAATAAACCAACCTTATTATCTGAAAATATGGTTAAATGAACCTCGATTATCTAAATCCCAAGTTGTTTGTGCACTTGGAGAAAGAATTGAACATTATGAAAACCTATTTACAGAAGCCGATTTTAAACAAAATGATTCCTCGTTTACTAAACAAATGAGTTCTGACTTTAAATGGGAACCAAAACTTGATGAATGTCATTATTGGAAAAATGATTTATTGTGGCCAATTGACCAATATGACAAAATAGAAAATGCATATTCCGACAGAAGGCTTTTAAAAAAATTAGAAAATGCAGATATTAAAAAAGAAAAAACCACTTATTCAGACGGAACAGAAGACACTATTTTCTTCGTCCCTGTTGGGAAAATTTGGATTGGAGAAAAATAAAAACGAACGCACAACAATGTATAACCGCAATTACGGCGGATTCGACTACGTCCGAATCCACTCGGAATTGCTAACGTCTGTGTCAAACCGAAAATAATCGCTAATTTAATCCGTAACTGACGGTTATACGAGACCGTTGGGCTTAATTAAAAAACAACCAAATTAATAAATGGAATTACCGAAATATCACGAAACTTTTATACCGATTTT
>CANNFY010000003.1 GCA_947504045.1 uncultured Maribacter sp.
GCACAGACGTTAGCAATTCCGAGTGGATTCGGACGTAGTCGAATCCGCCGTAATTGCGGTTATACATTGTTGTACACTGGCTTTTTTATTAATTTAAATTCAAAAGGTACTTGTTCAATCTGATAGATTTCTAAACCTTTTTCTTTTCCTATTTTCACGATTTCGTTTTTATGCTCCTCTGATATTTTTAGTCCTAAAATTATTTCAGTCATAAAATCAGTTGGCACAGTAACAATTCTGTCAGTAGGTTTTGGTTCATTAGGGAAGAATAGTTTTGTTAGTCGATATTCTTCTTCATATTTCCAATCTTTAGCTTTTGTATGTGTTTGTAAAAATGACTTTTCAGGTGTTCTATTATTTCTTGGGTCAATTTTAGGGAATTCATCATTATAACTAACAGGTCCGCCTTTCCCAAACAAGTTAGATTTTCTTAATTTTTCTTCGTTAAACCCCACGCAAAAACCTTTATGAAAATCAGCATAGTGTGACCACATTAAAATACTGTCAAATCTTGCGCTTAACGAGAGAATTCCAAAGTGTTTGTCTTGCATTTTGAATGTGTTTTCATCATCTCCGTTTTGAACAGTATTCATATTTGTTTTTAATTCGCTAATTATTCTCTCTTTTTCTTGGTTTGGGTCAAGTCCCATTTTGATTACAGAATCCCAATGTCTTTGAGTTATAATCTCTGCATATTCTTCTATTTTTTCATCCGTATCCAAGAGGCTATAATTATTTCCAATTCTACAGTCAATTGGGTCATTGAAGTCACTTGGTGAAGCCAAATACAATTGATTTTCTGTTAAAATCTTTTGATGATATTCATTGCTCCAAGAACGATATTTAAATAATTTTTCTGGGTAGTCTGTCAGTTTCATTAGCTTGTGTACAACGGTCTCGTATAACCGTCAGTTACGGGTTAAATTAGCGATTATTTTCGGTTTAGCACAGACGTTAGCAATTCCGAGTGGATTCGGACGTAGTCGAATCCGCCGTAATTGCGGTTATACATTGTTAGGCACAGTTTTATTTTATTTCCCATCTATCTTCAACTGAATTGTCATTGTTTTCTAATAAATGATTTGCCATTATTCCAAATAAGTGTCTTTTCAATGTATAGTGAAATTTTTCTGGAATATTTTTAAGTTTTAAACTTTCGGCATCGTCCAATTCAATTCGCTCTGCTTTTTGAATTGTTTTAGGATAAACAAACCCTAGTCTAAATCTTCCGCTCTCGTTAAATATCCAATATAGTTGTGTGTAGTTATTTCCAATGTGGTCACGATACTGTAGAATTATTTCAAATTGGTCACATTCTATTGGGTACTCAATAGTATATTCGATTTTGCGTTTGCCGGGTAAATTTGCGTGTAAACTTCTTTCGAAAAGACAATATTGTTCGTCTTCGAGTAATTTTACTTTTTCAGTCTTTTTTATTTTGTTCTTTTTGTCTTTAAAAATATACTTGTTAAGTAATTCCTTTTTGCTAATTGTTTCGTCAAATAAAATTGTGTAAAACCAGATATCAACGTCAAATGCAGGATTATTTGAGATATTTGATATTTTCAAAATTTTCTTTCCTTTTTTTGAGTCAATTCTACATTCGAAAAGAGGTAAAGCACTAATTCGCTCCTGATTTTTACTAGAGTCTTTTGCTGACTTTAATAATCTGAAAGTCAGATACACGTATATTCCAGTAAAAACTGTTAGTGAAATGTTTGTTATTAAATTCCAATTTATGTTCTCCATTCAAATTGTGCCTAACGGTTACGTATAAGAATAGTTGCGGTTTTGTGTGCGAGGATTTTCCGCAGGAAAATCAGACGTAACAAAATTGCAACTACCTTTGGTTAAGCACTAATGTAGCAATTATTTTTATACATTGTTGGCAGTAGTTTTTTTCTTCCCAAATATTCCAAATAAGGCAAATACTCCTATACAAAGTATTGCATTCAGAACATAATTATAAATCGGATTATTCAATATTACAGGAATAAAAGAGAAAACCTTTGCAAAAATCCAAGCAATACCATATAAAAAAGGTTCTAATATTAGTAGAATTCCAATTGCTTGTGCAAAAGGTGTTTTCTTATCAAATATTCCAACAAAAGGGAAAGCAATTAATAAAATCAAAATCAGCCACGATGAACTAATAAAGTGCCATAAATAAGACCTTTCTGTTATTTCGTTTTCGACTTTTTCAACCGTATGATTTTCATTAGTTGTATTTTCAGTACTGAAATTCATATTTGATACTAAATCCCACGTTTTGTCTTTCCAAGTTTTTCGGTTTATTATCTGTTGTCTAAGTTTAAGTAATTGATTTTTTTCAGTTTTATTCAGAGTTGAGTCAGTCAACACTTTATTGATACTTGAAACTTGTTCAATTTTATTTTCAGTATTATAATAGTAAGAAAAGCTTAATGTATTATCAATTAATATTATTAGAGCTACAACAATTATTGAAATAATAGCTTTAGAAGATAAACGTCTTGTTTTATCAGTAAAAAAATGAAAAAATGTATTTAAAAATTCCAATTTCGTTTGTTGTGTTTAAATTACTGCCAACGGTTCGGCTAAGGTTCGTTGCGGTGATCTGTCCGCAGGACAGTCCCGCCGAACCCAAAGTTAGCTTTTTGCTCGGATTTCCTGCAAGGAAATCCGCAAGCAATGAATTTTAGCCCTTGTTGTAAGTAGTACTTTTTTATTTATTCCATAACCCAGATTGATTCGTCAAAGAACAGTCTTCTCTCAGATTTCTTTCCATTGAATAGTCCTTTCTCTACAACTATACCCTTTATTAATTTTTTTCCTGATGTCGAATATTCGATACCGAATTCTACAATATGATTCAAGTGCAGTCCTAAATCCGCTAAATCAGGGTGTGGTATTCCATCATTTTTTAGACTATGTAAAGTATCAAGTTTTAAATCAAAAAAATTCGAAAATTCCTTGTCCAAATTGCTTTCGTCAACCGGTAGCAAAACATAAACTTCAGAATCTTTACTTATTGCTGGTTGGGCCAATTCAAATCTTATGCGAGTAATTTGTCCGAGTTCCGTGGTGTCATTTAGATACATATTGAAGTAATTACCTCCGATTGTATCCCTCTCTTTATTCACTAACCATATTTGGTTGACGTAGTCCCGCCCATTAATTTTTAGGAACTCAACGATACTATCTTTAACATATTCATTATTTACAGCATATTTCCATATCCCCGTTCTTTTTAAAGAGTCCGTAGAATCACTATTTTGTGCATTATTGACAGTTCCATTTTTTTTCTCCGTCCTGCAAGAAGCCATCAAGAGAATTAAAAATAGCAGAAAGGTTACTCTCATTAATTATTTTGTATTACTTACAACGTCTCGGCTATGGTTAGTACGGGAATTAAAAGTAATGAATTTCCGATTAATCACTTAGCCAAATTTTTTTATTTTGTTTTATCTTTTCTTTATTAAAGCCAAATCAAAAGATTTGGCGGACTTAGTAAATATACCAAAACTTTGGGTTAAGCATCAAAACCCGTATTAATTATAGCCCTTGTTGCCAACCGTTATTTCAATTTATTGGGTATCTTATGGTCTATAGAAAGTTTTTATGCACCAAATTGGAAATAAAAACAATAAGCAATTCAGTATTGAAATAGATAAGTGTAAGAAATTACTAGGAAATAATAGAATGAAATCATAATCTTTTATTGTAGCTGAATAACTAGAAACACAGAAAGGGAACAAAAAAAGTCTAATTTTTACCCAAATATTTTGCTTTATGCCTTGTTGAATAGTGGATAGTATTAGGGCAAACCCGATGATAAGTGAAATTCCTATAGAGCTAGCCCATAATTTTAGTGAAGCTTCAAAGTATATGCTTATAATTGTTAGATACCAAACTAAATAACACCATAAAATCATTTTTTGGGATGTTATATTTTTGAAATATTTTAAAAAAACAGTTATCACAATATCGTATGCTTCTTTTTATCTTGTCTAATGTCAAGTTTTGTTATTCAGTTAATTATATTTGGGTCAAATCTACCAATTTTAATAAACATTTTAGAGTTTTTTTTCTCTTTAGCCCAAGGAATTTATCGGATTCTGATGGGTAATGGTTGGCAACTTGTTATATCGAGAACAATATTCCGTTTTATCCATTGTAAATTTCCGGATAACAGGACATTTTATTCTCGTTTATATCAAATATAATATTTGTAATTAAATAAACATTTTAATTTTTATAATTAAAAAACCTTATTTCTAATAAAGATGGGTAAACCTTCAATGCTAAAAACAATAGAAATTTCCGTAGTTTTGCAGCCTTAAAAAACCTTACTAATGATCATACAAGAAGTACTTACCTTAAATGTTAAGAAAGCTGTACAGTCAATTTTTTCTGCAGAGCTACCATCAGTAGAATTTCAGCCAACACGTAAAGATTTTAGCGGAGATATTACTGTAGTGGTTTTTCCTATGTTACGGGTTGTAAAAGGTAACCCTGCACAAATAGGACTGCAAATTGGGGAGTACCTTGCCAAAGAAGTTCCAGAGGTAATAAATTTTAACGTGGTTAAAGGTTTTTTAAATTTAGTAATTGCAGATAACTACTATGTAAACTTTTTTAATACAATTAAAGAACAGCCTCAATTTGGTTTTGCTAAAGAAAATAGCAACCATGCGGTAATGGTAGAGTATTCTTCACCAAATACAAATAAACCTTTGCACTTAGGGCATATTCGAAACAATTTGTTAGGATATTCTGTGGCAGAAATTTTAAAAGCTTCAGGTAAAAAAGTGTACAAAACACAAATAATTAACGACCGTGGCATTCATATTTGTAAAAGTATGTTAGCTTGGCAACGTTTTGGAAACAACGAAACTCCAGAAAGTACAGGTTTAAAGGGAGATAAATTAGTAGGAAACTATTATGTTAAGTTTGATAAAGAATATAAAGCAGAAGTTGCAGATTTAATAGCCAAAGGTGTAACCAAAGAAGTAGCAGAAAAAGAAGCACCTATTTTAGTTGCAGCACAAGAAATGTTACGAAAGTGGGAAGCTGGTGACTCAGAAGTTGTGCAACTTTGGAAAACCATGAACCAATGGGTTTATAATGGGTTTGCAGTTACCTATAATAATCTTGGAGTAAATTTTGATCAACTATATTATGAGAGTAATACGTATTTATTAGGAAAAGATGTAGTTGCAGATGGACTAAAAAAAGGAGTATTTTATAAAAAAGAAGATGGTAGTGTTTGGATAGACCTTACAGAAGAAGGGTTAGACGAAAAAATTGTATTACGTTCCGATGGTACTGCGGTGTACATGACGCAAGATATAGGTACAGCTATTCAGCGAGTTAAAGATTTTGAAGAGGTTAGTGGTATGGTATATACCGTTGGTAATGAGCAAGATTATCATTTTAAAGTATTATTCTTAATCTTAAAAAAATTAGGATTCTCATGGGCAGATAACTTATTTCATTTAAGTTACGGTATGGTAGATTTACCTAGCGGTAAAATGAAAAGTAGAGAGGGAACCGTTGTTGATGCTGATGATTTAATGGAAGATATGGCTAAGACTGCCGAACAAATATCTGAAGAGTTAGGTAAGTTAGAAGACTATTCAAAAGAAGAAAAAGAAAGCCTGTATAAAATAATAGGCTTAGGAGCTCTAAAATATTACATATTAAAGGTAGATCCTAAAAAGCGTATTTTATTTAATCCGGAAGAATCGGTAGATTTTCAAGGTAATACTGGGCCTTTTATCCAGTATACCTATGCAAGAATACAATCTATTTTACGAAAAGCAACTAGTACTGGTGTGGCAATAGAAAAAACAATTAGTACACCATTTAGCTTACACGAAAAGGAAAAGGAATTGTTAAAACAATTACAAATTTTTCCAGACACTATACAATTAGCCGCAGATAATTATAGTCCGGCAGTAATAGCAAATTATACGTACGATTTAGTTAAAGAATTTAATTCTTTTTATCAAAACGTATCAATATTAGGGGAGCAAGAGGAGCAAAAGAAAATTTTTAGAGTACAACTTTCTAAAAAAGTGAGCATGGTTATTCAAGATGCTTTTAAATTATTAGGAATACAAGTGCCAAAAAGAATGTAACAATATACAAATTAAGTATACCAATAAATTATATGATAAATTGGATAGATGTTTTTGCATTTACAGTTTTAACTTTGGCTTTTGCCTACTTACTATATATAATTTATTACACACTAGATTTGTTTTTTTTAAACCCTTTTAAAAAAATAGCTCCTTTAACTAAAAATGAAGAAAATACCATAAAGTACTATTTACCTTTTTATAAAAATTTATCTAAAAGAAAACAAAAACGGTTTAAAAAACGTGTAGTTCGTTTTAGAGACAGAAAAACTATTTTGTTTCATGAAGATGTAGAAAAAAAAGATAAAATAAGACTATTACTAAGTGCAACAGCTGTTATGCTAACCTTTAGCATGGCAGATTTTTTAATACTATCGGTTAATAAAATACGTGTATATCCTTCAGAATATTATTCTCCATTCACCAAAAAAAATCATTACGGAGAATATAATCCATCATTAAAAACCCTAGTGTTTTCTGCAGAACATTTATTAAAAGGATTTAAAATTCCTAACGATAATATTAACTTGGCAGTGCACGAGTTTTCACATGCTATAAGTTTTAATGTGGCTAATAAATTAAATAGTAGATCGTATATATTTTTAATAGGTATGCACAAAATAAACCGCCTTTTTAAAAATCCAGACTTTATAAAAAGGGTAGATGCCTCTAACTATTTTAGAAAATATGGTAAAGTTAATATTCACGAATTTTTTGCCGTTTCAGTAGAGTGTTATGTAGAAACTCCAAAACAATTTAAAGCACAGTTTCCAAAGCTTTATACTATAATTTCTAAAATGCTGCACTAATAACACATTAGTAATGTAAAAAATGTACATAAAAGTAGAAACATAGCTATGTTTTTTACCAAATAGATAGCTTTTTATGCCTAAGTGTTTTTTTGTGTAGTATATTTTTGGCTGTAAATTACCCACTTACAATGTATATTCTTAAATTTGCCTTCCCTATTAATATAGCAATAAGATGTTTGATAATTTAAGTGAAAAGCTAGATAAAGCACTTCATGTTTTAAAAGGACATGGACAAATTACAGAAATAAATGTAGCAGAAACAACTAAAGAAGTGCGTAGAGCACTATTAGATGCCGATGTAAACTTTAAAATAGCTAAACAATTTACCAATAGGGTAAAAGAAAAAGCATTAGGAGCTAATGTACTTACTACATTACAACCAGGCCAGTTAATGGTTAAAATTGTAAAAGATGAGCTAACCGAATTAATGGGAGGAGATTCTGAAGGAATAAACCTTTCTGGAAAACCAACCATAGTGTTAATGTCTGGTTTGCAAGGTTCTGGTAAAACTACTTTTTCTGGTAAACTGGCAAACTTCTTAAAAACCAAAAAAGCAAAAAAACCATTATTAGTAGCCTGTGATGTTTACCGTCCTGCCGCAATTGATCAATTGCATGTAGTTGGAGGGCAAATAGAGGTAGACGTATATTCCGATAAAGAAAATAACGATCCAGTAGCTATTGCGCAAGCAGGTATTGCACAAGCAAAAACCAATGGGAACGATGTGGTTATTATAGATACCGCAGGGCGTTTGGCTGTAGATGAAAAAATGATGGAGGAAATCTCTAACATTCATAAAGCTATAGAGCCGCAAGAAACATTATTTGTTGTAGATGCCATGACAGGGCAAGATGCTGTAAATACAGCAAAAGCTTTTAATGATATTCTAAATTTTGATGGGGTAATACTAACTAAGTTAGACGGTGATACTCGTGGTGGAGCAGCAATATCAATAAAATCTGTAGTAGATAAACCAATAAAGTTTATTGGTACAGGAGAAAAGATGGAAGCAATTGATGTTTTTCATCCTTCTCGTATGGCAGAGCGTATTCTTGGAATGGGAGATGTTATTTCTTTAGTAGAACGTGCTCAAGAGCAATTTGACGAAGAGGAAGCAAGAAAAATTCAAAAGAAAATTGCAAAAAACAAGTTTGGTTTTGATGATTTCTTAAAACAGATTCAGCAAATCAAGAAAATGGGTAACATTAAAGATCTAATGGGAATGATACCTGGTGCTGGAAAAGCATTAAAAGGGTTAGATATAGATGATGATGCTTTTAAACACATAGAAGCTATTATACATTCTATGACGCCTGAGGAACGTTCTACACCAGCAAAATTAAACGCAAGTAGAAAAAAACGTGTTGCAAAAGGTAGTGGGCGTAGTATACAAGAAGTAAACCAATTGCTAAAACAGTTTGATCAAATGAGTAAGATGATGAAAATGATGCAAGGCGGTGGCGGTAAGAAGATGATGCAGATGATGAATAATATGAAAGGAATGCGATAGTTGCCCTTGTTATTAAAAAACAAATTTTAAGTATTTAATAGTAGTATAAGAAGATGGAATTACTAGACGGAAAAAAAGTATCAAACCAAATTAAAGACGAAATTGCAGTTGAGGTAGCAAAAATGAAAGCAAGAGGAGAGAAAGTACCTCATTTAGCTGCTGTTTTGGTAGGTAATGATGGTGCTAGCTTAACTTATGTAGGCAGTAAAGTGCGTTCTTGTGAGCGTATAGGGTTTGAGTCTACTTTAGTGCAAATGCCAAGTACAACTTCGGAAATTGAACTGTTAAATAAGATAGAAGAATTAAACCAGAATGAGGATATTGATGGATTTATAATTCAATTACCATTACCACCACAAATTAACGAACAAAAGGTTTTATTGGCCGTAGATCCAGATAAAGATGTAGATGGTTTTCACCCAACCAATTTTGGAAAAATGGCTTTAGACATGAGCACGTTTATTCCAGCTACACCTTTTGGAATTTTAGAATTATTGGAGCGTTATAAAGTAGAAACCCAAGGTAAACATACCGTAGTTATTGGTAGAAGCCATATTGTTGGTCGTCCAATGAGTATTTTAATGGGTAGAAAAGGTTGGCCAGGAAACTCTACAGTAACTTTAACCCATAGTAGAACTAAGAATATTACACAAATTATTTCGCAAGCAGATATTGTTATTTCGGCATTAGGGGTTCCTAATTTCTTAAAAGCAGAAATGGTAAAAGATGATGCCGTAATTATAGATGTTGGTATTACACGTGTACCAGATGAAACTAAGCCTAGAGGTTATCGTATTACTGGCGATGTAGATTTTGAAAACGTAAGTAAAAAAGCATCTTTTATAACACCAGTTCCTGGTGGTGTTGGTCCAATGACAATTGCCATGCTACTTAAAAATACATTATTAGCAAGAGAAAGGCATAGAGCTAATAAAAAATCATAACCTATACCTATAAAAAGTCCTGAGAATTTCTTAGGGCTTTTTTTATAGGTATTACTATTTTAAAAACGCTATAATTTTATTATTTACATCTTCTTGATGCATAGAATGCCCTAACCCTTCTGTAGAAATTAAAACACTGTTTTTCCAATTTTTATGTACACTTACAGAATCTTCATAAGGGGCAATTTTGTCTAATTTATCATGAAATAAGAGTCCCTTTTTTGTGTTGCTTTGTACATACTTTGCCATAGAAAAATCGTTTACATGAAAGCCAAATCTATCTTTTATATAACCATCTAAAGCATGGAGAACCTTTGTGTTAAATTTTAATATTTTTTGGTAGTTACGCATAAGTTTGTGAAATTCTGATGGAGCTCCAATAGTAACTATTTTTTCTGTAGATTTATTTTGGTTTATATATTCGTTATAAATAATAGTCATACCGCCTAAAGAGTGTCCAATAATATTTTTAGGATTGTATTTATTTATAATTTCTTGAAGAACTTGTGCGTATAAAGGCACATATAAATATTTGCCAGTAGAGTTTCCATGCCCTGGAGCATCAAAAGCTATAATAGTATAGTTTTCTTCTTGTAGTTTTTTTAAAAGATTTCGCCACCTAAAGGTATTACTTTCCCAACCGTGTACTAATAGAACCGTTTCTCCATCACCTTGCCAATTATACGTTTGTATGTTATGTTTATTTATGGTGAGAACTTCTTTTTTAGCATTTTCTAAAAACTCTTTTTGATGTTCTTGTACACGCCCTTTACGTACTGTGCAAAAAAAATAAAATGCTTTTTCTGCGGTTTTTTTGGTAGAAAATATGGCGCTGAGGTTAAAATATGCACCGTATACTAAAGGAATAATTTTTATAAATAGTTTTTTCATATGGTTACATTTAGTAACTTACTTTTGTAAAGAGAGTTAAAAGTACAAATTCATTTTCAGAAAAATTACAGTTATTAATTTCTTATTAGGTATGGAAAAAGAAACTATTGTTGATAATCAGAGAGTTGCGACTGGAAAAAAATTAAAAAAAATGTTTGGGCATATAGATTATCGTAATCCGCCGGAGTTGTGTGTTATTAGAGATGTAGTTTCTTTAACATCAGATAAATGGAGTATTCTTATCTTATTATATTTAGGCTACTTTCCTGTATTACGTTTTAACAAATTAAAAAAATATGTGTACGGTATATCTAATAAGGTGTTAAGCGAGCGCCTTAAGGTATTAGAAGGTAATGGGTATATAAAAAGGCAAATGTACCCAGAGGTTCCTATACGTGTAGAATATAGTTTAACACCTTTTGGACAAAAATATGTAGCTAAATTGTTAGAGCTTACAGAATGGATGCAACTAAATAACCCTATAATTTTATCTAATAAACAGAAATTTCAGATAAAATAATTTTTAAGAATCCCAGCCAATCATCATATATTTAATTTTTGCGGTATCTGGTATTTGTACTTCTTCTATATTGGTATTGTTATAACGTAAATTTTCTGGCAACTCTTTTTTGTCTATAGTAAAATATACATCGCTATCTTTTAATAATATTAATACGTTGTTTATAGATGTAATTACTTTACGAATAGTATGTTTTTCTTTAATTTCTTTAAAAGTGCTTGTAATACTAATGCCAGTACTGGTGGTAAAACGAGGGTCTTTTATTTGCACATTTTCTATAGAGGCTATACTATCTGTATTTGGAGTTAAGGTTAGTAAATGTTGGCCGCCTTTTTCATATATTTTTATTTTATTAGCACCTCTACCAAAATTACCTCTTACCGTATCTGTTACTATAGAGTCTTCAGAATAAATTAGTTCTAGATCTCTAATAAGGCTTTCTTTTTTTAATTTACCAACTTGTTCTTCTGTAATAGAAAAAAAAGGATCTTTTTCTTTTTTACATTGTATGTTAAGTATAATACAGAATAAGAATAAGGTCTTTAGTATATTTTTCATAGTATAATTATCGAATAACTTTTTTAAGAACTCCTAAAACTCCTCTAATAAATGTAGCACTGGTTAATACTTTAATTACGGGGTTTTGTCTTGTGCTTGTTCTTCTTGTAGTGGTTTTTTTAGGCTTTGCTTTTTCTTTTTCGGACTCTTTTTCTGCTTTTTCTATTTTTTCATTTAGAATTTCATAAGCACTTTCTCGGTCAATAGTTTCGTTATATTTTTTTACTAAATCAGATTTGCTAATGGCAAGTTCTAGTTCTTTAGCAGTTAGTACATCCATTCTACTCATTGGTGCTCTTAAGAGAGTTGCAGCAAGTGGTGTGGGTCTTCCTTTTTCATCTAGCGCAGAAATTAATGCTTCGCCTATTCCTAAAGAGGTAAGTACTTCTTTGGTATCGTAAAAGTCAGATTCTGGGTAATTTTCGGCAGTTAATTTAATAGCTTTTCTATCTCTAGCGGTAAATGCGCGTAATGCATGTTGTACTTTTAATCCTAGTTGCGATAACACTTCGTTAGGAACATCAGTAGGGTTTTGGGTAACAAAATATAGTCCAATACCTTTAGATCGTATTAATTTTACAATACTTTCTATTTGGTCTAACAAGGCTTTTGAGGCTTCTTTAAAAATTAAATGCGCTTCATCTATAAATAAAATTAACTCTGGCCTATCGCTATCCCCTTGTTCAGGAAAAGTAGCGTAGATTTCGGCTAATAAACTTAGCATAAAGGTTGAAAATAGCTTAGGTTTATCTTGTATATCGGTTAATCTAAGAATATTTATATATCCTTTTCCGTTTTCATCCACTCTAGTTAAATCTTCTACATCAAAAGATTTTTCGCCAAAAAATAACTCGGCTCCTTGTTGTTCTAATTCTATAATTTTTCGCAAAATAGCACCAGTAGAACTGGTAGATATTCTACCGTAATCTTTGGTAAATTCTGCTTTACCAGAACCTGTTGCATATTGTAAAACCTTTTTAAAATCTTTTAGATCTAATAATGGCAGTTTATTATCATCGCAATATTTAAAAACTACGGCAACAATACCCGATTGTGTTTCTGTTAAATCTAATATTCTAGAAAGTAAGATTGGTCCAAATTCAGACACGGTAGCTCTTAGTTTTACACCATCTTGTTCCGATAACGAAAGCATTTCTACAGGAAAACCCTTAGCATTAAAAGGTATTCCAATTTTTTCATGACGTTCATTAATTTTTACATGTCCAGGGCTTGGTTGTGCAAGGCCACTTAAATCTCCTTTTAGATCCATAAGCATTACAGGAATACCTTTTTCAGAAAGGTTTTCGGCTAAAACTTGTAACGTTTTAGTTTTTCCGGTACCGGTTGCACCAGCAATAAGCCCATGTCTGTTTAAAGTTTTTAAAGGAATTTTTATGTGTGCATTTGTTATTGCTTCGTTATTTAGCATTGCAGCACCCATTGTAATAAAATCGCCTTTGGTTGTGTATCCTTCTTCTATATGTGCAAAGAAATCTTCTTTGGTAGCCATGAAATATATTTTTTTATAAAAATAGGGGATTTTTAGGCAATTGTAAAGTGTGTTTATATCCTAATTTGCACTTTATTCTTTTATCTTCTGGTATTTAGGGGCTTATTTGTTAGTTAATTTTTGTTAAAGCTATAAAATTAGAAATTATGAATGCTACATAAATTAATTATATAAGAAGTTAAATGTATCTTTGCAAAATGGTAAATGAGGAGGTATTAGCATTGGTAAATAAGGGAGAAATGCTCCCTTTAATGGAAGAGTTTTATACGATTCAGGGCGAAGGTTTTCATAAGGGTACAGCAGCTTATTTTATTCGCGTAGGCGGTTGCGATGTTGGTTGCCATTGGTGTGATGTTAAAGAAAGTTGGAATGCAGAAACGCACCCACCTACAAAAATTGATGGTATTGCAGAAAAGGCTGCAAAATATTCTGATACTATTGTGGTTACTGGTGGTGAGCCATTAACATGGGATATGGGGCCAATAACAAAGGCGCTAAAAGCTAAAAATTTACAAACACACATAGAAACTTCAGGAGCGTATAAATTGTCTGGAGAGTGGGATTGGATTTGCTTATCCCCAAAAAAAAATAAATTACCTGTTGGCGAAATTTACGATAAAGCACACGAGCTTAAAGTTATAGTTTACAATAAGCACGATTTAATTTTTGCCGAAGAGCAAGCTGCATTAACTAATAAAAACTGTATTTTATATTTGCAACCAGAATGGAGTGTAAAAGATAAAGTGGTGCCACTTATTGTAGATTATGTAATGCAAAACCCAAAGTGGAAAGTGTCTTTACAAACGCATAAATATTTAAATATACCTTAGTTTTTGGCTATTGGCTACTTTTTAGTATTGAGAATAAAGTAATTAGTCTGTACTCTATATTTCTTCTCTCTTTTTTCAGTTTAGCAATTGGCTTTTAGCTGTTAGCTTTAAAAAATACCTTTTTGGTGTTGGGTTTAATCAGAAATTATTTTTCTTCTAACCATCAACCACAAAATTACCTTCCGCCATTAGCTTGTAAATCAAGAACACATTCTACTCCTAAATCTTGAGCTCTAGATTTACTAGTTAGGTTGCTTTCTAAACTTTTTAAAAGACTTACACCATCTAATTTACAACTGGCCTCTAGTTCGTTTGTACTACTTTTAGAAAGACCACTTTTGTTGGTAAAGGATAATTCTGCTCGCATTAAACAGCCTTCTGTAGTGCAGTGGCTTACAGCTTGTGGGTCTTCGTGTGGGTTAACCATATTGGTTTTTAAAGGATTGTTTAAATCGTTTTCAAAACCTAAGTTTACAAGCCCAAATAAGTGTCCAAATTCATGATTTAGTGTTGCGGTCTCAATATCTTCATCTGTAATAATATTACTTCTTGCAGACAGTTGTTTTATGGTTCTTTCGTAAATAACCATCGAAGTATTTCGGTATACAGCACCAAGGGTTACTAAGTCGTCATCCTCATTATCTTCATCAGAAGGAGCATCTGTAAAATAAATATAAATAGCTAAGGTGTTATCTTCGTTATACGCAGTTCTGTTTTCTTGTTCTAAATCATCTATTTCGTTAAGAGTAAGGGTTTCTTCCCCTGGGGAACTTAGTTCTTTATACGTAACTTCAATATCTGTTTTAAAAGAATGCTGTTCTAGAAACACTATAAAATTATCCATTGCAGCATCTGTTGGTCTAAAGTTTTCAACATAGGCAACCTCTATAAGCAACTTATTAAAAGTAGTGTTTGATAAGATAGCATTGGCAGATTCTCCAGTACCTAATAAATTTCCACTTTTATCAACAAAACCTGTTTCATTACCATTATCATCGTCATTATTAGAATTTCTGGAACAAGAAATTAGTAAGCCTAAAACTAAAATAATGGATAAAAAACGGAACTGTTTCATAGGATAAAGTAAATATATGTATACTGTCGTAACGATGCGTGTTTGCTTACTAGTATTTTGAAAGTGTTAAACGTGCTAAAAAATTATAATGTTCTCCTTCAAAAACTAATTCGCAATTTAAATTATTATAATTTGCTGCTCTTTGTAAGGTGTTGTAATCTAAATATAGCCAAGGGAAAGTACTGCTTTTTTTTTCTTTATAACTCATGTAAAAATTTACTTCGCCATAATAATCAATTCCGTCGGGTATCCAATATCCGCCATCTTCATCATTTTCATACATATAAATAATATCGCTAGAGTCTAAAAGTATTTGTCCGTTAGGTTGTAGTAACGATTTTAAATGCGTAAAAAAAGGATCTAGTTGGTTTAATGTACCAGCAATGCCAATACCGTTCATTAACAACAATAGGGTATCAAACTTATGCGCTTTAAAATCGTATAAATTAGTATGAATAGCATTTTTTACACCTCTTAGTTTACAGGTTTCTATTGCACCTTTAGAAAAATCTATTGCAGTTACAGGTTGTTCTTTTTTTTGCAGTATAAGACTATGGCTGCCAGCACCACAACCAATATCTAAAACCTTGCCTTTACATAGCTTTAACGCATGTTTTTCTAAAGCAGGCATATCTTTATAATCTCTAAATAAATAGGGTAGAGGTAAAATATCTTCTTCGTCTAAAGATAAATAGGTGATTATATCTTGGTCGTAGATACCATTTTGATAATCTAAAAGAGCCTCTCCATAAATGTCATTATCCATTATATTTGTACTTTGTAACAAAAGTGAGATTTTTTAATCATTTTAAAAAGAAACCATGCAACAGTTAAAGTATATTTTACTATTACTAATAAGTATTCCTTTATTTATTAATGCACAAGATAAAAGTTCTACAGAATTAGTAGCACATTATTTAAAAGTAAATGGTTCTATGGGGCAATACAATTATGCGTATGATGAATTGGTTAAAATGCTACAAGGTAGATTTCCGGAAAATGCTAGCAATGCAGAAGCGTGGAAATATATAAAAGAGAATAAAACAAAGGCAGTAACAGAAATGAAAACCATGTTAATTCCTGTATATGAAGCTAATTTTACTACGGATGATATTACTATAATGATTGCTTTTTATGATAGTGCAACAGGAAAACAATTACTAAACGACAGATCTAAAATGAATACTGCCCAAAAAGAAGAATTAAATACTTTTTATAATTCTGAAGTGGGAAAAAAAATAATTGAAAAGCAGCCTGTTCTTGGCGCCGAAATTTCTAAGGCTTCTGAAAGTTGGAGTAGAGATTTGTATGAAACCGCTTTAAGTTTATTAAAATAATGGAGCAGTTTCTTAAAGAATTAGGAAAAAAGGCAAGTGAGAAACAAAACGAAAACAAAAAGTTTTTTACCAAACTAAAAAAGAAACCGCCTAAGAATTTAGATTATGTAATGCAAGAATTACATGAGGAAGAATTTAAAAAAACAGATTGTTTAGAATGTGCTAATTGCTGCAAAACCACCGGGCCGTTATTTACAAATGCAGATGTAGAACGTATTGCAAAACACTTTAGGCAAAAGCCACAAAAATTTATAGAAACCTATTTGCGAGTAGATGAGGATAATGACTATGTGTTGCAGCAAGTACCATGCACTTTTTTAGGTGCAGATAATTATTGTTCTATTTATAATGTACGCCCAAAAGCCTGTAGAGAGTTTCCGCATACAGACCGTAAAAAGTTTCAGCAAATAAGTAATTTAACCATAAAAAACGTTGCTATTTGCCCTGCGGCTTATAATATTGTGGAAGAAATGAAGAAAAGAATAAAATAGCCTTACGAGTATATAAGGTACTTTTTTCTTATGGTTTTAAATTTTTTAATAGCAGGTTGCCAGGTTTCTTTAATTTCTTCTTCCGTTTTTTTAGCCTCTATTTGTTGTTGTAGTTTTTCGGTTCCAGCATGTTTGGTAAAACTATTTTTTAAGAAAATATTCTTTTCCGAACCAGCATTATTATACGCATCTATTAGCCATTTTAACGTAACTTCATTCATGGTGGTAATGTCAGAAAGGTCTTTTCCGTAGCACTTAGTTCCGTTCTCTTTTGGATTTTTAGAACCAAAATTAGGTCTTGGCCAATACTTAAAACTATATTGTGTGGTGTCTAAAAAAGAAGCGCCATAGCGTTGAAATTGAAATTCGGTTCCTCTACCAGCATTTATTATAGTTCCTTCAAAAAGTCCAAGGCTAGGGTATAAGGCAATAGCGGTAGCATTTGGTAAATTAGGAGAAGGTCGTATGGGTAAATTGTAAGGTGTTTTGTGTGTCCAGTTTTTTAGAGGCACCACTTTTAAGTCTGCCTTAACACCATTTGTAAGCCAACTTTCTTGGTTTATCATTTGGGCATATTCTCCAATTGTCATTCCGTAAACAAGTGGAACTTCTGTCATTCCTAAAAAACTAGTATGCTCTGTTTCCATAGTTGGGCCATCTATATAATGGGCATTTGGGTTAGGACGGTCTAAAACTAAAACAGGAATATTGTTTTCTGCGCAAGCTTCCATAACTAGTTGCAAAGTAGCAATGTAGGTGTAAAAACGAA
This sequence comes from uncultured Maribacter sp., assembly GCA_947504045.1. Lineage (GTDB taxonomy): Bacteria > Bacteroidota > Bacteroidia > Flavobacteriales > Flavobacteriaceae > Maribacter_B. Next base: position 17,370 of record CANNFY010000003.1, read on the forward strand.
CCCCAACATCTTGTATGTCAAAAACCACAATATCTAAACCAGTTAGTTGCTTTTTAGTAGGTTTTTTATTTTTTCCGTAAAGCGACAGTATTGGTAAACCTGTTTTTGTGTCCACACCATTTGTAACTTTTTCACCAGCATCTGCCTTACCTCGAAAACCATGTTCTGGAGAAAATACAGTTTTAATACTAATAGAATGGTTTAAAAGAGAATCTACCAAATGGGTATAACCAGTATTTTTAAAAATAACACTTGTTTGGTTGGCAACAATACCAACTTTTTTATTCTTTAGCAATGGTAAATATTCCGGAATGCGGTTAGCAGCAATTATAATCGAATCTTTTTTAGCGTTTTCAGTAGTAAGATCCTTGTCCTTTTTGTTAGAATCTGTGTTTTTTCCTTGGTTTCCGCATGCTGTAAATACGAAAAACCATAATAAAAATGTACTTTTGATACTTGGTAAAAACATCATAATTTGAATTTAGAATACTTTATAGCTAAACGACTTATTAAAGGTAAGGAGCATAAAATTAGTATATCTGCACCAATAATAAAAATTGCAATTGCAGCAATTGCTTTAGGGCTTATTATGATGCTTATTGCTATAGCAACAGGAGTAGGACTAAAACATAAAGTAAGAGAAAAAATAACGGCATTTAATGGCCATATTCAAATTTATAATTATGATAATAATGCCTCTGTAGTTTCCGTAATTCCTGTTTCTAAAGAACAAGAGTTTTATCCAGAATTTAAAAACATATCTGGCATATCGCATGTACAGGCGGTAGCTACAAAAGGTGGTATTATTCGTTTAGAAGATACTTTTGAGGGTATTATAGCAAAAGGTATTGGTTCCGATTTTAATAAAAAAATATTTGAAGAGTATGTTGTAGAAGGGGTAATGCCCAATTTTAATGGCGAGCTAAATAATAGCGCTCTTATATCTAAAATAATGGCCAATAGGTTGCAATTAAAAATTGGCGATTCTTTTCCTGCAATTTTTTTAAAAGATGATGACCCCTCTAATATTCCTAACCAAAGACGGTTTAAGGTTGTTGGTATTTATGATAGTGGTTTTGAAGAGTTTGATGGTACTTATATTTTTATTGATATTAGACATATTCAACGGATGAATAAGTGGGAAGCAAATGAAATAGGAAATTTTGAGGTTTTTTTAGATGATTTTGATGCTATAGAAGAAAAAAGTAACGAAATTTATGGGCAAACCCTTTCTAATTTAGATACCCAAAATATTACCAATAAGTATTACAAAATTTTTGAATGGATAGGCTTGTTCGATTTTAATATTGCCATAATTATTGGTATTATGGTATTAGTTGGTGGTATTAATATGATAACGGCATTGTTGGTTTTAATACTAGAGCGCACCCAAATGATTGGAATTTTAAAAGCACTAGGGTCTAGCAATTGGAGCGTACGTAAAATATTTTTGTACAATGCCACCTATTTAATAGCAATAGGATTATTTTGGGGAAATGTAATAGCATTAGGTTTTTTATGGGCACAAGAAAAATATCGTTTTTTAAAATTCCCAAATCCAGAAGAATACTATATAGAATATATTCCGGTGCATATAGATTTTTTTAGTGTATTATTTTTAAATATTGGAGTACTGCTTCTTTGTTTATTAATGCTCTTGTTACCTTCTTATATTATCACAAAAATTTCCCCAGTTAAAGCTATAAAGTATGAGTAATATAAAAAATAACGTAATTTATTAATTGTAAGAATAGGTAGTAGAAGGAAAAATAAAAGTAGGGATAAAACAGTGTAAATAAGAATTTTAAATTAGTAAAAATGGTAGAACTTACTTTAGGAAATCAGACAGTAAAAATTGATGCAGGAGAATTGGTTAGCTATAAAAAAGAGGACTATGAGGTAATTCACCAAAAAGGAAGTCCGGGTTGGCGTAATGCAGATACCGAAATGTTTCCAATAATAGGCCCTACAAATGAAGCATCTTTTAAAGTAGAAACCCCTAAAGGTATAGGTTTACAAGACCAGCATGGCTTGTTAAGAGAAATGGACTATGCTCTTGAAAAACAATCTGCAACTAAGGCAGTGTTTATAAAAGAATATGTTCCTGGTGAGGAGGTTAAAAACTCTAAATACCCTCAAAAATCGGATATAGAATTTTTGTCTTGGCCTTATACGTTTAGTTTTTCTAAAGAATTTAATTTAACAGATTCTGGTTTAGAAATTCAGTTTAAAATTAAAGGAGAAAAAGGAATGCCTTTTATGTTAGGGTACCATCCTGCTTTTAAACTTTATTCTAAAGACATTAAAGTTAAAACGGCAACAAAAACAATAACCTTACCCGAAATATTAGCGGTAGGAAGTAGAGCATTACCAGTTTTAGATTGTGATACAATTATTCTAGAAGATAAAAATAACGTAACAATTAAAGCGGAAGGATTTAAAAATTTTATGCTCTGGACAGAGGTTTCTAATATGCTTTGTATAGAGCCTATTTCTTTTTACCCTTATGCTGTTTCTCAAAATAAATTGCACACAGGTTTTAAAATACAAGAACAAACCGAAGAAATTTTTAAGGTATATATAAGCGTAGTATAGGCTATGTATTAATTGTTACAAAGAAGTAGCATAATAAATAGTAAGTTTGTGGTATGCATAAATTTTTTCCATTTCTGCAATGGTTAAGCACCTATAAAAAACAATACTTTTCTCAGGACTTAGTAGCTGGGCTTACTGTGGGTATTATTTTAATTCCGCAAGGTATGGCTTATGCTATGATCGCGGGTTTGCCACCAGTATATGGGTTATACGCCTCTTTGTTTCCTATAATTATGTATGTTTTTTTAGGAACTTCTAGGCAAGTTGCTATAGGTCCGGTTGCTATGGATTCTCTTTTGGTTGCTGCAAGTTTAGGTACTTTGGCAATAACAAGTGTAGAAAATTATATAGCAATGGCAATTGTTTTAGCTTTTTTAGTTGGTGTTATACAAATACTACTAGGAGTTTTAAAAATGGGTTTTTTGGTAAATTATTTATCCAGACCTGTAATTAGTGGTTTTACCTCTGCTGCAGCCTTAATTATTATTTTTAGTCAGGTAAAGCATTTATTAGGTATACAGGTAGAAAGAGCAACATATTTTCATCAATTAGTAGTAAATGTTTTTACAAAATTGGTAGAAACTAATCCACTAGATTTTTTAATAGGAAGCGTAGGAATTTTGCTAATACTTTTTCTTAAACGGATAAGTAAAAAAATACCATCTATATTAATCGTTGTACTAATAGGAATAGCATGTGTCTATTTTTTTAAGTTAGAAGCTTTAGGAGTAAGCTTGGTAGGTACAGTGCCTAGTGGTTTGCCATCATTTAAAGTGCCAAATATAAGTGTAGAAATAGTTACAAGCTTATGGCCAATGGCAATAGCATTAGCAATGGTTGGGTATTTAGAAGCTATTTCTATAGGTAAAGCTATGGAAGAAAAAACAGGCGAAGAAACTATAGATGCTAATAAAGAGCTAATAGCAATAGGCTCATCTAATGTAATAGGTTCTTTTTTTCAGGCTTATCCAGTAACAGCTAGTTTTTCTAGATCTGCAATAAATAGCGAGGCAAGAGCAAAAACTAATTTAGCAGCATTATTTTCTGTGGTTATGGTGGTAGTAACACTACTTTATTTAACGCCAGTTTTTTATTATTTGCCTAAAGCAGTTTTGGCAAGTATTATTATGGTATCTGTTTTAGGGTTAATAGATTTTGAATATGCCAAAAGATTAGTAAACCACAGAAAAGACGAATTTTTTGTGTTAATTATTACCTTTTTAATAACCCTTTTTATTGGTATAAAAGAAGGCATTTTAATAGGCGTATTAATTTCTTTATTAGTAATGGTTTACCGTACTTCTAATCCACACTTTGCAGTCTTAGGTAAAATAAAAGGAACAGAATATTATAGAAACATTACTAGATTTGAAGATGACATTGTTATACAAGACAATCTGTTAATTGTTCGTTTTGATGCGCAACTTTATTTTGCAAACTCTGCCTATTTTAAAAAGGAATTGGAGCAGTATATACAAACAAAAGGCATACAACTTAAAGGGGTAATTTTAAATGCAGAAGCAATTAATTATATAGATTCTACCGCTGCTAATATGCTTAAAAAATTAATGGTAGAATTACAGTCTAAAAACATAGAATTTTATATAGCTGGTGCTATTGGTCCTACTAGAGATATTTTATATACCAGTGGTATTATAGAGGTGCTTAAAAAAGAAAACTTATTTGTAAAAACTAACGAAGCAGTACTACAATTTAATAACCCAGAATTAAAGTCCGATGTAGGTTTTAAAATTGCCCATCAGAATAGAACCAACAGTGACTAATGTTACAGACTAAGTCTACATTAATATGTAGTTTTGTTGGTATAAATACATAGTTATGAATATAGAACAAATATATACGGGTTGTTTAGCACAAGGTGCGTATTATATAGAAAGTAATGGCGAAGTTGCTATTATAGACCCACTTAGAGAGGTAGCTCCTTATATTAAAAAAGCAAAAGATGCAGGAGCAAGTATAAAGTATATTTTTGAGACTCATTTTCATGCAGATTTTGTAAGTGGGCATCTTACCTTATCTAAAGAAACAGGCGCGCCAATAATTTATGGCCCAACAGCAAATCCTTCATTTAATGCAATAATAGCAGAAGATGCACAAGAATTTTCTTTAGGAGAACTTACCATTAAAGTATTGCATACTCCAGGGCATACCATGGAAAGTACTACCTATTTAATAAAAGATAAACACGGAAAAGACCACGCAATTTTTTCTGGAGATACGTTGTTTTTAGGCGATGTAGGTAGACCAGATTTAGCACAAAAAGCAGCAGATTTAACCCAAGAACAATTAGCGGGTATGTTGTATAATAGCTTACGCAATAAAATAATGCCTTTAGCAGATGACGTTATTGTATATCCTGCTCATGGTGCAGGTTCTGCATGTGGTAAAAACATGATGAAAGAGACGGTAGACACGCTTGGAAATCAGAAAAAAATGAATTATGCCTTACGTGCTGATATGACAAAAGAAGAGTTTGTAAAAGAAGTTACCGATGGATTGTTGCCGCCACCAAAATACTTTCCTTTAAATGTAAAAATGAATAAAGAAGGGTATGAAGATATTGATGTGGTTTTAGATAGAGGAAAAAAAGCATTATCTCCAAACGATTTTGAAAACATAGCAAACACTACAGGCGCCATTGTTTTAGATGTTCGTACGCAAGCAGAGTTTGTAAAAGAGCATGTGCCACGTTCTATTTTTATAGGTTTAAATGGTGATTTTGCCCCTTGGGTAGGTGCATTAATAGCAGATACCAAACAGCCTATATTACTTGTAGCACCAGAAGATAAAGAAGAAGAAGCTGTAATTCGTTTGTCTAGAGTTGGTTTTGATGGTACAATTGGGTATTTAAAAGGTGGTTTGCAAGCATGGAAAGATTCTGGAAAAGATTTTGATACTATTTCTTCTGTTGCCGCTGCAGATATAGAAACTATTTTAAATGCAGAAAATACCCCAATTTTTGATGTTCGTAAAGTAAGCGAGTACCAATCGGAACATATTTTAAATGCAAAAAATACGCCGCTTAGTAATTTAAATTCTTATTTAAAAGAGTTTCCTGAAAAAGATACTTTTTATGTGCACTGCGCAGGTGGGTACCGTTCTGTTATTGCAGCTTCTATATTAAAAAGTAGAGGAATTCATAATTTAATTGATGTAGCCGGAGGATTTGCAGCAATAAAAAACACCGCTATTAAGGTGTCCGAATTTGTTTGCCCTACTACGCTTTAATTTTTATAGAACTGATAGATATCATATTTTTTACTTTCTTACTAGCGTATTTTTGTTACCAATAGTAAACCTAAAAAAATGATACACTTTTTTTCTTTAGTAAATTGGTCCAACGGTATTGTAATGATTGGTGTTTTTGCAGTGGTCGTATTAATTTTAGTGGCCGTACTTTTATCTTTTATGCATAGCGGTAAAAAAAAGGAGTAATTTAAAGCAAGGCACTTTCTACACGTATAGAGTAGTAAAAGAGGGAAGTAAATAGTGTTTTTACAACTATTTACTTCCCTCTTTTGTTATTATGTATAATATTTCATATATTTATGTAAGAATAAAACTACATTTAATATACTAAAAGTAAAATTTATTGGTTTAATATATAAGAAATTAATGGTTAGTGGTTAGTTGATGTCTGTAATTTATATAGCTAATTTATAGGCATCAACTTTTTTAAATTAAGAAGCGTATGAATTTTATTTTACTCTATATAGCTTTTGTTTCTATCATTTTTGTTCTGTGGCTTTTATTTGCATATCAAATGTTTAAAAAGTTTAAAGAACAGGGTAATTAAACAAATTCGTTGTGGTGGTGTATTAAAACCACATTTTTAGGTTTTTTATAGCAATAGCTTTGTATAATTTGTAGCGCATCAAGAGTGTTTTTTTGTGGCTGTATAAAAGCTTCTATTTCTTCAATTTTAGTTATTTGTTCTTGTTTATTAATAAATCCGTAGCCCTTATACACGCCTTGTAAAACAAGCACAATTGCCAATTCTTCTTTAGTTCTTCCTTGCTCTTTTATATAATAACTTTCATTAGCGTTTTTTAAAGATTGCAAAGCTTGCTTTACTCTTTTATTATAAGTAGTAACAGATTCTTTTTGTTGGCAAATGCCATGGCACTTTTTAATTTTATAATGGGAACAATGCGGAATATTTTCTTGTAAATGGCAAAATTTAGGACATAAATTAAAGTCTTCGCATATTTTTTCTAATGCTAGTCTACAGTTGGTAATGGAAAAATAATGCTGCACCGCATTCGGAGCAAATTTTAATTTATTGTACGCAATATGTAAAATACCATTACGGTCTTCGTAACTAAAAATGCCATATGGTACGGCAGTTTTTTTTTGAGCGCTATTATAAATGGGCATTTCTTTTTTTATGGCAGCAGACTCCATTAGTAAAGCAACAAGCTCGCTACCAGAAACTTCAAAATCTAAATAGTTAGTTTTATTGCACATTTCAATAGCTTTGCTGGCCTTGTTGTAAAAATGACTAAGTACTCTTTTTTTAATGGCAATAGCCTTGCCAATATAAATACTTTTATTGTTTTTATCTTTAAAATAATAAACGCCAGCTTTGTTGGGGAGCTTTAAAAATTCCTCTTTAGGTAGAGCAGGGGGTAAGGTATTTTCTTGCGATTTAGCGTTTAAAAAAGTACTAAAAACACTTGCGGCATTGTCTGCATGTAAGAGCTTTTTAAATAATAATAAAGTAGCATGTGCATCGCCACGCGCTCTATGTCTATTTTGTAAAGGAATGTTTAAAGAGGAACAAAGTTTACCTAAACTATAAGACGTAAACCCAGGAATTAATTTTCTAGATAAGCGAACGGTACATAATTTTTTTCGGCTAAAAGGAATACCAATATGGTGTAGTTCATTTTTAATAACATTATAATCAAAACCTACGCTATGTGCTACAAATATGGTGTCTTTTGTAATCTCTATTATTTTAGCAGCTACTTCTTTTAAAGTAGGTGCATTTTGTACCATAGCATTATCTATTCCGGTAAGGCTGGTAATAAAATTAGAAATTTCACATTCGGGGTTTATTAAAGTAGTATACTCTTCAATTATAGTAGTGCCATCATATTTAAAAATAGAAATTTCGGTAATTTTATTTCCTTTAATTCCATTTCCGGTGGTTTCTATATCAATTATGGTATACATATACTATTTCTTAGTAGGAAAGTTAAGAAATAAATAGTGTTTTTTAAGAAGAAGCTTATTAATAATAAGAACGTTACCCTATAATACCGTTCTTTTTACAAAAAGATAAAACATCGTCTATAGAGTGCGATTTTGCTTTTCTTAAAATATTTTTCCTATGGGTTTGTACCGTTAATTTACTTAAAGATAAAAGCTTTGCAATTTTTTCTGAGGTGTGTTTTTTAGCAATTAAATTAAGAATTTCTTTTTCACGTTTCGTATAAAAATCGGCGTATAACGTATAAATTACTTTCTTAAAAGCTTTTAAGTCTAATTCGTTTGCCTGAAAATTCCATTCTACACGATCATGCGTATCTAAAAAAGAAATATCGGTAAGTAACGAAAAATTACTAATCATTTTTCCTTCCTCATCTCTTTCAAGTACAGAAGATTGTACTAATAATTTAATATACGTACCATCTTTTTTTAAAAATCGAAACGAAAGTAATAAGTGGGCTTCTTCATTTTGTATAGGAGTGTTTACCACATGCATTACTACCCCTTTGGTAATATTACTAACAAGCTCTCTGTCTTCTGGGTGGGTGTATAGGATAATGTCTTCGGTATTAAACTCTTCTAAAGAGTAGCCTGTAAGGTTTTTAAGCCCTTTTTCAAATACAATACCTCTAGACCTCCAATTGGCAACATATAAACATTGTTTACTATTTAAAGGAAAGTTATTAAAGTACGCATAGTCTTCAGAGCAAGCGCTTACCTCACCATTATTTTTCTGAATATTCTCCCTAAGAGCTTTAATTTCCTCGTCTTTTTTCATTCGTATAAATCTGTATTATAAAATAATAATACGTTTATAGGTTATCTCTTTTTCTGTTTCGGAAATTTGGGGAACGTTAAAATGCTTGATATTTATTTTTTTTGTAAAATAATGGATAGTACATCAAAAAATTATCATATTCTTAAACGTTATCACAAAAATAACTAATTTTTTGGTATCTGAAGATATAAATGTAAGTAAGCTGAAAATTTTATATGTGCACACTATTTAGTACAAATAATAAACCCTTCACATACTTTCCTAGCAATAGTTCCCCCGAGTATTAACTAAGTTTTTTGTAAAGGGTTGTTAGTTTATATGTATGACAATTAGTGTGTTATTTATAAATACGGTTATTGTTTGTAAAATTAATTTACCTAACAATGCTATCTACAAAACTATAAAGGATTATCTATTTGCGCAATACCCATTGGAGGGTATTTATTACAAAAATGAGGTTTTATATAGTGCGTAAGTAAGAAAAACCTTTTAGTTTTTGAGGTTTTGTATCTTAAATAAATAGAAGTTATCTAAAAATATATAGTTATGGTATTAGTTAATTTGTTCCCACCTAATACCACTACTTTGTATTTGTGTGACTTCTCCGTTTGGAAATGCATTTGTTGGTTGAGATAAAGAATTATAGTATACAAAATTAACAGGCACATCTGCACCTCCGCTTATTTTTATTATATAAATTCTACCATAACAAGTATTAGGGTTAGGTAATGTTATCAAACCAGCTGGCCAGTTTATAATTATAGTATGATGTTCCTCTGTTAACGTAGTTGCGTTATCCAATGGTTTTGAAACGGATCCTTGTATATTTAGAGTGGTTGTATCATCTGAAAATGAAGTGTTTATTTGAATTCTGTCAATATTATCACCAACTCTTAGTTGTTTGTTAGTACTATTCCAATTTAAATTAGTCTCGTCATGTGTAGGTTGGGTAGTTTCTCCAGCAAAAAAAATAGATCCAGGTGTTCCAGTTAGTGCCCCTGCACTAACAGCATTTAGCTGTTGTATGGTTACAAAATCTTCATCTTCTGTTCCATTTTCACCTTTTACTCTTCCTAAAAATTCTGCAATTTGTGCACTGGTGTCTCCAGTGTTTACCGTAAATTTTTCGGTTAAGGTTTTTTCACCGGCTATATTTTGCGCAGTGGTTAGGTCTACATAATTTGTTAATTCTGTAGTTAAGGCTGTATTATCTGCAATATTTCCTGTAATATCTGCCCAAGTAGTAGTTGAGCTGCCCGTTGTAGATAAAGTATCTAATTGAAATTTAGTTATAAAATCTTCCGGATCTACGGCATTTTCACCTTTTACTCGCCCTAAAAATTCTGCAACTTGTGCACTGGTGTCTCCAGTGTTTACCGTAAATTTTTCGGTTAAGGTTTTTTCGCCGGCTATATTTTGCACAGTGGTTAGGTCTACATAATTTGCTAATTCTGTAGTTAAGTTTGTGTTATCTGCAATATTTCCGGTAATATCTGCCCAGGTAGTAGTTGCGCTCCCCGTTGTAGATAGAGTGTCTAATTGAAATTTAGTTATAAAATCTTCCGGATCTACAGCATTTTCACCTTTTACTCGCCCTAAAAATTCTGCCACTTGTGCACTGGTGTCCCCAGTGTTTACCGTAAATTTTTCGGTTAAGGTTTTTTCACCTGCTATACTTTGCGCAGTGGTTAGGTCTACATAGTTTTGTAATTCGGTAACTAAATCTGCTTGATCGGTTATGGTACCTGCAATATTTCCCCATGAAATAGCGCTGGTACTTCCTCCTTCGCACAAATTATTCCAGTTACTTCCGTCAAAATAAAAAATGCAAGATGCCTCTGTATTATATACCATAGCTCCTTGCAAAGGAGTTAAGGCAAGCATTTGTGCTTCAGACATTCTGCTAATAACTAATACTTTAGAGTCGCTTTCTAATTCTAGTAAAGAGTTTGTGTCTAGTATTTCCGGATTATCTCCAATTTTAATTTGACCAAATACTAAATTGGTATAAATAAATAGGAGTATAAGAAGTAAATTTTTCATAGCATTTTTTCTAATATCTATTATACTTAATAGATTTTTACAACAATTTGTAAATTTATTAAATAAATACGACACCTCTTTTTATATTAGTTATTTGGTAAATAAAATCGGTATAACTAGGTAGTAGTAAATAGGATAGAGGTCTTATTTATCTTCTGTATCGTAAAACTTATGGGTAGTACCATCTATTTTACGTTTCCAAGTATTTTGTATTGCTTCGTTAAAAGCGTTCTTACTTGCTTCTTTTCTAAAATCGTCTTCGTTATACATTTGTTCTATAGCAAGTGCAATATCTTTTGCAGTGCCATTGGTAGTAGTTGGGTCTATTTTTATACCACAATTACTAGGTACAATGGTACGCATGCCACTAATATTAAGGGTAATTATAGGTAAGCCAAATCCCATAGCTTCGGTAGCCTGTAAACCTGCCGTATCTCGTAAAGGGCAAAAAAGCATAACGTCGGCATTTTTATATTCTTGATGCATTTGATCATAAGCAACCCAACCCAAATGTTCTATTTTAGTCTTGTCCAATTGGTATTTTGTTATCCAGTAGTGTATTTTATTGGCTTGTTCTCCATCTCCAACAATTATAAGTTTATAGGGTAGGCTGTCAGGAAGGTAAGAAAGTGCTTTAAGGGAGAGTTCTAAACCTCTTCTGGGTAATAACCTACCAACCCATAAAATTCTAAATTCTTTTTTAGGCTGTTTAGGGGTAAATGTATTTTTTTCAAAACGTACCGGTAAAGCAGAATCGCTTACATAATAATCACTACCTTCTTTATAAAATTTAGAAGATTTTAATAACTCTGTAGTTTCTTGGTTTACAGTTAAAACTATAGCGGCTTTTTTTAAGGTAGCCTTTAAAGAGTGGTTATAACGCATATGAAATTTAGATACATATTTACGTATAAGTTCAGTACGCCAAGAAGTTCCAAAATAGGGTTTAAAAATAGGTAATGCCATTTGTCCGCCACCAACTGGTCCAAAAATTATTTTACAATTTTCTAATTTGTATAACGGACTACCTTGCTGAAAACTACCATAACTAACATGGTGTGCAATAGCAAAACACTCTTTTTTATGTAGTTTTTGTATACTATTTGCAGCCTTTTTTTTCCATAGGTAATAATGTAAGTAAATAGTTTTAGAAGAATTATCTAACAGGTATTTATCTAGATTATAGGATAAGCCTATTGGAACAAAAGTAAGGTTGTGTAATTGTAGCCGTTTTTTTTCTTTTTCACAATCTTCTTGGTCTTCTACGTTTATAACACAAAATACCGTATACCCTTTTTTGGCAAGCCCTGTTGCCCAAGACCATCCTACATTCCACTCGGATCCTCTATATGGGGAACAAGCATAGGCGCTTACTAAAACTTTCTTCATGTACTACTCTATAAATATTATGTTGGGCACGTTTACTAAAGTTTATTGCTAACTATAATTGGGTGTTAATTATTGTGCTTTGTATATAGTAAAGTTATTTATTTTAAATTTAAAATAAATCTTAAAAAGTTATATTACTGTTTGTAAATATATTAGAAGCTGTTTTTTATTTTAGTAAATTATGTAAAATAATTGAAGTGCTTTTTGCGTTATACAGAACCTTTTGGGGTATTAAACCGATATGTTTTTTATTAATTACCTAAAAGCCTTAATTTTCTAACGTATTTAAATAATAGATAGCACACCACAAACGTTCCCAATGCAAAAAAACACAAAGCATGTAAAATATTGTCTTCTTGGTTATGGCTATGCTTCTTTAGTTGCTTACCATAAATTAGCAGTAACGCATAAAAAAGAGGATATTTTAATTCTTAAAAACAAAACTTCGTCCTCTATTTTTACCATAGATCATAATGGCGAAGACTTTAGTCCTCTTCCTATTTACCCTGTAGAAGAATCTGCATTGTATGGTTCTAGTTTGTTTAAAAGTACCCCAAAACAAGACCCAATTAAGGTTAGCTTTTCTCCTTTAGAAAATTTTAATTTAAGCGGCATAAAGGAGAGTAAAGGTTCTTTAGCGTCTTTTATGATGAACAAACAAGGTATTGACCGTAATTTATGTTTAGGGCTTAAGCAATGGGGTAAAAGTATGCTGCACCAACCTCTAAGCCAGGTTCAATCTAAAATTGCTAAGCACTATATGTCTTCTTCCGGTAATACTAGATTAGGCTATTTTAACGGAAAATCACTTTATAAATATGCTGTAGATCTATTAAACCCAAACGAATGGTTGTACAATAGTATAGAGCATATTGATGTGGAAAAAAAGGAGGTGCATTTAAATAATGGTATTATTAGCTATGACACTTTAATATCTACAATACCTTTACATAATTTATTACATTATTGTGGTTTAGAGCAGGATCATAATACTGCTTGTGCTAGTGCTTTATTTTATTTTTTTACCTACGATTCTGGTTTTAAAGAAAACCAAATGATATACGATTGTGACTATACCTCTGCTACTACCCGAATATTTTCGGTAAAAGATAATTTTTTATTAGCACAACTTGGTGGCCAAAGCCGTGGTAAGGTAAAACCAGAAACAGTAAAAAAACGTGTAGAAAAATTAGTCCCTGATATTTCCAATTTACATTTTGCAAAAGAATTATTTGTAGAAATGGCTTACCCTTTAGAAACTGTTAGTGGGGCAAAAACACAACAGAGTATACAAAAATTAAAACAAAATGCTATAATGCCTTTTGGTAGATTTGGTAATTGGGAATATTCCGATTTGCATGAGCTAGATTGGAAAAGTATAGAAAATTCCTCAGATACTTTAAAAGCAGCTCAACTTCCTTAACAAATACGTATTGTTTAATATTAAACATAATTTGTATACTACTTGTCGAATAATAAGAGGTGTTTAAAGTAGAGTTTTTAATAAAACAGTATCTTGCATTTCTAAATTTAAAAAGTTTTATTTCCATAATATTTAAAGAGGTTAAAAAATAAAATTCTCTATTTTTTAGGGAGAAACCATTATGACAGCTTTGTTTTTAGAGGAAATTGTTTTTGAATTTTATAAAATAGAAAAAAGAGATGAAAATATTAGTTACGGGTGCGGCAGGTTTTATTGGTTTTCATTTAGTAATGGAATTAATTAAAAATGAAGTAGAAGTAGTTGGTTTAGATAGTATTAACGACTATTACGATGTTAATTTAAAATATGCACGATTAGCAGAAACGGGAATACAACAAAATAATATACCAGAAGATAATGCATTAGTTTGTAGTAAACTATATAGTAGTTATCGCTTTACTAAAACCGATATTACTAATTTGCCAAAATTAGAAGAACTTTTTAAGCAGGAAAACTTTACGCATGTTGTTAATTTAGCAGCACAAGCAGGGGTTCGTTATTCTTTAGAAAACCCACATGCTTATGTGCAATCTAATGTAGTTGGTTTTGTAAATGTATTAGAATGTTGTAGAAATTATAAGATAGCACATTTTTTATATGCTTCTAGCTCTTCGGTATATGGTGCTAATGCAAAAATTCCTTTTTCAGAGGAGGATAGGGTAGATCATCCAGTTTCTTTATATGCAGCCACCAAAAAAAGTAACGAGCTAATGGCACATAGTTATAGCCATCTATATAATTTACCTACTACGGGTTTACGTTTTTTTACGGTGTATGGCCCTTGGGGTAGACCAGATATGGCTCCTATGCTTTTTGCAACTGCAATTTTAAAAGGAGAGGCTATTAAAGTGTTTAATAATGGGGATATGGAAAGAGATTTTACCTATATAGACGATATAGTGGATGGGGTAATGAGAGCTATTACAGCTTTACCTAAAAATAATACACAAGCTGTAGTTTATAATATTGGAAATTCTAAGCCTATAAAGCTTATGGATTTTATTAGTTGTATTGAAGGTGAATTAGGAGAAAAAGCAGAAAAGATTTATATGCCGATGCAAGATGGGGATGTAAAAAGAACATGGGCAGATACTAAAGCTTTAGAAAAAAGAGTTGGATATAAACCTAAAGTTAATTTAAATATTGGTGTCGTTAATTTTATAAATTGGTTCAAAGTATATACAAGTTAATAATTAAAACTATAGAGTTTTTAATTGATATTTAAGTAAACTAATTAGAAGGTTCTATTCAAATTTTTTATAAGATATTATACAAAGAAAAAAATTGAAAAATATACATAAATTATTAGATCTATTAGGTGTTAAAAGTGACCGTACAAAAAACATAACAAAACATGTCCTTTTATCTGCGGTCTATAAAGGTGGTAGTATTTTATCTAGCTTTATGTTGGTCCCACTTACAATTAATTATTTAGATACAGAAAATTATGGCGTTTGGTTAACTTTAAGTTCTTTTATTGCTTGGTTTGCTTTTTTTGATATTGGATTAGGCAATGGTTTGAGAAACAAGTTTACAGAAGCTAAAGTAAATGGAGATATGAAATTAGTACGTGGTTATGTAAGCTCGGCCTATTATACTATTGGAGCGGTAAGTCTTGGATTGATTCTAACTTTTTGTATACTAAATTTTTTTATAGATTGGACAAGTGTATTTAATACATCTCCAGATTTACAAAAAAGCCTTAGTATTTTAATGCCTATTGTTTTTGGTTTTTTTTGTTTGCGACTAGTAGTAAAACTGATTACTACAATTTACACGGCAGACCAACACCATTCTATGCAAGGGAAGATTAATTTTTATATACAATTGGGGTCGTTAGCATTGGTTTGGTTAATGACAAAAACATCCGAAAGTTCTCTTTTAATATTTGGCACAATATATTCTATCTTTCCTGTAGTTGTTTTAATTATGCTTAATTTTTTTGCTTTTAATACGAAGTATAAAGCTTTTAAACCAGCTTTTGCGTTCTGGAAAAAAGAATATTTGAAAGATATTTTTGGATTAGGAATGAAGTTTTTTGTAATACAAATAGCTAAAATAATTTTGTTTTCTACAGATAATATTATAATAACACAATTATTTGGCCCAGAAGAAGTTGTTCCCTATACTATTGCTTTTAAATACTTTAGCATTGTAGAAATGGGATTATCTTTAATATTAATGCCCTATTGGTCTTCTATGACAGAGGCGTATGTAAAAAATGATTTTAATTGGATTAAGAACTCTATGAAAAATTTAATTAGAATTTCTTTTCTTTCAATTTTAGCAATTATTGTTTTATTATTTTGTTCCAAATTATTTTACGAACTTTGGATAGGTAAGCAGGTTGTTATTCCATTTTCATTATCTATATTTATGGCAATTTATTTTGCTGTGACTATTTTTTATGCGCCTTTTACTCATTTTATAAATGGTACAGGAAAGGTCAAACTTCAAATGTATGCTATTATATCAACATCGGTTATTAATATTCCTTTATCTGTTTTTTTTGCAAGAACAATTGGTTTTGATGTTTCTGGCGTAATTATAGCAACAATTGTTTGTTTGCTCCCACATGTTTTTCTATGTCCAATTCAATATTCAAAAATTATTAACAATAAAGCGTATGGGATTTGGAATAAATAAATGGTTGAAATTCTTAAGTTTAAGAATGCTTGTTTTAGAAGCTAAAAGATTAAAAACTAAGAATAAGTTTCGAAATAATAAATTGCAGTTATCAATAGGTTGCGACATAATTAATACACAATTCGGGAAAAATAATTATTTGGGAGAGAATGTGTGCATAGTAAACTCTACTATAGGTGATTATTCATACATAAATAGGAATACTTCTATAAGAAATACTGAAATAGGGAAGTTTTGTTCCATAGGGCCTAATGTTCAAATTATTTTAGGAAAACATCCTTTTGATTTTGTTTCATCGCATCCTGTATTTTATGCTAAGAATAAACCATTTAAAACTTTTGCAAATAAAAATTATATTGAAGAATATGGTCATGTAACCATAGGTAATGATGTTTGGATAGGAGAAGGTGCTTTAATTCCTAGCGGTGTTAGTATTGGAAATGGTGCTGTGATTACTGCAAGGGCTGTGGTTACAAGAGATGTAGAGCCATATAGTGTTGTAGGAGGTGTCCCAGCTAAACATATCAAATATAGGTTTGGTCAGGAAACAATTAAGAAAATTAATGAAGCAAAATGGTGGAATTGGGATGATGATAAATTAGAAAAATTACATAAAGTATTCCATAATCCAAATATTTTTATACAAAAAATTACTAGAGATACTATTTCTAATAGATAGAAATATGAGTAATTAACAAGAATAAAGATTTATTCATATAGATGAAAAAAATATTTAGTAACCTTCTTGTTTTTATATTCCTTTTTATAACGGTTTTATCTGTTGAAACATGGAGTACAATTAGCTTAGCATCAAGTAAGACATTTTCTCTTATTAGAACTTTTGTATTTATATTTTCTTTAGTTTGGATGTATCGTTTTTTTAAAACTCCACTTGATAAAAATAAAAAAGGTGCGGCTTATTTTTTTTTAGGTTTAATTATTATAACAGGTATACGTTCTATTATAATTGCAAGCGGAAAAGAGCAATGGTCATTGGTTCTTATCTATTTCCCAGCTATGCTAAGTTTTATAACCATTTATTATGTAGACAATGTTTATTTATTTAAAAAACTAAATTATTTTTGGTTTCGTATAGCTCCATTGTTATGCCTTTTGTGGTATCCGTTTATGTCAAGTAAAGGGGAGGCTATTGGTTATTTTCTTCCTTTATTTTTAATTTATCTATTGTTTATTAAGATTATTCCTAATAAGTCAAAAGTTATAATTGGAATAGTTACTTTTATTATCTTATTTATTTGCTTAAAAGAAGGAGCAAGAAGCCATGTGTTAAAATTTGGAATAGCCTTGTTACTTGGTTTAAGTTTATATTTAAAATCAGTATGGTTTTATATAAAAGCTATTAAAATAGGTCGTAATATTCTGCTATTTACACCTATAGTATTTTTTTTATTAGGTATTACAAATAATTTTAATGTATTTAAAATGGATGAATACCTTTCGGGAGATTTTTCATATGAAAGTACAAATAAAGATGGTGTGCAGCGAGAAGCAAGTTTAATAGCAGATACTAGAACATTTATATATGAAGAGGCCATATTATCAGCTATAAAAAATAAATATGTTCTATTTGGACGTTCTTTTACTAGGGGATATGATTCTTATTGGGAGGTTAAAAGGTCAGAAAAAGCTGGAGCAATAATTAATACTAATACTGTAGATCGTATATCTGAGGTAGCTATTGTAAATATATTTACATGGATGGGTTTAGTTGGTGTACTACTATATTTTTTTGTATTTGTAAAAGCAACAGCATTAGCTATTTACCGTTCTAATAATAGTTATATTAAAATTGTGGGGTTATTTCTTGCTTTTCGTTGGATGTATGGTTGGGTAGAAGATTTTCAAAGATTGGATATTTCAACATTAACTTTATGGATTCTTTTTGCATTATGTTTTTCAAAAACCTTTAGAAGTCTCACTAATCATCAAATAGAAAAATATATGCGAACTATATTTATAAATTAAAGCCTAAGAGTAAAATAAAATTAGAAATAGTATCGTTTTACAACTAATTTCATCTCTCAAAAAAGAAGATAGTTAACTTTAATATTTTATTAAAAAAAAGGTTCTAATGAATAGAGTTATTAAGAAATTTAATTTTATAAGGTATAATATTTTAAATTTTATTATTTCAATTTTAGAGAGTATATATTTAAAATTAATAGGAGTGAAATTAGGAGATAATTCTAGTTTTAGAGGGTGGCCATCGTTTAGTTTGGCAAATAACTCAAGTATTCAAATTAAGAATAATTGCCGTTTTAATTCCAGAACCACTTCCAATAGAATAGGTATTAATCATAAATGTATGATATCAACCTTGAGTAAAGGCGCTACTTTACAAATTGGTGCTTATTCAGGTTTTAGTGGTGTTTCAATAGGATGTTTTAAAAAAATTGTTATTGGTAATAATGTAATGGCTGGGGCTAATGTTTTGATAACAGATAGCGATTGGCATTTAGATGATCCAAGAGTTTCTGAACCTAAATCAGTTTTTATAGGGGATAACGTTTGGCTAGGTTATGGAGCTGTGGTTATGAAAGGCGTTACTATTGGAGAAAATACAATCATCGGAATAAATAGTGTGGTAACTAAAAGTATTCCTGCAAATGTTATTGCTGCGGGAAACCCGTGTAAAGTAATAAGAGAATTAGAGAGTAATAATCTACCCTTAAAATAATTATAAAAAATTGTTTTAGGAGATAAGTTTAGGATTAATAAGTAGCATATGAATATTGTTTACATAGGAACTAAAGGTTTTCCTTTTGGAATGGCTGCCATTCAACGGCAGTTGTTAATTGCAAAAGGATTTGTTTTACAAGGAAATGATTGTTTGGTTTTATCTCAGTTTGGCATAGGTAATAAAGTTGATAAGATTAAACGAAAGGGTAGTGTAGAAGGTGTAAACTATTTATGCGCTAGTCCTATTTCTCATAGACCGTCTAATTTTATAATACGGTCCTTAAATAAAATCACAGGCTTCTTATTAGAAACTTTTTATATAATTAAGAGTAAAAAGTCTAATACAAAAAACATTTTATTTACTGCAAGAACTAGTTTTTTAAATACGTTATATTATAGGGTATTATCTTTTATTATAGGATATACTTATGTCGGGGATATAAATGAAGCATTAGGAAGCACAGATGGAGCAAGTATAAACGATAAGCTTTATGATAAATATAGCCAGTATTTGTATGATGGAGTTTTACTAATAAGTGACAGTTTAATGAATAGTTACTCATCTCATATTCCTAAATTAAAAATACCTGTAATTTGTGATATTGAAAAATTAGAGGAAATAGATGAAATTAAATTAAAAAATAATAGTATACTCTATTGTGCTTCTGCAGCATATATTGAGACACTAAAATTTGTTTTAGAAGTTTTTGAAAAAACAAATAAGGAATTAGACTTGATATTAGTGGTTTCTGGAAGTGAAAGTCAAATGCAGATTGTTAATAAATTAATTGAACAAATTTCAAAGAAAAAAAAGATTCATTTAAAAAGCCGAATCGCTTATAGTGAGTTAATAGGTTTGTATAAAGGGGCAAATTTGTTACTAATACCATTACCTGAAATTGAACAGCATAAGGCTAGATTTCCGCATAAAATTGCAGAATATACCGCATGTAAAACACCATTTATTTCAAATAATTGGGGAGAAGTAAGTAATTATTTTAATAAAGATAATTGTTTCTTAGTAGACAAGTATGATATAGATGCTTATGTAAATAAATTGAATAATATAGATTTTGGAGATACACTGGCTTATGCAGATAAAGCTTTTCAAATTTCTAAAATTAATTTTGATTATAAAGTGTTATCTGTTAAAATAAATAAATTTATAAAGGAAGTTTAAAATGTTAAAAAAGATTATAAAATTTATTAATAAACATAGACAGTCTCCATTATCCTATGCGAAAAGTATTGGTGTTGTAATAGGTGAAAATTGTACTATTGCAATTTATAATTGGGGTTCCGAGCCATATTTAATTAAACTAGGAAACCATGTGCATATAACTACAAATGTACAATTTATTAACCATGATGGAGGGGTTTGGGTATTTCGTGAGGAAATCCCGGATTTTGATGTTTTTGGAAAAATAGTTGTGGATGATAACACTTATATCGGGAATAATGCTGTTATAATGCCTGGTGTACATATTGGTAAAAATTGTGTGGTTGGAGCAAATAGTGTAGTTACCAAAAGTATCCCAGATAATATCGTAGTCGCAGGGGTGCCGGCAAAATATATTTGTTCTACGGAAGACTATAAATTAAAAATGTTGAAACTAAATACAAATCTTAAAACTAAAAATAGTGTTCAAAAAAAGGAAATATTAGAAAAGTTACCAAATAGCGCTTTCATAAATAAGGAAACTTTAAAATAATATGAAAATTTCATTTGTATTAGATTGTTTTGAGGGAGGAGGAAAAGAACGTAGGTGTCTACAACTTATTCAAGGATTAAATAAAGCGGGATATAATAATATTCAAGTAATTATTGTGAATAATGATGTTGCCTATAAAGAATTATATGAAGCAAAAATATCATTACATATAATTGATAGAAAAATTAAGAAATTAAATTTTTTTCAAACATATATAGCTTTATATAAGTTGCTAGACTCTTTTAATCCTGACATCGTTCAGGTTTGGGGCATGTTGGGAGCTTTCTATATTAATTTTATTAGATGTTTTAAAAAATTTAAACTTATAGGAGCTTATGTAGCTGATTGTAATAAACCAAAATTTTTCTCTGTTGAAAAAATAATTGTATCTATAAATATATTTTTAGCAGATTATATAATAGGTAATTCAAAAGCGGGTTTAAAAGCATATAATATCCCCTTAAAAAAAGGAAAAGTTATTTATAATGGTTTCAATGAGAGTCGTTATAAAAATAACAGTTTAAATATTACAGAATTAAAGAAAAAAACAAATATTAATAGCAAGCACATTGTTTCAATGTTGGCAAGGCTAGATGATTATAAAGATCATGAAACATATATTAATGCTGCTAAATTAATCTTAAAAGATAGAAGTGATGTTGTTTTTTTAATTGTAGGGAAAGGAAAAAAAATAGAGTACCTTAAAAGTTTGATATCGCAAAAACAAAGCGAGTATATTCAATTTTTAGGTTTTAGGTCTGATGTGGAGGATATTATAAAAATTTCAAATGTTACCGTACTTTGTACAAACCCTTTAGTACATAAAGAAGGGGTTTCTAATTCTATTTTAGAATCTTTTGCTTTTGGAGTTCCTGTTATCGCAACTAATGATGGAGGTACACCAGAAATAGTGAAATCCAATATTAATGGATATCTAATTAACGAATTTGATTATTTAACTTTAAAGGATAAAATTTTAGAAATAATAAATAACGATGAATTACATGCTAATTTATCAAAAAATGCAATAAATATTGTAAAAGAGAAATTTACATTAAATAGTATGACTAAAAAGTATATTGAACTTTACCAACAACTAACTTAAATATTTATTGTTGAACATTAAAACGCTGTAAGTTTATTATATTTTTTTTGCTTTTATTCAGTAATTTACAACGTGCATATTTAAAGAAATGAAAGAAACACCTTTTAATACAGATTTTGAAGAAAAAGGAGATCCTTTTGCAATAAAGGAGACCTTGTTTAAATACTTAAAATATTGGTCTTGGTATATGGCTTCAGCATTCATAGCTCTCATCTTTGGCTATATGTATATACAAACATTACCTACTGCTTATAGAACAGTAGCCAAAATTAAGATAGTAGACGACAGTAAAGAAATGGACGTAGTTACTAATGCTCTAACTTTTATGAGTAATACTTCTATTAATTTAGAAAATGAGATAGAAGTGTTACGTTCTTATCGACTTCTTAGTCAGGTGGTCAATGATTTAAAATTAAATATAGGGGTATTTAAAGAGGGCATTTTTTCTAATAAAAGAATCTACTCTCCACCATTTATAATTACTCCTCAACAAGAATTAGATACCTTAAGTAGTATCTTATCTTATTCTATAGAGATAAATAGTTCAAATTTTAAGATTACTGATGAGAATGGAGAGGGATTTACAGCGGAATTTAATCAACCGGAAGGCAGGTCCATTGGATTACCTTTTGGAATAATACTTAAGGATTCTAGTAGTATCGATAGATATAATGGAGAAACATATTCAGTAATAATTTTTCCTATAAAAGAAGCTGTAATTAACCTTTCCAAAAAATTGGAAGTTAATGCTACTAATAAAAATAGTGATATACTATCTTTATCCCTTGATGGTGAAAATTCTAAATGGTCTGAGAATATTTTAAATAAAATCATTACAAATTTTGATCAAGATGGAATATTAGATCGTCAATTGGTGTCTAGACGTACTCTAGAAGTTATTGATAAACGTTTTGTATATTTATCAGGAGAACTAGATTCTATAGAAGTAGGAAAGCAAGATTTTAAAGAAGCTAACAAACTTTCATATATACAGGCAGATGCTGGACAGGCACTTCAAAAAAAATCGGATACCGAAGATGAAGTTTTTCAATTAGAGGCTCAGATATCGTTAACGCAGATGTTAAAAAATACCGTAGTTAGCCAAGCGGAATATAGTTTACTTCCTGCAGATGTAGGATTAGAAAATTCCAGTTTAAATGCCTTAGTATATGATTATAATCAACTAGCTTTAAAGCGTGATAAATTAATTACTAGTGTTGGGGTAAATCATCCATTATTATTAGAGCTTTCTGGTCAATTAGAACGAGGTAAATTAAATATACTTAAAACGGTTAATGTTTATCAAGCACAATTAAATGCTTCTTTAAGTAAACTTAATAAGGAAAAGAGTTCTACAGGAGAACTATTTTCAAAATTACCGGAAAAGGAAAAAATGCTTCGTTCCATAGAACGTCAACAAAGTATTAAAGAAAATTTATTTTTATTACTTCTACAAAAACGAGAAGAAGCTGCTATTAACTTGGCGGTTACTGCACCCTCTATTAAAGTTATTGATTATGGATTAACTGGTAAAAACCCTGTTTCTCCTAATAAAAAATTGATTTATGCATTTTCATTATTATTGGGGTTATTTGCGCCACTTTTAGTTCTCTTTATTCGTTTTACGTTAGATACTAAAGTACATGACCGCTCTGATATTGAAAAAATGAATACAGATATTCCCATTGTAGCAGAAGTACCTTTATTAAAAGATAAAAAGAACTTTGATGGACCTAATGATAATTCTATTCTTGCGGAGTTGTTTCGTATTGGAGGGACTAACGTAAATTACATGTTACCTAAAAAAGAAAATGGTAAAGGGCAAGTGGTATTTGTAACCTCTGGAGTAAAAGGAGAGGGAAAGACCTTAGTTGCTTATAATTTATCCTTAGCATATGCTAGTATTAAAAAAAGAGTGTTACTTATTGGAGCTGATTTACGTAGCCCAGCATTAAGTGAAAATTTTGATAGTAAGGGAAAAATTGGTCTTACCGATTACCTTAGTGATTCTACATTAGATTGGAAGTCTTGTGTATACGATAGTAAGAAAAATATGCAGTTTCATAAAGTGTGTATTAGTGGGTCTATACCACTTAATTCAGCAGAATTGTTATCTAGTAATCGTTTTGAGAGTTTTATTGAAGAAGCAAAAAAAGAATTTGATTATATTATAGTTGATACTGCCCCAACTTTATTAGTTACAGATACTTTGTTAATTTCTGAATGTGCAGACGTTAGTTTATTTGTGATAAGAGCTGGGCTTACAGATAAACGAATTGTGGAATATGCATCAAATTTAAATAAAACTAAAAAGTTTACTAATATGGCATTTGTTCTTAATGATGTGAGCTTAAGTAATTCTAAAAATTATGGTTACGGATATGGAAACGATGAAAGTTTTTCAAATAATGAATATTCTAGGTCATTTGTATTTTTTGTAAGTAAAATATCTAATATTTTCAAGGTTATTAAGTTGAAGTTTAGTAATTTTTTTAAGAAAAGTAAATAATTGCCTTATAGTTTATTTTATCGGTTTTAATACCAAATAAGTATTGTACTTTTTTTTTAAAATATTTTTAGTATTGGGTAAATTTTTCTTTCTTTAGAGAGGAGAGTTTTTTTATATTCAAAGTTTTATATAATCTGCATTTATTTATTATGTGGTATATGCATTAATGATAACTTTATCTTTATGGTTGGTTATTTTTTTTAGAAAAATTTAGATGAACCAATAAAGAATTACGTGCTTTTCGTTTCTCAAAATTCTATTTGGTTGTATTTATGGCATATTCCATTTATAAGAATTAGTGAAAAATTAGAATATAACATCATTATAGAATATTTGGGAGTAATTTTTATTGCCACAGTAATAACTTATTGTTAGGCTTTTATTGTTGAAAAGTTAATTATTCTTAAATTTAAAATGAAGAAGTTAAAAAGAATTTAAGAACTATTTTAAGAGGATAAATTAAAATACTATTTAATTTTCATAATATTTTTCTGTAAAAACTTGAATACGACGTTTCCAAGTGCTATTCATTGCATGTTTATAAGCATTTAGGGCTTTTTCTTTTCGTAATGTTTTATTTTCCTGTAATTCTATTATAGCTTTTGCAATAGATTTAGCTGTGCCTTCACCAGGGGTAGGGTCAATTTTTATTGCACAATTTTCAGGAACTAAATTTTTTACACCACTTATATTTAGCACTACAAGGGGTAAACTATATGCCATTGCTTCCATTACTTGTATTCCAAGGGTGTCTCTTAATGAGCAGAATAACATTATATCTGCTTTTCTATATTCTTCATCAACTTGTTTAAAAGGAATTTGTCCGAGTAGTGTAATTTTATTTGCATCAAGTTTATAATCTTCTATCCATTTTTCTACATTCTCTCCCATAGAACCTCCCCCAACAATAGTAAGCTTATAAGGAAAATCTTTTGGTAAAAAAGAAAGCCCTTGTAAAGATAAGTTTAACCCTTTTCTAGGTAAAAGTCTACCAACCCAGATAATATTTAATATTTCATTATCAGGCCTTTCAATGAATTTTAAGGTATCGTATTTTTTTGGAATAGCATAAATTTCTGTTATATGACTTTTTTCTTTAGAAATTAAATTAGAACTATCTAGAAGTTTTTTTGTGTCATAATTTGTGGCTATGACATGTGAGGCCTTCTTAAGCGTTTTTTTTAAGCTGGAGCTATGTCTTACTAGCATTTTAGAAACTTTACCTCTTATTACCTCTGTGGTCCACGCTTTTCCAAAATATGACTTAAAAATTGGTAATGCCATTTGACCACCACCTACAGGGCCAAATAAAATCTTGCAATTGTCTAATTTATATAAACAAGTGCCTTGCTGAAAACTACCATAGGTTATGTGGTGTGCAATATCAAAATTATACTTCTTATGTAAACTTAAAGCTCTATTGGAAGCCTTTTTTTTCCATAAATAGTAATGTAGGTAAATTGTTTTTCCTGATGGCTTAAAAAGCTGCTTATCTAAACCGTAAGATAATTCTACATATTCAAAGTGTAAATTTGGTAGGTTTACTTTTTTATGTTCAATTTCTATTTCTTCTTTGTCTTCAAAATTGGTCATACAATAAACAGTATACCCCATTTCAGCTAAGCCTATAGCCCAGTTCCATCCCCGTCCTTCTTCAGACCCTTTAATAGGTGAACATGCAAATGCGCTAAGTAATATTTTTTTCATTGAGGGATTTTTTAAATATCATAAAAGATACTTTAAAGGAAAACGTTTATTTATTTGTTATATTATTTTTAGTAGCCGCTTCTATAAAGTCTAAATGCATTTGTTCTGTAATTTTTTCTTTGGTAAATTTTTTCCCCAAGTTTATATTATTATTAATCATAACTGTTCTTATATTTTCATTTTCATAAAGTCGTGTCAATGCAGTAGTTATACTTTCAGGTTTTTTCCCATTTACCCATAAACAATTATCAGGTTCTTTTAAGTGGTCTATTGCAGCACGAGTTTTAGTGGTTATAATTGGTAGTCCACTACCAATAGATTTGAATAGAGCCATGGGGAAGCCTTCATCAAAATAAGTTGGAAATACTAAAGCATCTACATTTGCAAAAAAATGATCACATTCTTCTTCAGGTACAAACCCCATTACGTGTACAAATTTTTCTAGATTTAAGTTTTTTACTTCTTCTTTAAATTCTTCGAACTCCTCTCCGTCTCCAGCAAAAATAAAAACACATTGCTCCTTGTGTTTAAAGCTTGGTATTGCTCTTAGGATACTAAAAACTCCTTTTTCTGCTATCATACGACCAGCAAAGAAAAACTTAAAACGATTGTCTTTTAATCCATGTTTTTTTAAAAAATCATCTGTCTTAATTGAACGTTTAGGGTCAATAATATTTCCGGTTACATATGCCTTTTTAGCAAATTTAGGGGATAAGGCTGCAATATTGTTTATTTCCTCGTAGGAAAGAAAAAACCAAAGTGTTACTTGTTTAGTAAGAAAAGGGATTATGATTATATTAAAAAAGTAAGATTTTTCAGTTAATATAGTTAAGTCAGAACCATGCGTTTTAATTGCTATATTTAGTTTACGCCAATACAATATCCTAATTAATAAAACAGTAATAAAGTCTCGGGTTGTTCCTACAGGTTCAAAACGTGAGTTTAAATAAAGGATGTGGGGTTTAAATTTGTATAATCTTTTTATAATAGCAACTGCATTGCTTAATACGCCAAAAAGTTTATCTATTTTTCCTCCAAAAGGTTTGTTTCGACTATAAACAATAGTATCGCAGTTATAATTTAAATCCTTTAAACCTTCAACTTCATCCATAGCAAGGTTAATGTGATTTTTAGGAGGGATGCCTACAAGGATTTTTTTATTCATTTTTAATTTTTTACAACTTTTTTAACCCTTTAAATTATTGCATATAAAGGTGTTGTGGTTAATTTGTTATAATGTGTTTTATTGCAATGTTTATTAACTTTGTTAAGTATGTGTATATACACAGTTTAAAGTTTGTGTTTTACTTAAAAGTACTTAATTGAATATTTTTAATACCTAATTATAATCAGTGGAGATGTATTTCATTTTGTTTATAGTTAGTGTTATTTAATGGTATTCTAAATATAATATATTTCTTAGTTATTAATATGCTAAATAACTTATTTAATTTTGCCTTTACTAAGATGTTTAATATAAAGTTTAAAAAGTAAAGTCAATAAACTTCTCTTTTTTAAAACGTGCATATACTATATATAATTTTAATTATTTAGTGTTAATGCACGAAAGTATGTATTGCCATGTAAACTTTCAAAAATAAACGGTAATCTACCTATGTGTGTGCTGTAAATTAGATGAAATGTAACTTTTAAGTGTTTAATTGTAATAAAAAAAAGTGGAGCCGGAGGGATTCGAACCCTCGTCCAAACAAGTAATTACAATACTTTCTACATGCGTAGTTTCTATTTAATTTTAGATATATACCTGACTAGAAACTGCCTAATATATACTTAGCTTTTTTAAGTTTTAGTGATACTGCCAAAGCAACAATATCCTTATATCAACATTTATGGTGCCTCGAGTTGAATCGCCGTTGACAGAGGCTATTCAGAGACATCTCGCTTCTCTACCTTGTAGAGACGAGGCTAATCTTACTATAATTCAGATTAAGCGGCAAGAGCGTAATTATTTTCGCCAATTAAAAGTGTGATATATGAGATTAACGAGCCACATAACAAAGCTCGGCATGCTTATATTCCAATTAGTCTCGTTGTCAAAACCAGTCGGCCCCTTAATGAGTTACATCGGCTTTACCGATTATAAACGAATTTAAGCTACTAAAAATGCGAATAAGCAATCTTGTAATAGATAATTCTCTCTTTATTTTTTTCAAAGAACTTTAATTTATATTAACCATATTACATGTTTAATACCGTTTCTACTTTTGTAGAAAAGATTACAAATGTACTTCAAAAAGTATTCCAAAAAAAGTTTTGTGCTTTGAGAGGATAAAAGTTATATTTGTAACTATTAATAGATTAAAAGTTGTAAAAATATATTTTTATGAAATTCGGAATCATTAAAGAGCGTAAAAACCCACCAGATCGTCGTGTTGTATTGTCGCCAGAGGCCTGCAAACAAGTGGAAGACAAGTTTACATCTGCAAAAATAATTGTAGAGCCATCTGCTATACGTGTTTTTAAAGATAAAGAATATAATGCTTTAGGTATAGCTGTAGCTCCTACCATGAAAGAGTGTGATGTTTTAATAGGAGTTAAAGAAGTGCCAATAGAGGCTTTACTACCCAATAAAAAATATTTTTTCTTTTCGCATACCATTAAAAAGCAGCCGTATAATAGAAAACTGTTACAGGCTATTTTAGAAAAAAATATAGAAATGTATGATCACGAGGTTATTACAAATACAAAAGAGCAGCGTGTAGTAGCTTTTGGACGTTACGCCGGTATTGTAGGAGCCTATAACGGTATTAGGGCTTATGGTTTAAAATGCAATACGTATACGTTACCTAAAGCAGAAAGCTTAATAGATCAAAATAACTTAATAGAGCAGTTACAGAGCATAACCCTGCCTGCTATAAAAATAATGCTTACTGGTAGAGGCAGAGTAGGTAACGGTGCTAGAGAAATGTTAGATGCCATGCAAATTAGAAAAGTAACTATTAGCGAATACTTAGAGCAAGAATTTAATGAGCCAGTATATTGCCAAATAGATGCTTCTGATTATAATAAACGTATAGATGGGGTGCGTGGCAACAAAGAAGATTTTTTTGCAAATCCAAAAGAGTACAAAACCAATTTTACCAGATTTACTAAAGTTACCGACCTTTATATTGCGGGTCATTTTTATGGCGATGGTGCCCCTTATTTATTTACAAGAGAAGATGCAAAGCATGCAGAATTTAAAATAAAAGTGGTGGCAGATATTAGTTGTGATATAGATGGCCCTGTTGCAACAACCATAAGAGCATCAACTATTGCAGATCCAATATATGGTTATGATCCCCATACCGAAAAAGAAATAGATTTTAAAGACCCTAACGCTATTGCGGTTATGGCAGTAGATAACTTACCTTGTGAGTTGCCTAGAGATGCGAGTGAAGGTTTTGGAACTGCTTTTGTTAAACATGTAATTCCTGCTTTTTTTAATGGGGATAAAGATGGGGTGTTGCAAAGAGCTAGAATGACCCAAAATGGAAAACTTACAGAACGATATTCTTATTTACAAGACTATGTAGATGGCAAAGAGTAATGTTTAGTTAAGGTGTTATTTTCTTGAGCGTATTAATGGTTTTAATACTAAAAAAGATATCCACATAAAAGAGCCAAAACCTAATGTCCATAACCAAGCTTCGTATAAGAATAGGCATTTGTATAGGCAATAGAATAATACTTTAGGACGCGCTATAATATCCCAAGAGTTAAAACGTAAAAAACGTCCAATAAAAATACCAAAACCACTTAAAAAACAGACGGTTAGTATCGTATAATTGGCTGCTTTTTGGGTGTGTTTTTTTGTGATATAATGAAACATATCAATCATAGATAATGTGCCTAGTAAAACCCCGTTAAGGGCAAAAACAAAAAACATAAAAAGATCTATCCAAATGGTAGAAATTCCGGTTTCTAAATGAATAAAATCTGTAATTAAATACGGACTATTTGGTAAAAATAGAATCCATAAAACAAATAAAACAGCAAGAAATAAAGGGGTGTTTTGAACTTTGGTATTATATCTTATAAGTTTAGAAATGCATAATGGTAAAATTGCCAAAAATAAATTCCATAATAAAAACGTAAAGTCCGCACTATGAGTAGTTACTACTCTATACAATAATGCCATAGCACATAAAGCACTAAGCATTAGTAGTCTGGTGTAATATGGATTATTATAAAATAAAGTAGGCTTCATTACATTTTATAGTACGTTGTATTGTGCAAACGGTATTACTATAAAATTGTTGTGATTTAAAATGGCAAAAAATTATTTTAAATTTTACTAAGGTCTTACTTGGTTTTTTCTAATATAATTAGGGTGTTGTTTTGGATATCTACTGCAGTACTAAAAAACTCTTTAATTATCTCATAATTTTCACTTAAAATGTAAGGTTCATTTATTGATAGATCAAAAGAAAGTGTAATATTTTTTTCGCTATCTTGTATTCCAAACCTTAGTGTGGCAAGGTTCTCACCTATTCTAATAGCTTTATTTTCTGGTAGCTCAGAAATAGAATACCCTTCAGGTATTTCTATAGTCATGGTATAGTTAAAAGCTCTAGAGTATCCAAAATCTATAGGAAAGTTTCGTTCTTCACTTAAAAAAGGGTTTGTTTTTGCAAAATGAACGTAAAAAGGATTCAAGTATATTTTGTCTCCAACTGTACTTGTTGCAATTTGATAGGAAATAGTTTCTATAGTTACATCTTTTTTGCTGAGTTTAGTATCAAAACTATAATCTATTATTTCAAAATTTTCAGAGCTATTATCTTCTAATTGTGTTAGGTAATCTTCATCACTTAAATCATCAATTTCTTCTTGTGTTTCTATACCATAATAGCCAGTGTTAATTAATCGGTATTTACCTTCAATTAGATTCTCTTCTAAATTAATCCTAGCTGTTCCGCGGACATTAATTTTATTCTTTGTGTTAGGAGTAATTACCTCCCAATAACTTTCTTTTTTAAAATCCATAACACGTCCATAATGGTTAAGTGTTCTTAATGGTAAATAACCAAAAGGTATAAATTTATCTGTTGCGTCTAATAAATATGTTTTTCCGCCAATCACAGTCTTGGAAAGGATGTAATTAAAATCAGACATAACTGGATGAGATCTTTTAGGAAGTCCATTTTTTCTAGTAGAGGTTAACATCATATTACTCTTTATGCCTGAAGCATTTAAAAGATTAATTAAAGACATGTTAATTTCCCAAGCATTACCTTTTTTATCATTAAAAGCTTTTTTTACTCGAGCTTTACCATAAGTAGAATTTTTTTCGTTCCAGCTATAATGGTTTTGAACAAATTCATATAATTTTTTTGCTCTTTCTAGAGTGTCGGTTACAGGGCCAATAAGATCTAATGGGATATTTTTTTCAAAAAAATTCTTTTTGTTTAATTGTCGACCAATATCTTTATCGGTTTTAAATTCTTTATCTACATCTTCCCAAGATCTAGTATAGTTGGTTTTTTCGCCGTTAAAACCAAAATGTTGTGATATTTCAAATTCTATTTTCGATTTGTAATTAGAAGCTGCTAACATATATTCTTCTTCCTCATTAAAAGCAGGAATGTTTTTCATAGCATATTTTAATACTTCACAATCGGCAGGTTTAGGATACCCATCTATATAGAAACATTTTTTTTTAATTTTAGATTCATTTGTATTAAGTTTTAAAGAGCCTAGTAATGATCTATTATAGATGTAGTTTGCTGGAATTTCGGCATTAAACTCACTATAAATTTTTGGGATATCAGATTGAAATTCCCAACCAGTAAGGTTATAAAAAAAAGGAGAAATATGTTTGTACTTATATTCTAAAATACTACCTTCTCTAATATCCGGAAATGTAAATGTTATTTCTTTCCATCTTTCTGATAAATCTTTAGTGTAAATTAATTCCTTTTTTAAATACTTATTTACACCATTATTATGGGTCATGGCTTGTATGTCTGTTATAGACTCGCTAGAATTGTCGTTATGATAGAAAGGTATCGAGATAGTGCCGTGTTTAAACCCCTTTTTATCTAAGATTTTAATTTTTACGTGATACTCTTTAATAAATTTTATATAGTTATTAATTACTTTAAAATAACAGTCTCCTTTTTCATAAAGTACTACTGCATTTGCAGTGGTGTCTTTTTCATAAGAAATTAGCTTTTTTTCGGTATCTAAAATCTTTCCGAAAGAATGTGTTTCTTCTTGTTGAGAGAAAGTAAAAAAGTAAAAAAATAGAAATAGGGCAGTAAATAGCCTTTTTAACATGTTAGTTTTGTTTAGAAAATTCTAAGCAAATCTAAATAAATTCTTACAATAAGTTAACTGTTTTCTTAATGGCAACCAAATTGGTTAAAAGATTTTCTAAATGATCTAGGTGTAGCATATTTGCGCCATCACTTTTTGCATTTGCGGGGTCAAAATGGGTTTCCATAAAAATACCATCTGCTCCAGTAACAATACCTGCACGAGCTATTGTTTCTATCATATCTGGTCTTCCGCCTGTTACTCCCGAAGATTGGTTGGGTTGTTGTAAAGAGTGGGTAACGTCTAACACTACAGGAGCAAACTGTTTCATGGTAGGTATGCCTCTAAAATCGACTACCATGTCTTGGTAGCCAAACATAGTTCCACGGTCGGTAACCATTACTTGTTGGTTGTTAGAATCGGTTACCTTGGTCACGGCATGTTTCATGCTTTCCGGACTCATAAACTGTCCTTTTTTTAAGTTTACAACTTTTCCAGTTTTTGCTGCAGCAACTACCAAATCGGTTTGGCGCACTAAAAAAGCAGGAATTTGAAGTACATCTACATATTGTGCGGCACGTTCTGCATCTTCATTAGTATGTATATCTGTAACCGTAGGAACATTAAAAGTTTCGGATACTTTACGTAAAATTTTTAATGCTTTTTCATCTCCAATACCCGTAAAAGAATCTACTCTACTACGGTTTGCTTTTTTAAAACTACCTTTAAATATATACGGAATTTTAAGTGTGTCGGTTATAGAAACTATTTTTTCCGCAATTTGTAATGCCATATCTTCTCCTTCTATGGCACAAGGGCCAGATAAAAGAAAAAAGTTATTGCTGTTTGTGTGTTTAAGCTGCGGAATTAGTTCTAGTTTCATATCGTAAAATTATTTAAGTCAAATATACAATTTCTAAGCACTTACTAATCTAATTATATAGGGCGGATAGTACTCTTACCTAGGTTTTTTTAAGGGCTTGTTCTAAGAATAAAAATAAAATTAGTGCTTTGTGTTGGAACTATCTCTAAATCAATAAGATAAAAATAGCATAACTATTTGCTAGCTTGATAAAAATAAAAGTATCTTTGCACGCTTAAAATAGCTGTTAATTGTGCTATTAAATAAATTACTTTATGTCAACAACAAAGAATATTGCCATTATTGCGCACGTAGACCACGGTAAAACAACCTTGGTAGATAAGATTATGTACCACTGTCAATTGTTTCGTGAGAATCAAAATACAGGAGATTTAATTTTGGATAATAACGATTTGGAACGTGAACGTGGTATTACTATTACCTCTAAAAACGTTTCTGTGGTTTATAAAGGAACAAAAATTAATATAATAGATACTCCGGGTCACGCCGATTTTGGTGGAGAAGTAGAGCGTGTATTAAATATGGCAGATGGTGTGTTGTTGTTGGTAGATGCTTTTGAAGGGCCAATGCCACAAACACGTTTTGTATTACAAAAAGCAATTGATTTAGGATTAAAACCTTGTGTAGTTGTAAACAAAGTGGATAAAGAAAACTGTACTCCAGAAGAAGTACACGAAAAGGTTTTTGATTTAATGTTTGAGCTTGGTGCAGAAGAATGGCAGTTAGATTTTCCAACCGTTTACGGTTCTGCTAAGAACAACTGGATGAGTGAAGATTGGAAAAAAGAAACACAAAACATTGAGCCATTATTAGATATGGTTATAGAACATGTTCCTACTTTTGAGCCAAAAGAAGGAAATACGCAAATGTTAATTACCTCTTTAGATTTCTCTTCTTTTACAGGTCGTATTGCTATTGGTAGATTACAAAGAGGAACTTTAGCAGAAGGGCAACAAGTTTCTTTAGTAAAAAGAGATGGTAGTATTGTAAAATCTAAAATAAAAGAACTTTTTGTTTTTGAAGGTTTAGGAAAACTAAAAGTAAAAGAAGTAGCAACAGGAGATATTTGTGCAATTACAGGTATTGAAGGTTTTGAAATTGGCGATACTGTTGCAGATATAGAAGCGCCAGAAGGCTTAAAAACTATTGCTATAGATGAGCCTACCATGAGTATGCTTTTTACTATTAACGATAGTCCTTTCTTTGGTAAAGACGGTAAGTTTGTTACCTCTAGACATATTAACGAAAGATTACAAAAAGAACTAGAAAAGAATTTAGCTTTACGTGTAAATGAAACAGATAGTGCGGATAAGTTTTTAGTATTTGGCCGTGGGGTATTGCACCTTTCTGTTTTAATAGAAACTATGCGTAGAGAAGGGTATGAGCTACAAATAGGACAACCGCAAGTAATTATTAAAGAGATTGATGGGGTTAAATGTGAACCTATTGAAGCACTTACAATAGATTTGCCAGAAGCAGTTTCTGGAAAAGCAGTAGAGTTTGTTTCTATGCGTAAAGGAGAAATGACTAGTATGGAAGCTAAAGGGGAGCGTATGGTTTGCGAGTTTTTAATTCCATCTAGAGGTATTATTGGTCTTCGTAACCAATTATTAACTGCTACAGCTGGTGAGGCAATTATGTCGCATAGATTTTTAGAGTACCAACCAATGAAGGGGGATATTCCACAAAGACAAAATGGTTCTTTAGTATCTATGGAACTTGGTAAAGCAATTCCTTATTCTATTGATAAATTACAAGATAGAGGTAAGTTTTTTGTTGATCCAGGTGAAGATATTTATGAAGGTCAAGTTATTGGAGAAAACTCCAGAGGAGATGATATGACTGTAAATATTACTAAAACTAAAAAACTATCTAACGTACGTTCTTCAGGAGCAGATGATAAAGCTAAAATTGTACCTGCAATTAAGTTCTCTTTAGAAGAAGCTTTAGAATATATACAGAAAGATGAGTACGTAGAAGTTACTCCAAACCATTTAAGATTACGTAAAATTTTCTTAACAGAAAACGAGCGTAAGCGTAATAAAATAGCATAATTAACTTATGTGTTGATTAATTTAAATCCTAAGATGAAAATCTTAGGATTTTTTTATGACTTTTGTTGAAATGATTTAAAGATTAAAACGACTACAAAAAATCAATCTAAAAAAAGAATAATGAATTTTACAATTAAAATTACCATGGCGTTGTTTTTACTGGCATTTACAGCTTGTAAAAATGAGTCTAAAAAAGCTGAAAAAATGGATGCCAATGCTGCTAAAGAAATGCAAGTAGCAGACAGCTATGCTATTCCAGAATCTTGGGTTAAAAAAAGAGTTGAAAAAGCAAAAACAACATTAGGTGCTACAGCTGCAGGAAAAGTATTGTGGAATGGTATGGAAGCGCAAGGTGGCTTAGAAAAGTGGTTTTCTAATGGCTATATTTCTTTTAGATTTAATTACCAACCTGTAGAAAAAGATAAGACGCAAAGAGACTCTTACCAAACGGTAGATACTTGGAATAATAAAGCCAGACACCATAGCATAGAAGATGAAAATGCTATTTTTGGATGGGATGGTAAAGAAGCTTGGATAAAAGCAGATAGTACAGCATTTAAATATGATACTAAGTTTTGGGCATTAACGCCAATTTACCTTTTTGGTCACCCATTTGTTTTAGATGGTGAAGGGGTTAATTTAGAGCTTTTAGAAGATAAAGTATATAAGGGGGCAAAACAAGAGGTTATTAAAGTAACTTTTGCTTCTGGTACTGGCGATGCTCCAGATGACTATTACAAAATATATTTTGATAAAAACACGCACTTAATGAGTGCTATTTTATATATAGTTTCATACCCAGAGTATTTTCCTAATGGTGGGCATGCGCCAGAAAAAATTATGGAGATTGTAGATTGGACTACTGTAGATGGTATTAAGTTGCCTACAGGTTTAAAAACACACTGGTCTAAAAATGGAGATTTAGGAGAGTATATTACAAAAATTGAGGTTAGTAATATTTCTTTTTCTCCGAGTGTGCCAGAAAATTATTTTTCTAAACCAGAAGGCGCAAAAGTTTTAGAATAGAATTATGTAATTTTAAGATAAACAAAAAAGCTTCATTCTTAGAATGAAGCTTTTTTAGTATTAATCTTTTGGAGCTTGGTGCAAGGCTGCTGCTGCGGCACCAATAATACCAGCTTGGTTTTTTAGTTCTGCAGGTATAACAGGGGTGTCTATAGTAATTTGTTTGCTAAATTCTTTAAAATCTTTAGAAGCTCCACCGCCTAAAATTATTAAATCTGGGCAAGTAATTATTTCTACATATTCTAAAAAAGTATTAAAACGTTTACCCCATTTTTTATACGATAATTTTTCGCGGTCTTTAGCAGAACCTGCTGCCCATTGCTCTATTTTTTTATATTTTTTGTAAGGTATTTGTCCTAGTTCAAAGTTCGGAATTAGTTCTCCGTTTAAAAATACACCACTACCTAAGCCTGTACCAATAGTAACCATAACAACCAAACCACTTTTACCTTTACCAGTACCATAATTCATAGTAGCATAGCCAGCAGCATCTGCATCGTTAATTACAGTTACGGGTAGTTTAGTAACTTCACTAAACAATTCCTTTGCATTTACATTTAACCAAGATTTGTGTAGGTTTCCTGTAGATTTACATATGCCATGTTTTATAACAGTGGGGAAACCAACACCAATAGGTCCGTTGTAATTAAAATTTTCAGCAATTTTTTTAATTACCTCTGCCATTTCTTTTGGCTTTCTGTCTGGAGGTGTAGGTATTCTGTAGCGTTCCGTTGTCATTTCGCCAGTTAATGTGTTTACTAAAGCTCCTTTCATACCTGAGCCACCTATATCTATTCCTAAAACTTCCATTCGTACTTTTGTATTTAGCTACCAAAGTAACGAAAAGAATTATAAAAAGATTGTTTCAAACTCTTAATTTGAAAGGTCTTGCTCAGGTTCTATGTGGTAATCTATAGAGTTTAAAGAATGGTTTGGGTCTATAAGGTCTAATATTTTATCTATAAAAACACCAAAAGAAGTTAGGCTATTGGTTTGCTTGTTTTTGCCAATAACACTGGAGATTGTTTCGTCTCGATTTCCAAATTTATATCCTCCTTTTTTAAGCCATAAGGTATTTAATAAGTGCTGCATTAGTACATTGCCTAATTGATCAATAGAGATTGCAATTTTTAGTAAATATTCTCCAATGCCAGATAGTTTTTTAGTAAATAAAGTATGTATACTACCGTAAATAAAACCTAAAGGACCGGTAACTAGTAAGAGCACTATGGAAATAATAAATAAAAGCAACCCAATAATAGGGTTTGTTCTTTTATTTTTTTTGAATGTTTCTTTTTTAAGTATCATGTTAAATTAGGGTATGTGTTCCACCTTTTTACCACGTAGGTATACAAAAACCTATTCTTCAAATTTATGTTTTGGTAATAACAAATGGTTTAGCACCTTAAAGGTAACAATGTTTACTAAAGAAATGTATAGTTAATGGGCGATTTTGCTTGTTTTTTGAGTAAATGTTACTTGTATTTACACGGCTCTTTGCACTACTTCAAAAACTTTATTGGCGTCACATTTTAAAGTTTTTGCAGGGTATTTTAATATTAAAGCATAGTCGTGTGTTGCCATAAGTATGGTTCTGCCTGCTTTATTTATTTCTTGTAAAACTTTCATAACTTCAACGCTAGTTTGCGGGTCTAGGTTACCAGTAGGCTCATCTGCAATTATAAGTTCTGGATCATTAAGCAAGGCACGAGCAATTGCAATACGTTGTTGTTCTCCTCCAGAAAGCTCATGAGGAAATTTAAACCCTTTGGTTTTCATGCCTACTTTATCTAATACTTTTTCTACTTGGGTATTCATTTTAGTAGCATCTTTCCAGCCTGTAGCCTTTAAAACAAAAAGTAAATTTTTATTAATGTTACGATCGGGTAATAGTTTAAAATCTTGAAAAACAACGCCTAGCTTTCTTCTTAAATATGGAATGTCTTTTTCTTTTAAGGTTTTTAAATCGAAGTTTACAATTTTTCCGGAGCCTTGTTTTAGGGGTAAATCGCCATAAAGCGTTTTCATAAAACTACTTTTACCACTACCGGTTTTTCCAATTAAGTAAACAAATTCTCCTTTTTGTACCTGTAAACTAACCTCGTTAAGAACTAGACTATCTTTTTGAAATATAGCCACATCTTTAAGTTCTAGTACAGTTGCATTCTCTTTCATACTCAAATATTGTTAATATAAAAGTAATAAGTTCTAAAGGATTAGCTAGTACTCTTTTTTAAAAATCTTTTTCTTTAATTAGTTTTGAAGTAAGTTTTAGTAAAAATTTAAGACACATCCACCTTTTAATATATACTTCGGAACAATATTTGTCGTTATATGTTTTAGTTAATAGTTAGAGAACGCTATGTTTAAAAAAAGTACTACAATACTTCCCATACTTTTGGGAATAGTTTCATTTGGGAGTGCCCAAGAAACAACAATATATACACACCAAGATAAAAACTACCAAGATGCCTTAACGCTCTATAATAACGAGCAATACCAGGCTGCACAAACTGTTTTTGAAAAAGTAGCTGTTTCTACAAAAGATGAGGAAGTTGCGGCAAATAGTGCGTATTATGCAGCAAATGCTGCAGTTAGGTTAAACCAATTAGGGGCAGACCGTCTTATGGAAGATTTTGTAGAGAACTACCCAACTTCTACCAAAAGAAATTCTGCTTATGCCGATGTGGCAGAGTATTATTTTGAAACTGGAAAATACCCTTATGCGTTAAAATGGTATAATAAAGTAGACCAAGGAGCTCTTTCTAGAAAAGAAATGGATAAGTTTAACTTTAATTATGGGTATGCTTTATTTTCTTCAAAAAAAACAAAAGAAGCAGAAAAATACCTAACACAGGTTACCTCTTCACCAGTATACGGTTCTCAGGCTAAATATTATTTAGGATATATTTCTTATCAGCAAGATGATTATGAAGCAGCTAATGAACGATTTGATCAAATAACAGATCAAAAGGTATTAGAAGAAAAACTCTCCTATTACCAGGCAGATATGAATTTTAAGTT
The DNA here is from genome assembly GCA_947504045.1 of uncultured Maribacter sp. Classification (GTDB taxonomy): domain Bacteria; phylum Bacteroidota; class Bacteroidia; order Flavobacteriales; family Flavobacteriaceae; genus Maribacter_B. The sequence goes on from CANNFY010000003.1 coordinate 56,520, forward strand.
AGGAAAGTTTGAAGAAGCTATAGCGCTTGCAAAAAAACAACTAGCTAAGGCAGACCGTAGAGAAGTATCTGAATTAAATAAAATAATAGGAGAGAGTTATTTTAATTTAAAGCAATACCAAAACGCAATTCCATATTTAGAAGAATACCAAGGAAAAAATGGGAAATGGAATAACACCGATTATTATTTATTAGGCTACGCATATTATAAACAGCAAGACTTTGCTAATGCAATTATGCAGTTTAATAAAATAATTGGCGGTACTAATAGTGTTTCGCAAAACGCCTATTATCATTTAGCAGAGTGTTATTTAAAATTAGATAAAAAACAAGAAGCTTTAAATGCATTTAGGAATGCATCGCAAATGAATTTTTCTGCAGAAATACAGAAAGATGCGTATTTAAATTATGCACGTTTAAGTTATGAGGTTGGTAATGCCTATGAACCAGTGCCACAAGTAATAACTAATTACTTAAAGCAGTATCCTAATGATCCGCACACGCAAGAAATGCAAGAGCTTTTGGTAGATTCTTATATAACTTCTAAGAATTTTGCTGGTGCAATGGAGCTTTTAGAAAAAAATAAAAACTATGCAAGTAAAGCAACCTATCAAAAAGTTGCTTTTTATAGAGGAGTAGAATTGTTTGTTGATGGAGATTATGGAAGTGCATCGGAAGTTTTTTCAAAATCTTTAGCAAGTGCAGAAGATGCTAATTTTAAGGCAAGAGCAACGTATTGGAAAGCAGAGTCTGAGTATCTTTTAAATAATTTTGATGCTGCATTAGATGGTTTTACAAGTTTTAAACAAAGTTCTAACGCTTCTTTATTAGAAGAAAATAATAGTATAGATTATAATTTGGCATACACGTATTTTAAAAAGAAAGAATATGCTAATGCAGTATCGTATTTTGATAGTTTTACAGATAAAGGAACTACAGATACCCAGAAGCTTAATGATGCGTATTTACGTTTAGGAGACAGTTACTTTGTTACCAGAAAATATTGGCCAGCTATAGAAACCTATAATAAAGCTTTAGCATTAACGGGTCCTGAAAAAGACTATGCAGCTTACCAAAAAGCAATGAGCTATGGTTTTGTGGATCGTAAAGAAAAAAAGATAGATGGGTTAACTACTTTTGTTTCAACCTATTCAAAATCTACTCTTAGAGATGATGCTTTGTTTGAACTTGGTAATACTTATATAGCAGAAGGTAAAGAGGATAAAGGTCTTAATGCATATAATAGATTGGTTACAGAATTTAAAGGAAGCTCTTTAGTGCCACAAGCTTTAATGCGTCAAGGTCTAGTGCACTATAACGCAACTAGAAATGAACAAGCGTTAGTTAAATTTAAAACAGTAGTAAGAGATTTTCCAAAAACACAAGAAGCAATACAAGCTGTAGCTACTGCAAAATTGGTATATGTAGACCTAGGCAAAGTAAATGAATATGCTGCTTGGGTAAAAGGGTTAGATTTTGTTGAGGTAACAGATTCCGAATTGGATAATGCTACGTACGAATCTGCAGATAAACAAAACTTAGAAGGTAATAAAGATGCTGCTATAAAAGGGTATGTAAATTATATCAAGCAATTTCCAAATGGATTGCATGCCATACCCGCTAATTTTAATTTAGCGCAATTATACTTTGGAAAAGGCCAAAAAGATAAAGCATTACCATACTACAAATCTGTTGCAGATAGTGGTACCAGTGAATATTCTGAACAAGCTTTAACACGTGTGTGTGAGGTGTATATTACCGATAAGAATTACACTAAGGCTTTACCGTATTTAAAACGTTTAGAAACAGTTGCAAATATTCAGCAGAACAGAACATTTGCCCAGTCTAATTTAATGAAAGGGTATTATCAGAAAAAAGAATATGACAATACTATTTTATATGCAGAAAAGGTTTTGGCAACAGCAAGTATAGATAATAGAATTAAAAGTGATGCGCAAATAATGATAGCGCGTTCTGCTATAAAAACTAATGATGTGTCTAAAGCAAAAGATGCTTATGCGCAGGTTTTAAATATAGCCTCAGGGGAAACCGCTGCAGAAGCATTGTACTACGATGCTTACTTTAAATACCAAGATGCCAGTTATGAAGATTCTAATATAGCGGTGCAAAAATTAGCTAAAGACTATTCTAGTTACAAAGAATGGGGAGGTAAAGGATTGGTTATAATGGCTAAGAATTTTTATGCTTTGAATGATGCTTACCAAGCAACTTATATTTTAGAAAGTGTAATTGCAAATTTTAGTCAATATCCAGACTTAGTTGCAGAAGCTAAAAGTGAGTTGTCTATAATAAAGGCTAAAGAAGCGCAAAGTAATTCTTCTGTAAATCCGAATTAAAAAAAATAATAGTACCCCATTATTTCTGGGAAAAAAGAACCATATATGCATACGTACATAAAATTTACATTTATTGCTTTTTTAATGTGTATTCAAATAGGAATAGCACAAGAAACCGAAGAGGATAATTTAGGAACAGAAACAGTAACAGTAACTAAAGCATATTCGCCAACAGTTTCCGATGCCTTTAAAATAAAAAGTACTCCAAGTATAAACGATTCTATAGAACTTCAAAAAAAACCAATAAACTATAGTATTTTTTCAGTTCCTGTAGCTTCTACTTTTACACCAGCAAAAGGAAAAGCATCTAAAGTAGAAAAATTGCCGCCACCAGTATTGTATAATTCCTATGCATCTGTTGGGGTTGGTAATTATGCTAACGCTACAGCAGATTTTTATACTAGTAGAGCATTAAATAGAGATGAAAGGTTAGACATTGGCCTTAACCATATTTCTTCTAGAGGAGATTTAGATGGAGTAGTTCTAAGTAATATATTTTCAGACTCTAAACTAGATGCTTCTTATTCTAAAAGAGACAGAGATTTAGATTGGGGAGCAGATATAGCTTTACAACACCAGCTATATAATTGGTATGGTTTGCCTTCTACAGTTACAGATCCAACTATTATAAATGCTATAGATGAGCGTCAAAATTATTATATGGGCGAAGCAGGAGCCCATATAAATGTAGAAGATGCAATTTTTACCAATGCAGATTTTACCTATAGAAGGTTTTGGGATGCTGTTAAATCTGGAGAAAATAGAGCACTTTTTAATGCAGGAGTTTCGTTTCCTGTAAATGATGAAACAATAGATGTAGGTTTTAAAGCAGACTATGTAAACGGTAATTTTAAAAATAGTGATGTTAATAGCCAAACTAATGATGAAGGCATAGAGTATAGTAATATTCAAGTAAGTCTTAATCCAAGTTTAACTATGCTTAGAGACGATTTGTCTTTGCGTTTAGGGGTTAACCTGGTATATGGTATTAATAAAGACGCTAATACAAGTGAAAGTAGTTTTTATATATATCCTGCAATAACGGGTTCTTATCGTTTACTTGACGAAAATGCTATTGCTTATGGTGGTATAGTAGGGGAGTTAAAACAAAATTCTTATTATGATTTTGTAGAAGAAAACCCGTATGTTTCTCCAACACTAGAAATTGCACCTACAGACAAACAGTATAATGCTTATGTTGGTTTAAAAGGCCAATTACTACCAAATTTAAGTTATAATGTAAAAGCATTTTACAGTGCAGAAAACAAAAAACCATTATATAAACTAAATCCTACTAATGATTTTAGAGAGGATGAAAAAGGGTATTATTATGGAAATTCTTTCGAAGTTTTTTATGATGATATTAAAACTCTTGGCTTTTTTGCAGAATTAAATGTAGATGTAAATAGGAATTTTACCTTTGGAGTAAATGCAGAATTTTTAAAATATTATACCGAAACAGAAAACCCAGCTTGGAACCTACCAAATACAAAAGCATCTTTATTTTTAGATTATCAAATAGGAAAAAAATGGTTTACTAGAGCTAATATATTTTATGTAGGAGAAAGAGAAGATTTTTCTACAACAGTTATATCCGGAGTGCCACAAAATGAATTTACGCCAAATAGGATTACATTAGATAGCTTTTTTGATGTTAATTTACAAGTTGGTTATAGGTATACAGATCAGTGGTCCTTTTTTCTTAAAGGGGCTAACTTAGTAAACTCAGACTATCAAAATTGGGCAAATTATCCAGTACAAGGAATACAAATATTAGGTGGTGCAACTTATAAGTTCGATTTTTAATAATTGCGATATTTATATTAAAATACTATTTTGTAGTGGATATCGTTATTTATTAATGTAGGTAAAAACTTACAAGTGTTGTTTATGCAAAATCTATTACGTCTTTTTTTTGTATTTCTGTTGCTGCAAAGTAGTCTTGTTAGTGCACAAAATTTAGTGCATAATCCTAGTTTTGAAAATTTTACTACTTGCCCAGAAGAACTTGATAACGTTAAAAAAAATGTAGGCGACTGGAATAAAGCTAATGAAGGAACTTCGGATTATTTTAATACTTGTGGTTCTAAAATGGGAGTGCCAAATAATTTTAATGGCAACCAAACAGCAGTTTTTGGTACAGCATATGCTGGGGCATATTTTTTAGCTCCAAATAATTATAGAGAATATATTCAAGGAAATTTAATACGCACCTTAGAAAAAGGTAAGCGCTATGGTATAAGCTTTTATATTAGTCTTTCTGAAAAATCTAACTACGCAATTAGCAATATTGGGGTCTTGTTTTCTTCTGAAGAAATAAATGTAAAGAGTACTAAAGTTATAAAGAAACCTAATGGTAAAGTAGATAGTGGGAAGTACAATTATACCGAAATTAAAACAAATGGATTTTACAAAGATAAATCTGAATGGACTGAAGTATACACGGAAATTACAGCTTTAGGCACAGAAAATTATGTGACAATAGGTAATTTTAATGATAATAGGAATACGAGAACCTTAAAAACAAAGGGAATAAAAAATGCATCGTATTATTACATTGATATGGTTACGGTATTGCCTATTGAGAATACATCTTATGAAAATTTAAAAGAAGATAGAATATATGCTTTTAAGAAAGTACATTTTTCATCAGATGACTATGGGTTAAATGGAGTGTCTAAATCAGATTTAAAATCGCTATATAACCATTTACAGAAAAATCCAGAAATGTATATTTCTATTCATGCGCATACCGATACGGATGGGGTAGATTTGTACAATAAAAAACTGTCTAATAAAAGAGCAAAAGCTGTTGCTAATTATTTAGTGGCATTGGGTCTTAAAGAAAATCGAATTAAATGGTTTGGACACGGAGAAACAAAACCAATTGTTGCAAATAAATCTACCAGTAGCAAACAAAAGAATAGAAGGGCAGAATTTATTTTAAGTAAAAGAAAATTTGTTTCTACTGGAACTACAAAATATGCCGAAACAGTATTTGAAGAGTAGGAATACTTTTTTATTTGTTGAGGTCTATTTCTTTTAAATTTTCAATTCTATTTCTAACTAAAAAGGCATCAATAGTTTCAAAATGTTCTAGTACTCTTTTTTCTTTAAACTCAAATACTTTTTTAGATAAGCCTTGTAAAAAATCTCTATCATGAGACACTAATATTAAAGTTCCATCAAACTCTAGTAGGGCCTCTTTTAAAACATCTTTAGATTTTATATCTAGGTGGTTAGTAGGTTCATCTAAGATTAAAACATTTACGGGTTCTAATAAAAGTTTTACCATTGCCAGTCTTGTTTTTTCTCCTCCAGATAAAACACTAACTTTTTTATCAATAGCATCGCCACTAAACATAAACCTACCAAGTACATTTTTTATTTGGTTTCTAATATCTCCTTTAGCAACTTCGTCTACTGTTTGAAAGATTGTTAGGTCTGGATCTAATAAAGAAGCTTGGTTTTGGGCAAAGTAGCCAACCTTTGCATTATGTCCTAAGGTGCAGGTGCCTTCAAAGTCTATTTGTCCCATAATGGCTTTTATCATAGTAGATTTACCTTCCCCGTTTCTACCTACAAAAGAAACTTTTTCTCCTCTAGCAATACTTAAATTGGCATTTTTAAAAACTACATGATCATCGTATTTTTTAGAAAGATCTATAACCGTTACAGGATAATCTCCAGAACGAGGAGCAGGAGGAAAACGAAGTTTTAAAGAGCTATTGTCTACCTCGTCAATTTCTATAATTTGTAGTTTTTCTAGCATGCGTTCTCTTGAAGACACTTGGTTGGTTTTGGAGAATGTGCCTTTAAAACGGTCTATAAACGCTTGGTTATCTGCAATAAATTTTTGTTGTTCTTGGTATGCTTTTATTTGATGACTTCGGCGTTCTTCTCTAAGTTGAAGGTAATGTGAGTAATTTGCTTTGTAATCATAAATTTTACCCATAGTAACTTCTACAGTACGGTTGGTAATATTATCTATAAAAGCACGATCATGAGATATTACTACTACAGCTTTAGCTTTATTAATTAAAAAATCTTCTAACCATAAAACAGATTCAATATCAACATGGTTTGTAGGCTCATCTAAAAGTATTAAATCTGGTTTTTGTAGTAGTATTTTAACTAGCTCTATACGCATACGCCAACCGCCACTAAACTCACTTGTTGGTCTTTGAAAATCTTCTCTTTTAAAACCTAAACCTCCTAAAGCTTTTTCTACTTCGGCTTCGTAATTTATATCTTCTAAAGCATAATACTTTTCTCCTAAGTCCGATACTTTTTGTATAAGATTCATGTATTCTTTAGATTCATAATCGGTACGAGTTTCTAAAGCATTATTTATTTCTTCAATTTCGTCTCGCATCGAAAAAATATGGCTAAAAGCTTTTGAGGCTTCTTCAAATACGGTGCAATTATCCTCGGTAAGTAAATGTTGTGGTAGGTATGCAATTACAGCATCTTTAGGACAACGAATATGACCTCTTGTAGGTTTTTGTATACCGGCTATAATTTTCATTAAAGTAGATTTTCCGGCTCCATTTTTACCCATTAAGGCAATTTTATCTTGTTCGTTAATAACAAAAGAAACATCGCTAAATAAAGTTTCTCCGCTAAATTCTACGGCAACACCATCTACTGAAATCATAGTAATTTTTTATAAGCAGCAAAACTAATAAAAAGCAACTTATTTATTGTAAAACAAAAACCCCAAACTAAAATATAGTTTGAGGTTTTTAAGTAAAAAGGTAAATTGTAATATGTTATAATAAAATAGGTACTGTTACTCTAGTTTTATCCCAACCCATTAATAAGGCAGAACCATCTTCTTGATGTTTAAATGTAATAGAAAAAGCTTCTAAAGAATTTTTATCAGATGAGGTAGTTGCAGTAACACGTAATACATCTAAAGACTTATCGTACGTGTATGCTCCCCATTGGTTTAATTTGCTGTTAAGAATAATAGTCCACTCTTTATCTCCAGGAATAGTAAATAAAGCATAGGTTCCGGCCTTAACTTCGCTACCACCTAATTTTACATCTTTATAAAAAGTAATTTCTGCAGCTTCATTTGCACCAGTACGCCAAACCTCACCTGCAGGAGCAAGTTGAGCAATAGAACGACCTTTTAATTGTGGACGGCTATATATAACACGAATTATTTTATCCGGATTTTTATAACTGTTAGGTAGAGTAGCCATATCCATTGGGCTTCTATCTAAGTCATTAAATTTTTGTGCAGTTGCTGTAGTGGTAAACACTAATGCAAAAAGTAATGTTGTAAGTGCTAGTAAGTTTTTCATAAATAGTAATTGTTTAGTATTAGTATCAAATCTAATAAGATCTAAGTTTATAAGCTTATAAAAAGTCGTTAAAATTTATACAACTTACAAAACGAAGGAATTATAGTTGTAAAATATAATTTAAATAACAAATTTAAATTTATTAATAGTTATAATGTGTTAATATGTAATTAAATACATTATTAATGTTTATTAATTGAAAGTTAATGCGCATCTTTGTTTAAGAATTGATATAATTATAATAATATGTGTGGAATTGTATGTGCGTTTGATGTAAAAGAAAGCACGGAGGTATTAAGGCCTCAGTTGTTGGAAATGTCTAAAAAAATTAGACATAGAGGGCCAGATTGGAGTGGAATATATGCAGATGAAAAAGCAATCTTAGCTCATGAAAGATTAGCTATTGTAGATCCAGCTTCGGGTACCCAACCTTTATATAGCGAAGATAAAAAATTAGTTTTAGCAGCAAATGGTGAAATTTATAACCATAGAGAATTAAGAAAGCAGTTTAAAGGAACGTATAACTTTCAGACAGAGTCTGACTGTGAAGTAATATTGGCTTTATACCAAGAAAAAGGAGCTAGCTTTATTGATGAGTTAAATGGTATTTTCGGATTTGCTATTTACGATACAGAAAATGACACTTATTTTGTTGCAAGAGATCATATGGGGATTATTCCTTTATATATGGGATGGGATAAAAATGGCACTTTTTATGTAGCGTCAGAATTAAAAGCTTTAGAAGGTACATGTACTAAAATTGAGTTATTTCCTCCAGGACACTATTTAGATAGTAAAGATGGAGAGCTTAAAAAATGGTATACTAGAGATTGGATGGAGTATGATGCAGTTAAGGAAAACGAAACTAGCATTCAGGAAGTAAAAGAAGCTTTAGAAGCTGCGGTACATAGACAATTAATGTCAGATGTTCCTTATGGTGTTTTATTATCAGGAGGTTTAGATTCTTCTGTAACATCTGCAGTTGCCAAAAAATATGCACAAAAGAGAGTAGAGTCTGGAGACACTAAAGATGCTTGGTGGCCACAATTACACTCTTTTTCTGTAGGTTTAGAAGGTTCTCCAGATCTAGCAGCAGCACAAAAAGTTGCAGACCATATTGGTACCGTACACCACGAAATTAAGTTTACTATACAAGAAGGTTTAGATGCTATAAAGGATGTTATTTATAACATAGAAACGTATGATATTACTACAATTCGTTCTTCTACACCAATGTACTTAATGGCAAGAGTTATTAAGTCTATGGGAATAAAAATGGTATTATCTGGTGAAGGAGCAGATGAGATTTTTGGAGGATATTTATACTTTCATAAAGCGCCAAATGCACAAGAGTTTCATGAAGAGACTGTACGTAAATTAGATAAATTACATATGTATGATTGTCTAAGAGCTAATAAGAGTTTAGCTGCTTGGGGAATAGAAGGACGCGTACCATTTTTAGATAAAGAATTTATGGATGTTGCCATGCGTATAAACCCAAAAGATAAAATGATTAATGGGGAACGTATGGAAAAATGGGTAGTGCGTAAGGCATTTGAAGATATGATACCTGAAAGTGTAGCATGGAGACAAAAAGAACAATTTAGTGACGGTGTTGGGTATAGTTGGATTGATACCTTAAAAGAGTTGGTAGAAAAAGAAATAACCGATGAGCAAATAGAAAATGCTGCTTTTCGTTTTCCAATAAACACACCATTAAACAAAGAAGAGTATTATTATAGGACTATTTTTGAAGGGCATTTCCCGAGTGATGCTGCAGCATTAAGTGTACCGCAAGAGGCAAGTGTAGCTTGTAGTACAGCAACAGCTTTAGAATGGGATGAGGCATTTAAGAATATGAACGACCCTTCTGGTAGAGCAATAGCTAACGTACATGACAAAGCGTATTAACAATTATTTTGTGTAAATTACGTTAACAATAATTCTGTTTGTCTATTCGTAAGAATAGTTTCAGTTTTTTTATTTTAATTAGTCCTTAAGAAGCGCCCAATTGGGTGCTTCTTTTGTTATAAGAAGTCTGATATTTAAAATTTAGAACAATTTTATCTTCTTATTTATTTCTAATACTAAAAAGAAGATAAATAAGAAGGTTGTAGGGCGCTTTTCAATTTTTTAGCTTTAAGATAGATTTTCTAAAAAACTAGTAAAACCAGTTTAAGCTACTTTTAAGCCTTTTTTACGAACTTTTTTAAAATTCAGGTAAATTGTTGATAACTATTTGATATTGGCTTAAAATCAATTAAAAAAGACATAACCTTTATTTTATCTTTGTTAAGTTGCGATTGCAATAAGTTTAATAGGAATAAAATTAATATGAGCGAAGAAGCAAAAAAGAATAATTATTCGGCAGACAGTATTCAGGCCTTAGAAGGTATGGAGCATGTACGTATGCGTCCATCTATGTATATTGGTGATGTTGGTGTTAGAGGGTTACACCATTTGGTATACGAAGTAGTAGATAACTCTATTGATGAGGCAATGGGTGGCCATTGTGATACTATTAGTGTTACTATTAATGAGGATAATTCTATTACCACAAAAGATAATGGTAGGGGTATTCCTGTAGGTCTTCATAAAAAAGAAGGAGTTTCTGCTTTAGAGGTTGTAATGACTAAGATTGGGGCAGGAGGTAAGTTCGATAAAGATTCGTATAAAGTTTCTGGTGGTTTACACGGTGTAGGTGTATCTTGTGTAAATGCACTATCTAATAACTTAAAAGCAACAGTTTATAGAGAAGGGGTTGTTTGGGAGCAAGAATATAAAAGAGGAAAAGCACAATACCCTGTAAAAAGAATTGGAGAAACGGAGGAAAGAGGTACCGTAGTTACTTTTAGTCCAGATGATTCTATTTTTACACAAACTACAGAGTATAATTACGAGACTCTTGCAAATAGAATGCGAGAATTAGCCTTTTTAAATAAAGGAATAACTATTACCATAACAGACAAAAGAAATAAAGACGAAAAAGGAGAGTTTATTTCAGAAACTTTTCATTCTACAGAAGGTCTTAAAGAATTTGTTAAGTTTTTAGATGGTACAAGAGAAGCATTAATACAAAATGTTATTTCTATGGAAGGGGAAAAAAACAATATCCCTGTAGAAGTAGCAATGATATACAATACATCGTATACAGAAAATTTACATTCCTATGTAAACAATATTAATACACACGAAGGAGGTACACATTTATCTGGTTTTAGAAGAGGACTTACAAGTACACTTAAAAAATATGCCGAAGCTTCTGGTATGTTAGATAAGTTGAAGTTTGAAATTCAAGGGGATGATTTTAGAGAAGGTCTTACCGCTATTGTTTCTGTAAAAGTAGCAGAACCACAATTTGAAGGGCAAACAAAAACAAAATTAGGGAACCGTGAAGTTTCTTCAGCAGTAAGCCAGGCAGTTTCCGAAATGCTTACGGATTATTTAGAAGAAAACCCTGATGAGGCTAAAACAATTATTCAAAAGGTAATTTTAGCAGCAACGGCACGTCATGCAGCAACAAAAGCTCGTGAAATGGTACAGCGTAAAACGGTAATGAGTATTGGTGGTTTGCCAGGAAAATTATCCGATTGTTCTGAGCAAGACCCTGCACAATGTGAAGTGTTCTTGGTAGAGGGAGATTCTGCAGGTGGTACAGCAAAACAAGGTAGAGACAGAAATTTTCAAGCAATATTACCACTTAGAGGTAAAATATTAAATGTTGAAAAAGCAATGCCGCACCGTGTATTTGAAAACGAAGAAATAAAAAATATATATACGGCATTAGGAGTTACTATTGGTACAGAAGAAGATAGTAAAGCATTAAACTTATCTAAATTAAGATACCATAAAGTAGTTATAATGTGTGATGCCGATGTAGATGGTAGCCATATTGAAACCTTAATATTAACCTTCTTCTTCCGTTATATGAGAGAGTTAATAGAAGGTGGCCATGTTTATATTGCTACGCCTCCACTATATTTAGTTAAAAAAGGAGCTAAAAAACGTTATGCTTGGACAGATGAAGAGCGTGATGAAATTGCTGAAAGCTTTAACGGTAGTGTAGGAATACAACGTTATAAAGGTCTTGGTGAAATGAACGCGGAACAATTATGGGATACAACAATGAATCCAGAATTTAGAACGCTACGACAAATAACAATAGATAATGCAACAGAAACAGATAGAGTTTTTTCTATGTTGATGGGAGATGAAGTACCTCCTAGAAGAGAATTTATAGAGAAAAATGCTGTTTATGCTAATATTGATGTATAATAAAAGCTACTTACACAACAAAAACTCGCCTCTAAAAGGTGAGTTTTTTAGTTTTAGGGAAAATTTATAATCATGAAAAAAGTACTTTTTTTATTTTCTCTAGTTTCTAGCTTACATTCTATAGCGCAATCTAATGCTAACGATTTGTTTGCAGCAGGTGTTAATGATGCGGAGAAATTTACAAACGATTATGTTGGTCCAATGTCAGAAGGTTTACTTTATAGTATGTCTACAGGTTGGTATAACTCTGGTAAAGCAAAACCCTTAGGAGGGTTTGAAATTTCTATTATAGGAAATATGGCTTCTTTTAAAAATAAAGAAGACAAAAAAAGTTTTGAATTAAATACTGCAGATTATGAAAATCTGCAATTTCAAGATGGTAGTATTATAAAAACTGTTTCTACAGCTCTTGGAGATATAGAAGGAGTAGGAGTATTTGTAGATGGTCCTTTAGTAGGAGATATTGATCGTCAAGAATTTGAATTGCCAACTGGCTTATCTTCAGAAAACATAAACTTTGTGCCTTCGGCTTTTGTACAAGTAAGTTTAGGTTTAATAAAAGGAACAGAAATTAAAGCAAGATTTTTGCCAAAAATTAATACTGATGAAGCAAAGTTAGGTTTTTATGGTATTGGTTTACAGCACGAGTTTACAAGCTTGTTACCTGCAGAAAAAATATGGCCTATTGCAATATCTGGTGTTGTTGGTTATACGCATTTAAATGGTTCGTATGATTTTACAGATGAAGGAGTAATAGCAGGTGAGGATCAACGGTTAGATGCAAAAATGAATACTTGGGTTTTTCAGGCAATAGTATCTACCAAATTACCAATAATTAATTTTTATGGTGGTCTTGGTTATATAACAGGAAAATCTACTATTGATGTATTGGGCACCTATAGTGGCGGTTTATTGTCAGAAAGTGTAACAGATCCTTTTTCTATAAATAACAAGGTAAATGGTGTTACAGGTAATATAGGCGCTAAACTAAAATTAGGCTTTTTTAGGTTGCATGCAGATTATACAGCAGCAGAATTTAATACCTTGTCTTTAGGAGTTAATTTTGGTTTTAGATAAAATAGAATAAAAAAAGGGTGCTTTTATATAAAAGCACCCTTTTTTACATAGCCATTTATTACTTTTTATTCTCTTAAAGCAATTAAGTTTCCTTCCTTATCTTGTAAAATACTATTTTCAGAGTTTTGGTCAACTATAACAAAGTAGTCATTTGTTTTATCCGGTAGTCCAGGGTAAGAAACAGTATAAATACCATTTTCTTGCGACCACTTAAAATCTGTCTTCATTGTTATAGAACCATTTTGTAAATCATGGTATCTTCCTAAATAGGCATCATTAAAAATCCATTCTTGTCTGTTGGTGCTAGGCTTTTCTGTTTCGCTGTCAGACGATGTGCTTGTGTTAGACCATACACCAATTACGGGGTCGTTATTCTCCTCAATACGAGAACAGTTACTTACTAAAATTATAGCTAAAATAGCTAAGAATGAAAATACTTTTTTCATTTGTAGGTATTTAGATTTGGGGTTACCTTTTTATAACGAGGATTTTGAAAAGCGTATTGTTAAAATTCGACGTATTACATCAATTTTGTTAGATAATCGATTAAGTGGCTTTTTTTTGGGATTAAACTATGTTTTTATAGCTCAAATTGTCAATGTTAAAGTTAAATTTAGATGGGTGTCATCCCAATTTATAAGGGATAATTCAGTATTTTTGAGCCATTAAAAAGAAAATTTAAAAATTTAAGTATATGAAAGTTACCGTAGTAGGTGCAGGTGCCGTTGGGGCAAGTTGTGCAGAGTATATTGCTATTAAAGATTTTGCTTCAGAAGTAGTCTTATTAGATATTAAAGAAGGTTACGCAGAAGGAAAAGCAATGGATTTAATGCAAACAGCTTCTTTAAATAGTTTTGATACCAAAATTACAGGGGTTACTAATGACTATTCTAAAACAGCTGGTAGTGATATTGCTGTAATTACGTCAGGAATTCCAAGAAAGCCAGGAATGACTCGTGAAGAGTTAATAGGAATTAATGCAGGAATTGTTAAAACAGTTTCTTCTAATTTAATAGAGCATTCTCCAAATGTTATACTAATAGTGGTTAGTAATCCTATGGATACTATGACATATTTAGTACACAAAACTACAGATTTACCTAAAAATAGAATTATAGGTATGGGTGGTGCTTTAGATAGTGCACGTTTTAAGTACAGATTAGCAGAAGCTATGGAAGCTCCTATTTCTGATATTGATGGAATGGTAATTGGTGGTCATAGCGATAAAGGTATGGTGCCTTTAACATCACATGCTACAAGAAACAGTATTAAAGTTTCAGAATTTTTATCTGAGGAAAGATTAGAACAAGTAGCTGCAGATACTAAGGTTGGTGGAGCAACATTAACAGGACTTTTAGGTACAAGTGCTTGGTATGCTCCTGGTGCAGCAGTTTCAGGTTTAGTACAAGCAATTGCATGTGATCAGAAAAAAATGTTCCCATGTTCTACTTATTTAGAAGGAGAATACGGTTTAAATGATATTTGTATTGGTGTTCCTGTAATTTTAGGAAAAGACGGTATTGAGCGTATCGTTGATGTTCCTTTAAGTGATGCAGAAAAAGCAAAAATGCAAGAAAGTGCTGCTGGTGTTACTAAAACTAATGGCCTTTTAGAATTATAATAATACATAGTTAATATTTAGTAAAAACCTTTATAGTAAAAACTATAAAGGTTTTCTTTTTATAAGAACTTTAGCTTCAAGAACATATATTGTAAAAATATACTACCTAGTATAATCTTTCTTTTTATATTTGCCGCATGAATGCAAAATGGTGCGTAAGTACTTTAATTATTATTCTAGCCTTATTAGGGCTAAGTCAAGAGCAAACAAAAGCTTCTAATCAGGAAATTTTATTACAATTCACCGATGTAGAAATAGCTTCTGAAACTGCTCATGATGAGGTTTTGGCAACAATTACTAAAAAATTACAAGCCTTAGGTGTTAGTAGTATTGAGGTAATTGAGAAGGATAAAGCACAATTAAGTATCCGTTATTATAGTGCTATTGATGCTTTTAGTGTAAAGCAGTTTCTTTCTCAAGAAAATCAGTTGGTTTTAAACGAAGGGGAAGATGATAAGTTACCAGTAGACTTTCCATCGGAAGAAATTCCAAAAACGTATAATTTAGTAGTATCTGATCTTCATCAGCACTTTAAAGGTGGGCAAAATTTAAATGGAAAATTAGCTTTTGAATTAAAGCAAGAGCATAAAGGTTTTTCTAAACTAGTAGTTTTAGAATCTAAAAACTCATTTGTTTTTACACAGGAAGCCATTGTAAACGTAGCTTTTAAAATAGATAAAAATATTGCAATTGCAATAAATAACACTTCACAAAAAATACCAGAAGTAAGAGCAGGGCCTTCTGTGTATACCAATAGTTAATCATAAAAAAATAGTATTAAAGAAGGTAATTGCTGTATGCAAAATAACTAAGCTTTATACTTTTTACAGTACACAAAAATCTTAATCAACATAAATTAAATAAATTATTAAAATGCAAAACAAAGGACTTATAAAGCTTTTTGCTTTATTATTTGGGTTAGTTAGTATTTACCAGCTTTCTTACACTTTTATTACTAGTAAAGTAGAAAAAGAAGCGCAGGTTTTTGCTGCTAGTCGTATTTCAGAATCAGACGCAGATTATGTATCTAAAAGAGAGACATTAGCTGCAAGTTATTTAGACTCTATAGGAGGCAATAGTGTTTTTGGTTACACGAACTATAACGAAGCAAAAAAGAAAGAATTAAATAAAGGTTTAGACCTTAAAGGAGGAATTAATGTTACCCTTCAGATATCTGTAAAAGATATTTTAAAAGGTTTAGCTAATAATACTAAAAATCCTGTTTTTAATAAAGCTTTAGCAGATGCAGATGCTTTATCTAAAGATAGTGATGATACGTATATAGAATTGTTTTTTGAAGCTTTTGATAAAATTAAAGGAGACGCTAAACTAGCATCGCCAGATATTTTTGCAAATAAAGCACTTAGCGAAGAGGTTAATTTTCAAATGACCGATGATGAAGTTAAGCCAGTAATTAGAAAAAAAATAGACGAATCTATTGTTTCTGCTTTTGAGGTATTAAGAGAGCGTATTGATGGTTTTGGTGTTACACAACCAAACATACAAAGAGAAGGTAATTCTGGTCGTATATTAGTAGAGCTACCTGGAGCAAGAGATATAGCTAGAGCGCAAAGTTTATTATCTAGTACAGCGCAATTAGAGTTTTGGGAAACCTACAAACAAGGAAATACAAGTTTTAATACGTTTTTAATTTCTGCAAACGAAAAATTAAAAACTATAGTTGATATTAAAAAACCAGAACCAGAAGTACAAGAGTCGGAAATAGATTCTTTATTATCTGATGTGGCTGCAGATTCATTAGATTTAGCAACACAGGTAAATCCATTATATGATTTATTAATTCCTGCTAATCCAGGAACAAACGCAATGTTTAGAGCAGCAATTAAAGATACAGCAGAGTTAGGTGCGTATTTAAGAATGCCAGAAATCAGACGTTTATTACCAGCAGATATTCAGTTTACTAAATTTGTATGGGAACGCCCAACTAGCGAAGATGTAGAGGTTATAGATTTATATGCATTAAAATCTAATAGAGAAGGAACTCCAAGAATAAGTGGAGATGTGGTTAGTGATGCTAGAGATGATTTTGACCAATTTAATAAGCCTGCAGTTTCTATGACTATGAATACTAAGGGAGCTAAACTATGGGAAAAATTAACAGGAGATGCTTATAGTAACCAAACAGGTATTGCAATTGTTTTAGATAATAAGGTATATACAGCTCCGGGTGTTTCTACAGGGCCAATAACTGGAGGACGTTCAGAAATTACTGGAAACTTTACAATTAACGAAACTAAAGATATTTCTAATGTACTACGTGCGGGTAAATTACCTGCATCTGCAGAAATTATACAATCCGAAATTGTAGGGCCATCTTTAGGGCAAGAAGCTATAGATAGTGGTTTCACCTCTTTCTTAATTGCAATGGCAATTGTACTTTTATGGATGATTGCATACTATGGTAAAGCAGGTGCATTTGCAGATGTTGCTTTATTATTAAACATACTATTAATTTTCGGAGTACTTACAAGTTTAAATGCGGTACTTACATTACCAGGTATTGCTGGTATTGTATTAACAATAGGTATGTCTGTAGATGCTAACGTTCTTATTTTTGAACGTATTAAAGAAGAGTTAGCAAAAGGAAAAGGAAAATCTCAGGCGGTTTCTGATGGTTTTGGTAATGCATTATCTTCTATTTTAGATGCAAACATTACTACAGGTCTTACAGCATTAATACTATTTGTTTTTGGTTCAGGACCAATTAAAGGTTTTGCAACAACGTTATTAATTGGTATTCTTACTTCGTTATTTACTGCAATATTTATTACTAGATTGTTAGTAGATTGGTACCTAAAAGGTAAAGGAAGAACATTAGATTTTTCTACTGGAATAACAAAAAATCTTTTCAAAAACATTAATGTAAACTTCTTAGGAAAAAGAAAAATTGCTTACGTTATTTCTGCAATATTAGTAGGTGTAGGTTTATTTTCATTATTCTTTGGAGCAGGTTTACAACAAGGGGTAGATTTTGTAGGTGGACGTTCTTATCAGGTTCGTTTTGAGCAACAAGTTAATCCTTCAGAAATTGCATCAGAATTAAATGTTGTTTTTGGTAGTGGTACTAATGTTAAAACATATGGAGAAGGAAATCAAATAAAAATAACAACACCTTATAAAGTAGATGTTGAAGGTATTGAGGTAGATACTGAAATACAAGGAAAGTTATTTAATGCATTACAAAAATATTTACCAGATGGTACTACACAACAAGAGTTTATTATTGGTAGTGGCGATGCATCTATTGGTATTTTGCAATCTGTAAAAGTAGGACCTACAATTGCAGATGATATAAAAAATAATGCATTTTTAGCAATACTTGGTTCTTTAGCAGTTGTATTCTTATATATATTATTACGTTTCCGTAAATGGCAATTCTCTTTAGGAGCAGTTGTTGCTGTTTTTCATGATGTTTTAATTGTATTGGGTATATTCTCTTTATTAGGAAAAGTAATGCCTTTTAATATGGAAATTGATCAAGCATTTATTGCGGCAATACTTACGGTAATTGGTTACTCTTTAAATGATACCGTTGTTGTGTTTGACCGTATTAGAGAGATAATTGGTGAAAGAGGTTGGAATAAAGGAGAAAACGTAAATTCTGCTATTAATAGCACTTTAGGAAGAACTTTAAATACGTCTTTAACTACATTAGTGGTATTATTGGCCATATTTATATTTGGAGGAGAATCTTTAAGAGGATTTATGTTTGCAATGATAATTGGTGTTGTTGTAGGTACATATTCTTCTGTATTTATTGCAACTCCTGTAATGTTTGATACTTTAAAGAAAAAAATACTTTCTGGTAAAGCAAATGATATTGTTGGAAAGACAGCTGAAGTATCTAAAGAATAAATAAAACTTTCTTTATTAAAAATAGCCTTTAGTTTTTTCTAAAGGCTATTTTTTTATGTTTTATTAAGATTTGATGGCTCCAGTAGAGCCATTGCTACTAGTGGTAAGTATATAGCGTTTGTTAGGGTTTAAACCTTCTTCTGCTCTGTGCGAAACAAAAATAATACTAGTGTTAGAGTCTTTTGCTATTTTGTTTACAAAAGAAACTAGTAAATGTGCAGAAGCATCATCTAAGCCAACCGTAGGTTCATCTAAGATTAATAAGTCTGGGTGTTTTACCATAGCTCTAGTAGTCATAACCAAACGTTTTTGTCCCATAGATAAATTGGTGTATAAACTGTCTTTTAAATGCCACATTTGTAGTAATTGCAGCCATTGTTTTGCCAATTGCTTTTGTAGTTCTGTAGGTCTTACGTATAGCCCAATAGAATCATTAAACCCAGAGATTATCATTTGCTCTACAGAATGGTAGCCTGTAAACTTATCAGTCATGGCTGGAGTAAAATATCCAATCCTTTTTTTAATATCCCAAACACTTTCTCCACTTCCTTTTTTTATGCCAAACAAAAATAATTCTTGTCCGTAACCCTTAGGGTTTTCTCCGGTTATCATAGAAAGTAAGGTGGTTTTTCCACTTCCGTTATTACCAATTAATTGCCAAAAAGAGTTGCGTTTTATTTCCCAATTTATATTTTGAAGAACTTTTTTTTCACCAAAAGATACATTTACATTTTTTAGCAGAATCAGAGTTTCATCTAAGAAATCTGTTTTATGAATAGGAGGAGGTATTGCACCTGTTATAATTTCTTTTTCAGATAGATTTGGAATATCATTTATATTCTGGTAAATGTGTACTTGGTCTTTTTCTAAATAAAGGGTGTTATGTATAAAAGGTAAAATGTCTTTTTTTCTGCTTATTACCTGAATGTAATTTATAGTGTTCGCTTTTTTTGCAAGTTCTTTTTTAAGACTTTCTTGTGAGGGAATATCTAAATTGTCAAACGGATTATCTAAAATAATAATATCGGAATCTGTATTAAATAGATAATGTAGTAATGCTTTTTTTTGCTCACCACTAGACATGGTTTTAAGAGCTTGGTTTATGTTTTTTGTAATGGTTTTTTTTTCGTGTCGGTCTTCTTCTTCCATAAACCGTGTAATGGTAATTTTAGAAAAAAGAGTAATTTTTTTATTTTTTCCAGGAGAAAATTTTTGGTAACTGCCTTTTTGTAGCAGCTCTTTAAGAAACTTACTTTTGTTAGATTCGTTGTTAATAAAAACAGCCCAATGGTTTCTAATATTCATAATTGTATTCTGTAAATGTAAACAGGATTTTTTTTGTAAGTAGTTTTGTTATCTAATTGCATGCCATTGGCTAAGGCTACTTTTTGAGATGGCGTGTTATGTATATGTATTATAGAAATTAAGGATTTAGCAAGCTTGTTTTTTTGCGCAAATTCTTTACATTTTTCTGCAGCCTCTATGGCATAGCCTTGTTTTCTGTATTTTGGCAAAATAGAATACCCAATTTCTATTTCATTTATAGAATCTACATTTTGGACTAATAAACCGCACATTCCTATAAACTCTAAGGTGTTTTTATTTAATAAAGCATTTAAACCGCCTAAGTTTTTTTTATATCTATTAAAAATACTTGAAAAATGTGCTTCGCAGGCAATTTCAGGGTCTTTTTCTATACCTTCCCAAAATTGAGTGCTTGTGGGGTCTTTGTAAAAAGGTAACCATAAATTAAAATCAGAAGGTATTATTTTTCTAAATAGTAAACGGTTAGTTTCTTGTCCTTCTAATAGTAATTGCACTTGTATTAATTTTTTTGAAACTCTACAGTATCTCCAACTTCTAGAAGCCATTTTTCGGCTAAACCAGCGTTTACTTCTAAAACATATTTTACGGGTACTCTAGAGGGTAAAGAGGTTTCATCTAAGGGTTTTGCATTTTCTTGAAAACTTGCAATTTTTAAATTTTCATCAATGTAAATAATATCTAAAGCAAATTGTGTGTTTTTCATGTAAAAAGAATGCATTGCAACATTGGGAAGAATAAAAAACATACCCTGGTTGTTTTCTATACTTTCTCTGTACATAAGACCTGTTTGCGTTTCATATTCGGTTTCAGCAAATTCTATATCCAATTTTGTTAGTACAGAGTCTTTTTCTCCTTTGTAAATAGTAACAGTACCTTCTTTTGTAAAAACTATTGGTGTAGTTTTTACTACTTTTTTAGTGTTTTCTTTACAGGAAATAAAAACGCATAAAAAAGCACTTAATAGGGCTAAAGAGTATTTTAAACTTGTTGCCATATGTAATAGTAGTGTATTATTTAATAGTTGTTTTACTTGGTCTAAACATAAAATACAAACCAAAAATAATAAAAGGAATGCTTAACCACTGCCCAGTAGAAAGTAGTCCTAACGATTCTTCAAAACCTCCTTGGCTTTTTTTAACAAACTCTACTAAAAATCTAATAGACCATAAAAGCACTAAAAAAAGACCTAATAAATAACCAGGTTTATTTTTCTTATCTGTTTTCCAGTATAAGAAGTAAAGAAGCGCAAAAACAAAAATATAACTTATACCTTCATATAATTGTGCAGGATGACGATAAGGAATTTCTTCTAGGTATTGTGCGAATTTAGGATTGTTTTCTATTGCTGCATATGCAGCGTTTAAAGTTTTTTCTTTAGTTATAGCAAGTGCTTTAGAAGGGTGTAAATCATCTGAGTCTCTTATAAAACGTGTAGCAAAAGCAAAAGATTTTTCAACGGGTTTTCCGTTTATTTCGGAATTAAAAAAGTTGCCTAAACGAACACAAAAAGCTCCTATAGAAACTGGCACCACTAATCTATCTAATATCCATAAAATTTTAAATTCTGGGTATTTTCTGGTGTATAAATACATGCCAATTATAATGCCTATAGTAGCACCATGACTTGCTAATCCTGTAAACCCTGTAAACTCATACCCTTTAATAAAACCAAAAAGTGCACTATTTGCAGACTCTCTTATTGGTAAAAGTATTTCTATAATATGATTTTTGTAATAAGGCCAATCATAAAAGAAAACATGGCCTAAACGAGCACCAAGCATGGTTGCTAATACGGTGTAAATGAAAAGGGAATCTAATTGTTCTACAGTTTTCTTTTCATTTAAAAATATTTTTTTCATTAAATACCACCCCAAAGCAAAAGAGGTTATCCATAATAAATTGTAATATTTAATTTGAATAAAACCAATATTAAAAAGTGTTTCGTTGGGGTTCCAAGTAAAGCCTAAGAAAAGCATAGTAATGTTTTATTTTTATGAGCGCCTAAGATAAGTAATTAGAGTTAGCTACTTAGGAAACAAATGTTAGTATTTTTTTAAATTTAAGGTACCGGGTCGTATCCTTTTCCTCCCCAAGGGTGGCAACTACATATTCTTTTTATAGCTAACCATGACCCTTTAAAAAGCCCATGTTTTGTTAAGGCTTCTAATGTGTATTGGGAGCAGGTTGGAGAATAACGACAAGTTGCAGGTGTAAATGGCGATATTGCAGTTTGGTAAAACTTAACTAAAAAAACAAAAGGTGCTATTAGAATTTTTTTTACCAAACTGTTTATTTATAAAATATTAAAAGTAGTACCTTCTTTTCCGTCTTTTAATTCTATACCCATTTCTGCTAGTTGGTTTCTAATTTTATCTGATGTTGCAAAATCTTTATTCTCTCTAGCTTCTTTTCTTAACTCTATAAGTAATGCAATTACACCATCTATTTTATTGTCACTAGCAGTATTGTTTTTGTTTTCTAAGCCAAGAACATCAAAAACAAAACTATGTAGTGTTTGCGTTAATATTGTTTTGTCTGCCTTAGTTATAGTGCTTTTTCCTTCTTTAATTAAGTTGATTTGTTTTACAGCTTCAAATAATTTTGAAATTAGTATAGGGCTATTAAAATCATCATTCATGGCATCGTAACATTGTTGTTGCCATTGTGTAATATTAAATGAAGAATTATCTTTTACGGTTAGTTTGTCTAAATTATCTATAGCTTCCATTAGTTTGTTAAAACCTTTTTCTGAAGCTAAAAGAGCATCGTTACTAATATCTAAAATACTAGTATAATGTGCTTGCATCATAAAAAAACGAACCACAGAAGGGGAGAAAGGCTTGCTTAAAATAGTGTTTTCTCCGGTAAAAATCTCATTAGGTAAAATACTATTACCTGTAGATTTCGCCATTTTTTTACCATTTAACGTAAGCATATTTGCATGTAGCCAATAGTTTACTGGCGAATGCCCGTTACATGCTTCTGCTTGTGCAATTTCACATTCGTGATGCGGAAATTTTAAGTCCATTCCTCCGCCATGAATATCAAAAGTTTCGCCTAAATACTTTGTGCTCATTGCGGTACATTCTAAATGCCAACCAGGAAACCCATCTCCCCATGGAGAAGGCCAACGCATTATATGTTCAGGCTCTGCTTTTTTCCATAAAGCAAAATCTTGCGGATTTCTTTTTTCACTTTGGGCAGCTAATTCACGAGTATTAGCTATCATATCTTCTAGTTTTCTTCCGCTTAGTTTTCCGTATTCTTTTTGCTCATTAAAAGTAGATACATCAAAATAAACAGAGCCATTTATTTCATAGGCAAAACCATTATTTATAATTGTTTTAATAATTTCTATTTGTTCAATTATATGCCCTGTAGCGGTTGGTTCTATACTTGGAGGAAGAAAATTAAATTTTTCTAATATTGTATGAAAGTCAACGGTATAGCGTTGTACAACTTCCATAGGTTCTAGTTTTTCTAAGCGTGCTTTTTTTGCAATTTTATCTTCGCCATCGTCTGCATCATCTACCAAATGGCCTGCATCGGTTATATTTCTTACATACCTAACTTTGTATCCTAAATGCTTAAAGTACCTAAAAATCATATCAAAAGACATGAATGTTCTACAGTTTCCTAAATGAACATTGCTATAAACGGTGGGGCCACAAACATACATACCTATGTGCCCTTCATTTATAGGTTTAAAAATTTCTTTTTTTCCGGTTAAGGAATTGTATATTTTTAATTCTTGGTTTTTAGCTATTTGCATTATAGTAAAAGAATGGTATTAAAATTTAGTGTCTAACTTAATAAAATTTAAAAATTCACTACGTACAGCAGCTTCCTTAAATTTTCCACCATATTCAGCGGTAACAGTACTACTTTCTATATCTCTTATTCCACGAGAATTTACACATAAATGTTTTGCATCAATAACACAGGCAACATCTTTAGTGTTTAAAACTTTTTGTAACTCTTTAACAATCTGTATGGTAAGTCTTTCTTGTACCTGAGGTCTTTTAGCATAATAATCTACAATACGGTTCATTTTAGATAGCCCAACCACAGAGCCATTAGAAATGTATGCAACATGCGCTCTACCTACAATGGGTAGTAAATGGTGTTCGCAGGTAGAATACAGTGTAATATTCTTTTCAACAAGCATTTCCCCATATTTATACTTATTATCAAAAGTAGAGGCATTAGGTTTTTTTTCTGGATTAAGCCCGCCAAATATTTCATTTACAAACATTTTGGCAACTCTAGTAGGTGTGCCTTTTAAGCTATCGTCATTTA
The DNA here is from genome assembly GCA_947504045.1 of uncultured Maribacter sp. GTDB lineage: Bacteria > Bacteroidota > Bacteroidia > Flavobacteriales > Flavobacteriaceae > Maribacter_B. The sequence continues at coordinate 80,662 of CANNFY010000003.1, forward strand.
AGTCTAAACCTAAGGTGTGTAAAATGTCGGTAACACTGCCTTTAATTTTTTCTATTTTCTCTTTGTCATTTAGAGCAAATGCATCTTTTCTCATCGGAGTGTCTTCCGCAGCAGATATATGATCGTCTCCCATATTATCAAATTGCTCTTCTAATGTTGTGTCGATTTTCATTTAAATTCAACTTTTAAGGAAACGCAAAGATATACATAATATGGCACTTTATACTATATTATAGTGGTTACACAACATAAATTAGTGTTAAGAAAATTGGTAGACTAATTTTAAGATTTACAAATGTATGTGTCTTTATGAGCCGATTAGGTTTACTATTATATTTTCTTTTTTTTGCATCTGGTTTGGGTTTACAAGCACAAGTTTCTTCAGATTGCTCAAATGCAATTGTAATTTGTAATGACACGCCTGTAAATGGGGGTACTACAGACTATGGTATAGATGATTTTAATGGCGCCACAGAAAGTGGTTGTTTAAGACAAACAACATCTGGTGTTATAGAAACTAATTCTGCTTGGTATAAATTTAGAACAGGAGCGTCTGGTCAATTAGGTTTTAATATTGGTTTTGATGCTGCAGAAGATTGGGATTTTGCATTGTATAAAACATCTGATTGTAGTAATTTAGGCACTCCAGTTAGGTGTAATTTTTTTGATAATACAGATGAAAACACCAATATGGGAGTTGGCGTAGATCCAACTGGAGATACCGAAACTTTTTTGTACGAAGATTGGTTACAAGTTACGCCAGGCGAAGATTATTTATTACTTATAAATAATTTTAGTAATAATAATTCTGGTTTTTCAATTCAGTTTTCAGGAAATATTTTTGTTACCAACCCTAATGATGCTTTAGATTGCTCCATAATTAATAATTTACTGGGGCCGCCAGTATCTGCTTGTGATACAGATACCGTTGTTTTAGATGCTACAACAGCAACAGCCATTGGTTATGAATGGTATTTAGATATAGGAACAGGATTTTCAAGAATACCTGGCGAAATAGCACCAACATTAAATGTTGCAGTTTCTGGTTTATATCGTGTTTTAGTAATTATGCCTTTAGGAAATAATATAATTAGTGAAGTGCAAGTGGCTTTTTCACCTTCGCCAGTAACTTATCCTTTGCAAGATGAAGTGTCTTGTTCTGATAATTCTCAAATTAATTTAAGTTTAAAAGATAATGAAGCATTGGGGGCGCAAAGCCCTAATGATTTTAGGGTAAGTTATTATTCTACCCAAAATGATGCAATAAATGCCACGAACCCATTAGCAAAAGAAAATTTAACTTTAACAAGTTCTCAAATTATTTACGTTAGAACCTCATCTATAGAAAACCCTAAGTGTTTTGATGTTTCTGAGAGTTTTACGTACACAATTGTAGAAGCCCCTAACTTAACTTTTGATGACGAGTTGTTTTTATGCGCAAATGAAACTTCTGGAACAATAGGAGAATTGTCTCCAAACCCTAATTATGTTTATCGTTGGAATACAGGAGAAGATACATCTAGTTTGGTAGTAACACAAGCAGGTGTTTATACTTTAACAGCAAGTAATAGCAGTAACGGTATAGATTGTGAAACAACAAAAACTGTTACGGTAATAAAGTCTGAATTACCAGAAATAACCGATATAAAAATTGAAGATTTGCAAAGTAGTAATACTGTGGAAGTGTTTATAAATTTAGAAGGAAATTATATTTATCAGATTAACGATGAGGAGGAGCAACAGTCCAGATTGTTTAAAAATGTTTTGCCAGGTAGGCATACGGTAAGAGTAATAGATCCTGAAGGTTGCGGAGAGGTTTCTGAAGAAATTATTGTTATTGGTTTTGAAAAATTCTTTACTCCAAATGGAGATGCTGTTAATGAGTATTGGAATATAAAGGAGATAGAAGAACTACAGAATCCGCAAGTGTATATTTACGATAGGTTTGGTAAATTTTTATACCAATTTGGAGCAGAAGCAAAGGGTTGGGATGGTACATACAACGGTATTCCTTTACCAGCAACAGATTATTGGTTTAAACTAACCTATGTAGATGAAAATGGACAAACTCAAACTGCAAAATATATAAATAATCATTTTTCATTAAAAAGATAGTTAAAGGCCTAGTTGTTTAAAAATCTTGTTTTTCATCGATTAAGTGTTTAATTTTTTGGTTAAACATACTAAACTAGAGGTCTGCTAGTTATACTAATAACCCCTAATGTAATGTTAGCACCATAAACTATGCGATTTCTTTATTATACAGTTACTTGTTTCTTACTCTTTGTGGGTACCTTAAAAGCACAACAAAATTCTGCAGATTGTAGAACAGCAATACCAGTATGTGCAGATATGCCTATTTTTTCTGAAGCAGATGGCGGAGGAGATATAGACGATTTTGATCCCGATATGGTTAGAGAAACAGGGTGTTTAGAAAAAGGTAGTATTTCTTCTGCAAATATAGAAAACAATACATCTTGGTATGTTTTTAGAGCAGGTACTAATGGGCAGGTTGGTTTTGATATTGAAGCGTTGCCAGTTGGTGGAGGTACAGGAACGCCAACTGCAGAGTGGGATTTTGCAGTATATGGACCAGATGTAGATTGTGGCGATATTGGTAGTGGAGCAGTTCAGCCAATTAGATGTAATTACGAAGTAAATAGTACAAATTTTACAGGATTAGGAATTAACCCTGAAAATGGACAAGAAGGTGCGCCATCTTTAACCGGTAGTCAAAATACGTATGATGAGTGGTTAGATGTAGAAGAGGGAGAAATTTATTATATACTAATAAATAATTTTAATACTAATTTTGATGATGATCCAGAACCATATTCATTAACTTTTACAGGTAGTTCTGTGGAGGAAGACCAAAATACCGCTTTGGATTGTACATTAAGAGATGAATTTTTAGGATTAGATATTGTAGCTTGTGAAGGGGATCCAGATATTACTCTAAGCGCACTTAATTCTCCTGCAGGAGATGATATTGCTAGTATAGAGTGGACTGTAGATTATGAAGATGATGGGGTTATTGATGCTACATTACCAGGATCAGGAGACTTTAATGCAGAATTAGTAGTGTCTAGCCCAAATTCTGGAAGATATTTTGCAGTTATTACTACAGGAATGGGAACTAGGGTTGCTGATGAAGGTGGTATATTAATTACGTTTCATGGAGAGCCAGTTTTGGACCGTGTAGAAGTTTTAGAAACTAATTTATCTGCAGATCCAGATAAAAATAATATAGAAATTTTTGTAGTAGGTAATAGTAAATATGAATATGCTATTAATGATGGAGAGTTTCAAGACGATCCTATATTTACAGATATTCCTCCAGGTTTAAATACACTGGTAATAAATGATAAGAATGGTTGTGGAATTACAGAGCCAATTGAATTTTTTATAATTGGATATCCAAAATTCTTTACACCTAATGGAGATGGGTTATATGATGAATGGAACGTTTATGGAATTGATATGTTAGTAAACGCTAGAGTTTTTATTTTTGACCGATACGGCAAGCTTTTATCTCAACTAGATGCTAATACTGTTGGTTGGGATGGTGTGTATAATGGTGTAAGTTTGCCTTCTACAGATTATTGGTTTAGATTAGAGTATTCTGAAGATGATGGAGGGGTAATTGTTGCTAAAACACGTAAAACACATTTTACATTAAAAAGATAAAAAAAGAGCCTTTGTTTAAAGGCTCTTTTTAGTTTCATCTATTTTTTTAAAAATTTAAGGAGTAACTAATTGTTGCGTTTGTGTTAATTCTATTTACAATAGCAGGATTAGTGAGTCCGGTGTTAAATAATAATTCACTGGTATCTTGATCCGTTCTACTTATACCAAAATCTAGTCTGCTTCCTCCAAAATTAAAGCCTATTCCTCCAGATAATCCATATAAATCCCCAGTAAAATTACTAGCAGCGTATGGACTTTGTTCGTATCTGTAACCAGCTCTTAAACTTACTAACGCTATTCTAAACTCTCCTCCAATTCTTAAAGTAGAAACTCCACCAAACGTATTGCTTATGTTTTCATTTTCTATAGAAAAATCAGGGTTGTTATCAGGCCTTAATTCTGCATTAGACATATCTTGGTAACTATAGTCAAGACTAAGTAACCCTTGTTTGCCAAATATTAAAGCTAAACTTCCTGTAAGTTTACTCGGAGTTTTAATTGTATACGTGTCAAATAGATTTACAATGGTAAAGTTTATAAAGCCTATTTCTCCGTCAGCAATATCGGTGTCAATTCTTTGAGAGTATTCATCATTTAGTCTGTACCATGTAGGTGTTTGGTAACTTGCTCCAACACGTACAAATTGATTTAATTTAGCAATAGCGCCAAAATTTAAAGAAACACCGCTTCCTTCTGTTCGTAAATAATTATCAAAAATAGTTTCTTGTATAGGAGAATCGCTACTATAACCACTTTCTGTAAACTCTGTAAGTTCATCATATAAGATGTTGTGTATGTTTAAAGAAGCTCCTAAGTATAGGTTTTCTTTGTATTGAGAACCTATGTTTAAAGTAATTTTATTGTTATACCCAGAACTATTTTTTAAATAAGACTGGTTTACTGTAGTGTAATTAGCATTTCTGGTGTAAGCTGTATTATTATCATCTTCAGAAACGGGATCAATAACACCGCCAAAATAACCAAGAAAAGTTTGTTGTGTTCCAAAACCTAAAGTAGCTCCAATATCTAAATAGGCTTCTTCTAAAAATTCTCCATCTTGTTTTAAAATAGAATTAAAAGGCGTGCCTTGTGCAAAACTTAAAAAGTAGTTGTCTATTCCCTGAGAGCTGTTGCCAGAGGCAAAATATTCATTATCAAAATTTTTAACTAAATCATAATTTACCGCAAGTGTAATTTTTTTCCAGTTAGTGTTGTTATTTTCAAAAACAAAAACACCACCAGCTTGGTTTATGTTTACACTGTTTAATTCTGTTTTATTCCTAGTGTTAAAATAGTTGGCAGAATTATTTCTGTTGTAATTAGATCCGGATATTGTAAATAAAGTGTTTGCAAATACTGCAGACCCAGCAGGATTTGAATTTAACGCGGATAAATCGCCTCCTAATGCACCAAATGCTCCGCTCATGGCATTGTAACGAGCGGTTCCAGTTATATTTTCTGAACTATACCTTAATACATCTGAACTATTTTGAGCGTTAATACTAACGCATGTTAAAAAGGCTATGAAAGTTAATATATGTTTCATAAGGTGTATTTTAAGTAATGTGTTTGTGGCTTTTTACTATTAATTTCTAGAGCTTCTGCTACTTGAAGAACGTCCGCTGCTGTATGATCTACTACTAGATCCACTACTTCTGCTAGATGAACTGTTGTAACTACTACTTCTTGAGCTACTGCTTCTAGAGTTGTAGTTGCTGCTACGTGAGGTAGAGTTGGATCTAGTATTATTGCTAGTTCTGGTTCCAGAACTTCTGTAAGTAGATGTTCTTGGTGCTGTTCTTGTGGTTCTAGAAGTAGTGCTTCCACTTCTAGAAGTACTTGTCCTAGGAGTTGTGCTTCTGTAGGTTTGGCTTGTTCTAGAAGAACTATTGTATCTTGGAGTAGTTCTAGTGCTTCTACTAGTTCTATATGCTCTGTTTTGATCTACACCAACAGATCTACTAGTTGTACTTCCATTTCTGTAATTTCTAGAGGTAGTTGTTCCTCTGGCAGTAGAATATCTAGTATTTGCACCTCTAGCTGTAGAATAGTTTGTTCTTGTGTTAGCACGTAAAGCTCTGCTTGTTGTGTTAGCAGCTACACTATTTCTTGCATAGTACCCTCTTCTAGAGTTGTTGTATGCATAATTTCTATTTCCGTATCTATTAAATCTGTTTCCGTAATATCTTCCATATCCAAAACCATAACCGTAATATGGGTAGTTCCAAGAATTCCAGTAGTTTCTATAGCCACCCCATGCCCAAGGGCTGTTGAATCCCCATCCATAATAAGGGGTGTTCCAACCATATCCGTAACCGCCCCAGCCAAAGTTATTCCATCCAAAGTTGTTCCAGCCATATCCGTAACCACCCCAGCCAAAGTTGTTCCAACCAAAATTGTTCCATCCGTTATTGTGTATTGTAACACTTACTTCAGAAGAATTGTCTCCCCAATTACCGTATCCTTCATAATCATTTTCAGAAGTGTAATAATCTGTTAATTGTCCTTCAGAAATACTATCATTAACAATTTTGCTAGAATAAGAATCTACATCTGTAAAAATTTCTTCATCTAATATTTCATTATATTGATTTGCTTTTTCTCCAAAGTAATCTGAATAGGTATTGTTTTCTGTTTGTCTGTTTGTAACATTCCTATTGGTAGTGTAAGATTCTGTAGTTCTTTCATTTACAGAAGAATATATGCCATCGTTGTCATAGTAAGATGCTTGTTGATAGGATCCGCAGGAAACTATAAAAACACCTAATGCAGCAAATGAAATAACTTTGCGTAGTTGAGAGAGAGGTCTAGAATATATCATCGTTGTAAAATTAATTGTTGAACATAGTAAAAATAATTAGTTTTACCGAATTATTTCTATAACATAGACACAAGTTTTGTGCCAAACTTACATATAATGAGTAAAAAAATAACGAAGAGAAGCGAAGATTATTCTAAATGGTATAACGAACTTGTAGTAAAAGCAGATTTAGCTGAAAATTCAGGAGTACGTGGTTGTATGGTAATTAAGCCATATGGTTATGCTATATGGGAAAAAATGCAAGCTGCATTAGATAAAATGTTTAAAGAAACTGGGCACGAGAATGCATATTTCCCACTTTTTATCCCAAAATCATATCTAAGTAAAGAGGCAAGTCATGTGGAGGGTTTTGCAAAAGAATGTGCTGTAGTAACACATTATCGACTTAAAAATGCAGAAGATGGTTCAGGTGTTATTGTTGATCCAGAAGCCAAATTAGAAGAAGAATTAATTGTAAGACCAACATCGGAAACTATTATTTGGGATACGTACCGTAAATGGATACAATCCTATAGAGATTTACCTTTATTAATTAACCAATGGGCAAATGTGGTGCGTTGGGAAATGCGTACACGTCTTTTTTTAAGAACAGCAGAGTTTTTGTGGCAAGAGGGGCATACGGCGCATGCTACAGAAAAAGAAGCAATTGAAGAGGCGGAACAAATGATGCATGTTTATGCAGATTTTGCAGAAAATCATATGGCGGTACCAGTAATAAAAGGTGTAAAGACAGAAAGTGAGCGTTTTGCAGGAGCTGTAGAAACGTATTGTATAGAGGCTCTAATGCAAGATGGTAAAGCTTTACAAGCTGGTACATCGCATTTTTTAGGTCAAAATTTTGCAAAAGCTTTTGATGTTAAATTTGCTACTAAAGAAGGGAAAAAAGAGCATGTATGGGCAACATCTTGGGGAGTTTCTACACGTTTAATGGGTGCGTTAATTATGACACATAGTGATGATAATGGATTAGTGCTTCCTCCAAAACTAGCGCCAATACAAGTAGTTATAGTGCCAATTTATAAAGGAATAGAGCAGCTAGATGCCATATCTGAAAAAGTAAAACCTTTAGTAAAAGAGTTACGAGCGAAAGGATTTTCTGTAAAGTTTGATAATAGAGATACGCATAAACCAGGATTTAAATTTAATGAGTATGAATTAAAAGGGGTTCCGGTACGTTTAGCTATTGGTCCTAGAGATCTAGAAAATGGTACTTATGAGGTAGCACGAAGAGATACTTTTGAAAAAGAAACGGTTTTAGCAGATGATATAATTTCTAAGATTGAATTTTTGATGGAAGACATTCAGAAAAATATTCATCAAAAAGCATTAGATCATCGAAAAAATCATATTACAGAGGTAGATACTTACGAAGAATTTAAAGATGTACTGGAGAATAAAGGAGGCTTTGTTTCTGTGCATTGGGATGGTACAACAGAAACAGAAGATAAGATAAAAGAAGAGACAAAAGCAACAATACGTTGCATTCCTATAGATGCTAAAGAAGAAAATGGGGTAGATATTATCTCTGGAAAACCCTCTAAAAGAAGGGTGTTATTTGCAAAAGCATATTAATTTTAAAAAAAAATATGTGCAGGTGTTGTGATAGTAAAAAATAATTGTATTTTTGCATCCGCATTTAAGCAATGTATGGTCCGTTCGTCTAGGGGTTAGGACGCCAGGTTTTCATCCTGGTAACAGGGGTTCGATTCCCCTACGGACTACAAAAGTTCTGAAATATTGAATTTTAATGTCTTAACGGTCCGTTCGTCTAGGGGTTAGGACGCCAGGTTTTCATCCTGGTAACAGGGGTTCGATTCCCCTACGGACTACAAATTTGGGAGAGTATCCCTAACAAAAACATAATAATAGAAAAAAGATGGCAAATCACAAGTCAGCATTAAAAAGAATTAGAAGAAACGAAGCAGTACGTTTACGTAACAGATACCAACACAAAACAATGCGTAATGCATTAAGAAAGTTGCGTTCTCAAGAAAATAAGAAAGATGCAGAAGCACTTTTCCCAAGTGTTGTTAGTATGATAGATCGTTTAGCTAAACGTAACATTATCCATTCTAACAAAGCAGCTAACTTAAAAAGTAAATTAGCAAAGCACGTAGCAGCTTTATAAGTTTACGTTGTATATACAATATTAAAAGCTCTCTTATTTTATAAGAGAGCTTTTTGTTTTTAATGTATTCTATTACCTTTTGTTTTCTTTTATAAAAAATAAGAGAAAAGTAATCGTATAAAAAATAACAACGCATTAGAGTGATGATTTAAACTTTATACAACCAGGCTGTTGTACTTAAATTAAAAGATAATTATTATTATTCGAAGATATCATAAAAAAGAAAATCCCAATAGAAAAGTTCTATTGGGATTTTTTAGTTTTAAAGTATGTTTTTATTGATTCATTGTCATTAAAAACTCCTCATTGTTTTTTGTTTGTTTAAAACGTTGCTCAATAAACTCCATAGCTTCTACAGGGTTCATATCTGCTAAATACTTACGCATAATCCACATACGTTGTATAGTGTCTTTATCTAATAGTAAATCGTCTCTACGTGTACTAGAAGAAGTAAGGTCAATAGCTGGGAATATTCTACGGTTAGATATTTTACGATCTAATTGTAGTTCCATATTACCAGTACCTTTAAATTCTTCAAAGATAACTTCATCCATTTTAGAACCAGTTTCTGTAAGTGCGGTTGCTATAATAGAAAGAGAACCACCACCTTCTATATTACGGGCAGCACCAAAGAAACGTTTTGGTTTGTTTAATGCATTGGCATCTACACCGCCACTTAATACTTTACCAGAAGCAGGTTGTACTGTATTATAAGCACGAGCTAATCTGGTTATAGAATCTAATAAAATAACCACATCATGGCCACATTCTACTAAACGTTTTGCTTTTTCTAAAACTATATTGGCTATACGAACATGTTCTGAAGGTTCTTTATCAAAAGTAGAAGCAACAACCTCTCCTTTTACATTACGTTGCATATCTGTAACTTCCTCAGGACGTTCATCTATTAATAATATAATTTGATAAACTTCTGGGTGGTTTGCCGCTATGCCATTTGCAATATCTTTAAGAAGCATTGTTTTACCAGTTTTTGGCTGGGAAACAATCATTCCTCTTTGTCCTTTACCAATAGGGGAGAACAAATCTATAATACGTGTAGATATTGAACTCTGACGTTCAGCTAATCTAAATTTTTCTTGTGGAAATAATGGTGTTAAATGCTCAAAAGAAACACGGTCTCTAACAATTTGAGGATCTATACCATTAATTTTATTTACCTTAATTAAAGGAAAATATTTTTCTCCTTCTTTAGGTGGTCTTACATTACCAAGTACAGTATCTCCAGTTTTTAATCCGAATAAACGAATTTGCGATTGTGATACATAAATATCATCAGGGGATGATAAATAGTTATAATCAGAAGATCGTAAAAATCCGTAGCCATCTTGCATTATATCTAAAACGCCTTCACTAGCAATAATACTATCAAACTCAAACTCTGGCTCTTTATATCTATTTTTTAGATCCTTATCAAAGTTGTTGTTTTTTTCGTGCTTAGGAGAACGAGTTCTAGAATTGTTTTGATTTTTGTTTTGAGATGTTTTTTTCTGAAAATCTTTTTTGTCTCCGCTGTTATTCTGGTTTTGTACAGGCCTAGGTCTAGGTCTAGGTCTTTTTTCTTCAGTATTTTCTGTTTTTGGAGCCTCAGCTGTTTTGGTACTACTTTCGCTATTTGAAGAAGAAACCACTTTTTTTACTGGGCTATCTTTAGCAGGTTCTACCACTTTTCTAGTAATTTTTGGTCTAGGTTTTCTTGGGGTAGGTTTGGCAGAAGTTTTTTTCTCAACATTTTCTGTTTTAGCAGAAGGTGTAGAAGGTTCTACTTTAGTATCGGTTTTTATAACCTCTGCTGCAGCCTTAGGGTTTGCGGCTTGTACATCAAGAATTTGGTAAACCAAATCTAATTTTTTTTGTGTTTTGTATTTAGGAACATTTAATCCCTTTGCAATCTCTTGAAGCTCAGGAAGCTTTTTTGATTTTAAATCTGAAATCTCAAACATTAATTATAAAATAAATTAGTACGTCTTTTTTTTTGACTTATTAAAGAAGTTTTGATACTTTGGAATTGCTCGGGAAAGAATCCCCGTAAATGGTAAGTATTTTTTAATAACGTAACAATATTACAAATTATTTTTAAGAATGAAGGGTTATTTTTAAAAAAGACCCCTATTTTTGCATTGGTTAAAGGTAAATTAGCTTATGATTCAGAGAATACAAACCATTTATCTAATAATAGTTGCACTAATAAGTGGTGTTTTGCCGTTTATGTTACCTTTCTGGAAAGATGCTAATGAGATAGAATATTTTGCAAAACAAGACGTTTTAATTTCTATTACTTTTTACGGTATTACAATACTAGCGTTCATAGCCATAATGTTATTTAAACAAAGAAAAAATCAATTTGTGGTAAACAGATTGAATATGATATTTAATCTTTTTTTACTAGGATTTTTCGTTTATCGATCACTAAATTTATCCGGAGAAACTTTGGTTTCAGAGAAGGGTATTGGGATGTTGATTCCTGTATTTTCTATCGTTTTTTTAGTTCTTGCCAATAGAGCTATAAAGAAGGATGAAGATCTTGTAAAATCTGTAGATCGTTTACGTTAAACCTTATATCTTAGTAGTATTAGTGCGTTAAACCCGGGGTTGTTCCCGGGTTTTTTTGTTTTAAGAATTACTCTACTATAACCTCTATTTTTTTATCTAAGATTCCTTTTCCACCTGCCATTATAGCTTTTATATTTTCTTTTTCAATTTCTAGATTAACTATTATTAAACTTGGAGAAGGGATTTTCATAAATTTTCCTTGTTGTATGTTAAAGCTGTTTTTTTTAATATTTAGTATGTCATATAAATAACCTCCTAAAGGTCCGGCTGCCATGCCTGTTCCAGCTTCTTCTTGTATGCCATAACGCGGCCCAAACATTCTTGCAGTTGCATCATATTTAGAGTCGTTTGTATTTGTTGTAAATACATAATAGCCTATAAGATTAAAGGTTTCACTTATGTCATTTATTAATTTAAAGTCTGGAGTTACGTTTTTTAGAATAGTTTCGTTTTTAACAGGAATTAAAATAAAAGAATTACCAGTGTTTACTAGCTCTATTGGAGCGTTAGATAGCAATTCTTCTTGTTTAATTCCTAAGGATTTTAAAATTAAATCTTTCTTATTATTTACATTAGTATAAGAAGGTTTTAATTGCTCCATAAAAGCTAAATCCTTAATCATTTCAATTTTTCTTTTTCCGTCTATAGTTTCTTTAGAAGAGCTATTTTTTTTAAGAATACCTATTTGTTTTAGGTAAGAGAAAGTTGCTATTGTTGCGTGTCCGCAATGTGCTATTTGTTTAGTTGGTGTAAAAAAATCTAATTTAAAATCTTCGGTTTTAGATTCTGATACAAAAGCAGTTTCCGATAATCCAACTTGTTTTGCAATTTCTAGCTTATTCTTGTTTGTTAATTTGTCAGCATTTAGAACAACACCAGCTGGGTTACCACCTTTTCCGTTTTCTGCAAATGCATTGAGGATTTGTACATTAATTTTTGTAGACATTATTAATACTATTTATAGATTGTGTATAATGGACGTTGAAGTTTATAAAAAGACGTATTTTTTTTAATTATTTTCAAAGTCTAATAACTTTCCATTAGAATCGGACTCCACGTTTGGGCAATCTAAAATGTTATTTTTTAAAATTTCTTTAGCCTTTTGTACTCTAGATTTTGTTCCTGAATAAGATATATTTAAGTATTTTGCTAAGTCTTTTTGAGAGTAGTTTTTAAATGAAGTTAATAAAATTGCTTCTTTATGCTTTAAGGAAAGTTTCTGTATTTTTTGATTTATACAGTTTGTTAAATTTTTGTACTCAAAATTATGAGTTTCCTCTTCGGGAATATCAATATAGGTAAGAGGTATTTTTTTTTGGTTTTCTTTTCTGTAATAATCAATAATTGTATTTCTAGTAATTTGGTAAGCCCAAGAAGTAATTTTAGAGGTGTGTTTTAACTGGTGAATCTTACTATGTATTTTTAAAAACACCTCTTGATGAATGTCTTTAGAAATTTGCTCATCTTTTATGTTACTCCAAATAAATTTATAGAGTTCTTCATTTAAATCTTCCCAAATAATACGAATATCAGGTGTTGCCATAAAAATTTATAGAAATAAAAAATGCTACCTAAAAGTAGGTAACTTTTAGGTAGGTGCAAAATAGTGTAATTTAATGTTGTGTAATTAGGTTAATTCATTTCTGGGTCTGATCTTAAAACACCAGCATTTGTATGTACATTTCCAACCTCAGTTATTACAACACCTTCAGGACCTGCCATTTGCCAATGAGCAGATTCTTTTTCTTTTAAATAAGCAAAGTCTCCTTCATTAGCTTCAATAATATGATTGGTGGTTACTTTTCCATCCCAATGTGATTTAGGAACTTTAACTTGTGGAAACTGTGCTCTATTATTTTCTCCAACCCCAACAATATAACTTTTTCCGTGTCTTACAACCCAGCCTTCCATTTTGGCAGGATTGCCATCAGCAGCAAAATGCATGTGCTCTCCAAGCATTTGACCAGGTAAAAGAAAAATATCCATTAACATATATTGGTCTTTTTCGTTATTTACAAACATTATAGATGCTAAACCTAATTCAGCATAGTTACCTTTATTATAATCTGTTAGCCAAATTTTATCTCTTAATCCTTCAAAAACTGGATAATTATGGTATTCTAACATTTCAATTAATGCATCTTTTGCTTTTTCTTCTAAAAAATTACCTTGTTGGTCATAAAATTGTTCATTAGTAAATTTTAGCTCTTTCTTAATTTCTTTTTCAGAATCTACTACAGTAGTATTATTTGTTTTGTTTTTACAGCTAGTAAAAAGGATGCTTGTTAAGGTGTAAATTAAAAATAGCTTTTTCATAAATGAATTTTTTTTATAATTATGTATTATATATAAATATGGGTATTTAATTTTTTTGAACCGTAGTACTTCAAAAGTAATAGAAGTTATTTTACTAGCAATAGTTGTTTGTAAACAATTATTATTTTTTTAAGATATAATATATGTGGCTTTAAATTTTTGCTATTTTTATTGTTAAATAGTTTGTAGTTTAAAAAAGAGGTTATACTAATTAACGGATAAGAAGGGCTTCACTTTTTATATATTTTTAATTCTTAATTTTTATAAAAATTATAAAATTATTTATTCCTATTGTTTTTAAAGAGCAATTATAGCCTTGTTTATAGATTTTTTATTTAAAAAATCACGTAATTTTTTTCTTACAAATTTTCAATATTAAATAAAGCTAAAACCCTTGGTTTTATTAATAATTCAAAATATCACCTCTGTTTTTTTGTCATTCTAATTTTAGAATACTTAATAATTAACATATAATAATATGTTGTTTAACAAAAAAATAACATATATTTGGTTCGCCAGTTTGGTTTACCAGTCTGGTTTACCAAGAAAAAAATTAATAATCCTAAAATTTATTTATGAGTAAAAATTAATCAAATCGAGGTTTAATTCCTTTTTATTAGTATGAATACTTAAAAAGTTAAAGAAAGTATTTAGACACTTAATTAAAAACATATTTCTATTAAAAATACTCAGTATATGTTTTGCAAACCAAGTAAAAAAATATGCTTTTAAGCGTATAAACTTAGAATTACTAACTTAATCAAGAACAAAATGAACTTAAAAACTAAATTAGCCTTATTTGGAATATTGCTTATGCATATTTCCATCTTTGCACAAGATGATTACACATTATCTGGTACAGTAATGGATAGTGAAAATGTACCAATTCCTGGAGCTAGTGTAATTATAGCAAACACAACAAAAGGAACTGCAACAGATTTTGATGGTAACTATCAAATTACTGTAAGTAGTGGAGATGTTCTTAAATTTTCATCTTTAGGTTTTGTTGCACAATCAGTAACAATATCTGGTCAAAAACAATTAAATATTACAATGGTTGAAGATGCTAGTCAGCTAGAAGAAGTTGTAGTAGTTGGTTATGGTTCCCGAAAAAAGAGTGACGTAACAGGTTCTGTTTCTTCTGTATCTACAGAGGAATTAAACGCTTACCCTGTATTAGATGCTGCTCAAGCATTACAAGGTCGTGCAGCTGGTGTTGTTGTACAATCTAATAATGGTGGTGAACCAGGAGCTCCAATAGCAATAAAAATTAGAGGTAATACTTCTATTAATGCAAGTAGTGCTCCGCTAATTGTAGTAGATGGTTTTGTTGGGGCTACTATGCCGCAAGCAAATGACATTAAATCTTTAGAGGTTTTAAAAGATGCTTCTGCAACTGCAATTTATGGTTCTAGAGGATCTAATGGTGTTGTTTTAGTAACTACTAAGAAAGGTAGAAGTGGTAAAGTCGCTATTGAATTAAATACTACATATGCAGTACAAAGCACTGCTAATAGATTAGATTTATTAAATGCTGAAGATTTTGCAATATACCAACAAGACGTTTTAAATAATCAAGCCCTTACTGCAGGTATTGCTCCAGTAACTTATTCAAGAGGAACTGCTGATACAGATTGGCAAGATTTAATTTATACGCAAGGTAGTACTGCTAATCATCAACTTTCTTTTTCTGGAGGTACAGATAAGGTAAATTTTTACGCTTCTGGAAACTATTTTAAACAAGAAGGAATTGTTGTTAATTCAGGATTTGAAAGAGCAACGTTTTTATCAAATATAGATGCACAAGTAACAGATAAATTAAAGTTAGGATTAAATCTTTTTGGTAGTAGAGGTACTAAAAATGGAATACCAACACAATCTACAGGTAGTGTTACTGTAGGTAATGATGATGTAGTAGCTTTATCAATGAGATTTGCTCCGGATATTGGAGTTAGAAATGAAGATGGAAGCTTTACAGTAGATACAAGGGGAGATTTTCTTGATAACCCTTATGCAGTTGCTACTGAAAGAATTAATGAAACAATTACAGATAACTTTAGAGCAAATACATATTTAAGTTATGAACTTCTTGAAGGACTTACTTTTAAAACAACTTTTGGTTTTAAATCTATTAACGCAACAGAAGGACTTTACTTGCCGTCAACATTAACTGTTACTGCAGGTCAAAAAGGAGGAGAAGCAACTATCGAAACTTCAAAAAATACAACTGTATTAAGTGAGAACTATTTAACTTATACTAAAGAAATAGGAAAAGGACAATTAACTTTATTAGGAGGTTATTCGTATCAAAAAGATACTAGCGAAGACCTTTTTGCTGGTGCACAAGGATTTCCTTCAAACAGTGTGTCTTACTATAATTTAGGTGCTGGTTCAGTTACAATACAACCAACATCATCTTTCACAGAATCTGAAACTCAATCTCAATTTGGTAGAGTAAATTTTGATTATGATGATAAATACCTTTTAACTGCAACAGTACGTAGAGATGGTGCATCTAACTTTTCTAAAAATGAGAAATATGCAATTTTCCCATCAGGAGCTTTTGGTTGGAAAATATCAAATGAAAACTTTTTAAAAGACAATGAAACTCTTTCTAATTTAAAACTAAGAGCAAGTTGGGGTAAAACAGGTAACCAGGCAATTAGTGCATATGAATCTTTAGCACGTTTGGCAGCAATTTACTCTTCTGTAAATGGACAACAAGTAAATGCAGTTACACCAGAGCAGCCTTCTAATCCAGATTTAAAATGGGAGACTTCAATTCAAACAAACCTTGGTTTAGATTTTGGGTTCTTAAACAACAGAATTTCTGGGTCGTTCGATTATTATAACATTGATACCGAAGACTTAATTATGGGTAATACAGGATTACCTAGCTATTTTGGGTTTTTAAATGATGAAATTTTAGCTAACGTAGGAGAAGTTAATAACAGAGGTTTTGAAATTGCTTTAAGTGCTAAAATTGTTAATAACGAAAACTTTAGATGGAGTACTGACTTGAATTGGTCAAAAAACAAAAATGAAGTAGTTAGTTTAATTAATGGTGCAGATTGGTTTGATAGTGCTGCTCCATCTTATTTTAGTGTTGGTAATACATATATTTTAAGAGAAGGAGAAGCTGTAGGTCTTTTTTGGGGTTATGATTATGTAGGTATCCACGAAGGTGGTGCTTTACCAGCAGGTACAGTAGGTGCTTCTGCAACTACACTAGCAGGCGACCCACTGTTTAGAGATATAGATGGTAGTGGAGATAGAGGAGCAGGTGATCAAACAATCATAGGCGATCCTAACGCAGATTATACTTTTGGTATTACTAATAACTTTACATACAAGAACTGGGATTTGAATATATTCTTTCAAGGTTCTCAAGGAGGTGAAATTTTTAACCTTACTAATGTGCAGTTGTTTAATGGAGATTCTAATACTACATATGATTACTTTAGAGCATCTCAAAATGGAACTGCTCCTCGTGCTGGAAACAATTCTGATAGAGAAATTTCTTCTCGTTTTGTAGAAGATGGTAGTTATGTTAGACTTAAAAATGTTGCCTTAGGATATAATTTTCCTTCAGATTTAATCGAAAAGTTAGGGATAGATAATCTTAGGTTATCTGTAAGTGCTCAAAACTTATTAACTTTTACGGACTATTCTGGTTTAGACCCAGAGGTAAACTACTTTGGAGGTTCTGGCGCAAGTAATACTAAAAGTAATACAGCTCAAGGGCATGATTTTGGAAACTATCCAACTTTAAAGTCTTTTAATGTTAGTCTTAATGTTAAATTTTAATCTTATTTAAAGAAAAAATATTTAAAAGAAAAATTATGAAAGCACACAAATTTATATTGTTATTGATAGGATTATCAATAATAGGATGTTCAGATTTAGAAGAAGAGCCGCAAGGTTTATTAGCTCCAGAGGGCTTCTTTCAATCAGTTGAGGATGTACAATCTGCAGTAAATGCTACCTATGCACACGCTCTTAATGAAGAGGTTTGGGGAAGAAAATTATCCAATGCTTTAATGTTACGTTCAGACATGGCAGCTTTTAGACCAACTGGTACTACTGCAAGAAGAGTAGAGATGGATCAGCATACTATTACTGATGATAATGAAATGGTTTATGATCCTTGGAATAGAATGTATAGAGGAATTGCAGCAGCTAATGAAGCAATTTCAGGAGCGGCATTAGTAAATGCGCCTGATGATGAAATAAATCCAGTTATTGCTCAAGCTTATTTTATGAGAGCATTTTACTATTTCCATTTAGTACGTTTATTTGGAGAAGTTCCTTATTTAACTGAGCCTGTAACTGCAACTACAGCAGAAGAACAAGCAAATATCAGTAAAAGCTCTGTGGCTGATGTATATGCAGGAATTATTTCGGATTTAGAATTTGCTGAAGCAAATTTACCAAATATACAAGCTGCAAGATCCATACCTTCTGCAGGTGCAGCTAAGTCTTATTTAGCTTTAGTATATTTAACTAGAGCAGGTACAACTGGTACTGCAGATTTTCAATTAGCTTATGATAAAGCAAAAGAAGTAATCACTAATAAAGGAGATTATGATTATGATTTAGATGAAGATTTTCAAAACTTATTTAATGCAGAAGTAATAGACGCATCTAAAGAGCCAATATTTGCTTTAGATTATAATAATGTTGAAGCTGATGATAATGCTTATGATCAATTTGCACCAATGACTGGTATTAGAAATAATTATAGACATGGAGATGGTAATGGAGGCTGGGCTCAAGTAGTTCCTGAAATTAAAGTTTTTAATGACTGGCCAGCAGGAGATTATAGAAGAGCTGTAAGTTTTGATGATAAAGCTGTTTTCTTAGGAGATCATGATGGAGATGAAGATACACCAGATGAGGTATATGAAGTTAATTATACAGAGTTTGGTATAGCAGATGGTTCTGTACATGAGCAAGCACTAGCTCGTCCATTTATAGCAAAATATTACCGTTTTCCAGGTAACTTTGCTAGAGGGGCTGTTAGAGCAACAAGCCATAACGTTTCTATGTTGCGCTATGCTGAAGTATTGTTAATTGCTGCTGAAGCTGCAGTGGAAATTGGCAATAATGCTGATGCAATTACTTATATAAATGAAGTTAGATCTAGAGCAAGAGCTGGTGGTTCATGGGAAAATGATTACTCTGACACTTCTGTTCCTGCAGATATTTCAGGTACTGTTACTGTTGATGACGTACTTGAAGAGCGTAGATATGAACTTGCTTTTGAATGTAAGAGATGGTATGATATAGCTAGAAGAAGAATTGGTACTGAAGCTTTCGGCGCAGGTGGACTTGAAGAAAGAAACTTTTCTGATGAAGATTACTTAACACCAATTCCTGTAACAGAAGTTAATAGTAATCCAAACCTTGCAAATTAAGGCTTATTACAATTGAAAAATTTTATTTGAGTTAGTTGAGTTTTTTAATTTTTGCTGGTCTAATTTATTTAGGCCAGCATTTTTTTTAAAAACCAGTCTCAACTCTGGTTTTTATTACAAAATAACCTAATAATTTTTAAATTAAGGATTAATTTATATATTTTAATCCTATAATTTAAACAAGCTTAATTTAAGAAAAGAGTTTGCTAAATGAAATTAGAAATAGATACATATAACATTGAAAAGAAAATTATATCTAAAATAAGAGATTTAATAATATTAAAGAATTTAGAACCTGGTGATAAGCTACCTTCGGAAAGAGTATTGTCTGAAAAATTTTCTGTAAGTAGAAGAAATGTTAGAGAGGCAATAGAAAGGCTAGAATATTACGGCTTAGTTAAATCAATACCGCAAACAGGTACTTTTGTTGCAAATATTGGTCAAATAGCCTTAAATGGTGTTATATCAGATATTTTAAGGTTAAAGGAACAAAATTTTAAGTCTTTAGTTGAAACCAGAATTTCTTTAGAATTAAAAACGGTTGCACTTGCAGCAGAAAGAAGAACGCAAGAAAATTTAGAAGAAATAGAAGGTGCTTTTAATGCATACAAGTTAAAGGTGTTAAATAGAGATGATGCGTTACAAGAAGATTTAATATTTCATTTAGCTATAGCAAGAGCTTGTGGAAATTCTACAATTAATGATTTAATGCTACAAATAACTCCAAAAATATTATCTGTTTTTGAGAATAATCGAGTTTGTGATGAAGAGAAGTTTATGTATGAAATTAACTTGCATGAATCTATTTTTTTAGCAATTAAAGAAAAGAATGTTGCAAAGGCTGTAGAAGTTATGACATTGCATTTTAAAATGCTAACGGAGTATTGTAATAATTTTACGGAAAATTAATCACCTTTTTCCAATTTCAATAACTTCTAAATCTTTTATTTCTTTCCCATTAATAACAAATCGTAACATTGTTCGCATTTGATGGAACCCATGTTTGCCACATGCACCAGGGTTCATGTGTAATACGCCAAGGCTTTTGTCCATCATTACTTTTAATATATGAGAATGCCCACAAATAAATAGTTTTGGAGGGTTTTGTTTTATAATATCTCGAGTTCTTTTATTGTATTTTGGAGGGTAGCCTCCAATATGAGTCATTAAAACATCAACACCTTCACACATAAAACGATTGTTTTCTGGAAACTCTTTCTGTATTACATGGTCATCAATATTACCATAAACAGCACGTATTGGTTTTATTTTTTTTAATGTATCGGTTACCTTAAGAGAGCCAATATCTCCAGCATGCCAAATTTCATCAGACTGTTTGGCATACTTTAAAATAGTATCATCTATATAGGAATGTGTATCTGAAAGAAGAAGGATTTTTGTCATTAATAAGGCATCGATTTTTATTGCTGTTAAAATACGTTAGAAAAAGTATCTTTGTAGCTTCACAAAATTAGCCTATTCTTTTGAGATTTTTTATTCAATTTTCATACTTCGGAAAAAATTACCACGGATGGCAACGCCAACCCAATGCTATTACAGTACAAGAAGTATTGGAAAAAGCGATGTCTACCATTTTAAATCAAACAATAGTTTTAACAGGAGCAGGCAGAACAGATGCTGGGGTACATGCAAAGCAAATGTATGCACATTTTGATATAGAATCTATAAAAATTTCTAATTTAAAATTTAAATTAAACTCTTATTTGCCAGAGGATATTGCGGTACAAAAAATTGTAGAAGTAAAGAATGATGCGCATACTAGGTTTGATGCTGTTGATCGTACTTATGAATATTGGATTACGCAAAAAAAAGATCCTTTTACAATAGATAATGCTTACTATGTAAAACAAGAATTAGATGTAGAAGCTATGAATGAAGCTGCTAAAATTTTACTAGTAGAGAAAGATTTTGAGTGTTTTTCTAAAAGTAATACAGATGTATATACATATTTATGTACAATTACTAAAGCAGAGTGGACTAAGAAAAACGATACTTTACTATTTACTATTACAGCAAATAGATTTTTACGAAACATGGTTAGGGCTATTGTTGGAACACTTTTAGAGGTAGGAAAAGGGAAACTTACAAGTAAAGATGTTAATACTATTATAAAAAGTAAGGATAGGGCTAATGCTGGAGTTTCTGTACCTGCAAAAGGATTATATTTGACCCAAGTTTTGTATACAAAAGAAACCGTAAGCTAGTATGAGTAAAGATTCTGGAAAAGCATTTGATAAAGGTCTTTTTAAAAGATTAATGCAGCATACAAAACCTTATAAATTTACTTTTTATGGGGTGGCATTAGCAGCTATACTAGTTTCCGCTTTTGCAGTAATGACACCTGTACTTGTTGGTCGTGTTATTAATGATGGTATTAAGGCTAAAGATACCCATTTATTGTTAGTATACATTATTGCTTTAGTTAGTGTTCTTTTGGCTCAAGTTACTTGTCAGTTATTATTTAATTACTACGCCAATTGGCTAGGAGAGTCTGTTATAAAAGATATTAGAGTTAATCTTTTTAAGAAAATGTTGGGCTTTAAAATGAAGTATTTTGACACATCTTCATTAGGGGTTTTGGTAACTAGGGCAGTTGCAGATATGCAACGTATAGGAGAAATTTTTAGTCAAGGTTTTTTTGTTATTGTTGCAGATTTGCTAAAAATGTTTGCTGCAGCTTTAGTAATGATTTATCTTAACTGGAAACTGGCATGTATTGTTTTTGCTCTAATGCCAGTAATATTATATGCAACTCGTGTTTTTCAAAAAGCCATGAAAGTAGCTTTTACCGAAGTAAGAACCCAAGTATCTAATTTAAATTCTTTTGTACAAGAGCGTATTACTGGAATGAAAATTTTACAGCTTTTTACTAGAGAAAAAATAGAGAGTGTTAAGTTTAGAGATATAAATGAAAAACACAAACAAGCATGGTTAAAAACAGTATGGTATAACTCTATCTTTTTTCCTATTGCAGAAATTGTTTCTTCTATTGCAATAGGTCTTGTAGTTTGGTTTGGAATTTTACAAAATGTAGTTAATATTGGAGCAAGTGAAGTTGGAGATGTTTTTGCATTTTTCTTTTTAATAGACTTGTTATTTAGACCATTACGCCAAATTGCAGATAAGTTTAATACCTTACAAATGGGAATGGTTGCAGCCAATAGGGTATTTAAAATTTTAGATACAGATAGTAATATTGCCAATAATGGTACTATTGAAAAACAAGATGTTAAGGGAGATATTTCTTTTGAAAAAGTGCACTTTAGTTACGTGGAAGATGAAGAGGTATTACATGGTATTTCTTTTGATGTTAAGGCAGGAGAAACTGTAGCAATTGTTGGTGCTACAGGAGCAGGAAAATCTACAATAATAAACTTATTAAATAGATTTTATGAAATTAATTCTGGTGCTATTTTAATCGATGAGGTAAACATAAAAGACTTTACACTTTCATCTTTAAGAGCAAAAATTGCTGTTGTACTACAAGATGTTTTTCTTTTTGCAGATACAATAGAAAATAATATTTCATTAAAAGAAAACACCATTACTTTAGAGGTTATAGAGGAAGCTGCTAAGCAAATAGGGGTACATGAGTTTATATGTAGTTTGCCAGGCGGATATTCTTATGATGTTAAAGAACGAGGAGCAATGCTCTCTAGCGGACAAAGGCAGTTAATTGCTTTTTTAAGAGCATATGTAAGTAACCCTAGTATTTTAATTTTGGATGAAGCAACATCCTCTGTAGATACCTATTCTGAGCAGCTAATACAAAAAGCAACAGAAAAGATAACCGAAGGAAGAACTTCTATTATAATAGCACACCGTTTGGCAACAATTAAAAAGGCAGATAAAATAATTGTTATGGATGCAGGTAAAATTGTAGAAACAGGTACGCATAAACAATTGTTACATGCTAATGGGTATTATAGTAATTTGTATGAAGCCCAATTTTTGTCAGAAGAAGTTGCTTAATTAAATTAAGTCTTCTTTAATCATATTGGTTAATTCTTTAGTGTCTTTATAAAGAACAAATTCTCCATTTTTAATATAAGAAATAAGCCCAGTTTCTTCACTAACAACAATAGCAAGTGCATCTGTTTTTTCGGTTATACCAACAGCAGCTCTATGTCTTAATCCAAAACGTAAAGGAATATTACGCTCATTAGAAACGGGTAAAATAACACGTGTGGCTACAATATAATTTCCAGAAATAATAGCAGCACCGTCATGCAAAGTGCTATTTTTATAAAATATACTTTCTACAATAGGTTGATTAATTTCTATGTGCATTGTATCACCAGAAGATTTTACAAAATCTAAAGAGTTGTTACGTTCTAAAATTAGTATTGCACCAGTTTTAGAAATAGCCATTTTATCACAAGCGCTAATAAGAGCATCTATATTAACATTAGTAGAAAGGCTTTCTTGTTTTAAAAATTTAAAGTGTTTTACAAAGTTTCTTTTGTTAGAAAAATTAGTAGACCCAATCATTAAAAGAAACTTTCTTATTTCTTGTTGAAAAACAATAATTAAAGCAATTAAACCAACTTGCATAAATGCTCCAACCATGCTACTTATCATTTCCATGCCAAGAAGCTCGGTAAGTTTCCAAAAAGCCCAAACAATTACAATTCCTATAAAAATGTTTATGGCTACAGAACCTCGGATTAATTTATAAATATAATAAAGAAGAATAGCCACTAAGATAATATCTATAATGTCTGTTATTCTTAAGTCTAAAAAATTTAAAAAATCCAAATGGAAAACTTTTTTGTAAAATTAGTTAAAATATAATCTATAATTAAAATATTCTTTTTTTAGAAAATGGGGAGTTTTTATTTCTTTAAAAAAGTAAAATATAATAGATACTCTGTTAAATATAACAAATCTAGCAATTGATTATTGTAAAATAGTGTTTATCTAAAAGCTTTAGGATTTTACACAATAGGTAATATGTTATAAAGCTTTATAAATTAAAGGTCTAAAAATTAATATATTTTATATTGATTAATATCTTATGCTATAATTATGTCTTTTTATTAGCTAGTATAAGGTTACTTTTTTTATGTAGCGATAGTTTTTAAGTTTTAAAAACAAAAGAAGGTATCGGATTGGAAATTTAGTAGAATGTTTAATTGTTTTTTAGGGCATTATATAAATGTACACATTCTACAGCCTCTTTAACATCATGAACACGTAATATTTTTGCGCCATTATTTAAGCAAACCATATGTAAAGCTGTAGTGCCGTTTAGGGTATTTTTTGCATCCGTATTTAAGGTTTTATAAATCATAGATTTTCTACTTAAGCCTGCTAAAATTGGAACATCTAAATTTTGAAGTAAATCTAACTTATTTAAAAGCTCGTAATTTTGCTCTATGGTTTTTGCAAAACCAAAACCAGGGTCAATAACAATATCGTTAATACCAGCTTCCTTTACTTTATATATTTGTTCCGAAAAATAAAAAATAATATCTTTTATTAGATTATCGTAGTTGGTGTTTTGTTGCATGTTTTGAGGAGTTCCTCGCATATGCATTATTATATATGGAGCGCCTAATTTTGCAACCACAGAAAACATTTTAGGGTCTAAATTCCCACCAGAAATATCGTTAATAAGACCAGCGCCAGCTTCTAAACAAGCTTTGGCAATAGAACTTCTAAAAGTATCTATAGATATAATACAATTTGGAAAAGAGTTTTTAATTTGAGTAACAACAGGTAGTATTCTTGCTAATTCTTCTTTTTCAGAAACAATATTAGCCCCAGGTTTAGAACTGTAAGCACCAACATCTATAAATGTTGCACCATTATTAAGCATTTTTTCAGTTTGTAAAAGTGCATTTTCAATATTTTTAAATTTACCACCATCATAAAAAGAATCTGGAGTAACATTTAAAATGCCCATTATTTTAGGAGTAGATAAATCTATAAGGTTTTCGTTGCAATTAATAGTCATTTTACAAAATAATAGATATGTAATTACTTGACAAAGAAAGATTAAATCGAGAACTTTGACGTTTACAATATTTTAAGCGAAATTTACGGAAATTAGATTTACATGCAACATACTTCGGAACAATATAATGAGGTTATAAAAATTTGTAGAGATTTATTTCAGAAAAAGATGAAAGATTATGGCAGCGCATGGCGTATTCTTAGACTACCATCTTTAACCGATCAAATTTTTATTAAAGCACAAAGAATTCGTAGTTTACAACAAAACACCGTTCGCAAAGTAGATGAAGGGGAAATGTCAGAATTTATAGGTGTAATAAATTATAGTATTATGGCATTAATTCAAATAGAGCTTGGTGTTGTAGAACAACCAGATTTGGAGCTAGAAAAAGCCATTGCATTATATGATAAGCATACTGCTGCAACCAAAACATTAATGGAAAATAAAAATCATGATTATGGTGAAGCATGGAGAGATATGCGTGTTAGCTCTTTAACCGATTTAATTTTGCAAAAATTACTACGAGTTAAACAAATAGAAGATAATAAAGGCAAAACTTTAGTAAGTGAAGGTATAGATGCAAATTATCAAGACATGGTTAATTATGCTGTTTTTGCTCTAATACATATTAACGAAAGCAAAACTAAATAAGATGAAATATATAGTTGGTTTTTGTAGGCTAATTGTTGGGGTTCTTTTTATTGTTAGCGGATTTATAAAGTTAAACGACCCTCTAGGGTTCTCTTTTAAACTTCAAGAATATTTTAGCGAAGCAGTTTTAAACTTAACTTTTTTAGAGCCTTATGCTTTATGGTTATCTGTTGGAATAGTAATTTTTGAGGTTCTTTTAGGAGTTATGCTTTTAGTAGGTTTTAGAGGTAAGTTTACTATTTGGAACCTTTTGTTAATGATTATCTTTTTTACTTTTTTAACCTTTTATTCTGCTTATTTTAATAAAGTTACCGATTGTGGCTGCTTTGGAGATGCTATTAAATTAACCCCATGGCAATCTTTTTCTAAAGATGTAGTATTACTAGTGTTAATACTTATTCTATTTATAAATAGAAAATTAATTAAACCGTTGTTTAGACCTTATCCTAACAGAATAACAGTTGCTATAGCTTTAATACTATGCGTAGGTTATGGGTATTATGTTTTAAACCATTTACCAGTTATAGATTTTAGGCCATATAAAATAGGAGCAAACATAGCAGAGGGTATGACTGTGCCAAAAGACGCACCAGAAGCAATTTTTGATTATGCCTGGAAGTTTAATGTAAATGGGGAAGAAAAAATATACCATACGAAAGGCGATTACCCGAGTGTAGCTGGAGATTTTATAGATGTAGAAACCACAGAATTACAAAAGGGGTATGAACCTCCTATTCATGATTTTACAATAGAGCAAGATGGTCAAGATTTTGCCGCATCTTTATTAGAAGAGCCTAAATTAGTAATGGTAATTGCTTATGATTTAAGAAAAACCAACACTAATTTTTTTGCAGAAGTACAAGAAATGGCTGTTTCTGCAAATAAAAAAGGATATAAAGTAATTGGAATGTCTGCTTCAGGAACAGAACAAACTAAAAAACTTAGTAAAACCTATAATTTAGGGTTTAATTTTTATTTTACCGATGAGACTACCCTAAAAACAATAATACGTTCTAATCCTGGAATTTTAGTTTTAGAAAAAGGAACAATTAAACAAAAAGTACATTATAACGATATTGAAAAACTTACTTTTAATTAGTAAGAAAAACGAACAACTTTCAAAATAAAGATATGAGAAGTAAAATTGTAGCAGGAAATTGGAAAATGAACAAAAATTTAGCAGAAACGGAAGCTTTATTAACAGAACTTGCTGCTAAGTTACCAGATACAACAGCTGAGGTTATGGTAGCACCTACATTTGTAAATTTAGCAACCGCAGTAAATAGTTTAGAGTCATCAACTATAAATGCTATAGCTCAGAATATGCATTTTGCTGAAAGTGGAGCATATACTGGAGAAATTTCTGCAGATATGTTGCAAAGTATTGGTGTAGATACTGTTATTCTTGGACACTCAGAAAGAAGAGCATATTTTGGTGAAACTGATGAAATTTTAGAAAAAAAAGTAAAGACTGCCATTACTAAAAATTTACGTATTGTTTTTTGTTTTGGAGAAGAATTAGCGGATAGAAAATCAGGTAATCATTTTAAAGTTGTAGAAAGTCAAATAAAAAATGCTTTATTTTCTTTAGATAAAAGTGCGTGGGGTTCTATTGTTTTAGCGTATGAGCCAGTTTGGGCTATTGGCACAGGAGAAACAGCTTCTGCAGAGCAGGCACAAGAAATGCACGCTTTTATTCGTAAAACTATAACAGAGGCGTATAATGCAGAAATAGCAAATAATGTTTCTATTTTGTATGGTGGTAGTGTAAAACCAGCAAATGCAAAAGAAATATTTTCTAAACCAGATGTTGACGGAGGATTAATAGGAGGAGCAGCTTTAGTAGCAGATGATTTTGTAGCCATAATAAAAGCTATTTAATTTTTAAAATAAATAAATAAAAAGCTGTTTGGAAACTATTTTCTAAACAGCTTCTTTTTTTAATACGTTTATACCAAATAAGTATGGCAAATATTATATATATAGAATACGCTTTTACCGTTTTTCCTGTTCAACCAACTTCCGATATTTTAATTGCAGAATTAGGAGAAATAGGATTTGAAAGTTTTGTAGAAAATGAAAATGGAGTATTAGCATATATACAAAAAACAGATTGGCAAGAAGCTATGGTAGATGCTATTTCTATTTTAAAGAATGAAAATTTTAAAATAGAGTATAAAGTAAAAGAAATAGAACAAGAAAATTGGAATGCCACTTGGGAAGAGAATTTTAAACCAATACAAGTAGGAGGTGCATGTGTAGTTAGAGCACCTTTTCATGATATTCCTAATGTAAAATATGATATTGTTATTGAACCTAAAATGAGCTTTGGTACAGGGCATCATGAAACTACCTATATGATGCTTTCTCATATTTTAGAAAATAATTTTGAAGGTAAGTCTGTATTAGATATGGGCAGTGGTACAGGTGTTTTGGCAATATTAGCAGCAATGAAAGGGGCTTCTTATATAGAAGCAATAGATATTGATAATTGGTGCTATTTAAATGCTAAAGAAAATGTAGAAAGAAACGGCTTTTCTACTATTAACGTTTTTGAAGGGGATGCAGCTCTTTTAGATAATAAAAAGTTTGATGTTATTATTGCCAATATAAATAGAAACATTCTTTTAGCAGATATACCAGTGTATGCTAAAAGTTTAAATGCAGAAGGAACCCTTTATCTTAGCGGATTTTATTTAGAAGATTTAAATAGCATTACGGCTAAGTGTGAAGAGTATTCTTTAAAATTTGAAAAAAATCTAGAAAAAAATAATTGGGTTGCAGCAAAATATGTAATTTAGTTATACTAAAACTCTATTATTATGAGCACTAGAGAAGAACTATTAGAAGAAGTATTACTAGAAGAAGAAACAGTAAAACAAAACGAAATTGTTCTATTTAATGACGATGTAAATACATTTGAACATGTAATAGACACCTTGGTTGCTGTTTGTGATCACACATCTGAGCAGGCAGAGCAATGCTCTTTAATTGTACATTATAATGGTAAGTGTACCGTTAAAACAGGAGAGTTTAAAGATCTAAAACCACGTTGTACACGATTATTACAAGCAGGTTTAAATGCAGAAATAGTATAGTTAAAATTTTAATTTATTTAAATAAAAACTATATTTTTAAAAAAATGTAATTTTTGAAAAATATAGTTTTTATATTTCTTTTCCTTTTTATTTCTTGTAGTTATTCTCAAGAATTACCACCTATTCAAAATTTTTCTGCAGTTACCTATGGTGGAGCTAATCAAAATTGGGCTATATCGCAATCTAAAGAAAAACATGTTTATATAGCTAATAATAGCGGATTACTAGCCTTTAATGGTACTAGTTGGCAACTTTATAACTCTCCAAATGGGTCAGTTATTAGGTCTGTTAAAGCAATTGGTAATAGAGTGTATACTGGCTGTTATATGGAGTTTGGTTACTGGGTAAAAAATGACCTAGGCGTTTTAGAATATCAATCCATATCTGCTAATTCTAAAATTAAATTAATCGAAGACGAGCAATTTTGGAATATTATAGAATATAAAGAGTGGATATTATTTCAATCTTTACATCAAATATATATTTATAATACAAGAGACTCCTCTATTAGAACTATTGCCTCTTTTTCTAAAAGAGCACAAATATTTAAAGTAGGACAGTCTATTTATTTTCATAGAAGCGATGTAGGACTTTTTAAAATTGAAAATGGAAAAGCTGTTTTAGTTACAGACGATGCTAAAGTAAAAGAATCAATTATTGTTGGCGTTTTTTTAAGAGACAATATATTAACACTTGTTCTAGAAAACGGAAAAATGTATTCTTTAAAGAATAAAAAATTAGAGCCTTGGGTTACAGATATTAATACGCTTTCTTATTCTATAAATGTTTATAGTACTCTACAGTTAGAAGACAAAAGTCTTGTTTTAGGAACAATATCTAATGGTATTTATCATATAAATAAAAATGGAAAACTTATTAATGCAATAAACCAACAAAAAGGGTTAAATAATAATACTGTTTTATCCATTTTTGAGGATCAAGAAAACAATTTATGGTTGGCATTAGATAATGGCATTTGTGTTATAAACTTAAATTCACCTTTTAAAGAATATATAGACAAGGTAGGTAACCTTGGGCAGGTATATTCCTCTATTGTTTATAAAAATTATTTGTACTTAGGAACCAACCAAGGTGTATTTTACAAGAAAAATAATGAAGAAGAGCAATTTAAATTTATGCCTAATACACAAGGGCAAGTTTGGGCTTTACGTATAATTGAGGATAATTTATTTTGTGGACATAATAATGGCACATATCAAATTATAGATAACAAAGCCAAATTAATTTCAAATATTCCTGGCACATGGGATATTAAACCATTTAAACATAACCCTAATTTATTGTTACAAGGTAATTATCAAGGAATAAGTGTTTTAGAAAAGAAAGATAATAGTTGGGTATTTAGAAATAAAATTAAGGGTTTTGATATTGCAACACGTTTTTTTGAATGGGTAGATAATACTAAGATTGTTGTAAATCATGAAAATAAAGGAGTGTTTGTATTACAATTAGATACAGACCTTAAAAATGTAATTAAAATTAAAAATCAAGAGCCATATGGTAGCGGAGCTAGTTTAGTAAGTTTTAATGAGGATATAATTTATACAACTAGTGATGGGATGTTTTCTTTCAACAAAAAGAAAGAAACTTTTGATTTAAATGAATTACTGAATAAACATTTTTTTGAAAGAGAATATCCACCATTTGGAATTTTAATTTCTGATAGTGTCAATAATCGTTTATGGGGCTTTTCAGATAATAATATTTTAAGTTTAACCCAATCGCAACTAAATAATGGGTATGAGGTTGTAGAAATTCCTGTTCCTGCTTATTTTAGAAAAAATATGGGCGTATATGGTTTTGAGTCTATTACACCAATATCAAAAAACAACTATATAATAGGAACATCCAATGGGTATGTAACTTTAGATCTTAATAAGTTAAAGGATAAAACATATACTGTAAGCATAACCAAAATGCAAAAAAATCCAGGAGATGTTCTTCAGAAAAATTTACCTCTTAACAGTATACAAGAACTAGACTTTAAAGAAAATAACATTTCTTTTTCTTACAATGTGCCAGAGTATAATAAATATGAAGAGGTTACGTACAAATATAAACTCTCAAAAGAGCATGCAGAGTGGAGCATGTGGACAAAAAAAACAGATATAAGTTTTGAAAATCTTCCCTATGGAGAATATACTTTTAGTGTAAAAGCAAAAGTAAATAACTATATAACAGAGGCAGTAAATAAAACTTTTATAGTTAATAGGCCGTGGTATTTATCATATATAGCATATATAATTTATACACTATTTTTTGCTTTAGTGGTATTAATTGTTCATAAACAATATAAGCGCTATTATAAAAGACAAGAAGAGTTGTTGCTAAAAGAAAATAAAAGAAAATTAAAAAAGAAGAAGCAAAAGTCCGAAAGAAAGATTGTAGAAATTAAGAACGAAAAACTAAAAGATGAAATAAAATCTAAGAATAGAGAATTGGCATCTTCTACAATGAGTATTATTAAAAAGAACGAATTTTTAAATGTTATTAAATCGCAATTAATGGAAGCAAAAACACCGCAACAAATAAAAGGTGTAATAAGAACTATTGATCGTAATATTAATAATGCAGATGATTGGAAAACTTTTGAAGAGGCATTTAATAATGCAGATAAAGATTTTCTTAAAAGAATAAAAGAACTTCATCCAGAATTAACCCCTAATGATTTGCGTTTGTGTGCTTACTTAAGACTAAATCTTTCTTCTAAAGAAATAGCACCATTATTAAACATATCTGTCCGTAGTGTAGAAGTAAAAAGATACCGTTTGCGTAAAAAAATGGGATTAGAACACGAAAAAGGCTTAGTAAGCTATATTTTAGATGTTTAACATACCTCTACAGATACTAATTTTACCACAACATTACCTATACAAATGTATTTGTAAGCCGTTTAATTAAAAAAAATATTTTCTTTCCAATATTGTTAAGTTCCTTTTATTTGGGGCTAATTTTGACATATTCTTATTTTTAAGCCTATTTTTTTAAGATATGTATATTTTATGTAGTGGTAGATTTTAAGTATTAGCAAATATTAATAAATATATTGTGAGTCCTAAACTAAACTTATATGAAGCATATTGTATTATTAATTCTTTTAGTGTTTTCCACTAATCTTATTTATAGTCAAGATCTAAAAATTACTGGAAATGTAAAAGACTCGGCCTATAAAGACCCCTTGCCTGGTGTTAACGTAATAGTTAAGAATACGGTAAATGGTACTACTACAGATTTTGATGGAAATTTCACCTTACTTAATGTTACAGAAGGAGATACTATAGTATTTTCTTATTTAGGTTTTGTAACAAAAGAAATTGTAGTTACAGAAAGTTCTGTATTACAAGTTGTATTGCAAGACGATGTTAGCGCCTTAGATGAGGTGGTAGTAATTGGGTATGGAACCCAAAGTAAAAAAGAAGTGACAGGTGCAGTTACTGTTGTTGGTTCAGAAACTATTCAAGATTTAAATCCTACGCAAGTAGAACAAGCACTACAAGGTCAGGTAGCTGGGGTTAATATAACCTCTAATTCTGGTTCTCCAGGTTCAGGTCTATCTATTAACATAAGAGGTATTTCTTCAAATAATGTAGACGATTCTGGTAAATCTACAAGTAGGCCATTAATTTTAGTAGATGGTAATGTTATAGAAGACTTATCTGTTATAAACCCAAATGATATTGAAAGTATTAATGTACTTAAAGATGCAACAGCGGGTATATATGGTGTTAGAGCTGCAAATGGTGTTATTTTAATAAAAACTAAAACAGGTAGAAAATCTACGCCACTAAAATTTAATTACGATGCCTATGGTGGTTACCAAGAAACTTCTAGAACTATTCCGGTTTTAAATGCTACAGAATATGCTGTAATTATAAATGAATCTTCTGCCGCCAATGGCGAGCCTATAATTTACCCAGATTTATCGGGTTTAGGTGAAGGTACAAATTGGCAAGATCAAGTTTTTCAAAAAGCACCAATATTTAGTCATAATTTATCTGTAAACGGAGGTACCGAAAAATCTACCTATTCTGCTTCTGCTTCTTTGTTAACACAAGACGGTATTGTAGGTGGGTCAAAAGCAAATTTTAAGCGATACACAACACGTTTTAATTTTATACATGATTTGTTTAAGAACTTTAAAGTTTCAGCTAGTGGTATGTATACTGGAACAAATAGAAAAACACTATCAGAAAATGCTATAGGTTCAGTTTTGTTTAATGCTTTAAATAATGCTCCAACCTTTGCAGTAAAAGATGCTTCAGGAGAATTTACTTTAGCGGAAGGCTTAGGTAATGAAGTAATTAACCCTCTTGCGCAGATAGAAGATACTTTTAATTCTAATACTGTTAATAGAATAAGCGGTAAAATTGGAGCAGCATATACGTTTTTTAATAACTTTTCTTTAGAGTCTAATTTTCAGTTTAATTACTCAGAAACTCAGAATAGAACTTTTACTCCAATACTATTTTATGGATCAGGAAAGGTATTTAATAATATAAGAGTTAATGCAGCCGGATTAAATACAAGTAGATTATCTATAAATAAAAATATTTTCAGAGATAATACTTGGGACAATCTTTTAAAATATCAGAATACCTTAAATGAAAAACATAATATTACAGTACTATTAGGGATGTCTACTTTTGATAATAGTGGTCAATTCTCAGGAGATACAGTTGGTTTTTTTGACGAAAACCAAGATGTTAATTTAGCTACAGCAAATATTGAAGATGCTGAAGATGTAGAAAACGGTTTAAAGCTATCTGGAGCAAGTGGAAAATATAGAAACACTTTACTATCCTATTTTACAAGGCTACAATATAATTATAATGGAAAATATATCTTTTCAGGAGTTTTACGTAGAGATGCTTCTAGTAATTTTGGGCCAGAAAATAAATTCGGATATTT
This sequence comes from uncultured Maribacter sp., assembly GCA_947504045.1. Taxonomy (GTDB): domain Bacteria; phylum Bacteroidota; class Bacteroidia; order Flavobacteriales; family Flavobacteriaceae; genus Maribacter_B. Next base: position 114,260 of record CANNFY010000003.1, read on the forward strand.
TCCTTCAGCATCATTAGGATGGGTAGTTTCAGAAGAAAAATTCTTAGCCAATAATAATTTAATTAATTTCTTAAAGCTAAGAGGTAGTTATGGTGTTATAGGAAATGATAGAATAGAAAGTAATGCTTTTCAATCTGTTTTAGGAGGCGAAGGAGTTTATGTTCTAAATGGTACAAGAGTATTTGGTGTTGCTGCTTCAAGGTTAGCAAACCCAGAAGTTAAATGGGAAGAACAAAAAACACTAGATATTGGTGTAGACATTAAATTATTTAATAGTACCATAGATATTACTGCAGATTATTTTAAAAGACGAACAGACGATTTATTAATAGAAACTCCGGTTTCTGGTATTTTAGGAGCAGCTGCTCCCGGAAATAGTTCCCCCATAATAAACGCTGGTAGTATGGAAAATACAGGAGTAGAATTTGCTATTGGATATGCGCCAAAACCTGTAAACGATTTTTCTTTTGGAATAAATTACAATGTTACTTTTTTAAAGAATGAAGTAACCAATTTACCAGAAGGAGTTTCATTTGTTCCAGGTGGTTCTTTTGGAGTTGGTCAAGACTTTCCTGCAAGAATGGAAGTAGGTAAACCAATAGGATATTTTTATGGATTACAAACCGACGGAATTTTCCAAAACCAAGCAGAAGTAGATGCTCATGCTGTACAAGCTAATGCTGCACCTGGAGATTTAAAGTTTGTAGACATAAATAACGATGGTGTTATAAATACAGACGATAGAACAGATATAGGAGACCCAATTGCAGATGTTACAATGGGTTTAAGTTTATCCAGTTCGTATAAAAACTTTGATTTTAGTGCTTATACATTTGCTTCTATTGGGAATGACATTGTTCGTAATTATGAACGTAACCAATCTTTAGTTAACAAATCTGTATACACATTAAATAGATGGACAGGAGAAGGTTCTACTAACAGCTATCCAAGAGTAACTACAGGAGCTACATCTAATACTAATTTTTCTAGTTTTTATGTAGAAGATGGTTCGTTTGTACGTATTCAAAATGTACAATTAGGCTACACTTTACCACAAAAAACTATTGATCGTATTGGAATAGATAAACTTAGGTTTTATGTATCAGCAAACAACCTGTACACATTTACTAAATACACTGGTTACGATCCAAGTGCATCATCTGGGTCTCCAATTGGAGCAGGCATTGACCAAGGATTTTATCCTGTGCCAAGAATTTATTTATTAGGACTTAACCTTAAATTTTAAAAGCAATGATAATGAGATATAAAACAATAAAATATACCGCTATCCTTTTTATTTTAGCTTTTGCAGCTATATCCTGTACAGATGATTTTGTAGATGTAGATGCCTTTGATGAAAATTCGGAAGACTTTTTTAATTCCGAAGAAGATTATCAAGACGCCTTAGTAGCAGCTTATGATTTGTTACAATCTACCTATTTAAATGTGATGTTAGGAGAAATAGCATCTGATAACACCTTGGCAGGTGGCGAAAGCGCAACAGATGTGCCAGGTATACAAGAAGTAGATGATATGATACATACTCCTCTTAACGCTCAAATAAGAGATATTTGGAGTTGGATGTTTGCAGGAGTAAACCGTGCAAATTATATCTTAGAATTTAAAGATAAAACAGAATTTTCAGGAAAAGAAAGTGTTATAGCTGAGGCAACTTTTTTAAGAGCATATTATTATTTTGAACTTGTAAAATGGTTTGGAGATGTTCCATTATCTGTAGATGAGCGTTTACTTTTTGGAGACCAAAATACAGTTGATAGAACTCCAAAAGAAGATGTATATGCGCAGATAGAAATAGACTTAATTTTTGCTTCTGAAAATCTGCCAAGTACACAAACAGATGTTGGTAGAGCAACAAAAGGTGCAGCACAAGCATTACTAGGTAAAGTATATTTATACCAAGATAAATTTACAGAAGCTGCAAGTATTTTAGACGAGGTAATTGCAACCGGACCTTATGATTTGGTTACAGATTATAATTCCATTTTTGAATTTGAAGGAGAAAATAATATAGAATCTGTTTTTGAAGTACAATATACAGACGAAGAAGGAGCAGGCTTTGATTGTTTGCAATGTAGTGAGGGTAACATTGCAGTTGGTTTTAATGGTATTCGTAACTATACCGGTCCTTTTTTTGAATCTGGTTTTAGTTTTAATGTGCCAACACAAGAGGTTTTTGACGCTTTTGAAGCTGGCGATATTAGAAAAGACGTAGCTATATTGGATATAGAATCTTGGGCTGCACAAAATGCAGGAGTTTCTTATGTAGAAGGTAATGAGCATACAGGGTATTACAACCGAAAATATATATCGCGAGTAGGAGATTTAAATACTGGTGATGCAAACCTAACAAACCCAAATAATTATAGAGCTATACGTTTTGCAGATGTATTGTTAATGGCAGCAGAAGCGCATAATAGAAAAGCATCTCCAAACGATACACAAGCGCAAGCGTATTTAAATAGGGTTCGTACAAGAGCAACCTTAGGTAATGTTACCACTACCGGAACTAATTTAACAACAGATATTTACAACGAACGTAGAGTAGAATTAGTAGGAGAAGGGCATCGTTTTTTTGATCTAGTTCGTACCGGAAGAGCCGCTCAAGAAATTGATGGCTTTACTACTGGAAAAAATGAAGTATTTCCTATCCCATCAATAGAAATAGAGTTGGCAGGAAATAGATGGAATCAAAACACTGGCTATTAATATTATAAACTAAGAAAAATGAAATATATAAAGCAATTACTCGTATTTTTTATAGTAACAACTGTATTTAATGCATGCACAGAAGAAGAAACATCATATGCATTTCAAAATATATCTGCACCATCTAATATACAAGCTACTTTTAATATAGCACAAGATGATACCGGAAACGTAAGTGTATCTCCAACGGCAGACGGAGCAACAATTTTTGAAGTTTATTTTGGAGATACCGATAGCGAAGTAGCTACAGAAGTAGCACCTGGAGAAACTATATCTTATACCTATACAGAAGGAGTTTATAATTTAAGAATTATAGCAATAGGAGCTACAGGCTTAACAAGTGAGTTAAGTAGAGAAGTTGTAATCTCTTTTGCAGCACCAACAAATTTAGAAATTGCAACAGTTGCAACCACCACAAATCCACTAGAGGTTACCGTAACTCCTACAGCTACAAATGCAACTATGTTTGATGTTTATTTTGGAGATGTAGATCAAGAAGAGCCAACCTCTATTATGGCAGGTGAAGAGGTAAGTTATACTTATGCAGAAGCTGGTAGTTATACAATAAGGGTAGTAGCAAAAGGAGCAGGCGCAGCAACTTTAGAAGGCACCAAAGAATTTGTAGCATCTGCACTTTTACAACCATTTGCTCCTGCAAGTACGCCATCTAATTCTGCTATTGATGTTATTTCAGTTTTTAGTGATGTATATGATAACCCAGATCCAATAGATTATAATCCAAACTGGGGGCAATCTACTTCATATAACCAAATAGTTGTAGAAGGAGACAACATTATTCAATACGGAGATTTAACCTACCAAGGTATAGATTTTAATACGGCACCAATTAATGCTTCAGAAATGGAATTTATACATGTTGATATTTGGACAGCAGATGATGAATTTGCGGCAAAAATTTCACCAATAAGCTCTGGACCAAATGAGGCGGCTTATGATTTAAGTTTGGTTGCAAACCAATGGACATCTTTTGATATTCCTATTTCTTTTTTTACAGATGCTAACCCAGCAGTAGACTTTAGTAATATAATACAATTTAAGTTTGATGGGGTACCTTCAGGAGAAGGAACAATATTTGTAGATAATTTATATTTTTATAAATCGGCATCAGTTATGACTATGCCAACTCTTCCTGTTGATTTTGAGTCAGAAACATTGGATTATGGTATAGCAAGTTTTGGAGGTCCAAATTTTGAGCCAATTCCTGCAGCAATTATAGATAATCCAGATGCTTCTGGTGTTAATACAACAAGTAAAGTATTTGAAATAGAAAAAGTATCTGGTGCACAAGTTTGGGCAGGAGCTGGTATTTCTCTTGCAGGTCCAGCAGACTTTTCAGAAGGAACAACTATAGAGGTAGATGTTTGGTCGCCAACTGCGGGCACACCAATTTTATATAAAATGGAAGATTCTAACTCTGCACCAGATGCAAATGGTAATCCATCGGTTATAGTAGAAGTAGAGGTGAGTACTACAGTTGCTAACCAGTGGGAAACACTAACATTTGATCTAACAACATTTGCAGGTTTTAGTACTTCTAACTCCTATGATAAGGTTATTCTTTTTCCAAACTTCAATAATTCAGGAACTGGTAGTACGTACTATTTTGATAATTTTAGAATAAGCGGAGCAACATTACAATCGCCAACTATTCCTGTAAATTTTGAATCGTCTTTATTAGATTATGATGTAGCAAGTTTTGGAGGTCCAAACTTTGAGCCAATTCCTGCGGCAATTATAGATAATCCAGATGCTTCTGGTATTAATGTTTCAGGTAAGGTTTTTATGATCGAAAAAGTATCTGGTGCACAAGTTTGGGCAGGAGCGGGTATTTCTCTTGCAGGGCCAGCAGATTTTTCAGGAGGAACAACCGTAGAGGTAGATGTTTGGTCGCCAACTGCAGGCACACCAATTTTATATAAAATGGAAGATTCTAACTCCGCACCAGATGCAAATGGTAATCCATCGGTTATAGTAGAAGTAGAGGTAAGTACTACTGTAGCTAACCAATGGGAAACACTAACATTTGATTTAACAACATTTGCAGGTTTTAGTACTTCTAACTCCTATGATAAGGTTATTCTTTTTCCAAATTTCAATAATTCAGGAGCTGGTAATACTTACTATTTTGATAATATTAAATTGATAAATTAATATAAAAGAATATGAAAATATTTAATAAAATCATGTACATATTTATATTGGCAATTTTGTTTATTGCTTGTCAAGAAGAGGAACCTAATTTAGAGGTTTTAGAGATTCCAACAGGATTATCTATTATAGCAACACCAACAGAAGATGGTTCTGGATTGGTTAGTTTTAATGCAACTGCTACTAATACTATAAACTATAAGTTTGTGTATGATGATGGTACAGATGCTGATATTGATGCCGATGGGCAATTAATTAAAAGATTTACAAAAACCGGATTAAATACATATATAGTAACTGTAGTTGCATATGGAGCAGGAGGAATAAGCTCTTCAAAAACTATTGAAGTTACTGTTAGAAGCGATTTTTCGGATCCAGAAGCAATAGAGTTTTTAACAGGCGGTACTACAAAAACGTGGTATTTGGCAGCTTCAGAACCAGGTCATTTAGGTGTTGGTCCTGCACGTGAAGGTATAGATGGAGATTGGTGGTATCCTAAATGGTATGCAGCTACTGCTTTTGAAAAATGTGGAACAGAAGATTCAGATTGTTTGTGTGATGATGAACTTACTTTTTCTGTAGATGCATCAGGGCAATTAACCTACGAGCTTAATAATAATGGACAAACCTATTTTAATGGAGCACATGAAGCTGTTGCTGGTGGAACGGAAGGATTTGATTTTTGTTATGATTTTGATACATCAGGAACAAAAAATGTATCTATAGGGCCTTCAGATGGTACTATACCAGAAGCAGAAACAAGAGGTACACAATTAACTTTTTCAGATGGTGGTTTTATGGGGTACTATGTTGGTTCCTCTTCTTATGAAATTTTAGAATTAACTAATGATAGACTTTATGTACGTACTTATGATGCTTTAAATGCAGATTTAGCTTGGTATCATATTTTTTCTACAAGTGAGGCATCAGCAGAACCTGAAGAATTTGAATCTATTTTTGATGACTTAGTATGGTCTGATGAGTTTGATGTAAATGGAGCTCCAAATGCCGCAAACTGGGGGTATGATCTTGGCGCAGGTGGCTGGGGTAATAATGAGCTGCAAACCTATACCAATAATGCAGAAAATGTAATAGTAGAAGATGGTGTGTTAAAGATAACTGCCAAAGCAAATGGGGCAGGAGGGTATACTTCCGCTCGTTTAAAATCAGAAAATTTATATGAGTTTACCTATGGTAGAGTTGAGGTAAGAGCAAAATTACCTGCTTCTCAGGGTACTTGGCCTGCAATTTGGATGTTAGGAGCTAATTTTGATACTGTTGGTTGGCCTACTTGTGGAGAACTAGATATTATGGAGCAAACTGGGCAAGATAAAAATAAGACTTCTGCAGCAGCACATTATCCAAATAATTCAGGAGGTAATGCACCAACAACTTCTATAGAAAATACAACATCAACAACAGATTTTCATAACTATACCGTAGAGTGGACTACTAGTAAACTAACAGTACTTGTAGATGATGCGGTTTTCTTTACCCAAGAAAACTCTATTGATCTGCCATTTAATGCAGACTTTTTCATGATTTTAAATGTAGCAATGGGAGGAACTTTAGGAGGTACTGTGGATCCAGCATTTGTTGAAGATTCTATGGAAATAGATTATGTAAGGGTGTACCAATAAAAAAAATGAATAGCTAATTTATTACTAATAAGGAGAGGTTTTCTTAACAATGTAAATTTCTCCTTTTCTTAATTTATCAGCAGTTTTTCAATAATTAATTACGATGAAAAAAATATTTGTAGCAGTATGTTTTGTCCTTTTTTTTAGCAAAATATACACACAAGAAAAAGGTTTAAGTAAAGAAGAATCCAAAGCAGAAATAAAAGAAAAAGTAGCTGTTCTTTTAAGCAAAATGACTCTTAAAGAGAAAATAGGCCAAATGAACCAGTATAATGGTTTTTGGAATGTTACAGGGCCAACTCCAACAAAAGGAGATGCAGCAAAAAAGTACGACCACTTAAAATCTGGTCAGGTGGGTTCTATGTTAAATGTTCGTGGTGTAGAAGAAGTAAAACGAGTGCAAAAAATTGCAGTAGAAGAAACAAGATTAGGAATACCATTAATTATTGGTTTTGACGTTATACATGGGTATAAAACAATTAGTCCTATTCCTTTAGCCGAAGCTGCTAGTTGGGACATGGATGCCATAAAAAAATCTGCCCAAGTTGCAGCACGCGAAGCTGCTGCTAGTGGTATAAATTGGACATTTGCACCAATGGTAGATATTTCTAGAGATGCTCGTTGGGGGCGTGTTATGGAAGGTTCTGGAGAAGATCCTTTTTTAGGAAGTAAAATAGCTTATGCTAGAGTAAAAGGTTTTCAAGGTGACCATTTAAACGAGGTAACTACTATTGCTGCTTGCGCAAAACATTTTGCAGGCTATGGTTTTTCGGAATCTGGTAGAGATTATAATACGGTAGATGTAGGAACGGCAACATTACATAATGTAATTTTTCCACCTTTTAAGGCGGCTATAGATGCAGATGTAAAAACGTTTATGAATTCTTTTAACGAACTTAACGGTATTCCTGCAACTGGTAATGCTTTTTTACAAAGAGATGTTTTAAAGGGTAAATGGGGGTATAAAGGTTTTGTTGTTTCAGATTGGGGATCTATAAATGAGATGATAGCTCATGGATATACTAAAGATAAGTTGCGCGCAAGTGAAATTGCAGTAAACGCTGGCTCAGATATGGATATGGAGTCTTATGCTTATGTAAATTATTTAGAAACTTTAGTTGCTAATGGAAAGGTAGATATAGAAAAAATTAACGATGCCGTAAGAAGAATTTTAACAGTTAAGTTTGAATTAGGTCTTTTTGATAACCCATATTTATATTGTGATATAGAAAGAGAAAAGGAAGAAATTGGAAGTAGTAAAAACATAGCTACCGTATTAGATATGGCAAAAAAGTCTATAGTACTTTTAAAAAACGAAAACCAATTACTGCCATTAAATAAAAAGGGACAAAAAATTGCTGTTATTGGCGATTTAGCTCAAGATAAGAATAGCCCACTTGGAAGCTGGAGAATAGCTGGTGAAGATAATACTGCCGTTTCTGTTTTAGAAGGTTTAAAAGCGTATGACCAAAATCAAATTTCTTACACTAAAGGAGTTACTTTAACAGAAGGAAAAACAGATTTTACATTAGAAACTAAAATAAATACAGAAAACAGAGACGGTATAAAAGAAGCGGTTGCCTTAGCTGCTAAAAATGATATTGTTATTATGGTTTTAGGAGAAAATGGGTTTCAATCTGGAGAAGGAAGAAGTAGAACAAATTTAGATTTACCTGGTTTACAACAAGAACTTTTAGAGGCTGTTTATAGCGTAAATAAGAATATAGTTTTAGTTTTAATGAACGGTCGCCCATTAACTATTAACTGGGCTAATGATACTATTCCTGCAATAGTAGAAGCATGGCATTTAGGAACACAAAGTGGAAATGCAATTGCAGAAGTATTGTATGGCGATTATAACCCAAGTGGTAAGTTACCAATGACATTTCCTAAAAGTGTAGGGCAGATTCCTATATACTATAATTATAAAAGTACCGGAAGACCAAAAATACCAGCTCCAAATATGGTTTTTTGGTCGCATTATATAGATCAAACTAATGCACCTTTATATGAATTTGGTTATGGATTAAGTTACACAACTTTTAAGTATAGTAACTTAAAATTAAGTAAAACTTCTTTTAAAAAAGGAGAAAAAATAAAGCTTTCTTTTACACTTAAAAATACCGGAAAATATGAAGGTAAAGAAGTTACGCAGTTATATATTCAAGATAAATATGCAAGTATAACAAGACCAGTTAAAGAGCTAAAGGGTTTTAAAATGGTGTCATTAAAACCTGGAGAATCTAAAGAAGTTACTTTTTTTATAAATGAAGAAATGCTTCAATTTTATTCTGCAAATAATAAATGGGAAGCAGAAGAAGGAGAGTTTACTGTCTTTTTAGGAGGAAGTTCTAAAACAGTATTAGAAGATAATTTTATGTTAGTTAATTAATTATTTTTTGGAGTTTAAAGGCATCTAAATTTATTTTAGATGCCTTTTATTTTTTAGTGAGGTAATTTATCTCGTAGCAACCCATATACGAAAGTTCCTAAAGTTGCCGAAGCAATAACAATTAACATGCTAAATACACCTGTTCCTAATAAAATGTACATAGGACCAGGGCAAGCACCTGCCAAAGCCCATCCAAACCCAAATAATATACCGCCAAATAAATAGTTTTTAAAACTCTTATTTTTAGATGGTATTTTAATGTCTTTGCCTTCAATACTTTTAACGCCAGTTTTTTTTATTAAGTAAATAGATAGTATGCCTAAACCAACGGCAGAGCCTATAATGCCGTACATATGAAAAGATTGAAACTTAAACATTTCAAAAATTCGATACCACGATACGGCCTCAGATTTTACTAAGATTATTCCAAAAAATATACCAACTATTAAAAATTTTATAAATTTCATATTTTAAAATATTAAGGGTATTATAAAGTGAGTCATAACTAAACCTCCAATAAAAAAACCTATTACAGCTATTAAAGAAGGCATTTGTAAATTGCTAAGTCCGCTAATTGCGTGTCCAGAAGTACAACCTCCAGCATAACGAGCGCCAAAACCAACTAAAAAACCAGCTATAATTAAAATACTCATTCCTTTTAAAGATAAAATGGCATCCCAGCTATATATTTCGGGGGGTAATAAATTTTTTCCAGCGTTAGAAAAACCTAAAGTGTTTAAATCTTTTATAGTTTCTACACTCAAATCTATTGGAGCTCCATTAGATAAATATTGTGTTGCTATAAAACCACCTAAAATTGCACCTAAAGCAACTACTAAATTCCAACTATAGGATTTCCAATTAATTTTAAAAAAATCGGCATATTTGTCTCCGCCACCAATGGTACATAATGTTCTTAGGTTAGATGACATTCCGAAATTTTTTCCAAACAGAATTAATATAACCATAATTAGGGTAATTAATGGCCCAGAAACGTACCAAGGCCAAGGGTTTAAAATATACTCCATAATTTTACTAGGGTTTATTTAAAATATAAAAAGGTGTATAGTTTTAAACTATACACCTTTTTATATTTTACATGATAATGTAAAATAAATTTTTAAATGTTGTTATACTAAAGGCGCACCTTTAAGACGTTTCTCTATTTTCTTTTTCTTTTCAGTCAAACGCTTCATTAAATCCATTAACTCAGAATCCTTAGTTTCTTTATAAATTTCGTTAATTTCTAATATCAATGCTTTTGCTTCTCTCGATGCTTCAACACGATCACTAGTGGACATGTTACTCATTTTTCTGGTTTCAAACTCGAGAGCTCTTTCCGTTAAATCCATAAATTAAATTTTTGCTAAAGTTAATATAATATAGAACATTTCCAAATATCATTATAATTGTTACATCTTATTAGTAGTATCAGATTTATAAATTTTAGAGGCTGTAACAAATAGTTGTCTTAGGTATATAACGGCTTAATTGGTTGTTTATTAGTATTTTATGATTTTTTATTTTTAATATTTTAGAATATTATTTATAAACATTTAGTGTTAATAAAAAGAATTTTGTTGGAATAAAAAAATATTTAACATTAAGAAATCTATAAAAAAGCAACGCCTTTTTAAAGAAAAAACTAAAAAAAACTATTTTTAAAGAGACATTAATAATTAAAATTAAGATAATATGCTTATTTTTTAGTATTTTTACGTTAACGTACACGTTTTTTAAATCAAACACTTAAATAAGAGAAAATATAATGAGTAAAGTAATAGTTTTAACAGGTGCAGGAGGTGTTTTATGTGGAGCACTAGCAAAGGCACTTGCAAAAGAAGGTCATAAAATTGCAATATTAGATTTACGTAAAGAGGCTGCAGATGCCATTGCAAATGATATTAATGGAGCTGGTGGTGTAGCAATTGGTGTTGCTGCTAATGTATTAGAAAAAGAATCCTTAGAATTAGCAAAGGAAGAAGTAAATAGTAAATTAGGAGCATGTGATATTTTGATAAATGGAGCAGGGGGTAACCACCCTTTAGGAACAACATCTAACCCTTTTTTAGAACAAGAAGACCTTGCTAATACTGCGGATGATTTTAAAACTTTTTTTGATTTAGATCCTTCAGGAATTAAGTTTGTATTTGATCTAAACTTTATAGGTACTTTACTTCCTACTCAAATTTTTGCAAAAGATATGGTAGGTAGAGATGGATGTAGTGTGTTAAATATTTCTTCAATGAATGCTTTTACACCTTTAACAAAAATACCTGCTTATAGTGGGGCTAAGGCTGCGGTTTCTAATTTTACACAATGGTTAGCAGTCCATTTTTCTAAAGTAGGTATTCGTGTTAATGCATTAGCACCAGGTTTTTTCTTAACAGATCAGAATAGGAGTTTGCTTACGAATAAAGATGGTAGCTTAACCTCACGAGGTAATCAAATTATAGAACAAACCCCAATGGGTAAATTTGGAAAACCAGAAGATTTAGTTGGAACTACCTTGTGGTTGTGTAGCGAGGGTGCCTCTTTTGTTACAGGTGTTGTTGTGCCAATAGATGGTGGTTTTAGTGCATATAGTGGTGTTTAATTTTATTATTTTAAACTCTTTTATTTTAAGAAATACGTTACTAAATAAAAATATTTAATGGAACAAACATGGAGATGGTACGGGCCTAATGATCCCGTATCTTTAAACGATATTAAACAAGCAGGAGCAACAGGTGTAGTTTCTGCTTTGCACCATATTTCTAACGGAGAAATTTGGACAATTGAAGAAATTTTAAAAAGAAAACAAATAATAGAAAGTTCTGGACTTACGTGGAGTGTTGTAGAAAGTATTCCGGTACATGAAGCTATAAAAACACGTACAGGTAATTTTCAGACGTATATAGATAATTATAAAAGCAGTATTAAAAATTTAGCTAAATGCGGTATTCATATTGTATGTTATAATTTTATGCCTGTTTTAGATTGGACAAGAACAGATTTAGATTTTACCGTTGAAGATGGTTCTAAAGCACTACGTTTTGATGTTATTGCGTTTGCTGCTTTTGAGCTTTTTTTATTAAAAAGGCCAGGTGCAGAAAAAAGCTATTCTAAAGAACAACAGGAACAAGCAACTACTTACTTTAAATCTTTAACCGAAGAAAGTAAAACGCAATTAATTAATAATATAATTGCTGGTTTACCTGGAGCAGAAGAAGGGTATACTTTAGAGCAGTTTCAAACAATATTAGATACCTATAAAGATGTAGATGAAAAAGTGTTGCGCGAGAATTTAGTTTCTTTTTTAAAAGAAATTATACCTGTGGCATCTGCTAATGAGGTGCTTATGTGCATACATCCGGATGATCCTCCGTATCCTATTTTAGGATTGCCAAGAGTTGTTAGTACGGAGGAAGATTATGCTTATTTATTTAATAATGTTCCTGATAGATCTAATGGTATTACATTTTGTACAGGATCATTAGGGGTAAGACCAGATAACAATTTGGTGCAAATTTTCAAACGTTTTGCAGACCGAGCACATTTTTTACATTTAAGAAGCACAAAACGTGATGAACAGGGCAATTTTTATGAAGCAAACCATTTAGATGGAGATGTGGATATGTATAGTGTTATAAAAGAAATTCTAATAGAAGAAAAAAGAAGAAAAGCAGAAGGTAGAAAAGATTTTGCCATACCTGTTAGACCAGATCATGGGCATCAGATGTTAGACGATTTACATAAAAAAACAAATCCTGGTTATTCTGGAATTGGAAGGTTACGCGGCCTTGCAGAAATAAGAGGATTAGAGTATGGAATATCAAAAAGTGTTATTTAAATGAGTGTTATAAATTCAGAAAACTTTATTACCGATAACTTTTTATTACAATCTAAGGTTGCAGAAGAGTTATACCATACCTATGCTAAAAATTTACCAATTATAGATTACCATAATCATTTATCAGCAAAACAAATTGCAGAAAATAAACCGGTAAATAATATTACAGATGTTTGGTTAAATGGCGACCATTATAAATGGCGTGGCATGCGAGCTAACGGTATAGACGAAGCATATATTACAGGAGCTAATTCTACAAAAAAAGAAAAATTTTTAAAGTGGGCAGAAACAGTTCCTTATACATTAAGAAACCCTCTTTTTCATTGGACACATTTAGAGCTAAAGCGTTATTTTAATATTGATAAAATATTACAACCCTCTACAGCAGAATCTATTTATGAAAAAGCAAACGCTATTTTAGTTAATAAAACACCTGCACAACTATTAGAACAAATGAAAGTAGAGGTGGTTTGTACTACAGATGACCCTATAGATAGTTTAGAGTATCATAAGCAAATAGCTGAAGAGAGAAGTTTTTATACTAAAGTATTACCTACATTTAGACCAGATGTATTGCTTTTAATACAAAAAGAAAGCTATATAAATTATGTAGAAAAATTAGAATCTTGTGTTGAGTTTTCTATTCATAATTTAGAAGATTTATTAAAAGCTGTGCAGAACAGAGTAAATTATTTTGATTCTTTAGGTTGCCGTTTGTCTGATTATGGTTTGGAACAAATTTATGCAAGCAATTTTACGGATAATGAGGCTGATTTAGTTTTAAAAAAGCGTTTGTCTGGTAAAGCAATAACTGAAGAAGAAGCTAGTTTGTTTGCTTCTTGTTTGTTAGAAAAGTTATGTAAAATGTACCATACAAAAAGTTGGGTACAACAATTTCATTTAGGAGCTATAAGAAATAATAATAGTAAACTATTAGAGGAAATAGGCCTAGATGCTGGAGTAGATTCTATTGGAGATTTTTCAATGGCAGAAAGTATGTCTACATTATTTAATAGGCTAAATGCAACTAACCAACTTGCTCAGACAATAACCTACAACTTAAACCCGTCTCAAAACGAAGTGTTTGCTACTATGATGGGGAATTTTCAAAATGCGGATATTCCTGGTAAAATGCAATGGGGTTCTGGTTGGTGGTTTTTAGACCAAAAAGACGGAATGGAAAAACAGTTAAATACATTGTCTAATATGGGAATTTTAAGCCGTTTTGTTGGTATGCTTACAGATAGTAGAAGCTTTTTATCTTTTCCAAGACATGAATATTTTAGACGTATTTTGTGTAACTTATTAGCGCAAGATGTAAAAGAAGGTCTTGTGCCTTACGATATTGAATTTCTTGGAAAAATGGTTCAAGATATTTGTTACTATAATGCCGTAAACTATTTTAACTTTAAAAAATAAAAAAAGGCTTAGAAAATAATACTATTTATTTTCTAAGCCTTTTTAATAAATGCGTTTACTCTTTTTATGTAGTTTGTTTTTTCTTTTGTTAAGCCAAATTAAAGTGCCTGTTATAGGTAATGATGTTGCAATTAAACAACATATAAAGTAAAGTATTTTGGTGGTTATTCCGGCAAAGGAACCAACATGTATAGCTCTAATTAAACTTGCAATTTTAGAACCTAGTTTTTCATCTTTAAAAAGCGATTTAGATATGAGGGCATTGTTGTATGGATTAAATTGAAGTTTGTCTGCAGCATCAAAAGCTAAAAAAGCATCACTTTTCTTACGAACCATAATACTTTCATTAGGTTTTAAAGGGAACGTAACACGTGTTGCAAAATTTTTATAGTTAAGAATACTATCTGTTTTTTTAAGTATTGTTGTATAATCATACGCTATATTTTTAGGGCTATTTATAGCACTTTCAATAGTTATAGTTTTATCAAATCTAGATTTACCTAACTTGTCTCCAAGTACTTTTTCTAATCCGTTATAGTACCAGGTAAAAGACCATAATAAGCCTGTAAGTCCCATTAATAGTAATGGAATAAGCGCATAAAACCCTAAGGTATTATGAATGTCATAATTTATTCTTTTCCAGTTTGCATTTGTTTTTATGGTAAACCCTTGTTTCCAAACTTTTAGGTTTTTAAATTTTTTTATCTTTTTTGGAAACCATAAAATAAGTCCAGAAAAACACATGAAAATAAAAATTATTGTAGATACTCCTACAATAGGTCTTCCAATTGTTTTATCTAATAAAAGAAACCGATGTAATTCCTCTATGGTATGTATAAAATTATGAACATTGCTTTGTGCAATAACTTGTTTGCCAGTATAAGGGTTAATGGTAATAGAGGTTCCTCTACTTGGTTTTTTTAATTCTTCTTTTGTTAAGGTTGTAAAGGTGTAATTTCTATTTTCTTCGCCATAAAAAATTACTTCTTTAACAGTAATTTCTTTATCCTTTTCAATAGTATTAATAATAGTAGTAATTGGTATTTTATTACCTTCTTTTTTAGAATAATGGGTGCCTTTATCTAACCATAAAGAAAGTTCAGTATCAAAAGTTAAAATAGTACCTGTTAAACATACAACGAATAATATAATGCCGCTACCAATACCTAACCAAAGGTGTAAATCATTTATTAATTTTCTAAAGGTGTATCTTTTTGTCATTTATCTTACTATTAATTCATCTTTTCTTTTAAATATGCATTCATAGGATATAAATTCTTATTTATGTTATTTAAAATTATTGCGTTTTCTTTTTGATTTCGTTTTATAGCAAGGTCTACAACCCTGTCTATATATGCGGCCTGTGGTTCAAAGGTAAACCCTAAATTTGAGGAAAGCTCTTTATAATGTTTTTCTAATATTGAAGGGGTACTAATAAGTTCTTTAACATTAATTCTAAAGCCTTTAAAGGTAATACGAAGACCATCTATTAGTGCGGGTAATACAACACTACCGTGGTCTTCATTTTTATAGGTTTTAAGAGTATAGTTTAAGTTTATTGCAGCATTATTATCTAAAAGTTCTAGTGTTTTCTTTTTTGCTTTAAAATGAGCGTAATGTTGTTTGCTTGGTTTTTTTTGATTTCCTAAGGAATTTGCATTTGCAAGAAACAAGCTTTTTCCTTTAAAATTTGTTGTTTTTATACTACTATTTAAGTTTTTTACTACGGTGTTGTTGTTCCACCATAGGCTTGGATCAATTGCTATATAAGCATTAAAATAAGGGGTGTTTTTTAATAAGTTGTTTATAGCAAAAAGCCCACCAAAGGAGTGTCCAATAAGTATTTTATAATCTAATGTTCTGTAGTTGTTGTTTATTTCTGGAATTAACTCTTTTGTAATAAAAGCTTCAAATGTGGTAGAGCCTCCAGATTTATAAGGCAAATTAGGATCGTATGTTGGAGTTAAGTCTCTAGATCTATTAGTATTTTTAATAGCAATAACAATACATTCTGGTATTTGTGGGTAATAGCCATTAGATAGGTTTTTTACTATTCCGGTTGTAACATGAAAATATTTTTCACCATCTAAAAGGTAAATAGCAGGATATTTTTGTGTTTTAAAATTTGTGTTGGAATAGTTATCAGGTAAATAAACCCAATATTCTCTTTCTTCGTTTAAAGCAGTAGACTGTATTTTTTTGCTTTCTCCAATTGTAATAATTTGAGCTTGTGCTATAAAAGAAAGAAAAGCAATTATTATAAATATTTTATACCTCATGACTGACTGTTGGAAACTAAAAATTAGAAAAGAGAATGTATTAAAAAAATACACTCTCTTTATAAAAACTCAACTTAAAATACTAGAAAATACTATATGCAAAGCCTACTCTAAAGTTAAGTGGTTTTTGTGCAATACCATATCCATTATAATATTCTTTATTGAAAATATTATCCACTTTTAAGCTCAATTTATAGGCGTCTTTTTTGTAAAATACTGTACCATCAAAAGTGGTAAATGCTTCTGATCCAAAATTGTTTGCTGTACTATTATATATTTCACTTATATGATTTGCACCAAAACCAAAACCAAGTCCGCGAGCTTTTCCATTTAAAAATTGGTGACTTAACCAAAAGTTCCAAACCGTTTCTGGAGTATAGGTTAAACTATTTCCTATTATATTTTCACTTCCAAAGCTTACTTTTTCTAGAGTAGCATTGTTTTTAGTATACCCTGCAACAATATTAAATCCAGGAAAAGGGTTTGCTATAATATCAATTTCAAAACCTTTACTTAAAGTTTCTCCTTCTTGTACGCTAATACCATTTTCATCTACAATAATATCATTATCTATATTAACATTATAATAGCTTATAGTACTTTTTAATTTACCATGAAAGAAATTTAATTTTGTTCCTATTTCCCATTGTTTTGCTCGTTCCGCATCCCAGGTTATAATTTCTCCAGTACCATTGTCTGATGGAGCGTTATTAGATAAACCATCCATATAATTTGCAAATACAGAAGCTTTATCATTAAAAGGATTATACGCTAAACCAAATTTGGTGCTTATTGCATTTTGGTTGTATCCATTACTTAACTCTATACCATTAGATATGGTGTTTTTTGCTAAAAAGCGGTCAAAACGTATTCCTGCAGTTGCTGTTATTTGTTCATTAATTGTTAATGCATCAAAAGCATATAAGCCAAATGTTTCAAACTCTGAAATGGTTTTGTTTTTTTCTTGATCCGCTAGTGTAGCTTCAAACTGCTCGTTTGTAAGACCAGCAATAACAGGGTTGTTTACATCAACAACATCAATAGCATTAAATACTCCTGTTCTTTGTGTATCATCGTAATTACTTAAGTAACTAACACCTGTTACTAATTTATTAGCTATTTTATCTTTTTTAAACACATTAGTAAAGTCTTGTTGTATATGTGTGTTTCCAGATTCTCTTGGGTCTAATTGTAAGTAATATCTACCAACAGTATTCTCATCTAACATAACAGCTCTAAAATAATTTGCATCTGTAAAAAGATTTGCATTAGTAAAATTAGTTTTAGAAGTCCAAGTGTCAGATATTTTATATTCTAAATTTAGTTGAGCAACTAAAGAAGAGAAATAACCAGCCATTTCATTAGAGCTGTAATTTGTGTTGTAATCCCAGTTTAAATCGTCCCAACTATCTACAGTATCCGATATTAATGCTCCTGATACACCGCTAGCAAAGCTTAAATTTCTTTTACTTTTATTGTATTCTAAATTAGCTTTTACCGTAAACCTTTCAGATAAATTTATTGTTAAAGATGGAGCAACCATAAATTCTCTTTTAATGCCTTGATCTTGAAAACTATTTTCTGAATTATACGCACCGTTTAATCTAAAAAATACTTTTTCCTCTTTGTCTAAAACAGTATTATAGTCTATAGTGGCTCTATTTTGTTGCCAGCTTCCTGTAATAAACTCTAAGTCTAGTTGTTTGCCATTGTAAGCTTGTTTTGTTACTTTATTTACAATGCCACCGTAATTAGAAATGTTATTTACATTGGCACCATAAAATAAACCAGCAGGGCCTTTTATTATTTCTATACGGTCAATGTTTTGTTGGTCAATTGGTGCTTTTACCCATGCAATACCACCATTACGTAAATGAACATCGGATCTAAACCCTCTTAAATATACACTTACATTACCGTCATTAGATTCTACATAACCACCACCAGTAATACTTTTAAATGCCGATGGTAAATCGGTATTTATTTGCTCTTTTAATAAAGCTCCAGTAACAATAGAATAGGATTGTGGGTTGTTTATATTTTTTAGAGGAACTCTTGCAACATACTCAGATTCTTTTTGAGCAAATTGGTTTAAACGTTCTGAAATTACAATAACTTCATCTAGTTTTTCTTGGCTCTCATTTAAAAGAACATCTTTAATATTTAATACAGGGGCATCTACAGTAATTTGTAGTTCTTTTTTCTCCATTCCAATTAAAGAAAACTCTATAGAATAATCTCCGTAAGGAATATTGTTAAACACATACTCTCCTTTACTATTGGTAACTGTTCCAATTTTTAAAGGTTGTATAATTACATTTATATAAGATGCAGGTGTATTGTCTGATGTTAATACTTTTCCGCTAATTTGATTTGAATTTTGCTGTGCATATGCTGTAGTAAAAAACAAAAAAGCAATAATTGTTTTTAGAATATTTGATACTGTCATAATAATAATCTACTTTAGTTATTTAGATTTAGTTTAAATAATGATAGTGCAAATATATTTTAACTGCCCCATTTTTAATAACGCAAATAGTATTAATAAAGCCGTAAAAAGAATATTATGAAATCTGTATTAAAAAGTACGTCTTTTGCTAAAAAAACTATAGTTAGAGAGTTTCCTAAAGGGTTTAAAAACAGTGCTTTAAGAGAGGAAATTGTGGTTAGCAATAGCTCGTTAGTTAAAGGGGAGGCTCGCGAAATTTATTTAGATGGCGTTAATATTAGTATTAGAAATGCTAAAGTAGCACCTCCTTTAATAATAGATGTAGAACATGATTTTCCTTTTCTTAAAATTCATTTTGAAATAGAAGGAAGTAGTATTTATACTCCTAAAAATAAAGATAGTGTAGTTGTAAATATTCCAAATGGGCATTACAATTTTTTCTTTTTGCCTAAGGTAAAAGGCTCTTTACAGTACGATAGTACAGTTAGAAAAACTTTAGAAATTGTTTTTACAAAAGATTATTTAATTAGAGTGTTTGGTAAATACTTTAAGGAAGTTAGTTCGGACTTTGGAAATGCTTTAGAAAAAAACATTCCATTTATAATGTGGAAACATAGTAAGCTAATAACAACTCAATTACATAATATTATAGATTCTATTATTAAATGTAACTATGAAGAAGGAATAAAAAAAGCGTACTTAGAGTCTAAAATAACAGAAATACTTACTATTTTTTTTGACAACTTAAAGAATAAAAAAAGTGTTACTGAAATTACTTTACAGCCTAAAGAACATTCAAAAATAGTATACGCAGAAACTATTCTACATAAAAATATTCAAAAACCGCCAACAATTTCTGAATTAGCTATAATTACGGGTATTAATCAATTTAAGCTTAAGCAAAATTTTAAAATTGCTTTTGGAATGCCAATTTTTGCCTATATTACAAAGCTACGGATGGAAAAAGCAAAAGCATTAATTGAAGAAAAAGGGTATACAATTGCTGAAACTTCATACGCTGTTGGCTATAAAAACCCACAACATTTTACAACAGCATTTAAAAAATTCTATAATTGCCTTCCTAGCAGTTTTAAAGTATAGTTATTTCCTCTTGTATGGTGCAATTTTTACAAGAAAAATAATTATATTGTTTCTGTTAAATTAAATAGTTCCCCCTTATGATTTTACAACCAGTCCTAGTATTATTTTTTTCGTACAAAGTTTCTTTTATAGATGTTGGTCCGTTAGTATTAATGTCATTTTTATTTTCTTCTCTGTTTTTTTCTTGTTGGTATTTTGGAACAGATTATATAAACAAAAAAAGAAAGTTTAAACATTGGTTAGTAGAAAATGAAGAAGCAATAAAACAATTTAAAACATTAGATACCCTTCTTGAAAATTTTGGAAAAAAAATACCGTGTTGTAAAAATTGTAAAAGCAACAAAATGCAACTTTGGGATTATAATCAAGACAGTTTATTAGTTGTTCGTTGTAGATCATGTAAAATGAATTATACTTACTCTAAGCACAATAATGAGTTATTGCAGCTCATTCTTTTTCAAACGAATGAATTTGTTAAACTAGCAGATACAATACTTACTTACCGTTATCATGTACATAATGAGCTGCTAGATTATGAGCATCCCATACACGTTAGTAATATAAAATCAGATGTAAGGCCATTAGAGGTGCTACATTTTAGAACTAGAGCACTAGAAGATTCGAAAATTAAATCTATTAAAGATATAATTTTACACGAATGGGAGGTTGTTTATCCTAATAGAACAGAAAAACTAGCTTCTTAATAGGTGCTATTCTCAGTTTTAAATTACAGAAATAAAAAAACGCAAAAATCTAAAATAAGATATTTGCGTTTTTTCTTGTGACCTCGACAGGATTCAAACCTGTAACCTCTTGAGCCGTAATCAAGTGCGCTATTCAGTTGCGCCACGAGGCCGTTTTACTCCCCATAAAAAGGGCTGCAAATATATTTCTTTTTAAACATAATACAAAAGAACCTGTTGTAAAATATTATATTTTTTATCATAAGTAAAATTGAACCGTATAAATATGTGTTGTTAATGAGTGGAATAAGTTGCATTTATTTGAATTTATTAGAGTACATTGTTAAACTAATATTATCTTAGTTAATTAATTTAAGAATATGCTTTAAAGTATATAATAAACTATGAAAAATACTACGCTAAAAGACCTTTCTAAGTTGTTAAACCTTTCGGTTTCAACCATATCAAAAGCATTAAATGATAGTTTAGAAATTAGCGCAGCTACTAAAAATAGAGTTAAAGAGGCTGCATTAAAAACTAATTATAGGCCAAACCCTCTTGCCTTAAGTTTAAAAAAAGGAAAAAGTAAAACTATAGGTGTAGTTATTCCTAGTGTGTTAGATCGTTTTTCTGCTAAATTATTTATAGGAATAGAAAAAATAGCTTATTCTAAAGGCTATAATGCAATTTTATCTACTTCTAACTATAATAAAGAGAGAGAGGCTCATAATATAGATATTTTAATAGAAAAAGGTGTAGATGGTATAATAGTCTCATTAACTGAGGATACTATAAGTTCTAAAAACTACAGTCATATAGAGCGTGCTCGTAATAGAGGAATATCTATAGTGCTTGCTAATAAAGTTCCTGAAGATTTAGCTTTTAATAAAGTAAGTATAGACCATTACAAAGAGGCCTTTAATGCAGTTTCAGATTTATCTATTTCACCACAAGAAAATGTTTTAGTTGTAGAGTCTTTTTCTAATGCCTCGTATTTGGAAAGACGAAAGAAAGGTATATTAGATGCTCTAGAAATATCGCATAAAATAACAGCATACAATTTATTAAAATCTAACGGAGAAGAGTCTTTTGCTAGAGATGTAATAAAAAATGTAAAAGAAAATAAAGTTTCTGTATTAATTGTAATGAACCAATATTTATTGGAGACTATTTTAATGGTAAAAAGCACGCAAAAATTAGTAGATCAAGGATCGCTCTTTATTTACGCTTTTTCTATTAGAAAATCTGCTTTTGAAGCAATTAAAGGAATAAAGCCAATTTCTCCACGAGGAAAATTTTTAGGAGAAAAAACAGCAGAACTATTAATTGATCAATTGGAAAATTATACAAAAGGCGTACATGCTATTTCTGTAGATAGTATTGGAAAAAAAATATATTAATGGATTTAAGTAAATACATTAGAGATATTCCTGATTTTCCTAAAAAAGGAATTCTTTTTAAAGATATAACGCCTCTGTTGAATAATTCTGAAGCTTTTAATTTTGCGGCGGATAGTTTGCTAAATGGGATTAAGGGGGAAGAAATTGATAAAGTAATAGGGGTAGAAAGTAGGGGATTCTTTTTTGCTCCTTTATTAGCAAAAGAACTAAATGCTGGCTTTGTTCCAGTACGTAAATTAGGAAAATTGCCTTATAAAGTAGTTCAAGAGACGTATAATTTAGAATACGGTACAGATGTTTTAGAAATACATGAAGACAGTATATCTAAAGGAGATAAAGTACTTATTCATGATGATGTTTTGGCAACAGGAGGTACGGCAGAAGCAGTTTGTAAATTAGTAGAAAAATTAGGCGGTAAAGTAGTACAATGTAATTTTTTGTTGGAATTAGATTTTTTAAATGGAAAACAAAAATTATCTAAGTATACTATAAACTCTCTTTTACACTATTAGTCTAAAGCATTAGTAGTAACCCAATAACGCCATCCAATAATAGCAAGTTGCAGTTTTGATGCTTTAGAAAGGTCTAGTTGCTTTTTAGAATAAGAGGGTAATGCTATTTTATTAATTTTAGCAAGCAGCTTAAAAACACTAAGTTTCATATAAATAATTTATTTAAAAATACTATAAAACAATAAACCTCTGTATTTTTCAGAGGTTTTATTTTTTTGTGAAGTATAGTATTTAGTTTAATATCCAGGTGTTAATTTTATTTTCTAATAATGCTAATGGAACACAGCCTGTTTCTAAAACTTGGTTATGAAATTCTTTAATATCAAAATTTTCTCCCATGGCATCTTTAGCTTTTTTTCTAAGTTCTCTAATTTTTAATTGTCCAATTTTATAGGATAAAGCTTGTCCGGGGTTTGCCATATAGCGTTCTATTTCAGAAGTAATTCCTTCTTCAGACTCCGCTTCATTATCTAAAGAATATTTTATGGCACGTTCTCTTGTCCAACCTTTAGAGTGTATACCTGTATCTACAACCAAACGTATAGCTCTGTGCATTTCTGCTCCTAACATGCCAAAATATTGATAAGGGTCTGTGTATAATCCTAATTCTTGTCCTAAAGATTCGCAATATAAAGCCCAACCTTCCCCATAGCCACTATACCATAATGTTTTTCTAAACTTGGGTAATGTATTACTTTCTTGTGTTAATGAAATTTGGTAATGGTGCCCAGGAATAGCTTCGTGTAAGAATAAAGACTCATCAGAATAGGTGTTATATTTTGTAACATCAGGTATGGGAGTATAAAAAATACCCGGTCTAGAACCATCTAAAGAGCCTGGGTTATATTCTGCACTAGCAGATTTTTCTCGAAAAGCTTCTGTGCGTCTTACTTCAAATGGCGTTTTTGGTTTAAGGTCAAAGAGTTTTTCAATTTGGGGTTTCATTTTTTTATGAATGTTATTAAAATTTGAAATAACCTCATTAGGTTCCTTAAAAGGCATTAGTTCTTCTTTATTTCTAACATAATTAAAAAAGTCTTTAAGATTTCCTTTAAAACCAACCTGCGTTTTAATTTTTTCCATTTCGCTTCGTATTCTTGCAACTTCATTTAACCCTAATGCATGAATTTCTTCAGCAGTCATATCAGTAGTAGTATATTTTTTTATTTGATGTGCGTAATAGGCATCACCATCTGGTTCTCCTTGTATACCACTAGTTTCTCTACCTGTATTTAAGTATTCGGTATTCATAAAAGTATATAACTTCGTATAAGCCGGAATTACTTTATTACGAACCATGTTTGTGTACGCATTAGTTAGTTCGGTTTTTTCTTTAGCAGTAAAGCTGTCTGGAATTTTTATAATTGGCTTATAAAATAAATTATTTTCTACATCATTATTTGTAATAGCTTTTAGTTGTGGTAAAACCTTTATAATTAATGCTTTTGGTAGTACATGTCCACTTTGCATGCCTTGTCTCATTTTGCTCTCTGCACTAGCTAACCATTCTAAATAGCCATCTACTCTTTTTAACCATTTATTATAATCTTCTACGGTATTAAATGGTTGGGAGCTACTTCCGCTAGCTAGTTGTCCTATAATTAAATTTTGAGACCACATTTGATCAATAGGAGTTAAGTTTGCATTAAAATTAAATTCATTTAATTTAATAGTACATTCCCAATCTAAAATTGCTTTACTCAGTTGTTCACTTTTGGTTAGGCTATTGTCAGGAAAAGTAGCTAACTGGTTTTTGTAACTAGTATAGTGGTTTTTAGATTTTGTGATAAATTCATCTGAAAGATTATTTATAAAAATATCATTATACCTATGATCTCCTGCATTAGTAGCATCTATAGGGTTTAATTTAAGTTTGTCTTCGTGGTAATTATCTAAAAAAAGAGCAAACTCTTTAGATAAATTTTGGGTATTTTCTTTTGGTTTTTCTTTGCAAGAAAAAGTAGTTATTAGTAAAGTAATAGCTAACACAATAGTTTTATTCATTTATATAAATTTATTGGCTATTAAGATACTAAAAAATAAAGACTGCACTATGGCAGTCTTATGTATATAGGCCTATATGATACTATTTAAGCAAAGAACATAATAATAGAAATAAAAAATAATAATAAAAGTTTTGCGAATGTGATCATACAATTTTGGTTTTAAAAAGTTAATAAATAGGTTGTTAATAATCGATTATCCAATCAATATATATAATTTAAATAATCACTTACAAGTAATTTTAGTTAAATCGATACAAGTAAATACACATATGTAATTAAAATAATATATATGATTTATTTATTTTTAATATTATCTATAAGTAAGTTTTAAAATGTAATGTTTTATAGTGATTATTGTTTTAATTTAAAATAATTGTAGAGGCTTTTTTAGACTTTTTAATTTTTGCAAGGAGGTTTTTAATTAAAAAAAGTGTATTTCTTATTATTTCATTAAAATTGGGAATATAAATTGTATGAAATCTTTTAATTTAAAAGGTTTAAAAAGAGATGTTTTAAAGCCAAAATCTTCACTTATATTTGCAAAAATTTAAAGATGGAGAATATATTATATATTGTTTTAGGTTTAACCTTATTAATAGTAGGAGGAGATTGGTTATTAAAATCTGCAGTTGCAATTTCTTACAGATTAAATATACCTAAAGTTGTTGTTGGGATGACGGTAGTGTCTTTTGCTACTTCTGCACCAGAACTAATAGTTAGTATAAAAGCTGCTTTAAATGGCTCTCCAGATTTAGCTTTAGGTAATGTGGTTGGGTCTAATATTGCTAATCTTGGGTTGGTGTTAGGGGTAACAGTTATATTAGGTTCAATAGATGTTAGAAAAACCTTTTATACTACAGATTGGCCGGTTATGATGTTTGCTTCTCTTTTGTTTTTTGCATTTATTTATACAGATGGTGTTTTGGTACAATACGAAGGGGTGTTAATGGTAATATGTCTTATTGCTTTTTTGGTTTACCTACTACGTTTTCAGAAAAAAAATATTGAAGAGGAGGTTGAAGAGGATAATGAGGAAGAATTAGCCTTGTATAAAGTACTTCTGTTTTTAGCAATAGGTGGTGTGGCTTTATGGGGAGGTTCAGAGTTGTTAATTAATGGTGCTGTTGGTTTGGCAACAGCTTATGGGGTAAGTGAACGTGTTATTGGTGTAACAGTGGTGTCTGTTGGTACTAGTATACCAGAGTTGGCTGCTTCAATAATTGCAATAATAAAAAAGGAGAAAGCCATTTCTGTAGGTAATTTAATAGGTTCTAATATTTTTAATTTATTAGCTGTTTTAGGCATTACGGCTATAATAACTCCAATTAGAGTTGTAGATCAAGGCTTATTAGATTTTGATATATTCTGGATGTTAGGAATATCTTTTCTTATACTACCTTTAGTATTTATTCCTAAAAGCCTACGTTTAAATTGGAAAGAAGGAATTGTACTTTTAAGCATATACATATATTTTGTGTATATAACTGTTGTGTAATTTTTATATAAGCATAATACTTTCAATTACATTTTTTATTAAAATAGGATAATAAAAAAGCTCCTTTGCAATTAGCAAAGGAGCTTTTTTTATATACAGGTAGCTAAATTATACTTTAGCAGACTTAACTGTTTTAATAATTCTACCAGCAATTTTGTATGGGTCACCATTAGAAGCAGGTCTTCTGTCTTCTAACCAACCTTTCCATCCTTTTTCTACTGTAATAATAGGAATACGGATAGAAGCTCCACGGTCAGAAACACCGTAAGAGAAATCATCAATAGATGCAGTTTCGTGTAAACCAGTTAAACGTTGATCGTTAAATTCACCATAAACAGCAATGTGTTCTTTAACTACAGGTCTAAACGCTTCACATATTTTCTCGTAAGTTTCTTGAGAACCACAAGTTCTTAATGTAGAGTTAGAGAAGTTAGCGTGCATACCAGAACCATTCCAATCCATATCTTTTCCAAGAGGTTTTGGGTGGTACTCAATATAGTAACCATATTGTTCTGTTAAACGGTCTAATAAGTAACGAGCAATCCAGATTTCGTCTCCAGCTTTCTTAGCTCCTTTAGCAAATAATTGAAACTCCCATTGTCCGGCAGCAACTTCTTGGTTAATACCTTCAAAGTTAAGACCAGCATCAATACATAAGTTTGCGTGCTCTTCAACTAAATCTCTACCCCAAGTGTTTTTACCACCTACAGAGCAATAGT
Organism: uncultured Maribacter sp.; assembly: GCA_947504045.1. Classification (GTDB taxonomy): domain Bacteria; phylum Bacteroidota; class Bacteroidia; order Flavobacteriales; family Flavobacteriaceae; genus Maribacter_B. Next base: position 141,083 of record CANNFY010000003.1, read on the forward strand.
ACATACCTTGAGGTCCTGGGTAACCACCTACAGGGAAACCTAAAGGTAATTGAGTTTTGGTATCCATAATGAAGTATTCTTGTTCAAAACCAAACCAGAAATCATTATCGTCATCATCAATAGTAGCTCTACCATTAGAAACATGTGGAGTTCCGTCAGCATTTAAAACCTCTGTCATAACAAGGTATCCATTAATACGTGCTGGATCTGGGTAAATAGCAACAGGCTTTAATAAGCAATCAGAAGATCCACCTTCAGCTTGTCTTGTAGAAGATCCATCAAAAGACCAATTATCAAGCTCCTCAAGAGTTCCTTTGAAGTCTTCATGTTCTTCAACTTTAGTTTTACTTCTTAAATTCTGTGTTGGGAAATACCCATCTAACCATAGGTATTCTAGTTTAATTTTGGCCATAATATTTTTTAGTTATAATTCTTTTAGATTCCAACAAAAATATGTTTTTTGTGTTTATCTTCTAAATTTCAAGGGGGTAAATGTGTTAATTCTGTGAATTTTTTCTTTTTGCCCTGCATTTTATGGGGGAAATTATTAAATATTTAATTTTTGATAGTAATTTTGATTTATTTTTCATTTTATTTACCTAATTAGAACTTGAAATTATGTCTAAAATACGTTTTAAAGCTATAGCAGAAAGTGCAAAAAGAGAAAGCAACTCTATTCAAGAAAAAGGTAGGCGTTCAGCATTATTTTGTGTAAATGTGTTTAATGCAGAAAAAATGTTACAATACCTTACTAAAGATGCTTTAGAAAGTGTACAAGGAGCAATTTTTTCTGGAACTAAAATTGATAGGAAAATTGCAGATCAAGTTGCCGAAGCCATGAAAGGTTGGGCAATTTCAATGGGAGCAACACATTATACACACTGGTTTCAACCCTTAACCGGAAGCACTGCAGAAAAGCACGATGCTTTTTTTGATTTGCTGCCAGATGGTACCGCATTAGAAAAATTTGGAGGAGGACAATTGGTGCAACAAGAACCAGATGCTTCCAGTTTTCCAAGCGGCGGAATACGTAATACTTTTGAAGCTAGAGGGTATACAGCTTGGGATCCAACTTCACCTGCATTTATATACGGAACAACACTATGTGTTCCTACTGTTTTTGTATCTTATACAGGAGAAGCTTTAGATAATAAAGCACCCTTATTAAGAGCCTTACATGCTGTAGATGAAGCCGCAACTGCGGTAGCTAAATATTTTGATAAAACAGTAACTAAAGTAAATGCAACCTTAGGTTGGGAACAAGAATACTTTTTAATAGATAAAGCTTTAGCATTTTCTAGACCAGACATTATTTTAGCAGGAAGAACATTAGTAGGGCATACAGCAGCAAAAGGTCAGCAGCTTGAAGATCACTATTTTGGTGTTATACCTGGTAGAGTTCTTAGTTTTATGAGTGATTTAGAAAAAGAATGTACAAAGCTTGGCATTCCTGTAAAAACAAGACATAACGAGGTGGCTCCAAACCAATTTGAATTAGCTCCTGTTTTTGAAGAAGCCAATTTAGCGGTAGATCATAACCTTTTGTTAATGGATGTTATGGAAAAAATAGCAGATAAACATGGGTTTAAAGTGCTTTTTCATGAAAAACCTTTTGCAGATATAAACGGTTCCGGAAAACATAATAATTGGTCTTTAGCAACTAATACAGGTGTAAATTTACTTAGTCCGGGTTCTACACCAATGAAGAACTTGCAATTTTTAACCTTTTTTGTAAATACAATAAAAGCTGTAAATACCTACGAAGAATTATTGCGATCTTCCATAGCATCTGCAAGTAATGATCATAGGTTAGGAGCAAATGAGGCGCCGCCAGCAATTTTTTCTGTTTTTGTAGGTACACAATTAAGTAGAGTTTTAGATGAGTTAGAAGGGGTTTCGCAAGGAAAGCTTTCGCCAGAAGAAAAAACGGAGTTAAAACTTAATGTTGTAGGTAAAATACCAGAAATTTTATTAGATAATACCGATCGTAATAGAACATCGCCTTTTGCATTTACAGGAAATAAGTTTGAAATGCGTGGTGTTGGTTCTAAAACAAATTGCGCTAAACCAATGACTATTTTAAATACCATTGTAGCAAAGCAATTAAGAGATTTTAAAAAAGAAGTAGATAGCTTAGTAGATAAAAAGAACCTTAAAAAAGATGAGGCTATTTTTAATATTTTAAGAGAATATATAAAAACTTCTAAAAGAATTAGGTTTGATGGCGATGGGTATAGTGCAGAATGGGAAAAAGAAGCTAAAAGAAGAAAACTTAGTAATAATAAAACAACTCCAGAGGCTCTAAAAGTATTAACCTCTAAAGAAAGTATAGAGCTATTTAGAGTAACAAAAGTTTTAAGCGAGGTAGAGGTTCGAGCAAGACAAGAAGTAGAGCTAGAGTCTTATATTCTTCATTTGCAAATAGAAGGTCGTGTTTTAAACGAGTTGGTTTATAATCATATTTTACCATCTTCAATAGAATATCAAAATAAACTTATAAAAAATGTTATGGGTCTTAAAGATATTTATGGAGCGGCACATAAAAAATTAACAGATGGTCAATTAACTATTATAGAACAAATAGCAGAACATTTAGTTGAGGTTAAAAAGTTAACCGATCATATGACTGATGCCAGAAAAAAAGCTAATAAATTATTAGATAGTACCAAAAAAGCTACAGCTTACTGCGAAAATGTAAAACCGTATTTTGATCAAATAAGATACCACTGTGATAAATTAGAGCAAGTTGTAGAAGACCAAATTTGGCCTCTAACAAAATATAGAGAACTGTTGTTTATTAAATAGTTTATATTAAACTATTAATTATAGTAACCATATTTAAGGTTTCTATTATTTTTGCACCAAATACATTAGAATGAGTTCATCCAATAGTAAAAGATACGATCAAAGAGGTGTTTCTGCATCAAAAGAAGATGTGCATAACGCAATAAAAAATATAGATAAGGGTCTGTTTCCTAAGGCTTTTTGTAAAATAGTGCCAGACTATTTAACAAATGACGAGGAATATTGTTTAGTAATGCATGCAGATGGCGCAGGAACTAAATCTTCTTTAGCGTATATGTATTGGAAAGAAACAGGAGATGTTTCTGTATGGAAAGGCATTGCGCAAGATGCCCTTATTATGAATATTGATGACCTTATTTGTGTAGGTGCTACAGATAATATTATGCTTTCTTCAACCATAGGCAGAAATAAAAATTTAATACCAGGAGAGGTTCTTTCTGCTATTATTAATGGAACAGAAGAGTTAATTTCAGATTTAAAAGAACATGGTATTGTAATACATTCTACAGGAGGAGAAACTGCTGATGTTGGAGATTTGGTTAGAACAATAATAGTAGATTCTACTGTTACTGCTCGATTAAAAAAAGAAAATGTAATAGATAATGCAAACATAAAAGCAGGTGATGTTATTGTAGGTTTTGCATCTTACGGAAAAGCTACTTATGAAAATGAGTATAATGGCGGAATGGGTAGTAATGGTCTTACCTCTGCAAGGCACGATGTTTTTTCTAAATATCTTGCAAACAAATATCCCGAAAGTTATGATGCTTCTGTTCCAGAAGATTTAGTGTATTCTGGAGGAGTAAAATTAACAGATGAAGTAGAAAATGCACCAATAAATGCAGGTAAATTGGTTTTGTCACCAACAAGAACTTATGCTCCTGTAGTAAAACAAATTCTTAAAAAATATACTTCAAAACAGGTGCACGGCATGATCCATTGTAGTGGTGGAGCTCAAACAAAAATTTTACATTTTGTAGATAATTTGCATATTATTAAAGATAATATGTTGCCTGTGCCACCACTTTTTAAATTAATTCAAGAACAATCCAATACAGATTGGAAAGAAATGTATCAAGTATTTAATTGTGGCCATAGATTAGAAGCTTATGTTTCTCCAGAGATTGCGGAAGATTTAATAGCAATTGGAAAAGAGTTTGGTATTGATGCACAAATAATTGGTCGTGTAGAAGAATCTTCTTCTAAAAAGCTTACTATTAAAAGTGAGTACGGCACCTTTATTTACTAAGGTATACGATAACTAATTTTCTGCCGTTTTTATAATAAAGTATACCATTATGAAACGTAAGGAGTTTTTAAGAAGTGTAGGAGCAGGGGCTGCTTTTGCTGTTTTGTACCCTTGTATGGGAAGTTGTTCTAAAGATTCCACAAATGGGAACATAGTTGTAGAGCCAGATGAGGTTAATTTTACGGTAGATTTAAACTCTGAAGAAGGTCAAAAACTAAATGCAAACGGTAGTTTTATTCTTAAAAATTATGTTGTTGTTGCTAAAAATTTAGAAGGAGAATTTGTTGCTGCTTCTCAGGTATGTAGCCATCAACAATATGATCAAGTCCGTTTTGTTTCTATAGAAGGAGGTATCTTTCATTGTGATGTTCATGGGTCTAAATTTGCCCAAGATGGTTCACCATTAAATCAGGTTCAAGGGGATGTTGCTAAACCAATTAAAATCTATAACATAGAAAGAAACGGCGATATTCTAACTATTACTGCCTAAGAATTTGAACCCTTTTATTTTCATGTTTTATAATTTTCAAAACACAAAAAATTGAGAACCTTAATTTCTTTATTATTTGGTTTTTTAGTTATAGTTGGGTATTCTCAAGAGAAGAAATATGTGACTGTTAAAAAAAAGATTCCTATTATGGGGGAAACTTTTGATATAACAGTAGTTGCGATTAATGAAGAGTTAGGCTATATAAATATAGACGAAGCCGCTGCAGAAATACAAAGAATAGAAAAACTTATATCTTCATGGGATAAAGATTCTGAAACTAGTAAAATAAATACTAACGCAGGAGTAAAACCAGTAAAAGTAAGTGCAGAATTATTTACATTAATAGAAAGATCCAAGCAAATATCAGAACTAACAGATGGAGCTTTTGATATTACTTATGCTTCTATAAATGAAGTTTGGAAATTTAATGGTAGTATGCAACATTTTCCAACATCCGATGAGGTTAAAAAATCTATTGTAAATGTTGGTTATAAGAATATAATTTTAGACAAAGACAAGCTTACTGTTTATTTAAAAAATAAAGGAACTAGAATATCTTTTGGAGCAATAGGTAAAGGTTATGCAGTTGACAAAGCAAAATCACTTTTAGTATCTAAGCAGGTTATTGCAGGGGTAATTAATGCAGGAGGAGATATTACAACATGGGGAACAAAAGCAAGCGGAGAAAAATGGTTACTTGGGGTGTCTAACCCTTTAAGTAACTACAAAATAGTTGCTTGGCTGCCAATAGTTGAGTCTTCTGTTACTACATCTGATGTATATGAAAAATATGTCATATTTAAAGGAAAAAAATATGGGCATATAATAGACCCCAGAACCGGTTATCCTGTACAAGGGGTAAAAAAAGTTACAATTTTTGCCAAAAGCGCAGAGCTTTGCGATGCTTTAACAACAGCAGTTTTGGTACTAGGTTTAAAAAAAGGAAGCTCTTTAATAAATCAACTAGGAGGCACAGAGGCAATCTTGGTAGATGATAAAAATCAAATACATAAAACCAACGGGTTAATATTAGATAAGGTAAACTAAAATATTTATTTGTTTATATTGATTTGCAATTATTAAATCTTCAAATTTATTGTAAATTCGCAATCCAAGTGATGTAAGATTATGATAGACAAACTAAATATTGTAAAGCAACGTTTTGATGAGGTTTCTGACCTTATCATTCAGCCAGATGTAATATCAGACCAAAAACGTTATGTACAATTAACAAAAGAATATAAGGATCTAAAAGACCTTATGGATAAACGTGATGAGTACATAACATACACAAGTAATATAGAAGAAGCAGAAGAGATTCTTGCAGATGGGAGTGATGCCGAAATGGTAGAAATGGCCAAAATGCAGTTAGAAGAAGCTAAAGCTTCTTTACCGCAATTGGAAGAAGATATTAAGCTAATGCTTATACCAAAAGACCCTGAAGATGCTAAAGACGTTGTAGTTGAAATTAGAGCAGGAACAGGTGGTGATGAAGCTAGTATTTTTGCAGGAGATTTATTTAGAATGTATACTAAGTATTGTGAAGGTAGAGGTTGGAAAACTAATGTTATAGATTTAAGTGAAGGTACTAGTGGCGGTTATAAAGAAATTCAGTTTGAAGTTAATGGGGCAGATGTTTACGGTACTTTAAAATTTGAGGCAGGGGTACACCGTGTACAACGTGTACCACAAACCGAAACACAAGGTAGAGTACATACAAGTGCTGCTACAGTAATGGTTTTGCCAGAAGCTGAAGATTTTGATGTGCAAATAGATCCTAAAGATGTTCGTATAGATTTTTTCTGTTCTTCAGGTCCTGGTGGGCAATCTGTAAATACAACTTATTCAGCTGTTCGTTTAACACACGTACCTACAGGCTTAGTGGCACAATGTCAAGATCAAAAATCACAACATAAAAATAAAGAAAAAGCTTTTAAAGTACTTCGTTCTCGTTTATACGATTTAGAACTTGCAAAAAAGCAAGAAGAAGATGCTGCAAAAAGAAATTCTCAAGTTAGTAGTGGAGACCGTTCTGCAAAAATTAGAACCTATAACTATGCTCAAGGTAGAGTTACAGATCATAGAATAGGATTAACACTTTATGATTTACAGAATATTATAAATGGTGATATTCAGAAAATAATAGATGAGCTTAGTTTGGTAGAAAACACCGAGAAATTAAAAGAAGCATCCGGAATTTTTTAAAAGAAAATGACTACAGAAGAATTAGTTGCACAAATACGTTTAAAAGAATCTTTTCTTTGTATTGGTTTAGATACCAATTTAGAAAAAATACCATCTCACTTATTAAAAGAAGAGGATCCTATTTTTGAATTTAATAAGGCAATTATAGACGCTACCCATCATTTATGTGTAGCATACAAGCCTAACATAGCATTTTATGAGGCTTATGGTATAAAAGGGTGGATTGCTTTAGATAAAACTATAAAGTACTTAAACGCTAATTATCCAGAGTTGTATACCATAGCAGATGCTAAGCGTGGAGACATAGGTAATACATCTACAAGGTACGCTAAAGCATTTTTTGAGGATATGGAGTTTGATTCTGTTACCATTGCTCCATATATGGGAAAAGATTCTGTAGAGCCTTTTTTAGCTTTTAAAAATAAACATACAATTCTATTAGCACTTACATCTAACAAAGGTGCTTACGATTTTCAAACTAAATTAATTGATGGTAAAGAGTTGTATAAAGAAGTTTTAGAAACCTCAAAAACATATGATAATTCTGAAAATTTGATGTATGTAGTAGGAGCAACTAAAGCGTCTTTTTTATCAGAAATAAGAACTATTGTACCAAATAACTTTTTGCTTGTGCCAGGCGTTGGAGCGCAGGGGGGAAGTTTAGAAGAAGTATATAAATATGGCGCAAATAAACAAATAGGTTTACTTGTAAATTCTTCTAGAGGTATTATATATGCTTCTAATGGTAATAATTTTACAGAAGAAGCAGCTAAAAGCGCATTACAGCTTCAAGAACAAATGAAAAAATTAATGAGCTAAACTTACTGTATTAGTTTCTCTAAATCTTTTTTTATTTTTTGTGCCTTTGAATTAAAAAATTCACCAAGCCTAGTATCTGTGTTATTTAAATTACTAGCTTTTTCTATAAAGTTTTGGTATTGATACTCTAAAAAATTTATTGTTTTACTTCCGCTTCCTAATGGAGTTGTTGATCCAACCTTGCAATATTGTTTGTTCATAATAGTAGTTAATGTGTGTTTACAAATATACGTTTGAAAAGTGTTTTTAGACGTTTGTATAGTATGGCATACATCTAATTAATAGGTAATTCATCTTTATTTTACCAGATATTGTTTTTTGGTTCTTTTGTTAATAGAAAAAGTGTTAAAAAAAAGTGCATTTCATCGAATATTTAAAAAGATTTAATACATTGTAGCTTGCAAAAAAATAATAGAAAAAGAAAATATTTTGCTTAGTTATACAAAATACATACATGAAAATTCGGATACCTGGGTAACTTTTGTACATGGTGCAGGTGGTAGTTCTAAAATATGGTATAAACAAGTAAAAGAGTTTAGAAAGCGCTTTAATGTACTTTTGTTAGATTTAAGAGGGCACGGAAATTCTGTAACATCAAATCTCTTAAAAGATTATAATGCTATTTATACTTTTGATTCTTTATCTGAAGATATTATAGAGGTAATTAATCATGAGAATATTAAAAAATCTCATTTTATAGGAATTTCTTTGGGAACTATAATTATTAGAGCTCTAGCGGAAAAGCATCCAGAAAGAGTTTTAAGCATGGTTATGGGAGGAGCAATAATAAAACTTGGTTTTACATCACGTATGCTATTAGGTTTAAGTTTAAAATTAAAGAAGATAGTTTCTTATGATAAACTGTATAACCTACTTACTTTTTTTATTATGCCTAACAAAAATCATAAAGAATCTAGATTGTTATATTTAAAAGAATCTAAAAGAATATACGAAGAAGAATTTCTTAAATGGTTTAGTCTAGCAGTTGAAATTAACCCTTTGCTCAGGTTTTTTAGATCTGTAGAATTAAAAATACCTACTTTATATATTATGGGAGAAGAGGATTATCTCTTTTTGCCAAGTATTCGTAAAATTGTGGAGAAGCATACTGCCTCTAATTTATTTGTGGTAGAAGATTGTGGACATGTAGTAAATGTAGAACAACCAAAACTTTATAATAATATGGTTTTAGGTTACCTTGCAGGATTTTAAATCTGTTTACTATTAAAAAGTAAATTACAGCCCTGATTTTTCCTTGATAGCTAATTCAAATAAAGACCTCCTAAAAATGAAAATTAAAACTTTCGTTAAAAGTTGGTGATCAAGGCTGCCACATAATTTACTGGCGTAAAATAAAGGCATTTGCGTAAGAAAAAGGGTAAACCTTATAAAGGTTTACTTTTTTATTTTAAAATTACTTGTTTTTTATACTTGGTAAAGTGCTTTTAATTAGTTAATTAGGCTTTTTTTTGGGGCGTGGTTACTTTTTTTTGGTATTGACTTGGTGTAAGAAGAGTTTCTTTTTTAAAAGCCTTGTTAAATGTAACCTTATTGTTATAACCAACCTCGTATGCTATATCAATCATGGTCATGTTTTTTGAGGAATTATCATTTATAATTTCCTTAGCCTCTCTTATGCGGTACCAATTAATTAGCTCATGAAAATTCATGTTAAAATGTTCATTTATTACTTGCGATGCATTATGTCTTGTGGTTTGTAAATTAGAAGCAACCATTTCTAAATTTATAGTATTCTCTTTGTAGATTTTATCTACATCAAATAATTTAGTAAGGTTACTTTTTAGTTCTTTTGATAAGCTATTGGTTAAGGCAGACTTTTTGTATTTAAAGAATAATATATTGTTCGAATTTAAAGAACCACTAAAAACGTCTGGCTGTGCATTTGCGGAGTATCCTAAATATAGAATCATTGTTGCCATTGCAAATATTTGCATATTGTAGAAAAAACCTGCAGAAATATTGTTTAAAGAAAGTACGCCATAAATACAATAGCAAATTAAGTATAAGAAGTGTATTCTATATATGTTTTTTTTCCACACTTTGTTTTCGTCCGAAAGTTTTGGGTTTAATTGGCTTTTCTTAAATATCTTCCTTATAAATACACCATATATTAATAGGGATATAATTTTTAAAACTACAATGGTTATAAACTCTGTAGAGTTTTCTGAAGTATAACCAGATGCTTCATTAATAAGAATTTCCAATTTTGTACTTGCCGGAAGAAAATATTTAGGAATTAAGTAAATAAAAATTAATAAAGTAGGTATTAAATGAAGTAGGTCTTTTCTTTTAAAAGTATACTGCTGCGTAATTCTTTTAAAATAAAAATAAAGTAACGGACCGTATAAAAAAGAAAACCCTGTGGATATTAAATAAGAATTAGGAAAATTAAATTGATAGTTAGTTAAGAAGAGAAATATATGTATTATAAATATAGAATGTATAAAAATAAATGCACTAATTAATTTCTTAGCAATAGAGTCAATTTTTTTATTAAAATGAATAATTACAGTTAAGTAAAATCCAATGAGTGCAACATATAGGTATATAAAAGTCCAGGTGTTAAAACCTGGAGTGTATTTTTTTTCTATTTTGTTAAATTCTTTAGTTTCTCTAATAGAGTCAAACCCACTATCCGCTAAAACGGTTGGTTTATATTCGCTATGTAAGTATTTTTCAAGGTACTCTAGGCTTTTTTGTGTTTTTTTTAAAGCAGAGTAGCTAAGGGCAATTTTTTTTAAGACTATAGGTTTTTTTACATCTTCTTTTTTTAAGGCTAATTGGTAAGTTTCTATAGCCTCGCTGTAATTTTGTTCCAAAAATAAATTATCAGCTTTCTCATGAAAGTTGACAAGAGGTGGTTCTTTAGTTGTTGTTTTATCTGTTGTTAAAACAGAGGAATACAGATTAACAGACAAAAATAAGAACATTACTAAGATTTTTAATCTCCTCATTATATTGTTTGGTCGTTTTTTTACTTACTGTAATTAGTGAATAAATATAATAAAAACGGTAGACATTAACCGAATATTTGTTTTAATAACAAAGTATATACCGATAAAAGTTTACCTTTTTAAACGTAATAAATAGGGGGGATTTTATTTTTAAATTAAAAAAAAACCGGTGCTCCCACCGGTTTAAACTAACTAACTCAAAAATTACTAACTTAAAATAACTTCTACAAAAATCTTTAATTAATTTTTATTTTTAGTTAAATAAAGATTAAATTTTCAATAATTTATGTGTTCTATTAAAAATAACGTAAAAGTGTTAAGAAAATTGTGGTTGTTATAATTTACTTTAATCCTGTAATACAAATACCTTTTTAAGTAAATCTGATGTTCTAGAAGATACTTTATTTCTAATTTCTTTTTCTTCTACAGCAATCATGGTATAAACTCCATTTAAAGCTTCTTGGGTAACGTAATTTGTTAAATCAGTATCCACTTTGTTGGTAAGAGGAATGCTGTTGTATTTAGTAATTAAATTTTCCCATATTTTATCAGCTCCTACTTTTTGAAAAGAATTAGAAATTACAGGAGAAAATTTATTGTATAAACTTGTTTGTGTTTCTTGGGTTAGGTATTTTGTTGCAGCATCATCTGATCCAAGTAAAATACTTTTGGCGTCTGTAAAAGAAATTCCTTTTATAGCATCTACAAATATTGGAGTAGCTTCGCTAACGGCATCTTCAGCAGCTCTATTTAAAACTTTAAGGCCTTCATCTGCAAGTTTTCCAAGACCAATATTTCTTAAAGTTTTATCTACTTTTTGTAATTCTTCCGGAAGTGCAATTTTTACAAGTTCGTTTTTGTAAAACCCATCTTCAGATGTAAGTTTGGTTACTTGTTTGTCTATACCTAATTGTAAAGCTTCTTGTAAGCCTTTAGCTATGTCTAAATTACCAACTCCGGCAGTTTCTTGAGGTAATTGATTAACAATTTGTTGTAAGTCTCCACAAGAGAAAAGTTGTAATACTGTAAAAGCAATAATAATTTTTTTGTACATTTTAGTAGGTGTTTTGATAATTTAATTTATGAAAAAATAATTGTTTTGTTTTTGTAAACCATAGTTTTACTAGCAATATGAAGCTTTACAGCTCTAGATAATACTATCTTCTCTAAATCTCTTCCTTTTGCAATAAAATCGCTAATAGTATGTGAGTGCGATACGGTAGTTACATCCTGTTCTATAATTGGTCCTGCATCTAATTCTTCCGTAACATAATGGCTTGTTGCGCCAATTATTTTAACTCCTCTTGCAAAAGCTGCATGGTAGGGTTTTGCGCCTGCAAATGCCGGTAAAAAAGAATGGTGTATGTTAATAATGTTATTAGGAAATTTATCTATAACAGTATTTGTAACTATTTGCATATATCTTGCTAAAACTATAAAGTCTATATTATGTTCTTTAAGTAACTTTAATTGCTTTTGTTCGGCATCAGCTTTTGTTTCTTTTGTGACAGGAATATGGTAAAAAGGTATGTTGAATTGTTCTGCAACGTATTCCAAATCTTTATGATTGCTAAGTATAAAAGGTATTTCTACATCTAGCTCTCCAGAGTTAAATCTACTTAATAAATCATATAAACAATGGTTGTATTTGGATACAAATACCGCCATTTTTAATTTTTCTTTTTCTTCTTTTATGCTCCATTGCATTTTATATGGCTGTGCTAAATTTTTGTCAAATTCAGAAGAAAATGTAGAAAGATTAAAATTTGGGTTGTCAAAATCACTTTCTAAGCGCATAAAAAATATATCAGCAGCTTTGTCTACATGTTGATCTAAATATATAATATTACCGCCTTTAGAATGTATGAATCCGGTAACAATACTTATTATTCCAGCTTGATCTGGGCAATGTATTAATATAGAGGTTTTCAAGATATATGTTTTAAAGTCCAAAATTAGGACATTATACATATCAAACTAAAAAAAAAAGATATTTTTATAAGTATATAGGAGAAAAGTAGTGTTAAAAACTTATTTTAAAGAATTTCTCCAGCTTTTGTAAGACTTTTTAAAAGTGTATACTTCGTTTCTTAACAAATTAATGTACTCTTTTTCTTTTATGCCATCTTTTTCTAAACCAGTGCAGTAAGATGCCATGTTTTGAAGCATAATATTTATGTGAAGAGCATTTTTAAGACGTTCTGTTTTGCACTTAGTATATTCTGCTTGAGCTATTTTTTGAGGAATAAGAATAGCGTCTGTAAGTAAAGAATTTGCAATTATATCTCTTAAACTGTTAGATTGGTAAAGTTTTAATAAATCTTTGTTTAAAGAAACGTAACTAGCTATTTCTCTGCTAATAATGCAAAGTTCTAAAGCCTTTTTGTAGACAGGGTTCGTTCTTAAACTTCTGTGGGACACGGTTTAAACATTTAGTATTAACTAGTATAAAGTTACGTCGCATTTAAAATAAATTTATTTAAAAAAAATAGTAAATTAGCTATTTTGCTTTAAATTATAAATTAAAATACAATAATAGTTTTGAAAACAAAGATTGATGAGTTGAATTGGAAAATACTTCATTTTTTACAAGAAAATGCAAGAGAATCGTATACTACTATTGGAAAAAAAATAGGTTTAACGGCTCCTGCGGTTGCAGAGAGAGTTAAAAAAATGGAAGACTTAGGTATAATACAAGGGTATAATACAAAAGTGTCTCATGCTTTAACAGGGCATCAGCTAAAAGCAATAATTACTTTAAGAGCTTTTATGGGAAAATTAAAGCCTTTTTTGGTAATTGTAAAAGAGTACAAAGAGGTAATAAATTGCTATAGAATTACAGGAAACGAAAATATTGTAATGGAGGTGGTATTAAAAGATCAATTTCATTTAGAGCAATTTATAGACAAACTAATACAATATGGAGAAACTAGAACCCATATAATTTTATCTAATGTTGTTACAAATGCTCCAGTTGGTAAATTACATTCTTAAATGTGCTAATTTTGATGGTCTTAAATTTGTGAGTAATTTTTATTATCCTTTATTTTATTGGTATGGATTTAGATAAATTAAATGAGTATTTAATTTTAGCGCAGGAAAAGATTATTTTTTTTCTTCCTAAAATTGTTATGGCTGGCTTAATCTTTTGGGTTGGTTTTAAAGTAATAAAAAAATTAGTTGTTTGGTTAGGGGTTGTGCTCGAAAAAGCAGGTTTTTCAGATACATTAAGACCCTTTTTAACCTCTACAGCAGGTGTGCTTTTAAAAGGGGCGGTACTTTTTGTTATAGCATCTGTAATTGGGGCAGATTTAACGGGTCTTGTTGCTATATTAGCAGCTGCAGGGTTTGCTATAGGTATGGCATTACAAGGTAGTTTGGGGAATTTTGCATCAGGAATACTAATATTAACTTTAAAGCCATATAAAGTTGGAGATTGGATTCAGTTAGAGGATAAATTTGGGAGAGTTGAAGAAATAGGTATTTTTAGTACAGATGTATTAACACCTGGAAATAAAATTTTGATTATTCCTAACTCTAAGGTAACGGATAATGTGGTTACCAACTATTCGGAAAAAGGGATGATACGTTTAGAGGTTACGGTTACAATGCCCTACGCGGAGAGTTTTCCTAAAGTACAGCAGATAATACAAAATGCATTACGTACAGTGCCTAAAATTTTAGAGGAACCTAAAGCTGAAATTGGTATTAGTACATTTGACTCACATAATATAGAACTCTTAGTTAGGCCTTACGTTATTCCAGACGACTATTGGGAGGTTACTTTTGAAACAAATAAAGCCATTAAAAAAGCTTTTAGTGATCACGGTATTAATGTAGCTTACTCTGAAGGAATAGAAATTGGTGTAATAGGTGAGTAGTTTTCTAAATATCAGATTAAATAAATAATTATGGCTAGGTTTTTGATACGTTTTATGGTATGAAATATATAGGTTTATTTGTCTTTGTTATAATGTCATGGACTGGTACTGCGCAAGAAGTAACTTTAAAAAAAGGAGTTGTTCTAGAATCGGTAAAAGTAAATGACACCCTTAATGAAAGTTTTTCGCTTTATTTACCAACTGCATTTAACACAGACCAAGCATGGCCTGTTTTATTTGTTTTTAACTTAAAAGGTAAAAGTGTACAAGCTATAAGAATGTTTACTAATGCTGCGGAAAAGCAAGGGTATATTTTAGCAGCTTCTAACTCGATAAAAGATACTTTATCAATAACAAATAACATTTTAATTACGAATAGAATGTTTAACAAGGTATTTTCTTTGTTACCAATTAGGCAAAATAGAGTGTATACTGCAGGTTATTCTGAAGGAGGTAGGTTTGCAACTTTGGTGCCAACATTTATAAAAGGAGTTACCGGAGTTTTATCTTGCAGTTCTACTATAGCAAATAAAGAAATTTTAAGCACAAAAAAACCTTTTTATTATATAGGTATTGTTGGTAAAGAAGATTATCTGTACTCCGAAATGCTTAAAACAACAAAAATTTTAAATAGACTTAAGTTTCCTAACCAATTGTTGATACATGATTTTGGCAGGGAGTGGCCTGCTGTTGAAAAAATAGAAGAAGCCTTAGTGTATTTTAATTTAGCTGCTATGTCTAAAAATACAATAAAAAAAGATTCTATATATGTAAAACAAGAGTATGATAAAGGCATAAAAAAAGCGAATCTTTTTTTAGCAGCTGGTAAGCCTTTGTATGCAGAGAATGTATTAAGCCAAATGTTATTAGGGTATAAGACATTAATAAATGTAGATTCTTTAAAATATACCTTAAAGAAAACAAAAAGAAGTAAGTTGTATAAATCTAACAATAGTACAGAGAATGCTCTGTTGTTAAAAGAAGATTTTATAATAGGGGAGTATAATTATTATTTGGAAGAAGATGTGGTAACTTATAATTATAATAATCTTGGTTGGTGGAAATACCAAACCGAAGAAATAGCCAAGCTTTTAAATAGTCCTAAAAAATTACAAAAACAATTAGGAGCAAGGTTGCAAAATTATTTAGAGGCTCTTGTTGCCGATAATATAGATATTGTTACTGCTGGTAGTACTGTAGATGAAGAAGCTTTAAATTTTTTGTATATGTTAAAAACAATACTAGCGCCATCTAAATACGATAGTTATTTAAAAATAATCTCTTACAGTTCTAAAATTGAAGATTATGGTACCGCTATATTTTATTTGGAAGAACTTCTTTCTAACGGTTATACAAATACAGAAGAATTGTATAAACTAGAGCATACAGGATTATTAAGAATTAGCCCCGAATTTAATGAGACGGTTGCAAAATATTTAAATGCAGCGCGTTATGATATTACCGAGTAGTAATCTCTTTTTTTTGAATTAAAAACCATAGTAATAGTATACCTAAAATACCTATAAAAGTAATTATATACCAAGTTGTTGTATAACCAAAAGTGGCAATAGATTGCATGCCGGTATTATGGCCAAAAATATGCGCAATAGAAAATGCCATACTATAAAGAGCCATATACTCGCCTTGCTTTCCTTTTTTAGCTCTATCCATAGCTATGGCATTAGAAAAAGGAAAAGCAATCATTTCACCAAATGTCATTAAAAGCATGCCAATAACTAATATGCCTGCCCAATGTATACTATTTAGAACCAAAAAGCTTAGTGTAAGAAGTATTAAACCTATTAAAACATACGTAATTTTATAGCTTTTTTTATTTTCTAAATATTTTATTAGAGGCATTTCTAAAGCAAATATAATAAAGCCATTACAGGCTAAAATAAGTCCTATTTGCGATTCGTTTAAAGCATATACTTCGCTGTAATATATAGGAATGGTAGAAAAATATTGTACAAAAGTAAAAGCAAGTAAAACTAAAACAGCAATAAAGGTAAGATAGTAATAGTCTTTATATGCAGAGGTAGGAGAATCATTATATATATTATATACAACCTTAGCTTTTTTTGGGTTTAAAGCTACAATTAATAATAGGCCAGCAATAATACATGTGCTACCATCTATCCAAAATAATTTGCCATAACCAAGAGTAGCTATTATAAACCCTCCAATAGCTGGACCGGCAGAAAACCCAAGATTTATTGCCAAACGTATTAAAGTTACACTTCTGGTTTTGTTTTCTGGCTTGCTATAAGCGCTTAGTGCAACAAAAGCTGCAGGTCTAAAAGAATCCGCAATAATCATAAGAATAAAAATACCAATACAAATTGGCCAAAAAGTATGTAGTTGTTGTAGTGTTATAAAACAAATGCCAGTAAGTAGTAAGCTACTAAACATAACTTTGTAATACCCGAAAATATCTGTTAATTTTCCGCCTAACCAATTACCTATTAAAGAGCCTAAACCAAAAGCGCTCATAATACTACCAATATTCTCTAGAGAAAATCCTAGACTTTTGGTTAAGTACAAAGAAAGAAAAGGAATTACCATAGTACCAGCTCTATTTATTAAAGTTATAAGTGCTAGCCACCAAACTTCTATAGATAAGCCTTTAAAAGAATTAATGTAATTGGTAAGTATTTTTTTCATTTTTTTGGTATAAAAAAAGCCTGACAATATTGTCAGGCTTTTATTTGTATAAATATGTTTTGAGTTTTATATATAGCATAGCCTGTTCAGTATTACTGAATATGAAAAGACACGCTTATATAAATTTAAAAAGTTCATTCTATAGGTTAAAGAGGTAAATTTAAATAAAATATTGCATATGTTGTATTTTTACAATACTTAAAATTTAATTAGGATGAAATATATATTCGTAGTGTTTTCTTTGTTAGTATTAAATTGTAAACAAGAAAAAAAATTTCATGATGTGGCGCAATTAAAAAAAGTAGTAGTGCAAGACACATTGGTTAATGCTATTTTAGAATGGCAACAAGAACTTAATGAAGAATATGAAAATCCAGAAACATCGCCATTACCAGACCGTTATAGAAAAGATTTTAAAACATTAGATTTTTTTAAGCCAGATACAAGTTTTGTAGTTACTGCTACTTTTGAAAGAACACCTGAGGCAATTCCGTTTTTTATGCCTACAACTACAGAAAGAAAATCTAGAGAAGTGGTGTATGGTATAGCTACTTTTGTTTTAAAAGGTAAAACACACAAATTAGAAATTTATCAGAATAAGGCATTAATGCAACAAGAGGCTTATAAAGATTATTTGTTTTTGCCATTTATAGATAAAACTAATGGGGAACAAACGTATGGCGGAGGACGTTATATAGATTTGTCTATTCCGAAAGGAAATACAATTGTAATTAATTTTAATAAAGCATATAACCCATATTGTGCGTATAATAAAAAGTATTCTTGTCCTATTGTTCCTGGTATTAATAGTTTAGATATAGAGATATTGGCTGGTGTAAAAGCCTTTAAAAAAGGTAAGAAATAAAAAAAGGCCTTGCATTTCTGCAAGGCCTTTTATATTCTATATTTTCTTTACTTAGAAAGAGTAGATTGCAGCTAAAGCAAAAGAAGCTAAGCTATCAGAAGCAGCACCATCACTATCTGTGAAACCATCTTTAATGCTATCTAATCTTAATTCTGGCTTTAAGATAAAGTTCTCAAGAGAGTAGCTACCTGTAAGGGTAAAAGCAGTTACATCATCATAATTATCACCACCATCTACAGTTGCAGCAAAGTACTCACCTCTTAATCCAATAGAGAAAGAATCAGAAGCAGCTATTTGTGGGTAAAGAGCAACACCATAGAATCCTGTATCAGTAGTACTATTAGTATCGTAAGCAGCGTTTATTCCTAAGAAGAAAGAATCAGATAAATCAAATCCACCTGTAAAATCAATCTCAGTACCTAAACCACCATTTTTACCATTATCATAGTAAAAGTTTAAGTATTGACCGTAGAAACCTAATTGAGCTCCGAAAGAATATTCTCCAGTTGTAGAAATATCATTAGTATCCCAAGGGTTCATAACACCTACCATTAAGCTAAAATCATCAGATAAAGCAAAATCTGCTTTTAATCCCATATGAGAGAAAGGCCCACTAGAAAATAAATAAGAAGTACTGTAGTTAAAGTTAGCTGCTGGAGCAATTACTTCGTACCCTAAGAATGTATTAAAACGACCCATTGTTAAGGTAGTTTTATCAGAAACATTCCAGTAAATATATGCTTGGTTAACTATACCATCAGTAATGTCATTACTAAAAGTTGCGCCTTCACCTCTTGGCCCTACAACTAAATCAAGTACGGCACCAACTTTGTCTGTGCCATAGCTAGCAATTAAGTTACCCATACCTAAAGCAAAACCAGTTTGGTTTGCAAAAGCAGTTCCTGGATCTGTAGAAGCATCACCAGCATCATTAAAAGCAGTTCTGTAATAAGCATCAACACTACCGCTAAATTCTAATTTTGGCTTAGATTCCATTTCTTCTTCCTGAGCAAAAGTATTTGCTGTTGCTGCTAACATTAAAGCTGAAGCGAAAATATTTTTAATAATTCTTGTGTTCATAATTTAGTAATTTGTTTGTCCAATTTTATTTTTAAAGGACGTTTAATTTAAGTGAAAAGTTATGTTTGTGATTATATGTAACGGAGTGTTTGGTTAAACACTCCGTTTGTGTTTATTAGTGTTGGTTCATTCTAAAGTCAGAATAAGCATCCATACCATGTTCGTGTATGTCTAACCCTTCTAATTCTTCTTCTTTAGAAACTCTTAATCCTAAAGTAGCTTTAAGTGCACCAAGTATAATTCCTGAAGTTACTATACAGAAACCACCTACTATAAGTACACCGTATAATTGTACTAAGAATTGGTCAAAACCTGCAAGGCTTCCGAAAATACCTACTGCTAAAGTTCCCCAGATACCACATATTAAGTGTACTGCAATAGCTCCTACAGGATCATCTAATTTTAATTTGTCTACTAAAGCAACACCAAGAACTATGATGATACCAGCTAAGAAACCTATAACTACAGCTTCGTTAGGAGACATTAAATCTGCTCCTGCAGTAATACCTACAAGACCACCTAATATACCGTTTAAGAACATAGTTAAATCTAAGTTTTTGTACATAATAGTAGAGGTAATGAAAGCTCCAAAACCACCAGCTGCAGCTGCTAAACTTGTAGTAACTAATACTAAAGAAGTTAATTCTGGGTCAGCAGAAAGAACAGATCCACCGTTAAAGCCAAACCATCCTAACCATAATATAAGAACACCAGCAGTTGCAAGTGGAATATTGTGTCCTGGTATTGCTTTTGCTTTACCATCGGTACCGAATTTTCCAATTCTAGCTCCTAAAAGTGCTACTGCTACTAATGCAGCCCAGCCACCTACAGAGTGTACTAATGTAGATCCAGCAAAATCATAGAATCCCCATGCATCAAGGAATCCACCACCCCATTTCCAAGCTCCTACAATAGGATAAACAAGACCTACGTAGATAACTGTAAAAATCATGAAAGAACCAATTTTAATTCTTTCAGCAACAGCTCCAGATACAATAGTTGCTGCTGTAGCTGCAAACATTCCTTGAAACAAGAAATCTGTCCACCAAGTGTAACCTCCATCAGCATAAGCTGCTGTCATTCCACCTTCTGGGGCTCCAATTCCAAATCCTGCAAATTTTAAAATTCCCATATCTCCATCTTCAAAACCAGGGTACATTAAGTTAAAACCCCAAGCGTAATAAAGAAGAAGACCTCCTGTAATAATAAATATGTTTTTAAATAAAATGTTTATTGTGTTTTTTTGTCTTGTTAAGCCAATTTCTAAAAAGGCGAAACCTGTATGCATAAAAAATACTAGCGCTGTTGCTAACATCATCCATACGTTATTGGCTGTAAATAATCCTGCGTCCATAATGTGTTAAATTTTAGTTGTTGGTTGTTTTTTTAGTTGATTCCAGCTTGACCGCTTTCTTTTGTTCTAATTCTGTATGCTTCGATAACTTCAGATACAAATATTTTACCATCACCAACATTACCGGAGTAAGCTGCTTCTAATAAGGCATCAACTGTTTTGGTTAGAAAATCATCAGAGACTACTATAGATAAGTGTCTTCTTTGAATGTCTGTAGTACTGTAAGATATTCCACGATAAACATGTCCTTGTTTTTCGTTACCTACACCAGTTACATCCCAGTAACTAAAAAAGTTTACCTCTATTTGATGTAATGCTTCTTTAACATCATCAAACTTTGATTTTCTGATAATTGCTTCGATTTTTTTCATAATTCGTTTGTTGTTTACTTTGCCAAATATATGTTAAAATGATTTACCCCCTAAAAAAAATAGGGGGTAGTTATATCATTTTTATGTTTTTAATAATAATACCCTTTAAATTTTATGGGTATCATATTTATAAAGCGTTAAAATATAAAATTTGACATTATCCTTTTTTAAATAAATGATATATAATGATATTGGCAATATTTAAGCTAATATTTTATCATATTCATAATTTAGATAAAATTAAAACTTGGATGGTATAAGAGGTAAATTGCCTGAAAGTATACTAATAGTGGCTTATTTATAGTTTTGATAGCCATAAGCCAATTGCAATTGCAACTAGGCCAATAGTAAAACTTAATAGGGTATAAAGGGAGAAATGTATTAGGTCGCCATTTTTTAATAATGAATGACTTTCTAGTGCAAAAGTTGAAAAAGTGGTAAAACCGCCACAAAAACCTGTTGTTAATAATAAGGTATGGTTTTGAGAAAGTATATTGTTTTTATAAGAGAAACCTATAACTATACCTATAAGTAAACATCCTATACTATTTATTAAGAATGTACCTAAATAAAATTGTTGAAAGTAAGAGTTGAAAGTTTTAGAGATAAGATACCTAAGAACGCTGCCTATTCCTCCTCCTAAAAATACAAGTAGTATATTATTCATACCATAAAGGTATAAAAAAACTAGATTGCCTTTTTGTAATTAGACTTTGCTAAATCTATAGGATATACTTTGGAGTTAGATTTGTCAGATATTTCTCCGTTTGTAGTTTTAGCTTTTTTGTTCATATTTTTAAGACTAAACAACATTAATATGGTGTTTAATCCTACTAATAAAAAAAGAATTGTAAAAAATGTCATCACTTATTTTTTTGCCCCTGTTAAATGAATAACGCAAAATTACGTTGTTTGTTGTATTAAACGGGATAAACTGCATAAATGTTTTAAAAATGTTAATTTTTACGACTTCGATAAAATGGAGGCTAAAATTTAAGCATAAATTTAATACAGAAAAGGATTACTAAGAATATCATAAAGGTTATAGCAACCCATTTAACTCCTTTGTAATTTTTTGCATGCAATTTTTTATCTTTTAGGTAAGAAAAAGTAATAATTGCTATAAATGATACTGCAAAAATTGCTGCAAAAATCATTTGTCCTGTACTGAACATAATTTTATATTTTTACGCAAATCTAAGGGAAAACCATAATATAAGTATATGAAAAATAAAATAGCTGCAGTAGAATTGTTTCACAAGTCGTTTGGTTTAGGAGTTCTTCATGAAAATAAAGCAGATTTAGGAAAAGATAAAAATTTACTTCGTTATAATTTAATGGATGAAGAGAATAAAGAATATTTAGAAGCAGCCAGTAATAATGATATGGTTGAGGTTGCTGATGCTTTAGGAGATATGTTATACATATTATGTGGTACTATATTAGAGCATGGTATGCAATATAAGATTGATGAGGTTTTTGAAGAAATACAAAGAAGTAATATGAGTAAGCTAGGTGCAGATGGGAAACCTATTTATAGAGAAGATGGTAAAGTACTAAAGGGACCTAATTATTTTAAGCCTAATATTAAAGAGATACTAGAAAAATAAAAAGAGGGGCATTATAGCCCCTCTTTTTGTTTTTATTAAACGTTTATACTTTATAACGCCAGCCAAATTTATCTTCAGCTTTATTGTATTGTATGTCTGTAATACGTTTTTTTAGTTTTGTTGCCATGCTGTCATTATTTTCTGGCAAATTATAATCTACATCTCTATAACCAAAAGTTGAAATTGGAGATATTACTGCAGCTGTACCGGCACCAAACATTTCTTTTAGAGAGCCATCTTTGGCAGCAGAAACAACTTCTGCAACAGTTATTTTTCTAACTTCAGCTTTAATACCTTCATCTTTTGCAATTTCTAAAATACTTTTTCGGGTAATACCATCTAAAATTCGGTCACTAGTTGGTCCGGTAATAAGTGTATCATTAATACGAATAAAAATATTCATTGCGCCAGCTTCTTCAATAAACTCATGGGTATTATCATCTGTCCAAATTACTTGATTGTAACCTTTTGCAACTGCTAATTGCGTAGGGTAAAATTGCCCTGCATAATTACCTCCGGCTTTTGCATAACCAACCCCACCATTTGCGGATCTAGAGTATTTTTCTTCAATAAGAACTTTTACTTTTCCAGAAAAATAAGCGCCAGAAGGAGCACAAGAAATAATAAACTTGTATTCATCTGCAGGTGATGCATGAAAACCTTGCCCTGTTGCAAAAACAAAAGGTCTTATATATAAGGAGCTTCCTTCATTTTTAGGAATCCATTGTTCGTCTACTTTTAAAAGAGCTTTTAATCCCTCCATAAAATATTCTTCAGGTATTTCTGGAATTGCTAAACGTTTAGCAGAAAGATTAAGCCTTTTTTGGTTTTCTAAAGGTCTAAAAAGCCATGTGTTATTATCAGCATCTTTATAAGCTTTCATTCCTTCAAAAATAGATTGCCCATAATGGAAAATTTTAGATGAAGGGTCTAAAGAAATTGGCTGATAAGGCATAACCTTAGGAGCTTCCCACTTACCATTTTTATAATCACAGACCAACATATGATCAGCGAATACACTCCCAAAGGATAAATTATCAAAATCTACTTGACTAATCTTGGATTGCTTTACTTTCTCAATCGAAATTTTTTGTTCTGTAATGTTCATTAGAATAATAATTAATAAATAAAAATATAAAATTTTAGCATTTCAGCTTCTATTTTTAGTTAAAATTACTCAGTTTTGTAGTGTAAAAAAATCAGTTTTATTAAATAAATAAAGATTTAACGTATTGTTTGTTTTATTCGCAGCTTCTTTTCTTTAATTTTTAAAAATGTTGCGGAGATTGTTAAGAACCCTACAGGTTATAAATTTTTAAAGTAAAAATTAATTTTGAAGAGAGAAATAATAACAACAGGAGATGGTTCTAAAACGATACATATTCCAGAATGGAATGAGCAATACCATTCTAAACATGGAGCAATACAAGAAGCTTATCATGTATTTATAAAAAATGGATTGTCTTTATTTTCAAATTCAGAAATTAGTATTTTAGAAATTGGCTTTGGTACAGGCTTAAATGCGCTAATAACAAGTGTTGAAGCTAAAGCTAGAAAGTTAAAAGTATCGTATACAGGAGTAGAGGCTTATCCTGTTTCTGTGGAAGAATTAGATTTGTTAAATTACTTAGAGGAGCTTAATATTAATAAAAAGGATACTGTTTTTACAAAAATGCATTCTTCAGACTGGGGTAGAGCTACACAAATTACAGAGGATTTTACGTTATTAAAAGAACAAAAATATTTTTCTGAAATTAAAGATCAAGATGCATATAACTTAATATATTTTGATGCTTTTGGGGCACGAGTACAACCAGAGTTATGGACCAAAGAAATTTTTCAATTAATGTATGTTTCTTTGAAAGAAAATGGATATTTAGTTACTTATTCTGCTAAAGGTAGTGTTAGGCGTGCAATGCAATCTGTTGGTTTTGTTGTAGAAAGATTGCCTGGTCCTCCTGGTAAAAGAGAAATGCTAAGGGCGCAAAAGAAAACTTAAGGAGCACTTTTGTTGCTATCTGTTTGATTTTAATGTTAAAAGCGAATTAAAACTAATCTTACAGTCATTAAATCTAAATACCTTTGGGGAATGAAAGTTTTAATAACAGGTGCAACAGGATTAATTGGGAAAGAGATAGTTAAACAATTTCATGCTAGTTCTATTTCTGTTAACTATTTAACTACATCAAAACATAAAATAGTTGACAGTAAAAATTATAAAGGCTTTTATTGGAATCCTTCTAAAAAAGAAATAGATATTGCTTGTTTTAGTGGTGTTACCGCAATTATAAATTTAGCTGGTAGTTCTATTGCAAAAAGATGGACAAGCCAACAAAAAAAAGAAATTATTAATAGCAGAATAAATTCTTTAAAAACTCTTTATGTTGGGTTGCAAAAAGTAGAAGCTAATTTAATAACTTCTTTTGTATCTGCTTCAGCAATTGGTATATATCCAAACTCATTAACTAATTATTATACAGAAGAGGAAAAAGCTGTAGATTCTAGTTTTTTAGGAGACGTTGTTGCTCTTTGGGAAAAAGAAATAAAAACTTTTGAAGCTTTTAATTTTAATGTTGCTGTAGTTAGGATTGGTCTTGTTATGGCAAAAAAAGGTGGAGCCTTGCCAATGTTGATCAAACCAGTTAAAATGTATTTAGGTTCGGCATTAGGATCTGGTGAACAATGGCAATCTTGGATACATGTTACAGATTTGGCTCGTATTTTCTTATTTGTTATTGAAAATAATTTAAAAGGGATATATAATGGTGTAGGACCAAACCCTGTGTCTAATAAAAAGTTAGTTGGTGAAATTGCTAAAACACTTCATAAACCTGTTTTTATGCCTAATGTGCCTAAGTTTATTATGTATTTATTTTTAGGAAAAATGGCTTATTTGTTATTTGTAAGCCAGCGTGTTAGTAGTAAAAAAATTGAAGAAGAAGGTTTTGTTTATTCGTATTCTAATGTGTGTTTGGCTTTAGACGAAATACTATCCTAGTCAGATAATCCTTTTTTTCTCTACATTTTTATATAAAGTTGCGTGACATTTTGACATTTTTAAAGAATTGGCAGTACTTTTGCCACTTAAAATTTGGAAATAAATTAAGGTATTTAAAAATGAGTGATAAAATTAAAGAAGAAGAATTAAAAGATTCTGTTTCTGAAACACAAGAAAATACAATAGAGCAAGAGGAAGTTGCAGCGCAAGAAGAAAAATCTGTAGAAGAGCAATTAACAGAAGATTTAGCAAAAGAAAAAGATAAGTTTTTACGTCTTTTTGCAGAGTTTGAAAATTATAAAAAAAGAACATCTAAAGAACGTATGGATTTGTTTAAAACTGCGGGTCAAGAAGTTCTTGTTTCTTTACTACCTGTTTTAGATGATTTTGATAGAGCTTTAAATGAACTTTCTAAATCTGATGATAAAGAAACTTTTAAAGGAGTAGAATTAATTAATGGAAAACTAAAAGAGACATTAAAGTCTAAAGGTTTAAATGCAATGGAGGTAAAAAAAGGAGATACTTTTGATGCAGAAATGCATGAAGCTATTACCCAAATACCTGCTCCAGAAAAAAAACTGAAAGGCAAAATTATTGATGTTATAGAAAAAGGTTTTACCCTAGGAGATAAAATTATTCGTCATCCAAAAGTAGTGGTAGGTAACTAAAATAAGGTATGAAAGAAGATTATTACGATATATTAGGTGTAAGCAAAAATGCTACTGCTGCAGAAATAAAAAAAGCTTATCGAAAAAAAGCAATTCAGCACCATCCAGATAAAAACCCTGGAGACCCTAAAGCTGAAGAGTTGTTTAAAAAATCTGCAGAAGCATATGAAGTACTAAGTGATGCTGATAAAAAAGCAAGATATGATCAATTTGGTCATGCTGCTTTTGAAGGTGGTGCTGGCGGCGGCGGTTTTGGCGGCGGCATGAATATGGACGATATCTTTAGTCAATTTGGAGACATTTTTGGCGGCGGTGGTTTTGGTGGTTTTAGTGGTTTTGGCGGTGGCGGAGGCCAACGTAGAGTAAAGGGTAGTAACCTAAGAATTCGAGTAAAACTTACTTTAGAAGAAGTAGCAAATGGTGTAGAAAAGAAAGTTAAAGTTCGTAGAAAAAAACAAGCAGAAGGGGTTACTTATAAAACCTGTGGAACTTGTGGAGGTCGTGGTCAAGTAACTAAAATACAAAACACTATTTTAGGAAGAATGCAAACTTCTGCGGCATGTAGTGCTTGTGGCGGTAGTGGGCAAATAATAGATAAAAAACCTAATGGGGCAGATGCTCAAGGTTTAAAAATTGAAGAAGAAACTGTTTCTATTGCTATTCCTGCAGGTGTAGAAGAAGGAATGCAGTTAAAAGTAACCGGAAAAGGTAATGATGCTCCGGGAAATGGAGTGCCAGGAGATTTACTAGTAGCTATAGAAACTTTAGATCACGATACGTTAAAAAGAGAAGGCGATAACTTACACTATGATCTGTATATAAGCATTTCAGAGGCTGTATTAGGTACATCTAAAGAAATAGATGCTGTTGGTGGTCAAGTGCGAATTAAGCTAGAAGCAGGTATACAATCTGGTAAAATTTTGCGCTTACGTGGTAAAGGAATATCTAGCATTAACGGGTATGGTAGTGGAGATCTTTTAGTACATGTAAATGTATGGACGCCAAAAGAACTTAATAAAGAACAAAAAGAGTTTTTTGAGCGTATGAGAGACAATGATAATTTTGAGCCTAAGCCAGAAAAATCAGATAAATCTTTTTTTGAAAAAGTAAAGGATATGTTCTCATAACTGCGTTTTATTAGGCTTAAATAAAAAAACGTATATTTGAGATAATATTGATTTTGTCAATATTAATTTTCTTTTTCATAGCAATTTTTTTTCCCATCCTTGAATTTCTGTTAAGGGTGGGTTTCTTTTTTTAGTATATGCTGTATTTTTTCTTCAACTGAGAAAACTAAATTTTAACAAAAAATCATAAAAAAGAAAAGCTTTTAAAGCAATTCTATATCTTTGATAAAAAGGCATACATGAATAATATTTTGGTTACTAAAGAGGTTACCAAACATTTTGGAAAACACATTGCTCTAAATAATGTTTCCTTAGAAATTCCTAGAAATAGTATTTACGGACTTCTTGGCCCAAATGGCGCAGGAAAAACAACCCTTATTCGTATTATAAACCAAATTACGTATCCAGATACAGGTAGTGTTTTTTTTGATGGCGAAAAATTAAAAGCAGAGCATATTGCACAAATAGGGTATTTGCCAGAAGAAAGAGGACTGTATAAAAGTATGAAAGTTGGTGAGCAGGCTTTGTATTTAGCACAGCTAAAAGGATTATCCAAGGCAGATGCAAAAAAAAGACTTAAATTTTGGTTTGACCGACTAGAAATTGGTAATTGGTGGGATAAAAAAATACAGGAATTGTCTAAAGGTATGGCGCAAAAAATACAGTTTATAGTTACGGTATTGCATGAGCCTAAACTTCTTATTTTTGATGAGCCATTTAGCGGTTTTGATCCTATAAACGCTAATATTATAAAAGAAGAAATTTTAAAGCTAAAAGAAAAAGGTACGTCTATTATTTTTTCTACACATAGGATGGAGTCTGTTGAAGAATTATGCGAGTATATTGCTTTAATACATAAATCTGAAAAAATATTAGACGGTAAATTAGTTGACATAAAAAATGCCTATAAGAATAATATATATAAAATAGGAATGCAAGCTCCGAACGGAGATGCTCTGCTAAAAGAATTGTCTAATAAGTTTACTATTAGTGCTTCTGAATATAATTTGTTAGAACAACAATTAGATTTTACAATGCAGTTTCCTAATAAAGAAACTGGAACTATTTTAAGTTATTTATCTTCTAAAGGGAACATAAATAATTTTATAGAAACTATTCCTTCGGCAAATGAGATATTTATAAAAACAGTTCAAAGCAAAATTAATAATGAATAAACTGTTCTTAATTATTAAAAGAGAGTACATAGCAAAAGTTCGAAATAAATCTTTTGTTATTATGACGTTTTTAAGTCCTGTTCTAATGGTAGGTATGGTGGTGTTAATAGCCTACTTAACTAAAGTAAATGATAATGAGAAAAGTATAATATCGGTTTTAAATGAGAGCGATTACTTTTCAAATGAGTTTTTAACAACAGAGGGTACTTCTTTTGTTCATTTTAATAATATTACCTTAGAACAAGCAAAAGATTCTACTTTAAATATGGGGTATACAGGACTACTATATATTCCAAATGAAACTACTTTAGAACAAGTAACAGCAAGATCTTTTTTTTATAGTAAAAAATCGCCAAATTCAAGTTTAGTAGACCGTTTAGAGCTTGTTTTTCAAGAAAGATTGCGAGAAAGACGTTTGCAAAATTTAGGGGTTTCCACAAAAGATTTTTCAGCTTTAAAGGTTAATTACGAAATTAACACAGCTACTTTTAATGGTAAACAAAATTTAAAGGGAATTAATGAGATTAAGGCAGTAATAGGTGGGGCTTTTGGCTATCTTATAATGATGTTTATTATTATATATGGTGGTTTTGTAATGCGTAGTGTTATTGAAGAGAAAACAAGTAGAATAATTGAAATAATTATATCTTCGGTTAAACCATTTCAATTAATGTTAGGTAAAATTATAGGAACCTCTTTAGCAGGTATAACGCAATTTGTAATATGGGTTTTTGCAGGGTCTATTTTAATGTTAATAGCATTATATTTATTAGATATAGACCTCTCCGCTATGCAAAATGGAGCACAATTAGCCAGTAGTATAAATACTGCAGTGCCAACCGTAGACGAAACTATGCAAATATATGCGCAAGAGTTATTAGATATTCCTTGGTTTACACTAATTTCTTTCTTTATTGTATATTTTCTTCTTGGTTATTTAATTTATAGTTCTATTTATGCAGCTATTGGAGCAGCAGTTGATAATGAAACAGATACACAGCAATTTATATTTCCTATAATATTACCTTTAATGTTGGCTATTTATGTTGGGTTTTTCTCTGTTTTTAGTAATCCACACGGACCTATTGCTGTTGGTTTTTCAATTTTTCCATTAACATCACCTATTGTTATGTTAATGCGTTTGCCAAGTGGAATAGGAGAAGGTGGTGTGCCTTTGTGGCAACTTACAACCTCTATATTACTATTAATAGTAACTTTTATTGGCATTGTTTGGCTAGCTTCCAGAATTTACAGAGTAGGTATTTTAATGTATGGAAAAAAACCAACTTATAAAGAAATATTTAAATGGTTAAAATATTAATATGAAGGAGGTGAAAAATATTTTTAGCAGTATAAAAGAATTTTTAGCAGTAGAAATTTATTCTAGCGAGAGCGGGCATATTACAATAAGTACATTGTTAACAATTGTAGTTGCTATAATTATTGTAACCTACTTACTTAAATTAATTCATAAACTAGTAACGGTAAAGCTGCCAGAAGAAGACCAAAATAAGTTTCAGAGTATTTTTGGGTTCTTAAAATACCTTTTTTATATAATGGTAGTGCTTTCCATTTTACATGCATCAGGTATTAACTTAACAGTATTGTTAACAGCCTCTGCTGCATTATTTGTAGGTTTGGGTTTTGCCTTACAATACTTGTTTCAAGATATTATTTCTGGAATTTTAATTATTTTGGATCAATCTTTGCATGTAGGTGATATAATTGAAGTAGAAAATAAGGTCGGGCGTGTTTTTGAAATTAGATTACGAACTACAAGAGCTTTAACAAGAGATGATAAAGTAATTGTAATTCCTAACCATAAATTTTTAACAGATAGTATATATAACTATACCCAAAACCATAAAACAACAAGAGAAATGGTAAAGGTAGGTGTAGCTTATGGTAGCGATGTGGATTTGGTTACTAAACTTTTATTAGAAGTAGTTGCAGAAGAAAAAGCATTACTAAATAGTCCAAAACCATTTGTACAGTTTGAAGATTTTGGTGATAGCGCATTATTATTTTCTGTTCATTTTTATATAAGAGATAGTTTTAATGCACCAGGACTAAAAAGTAAAGTTCGTTATAGAATTAATGCCAAATTTAACGAGCATAAAATTAGTATTCCTTTTCCGCAAAGAGATGTTCATATTATAACTAAGAACTAAAATAATAACTTGTTGTAGTTAGGTAAATTAGTATGTTATATGAATAATTATTTTTTTATTTTTTTTATTTTTTCTTTTATAGGAAGCTCACAAACACCAGATGTTTTTAGAGTAGAGTATATGCTATTACCAAAAACTAAGATTGGAAATAAAACATCAAGAATTAAATTAGTAGGTAATGTTCCTGTAAAGGTTTTTAATGATGATATTCTTGTTTTAGGTGCAGAATACAATCAATATGACTATGAAGTGGTATCAACCTTAACAGTAGAAGCACAAGAAGCTCTGGCTAAATTTTATGTTATAGATTTAAATATCGGATACGTATATAACTGGAAAGAAGATTGGAAAATTATAGGTTTAATTACACCAAGATGGGCATCAAATTTTTCGGTAGAGTTTGACGAGAAAGATTTTAAAATTAATGCTACAGTAGGGGCTTTTAAAGATAAAAAGAATGTAGATAAGCCATATAGATTAGTGTTGGGTTTGTCTTACAATCATACATCATCTATAAAGGTGCCTTTGCCTTTTTTGTATTACGAAAAAAGATTTCATAAAAATTGGTCGTATACTTTAGGAGTACCAAAAACAGGGTTAAAATACTTTACAAAAAAGAATCATTTTTTTCAGACAGAATTAATACTAGACGGTTATTATGTTAATATTCAAAATGATATTTTGTTAGATGACAATAGTACCTCTACAGATGTTTCATCAACCTCGCTTTTAGCTACTATTGGATATCAATATAAGTTTACTAAAGATATTTCTATTTATCTTATGGGCGGACATAGTATAATACAAAATGGTACGTTAAGAGATACAGATAGGAATAGTATTTTTATATTAAATAATAAGCCAGGCTTATATTTTAGAACAGGAATAAGAATAGGAATTTAAATAAAGCATATGTCAAGAATATTAGTAATAGAAGACGAATCTTCCATTAGAAGAGTATTGGTAAAGATATTATCAGAAGAAAACGATGCGTATATTGTAGAGGAAGCAGAAGATGGTCTACGAGGAATAGAAACGATTAAAAATAAAGATTACGACCTTGTGCTTTGCGATATTAAAATGCCAAAAATAGACGGTGTTGAGGTTCTTGAAGCTGCTAAAAAAATAAAGCCAGAAATTCCTTTTATTATGATATCCGGACACGGAGACCTAGATACTGCTGTTAATACTATGCGTTTGGGTGCTTTTGATTATATATCTAAACCGCCAGATTTAAATAGGCTACTTACCACTGTGCGTAATGCTTTAGACCGTAAAGAACTGGTGGTAGAAAATAAAAAGCTAAAGAAAAAGGTAAGTAAAAATTACCAAATGATAGGCGAGAGTAGCGAAATAGCTGCTATTAAAGAAATAATAGAAAAAGTTGCACCAACAGATGCTAGAGTTTTAATAACAGGGTCTAACGGTACGGGTAAAGAGCTAGTGGCACATTGGATACATGAAAAAAGCCCAAGAAGTTCTGCACCATTTATAGAGGTAAATTGCGCTGCAATACCATCAGAATTAATAGAGAGCGAATTATTTGGGCACGTAAAAGGGGCCTTTACATCTGCAGTAAAAGATAGAGCAGGTAAATTTGAAGCAGCAAATAAGGGAACAATTTTTTTAGATGAAATTGGAGATATGAGTTTGTCTGCTCAAGCAAAAGTATTAAGAGCTTTACAAGAAAGTAAAATATCTAGAGTAGGTACAGATAAAGATATTAAGGTAGATGTAAGAGTAGTAGCAGCAACAAATAAAGATTTAAAAAAGGAAATATTAGAAGGTAATTTTAGAGAAGATTTATACCATAGGCTTGCAGTAATTCTTATAAAAGTACCAGCGTTAAATAACCGTAGAGATGATATTCCTTTGTTAATCTCTCATTTTGTTAAAAAAATAGCAGCAGAGCAAGGTATAGCAGAAAAAGTGTTTTCTGAAAAAGCCATAAACTTATTAAAAAGTTACGATTGGACTGGTAATATTAGAGAACTACGTAATGTTGTAGAACGTTTAATTATTCTAGGTGGTAACGAGGTTACAGAGGAAGATGTAAAGTTGTTTGCAAGTAAGTAATTTATTTTAATTGCAACTTTTTAATTGCTCTATAGCACTTGCTGTAATTTCTTTGGTACGCAAATTATAATACTTTTTGCCTTCCGATAAATTGGGCTTAAGTAGCTGTTGTTCGCAATGCTCAAATATTTGAGTAGCATAGTTTAATGCTTTTTTGCAATCTACTGTTTCTACTATTTTTTGTAACGATTTTTCGTAAGCAAATAAAGTAGAATCAATTTTTTGTTCTAAATAAATACCCTTAGGAGCTGCTACCGATTTTTTTTGCTCGCTACCTACAGTATTCATTGCTAAAACATCACTAGCATAATTGCTATTATGTAGTTCATGTTTTTGTAAAGCCTCTAAACTTCCATTTGTTTTTTCTAAAGAGCGGTTTAATAAAATTTTAGTACTTCTTAAAGTTGTTGCTTTTGTGGCTAAAACTAAATCTTTAAAACTTTCTTTTAGGTTAGTTTCTGCATAATCACAACCACAATTACTTAGTTGTTCTTTAGTTTTTTCTATAGCTTTTAGGGCTTTGTAAGCGTGGTAGCGTGCAATGTTAATATCATTTACATCAATAGCCTTTTGCGTTTCTGTTTTAACATAACCTATGTTAGAACCTGCGTATTCACAAGCTTTATTAAGCTCAAAAGAAGAGAATAAAACAAGCAAAGTAGTAAGTAGAATAAAGTAAAAATACTTCATATTAGAATAAATATTAAATGTAAAATTTGGGTTATTACAATGTAAATGTACATATACTTAGCACATTACAAATAGATTTTCGATAGAATGCAAATTAATACCGTTATTCCTGATAAAAGGAATCTATTAACAGATAAAAGACTAATTAAAACAACATTTTTTTACCTTTAAGAAAATTATAAACCTATTTAAGTTAATTATATGCGTAAAATAAATTCGGAAACATATTTAGCAAAAAGTACAGTTGCAATAAAAACACTACCAACACTAGAGAATTTTAATGTTACGGATAAAGAATTAAAAAAAGATTTAAAATCTATAAGAAAAGATTTAGGAGAGCTACAAGATGTTTTTTATGCTCATGATAAATATAGCGTATTAATTTGTCTACAAGGAATGGATACTTCTGGAAAAGATAGTTTAATTAGAGAAGTATTTAAAGACTTTAATGTAAGTGGGGTAGAAGTACATAGTTTTAAAGTACCTACAGATTTAGAGCGTAGTCATAATTATTTATGGAGACACTATATAGCGTTACCCGCAAAAGGTACATTTGGAGTGTTTAATAGAACTCATTATGAAAATGTTTTGGTGACAAGGGTGCATCCAGAATATATTTTAGGAGAACATATACCTGGAATACATTCTGTAAAAGATATTGATCAAGAATTTTGGAACAAGCGGTTTAGGCAAATTAATGATTTTGAAAAAAACCTAGCAGAAAATGGGACTATAATTTTTAAATTTTTTTTAAACCTTTCAAAAGAAGAACAAAGGCAAAGACTTTTACGAAGACTAGCAATAAAAGAAAAACACTGGAAATTTTCTCCTGGAGATTTAAAAGAGAGAAAATTATGGGAAACATATCAAAATTGCTATCAAGAGGCAATACAAAATACCACCAAAGAACATGCGCCATGGTATATAATTCCGGCAGATAATAAAAAAG
Organism: uncultured Maribacter sp.; assembly: GCA_947504045.1. Taxonomy (GTDB): domain Bacteria; phylum Bacteroidota; class Bacteroidia; order Flavobacteriales; family Flavobacteriaceae; genus Maribacter_B. The sequence goes on from CANNFY010000003.1 coordinate 175,305, forward strand.
GAGCAAGAGTAATTGTGGCAAGTATATTATTACAAGAGTTAAAAAAATACAAAGATGTGGTAGAGCCTGCTTTAGATGATAAAATTATGGCTAATTTAGACAATTATGAAAATCAATTAAAAAATGAAAAATAAGCTTTTATTAATCTTGCTTCTTGTTGTGTGTATAGTTAAAGCACAAACAACAGACGAAAAACAGTTGAAAAATATTTATAATACCTCGTTAATTCAGGGTCAAGGGTATAATTGGCTTAATTATCTTTCTAATCAAATAGGAGGAAGGTTATCTGGCTCTATACAAGCTCAAAAAGCAGTGGAATATACTAAAAAAGAGCTAGAGTCTTTGGGGTTAGATAGGGTTTGGTTACAGCCTGTAATGGTGCCAAAATGGGTTAGAGGAACACCTGAGTTTGCTTATTTTGAAACATCGCCAGGAAAAACCACTAATGTTCCTATTTGTGCCTTAGGAGGTTCTGTTGCAACGCCACAAAAAGGTATAAAAGCAAATATTATAGAAGTAAAAGGGATTGAAGATTTAAAAGCTTTAGGAAAAGAAAAAATACAAGGTAAAATTGTATTTTATAATAGACCAATGGATCCAACTCTTATTAGTACTTTTAAGTCCTATTCAGGTTGTGTGGATCAGCGTTATTCTGGAGCAGAAGAGGCAGGTAAATATGGTGCAGTAGGGGTTTTAGTTAGGTCGGTTAATTTACGTTTAGACGATTACCCGCATACAGGCTCTATGAGCTATGGAGAAACTCCTGTAAAAAATAGAGTGCCAGCAGCTGCTATTAGTACTAATGGAGCAGAGTTGTTAAGTACTACATTAAAGTTAAACCCGGACATTAAATTTTATTTTAAACAAAACTGTAAGCAATATGAAGATGTAAAATCTTATAATGTTATCGGAGAAATTACAGGAACTACTTTTCCAAATGAGATAATGATTGTAGGAGGACATTTAGATTCTTGGGATTTAGGAGACGGTTCTCATGATGATGGAGCAGGAGTAGTGCAAAGTATGGAGGTTTTACGCTTGTTAAAAGAAACTGGATACAAACCAAAACGTACTATACGTGTTGTGCTTTTTATGAATGAAGAAAATGGTTTACGCGGTGGTAATAAATATGCAGAGGTTGCAAAAAGTAAAAAAGAAAATCATGTATTTGCTTTAGAGAGTGATGCTGGAGGTTTTACACCTAGAGGTTTTTCTTTTGATTGTTCTGATGCTAATTTTAAACAAGTAGAAAGTTGGAAAAAATTATTTGAGCCATATTTAATACATATGTTTGTAAAAGGTGGTAGTGGTGCAGATGTAGGTCCATTAAAAAATGAAAATATTGTTTTAGCTGGCTTACGACCTGATTCTCAAAGATATTTTGATCACCACCATGCAGAGAATGATACTTTTGAACATGTGAATAAAAGAGAATTACAATTAGGAGCTGCTACAATGGCTAGTTTAGTTTATCTTTTTGATACCTATGGGGTAAAGTTGCCTCCAAAAATTAAAGGATAATATTTTAACTACTATGTACAAGTAAATCTTAAGGTAAATTGGTGGAATTGCGTGGTAAAAACTTTTAAAAATTAGTATCTTTGCCGCTCATATAAAAATAGCATTATGCAAGACGGCATTTACGCAAAATTCAATACAACTAAAGGTGAGATATTAGTAAAACTCACACATGATAAAACCCCAGGTACTGTAGGTAACTTTGTTGCCCTAGCAGAGGGTAAAATGGAAAATTCTGCAAAAGCAGCTGGAGAAGCTTATTATGATGGTTTAAGTTTTCATAGAGTAATTCCAGATTTTATGATTCAGGGTGGTTGCCCACTTGGAACAGGAACAGGAGATGCAGGTTATAAGTTTGACGATGAATTTCATCCAGAGTTAAACCATAGCGAGCCAGGTGTTTTATCTATGGCAAATGCAGGACCAGGAACAAATGGTAGCCAGTTTTTTATAACTCACGTGCCAACCCCATGGTTAGATAATAAACATACTGTTTTTGGACATGTTGCATCTGGACAAGAAGTTGTAGATGCAGTAGCACAAGGTGATAAAATAGAAAGTTTAGAAATAGTACGTGTAGGCGATGAGGCTAAAGCATGGGATGCTTTACAAGAATTTAAAACTTTTGCTAGTTCTGGAGAAGAAAGAAAAGCAGCTGAAAAAGCACGCCAAGCTGCAGAATTAGATAAAGTAGCTGCAGGTTTTGAACAAACAGAAAGCGGTTTACGTTATAAAATGATTCAAAACGGTTCTGGAGCACAGGCAGAAAGTGGTAAAAAAGTATCTGTTCATTATGAAGGGTCTTTATTAAATGGCCAGGTTTTTGACTCTTCTTATAAACGTAATGAGCCAATTGATTTTCAGTTAGGAATAGGACAAGTTATTCCAGGGTGGGATGAAGGTATTGGTCTATTAAAAGTAGGAGACAAAGCACGTTTTGTAATACCATCTAATTTAGCTTATGGTAGTGCTGGTGCAGGCGGTGTTATACCACCAGATGCAACTTTAATTTTTGATGTAGAATTAATGGGTGTAGGATAAGCACAATTTAATATAAAAGCAAAAGAGCCCTTTCTCAAAAATTGAGAAAGGGCTCTTTTTATATTTTAAACTTATTTTTTAAATAAGTTTATAGTGTAATATTTGTTTGCTATTCAAAGTACTTTTTTAGTTTACCAACACTAAAAAATAATAGTACAACATTTACAAAAAGTAAGATAAATAAAATAGAAAAAAAAGATATCATAAAATGTAAGTTTAGTTCGTTGGGGAACTCAATTAGTTTTATTCTATAGATAAAGAATTTATAAAAGGTTGCGTAATTATATTTAAATAACGTAAAAGTAGCATTTTTCTTACATTTTATTTTTAAAACAAAAGAAAAGCCCAAACAATTTGTTTGGGCTTTTACTATAAAAAAGTTAAAATCGTTACCTAGTCAACTACTTTCACATTAACGGCGTTTAATCCTTTTTTACCTTGTTGTAGTTCAAATTCTACAACATCACCTTCACGAACTTCATCGATCAAGCCAGAAATGTGTACAAAGTGATCTTCGTTTGAACCTTCTTCAGTGATGAAACCATAACCTTTGGAATCGTTGAAGAATTTTACTGTTCCTTTACTCATAATACAAATATTAAATAATTATTAAAACGCAAATATACTGTTAAAATATTAAATGTAAGATTTTTAGTAAGTTATCTTTAGGTTATCAACTATTTTAAACTACAATTATTTTTTAAACAACAGTCTATTTGTGTAAGTAATATTTAATTATTTAGTAGGGTCTGGTGTCATTCTTAAATAAGGTTTTATTTCTTTAACACCTTTGCTAAAAATTTCTTTAGCTTCTGGTGTAGGAATTGCAGGACTAACAACAACATCTTCACCGTTTTTCCAATTTGCTGGAGTTGCAACTTTATGGTTAGCTGTTAATTGTAAAGAATCTACCACCCTTAATAATTCATAAAAATTACGCCCTGTTGATGCTGGGTAAGTTAAGGTAAGTTTTACCGTTTTATCAGGAGCAATAATAAAAACAGAACGTACTGTTAGGGTATTATCCGCTTTTGGGTGTATCATATCGTATAAATCAGAAACTTTTTTATCTTCATCTGCTATGATAGGAAAATTTACGGTTGTTTCTTGAACTTCATTAATATCTTTTATCCATTCTCTATGAGAGTCTGAGCCATCTACACTTAATGCAAGCATTTTTACATTACGCTTATCAAATTCTCCTTTAAAATTTGAAGCTGTACCTAATTCTGTAGTACATACAGGGGTAAAATCCGCAGGATGTGAAAATAAAATACCCCAAGAATCTCCTAAATATTCATATAAATTTATAGTTCCAATAGAACTGTCTGCTGTAAAATCTGGGGCAGTATCGCCCAATCTTAATGTTGCCATATGTTCTTTTTTTATTTTTTTAAATGTTGTATAAAATTACTAGATTAATAATTATTACACTGAAAATGAAGTTAAAACTGTATTAAAGTTTAGTATATTTTGTTAATCAATAATTCTTAAGGGTCTTTTTTTCAAGAGCAAATAACTTATTATATTTATGTTATGGAAGAAAGTATAAAAGAATTACAATATCCTATCGGAAAAAATAAATACCCAGAAATAGTTTCTAAAGAATTGGTAGAGGGGTGGATTTCAGATTTAGAAAATTTGCCATTTAAGTTAAGAAACTTGGTAGAAGGTTTGTCAGAAGAACAGTTAGAAGAACCATATAGACCTGGAGGTTGGACTGTAAGACAATTGGTGCATCATATTGCAGATAGTCATCACCATAGCTATACTAGATTTAAATGGGCTTTATCAGAAAATAAGCCTTTAATAAAAGCGTATGAAGAAAAAGAATGGAGTAAACTTTTTGATGCTAATACGGCGCCAATAGAATTATCTTTAACATACTTAAGTGCATTACACGCAAAATTAGTGTACTTATTACGTGGTTTGTCACCTGAAGAGCTTAAAAAAAGTTACATGCATCCGGAAGGTAATGTAGAAGTTAGCGTATTAGAAAATATTAGTAAATATGCATGGCATGGCAACCATCATTACGCACACATAAAGGGTTTAATAGAAAGAAAAGGTTGGTAATTTAATCTTATTTCCATTTAATATTACAGCCAATACTTGGTTTTTGTAATGGGTTTATGGCTTTGTTTTCTAATAAATTGTCTATAGCATTTTTTAGGTCGTTTCCGGTTACGGGTATACCATTTTCTGGTCTAGAATCGTCTAATTGCCCGCGGTATGCTAATCTCATATCAGCATTAAACAAGAAAAAGTCTGGAGTGCAAGCAGCATCATAAGCTTTTGCAACCTCTTGGGTTTCATCATATAAATAAGGGAAACTATATTTTTCTTTAAGGGCAACATTCTTCATTAGTTCTGGAGAGTCTTGCGGATAATTAATAACATCATTACTAGAAATAGCTATAAATTGAATTCCTTTTTTTTGATACATTTCTGCCATTTTAACAATTTCAGGATTTATATGTATAACAAACGGACAATGGTTACATAAAAACATAATTAACGTACCTTTACTACCTTTCCATTGTAACAGCGTTTCATTTTTTAAAGTAACGGTATTTAATAAAGTAAAGTTAGGTGCAATTGTATTTAGGGGGAGCATGTTGCTTGGAGTGTTTGCCATTTTATAATTTTAGAGTTAAAAGTAATTTGGGTAATTTTTGCAAGATAAAGGGGCATTTTTTAACTTCAAAAAAATAATTAATAAAGGTTATGAAAGAATTAATTAGTTGGGAAGATTTTTCTAAAATAGATATTAGAGTAGGAACTATCATAAAGGTTCAAGATTTTCCAGAAGTTCGTAACCCTGCTTTTAAATTACAAATAGATTTTGGAGAAGAAATAGGCGTTAAAAAAACATCTGCACAAATAACAAAACTATATAATCAGGAAGATTTGTTAGGAAAACAAGTAACAGCCGTTGTAAACTTTCCGAAAAAACAAATAGCTAATTTTATGAGTGAATGCTTAATATTAGGAGCTGTAGATAATAAAAATGTTACTTTGTTGCAACCTACTTCTGCAGTAGAAAATGGTCTAAAAATTTCGTAGCTAAATGTTGATAGCATCTTTAGACGCACTTAAAATTAATTTTGATGCACAAGCGTTATGGACCTTAAATTGTGTTTTGGCATTAATAATGTTTGGTATTGCATTAGAAATATCTATTCAAGATTTTAAAGCTCTTTTTAAAAATCCAAAGCCAATATTAATTGGTGTCTTAAGTCAGTTTCTTTTTTTACCTGTAGTTACTTTTTTGCTTGTTTACCTTGTAGAACCGGTTCCTAGTATTGCTTTAGGTATGTTTATGGTTGCGGCTTGTCCGGGTGGTAATATGTCTAATTTTATAACCCATTTGGCAAAAGGTAATTCTGCATTATCGGTTAGTTTAACTGCAATTGCAACCTTGTTGGCAATAATAATGACACCTTTAAATTTAAAAATTTGGGGAGGTATGTATGCGCCAACAGCAGCTATATTAGAAGAGGTTTCTATTTCTCCTTTAAATATGATTAAATTAGTTGCATTATTATTAGGGGTGCCTTTAATTTTAGGAATGTGGGTAAAATATAAGTTTCCGAAATTTGCAAAACAAACTGCTAAAATTCTTAAAATTAGTTCTTTATTATTTTTTCTGGTTTTAATTTTTATAGCACTTTTTAATAACCGTACTATATTTTTAGATTATATATCTTATGTTTTAGGTATTACTATCTTTCATAATTTTTTGGCTTTTACAACAGGTTTTTCATTAGCCAGTATGTTTAAATTATCTGTTGTAGATAAAAGAGCTATTACTATAGAAACAGGAATACAAAATTCTGGTTTAGGGTTACTATTAATTTTTACATTTTTTAATGGTTTAGGAGGTATGGCTTTATTAGCTGCTTTTTGGGGAGTATGGCATTTAGTTTCAGGATTAATCTTGGCTAGTTATTGGAAAAATAAATAAAACATTTTTTTTGGAAACATTAGGATATAATTTAATAAGGTTGTGGGTAAAATTTAGTTTGCATTTTTATTTTAAAAAAATAGAAACTAACGGATTACATAATATACCTAAAAATAAGGCAGTTTTGTTTTTGCCTAATCATCAAAACGCATTGATTGATGCACTTTTAATAGCTGTGCAAACAAATAGAAAGCCTTATTTTTTAGTGCGTTCTGATGTTTTTGCAAAACCTGTATTAAAGAAAATATTTAATTTTTTAAGAATGTTACCAATTTATAGAATAAGAGATGGTAGAAGTTCTTTAAAAAATAACGAAGAAATTTTTAATACCTGTGCTAACTTACTTTGTAATAACGAGGCCGTGCTTGCTTTTCCTGAAGCTAGCCATAGTCTTACTAGAAAAGTTAGGTCTTTAAGTAAGGGTTTTACAAGAATTATTTTTACGGCTTTAGAAAAGAACCCAGATTTAGATATTTTAATTATTCCTGTAGGGGTTAACTATAAAAAAGCAGTTAGTTTTCCAGATCAAACAGCTCTATTTTTTGGAACACCTATTACTATAAAACAATGGTATAATAAGAATGATGTTAATGGGTCTGTTACTAAAATTAAAGATTTAGTATCTAATCAATTAAAAACATTAACAGCGCATATTAGTGATGAGGAAAATTATAATTTAATTATAAATAAATTAAATGCAGATAAGGCAAATTACTTAAATCCAAAAGAAGTAAATAAAGCAATACATACTTATGAGGCAAATACCAATTTGTTAGATGCAACAGTTAGTAAAACACAAAAAAAGAAAAACATATTTTACTTTATGTTTTGTGTATTTAATTTTCCTGTAGTTTATTTATGGAAGAATATTCTTGTACATAAATTACCAGAAGAAGAATTTACAGCAACTTTTAGATTTGGATTAGCATTGTTTGCTTTTCCGGTTTATTTAGTACTACTTTTTTTAGTGTTTGGTTTATTATTTAGTTGGAGTATTAGCTATATAATATTAGCTTTAATTATTTTCTATAATAAATTATACGTAAAGTTTGGATAAAAAAAAGATGCTCATTAAAACTAATGAGCATCTTTTTTTGGTTGTATTTTAATTTTTAAATATCATCAAAGCTTACATCTGTAAAACTATCTGGTGCAGAAGTTTCTTGTTCTTGTCCGTCTTCTTTAATAATTTTTTCTTCTTTTTTAAAGTCTTTTTGGTGTCTTTCAGAAATAACTTCTTCTCCTTTTTCATTAATTATAAAATCCATCATTTCCTCTACATTTTCTTTAAAAGCAGTAAAGTCTTCTTTGTATAAATAAATTTTATGTTTTTTGTAATGAAAAGTACCATCATCATGCGTAAACTTTTTACTCTCTGTAATGGTTAGGTAATAATCTCCTGCTTTTGTACTTCTAACATCAAAAAAATAAGTTCTTCTTCCTGCTCTTAATACTTTGGAGTGTATTTCTTCCTGATCCATTAAATCTCTATCGCTCATTTTAATTTAGTTTCTAAATTATTTAATATGATATTATTCTATCAAAAATGAAAAAAAAAAGCGTATCGAGCAACAATTTTTTAATTTTCTTTCTCTAAAAGCTGATTTTTATACAACTCTTTATAATATCCACTTATCTTGTTTAGCTCTTTGTGTGTGCCTTCTTGAATTAGTTTTCCGTCTTCTAAAACAAGAATTTTTGAAGCATTTTTAGCAGAGGAAACTCTATGGCTTACAATAAGTGTAGTTCTGTTTTTTGATGCTTTTTTAAGGTTGTTTAAAATTTCTTCTTCGGTTTCTGTATCAACAGCCGATAGGCAATCATCAAACAAATAAATATTTGGGTCTTTAAGAAGTGCTCTGGCTATAGATACCCTTTGTTTTTGTCCACCGCTTAGGGTAATGCCTCTTTCTCCTAAGATAGTATTATATCCGGCAGAAAAATCGGATATATTTTTATGCACTACAGCTTTTTTTGCTACACTTATTACTTCTTCATCTGTGGCATTTTCTTTTCCAAATTTAATATTATTATTAATGGTGTCAGAAAAAAGAAAGGCATCTTGTGGTACAGCACCAATAGCTTCTCTTAAATTAATTAAGTTGAGCTTGGTTATTGGTTTGTTGTCTATTAGTATTTCTCCTGAAGAAACATCATATAGCCTAGAAATTAAATCTAAAATGGTAGATTTTCCAGAACCTGTTTTTCCAATAATAGCTACAGTTTCTCCATTTTCTATGGTAAAAGATATGTTTTTTAAAGCTGTAATGTTAGTATCTTCATAGGTAAAACTAACATTTTTAAATTCAATCTTACCAGAAATAGGGGTTTGTTTTTGTACGGTGTTGGTAATAGCTGGTTGCTCTTTTAAAAAAGCATTTATTCTTTTTTGAGAAGCTTCTGCTCTTTGTATAATTGAGGTTAACCAACCAACAATTGCAACTGGCCATGTAAGCATATTTACATAAAGTATAAATTCTGCAATTAGTCCTACTCCAATTTCTCCGTTTATGTATTGTTTTCCTCCAATATAAATAACAAATAAATTACTAATACCAATTAGTAAAATCATAAGAGGAAAAAACCATGCATTTATTTTAGCAAGATTCATGCTTTTTTCTTTTCCCTCTAAAGCTAGTACGCTCAAATTTTCATTAGTTTGAGGTTCTAAAGAGTACGCTTTAATAACAGATACTCCAGAAAATATTTCTTGTGTAAATGTGGACAATGAGGATAAGTACTCTTGAACAACAGTACTTCTTTTGTGTATTATTTTACTTATTTTATAGATTAAAACAGATAAAATAGGTAATGGTAATAAAGTATACGTTGCAAGAACAGGAGCTTTAATAAACATTAATGGTATAAGGCAAGCAAAAAGAGTTAGTGTTTGCATGCCATACATAATAGCTGGGCCAGAATACATACGAACTTGGTTTACATCCTCGCTAATACGATTCATTAAATCTCCAGTACGGTTTTGCTTATAAAAATTTAAGCTAAGTTTTTGGTAATGATCAAAAATTTCATTTTTAAGGTCAAACTCTATATATCTAGAAACATTTATTATAGTTTGTCTCATTAAAAAAGTAAAAAAGCCAGACAATAAAGCTGCAGCAATAATTATTAATATGTATTGTAATAATAATTCTTCCGATTTCTCTTTGGTAATAGCAGAGTTAACTACACTTTCTAATACAGAAATAGATTTATTTACATAAGAAGGTAATACTAACTGAAAAACACGGGCAATTACAGTAATTATAATACCTAACAGTAATTTTTTCCAATATTTTTTAAAGTATTTATTTAAATGTTTTAGTTCCTTCATGTATTAAAATAAGTACAATTTTATTAAAAAAAAATGCAATGCGGCAAAGATAACTTTTTGCTATGGAAACAAATGTTATAAAATACATAAGATAAATAGAAATCTTGTGTATTGGTTTTAAAATAGATGCTTACTTTTACAGTCTAAAAGTTTAACCTATTTTATATTTTAAGTTCTTTAAACATGCTTACAAGAAGACACATTAGGGTAAAAGTAATGCAAAGCATATATGCCTTGATACAATCTAAAGACGATTCTTTAGAAAAACAGAAAAAATTTTTAGGCGTAAGCATAGAAAATATGTACAGTCTGTACCTATTATTGCTAAGCTTGTTGATAGAGGTACACCAAATGGCCGAAAATAAATTAAAGCTATCCTCTAAAAAATACTTAGCCGCTACAGGAGAAGAGTTACCTTATAAAGAAAAGTTTGTTGCTAATAAATTATTACTTCAATTAGTAAATAATGAACAATTAAAGGAGGAACTAGAAATACGCAAATTAGACAATTGGTATTTGAACGAAGAATATGTTAAGCTTATTTACAAGAGTATTTTAGAGAGCGAAAAGTATTTAAAATATATGTACTCCAAAGACAATTCTTACGATAAAGATAAAGAGTTGATTGTTGATTTGTTTAAAGAAATAATTGCTCCAAATGAAAAAATATACGATTATTTTGAAGACGATAAACTTACTTGGGTAGATGATATACCTATAGTAAACACCTATTTACTTAAACATTTAAAGAAAGCAAAAGAAAATTCTAGAGATGCGTTCTTTTTACCAAGTTTAATTAAAGATGATGAGGATATGCAATTTGCTCAGAAATTATTGTCAAAAACTTTATTAACAAATGCCGATTTAGAAAAAGAAATTGAAGGAAAAACTCCTAACTGGGATAAAGACCGTATAGCAGATATTGATGCTATTTTAATGAAAATGGCAATCTGCGAGTTGTTAAACTTTTCTTCTATACCAGAAAAGGTAACTATAAACGAATATTTAGAAATTGCTAAAGAATATTCTACACCAAAAAGCAGCATTTTTATTAATGGAATTTTAGATAAACTTGTTAAAGAATACAAAAAAGAAGGAAAGCTTAACAAAATTGGAAGAGGACTCTTATAAAATATTTTTTAATTTTGTAATAAATAAAAAAACTATCATAATGAAAAAAGTACTATTAATTACCGCTTTATTCTCTGCATTTGCATTTGTTTCTTGTAAAGAAAAAGCATCAAGTAAAATAAAAACAGAAAATGTTGCAGTAGCAGCTGAAAGAGACGAAGCTGCAAAAGCTTTACCAATAATGTCTTTTGATAAAGCGGAACATGATTTTGGAACAATAGTACAAGGAACGCCACAAGAAACTGTTTTTAAATTTACAAATACAGGAACTGGGCCTTTAATATTAACAAACGCAAAAAGTAGTTGTGGTTGTACTATTCCAGAGTATCCAAAAAACACACCAATTGCACCAGGAGAATCAGGAGAATTATTAGTTAAATTTAATGGTTCTGGAAGCAATCAAGTAACAAAAACTATTACGGTTACTGCTAATACAGAAAAAAAGACTGAAACTTTACGTATTAAAGCATTTGTAAACCCTAAAGGAACTGCAGCAGTAGGACCAACAGTTAATTAATAAATATTTAAATAAATAGCATGGGTGATATTGGACAGTTTTTGCCAATGATTTTAATTTTTGTAGTCGCATATTTTTTTATGATTAGACCACAAATGAAAAGGCAAAAAGACGAACGTAAATTTGCATCAGAATTAAAAAGAGGAGATCGTGTAATTACAAAAAGTGGATTGCATGGTAAAGTGGTAGATTTATATGATAAAGATGATTCTTGTGTTATAGAAACCATGGCTGGAAAATTAAAATTTGATCGTTCCGCAATTTCTATGGAAATGAGTAAAAAAATAAATGCACCTGCGGTAGAGAAAAAGTAAGGTTGTATTTTACATAGTATAAAAAGACCAGCTTTTTGCTGGTCTTTTTAGTTTATAAAATATCTTTTGGTAATATTTTACGTGTCCAAGTTTTAAGACGTTTGTATTTACTTACTTTACTATCAGGGTTAAAATCTGGCGTAATATGCCAAGAGTTTTCTGGTTTAAATTCTTGCTCCATGCCTTCTAATACAAATTTTGTAATTTCTTTAGAGTCTATTATGGTAATACACTCTGTGTTTAAGTTAGCACTTCTTGGATCTAAATTAAAAGTTCCTATTACAGTTGTTTTGCCGTCTATAACCATAGACTTTGCATGTAGGCCAAAGGTAGGTTTGTAGTCTAGTTCTTTTTGTAATTCGCTAGTCATTATTTTGGTTTGTTCTTCGGCATCTGGTCTAAACTCGTAAATTTGAACCCCCGTTTTTAATAAAGATTGGCGGTCTGTTTGGTAACTACTAAATGCTTCTATATTATCTGTAGAAGCTAAACTATTTGTTAAGATTCGGACTTTTACACCGCGATCTACTGCTTCTTTAAAAAGGTTTTTTCCTAGGTCAGAAGTTATTAAATATGGTGTTTGTATTTCAATACTTTTCTTTGCGTTTTTTACTAATTTTAAAAGCTTACTTGTGGTAATACCGCCACCACCTAAACCGCTTTCGCCATCATTTTTTCCTGGAAAATCAGAAACAAATGAAACAGAATCTGTCCAAATTAGTTTTTCAGATTCTTTTAAAGAATTAAATACTTGAGGTAAATTTTGAATTTTTGAACGTACTTGTGGCCAAAAATTATCTGGGTTACAAGCATATTCATGTAATTTATTAAATCGGTCTTTGTTACTGGCAAATTCGGGTAACTTGTCTGTTAATTTTATAGCAGAAACACTTAATGGATTGTCCCAAAATTGTTGGAAAGAGGTGTTTACTTTTTGGGTTTCTTTACCTAATAATAGAACATCGCGATCTCTGAAATTATACTCATGGTCATAATCAAAATATTCATCTGCAATATTGCGCCCACCGGTTATAACCACTTCTTCATCAACTATAAAAGTTTTGTTATGCATTCTTTGGTTTGCAGATCTAAAATCTGTGGCAAATTTTTCTATTTTTTGAAAAATGTTTTTACCAAGATTAACGCCAGGGTTGTATATCTTAATTTGTATGTTCTCATGGGCATCTAAAGATAATATATCATCAAAACCACCGTCTACCATAATATCGTCAATAAGTAAACGAACTTTTACGCCTCTGTTTGCTGCTCTTACTAAATAATCGCAAGCAATTAATCCGATGTTATCTGTAGAAAATATAAAGTATTGTATATCTATACTTTTTTCGGCATACTCACATAGCCAAGCTCTTGTAACCATAGCAGTACCACCATCTTCTAAAACGTAAACACCTGTTTTATCTTTCATTAAAGGTTTTATCTCTTTTAATGCTGCAGAAAGAGAGATGGTAGTGTCTCTTTTTATGTTTTGGCAATATTTGGTAGTATTTTTCATGGTCATATTTTCTTTACAAGAGAATATTACTGTTGCTATAAGTAAAAAATAAAAGTATTTTAAATTCATTTTAAGATTAGCAATTACGGTATTTATCATTAAGCCCAATTCCTTTTTCTATTAATGGTATAATTTTTTCTAATCTAGTTATTTTGGTTTTTTCTTGCTTGGCAAATGCAATATATTCTGCATATTCTTTTTGTTTGTATGCAGTTAACTTTTTGAAGGCTATATTTAGTTCCGGTCTTTTGTTTAACACATTAGCTAATAAAGCGGGAATAACTAAGGTAGAAGTTTTCTTTTTTGATGTAGGAAGTTTTATCCCTTTTTTTTCGTTTTCTATAGCTTCATTACAATACGCTATAATTAAATCGGGTACTATTTTATCTTCTGTAGTAAATTTCCATTGGCGCATTGCTTTGGTTTTTCCTTCTTGCGCATTTCGTAGTACTTTATTTGGGTCGGTTAAAAAAACACCATTAAAAAACCAGATACCATAATGTTTTTTAAACTTACCTAACGATAGAACATTTTTATTATTATGGGTATAGGTAGGTACCCTCCATTTAAAAGTTTCATCTAGATTAGTAGATAAAACTAATTTTCGGAGTATTAATAGTTCTTTTTTAAATAAATGTTCTTCAGAAAAAAAGTTTTTTAACTTTTCAGAAGTTTCCATGAAATTATGCTTTTGCAGCAGTAATTTCGGCAATTTTTACGATAACTCCAACTGCTTGTACCATACTTTCTGCAGGAACATATTCATATTTACCATGAAAATTATGACCGCCTGCAAAAATATTTGGACAAGGAAGCCCCATGTAACTAAGTTGAGAGCCATCTGTTCCACCTCTTATAGGTTTAATTATAGGTTTTATGCCTATAGACTCCATTGCTCTTTTTGCAATTTCTACAATATACATAACAGGTTCTATTTTTTCGCGCATATTATAATATTGGTCTTTAATATCTATAGTAATGCAGTTACCGTGAATAGAGTTTAGCTTTTCTGTTATTTTTAGTAGTAGTTGTTTGCGTTCTTCAAATTTTTCTCTGTCATGGTCTCTAATAATTAAATCAAAGGTTGCTTTTTCTATCTCGCCTTGCATATGGTGCACATGAAAAAAGCCTTCTTTACCAGTAGTATGTTCTGGTGTTTCCTCAATAGGTAAAATAGACATAAACTCATTAGCAATATTTATAGCATTAACCATTTTTCCTTTAGCGTAACCAGGGTGTACACTTTTACCAGCAACGTTTATTTTTGCTCCTGCGGCATTAAAATTTTCATATTCTAGTTCTCCTATTTGGCTACCATCCATAGTATAGGCCCATTGTGCACCAAATTTTTTAACATCAAATTTATGTGCGCCTCTTCCAATTTCTTCATCTGGTGTAAAAGCAATTCTAATTTTACCGTGTTTAATTTCCGGATGTTTTATAAGGTATTCCATTGCCGTAACAATTTCAGCAATACCAGCTTTATCATCGGCACCTAAAAGAGTAGTACCATCGGTAGTAATTAAAGTTTGCCCTTTGTATAAAAGTAAATCTTCAAAATAATCTGGAGATAAAACAATGTTTTGTTCTGCATTTAAAATAATGTCTTTACCATCATAATTTTTAATTATTTGCGGATTAACATTTGTTCCAGAAAAATCTGGTGTAGTGTCAAAATGTGCAATAAAACCAATGGTAGGAACCTCTTTTTCTACATTACTAGGCAAAGTAGCCATAATATATGCATGGTTATCTATTGTAACATCTTCTAAGCCTATATTTTTTAGTTCGGTTACTAACTCTAAGGCTAAATTCCATTGTTTTTCAGTACTTGGGGTAGTTTTAGAATTGGCATTACTTTGTGTATCAATCTTTACGTAGCTTAAAAATCGGTCAATAAGATGTTGCATTACTATAATTTTTATTCAAAAATAGGGTTTCTAATGTATAAATTATAATATTGTATTAGGTTAAAAGTAAGTTTGTTTTCACTTTTATTAGTACAACCTAAAAAATGCTTTTATTGTAAATTTTAATTACTCTTAGGAGGAAATTATTACTAAATTGTAAATAGATGAAGTATATTAAATATTCTAGTGTTCTTGTAATATTGTTTTCTTGTTATTTTAGTTTTTCTCAAGATTGTACGTTAAATGTAGGAGGTAGTAACGAGGAAATTATTATTTCTGTATTTCAATTAAATAGTATTCAGAAAAACAAATTAAAAACGATTAAAGAAGCGTATAGTGTTGATGTAAAGGCATTAGAAGATGAAATTTCAAAATTGATGGAAGACCATCCGCAAAGTACTCCTGAAGATTTAGAAATTTTAGGAAATAAATATATTGTTTTAAAAAATAAACTGACAGAAAAATCGGAAGAGACCGATTTGGAGTTGCTTAAAATTTTTAACCAAAAGCAATATAGTCGTTATGTAGAGCTGTGTAATGAAGCGTATAGAAAACCATTTAAAATTACTCCAATAGTTTATAAAGATAGTACTGGGCAAAAATAAATTGAAGTTCTTGTAAAAAACAGAGTTAGAAGAAGAAATTACTCAGGTTGAGTTTGTATTTTTGCAAAAATGTTCTTTTTAATATGTATAAATTTTTAATACGACCATTATTCTTTTTACTAGACCCAGAAAGGGTGCACTATATTAGTTTTAAACTTATAAAGTTTTTTTCTAAAATAGGTATGTCTGGCGTATTTAGACTTTTGTTTGTTGTTAAAGATAAACGTTTAGAGCGTGAAGTGTTTGGTTTAAAATTTGAAAACCCAGTTGGTCTTGCAGCAGGTTTTGATAAAAATGCCGTGTTGTATAATGAATTATCAAACTTTGGATTTGGATTTGTAGAAATAGGAACTTTAACACCAAAACCACAAGAAGGAAACCCCAAAAAAAGATTATTTAGATTAAAGGCGGATAAGGCTATTATTAATAGAATGGGATTTAATAATAATGGTGTTTTTGAAGCTGTTGAAAGATTAAAAAAAGAACATAAAGTTCTTATTGGAGGTAATATTGGAAAAAATAAAGTAACACCAAATAAAGACGCAATTAAAGATTACCTAGTTTGTTTTGATGCTTTATTTGATCATGTAGATTACTTTGTTGTAAACGTAAGTTCTCCTAATACTCCAGGGTTAAGAGAGTTACAAGATAAAGAGCCTTTAACCGCTTTATTAAAAGAGTTAAAAATACACAGTCAGAAATATACAGAAAAAAGAAATGGGGTAAATAAACCTATTCTTTTAAAAATTGCGCCAGACTTATCAGATTCTCAATTATTAGATATTATTAGTATTGTTGCTTCAACAAAGATTGATGGGGTAATAGCTACAAATACAACTATAGAAAGAAAAAATTTAAAATCTAGCCTTGTAGATACGGAAGAAAAAGGTGGTTTAAGTGGTAAACCTTTAAAAAATAGAAGTACAGAGGTAATACGCTTTTTAGCAGAAAAAAGTAATAAAGCATTTCCTATAATAGGAGTAGGTGGTATTAATTCTGCAGAAGATGCTATAGAAAAATTAAAAGCAGGAGCAGATTTAATTCAAATATGGACAGGCTTTGTGTATGAAGGACCTGCATTAGTAAAAAAAATTAACAAAGCAATTTTAGAGCAAAATATATAACCTTGTATATTTAGGCTTATTAATTACAGTATATTTATTGTCTATAAATAATTATTAGATAAATAATGGTAATTTTAGATATCCTAAGTTAATACATGTCCAAGTCTGTAAAAATTATAGAATGCCCTAGAGATGCCATGCAAGGCATTAAAGCCTATATTCCCACAGAAAAAAAAGCAAAATACATTCAGTCTTTATTAGGTTGTGGTTTTGATACAATAGACTTTGGGAGCTTTGTATCGCCAAGAGCAATACCACAAATGGTTGATACAGCAGAAGTGTTAGGGAATTTAGATTTGTCTAAAACAAATAGTAAGCTATTATCTATTGTAGCTAATGTTAGGGGAGCAAAAGAAGCCGCAAAACATAAAGATATAAGTTATTTAGGCTACCCTTTTTCTATATCAGAAAACTTTCAAATGCGTAATACGCACAAAACAATTGCAGAATCTGTTGTAGTACTGCAAGAAATATTAAATGTAGCAGAAGCATCTAATAAACAAGTGGTAACATATATATCAATGGGGTTTGGAAACCCTTATGGAGACCCTTGGAATGTAGATATAGTAGGAGAGTGGGTAGAAAAGTTAGCTTCTTTAGGGGTAAAAATACTTTCCCTTTCAGATACTATTGGAACATCTGATCCAAAAACTATAAACTATTTATATTCTAATTTAATACCAAAATACTCTAATATAGAGTTTGGCGCACATTTACATACTACACCAAGTAAGTGGCACGAAAAAATAAATGCAGCATACAATGCTGGTTGCCGTAGGTTTGATGGTGCTATACAAGGTTTTGGAGGTTGCCCAATGGCAAAAGATGAACTAACGGGTAATATGCCTACCGAAAAAATGTTATCCTACTTTACGGCACAAAAAGTAAATTCAAATGTTAATTGGATGGTTTTTGAAGCTGCTTATAATAAAGCAAAAGAACTTTTTTCTTCTTATCACTAATTATTAAGAGTTGTATTTAATACCCTTATTACTGTGATGTGTTAAATTTTTAATTTTATTTAGATTTAATACAAATAAAATTTGTGTAATTCAATTTGGAGATTATTTTTGCACAACTCAATTATTTAAAACAAGTCTAAATTAACATAAAAATGAAAAAAACGTTACTAACTCTTAGTGCAATTTCCAGTTTATTATTTGTATCCTGTAGTTCTGATGATAATGATGGAGGTGAAGAAATATTAATAGATAACCCAGCAAGCTATACTTTTGAAAGAAATGGAAGTTCTACGGTTAGCTATAGTGGTCAAACTACTAGAATCTTAATGGGAGAAGAGTTTTTAGATGCGCTAACAGAAACTTCAAATACAGAGGCAGATTTAGACGGAATGTTTGCTCATGTAGAAGGTGAATCAGATTTTAGCGATGCAGATTTAAATGCATCAGATAAAAGTATACGCAGTAAAACAGCAGCTTCAGCAGATTTCTTTTCTGCAAATACTACCGATGCAAATGCTATAAAAGCAGATTTTGATGGATGGATTGCAGCACAAGTAGATGAAGTTTTTCCTAATTGGGAAGAAGAAGCAGTTGCAGGTTCAGCAGGTAATATACAAGAAGCAGGTGGTGGATCTGTAAGATACGTTAACGCTCAAGGTTTAGAATATAACCAAGCAATAAATAAAGCATTAATAGGTGCGCTAATGGCGGATCAAGCATTAAACAATTATTTAAGCACAGCTGTTTTAGATGCAGGAGATAATGTTGCAAATAACGATGCTGATGTAGCAGATAATGATGATGTAACTTATACTACTATGGAGCATAAGTGGGATGAAGCTTATGGTTATGTATATGGTATAAATGCTGATGGAGCAAACCCTAATGATGATTTAGGAGTAGATAGCTTTTTAAATAAATATATTTCAAGAGTAGAAGGAGACACTGACTTTGCAGGAATTGCAGACGAAATTTTCCAAGCTTTTAAATTAGGTAGAGCTGCAATTGTTGCTAAAGATTATACTGTAAGAGATGAGCAAGCTCAAATAATCAGAGAAAAAATATCAGAAGTAATAGGTATAAGAGCAGTATACTATTTACAACAAGGTAAAGCAAATTTAGGTACAGATTATGCTTCAGCATTTCATGATTTATCTGAAGGTTTTGGTTTTGTGTACGGTTTACAGTTTACAAGAAAGCCTAATTCAGATGAACCATACTTTACAAAAGCAGAAGTAGATGCTTTTATTGCAACATTATTAGAAGGAAATGGTTTTTGGGATGTTACAGAAGAAACACTAGATACTATGTCGGATACTATTTCTGCAGAATTTAATTTTACAACAGCCGAAGCAGCAAATTAATAGCTTTCTGTTATACGTTCGTATTTTATTAAACTACTTGTCATTTAACCTTATTTGACAAGTAGTTTTGGTATTTTTGCAAAACCATTAAATTAGTAAGTTTTTTACATTATGATTAAGAAGTTATTTTTACTAGCAATTGTTTTTTTAGTTTATGCATGTTCAAGTTCTACTGATGATTCTTCAGGAGGTGGAGATAATGACAATTTTGATAGAGAAGCCGTACTTATAAATGTGGCAGATAATATTGTTATTCCTGCATTAGAAGATTTATCTCAAAAATTAGTTACATTAAAAGCAGATAAAGATGCTTTTGTTGCTACACCGGATCAAACTAATTTAGATGCTTTAAGAAGTTCTTGGTTAAGTGCTTATGAAGTTTGGCAATATGTAGAAATGTTTAATATTGGTAAAGCAGAAGAAATTTTATATTCTTTTCAGATGAATATTTACCCTGTATCTGTAGCTGATGTTGAAGATAATATAAACTCTGGTTCTTACGATTTAACTCATGTTAATAATAACGATGCTGTTGGTTTTCCAACAGTAGATTATTTACTGTATGGTATAGCTGCTGATGATGATGCTATTTTAGTTAAATACGAAGATGTAAAATATTTAAACTATTTATCTGATGTTATAAACCAGATGGATACTTTAACAGATGAGGTTTTAAATGATTGGACTACTTCTTACAGAGCTACCTTTATAGCAAGTACTTCTAATACAGCTTCAAGTGCATATAATAAATTAGTTAACGACTTTATTTTTTATTACGAAAAAGGCCTAAGAGCTAATAAAATTGGTACTCCTGCAGGTAATTTTTCTACAGATCCATTGCCAGATAGAGTTGAAGCTTTTTATAATAATGAAATTTCTAAAACTTTAGCATTAGAGGCATTAACTGCAGTAGAAGATTTTTTTAATGGTAAAGCTTATAATGGTACTGCAATAGGAGAAAGTTATGCAACTCATTTAGAGAGTTTAGATAATTCTGCTTTACAAGCACTTATTAATACTCAATTTAATGGCGCACGAGAAAAAATAAATGAATTAGACAACAGTTTTTCTAATCAAATAAGTGTTGATAATACGAAAATGACAGAAGCTTATGATGCTTTGCAGTTAAATGTAGTAGCTATAAAAGTAGATATGTTACAGGCATTTAATGTAAGTGTAGATTATGTAGATGCAGATGGCGACTAGTCTAAAAAATATTTAAAATTTTAAGGTTATCTGGTTCAGATGACCTTTTTTTGTTTACAATACCAAATATGAAAAAACAAATCACCAAATATTTAGATAAAAAAGCCTCTAGCGCTTCTTTAGCTATTTTTCGTATTGGCTTTGGTTTAATGATGTGTTTTAGCATTATTCGTTTTTGGAGTAAAGGATGGATAGAAACTCTTTATATTACTCCTACATTTCATTTTAAGTACTTTGGTTTTGAATGGGTAAAAGACCTAGGGGAATATACCTATATGCTATTTTTAATTTGCGGTGTTTCTGCCTTTTTAATAGCACTTGGCTATGTATATAGAGCGGCAATAGTTGTATTTTTTTTAAGTTTTACTTACATAGAATTAATAGATAAGACTACTTATTTAAACCATTATTATTTTGTAAGTATAGCTAGTTTTTTATTAATTTTTTTACCAGCAAATACATACTTTTCTTTAGATGCAGTAAAAAGAAAAAAAGAATACTTATATATTCCAAAATGGAATATAGACGCTATAAAATTACTTTTAGGAATAGTATATTTTTATGCAGGTTTAGCTAAGCTTAATTCAGATTGGCTTTTTAAAGCAATGCCTTTAAAAATATGGTTGCCTTCTAAATATGATATACCCATATTAGGCACTACATTAATGCAAGAAAACTGGTTCCATTATGTAATGAGTTGGTCTGGCATGTTGTATGATTTATGTATTCCTTTTTTACTGCTTTATAAAAAAACAAGAAATGTAGCTTTTATATTGGTTGTAATTTTTCATCTTTTTACAAGACTACTTTTTCCTATAGGAATGTTCCCGTATATAATGATAGTTGGTTCAATTATATTTTTTGATGCTAGTTTGCATATAAAAATTCTAAACTATTTATCAAAAACATTTAATCCATTTAAGCAAAAATGGGACCTTGTTACCAAAAAACAAACTGTAGTAAAACCTTTTAAAAAATCTGCTCTTTATATGGTAGTACTATTTTTTGTATTTCAACTTGTATTTCCTTGGCGTTATTTAGTTTATCCAGGAGAATTATTTTGGACAGAAGAAGGGTATCGTTTTTCTTGGAGAGTTATGTTAATGGAGAAAATGGGTGTGGCAAATTTTAAAATTGTAGATGCTAAGACTAAAAAGTTTTTTTATGTAGATAATTCAGATTTTTTAACTCCACTACAAGAAAAACAAATGGCTTTTCAGCCAGACTTTATTTTAGAATACGCTCATTTTTTAGGAAATCATTTTACAAAACAAGGTCATAAAAATGTTCAGGTTTTTGTAGATAGCTATGTGGCATTAAACGGAAGGTTAAGTCAACCATTTATAGATAAAACCGTAGATTTGTATCAAGAAAAAGAATCATTCAAACATAAAAAGTGGATACTATCATTCAACCATGAAATTAAAGGATTATAAAGTATTAATTATATTTTTTATGTTGAGTTTTTCTTTAGCAGCTCAATATAAAATATCAGGTATTGTAACTAACTCGGATAATTCTTCTGTTATTAATCAGGTAGAAGTATATGACAAAGAAATAGGTAAACTTGCCACAACAAATAGCGAAGGCTATTTTGAGTTTTCTACCCAGAAAGAAAAAATTACTCTTGTTTTTTTCTCTTTCAATTTTAAAGTAAAAGAAGAAGTATTATCCTTAACTAAAAATGTAGAATTAACAGTTTCTCTTAACCCATTGGGAGAACAATTATCTGAGGTAGAAGTAACAGCCAGAAAAGCACAAGTTTTTGAAATAAAAAGATTGAATGATGTAGAGGAAACATCTATTTATGCAGGAAAAAAAACGGAAGTTGTTTTAGTAGAGCAGTCTATGGCAAATTTAGCATCTAATAATGCAAGACAAATTTATAGCCAAGTTGCGGGGTTAAATATTTTTCAAAATGATGATGCAGGTTTGCAACTTAATATAGGAGGTAGAGGTCTAGATCCTAATAGAACAGCAAATTTTAATACAAGACAAAATGGGTATGATATAAGTGCAGATGTTTTAGGCTATCCAGAAAGTTATTATACCCCAGCAGCAGAAGCATTACAAGAGGTGCAAATTATTAGAGGGGCAGCATCGTTACAGTATGGAACACAATTTGGAGGATTAGTTAATTTTGTAATGAAAAAGCCAAACGCAACCAAACCAATAGAATTGGTTACAAGAAATACAATTGGTAGTTATGGGCTTTATACTAATTTTACTAGTGTTAGTGGTGCAAAAAATAAGTTTAGTTATTATGCTTTTTTTAATTATAAGAAAGGAGATGGTTTTAGGCCAAATTCTGAATTTGAGTCTAAAAACGCTTATGCACATTTAGGATATCAATTTACAGACAAAACAAAATTAGAAGGAGAAATTACCTATTTAAATTATTTAGCACAACAAGCAGGAGGATTAAATGATCAAATGTTTGCAGAGGATCCCTACCAGAGTAATAGAGCTCGTAACTGGTTTCAGGTAGATTGGCTTTTATATAATGTAAAATTATCGCATAAGTTTTCAGAAAATACAAACTTTACGTTTAATATGTTTGGGTTAAATGCCTCTAGAGATGCATTAGGTTTTAGAACAAACAGAGTAGATCAGGTGGATCCAGGTTCTGAAAGAGATTTAATAAAAGGAGATTTTAATAATTATGGTTTTGAGGCTCGTTTATTAAGTGAGTATAGTTTATTTAATAAAAAGGCGACTTTTTTAGTAGGAACTAAATTTTATAAAGCAAATAATACTGCGCAACAAGGACCAGGCTCTAATGGTAGCGATGCAAATTTTAATATTCAATTAGACGATTATCCAAACTATCCGAACCAATCTGAATATAAATACCCAAATCTTAATATTGCTCTTTTTGGAGAAAATATACTTTATTTAAATGAGAAGTTATCTATTACGCCAGGATTTAGATTAGAGCATATAAAAACTGAAAGTGATGGTTTTTTTAAAAACATAAATACAGATGCTGCGGGTAATGTAATTTTAAATGAAACTATAGAAGATGCAGAAGAAAGAGAACGCTCGTTTGTGCTTTTAGGACTAGGGCTTGGTTACAAACCAAGTACAGATCTAGAGGTTTATGGTAATATTTCGCAAAATTATAGGTCTGTTACTTTTTCAGATATTAGTATTGTAAATCCAGCATTTGTTATAAGTCCAGATATATCTGATGAAAAAGGATTTACCGCAGATATTGGGTTTAGAGGTAATTACAATAATATAGTTTCCTATGATATAGGCTTTTTTGGCTTGTTTTATAAAGATAGAATTGGCTTTGTACAAAGAGCTTTTTCTGATGGAAGTGTAAAAAGTGAACGTAATAATGTAGGAGATGCAGTAATGTATGGCCTAGAGTCTTTGGTTGATTTTAATTTAAATAAACTATTTATAAAGAATAGTAACTACAGCTTTAATTACTTTATAAATGCATCTATAATAGATTCTAAATACACAAAGTCTGAGCAAAACGGTATAGAGGGGAATAAAGTAGAATTTATTCCAAATTTAAATCTTAAAACAGGAATTAGATTTGGGTATAAAAATATACTTTCCAATATTCAATACACCTATTTGTCTTCTCAATTTACAGACGCTTCTAATGCGGTAGAAGGTAATTTAAGTGGTGTTATTGGAGAAATACCAGCTTATAATGTGTTAGATTTTTCATTGTCTTATAGTTATAAAAAGTTTAAATTAGAGGCAGGAATAAATAATGTATTAAACAAGGCTTATTTTACAAGAAGAGCTACGGGTTATCCTGGTCCAGGAATAATACCGTCTGCTCCAAGAAATTTTTATACAACCTTGCAGTTTAAATTATAATATTAAAATCTAGATCATGAAAAAAGTAATTAAAATAATTTTAGTTTGTTTAGTGCTAGCGTTTATTGTGTTACAATTTTTTAGTGTAGAACAGAATAATGCAGAAATTAGAGATGTAGCGGATTTTGAATTAGAAACTAAACCATCTAAAGAAATTGCTGCAATTTTAGAAAAGCAATGTTACGATTGTCACACCAATAAAACAGTTTATCCATGGTATGGATCTATTGCTCCAGTTTCTATGTGGATGGCAGATCATGTAGAAGAAGGAAATGAGCATTTTAACCTTACAGGATGGAGTAGTTATAGTGATAAAAAGAAAGATCATAAATTAGAGGAGCTTATTGAAGAAGTAGAAGAAAATAAAATGCCTTTAAAAGAATATACATGGACACATGGTAGTATGACAGATGCAGAAAAAGAAGCATTAATTACATGGGCAAAACAGGCTCGTTCTGTATATAAATAAATTATAATAAAAGGTTTTCTGTTTATTTACATAGTAGTATAAGCAGGAAACCTTTTGTGTTAGATGTTTAAGAATTTTAATTTTCTCTTATAAGGCAAATTTTATTGAAGCTAAAGTCTGCTAGGAAAACAGAATACATATTAATAAAAACTGTATATTTGCCTGCAATTAAATCTATAATTGCCATGCAAGCACATCTCAATAAAATTGTTGGAGAAGGTCTTACTTACGATGACGTACTCTTAGTTCCTGCTTATTCTGAAGTTCTTCCAAGAGAAGTAAGCATTCAAACAAAATTAACAAGAAACATAACTATTAACGTTCCTATTATTTCTGCTGCCATGGATACAGTTACAGAATCTAGAATGGCAATTGCAATGGCTCAAGAAGGTGGTATAGGTGTTTTACATAAAAACATGACTATAGAGCAACAGGCTACGAAAGTGCGTAAAGTTAAGCGTGCAGAAAGTGGGATGATTATAGATCCAGTAACCCTGCCTTTAAATTCTTTTGTGAGTGATGCAAAGGCAAATATGAAGGAGCATAGTATTGGAGGTATTCCAATTGTAGATGATGAAGGAAAATTAATTGGAATAGTTACCAATAGAGATTTAAGATTTGAGAAAAATAATAACAGACCAATTGCTGAGGTTATGACCTCTTCTAATTTAGTTACTGTTGCAGAAGGTACATCTTTAGAGCAAGCTGAAGGTATTCTTCAAGAAAAAAAGATAGAAAAATTACCAGTAGTAGATAAGAATAATAAACTTGTAGGGTTAATTACTTTTAGAGACATTACAAAACTTACCCAAAAACCAATTGCAAATAAAGATAAATACGGAAGGTTACGTGTAGCTGCAGCTTTAGGGGTTACGGCAGATGCTGTCGAAAGAGCAGAAGCTTTGGTAAATGCTGGTGTAGATGCAGTTGTAATAGATACAGCTCATGGGCATACTAAAGGAGTGGTTTCTGTTTTAAAAGAAGTAAAAAGTAAATTTCCAGAATTAGAGGTTATTGTTGGTAATATAGCAACAGCAGAAGCTGCAAAATATTTAGTAGATGCTGGTGCAGATGCTGTTAAGGTTGGCATTGGTCCTGGATCTATTTGTACAACAAGAGTTGTGGCAGGGGTAGGTTTTCCTCAGTTTTCTGCAGTTTTAGAAGTTGCAGCAGCATTAAAAGGAACTGGTGTGCCAGTTATAGCAGACGGAGGTATTCGTTACACTGGTGATATTCCAAAAGCTATTGCAGCGGGTGCAGATACAGTAATGTTGGGCTCTCTTTTAGCAGGTACAAAAGAGTCTCCAGGAGAAACTATTATCTATGAAGGACGTAAATTTAAGTCTTATAGAGGTATGGGTTCTGTAGAAGCAATGAAACAAGGTTCTAAAGATCGTTATTTTCAAGATGTGGAAGATGATATTAAAAAATTAGTGCCAGAAGGTATTGTTGGTAGAGTACCGTATAAAGGAGAGTTGTTTGAAAGTATACACCAATTTGTTGGTGGTTTAAAAGCAGGTATGGGGTATTGCGGAGCTAAAGATATAGAAACACTTAAAGAAACAGGTAGATTTGTGAAAATTACAGCTAGTGGTATTAATGAAAGTCACCCACATGATGTTACCATAACTAAAGAATCGCCTAATTATAGTAGATAGATTTTTCTGCTTTTTAGATAAAAAAAGAGCTGTTATATGTACTATAACAGCTCTTTTTTGTTGTTGTAGTACAGAAGTTATTTTCCTTCTTCAGCATATGTTTTCCAATCTTTTTCTTTGTGTATGTTTTCTCCAAAGTATTTTGCTATTTGTAAAAAAGGTTCTGGCTTTTGGTATCCAGGTACTGGGGAAAGCATGTCCATTTTTTCATCTAAAAAAATTGTAGTAGGGTAGCTCATTTTGCCTTGCATTAGAGCAGCAGCAAATTCATGATAGCCATTTCTGCCACTAGGAACAAAATTGAATGTTTTTCCTTTAAACTCTATTGGGTCTTTTCCTTCGCCATCAAATTTTACCATATAGTAATTCTCTGACATATATGCGGCAACTTCGGCATTTTGGAAAGTGTCTTTGTCCATTTTTTTACACCAACCACACCAGTCCGTATAAACATCTACAAAAATTTTCTTAGGATTTTTTTCTGTTTTTACTAATTCGGCAGCTTCATTCCATGTTAACCATGTTACTTCTTGTGCAGAAGTGGTTAAGGTAATTAAACTAATAAGAACTAGGTATATATATTTTTTATTCCTTCTTATTTTCATATTTGTTTTTTTGTAATTAGTCTTTGATTAACTAAAAACTTAACGAAATATATAACATTTTATTTTAAAATTCGTCAAGATGTAGTTCGAGTTTACAATTTCAATTTTCACGGAATACAGGGGGTGTAAAAAAAAATCTTCCCCATAATTTTATACCAGAAATTGATATTGTGTACATAAACCTAATTAAGGGACTATGATTTCTAATTTTAATTATGGTTTTATAAAGAATAAATGAATTTGGATATGATTTTAGAAAAAGTAATTACAATGCTTCAAGCTACTAGCCCAATTGAGGTATTAAAAAAAATAATTTCTTTTGATGAAGATGCGATTGGGAATTTTTCTGGTGCTGTAGTTAAAATAAGTTTTTCTTCTGGTTTGGTTTTAGAAGGGAGAGCGTTAAAATTAAATTCTGATGGTAACATGGTTTTTGTAACTGTTGCTAATACTATTAGTTATGTAAATGTTAATGCGTTAGAGGCGATTGAGATTTTAAATCCAGAGTCATTACTTGAAGTACTAACCGATGGGGAGTATTTTAAAGTTCCTGAAGAAGAGGTGCCAACTAATTACCAATTAAAAAAAATACTTAAAACTAGTGCTGAAAATTTCAAAAGTAGTTTTGGGTTTGGTTTGCAAAGTAAGCTATTAGAAAATAGTTTGTTTACTGAAGTTGAAAAGTACCAATTTAAACAGTTCTTAAGTGTTTTAGAAGAAATTATAACATCTATAGGTAAAGATGATGTTGGGAAACAAGCCTTAGGAGAGTTAAATGAAATAGTTATTATATCTAATGAAGAGTCTATTCAAATAGAAGAATCTAAAAATAAATTAATAATAGGAATAAATTTTAAAAGTAAATTTTCAAAAAGCTTTAAGAATAAATTAAAAGAAGCCTTTGAATTAAAATTATAAATAATAAAAGTAAAATTATGGGATTAGCAGAAAGAAGAATAACAAAAGAATTTCAAGAAAACGAATTTCAACAATTTTTAAAGGAGCTTAAAGAGGTTGTTGGTAAAGATTTAGAAGTAGATGTTGATTGGGGTACATTGCAAGTAGATGGTATGAGTCATTTGTATCAAAAATCTTGGCCACAAGTATATTTTCAGCCTTTGCTTACAGCATTAAAATCTATCTGTCAAGATGATATGGGAAAAGAAGCTATTGCAGATGAGTTAACTAAAGTGGTTATTAAAAACGAAGAAGGAATTTCTAGTGAAAGTAGATGGTCTACTTTTGCGGATAACACTTTGGTTTTAGATCATAAACCAACAACTAATGTGCACCATGTAGAGGCACGTGCAAAAAAATTACAAACACTATTAGAGAATAGTCTTTAATATTTTTAGTATAAAAAAAGCCATGGTTTATTTAACCGTGGCTTTTTCTTTTTTAGTAGAAAATAAGTTTTTAACGTCTACTTGGTTTTTAATTAAATCATCAAAAGTTTCTCTTTCTCTAATTAAAATTGCTTCACCGTTATGCCATAATACTTCTGGTGGTCTAAATCTAGAATTGTAATTGCTAGCCATTGTAAAGCAGTAGGCACCAGCATTCTTAAATTGCAAAATATCGCCCTCTGCAATTTCGTTTATTCTACGATTACTAGCAAAGGTGTCAGTTTCACAAATGTAACCTACAACAGAGTAATAACGTTCTCTGCCTTCTGGGTTAGAAATATTTTGTATTCTATGGTAAGATCCATAAAGCATTGGTCTTATTAAATGGTTAAAACCAGAATCTATACTTGCAAAAACAGTAGATGTAGTTTGTTTAACAACATTTACTTTAGCAAGAAAAGAACCAGCTTCACTTACCAAGAATTTACCAGGTTCAAAAGCAAGCGTTAATTCTTTACCGTATTCTTTACAAAACTCATTAAAACGAGAGCTTAATTTTTTTCCAAGCTCTTCAATATTAGTTTCTATGTCGGCATCTTTATATGGTACTTTAAAACCACTTCCAAAATCTATAAAATCTAAATTTTTAAAATTCTTAGCAGTTTCAAAAAGTATTTCAGAAGCATAAAGGAAAACATCAATATCTAAAATATCGCTTCCAGTGTGCATGTGTATACCATTAATATTCATTTTAGTAAGTTCCACTATACGTAATAAATGCGGAATTTGATGAATACTTATTCCAAATTTAGAATCTATATGACCTACAGAAATATTAGAATTTCCACCAGCCATAACATGTGGATTTATACGTATGCAAACAGGAACATTCGGGTGCTTACTACCAAACTGTTCTAATATAGAAAGGTTGTCTATATTTATACGTACACCTAATTTTGATGCTTCCTCTATTTCTTCTAAAGAAACACCGTTTGGCGTAAATATGATAGACTCCGGTTTAAAACCAGCCATTAACCCAAGTTGTACTTCTTGAATAGATACGGTATCTAGACCACTACCTAAACTATTCATTAGTTTTAAGATAGTTATATTAGATAATGCCTTGCAAGCGTAATTTAATTTAAGTTTTTTTACTCCGTTAAATGCATTTGTTAATCTTTGAAACTGAGAAATAATTTTTTCAGAATCGTAAACATATACCGGGTCGCCATACTTTTTGGCGATTGTAAGCAAATCAGAATGCTTCATAATTAGTCATAATTTTGAGCAAATTTAGAATACTATTTTTGTTACACAAAAAAAATAACAGCAATATTTATAAATACAACAATTTGTGATAATTGTAACACTTATTAAATGTTATTATATTTGTAAACACTTATTATAGGTGGTATATTTATTTAAAAAAAGTACTATGATATTGCCAATGTTTCCGTTACAATCTATTTTTTTTCCGGGAGAAACAATTCCATTGCATGTTTTTGAAGATCGTTATAAAGAGTTAATAAGTGATTGTAGAAATGAGGCTATTACATTTGGTATTCCTGTTTATATTGATGGGAAAATAGATTACGGTATAGAAGCACAACTTGTAGAAGTAGTTACTACTTATGAGGGTGGCGAAATGGATGTAATTTGTGTTGCAAGGCAAGTTTTTTCTATAAAAGAGTTTATACCAGTTATTAATGGTAAGCTATACCCAAGTGGGGAAGTTTCTTTTTTAGAGTTAGACTATGTTGCAGATGAGGAATTAAAAAAAGAAGTTTTAAAAGCAATAGAAACCTTATATATGTTAATGGGTGCCGTGTTTACGCCAATAGCAATTTCTAAATTTAATAGCTATATGTTGGCGCATAAAATTGGACTTTCTTTTAAGCAAGAATATGAGCTTTTGCAGATAGTTAAAGAGAATGACAGATTATTTTATCTAAAAAAACACTTATTAAAAACTATTGCTGTTTTAGAAGAGGTGAATAGAACAAAGAAAACTATAGAGTTAAATGGGCATTTTAGAAACTTCGACCCGTTAGATTTTGATGGTTTTGATCATTAATTGTTTTAGGTTGCTTTTTTCATTAGGGTAAATGCATTTGGTTTATTATTTTTGCTTACAAACATTAAGAAACTAGATACATGAATCTTCACGAATATCAAGGAAAAGAAATTTTAGCAAGTTTTGGTGTACGCATCCAAAGAGGTGTTGTGGCACAAAGTGCAAAAGAGGCTGTAGATGCTGCAAAAAAATTAACAGAGGAAACTGGTACAGGTTGGCACGTAATTAAGGCACAAGTACATGCTGGTGGTCGTGGTAAAGGCGGTGGTGTTAAGCTAGCAAAAAATTTAAAAGAAGTAGAAGAAATTGCTGGTAACATTATAGGAATGGATCTTGTTACGCCGCAAACTTCTGCAGAAGGTAAAAGAGTACACCAAGTTTTAGTAGCTGAGGATGTATATTACCCTGGCGATAGCGAAACAAGTGAATTTTATATGTCTGTACTTTTAAATCGTGCTACAGGTAGAAATATGATTATGTATTCTACAGAAGGTGGTATGGATATAGAAGAGGTTGCAGAAAGCACTCCACATTTAATTTTTACAGAAGAGATAGATCCAGCTACAGGTTTATTACCTTTTCAGGCTAGAAAAATAGCTTTTAATTTAGGATTGTCTGGATTGGCATTTAAAGAAATGACAAAGTTTGTTGCTTCTTTATATAAAGCATATGTAGAAAGTGATTCTAGTATGTTTGAAATTAACCCAGTGTTAAAAACATCAGACGATAAGATAATGGCTGTAGATGCAAAAGTATCTATAGATGATAACGCATTGTACAGAAGAAAGCAATATGCAGAAATGCGCGATTTACGCGAGGAAAACCCAATTGAAGTAGAAGCAGGAGCATTAGGTCTTAATTATGTAGATTTAGATGGTAACGTTGGTTGTATGGTTAACGGTGCTGGTTTGGCAATGGCAACTATGGATTTAATTAAGATGGCAGGTGGTGAGCCAGCTAACTTCTTAGATGTAGGTGGTACTGCTGATGCAAAAAGAGTAGAGGAGGCTTTTAGAATTATTTTAAAAGATCCAGAAGTAAAAGCTATATTAATTAATATTTTTGGTGGTATTGTTCGTTGTGACAGAGTTGCTGAAGGTATTGTAGCTGCTTACAAAAATATGGGAGATGCTATTCAAGTGCCAATCATTGTTCGTTTACAAGGTACAAACGCAGAGTTAGCTAAAGAAATAATAGATAATTCTGGTTTAGCAGTACAATCTGCTGTACAGTTTAAAGAAGCTGCAGATAAAGTAAAGGCTGTATTAAGCTAAAATACTTTTTTAAATATATAAAAGAGGGTGGTGTTTTATAAAACGCTACCCTCTTTTTTTGTTCTTTTTAATAGTGTAACTAGATTATTTTCTGTGTTTTAAGTGTTTTGTATAGATGGGTTAAGTAGCTAAAAAAATGTTAAAAAAGATACTGTGTGTAACAATTTGTTGTGCTGTGTCGTCTTTTAAGCATATCATCAATTATTAAACATCAATCAATTAATTTAAAACAACAAGTCATGAGAAAAATTAGTCTAGTATTAGTAGTTGCAATGCTTCTTTTTGTAGGAAACACATTTGCAAACAACACGGTAGAAGATAAGCCAGGAAAAAAATTAGTTACACAAATTGCAAAATTACTTTCTAAAAATACATTAACAAGTAAAGATGTTGATGCAACCGCTCAAGTGCGATTTACTGTAAACAAAGAAAGTGAAATAGTTGTTTTGTCTGTTTCTACAAATAATTACAGGTTAGAGGGGTTTGTAAAAGGAAATCTTAATTATAAAAAAGTAGCATTGGAGGAATATACAGAAGGTAAAATATACACTATGCCTGTTCGTATTAAGAGTTAAATAGGTATATGAGTAAAAAAAAGTCCTGACTAAATCAGGACTTTTTTTTGTTTTTATATTTTACATTACTTAAATCGTTATTAACTTTTTTTCTTTGCTGTGTTTTAAAGTCGGGTCTTTTGTTAATTGGGTTAGGTTTAGGAGAGCTCGGTTTAAAGCTATTTGCAAGCGCTTCGGCAGGAGTTTTAGGGTTTTCCTTTGTTCCTCTTAAATGAATAACTAAGCCATTTAAAAAGTTGCGTAATACTTGATCGCCACACTCCATGTATTTTGGGTGATCTTCATTTCTGAAAAATGCACCTAACTCACTTTTAGATATATTAAAGTCTACTAATTTTAAGATATCTACAATATTGTCATCGCGTAGCATAAGAGCAACTCTAAGTTTCTTAAAAATATCATTATTCGTCATCTTACTTCATTTTTTTAGCAAGTTATTATAAAATGTTTAATACAATGCTTTTTGCTATTCTTTAATTTGAAAACTTAAGCAGCATGTCAAAATGTCTTTATTTTAAATTTAAACACAGACAAAATGACATTTTTTTTAAAATGGTATACGTTTTGACTATCTAGATAGTATAAATAATAAATTAATTTTTAAAAGATAATAGTTATGAGTACAGTAAGAAAAAGTGATGTGTTTTTGCCTTCTTTACTAGATGAAATACTTAAGCCAGATTGGTTTGGTGGAATAGAAAATTTTGGAGCAAAAATACCTCCAACAAATATTCTAGAAAGAGATAATTTTTTTGAAATAGAGTTGCTAATTCCGGGAAGAAAAAAAGAGGAATTTAAGATAGAAATTGATAAGAATATTTTGTCTGTTTCTGTTGCAGATGAAAGTCAAAATCAAGATAAAAAAGAAGCGTCAAATTTTAAATATACAAGAAGAGAATTTAAAAAAATGGCTTTTAAAAGAGCTTTTAATTTGCCAGATTCTGTGGCAGAGGAGAAGGTGAATGCTACATATGAAGATGGAATTTTAAAGTTTGTTTTACCTAAAAAAGAAGAGGCTTTACCAAAAGAAAAACGACTAATAAGTCTGTAATAATTTTGTCATTTATTTTTACAGTTACAGTGTTTACTGTATTATTTTAAATGATTTTTTAGTTGGTTAGTTAGTGAGCGTTTTAAGTAATTAAAACGCTCATTTTTTTGCTTTTTTACAAATTTAGACATGTCTAAATATTGTATTTAACTATTTGTTTTCCAGTTTTTTATTTGTGTTTAAGTAAAGTTTTTATTTGTGTTTGGTGTTTTTTTGTTTTTAAAGTGTTTTTCTGTCTTAAATGAACACTTATTTTTGGTCTTGTAATAATTTTATTTCATCTCTTAATTTTGCTGCTTGCATAAAATCTAATTCTTTAGCAGCTTTTTCCATCGCCTTTCTTTTGTCTTTAATTAGCTTTTCAATTTGCTCTTTTGTTAGATAATCCATGTCTGGTTCTGCAGCTCGTAATTCTTCTTTTTGAAAGTGATAAGTAGATACTGAATTTTTTGCCAGAGCACTATCTAAACTTTTATTTAATGCTTTTGGAGTAACATTATTTTTTATGTTATATGCAATTTGTTTTTCTCTTCGGTAGGTAGTTTCGTCCATAGTTTTTTGCATGCTTTTTGTAATTTTATCTGCATACATAATTGCAAGGCCATTTAAGTTTCTTGCAGCTCTTCCTATGGTCTGAGTTAGGGATCTGTGACTGCGTAAAAATCCTTCTTTATCGGCATCTAAAATTGCGACTAAAGATACCTCTGGAAGATCTAATCCTTCACGTAAAAGATTAACTCCAATTAAGACATCAAAAATACCTTTTCTTAGATCTTGCATAATTTCTACTCTTTCTAAAGTATCCACATCACTATGTATATATCTACACCTTACATTTATTCTTGTAAGGTATTTTGCAAGTTCTTCAGCCATTCTTTTGGTAAGAGTGGTAACTAAAGTTCTTTCGTCTTTTTCTACCCTAACTTGTATTTCTTCAATTAAGTCATCTATTTGGTTTTCACTAGGGCGAACTTCTATAATAGGATCCAATAAGCCTGTTGGTCTTATTACTTGTTCTACAACCACGCCTTGGCTTAATTCTAACTCATAATCTGCAGGTGTAGCACTTACATAAAGTACTTGGGTTTGTAAGGCTTCAAATTCTTCAAATTTTAAAGGTCTGTTATCCATTGCAGCGGGCAATCTAAAACCGTATTCTACAAGATTTTCTTTTCTAGAACGGTCACCGCCATACATAGCATGTACTTGTGGTATGGTAACATGGCTTTCATCTACTACCATTAAATAATCATCAGGAAAATAGTCTAATAAACAAAAAGGTCTTGTTCCTGGTTGTCTACCATCTAAATAACGAGAGTAGTTTTCTATTCCGGAGCAATAGCCTAATTCTCGAATCATTTCTAAATCAAAAGTGGTACGTTCTTCTAAACGTTTTGCTTCTAAATGTTTTCCAATTTCTTTAAAATAATCTACCTGTTTAACCATATCCTCTTGTATCTGGTGTATGGCATTTTGCAACACATCTTGTGAGGTTACAAACATATTAGCAGGGTAAATATTTAAATTTTCATATATTTCAATTACATTATTATTAAAAGGGTCAAAAGCTTCTATTTCTTCAATTTCATCACCAAAAAAGTGAATTCTAAAAGCATGGTCAGCATAACTAGGAAACACATCTATAACATCTCCTTTTACTCTAAAATTACCATTTTTAAAATCGGTAGTTGTTCTGGAGTAAAGACTTTGTACAAGTTGATGCATAAACTTAGTTCTAGCAATAACTTGGTCTTTTTTAATAGAAATAACGTTTTTTTGAAACTCTATAGGGTTACCAATACCATATAAGCAAGAAACGGATGCAATAACTATAACATCTCTACGGCCAGATAATAAAGAGGATGTAGTGCTTAATCTAAGTTTTTCTATATCCTCATTAATAGAAAGGTCTTTTTCTATATATGTTCCGCTTGTAGGTATATATGCTTCGGGTTGGTAATAGTCATAATAGGAAACAAAATACTCTACAGCATTTTCAGGAAAAAATTGTTTAAACTCAGAGTATAATTGGGCAGCAAGTGTTTTGTTATGCGCAAGAATTAAAGTTGGTTTTTGAACCGTTTTTATAACATTAGCAACCGTAAAAGTTTTTCCTGAACCAGTAACCCCAAGTAAGGTCTGGTATTGTTCTTTTTGGTTAATGCCATTTACTAATTGTTTAATTGCATTTGGCTGGTCTCCTGTTGGCTTAAACTCTGATACTACCTTAAATTTCATGGTTTAAAAGTACAAAAAGAGTGGTAATAGTTTAAGGTTTATAGTTATATCTTTTTGTATTTAAATTTTAGTTGAAATTCTGTATTATAAATCTCTTTTTTCAAGTAGAGCATAAGAAGCGTAAACAAATACCATAGTCCAAACAAGAACAATTAGTATTTGGTACCAATGCACATGGTAATCGTAAGAAAGGTTTGTTCCTATTTGGTTTCCTAGTTCCTGTACAGCATCTAATCTTCTACTAGGTTCTTTTATTAGATTTTGCATAGACTCCATAGGAAAAACGTTTTTTATACTTTGTGCCGTTTCCCAGCTTGTAAATTTCCAACCTAATATTCCGTACATAAATTGTTCAAAAATTAACCATAAAACTAAAAAACCAAGAGCAAAGGCAGATTTTTTAACAAAAATTCCTAAGAATAAACAAAAAGAGAAAAAGCCTAAAAGTTTTACAAAAAAAGCAAGTAAAAATTCTAAGTCAGAAAATATTATAGATATTTCATTATAATCAGAATATTTAAGCCCTAAAATTAAAGAAACAATAAAAACAAAAATAGTAGAGACTAAAGAAAATATACTTACTGTAAGAAACTTAGAAAGCACAAATTCTTTTTTAGATAAACCGTCTATTAAGTTTTGTTTTATGGTTTTATTACTATATTCATTAGCCATCATAGATACTATTACAATAGCTAGAAATAGCTTAAAAAAGGCGGCAATAAATGTGTTAAAATGCCATATGTAAGGAAAATTAAAAATACCCAAATCTGCTAATAATATTCCTTTGCCAAAAGGAAATTTAATAACAGATATTAAAGCAATACAACAGAGCAAAACAAAATAAGATACAATTAGTATTTTACTAGCTCTATTATTCCATAGTTTTATAAATTCTATTTGAAGTAATCTAATCATGATTTAAATTTTTAAGAGTAATTAGTTAGATTGCTTTTTGGTTAATGCTAAAAATTGCTCTTCTAAGCTTTCTTTTCTTTTTACTAAATGAGACAAAATAACTCCTTTGTTAAATAGATATTTATTAAGTTCTTCAGCGTTTAATTCCGCTTTTAAAATTGCAGTTATAAGCCCGTTTGCAAATTTAATTTCACTAAAATCACCATGTTTTTCTAAAATGTTAATAAGCTTTTCTGGTTGTTTAGATTTCAGTTCAAAAAAACCATAACTAGCTAACATACCGTCAACACTACCGGCGTATAGTTTTTCTCCTTTTCTTAAAATAATAACATGGCTACATACCTTTTCTACTTCATCTAATAAATGTGATGCTAAGAGTATTGTGGTTCCTTGTGCGGCTATTTTTTTTATAATTTCTCTTATTTGATGAATACCTTGTGGATCTAAACCATTGGTAGGCTCGTCTAATATTAAAATTTCTGGGTCATTCAGTAGGGCAGAAGCTATAGCAAGGCGTTGCTTCATTCCAAGAGAGTAGCTTCTAAATTTACTATCTTTTCTATCTAATAGTCCAACTAGTTCTAGTTTTTCTTCTATTTTATTTTCGGAAACATTTTTTATTTTACAAACTAGTTTTAAGTTTTGAGAGGCTGTCATATATGGATAAAAATTAGGCCTTTCAATTATAGCTCCAACTCTTTTTAGAGCTTCGTGGGTAGAAACATTTCCATTAAACCACGAAAAATTTCCACTAGTTCTATTAACAACATTTAAAACAATTCCTAATGTAGTAGATTTTCCACTCCCATTTGGGCCTAGAATACCATAAACATTTCCTTTTTCTATAGTAAAGGATAAATCTTTTACAGCAGTAAGAGAACCGTATTTTTTGGTGAGATTATTTACTTTAAGAATGTTCTCCAAAATAATTTTTGTTTAAAAGGATTATACTAACAAGACGCAATAAAGATGTTTTTGTTACAATTTTTCTCTGTATAATATACATTATATATGTAGCTAATAAAATATTAAAACTTTTTATTTATATAAAGTTATGTTTAACTTGTGTGTTTCGTAGTATTAAAAAAAGAGAAAGATGTCTGAGGAGAAATTAATGTCTAAAAAAAAGCCTGCTTATCCTGTTAATAAGGATTTAGATGCATATTTAGGAAAATATAATAGAAAGGTAGAAATACCTGTTTTTTATGATGATTTATTGCGTTTTGCAGGTTCGGTTACGGTTTATGATGTTAATGATGAAGATACTTTATGGATTAGGGTTTATTATTCTGAATATGACAGACAAGAGATAGATTTAAGTTTAAAAAAAGTATATTCTATTTTACATTCAGATGGAGGTAATTCTATTATTCAATACCTAAATATTGATGCAGTAGACTATTGTACCTTTGGTAATTCTAAACCATTTAGAATAAAGGTTAGAAATATTCTTAATGATAACTTTACTTATTTTTATGTAAAAAAAACAGATGCTTCTAGAATATATGGTTTAGAGTTAGAGCATATGTTGTCTCCTTATAATTTAAACTTTTTAGTACATAAAGACACCCTAATTGAAGAGCATATTGCAGGAATACCTGGAGATTTTTTTATAAAAGAAATGTTGCCAAAATGTACAGAGTCTGAAAAGTCTCAGTTAGCAAAAGAGTTTGTTAAGTTTAATGAACGATGTATGATTAGGTTACTTGGCGATATGCGCTCCTACAATTATGTTATTGTACCAACGCATGATTTTGATCATGTTGTATATAAAATTAGAGCAATAGATTTTGATCAACAATGTTTTGAAGGTAAACTAAAAGTGTATAGGCCACAGTTTTTTAAAGAAAACTTTTTAATGGTAGAGTTGGTCAGAAGTAAATTGCAAAAAAACTCTATAGATCAATATAAAGTTGAGGAACGCTCAATAGTTGCTAAGCGTATTATAAGTTGGCAAATTAGATTAACTAGACTTGTAGATATTTGTAAAAAAGACACAATATCTGTTCCAGAAAATGTAAATAATTTAAAAACTCTTATTTATGATTTAACTTCTGATATGAATTTTAAAAAATGTAAATCAATGGGGCAAATTTTAGAGCTTGGTTTAGATTTTGTAAAAAGAAATTATGAAGATGTAAGTATGAAAGAAATAATAGAAAGAAAATTTTAAATAAAAAAGGTCTGTTTAAAACAGACCTTTTTTTAATTAATTTTTTTCCTCTTTATTAAAGTATACTAAGTAATAGTACATTTGTTTTTCTTCATCCCATCCTTTTTCTACAAATTTTTCTGCAGATTCCGGATTTATAAAATCCATTTTTATTTGAATGTTGGTATCTAAATTAATAACATTTTTAATCTTTTTACGAGCATCAGATACTGCTTTATTAGCAATGTCAAAAGAAGAAACATCTTCTACACTATATTTAGGCCCTTTTTCTACTTTATAATGTTTAAATTCCGGTATTAATTCTGGATTTTCCATTACTTCATTCAAGAAATTGTTTTCTTCAAAAGCATCATTTTTGGCAAAATGGTTTACTGCTCTATTCATAAAAAGAACTTCTTGTTGTTTGTCTTCTGCTGGTAAAACAACATCTTTAGCAAAGTCTTGGCATAGTTTTATATAGTTTTTGGTATAAAAATTTTCATCGGCAAGAGCTTCTACACCTAAGAAGTTTTCTAACCAATATTTAGTGTCATACCTATTACTATCTACAGATAATACTTTAAAACCTTCTTCTTTAGCAGTGTTAAAAATTAAGCACCCTTTATCTAGTTTATTAATATTTATTCCTTGTTGTACTAAAATATTTAAATTTTCATCGGTTTCTTCAAACTGAAGAAAATCATGTTTAAGCTCACTTTTAAAAATTCCAACAGCTTCTACCTTTACATTATCTAACATAATATTAGATAAGTGTGTAACATAAACTTCTCCACTTTTAATATGCGGATGGTTAGATTGCTCAAATAAATGTGATGCTATTCTTTTAGAGTTAGAGTGTAAGCTAGAAGGGTTTAAAAAAATATCAGAAACTATTTTGTAAATCTCATTAAATTCAACGTCAATTTCATTAGAAAGTTTAAAGTAGTTTTCTTCTTTTTCTCTAAAAGGTTTAAAAAAATACTCTTTTAATAATCCGGTAGTTTCATCATT
Organism: uncultured Maribacter sp.; assembly: GCA_947504045.1. Lineage (GTDB taxonomy): Bacteria > Bacteroidota > Bacteroidia > Flavobacteriales > Flavobacteriaceae > Maribacter_B. The sequence continues at coordinate 215,019 of CANNFY010000003.1, forward strand.
TAAGCCAAAGGCTTCCGAAGAAAGAAAAAGACCTTCTCCTTTATTTTTATTTCCAACGCGGTGTAATGAAATACTTTCTATCTGAGTAGGGTATAAGTTAATCATATTAAATGGTAGTGTTTAATAGTAGTTTATGGTTTTTGAGGTAAATAATAATAGTAGTTTTTTGAAAAAAAATTAATTCCAATTTTCGTCAAAATCTAAATCATCATAATTGTCGATAGAATCATCATAATCATATGCATCTGAATCTTTTTCTGCTTCAAATTTCTTTTCTGGAGGAGATTCTGGTAATTCTCCAAAACTAAATAGCACATTTGGGTACGCTCTTCCATCTTCTTTTTCAACAATATCAGCCAGTTCAATAAGAAATGTCCACATGCTTAAAAAATCATAAACATAAATAAGTTTAGGATTGTTTTTTGTGATAATGTCTTCTAAAAAAGTTTCGTTCATTAAACGAACATCAGAGCCACTTTCGCTTAAATCAAAAAGAGCAATTTCTTCTTCTTGGTTCCATTCTTGGTCACAAGTGTAAAAAGAAGCCATTTCATTTCCTAAAAAACCAAAAGCTTGTGTAATGGCATTATGAAAGTCTTCTAAAGAAGTATGAGATTCTATTTCTAAATCTCTAAATATATCTTCGGAGGCATCTAAAATTATTCTAACCTTGTAAATCATTAACTGAAAATTTGTGAGTAGGCAAAGTTACAATAAATACTTATTATTTAGAGAATCTATGTAAAGTAAAGGTCATAGCTCCTAATAATAAAAATGCAACGATCTGATGTGTAATACCTAACCATAATGGTACTGCTAAAACTAAGGTTAAAACCCCTAAAATAAATTGCAATACAACAAGCCCAACTAAAAAGTTAACCCCTTTTTTTTGCATTGCGGTTGTATTTATTTTTTTTGCTTTATATGCAATATATAAAATAATGGCTACTACTATATATGCAAGGTATCTATGTATAAATTGCACTCCGCTTTTTCCTTCTATAAAGTTTTTTATTACAGGAGTTTGTTCTATAAAAACGGTTTTATGAATTAACTTTCCTTCGCTCATTAAAGGCCAATGATTATGAATAAATCCGGCATCTAAACCGGCAACAAACGCTCCCCATATTATTTGAGTAATTAATAAGAATAATGCAACTCGAAGTAATTTTTTAAATTCTAATACGGCTGGTTTTCTTTCAGGGAAGATTAAATCTAGAGCAACCCAAAAACTATAAGCACAAGTTATAAATGCTGTAATAAGGTGAGCTGCTAATCTATAATGAGAGACATCGGGCCTGTCTATTAATCCACTTTTAACCATATACCACCCAAGAAAACCTTGAAAAGCACCCAAGCCTAATAGAATAATACATTTTTTTAAGGTGGTTTTGTTTAATTTTTTTTTAATTAAGAAGAAAGAAAAAGGAATAATAAATACAATACCTATAAATCTGCCAATAAAGCGATGTAACCATTCCCAAAAAAAGATAGATTTAAAATCATCAATTGTAAAATGATAATTTAGCTTTTGGTATTCTGGGTATTGTTTATATAAGTCAAAAGCTTCTTGCCATTCTTGAGAATTTAATGGAGGTATTGTGCCTGAAATTAATTTGTAATTAGATATTGAAAGTCCAGAGTGGGTTAATCTAGTAATACCGCCAACAAGTACCATAATAAAAATTAAAATACATCCTGTAAGTAGCCAGTAAATTACCGATTTGTTTTCTTTCATATTTGTATTTTATTATGGAAATAATAATAGTATACAAAATTACTGTTCTTTACTCTAAAATAAAATATAAATGAACTAAGATATTTTGAAATAGAGATAAAATGTAAAAGGGACGATATTTTAAATATCGTCCCTTTTTATTTATTGTTAAATGTAAAAATTACCTGTTAATATATAAGTAACCTGCTTTCTTTTTTGGTTCATTAAGGTTAATATATTCTACAACATAATAGTAAATACCAACTGGTAAATTTTCGTTTTTATTTATTGTTGCTCTTCCATTAGAGATTCCTCTAAATCCATTACTACCATTATTATAACCACTGGTTTCAAAAACCAATACTCCCCATCTGTTATAAATTTTCACAGTGTTATTTGGATAAGCTTCAATGTTAGTTATTTTGAATATTCCGTCTGTAATGCTAGGATCTACAAGGTCGTTTTCAAAAATAATGTCACATGCAATTCCATCAGGAGCCATTCCTCCAATATGATTACAAGGATCTAAAGGGTTCGTTTCATCAGAAACTTCTTGTCCATCTATAATAGAGTCTCCATCAGTATCATCATTATTAGGGTCTGTACCTAAGGCTTCTTCTTCGGCGTTAGTTAAACCATCATTATCACAATCACTCTCGTCTAATGGTGTTCCATCAATAGAATCACAATCATCTAAAGGATCTGTATTATCTAAAACCTCTTGTCCGTCTAGAATACCATCTTGATCCGAGTCTGAATTATTAGGGTCTGTTCCTAAAGCTTCTTCTTCTGCATTAGTTAAACCGTCATTATCACAATCGCTACTTTCTAGAGGGTTTCCTCCAATAGAATCACAATCATCTAATGGGTTAGTACCATCTATGGCTTCTTGATTATCAGGAATGCCATCCCCATCCGTATCTGTATTATATGGGTCTGTACCGTTAGTACTTTCTGTACCATTGTTAATACCATCCCCATCGCAATCTGCTGCTGCCCAAATAGCATTACTAGCATCATAGCTTGTGTACCCTGCTATTTGTAAAGGATCACATGGATCTAAAGAATCGGTATTATTAATAGATTCTTCATTATCAGGAATGCCATCGCCATCCGTATCAGCATTATAAGGATCGGTATCATTAGCATCTTCTGTACCATTAGCAACACCGTCGTTATCACAATCCGCTGCTGCCCAAATAGCATTGGTAGCATCATAGCCTGTGTACCCTGCCGCTTGTGTTGGGTTACATGGATCAAGAGGAGCGGTATCTGTATCATCAGGAATACCATCGCCATCCGTATCTGTATTATATGGATCTGTACCATTGGTATCTTCTGTACCATTAGTTACATTGTCTCCATCACAATCCGCTGCTACCCAAATAGCATTACTAGGATCATAACCTGTGTACCCTGCTGTTTGTGTAGGTCCGCAAGGATCTAAAGGTGCAGTGTCTGTATTATCAGGAATGCCATCGCCATCCGTATCTGCATTGTATGGATCCGTGCCATTAGTATCTTCCGTTCCATTAACAACACCATCGCCATCACAATCTGCTGCTGCCCAAATAGCATTGCTAGCATCATAACCTGTATATCCATCGGCTTGTGTTGGGTTACATGGATCTAAAGGAGCTGTATCTGTATTATCAGGAATACCATCCCCATCCGTATCTGTATTATATGGATCTGTACCATTGGTGTCTTCTGTGCCATTAACAACACCATCTCCATCACAATCTGCTGCTGCCCAAGTTGTATTGCTAGCATCATAACCAGTGTATCCTGCCGCTTGCGTTGGGTTACATGGATCAAGTGGAGCAGTGTCTGTATCATCAGGAATACCATCCCCATCTGTATCAGCATTATAAGGGTCTGTACCATTGGTATCTTCTGTACCATTAGCTATAGTATCACCATCGCAATCTGCAGCTGCCCAAATAGCATTGGTAGCATCGTAGCCTGTGTATCCAGATGCTTGAGTTGGATTACAAGGATCTAAAGGAGCGGTATCTGTATCATCAGGAATACCATCTCCATCCGTATCTGCATTATAAGGATCTGTACCATTGGTATCTTCTGTGCCATTAACAACACCGTCATTATCGCAATCTGCTGCCGCCCAAGTTGTATTGGTAGCATCATAACCTGTGTAACCAGCAACTTGTGTAGGTCCACATGGATCAAGAGGCGCAGAGTCTGTATTATCAGGAATACCATCCCCATCCGTATCTGTATTATATGGATCTGTACCATTAGTATCTTCCGTTCCATTAACAACACCATCGCCATCACAATCTGCTGCTGCCCAAATGGCATTACTAGCATCATATCCAGTATAGCCTGCTGCTTGTGTAGGGCTACATGGGTCAAGAGGTGCAGTATCTGTATTATCAGGAACACCATCACCGTCCGTATCTGCATTATATGGATCTGTACCGTTGGCATCTTCAGTACCATTAGCAATAGTATCTCCATCACAATCTGCTGCTGCCCAAATAGCATTGGTAGCATCATATCCAGTATAGCCTGCTGCTTGTGTAGGGTTACATGGGTCTAAAGGAGCGGTATCTGTGTCATCAGGAATACCATCCCCATCCGTATCTGCATTATATGGATCTGTACCATTGGTATCTTCTGTACCATTAGTTACACCGTCATTATCACAATCTGCTGCTGCCCAAATGGCATTACTAGCATCGTAACCTGTGTATCCTGCTGCCTGTGTAGGTCCACATGGATCAAAAGGCGCAGTGTCTGTATTATCGGGTTCTCCATCACCATCCGTATCATTATTATAAGGGTCTGTACCATTATTATCTTCTACACCATTAGCAATAGTATCGCCATCACAATCTGCTGCTGCCCAAATGGCATTACTAGCATCGTAGCCTGTGTACCCAGCTGCTTGTGTTGGGTTACAAGGGTCTAAAGGAGCAGTATCTGTGTCATCAGGAATACCATCTCCATCCGTATCTGCATTATATGGATCTGTACCATTGGTATCTTCTGTGCCATTTGTTACATTATCTCCATCACAATCAGCTGCTGCCCAAATAGCATTGGTAGCATCATAACCTGTATAACCTGCAGCTTGTACTGGATTACATGGGTTAAGTGGTGCATTATCTGTAGCATCCGGAAAACCATCGCCATCTGTATCTGCATTATATGGATCTGTACCATTGGTATCTTCTGTACCATTATCAATACCGTCGTTATCACAATCCGCTGCTGCCCAAATAGCATTGGTAGCATCATATCCAGTATAGCCTGCTGCCTGTGTTGGATTACAAGGATCTAAAGGAGCGGTATCTGTGTCATCAGGAATACCATCGCCATCTGTATCTGTATTATATGGATCGGTTCCATTAGTGTCTTCCATACCATTAGCAATACCATCGCCATCACAATCCGCTGCTGCCCAAATAGCATTACTAGCATCATAACCTGTGTACCCTCTATTTTGTATTGGGTTACAAGGATTGTTACCTTCGGCATCTGCATTGTCTGGAACTCCATCTCCATCAGTATCTACATTATATGGATCTGTACCATTAGCAGCTTCTACTCCGTTACTTGCTCCGTCACCATCGCAATCTGCTGCTGCCCAAATAGTATTGGTAGCATCATAACCTGTGTAACCGGCAACTTGTGAAGGATCGCATGGGTCGAATGGATTATCATCGGTATTATCAGGAACGCCATCACCATCCGTATCATTATTATAAGGGTCTGTACCATTATTATCTTCTACACCATTAGCTATTGTATCTCCATCACAGTCTGATGCCGCCCAAATAGCATTAGTAGCATCGTAGCCTGTATAACCAGCCACTTGCACAGGATCACATGGATCTAGTGGGTTAGTATCCGTATCATCAGGAACTCCATCCCCATCGGTATCTGCATTATAAGGGTCGGTACCATTAGTATCTTCTGTGCCATTAGTAACATTATCTCCATCACAATCTTCATTTGCCCAAATAGTATTGGTAGCATCATAACCTGTATAACCTGCAGCCTGTACTGGATCACATGGATCCAAGGCATTGGTATCTGTATCATCAGGGATACCATCGCCATCGGTATCTGTATTATATGGGTCGGTACCATTGGTGTCTTCTGTACCATTAGTTATACCATCCCCGTCACAATCTGCTGCTGCCCAAATGGCATTACTAGCATCATACGTGGTATATCCAGCTGCTTGCGAAGGATCACAAGGATTTAAACTATCGGTGTTATTGGTTAACTCCTCTTCATTAGTAACACCATCGCCATCACAATCTGCGGCATTCCAAGCTGCACTAGGTGTTTCTGTAGCACTTGTAATTACATAATCGCATAAATCATTAGGATTTGTAAAATCTGTTTTCACCTCAGTACCATCTGTTACTCCATCCCCATCTGAATCTGGATTTGTAGGATCTGTGCCAGCTGCTGTTTCTTCATCTGTTGTTAATCCATCATTATCACAATCACTAGTTCCTAAAGGACTTCCCCCAACAGAATCACAATCATCTAATGGATCTGTAAGATCTGTGTTAACTTCTGTGCCATCATCTATTCCATCACCATCTGAGTCTGAATTTGCTGGATCGGTACCTGCTGCAGCTTCTTGATTATTATTTAATCCGTCACCATCACAATCATTAGTTCCTTGTGGTCTCCAATCTACATGCGAACTAGGTTCACATGGGTCATTTGGTGCAGTATCAGCTGCATCACATACATTATCTCCATCAAGATCAGAACATTCAGGTGTTTCTACCGATAAAATTGCATCGTCACAAACGGTTCCATTACAAACTCTATACACTATGGTTACCGTAGTATTGTTTTCACCGTTAGTAGGCGTATATGAAATTTCGCCAGTAGCTTGATTAATACTAATAATACCAGCCGCTGTACCCGTACCTAAATCTGTTATGGTACTGCCAACTAAAAAGTCGTCATTAAATAAAACATTTATTGTTTTTTCTTCCAATACAGTTGCTGTTGTATAATCATCATTTGCAGTTGGCGCAAAAGGATTAGGGTCGGTAGCATTGGTATTACCATCTTCATCACAATCTGCCGCTTGCCAAATAGCATTAGAAGCGTCATAACCAGTATACCCTGGCACTTGCGTAGGTGTACAAGGATCAAGTGGAGCTGTATCTGTGTTATCCGGAACTCCGTCACCATCGGTATCGGTATTATACGGATCTGTTCCATTAGTTTCTTCGGTTCCATTATTAATACCGTCATTATCACAATCTGCTGATTGCCAAATGGTATTAGTAGCATCATAACCTGTGTAACCTTCTGACTGTGCTGGATCACAAGGATTTAGTGGGTCAGTATCTACATTATCTGGAACACCATCGCCATCGGTATCGCTATTATACGGATCAGTACCGTTAGTATTTTCTGTACCATTATCTATACCGTCATTATCACAATCACCAGCTTGCCAAATAGTATTAGAAGCATTATAACCAGTGTAACCAGCAGCTTGTGCAGGGTCACATGGGTCTAGTGGGTCATTATCAGTATTATCAGGAACCCCATCGCCATCGGTATCTGTATTATACGGATCAGTACCATTAGTTTCTTCTGTACCATTAGTTATGCCATCATTATCACAATCACCTGCTTGCCAAATACTATTAGAAGCATTATAACCGGTATAGCCAGGAGCTTGTGAAGGATCACATGGATCTAATGGATTAGTATCTAAATTGTCTGGAACACCATCGCCATCGGTATCTGTTCCATAAGGATCTGTACCATTAGTTTCTTCTGTACCATTAGTTATACCATCATTGTCACAATCTGCATTTTGCCACATTGTATTAGTAGCATCATAACCTGAATAGCCTTCTGTTTGTGCTGGATCACAAGGGTCTAGTGGGTTAGTATCTGTATTATCAGGAACCCCATCACCATCGGTGTCTGTATTATATGGATCTGTACCATTAGTATCTTCCACACCATTATCAACACCATCCGCATCACAATCTGCGTTCGCCCATATTGTATTAGTTGCATCATAACCAGTATACCCTGCTGCTTGTGTTGGAGAACAAGGATCAAGAGGAGCTGTATCTAAATCATCTGGAACACCGTCACCATCCGTATCATTATTATAAGGGTCGGTACCATTAGTATCTTCTGAGCCATTAGTAACGCCATCGTTATCACAATCTGCATTTGCCCAAGTTGTATTGCTAGCATCATACCCAGTATACCCTGCTGCTTGTATTGGAGAACAAGGATCTACTGCATCGGTATCAGTATTATCAGGAACACCATCACCATCGGTATCTGTATTATATGGATCCGTACCATTAGTATCTTCTGTACCATTAGTAACACCATCACCATCACAATCTGCTGCTGCCCAAATAGCATTACTAGCATCATAACCTGTATAACCAGCTGTTTGTGTAGGATCACAAGGTTCTTGAGTATCTGTGTTATTTGCTACTTCGGTTTGGTTATCAATACCATCACCATCACAGTCTGCTGTATTCCAAGCAGTGCTAGGTGTTTCTGTTGCACTATCAATATCGTAGCTACATAAATCTAGGGGGTCTGTACCATCAACAGTTATTTCCCAACCATCTTTTACACCATCCCCATCTGAATCAGGATTTGTAGGATCTGTACCAGCAGAAGCTTCTTCGGCTTCAGTTAGTCCATCATCATCACAATCGCTTGTGCTTAAAGGAGTACCTCCGTTAGAACTACAATCATCTAAAGGATCCGTACCATCTGTATTAATTTCTGTACCATCATCTATACCATCACCATCACTATCAGCTTCATTAGGATTTGTACCTGCAGCTGCCTCCTCATCATTGGTAAGTCCGTCATTATCACAATCATTTGTTCCTTGCGGTTGCCAATACTGGTCACTTGAAGGTTGACATGGATCGTTAACCGTTGCAGGTGTTTCTGCAGCATCACACACATTATCGCCATCAGAATCTATACATGCAGGAATTTCTACATAAAATATTGCAGTGGCACAAATAGTACCATTACAAACTTGATAATCTATAGAAACCGTAGAGAAATTTTCACTTATTGGTGCCGTATAGGTAATTTCTCCTGTTGCGTTATTAATAACAACTGTACCAGAAGCGGTACCCGTACCTAAATCTGTAATGGTACTGCCTACTAAAAAGTCGTCATTATTTAAAACATTAAATGTTTTTGCAATAGTTACACTTGCTGTGGTAAAATCATCAGTTGCAGTTGGATTAAATGGATTTGGATCACTACCATTTACATTACCATCGGCATCACAATCTGCTGCTGCCCAAACGGCATAATTCTCATCTGTGCTTTCACGCTCCGTTGGTGTTGTTACAGAACAAGGGTCTGCAGGGTCTGTACCGTTTGCTATTTCCGTTCCATTATCTTCGCCATCACCATCGCAATCTGTTGTATTCCATATTGGATCAACATTAGCTACTACTTGGTTTGTGCTATACACACAAGCATCATTAGGGTCTGGATCTGTGGCATCTGGGTCACCATCGCCATCATCATCATTGTTTTCTATAGTAATCGTTTCTTCTAAATCATCTGCCGTTTCATTAGAGTCTACTTGATCTTGTGAGTTTGACACCGTATTTGTAATTGAAACTTCTCTTGTAGGAGACTCAATTGCATCGGGTATAGCAACAAGGGTTAAAGTTTGTTTTTCTCCACCTGTCATTGTACCTATACTCCAGTTTGGAGAAGACCAAGTTCCAGAAGAAGGTGTTGCACTAGATAAGGTTAAACCAGTAGGTAAGACATCGTTGATTACAACATTAGTAACATCGTGTACCCCTAAACTTTCTACAGTTATAGTAAAAGTAACAGTTTCCTCTTCTGAATACGTTGATTTATCTGCGGTTTTTGTTACTGCTATATCTGGATTACAATAATATATATTGATAACATTAGAATTGTAAAAACAGCCACCTGAAGAAACTTCAACATAATAATCACCAAGAGTAGTTGGTGTATAAGAAGAAAGGTTTGCACCAGGAATTAATTCTCCGTTTCTATACCATTGGTAGGTGTCAAAAGTATTTGTTAATGTAATTTCACTTCCTACACAACCGTCACCAGAAATAGTGTAATCCACTACAGGAACCGTATCAAAACCAGAGAAGTAACCTCCAATACCAAGGGCTCCACTTAAACCAACTACACCAACGGCAATTGGACCTGAAGATTCTACAGAAACATTACCAGTAACACCTGGCACATAAAAACTTTTCCAAGGTAAGCCTTGTGCTTCTTGAGATGCTGGTAATGTAACCACACCATTTTCATCTGTTACAATAATATTACTATCTAAAGTAGTTGAAGAAGCTAAAATGGTTAAACCACCGGAAATTACTGTACCTACTAAATCTTCTATTTCTGCAATATTGTTTAGTTCACTTGGTAACAGACAATTTACCGGAGCTATAAAGTTTAAACCTGTTGTAGCAACACTTGTACTTCCTGCTAAACATTGGTAAGCATATACATTATTTGATGTTGTAACCGTAAGGTTACTACCAGGTGTTGTACCTGTATAATTAGAACCTGGAATTAAAAAGTATTCTCCATCATTAATAGTTGCTATTGGGGTAGTTGCGCCATTTACAAATATATCGGTACCATTAACAGTACCAATAATTATTGGAAACTCTAAATTGTTACCACCATTACCTCTAATAAAAACATATTCACGACCTAGAGATTCTATTGGAACTGGCTGATCTATACCAGCATCTTGAGCAGTAGAATTGGCATCTACACCTACTAAAATATTACCGTTACTAATAACAATATTGTTGTTAGAAGCAATGTCTGCACCTAACCAACCATCTTTATTTGCATCTCCAAGGTCTCCTCGGCTTTCTACTACATAACTTTGACCTTTATTTAAATTGACGGTTAATATATCATCGGTTAAACCATCTACTGTGGTACCATCTCTAAACTTAGTTTCTGGATTATAATCCGATATAGTGACTACCGTATTGTCTTCAGTTGCCATAATACCTAATGTGGCATTATGAATACTTCTATTTCTAATTAAAGGAACACCACCCCATTTAAAGTGTGTACCCATTGCCGCCCTACCTTTAGAGGTTAACGATGCTCCTTGCGCATTATTTTTACCACGATAGTTTACATAAAATTTTTCACCACCAGGAGCTTCAAACCGAAGACCACTAGTACTTAAAATAGCATTAACATTTTCTGGAGTTACCATGGTAATATTGTTATTACCATTGGGTAAAGTATGAATATATGGTGCAGTATTAGAAACCTGTACAATTTGAGGCGTAGTAGATGTACCTATAAAAATATGTACGTCAAAAGCATCTGTTTCTGGAGTAGATAAATACACTGCTTGATCATCCATATCTGTTGCCCTTTGCCTTAATGGCGGCAAGTAATGCACATCACTAAGCTGCGCTTGTATTGATTGGAAAGGGATGAAAACTAATAGGAAGAGTAAAAAAATGAATACTTCTTTTTTTACTTTATCTTTTTTTGTTAAAAATAATTGGGGGAATATTTTCATAGGTAGTTTATAGGGGAATTATGTGTTTTAGTGTCTATTATCTAATATATAAATGAAGTAGCATTTTTTTAATGTTGTCTTCTTACTAAAAGATGTACATGACTTTGTGTAATTTTTTTTACATAAATAAATATTTGTGTTTCTTGTTTATGATATTAAAGAGAGAAAACCATAGTTTTCTCTCTTTTTAAACATAAATTATTTTATAACAATAAATTCTGAACGTCTATTAGCTTGGTGCTTTTCTTTAGGGCAAGGAACATCATTACTACATTCGTTCGTAAGTTCAGTTTCTCCAAAACCTTTATATGATATTCTTTCTTCTGAAACTCCTTGAGAAATAAGATATGCTCTTGTTTCTTTAGCTCTACGAACAGAAAGACCTTCGTTATACCAATCATTTGCACGAGAATCTGTATGCGATCTTACTTCAATATGAACTTCTGGAAATTCTTTTAGGTATGTAAGTACTTTTTCCATACTTACTTTAGCATCTTTTCTGATAAATGACTTATCAAAGTCAAAGTAGATAGGAGTAATATTTAAGTATTTAGCCAAGTCTGTGCCAATAGGTGCAGCTATTCTTGTTTTTTCGAGAGAAAGCTCTATATCTGTTACGTCTTTAGCATTTACAGTTGCAAAGACTTTATCTTCTTGGTTATACTCATCTTTAGTTGCTACTAATTTGTAATCTCCTTTATCGCAATTGCCTTCTAATGCAAATGCACCGTTAGAGTCTGTTAAGCCTTTTGCAACAATCTCATTAGCACTATTATATACAGTAACTTCTGAATTGTCTAATAACGCTCCACTTTCTTTATCTTTTATGACACCAGCAATTTTATTATGACAATCTAAATCTAAAGCTTTGTTTTCTTTAAACTCGTAAATATCATCATCTCCTTGTCCGCCATCACGATTAGAAGCAAAAAAACCAATTTTAGTTTCTTCATTAAAAATAAAAGAAAAATCATCTTCTTCACTATTAATTGGTCTTCCAACGTTTTCTATAGTAGGTCTTTCAGTATTTTCTAAATTAGTAACAAAAACATCTAAACCTCCTAAACCAGGGTGCCCGTCTGAAGAAAAGTATAATTTATTTTCTGAAGTTATAAATGGGAAAGTTTCTCTACTTTCTGTATTTATATTTTCTCCTAAATTTACAGGAGTACCATAACTACCATCGGAGTTTATGTCTACTACAAAAATATCTGACTCTCCTAATGTTCCTGGCATATCAGAAGCAAAATATAGTTTTGTTTCTTCTTTATTTAGGGTAGGGTGGGCAACGGAATAATTATCTCCATTAAAAGGTAGTTCTTGAATATTTGTCCATTCCCCTTCTTCTAAAGTTGCTTTATAAATTTTTAGTCTACTTACACCTTCTTCATCTCTTGAAAATTTTCCATTTTCAGAATTATTTCTTGTAAAATATACCGTAGAACCATCTTTTGTAAAGGCAGTAGAGGATTCGTGGGTTTTTTTATTAAGTTTTTTAGAAAGTTTAGAGGCATTTATATATTCTCCTTGTTCATTAGGAGTGGCTTTGTAAAGATTTAAGAAAGCTTTATTATTCCATTCATGAACTTTTCTAGAAGTTATACCACTATCTCTAGCAGTAGAGAAAACCAACATTTTATCCGTAATTGATGGAGCAAAATCGGATTCTTTAGAATTGATTGCTAAATTTTTTACATCATACCTATTAGAATTACTTTCAATATTATCTAAATAATCTAAGTTGTTGCCAAATTTAATTGCTCTTTGATCACCAGATTTGCTAGCTTTAAATTTCTGCATCCACCTATCTGATTCTTCATATTTTTCTAAAGATTTTAAACTTTGCGCATAGCGATACATAAATTCTGAATCTATAGAAGTATTTTCTAGTTGGAATAATTGCTCGTACCATTTAGTAGCCTCTTCATAATTGGCATTTAGGTAGTTAGCGTTTCCTAAGTTTTTAAAAATATCTTCTTTAGAATACCCATCTTTAACCAATTTTTCGTAGGAATTTATGGCTGGTGCATAGGCATAATCATTATAATTTTGATTTGCTTTAATTTCTTTTTTTTCTTGAGCATTAACCACAGCTGTCATTGTTGCTAATCCTAGGAATATATATTTTATTTTTTTCATTTTGTTAGCTATTAAAAGAATCTAGGGGTTAATACTTTGTTATATCTTGTTTTAAGTTCATAACGTAACATTATTTCAAAAGAACCATCATTAAAAGCTGTATTTCCTAATTCTGTAGTTTCTTTATCATACGCTAAACCTACCATAAATTGGTCCGAAATTTGGAAACCAACCAAGGCACTTAAAGCGGCATCCCATCTGTATGCTGCACCAAGGGTTAATTTGTCATGTAGCATAAAATTTGCAGACACATCTACTTGTAAAGGTGCACCTTGTACAGCTTTTAAAAGTGCTGCAGGTTTAAATTTTAAATCAGGATTAAGGTCAAATACATACCCTGTTATAAAATAAAGATTCATACGTTCTTGTGCTAAACCAGTTGAGGAACTTCCTGAATTATCAAAATGTTCTGTTTTTAAAAAGTTAGGTACAGATAATCCTGCGTAGAATTTTTCTGTATGGTAATAAACACCAGCACCAAAGTTTGGTGAAAACTTTTTATCTATATCTTGATATCCGGAAGGGTTAAATGCGGGATTGTAATTTCTTAATTTATTAAAATCAATATTTAATAAATGGCCACCAGCTTTTAATCCGAAGGATAGTTTTCCTGTGTCTGAAGTAGGAACGGTGTATGAGAACACCGCATCAAAATAAGTATCTTGATTTGTACCATTACCAATCTCGTCATTTACAATAGATAAACCAATACCTACTCTTTTAGAAACTGGAGTATTAAAATTTAAGGTTTGAGTAGTTGGTGCACCATCTAAGCCTACCCATTGAGAACGATGCAAACCAGTAATGCTAAAAACACCACGAGAACCAGCGTATGCAGGGTTAACAGACATAGTATTGTACATATATTGTGTATACTGCGCATCTTGTTGTGCAATTATTCCTCCGATAGAGGTAAGGGCAAGCAGTAATGTTAAATATACTTTTTTCATATTTTTTTTACTTTAGGGGGATGTTTTTATTTTTTATCTATTAATATATAAGTAACCAGCTTTTTTCTTGGTTTCTCCAAGGTTTGTATAATTTACTATGTAGTAATATATACCCACAGGTAATTTTTCGTTTTGTTGAATTGTGGCTCTTCCGTTTGATATACCACGGAAACCATTATTGTCATTAGTATAGCCATTTGTTTCAAAAACTAATACGCCCCATCTGTTATATATTCTTACTGTATTATCTGGGTATGCTTCTATGTATTTAATTTTAAAAACACCATCATTTACATTTGGATCTACAACGTCATGTTCAAATTCTATATCGCAAATACTACCATCAGGAACTGTACCTCCAACATGATCACATGGATCTAGAGGATTTGTACCATCAGTAATTTCTTGTCCATTAGTAATTTGATCACCATCGCAATCTGATGTTAAGTAAGGTTCCGTTTGAGTTAATGTTATATCTTCAATTATATAATCGCATGAATTATCTGGATCAGTTGGAGTTTCCCCATCTGGAGGAGTTAATTCTTCTCCATTAGTTACGCCATCTCCATCACAATCGGATAGTAAGTAGTCTCCAGTTTGATCTAATGTAATATTACCTCTATTGTAATCACATGGGTCTTCTGGATTTGTATTGTCATCTAATTCTTGTTCATTAGTTACGCCATCTCCATCACAATCTGCTACTAAATAATCTCCAGAAACTGGAAGTGTTGCACTTTCAATAATATAATCGCATGGATTATTAGGATCGGTACCATCTTCAACTTCGGTAGTATCTAGAACACCATCACCATCGCTATCTGCTACTTCTCTAAAGTCAACTTCTGTAGTTGTTGGAATATCATCATTATCAGTTGCAATGGCACCTGTATCTAAATCGTTGTTAACATCGTTACCAGCGGTATCATCAAAGGCATCGTTTAACCCATCATTATCTGCATCTGCTAGAGGGTCTACCATAGTTCCTTGTCCTGCTTCTACAACATCATCAATAGCATCATTATCAGAATCG
This sequence comes from uncultured Maribacter sp., assembly GCA_947504045.1. GTDB lineage: Bacteria > Bacteroidota > Bacteroidia > Flavobacteriales > Flavobacteriaceae > Maribacter_B. The sequence goes on from CANNFY010000003.1 coordinate 230,432, forward strand.
GTATCTAAATAATCTGGTGTTGTATCGGTATCGGTATCTTCTGGTCTTAATCCGTTAGGATAATTGGTATCTACACCAGAGGCGTTAAAAGCATCGGCTGGAGCTACATATGCTGCTGTTGGTTGTGCTTCTACGTTATCTGGAATACCATCGTCATCAGCATCAATATCTAAATAATCGGGACCACCTGTAGTATCTGTATTTATTGGTGTTGTACCTTCTGAGTTATCTGCTTGACCATTATTTGTCGAATCTGCAAAATCTGTATCATTGCTATCTATAACACCATCATTATTAGTGTCTAACGCATCGTTACCTGCTTCGTATACGTCAAGTATTCCGTCGTTATCACTATCTAAATCGAAGTGATTAGGAATACCGTCTCCGTCAAAATCGAAGGCTGGTTCGGTTGTTCCGTTTGCATTCCCTATTGCAGGGTTTGTTGGATTATCATCTAAATAATTTGGAACACCGTCATTATCCGTATCTGCACTTGGATCTATTCCATTAGCTTCATCTACATCTGAGATACCATCGTTATCATCATCAATATCTACTGTGTCTGTAATACCGTCACCATCGGTATCTAATACCGATCTAAAATCTACTTCATTTAAATCAGTATCATCTTCGTTATCGGTATCTGTTGCACCAGCATTTAAATCGTTGTTAACATCGTTACCAGCGGTATCATCAAAGGCATCGTTTAATCCATCATTATCTGCATCTGCTAAAGGATCTACCATAGTTCCTTGTCCTGCTTCTACAACATCATCAATAGCATCATTATCAGAATCTGTATCTAAATAATCTGGCGTTGTATCGGTATCGGTATCTTCTGGTCTTAATCCGTTAGGATAATTGGTATCTACACCAGAGACGTTAAAAGCATCAGCTGGAGCAACATATGCTGCTGTTGGTTGTGCTTCTACGTTATCTGGAATACCATCGTCATCAGCATCAATATCTAAATAATCGGCACCACCTGTAGTATCTGTATTAATAGGTGTTGTACCTTCTGAGTTATCTGCTTGACCATTATTTGTCGAATCTGCAAAATCTGTATCATTGCTATCTATAACACCATCATTATTGGTGTCTAAAGCATCGTTACCTGCTTCGTAAACATCATAAATACCGTCATTATCACTATCTAAATCTAAATGATTAGGTACGCTGTCTCCGTCAAAATTATTTATTGGGAGTGCTGTGCCAGGGCCATCGGTAGCTGTAGGTGTTGCATTATCATCTGTATCTACAATATCTGATAATCCATCATTATCCTCATCATCTATAGTACCTGTACCAATAACACCATCGTTATCTGGGTCTAAACCACCAGCTTCTATTACATCTGAAATACCATCGTTATCAGAATCGGTATCAATTCTGTCATCAAAACCATCGCTATCGGTATCTGGATTTTCTAGTGGAGTTCCTGGAGATGCAGGACCTACAGAATCCACGCTATCTGCTAAACCGTCATTATCTGTATCTGTTGCGAAGGTGTCTATAACACCATCACTGTCTGTATCTGTACCACCGGCTTCGGTAACATCTGGTATACCATCATTATCAGAATCTAGATCTAATCTATCTTTAATACCATCATTATCAGAATCTTCATCTGGTAAAGGCGTTGTTGCTATTTCATCTGCAAAACCATCATCGTTTGTGTCGGTCATTGAAGTTGGATCACCTGGTGTTGGGTAATCTATTTCACCATCACCATCTGTATCTGTACCACCAGCTTCTGTAACATCTGGAATACCATCATTATCAGAGTCTAAGTCTAAATAATCTGGAATACCATCGTTATCTGTATCTACTGCTGAAGTAAAACTTACCCCATCAATACCTACATACTCACCATCGGCACATGAAGCAGGCGGAACTTGACTACCGCCACCTGTTTCTACTTCTATAATTATGTTTGATAACGTTGCCAATACATTTTCTAACTCTGCCTCTGTAATAGAACTATCGTCGCTATTATTTACCCATGATGCTGCATTTAAATCTATTTCAATTAACTGCCAACCGTTGTTATATATTCCAGTGGCATCAAAAGTGTGTTTAATAGTTAGAGAACTTCCTTGTAAAAGAACTTCTTGACTAGTTTGTGAGGCATCTTGAGATCCAACACCACTATACGTACCATTAACCCAATAGTATGACAACGAACCACCTAGTAAATTTGGGTTAGAAAAAGAAGAAGCATTACCATTAAAATAGGTTGGTCCACCTGCAGGATCTGTAGCTAAAATATATTCGCCATCTGGACTTGCAGGAATTGAAGAAAAATCACAACCTTCATTAGTTACAGCATCAGTAGAATGATATACATCTCCTTCATTATCACCATTAGAATTGGTGCCAAAGGTCCAAGTTCCTGAAGTTGGTGGTGTGTCAAAATTTTCTGAAACAGCAGTATAAATACCTTCATCGGTATCTAAAATACCATCATTATCATCATCTAAATCTACATTGTTAGGAATAAAATCGCCATCCGTATCAAGAGGCGGTACAAAACCAGTAGCAGTTACTATTGCGCCTAAAGCTCCGTAAATATCAGCTCCTGTTGTAGTAGTTTGTGGAAAAGTTGTTGGATCTAGTAAGTTATCTGTATCCTGTACATCATCTCCAAAAAACGAAAGACCGTAAAATGTTTGGCCTGCAGTAATACCAAGATCAGCAAAAGAGATCATGGTTAAGCCCATACGTTCATTATTTTCACCAACATATAAAGGTTGGTTATCGCTATTTGTATCTTCAATAAATGAATTTACTCTTGCTGGGTTATAAGAATTGTCTGTAGGTTCTCCATAGGATGTGTTAGCTAATATTGTAACTAAGTTTCCATAAGAAGTTGGTACACCAGCTGAGTCTACAGTTAATATTGCAGCTGCTTTAAAGGTGTTGTTTCCGTTTTTTTCAGAAGCTAAAAATCCATTAAGACTTAGGTGGCTGGCATCTGAAATTGTAATTCCAGGATAAACAACATCTACACGTTCAATATTTGAAGGACCTTCATCTCCAGAGTTAGATCCGTCGTTCTTAAAAACGTCTAAAACTCCTCTGTTAATTATAGGGAGTTTTAAAATGGATTCTAAATCTATATTTCCAGGAGTTCCTGGTAAACTAGCATTGTATACATAGTCAGAAGTCTGTTCATAAAATATACTTGCTTTGTTTCCTGTAACCGCAACACCATTTGGGTTAGAAGCTATATCTACGCGATTAAATACATAGAATTGACTAGCAAATGGTATTGTAAAAACATCTGTGCCTATGGTTATTGAAGTAAGCTCTACGTTGTTTCCTTGCCCATATTCATAGGTGTTACCACCTACGGTATATGTGTCTTGGTCAGGAGCAGGAGAGGAACTTATTGTCCAGCTATCTACAGGTGTTTGTGCATGTAAATTACCCACACCAATAATTGTAAGGGTAATACATGCATAAAATATGTTTAGTAGTTGTTTGTCTTTTTTCATGTTTAATGGTCTTTCATTAATAGTGGTGTTTTTTAAATGAAAGTTTTTTAATGAATTGTCAAACAAATTTTTAAAGTGAATGCATTTCTTATGTAAAGAATAGCGACTGTAAATTTGCATTAGTAATTTGGTTTATAAAATGGTTAATGTTTTACATAAAACTTAAAAGTAGGAATAAGATTACATTTTATACAGGTAATGTTGTCTAATTCTTTTGTTTTAGTTGTGAAAACTAAGTATACTGTAGTTTAAGCTTTATATATTTTAGTTTTTATACATATTTACCATGTGTATTTTTTCGTTTTGTACACATAGAAAATATTTTTTGATATAAAACAAATATATTTAGACGAGTGTTTTTATAGAATTAATTGTTGTGTAACAAGACAAAGGTGTATGTGTGCCTCTTATATTTTGTGTGTTAACAAAAAGTTAACGTATGTTTTTTGTCGATAAAAGCAAGTAGTAAAGGGGCTAAAGAGGGTAAGTAGAATTTATTTAGTTAGAGAAAGACCTAATTTTTTTCCTTTGTTAATCATAAATTCATATGCTTCTTTATAGTTGTTTGCTATTTTTCCTTCTAAAATAGCTTCTTTAATAGCATCTTTAATAATACCTATTTCTTTTGAAGGTTTTAACCCAAAGGTTGTCATAATTTCTTCTCCAGAAATTGGAGGCTGAAAGTTTCTTACTTTATCCCGTTCTTCAACTTCAACAATTTTTTGGCGAACAATTTTAAAGTTGTTTTTATACTTTTTTTGCTTCTTGGTATTTTTTGTGGTTATATCAGCCTCACATAAAGTCATTAAATCTTCTATATGGTCTCCGGCATCAAAAATTAACCTTCTTACCGCAGAGTCGGTTACAAAGTCTTCGGAAATTACAATGGGTCTAGAACTCATTAGTACAATTTTTTGTACAAATTTCATTTTATCATTTAAAGGCATACGTAACCTTTTAAATAATTTATAGACCATTTTAGAACCAACAAACTCATGCCCATGAAAAGTCCACCCAATTTTTTTATGAAATTTTTTGGTAGGAGCTTTGCCAATATCATGCAATAAGGCAGCCCAACGTAGCCAAAGGTTTTCTGTAGTTTTGGCAATATTATCTACTACTTCTAAGGTGTGCCAAAAGTTGTCTTTATGTTTTTGTCCTTCTATTTCTTCTATGCCTTGTAAAGCAACAAGTTCTGGTAGTATATAAGGTAGTAAACCAGTTTTATGTAATAAGGTTAGGCCAATAGAGGGCTTTTTACTTGCTAAAATTTTATGAAGCTCTTCTACAATACGTTCTTTAGAAATAATTTTTATGCGTTCTTTATTTTCAGCAATAGCATCTAAAGAATTTTTTTCTATTGTAAAGTTAAGTTGTGTGGCAAAACGTATGGCACGCATCATTCTAAGTGGGTCGTCAGAATATGTTATACCAGGTTCTAAAGGGGTTTTTATTATTTTTTCATTTAAATTTTCAACTCCTTTAAAAGGGTCTAATAAGTTTCCAAAAGTTTTTTTATTAAGAGAAATTGCTAAGGCATTAATTGTAAAATCTCTTCTTTTTTGGTCATCTTCTAAAGAGCCATTTTCTACAACAGGTTTTCTACTATCTGCATGATAACTTTCTTTTCTGGCGCCAACAAACTCTAGTTCTAAATTTTTGTACTTAATCATGGCAGTGCCAAAATTTTTAAATACAGAAACTTGTGGGTTATTAGGAAGTAAAGATGCTACTTTTTTGGCAAGTTCTATACCACTGCCAATAGCAACAATATCTATGTCTTTATGTGATCCTCTTTGTAATAAAAAATCACGTACATAGCCTCCAATAACATAAGATTCTAATGCTAATTCTTCTGTAGCTTGCGATAAAATAGTAAATATGGAATCTTTTAGAGCGTTTTTGTAGTTTTCTTGCATTTTATTCACGAATCACTTTCACCTGTCCGTCATTACTTAATTTAATAATGGATGATGGTGACCCAAAATTTTGGTCTGGTTGCAAATTTACAATATAGTCTACACCTTTTAAAATAACATTACTAATTTCATTTTTACTTTTAGGTGTGGGTTCTCCAGAAATATTTGCTGAGGTAGAAACAATTGGTTTTTTAAACTTGTTTATTAAATATTGACAAAATTTGTCTGAAGCTACTCGTATAGCAAGTGTATTATCTTCTGCTATTAAATTTTTTGCAATTCCTTTGGGGTTATCATAAATAATAGTAGTTGGTTTGGTAGCTAAGTCCATAATATCAAAAGCTAGATCTGGTACATTTTCTATATGGCGTTCTAGCATAGCATCATTAGCTACTAAACATATAAGAGCTTTACTATCTTCTCTTTGTTTTAGACGGTACACTTTTTTTACAGCTTCTTCATTAGTAGCATCGCAACCAATACCCCAAACAGTGTCTGTAGGGTAGAGGATAAGACCTCCGTTTTGTAAAACTTCTAAGGCTTTATTTATTTCTGGTGTCAATTTTTAAAAATATTATTTGTTAAGAATTAATGTGTTAAGGTTAAAATGTTTAGACAGTGCGTTCCATTGCAATGTATTTTGGTCTTTACCTAGATTATCTTTTTTTAAAGATACTTTTTGAGAACCAATTATAGGTATAGGTTCTCTTGCTTGTTTTTTTGCAGGTATAGATAAGGTGCCATTAATTAGAGACATAGCTTTAAACCATAAATCGTCTGCTTTTGGAGCTAAATCTAAAAATAGTTCTGCATCGGAAAATTGGTTATGTAAAGAATTTGGAGGGTATAAAACGCCCCAAGCACCTATAGGTAAAAATGCTTTTTTTATTATTATATTATTTAATGGTTTTCTCCATTTTTTAAAAGGTAATGGTTTTCCGTCTTTATCATGATTTATATGTACTGTTCTATTGCCTATAACTACATTTGGGTTTGCTAAATGCTCTTTATATAATAATGACAACCATTCTTTTCTATAAATTAAATCGTCATCACATGTTACAATAATATCATTTGGGTAAGATTCTAAAGTGTGTATTAATTTTCGATGTGAGCAATTTAGTTTAGAATATTTAATTGTAAAGACTTCTGATTGAAGTTTTATTAATGATTTTGGAAGTTTGTCTTTTAAGGTAATGTTAACCCATAAAATAATTTTTTCAGGTAAATCATCTTGTGTTAAGATACTTTTAATAACAAGGTCTAAGGTCTTTAATCTTGGTTCAATAGTAGTTAAAGAAACAATTAATGGTAGTTTTTTTTTATTTTGAATTTTAGTTTTATTAATTGATGTAAGTCTTAACTTTATACTATGTAGTATTGAGAAAGGAAGTTCTTTTATTACTTTCATTAATTATTTTAATTTAGATGGATGTTATATATTTTTCTCCTTTGGGAATCTTAGGTAATTTTATATAATCTCCAAATGTTTTGTTATATATGTCAGGTTTAAATTCGGATCTACCGTCACTTGGATAGAATGTCATTTCACCAAATAAAATAGTTCCATTAATATTATACAAGTCAACACGTACAAAAGGAAATTGATTGGCTAATTTCCTAGCTATATCTACCATTTCGTTAAATTTTTCTGGCTTTTCTACATGTCCTTCATATACTTTTAACCCTTTTGCTAAATTTTCTATTTTTTTCCATTCTAAATCATAGAAACATCTAGATTTTATAGAAGAAGAATCTAAGTCTATTTGAACAAACTTAGGTTCCCCGTTAAAACAAAAAAACTTATAATCATTTATAAAAGTTTTTCCCATTTCGGAAAGATATTTTTCGGCAATTAGTTTTGGAGTAACATTTTTATAAGCCCATTCTAAACCACCTCTGGTATATTGGTTTTTATTCATCCATTTAGTCATTAATAGCTTGGCTTTTATTTTATTGAGCTTACTTTTATCTTCTACAATAAGATTAAAGTGGAAACCATGAACAGCTTTAATTACAAATTGTTCTGGTAATTCATCAAAATTAACATCACTTGCTTTGTTATATACTTTAATAAGTTGGTTTAAATATTTAGAACCAATAGTTTTTTCTACATATTTTCGAACTTCATATTTATCTACCAATTGGGTTAAAATAGGAACTCTATAATATGCTTTTAACCATTGTATTTTTTGGTTAAATTCTATGGGGTTATCTAAATCCATTTTCTTTCCAACATAATACTCGTAATAACTCTCTAAGTATAGTTTTAATGGTAAGAATTGCATTTTTTTTATAATTGCCAATCTTAATTTTCGTAAAGTATAAGCCATGTTAACTTTAGGTATAGTGTGGTATATAGTGTATTTATATATTTAAAGTTGTTAAAGATAAACAAAGAATTTAAAGATTATTAGGCTTAAAAAAATAGAGGGTTTTATTTTAATTGATTTTTATTTATAATATAACTATAATAGTTTTATATTTTTGCTAGAATCTTTTTAAACCTTATGAAGAATATTCAAGTTTCAATAATAGTAAGCACTTATAATTCAGAAGATTGGCTGCGTAAAGTTCTTTGGGGTTTTAACTGTCAAATTTTTAAAAACTTTGAGGTTGTTATTGCTGATGATGGATCAGGCCCAAAAACTAAAGAACTTATAGATAAAATGTCTAAAGAAGTTTTTTATCCAATAGTACATGTATGGCAAGAAGATGAAGGTTTTCAGAAATCTAAAATATTAAACAAGGCAGTTGTAGCTTGTAATTCGGAATATATTATAATGACAGATGGTGATTGTATTCCGAGAGAAGATTTTGTTCAGGTGCATTATATAAATAAACAGCCCGGTTATTTTATATCTGGTGGGTATTATATGTTACCTATGAATATATCTAAAGCAATTACATTAGAAGATATTAAACAGCAAAACTGTTTTAATATTAACTGGTTAAAAGAAATGGGTATTCCTAAAACTTTTAAAAACAAAAAGCTTACTGCTAAAGGTTGGATTTCAAAAATATTTAATTTAATTACTCCAACTAATGCTAGTTGGAATGGACATAACTCTTCTGGTTGGAAAAAAGATATTGTAAATGTTAATGGTTTTGATGAGCGTATGCAATATGGTGGACAAGATAGAGAACTAGGAGAACGGTTGTTTAATTTTGGTATAAAATCTAAACAATTACGCTATAGTGCAGTATGTGTGCATTTAGATCATAAAAGAGGATATAAAACTCCAGAGTCTATTGCAAAAAATATAGAAATAAGAAAAGAAACTAGGAATAAAAAATTAGTTTGGGCGCATTATGGCATTACTAAATAATAGGCTAACCCATTCTTTTTTTCTAAGCGTTTAAGCTCTTTACAATATTCTAGAACACCTATAGCATTTAAATAGCTAATAGTTATTCCTTTTTTACCATCTAAGATACCTAAACGTAAAAAGTAGTGGTTAAAAAATTTCCATAATGGCTTTGTAACCATTAATAAATAGGTGAATTTCTTTTCTCTATAAAAAGCTTCTTTGGCTTTTAACCTACCATACTTAAGCATTTTACCTTTATAATCTTTATAGTCTTTGTAACAATAATGGATTAATTTTTCTTTAAATATTCCAGAAGATCCTTCCACCTCTAAAGTTTCATGTACTATTTTTTTGTCCGAAAATTGAGCCTTACTTTTTCTAAAAAGACGATAGTTTTTATCGGTTTGCCATCCACTAAAGTTTAATGGTTTATTTTGAAACATAAATTTTCTGTAAAACCAGTAGGCAACATTATCGCTATTAGAATTAATTGTAGTAATTATTTCGGATTGTAACTTTTTAGTTACCACTTCATCAGCATCTAAAAACAATACCCAGTCATTAGTAGCTTGTTTTAATGTAAAAGCTTTTTGAGCTGTAAAATTAGAAAATGGATGTTGTATTACTTTTACTTTAGGATGATTAACTAAATATTCATAAGTGCCATCTGTACTGTAAGAATCTACTACAATAATTTCATCTGCGAATAAAACAGATTCTATACATTGCTGTATGTAGCCTATTTCATTGTAGGTGATAATTAAAGCAGATACTTTTTTTTGGGTATTTGGCATTATAGTAATTAAGTTAGGTTATTCTTTAGATTCAAACTTTAAAAAAGGTTGCGCTAAATAAATAACATTTTCTTGAATTTATAACGTAAAAATTGAATGAATAGTGTGTGTTTATTTAAAAAGAAAAAACTTACTTATTGTGTAGGTGGTATTTTTTAAAGTTTTTTACTTGATAATAATAAAAAAATAAAACTCTACTTAGATTAAATAAGTAGAGTTTTATTTTTTAAAAGTAGTGGTATTAAACTGCTACATCATACTCTCTAAGAGCATCATTTAAAGAAGTTTTTTTATTTGTACTTTCTTTACGTTTTCCAATAATTAATGCGCAAGGTACATTGTACTCACCTGCGGCAAACTTTTTAGTATAACTACCAGGAATAACAACAGATCTTGCAGGAACTACACCTTTTGTTTCAACTGGTTTATCTCCAGTAACATCTATAATTTTAGTACTCATAGTTAAAACAACATTAGCACCTAAAACGGCTTCTTTTTCTACTCTTACACCTTCAACAACAATACAACGTGAGCCAACAAATACACCATCTTCTATAATAACAGGGGCAGCTTGTAATGGTTCTAAAACACCACCAATACCAACACCACCACTTAAGTGTACATTTTTACCAATTTGCGCACAACTACCTACAGTTGCCCAAGTGTCTACCATGGTACCTTCATCTACATAAGCACCAATGTTAACATAACTAGGCATTAAAATAGTACCAGCAGATAGGTAAGAACCTTGGCGTGCAGATGCTCCAGGTACTACACGTACACCTTGAGCCTCGTAATCTGTTTTTAAAGGCATTTTATCATGATATTCAAAAATACCTGCCTCTAAAGTTTCCATTTTTTGAATAGGGAAATAAAGTACTACACCTTTTTTTACCCATTCGTTTACTTGCCACCCATCAGCAGTTGGTTCTGCAACACGTAATTTTCCTTTGTCTAATAAGTCTATTACTTTTCTAATTGCATCTTGTGTAGCATCTTCTTTTAAAAGCTCTCTATTATCCCAGGCTTTTTCTATAATATTTTGTAAATCTGTCATCTTGTATCTAAAAATTTATGCAAATATAACTCGAAGTATGGTAATTCATCTTTCAAATTTATAGTTATAACAATTTATCGTTTATTTTTGCAAAAAATTAATTTGGGAAGAATTTTAGCCATAGATTTTGGAAGAAAAAGAACTGGTATTGCGGTAACAGATGAATTACAAATAATTGCATCTGGACTTACAACAGTTGCTACTCATGATTTGGTTCCTTTTTTGCAAAAATATATAGCAGAAGAAAAGGTAGATGTTATTGTTGTTGGAGAGCCTAAACAAATGAATAACATGCCATCAGAGTCGGAATCCCACATAATTCCTTTTTTAAATAGATTAGCTAAAGTTTTTCCAAACATGCCTGTAGAAAGGCAAGACGAAAGATTTACATCTAAAATGGCTTTCCAAACCATGATAGATAGTGGACTTAAAAAAAAGCAAAGACAAAATAAAGCATTAGTAGACGAAATTAGTGCTACTATAATATTACAAGCATATTTAAATAAAAAGTAATGATATTACCAATTGTAGCCTACGGAGACCCAGTTTTAAGAAAAGTAGGTAAAGAAATACAAAAAGATTATCCAGAGTTAGATGTTTTATTAAAAAACATGTGGGAGACCATGTATAATGCGCATGGTGTTGGTTTGGCTGCACCGCAAATAGGACTTCCTATCCGTTTGTTCTTGGTAGATGCTACTCCTTTTGCAGAAGATGATGAAATGTCTGAAGAAGAAAAAAAACAATTAAATGGGTTTAAAAAAGCATTTATAAATCCTAAAATAGTTGAAGAGTCTGGAGAAGAGTGGGTTTTTAATGAAGGATGTCTTAGTATTCCAGATGTAAGAGAAGATGTTTCTAGAAAAGATACTATACAAATAACGTATTTAGATGAAAATTTTAAAGAACATAAAGAAACCTATAATGGATTGTTAGCTCGTGTTATACAACATGAGTATGATCATATAGAAGGTGTTCTTTTTACAGATAAACTTTCAAGCTTAAAAAAACGCTTGCTAAAAGGAAGGTTAAGTAACATTTCTAAGGGAAAAGTTAAGGCAGATTATAGAATGCGTTTTCCTGAAATGAAAAAACGTCGTTAAATAGCTTAATTAATTAAAGTAAAAGTAGCATATTTGCGGTCTTAAAAATTTAAAAGTAGTATGGGGTTAGATAAAATTTTATCCATTTCAGGAAAACCAGGATTATATAAGTTATTAACGCAAACAAGAACTGGTTTTATAGCAGAGTCTTTGTTAGATGGAAAAAAAATAAGTGTAGGATTGCGTAGCAACGTAAGTGTATTATCTGAAATTGCAATTTATACCTTAGATGAAGAATTACCATTACGTGAAGTTTTCTTAAGAATACAAGTAAAGGAAAAAGGAGGGAAAACAAGTGTAGCACATAAGGCAGAAAAAATTAAACTAGAAGAGTATTTTTTCGAAGTTTTACCTAATTATGACGAGGATAGAGTATATGCTAGTGATATTAAAAAGGTAGTGCAATGGTATAATTTATTACACGATCAAGGTATTACAGATTTTGATGAGAAAAAAGAGGAAATAAATTCTGAAGAAGAATAAGAAATATTCAACTAAAAAAAGCCTTTGCTACATTGTAGTAAAGGCTTTTTTTATGAAGTGAAAAGTAGTTGTAATTTACTTCCAATCAATTAGTTTAGAAGGATAATATTTTACATTCATACAATTAAGAAAAGGAGTTTGATTTCCTAGTCTAATTTTATAATCTTCCCAATTTCTATTTTCCTGAGTACTCCACCCTAATTCTGCATACCCAATAATTCTTGGAAATGCTAAATACTCCAATTCTTCAATATTACTTATAGTTTCTGACCATAAAGGAGCTTCTAAACCTAATATGTTTTCTCTAGGAATACCATCATGATTTTCTGGACTCCATAAGTATGCTGTATCTACAGGAATATATGCAGCCCAATGTAAACCATGTTTAGAAAGGGTGTCATATTCCATATCTAAGTACGCTTTTTTAGCCGGAGACATAATTATTTTCATGTTTTTAAGTACTCCTTTTTTTGCCGTTTTTGGGTTGGTCCAATATTGAGCTATAGAAGTAGAATCTACATTAGCATGTGCAATTTCTTCCCAACCAATCATTCTTTTTCCATGTTTTTGAACAATTTTTTCAACTTTATTTACAAAATAGATATAGTCTTTTTTCTTAGTTACGTGGCTTTCATCTCCTCCAATATGAAAATATGGGCCTGGTGTTATTGCAGAAATTTCTCTAACAACATCATCTATAAAGCTATATACCGTATCTTTTCTTGTGTCAAGAGTGCTAAAACCTACTCGCATACCCTCATAAGGTTTTGGTGTTTTTCCGTTGCCATTTAAAATAGGATACGATACTGATGCTGCATTAGTGTGTCCAGGCATATCTACTTCCGGAATTATTGTCATATATCTTTTTGCAGCATAGGCAACAATTTCTTTATACTCTTCTTGGGTATAAAAGCCACCAGATTCTCCGCCTACCTCAGTTTTTCCACCAATTTTAGTAAGATTTGGCCAAGATTTTATTTCTATACGCCACCCTTGGTCATCTGTTAAATGTAAGTGGAGTGTGTTTATTTTGTAATAGGCTAGGAGGTCTATATATTTTTTTACATCAGTTACACTAAAGAAGTGTCTAGAAACATCTAGCATAGATGCTCTGTATGAAAAATTTGGTTTGTCTATTATTTTACCAGATGGTACTGGCCAAATTTTATGTTTTGCTAAAGTGTCATTACTTGTTGTTGGAATAATTTGCCTAAGGGTTTGTATGCCTCTAAAAGCACCTTCAGCGGTATTAGCATTAATAATAATTGAATCTTGATTTATGTATAATTGATACGCTTCAGGCTCTTTTAAATCTAAACTGTCAGATTTGTTAATATATATAACACGTTCTATCGGGTTTTCGTTTTCAGAATTTACAGGAATATTTAATTGTATTTTCGATTTTATTTTCTGCGCTAAAAAAAGACCAATATTTTCAAAACCAGCAGCACCTTTTGTTGTGTATATAGCAGTATGCTTATCTAAACCAAAGGCAGAATTTGTTGCAATTGTTTTTAAAGGTTTTGGTATTATACTTTCTTTAGCTAAATCTGTTGATGGAAATTTAATTTTTGGTTTTTGTTCTTTTTTACAGGCAAAAACTAAAGTAAACATGAGTATTATAGCACTAAATAGGCATACGTTTTTTAAATTCATAATAGTTTAATTTAGGTGTTTTTTAATTACAGAATACCAAATGTTATAACCATTTTTGTTCATATGTAGACCATCTGCGCCAAATAAACTAGTGTTTAGTTTTCTTCCATTTAACATAGGTTTCCATACGTCTACATAATGTAGTAAAGGGTCTTTTTTTGTTAGCTTGTATAGCTTTCTATTTAGTTGTTTATATTTTTTTCTAAAATGCCACCTGCTAATACTAGGTTTAGCAGAAATTAGTACAACATAAGTATTGGGGTTCTTATTTTTTATTTTTTGTATAATAAACTCTATGTTTTTTACAACTTCCTTTGGTGTTTTGTCATAAGCAATATCATTATCTCCTTCATAAATAAATACTTTGCTAGGGTTGTAGTTTAAAATTAATTTATCTGTAAAGTATACTAAGTCGCCCGATAATGATGCTCCAAAACCAGTATTTATTATTTGATGATTTGGAAAAATAGAATCTAGTTTTTTCCATAAACGAATACTAGAACTGCCCGTAAAAACGGTAGTTTCTTTATTTGAATCCCAAATAGAGTCGTACTTTTTTTGAAGTAAACTTACCTCGTTATCAAATCTATTTTGGGCGTTTAAAAAGTAACTACTAAGTAGTAAAAAAAGTAGAAGTATAAATTGCTTTACCATTTAAATTAAAAAGAAGGGGTTTTTACTAGTTGTATAAAAGTACAAAGTTATAGTCGTTATATTATAAATTAATACCTAACACCTTTTACATTCATTTGTAAAGTGTATACACTGTTCATTGCTGTAATGAAAAGAATATTTTGTTCTGTGCCGCCAAAGGTTACATTGGCAGTCCATTCTTCTGGAACTTTAATGTGTTTTATTTTTTTTCCATCTGAGTTAAAAACAGTAACGCCATCTCCTGTTAAATAAACATTTCCTAAGTTGTCTAATGTCATACCATCAGAACCCATGGTTGTAAAAAGAGTTTTATTGGTTAAAGAACCATCTTCTTTTATAGTGTAGAGGTATGTTTTTTTATCTCCAATATCTGCTATATATAAAGTTTTTCCATCTTTAGAGCCAATAATACCATTAGGTCTTACAAAATTATCCGCTACAATACGTACGGTTTTTTTATTTGGTGTAATGTAATATACTCGCTCTTGTTCAATTTCTTTTTTAGTTCGTGTCCAATAAGGTCTTTGGTAATAAGGGTCTGTAAAATAGATTCCTCCTTCTGGAGTAACCCATAGATCGTTAGGTCCATTAAGTTTTAAGTTGTCAAAATCTGCAACAACAATAGTTTTATTTTTTTTAGCATCTATTTTCCATAGTTCAAATTTTTCATCGGCACAGGCTAATAAATTTTCGTTGTTGTCAAAATATAATCCATTAGAACGTCCGGCATTTTCTAAAAACGTAGAAATAGAGTTGTTTTTTGCAGACCAAATATGGATCTTATTGTTTGGTTGATCAGTAAAATAAACATCTCCTAATTTATTGCTAGCAGGACCTTCTGTAAAGGTAAATACATCTGAAATTAATTGTAATTCAGCATTTTCTTTTACTATGTTCTGCGCTATGGTACAAGAACAAAAAAAGCTGATAAAAAAATAAAGAAGGATATTTGTTGTCTTAAGCATACTATTTTATTTTCATTGTAAATTAGAGGTTTTTTTTGACACCACAAAAGCATACTACTTTGTACCTTAGCACAAACTCTTATTTATGAATTCTAGAGAAAGTCAATTACAAGCTATAGATCGTTTATTAACTATAATGAATGAGTTAAGAGAAAAATGTCCGTGGGATAAAAAGCAAACAATGGAGACTTTAAGACACCTTACTATAGAGGAAACTTATGAGTTGGGTGATGCTATTTTAGAGAATGATTTAGAGGAGGTTAAAAAAGAACTAGGAGATTTGCTATTGCATATTGTTTTTTATGCTAAGATAGGGTCCGAAACTAACACTTTTGATATTGCAGATGTTGCAAATGAAATATGTGAAAAACTAATTCACAGGCATCCACATATTTATGGAGATGTAACAGTAGAAAATGAAGAAGATGTAAAACGAAATTGGGAGCAGTTAAAATTAAAAGAAGGTAAAAAAAGCGTGTTAGAGGGCGTGCCAAAAAGTTTGCCTGCACTGGTTAAAGCAAATAGAATACAAGATAAAGTAGCAGGCGTAGGTTTTGATTGGGAAGAACCTAAACAAGTATTTATGAAGGTGCAAGAAGAGTTAGCCGAGCTACAAGTAGAAATTAATAAAGGAGATACAGATAAAATAGAAGCGGAGTTTGGCGATGTTTTATTTTCTATAATTAATTATGCCAGATTTTTAAAAGTAAACCCTGAAAATGCTTTAGAAAGAACAAATAAAAAGTTTATAGGTCGTTTTCAATATTTAGAGAAAAAAGCAAAAGAATTAGGTAAGTCTTTAGAGGATATGACACTTTCCGAAATGGATATATATTGGGAAGAAGCCAAAGGAATGTAATTTCTTAATTTAAAAGGTTATTCCCTTTCCTAAATCATATCTTTGCCTTTTATAAATCAACTAAATTTTGCTGAAGCAATACACAAAAGAATTTCGATATAATATAAAGTTATCTGTACCTGTAATTATGGGTATGTTAGGGCATACATTTGTACAACTAGCAGATAATATTATGGTTGGCCAATTAGGAACAGCAGAGCTTGCAGCAGTTTCTTTAGGTAATAGTTTTGTTTTTATAGCAATGTCTCTTGGTATTGGGTTTTCTACTGCAATAACACCACTTGTTGCAGAAGCAGATGGAGCAGGCAAAAAAAAAGATGCTAAAAGCGCACTTAAACATGGGTTGTTTTTATGCACAATTTTAGGAGTAGCTTTATTTGGCGTGGTTTTTATTGCAAAGCCTTTAATATACTCTATGAAACAATCTGCTGAGGTGGTAAATCTAGCAATACCGTATTTAAACTTAGTAGCAATTTCTTTAGTTCCATTAGTTGTTTTTCAGGCATTTAAACAATTTTTAGACGGCTTGTCTCAAACAAAATACCCTATGTATGCTACTGTAATAGGGAATATTATAAATATTATTCTTAATTACCTTTTAATTTTTGGGAGTTTTGGATTTCCAAAAATGGGAATAGTAGGCGCAGCAATAGGTACATTAGTTTCTAGAATATTTATGATTATTTATATATGGATATTACTAAATAAAAAAGAGAAGTTTAAAAGCTATGTTACTAATTTTAACTTTAGAATAATAGAAAATAAAGTTATAAAAAAAATGATATCGCTTGGTTTTCCTTCGGCACTACAAATGTTTTTTGAGGTAGCTATTTTTACCGCAGCTATATGGTTAAGTGGTGTTCTAGGTAAAAATGCACAAGCAGCAAACCAAATAGCTTTAAATCTAAGCAGTATGACTTTTATGTTTGGAATGGGCTTAGGTGTAGCAGCAATGATACGTGTAGGTAACCAAAAAGGACTTAAGAATTTTACAGAATTAAGAAGAATAGGACAATCTATTTTTTTACTAACTCTATTGCTAGAAATAGTATTTGCTATATTGTTTTTAGTATGTAGAAACTGGTTTCCCACACTGTATTTAGATGTGGATGATGTAATAAATTTATCGGACAATACCGAGGTAATTGCCCTAGCAGCAAAACTTTTGTTAGTTGCTGCTTTTTTTCAAATTTCAGACGGAGTGCAAGTTGTAGTTTTAGGTGCTCTGCGTGGCTTACAAGATGTAAAAATACCAACTGTAATTACATTTATAGCCTATTGGGTTATAGGTTTTCCTATTTCATTTTATCTGGGGTTATATACAAATTTTAAGAGTACAGGTATTTGGATTGGGTTACTTACAGGTTTAACAGCTTCGGGCATTATGTTGTATCTTCGATTTAATTATTTAACTAAAAAATTAATTAATACATCCAAAAGCGTACTGCTTAATAAATAAATATAAAATACGTATTCATGGAATTTCCAAAATTTTTATTAGGAGATAATACAGATTATCCTACAGCAATTTTTGTTGTACATACAGAGTATCCAAGATTTATAATAAATTTGGAAGATGATGAGGTGGAGTGGTTAGAAGAATTTTCTAAAGAAGATGAAAAAGAACTAGAAGCAGAAGCAGAGTCTTTAATTGAAGAGGCTTCCGCTTTTTACGATAGAGAGGTTTCTAGGTACGAAGAATAACGGTTATGTTAGAGGAACTTTTAAAGTTAGATAAAACCCTTTTTTTATTCTTAAATAATTTAGGAACCCCAAAGTGGGATTTTTTTTGGTTATTTATAACTAATAAGGTTAACTCTATACCTCTATACTTATTATTACTCTTTTTGTCCTACAAACAATTAGGAGTAAAAAAAACACTTGTTTTGTTGCTGAGTGTTGGTATTATGATCGGTGTTACAGATCAACTAGCAAATTTTTTTAAGTATGGTGTGCAAAGACTGCGCCCTTGTCATAATACCGATGTAAATACACTTATGCGTTTGGTAAAAAGTTATTGCGGAGGTAAGTATGGTTATTTTTCTGCTCATGCAGCTAATTCTTTTGCTCTAGCAATGTTTTTTACAAACCTTTTAACTTTTAAATATAAGTACATAGGACTTTTTCTACTATTTTGGGCAGCAATGGTTGCTTATAGTAGAGTATATATTGGAGTGCATTTTCCTTTAGATATTTTTACAGGCGCATGTGTAGGTATGTTATTAGGTTGGTTGTTTGTAAAGTTATATATATTTGCACTTAAGAAATTTTCTTTATGATATCTAACAAAAGATATTGGTTTTTTATGCTTCTTATTATTCTGGTATATTGTACTGGAATGTTTGTAACTCTTTTTGAGAACGATTCTGCACAATTTGCTGTAATGGCAATGCGAATGGTACAAGAAAACGATTTTCTTAATTTATTTAAAGGGCCAAATGAGTATTTAGATAAGCCACATATGCATTATTGGTTGGCTGCTCTTTCTTTTAAAGTTTTTGGCTTGCATGAGTGGGCATATCGTATTCCAGGAATATTAGCATCTTTATTAGGAGCCTATAGTTGTTATGGTTTAGGAAAGTTGCTATATACTAAACCAATAGGAAAGTTAGCAGCATTAATATTTATGACTGCACAAACTATTTTTTTGTCTAATATAGATGTTAGGACAGATGCTGTTTTAACAGGATTTACCATTTTTGCTATTTGGAAATTAGCAGAGTATATAGAAACAAAATCTTTACTAGCAATATGTCTTGGAGCATTTGGAGCAGCTATTGCATTTTCTACAAAAGGACAAATAGCTATTCTGGTATTAGGCTTGCCGCTACTATGCCATATGGCGTACACTAAACAATGGAAAGTGCTTTTTAATTGGAAAGTACTTATTGCATTAGTAGTATTCGGAATTTTTATAGCACCTATGTTATATGCTTATTACCATCAGTTTGATTTGCATCCAGAGAAAGTAATACGAGGTAAAGACCACAGAAGTGGAATTTTCTTTATTTTCTGGGAACAAAGTTTTGAACGTTTAAGTGGTGATGGTATTGGAAAAAATAGTAGTGATTATTTTTTCTTTTTTCATACATTTTTGTGGGTGTTTTTACCTTGGACAGTAATTGGGTTATTAGCATATTGGAATAGCGCAAAAGAATTTATTAACACTAAATTTAAAAGACTGCCTGGTCAAGAATTTTTAACCTTAGGCGGTATAACTATAATATTTTTAATCATAAGTTTTGCGCAATTTAAACTACCGCATTATCTTAATGTAACAATACCATTATTTGCTGTTCTTACCGCTTCTTATTTAAATAAAATATACCAAACCAATAAACATAGTACTATAAAAGTTTTATTAGGTGTGCAGTATTTTGTTTTAGCTATAGTTTTTATAGCCTCTAGTTTATTTTGTTTTTTTGTTTTTAAAAATGATTCTATATATGTTTGGTTAGGACTTTTATTTGTTGCTGTTACAGTCTTATATTTTTGTCTAAAAAGAGAGGCGTATTTTTATAGAATTATTAGTATTGCAGCTGGTAGTGCTATACTTTTAAATTTAGTATTAAATACACATTTTTACCCTAACTTATTAGATTATCAAGGCGGTTCTTCTATGGCAAAAAAAGTAAAAGAACTTAATGTGCCTGTAGATAATATTTATAAAGTATCTTCAAACTTTACCTGGTCTTTAGATTTTTATAATCAAAATCCTGTAAATATTACAAGTATAAAAGCGCTGAAAAATAAGCATGATTATTGGGTTTATGGGAGTGATGAAGATTTAAAACAATTGCAAACTGCAGGTATAGATTGGGATAATCAAGTAACCGTTAATCAATTTAGAATAACAAGGTTACAGGCAAAATTTTTAAACCCTACAACCCGTAAAAAAGTGCTTAGAAAAATGCACCTAATTCATGTTTACTAATTTTGTTTGGGTACTAATTTTGGCTTTTTAAAATGGTAAAATATTCCAAAAAGAGAAACAAAAGCGGTTACTAAAAAAAATAACATGCTTACGCTTATAGATACTGTTTCGTTTAATTGTAAAAGAGTTGCACCGTAAAAAAAAGTAACTTCTCTACTTCCTATTCCGCCAATAGTTAGTGGAATAACGGAAACTATAGACGAAATTAAGAAGATTAATAAATATCCAATAGTATCTGTATTAACCCCAAGTGCTTTTAATAAGAATAAAATACTGGCTAATTGCGCTATTTGTACTAGAGCAGAAAAAATAAATGAAGTCCAGAAAATGGGTAAAGTATAGCTGAAGAATTTTTTAGTTAAAAACCAAAATGTAATAGTACTCAAAAATATTCCTAAAATAAATATTGATTTAAAATTCTGTAACCAATCTATTGGTATAAAAAGAGCTAAAAAACAGGTGTATATAAATAAAAGTAATAGCCCACTTAAGCGATCTAAAACTAAAACAGAAACTACTTTTTTAGTAGCAATATTAAATTTCTTTTTTATTACAAACCCTTTATAAGCATCTCCTCCAATTCCTCCGGGTAAGAATAAATTATAGAACATACCTAAAAGGTAAAGTTTTAGATTACTTTTTTCAGATATATTTATTTTAAGTTGTTGAAAATAAAGGTTTAACCTAACAGAAGCAATAATTTTAGAAATTATAAATAGTAGTATTGCAAGTACAACAAAAATTGGTTTTGCATCTTTTAATACATCGCCTATTTCTTTACTATCTATTTTTGTAAAAATAAAATAAACGAGAATAGCACTAATAATAATTTTTAGAGCTGTTAATAAGTGTTTAGGAGGCTTTGTCACCTACAAATATTTTTTTTATTCTATATGGGCGTTTGTTTTGAGATTCGTAATACGTACGAATAAGAAGCTCCATTACAATACCAATAGTAAATAGTTGTATACCTGCAAAAATAAACATCATGCCGGCAGTTAATAGTGGTCTGCTACCTATATCTTCACCAAAGCCGAACTTTACTATAAGTAGGTAAGCATTAATTGCTAAACCAGCAAAAATTAAAAGTGCGCCTATAATACCAAATAAATGTATTGGTCTTTGAAAATACTTGCGTATAAAAAGTAGTAGAGCCATGTCTGCAACAACTTTAAAAACACGTTCTAGGCCATATTTAGAAACACCAGCATTTCTAGCGTGGTGTTTTACCGGTACTTGTTTAATTTGCGCGCCTTCTAAATAAGCAAGTAATGTAATAAAACGGTGCATTTCGCCATATAAATTTAGTTCTTTAGCAATATCTTTACTAAATACTTTTAAGGCACAACCATTGTCTTTTATGTCTAGTTTTGTAACTCGTCTAACTAAGAAATTAGCTATTTTTGAAGGTATTTTTTTTACTAAAGAGTCTTTTCTTTTTTGTCTTATACCTGTAATTAGGTCATATTCTCCAGAAACTGCATACGTTAACATTTGCGGTATATCACTAGGGTCGTTTTGTAAATCACCATCCATAGTAATTATATACTCACCTTCTGCATAATCTAGGCCAGCAGCAAGAGCTAAACTTTGTCCGTAGTTTTTTTTAAGTTCTATAAAATGAACCTTATCATCTTGCATGTTTTTTACAACCTTTCTTGTTTTATCGGTAGAAAAATCATCAACGTAAATAATTTGATAGGTGTAACCTACCAAACTTTCGTGTATTTTTTGTGTTAATAAAATAACGTTGTCTTCCTCATTATATAAAGGAACAACAATAGAAAGTAAAGAAGTTGTAACTGGCTCCATTAAGTAAATTTAAACTTGGCGCAAAGTTATGTTTTTTATTGTAAGTGTGCTTAACAATCTTTAATGCTAATTTTTATTTAATTAATTGGAATGTTTACTCTGGTAGTATCCCATTCTAATATTAAGGCAAGATTATTAGAATCATCAAAATCTATGGTGAATTTTTCAGTTACACTGGTAAGTTTTTCTGTAGGAACGGTAATGTTTACAACATCGTTTTCTGGGTTTCTAGTTGTTTTTTTTCCTCCACTTAAAATGGTAACACCCCATTCTGGAACTTCGCTATTAAAAATAATATTCCATTTTTCTTTATTAGGAATAGTCCATAAGGAGTAGATACCTGCAGGTAAATTTTTGTTTAATATTTTTATATCTGTTTCGGTTATAAAGGAGGTAGGTTCGTTTGCACCAGTACGCCAAACATGGTTGTACGGTATTAATTGCCCAAAAATTACTCTTCCTTTTTTTGAAGGGCTAGAGTAAATTACTTTTAAGTCTTTATTATTTTTATGATAATTAGCGGTTTGCTCTGGGCTATGTTTTTTAGTTTGTTCTTGTAAATATGGCATTGCAATAAACTTTATAAGTAAAGCAATACCAATAAAAACTAATAAAAACCATTTTAACTTTTTCATAATCAATATCTTAAATAGGTTTCTAAAGTACTAAATCAAATTCGTAAATAGCAATGTTATGGTATTTTTCTCCAGGTTTTAAAACACTATTTGGAAAATTTTTATGGTTAGGAGCATCAGGATAGTTTTGAGTTTCAAAGCATATTGCTGGAAATCCATCAGGAGTATATACCACAACAGAAGGTTGGTTGGTATACGTTTTTATACCTATTCCAGACTTTTTAGAGTACACCTCTGCAGCTTTATCACTACTTAAATCTATAGCAAAAGGCGTGTCTAACCTAGTACTACCAATTCTACGCTGTTTAATAAAATCGTACTCACTACCTCTTACCGTTTTAATACCCCCTGTAGGTATTAGTTGGTTTGTGGTTTCTAACATTTCTGGACAATTAAGCTGTAGTTCGTAATCGTCTATAAAATTTTCATCATCTAATTTAAAATACGAGTGGTTGGTTAAGTTAACTACAGTAGAACGGTCTGTAGTTGCTTCGTGTATAATGTGTAAAGTATTGTTAACTAGTTTATAAGTAACGGTAGCAGTAAGATTACCAGGGTATCCTTCTTCTAAATGTTTACTCTGGTATTGTAGGGTAATATAAGGATCATCTTTATAATTTACTTTAACAATTTTCCAATGTTGTTTACTAAAATTATTTAGCCCACCATGCAAGTGTACGCCATTGTTAGAATGTAGATGATAATACTCTCGGTCTAGCTCAAACCCACCATTAGAAATTCTTCCGGCATACCTGCCAACACATGCTCCTAAAAAAAACTCGTCTTTTAAATATTTGCTAGGATAATCATAACCAACAACTACATTAGTAGACTTTCCATTTTTATCTTTAACTAATATTTTTTGTATTATAGCACCATAGTCTAATACAATAAGGGTAATAAAACTATTATTAATAGTAACTTGTTTCAAAAGGATAAAATTTTAAAAATCGATATAAAAATAATTGTTTTCTGCAACATCGATATAATTCTTTCGTCCTTACTTTATCAAAGCAACCAAAAAGACAGAAACTAGCCAATGTTTCAAATTGATGTAGTAGAACAGTGTAAACAGAATAACCGTAAAGCACAGGTAAAATTGTATAAGCAATATTGCGATGGCATGTATTGTGTAGCCATGCGTTTTGTAAAAAATGCAGATGATGCAGAAGATGTTTTACAAGAGTCTTTTATAAAGGCTTTTCAGAAAATAGATCAATTTAAAGGTGAAGTAACTTTTGGTGCTTGGTTAAAAAGAATAGTAGTAAATAAGAGTATAGATTTTTTAAAAAAGAAACAAGAAAAATTAGTGACTTTAGACGAAACCTATATGCATGTTGTAGAAGATGATAATTGGAACGTAGCACCAGAAATAAGCATGGATCAAGTGCGTTCTGCAATTGAAAAGTTGCCTGAAAATTATAAATATGTAGTATTAATGTTTTTGTTAGAAGGGTATGACCACACAGAAATATCAGAAGTATTAAATATTACACACACAACATGCAGAACAAGACTACTTAGAGGAAAGGCGTACTTAAAAGAAATTTTAAAAGAAAAATGTAATGGAACAGGATCTTAGAGAGCTGTTTAAAGCAGACCAAAAATATAATAAGCCCAAGTTAAAATCTGGACACGAAAAGCGTTTTTTAAAAAGGTTAGATAATGAGCGTTTTGTACGTAAAAAGAAAAGCTATACGCTATTAAAAATTGCGGCAACAGTACTAATTATAATTAGTGTTGCAGTTTTTAGTTACAAGAATAATAGTACAACAGAACCTTTAAATACTACGGTAGTTAGTAAAGTTCCAAAAAATAATAAGGCTATAACTTTAGGAGACTTATCTCCTGATTTAAAAAAAGTTGAAGATTATTATGAGACAACTATACATGTTGCACTATATAATTTAGAAGTATCAGAAGAAAATAAATCGCTTGTAAATAGTTATTTGGAGCAGTTAACTACGTTAAATTCCGAATACGAAAAATTAAATTTAGAGTTAAATGAGTCGGGCCCTAATGATCAAACTATTTCGGCTTTAATTAGAAATTTACAACTAAGATTGCAATTGTTACAGAGGCTTAGAAAAAAAATTAATCAATTTAAAACAGTAAAAAATGATCAAACAATATAAAATAAAATATTTTTTATTACCCGTGCTGTTATTTGTTGCCAGTAATTCTATCGGACAAAAACATAGTAAAACTTTTAACGAAACGTTTAAAGTAGTAGATAGTGCTATTTTAGATATAAATACTAGTTATGCAGATATAGAATTTGATACCTGGAATAAAAACGAAGTTTTTATTGAAGCTGTAGTAGTGGTAGAAGGAGCAACGGAAGAAGAAGCAACTGCTTTTTTTAAAGACGAACCTATAGCAATTTTTGGCAACAGTAAAACTATTAGCATAAACTCTAATAATGCCGTAAGCACTTTGTTTAATGCAGTAGACTTTAGGGAAGATAACTCCAGTTTTAATTTACCCAATAGTTATGAAATTGAAGACATTATTGTAGCTATACCAGAAATTGAGATTCCAGAATTACCAGAAATGCCACCCTTACCACCAGTACCTAATTTTAAATTTGATTATAATGCTTATAAACAAGAAGGAGATGTTTATTTACAAAGATGGCAAAAAGAGGTTGATGCTAGTTTTGATAAAGATTATCAAGATAAAATAGAAGCTTGGAAAAAGAAAGTAGAGGCTAAAATGGAAAAAGCGGCAGAAAAAGTACAATTAGCTCAAGAAAAAAGAGAAAGAGCACATGTACAAATGGAAAAAGCCCATAAGAAAGTAGAAGAGGCACATAAAGCAGTAGAAGAAAATAAAAAGAATACTTTTTATAAATCTAATGGGGGAAAGCCAAGGAACTTTATTATTAAGAAAAAAATAAAAATTAAGTTGCCAAAATCTACAAAAATGAATTTAAATATTAGACACGGAGAGGTAAAATTAGCGCAGCAAACCTTTAATTTAAAAGCAACTCTATTACACTCTAATTTATTAGGTAATATTATAGAAGGTAATAATACTATGGTAAATGCTTCTTATTCTCCTGTTACGATTCAAAAATGGAATTATGGAAGTTTAAAAGCAGATTATGCAGACTATGTAGATTTAGGAGAAGTTCTTTTTTTAAATTTAAATGCTACATCATCTAATGTAACTATTCATAAGCTTTTAAAAAAAGTGGTAATTAATAATAGTTTTGGACCACTTAATATTAAGTATGTAGATAGTAATTTTAAGAATATAAATATTGTAATGGACAATGCAGAGTTAGAATGTAATTTGCCAGATTCTGCTTGTAATATTTCTGGAAATCTTTATGCTTCTGAGTTTTCTTACCCTAAAAATTTACAAATAAGAAAAGATTGTAGTTCTAATACAACTATTGTAAAAGGGTATAGTATAAACAACAACGCTAAAAATAATATTTCAATAAATACTAAGTTTAGCGAAGTTGTTTTAAAATAAAGTGCGGATTAATGTGCGTCTTCTTTTAAGAAGTCTCCAAAATTCTTCTTAAATCTATTTAACCTAGGAACAGATACATTTCGTATGTACGAGTTATTAGGATGTAGTTTTTCGTAATCTTGATGATAATCCTCTGCTTTATAAAATATTGTAAAAGCAGTTACTTCCGTTGTAATAGGTAAACCATCATAAACATCTTGGTCTTTCAACGCTTGTATGTAAGCAGAAATAATCTCTTTCTCTTTCTCATTTTTATAAAATGCAATAGATCGGTATTGTGTGCCTTTATCTGGTCCTTGTCTATTTAATGTGGTTGGATCATGAGAACCAAAAAATACCTGAACCAAGGCTGTAAAAGAAATTACCTTAGGGTCATAATAAATTTCTACCGTTTCGGCATGTGTTGTTTTACCATAACCTACTTGTTCATAGGTCGGATTTTTTTCTTTTCCGCCAGAGTAACCAGAAATTACCTCTTTAACTCCTTTTACACTTTCAAAAATAGCCTCAACACACCAAAAACAACCACTAGCAAAATAAGCAGTTTCGTATTCACTTAATTCTTGTGGAGTTAATTTTATTTCTTCTGTTTGTTCTACCTCAGGAGTAACTATATTTTCTTTTTTTACTTTAGATTGGCATCCAATTGTAAAAAGAAAAGTAGCAGACAATACTAACATTTTTATATAAGCCATAGTTTTTTCTTTTTTAGTGCACAAAAGATAAAATACCTTACAATAGGGTTGGGTTAAAAAGTTGTTAATTAAAAAAAAGCCGTTCTATTTAAATACTTATTTAGTTGTAATAAGTTTACAGAATGACAGATTTAGAAAAAACCTTATCTATTATTAGTAAAAAGCCAATAGCTATTATTGATGCTAAATTTTCTCTAGATATGTTTACTCCTATAGATTTATCTGTATCAAACACAAGGCTTAAAAACTATAATATAACTTCGGCAAAAGGATGCCAAGATTATATAGATAAAGTTTTAAATGATAGTAATGCTAAAATTGCTTTTGGAGGATACTTAGAGCATAGAAGTTTATACTCTAACACACCAAGTTTTAATAGTAGTGTAGATTTTATACGCAACATTCATTTAGGATTAGATATATGGGCACCAACAGGTACATCTATAATAACTCCTATGGATGGAAAAATACATAGTTTTAAAAATAATGCAGCTTCCGGCGATTACGGACCCACTATAATTTTAGAACATTGTATAAATAAGATTGTTTTTTATACTCTTTACGGACATTTATCCATTTCTTCTTTAGAACAATTGTATGTTGGTAAAGAGTTTAAAAAAGGTGAAATTCTTGCTGAAATGGGGGCTCCAGAAGTTAATGTTAACTATGCTTCACATTTACATTTCCAAATTATAAAAGATTTACAAGGTAATATTGGAGATTACCCGGGTGTGTGTTCTAAAGCAGATGTAGAATATTATTCTACAAATTGTCCTAACCCTAATTTATTACTTTCCTTAGAGGTTTAGATCCCGATTAAAAACACATTTTTTCGGTAAGAGGTTTTTAGGTGTGTGTACGTTTATCGAGCATTTTTTGCACTTTATCTGTATTTGTGTCAGTTACCGAAAAATAAGGGGTTTTCAGCGTTTTGTAACCTAGCTGCATACGGCTTTGGGCGTTTTAATTATATATAAAACGCAAGTCATGAAAACTATCTTAACTTTAATCTTTGTTCTTTTTATCGGAGTAGCTGCACAAGCACAAAACAACACGCAAGAAGTTAAAGTGGTTACTATAGAAAAGACAATTGTAAAAGAAACTACAGTTAAGAAAACGGAAGTTGCACGTTTATATAAGCGTTCTAACGCTAGAGTTAAAAAAGCTATTAAGTTTACTACAAAAAGAGACAGAGCTAAATTGGCTTAATCTTTACCTACTTTTGTATAATATATAAGCCTTGTTTAAGTAGATTGCGTTTTGCCTAAAAGTGTTTTAGCTTTTCTATTCAAGATTTTTATTCTAATCCACATCATGGCATATATTAAAATAGCTATCCATGAAAAAGTAGTTAGTAAGCTTTTTAAGATGGTAAGTGTGCTAGATAGTAAAACAAAAGATTTAGATATTTCTACAGACTCTGTAATCATTAAGATAATGCATATATTTTCAAAATAATCAAACACCATCGCTAAGAATGGAATACATAAAAGCAATCCTATATATGTAGTATCGTTTTTTGTTATTTTGATAAGACGAAATAAAAGACTACTTAAAAAGAGAGCCAAAAGAAAAGGATACAAAACATCTAAGAAAGTTAATTGCGGAAATATATAAATATTTTTAGTTTGATTATCTAATCTACTTATTATTACTTCTGTTGTAGATAAAGAATAGCCTAAATTTTGAAGGTCAAATGCTTTAGTTCCAATTTGATGGTTAATTTTTGGAAAAGTATATACCATCATTACAAGTAGAATAACGTGACTTGAAACAAATGAAATACATATTTTTTTTACAGAAGAAGTTTTTAAAAGAATAGAATTTAAAATAGACATACAATTTTTTTATAAAGCAAAAATGCTCCATTAAAAAATTGTGCCCATTAACAAATGATAAGAGTTACGATTGTGTTCTTAGTCTGCTTAAAGAAATAGTTGTTATACCTAAATAAGAAGCAATATCTGTATGTGGTACAAGATTCTCAATATTTGGAAATTGTTTTCTAAGCCTTTCTAATCGGTCTTTACCTTTAAGAGAGGCCAATCCTATTTCTTTTTGAACTTTTGTCATTAGTTCCTTCCTTAATACAGTATTAGCAAAATGTCTTATTTCTAGGTCTTCAATCATTAACCTTTCTAACTCGTCAGCATTAATTGTTGCAATTTCTATATCTGTTAATGCTCTTATATTTAATATAGATTTTCCTTCTAAACTTCTTGTTGTGTTTGGGGATAGGATAGAGCCAGACATAAAGAAGGAAATAGTTATATCTTCTCCTTCTGGTGTATAAAGGAAACTCTTGCAAATAC
Organism: uncultured Maribacter sp.; assembly: GCA_947504045.1. Taxonomy (GTDB): domain Bacteria; phylum Bacteroidota; class Bacteroidia; order Flavobacteriales; family Flavobacteriaceae; genus Maribacter_B. The sequence continues at coordinate 259,601 of CANNFY010000003.1, forward strand.
CTTTAATTAAAAAGTACTCTAAATTATTAGTTTGACCAACCTTAGCTATTGGTTCTCCTTTTTTTAGAAAACTATAAGTAACCAATTTATTTATTTTTTCTAAAGATGAAATAGGTAGGGGAGTTACAGAATTAATAATAGGAGTAATCTTGTCTTTCATTTTTTTAAGGTAGTAATCTTATCGTTTTTCACAAAAGAAAAGCATCTTATTTTCCGATTAAAAGCACTTTCTTTCGGTAAGAGGTTTTTAGGTGTGTGTACGTTTATCGAGCATTTTTTACACTTTATCTGTATTTGTGTCGATTACCGAAAAATAAGGGGTTTTCAGCGTTTTGTAACCTAGCTACATACGACTTTGGGCGTTTTAATTATATATAAAACGCAAGTCATGAAAACTATCTTAACTTTAATCTTTGTTCTTTTTATCGGAGTAGCTGCACAAGCACAAAACAACACGCAAGAAGTTAAAGTAGTTACTATAGAAAAGACAATTGTAAAAGAAACTACAGTTAAGAAAACGGAAGTTGCACGTTTATATAAAAGAACAAATGCTAAAGTAAAAAAGGCGTTAACTTTTACTACTAAAAGAAATAAAGCAAAATTAGCTTAAAACTTTATCCTTAATAGGAATCCAAATTTCTTCTTCAGAATCATCCGAATTGTTTTTATACTTTTCTCCTAGTATTTCAAAATGTGGTCTTTGGTCTAAATTATATTTAGATTGTGGTAGCCAAGTGCCAAATATGTATTGCATGGTTTTAGGAAAGTCGCTTGTTTTTCCTTTATGAATAAAAACAGCGTACATGCCTCCTGGTAAAATAAAAGGTTCCATTGCATTTGGTATAGCATTATAATCTGTTACTTCGGCAGCAGCCCACTTAGTAAAAACTGTATGCGGATTAAAGTTTTTAAAATCTAAAGAAGCATCATAAACCTGAATAGAATATAAAGTAGCGTTTACTACATTAGAAATCTCTTTTCTTTGTTGCATAAAACTTTTCCATAGCGTAGGGGTTTTATTATCTGCCAAAGACATTTTTAATTGTTTGCCAATTAATTTTTTGTCTTTACTAGTTTCTATTCTTGGAATCAAACTTACTAATCTTAAAAATTAACAAAGCTTATAATATTAAACTGATCGCGGCTAGTAGTTTCAAAAAACTGATTCATATAACCAGCCTCTAAACGTATGTTTTTATTTATTTTATATCCAATGCCAGTATAAACTCTATTTCTGTCAAAAATAGAAGTTTTTGTATTTAAGAAAATTTCATTGTAAGCAGAAAAATAGCATTTGTCCTTTTCTTTACTAAAAGGAATGTTTACTGCTAAAAAGTATCTAAAACGCATTTTATAATCTTCTGCAACAAAGCGTTGCTCAAACCTGTATCTATGATTTATAGATACAATTCCGATATTCTGTTTAGATGTAAATTGTTGAAAAATACGATGCTCATTAACGGTTAGTTTTTCATCGGTATTGGCTATGTAGTTTTCAGAAGTAATATAGCCATAGCCTAATAAGATATTATTTTTGTTTTCATTAAACGAGTAGCCTAAACCTGTTCTTAGTAGTAATTGTTCTAAATCTCCTATAGCATTATAGCTTCGTAGTTGTACTTCGTTATGAAGATTCCATTTACTATTTAATTTTTTATTTCCAATATAGATAAGCCAGTTACCAAAATTACTATCCTGACTTTGTACATAAGCCGGGAATGCTAAGGTTATTAAAAGTAGTAATACAGGAATCTTATTCTTTATATTTTTCATATAAAATTAGTACTTAGGTAGTTTATTAAGTGTCTAATATAATAACATGATTTTGAAAAACAATAAACAATTAGATTTATACTAATTGTTTAATCCCCATCATTGTCGGTAGGTAACACGGTAACCGATAAAGTGCTAGCAGCATCTACAGAAAAATATCTAATTAATTCTGTTAAAGAAGTGTGTAATTCTACAACATTTGGATCATTGTTTAAAATGGCACTATAAAGGCTGCTATTTATAGCATCAATATCATTATATACTTGAATAAATGCGGAGTTAATTTCATTAGAAATTTCTTCAGATTCTGCAATTTCATCTACTAATTCAGAAAAATTAACAGTACTTGTAGAATAGGTATACTCCACCTCTTGAATACTACTTTTTATAATGTCTAAAGAGGTTTCACTTCTAAATGCTTGTAGTATTTCTAAATCAATGTTTTCGGATGTTTCTAAGCCAGCTGGTTTGCCTAATTTAGTAACTTTAATAATATCTAAAAGGTTAATTAATTGATTAAATGCTAAGCAGCGTGCATCTACAGTACAGCTTATACTTTTAGAGTTCGCAAATTCATCTTTATAGCCATCTTCCCAAAAACTAATTAATAGGTTGGTTTGTCTTAAAACTTCTTCAGCAACAGCTAATGCATAATTTACTCTAAAAGTATCTTCTTCTAATAATAAAAAAGCGGTAGTACTATCTTGAACATTAAAAAATAAATATTCTAAAGTACCTAAACCTTTTGTAACCGTACTTTTTGTTTCTAAATACGCTGTGTTGTAAATAGTTTGCTCCTTAATATTGTCTTCAATTAACTCTGTGTTTATAGGAAAATTAAAAATATTGGTGTCGTAAAAGCCTAATTTAACAGGGTTTATATTATAAGTGCTTGTTTTGGCAAAAGAAGTAGCACAAGAGCGCCATTGTTCTCTTAAGTTTTCGAAATTGGCATTTGTAGGATTTGTTTTAAAATCTTCTATAGCAAGTATCTGGTTTTCTATAGATAATTTTAATGCGGTATTAGCTGGAGCTATATTTACATTGTAATAGTCTTCGTAAAAAGTATCTATTATTTCTGTAGTTTCATTGTCGTTTTTACAAGAAAAAAAATATAGTGTAGATATTGCAATTAAAGTGTATGCTATTTTTTTCATGTTATAAAGAATTTAAAAAAAGTAAAAGTTGTTCCCTTTCTTCAAGGGGTAATTGCATAAAATTATTTTTAGAGGTTTCTGCTTCTCCTCCATGCCATAAAATAGCTTCTTCAATATTTCTTGCTCTTCCATCATGCAATAAGAAAGTATGCTCATTTACTAACTCAATTAATCCTAATCCCCATAGTGGTTGGGTTCTCCATTCCGAACCTGTAGCTAAAAAGTCGGCTCTATTATCGCTAAGTTCTTCTCCCATGTCGTGCAATAAAAAATCGGAATAAGGTCGTATAGTTATATTTTCTAGTTGAGGTAAAAAAGAATAAGTGCTAGTAGTAAAGTTGTTTATATGGCAACTTACACAAGCAAGATCGTTAAACAGTTTTTTTCCTTTTAAGACATCTATATCTGTAAAGTCTCTACGAACGGGTACGGATATAGCAGCTTGGTAGGTCATTAATCGACTAAATTGAGTGTCTGGTACTTCAACATTATCTCCATCATTTATACCATTAAACAGTTCTGTACAATCTACACCGTCCGGACAGTTTTCTTCCGGAAAAATAGAGGAGGTAAGTCCCATGTCTCCATTAAGAGCTGCAGCAACTTGTTGCTCAAGTGTTGGCTGGTTTGCTTTCCAACCAAATTTACCTATAGTAGATTTGTTTTCTTTTACATTCCATACATAGTTGGCTTTTCCGGATATTCCGTCGCCATTAGCGTCATTTTCGTCTGCATTAGCAAGAATACTAGCTTCGCTTAGTGCATCAATAAAACCAAGACCAATTACTTGTTGTCCAATTCTTGGAGATTGTTCTGCTGCAAGACCGCCATAATTTTCATTTACAATAGTATATGTAGGTTTTCTAAGTTCGTAAGGTGTTCCATCTGGATAAGTGCCTGTAATACTTTCGAACGATACATTTATTTCTGCTTCTGGTTCTATACCTAAATTAGAATCGTCTTGTAATTGATCCCCATAAATAGGGTTACTTATTGGCCCTGTAATTAAATCGTTTCCATTACTTAATCGTAATAAGAAACCTTCTGATCCTGCACCGTTTTCTAATAACGGTTCGCCTCTACCATCTCTTAAATGGCATGCGCTACATGCTCTAGCATTAAAAATAGGACCTAAACCATCTCTTGATGTTGTAGTTGCTGGTGCAGACACCCAACTTTGGTCAAAAATGGCGTTTCCGACACCAAAAAAAGAAAGTTCTAGTTCTGATAGTTCTGGTATTGCTCTACCAAAAGCTTTATCTGCGGTAAATGCCTCTATGGATAAATGGGATACTAAATTTTCTTCACCTTCTTCATATGTAATTGCAATATATTCTTCTTCCGATATATCATCTGTACTACATGATGTAATAAATAAAAGAAATAAAAAGTAGTAGGTATATTTCATATATTTTATAAAAGAGGCAAAATTAAAAAGAAAAACTGAAGCCGCAATTAAGGACTTCAGTTTTATAAACATAATAAGATGTTTAACTAGTAAACTAGTTAATTGTAATAGCTATTCCTAAGGCTGCTGCTGCGTCTGAAATAGCTGTACCTTGTGTTTTTAGAGCAGAAGATAATTGTCCTGCAGGGCCGTTAGAACCTAAAGTTTCTTCGCTAATAATTTCATCAAAAGTTTTTCCTAAACCTAATAATGTACTTAATTTAGATAAGGTATCTGCTGCTTTGTCTTCTAAGTCTGATGCAGTTTCTGCACTTTCCTCATTAACTAAATCAATTAAAGAAGTACCAGTTACAGTAGAACCAGACGAAGTAGTGTAGCTACCAACAATAATATTGTTTATACCATGTACATTTGCCCACATATCTTGGTTTGTATTATCTGAAAAACAAGAGTGCTCGTTTTCTTGCCCTTCATCAATAGCAGGATCTATTCTTTCTAAAGCAACTTCACCATTAGAAATAAAACCAATGCCATTTAATATGTTAGTTAAAGCCTCTTCTTCATCTAAAGCTTCAAAAGTAGTTCTGTACGAACCTCCTTCTGCCCAAGTATCGTTTAAATCACTTAGATCATTAATTAATAAATCGGTTACAATTTCTAAATATGCTATTCTTCTTGACGCAAATTCTTCACTAGTGTAATCTGTAAATGGTCTGTTACCAGATTCTGAATAGTTATCGTAAGTATCTGTTTCTGCATTGTAGTTTAAATCTTGTCCCCAAAGTAAAAACTCAATTGCATGCCATCCTGTAGAAATATTATCATCTTTACCTTCTTCGTTTTTTGCAATAATGTTTGCTTCTGTTAACTCAAAAGTAGTATCTCCAATTAACCCATTTTGGACTGTGCCTCCAGTTCCGTCAGCTACATAATCTATATAGCCTTCATCTAATGGCCAAGCATTTATTTGGCCTTCTGTACCCAGTAAATCTTCATTGTCAATTGGGCCATTAGCTTCTCTGTAAGCTTCTGTTTGTCCGTAAAAATCTCTTGCGTATAACCATGCATCTTGAGCGGCTTCTAAAGTAGCATCGCTAGGGGATGCGATAAAAGCATTTATTGCTTCTTGCATTGTAACAGCTGAGGTATATGCATCATTATAATTTGCCGATGCAATAGTTGCATAGGTTGCTATAAAATCTGAATTAGTTACAGCATTTTCTTGTGTAGTACCATTATCATCATCGGAACAAGATGCCAAAGAGATTATAATGCTTAGTGTAAAAATTTTTAATAGGTTAATTTTCATTTTTTTTATTTATTTAGATTTATTAAAAATAAAGCGCAAATATAAAATTGAAACTTTAAACCTACAAGTTTATTTAGATTTATTAAAAATAATATTTTGTAGTATATGATATGTTTTGTGTTTTTAATTTGTATAGTAGGGTATAGGTGTTTTTTTTCCGATTAAAAACACATTTTTTCGGTAAGAGGTTTTTGGGTGTGTGTACGTTTATCGAGCATTTTTTGCACTTTATCTGTAATTGTGTCGATTACCGAAAAATAAGGGGTTTTCAGCGTTTTGTAACCTAGCTACATACGGCTTTGGGCGTTTTAATTATATATAAAACGCAAGTCATGAAAACTATCTTAACTTTAATTTTTGTTCTTTTTATCGGAGTAGCTGCACAAGCACAAAACAACACACAAGAAGTTAAAGTGGTTACTATAGAAAAGACAATTGTAAAAGAAACTACAGTTAAGAAAACGGAAGTTGCACGTTTATATAAAAGAACAAATGCTAAAGTAAAAAAAGCATTAACTTTTACTACTAAAAGAAATAAAGCAAAATTGGCTTAGTTTAAATCTTTTTTAAAGCAAACACTATTATGAGCCTTAACGTATTCTCCAAAATTTGGCGTTAATTTATATCCGTTTTTTTTGTAAAAAGCTATAGCATATGGTTTTTCTTTAAGTGTTTCTAATATGCATTTTTTATATTCTAGTTTTTTGCTCCATGTTTCTAACTCGTTTAATATTATAGAGGCTATTCCTTTTCCTCTATAAGCTTTTGAAACAAACATTCTTTTTATTTCAACTTCGTCTTTAGAATATTCTTTAATACATCCGCATCCTACAGCAATAGTGTTATCTACATATGCAATAACAACATGTTTTATCTTATTTATGTTATTAAGTTTCTCATAAAAGGATTCTTCTTCTTTGTAATAGACACCTAGATCAATATCTAATTCGCGAACCAAGTTTTTAAAATCTAAGTTTTCAGAATCGGTCTTTTTAACAGTAATCATAAACTAGATTGTTTTGTAATAAATAGTAGAATGTAAAGCTAAAATATTTTTACATACTAGATGTTATTTTTGGTTTTTATGTTTTTTTAAGACTTAAAAGTATAGTTAAAATACCTAAAAATAAGACGAGTTTATTTTAGGCTGTTTACGTTTATCGATACAATTTATTACTTCATCTTATATAGGTTTAAGTAACCGAAAATACCTGTTTTTCAGCGGTTTTATGTTCTCTTGGCTTTTGTTCACTTTAGCTTTGAGTAAACAAAATACTTGTTATGAAAACAGTTGTTACATTATTATTAGTAGTTTTTATGGGTGTAGTTGGCTTAGCAAAAAACCAACCTGCATTAGAAAAAGTTAGTACCTTAAAAAAAGGGGTAATATTAGAAAATACAACATTAATATCTTTTAAAAATTTAGATTTTAATACAAACAAACAAATAACACGTTTATATATGTATAAAAATTCTAGAGTTTTAAGAGAGCTTTCTTTTAGAACAAAAAGGAATAAAACTAGACAAGCATAAGAGTTTTAACAGTTAGCATATGATAGGTTTTTAAAATATGCTAGTTTAATCTATAATATTTGTAATTCAGCGATATACTAAGGGTATATTATTTATAGTAGTTACCTTTAAAAAGTTGTATTTATTTAAAGCAATAAAATTTATAAATAGGTTTTATTTATAAAATGGCATAATAATTGAATGTAAGTTTATAACTACTGTTTAATGGTAGTAAAAAAATAAAAAATAATGATAGCACTTCTTGTAATAATCTCGATAGTATTTATTGGTTCAATGGTTTTTAAATACCAAAAGGAAAAAGCGGCTTTACGTCCTATTAAAGTACCAACAAAAAAAAGAAATTAATAGAAATTTACGCCTTATACAACCGGGTGTAATTGTTGCCCTATTTCTTGAAATTTAATAATATAGTTTGTTCCTTTTTTAGAAACATCTCTTATAACAGAGCCTTTTAATTGCCTTGTAAGATTATATATTAATTTTAACCCTAAAGATTTTGTGTTTTTGTGGTTTATAGTTTCAGGAAAACCAACACCGTTATCTCCTATAGTTAGTACATATTCTTTATTAAGCTCTTTTTTTATAGCAATATGTATTTCTCCTTCAGAATCGTCTACAATACCATATTTTAAAGCATTTGTAATAGTTTCATTAATTAATAGTCCTAAAGGTATAGCAGTATCAATACCTAATTTAATGTCTGTAATATCTATAGTAAGTTTTACTTTGTTTTCTATTCCTTTTATTGACTTTATTAGATATTGACTTAATTCTTCTACGTAGGTTTTATATTCTATTTTAGAAAGGTCATTGCGCATATACAACATTTCATGTATCATAGCCATAGATATAACACGGTCTTTGGTTGCTTGTAATAATACTTTTACAACATCTTCTTCTGTATTTCTACTTTGTAGACTTAATAGACTTGAAACGGTTTGAAGATTGTTTTTTACTCTATGGTGAATTTCTTTAAGTAGTGTTTCTTTTTCTAGTAATTTTTTGGCTAATAGGGTATTGTTTAGAGATAGATTATTATTGGAAATTGTTACACTTTTTTTTAATAGAATTGAGTTGATAAAAATTAGAATTCCAAAAATTAAAAATAATACAGGAACAATTAAATCTACTTTAAAGACAAAAAAGCTTAAGCCCGAAAATAGAATAGCTACTAATGATAAAATATAATTAAGCTTTAAAAAAGAGTTGGTTTTTTTTAATTGCTTTTTATTATCTAGCATTGATTTTTGCATACATTGGATTTTATAGCTTGGTTAGAGTAATTATCCAATGTAAATCTAGTTATGTTTTTGGATTAATACCAACAAGTTTTAAGAAATATGTAAATTTTAAACAATAATTTCTCTTTTTACTTCTTATTTGGCAAAAAAAAAGACAACCTTTTTAAAGATTGTCTTTTTTTTTAATTAAGATATAAATTACTCATTAATTAAAACCCACTCACCTTTAGTAATTAAAGGCTCTGCTTGTTTGTATTTAACAGTTTTACTTTCTCCAGACATAACGTTTTTTATGGTAACCCTATCGTTTCTACCAATTTTAGGTCTTTCTCTAGTAATTGTTTCTGTTACAGAAGGTCTTTCTCTTTGTGTTTGTCCTGCTGCTCTATTTTGTGCAGCCAACTCATCACTATTAGGAATTTCTTCTTTAGTAGTTTGTAAATTTTCTTTTGGTCTGCGTACAGTTGCAGCTTCTTGTATATTAGAGCCTTCTGAAGGTAGCTCTCCTTTAAATAAGAAGGATACTATTTCTTTATTTACTTTATCAATCATGCCCTTGAAAAGTTCAAAAGCTTCAAATTTATAAATTAATAAAGGGTCTTTTTGTTCGTGAACAGCAAGTTGAACAGATTGTTTAAGCTCATCCATTTTGCGTAAATGAGTTTTCCAAGTATCATCAATAATTGCTAATGATATGTTTTTTTCAAAATCGTTAACCAATTGTTTTCCGTTGCTATCATAAGCCTCTTGTAAATTAGTTACTACATTTAAACTTTTGATGCCATCTGTAAAAGGAACAACAATTCTTTCAAATTTGTTGGCTTGGTCTTCATAAACTTGTTTAATTACAGGAAAAGCAGTAGTAGCATTACGTTCCATTTTTTCTGTATAATACTGGTAAGCCTCTTTGTAAATTATATTAGCTATTTCTTGTACACCTAGTTTTTCAAAATCTTTTTCAGAAACAGGTGAGGTTATAGAAAAGTATTTAATAAGTTCAAACTCAAAGTTTTTATAATCATTTGCGCCTTTATTAGTGTCTGTAATAACTTCGCAAGTGTCATAAATCATGTTTGCAATATCAAGTTTTAACCTTTCACCTTGTATTGCGTGTCTTCTACGTTTATATACTACTTCTCTTTGCGCATTCATAACATCATCATACTCTAACAGACGCTTACGAACACCAAAGTTGTTTTCTTCTACTTTTTTCTGTGCTCTTTCAATAGATTTGGTCATCATACCATGCTGTATAACCTCGCCATCTTCTAAGCCCATTTTATCCATCATTTTTGCAACTCTGTCGGATCCAAATAAACGCATAAGGTTATCTTCTAAAGAAACGTAGAATTGAGAGCTTCCTGGGTCTCCTTGACGACCAGAACGACCTCTTAATTGTCTGTCTACCCTTCTAGAATCATGTCTTTCTGTTCCAACAATGGCTAAACCTCCAGAAGCTTTTACAGCGTCTGATAATTTAATGTCGGTACCACGACCAGCCATGTTTGTTGCTATTGTTACAACACCAGGGTTACCAGCTTCTGCAACAACATCGGCTTCTTTTTTATGCAATTTTGCATTTAATACATTGTGCGGTACTTTTCTAATTGCTAACATACGTGATAATAATTCGGATATTTCTACGGATGTTGTACCAATTAATACAGGTCTGCCAGATTGCGAAAGTTTGGTAACTTCATCAATAATAGCATTGTATTTTTCTCTTTTAGTTTTGTAAATTAAATCGTTACGATCGTCACGAGCAATTGGTCTGTTAGTTGGTATTTCCATAACATCCAATTTGTATATTTCCCAAAATTCTCCAGCTTCAGTTATAGCAGTACCTGTCATACCAGAAAGTTTGCTATACATTCTAAAGTAGTTTTGTAAAGTTACCGTAGCAAAGGTTTGGGTTAATGCTTCAATTTTTACATTTTCTTTAGCTTCAATTGCTTGGTGTAAACCGTCTGAGTACCTACGGCCGTCCATTATACGACCAGTTTGCTCATCTACAATCATTACTTTATTGTCCATTACTACATATTCTACATCTTTCTCAAAAAGAGTATAGGCTTTTAGTAATTGGCTCATGGTATGTATACGCTCACTTTTTACAGTAAAGTCTTTAAATAACTCCTCTTTAAGTTCCGCTTCTTTTTCAATATCTAGATTTTGGTTTTCAATTTTTGCAATTTCGCCACCAATATCTGGCATTATAAAAAAGTCTTTATCTTGATCTCCTGAGATGTATTCAACCCCCTTGTCAGTAAGTTCTATTTGGTTGTTTTTTTCATCAATTACAAACAATAGTTCTTCATCTACCTTAGGCATTTCTCTATTGTTATCTTGCATATAAAAGTTTTCTGTTTTTTGAAGTAGTTGTTTTATTCCTTCTTCACTTAAAAACTTAATTAATGCTTTGTTTTTTGGTAAACCTCTATGTACTCTTAATAAAAGAAAACCTCCTTCTTTTGTATCGCCTTCTGCAATGTGTTTTTTAGCTTCTGCAAATACTCCAGTAAGGTATTGTTTTTGTTTTTGTACAATTTCAGATACTCTTGGTTTAAGTTCGTTAAACTCGTGGCGGTCTCCTTCTGGTACTGGTCCAGATATAATTAGCGGGGTACGAGCATCATCAATTAATACAGAATCTACTTCATCTACAATAGAAAAGTTATGTGGACGCTGAACTAAATCTTTTGGAGAATGCGCCATATTATCTCTTAAATAATCAAAACCAAACTCGTTATTTGTTCCATAGGTAATATCTGCATTATAAGCAGCTCTACGACCTTCAGAATTTGGTTTGTGGTAATCTATACAGTCTACAGAAAGACCATGAAATTGAAAAATAGGTGCCATCCATGCACTATCTCTTTTTGCTAAATAGTCATTTACAGTTACTAAGTGCGCTCCATTACCAGTTAAAGCGTTTAGGTAAAGAGGTAGAGTTGCTACTAGAGTTTTTCCTTCTCCTGTTTGCATTTCTGCAATTTTACCTTGGTGTAATGCTATACCTCCTATTAATTGCACATCATAATGTATCATGTCCCAGGTAACTTCTTTACCTGCAGCGTTCCAAGAGTTTTGCCAAATAGCATTATCTTGTTCTAGAGTAACATATTCTTTTTCTCCGGATAACTCTCTATCATATTCAGATGCAGTAACAGTTATGGTTGAGTTATTAGCAAAACGCTTAGCAGTTTCTTTAACTACAGCAAATGCTTCGGGTAAAATATCATTTAAAGTATTTTCTGAAATTTTATACGCTTCTTCTTTAAGCTTGTCAATTTCAGCATATATATCTTCGTTTTTGTCTATATCTGTAGAGGTATTAACTTCTTCTGTTAAGGCGTTAATTTTATTAGTAATTTCAGAACAATTGTCTTTTAATTGCTTTTTAAATGCTATAGTTTTTGCTCTAAGTTCATCATGACTAAGATTTTCTATAGCACTTTCAAAAGATTTTATTTGCTTAATTAAAGGCTGAAGACTTTTTACATCTTTTTCTGATTTGTCTCCTACAAAAACCTTTAGTATTGAATTTATGAAACTCATAATTTTTTTCTATGTTTTATTTTGAAAGCCTTAAAGCACTAATGTATAGTTGTTTGTTGGCTTTTTTTATGTTTTTAGTATGTGTTGTACTTTTTTGTACACTGTATAAAACTAAGCAAAAGTTATTCCAGTTTAAATATTTACAAAGATACTACTACACGGCTGACAAAATTACATAAAAAAAAAGCCTCGAAGGAGACTTTTTTATAGCAATTGTTATAATATTTTATTAATATTCATCCTCATTCCAGAGGTAATCTTCTTCGGTAGGATAATCTGGCCATATTTCTTCTATGGACTCGTAAATTTCTCCGCCTTCTTCTTCCATGGATTGTAAATTTTCTACAACCTCTAAAGGTGCTCCGGTTCTAATAGAGTAATCTATTAATTCATCTTTGGTAGCAGGCCATGGTGCATCACTTAAATAAGATGCTAGTTCTAATGTCCAATACATATTAAAAGTATGTTTTAATTTTTTGCAAAAATAATTTTTAAATATAAATAGCCAAGTTTTTTTGCTAGTAATTCTTTTATTTTATTAACAAAAATCTTTCACTAATATTTTGATAACGAAGAAATAACAAAATTATTAGCCTTTTTTTTCAGGTATCCATTTTATTTCTTCTGCTTTAAGGTCAAACGACAATTTTCGTGCCAATACAAATAGGTAGTCGGATAATCTATTAATAAATGACAAAACATTTTCATCTACAGGTTCATTTTCATTTAAAAAAGAAATCATTCTTTCTGCTCTTCTGCAAATGGTGCGTGTTATATGACAGTATGACACGGTTGTGTGGCCACCGGGTAAAATAAAATGAGTCATTTGTGGTAACTGTTTTTCCATATCGTCTATATTATTTTCTAGTAAAGTAATATCTGTATTAGAAATTCTAGAAATAGAAAGACGTTCTTTTCCATTTTTTAAAATAGCTTTTTCTGGAGCTGTAGCTAAAATAGCTCCTACAGTAAAAAGTTTATTTTGTATGGTTAGTAGTGTGTTTTTTGATGGGTTATCTATTTTTTGATCTCGGATAAGACCAATCCATGAGTTTAACTCATCAATAGTACCATACGCATCTAGTCTAATATGATGCTTGGGTACTCTTGTTCCACCATATAGTGCAGAGGTGCCTTTGTCTCCAGTTTTAGTATAAATTTTCATGAGTTTTTTATTTAAAATAAAAGAAGGAAATAGGATTATTTTTTATCCTTCCTAGAATAATTACTCATAAATTTTCTGGTTTTTCTGTTCTTAGATTTTTGACGGTTTCTAATAGAAACAATTAAATATAACATTACAACACCGCCTAATATATAAAACATTGTATTCCCTTCCATAATATACTAATTTGCTTTAAAATTACATTTTTAGCATCTAATTTTAAAATGTTCTTTTTCTTGTTCTTTTCTAAAAAAGATAAGACCACAATAAAACAGATCTATACTTACTGTTATCTCTTTTTGTGTTTTTATTTGTTCCCATAAAGAATTTTCTTCTTTATTTTTATGTATGTTATTAATAAAAACCCAAGAGGTATTTTTAATTTCTTCTTCTAAAATAATGTTGTCCCAATCTTTACAACTTTCTATATATAAAGCATCATACGGTAAAGAATTAATTTTTATGTTGGCAAAGTCTTTTTTAATATAATTTAAATAGACCTCATTTTTAGAGTCAATTTTTAAAGTTTTACTGTTGAAATAGGATATACTCTTTAGAAAAATGTTTATAGCTTTTTTGTCTGCAAATTTGCCTTTAGAATATAGGCATTTGGTTACGTAGGCGTACACAAAAGGGGAGTGCACCCCATGTTGGTTGGTTGCTGAAAATAAAAATTTGATGTATGAAAAAAAGGAGTACATAATAAAATTAGCTTTCTAAAATAGCAGAAAGTGTAAACCATCGTTCTGTTTTTATTTCAATTTCATTGTTTATTTCTTGTAATTTTTTAGAAAGTATTGCAATGTCATCTCCAGATAATTCTGGATTAGTAAATTCATTTTGTGTTTTCGTTTTTCGGTTTTCTAATTTTTGTATTTCTCTTTCTATCTGATTGTACTCCTTTTGTTCTGCATAAGATAATTTAGCGGAAGTATTTTCTTTTTTCCAAGAGTTTTTAGAACTAGAGTTGGTATTTTCTTTTTGGTCTCTTTTTTCTTGTATTTGACTATCTTCATATGCTCTATAGTCAGAATAGTTTCCTGGAAAATTTTCTATTTCAGCATTACCTCTAAAAACAAATAAATGGTCTACAATTTTGTCCATAAAGTATCTGTCATGAGAAACTACCATTAGACATCCTGGAAAATCTAGCAAGAAACTTTCTAATACATTTAGGGTTACAATATCTAGGTCGTTTGTAGGTTCATCAAGAATTAAAAAATTAGGATTTTGTATTAGTACAGTACATAAGTAAAGTCTTTTACGTTCTCCACCACTTAATTTGTCTACAAAGTCATATTGTTTTTTTCTATCAAAAAGAAACCGTTCTAAAAGCTGTTGGGCAGATATTTGTCTGCCTTTACTAAGCGGTATGTAATCTCCAAAATCGCGGATAACGTCTATTACTTTTTGCCCTTCTTTTATAGCAATTCCTTTTTGGGTGTAGTATCCAAATTTAATAGTATCGCCAATAATTACTTTTCCGCTGTCTGGTTCTCCTTTTCCGGCAATAATATTTAAAAAGGTAGATTTTCCTGTTCCATTTTTTCCAATAATACCAACGCGTTCTCCTTTAGTAAAATTATAATCAAATTGATTTAAGATAGGTTTGTCAGGAAAGGATTTAGATATTTTATGAAGCTCAATAATTTTGCTTCCCATACGGGTCATGTTAATTTCTAACTGTACCTGGTGTTCTTTACGCCTTGTATTGGCTTTTTCTTTTATGGCATGAAAATCGTCTATTCTAGATTTAGATTTAGTGGTTCTTGCCTTTGGCTGTCTACGCATCCAATCTAATTCTTTTTTAAATAGTAATTTAGATTTATGGTGTTCTACAGCTTCTTGTTCTTGCCTTGCTTCTTTTTTTTCTAAGTAATACGAGTAGTTTCCTTTATATGGGTAAAGTTTTCCACCATCTAACTCTATAATTTCATTACACACACGTTCTAAAAAATAGCGATCGTGTGTTACCATAAAAAGTGTCATGTTTTCTTTAGCAAAATAATTTTCTAACCATTCTATCATTTCCAAATCTAGATGGTTGGTTGGCTCATCTAAAATTAGTAAATCGGGTTTGTTAATTAGTGCATCAGCAAGGGCTAGTCTCTTTTTTTGTCCACCTGAAAGTAAGCCTACTTTTAAATTTAGATCTTCTAGTTTAAGCTTAAATAAAATTTGTTTGTATTGGGTTTCAAAATCCCATGCGTTAAAGCGATCCATGGCTTCAAAAGCTTTTTGGTAAGCTTCTGCATCTTCCGGATTATTTAGTGCTTTTTCATAAGCTCTAATTATTTTTAGGACTTCATTATCCGAAGCAAAAATGGTTTCCTTAATCGTAAGGTTAGGGTCCATGTCTGGTTCTTGTTCTAAAAAAGATACTCGTGTTCCTTTACGATAATTTACTTGTCCATTATCTGGGCTATCTGCACCAGATAAAATATTTAAAATAGAAGTTTTTCCGCTACCGTTTTTAGCTATTAAAGCAATTTTTTGATCTTTGTTAATTCCGAAAGACAGATTGTCAAAAAGAACAAGTTCGCCAAAGGATTTTGAAATATTTTCTACTGTAAGTAAATTCATGTTTTAAAAACTAGTATTTAGTGCTAGAGCGCTTTAAATAAAAAAGTATATAAAGGTATCTTATTGTTAGTGAAAGTTGTATAAAAATTAGAATAGGAGAGAATACCTGTATTTTGGCAACCCAAAGAAATAAACTACTTAAAATTAATGATAAAAGAACAATAAGGTAAATTTTAATACTATCTGGAACCTTATTTTTTCGTAATATAAAAGCAATATATATGTTTATTGGAAAAGCCCATAGAATATTAAAATTCCATGCAGTTGCAGTATGGTCTGTTCCTAACCACAAAAAAAGAAGTAATAATCCAGAAATACCTGTTAAAAAGAAAAGGGCAAAATCTATCCATTTTGTTCTTTTTTTTCTGTTGTAGTCTTTAATAGTAATTGTTGTTACTACTATAAGCAGAATGCCAAACCAAAAAGCGGGTGTTAATAAAAATAGGTTTTTTTTATTTTCCTTTTTTGATTTTAATATCATTTCTGTTTTAGAAACTAGTGGCGTTTTATCTTTTTTTGTGGTTTGTTCTAATTGATGATATACATAAATTGGTAAAAATTGATGTTCTAAAGGAGTGGCTTTTTTGTCTATAACAGAACCTAAAGCTAAATCTATACCAAATGTAGACCACTCATTTGCTTTTAAAGATTCGTGAATTAAATCTCTAAATGTTTTTTCTTTTTTTAAATGTGGAAAATTAAATACAAGATCGTTGGTAGTTATTTTGTTTAATACTTCAGGAATTTTAGTAGCACAATTATCAAACAAAAAATCGTATTTATAGTATTTGTTTTCAGGAAGTAAATTGGTTTCTAAAAAATGTAATAAGTTATTACGCTCTTGTAGGTTTAAATTAAGGGTTTGTTCTTTTACCCATTTATTTTCTACTTTATAGGTGTATATGAAGTTAGTAAATTTGTGCCTTCCAATACTGTAAGGTAGTTTACCTGTTGTAAATTTAAAATAGAAATAGGGATCACTAAAATTAAACATACCGTAGTTGTAGGTAACATCTATACCAAGAGTTGGGTCTTGTATTCTAAAAGCGCTATGTCCAAATTTAGAGCTAAGTTCTTCTTGAGGGCCTATAGTTAAAAGACTAACTTTAGATAAGGAAGATAATTCTATTTTATTTTGGGCAAGGCAAAAAGTACTATAAAAAAGAATAAAACAAAATAGTATTTTTTTAAAATGCATATTACAAGAGAAATAGTTAGTGTGTTGCAAATATCCGAATAATTTAGCAACAAATCTTATTCCTGAAAAAATGTATTATTTTTACATAAAACCAATAAAAACATGAAAAGACATATTCCTAATTTAATAACCTTAGGTAATTTATTTTGTGGTTGTGTGGCTGTA
Source organism: uncultured Maribacter sp. (assembly GCA_947504045.1). Lineage (GTDB taxonomy): Bacteria > Bacteroidota > Bacteroidia > Flavobacteriales > Flavobacteriaceae > Maribacter_B. The sequence continues at coordinate 276,691 of CANNFY010000003.1, forward strand.
GTTTTTGCAGTTTTAAACCAGTTAGAGCTGGCGGCATTATTTGTTTTTTTAGGTATATTTTTTGATTTTTTTGATGGTTTTGCTGCACGTTTATTAAAAGCACAAAGCCCTTTGGGGTTACAGTTAGATTCTCTTGCAGATATGGTTACTAGTGGTTTGGTTCCGGGAATAGTAATGTTTCAGTTGTTAGGAATGTCTATGACAGGTGGGTGGAATGTTGATTTATCTTCTCAGGCTACTAATAATACTTTTTGGGTAGGCTTAAAGGTATCTCCATTACCTTTTTTAGGTTTTTTAGTTACGTTAGCTTCGGGTTATAGGTTGGCTAAATTTAATATAGATGAAAATCAACAATCTTCTTTTGTTGGGTTGCCAACACCAGCAAATGCACTTTTAATATTGTCATTACCACTTATACTTCTATACCATAACAATAATGTGTTGAACTCTATAATTTTAAATCAATGGTTTTTAATTAGCATTACATTGCTTAGTGCTTATTTGTTAAATGCCAGAATTTCTCTTTTTGCTTTAAAGTTTAAAAATTGGACTTTTAAAGACAATACTTTGCGATATATATTTATAATAGTTAGTCTTGTGCTTATAATAACCATGAAATTTATGGCAATACCATTTGTTATTGCTTTTTATATTATAAGCTCTGTAATTGCTAATATAAATACGAAGGAATTATGAGTTTAATAGAGTTTAGCAATATTCTAGATGCAAAAAAAAGAATTTCCCCTTTTGTAAACCAAACACCAGTATATAGCTCATCTATTTTAAATAACTGGTTAGGGCATCATATTTATTTTAAGGCAGAAGGTTTTCAAAAAATAGGCGCTTTTAAAGCTAGAGGAGCGTGTAATACTATAGCGTGGTTAATTGAGAATAATAAAAAACCAAAACATATTGTTGCAAATAGTTCTGGCAACCATTCGCAGGCTGTAGCATGGGCTGCAAAAAAGTTTGGTATTCCTGCAACTATTTATATGCCTACATACGCATCTAAAATAAAAATACAAGCAACAAAATCTTACGGAGCAAAAGTTGTCTTATGTTCCAGTAGAGACATTGCAGATGCTGAAGTTGCTAAAATATCTAAAGAAGAAGGCGTGTATTGGATACCGCCTTATAACCATGAACAAGTAATTTCTGGTCAAGGAACAGCAGTTTATGAAGCATTACAAGAAATAGGAGAGGTAGATGCTGTATTTGCGCCATGTGGTGGTGGTGGGCTTTTATCAGGTTCTTTAATTGCCGCAAAAGGTATGTTTTCTAATTGTAAAGTAATAGGTGCAGAGCCTAAGAATGCTAATGATGCTTTTTTGTCTTTACAAAACAATAAAATAGAGCGTTTAAAAGAAAAGCCAAACACTCTTGCAGATGGAGCCATGACAATGTCTGTTGGCGATATTACGTTTAAGCATTTAAAAAAATTAGATGCTTTTTATGAAATTACAGAAGAGCAAATGTTATATTGGACACAGTGGTTAACTCATATTTTAAAATTGAGAATAGAACCTACTAGTGCTCTTGGTATGCAGGCGGCAAAATTATGGTTAAAAGAGCAAAATAGTAAAAAGAAGGTTTTAATAGTCTTGTCTGGTGCAAATATTGATCAAGAAACGACCTTAAAAGTTTGGGAGAATGATTATTTACAACAAAATCCAAGCTTGTAATTTTATAAAATAACTAATGGGAGGAAAGAAGAGAGAACATGCAAAAGAAAAAACAAAATTACACCCAAGAAGCAAACATAGAAGCAGATATGATTTTACAGCCTTAATTTCTTCGTGCCCAGATTTAAAGCCTTTTGTTCATTTAAATAAATATAAAGATTTATCAATTAATTTTTTTGATGCTAAAGCGGTAAAAATGCTAAATACAGCTTTGTTATTGCATCATTATAATTTAGAGTTTTGGGATATTCCTTCCGATTATTTATGTCCTCCTATTCCAGGTAGAGCTGATTATATTCATAATGTTGCAGATGTTTTATATAGGGATAAGCCAGAAATGTTGGTAGGTGGTATAGTAAAAAACAATAAAATTACTTGTTTAGATATTGGTGTTGGGGCTAACTGTATTTATCCAATTATAGGTACAACGGAATATGGTTGGAAATTTGTTGGTTCTGATATTGATAAAAATGCTATTACTGCGGCAACTAAAATTATTTCAGAAAACAGTAGTTTAAAAACTAATGTAGAGATAAGATTGCAGCCAAGCTCTAGAGACTTTTTTAAGGGAATTATAAAAGAAGGAGAGTTTTTTGATTTAACTATTTGTAACCCTCCATTTCATGGTTCTTTAGAAGAGGCGGAAAGAGGAACAAAACGGAAACTAAAAAACTTAAAAGGAGAAAATAAAATAAAGCCAGAACTTAATTTTGGTGGTAAATCTAACGAGTTATGGTATGAAGGTGGGGAAATTAAATTTGTAAAAGACATGATCTACCAAAGTAGACAATACAAAGAGTCCTGTATGTGGTTTTCTACTTTAGTTTCCAAAGAATCAAACCTAGAAATTATTCATAAACTATTAGAGAGAATAGAAGCAAAAGAAGTTGGTACTTTACCAATGGGGCAAGGTAATAAAGTTAGCAGAGTTGTAATATGGACTTTTTTATCCAAAGAAAAACAAAAAGCCTGGCAAGAAAAAAAATGGTAAAATTAAAAGTCTAGTTTCTTTTTACGTAACTCAAAATTTTGTCCTAAATATACTTTTCTAACCATTTCATCTGCGGCTAAATCTTCAGGTATGCCAGATTTTAAAATTCCTCCTTCAAACATTAAGTAGGAACGTTCTGTAATTGCTAGCGTTTCTTGTACGTTATGATCGGTTATTAAAATACCAATGTTTTTTTCTTTTAGGTGCGCTACAATACGTTGTATGTCTTCTACAGCAACAGGGTCTACGCCTGCAAAAGGTTCGTCTAATAAAATAAATTTAGGGTCGGTAGCTAGTGCTCTAGCAATTTCGGTACGTCTACGTTCTCCTCCAGAAAGTAAATCCCCCCTGTTTTTACGAATATGGCCTAAACTAAACTCTTCAATTAGCGACTCCATTTTCATAAGTTGCTCTTTTTTACTTAGTTTAGTTAGTTGTAGTACACTAAGAATATTTTTTTCAATACTTAATTTTCTAAAAACAGAAGCTTCTTGTGCTAAATATCCAATACCATTTTGTGCTCTTTTGTACATTGGAAAATTAGTAATTTCCATGTTGTCTAAATAAATGTTACCGCCATTTGGTTTTACTAAACCAACAATCATATAAAAAGAAGTGGTTTTTCCAGCTCCATTTGGGCCAAGAAGACCAACAATTTCACCCTGATTTACTTCTAGTGATATTCCTTTAACAACTTGGCGTCCACGATAGGACTTCATTATATTGTCTGCTCTAAGCTTCATATTTTCAAATCTAATTCTATTTGGTTAGCAACAAAAGAATTTATGTAATTTTTAACCAATTAGTTTTTAGTAAGATTAATTAGTTTTTAATTTTCTTGCCTTTTTTGCTTCTTTTTTTAACACGTAAGAAGATATGTAAATACTTACTTGGTATAGTATTAATACAGGTACAGCAACTATTATTTGGCTAGCAACATCTGGCGGAGTAATAATAGCAGAAAGTATTAGTACAATTACTAAAGCAATTTTGCGATATTTTCGCATAATTACTGGGGTTACAATTCCTATTTTAGTTAAAAAGTAAATAATAATTGGTAGCTCAAATAAAATACCACAGGCTATAACAGAAGACCGTACAGTAGCAATAAAGGAGCTTAAATCAAATTCATTTAAAACCTCTTCACTAACCTGGTAGGTTCCTAAAAAGTTAATAGATAAAGGAGCAACAATATAGTATCCGAATAAAACTCCAAGAAAAAATAAAAACGAAGCTATAAGTATAAAACCTTTGGAGTTTCTTCGTTCTTTTTCGTAAAGTCCTGGACTAATAAATTTCCACAATTCGTATAAAATGTATGGAAACCCAACAATAAAACCAGCCCAAATAGAGGTCCAAATGTGGGCAGAAAATTGCCCAGACATTAGTCTACTCTGTATGGTAAAAGGGAGTTTTTCGGCACAAAAATCAGAATCAAAACCTAAATAAGTAGCAACTTCACAAAAAAGTCTGTACGTAGGAAAATCCATTTTTTTGGGGCCAAAAATAACAGTGTCAAAAACAAAACCTCTAAATAAAAATGCTAAAGATGCTATTATTACCACGGCTATTGTACTACGTATAAGGTGCCAACGTAGCTCTTCTAAATGGTCTAAGAAAGACATTTCTGCAGAATTGTCTATACTATTTTTGTTCATTATAATATACCTTCGTTTATTAAATTATGTAAATGTACAACTCCTTCATAAGTGCCTTCTTTTGTTGCTAGTAGTTGCGATATGCCGTTGTTTTGCATAACCTCTAGAGCTTTAATAGCAAGAACATTAGAGTCTATTGTTTTTGGAGAAGTTGTCATTATATCTTTTGCTGTAAGCCCTTTAATAGAATCATACTTATTAAGCATTCTTCTTATATCTCCGTCGGTAACAACACCAACAACTTTATTTTCTTTTAAAACTGCAGTTACCCCAAGCATATTTTTAGAAATTTCTACAATCACCTCTTTAATATCACTATCAACAGCAACTTGTGGTTTCATGTTGTTACTTGCAATATCAGCAACACGTAAATACAGTTTTTTGCCTAAAGCACCTCCTGGGTGGTATTTGGCAAAATCAGTACTAGTAAATCCTTTTAACTCTAAAAGGCAAATGGCTATAGCGTCTCCCATTACTAGTTGGGTAGTAGTGCTAGTAGTTGGAGCTAAATTATTAGGGCAAGCTTCTTTTTCTACAAAAGTATTAAGTACAAAGTCTGCTTGTTTTGCTAAAAAAGAATCTGTTCCTCCTGTAATACCAATAAGTTTGTTACCGCCTCTTTTTATTAAAGGAACAAGAACTTTTATTTCAGGCGTATTACCACTTTTAGAAATGCAAATTACCACATCATTATCTTGTACTGTGCCTAAATCGCCATGAATGGCATCTGCGGCATGCATAAATATAGCGGGAGTTCCGGTAGAATTAAATGTAGCTACAATTTTACTAGCTATAATAGCACTTTTTCCTATTCCAGTTACAATAACTCTGCCCTTAGCTTCTATAATTGCGTTAACAGCATTGGCAAAATTAGCATCTAATAGAGAGGCAATATTCTGTATTGCTTTACTCTGGAGATCTATTGTTTTTTTTGCTAAATCTAATATAGCTTTTGTATTGTTCAATGTAATGTGCAATTAAAAGGATTGGATTCCTAAAAGAATGTATTATCTTTAAGAACTGCAAAATTAAGCAAACTTAATTTTATACAATATTTCTAAAATAGAAATTAAATTTGTTTAAATAAGTAAATAGGATTTAAAAGTATAATTTATTAAATTCATGTGATGTATTTTTATCATGAATTATATAAAAAATTACAATAGATAATATGAATCGTAATTTCGATGATTTGCATGCTGCGCTAAAAAAGCATTTTGGTTTTAATAACTTTAAAGGCCTGCAAGAAGAGGTGATTAGAAAAATTCTTGATGGTAAAAATGCTTTTGTAATTATGCCAACAGGTGGAGGTAAATCTTTATGTTACCAATTACCAGCATTAATGAAAGAAGGTACGGCCATTGTGGTTTCTCCTTTAATTGCTTTAATGAAAAACCAAGTAGATGCCATTAGAGGTGTTTCTTCTGAACATGGTATAGCGCATGTTTTAAATTCTTCTTTAAACAAAACAGAAATAAAGCAAGTAAAAGAAGATGTTACAAATGGTGTTACAAAATTGTTATACGTTGCACCAGAATCTTTAACTAAAGAAGAGTATGTAGAGTTTCTTAATTCGGTAACTATTTCATTTGTTGCTGTAGATGAGGCTCATTGTATATCTGAATGGGGGCACGATTTTAGACCCGAGTATAGAAATTTAAGAACTATTGTTAGTAGACTAGGAGATAATATTCCTATTGTTGGGCTTACGGCAACAGCAACTCCAAAGGTACAAGAAGATATTATAAAAAATTTAGGTATTACAGATGCGCAATTATTTAAAGCGTCATTTAATAGGCCAAATTTGTTTTATGAAGTGCGTACTAAAACAGAGAATATTGATGCAGATATTATTCGTTTTGTAAAACAAAATGCTGGAAAATCTGGAGTAATTTATTGTTTAAGTAGAAAGCGAGTAGAGGCTTTAGCACAAGTATTACAAGTAAATGGTATAAGTGCAGTTCCTTATCATGCTGGTTTTGATGCTAAAACAAGGTCTAAATACCAAGATATGTTTCTTATGGAAGATGTAGATGTTGTGGTAGCAACAATTGCATTTGGTATGGGAATAGATAAGCCAGATGTTCGTTTTGTTATACATAACGATATTCCAAAAAGTATAGAAAGTTATTACCAAGAAACAGGACGTGCAGGAAGAGATGGTGGAGAAGGGCATTGCCTTGCTTTTTATTCTTACAAAGATGTAGAAAAGTTAGAAAAATTTATGTCTGGAAAACCTGTGGCGGAACAAGAAATTGGAAACGCACTTTTACAAGAAGTTGTTGCTTATGCAGAAACCTCTATGTCTAGACGTAAATTTATGCTGCATTATTTTGGGGAGTCTTATGATGAGGTAAATGGTGAAGGGGCAGATATGGACGATAATGCTCGTAACCCAAAAGATAAAAAAGAAGCTAAAGACAATGTAGTAAAGCTTCTTAGTGTAGTTCAGGGTACAAGTGAAAAGTTTAAGGCCAAAGAAATTGTAAAAACTATAATTGGTGAGGTAAATGCCTTAATATCTTCACACAAGACTAATGAGAAACCTTTTTTTGGAATAGGTAAAGATAAAGATACAAGCTACTGGATGGCATTAGTGCGTCAAGTACTAGTTGCAGGCTATCTAAAAAAAGAAATAGAACAGTATGGTGTTTTAAGAGTAACTGCAAAAGGAAAAGAATTTTTAGAAAATCCGCAGTCTTTTATGATGACTATGGATCATGTGTATAATGAGGAGAGCGATGCTGCAATTGTTAATGCCTCTAAAACAGCAGGAGTTGCAGATGAAAAGTTACTTAAACAGCTAAAAGATTTACGTAAAGCGCAAGCAGATAAGTTAAACGTTCCGCCTTTTGTAGTATTTCAGGATCCTTCTTTAGCAGATATGGCATTAAAATACCCTATTTCTATGGAAGAAATGCTTAATATACATGGCGTAGGAGAAGGAAAAGCTAAGAAGTACGGAAAGCCATTTTTAGATTTAATAGTAGGCTATGTAGAAGAAAACGATATTATTAGACCAGATGATTTAGTGGTAAAAAGTACCGGTGCAAATTCTGCTCTAAAACTTTATATTATACAAAATGTAGACCGCAAGTTGTCTTTAGATGATATTGCTTCTGCTAAAGGTTTGGAGCTTCCAGATTTAATTAAAGAGATGGAGCAAATTGTATATAGTGGAACTAAATTAAATTTAGGATATTGGATTGATGAAATTTTAGACGAAGATCAACAAGAGGAAATACACGATTATTTTTTAGAAGCAGAATCGGATAATTTAGATGAAGCTAGTAAAGAGTTTGATGGCGATTATGAAGATGAAGAACTTCGTTTATACAGGTTAAAATTTATTAGCGAAGTAGCTAATTAAATATAGGATTATTTAACTCTAAAGATGGTTTTATTAAATATCATCTTTAGAGTTTATGCGTTTTAGCTGTCGTTTAATTTTTTTAATAGCAGATTCAATAGATTTTTCTGGTTCTATAATATTGTACGCTCCCCAGAAATCTGGATCCGAAAATCCTACTGCAGCTTCACTTAAAATTATAGAAGTTTTTATACGTTCTTTAGTTTTTGGAATTTCATTTTTATTTTTTTTCCAATCTGTAACCGCCATTTCGCAGGTCATGCTATAGATAGAGTTAAATAATTTTTTGTCCCAATTAATTTTAAATTCTAAAAAAACGTTGCTGTAACCATAATACCACTTTCCGTTTTTTTCTCTATAATCAACTCTGTAAGCTACTTCCGTTGGCCATACTTTTGCGTTTTTTGGTTTTTTACGAACAAACATTTTAGAAACAGCATCTCTATTGGTTACATTTAAAGAGTATGTAGCATTGGTTAAAATTTTGTTTTCTACATCAATAAATAATTTTCCTTTGTAAAGCGGAACATTTATGTTGGGTTTTTGCTTAAAATTAATAACATAAATAAGTTTATCATTTATTCTAGTAGAGCTGCCAAAACTATATTGGTAATTACCTATAGATTCGTCAGTAAAAATATATTCAGGATATTTAATAATATCAATATAAAGCGCATTAAAAGGTCCTCCTTGTAATTTTAAAGCTACGGTGTCTAGTTTACTATAATCGGTGCTTTTTCTGGTTTTGTATAGTTTTACAATATCATTTTTGGTAGAAGTATAAGGGGTTTTGTATATGTTTACAACTGCTTCAGATAAAGAGACATTTTTTTTTCTTTTTTTTATAGTTTCTCTATAAAAGGCTGTCATTAAAGTAGGGTGGTTAAAATAATTTTCTCCTTTCCTTTTTAAAGTCTCTCTAACTAAATTTTCTGCGTTTTTTGGGATGCTTAAATTTACTTCGGCTAATTCTGTTACAGAAATTGTTAAATAAATTTTAGAGTTATTTTCTTTTAATTCGGTCAACGGAATAATTTCTGTTTTATAACCTAAAAAAGAAACAATTATATTTTTAGAAGTATTAGATTCCGGAATTTTTAACAAAAACTCTCCCTCGGTATTTGTTACGGTAGAAATATTAGATTCTTTTGTGGTAAGCGTAGCAAAAACTAAAGGTTTTTTAGAAGAGGCGTCTAAAACTTTTCCTTTATATTCTATGTAATTAATTTGTTGCTTTTGAAAAGCAAAACTAGAGGTGCTGAAGAAGCTAAATAGCACCATTAATAGGTATAAGAAAAAAGAACTCTTTTTGTTTAAAAAATTAGCTTCCATAATAGTTGGTGTTAATTGTGTTTGTCTTTTGTAAAAAGAAGATAATGAGTTCTTTACAAGGTACTAATTTTTAAGAATATATAATTATTTTGTGTTAGGTTTTAAAAATTGGTGTCGTGTGTTTTAGAAGAAGAAGAAACAAGTTTGTTTATTTCAGCAAGTTCTTTTTCTGTAATATAACGCCATTTTCCTATTGGAATATCTAAAGATATGTTCATTATACGAATCCTTTTTAATTTTTTAACGTCGTAGCTTAGATACTCGCACATACGTCTAATTTGCCTATTTAATCCTTGTGTTAATGTTATTTTAAATTGGTATTTGCTTATTTCTTCTACTTTACATTTGCGAGTTACGGTATCTAGAATAGGAATTCCATTTCGCATTTGATGTAAAAAATCTGAGGTAATAGGTTTATCTACAGTAACAATATATTCTTTTTCATGATGGTTTCTTGCGCGTAAAATTTTGTTAACTATATCCCCGTCGTTAGTTAAAAAAATAAGTCCTTCACTTGGTTTATCTAGTCTTCCTATTGGAAAAATTCTTTTCGGGTAATTTATATAGTCTATAATATTGTTTTTTTCTACTCTAGTGTCTGTAGTGCAAACAATTCCAATAGGCTTGTTAAAAGCAATATAAACGGATTTTTCTTCTTGTTTACTAACTAACTCGCCATCTACCTTTACAATGTCGCCTTCAACAATTTTTGTTCCCATTTCAGGAACTTTATCATTAATAGTAACTCTACCTTGTTCAATAAGTTTGTCAGCAGCTCTTCTAGAGCAAAAACCTACCTCACTAAGATATTTATTAATTCGTGTTTTTTTAAGTTCTGTCATTAAATACGTTGTATAAAATAGCGGTTTTATTTAGAGTTTTCTTGGTAAATTTCTCCTCTGTGTGGTTTTAAAGCGTCTCTAACGGCAATCATATTAGACTCTTCTACAACCATGTACGCAACACTATGCATATCATTAAGTTTAGAAAAACCAGTAATGTTTAAAGAGATTTTTTCTAAAGTTATATATTCTTTTAGGTGAATTTCATGATGCTCTGCAGTTTTATATGCTGCGGGTCCACGAAAATCCCAAAGTAATTTTATTTTCTTATTATCCATAACTAAATAATCGAATACTATTTATAAGGCATCTAAAGTAATAATTCTATATAATATGCTGTGTAATTATTATTAGGAATAACATAAATTATTGCTAAACCTTATCTTTTACTATTTTTGCAAAATGGGCTTATTTACAAATAATACGAGGTTAGAAATTAAAATACAATTTATTTTGTGTTTGATAGCAATTTTTGGAGTTTTTTCATGTAGTTCATTTATTAAAAAAGAAGAAGAGGTAAAACCCTTGGCAAGAGTAGGAGAATCTTATTTGTATATGAATGAAGTAGCTCCTTTTTTAAGACAGGGTATTTCTGCAAATGATAGTGCGGTAATAATTTCAAACTATATAAATAACTGGGCTTCTAAGCAGTTGTTGTTGTCTAAGGCTAAAATTAATCTACCAGAAGAAAAATTAGCAAATTTTGATGCTTTGGTAGCTAACTATAAGACCGATCTGTATACAAAGGCATATAAAGATGCACTGGTGCAGCAGGGGAGCGATTCTATAGTAACTAATACGCAGTTAAATACTTTTTATGAACGCGAAAAGGAAAATTTTAAACTAAAAGAGAAGATTGTTAAGTTGCGTTTTGTAGAGTTGCCTAAACAGTTTTTAAATAAAGATCAGGTAATAAAAAGGCTTAAAAGTTTTAAGAAAGAAGATTTAAAGTTTTTAGACTCTATAGGGGTTCAATTTAAAAAACTCAATTTTAACGATTCTATCTGGGTGTCTTCATCTAGACTTATACAAGAAATTCCTCCACTAACTATTGATAATCAGGATAAGTACTTAAAAAAATCACAATTTTTTGAATTGGAGGATGCATTAGGGGTATATTTGGGAAAAATTATTGAAGTAAAAGAAGTAAATGATGTAGCACCATTATCTTTTGTTAAGCCAAATATAAAACAAGTATTACTTAGTAGAAGAAAATTGGAGTTTGTTAGAAAATTGGAAACGGAAATAATTGACGAGGCTGTTAAAGAAAAAGAATTTGAAGTTTATGTTAAAAATGAATAAAGTAAAAGCATTTTTTATAGGTAGTATTTTATCTGGTGTAGCTTTTGCGCAAGAAGTAGAACAAGAAGTGCCAGACACGCAAGTAGAAACAGAAGATGTGGTTTTAGAAGAGGCAGCTATAGAGCCGGTAAAAGATACTGTTGTTACATTTAAAAGAATAAAATTAGATGGTATTTCTGCAGTAGTAGGAGATTATGTTATTTTAGAGTCAGATATAGAAAAAACATTAATAGATTTAAAAAGCCAAGGAGCATCTACAGAAGATATTACCCGTTGTGGTCTTTTAGGAAAGTTAATGGAAGATCGTTTGTATGCACACCAAGCGGTTCAAGATAGTATATTAGTTTCCGATGATGAGGTAAATGCAACAGGAGACAGACAATTACAAACGTTAGTACAACAAATAGGATCTATGCCTAAAGTGCTTAAGTATTACAAAAAAGAAGATGAAGCTTCTTTTAGAGAAGAGCTTTTTAAAATTAATAAGCTACGTATGTTATCGGAAAGAATGCAGAATAACATAATATCCGAAATAGAAATTACACCAGAAGAAGTAAGGCAATTTTTTAATAAAATACCTGAAGATGAAAGACCTGTGTTTGGCGCAGAAATGGAAATAGCTCAAATTGTTAAATCACCAAAACCATCAGAAAAAGAAATACAAAAAGTAATTGATAGACTTAACGAAATTAAGGCAGATGTAGATGATAATGACGCTAGCTTTAGTGTAAAAGCAATTTTATACTCTCAAGATCCAGGTTCTAAATCTAAAGGAGGATTTTATAGTATTACTAAAGAAACAGGTTTTGATAAAACTTTTAAAGACGTAGCGTTTAGTTTACAAGAAGGAGAAGTTTCAGAGCCTTTTGAAACACAATTTGGGTATCATATTATTTTTATTGAAAAAATTAGAGGACAAGAGTTAGATTTAAGACACATTTTAATTCAACCAGAAATATCGGAAGATGCATTGGCAGAAGCAAAAGCAGAATTAGATAGTATACGTACAAAAATTAACGAAGGTAAATTTACATTTGCTGAAGCGGCTCTGAATTTTTCAGACGAAAAAGAAACAAAATTTGATGGTGGATTGTTACGTAATCCTACAAATTTTGACTCTAGGTTTGAGTTAACCAAAATGGATCCGTCTTTATATAACCAAGTGCGTAACTTAAAAGATAATGAAATATCTTATCCTATTTTAGAAGAAGACCCAAGAGGAGGGGCTCCAAAATACAAATTATTAAAAGTAACAAATAGGTATGATGAGCATGTTGCTGATTTTTCTAAAGACTATATTAAAATTCAGAAATTAGCACTTACAGAAAAGCAGTTAGAGACTATAAAAGAGTGGATGAATGATCATATTAAAGACACTTACATAAGTGTAAACGATTCTAAAAAAGATTGCGATTTTGCCAATAACTGGGTAAAAGATTAAATACATGTCAGACGTTATTGCAATAGAAAATCTGGTTAAAAAACATAAGAGTTTAAAGCAAGAAATTGCTAAAATTATTGTTGGACAAGATCAGGTTATAAACCATATATTACTTTCTATATACACAGGAGGGCATTCTTTACTAGTTGGTGTTCCTGGTTTAGCAAAAACATTAATGGTAAATACTATTGCACAAACACTAGGACTAGATTTTAAACGAATACAATTTACACCAGACCTAATGCCGAGTGATATATTAGGTAGCGAGGTTTTGGATCAGAATAGGAACTTTAAATTTATAAAAGGCCCTATATTTTCTAATATTATTTTGGCAGACGAAATAAATAGAACGCCACCTAAAACTCAGGCAGCACTCTTAGAAGCAATGCAAGAAAGAGCTGTAACTATTTCAGGGGTACAACATAAGTTAGAACTGCCTTATTTTGTTTTAGCAACTCAAAATCCTATAGAGCAAGAAGGTACTTACCCTTTACCAGAAGCACAATTGGATCGTTTTATGTTTGCAATAGAATTAAAATATCCAACAATAGAAGAGGAAATACAGGTGGTTAAAAATACTACCTCAGATACAAAAGTTAGCATAAACACTTTGTTTAATGCTAATGAAATAATAGAAGTTCAAAAATTAATTAGAAGAATTCCTGTTCCAGATAATGTTGTGGAATATGCTGTTAGGCTTGTAAATAAAACTAGGCCTAATTTAGATACTGCTGATAATTTTGTAAAACAGTATATAGATTGGGGTGCTGGACCAAGAGCATCTCAAAATCTAATTTTGGCATCAAAAGCACATGCGGCAATTAATGGTAAATTTTCTCCTGATATAGAAGATGTACAAGCAGTTTCTCTAGGAATTTTAAGGCATAGAATAATAAAAAACTACAAAGCAGAGGCAGAAAATATCTCTGAAGAACAAATTATCAAACAATTATGGTAATTTGTAGAAGCTAAATCAAACGATTTCGCAGTATTTTTTTTCGTAAAATGGATTAAAAAATATAAGATTCGTTTTTTAATACTCATTTTTCAAGATTTTCCCTAAAAGAACACTATTACAGTAATATTTTTTTTCTAAAGCTTATAGATTTCACTAATTTTACGAAATTGCAATAACCTAAAATAAATACTAGAAAGTGGCGTTTAATACTGATTTTTTATAGTGATTATACCAAACATTATTTAAAATCGTTTTTTTAAATGCAACTATAAAAACTACTTCCTTAATGAATATTTACAAAGATTACATAGCTGAGATAGAAGAAAGAAAAGGACAAGGACTTCATCCAAAACCTATTGATGGTGCAGATTTACTAAAAGCAATTATTGAACAAATTAAAGATGTAGATAATGAGTATAGAGAAGACTCTCTTAACTTTTTCATCTATAATGTTTTACCAGGAACAACAAGTGCTGCAGTGGTAAAAGCAGCTTTTCTAAAAGAAATTATTTTAGGAGAAACTGTACTTAAAGAAATAACACCAGCTTTTGCATTTGAGCAATTATCTCATATGAAAGGAGGACCTTCTGTAAAGGCTTTGTTAGACCTTACGTTAGGAGAAGATAAAGATATAGCATTAGAGGCTGCTAAAGTTTTAAAAACGCAAGTGTTTTTATATGAAGCAGACACAGACCGTTTAGAAGAAGCTTATAAAAACGGTAACGAAATAGCAAAAGATATAATTGAAAGTTACGCACAAGCCGAATTTTTTACAAAACTTCCAGAAATAGAAGAAGAAATTGAGGTGGTAACATATATTGCAGGTGTTGGAGATATTTCTACAGATTTACTTTCTCCTGGTGGTGATGCACACTCACGTTCTGATCGTGAACTACATGGACAATGTATTTTTGAGCATAACAAAGAAATGCAAAAAGAAGTTTTAGCATTAAAAGAAAAACACCCAGATAAACGTGTAATGTTAATTGCAGAAAAAGGAACTATGGGAGTTGGTTCTTCTAGAATGTCTGGTGTTAATAACGTAGCATTATGGACCGGTATTTCCTCTAGTCCTTATGTTCCTTTTATAAACATTGCTCCAGTAATTGCTGGTACAAATGGTATTGCTCCAATTTTCTTAACAACTGTAGGTGTAACTGGTGGTATTGGTTTAGATCTTAAGAACTGGGTACAACAAAAAGATGAAAATGGAAACACTATAGTTGATAAAGATGGTGAACCTGTATTAAAACAAATGTACTCTGTAGCAACAGGTACAGTATTAACAATTAATACAAAAGAGAAAAAATTATATAGCGGAAATGTAGAACTAAAAGATATATCTGCAGCTTTTACTCCTCAAAAAATGGAGTTTATGAAAGCAGGAGGTTCTTATGCTGTAGTTTTTGGTAAAAAATTACAAACTTTTGCTTGTAAAGTTTTAGGTATAGATGTACCTCAAGTTTACGCACCTTCAAAAGAAGTTTCTATAGAAGGGCAAGGGTTAACTGCCGTGGAGAAAATATTTAATAAAAATGCAGTTGGTACTTCAGGAGCTACACTTCATGCAGGTTCATATGTGCGTGCAGAAGTAAATATTGTAGGTTCTCAAGATACAACTGGTTTAATGACCTCTCAAGAATTAGAAATGATGGCTGCAACAGTTATCTCTCCAATTGTTGATGGTGCATACCAATCTGGTTGCCATACCGCATCTGTTTGGGATGACAAGTCAAAGGCTAACATCCCAAGATTAATGAAATTTATGAACGACTTTGGTTTAATTACTGGTCGTGATCCAAAAGGCGTATATTTTCCAATGACAGATGTTATCCACAAAGTATTAAATGATATTACAGTAGGAGACTGGGATATTATTATTGGTGGAGATTCACACACACGTATGTCTAAAGGAGTTGCATTTGGTGCAGATTCAGGAACAGTAGCCTTAGCATTAGCAACAGGTGAGGCTTCTATGCCAATTCCAGAATCTGTTAAAGTAACTTTTAAAGGAGAAATGAAATCGTATATGGATTTCCGTGATGTTGTACATGCTACGCAACAACAAATGCTTAAGCAATTTGGTGGCGAAAATGTTTTTCAAGGTCGTGTTATAGAAGTGCATATAGGAACATTAACAGCGGATCAAGCCTTTACTTTTACAGATTGGACGGCAGAAATGAAAGCAAAAGCATCTATCTGTATTTCCGAAGATGAAACTTTAATAGAATCTTTAGAAATTGCTAAAGGTCGTATCCAAATCATGATTGATAAGGGTATGGATAATACAAAACAAGTACTAAAAGGTCTTGTTGAAAAAGCAGAAAATAGAATTACGGAACTTAAAACAGGTATTAAACCATCTTTAAGACCGGATGCTAATGCTAAATACCACGCAGAAGTACTTATTGATCTAGATGAGATTGCGGAACCAATGATAGCTGATCCAGATGTAAATAACGAAGATGTTTCTAAGCGTTATACACACGATACTATTAGACCGTTATCTTACTACGGTGGAACTAAAAAAGTAGATTTAGGTTTTGTGGGATCTTGTATGGTTCATAAAGGAGATATGAAGATTTTAGCGCAAATGCTTAAAAACATTGAAGCACAAAAAGGTGAAGTTGTATTTAACGCACCATTGGTAGTAGCGCCTCCAACATATAATATTGTTGATGAATTAAAAGAAGAAGGAGATTGGGAAGTGCTTCAAAAATATTCAGGTTTTGAATTTGATGATAGCGCTCCTAAAGGATTAGCACGTACTAAATATGAAAATATGTTATACTTAGAGCGTCCGGGTTGTAACCTTTGTATGGGTAACCAAGAAAAAGCAGAACCAGGTGATACGGTAATGGCAACATCTACACGTTTATTCCAGGGTAGAGTAGTAAAAGATTCTGGAGAGAAAAAAGGAGAATCATTACTATCTTCAACTCCTGTAGTTGTACTATCTACAATTTTAGGAAGAACACCAACAATGGCAGAATACGAAGCAGCTGTAGATGGTATTGTTTTAACTAAGTTTAAGCCATCTACAAAACAATTAGTTAGGTAAGAATCAATATTTTCAAATAATAAAAAAAATCCCGGGTCTAAGTCTCGGGATTTTTTTTGTGCCTATAATCTACAATACCTTTCTAAAAAATCATCTTTATTTTTTGTATCTTAGAGTACTTTAAACTGATAAAAAGAAATCTTATGGCATTTGATATTGATATGATTAAAAATGTTTACTCTCATATGGCAGAACGAGTAGATGCTGCAAAAAAAGTAGTGGGTAAACCTTTAACTTTATCTGAGAAAATTTTATACTCTCATTTATGGGATGGTAATGCTAATAAGCCATTTGTTAGAGGTAAAGATTATGTAGACTTTGCACCAGATCGTATTGCATGTCAAGATGCAACAGCACAAATGGCACTATTGCAATTTATGCAAGCGGGTAAATCTAAAGTTGCAGTACCAACAACTGTGCATTGTGATCATTTAATACAAGCAAAAGAAGGAGCGGCTAAAGATCTAAAATTTGCAAATAAGACAAGTGCAGAAGTATTTGATTTTTTGTCTTCTGTATCTAATAAATATGGTATTGGTTTTTGGAAACCAGGAGCAGGTATTATTCATCAAGTAGTATTAGAAAACTATGCTTTTCCTGGAGGAATGATGATTGGAACAGATTCTCATACTGTAAATGCAGGTGGCTTAGGAATGGTAGCTATTGGTGTTGGTGGTGCAGATGCTGTAGATGTTATGGCAGGAATGCCTTGGGAACTTAAATTTCCTAAACTAATTGGAGTTAAATTAACTGGTAAATTATCGGGTTGGTCTGCTCCTAAAGATGTTATATTAAAAGTAGCAGGTATATTAACTGTTAAAGGCGGTACCGGCGCTATTGTAGAATATTTTGGCGAAGGGGCAAAATCTATGTCTTGTACAGGAAAAGGAACTATCTGTAATATGGGGGCAGAAATAGGTGCAACAACATCAACTTTTGGTTATGATGCTTCTATGGAACGTTATTTAAGAGCTACAGATCGTAACGATGTTGCTGATGCGGCAAATACAGTAAAAGACTATTTAACAGGAGACGATGAAGTTTACGAAAATCCAGAAATGTATTTTGACCAAGTAATAGAAATTAATTTAGATGAATTAAAACCACATGTAAACGGACCTTTTTCTCCAGACTTGGCAACAGTTGCAGGGGCAGATGTTACCAAAAAAGCAACAGAAAATGATTGGCCTTTGCAAGTAGAGTGGGGGTTAATAGGCTCTTGTACCAATTCATCTTATGAAGATCTATCTAGAGCGGCATCAATAGCAAAACAAGCTGTGGATAAAGGAATAGAAACTAAAGCAGAATTTGGAATTAATCCAGGATCAGAGCAAGTACGTTATACCGCAGATAGAGATGGCCTTTTAGGTACTTTTGAAGATTTGGGCGCTAAAATATTTACAAATGCTTGTGGACCATGTATTGGACAATGGGCGCGTTATTCGGACCCTAAAAATGCTCCAAAAAACTCTATAATTCATTCTTTTAATAGAAACTTTGCAAAACGTGCAGATGGTAACCCAAATACACATGCATTTGTAGCTTCACCTGAGTTGGTAGCTGCAATTACTATTTCTGGCCGATTAGATTTTGATCCTACTAAGGATACGTTACTAAATAAGAATGGTGAAGAAGTAATGTTTGATGAACCTACTGGAGACGAATTACCAAATAAAGGTTTTGCTGTAGAAGATGCAGGTTTTGTTGCTCCTATGGAAGATGGTTCTGGTGTAACGGTTAGTGTTTCAGAAACTTCGGAAAGATTACAATTATTAACTCCTTTTGTTCCATTAGGATCAGAAATAAAAAATGCGAAATTATTAATTAAAGCTTTTGGTAAATGTACCACAGATCATATTTCTATGGCAGGGCCCTGGTTGCGTTTTCGTGGACATTTAGACAATATATCAAACAATTGTTTAATAGGAGCTGTTAATGCATTTAATAAAAAAACAGATACAGTTAAAAACCAATTAACGGGTGAGTATGGCCCGGTACCTGCTACTGCAAGAGCGTATAAAGCTGCAGGCGTATTATCTATTGTGGTTGGTGATCATAATTATGGTGAGGGATCTTCACGGGAGCATGCAGCAATGGAACCTCGTCATTTAGGAGTTGCAGCTGTAATTGTAAAATCTTTTGCACGTATACATGAGACCAACCTTAAGAAGCAAGGAATGTTAGGGTTAACTTTTGATAATGAAGCAGATTATGATTTAATACAAGAAGACGATACATTTACTTTTTCGGACCTAGCAGATTTTGCACCAGGAAAACAATTAACCCTTGAGGTTTCTCATGCAGATGGTACTTCAGATGTTATTAAATTAAACCATACCTACAATCAACCTCAAATTGAATGGTATAATGAGGGTTCTGCATTAAACTTAATAAAAAAGGAAAATGCAGCTATTTAATAGCTAGAGCTAAATAATTATAAAAAACTCCTGATATTCCTCAGGAGTTTTTTAGTTTTGAATCACTTTTTTAAATTTTATGACAAAAAAAACAGTACTAAATATTTTACTAATAGCTCTTGTAGCATCATTTTTTATTACGCCTTTAGGTTATTATGGTAAAGTATGGTTAAATAGATTGTTTGCAGGAACCCCTGCTATTATACAGCCTGATAATAGAGTGCAAAT
Organism: uncultured Maribacter sp.; assembly: GCA_947504045.1. Lineage (GTDB taxonomy): Bacteria > Bacteroidota > Bacteroidia > Flavobacteriales > Flavobacteriaceae > Maribacter_B. The sequence goes on from CANNFY010000003.1 coordinate 295,973, forward strand.
TAAAGACTATGACTGGGAGCTAAAAAATGCTACATGGGAGCGTTTTAGCTTTAATAAATCAAAAGGAAAAGTAGTTTTTATAAATTTTTGGGCTTCATGGAGATTGCCATGTGCTGCGGAATTACAAGAAATTCAAGAAGTGTATAATACATATAATAAAGACGTAGATTTTTATATAATTACAAATGAAGAAAGAGCTCCTGTAGAAGAGTTTATGAAGGAAAATAAATTTACATTTCCTGTTACCTATTTAATTATTGGAGGAAAATCTCCTTTAGATATTTTAGAACCACCAGCATCTTATATATTAAATAAAAAAGGAGAAATTGTGGTTAAAGAGTTAGACATTGCAGATTGGGACAATACTACTATATCTGCCTTACTGGATAATCTAATTAAAGAATAAAATGCAATTAAATAAGAAACGGATAAGTAACTTACTACTTGTTCTTTTTTTAGGTATTTTATTTTTTACTCCTATAGGTTTTCCAATAAAAGTTTTTGTAAATAAATTAATTTCTTTTAGTCCAACTATAAGAAGTAAAGAGCAGCAAAATAAATTAGTAAATTACGATTGGCAATTACAAAGTTCTAATGGTATTAAGCTTAATTTGAGTTCTGTAAAAGGAAAAGTTGTTTTTATTAATACCTGGGCAACTTGGTGTCCTCCTTGTGTTGCTGAAATGCCAAGTATTCAAGAATTATATTCTTTATACAACGAAGAAGTTGTTTTTTTAAGTATAGCGCAAGACAATTCTAACAGAGTAAATGCGTATATGAAAGAAAATAATTTTACATTTCCTGTTTATTACCAAGTTTCTAAAATTCCTAAAGAACTAGATTTTAATAAAATACCAACAAGTTTTATCTTAGATAAAGAAGGTAATATTGTGGTAGAAAAGACTGGCGCAGCAGATTGGAATAGTAATAAAACAAAAGAAATATTAAATAAATTAGTACAATAAAAAGGGCATTAAATATTGTAAAATTCTAATTATTTATAATTAAAGTGCCCACGACTGGAGTCGAACCAGCACGTCCATAAGAACACTACCCCCTCAAGGTAGCACGTCTACCAATTCCGCCACGTGGGCTTAATTATAATGCGCAAAGATAAAAAGCTAACTTGTATCATAAGCTAATTATTCTATATATTTTAAAGTTTATAGAAAGTGCTTTGTTTTGTTACGAAGTAGTTAGGTTTTCTTTTATGATTATTTCAATTGGAATATTTTGATTTAGATTGGTGTTATCTTCTTTTACAATGCGATTAAAAATTTTTTTCACTGCTAAATACCCTTGTAATTCTGGTTTTTGATTAATTAGAAAATTAATTTCACCACTTTTAAGATAGGCTATGTTTTCTTTGTTCAAATCAAAACCAACAATAAAAACATTCTTAATTTGATGTTTTTTTAATTCATTTATCACAATGTGAGATTTAGAATTTGTAATAAATATACCTTTTGGTTTGGGGCTTTTAAACCACTCTAATAAATTATCAGGAATTGTAAAACTCGTATCTAAAAAGAAAGAGTTAGAGTTAATTTGCCCTTTATATTTTGTTTCTTTTATAAACGTTATAAAGCCAGTTTCTCTTTGTAAATTATTAACATGAACCCCTTGGTCGTTTCTTTTGTTGATTATTAAATAATTAGCCGTATTTCCTAGTAAACCATGTAATAATTTGCCAGCAACCTTGCCAGCTTGTTCCGAATTTTGTCTAATAAAAAAAGCATTTTTATCTAAAGAAATTTCAGTGTCTAGAAAAATAATAGGAAGTTCTCTTTTTGAAGCCTTAGATAAAAGATTATTACTTTCTTCTTTAAAAAAAGCAACGGTTATTATAGCGTTGTAATCTAATTTAAATATTTCTTCAGATTTTGATTTAAAGGTGTTAGAATCAGAAAAATCAAAGTAATCTGCAAGCACCCCTAATTCTTTTAACTCTAGTAAAGCTTTTGTAATTCCTTCTTTAGGAAGCTTCCAATAATTCCACCGGTCTTTAGTTTTTGGTAATAAAACAGCAATTTTTATTTTTTTACTAGAAGCTAGTTTTAATCTACTAGCAGTAGTGTTTTTAGTATAGCCAACTTCTTTTATAATTTTAAGAACTTTTATTTCTGTTTTTTTAGAAACTCCGGGGCGTTTGTGTATAACTCTATCTACAGTTCCGATAGATACATTGGCTAGTTCTGCAATCTGTTTTATCCCCATTATTTTGTTTAAAAATTAAGAAAATAGGTTTGTAAAAATAGTATAAAAAAGTTTTCGTAAATAAATGAATTAATTAAAAGTAATAACTTAAATCTATTAAATTAATAATTATATTACGTGGAATTTATGAATTTAAAAATATGGAAAAGACTAATAAACCAAAAGTTGTATCTAAACAATTTTTAATACCTTTTATTTTAATCACTTCTTTGTTTGCATTGTGGGGGTTTGCTAACGCTGTTACCGATCCAATGGTTAATGCTTTTAAAAAAGTTTTAGAGCTTTCTAATACAAAAGCATCATTAGTACAAATGGCATTTTATGGTGGTTATTTTTGTATGGCACTGCCAGCAGCAATGTTTATGAGAAAGTATTCTTATAAAGTAGGTATATTAATTGGTTTAGCATTATTTGCAACAGGAGCTTTGTTATTTTATCCTGCAGCAATTACAGAACAGTTTGGTTTCTTTTGTCTAGGATTATATATACTTACTTTTGGTTTAGCTTTTTTAGAAACAGCCGCAAACCCTTATGCTTTAGCAATGGGAGCAAAAGAAACAGCTACCCAAAGATTAAATTTGGCACAAGCATTTAATCCAGTGGGTTTAATAGCGGGTATTGTTATTGCAAAAGTTTTTGTTGCAGAAAAATTACAATCCGATAATATTACAGATTTTGCGGCTTTAGATAGTGTAAAACGAGCTGCAATAAGAGCTGCAGATTTAGCAGTAATACGTGATCCATATGTAATTTTGGGATTGGTTTTAATTGGTTTTTTTGTGTTGTTTTTAGTTAGTAAAATGCCACAAAACTCTACAGAAGGAGACATGCCGAGTATTAATGAAACCTTTAAAATATTATTTGAAAATAAAAAATATGCCTTTGGTGTACTTGCACAAATTTTATATGTAGGAGCTCAAATTATGTGTTGGACCTATATTTACCAATATGTTGAAGGGTTAGAAGGCTTAGGGGTATTTACAGAAAGTTCAGTTACTATATTTGGTTACGAAACCGTTAAAGATGGTTTTTATTATCAAATTATTGCATTTATATTATTTGTGGTTGGTAGAGCTATTGGTACTGCTATGCTTAGGTATTTTAGCCCTGGTAAATTATTAAAAGGATTTGCTTTATTAGCGCTTACTTTTGTTTTAGGAACTATTTTTATTCAAAGTATGTTTGGGTTATATTGTTTGGTTGCAGTGTCATTTTGTATGTCTTTAATGTTTCCTACAATTTATGGTATTGCCTTAGGAGATTTAACCGAAGAGCAATCTAAAGTAGGATCTGCAGGTTTAATTATGGCAATTGTTGGAGGGGCGCTAATGCCGCCTTTACAAGGTATGATTATTGATGCTGGAGGTAATGCGGTAAACGATGTAACTATTTTAGGGGTGCCAGAAGTTAACTTTTCTTTTATATTACCTCTCTTATGTTTTCTTTATATAGCCTTTTACGGTTGGCGAGTACATACTAAATTAACAACATAAAGTTAGCGCTTATAGTAACTAAAAAACCACCATTTAAAATGGTGGTTTTTTAGTTTTTAAAAGGGATTAGTTTTACTTTATAATTTTATGCTTTGGTAAATCGGCAACACTTTCGCAACATAATTGTTCCATAACCTGTTGTAGTTGCTTTCTAAGAATAGATATTGTGTGATTTCCGCCTTCTTTTCCTAATGCAGCAACACCATACATAAATGATCTTCCTAAAAAAGAAAATTCTGATCCAGAAGCTAAAGAACATGCAATATCTGACCCATTACGAATACCGCTATCCATCATAATAGAAATTTGGTCTTTGTATTTTTTAGCTATTTGTTCTAGTGGTTTAATTGTAGATTCTCCGGAGTCTAATTGTCTACCACCATGATTAGATACAATAATACCATCTAAACCTAAATTAATTGCTTTTTGTGTATCCTCTTCACTTGCTATGCCTTTAATTACAAGTTTTCCTTTCCATTTATCTCTTATAGGCTTAATTCTTTCTTCATTAAGTCTGCCACTAAATGTTTTATCCATGAACATTCCTAAATGTTTAAGATTTAAGTTTTTAGGCATGTATGGTTTTAGGGTTTTAAATTCTGGTTGACCCGCAAAAAGTGTTTCTAAAGCCCACCTAGGTTTAGACATTATTTGTAACATATTCTGTACGGTCATTTTTGGAGGCATAGATAAACCATTTATAATCTCTTTAGATCTATAGCCAAATGTAGGAACATCTGATAAAATAACTAAAACAGGATATTCTGCGTCTGCAGCTCTTTGTATTAAACTATCTCTTAATTCTGGTTCTCTAGGGTGGTAAAGTTGAAACCATGCGTTACCTTGAGCAATATCTCCAATGGTTTCTATATCTGCAGTTGCAACAGTACTTAGTATATATGGTATATTATAGTCATAAGCTGCTTTGGCTAAAATTTCGGAAGCTTTTGGCCACATTAAACCTTGTAAACCAATAGGAGATATACCAAAAGGAGCATTGTATTCTTTTCCAAATAAATTGGTTTTCATAGATATACCTTTGTAATCTCTTAAGTAATAAGGTTTAAGTTGAACATCTCTTATCTCCTTTGTATTTCTGTGTAAGTTTATTTCTGCGTTGCATCCACCATCTAAATATTCAAAAGCAAATTTTGGAATTCTTTTTTTTGCTTTATCTCTTAAATAAGGGATATCTGGATATTTAGAATTAATTTTTTCTTCCATGGTTTACATTGTATTTATTCGTTATTAGAATAAGAGTAGATATTATCTTAAAGATGATGTTTCAAATGTATTTTAAAAAGATACTTAGGTCTTCCTAAAATTTGATTATAAATGATGCTTATTTTGCTTTAATTAGATGTTTGGGTCTTTTGTTAGCAATTATTAAATTACAAAAATAAAAGCGAAGGCTTATTTAGTTATAAACCTCCGCTTTAGTTGTTGGCAATTATTTTTTATATGCAATAACATTTTGTTTTGATACGCCTAGACCTTCTATACCTAACTCCATAACGTCTCCTTCTTTTAAATAAGTAGGAGGTGTTAATCCTAAACCAACACCAAATGGTGTTCCTGTAGAGATAATGTCTCCTGGTAAAAGAGTCATAAATTGACTAATGTGGCTAACCACATGTTCTACATTAAATATAAAATCGGAAGTAGAACTATTTTGCATAATTTCTCCATTTAATTTTAACCATAGGTTTAAATTATTTGGGTCTTTAATTTCATCTTTAGTGGCAATAAATGGTCCGATAGGAGCAAAGGTATCGCAACCTTTACCTTTACACCATTGACCAGATTTTTCTATTTGAAAAGCACGTTCACTAACATCGTTATGTAAAACATAACCTGCAATATGATCATAGGCATCTGCTTCTTCAACATAAGACGCTTTTTTTCCTATAACAATTGCTAGTTCTACTTCCCAATCAGATTTTTCACTGTTTTTAGGAATAATAACATCATCATTTGGACCAACTAAAGCTGTTGTAGATTTAAAAAATAGAACAGGTTCTTTTGGTATATCCATACCGGCTTCTTCTGCATGCTGTGCATAATTTAATCCAACACATACAATTTTAGATGGGCGAGTTAATGGAGCTCCTAAGCGAACTTCATCTCCAATTTCTGGGCAAGATTTTTCATTAGAAGCTAACCATGTTGTTAGTTTTTCTATACCATTATTTCCAAAAAAGTCTTCGTTATAATCTGAACCAAAAGCAGATACATCTATTTTAGTTCCGTTAGCTAATTGTACTCCAGGTTTTTCTTCTCCTTCGTTTCCAAATCTTATTAATTTCATAAATTTATTTTTTATATAGTATTATTTTATTATCCATTTAATGTTATAAACCCACCATCTATTGGGTAATTTGTTCCTGTAATAAAGGAAGCTTCTTCGGAACAAAGAAATAATGATAGGTCTGCAATTTCTTGTGTGCTTCCCATTCTTCCTATTGGTTGTGTTTTAGAAAGTTTGTCAAACATTTCCTCTTCTTTTCCTGGGTAGTTTTTCTTAATAAAACCATCAACAAAAGGCGTGTGTACTCTTCCAGGGGCAATACAATTACATCGTATGCCATCTGTTATATAATCTTTAGCAATGGAGTATGTCATTGTTAATACAGCTCCTTTTGTCATAGAATATGCAAAACGGTCTGTTATACCAACTACAGATGCTATAGATGCTAAATTTAAAATAACTCCACCACCATTTTTTAAAGATGGAATAGCTGCTTTTATACAATTGTAAACCCCTTTAATATTAACTTGGTAAAGTTTGTCTAAATCATTTTCTTCTACAGCTTCAATATTACCTACGTGTGCAATTCCAGCGTTGTTAACTAGAATATCAATTTTTTCTTCTTTGGTAATATTTTCGATTATATTCTGTACATTTTTGGTATCACTTACATCGCATTTATGTGCAGCTGCAAGATTTCCTTTTTCTTTAATTTCAGTAACAATTTCTTGTGCGGCGTCAATATTAAAATCTAATATATGTACTTTAGCACCTTGTTCCGCAAAGGTTAAAGAAATTGCTTTTCCAATTCCGCTACCTCCACCAGTAACTATTGCTACTTTGTTTTTTAAACTAAATTTTGTCATTACTATTTAGATATAAATTTTAATTGATTTTTATTACAGAGACATACCTCGTTTCCATGGTATAAAATCGTCTTGTCTTAATTGTTTTGCTTTTGTTAATTTACCACTAGCTACTTCTATAACATGTTCTAAAAGAGCTTCTCCAGTTTCTTCTATAGTTGTAATACCTTCAATAATAGTACCTGCATTAAAGTCTATAATGTCTGGCATTTTCTTATATAAGGTAGTGTTTGTTGCTACTTTTATTACAGGTGTAATTGGGTTTCCGGTTGGGGTGCCTAAACCTGTGGTAAATAATATAATATTAGAACCTGAACCAGCTAAACCGGTTGTAGATTCAACATCATTCCCCGGTGTACAAAGTAAATTTAAACCGGGTTTTTCTACTTGCTCTGTATAATCTAAAACATCTTCTACAGGAGAAGTTCCTCCTTTTTTTGCAGCTCCAGCAGATTTTATGGCGTCTGTAATTAAGCCATCTTTAATATTTCCGGGAGAAGGGTTGGCATAAAAACCAGAGCCTAAAGCATCTGCTTTTTCATTGTAAGTAGACATGATAGTAGAAAATTTTGTAGCCTTTTCTTTACTAGTACATCTATTAATTAATTCTTGCTCAACACCATTTAATTCTGGAAATTCTGAAAGTACTGTTGCCCCTCCTAAACCAACAATTAAATCGGATACATAACCTAGTGTAGGGTTTGCAGAAATACCTGAAAATCCGTCTGAACCACCACATTCTAAGCCTATAACTAACTTACTTAGTGGTGCAGGCTTACGTTCTATTTTATTAGCTTCAATTAATCCAACAAATGTTTTTTTAACTGCATCTGCAAGTAATTCCTGCTCAGAAACACTTTGTTGTTGTTCTAAAATATAAACAGGTTTTTTATTATTTGGAGCCATTTTAGCAAGTGCTTTTTCTAAAATACTAGCTTGTGCATGTTGGCAACCTAAACTTAAAACAGTTGCACCTGCTACATTAGGGTTATTTATGTAACCTGCTAACAAATGGCATAGTGCAACAGAGTCTGATGTTGCTCCACCACAGCCACCGTCATGAGTTAAAAAATGAATGCCATCTACATTCGGAAATAAAGGATTTTTGTATTTTTTTTCGGTCTCTTTTAAAATATTTCTTTCTAAAATAGTTTCAGAAGATGCACCATTTGTATAGTCGTTAATTAAAGCATCTACATCTAAACCTAAATGTTGTTGTTTACCAAAACCTAATTTTTCTACTAAAGCTTGTTGTAATACTTCTACATTTCTATTTTGACAAAATACTAAAGGAATTATTAACCAATTATTTTCAGTTCCTACTTTACCGTCAGATCTATGGTAGCCATTAAATGTTTTGTGTATAAATTTAGATAGGTCTGGTGCTTGCCATTTTTCTTGTTTTTCAGAGTCTTTTACAGCGTATTTTTCGGTATCATGTACTAAGTTAGTTGTACTAATAAGAGCACCTTTAAGAATTTCTTTTTTAGCTCTACCAACTAAAACACCATACATATATACGGGATCTTCCTTTTGTAAATTTTCTGTAGCAAATTTATGTTTAGAAGCAATTGTATCTTGTATAATATATTCTTGCGAATTAAAGATGACTTTTTCTCCTTTTTCTAAATTGGTTAATGCTACTAAAACATTATCCTTTGGATGAATTTGTAAAATTTTTTTCTGATTACTCATGTACAATTAAATCTTAGTATTTTAATGTTACAATAGTAAGTACAATAAAAAAGCGTGTGTTGTGATAATTTGGCTAATTATAATACTAATATTGCTTTAAGATAAGATTTTAATTGCAGTAATGTAAAATAGAATGTATTTTAATTAAATAATAGAGGTGTTTACTTTGTATTTTTTTAGGTATTGTGATGGGGTGCATTTCATTACAATTTTAAATTGTCTATTAAAATTTGAAATGTTTTTAAAACCAGATTCATACGAAATAGCAGCTATATTAAATTTGTTTTCTATAAGTAATTTACAAGCATAGCCAATGCGTATTTCTGTAACATATTGCGAAAAAGTTTTACGATTTACACGTTTAAAATATCTACTAAAGGCAGAAGTATTCATATGCGCAATATTAGCAGCTGTTTCTAAACTAATTTCTTTATTAAAATTTTTAAAAATATAAGCTTGTACTTTGTCTTGGGTATCGCTTTTAGTAGATTTATAGGAATTAATATACCCTTGACTAGCTAATCGTTTTGTTTTAGTGTGTTTTGCTAGTTTATTTAATATAATTAAAAAAGCTACCGTTTTATCAAAACCTTTTAGTTCTACCATGTCTTGAATTTCGGTGATTAATTTTTTGCCAATATTCAAAAACTTTAATCCATATTTTGCTCTCTCAAAAAGTTCTAAAATGTGAATCATTTCTGGTGTTTCAAAAAAGGCTTTACCTAAATAATCTTGTTTAAAATGCACCGCTATAGCTTTAGCTGGTTGGGTAGAGTTTTGAGCAAAATACCCTTCATCATTAAGCCACATATGTGGTAAATCTTTTCCAATTAAAACCACATCACCTACCTTAAATTTTTCTATACCATCTCCTACAAAAAAAGTTCCTTCACTTTTTAAAATTATTACAAGTTCTAATTCTGGATGATAGTGCCATATTTTTAAAAAATAAGGATACTCATTCACCTTTGTAGTAAATGAGCTATTGGTAATGCTACTTCGGTCTAATAAATGAAGCTTCATGGGCTTTTGTATAATACTTTTTTGTTTAAAAATACATATATATTATTTTAATAGGCAAAATTACTATCAATAGTTAAGTAGATATTTCTTTGGATTATGTTTTTTAAATTTATTATATTGATAATAAAAAAGCGGTATTGGCAAATAAAATTATGTTTTGTTACGAAAATTTTATTATTTATTTAAAAACTAATAGGCGAAAATTATTATATATTAAATAATAAAGTTTTATTTGTTATTACATAACCACACAATTAGTTCCTAAATTTTAGATTTAAAATGCATTTAAAAAAATACTTTCTACTTCTTTTAATTTTATTTTCTACAATTGTTTTTGGGCAATATAATAATCTAAGGTTTGAAAACTTAGATACGTTTAATGGTTTGTCTAGTAGTACATGTTTAGAAATTTTTGAAGATAAAGAGGGGTTTTTATGGTTCGGAACTATTGACGGTTTAAACAAGTATAACGGTTATGAGTTTGAAATTTTTAGATCTGCTTTAAACAATAAAAACTCTATAAGTAATAACAGAATTAGTGCTATTGAGGAAGACGCCAAAGGCTATTTATGGATAGGAACTAATAATGGCCTTAACTTATTTAATAAAGAAACTAATTGTTTTACAAGAATAAACCTTTACAGCCAATTATCTCTTTCTAATAATTTACAAAAAATTATTAATGATTTATTGTACGATGCCAGTACAAACACCTTGTGGGTTGCAACAAATATTGGTGTTATAAAAATTGATTTAAATGCGTATGATATTGATAAAGAAAATTTTGAGTTTTCATACTATATAAACGATCCTTCCAACTTTAATTCTATAGATAATAATAGAGTAAATGTTATTGTAAAAGATGAACATAATAGTATTTGGATTAGTACTAATGGCGATAATTTAAATAGATATAATCCTGAAAAAGATAATTTTGATAGAGTTTATATAGAAAAACAAGAGCCTTACGAGTTAGATCATATACCAAAGAAAGTTTTTATAGATGTTGATGGCGATTTTTGGATTGGTAACGATTTTTCTAATTTAATTTTATGGAATAGAAAGAAAAATGAATTTAAACATGTGTCTTTTGTAAATAATACAACTCCAATTTTTGATATATATCAAGATAAGAATAAAACATTTTGGGTGTCTACAGACGTACACGGAATGTTCCTATTTAAGAAAGGAGAAAGTACTATAGAAAAACATATTACTAATAATTTTTCGGACTCTTTTTCTTTACCCAATAATAAACCAACAAAAATATATGAAGACAGTAATGGCATTTTATGGTTTGGTAGTCATGATAAAGGTGTTAGTAAATTAAACCCAACTAACTACTCGTTTCAACATTATTATTACCAGCCAAATAATCCTAATGGTTTAAATGAAAAAACAGTGCAGTCTGTTTTAGAAGATTCTAAAGAAAGAATTTGGATTAGTGCTTATAATGGTGGGTTAAATTCTTTTGACGAAGAAACTCAGACATTTAAAAATTATACCAATTCTTTAAGTTCTACTAAAATTATGTACACTTTTGAGTGTCATGATGGATCTATATGGGTTTGTACACTAGATGGTGGTGTAAATAAATTTAATCCAGATACAGGTGTTTTTGAAACTTTTTTGCATGATAATAAAAACATAAATTCTATAGGGCAAAATTCTGTTTGGACAGGTGTTGAAGATTATAAAGATAGAATATGGTTTGGTTTAAGAACAGAAGGTATTAGTGTTTATAATCCAAAAACTAAAAAATTTAAAAACTATAAAAGTATATATGGTAAAGAAAATAATTTAGTTAGCAACTCGGTTATTTGCACATTTATAGACTCTAAAAACAGATTGTTTATTGGTACCTCTTTAGGTTTAAATGTTGTAGACTTAAATACGTTAAAAGGTTTTATACCTAAAGACATAGAGTTTAGGCATGTAAAAGAAAAAGGTATAGAAGGTGGTGGTGTAAATTATGTAACAGAAGATCACTTAGGTAACATTTGGTTAGGTTCCGATAGTGGCGTATATAAATTGGACGCTAATTTAAATCTAGTAAAATCGTACTCCTCTCAAAACGGATTGCCAAATAATCTTGTAGTAGGAGTTAAAGAAGATGATAATTATAATATTTGGATTACTACAAAAGGAGGATTGTCTTTACTTAATCCACAAACACATCAATTCAAAAATTTTAATGAACATGACGGCTTACAGGGTATTGAATTTCAAAGTAAATCTATAGAAAAAACCAAAAACGGGCGCATAATTATTGGCGGCATTAATGGGTTTAATATTTTTCAGCCTAATGATATTAAAATATCTAATTCTACTACTATAATACCTCAAATAACAAAGTTTAAGTTAAACAATAAAAATGTTGTTGCAGGAGATTCTATAAACGGAAGAGTTTTAATAAACAAAGGCATTTCTCAAATAAAAGACTTACAATTAAAATATGATGAAAATTATATTTCTTTTGAATTTGTAGCACTAAATTTTGATAATACAGAGCAAGTACAATATGCATATAGAATGCAAGGGCTAGATAATGAGTTTATTCCTATAGGAAACACAAGGGTAGTAAATCTTTCTAATTTAGAATATGGCGATTATACTTTTGAGGTAAAAGCATCTGCCAATGGCCAATGGGAAAATGCAAAACCAAAATTTATAAACATAAAAATAACACCACCAATTTGGAAAACCTGGTGGGCTTATTTAGCATACTTTATTCTTGGGTTATTATTGTTTTGGGTTATTACTTATTACTATACCATAAAAGTACAAGAAGAACAACAGCATGAGCTGGATCAGATGAAATTAAAGTTTTTTGTTAATGTTTCTCATGAATTTAGAACACCATTAACACTAATTCTTAATCCAGTAGATAAGATTTTATCCAATTTTAATAACGACCCCGAAATAACAAAAAAATCTGCAATATCTATACAACGTAGTGCAAGAAGGCTTTTACACCTTGTAAATCAATTATTAGATTACAGAAAAATGGATGTGGGTATGTTTCCGCTACAGTTAGAAAAAGGAGATATTGTAAGTTTTAGTAAAGACATTTTTTCACTATTTACAGGCCTAGCAAATAAAAAACAAATTAACTATAAATTTAAAGCAACTTCCGAGAGTATAAAGTGCCTTTTCGACTTTGATAAAGTTGAAAAAATTATCACAAATTTAGTATCTAATGCAATTAAATTTACAGATAATGGGGGCTCTATAACTGTTTTAGTTAGTAAGGTTAAGGGACAAGAAAAAAAATCTAACATCCCATTTTTGAAAAAGAAAAAACTAACCAACTATATAAAAATAGAAATAAAAGATACCGGTGTTGGTTTAGACAAAGAAGAGCAAAAAAATATTTTTTCTAGATTTTATAATGTAGACGTAACCAAAACCGGTACAGGTATTGGGCTTAACTTTACAAAAGGTTTAGTAGAAATACATGGCGGAGAAATTCACGTAGAAAGTAAGCATAAAGTAGGAACAACTTTTACCGTAAAATTACCATTAGATGTAAATTCGGAGCCTAAAAAAGTAGAAAATGTTAAAAATGAGTTTTTAATTAATTCTATGAAAGCTGTAGAATATGATATGTTTATATCTAACAATACACTAATAACAGAAACGGACCAAAAAGAACCGGAAGATCCTAACCGAAGATTGCCAACTATTCTTGTCGTAGAAGATAATAAAGAGTTACGTGTGCATTTGACTAATGATTTAAAAGAATCTTATATAGTTAAAGAAGCAGTAAATGGAGCAGAAGGTTTAAAAATGGTAAAAAAACATTTTCCAGATATAATTGTGAGCGATGTAATGATGCCTAAAATGGATGGGTTTGAAATGTGTAAAGCAATAAAAACAGACCTAGAAATTTGTCATATACCTATAATATTACTTACAGCAAGAACCCTAGAAGAAGATAGGATAGAAGGGTATGAAAATGGTGCAGATGGTTATTTATCCAAACCATTTATTACAACGGTTTTAAAAGCTAGAATAAATAACTTGTTAGAAGCAAAAAACAGGTTGCAAAAAAGGTTTTCAGAAATTGGAGGAGTTTTACCTGCAAAAGAAGTAACAACAAATAACTTAGATGAAGCTTTTATAGATAAAGCAACTAGAGTAATTATAAAGAATGTGGGTAACATGGATTTTAAGCAAGACGATTTGCTTAAAGAAATGAATATTGGGCGGTCGCAATTTTATAGAAAAATAAATTCTATAACAGGTAATAATCCTAGTTATTTTATACGTACGGTACGTTTGCGCTATGCATCAGAATTACTATTAAAAAGTAATCATACCATAAAGGAAATTACTTATATGTCCGGTTTTAATTCTACTGCTTATTTTAGTAAAACTTTCCGAGAATTATTTAAGGTAACACCAAGCCAGTATATAGAAAAAAATAAAAAAGATACGCAAGACTTGTAGTGTGTACAAAATGCATCTTTTGTCTATTAAATACTTAATTGTTGTTTGCTGTAAGTAAGATAGTACAGTTCCTATTAATTATACAGGAACATGAGCACTATTTTATATGTAAAGAATCATGATTTATACTTCTCTAGACCTATAATTTTTACTATTGTATTTTATAGAATAAAAGGGCTTTGCTTTATAGAATAGTACTATAACAAACATTGTTAGTGTAACTTTTAGGCAATTAATATCCTATCAACTTTAAAAAAATAACAGTAAAACCAATACAATAATGAAATTGCTTTTTTTACTTTTTTTAGGAGCTATAAGCGTTTGTAACGCTCAAAATTTTATTATAGATAATTTAAAGCAGGCTCCAGTAAATGGAGGTTTGCAAATGGAAGAATATTGGGTTTGGGGAAGTTCTGTAATAAAAGGAGAAGATGATAAATACCATATGTATGCTTCTAGATGGCCAAAAATGTTACCATTTCATCCGGGTTGGATGGTGGCTTCAGAAATTGTACATGCAGTGTCAGATACACCAGAAGGGCCATATAAATTTAAAGATGTTGCATTAGGAGCAAGAGGCGCTCAATATTGGGACGGTAAGTCTTGTCATAACCCTAAAATAGTAAAATACAAAGACACCTATATTATGTACTATATGGGCTCTACACATCCTTTTGAAGAAGTAACAAAAGAAAATGTAGCAAATTTTAATTTAAAAAGTAAATGGTGTATTGCTGGCCGTTGGGGTAAACGCGTTGGTATGGCAACATCTAAAAGCCCTAACGGGCCTTGGAAACGTTTAGATAGTCCTATTTTAGAGGTAAAACCTAATTCGTATTATAGTTATTTAACCTCAAATCCTTCACCATTAATAAAAGAAGACGGTTCTGTAATATTACTTTTTAAAGGAAGAAGTTATAAAAAAGATGCCATTACCCATAGCGATATGGCTATAGGAGTAGCTACAGCAAAATCTTTTGATAGTCACTATACTGTAGTAGGAGACAAGCCATTGTTTTCTATGGAGCATTTTGGAGAAATAGAAGACCCACATTTGTGGAGTGATGCTACTGGGTTTCATATGATAGCCAAAGACCAAAGAGGTTTGTTAACCGGAGGGCACGGCGATGGTGTTTTAGCACATTCTGAAGACGGAATCAATTGGGTGGTAGATAAAAATCCAAAAGCGTATACAAAAACTGTTAAATGGGATAATGGTAAAACCATAAAACAAGGACAGTTAGAACGTCCTTTTGTACTTGTAGAAAATAAAGAGCCTACGCATATCTTTTTTGCTACAATGGATGGTAGTGGCGGATTTGCTAACGGAACAAAAACATGGAATATGGTAATTCCTTTAAAGTAAGTAGAACAAACTAATATATAGGTAAAATGAACAAAAAAATAGTATTATGGTCGATTACCGCTGCATTAGCAGGGTTTTTATTTGGTTTTGACGTTGTTGTTATTTCTGGCGCAGATAAAAAATTACAAACAATTTGGGAATCTTCAGATTCTTTTCATGGTTGGGTAGTAATGGGAGCTGCTCTCTGGGGAACAGTATTAGGTGCTATATTCGGAGGTTTTCCTACCAATAAATATGGACGAAAAAATACTTTAATTGTTATAGGTATTTTATTTGCAGTATCTGCTGTAGGTTCTGCGTTATCTGACAATCCATATATTTTTGCTTTTGCTAGGTTTATTGGAGGTATAGGTGTGGGAGCTTCTACTATTGCTGCACCTGCTTATATTTCAGAAATTGCTCCTGCAAAAGATAGGGGGCGTTTGGTAGCCATGTATCAATTTAATATTGTTTTTGGTATAATGATCGCTTTTCTATCCAATTACTTATTAAGTGGTATTGGAGAAAATGCATGGCGATGGATGCTTGGAGTAGAAGCTATTCCGGCTATTCTATATATATTATTTGCACTTGGTGTTCCTAAAAGCCCAAGGTGGTTAGCATCTAAAGGTAAAATTGCAGAAGCAAAAAAAGTATTAAAAATAATAAACCCAGATGCAGATGTAGAAGACAAATTAAAAGAGCTTCAAAGTCATTCAGAAACAAGTAATAAAACAGAAACTATTTTTATGAAAAAATATAGATTTCCGTTAACCCTTGCTTTTTTAATTGCATTTTTTAATCAATTATCAGGTATAAATGCGTTTTTATATTATGCGCCAAGAATTTTTGAAGAGGCAGGTTTGGGCGAAAGTACAGCCTTATTAAGTAGTGTGGGTATTGGTATAACGAATCTTATTTTTACCTTATTAGGAGTGTTTTTAATTGATAAACTAGGAAGAAAAACACTAATGTATTTTGGGTCCATAGGCTATATAGTTTCTTTAAGTTTAGTTGCAGCTGCTTTTTTCTTAGAATGGACAGGTATGGCTGTTCCTATTTTCTTGTTTTTGTTTATTGCAGCACATGCCATTGGGCAAGGGGCCGTAATATGGGTGTTTATATCAGAAATTTTCCCAAATCATTTACGAGCATCCGGACAAGCATTTGGTAGTTCTACACATTGGATTTTAGCTGCAATTATACCTTCTTCTATACCTTTTCTTTTTAATCATCCTATGATAGGGCCAGGGGTTGTATTTATTGTATTTGCAGGAATGATGGTGTTACAATTATTATTTGTTGCTCTTATGATGCCAGAAACAAAAGGTAAAACTCTAGAGGAGTTAGAAGATATTATTTTAAAAAAATAAAAGAATGAGAAGTAGCATTTTTAATATAAACACCTCTAAGACATTTTTACTAATAAATAAATTAGTTAAAATATTTCTACTTGTATTAATTACTCTAAATTTTTCTTGTAAAGAAGAAAAAAAAGTAGGTGAAAATAAAAAGAATAATGCGCAAGAAAATACAGAACAACCCAATATAGTAGTACTGTTATGCGACGATTTAGGTTACGGCGATTTATCGTCTTTTGGGCATCCAATAATAAAAACACCTAATCTAGATAAGTTAGCCGAAACAGGAATAAAACTTACGAATTTTTATTCTACCGCACCAGTGTGTTCGCCTTCAAGAGCGGGATTGTTAACTGGTAGAAGCCCAAATAAAGCAGGAATTTATGATTTTATTCCAGGCTTAAAAAAGAGTCCTGATAATCGTGATTTAGTGCATTTACAAGCGCACGAAAAGACCATTCCTGCCATGTTAAAATCTGTGGGGTATGCTACATGTTTAGTAGGTAAATGGCATTGCAGTTCTCGATTTAATTCTGAAGCACAACCACAACCAAACGATTTTGGTTTCGACCATTGGATGGCAACCCACAACAATGCAGGACCAAGTCATAAAAATCCTAAAAACTTTATTAGAAATAGAAAAAAAGTAGGCGAAATAGAAGGGTTTAGTAGTCAAATTATAGTTAGTGAAGCTATAGACTGGTTAGAGAAAAAAGAAAATAAAAAACCATTTTTTCTTGAAGTAGCTTTTCATGAGCCGCACGAACCTATTGCATCACCTGAAGATTTGGTGGAAAAGTATTTGCCACAAGCAAAAACTAGAGAGCAAGCCGAATATTTTGCAAATGTTGAAAATGTTGATATAGCTGTAGGTCGCTTGGTTAATTACTTTAAAGAGAATAATATGGAAAACACTTTAATTGTGTTTAGTTCAGATAACGGGCCAGAAACCTTATTGCGTTATGGCGAAAAAGCAAGACATTCTTACGGTTCGCCTGGCAATTTAAAAGGAATGAAATTGTGGACTAACGAAGCTGGTTTTCGTGTGCCAGGAATCATCAATTGGTTAGGTAAAGAAACCTTTACCGGAACAACAAATAATGTGGTTTCTGCTTTAGATTATTTTCCAACTTTCGCAGTATTGGCTGGCGCCGAAACACCAAATAATTTAGATGGTGAATCCTTTACATCACTTTTACAAACGGGTGAGTTTAATAGAGAAAAACCACTTATTTGGGCCTTTTACGATGCTATAAACGAGCGTCGTGTTGCGATGCGAAAAGGCAAATACAAAATTATGGCGCGTATTGAAGCTAACGGAGAAACCTTAGGGAAAATCCATAACCTTTACGATGGTAACGAAGCTTTAGTTAAAAACGCAGAGTTAGTAGATTTTGTGATGTTTAATTTAGAACAGGATATTAACGAATCGGAAGATTTAAAAGATAAAGAACCTGAGGTTTTCAATACAATGAAATTGGCATTTCAAAAGGAATACAAAAAACTATTAGACGAAAGCCATATTTGGGTAAGAGCAGAATAATTTTATGATTAAAAAAGTTGCCATATTAATTTTCGTATTTACCGTCTTTTTTACTGAAGATGCCACGGCTCAATTTATTTTTCCAGATGAAATTAGCAGAGCGCATCCACGTTTAATTTCGTCGGAAGTTAATCGCGAGGCTATTCTTAAAGCTATAGACACTTCGCAGGCAATTAAAACCTCTTTTGAAGCTATTAAAAATGATGTTTCAAAATACGTAAATCAGTTTAAAACAGATAAAGATTGGTTGTCGTCTCGTCTGCAAATGTATTGGAAAAGTCATGCGACAAACGTATTTGTAAATGGGGAATTTTATGCCTATGCATCAGGAAAAGCACCAGTCCCAACAGTTCGGTTTACAGGACAACGCGATTATGTTACCGATTATAAAACACCAAAAATTGAAGATGTAAAACCGTATTTAGAAGATAAACGCGGCCTATTTCTTCAAAATAAAAATACAGATAAATGGGAATGGGTAAGCCCTGAAAAAACCGGACGTGTTATAGAAAATACCAACGAAAATATTATGAAAATTGCCCGTAATGCGGCATTAGTTTATTTTGTTGAAGGCGATAAAGCGTATGCTAAATTAGCGCAACATGTTTTTGATGTGTACATGCAAGGTTTGTATTTTAGAAATGAGCCTGTTGATTTAGAACATGGCAATATTCAAAACGTAATTGGCTTAACTTCTTTTCAAGTGATTAAAGAAAATATTGTTGATGAGTTAGCCGAAACGTATGACTTTCTGTATGATTACATACAAGAAAATCATAAAAGTAGAAACGATATTTACACGACCTCGTTAAAAAAACTTGCCGAAATCATCATCAAAAATGGCGTACCAGATAATAACTGGAATTTACATCAAGCCAATAAAGTAATTGAAATTGCTTTGGTTTTAGATAATAATAAGGCTTATGAAGATGGAAAAGGCTGTCAATATTATTTAAATCGTGTATTTAACGAATCGGAAGCAAGACAATGGTCTGTTAACGATGTTTTAAATTATGGCTACGATCAAAACAATGGTGTTTGGAACGAAAGTGCCGGTTATGCTTTAAGCGTTGCCGAAGGTTTTACACATTTAGCCGGTGTAATTGAGGAAGCTTTAGGTGTCGATATTATGCCAAATATGCCAGTAATTCCAAAGGCAGTAAAAGTAATGCCGCAATATTTATATCCTAATAAAAGTATTGTTGCTTTTGGTGATTCGCATTATGGCGAATTAAAAAGCCAGCCTTTTTTAGATGTAATTAGTAACGCCCAAAAATTCAATAAAAAAACAGAAGAAACTACTTTTACTAGCATGCTTTTTATGCTGAAGGATAAACAGGAACTACTCACTAAAAAAGCACCAAAAAACGCATTTAATGCTTTTGTTTACAACACTAACGTAACATTAAATAAAACCATTGAAGCTGCAGATTTAACGGATTATGCAACGGCGTCGTTTTACGCGCCAAATGTAAGTTGGTTGGCTATGCGAAATGGCATGGATAAGCACAACGGATTAATGATTTCGCAAGCGGCATCTTTAGGAAACCATGCACATTCTAACGGAATTGCCATGGAATTGTATGGTAAAGGCTATATTTTGGCTCCCGAAGGAGGTCGTGGTTCTAGTTATTTTAGAGATGATTATCGTCAATATTATTCGCAATTTCCTGCGCACAACACCGTATCGGTAAACGGGAAATCGCAGTACAATAAAATGCGTAGTTATTATGCCTTCGAAGTGAATACTATGTATCCGGCTTCCGAAAGAAAATCAGGTTATTACCCAAATATTAATTTCTCCGATTTATACTTTAATGAGCCAAGTACCAACGCCGACCAAAATAGAGTAATGAGTATTGTAAGAACAGGAGAAACATCTGGTTATTACATCGATATTTTTAGGTCCAAAACTAAAGCAGATACTGCAAAATATCACGATTACTTCTATCATAATTTAGGACAAGAGTTAGAGTTTTCAACCTTAAATAATCCAACTATTTCTCTTAAACCATCGTCAAAGTTAAATTCTAAATCAGGAAATATTAAAGCTTATGATTTTTTGTATGATGAAACTTCAACACGCGTAGAAACACCATTTAAAGCTATTTATAATTTGTCGATTAATAAAGAAAATGTTCAGATGAATATGTGGATGAATGCGGATGAAAATAGAGAGCTTTTTAAAGTAAAGGCGCCACATTCTGAAGCCTTTCGTAAGATACTTCCCGAGAATATTGAAAAAGCACCATTGTTAACTACAGTAGTTCGACAATATGGAGAAGCTTGGAATAACCCTTTTGTAGCGGTTTACGAGCCTTCAACCAATAAAGAACCTGCCACAATTAAAGCTGTGGAAACCTTTAAAATAGATTCAAAACCTAGTTTTATTGGTGTAAAAATAGAAAGCAAAACAAACCGGGTAGATTATGTGTTTTCTTCCACTACTCAAGAAGTTTGTCAGCATCAATCTATTGATTTTACAGGAACGTTTGGCGTGTTAACACAAGAAGGTAATGAAACGACGTTGTTTATTGGCGCAGGTAAAAAAATAAGTTTTAACGGCTACACCATAAACATTCTTGGTAAAAAATCGAGTTCGGCCACATTGGTTACAGGCGAGCAGTTTAAACTAACATGCAATGATGCCATTTTACTTACCGTTCCAGACACTTTTAAAAAAGGTGCTATGGTTTTAAATATTGGATTTAAACAATTAAACGGAAGCAGAAAAACAATAGATGGAAAGAAAGTGGTTCAATTTAAAGTGCCACCTTCAAATTATCAAAATATATCAATTAAACTAAAAGCATAAACTAATGAACCTAATTATGAAAAAAGTGGTGCTAGTCATTTGTGTGTTGTCAATTTTTAGTAGTTGCAAAACACAGGAAACTATAGCGTTATTATCACCGGATGCCTCAAAAAAAATGGTGTTTTTGAATGGTGAAAATAAAAATGACATTACCTTTTCGGTGTTTTATGGTAACCAACAAGTAGTGGAAACCTCGGTATTGGAGTTAGTTGCAGATGCGCTTGATTTTAAAGGTGAAGTTGTTGTAGAAAATATCGAGCATACATCAGTTAATACCTCTTGGAAATCTAATTTTTCAGAATTAAGCAGTATTCCAGACCATTACAATCAAATAAAAATTTCTTTAAAACAAGGCGAAGCAAAATTAAATATTATTGCCAGAGCTTATAACGAAGGTGTGGCATTTGCTTATGAAATTCCGAAGCAGAATAATGTTGAAGACCTAAAATTAAGCGAAAACATCAATTATAATTTTACGGAAGATTACTCAGTATGGTCAACTCCTAAAAGAGAAAAAGGGAAATTAACCGCACAAGGAGAGTACAAAAAAATACCGTTAAGCCAATTACAAGAAGGTTGCGAAAGACCATTGTTAATTGAAGTTGCTGATAGTGTAAAAATTGCCCTAGCCGAAGCTCGATTGGTAGATTATGCGCGCTTGAGTTATAACAAAGGCACAGCATCAAAATTTAGCATTCAATCGTCTTTAGATGGAAAAATACAAGACACCAAACAAGACCTTGTAACGGGGGCTATTATTTCAGAACGCAATGATAAGGGCTTCAAAATTCATCAAAAATTACCAATTATGTCGCCTTGGCGCGTGGTAATGATGGGGAATAGTTATGCCGATTTATTAGAGAAAAACTACATCATTCAAAATTTAAATCCACCATCTGCAATCGATGATTCTTGGGTAGAGCCTGGTAAAGTGTTGCGTGAAACTACGCTAACAACCCAAGGCGGATTTGCGGCTATAGATTTTGTGGCAAGCCATAATATGCAATATGTGCATTTTGATGCCGGTTGGTATGGCAATGAAATGGATAACAAATCAGATGCGACAACCGTAACACTAGACCCAAAGCGTTCTAAAGGCCCTTTTGATATTGAAGCTATTTGTAAATATGCCAAAGAAAAAGGTGTAAAAGTAATGCTATACATAAACCGTAGAGCTTTAGAAGGAAAGGTTGATGAGGTTTTTCCTGTACTTAAAAAATGGGGCGTTTCTGGTGTAAAATATGGTTTTGTTCGTGTGGGCGATGAGAACGCCACAGCTTGGATGCACGAAGCGGTTAAAAAAGCAGCAAAGTACAAGTTGGTTATAGATATTCATGATGAATACAGACCAACAGGGTTTTCAAGAACCTATCCAAATTTATTAACGCAAGAAGGGATTCGTGGCGATGAAGAGTCTGTGCCTAACGAACATACGTTAATTACCATGTTTACAAGAATGTTGGCTGGTGCTGCCGATAATACCGTGTGTTATTACAACAAACGCGTGGATAAAATGGGGTCGCATGCCTCACAAATGGCAAAAACAGTATGCGTTTTTAGTCCGTTACAATTTTTATACTGGTACGATAAAGCACCTGCGGCACCTGTAAAAGACGACGGACTTTGGGGCGATACTAAAACCATTGGTAACGAGCCAGAGCTAGAGTTTTTTAACAACGTACCAACCACTTGGGACGAAACTAAAGTACTGCAGGCCGAAATTGGTGAAATAGGTGTTATTGCAAGAAGAAAAGGAAACGACTGGTTTGTGGGTTGTATAAACGGAACAAAAGCACAACAAGTTACGGTAGATTTTTCATTTTTAGAGTCTAACCAAAATTACGATGCCAAGTTATATACCGATGACGAAACGGTAAATACAAGAACCAAAGTAAAAATTACAGAATCAGAATTAACCAATCAATCAAAATTAAATTTATCGGTTAAAGCCAATAACGGTTTTGTAATGCATATCAAAAAACAACAATCAAACTAAAAAAAGACTATGAAACTAATATTAAAATGTGTTACTGTACTGCTTTGTTTTGCGGTAATAGCTTGTAAAAACAAAGAAACCAAACAAGAACCTGTTGTAAAAAAAGAACTTCCGGCTAAGCGACCAAACATCATTTTTATGATGTCTGACGATCATGCCTATCAAGCCATTAGCGCCTACAGCAATCATTTAATCGAAACACCAAATATAGATCGTATTGCAGACGAGGGTATAAAGTTTACCAACGCCTGTGTGTCTAACTCTATTTGTGCACCGTCAAGAGCAACTATTTTAACAGGTAAGCATTGTCATATTCATGGTAAAGTAGATAATGTTTTTCCTTTTGATGAATCGCAAACCACCTTTCCGCAGTTAATGCAACAAGCCGGTTATAAAACCGCTATGTTTGGTAAATTACACTTTGGAAACAACCCGAAAGGTGTTGATGAATTTAAAATTTTACCAGGACAAGGCCGCTATTACAACCCTATTTTTAATACAAATGATGGACAAATTACGGTTGAAGGTTATGTAACCGATATTATTATGGACATGACCTTGGAGTGGTTAGAAGAAAATAAAGAAGACGACCAACCATTTATGTTGTTTTCTATGCAAAAAGCACCGCACAGAGAGTGGTTGCCTGCACCGCGCCATTTTAAAGAATATACCAAGAAAACCTTTGTAGAGCCAGAAACGTTATTCGATGATTATGAAGGTAGAGGAAGTGCTGCTAAAACTGCCGAAATGAATTTATTAAAACATATGAATTGGGCCGGAGATGCTAAAATTTATCCAGAACTTATGAAAGAACTCGGTTTAAAAGACGAGTCTGGTTGGGATTTAGAAGCTTTTGAACGCGAAGTTGGTGCCATGAACGAAACACAACGTGCCGTTTGGGATTCTACTTACGGACCGGTAATGGAAGATTTTAAAAGCAAATTTCCTGAAATGGACGATAAAGCCCTCATGAAATGGCGCTACCAACGTTACATGCAAGATTATTTAGGTTGCATTGCTTCGGTTGATGAAAACGTAGGGCGTTTACTAGATTATTTAGAGGATTCTGGTCTAGATGAAAATACCATGATTATTTATACATCCGATCAAGGATTTTACCTTGGTGAACACGGTTGGTTCGATAAGCGTTTTGTGTACGATGAATCATTTAAAACTCCATTATTAATTAAATGGCCAAATGTTATCGAGCCAGGAATTACAAACACCGAAATGGTTCAAAATTTAGATTTTGCACAAACCATTTTAGAAGCTGCTAAAATTGAAGCGCCAAGCGACATGCAAGGCGAAAGTTTAATACCGTTGCTTTTAGGAAATCTGGAAGAGTGGACGCGCGATGCCGTGTATTACCATTACTATGAGTATCCTGGAATACACATGGTGAAAAGACATTACGCTATAATTACACAAGAATACAAACTGGCACATTTTTATTATGATGTTGATGAGTGGGAATTGTATGACCGTAAAAAAGACCCACAAGAAATGAAAAACGTTATTAACGATCCGGCCTATGCCGATGTGGTTGTGAAATTAAAAGAACAATTAAAAGAGATGCGTGCGCATTATGGTGATAGCTCGGAGTTAGACCAAGAGATTCTAAGAAAGTATTTAGAAGCTAAAGACAATCCAGATATAGAAACTGTGCCGTTGCACTAAAACGCAATTTTATTTATGAAGTTTAAAAATAGTGTAGTTGTTATTTTAACCTGTTGTTTAAATGTGGTTGTTGCCCAAAAAGCAGAACATCCTAGAATTTATACAAAGGCAAGCGAGCGCACCAATATTATTAATAAAATTGAAACTGAAGCTTGGGCAAAAGCCTCTTGGGGAGCTTTGTTACAAGATGTTGATGTACATGTAAATCGCCATGTAACCAATCCGGAATGGATGGTTTCTAGATTAGCCATGTATTGGAAAGAAGGCGAGCGCTACACACAATGTTATATTAAAAATCAAGATTGGGATTATGGCGAGGGTAATGCCCCTTTACCAACGGTTCGCTTACCTGGTATGCGTCGCTGGAACGATTTTGTAAATGTACCTTTAGAAGATAGAATTCCTTACAACGAATCTGGAGATATGTTAGGTGTTAGCCGTTCTAGTGGAGATAAAACCCCTGTTTTAATTCCATATAAAGAGTCAGGGCATATGATTCGTGCTAATAATATGGAAATTTTAAAACTAGCCGAAAAATCAGCTTTTGCCTATTACATTACGCAAGAAGAAAAATACGCTAAATTTTCGGCAGATATTTTTTGGACATGGATTTTAGGAATCTACTATATGCAACCACCTTTAGATCCTGAAAAATCTAGTAAAGGTACTGGGGGGTATGCACCTGGTGGTATTTTAGGGTATTACGATTATGAAGTAATACATGATGATAGGCAGATTCCGGCAGCAAGTATTTATGACTTTTTGTTTAATTACTTACTAGAGCATCCTCATACTCACTTAAAAACAATAAATAAAAAACCGGTAGATATTGCCGGAACTGTGTTTAAACGTTTTATAGAAATAGGGTTAGTAAGAGGAGGAAAAAAAGGAAACTGGAATGTAAATAGGTATAAAAATTTACTAGGTAGTATGCTTGTATTAGAATCCAATACCTTTTATGAAGATGGAAAAGGACGAGAATATTATATTCCTTTTTACACCGAAAAATCAGGAGAACATTTTGCTGGTTTACCAGAAATAATGGCTAACTATAATACAATAACTGGACTATGGCCAGAATCTCCGGGCTATGCCTCCGGTATGATACCGTATGTTTTAGATATGGGTTTAAAGCTTTATAAGTCTGATATTAATACACTTTCGGGTAACCCTATAGTAACCAAAGCAGCATTAGCAAATTTAGGTTGGTTAGATGCAAGAGGTAATTTGGTTCTTTTTGGAGATATGCGTGGCGGACCACCAAATATGTCTGCGTTTGAATCTTTGTTAACCTATGCAACATGGGAAAAGGATGAAGAAACGGCTAAAAAAATGGCAATGGTAATCCGAAAAAATATAACATCTGGTTATTATGATAGATCTAAATCGGACTGGCAAGGAATCATTTTTAATCAGCCTCTTCCAGAATCTGGGGATGAATTACCATATCATAAAGCAGCATATTCACCATTCCATAGACATTTAATTATGAAAAATGGTAATGATGAAGAAAACGGGTTAATGTTTACATTATACGGTGGCCGTTATCAATCGCATTTAGGTAAAAACGGATTGGCTATGCAGTTTTATGGTAAAGGATGGGCCATGTCTCCAGATGCTTCTGGGTATGAGTCTTATTGGTCTAAAGATGCAGGTTATCATCGTGGAATTACAGGTTCCAATACCATTGTTCCTGGTTATAAAGATGGAGATATTACTATAAATGCTATGGAACCTTGGGTAGATACTAGTAAAAGTCTTTATAATAGTACTAGTATTTCAGAAAACGTGTCTTTTGCAGATGTTAGTGCCGATGAAAAACGTAGACTGGTAGCTATGGTTCGTACTTCTGACTCTACAGGGTATTATGTAGATATTTTTAGATCAGATCAAAATAATAACGATTATATACACCATAATTTAGGTAATTCTATAGCTGTAAAAGATAAAAAGGGTAAAATGCTACAGGTACAACCAACTAAAGATTTGGGCATGGAGTATGATAAGAACTATTCTTTTTTTACCAATCAACATAAAATTAAATTTTCGGATGATTTTTATGCCACATGGAAAATAAGTAATACAAACCCAAGTCTATTTACAGATATGTGGATGATGGGACAAAATAATCGTGAAATTTATACTGTTACAGCGCCTCCAACAACTTTAAGAAGCGATATTACACCTGAACAAGTAAATAAAAGTCCAGAAAACACACCCACTTTAATTGTTCGCCAGAATGGTTTAAATGGTAAAGAGCATCCTTTTGTGTCCGTTTTTGAGTCGTATCAAGAAGGTGAAAAATCAATAAAGAAAATAGAGGCTAATTCGGTTTCTAAAAATTTTATAAGCCTGCATATTACTTCAGAAAATAGCAAACAACAAATTTTTAATGCTATAGATGATGAAGTTTATAAGCCATCAAAAAAAATTAATTTTAAAGGGACTTTTGGTGTAATTTCAGAAACTGACCAAAATCTGGAATATATGTATTTAGGAAAAGGAAAGCTTCTTCAAAAAGGAGAAATAAAATTAGAAGCAATTGATGAAGCCGTTTCAGCAGAGTTATACTTTAAAGAAGGTAGTTATTTCTATTCTTCAGATAAACCCATTTATATAAAAATAGGAAAAGAAAAAGCTAAAATATACCCTGCAGGTAGCACTATGAAAATGGAATAAGAAAATGCAAAAAATACGATTATATATTATTTATTTAATACTTGGGTTTTTAATTAACGCAACAACTTTACTTGGGCAAGAGTTAGGGCATCCTAGAATTTATACCACAAACCAAGATAAAGAAGCTTTTGTACAAAGTTTAAAGAAAACAGAGTGGAAAAAGCAGTTAGTTGATGCTAAAAAGCAGCGCCTAAAAAAATATTTAAAGTTAGTTGCAAAAAATCCAGATTGGTTAGTTTCCAGATTACAAATGAATTGGAAAACAAAACACAATAAGGTATATTTAAATGGAGGGGATTTTTCGCACTCCGATGGTTCTGCTCCTGTGCCTACGGTTAGATATTCTGGTACTAGAGATTGGGCAACCGATTACAAAAGCCCCAAATTGGAAGATATAGAACCTTATTTTGATGACCCAAGAGGACTTTATTTAGAGCATAAAAAAACCGGTAAAA
Source organism: uncultured Maribacter sp. (assembly GCA_947504045.1). GTDB lineage: Bacteria > Bacteroidota > Bacteroidia > Flavobacteriales > Flavobacteriaceae > Maribacter_B. The sequence continues at coordinate 323,838 of CANNFY010000003.1, forward strand.
AAGAATGGATACACCCATCAGAAGCAGGTTTTACTGTAGAAAAAATAAATCAGCAAATAATGCAGTTGGTAGAAGATGCTGCTTTTTTATATTGGTTAACTGGTGAAGAAAAATATGCGAATTTTGCAGCGCCAGTATTTTTTAAATACATAGAAGGTATGTATTATAGAGATGCGCCTATTGATTTAGCGAACTCAACACAGCAGCACATTTCTGGCTTAGCAACTTTTGAGGTTATACATGAAGGTATTATTGTATCTCTAGTTACTGCGTATGATTTTTTACACTCATATTTTACATCTAATAAAAAAGATTTATCTAATACAGCAGCAGTTTTTCAAAAATGGGGAGATCAAATAATTAAAAACGGAATACCAGATAACAACTGGAATTTGTTTCAAGCCAGATTTCTAACCTATATAGCTTTAGCTCTAGAACCTAATGCAACTTATGCAAATGGAAAAGGGAGAGAATATTTTTTAGATTATACGTTTAATATTTCTACAGATAGGCAAATTGCAGTTAGCGAGTCATTAATGGTTTATGATCAAGAAACAGGAATTTGGCCAGAAAATGCTACATATTCAGTACATGTAATTACCACTCTACTAAATATATTTACCTTGTTAGATCATGGTACAAATGCAAATGAAATTGCTAAATATCCAATTTTAGAAAAGGCGGTATTATCTTCTTTTCAATATTTATTTCCTTCAGGGTATATGGTTGGTTTTGGAGATGGAGGACATAAAATTTTACCTCCTGAAAATTTTGAACTGTTAATTTCTAATTACAGAAAGTACAATCAAACCGATAAAGAAGCCTTAATCTCTGGATTTTTGTCGGATTTTATAGCAAAAGATTTGTATCACCGTAAGGCCAAAGATTTATTTCAGCTGTTTTTTTATGTTGATAAAGTATTAGATAGTAAGGCAGATTTAGATGCTTTAACAACACCAACATTTTATGCTCCTAATGTAAGTATGTTTAATCAGCGGTTAGGAAAAGGTAATAATGCTGTTATGTTATCTACGGTTGGTTCTTACGGTAACCATGCTCATGCTAATGGTATATCTATAGAATTATATGCAAACAATTATGTTTTAGGGCCAGACTCAGGTAAAGGTCCAAGTTATTGGCATCCTACCTTTAAAAATTATTATGCTAGAATGCCAGCTCATAATACGGTAATTGTAGATGGAAAATCTAATTACAATAATATGCGTACTTATCATCCATTTACATTGGATAATAGTTTTCCTAAGTCAGAAGAATATTCTAGTTTTAATAAAGTAACTTTTTCAAAAGTATCTTTCTTAGAGCCTAAAACTGTTTCGGATCAACAACGTTTTTCTGCACTTATAAAGTCTACATCAAATAACACTTATGTTTTAGATGTATTTAGATCTAGAAAGCAAAAAGGGGGAAAACAAAAGCATGAATATTTATATAGAAATATAGGGCAATCTTTAGAAGTGTATAATAACAAAGATGCTAAATTAAAATTTACAGAAACCAAAGAATTAAGTTCAACCAAAGGCGATTTAATAGGGTACGATTTTTTCTCTAACAAAAGTAAAGCTACCGAGTCTAATAGCGTAAAGGCTTTGTTTACACTAAAAGAAGAAAACAAACCAAGTACAATAATGAAATTATGGATTAAGGGTAGTAATAACCAAACTTTTTATAAGGTTAAGTCTCCAAAATCTAATGCGTTAAGTGAAGGTACAGCCCCAAAAAATATATTAAAAGATTCTTTAAATACTTTAATCATAAAAAGAGAAGAAGCTGCTTGGAATAATCCTTTTGCTGTAGTATTTAATCCATATACATCAGATAAAAATAAGAGCCTTAAGAATGTTTCTTATTCGTCTTTAAAAGATTATCCAGTTGCACAAATAATTGATGTAACATTGGCAGATGGTGTAACTACAGATGAAATTATATTAAATACAAAAGAAAGTGATATTGCTCAAACACCAGACATTTATCAAAAAGGACTAGTATCTATTATAAGAACTTCGGGTAAGAATAAAACATTAGAGTTTATGTTTTTGTCTGGTGTAAACCGTTTTGATTATAAAGACTGGACCATTATTACATCTACAGAACCTTTAACGCTTTCTGTAGAAAAAAAGCAGGAAGGATATTTAGTGCAAAACGATAAACCAGTTACTATTAATTTACCATATAAGAGTGGTGCAACTAGGGCTAAATTATTAATTTATGAAAATGAAAAAATAATGCATACTAGAAATGCGGTTTTGAATAGGAATAATGCTAATCAGCAATATTTTAAATTAGATAAGGCTTATAGTAAAGTAATAATTACCTTTTAAATAAAAAGAAAAATGATAAAGAAAATGTACCTATTGTTTTTGTTTTTTTCTATAGTAGTAGTCTATGGACAAAAAGAGGAAATTGAAGTGGATTATTCGCATGAGTTAATTTATAAAGTTGTAAAAAAGGATACTTTAAAACTTCAAATTTATAACCCAGAAAATTTCAATTCTTCAAAAAAATACCCAACCATAGTTTTCTTTTTTGGAGGAGGGTGGAATGGAGGAAGCATGTATCAATTTAAAGATCAGGCTAAATATTTTTCTTCAAGAGGTATGATTTCTGTATTGGTAGATTATAGAGTAAGAAATAGGCATAAAACAACACCTTTTGAGTCCGTTAAAGATGCAAAATCTGCTATTCGATTTTTAAGAGCCAATGCAAAAAAGTACAATATTAACCCTAAAAAAATAGTAGCTTCGGGTGGTTCAGCAGGAGGGCATTTGGCAGCAGCAACCACGCTCTTAGATGAAATTAATGAAGATACGGACGATTTGTCTATAAGCCCAAAAGCAAGTGCATTGGTACTTTATAACCCTGTTATAGATAACGGCCCAACAGGTTTTGAATATGAAAGAATAAATAGACGTTATCAAGAGTTTTCTCCAATGCACAATATTAAAAAAGGGGTACCTCCAACAATTTTCTTTTTAGGAGAAAAAGATAGGTTAATACCAGTTTCTACAGCTTATGAGTATAAAGATAGAATGGAAGCTGTAGGTGGTAGATGTGATGTGTTTATCTATAAAAATCAACCACACGGCTTTTTTAACAAAGGAAGGCAAGAGGCAGATAGATGCTACATAGAAACTACTAGAGAAGCAGATATATTTTTAGAATCTTTAGGGTACATAAAAGGAAAACCTACAATACATAAAGCAAAAGAACTTTTTGTTTCTAAACATAAGGTTTCAGATCCCGATGGATCATTAGAAAAGCCATTTTCAACTTTAATAGATGCTGTTAATCAAGCTAAAACAATCAAATCTAAGAAGTTAAATCAGAGTGTTATAATAAATATGCAGCCTGGAGAATATAGTTTAGAGGAATCTATAACAATTACCCCCGAGTTAAATGGTTTAATTATTAAAGGCACAAAAGCTTCTGAAGTTACTATAAAAGGGTCAAAAAAAATAAAACCAAATTGGGAAAGTTATAACGAAAATATTTATAAAACAAAGGTAGATAGCACCTTATGTTTTGATCAACTGTTGGTTAATAATAAGGCACAAATTTTAGCACGTTATCCAAATTATAATGAAGACGGACACTATTGGCAAGGGTATGCTGCAGACGCTATTTCAAAAGATAAATTAGCATCATGGAAAAAACCAGAAGGGGCATTTTTTCATGTTATGCATGGTGGTAAATGGGGTGGTTTTCATTATAAAATTAATGGTGTAAATAAAGACGGAACCCCTATTTTAATAGGAGGCCAACAGAATAATAGACCTTCTAAGCCACACGAAGAATATCGTATGGTAGAAAATGTTTTTGAAGAGTTGGATAGTCCTGGAGAGTGGTATTTAGATAAAGATAAGAATACACTATACTATTGGCCACAGGAAGAGGTAAATATAAATACAGCAACTTTTGAAGTATCTGTACTTAAAGATTTAATACAAGTTGTTGGTACCAAAAAAAATCCAGTAAAAAATATAACTATAACAGATATTGCTTTTAAAAATACGAAGCGAACATTTATGGAAAAATTTGAACCTCTTTTACGTAGCGATTGGTCTATATATAGAGGAGCAGTTATTTTCTTTGAAGGAACCGAAAATTGTAGCATTAAAAATAGCGAATTTATCAACTTAGGCGGTAATGTTATTATGGCAAGTAAATACAATAAAGGATTAAATGTAAAAGGCAATCATATTTACAATTGTGGCGCAAGCGCGGTATCTTTTGTAGGAGATTCTTCTGCAGTAAGATCACCATCTTTTACGTATAAAGAATTTGTTCCTATGGCAGAAATGGATACTATTTCTGGACCTAAAAATGAAATGTACCCAAGGCAGTGTTTAGTTACAGATAATTTAATACACAGAATAGGACGTGTAGAAAAACAAACAGCAGGAGTACAAATTTCTATGGCTATGGATATTACAGTTAGTTATAATAGTATTTATGATGTGCCAAGAGCAGGAATAAATATAGGAGATGGTACGTGGGGAGGTCATATTTTAGAGTTTAATGATGTGTTTAATACGGTATTAGAAACACATGATCATGGTTCTTTTAATTCTTGGGGAAGAGACCGTTTTTGGCACCCAAACCGTAGGGTTATGGATAGTTTAACCACTGCAAACCCGAATATGCCAAAATGGGATGCTATAAAAACTACTATTATAAGAAATAACCGTTTTCGTTGTGATCATGGTTGGGATATAGATTTGGATGATGGCTCATCAAACTATCATATTTATAATAACTTATTATTAAATAATGGACTTAAATTAAGAGAAGGTTTTAATCGTATTGCAGAAAATAATATAATAGTAAACAACTCACTACATCCTCATGTGTGGTTTGCTAAAAGTAAAGATGTTTTTAAACATAATATAGTAGCCGATACATACCAAGATGTAAGATTGTTAGGTTGGGGTAAAGAACTAGATTATAATTTTTTCCCATCAGAAGAAGCTATGTTAAAATCTCAAATATATAACAGAGATAAAAATAGTGCTTTTGGAGACCCATTATTTAAAAACCCTGCTAATCTAGATTTTACTGTAGCAGACAACTCACCAGCTTTAGCTATAGGCTTTAAAAATTTTCCTATGCATAAATTTGGAGTACAAAAGCCAGAGTTTAAAAAAATAGCAAAAACTCCAGAAGTACCTGTTCTTAAAAAAATTGCTACAAAAACTAAAAGCCCAATTGTTTCTTGGTTACGAAATAATATTAAAAATATTGAATCTGAACAAGAACAATCTGCTTATGGTTTAAATACAGCTGAAGGTGTTGTAATTTTAAAAGTATGGAATGGTAGCCCAGCTGTAAAAGGAAATGGTATAAAAAAGGGAGACGTAATTCTTGAAGCTTCAGGAGAAAAAGTTAAAACCATAAAAGATTTTTTTAAAATAAACACCAAAAATAAGGCCGACAACTTAGATATAGTAGTTATGAGAAATCAATCAGAATTAAAATTGAACATTAAAGTAAAGTAATATGAAAACAGTAAAAAGAATAACACTAATTGCATTAATTGCAATTCTAAACTTTAATACAGGGTATGCTCAAGATACTCCTAAAGTAAAAAAACTATCAGACGATGAACGAATGGAATGGTGGAGAGATGCTAAATTTGGTATGTTTATTCATTGGGGAGCTTACTCCATAATTGGAGGAGAAAGAGGAACAAAAATAGCAGGTGGTGGTGCCGAATGGGCCATGGATAAATTAGATTATACTGTTGAGGATTATGAAAAATTTCCTAAAATGTTTAATCCAACTATGTTTGATGCAGATGCGTGGGTAACAATGGCCAAAAATGCTGGAATGAAATATATAGTTATTACATCTAAACACCATGAAGGTTTTTCTTTGTGGGACTCTAAAGTTTCAGATTATGATGTAATGGATGTATCACCTTTTAAAAGAGATGTTATAAAAGAAATAGCTGAAGCTTGTAAAAAACAAGATATTAAATTCTGTTTTTATTATTCTATTGTAGATTGGCATCACCCACACGCACAAGGAAATTTATATCCGAATTATAATATAGCACAACATGATGATCCTTCTGTAGTAAACCCTAAGTTTCCTAAATATTTTAAAAACTATATGAAACCTCAAGTAAAAGAATTACTTACTAATTACGGAGATGTTGGCGTTGTATGGTTTGATGGAGATTGGATTTCGGATTATACTACAGAAATGGGAAAAGAATTGTATGACTTTATACGTGATATTCAACCAAATACCATTGTAAACAATAGAGTAGATAAAGGAAGAAATGGAATGGAAGGAATGGATAAAGAAGGAAATTTTGCAGGAGACTTTGGAACACCAGAACAAGAAATACCAGATACAGGTATAGATTCTGATTGGGAAGCTTGTATGACAATGAATGGTTCTTGGGGGTACAAACCATCGGATAATAATTGGAAAAGTAGTGAGGACTTAATTGAAAAATTAGTAGACATAGTATCCAAAGGAGGTAATTTTTTGTTAAATATAGGTCCTGATGGTTTTGGAAGATTTCCTTCTGAAAGTATTAGACGTTTAAATGCTATGGGAGAATGGACTAAAGTAAATGGAGAAGCAATTTATGGAGCTTCTGCAAGTCCTTTTGAAAAACCAAAATGGGGACGTTATACCAAAAAAGGTAACGTAATTTATGCGCATGTTTTTAAATGGCCAAAAACAGGAACATTAAAATTGCATAAAGATATTAAGGTTAAAAAAGCAACGTTATTAACCAACCCTAATACCGAATTAGAAACCCTAGCAACATCTAGAGAAGTTTTGGTAGAAGTGCCAGTTTTAGCACCAGATGCAACCGTTTCTGTGGTAAAAATTGAATTAAAATAAATTACGATTACAGCTTAATAAAATAAGTTTTACTATAATAGAAAAAGCCTTGTAATTACAAGGCTTTTTTTGTGAGTTGCTTTGGCATATACTTCTTAAACTACAATGTAAATCTAATTGGATTGATATGGGTAATAATTTTTAGAAAAGGGTTAATAATTTAAACTAGATAGAAAAGGTGTTTAGTAGTATTGTAAGAATCTAATTTGTTTTAGCTAACTAAATGTTAGTACAATGAATGATTTAAAACAGATTGTTTTGTTTCTAAGAAAGCAAGTAGTTAATATAAGTGATTTATGAAAAATAGTTTGTTAGTAAGAATTTTTGAAAACCTCTTTAGTAAAAAAATAGAGCCAGAAAGTAATTGTTGTTCAGCTCTTTCTTGTTGCGATACCCAAGAACCCTCTGAAGGACGTAGAGATTTTATAAAGAACACTGGTTTAACAGCCGCAATGTTGGCCGTAGCGCCAATGGACATTATGGCTGGACCATTTACTAAAGAAGATTTTGTTCATGCAATACCTTTAGATAAAAAATTAAGTAAAGAGTGGATTGCCAGTTTGTATGCCCGTGGTGAAGCTTTAAACGCAAGAGGTGAAGATTTAAAATATATAGGAATGCCAATTAATGGTATTGGTACAGGGCAGATTTACTTAGGTGGAGATGGAAAACTTTGGTGTTGGAATTTAGATGGTGAGCCAGACGAGCCCTGGAAAGATATGGGTTCAGGGCATAAGTATATGAAACCAATTACGCCTCATAGTCCAATAAATCAAGGGTTTGCTTTGCAAGTGGGTTCAGAGAATGATAAACGTGTTTTTAGACTAGATTCTACGGGTTTTAAAAATGTTTTATTTACCAATAAGTACCCGATGGGTGATGTAACTTATCAAGATGATAATTGTCCTGTAAAAGTTAAGTTAGAAGCGTATACACCATTTGTTCCGTTGAATAGAGATGCTTCTAGTTATCCAGTAATAGTAATGCGTTATACCATAGAAAATACTTCCGAAGAAGCACAAGATATAGCTATTGCTGGTTGGATAGAGAATTTTTCTAATCATAGAACCAGAAAAGAAAATAGCAATGGAATTCGTTTAAGCCAGTATCAAGAGTTTAATGATTTATCTGTTGTTGAATGCTGGGCAGAACCATTCCAGGACAATAAAACAACTAATACCAAAACGGTGCCTTTTAATCTTGCCAATGATTTTGGAGCCGTTGCATTAGGGTTATTAGGAAGTGATAAGCCTGATTTTGTGGATACTATGCGTTCGCAACAAGGAGATATAGATTTATTTGATGCCAAAAAACTAAATAAAAAAGCAAAAAAAGTACAAAAACGCTCTTTTAGCGAAAAAGCGTATGCATCTTTAGGTAAGCGTGTGCAACTGCAACCAGGCAAGCAAAAAACTATTGCTTTCACCTTATCATGGCGTTTTCCAAACGCTAGACATGTAACAGGTTATGGGCAAACAGAATGGACAAGAGATATTAATTATTACGCTACCCAGTGGCCAAATTCTAGAGAGTCCGCAAATGTAGTAGCCAAACAAGAAGAAGAGCTTAGAGAAAACACCAAAAAATGGGTAGATACGTGGTACGATTCTACTTTACCGTATTGGTTTTTAGAACGTACTTTTATTCCAGTAGACTGTATGCAAACCCAATTAGCGGGACGTATGGGAATGCAAAATGCTAGGTATAGTTTAGATGAAGGTGTAACCTGTTGTGAAGGTAACTGTACCCATGTATGGCATTATGCGCAAGGATTGGCTCGTTTGTTTCCTGTTATAGAAAGAGAATGTCGAGAACAAGTAGATTTTGATTTGAGCTTTAAAAAGGATACTGGAGCCATGAATTTTCGTTGTTCTACAAAGGCATTTAAAGAAGCCCCAGATGGCCAATGTGGAACCATTTTAAGAGTGCTTCGAGAAAGTCAAATGACCACAGATTATAGCTTTTTAGAAAGTATTTGGGAGCGTACTAAGTTGTCTATGGATTATGTTATTACTACTTGGGATAAAGATGAAGATGGTGTAATGACCGGGGCACAACATAATACCTTAGATGGCAATTGGTTTGGTAAAGTACATTGGCTTACCAATATGTATCATGCCGCGCTTAAAGCATCTGCAGTAATGGCAAAACAGATGAAAGAACCAAAAGTTGCAGAACGTTATGAAAATTTAGTGGCTTTAGGAGCTAAGAGCATGGTAGATTTAATGTGGAAAGAAGAGTTTGGTTATTTTATACATATTCCAGAATTAGAACCAGAAAAAACACGTGGTTCTACAACTGGATGTCATATAGATCAGGTATTAGGAGAATTTTGGCTCTATAATCTTGGTTTAGACCCAATTTTACCTAGAGACAAGGTTCGTAAAGCATTAGATTCTCTTTGGAAATATAATTTTTCTCCTAATATTGGCGATTTTAGAAAAAACAATCCCAAAGGACGTTGGTATGCTGCAGAAGGCGATGCCGGGCTAGTTATGTGTACATGGCCTTTTGGGAAAGAAAATGCTCAAAAGACTAATTTTCATAAATATTATAATGAGTGTATGTCTGGATTTGAATGGCAGGTATCGGCACATATGATTTGGGAAGGAATGTTAGAAAAAGGTTTAGCCATAGGTAAGGCTATTAGTGATCGTTACCAGCCCAAGCATCGCAATCCATACAATGAGGTAGAGTGCGGAGACCACTATGCAAGAGCTTTAGCTAGTTATAGTGCTTTTATGGCAATCTGTGGTTATAAATACAATGGTCCTGAGGGAAAATTGGCTTTTGGTCCGCGTATGCAAAAAGAAAATTTTAAAGCAGCATTTACCACAGCAGAAGGATGGGGGCAGTTTATACAAAAAGTAGAGAAGAACAAGCTTTTTGTTGCAATAAATTTGAGATATGGATTATTGAAAATAAAGGAGTTTAGCCTTGATAAAGTAAACGGAGTTGCATCTAAAAATGTAAATATTCAATTAGATGGAGTTTCCATTAAGGCACCATTAACCGTTCTAGAGGATAAATATAGTATTCATTTTGATTCTGATGTTGTTTTAAGAAAAGACTCTAAGTTAGAGTTATCGTTTGTCTAAAGTTTTTAATGTAGTCACCATTATTTATATAGATTGAATAATAGTTTATACAAACAATCTTCTAATTAATTTAATATTGTTGTTTAGTTTAACTAAAAAAAAATTATTTGAAATTTCTTAGTAGAATGAATAAAAGAATATTTTTTATTGTAGCTGGTTTTATTTTTTTAATACAATCTTGTACAAAAAAGAACGATTACGTAGTTAGTTCACCAAATAATTTGGTTAAGTTAACTTTTAATGTTGACAATGGAAGTTTAAATTACAATGTTGATTTTAAAAATAAGGTAATTGTAGATATATCTTCACTTTCAATTTTGGAAAATGTTCCTGTTGAAATTATAAATGCAGAAATAAAATTTAATTCTTCATCTTGGGAACCTGTTTGGGGTCAATTTAGTGAAATTAAAGATGAACATAACCAGTTAGTTCTACACTTAAAATTAGACGATAAAACCAGTAAGTTAATTGTCAAAGTTTTTGATGATGGAGTAGCTTTTAAATTTGAAGTAGATAATATTTTAAATACCGAAAATGTAAATTTGTTTTGCGAGTATAATATATCTAAAGACGATTTTTTTTATACACCAGCCGGTGAAAGCGAACCAAAAGGACCATTTACAATAACAGGTTTAGAAAATACTTCCGAAGAACTTCCTAAGTTGTTAATGCCATTAGTATTTGAAACTGCTAATAATGTTCATGTAGCTATTTTAGAATCAGATTTGTTTGAGGCAAAAGGTTTTAACGCTATGACGTTAAATTTTGATAAAGAATCTAAAAAACTTAGATCTACTAACAAGGGTAAGCTTGTAAAAGATAAATTAGTGTCGCCTTGGAAAGTAATACTTATAGGTGAAACAGCAGGTGATTTGGTTACAAATACTATTCCGGTAAACATAGCAACACCTTGTAAGATTGAAAACACAGATTGGATTAAACCTGGTAAAACATTATGGGATTGGCGTGTTCACGGATATACAGCTCCTGATGGTTTTACTTACGGAATAGATAATGAAAGTTATAAACGATTTATTGATTTTGCTGCAGAAAAAGATATCGAATATTTTTTAATTGATGATTCTTGGTACAAACATGCTTCAAAAGGTCACTTTGAACTTTCCGATAAATTAGATTTAAATGAAATTAGTGAGTACGCAAAGAAAAAAGGTGTAGATCTTATTCTTTATTACGATAGAAAACATGGCGAATATGGTGATAAAGAACTTTTTCCATACTATCAAACATTAGGAATGAGTGGGATAAAGTATGGTTTTATGGGAAGAAATATTGAATTCTCAAGAGATGCTATTAAACAAAGTGCAGAGAGTGAATTGCTTATAGATTTTCATGACAATCCAGTTCCATTTACAGGTGTTAGCAGAACGTATCCAAATGCTATTTCTAGAGAATATTGTCATGCACAACAAGATTCACGAAGAGCTTTTACACCTGAAGCATTTATTAAAATGGCACTTATAAATGCTATTCAAGGACCTTTGGATATGAATAACGGAAACTTTGATATTACAGGAATAAACTCAGGAATTAGAGAGAAAAGCCCAAGAAAAAAGAATAGTTATTTTTCAACAGTAGTTTCAGAAACTGCACGAACATTAATTATTTTTAGTGGTTTAGTTTGTATTCCTGATGCTCCAGAAGCTTATAATTCTAAAGCAGATTTATTTGAGTTTATTCAAAAAATGCCTGTTGGTAAATGGGATGAAACTAGAATTCTAAATTCAAAAATGAGTGAATTTATTACTACTGCTCGTCGTTATAAAAAAGAGTGGTTTGTAGGTAGTGTAATTAATAGAAAAGGAGGAAGTGTAGATATAAACCTTGATTTTCTTGAAGAAGATATAGCTTATGAAATAACTTTTTATGAAGATACTTCTGAAACTGATTGTGAAACCAATCCAGAAGCGTATCAAATTAGAAAAGATATAGTAAAAAAAGGAGCAGTAATTAATGCAAAAATGGCAAAAGGAGGCGGTCATTGTATGTGGATTAAACCAGTTGATTAGATATAGAAATTTTAAACAATTTGAATGTAGGATGAAATTAGTAAAGAATATTTATTGGGTGTTTTGTCTGTTGTTTTCATGCATTCACCATTATTTATATACAATGCATAATAGTTTATAGATTCCTTTTTTTATATAAGTAACTTTGAAGAACAGATATAAATAAAACCAAATGACAAGACTAGTATTTCTTTTAATTTTTTTACTCTCTTTAAATGTTAAAGCACAAAATAGAGATTATCTCCTATTTACAGAGGCTAATATTATAAAGTTAAAAAATAAAATAATTTCTAGTACTGAAGTTAAAGAGGAATGGAATAAGCAATACAAGAACGCCAAAAAATTACTAAAAAAAGACCGCTTAAAATCTAAAGATGCTCATCTTTTAGGATTGGTTTATAGAATGACAGGCGAAGAAAAGTTTGCAAATAAATTAAAAGAATTACTTTTTAATTATACCTCTAAAACAACATGGGAAGGAAAAACGCTATTAAATAGAAATCCACCCTGGATAGGAGGTTTAGGAACTTCACATACAAGTTATGATATTGCTATTGGTTTTGATTGTATTTACAAGTATTTAAATTCTTCAGAAAAAGAAGAATTGGCTCAAGGTATAGTTCGCTTAGGTATACAACCAGCAAGACACGATTGGTTAGATACAACTACAAATATGCATACGTATGACACTATGGGGCATAATTGGTGGAGTGCTTGTGTTTATATGTCTGGAATAGCTTCTTTAGCCGTTAGAAACGAAATTCCAGAGGCAACAAAATGGGCAAAAGAAGTAGAGGATTCAGCTTCAGAGTGGATTAATTATAGCGGAAGTTTATTACAAAATAAACCAACAACTTTTGATAGTGATGGAGGCTTTTATGAAAGTGTTTGGTACGGAACTTATGGTACATCGCAATATTTATTATTTAGGTATGCCTTTACCAATGTATGGCCTAATGCACCAAAGATTACGTCTCCTATAATTGAAAAAATTGCAGATTTTTTTATTAATACGACCTACTTTGTAAAAGGAGGTAAGGATCTTGCAGTTAATTTTGGAGATTCTAAAATAAACGCTCACGGAGACCGAATAGTTAGGCTATTATGGCATTTAGGATATAAAAGTCAAGAAAATGAGTGGTACATGAACCATATTACAAATGGAGAAAATAACGATTCTAATGCAGCAGAGGCTTTAATTTTACATCCAGATAAAAAAGAGCTTGCTTCAAATTTTTTAAACGATAGACCTAAATCACATCTTTATAAGGATATGGGCTGGGCAACATTACGAAACTCTTGGGAAGATAATGCTACTATGCTTGCTGTAAAATCTGGTTTTACTTGGAATCATGCTCATGCAGATGCTGGTTCTTTTATTTTATTTCATAATGGAAAAAACTTAATTATAGATTCCGGAACAGGTAGTTACCTTAATCCTTTGTTTACGGAATATTATTGCCAAAGCGAGGCACATAATGTAGTTATGTTTAATGGGCAAGGACAGAATAGAAATGATCCATATTTTGGAAATGTAAATGCCGGGTCTGTACATAATCTTATAGAAGGTGAAGATTTTAAATATGTATTAGCTAATGCTACAGGGCCATATTCGCATATTTTAGCAAGAAATTATCGTAATTTTATTTGGGTTGGTGATGTTATTTTAGTCTTAGATGATCTATTAGCCTATGAGCCAGGACAGTTTGAGTGGCTTTTACATTATAATGGGGAATCTACATTAAAAGGAGGTATCGATTTAACTATTAAAGACGGAAATTCTAAAATTAGAGTACGTCCATTATTTCCAGAAACTTTTCCTCCAGGAGGGGAACGTCCGCATGATTTTCCAGAGCATATGCGACTAACAGAAAAAATTGGCTATGAGTCTCATCATCCTGAAAATAAAAAGCCATATTGGTCTATTAGTCATTTTGAAAAAACCACACGTACTAAGTTTGTATCTGCAATTATTCTAGAAACTGAAGAAAATGAGAACAACCTTCCTATAATAACCAAAGAGGAGGGAAAAGACTATTTAAAAGTTTCTATAACACAAAAAGGAGAAACAACCGTAATGTATTTTAATCTGTTAGCAGACGGACGTTTAAAGCATAGAAATAGTTTAATTACTATAGAAGGTTGGGAAACGGATGCTTACCTAACTGTTTTTAAATTTAAAGAAGGTGCAGACCAAACAAAGATTAGTAATTTAGAAGAGTTGTTTATTGGTCATGGTAGTTATGTAAGACGTAATGGGCAAGTATTAATGCATTCTCTGTCTAAGTATACGGCATTAATTGAGGGTTTTAGTAAAACACCAAATGTAATTTTTGAGGGGCAATCTAATGCTACTATTAATTTATATTCCGAAAATCCTCTACAAAATGTAAACTTAAATACCATAAATACTAGTGGTGTTTATGATGCGGTTAAAAAACTAATTCAAATAAAAATTAGAGAATAGTAGTATAGGGTTTTCTTAAAAAAGCTATTACACAAGCCCTATGTTAAAAGGGGGATCTAAAGAATCATAATTTATTTAAAATGAGTTATGATTTATAGATTTTGCAAATAAAATAGACAATATTGCATTGGCAGTTTCTTTGCTGCTGTATGCTTGCATTTAAAAAAATAATTACAACCCTATTAATATGGCAAAAGTACTATTGTTTCTTATTTTCATGTGCATCCCTTATTTGTCTTTTGCACAAGAAAGTAAAACTATACCTATTCCTAAAGTACAGGAGCAAGGTTACCCTAGATTATACATAACACAGAAGGAAAAAAAATCGCTTCAAAAAACAATTAAGAAAGAAACTTGGGCTCAAGAAGTTTTAGCAGGAATTCATAATCGTATTGATGGGCATGTAGAACGACATATAGGTGACCCTGAATGGATGGTTTCTCGGTTACAAATGTATTGGAAAACAAAATCTACTACTGTTTATGTAAACGGAATTAATTATTCGCATGCAGATGGTGAAGCACCAGTACCAACAGTCCGTTTTGTAGGCTCTCGCGATTATACAACTCCTTATGGAAAACCAAAATTAGAAGATATACTTCCTTATATGGATGACCCTCGTGGATTATACCTTCCAAATAGAAATAAAGAAGGTAACCCTTTTGAGTGGGTAGAAGTATCTAAAACAGGAAGAATAGTGTATTCCATTAATGAAGAAATAATGGGCTTGGCAAGAGATGCTGCATTTGTATATTGGTTAGAAAATAACAAAGAATTTGCAAAGTTTTCTTTTGATGTATTTCACACTTATTTAGAAGGAATGTCGTACCGTTCGGAACCTATAGACTTGCTTAATGGTCATATTCAAACACTTGTAGGTTTTACTAATTTTCAAGTAATACATGAAGGTATTTTACGTGATATTGCTGTTCTCTACGATTTTTTACATGGCTATATAGAAGAAAATCATCCAGAAAAAATGGGTATGTATGATACTACTATTAAGCGTTGGACGGATCAAATTATTAAAAATGGTGTGCCGCAGAATAACTGGAACTTGCATCAGGCAAAAATTATTTTAAAAGCAGCAATGGTTTTGCAGAATAATGAATATTATGAAGATGGAAAAGGACGCCAATATTATATCGATTATATTTTAAATGTAACTTCTGCCAGACAATGGTCTTTAACTAAATTTATAGATTATGGTTACGATAAAAATAATGGCGTTTGGGCAGAATGCCCCGGATATTCTCAGGGTGTAACCAAAGACCTTACTAATTTTATTAGAGATTTCGACAATACTTTTAATCATAATATTTTGCCTTATACGCCAGTAATGAGTAAGGCTGTAAAAATGTTACCGCAGTATTTATTCCCTAATGGACAAACAGTAGCGTTTGGAGATTCTAATTATGCTCCTTTGAGTACAGAGGCAATGAGTGATATGATACGCATAGCCCAAAAAAACAAAGATAAAGAGCTAGAAAAAGAGTTTACAGGTCTATATAGATTATTTGAGAAAAAAAAGGAAAATTCATCAAGTAAAAGAAAGAAGAGTAAAGCTAGTATTTCCTCTTTTTTTGCCAGTAAGCCGCTAGTTTTAAATCCAAATTACGGAGAAGGAAATGTAGAAGATTATATTACGCAAACTTTTTATGCTCCAAATGTGAGTTGGCATGTGCAGCGCATGGGTAAAGGAAAAGACGGTTTAATGGTTTCTTTAAATGCTTCTTTAGGAAATCATATGCATGCCAATGGTATTAATATGGAATTGTACGGTAAAGGCTTTGTACAAGGAGCAGACCCAGGAAAAGGCGCGGGTTACCTTCAGCCAAAGTATTTGGAGTATTATTCGCAGTTTCCTGCGCATAATACTGTAATGGTAGATGGTGTTTCTTCGTATACAGAAATGTTAAGCTACCATGCTTTTGAGCTGTTAGGGGAATATCCTAAATCGGAACAAAAAGCGGGTTATTATAAAGATATAACATATTCCGATTTATATTTTTTAGAGCCAGAAACACAAAGTGATCAAAACCGATTAGTAAGTATTGTAAATACGGGGAATACAACGGGGTATTATGTTGATATTTTTCGTTCCAAAAAACAGCGTAAAGGAGATAAGTTTCATGATTATTTCTATCATAATTTAGGGCAAAGTATGCAGGTGACTGACGAAAATGGAAGCCCTTTAAATTTAACAACAAGCGAGGAAATGGGTTTTGCAGGAGGGCATTTATATGCTTTTGATTATATGTGGGATAAAAAATCTATAAAAACTAATAAAGACTATCAAGCAGAATGGAAGATAGATATGCCAGAAGGGAAAGAAGATGTTTTTATGCATTTGTGGATGAAAGGAACCAAAGGTCGTGAAGTATTTTCTATAAAATCGCCACCCAATAAAGCTTTTAAAAAAGGGCACAATCTTCCGTATGAAGTGGATAAAGCGCCTTATTTAACCCTTGCCGCAAGACAACATGGTGAAGCTTGGGAACATCCTTTTGTTTCTGTGTTTGAACCTTTTACTTCTAAGCAAGGTAAGAGTATTGCAAGTATTTCAAGTTTTGAAGATGAAAATGGAAATACAGATTTTGTAGGTGTAAACATAACACATAAATCCGGAAGAATAGATAAAGTTATGTCTTCTAAAAACGGAGCTATTGCAAAATATAAGGGAGTGTTAAGTAATGCATCTTATGCATTAATAGCTAATAAGAAAAATGGTGATTTAGTATTTTTTGTTGGTAATGGTACAACTCTTAAAAGTAATAATTTAGAAATTGTAGCAACCGAGAGCGGTAATATAGTACTAGAAAAAATAAATGGAAAATTTTATTTACATAATCAAGTGCCAATTGTAATTATTACGAATGGTACAGAAAAGAAGTTTGCTGCTGGTTTAAAACGTAGTATAGATTTATAGCTTGTTGCACCTTTTGAACTTAAAAAACAGGAATTGAAAATAGAAAATACAATTGATTATAAAATATATTTAAGATTAATACGTGTAGTATTTTTTGGATTATCATCTATTGTCTTAGGTCAAAAACCTAGTGATTTAAAGATTTTAGAAAGTTTTAATTACCAAAAAAATGTAGTTTATAAAGTGGTAGATGGTATGCATTTAGAAATGGATATTTATTACCCAGAACCAGATAAAATAAAAAAGAAAAACCCATGGATGCTACACGTTCATGGCGGTGGATGGGCAGGAGGAGATAGGTATAAGGTTTTTAGAAAATCTTTTTTAGGAACATTAAAAGCTCTTTTGGATAAAGGAGTGGTATGTGTAACTATTGAGTACAGAAGGGCTAGTAGAACTATTGGCGGCCCAACTGCTTATGATGCTGTTGTAGATGCTAAAGATGCAGCTAAGTATCTTTTAAAAAATGCGAATAAATATAAATTAGACAAAAAACAGTATGGTGTATGGGGAGGCTCAGCTGGAGGGCATTTAAGTTTATTAACAGCCTTAGGCAAAAATTCAATGTTTAAAGGAGACAAGCAATTAGTAGATTTTAACCCAAAGTTTAAATGTGTAGTGTCTTATTTTCCAGCAACTTCGCTACTTAATCCGGAATTGGTGCCAGGCTCTCTTTTTGAAAAACAAGATTCTTATAATAGAATTTTAGGAGATAGTTTAAAGAATAAAGTTGCGTTAGCAAAGCTACTTAGTCCCACGGAGCATTTAAAAAAGAATAGTCTTCCTATTTTGTTAATTCATGGAGACAAGGATACCGTTTTGCCTATTATTAATTCTACCTATATGGTGGAAGTAGCTAAAGAAAAACAGGCAAATGTTCAATTGCTAACTATTAAAAATGCTGGCCATAGTTTTAGTGGCGAAAATATTTCACCATCATTTAAAGAGTTAAACCAATACGCTACCAATTTTATTCTTTCGTATTTGAAAGATGAAAATATTAACACAAACTAGCAACTATAATTAAGATGAAAAAAGGAATATTAAATACAGTTTTAGCAGTTTTATTTTTAGTTCTAACATCAGTAGAAACCAAAGGGCAGTCTTCCGTTACTCAAAAACCAAATGTAATTTTAATACTTACAGATGACCAAGGGTATGGAGATACTTCTTTATATGGAAACCCTTTATTAAAGACCCCAGAAATAGATAAAATATCGCAAGAGTCTGTTCGTTTTACAGATTTTCATGTTGCACCTATGTGTACACCAACAAGAAGCCAATTATTATCTGGGTTAGATGCCATGCGTAATGGTGCAACAGCAGTGTGCCAAGGGCGTTCTATGCTGCGTAGTGATATTAAAATAATGCCACAGTATTTTGAAGATGCAGGTTATGCAACAGGTTTATTTGGTAAATGGCATTTAGGAGATAGTTATCCGTATAGACCTAGGTTTAGAGGGTTTCAAGAAACCATTTCTTTTCGTGCATTTGGTATAACCTCTTTGGCAGATTATTGGGGAAACACCTATTTTGACCCTTTTTTTATGCATAATGGAATTGACACAAAATTTGAAGGCTATTGTACTGATATTTTTTTTGAGGAAGCTATTTCTTGGATGAAAAAATGTCAACAAGAACAAAAGCCCTTTTTTTTATATCTACCTACCAATACTCCACATGAGCCAGATATTGTTGCAGATGAATATGCAGCACCTTATAAGGGCTCTTATAATGGAACTACAATTCCAGAAAATTTTTATGGTATGATTGCTAATCTGGATGAAAATATAGGAAAGTTAGAGGCATTTTTAAAAGAAAGCGGATTACGAGATAATACTATTTTAATATTCATGACAGATAATGGTACACAAAGTAAATATGCGCAAGCAATATTTAATGCCGGAATGCGTGGAAGAAAAAAAAGTGTATACGAAGGCGGTCATAGAGTTCCTTTATTTATACGTTGGATTAATGGGAAATTGCACCATGGAACAGATATTTCAGAATTAACCGAAGTGCAAGATGTATTACCAACATTAATGGAGCTATGTAAATTGAATACTAAAGAGGAAAACCTTGATGGAACAAGTTTGTCTGGTCTTTTAAAAGGAGACAAAGAAATAGAAGACCGTATGTTAGTTATACAATATAATATAAGTGGAGAAAAATGGGATTCAGCAGTAGTTCTTTGGGATAAATGGCGATTAACAAAAAAAGACGAACTATACAACATAGCAAATGATCCAGCGCAAGAAAATAATGTAATTAAACAGTACCCAGACATTGCTAAAAAAATGGAACTACATTATGATGAATGGTATAAAAAAGTAACCTCAGATTTTAATAAAAAACGACACATAATTATTGGGTCAGAAAAAGCCAATCCAGTCATGCTATATGCTAGTGATTGGAATGGAGACTATTGCGATAATCCAGGTCGTCTTATTAAAGCAAACGGAAATGGCTATTGGGATATTATGGTAGAAAAAGCTGGAGTTTACGAAATTGAACTTTTTCGTTGGTCCGAAGAATCTCAAAAAACGCTTATTGATTCTTATGATGGAAAAACAGAAAGAGGTAGTAGACCTATAGTTAAGGCGCAACTACTAGTGGGAGAATATGATAAAACTGTAGTAACAAATGCTAATGATAAGTCTGTAACATTTAAAGTAAAATTGAACGCAGGTAAAACCACTATAAAAAGTAACCTGTTTGATAAGGATAATAACATATTATGCGGTGCAATGTATGTAAAAGTAACATTGTAATTTATTAAGGCAAAATCCACAATTAGCTAAACATTATAAAAGTTTTTTTTAAAATTTATATATAAAATGTAGTTAGTGAAGAGCAAATTAAATAGTTAAAAAATGAATAAATTACTCCTCCATGCTGTATTTATAATAATTGTAGCTAATAATTTAATTGGGCAACAACCAAATTGTTCTAGCGCAAAAAAATATTGGAACATTCAAACACCATTAATATCCTATCGTCTGCCACCACCGCCAATTAATTATAAACCAGAACAAAAGGATTTGGATGGAGATGGTGATCCAGATATTATATATTCCATTACTATTAGAGACACGCCCATTATGTGGATTGATGATGATGACGATATGAAAGCGGGTGACTTTGAAGGAGATACGGATAGTGACTGTTTGTTAATTGATATTAATAAAGATGGCAAATATTGTGATATTAACGACGCAGCATTTGATTGGATTGATACTGATGGAGATGGCTTGGCAAACATGCAAGTTTATATAGATAATACGCCTAAAGGTACAAGAAGAGGTCCGCATTACATGTGGATGATAGATGCAGATAAAGATAATATATTTAATTATTTTGATTGGAATACATTTCGTTTACGGGCATGGTTACATGATGGGACATCAAATTTTATCGAAGATTATTCCGGCAAGAGTACTTTTTTAAAGGCACATGCTTCTACAGATCGTATAAATGATTTACGATTGAATTGGGAAAATCCTTTTTTATTTTGGGATCATGATAATGATGGACTTACAGAAATGACTCTTAGGGCTACAGATAACCCTGTAGATCGTAATAAACAATATACCGAGGGGATAATCCGCTACATTGCTCTCGCATATGATTTAGATAATGATAATGCACCAGGAAATGAATTTGACTACGATATGTCCATCAAATTTCAAGGTAAAGGATTTGATTATATGGATCAGGTTCACAAATTCAAGAATAAACGGGTAGAAGAAACAGATGAATATATTAATGACCCTAGATGGAGACAACTTTCAGAACTTATTTATCCAGGCTTTGATACTGCTATAGATTTAACTTATAATAGAGGGAAGTGGGATAATGTTTTTTTTGTTTATGATGAAGATGATGATTGTGAACGTTGGGAACGAGTGGAATTTTACTATCCTATGGATCTTTTTAAAGTAGGAGCAAAAAATAAGCGCATTGCAGACGGTGAGAAACAAGGGGGCGGATTAGATAATCATATTCAGGCCGACGCCATTGGGGATCGCGGAGAATGGGATTTGGACAATAGTGGAAAAGGTAATATCTATATTTCTAATTTTGATGGAAGAATACATCTTTATGGAGCTGAATGGGGAGCATGGAGAGTGGATCAATTGGCTTGGTCTTATCAGAGTTGGGGTGGGGTTGAAGATTTTTATGAGCCTAAAGATAAACGACTCCAAAAAGAATTTAGCCCTTTTAGTACTTTCAAATATGAAGACACAAATGGCAATGGATTTCTGGATCTAATTGAAATAGATATTAATGGGGATGCTATTTTTGATAAGAAGGTCTCCTTATTAAAACTTAAAATAGATGATGTATGCAAGATTATCAATACATCAGAAATGAGTTATGAAGATTATAGAGTCTTACACAAAACAATGTCTGATAATATTTGGAAAAGAGCGCAAATAGCATTAAAAGTAGCAAGTCAACAAGGGCTTAATACAAGTTGGTACGCTTTCATGAAAAATCCAAAATCAGAATACCAAAAATACAATTATGGTTATTGGATTCAATTTTATGTGTATATGGATTTGATTGATAATTACTATCGTATAAAAAAGGGGTTAAAACCTAGTCTAATAGATAAGGCATATTTCGGAGGTAATTGGAAGGCATTACTCAATTAACAGATAGAAGTATTCAGTTAGTATAATAATTATACTTTTTGAATCATAGTTTATATTATCCTTAAATCTCTATTTGTAATTTTAAGATTTATATTTCGCATTAGAGATATTTTTTATTAGCGCATAGTTTACTTTGAAAAATAATAATGTTAAATGATTAAGATAGTTTTGAAAAAATTGTTCTTGTTTATAGTCATAATTACATTTTCAGCATGTAATACAGTAAAAGAAAAAAAAGAGCCTCAAAAAGAAGTAGCTAAAAAGAATGTTTTGTTTATATGTGTAGACGATTTAAGACCAGAATTAAATTCCTTTGGCGTCTCCTATATTAAATCTCCAAACATTGATTATTTAGCATCCGTTGGTATGGCATTTACTCGGCATTACGTAAATGCGCCTAGTTGCGGACCTTCACGTTATACGCTTTTAACAGGGCAATACGGAGATCAATATAGAAGACATAATAATCAGACATTATTTTCTCGAGCAAATGAAGAGAAAAAGAACTCGTATAATTTTCCCCCTAGTATGCCAGAATGGTTTAGAGCACAGGGTTATAAAACAGTATCTGTAGGAAAGGTTTCTCATCATCCAGGTGGAAGAGGAGGTAACCAGTGGAATAACGATAGTATACTAGAAATACCAAACGCATGGGACAAACATTTAATGCCAGTAGGTGCATGGAAAACTCCTCGTGGAGCAATGCATGGTTTAGCAAATGGAAAAGTAAGAACACCTAATACTAGAGATGTGCTAGAAGCTTTTGAAGGGGAAGACACTAGTTACCCAGATGGCTTAATTGTAAAACAGGGTTTACAACAACTAGAAGAATTAACATCTAGAAAACAACCATTTTTTTTAGCTATAGGGCTTATAAAACCACATTTGCCTTTTGGGGCTCCTAAAAAATATCTTGATTTATATAATGGAGTTACTATTCCATTACCAGCACATTCAGAAAAACCAAAAGGGAAAACAACTTGGCATAAGTCTAATGAATTTATGAGTTATGATCTTGGAGGAAAAGACCCAAGAGAAAATTCAGAATTTGCTTTGGAATTAAAGAAATATTATGCAGCCTGTGTTAGTTATGCCGATAAACATGTAGGAGATTTTTTAAATAAACTTAAAGCAACCGGTGCAGATAAAAATACAATAGTAATTTTATGGGGAGATCATGGGTGGAATTTAGGTGAACATGGAATTTGGGGAAAGCATAGCCTTTTTGAAGAATCGTTACGTTCTCCTCTAATAGTGTATAATCCAGGAATGAAAAACGCTGGGGAGCAAAGTAGTGCTATAGTAGAATCTTTAGATGTATTTCCAACCTTATGTGATTTAATGGATTTGCCAAAACCAGAATTTACAGATGGCAGTTCTCTTATACCTTTTCTTAATAACCCAAAATCTGAAGGGCATAGCGCTGTAGCTTATATTTCAGAAGCTTCTACAATACGAACGGATTGCTACAGATTTATACAACATTGTGGTGGAGAATTGGAACTTTATGATCATATTTCTGACCCTTCAGAAACTATAAACATTGCAAGAGATAGACCCCATATAGTAAAACAATTACAACAACAATTAGAATCTAGGTTAGATTATGCCTTTAATTATAATCCATAAATTTAAATTAGAAATTAAACTATTAAAATGAAAATACAAGTAGTTCCTAAGTTTCATAAATACCATGTATATGTTATACTGTTTTTTATGTTTGTAGCAGTTACATCTTATTCTCAAGTAACCGTAAAATCTTTAAAAGAGTTAATGCCTTATTTAAAGAAAAGTAATGTAGATGTAAAGTTACAACCAGGAGAGTATGTCATAACCGCAGAAGATGTTTCTAAAGGGGAATATGCAGAAGAGTTAAAGTTAAAGTCTATTAGTAAAATTCTTCTTCTTTTTCAAGGAAACAATAGTACTTACGATTTTACTGGGGTTACTCTAAAAATAAAAACGGAAGTACTACAGGCCTATGGTAATTACCAGGTTCACGAACTGCAAATTATAGGAAACAATAACGTACTTAAAAATCTAACTCTTATAGATGATGGATCGGAGCATGATGCTCCTACAAGAAGAGCTTGTAATATTGTTATGGATGGCTCTAATAATAGAATAGAAGGTTTTCATGTAACAACCAAAGGATCCTTTCCCTATGGTTATGGAGATGCTTTTGGAAAAGGAGGAAAGGCTGTTATAAAACACCAAAAACATAGTGCGTGTTTAATTAGAGGAGAATCTAATCACTTAAAAAATTCAACATTTATTCATAAAAGCTATGGGCACTGCATATTTATGCAAGCGGCAAATAATCCCCTTATTGAAGGCTGTGTTGTAGAAGGGGAAGTACGTAAAACAGATGATATGTTATTAGAAACTTCTGGCCCTGCTTTTAATGTAGATTTTATGACTGTTTGGGGATATAAACTTCCTGCAGGGTATATGTTAAGTACTGGTGAAGCTGGTATTAGAGCTTATGACGGAGGAGAAACAATTATTGATGGCCAATTTATAAAAAGAGGAACATCTAATCCTACCGTAAAAAACTGTACTGTTAAGTATATGCGAACAGGTGTAACTATTGCACATGCTACAGGAAAAAAATATGTTGAGGGTTGTACTGCAATCGGCTGCGAAAATGGATTTTCTTTGGGTTCTGGTGAAGTAGTAAATTGCTATGCAGATTGTTCTTATGGGCCGGTATATTCTTCTACCTATGAAAAAGATGAAAAATACAATGCAGATATTACCATTATACCACCAATTAATCCGTACTATAATGGCTCTAGAAATGTAGCTTATATTGGAGGAAGCAATCATAACATAACTTTACGCAGTAAAGACAATACTATTGGTAAAAATCTAGCCATTAGGGTTGGCGGCGAAAAGAATAATATTCGCCTGTTATACGGTAATTTGCCAAATCAAAACAATTTTAAAGCTTCTGATATAAAATTAGAAAATAAAACAAATTACCCTGTTAGTTTATCTGACAAAAGTTCCAAAATTACGGTCAAATCTTTAGGTAATGTTACAGATTTAGGTGTAAACAACAAAATTGAAAAAGTGCAAAATAAAAAATAGTAGTGTGTTAGCACTATTGCCAACTTTTCTTACTGCTTGTGCCATTAAACGAATAAAAAAATGAATTACAAAATTTTTATAGTTTTTCTACTATTAAGTAGTGTGTCTTGTAAAAAAAATAAGGAAGAACCAACACAACCTAATATTATCTTTTTAATGACAGACGATCAGCGTTGGGATAATATGGGATGTTATGGCAAGCCAGAATTTAACACGCCCAATATAGATAATTTAGCATCTGAAGGAGTTGTTTTTGATAAAGCATACTATGCTGTAGCAATTTGTATGCCTAGTAGAGTAACTATGCTTACAGGCAGGTTTAACTCTAATCATAAAGTAGGTTTTGTAGCACCTACAGATTATACGTTGTCGCAAGATGATTTTAATAAAGGATACCCTGCAATTTTAAAAGAAGCGGGTTATCGTAACGGATTTATTGGAAAAGTAGGGTATACAGTTACCGAAAATGCAACACGCCCTAGCACTCCTAAAGAGCACTATTATAAAGAAAATATGGGTAGTGTTTTTGATTTTTTTGCAGGTACAGAAACGCATGACCGTAATGGTATGGTATTATGGCCAGAAAACGATTTAAAGTTGCAGCAAATATATGAAAAAGGAAGACCTAATTCCGGTAGAACCCTACGAACAGGAGAAGCAATGATACACTTTTTAGAAACCCAACCTAAAGACCAACCATTTTGTCTTTCAGTTAGTTTTTATGCTGTTAAGCATGATAATAATAAAGATATGTATATGCCGCATCACGATTTGTTTAAAGATAAACAACTATCTGTACCTGATAATTGGGTAGAAGGGGAGAATGATAAACTACCAAAAGTAGTTAAAGAAAACGCAAGAGGAGTTCGTTTACATAAACAAAGGTCTTCAACACCAGAATTACAACAAAAATTAGTTCGTCGTTTTGCAACACAAGGGTATAGTGTAGATGATCAAGTTGGTCTTTTAGTAGATAAACTAAAAGAAAAAGGGATGCTTGATAATACGATAATAATTTATACTAGCGATAATGGTCGTTTTCAAGGTTCTCATGGTCTTTTTGACAAATGTTTGCTTTATGAAGAATCTGTTAAAGCACCTTTAATTGTATACGATGGTAGAAAACAAAAAGCAGAAAGAGGTTTTAGAGATAACTCTCTTATTTCATCGGTAGATATGGCTCCTACAATACTTTCTCTAGCAGGATTAGAGGCGCCCCAAAGTATGCAAGGAAAAGATTTTAGTCCAATACTAAACAAAACACAAGACAAGTCTAAATGGAGAGATGCCGTATTTATGGAAGATCTATTTATTGCAGAAATGTTTCATAAACGATATAATAAAAATGTAGATGAAATTAATGCTACTCTTATAAAGGAGAATAAGTCTTACCGAAGTCATGGTGTTAGAACCAACCGCTATAAATATTTTGTTTATTACGAGCATACTCCTAAAATAGAAGAATTATATGATTTAGAAAAGGACCCTCTAGAGCAAAACAACCTAGTAAATAATATTGATTATAGCGAGGTTCTTAATGGGTTAAGAGATAAAACCGAAGAATTGTATTTAGAAGCCCTAGGAAAATAATATGTATTCTAACTAGCAATACTAAAAGTAAAATTTTAAAAAATGATTAAAATAAAGAACACGGTTCTAATAGGTATGCTTTTTCTGTTATGTGCTAATTTAAATGCCCAACAAAGCACTACAGTACAACCAAATATTATACTAATAATGGCGGATGATTTAGGATATGGAGAGCTTTCTTGCTATGGCAGTAAAAAAGTAAAAACACCAAATCTAGATGCACTTGCTAAAAAAGGAATAAAATTTTTAGATTTTCATGCAAACGGTCCTGTTTGTAGTCCGACAAGAGCCGCTTTAATGACGGGTAATTACCAACAACGTTCCGGTGTTGAAGGTGTAATTACAGCAGCCAACCATAGAGAGGTTGGGTTAAGTTTAAACGAATCTACACTTGCGGAGGAATTAAAGATTTTAGGTTATTCTACTGCCATGTATGGTAAATGGCATTTAGGTTATGCAGAACCTTTTAATCCTACGTACCAGGGTTTTGATCAATTTAAAGGTTTTGTAAGTGGTAATGTAGATTACCATTCGCACATTGATCAAGCAGGTTATTTAGATTGGTGGCAAAACAAAGAAATAAAAGATGAAAAGGGGTATACTACAGATCTTATTACAAATTACGGAGTTGATTTTATCGTAAATAATAATCCAACAAAAACAGGAAAACCTTTTTTTCTATACCTAGCTCAAGAAGCACCACATTATCCAATTCAAGGTAGAGATGATAAGCCACTTAGAGAAGTTGGCAGTGGAAAGTTTATTAGAAAAGTACCCAAAGATAGTGTTGCAACAATTTACACCAAAATGATTGAAATTATGGACGAAGGTATTGGAGAGGTTGTAAAAACTGTTCAAAAACTAGGTTTAGAAGAGAACACTATTATTATCTTTTGTTCAGATAACGGTGCTGCAGGAAAAAGAGGAGATAACGGTGTGTTAAGAGATTCTAAAGCTTCTGTTTATGAAGGAGGACACAGAGTGCCAGCTATAATTTCATATCCTGAAAAAATTACTGCAAACCAAGTAAGTAATGCCACAATTATGTCTATGGATTTTTATCCAACGCTTATTGATTTTGCAGAAGGAACCCCAAAAAAATCTTTAGATGGTATAAGCATTAAAAAGCATTTAGTATCAGGAAAAAAAATACCTAAAAGAGAACTTTATTGGAGTTTTGGAAACAAAAAAGCAATGCGAGATGGAAAATGGAAATTAGTACAAAATAAGTCTGATGGTATTGAAAAAGTTGAGCTATTTGACCTTAAGAACGATTTAAGCGAGAAAAATGATTTATCAGCCAGTAACCCAAAAATGGTAAAAAAAATGCTTTTTAAAATAAATAGTTGGTATAAAGAGGTTAAAACTGGGGTTGAAGAAGTATCTAAATAAAATCAGATAAAATTTTGAGTAGGAATATTAAACTTAATATGAAATATATGTTATTAATAATTATAAGATTATTTAATTTCCAACCATCTTCTATTGGTATACTCTTTTTTATTGTTGTTACGCCTACTTTGGCTCAAACCAATTATAAAGAGCCAAGTAATAAAGATTTTAAGTTGTGGTATAATGCTCCAGCTAGTAATTGGAACGAGGCTTTGCCATTGGGTAATGGTCGTTTAGGAGCTATGGTTTTTGGTAATCCGGCACAAGAAAATATTCAATTAAACGAAGCTACTCTTTGGGCAGGCGGACCACACAAAAATGCTAATGCTAATGCTAAAAATGTATTAGCAGAAATAAGAGCCTTAATTTTTAATAAAAAATATGAAGAGGCTCATGCTATGGCGAATAAAAATTTTATTTCAAAAATTTCACATGGAATGCCATACGAAACTGTTGGTAACTTAAGATTAAACTTTTTTAATCATGATACTATAACCAATTATTATAGAGAATTAGATATTGCTAATGCAATAAATACAACTACGTATAAGGTTAAAAATGTAATCTATAAAAGAGAAATCTTTACCTCTTTTTCTGATCAAGTAATTATTATGCGAATAACCGCAAATAAGAAAAATAAAATTACTTTCTCCGCAAGTATGGATCGTCCGGAACCAGCAAAGGTTTCGTATCGTATTAAAAATGATAGCGTATTGGTAATGACAGGTTTTGGTAGCGATAATAAAAATAAACGCCTGCCAGCAGAAGCTCCACCAATAAAAGGAGCTGTAGAATTTGATGCACGTGTAAAAATTGTGCCAGAAGGAGGTAAAGTATTAGCAGAAAATAATCAACTTAAAGTAACAGAAGCAACTAGTGTTACCTTATATATTTCTGTAGCTACTAATTTTGTAAACTATAAAAATGTTAGCGCAAATGCCCATAAAAAAGCAGAAGACTATATAAAAAATGCGGAAACAAAAAAGTATGACGAGTTAGTAAACAATCATTCTAATTTTTATAAAAAGTATTTTAATAGAGTTTCTTTACATTTAGGTACATCGGAAGCAGAAAAAAAGCCCACAGATGTTAGAATTAAAGAATTTAGTTCAAATTACGACCCTGCTTTGGCAGCCTTATATTTTCAGTTTGGAAGATACTTGCTAATTTCTTCTTCACAACCAGGTGGGCAAGCAGCAAATTTGCAAGGTATTTGGAATAAAGATTTAACGCCTCCTTGGAAAAGTGCTTATACCGTAAATATTAATACACAAATGAATTATTGGCCAGCTGAGGTTACTAATTTATCCGAAATGCATGAGCCTTTAATTAATTTAGTAAAAGAGCTTTCAGAAACAGGACAAGAAACGGCTAAAGTTATGTATGGTGCTAATGGTTGGGTAACACACCACAATACCGATTTGTGGAGAATATCGGGTCCTGTAGATGGTGCAACTTGGGGAATGTGGCCAACTGGTGGCACATGGTTAAGTCAGCATTTATGGGATAAATATATGTTTAGCGGTAATGTAGAATATTTAAAATCTGTTTATCCCGCAATGAAAGGTGCTGCAGAATTTTGTTTAAGCGTTTTAACACCTGAACCCGAAAATAAATGGTTGGTAATTTCTCCATCTATTTCGCCTGAGCATGGCCCTTCGGAACGTGCTAAAAATATAACAATAGCAGCAGGCACAACTATGGATAATCAGTTGGTTTTTGATATGTTGACTAAAACCAGTATTGCAGCAAAAATATTAAAGGTAGATGCGGATTTAGTAAAAGAAATGGAACAAACACTATCTAAATTACCTCCAATGCAAATAGGTAAACATAATCAATTGCAAGAGTGGATGCAAGATTTAGATGACCCAGAAGATAAACATCGTCATGTATCTCATTTATATGGTTTATATCCGTCCAATCAAATTTCTCCTTATAGAAATCCAGAATTATTTACAGGAGCAAAACAAACACTTATAGAAAGAGGCGACCCTTCTACT
Source organism: uncultured Maribacter sp. (assembly GCA_947504045.1). GTDB lineage: Bacteria > Bacteroidota > Bacteroidia > Flavobacteriales > Flavobacteriaceae > Maribacter_B. The sequence continues at coordinate 353,974 of CANNFY010000003.1, forward strand.
GGTTGGTCTATGAACTGGAAAATAAATTTATGGGCACGCTTATTAGATGGTAACCACGCATATAAGTTAATGGGCGAACAAATTAAATTAGTAGGAAGGCCAGACTCTCCAAAAGGTGGTGGCACGTATGCAAATATGCTAGATGCCCATCCACCATTTCAAATTGATGGAAATTTTGGATTTACGTCTGGGTTGGCAGAAATGCTAGTGCAGAGTCATGATGGAGCTATACATTTGTTACCAGCTTTACCAGATGTTTGGAAACAAGGTAAGGTTTCTGGTTTACGAGCAAGAGGAGGTTTTGAGATTGTATCTCTAAAATGGGAAGATGGGAAAATTGTAAAGGCAGTTATAAAATCTATGTTAGGAGGTAATTGCCGTATTAGATCTTATAATGAACTTAAAATTGAGAAAGGAAAAATCATAACAATAGCAGAAGGACAAAATACCAATCTTTTTTATAACATGCCTTTAGTTAAGAAGCCTGTGGTTTCTAAATCAGCCAAATTAAAAGAGATTATTCTAAAAAAATCTTTTGTTTTTGACGTGGAAACCAAGGTAGGAGAAGTGTTTGTATTAGAAGGTAAATAAGAAGCGTCTACTCTTTGTATTCTTACTAAAAAACATCAAAATAAATCAAAATAAATCAAAATAATATATCATGAAAAGTAGCATTAAAATTTCTGCTCTATATTTTTTTCTTCTGGCTTTTATTGTAGTAGGTTGTTCTTCTAAATATAAAAACACCTATGAGAAAACTGCGAACGGAATAACTGTACAGCAGGATAGTTTAGAAATTAATGTTACGGTAGTTAATAACTCTATTATTCATGTTACTAAACATATAAAGGGAACAGAGCTATCTAATATTCCAGATTATGTAACTGTTTTAGAACCTCAAAATGTTTCATGGGAGGTAGAGGAAACCGAAAATCGATTGCAAATACATACCGCTAATATTTCTGTTGTACTAAATAGCAATGGTACTATTTTGTATAAAACTAAAGGAAAAGAAGAATTATTAGCAGAAACAAATGAAAATACGTTTTTAAAATCAACTACAGCAGAAGAGCATACAGTATCGCAGGGTTTTATTGCAGGGGAAGAAGGTTTGTATGGTTTAGGGCAGTTCCAAAGTGGTATAATGAATTGGAAGAATGTGCCTATTCGGTTACAACAATACAACCAAGAAATAGCAATTCCTTTTATTGTTTCTACAAAAGGGTATGGTATTTACTGGCATAATTATAGCCTTACCGATTTTAATACACCACAGAATGAAATAGAGTTTGCTTTTGAAGAAAATGCTGTTGCTACAAAAGAAGAGAAGGTTGTACCTGTAGATGGTGAAAAAGAAAATGTTGCAGCATATGCCGTTAAAGAAGCAAAAAAGAAGAATATTAGAGAAACCACTTTTACGCCAACAAAAACTGGTGAATATACTTTCATGGCGTTAAGCGATACAAAGGGTCGTATGCGTGGAGAAGTTAATGTTAGCATAGATGGGGATCCTATAATTAATTATGCTACTATTTGGATGCCTAGAAGATATTCGGGAAAAAAGCATTTAGAAGCTGGTAAAACTTATAATGTTGTTTTTAAAAATACAGGAGCTAAAATACCAGGAAAGCTTATTTATAACGAGCCAGATTATAATAAAACAGTGTTTAGTAGTACAAGAGGTAATGCCATAGATTATTATTTTGTGTATGGAGATAATCCTGGAAATATAATAGCCAACTATCAAGAACTAACAGGAAAAGCACCTATGTTTCCTAAAAGCGCTTATGGTTTTTGGCAATGTAGAGAAAGGTACCATAACCAAGAAGAGCTGTTAGAGAATGCTCATGAAATGCGAAAAAGAGAAATACCTTTTGATAATATAGTACAAGATTGGTTTTATTGGCCAGTAAAAACAAAGGGTCCGGAGTGGGATCCTGCTAAATACCCAGACCCAGATGCAATGGTAAAAGAGTTAAAAGAGTTAAATCTTAAACTTATGGTATCTGTATGGCCAGAAGTAAAAAACAAACCTTTAGAAGAAAAATATGGTCTTACAAAAATAGAAAGCAGCAATTATATAGATATTTATGATAAAGAAGTTGCTAAACAGTTTTATCATGTTTTAAGCGATTCTATGTTCCGTAAAGGGGTAAGTTCTATTTGGTTAGATGGTACAGAGCCAGAAGGAGTTAATAATACAGATGTTAGTACAGCAGTTGGCCCTTATGAACAAGTACGAAATCCGTATTCCTTAGAAGTAACAAGAGCTGTTTATGAAGGAAGACGACAAGAATTTACTAATGAGAGAGTATTTAATTTAACGCGTTCTGCTTATGCAGGACAGCAACGTTATGGCGCTACTTCTTGGTCAGGTGATGTAGAGGCTTCTTGGGAACAATTCTCTGAACAAATTTCTGCAGGATTAAATTTTACAATGGCAGGTGTACCATATTGGACGCATGATATAGGAGGATTTTTTAGAGATTCTAAATCTATAAATCCGCAATACGATAGTCAATATACAAATCCAGAATATATAGAGCTGCTAACACGTTGGTTTCAATTTGGAACATTTAGCCCAGTATTTAGAATACATGGTTATGTATCCGAAACAGAAATTTGGAGGTATAATGATGCTTTTGAAAACACCGCTCGTAAGTTTATAGATTTACGTTACCAATTAATGCCTTATATCTATTCACAAGCTTGGCAAATAACCGCAAATAGTAGGCAGTTGATGAGTCCGTTAGTATATCATTTTCCTAAAGATAAAAATACATGGGGCATAAAAGACCAATTTTTGTTTGGAGAATCTATTATGGTTGGTTTTGCAACAGAATATAAACAACGCAAAAAAAACATGTACTTTCCAAAAGGAACTTGGTATAATTTCTGGACTAATAAAAAAATAGAAGGCGGTAAACATAAAATGATTAAGGCAGAATTAAATGAAACGCCAATGTTTGTTAAAGCAGGTAGCATTATTCCTATTGGTCCAAAAGTGCAGTATGCTACAGAGAAAAATAATTCGCCTTTAGTAATCCGAATTTATCCAGGTACCGATGCAGAATACACACTTTATTCTGATGATAATGAAACGTATGATTATGAAAAAGGAGCGTATTCGGAAATTAAATTTCATTATTCAGAAGCTAATAAAACGCTTAAAATAGAAAGAGGTAATGGGGATTATGTCAACTTTAAAAATAACCCTGCCAAATTGTTAATTCAATTAGTTGGAGCGGAGGATAAATTAGAAGTAATTTTTAATGGAGAAAAGCAACTTGTAAACCTTTAGTTGTTTATATATTCTGACTTAAATTTATTTATTTAAAACTTTTAGAGCAATTTCTTTTTAGAAACCCCTTTTCATCTCTTAGCATTAAGTATTTGCCCTATCTTATAGCTTTAAGAAAGCTGTGTTTTTAAAAAGGTTAATTAGTTATATATAATGAACCATAAGTTATATTATATAATACTACTTAATTCTTAATTTTCTCTCGGAAGAAATTAAATCAGAAATTAATATAAAGACCTAAGAGAAATGTTGAAATTTATTTTTAATTATTTAAAAAAATACTCCTATTTATTATCCTTTATTTTTCTTTTTTCTTGTGCTTCAGAAAAGAAAAAAGAGGATGCCATAATAAAAGAAAAACCCAATGTTATTTTAGTAGTTGTAGATGACCAAGGGTATGGAGATATTGCTGCATTAGGTAATAAACATATAAAAACACCTAATATAGATAAATTATATACGAAGAGTGCAAGGTTTACACAATACCATGTATCTCCAACATGTTCTCCAACAAGAGCCGCAATAATGACGGGGCATCACTCTAATAGAACAGGAGTTTGGCATACAGTAAATGGACGTTCATTAATTTTAGAAAGAGAAACTACTATGGCCCAAATATTTAAAGAAAATGGGTATAGTACTGGTATTTTTGGAAAATGGCATCTAGGAGACAACTACCCATTTCGTCCACAAGATAAAGGTTTTGATGAGGTTTTTGTTCATGGAGGTGGAGGTGTAGAACAAACTATGGATTATTGGGATAATGACCTTTTTGATGATGTTTATTTACACAATGGAAAGCATGAAAAAGTAGAAGGTTATTGTACCGATGTTTGGTTTAATAATGCAAAAAAATACATAGAAACCAATAAAGACAAACCTTTCTTTTGTTACCTATCTACCAATGCAGCACATTCGCCATATTTTGTGGCAGATAAATATTCTGACCCATATAAAAACAATGAAGATATACCAAATGCATCTTTTTATGGTATGATAGCTAATGTAGATGAGAACCTTGGAAAATTAGTAACGTATTTAGAATCTATACATCTTATGGATAATACTATTCTAATTTTTACAACAGATAATGGTACAGCTAAAGGTGCAAAAATTGAAAAAGGAGGAGATAGGTTAGATGGCTTTATTGCAAAAGGGTATAATGCAGGTATGCGTGGAGTAAAAGCTAGTATGTATGAAGGAGGGCATAGAGTACCATTATTTATACATTGGAAAGATGGAGGTATTAATATTGGAAAAGATATAAATGAGTTAACTGCACATTATGATATTTTACCTACTCTTGTAGATTTATGTAAGTTAGATATTAAACCAGATTTAAAATTTGACGGTAAAACACTTACACCATTAATTAATGGTAATACCAATGGTTTTAAAGATCGTGTAATAATCACAAATTCGCAACGAGTAGAAGTTCCAGAACCATGGAGAAGAACTGCATTTATGCAAGGAGATTGGAGACTAATAAATGGAACAGAATTATATAATTTAAAAAATGACCCAGAACAAAGATCTAATATAGCAGAACAACATCCAGAAAAAGTAAAAACTTTTAAAGAAATATATGCTAAGTGGTGGGATGAAATTACACCTAGTTATAAGGATCATCCCTATATAATTATTGGACATAAAAGTGAAAACCCAACTAAGTTATATTCTCATGATTGGCACACAGAAAGTGTTGCTAGTCCGTGGCATCAAAGGCATATTAGAACTGCTTATGTAGATAATGGGTATTGGATGCTAAAAATAGCAGAAAGTGGAAATTATAGAGTAAGACTTCGTCGTTGGCCACAAGAAACTCATTTGCCTTTAAACGCAAAGGCTCCTATACGCCCTGCTCGTAAAGGTACTAGTGTTAGAGAAAGTAGCAAGAGTAAATCTTTAACTATTAAAGAAGCAAAAATTAATATTCAAGATATAGAATTAACTAAGAAGGTGGATCCTAATGCAGAGTATGTAGAGTTTACAATAGCATTAAAAAAAGGAAAAGCAAACCTTAATACTTTATTTACTTTAGACACTAAAGAACAATTAGGAGCATATTTTGTAGATGTAGAAAGGTTGTAAATTAAAGTGTAATTAAAATTAATACTGTTTTATTATGTATTTAAAAAAACTTCTTAAAAATATACTTTCTCTAATAATGGTGTGTTTTTGTATTGCATGCACCACAAAAAGTAGTAATAGTAAAATTAAAGAAGGTTTTGTGGTTTATACTGCACCTAAAGAAATTAAATTATCTAATACATTTAAAGTTACAGTAGAAGGGGAGCATAGTCCTGTTTATAATGCAAAAGTTCCTCCGGTAAAACCAATTCCTCGTTTAACAAGTAACCGTAGTGAGTTTGGTATAGCATCCTATACAACGTTTGATGTTTCTAAAAAAGTTACTGTTGAGGTAACATATTCAGAACCAGTAAAAAATGTAAAAATATTACCAACCTCTTTTAATATAAAACCTAAAGTTGAGGGCAATAAAATTACTTTTACAATTAATAATCCTAAACATATAACTGTTGAAGTAAATGGAGATTGGCACGAGTCTTTACATATTTTTGCAAACCCAATGGAAGAGAATATTCCAAATCCAAGCGATCCAAATGTACTTTATTACGGACCAGGAGTTCATGAAGTGTCTAATGTAGAAGTAAAAAATAATACAACAGTTTATATTGCTGGAGGAGCATATTTAATTGCAAAAAAAGACTCCGAAGAGGTACAGAAAAATGACAGAACAGGAAAAAAAAGAAATCCACCTACATTTCTTCTTCAAGGAAAAAATATAATAATTAGAGGAAGAGGAATTATTGATCAAGAAGCTATTGCAAGAGCAGATAGGAGATACTCAATTTTAGTGCAAGATTCTCAAAATGTTATAATAGAAGGTGTAATTATACACGATCCAAGCCATTGGACAATACCAATAAAAAGATCTACTGATGTGCAAGTAAATAATATTAAAATTATTGGTAGACGTGGGAATTCTGACGGGGTTGATATTTCTAGTAGTACAGATATTTTAGTAGAAAATTGCTTTTTAAGAACCTTAGATGATCTTGTTGTAGTTAAATCTAGAACAGGACAAGGCGAAGCAAAAAATATACGCGTTCGTAAATGTGTTTTATGGAATGAATTAGCACATGCATTAAGTATAGGAGCAGAAGTAAGAGAAAACATAAGCAATGTTGTTTTTGAAAATTGTGATATTATACATGATGTAGGTAGAGAAACCGCTCTTAGAGTATACCATTGCGATGATGCCTTAATAAGTAATATTGTTTTTGAAAATATTCGAGTAGAAGAAGCGCGCAGACTTATATCAGTTTGGATAGGAAAAACTCGTTGGACAAAAACGAAAAATAGAGGTACTGTAAGAAACATTACATTTAAAGATATTAAAGCTATTTCTGCACCTATAGATACTACTTTAACTGGTTTTCAAGACGGAATAGATTGGAAGCCTTATGTTATTAGAGATCATGCAAGTATGGAACTTGTAGGGTATGATAAAGAACATACTGTAGAAGATATAAATTTTATTAATGTAGTGTTAGATGGCGCAAATATTACAAAAGAGCAAGTAAAAGTAAATACCCATGTTAAAAATGTAGTATTTAAATAATACTTAAAAATATATTGGTAATAATTAAGATAAGAATCAAGTAATTAATAAAATATGCAATTAAAACAACTATACTATCTATTTCTATTCCTAATAATTTTAAGCTGTAAAGAAAAAGAATATTCAGAAAAAATTTACGTAAAACCCGAAATTGCAAAAGAAGCACCTTCAAATTTTCTATCACCAGAAGAAAGTATGAAAACTTTTTATTTGCCAGAAGGGTATGAGGTAGAGTTGGTAGCAAGTGAACCTATGATAAATGAACCTGTTACTATTGCTTGGGATGGTAACGGAAGAATGTATGTAGCAGAGATGAATACTTATATGCAAGATGCAGATGGTACTGGAACTAACAACCCTATTAGTAAAATAAAATTATTAGAAGATACAGACGGAGATGGTAAAATGGATAAGAGTACCGTTTTTATAGATAGTCTTTTATTACCAAGAATGATACTTCCTTTAGAGAATGAACTAATAGTAAATGAAACTTTTTCTTATGATTTATGGAGTTATAAAGACACAAATAACGATGGTATTGCAGATAAAAAAGAACGTGTTTATTACAACTCTAAGCGTCGTGGAGGAAATTTAGAACACCAACAAAGTGGATTATTATGGAATTTAGATAATTGGGTGTATACCACATATAACCCTGTACGGTTTAAATTTAAAAATGGTAAAGTAATAGTAGACTCTTTAGATAATATGCCAAGAGGGCAATGGGGTTTAACGCAAGACGATATGGGTATAATGTACTATTCCTCGGCAGGGTCAGAAAACCCCGCTTATGGTTTTCAGCAACCCGCCGTTTACGGAGACTATAATCCAAAGGGTAGGTTGGCTAAAGGGTTTATGGAGCCTTGGCCAATTGTAGGTACACCCGATGTACAAGGCGGAGTAAAAAAAATAAGAGAAGATAATACCCTAAACCATTTTACAGGTGTTGCCGGACAAGAAATTTTTCGCGGACATAAACTACCGCCGTCTACTTATGGCGATTTATTTATACCAGAGCCAGTTGGCAGACTTATACGTAGAGCAAAAGTAAAAAACGAAAATGGTAAAAAGGTGCTTTATAATGCTTATGAGAAGGCTGAGTTTATGGCATCAACCGATTTAAATTTTAGACCTATACAAGCCAAAACTGGCCCAGATGGGGCATTGTATGTGGTAGATATGTATAGAGGAATAATTCAAGAAAGTAATTGGACAAAAAAAGGAAGCTTTATTCGCCCAGTAATTATCCGTAAAGGGTTAGATAAGAATGTTGGTAAAGGTAGAATTTATAGAATTGTACATAAAGATATTACCCCAGATAAAAAGCCTAACCTTTTAGGCAAAGAAGCATCTGATTTAATTCCGTATTTAGGTCATCCAAATGGATGGTATAGGAACACAGCACAAAAGTTACTTATTCTTAAAAATGATATGTCTATCGTAGAAGATTTAAAAGATATAGCTATGGATAATACATCTTTCTTAGATGGTATTTTTAATAGCGATAAGGATTTAGGGTTAGAAAGAATACATGCTTTATGGACCTTAGAGGGCCTTGGAGTTGTAGATAAAGAATTAATAAAAGAAAAATTAAAAGATAAAGACGCAAGAGTAAGAGTAACCGCAATAAGACTCAGTGAAAACTTATTTAAGTGGGATGGTTATGAAATTTTAAATGCTTTGGAACAATTAACAACAGATACAGATTTAGAAGTAATTAAACAACTAGCATTAAGTCTGCGTTTTAGTAAGGATAAAAAAGCAACAGCATTACTAAAAACCATTTCAGATAACTATGATGCTAATGAGATTGTAGCACACTCTGTAAAAGAAAGTCTTAAAAAAGATGATACTAAACTAGCAGAGCTTAAAAAAAGAATATCAGGAAGAGGCCCAGGAGACAAAAGTAGTGTGTTAAGAGGATACGATTCTTATAATTTAATATGTGCTATTTGCCATGGACCAGATTTAAAAGGATCACAAACAGAAGCGGGTACTCTTATTGCCCCATCTTTAATAGGAAGTCCTAGAGTTAAGGGGAATAAAGATATTTTAAGTAAAATTTTATTAAATGGTTTAATAGGACCAATAGATGGTAAAGAATATGGTATTATGATGCCTTTAAAAGGAAATAATGATCAATGGATAGCCGATGTTCTTAGTTATATAAGAGCAATGAATAATGAGGATGGTGTTCATAAAAAATGGGTGCGAAACGCTCGAAAAGAAACAGAAGAAAGAGAGGATTATTGGACCCTAAAAGAACTAGAAAATCAAAAAAAATAAATATAAAATGAAAAAGTATTTAAAAATAACTTTACTACTAGGGTTCCTGTTTTTAGTTTTTATAAGTTGTAAGGATACCTCAAAAGTAGTTGTAGAAAAAGAAAACAATCAAAAAAAGCCGAATTTTTTATTCATTTTGGTTGATGATCAATCTCCATTTGATTTGCAAACGTATGATTCTAATTCAATTTTAGAAACCCCTACAATAAGTAAATTAGCTAGTAACGGAATGGTGTTTGATCAGGCACATCATATGGGTTCTATGAACGGTGCGGTTTGTACACCATCTAGGCATATGATTATGTCTGGTAGAACATTATGGAACCTACCCAAAAGTGCAGAATTTCAGAAAAATACAGAGCATAATATTATTGATGATTTTACTATGGGGGCTGTTTTTAATAATGCAGGATATAAAACCATGCGTACTTGTAAGAAAGGAAATTCTTATCCTAATGCCAATAAACAATTTACAGTTGTAAAAGATGCAACTAAACGTGGTGGTACAGAAGAAAGTGGTAGTGCATGGCATTCTAAACAAGTATTAAGTTACCTAGCAGAAAGAGAAAATAAGAAAGAGGAAGATCCCTTTTTAATTTATTTTGGCTTTTCTCATCCGCATGACACAAGAAATGGAACACCAGAGTTGCTAGAAAAATATGGAGCCGTTAACCACAAAGACCCTCTAACTTTACCTAGTGCAAATAAAAAGCAACCAAAATTGCAAGACAATTATTTAGAAGAGCATCCTTTTTTTCATGGTCACCCAGAATTAAGAGATGAAGAACGCGTTAGCGGCGTTTGGAAAAACAGAGATGAGCAGACAGTACGTAATGAGTTAGGTAGAGAGTATGCTTGTTCTGAAAATATTGATATACAAATAAAAAAAGTTTTAGATAAGTTAGAAGCCATGGGCGAGCTAGATAATACTTATGTAATTTACACTTCGGATCACGGTATGGCTATAGGAAGACATGGTTTAATGGGAAAACAAAATTTATATGAACATACTTGGCGTGTACCTTTTATAATTAATGGCCCTGGAATTAAAGCAGGACAAAGAGTAAAAGGAAATATTTACCTTTTAGATATTTTTCCAACATTATGTGATTTAGCAGGAATTAGTATACCAGAAACCGTACAAGGAAAAAGCTTTGTTCCGGTAATTAATGGAGAAAAAGAAGTAATTAGAGATGTTATGTATGGGGTATATGCAGGAGGAACAAAACCAGGAATGCGTACCGTTAAAAAAGGAGACTGGAAATTAATTAAATATGATGTTATGGATGGTGCTGTGCAAGAAACCCAACTATTTAATTTAGCAGAAAATCCGAACGAATATGTATTACAGCATAAAAAATCTGGAGATATGCAAACTGATTTAGCGGAAAACCCAATGTACGCAGCAAAACTAGAAGAAATGGAAGCATTACTTTTACAAGAAATGATAGCCCATAAAGATCCGTATCGTTTATGGAACCAATAAAATAAGTATTTAATTTTTGAAAAAATATTTTTTATGAAACAATTATTCTACCTATTAATAGTCCTTTTATTACCACAATTAGTACTAGCAGACGTTAAGTTAAATACATTGTTTTCAGATCATATGGTGGTGCAACGTAATACAGAAATTCCTATTTGGGGTTGGGCAGATATTGGAGAAGAAGTTTCTGTTGTAGCTAGTTGGGGAGAAAAAGGAAAAGTTAGTACCGATGCAAATGGCACATGGAAATTAAAGTTAAAAACACCAAAAGCAGGAGGCCCTTATACAATTACCATATCGGGTAAAAATACTATTGTAATTAATGATGTTTTATCTGGTGAAGTTTGGTTGTGTACAGGGCAATCTAATATGGATTTTACGCTAAATAGATTTGTAAACGATGCTAGAGAACCACAATACCAACCTTTGGTAGAACATATTAGAAAAGAAATACAAACTGCTAACGATACTTGGTTACGCCATATAGAAGTGCCACAAACTACTTCGTTATTTATTAAAAAAAATAATTTTAAAGATAATTGGAGAAAAGCTGTTCCTGGGCAAATAGAAAAAATTTCAGCAACAGGGTATTTTTTTGCTAAAGAATTAAGAGAGAAATTAAAAGTGCCAATTGGTTTGGTAGAATGTTCTTGGAGTGGAACAAGAATACAACCCTGGATTTCTGAAAATGCGTATCTAGAAAGTGAAAATCTAAGAGAATATTTTTTATCAACCAGAAAAGATATAGAGGCAACTATAGCTAAAATGGAAACCAAAAATTATAAAGACCTTGTTTATGAAAAAAGATTGGCTTCTTGGAATAAAATGGGGCAGAAAGGCCGTAAACCAAAACCTGAAACTTATCCGAAAGATAATAAGCAGCTTCCTGCTACAAATTATAACGGAATGCTGTCAGCTGTAATCCCTTATGCAATTAAAGGCGCAATTTGGTATCAAGGAGAGAGTAATGCTGTGTATATGCCTAATGAATATGAAGATTTTTTAACAGTAATGATTACTAGTTGGAGAAAAGAATGGGGGCAAGGAGATTTTCCTTTTTATATGGCACAACTTGCATCTTGTAAAAGAGGAAGTAATGAAGCGGATAATGGCTGGGCAACCGTTAATGATAAGCTACGAAGAACATTAAAATTACCTAATACTGGTTTAGCTGTATTGCATGATATTGGTGAGGCAAAAGACATACATCCGCATAATAAAATGGAAGTAGGTAAAAGGCTATCTCTTTGGGCATTAAAACACGATTATAATAAAGAGGTTTCTGCAGTTAGTGGTCCATTGTATAATAATATGCAGATAAAAAATAATAAAATACAAGTAGAATTTTTAGAAGTAGGTTCTGGTTTAGTAACAGCTAATAAATTTTTGATGGATAAACCAGTAGAAGTAAATGAGGATTTAAAAACTTTTGAAATAGTAGGAGAAAATGGCGTTTGGAAACCAGCTAAAGCCAAAATTATTTCTAGCAATAAAATTGAAGTTTGGAATGCATCTATAAAAAAACCAATAAATGTTAGATACGCTTGGTCTGGCACTCCAGATGGAGCAAATTTATATAATAAAGACGGCTTGCCAGCAGCTGTTTTTTCTACAGAAAATTAAATATCAAAATATGTTACTTAAAAATACTTTATTCACATTATTATTAATTACTTGTTTTAGTAGTTGTTCTCAAAAATTAAAAACATTTACATTAAATGACACTACTACGGTTTCTGCTAAAACAATTTATGAAAATAATTTTGACAAGAGCTTAGACGATTGGAAAGTGGAACAAATGCCTAAAGGGAAGGTAGAAATAGTAAATGATAAATTAGAGATAACAGATGTTTCTGGTTGTACTATTTGGTTAAAACAAAAATTTAAAGGGTCTATAATAATAACTTATGATGTAGTTGTAATAGGGGAGAACGGTCCACAAGATAGAGTGTCAGATTTAAATTGTTTTTGGATGGCAACAGATCCAGAAAATCCAACAAATTTATTTGCGAATTCAGAAAAACGTGGCGGAAAGTTTACTAACTACAATTCTTTAAAGCTTTATTATATGGGAGTTGGAGGGCATTTTAATACCAAAACACGCTTTAGAAGATATGTTGGTAATGGAGAAAGACCTTTACTTCCGGAACATGATTTAACAGACACTACATATTTGTTAGAAGCTAATAAGCAGTACAGTATTAAAATTGTTGCGCATAATGGTATTATTCAATATTATAGAGATGATAAGCTTTTTGTTAGTTTTTTAGATGAAAACCCTTATAACGAAGGTTTTTTTGGTTTTAGAACAGTTAATAATCATATGACCGTAGATAATTTTAAAGTATACCAAATAGAAAAATAAATAGCAATTATTAAAAAAAAAGCTGAGCAAGTTATTTTGCTCAGCTTTTTTTTGTGTTTAAATGAGGTAATCTAAACGTATTTAAATTTAGTTAGATACCATTACTTTTATACTAAAGAATGGTTGTTTTTTTAGTTTATAAAAAGTTGTTATTTATATTCTATTCTTTTTAAGTAAAAAGAATGGAAATACTAGAAAAAGATAGTTAATACTAAGCCTGTAGAAATAATAAACACTATAATTTAATACGTTTAAAATAGTTTTTCATTAGCCTTTTAGTAATATTATTTTTAAATAATGTAGCATAAAAAAAGCGGCTATAAACATAAAGTTTATAACCGCTTAAAACTAAAAAAAACTAACTCAATTTATGTTTACCTTCAATTTTAATATCCGGGATTTTGTAAAAGAGCTTCATTTAAACCTGTTTGTGATGTAGGTAATGGGAATAAATAATTATCTCTAGAGAAATTACGAGTTGATGCAGGTTGTATAACTAAACACTCTCTAGTATCACCATTTCCTACTACTGTACTTTCCGTACCATAATTATAATCTCCAGTAAATAAACTTGGATCGCTTTCGTATACTGTACCTTCAACTACAGCTCCATAAACAGCTTCTCCTAATACATCTTCAGCTACTCCCCAACGTCTTAAATCAGCAAATCTTGAAGCGCCTTCAGCAAATAATTCAATAGCACGCTCTCTTCTAATTTCTTCACCAATATCCATGTTATTTGTAGTTAGAAAAGCATTGCTAATAGGAGGTAAACCTGCTCTAGCTTTAATTAAATTAATAGATGCATCCATTTCAGTATCTGTTAAGCTACCATTTAACTCATATAATGCTTCTGCATACATTAAGTATACTTCAGCTAAACGTAGTAATGGAATGTCATAACTTTCGGTTTCTGTTGCTCTATATGCGTCAGCGGTACCCCAATTCCAACTCATGAATTTTGAATTGTCATATCCGTAATTAGTGCCTCCGTCTAAAACATAATCTCCAGTTTGTGGTATTACTCCTAAAGATGCTACATCTGTAAAGTAAGCAGTTAACCTATAGTCTCTATTCTGATATTCATCCTGTGTTTCAGTATAACCTTGGAATAAAGGTGATTGATTTATAGGCAGCCCGTCTGAGCACAAAAATAAATCCATCATTTTTCTACTTGGCTTAGTTCTTCCTGCGTATACGTGACTTACAAGTGTATTTGCTTGTCTAAAAGTAAAGTCATATTTACCATACAAAATAAATTCTTTGTTAGTGGCTTTGTCTAAACCTCCAGGGTTAGAACCTCCATCTTCCAAGTTAAATAAGAAATTTGAACTTAAGTTATTTAAAACATCATTATAATCCCATAACTCAAAAGTTCCAGAATTCATTACAGATTGTGTAAGTGTAACTACTTCTTGTAAATATGGTGTTATATTAGATGCATCATATCCAGCACTACCAGCGCCAGTACTTGTTCCATCTCCATCTGTTGTGGTACCTACATATTTCATCCAGGTAGCTTCATGTAATAATACTTCCGCTTTAAAAGCCATAGCAGCTTCTTTACTAAATTTACCTTTGTCTTCTGAACCAATTGAAGTTTCGTTAGGTAATCCAGCAATAGCATCATCTAAATCTGCTATAATTTGTGCTGTAACTTCATATCTACTATTACGAGCGTTATATAATTCTTCAGAATCTACATCTAATGGTCTAGTAACCAATGGCACTCCTCCATATCGTTGCAGTAAAAAGAAATATTGCCAAGCTCTATGCATTTTACTTGCAGCTACATATTCTACAATACTACCTTCTCCATTATAAGTTTCAGCTCTATCTAATAAAAGGTTTATATCTCTTATAGCTACGTAAGTATCTGTGTAATAGTCATCATCTACTGGTGCTAAAGTTTCTCCTCTTGCATACTCTTGCATGCCACTTCCTTCTTCGTAACCAATTAAATCGGATCCATGATCAGAAAAAATTCCTTGATCACCCCAACCCATTAAGTTGGTGTAAAATCTATTAGATCCTGTTAAAAAGTGCTCTGCTTCATTATAATACACATCATCTGTGATGGAAGCAGGTGGGGTTAGATCTATAAAATCATCTGTACAAGATGCAAAGCATACCATAATACATGGCAAAACTATATTTATTATTTTTTTCATTTGTATATTTTTTTAATTTAAATATTGTATAAATTATAAGGATATTTTTAGTCCAAGAGCCCATGTACGCATAAATGGATAGGTTGCATTATTTGAACCTGAACCAGATTCTGGGTCATAACCATCTTTTACTTTTGTAAACTCAAATAAATCATTTCCAGAAAAGTAAACACGAACCTTATCTATAGGAGTGTTTCCAATTTTTAAGTCATTAAAATTATATCCTAGAATTAATGATTTTAACCTTATGTATCTGTTGTTTTGTAACATAAAATCTTTATTCGTATAGTTCCAAGTAGTTACATTTCTTTGTGTTGTAGATCTTGGAAATTCTGCATCTGGGTTATCAGGTGTCCATGTAGTTCCTAACCAAGCGGTAGATTGGTTTTGCCATATTTGTTGAAAAGGAGATGCAAAATATCCTGTTCTAAGAATATTTTGATTAATTACACCTTGAAAGAAACTACTAAAATCCCAATTTTTATATTTTAAATCTAAGTTAAAACCATACGTGTAGTGTGGAGAATTGTCTCCGTGGTATACTAAGTCATCTGTATCAATAATGCCATTTTCATCATAATCTACAATTCTTGTATCACCAGGAACTAAGCCAGCAGCGGTACCTTGATCAGGTACAATACCACTTCCTCCATAGGTTGCATAATATGCATCTACCTCTGCCTGTGTTTGGAAAAAACCATCGGTTTTGTATAGGTAGAATGAGTTAATAGGTTTTCCTTCAATTACTTCTTCAGCGTTATTATCACTAGAGTCTACTAAGTTTAAACCAGCTTGTATAGCTTCAGCTCCGTCATAGGAAACAACTTTGTTTCTAGAATCACTCATATTAGCTCCTATACTTAGGTCTAATTCTCCAATTTGTGTGTTGTATCCTAATTGTATTTCCCAACCTTTGGTTTCTAAAGTACCAGAGTTAGTTGTTGGCGCGTTAGTTCCAAGTATATCTGGATAAACCAATTGAACTAGCATATCACTATTTTTTTGTTCAAAAAGATCTACAGAACCGTATATTTTATTGTTAAAAAGTCTAAAATCTAGACCAACTTCTTTTGTTCCTACTCGTTCCCAAGTTGTTGTGTCACTAAATAAAGAACTTGCTCTAGTGGTTACTTGCTGTCCAGCGTTAGTTTGGCCAAAAACAGTTGTTCCAAAACCTACTGTAGACAAGTATCCAAAGTTACCAAACCCAGAAGTACTACCTAATTCTCCATAACCTCCACGTAGTTTTAAGAAAGATATAGTATTACTGTCTTTTAGAAAATCTTCTGCACTAATTACCCAACCACC
This sequence comes from uncultured Maribacter sp., assembly GCA_947504045.1. Lineage (GTDB taxonomy): Bacteria > Bacteroidota > Bacteroidia > Flavobacteriales > Flavobacteriaceae > Maribacter_B. Next base: position 370,537 of record CANNFY010000003.1, read on the forward strand.
AGAAGCACTAAAGTAATTAGACCATTTTTTTCCTTCTGCAAATCTTGAAGAACCATCTCTTCTACCTTGTAATTCTAAAAGATATTTTTCTTTAAAGTTATAGTTTAAACGTCCAATATAACCAAAAGCACCCCAAGTGTTACCACCACCTTCTGTTACAATAGCTTGGTCTGTAGCTCCTAAATCTAAATCATAGACACCATAGTCTACAAAACCATTTCTTCTGGCTCTAAGCCCATTGCTTATATTTTTTTCAGCTTCAATAGCTATTAACCCAGATACATTATGATTTCCAAAAGCATTATTATAATTTAAAGTAGTCTTATAGTTTTTATAAGTAACCGTTCCTGTTTCTTCTTCTATATATGTGTTACTTGCATCGTTAATTGTTGTTGCAAAGTTTCCATCCCAATCATATAATGGAACAGATAGTTGATAAGCTTGATCTTCACTATTTTGTTTGCTTATCGCATATGAAGCAGTAATATTTAGTTTGTCAGTTAATTTATAGTCTAATAATGCAGCAATTTTAAATTGTTCATCAATTTGATTATCTCTACCACCATCTATAACTTGTGCTACAGCATTTCTTCTACCTGCTATATTAACACCTCCAAAAACAGAATAGTATTGTCCTTGATCATTATAAGAAGGGAATAATGGTGCATCGTATGTTGCTGCATCTCTGGCTAAACCTCCAATAGGCCCAGAAATATTTCTATGAAAATAAGTTACGTTTGTGTTTAGACTTAATCTATCAGAAACGTCAACATTGTAATTTAATGAGAAGTTATATCTTTCAGAAGAATCGTCAGCTATCTTTAATCCACCCACGTTTTCATCGTAACCAGCAGAAATTCTAAAATTACTTTTTTCTGATCCACCAGATACACTAATGTTATGTTGACTAGAGTAAGAGTTGCCAAACATTTCATCAAATCTATTTCCTTCAGCTAACCAAACTCTTCCGTTAATAGGTAAATCATAATAACCTTCTTCTCCAGCTGCAATTCTTTCTAATGTTTCTCGATTATCCCAGAAGAAATATCTTGGACTCTTACCTGCTTCTATATCAGCGTCTACAGCTTCTAAATATAATTGACCGTATTGTTCCATTGTTGGAGATGGTGGACGTATACCAATTGTACCCATACGAGTAATAGTACTAATATCAACCTTAACATCACCTTTTCCTTTTTTTGTTGTAACTAATATTACACCACCAGCTGCACGCGAACCGTATACAGATGCGGATCCACCTTTTAATACACTAATGTTTTCAATGTCATTAGGGTTCATGTCTGTAAATGAAGCTGTATTTATTGCAGGAATACCGTCTATAACAATAAGTGGATCTATACCGTTTACAGAAGAAACACCTCTAATAGCAAAGTCTAATTCTTCATTTCCTGGTCTAGAAGATGTTCTAGTAATAACTAACCCAGGAGTTCTACCTTGTAAAGCTAAAGCAGGACTACCAACAGCAATATCTTCAAAAACTTCAGACTTTACTTGTTCTACAGATCCAGTTAAGGTTTCCTTTTTAGAAGTACCATAACCAACAACTACAACTTCATCAAGTGCAGTTAAATCGGATTCTAAGGTTACATTAATAGTACTTTGGTTTCCTACAGTAATTTCTTTAGTAACAAATCCTAAATAAGAAAAGACTAATACACCGTTAGTAGGAACCTTAATACTATAATTTCCATCAAAATCTGAAACAGTACCAGTAGAAGTTCCTTTTACTACTATGTTAACACCAGGTATAGGCAAGTTATCATCTGCACCTACGATTGTTCCTGTTACAGTTTTGTTTTGCTCCACTTTAATAGAAGTATTTAAAGGAGCCGCATGTAATTGCGATAAAGAGCCACAAATTAGAAAACCCACTATCCAAAATAGGCTTCCAAAGATTTTCAGATTAATCTGAATGTGTCTTAGTTTAGTCATAAAAATGTTGTTTTAAGTTAGTAATCATTAAATAGATTTCAATCACCCCGAAATCGTTAAAGCAATGTTAAAAACTATTAAGAGAAGGTATTGTAAATTATTATTCAAAGTGTATAAAATATAGTTCATATTAATAATTTATGCCTTAATTAATCATTAAATTCATTTTTATAGGGGTTTATAATTATTAAAAACATAAAATTGACTTAGTTGTAAATTAGTTAAAATCTATTAAAAAAACACTTATATATGGTTATATAATTAGGTGTAAATTGTACATGTATTTAGTAGCCTTTTTATAAAGTATAGTTTGTATTATTTTCTATTAAATGCTCTTAAGTACTATTTTAATTGACCTTATGGGTGTTTGGTAATAAATATTTTCGATTTTTTAATCTATTTTTTAGGTATAATTAATAGGTATAAATCTTATGCTTTTATATGATACTGCTTTTTATTTTGGTTAATTTTTTAGAGACTAAAATTCTTTATCTACTATAAATACCATGTTAAACCATAATATCTCTTATTTGACCATTATTAGGCTTTAAAACCTATAAAAAAAAGCATAAAAGGATTATGTTTTATAGTCTTTGAATGATAAGTTATTATTACTATTTGCCTTTCTCATTATAATTGTAATAGAAATGTCTTGGACTCTTTAACCAAGATTTATTGACTTAATAAATAACATAACTTTTACTTAAAATAAATTAAATGAGTATAGCAAAACCATTCTTGTTGTTAGTAATAGTATTACTAGTTTCATGTAATTCTAATAAAAAACAGGTTCCTGTAAGTGAAACCCAAAAATTTGATGTAAAAACTGTTTTAGATTTAAACGCCTTAAAAGTAAAAGAGGTTGCTACCAGTATTTCTACTAAAGATAGTTTTCCTAGAAATGTAAAAAAAGGAGCTAAAGATTGGGATTTTGTAGATGTAAAAGATTGGTGTAGTGGTTTTTGGCCTGGTGTGTTGTGGTATTCTTATGAGCATTCTGGTGATAAAATTTTAAAAGATGAAGCTGAAAAATTTACATTACCTATTAAAAGTATAGCATATACAAAAGCAGATAACCATGATATTGGTTTTATGGTATACTGTAGTTATGGTAATGGATATAGAATTACTGGAAATGAAGAATATAAAAAAATATTGTTAGCTGCAGCAGATACTTTAGCTACCTTATATAATCCTAAAGTAGGTTCTATATTATCATGGCCAAGCCAAATGCATAAGTTTAAGCATAATACAATTATAGATAATATGATGAATTTAGAATTGTTGTTTTGGGCGGCTAAGAATGGAGGTGATAAAGAACTATATACTATAGCAAAAAGCCATGCAGAAGTAACCATGAAAAATATTGTGCGTAAAGATAGTGCGGTTTACCATGTTGGTTCTTTTGATGAAGTTACTGGAGATTTTTTAGCGGGTTATACACATCAAGGTTACGCAAAAGAATCTATGTGGGCAAGAGGACAAACTTGGGGTATTTATGGTTTTTCTATTGCATATAGAGAAACAGGAGAAAAAGCTTTTTTAGATACCGCTATAAAATTATCGGATCATTATATTAACCGTTTGCCGGAGGATAAAATTCCGTATTGGGATTTTGATGATCCTAAGATACCAAACGCTCCAAAAGATGCATCTGCAGCAGCAGTAGCAGCTTGCGGTATGTTAGAATTGTCTAAACTTGTTAAAGATGAAAAATTAAAAGAAAAATATACTAATGCAGCTTATAGTTATATTGAAGAATTATCTACAGAAACCTATTTAAGCGGAAATACAAACCAGGCATTAGTTTTACATTCAACAGGGCATTTTCCTAAAAATTCAGAAATTGACGTACCAATAATATATGCAGATTATTATTATATGGAGGCTTTAATGCGAATTAAAAAAGAAGAAGAGTTATTAAGTTTAAGTAAAAAATAAAGTTGAGTTTTTTTTGTGGTAAAAATCCTGTTTTTTAATAAAATAGGATTTTTTTTATGCAATAAAGTTTTAAGCTGTAGAACTTATGCGAACTACGGTAAGTTTATTTGATACTAAATTATAAGTAGAAAAAAGGGAAAAGTAAAAGTGACCTGGCTGGGGCTCGAACCCAGGACCCTCTCCTTAAAAGGGAGATGCTCTACCAACTGAGCTACCAGGTCAAAATTTAATTAACTTATATAGAGTGTTTTAATTAAAAAAACACTTCAAAAAATAAAAAAAAGCCTCTTTAATTAAAGAGGCTTTTAAGTATCTGTGACCTGGCTGGGGCTCGAACCCAGGACCCTCTCCTTAAAAGGGAGATGCTCTACCAACTGAGCTACCAGGTCAAAATATAAAGAACTAAAATCCTTAATGCGGGTGCAAATATAATACGTTTAATTAATTTAACAAGGGTATTTTAAAGAAATTTTAAATTTCTTTGATTTGGTAATTAATTAGCTGAATTTTACAAAAAAATATACTGCATGAAAATTGTTTTAGTAGGCTATATGGGGAGTGGTAAAACTACTGTTGGTAAGTTACTTGCAAAAAAAAATAGCCTTACTTTTTTAGATTTAGATGATTATATAGAAGAAGCTGAAAAAAAAAGTATAGCTCAAATATTTAAAGAAAAAGGAGAAATTTATTTTAGAAAAAAAGAGTTGCACTATCTAGAAGAGATTCTTACAACTAAAAAAAATATAGTACTCTCAACAGGAGGCGGTACACCGTGTTATGGCGTAAATATGAACACAATACTAACTGCTACTAAAAATGTTTTTTATTTAAAGGTTGGTATTAATGAACTTGTAAACCGTCTTTCTAAAGAAAAAGAGCATAGACCATTAATTAAAAATATTAGCGATGAAGAAATGTTAGAATTTATAGGAAAGCATATGTTTGAAAGAAGCTATTATTATACAAAAGCACACCATACTTTAAATACAGATACTAACACAGCCCAAGAAACGATAACTCAGATTAATAATTTATTAGTTTAAAAAAACACAATCGTTATTTGCTTGTAAAGTAACATGTACATGTTCTTGTAAAGAGGTAGATAAAGAAATGCCTTTGTAATCTGCTTTTACAGGGTATTTTTTATGATTTCTATTTACTAAAACAGCTGTTTTTAGTTGTTTTAATGGTGTTTTTAAAAAATGATGAACCCCATAAATTAATGTAGTTCCAGAATTTAAAACATCATCTACTAATACAACAGATTTGTTTTTGTATTTATCTTCAGTTATAGAGGTAGTAACACCACTTTTTAAAGGGTCCGTTTTATCCATCATAACTTTACAAAGCACAATATCTGCATCGGTTATTTTACGTAATACGGTCTGAATTTTTTTAGCAAACTTTAAACCAACACCATCAATACCCGCAATTATTATTTCTTTTTCTTCAACATTAGCTTCATATATCTGGTAAGAAATACGTTTTACCTTATGTTGTATTTGTTTATGAGAAAGTATAGTGTTTTGCATAATAGTTATAAAGTTATAGTATCAAAGATAAAAAAGAGTTAGTTATTTCTAGTATTTCTAAATGTAGGATATAATTAAAAATTATTCAGATTCATCTAAATAGTCGTCAATTTCTCTTCTATCTTTTTTTGTTGGTCTTCCAGTACCTTTTTTTCTGTAATGATCTTTAGCGTGTTGTAAAAGCTCGTTATGTACAAAGGCTTCTTTAGGAGTAGTGTCTTTTCTGTATATGTCTACCAATTTTGCGCCAACTCTACTTTTTGGGGTATCTAAAACAATTAGTTCATAATTTATTTGATTTTTACGTACTATTAATTTGTCCATCGGATAAACCTCTCTAGATGGTTTTACTACTTGGTTGTTTACTCTAATGTGCCCTTTTTTACATGCTGTTGTAGCAATGTTTCTGGTTTTAAAGTATCGTATACTCCATAAGTATTTATCTATGCGCATTTTTTAATAAAAATTCTTTAGTAACGGGTTCCACAAAAATAAGGGAAAATTGTATCTTCGTTGTTTAAATTATTTTTTAATGAAATTAAACAAAATTTTATCACTAGTAGTATTTACTTTTCTATTAATATCTTGTAATAATGATGACGATGGTACGGACATTGAATTTAGATTATTAAGTGAAGTAGCAGTTGAGGACGATGCCGAGATTCAAGAATTTTTAGCTACTCACTTTTATAATTATGAGGATTTTGATAACCCTTCTGCCGATTTTGATTATAAAATAGTAATAGATACTATTGAAGGGGATAATGCAGATAAAACACCTTTACTACAATCGCCTAATCTATTTAGTGAGGTTATAGAAGTAGATTCTGATGATTTTGGTCTAGATGACGAAGAAATTGCAGTAGAACACACCCTATATTATATAATAGCAAATAAAGGTGATAATGATATGGGGTTACAACCTACACCATTAGATTCTACGTACTTAATTTATGAAGGTACACTTTTAGATAACACAGTTTTTGATAGAGCAGATATTCCTGTATGGTTTGATATGCTTTCTACAGTAAGAGGTTTTGGAACTGGTATGTCTAAGTTTAAAACAGGAGGTGAAGTAGACGAAAGTGCAGGCGATGGTACTTTTACAGTTTTAGATCCAGGCGCAGGTATTATAATAATGCCATCTGGGTTAGGTTATTTTGCAGGAACAGCACCAGGAGAAGCTTATGCTCCAATAATTTTTAATGTTAATTTATATAGAATGGAAGAGTCTGATCATGATAGAGATGGTGTTCCTACTTGGATTGAGGATATTAATAAGGACTTTAGACCATTAAATGATGATACAGATGGAGATGGTATACCAGACTATTTAGATACAGATGATGATGGCGATAATATATTAACAAATGACGAAATAAGAGATGAAGATGGTGAAATTGCAATAGATTACCCAGATGCAGATAACGATGATACTCCAGATTATTTAGACCCAGATACAAATTAAAATAAGTGTCTATAAGCTATAAAAAACAAAAGCCAGAAAGTATATACTTTCTGGCTTTTGTTTTTTATAGTACGTTCTGTTTATAATTTAACAGATAAATTTAAAATAATTTGATCAGGCCTAACGTCTATTCTACTAGCTTCTAATGCTGTAATGTTTGTATTAATAAAACTAGCTTCATTAGAACTTAAACCTCTTTCGTACCTAACATCTATACCTAGTCTTCCTAAATTTACACCAGCACCAACATGTAAACCTACAGAAAAATCATTTTCAACATCGTTTATAGTAATGCCATCAAAATCGGTGTCAACTATGTATTGAAAAGCAGGTCCTGCAAAAATATGTAAAGGGCCAATTATTTTTGCGCCAACTAGAAAAGGAGCATCTATTTTACTCATATTAAATTTATCGCCATCGTAATCAGATTTTGTTTGTGTGTATAATAATTCTGGTCTAAAATAAACACGTTCCCCAACTTTAGCATAAATACCAATGTGGTATCCTATGTTTCTGTCTGGGTTTTCTGCAGCATTAGAAGCAGATTCAAAATAATCTCCGTTTGCACTGTAGTTAAGCCCACCAGTTAAACCAAAACCAGCCTCTTTTTGCGAAAACATTGTTATGCTAAATAATGCACATAACGTAAGTAAAAGTATATTTTTCATTTTTTTCCTTTTTAGAATTTTATAGTAACAATAATGGTACCATTAATTTTTTTGTCTCTACAAGCAGAACGCAAGGCATTGTTCTTTATTGTTAAAACAGCCCTCTTCAAAAAATATTTAACATTTGAAAAATACATGTATTAGATTGTAGATTTAAGGTTTATCTTTTTCTTAGCTTTTTTATGCGTTATAGTTGATTATATTTGTGATCTTAAACAAAGATTTGAAATTTACATTACATCATACCGATCCTCTAAGCAAGGCTAGAGCAGGAACAATGGTTACCGATCACGGAACTATAGAAACTCCAATATTTATGCCTGTGGGTACAGTAGCATCTGTAAAAGGAGTACATCAAAAAGAATTAAGAGAAGAAATTAAACCAGACATAATACTGGGGAACACCTACCATTTATTTTTAAGACCTAAAACGCCAATTTTACGTAAAGCAGGCGGATTACATAAATTTATGGGATGGGATAAAAATATTCTGACAGATAGTGGCGGTTACCAAGTATATTCGTTGTCTTCTAATAGAAAAATAAAAGAAGAAGGGGTTAAATTTAAATCGCATATAGACGGTTCTTACCATATGTTTACGCCAGAAAATGTAATGGAAATACAAAGAGAAATTGGTGCAGATATAATAATGGCTTTTGATGAATGTACACCGTACCCTTGCGATTATAAATACGCAAAAAGATCTATGCATATGACGCATAGGTGGTTAGATCGTTGTATAAATCATTTAGAAAAAACACCTTTTACTTACGATTATTCGCAATCCTTTTTTCCAATTGTACAAGGATCTACTTATAAAGATTTAAGAAGGCAGTCTGCAGAATATATTGCTAATGCAGGAGCAGAAGGTAACGCAATAGGCGGGCTTTCTGTAGGAGAACCAGCGGAAGAAATGTACGGAATGACAGAAGTGGTTTGTGAAGTTTTACCAGAAGATAAGCCACGTTATTTAATGGGCGTAGGAACACCAATAAATATATTAGAAAATATAGCTTTAGGTATTGATATGTTTGATTGTGTAATGCCAACCCGTAATGCTAGAAACGGAATGTTATTTACTTCGCATGGTACTATTAATATTAAAAATAAAAAGTGGGAAGATGATTTTTCTATGCTAGATCCAGAAGGTACCACTTTTGTTGATAAAGAATATACAAAAGCATATTTAAGACACCTATTTGCAGCAAATGAATATTTAGGAAAGCAAATAGCAACAATACATAACCTAGGTTTTTACATGTGGCTTGTTAGAGAGGCAAGAAAACATATTTTGGCAGGGGACTTTAGAGTTTGGAAAGACACTATGGTAAAACAAATGGATAAAAGATTATAAATGCTAACCATACTTGATAGATACATTTTAAAAAGATATTTAGCAACCTTTTCGGTTATGCTATTGCTTTTTATTCCTATTGGTATTATGGCTAATTTTGCAGAGCAAAATGGCAAAATGTCTGCTAATAATGCACCTGTAAATGAAATACTTATATATTACATGCACTTTACAGTATATATAGGTAGTTTATTATTTCCTATATTTTTGTTTCTATCAGTTATTTATTTTACCTCTAAACTTGCTAACGATACAGAAATTGTTGCAATTCTGAGCTCTGGTGTATCCTATAATAGATTTTTAAGACCATATATGATTGGAGCTACATTAGTAGCCATACTTATGTTTGTTACAAGTATGTTTTTTGTTCCTAAAGCAAGTATAGGTTTTAATGAGTTTAAGTTTAAATATTTAAAAAAAGGAAAGCAAGATCGTGTAACAAACAATATATATAATCAGTTAAACGAAAATGATTTTATTTATATAAGCAGTTTTGAACCTGCAAGACAAAACGGAAAGAACTTTACATTTGAGCGTTTTGATGAAAATAATAATTTAGAATTTAAAATTTCAGCAACCAATATTCGTTGGGTAGAAAAAGATAGTTTATATAGGCTTACTTCCTATAAAAAAAGAACTATTGTAGGAGACTCTGCAGTATTAGAAAGCAAAAGAAGGTTAGATACTTTATTTGCTTTTAAAATAGACGATTTAACACCAGTTTCCTATGTTGCCGAAACAAAAAATTTATTTGAATTAAATAAATTTATCGATGACCAAAAGAGAAAAGGAGCATCAAATATAAATACCTACATATTAGTAAAATACAAACGTTGGGCATTACCTTTTACCGCTTTTATACTAACAATAATTGCAGTAGCAGTATCTTCTGTTAAAAAAAGAGGAGGAATGGGAATAAATTTAGCATTTGGAATTCTAATAGCTTTTATCTACATATTTTTTGATAAAGTATTTGGAACCTTAGCAGAACAATCTGGATTTTCACCATTACTAGCTGTAATTATACCAAATGTACTCTTTAGTGCATTGGCATTTTATCTATTACAAAATGCAAAACGGTAAATTAAAAAATTTAATCCACCTTCACTTTATTGTATTTATATGGGGTTTTACCGCCATTTTAGGAAAACTTATTAGTATAGATGCTCTACCATTGGTTTGGTATAGAATGGGTATAGCATCTATCCTAATAATAATTTATGTTTTAATAAAAAAAATTAAGATTACTGTATCTAAAAAAACTCTTTTAATAATGGTACTTGGTGGAGTAGTGGTTGCATTACACTGGGTAACATTTTTTAGGGCAATAAAAGTTTCAAATGTTTCCATTGCTTTAGCAACACTATCTATAGGGGCTTTTTTTACTGCAATTTTAGAGCCCATTTGGTATAAGAGGAAAATAATTAAATATGAAATTATTTTTGGTTTACTAGTTATTGTAGGTCTGTATTTTATTTTTAGAGTAGATACCTCTTATTTGTACGGAATGATTTTAGCAGCCATCTCTGCTTTTTTGGCCGCTACATTTTCTATAATTAATGGTAGGTTAGTACAAAAAGAAAAACCATCAATAATTGCAATGGTAGAACTTAGTACTGGTGTAGTGTTTTTATCTATATATTTTCTTTTAACCAATACGTTTACAGTAGAATTTTTTCAAATTTCTTTATTAGATTGGTTTTATTTATTTATTCTTTCTTCAGTATGTACTGCCTATGCATTTATAGCAGCTGTAAAGGTTATGCGTTTTTTAACACCATATACAGTAATGCTAACCACAAATTTAGAGCCAGTGTATGGTATACTAATGGCACTAGTATTTTTAGGAGAAAGTAAAGAGATAAATTCTATGTTTTACTTAGGCGCGCTGATTATACTTACAACTGTAGTTGCAAACGGAATTCTTAAAAATAGAAGTAAATTAAAGAAATAGTATCGCAATCGTTACCATTAAAGCTTTATATTTGTTCTTTAAACTAACAAAATTTACTTTTTTATGGAGTATTTGGATTTTGAACTTCCAATTAAAGAACTAGAAGAGCAGTTAACCAAGTGTGTTATTATTGGTGAAGAGAGTGATGTTGATGTAACACAAACTTGTAAAAAAATTGAAAAAAAGCTTTTAGAGACTCGTAAAGAAATTTACAAAAATCTAACATCTTGGCAGCGTGTACAGTTATCAAGGCATCCTAATAGACCTTATACCTTAGATTATATAAATGCTTTGTGTGGGGATACTTTCTTAGAATTACATGGAGACAGAAATGTTGCCGATGATAAAGCTATGATTGGTGGTTTAGGAAAAATAAACGATCAAAGTTTTATGTTTATTGGCCAACAAAAAGGATACAATACAAAAACAAGACAGTATCGTAATTTTGGAATGGCAAACCCAGAAGGGTACCGTAAAGCGTTACGTTTAATGAAATCTGCAGAAAAATTTAATGTGCCTGTGGTATGTTTTATTGATACGCCTGGTGCATATGCAGGAATAGAAGCAGAAGAGCGCGGACAAGGTGAAGCTATTGCGCGTAATATTCTAGAAATGACAAGGCTTAAAGTGCCAATAATTGTTGTAATTATTGGAGAAGGAGCTTCAGGTGGGGCATTAGGTATAGGTGTTGGAGACTCTGTTTTAATGTTAGAAAACACTTGGTATTCTGTAATTTCTCCAGAATCTTGCTCCTCTATTTTATGGAGAAGTTGGGAGTTTAAAGAACAAGCTGCTGATGCTTTAAAGCTTACAGCTCCTGATATGAAGAAAATGAAAATTGTAGATGAAATAGTAAAAGAACCTATTGGCGGAGCACATTCGGATAGAGAAAATACTTTTGAAGCTGTAAAGACTAAAATATTTGAACATTTTCAAGAATTAGAAAAGTTATCACCAAAAGATTTAGTGAATAAACGTATGAATAAATATGCTAATATGGGAGTCTTTAATGGCTAACTGCATGTTTTAGATACTTTTTTATAATCCGGAAAATTAAAATTCCGGATTTTTTTTGTTATCAACATAATTTTGTAACTTATTAACAGTCAATTGTTAGTGAACTGTGAATATCGAAATCATTGAAATTCATGTTAACTAATAGTTAATTGCATACATTCGTAGTCATGGAAAAACCAAACCCAGTTATTGGTCGTAAGATAGATAAATCTACCCTTATTAGTTTAGAAAAAGGGAAGATACCACCTCAAGCAGTTGATTTAGAGGAGGTTGTGATAGGTGCAATGATGATTGATAAAAAAGGTGTAGATGAAGTTATAGACATTTTACACCCAGATGTTTTTTACAAAGATGCACATAAGTACATTTTTGAAGCAATTTTTAAATTGTTCGAAACCTCTGAGCCAATAGATTTATTAACGGTTTCTACACAATTAAAGAAAGACGGAAAATTAGAAAGTGTTGGAGGCGATTTTTACCTTATAAAACTTACCCAAAAAATAGCTTCTTCTGCGCATATTGAGTTTCATGCGCGTATAATTCTTCAAAAATTTATTCAACGTAGTTTAATTAAAATTTCTGGAGAAATTATAGAATCTGCTTATGACGAATCTACCGATGTTTTTGATTTATTAGATACTGCAGAATCTAAATTATACGATGTAACACAAGGAAACTTAAAACGTTCTGCAGAAACTGCTCAGAATTTAGTTATTCAAGCTAAAAAACGTATCGAAGAAATTGCAGGTAAAGAAGGAATGAGTGGAGTTCCATCAGGGTTTGATAAATTAGATAAGCTTACTTCTGGTTGGCAACCTAGCGATTTAATTATTGTTGCTGCGCGTCCTGGTATGGGTAAAACAGCTTTAACTTTATCTATGGCAAGAAACATTGCAGTAAATTCTAATACCGCAGTTGCATTCTTTTCTTTAGAGATGTCATCGGTACAGTTAATAACAAGATTAATTTCTTCAGAAACAGGATTGTCTTCTGAGAAATTAAGAACAGGTAAATTAGAAAAGCACGAATGGGAGCAATTAAATGTAAAAGTAAAATCATTAGAAGCTGCTCCTTTATTTATAGATGATACTCCTTCGTTATCTATTTTTGACCTTAGAGCAAAATGTCGTAGACTAGCATCGCAACACGATATTAAAATGATTATGATAGATTATCTTCAGTTAATGACAGCCGGAGGTAGTCAAAAAGGAGGTAACAGAGAACAAGAAATTTCAACAATTTCTAGAAACTTAAAAGCATTAGCAAAAGAACTTAATGTACCTGTTATTGCATTATCACAATTATCGCGTGCAGTAGAAACACGTGGAGGAAGTAAAAGACCTGTACTTTCAGATTTAAGAGAATCTGGAGCAATAGAACAAGATGCAGATATTGTATCTTTTATTTACAGACCAGAATATTATAAGATAGATGAGTGGGATGATGAAGAACAAAGCCCAACTGCAGGTCAAGCAGAATTTATTGTTGCAAAACACAGAAACGGTGGATTAGAAAACATACGTCTTAAATTTATTGGTAACCAAGGTAAGTTTGACAATTTAGACGATTTTGATTCTCCTTTTGAGTTTCAATCTAAAATGAATGAAGAGGATGACAATCCGTTTATCACCAAAAACTTGCCTAATGCAAATGAAGCATTTGGTAGCTCTATGAATGATGGGATGTCAGAAGATAATGACGTTCCTTTTTAAACTATAATTTTTTGAGATAACCATAAGCGTTCTCTTTTTAAGTTATCTTTGGGTATAGACGATATAAAATGTTTATGAAAAAGATAGTTTTGTTTGTGTTATTTGCAATATTTGTTTCCAAAGTAACAGCATCTGTTATTTTAATTCCAATGGATGCAGAGTTTCAAAAAAATCATTTAAAAGCTTATGGTATTACCTATTGGGTATTATCTAAACAACAAAAAGTACAATGGCTACTAAACTATAGAGGTGGTTCTTTTTTATTGCCAGATGGAGATGCAATACGTAAAGAATGCCAAATTAGAGGTGTTTCCTATGAAATTTTATCAGATAACGAAGCAAATACTATTTTAAATGAAATTAGTAGTCCTTCTAAAAATCAAGAATCTGTTATTCTTGAAAAAGCACCTAAAATAGCAGTATATTCTCCTAAAGGTAAGCAACCTTGGGATGATGCAGTTACTATGGTATTAACCTATGCAGAAATACCATATGTAACCATATACGATGAGGAAGTTTTAGAAGATAAATTAGCACTTTATGACTGGTTGCACTTGCACCATGAAGATTTTACTGGGCAATATGGTAAATTTTATGGAAGTTACAGAGCTGCACCATGGTATATTCAGCAAAAAAAAGATGCAGAAGCCTTAGCAGCTAAACTTGGTTATAGTAAAGTTTCTGAAGCAAAGAGAGATGTAGCGTTAAAAATAAGAAACTATGTAATTGGTGGCGGATTTATGTTTGCAATGTGTTCTGCAACAGATAGTTTTGATATTGCTTTGGCAGCTAGTGGGTTAGATATTTGTGAGCCAATGTTTGATGGAGACCCTTCGGAAGCTAATTACCAAAGTAAATTAGATTACACAAAATCTTTTGCATTTACAGACTATATTTTAGAAAGAAACCCATTGCAATATGAATTTTCTTCGATAGATATGACCAGTAAAAGAAGAAAAATACAGAAAGAAACAGACTATTTTTCTTTAATGGATTTTTCTGCTAAATGGGACCCTGTGCCAACTATGTTATGCCAAAATCATACATCTTTAGTAAAAGGGTTTATGGGGCAAACAACAGCATTTAATAGCAAGCAAATAAAACCTACAGTTCTAATATTGGGAGAAAATAAAATTAATGGTGAGGCTCGTTATATTCATGGTATAAAAGGAAAAGGTTTTTTTACTTTTTACGGCGGGCATGATCCAGAAGATTACCAGCATAGGGTAGGAGACCCCAAAACAGAACTAGAATTACACCCAACTTCTCCAGGATATAGACTTATTTTAAATAATATATTATTTCCAGCGGCAAAAAAAAAGAAGCAGAAAACTTAAGTCTAAGTTGTTCTTTTATTTTTTGGAATTATCTAATTTATATTTAAAAATATACCAGGCTAAAAATGCTAAAATTATCCAGAATATACTTGCTAATGTCAATATATAGAAAGAAACGTTATAACGATAAATAAGAAACAGGTACATACAAATTAATATAAGTACAACGATTATTGAATTGATATATGTCCATATTCCGTTATTTGACTTTTTCAGTTTTAATTTTCTTTTTGTACTAATCCAAGCACCAGTTAGTACTAGACTAGAAATACTAATACCAGCTAAAAACCATATTATCTTAGTAGTTAAACCACCCCATGTACCAAAATGCAATGGGTCAGCAATATCATTTAGCCAAGTAACAGTATTTATTTTTTTCGCTTTTTGTGAACCAAGTACTTTGTAAGTTAATGGGTGTATCCATACTCTATTTGCCCTATCTCTTACTAAAGGAGTTTTACTTTTTCCTGTAATATAAATAGGAGCAGTTATAGTAGTAGGTGGTGCTAGATCGGTTACTATAAGTTGGGGTATTTCTTTTTTTGCTACTTCTATGGCTTTATTATAATCAATTTTTAGAGAAAATTTAGAAAGACCAATAGAGTCTAGTTCTAAGGCAGTAATTTTAGGTTTTTTGGGGTTTGCTATTGTATGGATATTACCAATATTTGTACGTTCCATAAAATACCAAATTCCAGTTATAGATACTAAAATGGAAAACGGTACAGACCAAATGCCAACAACTCTATGTAGGCTTCTATAAAAAATTAACTGGACTTTGCCTTTTTTAATTTCGAAGAGTTTTTTCCACCATTTTTTATAAAACAATAGAGCAGTAGTGGTAGAAGCTAGTAACATAAAACTAAAGCTCAAAACTATAAAGTAACCTATTTGGTAGTTGGGCATAAATAGGAAATAATGAAAATCACGAAAAAACCTTTGAAAAGTTAGTGTGTTTGCTCCTTGAATTTCTCCTGTATATGGGTTGGCAAAAACATACCATCGTTGTCCATTAAGATTAACATAAATAATATCACATAAATAAGGAGCTTTTGAAGCTTGCCAAAAAGTAATTCTACCCTTTGGGTAAATGGCTTCTATATTATTAGCAATGGTATTTTTGTCTGCCCGTTTATTTTGATAGGTTGCCCTAATTTCTGGTTGAAATAACCAGTCCATTTCACGACTAAGCGTAGCCATGGTGCCAGAAAAGCATACTATAAAAAATAGTATGCTTAACTGAATACCAATCCAACTATGAATTTTGAAAAAGGTTTTTTTCTTAATCTTAAAATTGCTAAATGTCATTATTTATTTAACATTTTTAAAAAGTATAACCTACATTTAAGTTATAAGATCTTGTTGAACCAGGGAAAGAGCGTAAGAAATCGTATGCTCCTACCCAATGTTTTTTATCGAATATATTATTGATATTCATTGAAATTTTGAATTTATCAAAAGTATAATATAGAGCACTGTCGGCAACAAAGTATTCTGGTATTTCATAAAAATATTCATCTGTAGGTATTTCTAGTGAAGTTTCTGAATTACTATGTCTTCTTTCGGAAACGTAATTTCCTCCAATTGAAAATCCAAAGTCTTTAAAGAAACCTTGGTCAAATGAATATTTTGTCCAGAATCCAAATGAGTGCTTTGGAGCTCCTACGATTGGTAATCCATTTACACCTTCAACAAAATCTACACCAATTGTTCCGGTTGAATTTTGAGAATTATCGGATACTTCTGTATCTAAATAGGCATAATTTGCTGTAATACTCCAGTTAGGAGTAATTCTGCCAACTATATCAAATTCAAGACCAGATGAAAGTTCAGCACCATTTTGTATTTGAGCATCGTCTCCAGATGCAGTTAGTTCATTAGTAGACATTAAAACATTTTCTCTTTTTATATCAAAATATGCTAAGGAAGCAAATAGTTTTTTGTTTAGAAAATCTCCTTTTATACCAAATTCATATTGGCTATTTGTTTCATGTTCATACTCAATATCTGACCCATCTGGTCTATATTCTTGTGGATTTGCCAAATAATCTGGTGAAATAGGAGTAAAGCCTTCGGAGTAATTTCCATAAACATGAAGATTATCATTAAGAGTATAAGAAACACCTATTCTAGGAATAAAAATAGTTTCATTAGCATCTGTAATTCCATTACTGTCATTTATACGATAATCTATTTTATTGTTTAAAAACTCTAGTCTAGCACCAAGCATTATGTTTAATTTATCATTCATTAAACCAATAATATCTTGAGCATAAATACCTGTTTGAGCATAATCTGCCTCACGGTCTCCTATAGCTCTGTTTACAAAAAAGTCGTAGTCATTAATGTCATTAACTCTATTATAATATTCAGGATTTAACAAATCAAATGTAAGTTCTTCAAATCCTGTAAAATTTCCATCATCGTCATATACTCTTTTTTGTCTGGCTTCGGTTACTGTTCCTCCTAGAGTTTTAAACCTGTAATAGTCAAGTCCGGTTACAATTTCATGAGAAATGTGACTCTTATCTCCGGCCTTTATGGAAAAATATCCAGTTAAAAAATCGGAATTTCTATCATCAATTCGTTCCCAATATCTTATTGATGAAACAACTTGGGCTCCATCATCTACCCAATTGTTACTTGTACGGTGTTCGTTCAATTCTTCATCCCAAACATACTTTAGGTAAGATGCATTAAAACTTACGTTGTCAGAAAATTTATGATTCATAGTTAGCATTAAATAGGTGTCATCCACCTTGTAGAAGTCACTCGGTTGTGCTATAGTAAGTGCTACATCTACGGCGTCATAATCTTGCCCAGGAACTGGTACCCCTCTGTCTATATAACCATCATACTTATTGAACATTACCTCTGCATTAATAGTCGTTTTTTCTGTAGCTTTATAGGTTACAGAAGGAGCTATGGTAAAATTTTTATAACTACTAAAGTCTCTAAAGGTATTTGATCTATCATAAGCGATATTTAAGCGGTATAAAAGTTTTTTATTTTCATTAAAAGGTCCAGTAACGTCTAGGTTTGTTCTTAGTGTATTAAAAGAACCGGTAACAAATTGTATAGTATTTCGGTATTCATCTAATGGTTTTTTAGTAACTAAGTTAACCATACCGCCAGGGTTTACATTACCGTATATAGAACTAGCAGGGCCCTTTAAAACTTCTACTCTTTCAAAGGTGAATAGATTAGGTGATGTAAAAAAACCTTGACTTGCTTTAAGTCCATTAATAAACCTATTAGCAGTTCCAATAGTTCCGCTACTATGACTCCTGAAGCCTCTAATTCTTAAGTCATTATATGTTCCAGAAGAATTATTATTTACGCCGCTTATGTTTTTTAATACATCGGATAAATTGTATGCTAATTGGTCAGCTATTAGCTCTTTAGTTACTGTTGAAACTGAAGCAGGAATTTTAGAAATTTCTTTTCCTGTTTTGGTAGCTGCATATGAATAATCACTTTTATAGGTAGTTGCTTTTCTGCCTATAACCTCTACCTCGCTTAAATATTGTACATCTTCTGTTAAAGTAAAATTTATTTCTAAAACCTGCCCATTAGATAATGATATTTCTTTAACTTGAGTGTTATAACCAACAGAAGAAGCTATGATTGTGTATATGCCAGGCTCTATATTGGAAATTTTATATAGACCATTATAATTTGTTACTGCTCCTTTGTTTTTGCCTTTTATTCCTACATTAACAAATTCCATAGGAGCTCCTTTTAGGTTAGTAACAATCCCTTTAATTTGTTCTGATTGTGCCAACAATTGGTTTATTGAAAAGATAAAAATCAAAAAACTCAATTTTTGTATTGTTTTCATATAGTTTTATTTAGAATGATTAAAAATAGCGACAAATTTAAGTGAAGTGAGCGTCTAAATATTAACGTAAAAGGAAATATTATTTACGCAAAAAGGACACAATATGATTATTGTTTTAAGAGGTGATTTGTTAGAAAAATTTTGTCTTTTGATTTTGGAAATAGCGTTTTTGATATTGGTAAAGTTGGCTATTTATGAGGAGGCAAATTTGGTAGTATTTTGCTAAATAAAACTAAGGACTTAATAGGGATCTCTCAAGGTAGATATATGCAAAAAGGGATTATTCTTTTAATAATCGCCTTTTTGCGTGTTAATAACAATCCATTTTAATTTGTTTTCTGTTTTGGTAGTAACTAAAGTCTTTGCTAAGATTATCAGTACAAATTTGTTGTAGTTCTTTTATAACCTCTTTTTGCATAGCAATAGATCCACAAATCATAATACAACCTTTATCTTTTAAAACCTCTAAGAATAACTCTTTATCTTTCTTAATTAGGTTTTGTACATAAATTTTTTTGGCTTGATTACGTGAATATGCGGTTTTAAAATTGGTTAATGTTCCTTTCTGTAAAGCTTTATTTACGTGTTCTTTATAGAGATTAAAAGAATTTGTTGTTTTTGCTCCCCAGTACATATGCATTTTTTTTCTATCAATGTTTTCTTCCATCATACCTAAGAAAGGTGCAATTCCAGTTCCATTAGCTATTAATATAACCTGTTTGCTTTTTTTGGGTAAATGAAATGCTTTGTTTGTTTGAAGGGTTACATTTAGTTCTTGGTCTTTTATTAAGTTGTTTAAATAATTAGAACAAATACCATGCGTATGTTTTTTTATACTTAATAATAAATTACCATTGGTGTCTTTTCCTATAGAATATAAGCGTTCAGAAGTCTCATTTGGAGGGGTTATTCCTAACAAATCTCCAGAAGTAAACTTTATATGTTTTTTTGCTTTTAAGGTTAGTCTAAATGTTTCATCATATTCATCTACGACGTTCTGTTTATCTACAACCTTAAAAACTATTTCTTTTTGTTTTTTAACAGATAGTTCTTTTGGTAACTCTAAGTTTAGATCTAAACCATTAGCCCATTGTAATGCCCAATTTTTAAACTGCGCATAATCCTGATTGTGAATTAATAATGGGTTTTTTGTAGGAACATTTATATTGTTTTTTAATAAAACTTGATGTTGAATGTCTTTTGCAAATTCACAAAATTTAGGATAGGCATACGAACCCAAACCTATAACATGGCATGTAAAAGGGGTATCTATTTTAATTTGATGTAGTTTGCTCAAAAATAAATTAGCATTACTTGGTGGTTCTCCTTGCCCATAAGTAGATGTAATAATTATTAATTGCTGAATATTGGGGTAATTTTTATAGTTGTTTAAATCGTCAACATATACTTTTTTATCTGCTTTTAAAAGTGCTTTTTGCAAAACTTTGGCTAAACCTTTTGTAGTTCCGTTTTCTGAGCCAACTAAAATAATATAGTTTGCTTCGTTGTATTTGTATTTATTTTTTGTTTTAGAACGTAAACGCTTTAAAGTAATAATACTACCAGAATACATAAAGTATAGAATTGAAAGTGCGGTTGTAAACAACACTAAGGACCAAATAATACTTCCGGAGCCTGTATGTAAATTAAAACTTAATTCGGATAAAATTTTTGTAAAAGGGTAATTTGTTGTTTCTACAATTTCTCCAGTTTTTTGATGAATTTTAAGTTCTTTATCGTGTAAGTTTAAAATAAAAAAATCCTCTTCGTCTGTAGAAAAAGGAAACTCTAATTTTTTAATCTCTTTTAAAGTTGTGTTTTTAAATATTGGAAAGTCAGAAAAAGGAATTGTGTTTTTTGAAATTGTTTTTTGTGTGTTAACAACAGCAACTTTTTTTGGTAATAATGAAAACCTATCCATAGACAAATAGGTGCCAGATAAAGCTAGAATAAGTATTGGAATTAAAAATAACCTGCCTAACGCTACGTGATTGTATTGTATAGATTTATCGTTAATAATTTTTGAACAAAACTGTATGATACCACCTTGTCTTTTAATTGCTAATAATAAACCTGTAATAGAAATTAAAAACAATAAAAAAGATATAATACCAACAAACACTCGTCCAGTAGTTTTTAAAAATAAAGAGCGATGAAAATTGGTTAAAAATTCGAAAAAAGGACTCTTGGGTGGAATATCAGCAATTTTATTTCCATTAATAGGATTAATATAAAATTGACCATCCAAGGCTTCATCCATGCTAAAAACACTAGCATTCACAAAATAATTTTTATCTACTTCTACTTCTAAAACTTCTTCGTATTTATTATTTAAAGTTATAATTAATTGTGCAATAGAAACATCTTCCGCATTTTTAATATAGTGCGGTTGTAGTTTTTCTGTAATAGGTTCAAAAGCCAAAAAAGCCCCTGTAATAGTGGCTAAAAGTAAAAATAAAGAAGAAGATACAGTCAAATAAAAATGACTGTATCTCCATAATTTGTTAAGCATGTTATTAATTAATTTGGTATAATTCTAACGTAACGGATATAACCCGTTCCTTCAAATTTGTTTTTAAGGTTATCGCCTTCTAATAAAACCTCTAAATCTTTTTCGTAATAATCTTGATGTTCTACAGCAGTTTCAAATCTTAATTTATTACCAGCTTTTAGATCTTCTTCAGTTAATTGAAAAGTAAAAATTGCACGCTCACCACCTGCAATGGTTTCTCCTGAAATAGCATCTATATTTTTATCTGGAGCTTTTTCAAAAAACGACCACCATGTAGGAATATCCGGATACCATTTTTCATCATCTCCTAAAATATGTAAAGTTTTTAAATAAGAATTGTCTTTATCTAATACCGATAATACAACATAAGCACCTTCGCCTTCATAATTTTTTAATTGCACCATGCATTTGTATTTTGGTTGGGGAGCAACGGTTTTTATAGTAGTAAATGCCATGAAGGATAAGCAAACTACAGCTAGTATATATTTATAAAATTTCATTTTAATTTAATTTAAGATTTTTTTAAAAAAGAAATATCTACCTTATTTAACAACTCATTTTCTTGAGCCAAATCATAAGCACTTTCATCAAAATCGGTAAGCTTATTTTTATCTGCTCCCTTATTAATTAAAAGTTTTAGCAACCTTTCATTAGTAGCTTTCATGGCAGCTATATGTATAGGTGCTAAACCATCTTCATTTTTTTGATTAATATCGGCTCCTAACTCTATGGCTTTTTCAATTAGTTTTCTTTCTCTTTTAGAAATAGCTATATGTAATGGGTAATTTGTTTTGGAAGCATTTTTGAAAGAAACACCGGCTGATGTTAATGCGTTTTGGTAAGCGTCAAAATTTTTGCTATTTCTTCTGTTGTAGGCATTAAACAAATGATAAAACAAGTTATTCCCGTCAGCATCTACAACATTTACATCGGCACCTTTTTCTTTTAAAATTTTAAAAGCCTCAAAATTAATACTTTGTGTTGCAAACGTTAAGGCAGAAAACCCTTCTTTATTTTGTTGGTTAATATCTTTAGTTATAGGTATTAATTTTTCTATTACCACTAGGTTGCTTCCTTTAGCGGCATTTAAAAAAGGCGTGTATCCGTTAGTAGTTTTTTGATGAATATCTGCCCCTTTTTTAATAAAGAAATCTATTATTTTAACATCTTTGGTATTAGATGCTGTAAGGTGTAGAGCATTTTCGTTGTTGTTATTTGATAAAGCCATATTTAGACCTAGACCATCAAAATATTCATAAACTTCAATAGGGTTGCTATTGCGTCTTCCTCCGTGGCTTGCAAAAAGAACAATATTTTCACCTTTAGAGTTAATTGTTTTATAATCAAAACCTTGTGCTATGTATTTTTTCATTAACGCAATATTTCCGCCTTTTGCGGCATAAAATAAAACAGTGTTCCCTTCTTTGTCTTTGGCGTTAATGTCTAATCCTTTTTTCTGAAAATATGCTATTATTTTTCCGTCTTTACTATGTGGTGCTAATAGTAAAATAGCATTAGCTCCTGCACGATTGGTTTCTTTTAAATCAATCTTATTAGCCTCCATTAAATCGTAAATAGCAGTATTATCATGCCCCGCATTTACAGTGAATGTAAACCAGTTAAAACCATGACTACCTACTACTTTTGTATCGGCTCCTTTGCTTAATAATAGTTTCATAGTTTCTAGGTCACCTGCATAACCTGCCCACATTAAATAACTTCTTCCATCATGAGTAGATTTATTAATATCATTTCCTGGTAAAGACAATAGATACTCAATTGTTTCAACAGGAGATTTTGCTATAATTGCCAATGAAAGAGCATCAAAAGCTGCTTGGTTCTGTGCAACCGCATCATTACCTTCTTTTATTTTTTGTTTAACAGTAGCAACATCTGGTTGCGTTTGCCAAAATGTTCTGTTATGAAATATGTTAGTTTCTTCTTTTTTTTGTCTTTGTCCTTGTCCTGGTCTTTGCGCAAAAAAGAGTGTTGGAGCTAACAATAATAAAATAATTGATTTTTTCATAAGGATATTAATTAGAGAAATCCCTTTCTGAATATAATCAGAAAGGGATTAAATTTTTTTATTGTATTTATTACCACGCCCCTATAAAGTGGCTTCCTTCTGCATTTATTAATTCTGCTCCTTTAGTAACTTCTCCAGTTTCTGTTTCTACCACATAAATATTTCCATTTTGGCCAACAGGTGCTTGTGTAAGGTAAATTTCTGTTCCGTTAACTGCATACCCTTGGTATTGGAATAATTCAAAATCTACATCATAAGGAATATCAGTAATTAAACTTGCAGTTTTTGCATTTAAATCTACTAACGCAAAATAGCTTTCTCCTCTACCAGAAACACCTTCAACAGATCCATCATGACGGTATGCTAAAACAGCTTTTCCGTTAGCGGCTGGCCTCCATGCTAATACATAAGCACCAGTTACACCTAAAGCATCATCTAAGTTAAAATCGTAGGTGTCATCATATAAATTATCCGCACCAATTTTTAAGATATAAGAACCTTCTGGGTCACTTTGGTTAGCTTGGTATACACTTCCGTCATATTCAAAAGAATTAATACTACGGTAACCATTGGTATTTCCGTGTCCTACTGCAGAAGTAATAATGGTAGGATTTAATAAAGAAGGGTAGTCTAAAACAATAGTTTTAGAACCTAAAATTTCAAAATCACTATCACTTTCTGTAGTTGCAGGGTCTACTTTGCTTAAACGAGCACCAATGTATAATTTATCTCCTGCTTCATTTAAAGTTGGCATATCTATTCTTGAAATATAATAACCAGCAGCAGCATCTTCCTCATTTAAGGTAATTACATGCTCTTGAAAGTTATTAATTTGAGAATCTACTAAATTTAATGTTACCACACCAATAGTAGAGTTAGTGTATAAATAAGTATCATCAGTTACATCATCCGGGGTATCATTATCATCTACTTGGTGTTCTGTAGATACATAAACAGCAGCACCAGTGTTATCTCCGTCAAATAATTTAATCCATCTTGGAGCTGTTCCAACATAAGGAGCAATACTTATTTCGGAACCTGTTTGTTCAAAATTATTTTCGCCATTTACAATGTATTTAGTATAGTTACCACCAGTGTCACCAGCATAACTAATATTAAAAATAGTATTACCATCTTCAGAGGCTTGTAATCTTGCTGTTCTATTAGAAGGAGCTACAAAACCATTGTTAAAAGGGTCTATTTGTACTGTTGGGTCTTTAGCATCTGCATCGGTTAAGGAGTAAATTAAAGTACCTCCGTTTCCGTCACCAGGACTATCTCCCATTTTTGCTCCAGCAATTGTTATCCATCTAGCTTCTACTATTTCTTCTTCCTCTTCTGCTTCTTCTTCAGGGTCTGTTATTACAGTATTGTCATCGCTACATGCGCCAATAAAGCTGGCTGCAAGTATTGTTAGAGCAAATGTTCTTAAGTTTAATAATGGTTTTTTCATATTATATTCTATTTAGGTAATTAAAAATTATTGATTATGTAATTGATTTTTATATAAAAAGCTCTTCCTGGTTTTTGTACCGACAGGTTGTCGTATACAGCTTGGTCAAATATATTTTTGACATCAAAACTGGTTACAAATTTCTTTTTAGGAAATGTATAACTGAAGCCAAAATCATGAGAAATTTGTTTAGGAATTAGAAATTCATCTTCTCCTGTAGTATTTGTTCCAGCAGCAAATTTGAATGAAAATTCATCGGTATAATAAGCGTTATAAAATAGGTTGATGATTGATTTTGATTGAATAAAATTCTTTATAGTATACCGTAAGCTGGCATTCATGGTTGATAATGGAACATTAGGAACATTAGTTTTAACACCTGAATTTACTGTTGTTAAGTTCATACGGGTTATATTAAAATTTGCTCCAAAGTTATTTTGGTAGGTATAATTTAACTCCGCTTCAATACCTTTAGACTCAGCAGTATTTTCTAAATTGGTATATTGTACAAATTCATCACTTTCTCTTAAACCATCTGCATTAGCAGGTAAGCCAATTCTATTTTCAATGTTTCTTGCAAAAAAGTTAGTAACTATGGTAAAACCATGCTTTTTTATATTGAACTCTCCAAGTCTAAAACCAACATTTATATTATTGCTAGTTTCTGGTTTAATAGTTAAGTTAGGAAGTAAATTATCGCCTGCGTCTCCAAAAACTTCATTTTCGCTTGGTAAACGAATAGCTTTTTCTGCAGAGGTTAATATGGTAATTGTTGGGATTAAAATGTATGAAGCAGCAAAACCATATCCTGTATAATCTACATTACTCTCATAAACTTCATCTATAACCTCTGTGTTATCGTCATTAAATACGGGTTGTGTATTTTTTACGGTTTGTTGATAGTATTTTCCAAAGGCATTTAATTTAAATTTTTCTTCAAATGCTTTAAGTTCATAACTTAGAGAATATATGTTTTTATATAAATCGCTTGTTTGCTGAAAGGTATTTTCTAATAAAGAAATCATTTCATCACTATCCTCTCTGTCTACACCACTATAAACATGATTAAGTAATACCTTGTGTTTTTTAGTAAAGGCATAAGATAATCCAGAACGTATAGAGGAAACTTTTCTTTCTATTTTAGCTAAAGTAGGACCATTTTCATTTTGCGACCCCCATATATAATCAATAAATTCCCCATCAAAACCTACTAATCTTTTTCCTGTCCAGCTATATGCTTGAGCAACAGTATCATTAATAATACGATTTCGTTTACCATAAACACCGTTAATAGTAACATCTAAACCTTTTGTGAAAATATTTTTTTTCTGGTACGTTAAATTACCTAGAAGAGCGTCCGACTCTAAAAAGCGTCCGTTGTAGGGTAATTTGGTAACAAAAGTTCCGTGTTGTACCTCATTATACTCATCGGAAACAGTAAGTCCTACTAAAAATTGCTCGGCCCATTTTACATTAGTAAATCCAATTTGTGCCATACCACCAGTAGATCTATAGGCATCATTAAACCTTCTTGCAACAATGGGTGTTTCTACTCCGTTTGGTGCAATATCTACAATAGTTCTTCCAGAAATTTTATAATTGTTATCGGAATAATTATGAAATGCAGATGCTTTTAAAGTAAGTCCAGACTTATCAAACCTATATGCTCCATTTAAGTTTGTTTGTAAAGTGTTAAATGAACCGTATGATAATGAAGCGTTTAGGTTGTTTCTTGCTTTTTTGTGTAGCACAATATTAATTGCTCCACCAACGGCATCACTAGATAAATGCCCAGGAACTACTCCTTTATATACTTCTATATTCCTAATCATAGATGGTGGAATACTATTTAAGCTAAAAGAAGAACCATAAACGGAAATTGGAATTCCATCTATAAAAATACTAACGGATCTACCAGATAACCCATTTAAGCTATATTCAACATTTGAACCTAAACCTCCATTTTGGCGTATTTTAACTCCAACGGTTGTATTTAAAAGTTCATTAGTTTGTATACTTCTTAGACTGGCTTCTTTTGTTTTAATAGCGTTAACAGCAAAGCCTTTAGTCTCTAATTTGGTCTCTTTACTTTTACCTTTAATAACAACTTCATTTAATTTTTTAGAATCTTCATGTAGTACAAAGTCTATTTTATAAGTATGGTTGCCTTCTTTAATAGCTATGTTTTTTGAAACAGTTTTATAACCTAAATAGGATACTTCAATTTTATATGTGCCATTAGGTACTTTCTTAATTAAAAACTCACCATTTATATTAGATTGTGTTCCTATAGAAGTGTTTTTAAGTACTACAGAAGCTCCAAATAACGGCTCGTTTAATGCAGTAATGGTTCCTGAAATTGAATTTTCTTGTGCCAATAAATTTACTATTGGTAGTATTTGAAATATTAAAAAATATACTAATGTGCGAACCAATTTCAATTATATTTATTTAGATTAATTATAAATAGTTATTTTTGGCAAATATATGTTAAGCCAAAATTATAGTGCTAACGTAAAAGGAATTTTAAATGCCGTAAAAAGCTCTTATGGAAATTAGATTAAAAAGTGAGATTTTTGGAGAAAAGGAATTTGTAAAAAAGTATTCTAAAAATTTAGTAAGTAAAAGAATTGTAGAGGTTCCGTGGTCTATAGATAATGAGTTTGTTGATGCAAATACAGTTGATATACAATTAAACGGAATTTTACTTTCTATTAGAAAAATTAAAGTAAAAAAAGAATACAGTATAAATGTTTATCATGATTCTCCTTTGTTTAAATTACA
The DNA here is from genome assembly GCA_947504045.1 of uncultured Maribacter sp. Taxonomy (GTDB): domain Bacteria; phylum Bacteroidota; class Bacteroidia; order Flavobacteriales; family Flavobacteriaceae; genus Maribacter_B. The sequence continues at coordinate 398,089 of CANNFY010000003.1, forward strand.
TTTTGAGTTAGATGGTGGTATTACATATGTTCCAAAAAATAAAAAGGAATCCCTTATGTCTATTCCTAATAATCATTATAATTTAATTTATATGCCCTCTGTAGATGGTTCTATAGACTTTAATAAATATTCTAGAAATACATTAGAAATACAATTTACAGAAGCATATATTAAAAAAAATATTGGAAATACATTTAAAGATGTTTTTGTAAAGTTTGGAGAGGCAATTAGTAAAAAAGAATCGTTTTTTCTTTCTAAAAACAGTTTGCCAATTAAGCAAGATTTAAAAGAAAAAGTGACTGATATTCTAAATTGTAAATACAAGGGTGTTACTAAAAAAGCCTATTTAGAAGCTAAAATACTTGAACTTTTAGTGATTGTTTTAGCACAATCTCATGAAGCAGATACCTCTATTAAAGAGAATAAAATTTCTGAAGTTGACTATCAAGCCATTTTAAAAATAGATAGTTATATACAAGAAAACCTAAATAAGACATTAACAATAGAGGAGTTGTCAAAAGAAATAGGGTTTAATACCTCAAAATTAAAAAGAAGTTTTAAGCTGGTTTTTAATACTACTATTTTTAAACATATAACTAAATACAGAATGGAGAGAGCTAAAGAACTGATTGAAAAAAAGGAACACTCCATATCCGAAATATCTTATATGGTAGGTTATAAGAACCCTCAACATTTTACTGTTGCTTTTAAAAAAGTATTTGGTATTTTACCTAGCTCTGTTATTTAGTTAAAAGCTTTTCCAGAATAATTTCAATACCAAATTCATCATTACTTGCAGTTTCGTAATTAGCTATTGCTTTTACATTTGGATGCGCATTTGCCATTGCAAAACTATATTTAGACATAGCTAGCATTTCTAAATCATTATTATAATCTCCAAAGACCATAGTTTCTTCTGGTAAAACATTATAAAGTTCTTGTACCTTTTTTAAAGCATAACCTTTATGCGCATTAAGGTCTGAAAGATCTAGCCAGTTTTGTCCGGATACTTTTACTTTTAATTTTTCTTCTAAATGTTTTACAGCAGGATAAATGTATTTTTCAGAACTTTCAAAATGATAAATTGCAATTTTTAAAACCTCACCAGTGTAATCTTCAAGTTTCTCCAACATTTCATATTCCGAATAAAATTCTTTTAATTTATTTGCGAACTTGTTAGAGGAGTTAAGAAGATATGCTTTGTTTTTTGTGCATAATACAGGGTGTATATCTTTTATGTTTGAAACAATTTCTAAAATTTCATTTTTAAATTTTGTGTCTAATGGTGTAGATAATATTTCTTCAGTTTTTTGTTTTGCAAAACCACCATTTTCAGCAATAACAATTATATCATCTTTAATAGGAGAAAGTTTATCTATAATACTATGGTATTGTCTTCCGCTTGCTGCAACAAATTGTATGTTTCTATCTTTTAATTGTTGGTGTAATTCAAAAAAACGATTACTAACTTCATGTTTAGAATTTAGTAATGTACCGTCCATATCTGTAACTACCATTTTTATTTTAGATAAATCCATTTCATTTTTTTTACAAATGTATTTCATAGGATTTAATTATATCTTAGTTCTTGTAAAAATCATTTCAAAATATGAAATCTTTCCAAAAAGAAATTTTATTGCCTAGGTATAATAGAGGATTTTATTTAATTACTAATATTATTCTAGAATCTATTCCTGAAATTAAAAATGTAAATATTGGATTTCTTCATGTTTTTATTAAACATACATCAGCAAGTTTAACTATTAATGAGAATGCAGATAGTACAGTTAGAGAAGATTTTGAAAGCCATATTAATGTTATGGTTCCAGAAAATGCTTCGTATTATAAGCATACGTACGAAGGTGCTGACGATATGCCGGCACATATAAAAGCATCTTTAATGGGTAGTTCTGTTCAAATACCAATTACTAATGGGCGTTTAAACTTAGGTATTTGGCAAGGTATATACCTTTGTGAGCATAGAAATTATGCTTCAGGAAGAACTGTTGTAATTACAGTATTAGGTACTTAAACAAAGGAGTATATAATTAATACTGTTGTAAAACCAGTAACAGCAAGTATAGTTGTCATTGCGCTCCAAGATTTAAAAGTTTGTTTTTCTGATAGCCCTAAGTATTGGCTTACCAACCAAAATCCACTATCATTTACATGCGATAAAATAGAGGCTCCAGATGCAATAGCAATAACTAAACAGGCTAATTGCGGGCTAGAAAATGTGTTTGTAGATAGTAATGGAGAAACTAAGCCTGCGGCAGTAATCATAGCTACAGTAGATGAACCTTGAATAATTCGGATAATTGCTGCCGCAATAAATGAAAATAGTATAACTGGTAACCCTAAATCTGTCATTAACTCGGCAATAACTTTACCTGCTCCAGTGTCTATTAAAATTTGTTTAAAAACACCTCCAGCACCAGTTAGTAAAATTATTATTCCTGCAGGAGCTAAAGATTTTGAAGAAATATCTAACATTTTCTTTTTGGTATATCCCATTCTAATACCTAAAAAATACCATGCTAATAAATTTGCTATTATTAAAGCAATAAATGGATGGCCAATAAAATTAAAAAAAGAACCAACTGTTTTATATTCTGTTAGTATCATTTCATTAGCTTGGATAGTTGTATTAGCTAATATTAATAGAATAGGAATTAGAATAATAGAAAATACAATACCAATTTTTGGCAGTTTTTTTTCTTCAATAGATGTCTCTTCTAATTTAGGAGCATTTATATGAATTTTTTTAGAAATATACTTTCCAAAAATTAATCCACAAATAAATACTGTAGGTATTCCTGTAATTGCACCTATAAGAATAACCCATCCTAATTTAGCACCAATAATATCGGCAACGGCTACAGGGCCTGGAGTAGGTGGTATAAATGCGTGCGTAGCTGCTAGTCCTGCTAAAAGTGGTATAGCATATAACAAAAGTGATTTCTTTGTTTTTCTTTGTAAGGCATAAATTACTGGAATTAAAATAATAAAGGCAACATCAAAAAAAACAGGTATTGCAATAATAAACCCAGAAATTGCTAAAGCAGTTGGAGCTCTCTTAATTCCAAATTTATTAATCATAAAATTTACAATAACCTTAGTGCCTCCAGAATGTTCTAATATGGCTCCCAATATAGAACCTAAACCTACTACTGTGGCAACAAAGCCAAGAGTACTAGCCATACCATTTTGTATAACTTTAATAATTTCTAAACCATCTAAGCCGGCAATAAATCCTACGCTAATACTAGCTACAAGTAAAGATATAAATGCTTGTATTTTAAAATATAAAACTAAAACTAATAAAATTGCAATTCCTACAAGTACAGATAGTAATAGGGTAGAGGTCATATTGAAAATAAGTGTGTTAGTTTTACTGCTAAAAACGTATTTGTAGAAGTTGTAATTATAGTTTGCTAATTATAGAGTTAATTATTTCGTCTGGTGAGGTGCTTATAGAATAATGTAGCCCATATGTAGGTATTTCTAATGCGTCAAATTGAGATTTTAGTAGGCTAGAAGGCATAAAGTGGTTTTCTCTTGCTAGCATTCTTTCTGTTATTAATTCTATAGAGCCATCTAAAAAAACCCACGTTGTATTTTCTTCAATATTCTTACTTAATATAGATCTGTAAGATTCTTTTAACGCAGAACATGCAATTACGGCACCTTTATTATTAATTTCCTTAGTAGCTAAATTATTTAAGGTTTGTAGCCAGCCTAGGCGGTCATCATCTGTTAGGGGAGTGCCAGATTTCATTTTTTTAATGTTAGACTCCGGATGCCAATCATCCGCATCAAAATATGGGATGTTAGTTTTTTTTGAAAGTAATTCTGCTATGGTAGATTTACCAGAACCAGAAACGCCGATTATATAAATTATTGAGTTGATATATTTAGATTTTAAAGTTAACGTCTAAATATACTAATAAAAAAAAATCCGATTCGTTAGAATCGGATTTTCTTTATAGTGAGATAATATTCTTAATTTATTTAACTTGCTCTACAATTGCTTTAAAAGCATCTGGGTTGTTCATTGCTAAGTCTGCTAAAACTTTTCTGTTAAGTTCTATATTATTAGCTTTTACTTTTCCCATGAATTGAGAGTAAGACATTCCATGTAATCTAGCACCAGCATTAATTCTGGTAATCCATAAAGCGCGGAATGTTCTTTTTTTGTTTCTACGGTCTCTATAAGCATATAACATTGCTTTTTCAACCGCATTTTTAGCTACTGTCCAAACGTTTTTACGTCTTCCAAAGTAACCTTTGGCTTGCTTCATAACCTTTTTTCTTCGGGCTCTAGAAGCTACTGCATTTACTGATCTTGGCATAATTTAAATTGTTTTTGTAGTAGGCGATCAATTTTATTTATTGATTCTTTTAAAGGCCTAACTCCAGGGTTAATAATTGTTTACCGAAAAGAATATTACTTTAAACGTAATTGTTCTTTTATACTGTTAACATCAGATTGGTGTACCAATGCTGAATGTGTTAACGCAAGCTTACGCTTTTTAGATTTTTTTGTCAATATATGACTCTTAAAAGCGTGCTTTCTCTTGATTTTACCTGTGCCTGTAAGCTTAAAACGCTTTTTAGCACTGGATTTTGTTTTCTGTTTAGGCATTTTCTCCTATGTATTAAATTATCTCACTTTTTTATGCTGAAACTGCCTATAATGTATAGGCAGATTTTCAGTGTTCTATATTCTTTAAATTCTTAGTATGAATTTAAAAAAATTATTTTTTTGTCTTAGGCGCAATAAACATTGTCATACGCTTTCCTTCAAGTTTAGGCATTTGTTCAACTTTACCTAATTCTTCTAACTCAGAAGCTAATCTAAGTAATAGAATTTCTCCTTGATCTTTGTAAACTATTGACCTTCCTTTAAAAAATACATATGCTTTTAATTTGGCTCCTTCTTTTAAGAATTTTTCAGCATGCTTCTTTTTAAACTCATAGTCATGGTCATCTGTGTTAGGACCAAAGCGTATTTCTTTAACAACAACTTTAGAGGCTTTCGCCTTCATCACCTTTTCTCGTTTCTTTTGCTCGTAAAGAAATTTCTTATAGTCAATAATTTTACAAACAGGTGGGTCTGCTTTTGGTGAAATTTCTACCAAATCCAAACCTAGTTCTTCTGATTTTGCCATTGCTTGTTGCAATGTATAAACACCAACCTCCACATTATCACCAACTAACCTAACGTTAGGGGAAATAACATTTTCGTTAATCTTGTGTGGGTTTTTATTTTCCCTTCTAGGTTGTGGCCTAAATCTTTTTCTAATTGCTATGACTAATATATTTTAATTAAACTTAATATTTTTTTTAAAACGACTTTAAGGTACTATTTATTTCATTATTTACCAAGTCTGTAAACTTTTCAATGCTTATTGCTCCTATATCCTCTCCACCGTGTCTACGTACAGAAATTGTATTTCCTTCAATGTCATTGTCTCCAACAATAAGCATAAAAGGTGTTTTACTCATTTCTGCTTCTCGTATTTTCTTTCCAATAGTTTCATTTCTATTGTCTACAAGGGCGCGAATTTCGTTATTTTCTAATGAATTTAAAACTTTTTCAGCATAAATTTCATGTTTTTCGCTAACTGGTAATATTATTGCTTGTTCAGGAATAAGCCAAAGCGGAAAATTACCCCCTGTATGTTCTAGTAAAATAGCTATAAAACGTTCCATACTTCCAAAAGGAGCACGGTGTATCATTACGGGTCTATGTAGTTCGTTATCACTGCCTTTATAGGTTAGTTCAAAACGTTCAGGAAGGTTGTAATCTACTTGTATTGTTCCTAGTTGCCAAGATCTGCCTAGAGCATCTTTAACCATGAAGTCTAACTTAGGGCCATAAAAAGCAGCTTCACCACTTTCTATAACAAAATCTAAGCCTTTTTCTTTTGCAGCATTTATGATTGCATTTTCTGCTTTGTCCCAATTTTCTACTTCTCCAATATATTTTTCAGGTTTAGATAAGTCGCGTACAGAAACTTGTGCAGTAAAATTATCAAAACCTAATGAACCTAATACATATAAGGATAGGTCAATTACATTTTTAAATTCTTCGTCTAGTTGGTCAGGAGTACAAAATATGTGCGCATCATCTTGAGTAAAACCTCTAACTCTTGTTAAGCCATGTAGTTCCCCGCTTTGTTCATATCTATATACAGTACCAAATTCAGCATATCTTTTTGGTAGTTCTTTATAACTAAAAGGTTTGCTATTGTATATCTCACAATGGTGAGGGCAGTTCATTGGTTTTAACAAAAATTCTTCGTCCTCTTTTGGGGTTGTTATGGGCTGAAAACTATCTTCACCATATTTAGCATAGTGTCCAGAAGTAACATATAATTCTTTTTGTCCTATATGAGGTGTAACCACCATTTCGTAACCAGCTTTTTTTTGTGCCTTCTTTAGGAAATTTTCTAGACGCTCTCTAAGAGCAGCACCTTTAGGAAGCCATAAAGGAAGGCCTTGTCCTACTTTTTGCGAAAAAGTAAAAAGCTCTAATTCTTTTCCTAGTTTTCTGTGGTCTCTCTTTTTTGCTTCTTCTAGTAAATGAAGATATTCAGTAAGTTCTTTTTGTTTAGGAAAAGAAATACCATAAATTCTAGTTAATTGTGTGTTATTCTCATCACCTCTCCAGTAAGCACCAGCAACACTTAAAATTTTAATTGCTTTTACAATACCAGTATTAGGTATATGACCACCTCTACATAAATCGGTAAAAGAGTCATGGTCACAAAAGGTTATAGTGCCATCCTCTAAATTTTCTATTAACTCTATTTTATATTCATTTCCTTGCTCCTTATATAAGGATAAAGCTTCTTCTTTAGAAACAGAACGCATTTTAAAGTCATGTTTGCCTCTAGCAATTTCAATAGCTCTTTTTTCAACAGTGCTAAAGTCTTTTTCAGAAAGAGTTTTATCCCCAAAATCTACATCATAATAAAAGCCATTGTCTATAGCTGGGCCAATAGTTAATTTTGCTCCAGGATATAGTTCCTCAATTGCTTGTGCTACTATATGAGAACTAGAGTGCCAAAAAGCTTTTTTTCCTTCCGCATCATTCCAGGTGTATAATACTAAAGTTCCGTCCTCGTTTAAAGGAGAAACAGTTTCTAATATAGTGTCGTTAAATTTTGCCGAAATTATATTTCTAGCAAGACCTTCGCTTATGCTTTTTGCAACTTCATAAGGAGTTGTTCCTTTAGAGAACTCCTTAATTGAACCATCTGGTAAAGTAATTTTAATCATTCCTGGTTTTTAACTAATAAGTGTGCAAAGATAATATGTTGTATTCAGGCAGACAATATAGTTTGCTTCTTTTTGATAACAATATATATTATATGTAGCGAGCTAAGTGAAATGGTTATTTCATATATATAAGTATGTATTTTGAAAGATTTTAGTTTCCTCTTCTTTTTTTTAGTTTTTTTCTTTTTGTAAAGTACTGGTTTTAAGGGTTGTTTGTTTGGGTGTAAAAAAAAACTAAAAATAATTTAAAAAAGTAGTTGTGTAAAAGAAAAAGAGGTGTACATTTGCA
>CANNFY010000004.1 GCA_947504045.1 uncultured Maribacter sp.
GTTTAACAGAAGATGGTACGGATTTAATCTTAACAGATAGCGATGGTAACACAGTAACCATTCCATTAGCAGATATTACTTCGGGAGTAAATACAGATAATCAAACATTATCAACAAATGGAAACCCTGGTCATATAGCGATATCAGAAGGTAACAATATTACTCTTAATGTTAATGATGCCGATTCAAATATTGGTAATGAATACAATACAGCTTTTGGAATAGTTGGTAATAATTTAAGATTATCAGATGGTGGTGGTGATAGAGATGTACCATTAGCTTCTTTAGGTTCGGACGATCAATTTGATGATGAAGTAGAGTTAAGAGCTCCTATTGATGTAGATGATGCAGGAAAATCTGCAGCACAAGGATTTACAACAGAAACTAATGTTCAAGAAGTTATACAGGCAATAGCACCAATAACGTCTAAAGCAGCTAGAATTTTCTATCCGCCATCTATAGCAGTAGATGCATCTACTAACGGAATTAAAAATATAGATTTATATCAAGAATATATAGATCAATATGGTTCTCCAACAGTAGGTAGTACAAATGCTCCAGCAGCATTGCCAACATATAATAGAACAGAGTTGTATTATTATGTTACCTATGCAGACCCTACAGTTTTTGAAACAAACCCAGCAGATCCAAACTTTATGGAGATAGATGAAAATGGTAACCTAACCATAGAGGTAATAAACCAGCCATCAGATTATAATTCATTAATCAATGTAGTATTTGTTGTAAAATAATAGAATTTACAAACGTAAAGTCCCAATTAAGTTTGAAAAAAACCTGCACATATAAAAAAATATTCCTCAGTATTACATTTGTATTACTGGGAATAGTAGTTTCCAATGCACAGTATGTATTACAAGCGCCTAATACTACCGATGAAAATAATTATCGTTGGTACGAAGCATCGGATACAAGTACAGTATTAGGAACAGATTCTTTTTTAGAAGTAACAGAAAGAGGGGTTTATTTTGCAACTTATGATGGTACTATTTGTGGTTCAAATGCAACGGGTTATTTTATTGTAACCAATTGTAATTCTCCTTTTAATGAAGTTACTTTAGATGTATCTAATAATGTTTCACCAAATGCTACAATAAGTTGGAGTCCGCCATTACCTGGGGATCAAAATAGACCAACAGTAATAGCTACACAGACAGTAGAAAAATATACTGCTATAATTACAAAAGCAGGTAATAATAGTGCTTTGCCTAATTTTACGGTTGTTTGTATTAATGAAGCTGCTATCTTAGTAGACGATCTTGTAAGTACAGATGAAGACCAATCAGTAATAGTTCCTATTTATGATAACGATTCAGACTTACCAACAACAGGAAATTTAACAATAAGTACAGAACCTACTAACGGAACTGTTGCCATAAATAATAATGGCACCCCAAATGATCCATTAGACGATATAGTAACCTATACTCCTAATGCAGATTATAACGGGCAAGATACTTTTAACTATACAGTTTGTAATACGTTTGGAGATTGTAGTACTGCTACAGTTACCGTAGATGTAGTACCAATAGTAGATGCAATAGACGATTCTATTGCAACAGAAGAAAATACACCAGTAGATATTTTAATATTAAGTAATGATAATGATTTACCAAATATTGGAACATTAACAATAGCAATACCACCAACAAATGGCACTGTAGTAATAAATAATAATGGTACGCCTAACGATCCATCAGATGATACGGTTACTTATACTCCAAATACAGATTATGTAGGTAATGATACTTTTGATTATACCGTTTGTGATGATGAAGGAAATTGTAGTACAGCAACAGTTACTGTATTAGTTACTGATGCTATAGATTTAGACAGTGATAACGACGGAATTTTAGACAGTTTTGAAGACTTAAATATTGATGGCGATAATGATCCAGCCACAAACCCAACAGATACAGATAACGATGGTTTCCCAGATTATTTAGATATAGATGCAGATAATGATGGAATACCAGATAACTTAGAAGCACAGTCAACACAAGATTATATCTCCCCTAGTGGTTTAGATGTAAATGCAAATGGTGTAGATGATGCCTATGAGCAGAACGGAAACCTAGGTATAATACCAGAAGATACCGATGGCGATTTAATTCCGGATTATGTAGATGATGATAGTGATAATGATAATGTGCCAGATTATATAGAGGGTAATGATCATAATCATGATGGTATTCCTGATGTGGTATTAATTGGTTCGGATAAAGATGATGATGGTTTAGACGATGGTTTTGAAGGTGATTCTACCATAGATATAGATGTAAATGATGAATTAAATGACCCATTTAATGATCTACCAAATACCGATAACGATGAGGAGTCAGATTATAGAGATACAGATGATGATGATGATGGTATAGAAACTATAGATGAAGATTTAAATGAAGATGGAGATTACGCTAATGATGATAGTAATGGTAATGGCACTCCAAACTATTTAGAGCCAGATTTAATAGAAAACGAAAATGAAGTAGAAGTATTTAATGTAATAACTCCTAATGGAGATGGAGTACATGATGTTTTAACTATTGCAGGGTTAGAAAATTTCCCTAACAATTCTATTAGAATATATAATAGATGGGGTGTATTAGTGTACAGTACAAATGCATATAATACCGAAGGAAATATTTTTGATGGTACATCATCAGGAAGAGTTACTGTAAATGTGGATAATAAATTACCAGTAGGTACTTATTTCTACATCCTAGATTATGAACAAACCAATGGAAATATGAAATCTCTATCAGGTTACATATATATAAACAGATAAATGATATTTATGAATAATTTCCATAAAGAAATTAAAATCTCGCTCTGGATTATACGTAGTGTTGTTGTTTTTGCACTTTTGTTTACAGGAATGTTACAAGCGCAGCAAGATGCCCAATACACGCAATATATGTATAATACAGTAAGTGTAAATCCGGCATATGCAGGTTCTAGAGGGCAAATGAGTGTTGCAGCTTTGTATAGAGCACAATGGGTTGGTTTAGAAGGAGCACCTACTACCCAGACCTTAAATGCGCATTCTCCAATAGGGTATAGAGGTGTAGGATTAGGAGTTTCTATTGTTAATGATAAAATTGGTCCAACATCAGAAACTAATTTTGATATAGATTTTTCATATACCGTATGGACCTCTACAGAAGGCAGATTAAGTTTTGGATTAAAAGCTAGTGGAAACTTATTAGACGTACGTTTTTCTGAATTAAATCAAGACGTAACACAAGGTTCAGATGCTAGTTTACAACAAAATATAGATAATAGATTTTCACCTAATGTTGGTGCAGGAGTATATTACCACACCAATAAATTTTATGCAGGTTTGTCTGTGCCACGTATATTAGAAACATCACATTTTGATGAATCTTCTTTATCTACTGCAAAGGAACAAATGAATTTTTATTTAATAACAGGTTATGTTTGGGATTTAAACCCTAATTTAAAATTTAAACCTACCTTACTTACAAAAGTAGTACAAGGAGCTCCTTTACAAGTAGACTTATCTGCAAATTTCATGTTAGTAGATAAATTTATTCTTGGAGCAGCATATCGTTGGGATGCAGCATTTAGTGGTATGGTTGGGTTTAATTTATCAAATAAATTTCTTATTGGTTTAGCATATGATCGCGAAGTAACAGAATTAGGAAATGCAGCCTTTAATGATGGCTCTTTTGAAGTTATTTTAAGATACGATTTTATACACACAAAAGATAATTTAAAATCTCCAAGATTCTTTTAAAAACCACTTTCTCTTCGTATATTCTGTAAAGATGTTATTTTTACAAAATGAAAGAGGAAGAAGTAATATTAGTTAACACTAATGATGAGCCCATTGGTACAATGCCAAAAATGGAAGCACATGAAAAAGCTGTTTTGCATAGAGCGTTTTCTGTTTTTATTATGAATAGTAAAGGAGAAACTATGCTGCAACAACGAGCAGCCCACAAATACCATTCTCCTTTGTTATGGACAAATACTTGTTGTAGCCACCAAAGAATGGGCGAAAGTAATATACAAGCAGGTAAAAGAAGACTTCAAGAAGAAATGGGTTTTACCACAGAATTAGAAGAAGTAACCTCATTTATATACAAAGCACCTTTTGATAATGGCTTAACAGAGCATGAGTTAGATCATGTTATGATTGGTAGTTTTAATGGAGAACCTACAATTAATCCAGAAGAAGTGGAAAGCTGGAAATGGATGAAACCAAAAGATATTAAAAAAGATATAGCAACAAATCCAGAAAGGTACACTGTATGGTTTAAAATTATTTTTGAAAAATTTTACACACATATTAATAAAAATACAAAAGAAGCATGAAAGTTAAAGTGAGTAGAAAAGCACATTTTAATGCAGCACATAGACTTTTTAACAAAGAGTGGGACGATGCAAAAAATGCAACTGTATTTGGAAAATGTAATAACCCTAATTACCATGGCCATAATTATGAGTTGGTAGTTAGTGTTTCAGGAGAAATTGATGAAGAAACAGGCTTTGTAATGGATATGAAAGTTCTTAAAAATCTCATTAAATTACATATAGAAGATACTTTAGATCATAAAAACTTAAATTTAGAAGTGCCACAATTTAAAGAGGTAAACCCTACAGCAGAAAATATTGCCGTTTATATTTGGAATACCTTAAGACCATTTATTAATAAAGACAAAGATTTAGAGGTTGTATTATATGAAACCCCTAGAAATTACGTTACTTTTTGTGGATAATATTTTGTACTAATAAAAATTCGTTCGTTTTTTTAAATAAATTAAACATAACTTAATTATGAAACTATACCCTTTAAAATTTACACCAATATTAAAAGAACGTCTTTGGGGCGGCACAAAATTAAAAGATGTTTTAGGAAAACCTAGTGAGAGCGAAATTACTGGTGAAAGCTGGGAACTTTCTGGTGTTTCCGGAGACATATCTAAAGTGTCTAACGGAGAGTTAGAAGGGGTTTCTTTACAAGAATTAATTAATGATTATCCTGAAGAACTATTAGGTAAGAGTGTTGTTCAACGTTTTGGTAAAGAATTTCCTATTCTTATTAAGTTTATAGATGCTAAACAAGATTTATCTATACAATTACACCCAAATGATACTTTAGCAAAAGAGCGTCATAATTCTTTTGGAAAAACCGAAATGTGGTATGTAATGGATGCCGATAAAGATGCAAAATTAATTGTAGGTTTTAATAAAGACGTAACTAAAGAAGAGTATAGTAAAAGTTTAGAAAATGATACGTTGTTAGATTTGTTAAACTACGAAAACGTTTCTGAAGGCGATACTTTTTTTATTAATACAGGAAAAATACATGCTATAGGAGCAGGGGTATTACTAGCGGAAATTCAACAAACATCTGACGTTACATATAGAGTTTTCGATTTTAATAGAAAAGATAAGGAAGGTAACTTAAGAGAATTGCATACAGAAATGGCTTTGGATGCAATGGATTATAAAAAGAAAGATGATTTTATAGTAGAGTACCCTAAGCAAAGTAACCATGTAAATACCATGGTAGATTGCCCGTATTTTAAGACTAATTTTATCGAAATAACAGAAGATTTAACCCAAGAAGTAAGCCAAAGAGACTCCTTTACAATTTATATGTGTGTAGGTGGAAAAGCTGAAATAATTACACAAGCGGGTTCCGCTACAATATCTAAAGGAGAAACGGTATTGTTACCAGCAAATAGTACATCTATAACACTAAGCGGTTCTAATGCTAAACTATTAGAAGTAACTATTTAAGATAATCTTTATATATAGATATACTCTAAAACCTTACTTTTGCTAAAAAAATAGAATAATGGCAAGTATTAAAGATTTAAAAAAAGATATTAATTACGTTCTAGGAGATATTATAGAAGCGGTATACATAGTAGAAGCTGCAAATAATAAACAAGACTCTAAAGAAGGTGCATCTATTATAGATAGTGCAATTGCAACTTTTGATGATTTAATAGCAAAAGTTAACAAAAAAGGTGTAGAAAATAGAAAAGCACATCTTAAAACTGTTAAAGATGAGTTAGAAACTAAAGCAAAAGGTTTAGTAGAAGAACTAAATAAACTGGGCTAATAAAATAAGTCCTCTAAAAAAAAAGTTCACCATTGGTGAACTTTTTTTTTAACTGCTATTTAGATAATTCGTCTAAATATTTTTTTAAAGCAATACCATATTTAGATGCACTTACTTTATCATCTAAAGAATTATAAATAGAATCTAAATAAATTTTGTTAGCATCCGGTATCTCTTGTAATGCTATATATGGTGCTATAGTAGAGTTTGTATTTGTAAGTGCAAAGTTAATCGCATAGGCATAACTTCTTTTTATAGTTTTATCACTTAATTTTTGAACAGAATCTATTTGCAAAGAATCTAGTGCAATTTTAGAATTTTGAACATTTTGTATTATTTGCATGTTCTTAATATTAAAGTCCGACATAATTTTTCGGTACTCTTTATATTTTTTATTACTCTCAGAACCAGTAATTTTAGCATTACGATCAAAAGTATCCCAAGAGGTGTTAATAGTTATAACACCAGCTTCTCCAAAAAATGAAATACGATCATTAAAATCATTAAAATCTTCTTTCTTTAAATATAAATTAAAAAGCTCAGGACTTTCTACTTCCGTTTTAAATGTAAAAGAACCATTACCATCTACCTTTAAAGAATCTATAGTAATTAAAAGAGTGTCATTAAATTTTTGAAGGTATAAATCTCCTTTTTTAAGACCTTTTACGTTTCCTGTTACTGTCATAGTATTCTGGGTATCTCCCCCACAAGAAATTAATAATAATGTTAAGGTAAGTGCAAGTGCTATTTTTTTCATTGTATTATTTTATTGCGGCAAATATCTTTATTTTTTTTTATTTGTACTGCTAAAGAATAAAAATTAAGAATTTAAAGTAGATTTATTTATAGTGCCGATGCTAGTTCCATTAAATAGGCACACAGGAGAGCTCCACCAGTACCAACTACATAACCAAAAACTGCAAGTAATACTCCTACCGATGTTAGCGAAGGATGAAATTCTGCAGCTACCACAGGAGCAGAAGCTGCGCCACCTACATTTGCTTGGCTACCTACTGCTAAGAAAAAATACGGAGCTTTAATTAATTTTGCAACTACTATTAATAATATTGCATGTATTGTAATCCAAATAAAGCCTATAGCTATAAGCCCAGGGTTTTCTAGAACCCGACCTAAATCTACCTTCATACCAATTGTAGTAACCAGAATATATATGAACATACCACCAATTTTACTGGCTCCAGCTCCTTCATAATTTTTAGCTTTTGTAAAAGATAATGCAATGCCAACTGTAGTTGCAATTACTACCATCCAGAAAAAGTTAGATCCTAAAAAGGATAAAAAGTTAGTGGAATCTGCTACTGCGGCTATATTTTTTATTAGAAAAGAACTTATATGTTTACCAAAATAATGTGCAGTACCAACTGCTGTAAATGCTAAACCTAACATTATCATATAATCACCTAAAGTAGGCACACGCGTAATTTTATCTGTAAACTCTGTTACTTTAATTTTTAGTTTTTCAATAGCAGAAGTATCTGCTTTAAGCCATGTATCAATTTTTTTGGTTTTACCAACGCCTAGTAAAATAATAGCCATCCAAACGTTGGCAACAAAAATATCTACCAAAACCATGCCTCCGTATTTTTCGGGGTTATACTTAAAAATTTCATACATAGCCGCTTGGTTTGCTCCACCGCCAATCCAACTTCCTGCAATAGTAGAAAGTCCTCTCCAAATTGCATCAAAATCATTACCGCCAACAGATTCTGGTGAAAATATAGAAACAATTAAAATGGCAATTGGCCCACCAATAATTATACCGGCACTACCAGTTAAAAACATAATTAAAGCTTTGGAACCAAGATTGCTAATCGCTTTTAAGTCTATACTCAAAGTCATTAAAACCAATGCAGCTGGCAACAAATACCTGCTAGCCATATAATATAACTTAGAAGTATGCTCTGTAACATTACCTAATGCATCTACAACATGCCATTTTTCGGCAACCACACCAAAAGAAGATAAGAGTGCAGGTAATAAATAACACATTAAAACAGCCGGAATAATTGAATAGAATTTTTTCCAAAACCCAGTTTTGATAGAAGAGGTGTAAAAAATAAACCCTAAGCAAAGGGCAAGTAGTCCAAAAACAACGGTATCATCTGTAATTAATGGTGGTGGTAATATTTTTAATGTCATAAAGAAAAGATTACTTCTTTTCAAATATAACTAAATTAAAGATGCTGTTTTATATAATGAGCAACACCATCTTCGGTGTTTTTTAGAGTAATAGCATTAGCTATTTTTTTAGCTTCCTCTCGGGCATTACCAACCGCAACTCCACAGCCAGTATATTGCAGCATATCTATATCATTATAATTATCTCCAAAAGAAATAACATTATCTAAGGTTTCGTTTTTCTTTAAAAGTTCTTTTATAGCAGATAGTTTAGAAACGGTTTTTGGAGCAAGTTCTATTAAGGTGTCATTAGAACGGTAAATGTTTAACTCTTTAGAAAAAGCTTGTTGCAGTTGAGAAAAAGCAATATCGGTACTCTCTTTTGTACCCATTAGCATAATTTTATGTGCTCCTATATTATTTTTTTCCCATTTATTAAGAATTACACCTATGTTTTTAAATATGGGTTCTACTTTAGTATGTTTTTTTTCTCTTTGTACGCGGTCAGAATCTACTTCTACATACCATTCATCGTTATAATAAAGCCCTAGTTTTATTTGTAGTTTATTTGCTAGATTATATATAGTATGTAAATGGTTGGCAGTTATAACTGTAGAAGAAAGTACTTTGTTGTTATCTAAAATTAATGCTCCATTATAACATATAATGGGTTCTTTAGTAATACCCAAATCTTTTTGAATATATCGCATAGCTTTTGGCATACGAGCAGAAACAAGAATAACACGCATATTATTTTTTATTCTACTTATCTCGGCTATGGTAGTTTTAGATACATCGCTTTTTGTAGTAAGTAGTGTGCCATCTAAATCGGAACATAATATGGTATAGTTCATAAAAAATAATTTTTTGCATTACAAATTTAGGGTATATATAAGAGCTAGCCTATTTACTATAAAAGTAACATTACCTTAATCTACTATTTCTTAATTTTGATAAAATTTTTACAATGAAAAAAATTATAATATTATTCTTCTTTAGTATACAGATGTCTTTTGGAAATACTTTTTTTTGGTCTAAAAAAGGACATAGAGTAGTAGGAGAGGTAGCTCAAAAATATTTATCAAGAAAGGCTCAGAAAGAAATTAACAAATTATTAGATGGTCAAAGTTTAGCATCTGTTGCTAATTATGCAGATTTTATAAAAGCAGATAAAAGATTTAAAGAGTTTAGTGCTTGGCATTATGTTAATTTTCCGGAAGATAAAAAGTATACAGATGTAGAACCTAGTAAATATGGCGATATAATACAAGGAATAGAAAAGTGCGTGGCTATTGTAAAAGATAAAAGCAAAAGTAAAGAGGATAGAGTGTTTTATTTAAAATTACTGGTTCATTTTATAGGAGATTTACACCAACCATTACATGTTGGTAGGTTAGAAGATAAAGGTGGTAACGATATACAAGTGCAGTGGTTTTCTAAAGGAAGTAATTTACATAGAGTTTGGGATACTAATATGATAGAAGATCATGGTATGAGCTATACTGAAATTGCAAATACATTACCTAAAATATCTAAAAAGAAAAAGAAAAGTTTACAAGAAGGAACTATTTATGATTGGGTAGAGGAGTCTCAAGATATAGCAAATAAAGTATACGAGTCTGCAGAAATTGGAGAGAAGCTAAGTTATAAGTATAGTTATGTTTGGTGGGCAACAGTAGAAAAGCAATTACAAGTAGGAGGAGTTAGGTTAGCTAAGGTTTTAAATAATTTGTTTTAAAGTTTGGCATAGGGTTTGAGATGTATAGTATAACTAAACATGCGAATATTAATAGTTTATACCAGCTATTAAAGATAGTGTTAGGTTAAATAAGGTATAAAAAATCGGTTCCCACGGCCGATTTTTTTAATGTAATAAAGTTTTTAATTCGTTTCTATATTCTGTAGGGCTTTGTCCTGTAAAAGTTTTAAAAGACTTATTAAAGTGAGAAAAATTATTAAAGCCACATTCAAAACAAACCTCTGTAATACTTAATGGTTTTTCTGCTAGTAATTTAGATGCGTGTACTAAACGGTACTCATTTACAAACTGTGTAAATGTTTTGTTTGTTATTTTTTTAAAATATCTGCAAAAAGATGGTACAGTCATACTAACCATATTAGAAATATGATCTAAAGTAATTTCTTCGGTAAAATTATTTTTCACATAATTAAAAACAATATTAATACGATCATTATCTTTTACATCTGTTTGTAAAGAAAAACCTTCTGCATTTAAGAATATTTTTTCAGTAGAGTTTGCTAATTGGTTTAGTATATTCAGAATAGATAATAGTCTTTGAAAATCTGTTTGGTATTCAAGTACTTCAATTTTATCTCCAAGTAATTTTTTTGTTTTACCAGAAAAAGCTATGCCACCACTAGAAGCATCAAAAAGAGATTTTATTTTTTTCATTTCAGGAATTTTAAAAAAATCATTTCCTAAAAAGTCTAATTTCATTTGTACAACAGTTTCACTTGTATTGCCAGTTAAACTGTCTGTAAGCCCACAATGTGGTAAATTACTTCCTATTAAGATTAAATCTCCTTCGGAATAATACGAAACATGGCTTCCAATTTGCCTTTTACCAGAACCACCATTTACATAAACTAATTCTATTTCTGGGTGGTAATGCCATGCAGTGTAATTATTTAGATTGTCTTCATCAAACTTTTGGTACGTAAAAGAGTTACCAAAGTTAGGTTCTATAGCTTCAAAAGCAGGTTTGGGATTTAGCATTTTATTTCAATTTATAATGTAAAGATAAATAAGAAAAAATTACAATTTACTACTAAATTAACCTAAATGTATATTAAATTAACCTTTAGTACTAAATTGGGGTTTGTGGTGGGTAAAATAGCATATATATTGGAAAAATGTGTTGTATTTTAAATGGTAAAGCTGGTGTATGTTTGTACTGTCGTTAATTATTATTTAAAATTTGATATTATGAAAGCACTTTTAAAAATCACAACAGTAGTTGCCTTTATGTTTATTGCAGCAATAAGCATGGCAAAAGAGCCAAAATTAATTTTGAGAGCTTACAGTGAAGCAAAAACGTTAGTGTTAGAGTTAGAAGATGTATCTAGCAATACTTACATTACGCTTAAAGATGCCCAAGACAATGTTATTTATGCAGAACGTGTAACTAATGCATTGTATTCTAAAAAATTTAATTTAAAAAATTTAGCAGAAGGTCTTTACTTTTTTGAAACAGAAAGTGAGTTTAAATCAATTTCTTATTCTTTAAAAGTAAAAGATAATGAACTGGTAATTCTGGATAAACAAGAAAATATGAAACCGTTTTTTATAGAAGAAGAAAAACACGTTTCTTTAAACTTCTTAAATTTAGATAAGAAAGATGTTTCTATAAAAGTTTATGATGAAGATAGCAGATTAGTTTTTGAAGAAGAAATTACAGATGAAATGATTGTAGAAAAGTCTTTCGATTTTTCTGGAGCATATGAAGGAAACTATACAGTGTCTATTTCTTACGGAGATAAAAGTTATAGTAAATACATTGCAGTAGAATAATTAATTAAGTTTAATATTAAATTATAAAGGAGGCTATTTTGCCTCCTTTTTTTGCACCTATTATTTACCACCCTTATATAAATAGTCCGCTTAAAAAGGGCTTTACCTTCTTTAATTTACCTCTAAATTTTTAATAAGGTTAAAATAGCACATAAATAGGAAAAGTAAGTTGTAGTCTTACGAGTAAAGCTGGTGTATGTTTGTACTGTCGTTAATTATGAATTTAAAATTTAACATTATGAAAGCACTTTTAAAAATTACCATCGTAGTTGCCTATATGTTTATTATAGCAATAAGCATTGCAAAAGCAAAAGAGCCAAAATTAGTTTTAAAGGCTTATAGCGAAGCCAAAACGTTAGTTTTAGATTTAGAGAATGTATCTAGCAATACATACATTACACTTAAAGACTCTGAGAGTAATATTATTTACTCAGAAAATGTAACTAAGCATTTATATGCTAAGAAGTTTAATCTTAAGAATTTAGTAGACGGAATGTACTTTTTTCAGACAGAAGGGCAGTTTAAATCTACTACATATACCTTAAAAGTAGAAGATAATAAATTAATAATACTAGATGAGGTAGAAACTATAAAACCATACTTTGTAGAAACTAAAGGTCATGTTTCTTTAAACTTTTTAAATTTAGATAAGAAAGATGTTTCTATAAAAGTATTTGATGAAGAAAACAGATTAGTTTTTGAAGAAGAAGTTACTAATAAAATGATAGTAGAAAAGGCTTTTGACTTTTCTGGTGCATTTGATGGAAATTATACAGTTTCTCTAACATGTGGAGAAAATAGTTACGAAGAGTATATAATAGTTGATTAAGTTAATTAAGTTAATTTTTATTAGGGAGGCTGGAGAGCCTCCCTTTTTTTGCTTTATACTTTTCTTAATCCTCCTTTAGGTTTTAGGTTAAATGTATAGAGAAAGTAATAGTAGTAGATTATAAAAAGAAAATTCTATAAGTAATTTATAATCTTATACAACTATTTAAATTTTACACTACACCTATATAGTAGTTAAAAAAATAGAATAGTCTTTTAATTTTTAAAAGTTACTTAGGAGTGCTAAAAATTGCAATTTGTTACTAAATTAACCAAAAAGTATACTAAATTAACCCATGGTTAATCCGGTGTATGTGCATTGGGTAAAATAGCATATAAATAGGAGAAATGTGTTGTGTTATAAATGGTAAAGCTGGTGTATGTTTGTACTGTCGTTAATTATTACTTAAATATCAGACATTATGAAAGCACTTTTAAAAATCACAACAGTAGTTGCCTTTATGTTTATTGCAGCAATAAGCATGGCAAAAGAGCCAAAATTAATTTTGACAGCTTACAGTGAAGCAAAAACGTTAGTTTTAGAGTTAGAAGATGTATCTAGCAATACTAGCATTACGCTTAAAGATGCCCAGAACAATATTATTTATGCAGAAAGCATAAAAAATGACTTGTATTCTAAGAAATTTAATCTTAAAAATTTAGTAGACGGAGTATACTTCTTTGAAACTGAAGGAGAGTTTAAGTCTACAGTATATTCTATAAAAGTAGAAGATAACTCGTTAGCAATTCTTGATAAAGAAGAGGTAATTAAGCCATTCTTTACAGAAGTAGAAGAGCATGTTTCTCTTAACCTATTAAATTTAGATAAGAAAGATGTATCTATAAAAGTTTACGATGAAGATAGTAGATTAGTTTTTGAAGAAGAAATTACTAATGAAATGATTGTAGAAAAGTCTTTTGATTTTTCTGGAGCATATGAAGGAAATTATACTGTATCTGTTTCTTACGGAGATAAAAGTTATGAAAAATACTTTACAGTAAAATAATTAATTAAGTTGGTTTAAGTTAATTGGGAGGCTGGAGAGCCTCCCTTTTTTTTTGGATAAAAACTAAAGATATTTTTTAAACTTTTTTTTCTTGCTTTCAGATAATAAAGGATTATCTATAGCAATTTTAAGTAGTTCTTTATTTTTATCTCTTGTGTATAATAAATGATAAAGCTGTTTAATTGTTAAAGAATTTTCAGATTCTTGTAGTAATAAAAAAGTATCTCCTTCTTTTACATAACCTTCTTCTAAAACTTTTATATACGTACCAGGGGATTGGTGATCAATAAATTTTTTTAAAATATTTTGGTTGCCAAATCTAATGCCAAGTTTATAGCAAGGTTCTCTAGGAGCTGTAATTTGTACTTTACATTCTCCAATTTTATATATACTACCAACTCTTAATGTAGCTTCGTCTAAATCTTTTATTGTAATGTTTTCTCCGAACATTCCCCAATCCCAGTCTAAATTTGGATATAAATTTTTCCAGTAAGCATAGTTGTTTTCAGAAAATAAATAACAAGCTTTATTTATTCCACCATGGTGCTTCCTATCTATAACAGTGTCTTTAAGAACATCGCATTTTCCTAAGTATATAGGTTCCTTTACTGGGTATTTATAAATACCAGTACGTTCTTCTTTACCATTCCATATAATGGTTGTAGGTTTAGCAATATTTGTAGCAATTACTTTCATAGTTTAAATATAAAAAAACCACCGAAAATAAGCGGTGGTTATATACTTAAAAAAAGTTATTTAGTAGTTTTTTAAATTTTAGATATAGGTTACTTTTTTTTATACATTTCAACTAATTTGTAAGACAAAATAACAGCTGTAAAAATAAAGGTAATAATATTACCTATTATAATTGGTGTTTGCTTACTGTATAGACCATATATAATCCATAAAAATACACCAATTACAAAAAGCATATACATTGGTAATGATAAACTTTTAGTGTCTTTTGTTTTTATAGTTTTAATTGCCTGTGGCAAAAAACTAACTGTAGTAAGTAAGGCAGCTATGTTGCCAATTATATTTATCGCGTTCATACTGCAAAGATCATAAGAAAAACATAAGTAGAACTACACCTATTTTATCTTAATTAAGTGCTAAATTACCCTTGCATATTTTTTACGATTAGAATAAAAAAAATCAGGTAAATAAAATGTATTTACCTGATTTTAAAAATTAGTATTCTAGGTGTTACTTAACCATATCGTAACTACGTTTTATAAACTCAGTTAATTCGGCACCTTTTAATAAGCCTTTAGAAAGTTTTGCTAAATCTAAAGATTGGTTAATTAAGCGCTCTTTCTTTTTAGCTGTTTTAGTGTTTAGAATTTCACTTACTAATTCATGATTAGTATTAACAATTAAATTGTACATTTCTGGCATATTTCCCATACCAAACATTCCGCCGCCGCCAGTTTGTTGCATCTCTTTCATTCTACGCATAAATTCTGGTTCGGTAATAATAAAAGGAGAAGCGCTACTATCCATAGCTTCTAATTGAATTGTGTAGCTTTTATTTTCAATTGTTTTTTCTAAATCAGTTTTAAGAGTTTCTTTTTCTTCATCTGAAAGTTTAGAAATTTGATTTTCTTCTTTTTTAATTAAGTTATCTATATGGTCAGAATCTACTCTTACAAAAGTTATATTTTCTTTAGAACCTTCTAATTTTTGCATTAAATGCCCAATAATAGGAGAGTCCATTAAAAGAACTTCGTAACCTTTTGTTTTTGCAGCTTCAATATAGCTGTGTTGCGCTTCTTTATCCGATGCGTATAGAATAACTAATTTATCCTCTTTATCGGTTTGGTTTGCTTTAATTTTTTCCTGTAATTCTTCAAATGTATAGAAAGAGCCATCTACAGTAGGGTAAAGCGCAAATTTGTCTGCTTTGTCAAAGAATTTATCTTCAGAAAGCATTCCGTATTCAATAACAATTTTAATGTCATTCCATTTTGCTTCAAAATCTTCTCTGTTATTTTTAAATAATGAAGAAAGTTTGTCTGCAACTTTTCTAGTGATGTAAGAAGATATTTTCTTAACAGCGCCATCAGCTTGCAAATAGGATCTAGAAACATTTAAAGGAATATCTGGAGAGTCTATTACACCACGTAACATGGTCAAAAACTCTGGTACAATACCTTCTACATTATCGGTTACAAATACTTGGTTTTGATAAAGTTGAATTTTATCTTTTTGTACATTAAGGTCGTTCGTTAATTTTGGAAAATAAAGAATACCTGTTAAGTTAAAAGGGTAGTCTACATTTAAATGAATATTAAATAAAGGCTCTTCAAACTGCATTGGATACAGTTCTCTATAAAATCCTTTATAATCTTCCTCATTTAAATCTGCAGGTTGCTTTGTCCACGCAGGATTAGGGTTGTTAATAATATTATCTACCTCTTGTGTTGGAGCTTCATCTTCTTCTTTAGCGCCTTCTGGTTTAGGAAGTGTTTCTGTTTTAGTTCCAAATTTTATTGGAATAGGCATAAACTTGTTATACTTATTCAATAACTCTGTAATTCTACTTTCTTCTAAAAACTCTGTAGAATCTTCAGCAATATGTAGTATAATTTCAGTTCCTCTATCTTCTTTTTTACCTTCTTCTAAAGTAAAGTTTGGAGAACCATCACAAGACCAATGTGCAGCTGGCTCATCTTTAAAACTTTTTGTAATAATTTCCACTTTTTCTGCTACCATAAATGCAGAGTAGAAACCTAATCCAAAGTGCCCAATAATACCAGATTCTTTAGCACCATCTTCATATTTATTTAAAAACTCTTCTGCACCAGAAAAAGCAACTTGGTTAATGTATTTTTCAACCTCATCAGCTGTCATACCTAAACCTTGATCTATAATGTGAAGTTTTTTCCCTTCTTTATCAACTTTTATTTCAATTTTAGGATTGCCATATTCTACTTTAGCTTCTCCTATAGAAGTTAAATGCTTTAATTTTAAAGTAGCATCTGTTCCATTTGATATTAATTCGCGTAAAAATATTTCATGGTCACTATATAAGAACTTCTTTATAAGTGGAAATATATTTTCTACGGAAACATTAATTTTACCTTGTGACATTTCTATATCTCTTTTTTTATTATTAATTACAATTAAGCTAGTCAAAAAAAATACCAGACTAAATTACGATGACAAACTGACACCTTTTTTGTCACTTTATGAAAACCTTAATTCTTTTTACGGGTGTTGTTAATTTGTAGGTTTTGCTAGTTATGTGGATAAATATCTTTATAAAATAGGTATATTAGAGAAATTGCAGATATAATAATAGTTGCTAACTTGCGTATTTATTATAAGAAGCTTTATAAATTTTTAATTTTTATGTACAATTCTAAAATTACTGGGTTAGGGTATTATGTTCCAGATAATGTAGTAACTAATGATGATTTATCCAAGATAATGGATACTAATGATGCTTGGATTCAAGAAAGAACAGGTATTAAAGAGCGTAGACATGTTGCATCTAAAGAAGATACTACAACTTCAATGGGAGTTAAAGCAGCTAAAGTTGCAATAGAAAGAGCAGGTATAGATAAAAATGATATTGATTTTATTGTTTTTGCTACCCTAAGTCCAGATTATTATTTTCCAGGACCAGGTGTTTTAGTACAGAGAGATTTAGGAATTTCTACAGTTGGTGCTATAGATATTAGAAACCAATGCTCCGGATTTGTTTACGGTATATCTGTTGCGGATCAGTATATTAAAAGCGGTATGTATAAAAACGTATTAGTAATAGGTTCAGAAGTACATTCTCGAGGTTTAGATATGACTACAAGAGGGCGAAGTGTTTCTGTAATTTTTGGTGATGGAGCAGGAGCGGCTATTTTAAGTAGAGAAGAAGATACCAAAAAGGGGGTATTGTCTACCCATTTGCATTCCGAAGGGCAACATGCCGAAGAGCTTGCTTTATTAGCTCCAGGGATGGGAGATAGATGGGTAACAGATATTATTAAAGAAAACGACCCTAATGATGAATCGTACTTGCCAGTTATGAATGGGCAGTTTGTATTTAAAAATGCAGTGGTACGTTTTAGCGAAGTTATTATGGAAGGTTTGGCAAAAAATAATTTAAAACCCTCCGATATAAATATGTTAGTACCTCACCAGGCTAACCTTAGAATATCACAATTTATTCAAAAGAAATTTAACTTAAGTAACGATCAGGTGTTTAATAATATAATGAAATACGGTAACACTACGGCAGCATCAATTCCTATTGCTTTAACAGAGGCATGGGAGCAAGGAAAAGTAAAAGAAGGCGACTTAGTGGTATTAGCAGCATTTGGTAGTGGTTTTACTTGGGGAAGCGTAATAATAAAATGGTAAAATTAAAACCCGAGACTTTTGTCTCGGGTTTTGTATATTAACTAGCTATAAAAGAAAACCAACCAAATTCTAGTATTTGCTAATTAATATTTTAAAGCATTCCGCCACCGCCTTGTTTGGTGTTGCTATCTCTTCTTTTTCTCTTAGAAGCTCTGTTTTTTCCACTTCCAAACATATAGGAAAGCCCTGCATATATAGATCTACTTTCCCAATTAAATTGTCCGTTTTGGGTATAAGGATTATCACTATCAAAAGCAAAACGCATGGTGTTAAAAACATCATTATAATTAACACTTAGTGTTCCTTTTCCTTGTGCAAAGCTGTATCTGGCACCAGTATTTACAAAATACATTGGTTTTATTTTAAATTGTAAATTTTCATTACGTCCTCTGTAGAACCCAAAAACTTGTAACGATAATTTTTTTGTTGCTTTAAAGCTATTATTCATTCGCACATTCCATGTGGTATTGTCAATTTGCACTTTTTCTTCTGTAATATCAGCTATTGTAGCTGTATTGTTACTGCCAGTTAATCTTTCTGTAATTCCTCTTTGTGTTTGGTTATACAAATCAAAACTACCATTTATAGACCACCATTTGGTTGCTTTGTAACTTCCGGATAATTCTAAGCCGTAAGAAGAAGTGTCATCAAAATTATCAAAAGATAAAATTATTTTGTTTAAATCAATTCTATCAATTGTTACAGATCTACTTATTTCATCTTTTATAGTTCTATAAAAAACACCTGTTGTAATACTTCCTTTTTCTAATCTACGTGTATAATTTAACTCGTATGAGTTGGTAAATTGCGGTTTTAAAGATGGGTTTCCAAGAGAAGATATTAAAGGGGTAGACCATTCTCTTATTGGATTTACTTGGCCTAAACCCGGACGGTCAACCCTACGGCTATAGCTTAGTTGGTATTGGTTTTTTTCTGAAGCAGAATATTTTAAAAACCCTGATGGGTAAAATTCGGTATAGTTGTCAGAAAATGAACGTATATTATTGGTGTCAGCTTTTACTGCTACATCTTCAACCCTAAGGCCAACTTGGTAAGACCATTTTTTGTAGTTCTGACCATAAGTTGCATAGGCAGAGTAAATATCCATTCCGTAAATAAAATCGCTATCTGGAGTCGCTATTAGATTTCCATTCTCATTAAAAGTGAACCCAGTTGAGTTGTAAGCTACATTAGTTTCAAAAACTCTAGCTTCTACACCAAGTTCTAATTTAGAAATAGAATCAAGCGGATTTACATAGTCTAAGTTTGCTATTTTTTGGGTTCTTTTAGTATTTACAAAATCTTTGTAATTAGGAATGGTGGTGTTGCCCGAGAAGTTGAAAGCGGCATCTTCATCATTATTAAATTCATTATAATCCAATTCTAACTCTAAGTTATGGCCCTCTTTTTTAAAATCTATTTTATAGTCAAAATTATACTGTTCGCTTAAGTTGTCTTTTGTGTTGTTAAATAATTGAGATGAGTTTTGGTTTAAATCATTATAATAAACAACGTCTGTAGAGCCACTACTTTTTCCATCATACTTGTTTTGGTTGGTAAAAAATGAAATGGTATTGTTATCATTTACATAAAAGTCTACACCAATTTTGTATAAATGTGATTTATTATTGTCAAAGAATTTAAAAAATTGCTCGGAGTTCTCTTCTTCTCTAAATAGAAACCCACGATTATTATTTTTGCCAATATTGTTTCCGTAATTACCATATAGGTTAAATTTTCCATTTCTGTAATTTAGGTCTACAGAACTATTAAATTTAGCATTGTTAGCTTTGGTTAACCCTACATTTAGAGTTCCATTAAACCCTATGTTAGCATTTTTATGCAGAATAATGTTAATAATACCACTCATACCTTCTGGATTATATTTTGCAGAAGGGTTTGTAATTAATTCTATAGATTTTATAGAGGTAGATGGTATCTGTTTTAATAATTGCGCTACAGGAACATTAGATAATTTGCCATCTACCATTACTCTTACGTTAGAATTTCCGCGTAAGCTAAGTTCCCCAGATTGAGAATCTACACTTACAGAGGGTATGTTGTTCATAATATCTGAAGCAGATGCGCCTGCTGTGGTTAAATCTTTACCAACATTTATAACTTTGCGGTCAATTTTTTGTTCCATGGTAGTGCGTTCTGCAACAACCTCTACGCCTTGTAATTGTTCTGATTCTTCTTCTAACGAAATTGTTCCCAGATTAATTTTTCTCTTATTCTTAGAAATAATTATTTGTTGGCTGTAAGTTTTAAAACCTATGTATTGCACTTCTAAATTAAATGTGCCTTCTTTTATTTTATGAATTTCAAAACTTCCGTCTTCTTTTGTAATTCCTCCGGTTATTGTTTTACTTCCGTCTAAAGACTTGATTACTATTGCGGCATAAGCTATAGGTGCATTTTGTGTCTGATCTATAATTTTTCCAGAAATACTACCTGTAATTAGGTCTGTTTTATTGTTATTGGCAGACATTATACTGCATATAAATACAGCAAAAATTAAAATTACATTTTTCATTTGATTGATTGTTTTTTGATTGATACTAACAAGACGAAGAAAACGTAATAGTGTTACATTTAAAATTTACTTTAATAGAAATTAACTTTCTAAAGTTCTGATAAGGTATTTGTTATGAAGTAAAAAAAGTAGATAAAATTTAAAATCCCAACATTGCTGTTGGGATTTTTCGTTGATAGACTATACTAAACACTAACCATTAACTATAAACATATAGTTTTTTCAACGACTTATTTTTTAAATATTAAGTAAACAATCGAGGTTTTATTTACTAATAGACGATTTTTTATTGCAAAGGTTACAATTTAATTTATATTTAACATTCTTAGTATAATGAATCTATGAAGAATACATTAGTAATAGGAGCGTCATTAAATCCTAACCGTTATAGTAATATAGCAATTCATCGTTTAGTTGAAAATGGAATTTCAACAGAGGCTATAGGTTTAAAACTTGGGACTGTCTCTGGTGTCCAAATTAAGACTAAATTTATTCATTTTCAAAATATTAACACTATAACTTTGTATTTAAATCCAAAACGGCAAGAAGCGTACTACAAAAATATAGTGGATTTACGCCCAGAACGTGTAATTTTTAATCCAGGAACTGAGAACCCTGCTTTTTACACTATGTTAGAAGAAAATGGCATTAAAGTAGAAGTGGCATGTACTTTAGTTTTGTTAGCAACAAACCAATATTAAGTATTTTTTACTTTTTTATTCTAATAAACCATAATCCTATAAAAGTTAAAAGACCATTTAAGGGTAAAAGTTCGTAACCAACTTTGTAGCCATTTAATTTTTCTGGAGGAATATTAGCAAAACTATAAATTAGAACTACAGCCAATAAAGCAACAAGCCAAACATATTTATCTTTTACTTGGTGTTTTGTAAAAATACCAAAAGCAAATAATCCTAGCAGTGGACCATAGGTATAGGCAGCCACTTGTAAAAGACCATCAATAACATTCGTATTTAATACATGCTTAAAAATAATTACAACAACAATTAGTAAAAAGCTCATGCCAATATGAACTAATTTTCTGGTTTTTTTCTGATTTTGTTTTTTTTCTAATTTTAAAAAATCTACACAAAAAGAAGTGGTTAAAGAAGTTAGTGCACTATCTGCACTACTGTATGCTGCCGCAATAAGTCCAAGCATAAAGGTTATGCCAATTATAGGGCCTAAATTACTATTTAAAGCTATTTCAGGAAAAAGTAAATCTGTTTTTGCTTTACCGTCTAAAAGAGGTATGGCAATATTCATTTTAGTAGCGTAGATAAATAATAATGCGCCTAAAAGAAGAAATATAAAATTTACAACAACTAAAACAAGACTAAAGGATACTACATTTTTTTGCGCATCTTTTAAAGATTTACACGTTAGGTTTTTTTGCATCATGTCTTGATCTAGCCCTGTCATGCAAATTGCTATAAACAAACCACCTAAAAAAGATTTTATAAAGTAGTTTTTATTGTAAAAATCTTCAGCGAAAATAATTTTATTGTAATGCGTTAACTCTTCAGAGTTTAAAAAATCTATAAAACTCCAATTTAATTTATCTACAATAAAATAAATAGATAATATGACAGAAGTAAGCATAAATAGCGTCTGCAAGGTATCGGTCCAAACAATAGTTTTTATTCCGCCCCTAAAAGTATACACCCAAATTAATAAAACAGATAAGGCAACTGTAATCTCAAAACGAATATTTAAATCATCAAAAACAAATTGTTGTAAAACAAGAGCAACCAAAAACAACCGAAAAGAAGCTCCTAATACTCTAGAAATAAAGAAAGAAACTGCTCCAACTTTATAACTTGTGTTTCCAAAACGTTGCTCTAGGTATTGGTAAATAGATGTTACATTAAGTTTGTAATAAATTGGTAAAAGAACATATGCAATAATAAAATAACCAACTAAATACCCAAAAACTACTTGCATGTAGCTAAATTTTGAAGAGGCAACCCAGCCAGGAACAGATATAAAAGTTACCCCAGACAAAGAGGCTCCAATCATGCCAAAAGCAACCAAATACCAAGGCGATTGTTTGCCTGCTTTAAAAAAATCGGTATTAGAATCGTTTTTACCTGTGAAATAAGAAATTACTAACAGAAATAAAAAGTAACAACTAATTAATAAAAGTATATAGGAGGCTGTCATAGAAATAAATTTCCAATGCAAAGTACAAAAAGTAAAAATAGTATGTAATTTTGTAGATATGGATTTTTCTTCTAAACTTTTAGAGAATGCGGTATACGAAATGTCTCAGTTACCCGGTATAGGTAAACGTACAGCTTTACGTTTGGTTTTACATTTGTTAAAACAGCCAGACCAAAGAACAGAAAGTTTAACTAGTTCTTTATTAAATTTAAAAGAAAAAATACAGTTCTGTAGTAATTGTCATAATATATCGGATACAATAATATGTGAAATATGTGCAAACCCTAAAAGAGATACCTCTATAGTTTGTGTAGTAGAAGATATTAGAGATGTTATGGCAATAGAAAATACAGGTCAATTTAGAGGAACATACCATGTTCTTGGAGGAAAAATATCTCCAATGGAAGGTGTTGGCCCGCAAGATTTAACCATAAGTTCTTTGGTGGCTAAAGTAAAAAAAGGAGAAATAAAAGAGCTCATTTTTGCGTTAAGTTCTACAATGGAAGGAGATACCACTAATTTTTATATTTATAAACAAATAACAGGATTAGGGGTTAGTACCTCAACAATAGCAAGAGGTATAGCAGTAGGAGATGAACTGGAATATGCAGATGAAGTTACCTTAGGAAGAAGTATACTTAATAGAGTTCCTTTTGAGAACTCTTTAAAGTCTAACTAAGTAGTTAAATATGTTTAAAATTTAATTTTTTGCAATAAATTAGATTATTTTTGCAAAAAATAGACTTAAAAAAGCTTAGGGAGTAAGAATATGGCAAAGTTTGAATTAAAGTTACCTAAAATGGGAGAAAGTGTTGCGGAAGCAACATTAACAACTTGGTTAAAAGAAGTTGGCGATGAAATTGAAATAGATGAAGCTGTTTTTGAAATAGCTACAGATAAAGTAGATTCAGAGGTTCCGAGTGAGGTAGATGGTGTTTTAATTGAAAAACTTTTTAATGTAGATGATGTTGTAAAAGTGGGGCAAACTGTTGCAATAATTAGTACTGGCGATGCTATTTCTGAAACTACAGTTATAACCAAAGAAAAAGAAGAGCCAGAAATACAAGAATCTATTCAAGAAATAGAAAAAACAGTTATTATAGCTAAAGATACAGTACAAGCACCAGTTCTAGGACAAAGCTCCACAGATCGTTTTTATTCTCCTTTAGTAAAAAATATAGCCAAACAAGAAGGGGTAACTATAGAGGAGTTAGATGCAATTATAGGCACAGGAAAAGAAGGAAGAGTTTCTAAAAATGATATTATAGAATATGTAGCTTCTAAAAAAAATAAAATTGAAACTAAAGAGACTGTTAAGGTTGTAGAAGAAGTTGCAAGTAAAAATATAGAGCCTATAGCTGTTCCTAAACAAAATGCTCCTAAAGTAGCCGCTACCGTAAAGGTAGAAAGTAATGGTAATGAGGTTATAGAACTGTCTAGAATGGGGAAACTTATTGCCAAAAATATGGTAGAAAGTGTAAGTACTTCTGCTCATGTTCAAAGTTTTATTGAAGTAGATGTTACTACTATAGTAAATTGGAGAAACAATGTTAAAAATGCATTTGAAAAGCAAGAAGGAGAAAAATTAACCTATACTCCAATTTTTTTAGAAGCAGTTGCTAAAGCTCTTAAGAAATATCCATTAATGAATATATCGGTTAATGGAGATACCGTTATTAAAAAGAAAAATATAAATATAGGTATGGCTGCAGCACTACCAGATGGTAATTTAATTGTACCTGTAATAAAAAATGCAGACCAGTTAAACCTAGTAGGTATGGCAAAAGTCGTAAACGACCTTGCAGTACGCTCAAGAAGTAATGCCTTAAAACCAGATGAAATTCAAGACGGCACTTACACTGTTACAAACGTTGGTACTTTTGGTAGTGTTTTTGGTACACCTATTATAAACCAGCCTCAGGTTGGTATATTAGCACTAGGAGCAATACGTAAAGTGCCTTCTGTTATAGAAACTTCAGAAGGAGATTTTATAGGTGTGCGTAGTAAAATGTACTTGTCTCATAGCTATGATCATAGGGTAGTTAATGGAGCGCTTGGTAGTATGTTTATTAAAGCCGTTGCAGATTACTTGGAGGCATGGGATATAAACAGAGACTTCTAAATTATAATTAAATACACTTTTCCACTTTAAATAGAGCGTTCTAAAAACTATCTTTGCTTAAATTTTATATATAAACATGGAATTAAAGCTAACAAGACCTATTTGTTTTTTTGATTTAGAAACAACAGGAGTAAATGTTGCAAAAGATAGGATAGTAGAAATTGCAATCCTTAAAATATTTCCTAACGGAAACAAAGAAAGTAAAACTTGGTTAGTTAATCCAGAAATGACTATTCCTGATCATGTAGTTGAAGTTCATGGTATAACTAATGAGCAAGTAGCAAATGAGCCAACGTTTAAAGAACTTTCTAAAGACATTTATAAAATGATTAAAGATAGCGATCTAGGAGGCTTTAACTCCGATCGTTTTGATATTCCTTTATTGGCAGAAGAATTACTACGTGCCGATATAGATTTTGATATGAAAAACACCGTTTCTGTAGATGTGCAAACTATTTTTCATAAAATGGAGAAAAGAACTTTAGAGGCGGCATATAAATTTTATTGTAATAAAAATTTGACAGATGCACACAGTGCAGCAGCAGATACAAATGCAACTTACGAGGTTTTATTATCGCAATTAGATAGGTATCCTGAGCTAGAGAATAATGTTAAAAAACTTTCAGAATTTTCAAGGAGAAAGCAATCTGTAGATTTTGCAGGCTTTATAACTTTAGATGAAAACGGAGAAGAAATTTTCTCTTTTGGCAAGCATAAAGGAAAAAAAGTGCACGATGTTCTTGAAAAAGAACCTGGGTATTTTGGGTGGATTTTAAATGCAGATTTTCCTTTGTACACCAAAAAAGTTCTAACACAAATAAAACTTAGTAAGTTAAATAACAAGTTAGGATAAATGCGATACTTACTAGTTTTACTTACCGCTTTTCAATTACAGGCTCAGGAAATTTTATTTGAAGGGCATGTGTATGATAATAAGACAAAAGAACCAATTCCGTATGTAAACCTTAGTTTTTTAAATACATTAAAAGGAACTTCTACAGATGAAGATGGGCATTTTTATATAGATGTGCCAAAAGAATATTTAGAAAAACAATTACATATATCCTCTTTAGGGTATAATGATACTATTGTAACGGCAAATACAATATACAAGAAAAAAAAGTTCCATTTAGTAGAAGAATCTTTTGAGTTAGATGAGGTTGTGGTAACCCAGTCTTTAGGTAATTCAGACGTTTTAAACCCTGTAACCAGTTATAGTTTAACCAGTGGGTTTTCGTCTTCATCAACCCCATGGGTATTAGCTTTGTATTATCCGAATATTGGTGCTCAAAAAAAGTATGTAAATAAAGTAACAGTATTTTTTCAGAAAAATAAAAACTTTAAAAGACCTAGCTCTAAATTTAGAATACGAATTTATGGAGTGGATAGTAAAACAAAAAAACCAAGTATAGATCTGTTAAGAAAAAGTATTGTTTTAGAAACACAAACAGATAAAGATTATGTTTCTATAGACTTAAAAGCGTTAAATATAAGAATACCAAAAGAAGGGGTTTATGTAGGTTTAGAATGGCTTTTTGTGCCTTATAATTGGTATACAACAACTACAATACATCCGTTAACAAATAAGAAAGTTGTAGAAGATCGTTTTGCGCCAACCTTTGGTGGTGTGTATAACAAAAATCAAAATTACAAGGCTATGGTATATGGTATGGGGCAATGGACAGATTTTACAGTAAAATCTAAAGACAGGTCTAAAAATTTTATACCAGCTATTAGTCTTAAGGTTTCTAAAGAATAATTGTTGTTATGAAAATAATATGTATTGGTCGTAATTATACAGCACATATAGAAGAATTAGAAAATGAAAAACCAACAGATCCTGTTGTTTTTATAAAGCCAGATTCTTCAGTATTACCTAAAGAGCAAGATTTTTATATTCCAGAATTTTCTACTAACATTCATTACGAAGTAGAAGTTTTAGTTAAAATAAAAAAAGTAGGAAAACATATTCAAGAAAAATTTGCCCATAAATATTATGATGAGGTAGGCCTTGGTATAGATTTTACAGCAAGAGATTTACAATCTAAATTAAAAGAAAAAGGATTGCCTTGGGAAAAAGCAAAAGGTTTTGATGGTGCCGCAGTAATTGGTAATTGGCTTCCTGTAAGTACTTTTGAAGATGTAAACGATATTAGTTTTGAATTGGAGAAGAATAATAAGGTGGTTCAAAAAGGGAATACAGGCTTAATGTTATGGAAAATAGACGAGTTGATTGCTTATGTGTCTACCTATTTTATGCTTAAAAAAGGAGATATTATTTTTACAGGAACACCAGCAGGGGTTGGTAAAGTAGAGCCAAATGATTATCTTACGGGAACAA
The DNA here is from genome assembly GCA_947504045.1 of uncultured Maribacter sp. GTDB lineage: Bacteria > Bacteroidota > Bacteroidia > Flavobacteriales > Flavobacteriaceae > Maribacter_B. Next base: position 27,149 of record CANNFY010000004.1, read on the forward strand.
TTGAAGGTAAAGAACTTTTTTCTTTAAAAATTAAGTAATAATGATATACAGTTTAGACAAGATTAATGAAATGGCAGAAGGGGATGAAGAATTTATTGTCTCTGTAATTTCTGTTTTTTTAGAAGAAGTGCCAGTAGATCTAGAAGCTTTAGAAAAAGCTTTGGATGAAATGAATTATGAACAGGTTTACCAATTAGCACATAAAATAAAACCTAATGTAGATTTGTTAGGTATGGAGCAAACAAGAGCAGCTGCATTAGAAATAGAAACTCTTGGTAAAAACGAAGCTAATATGGAAGAAATTAAAAAAGTATTTCCAATATTAAAAACTGATGTAACTCAGGTGGTTTCCGAACTTAAAAAGGATTTTAGTCTATAATGTATGCAGAAATAATTACTATTGGCGATGAAATTCTTATCGGACAAATAGTAGATACAAATTCTGCTTTTATAGCTAAAGAGCTTAATAAGATTGGAGTTTCAGTATATCAAATAACATCAATACAAGATGATAAAGAGCATATTCTTACGGCTCTTAAAGAGGCTAGGAGTAGAGCACAAATTGTAATAATAACTGGTGGTTTAGGTCCTACAAAAGATGATATTACAAAACATACTATATGTGAATTTCTAGAAGACACACTTGTGGAAGACAAGCAAGTTTTAGAACATGTAGAAGCATTATTTGCAAAATATTATAAAAATAAACCTCTCAGTCAAGTCAATAAAAATCAGGCATTAGTGCCTTCTAAGGCAGAAGTGTTGCATAATAATTTTGGAACGGCGCCAGGCATGTGGATAGAAAATAAGAAAACTGTTTTTATTTCTCTTCCAGGTGTTCCTTTTGAAATGAAAAATCTTATAACTACCAAAGTAGTTCCAAAAATTGTTACACAATTTAATTGCCCCCACATACTTCATAAAACTATAATTACCTACGGTATTGGAGAAAGTGCATTGGCAGAACGTATAGAAGAATGGGAAACTAATTTGCCTAATTTTATAAAGTTAGCGTATTTACCTAGTTTAGGAAAAGTTCGTTTGCGTTTAAGTGCAAAAGGAGTAAATAAACAAGAATTGGTAAATGCAGTAGATAAAGAGTGTGCAACACTTGTGAGTATAATTCCGGATGTTATTTATGGAACGGAAGATGACGAAGCATTAGAAAGTATAATAGCATCATTACTTACCAAAGATAATAAGACTTTAGCAACTGCAGAAAGTTTTACAGGAGGTAAAATAGCAAATATTATGACCGCCATACCAGGGGCATCAGCATATTTTAAAGGTAGTGTAGTAAGCTATGCAACAGAAGCAAAAGAAAATGTTTTAAAGGTTTCTAACGCAATAATTAAGGAGCATTCTGTAGTTAGTAAAGAGGTAGCAAAAGAAATGGCCTTAGCGGCAAAAAAAATGTTTAATACAGATTTTGCAATAGCTACAACAGGAAATGCTGGCCCTACTAAAGGAGACTCTAATGCAGAGGTAGGAACTGTTTTTATAGCCATTGCTACCCCTAAAAAAATAGTTTGTGAAGAGTTTATGATGGGGTCTCAAAGAGAAAGGGTTGTGGAAAAGTCTGTAAATAAGGCATTTGAGATGCTTAGAAAAGAAATTTTAAATTTCTGAAAAAGAAGTTTGTCAGTACCATAAAAAAGATATAAATTTGCACCCTGTTTAAAAGAAAAATTCTGCGCAATGTCAAAAGTTTGTGAAATTACTGGAAAAAGGGCTATGTTTGGGAACAATGTATCGTTCTCAATTAATAAGACCAGAAGAAGATTTAATGTAAACCTTTCCAAGAAAAGATTTTACATTCCTGAAGAAGATCGTTGGGTAACCTTAAAGGTTTCCGCTAAAGCGTTGAAAATTATCAACAAAAGAGGTATTTCGGCTGTTTTAAAAGACGCCAAAGCTAATGGGATAGTAAAATAACCCTAAAATTCAACAAAAATGGCAAAAAAAGGAAATAGAATTCAGGTTATATTGGAATGTACTGAGCATAAAGAGTCTGGGCAACCAGGTACTTCTAGGTACATAACAACAAAAAATAAAAAGAATACTCCAGAAAGGATGGAAATTAAGAAATTCAATCCTATTCTTAAGAGAATGACAGTTCATAAAGAAATAAAATAATAAGTCATGGCAAAGAAAACGGTAGCAAGTTTACAAACAAGTTCTAAAAGATTGACTAAAGCCATTAAAATGGTAAAGTCACCTAAGACAGGAGCATATACTTTTGTAGAATCTGTTATGGCACCAGAATTGGTGAATGAATGGATTGCTAAAAAGTAACTAACTAACTTAAATTATTTTTTAAAGCCTCTTTCTTATGAAAGAGGCTTTTTAATTTTTTATCTTTGAGTAACTATAGATAAGATATGAGTTTATTTAAAAAAATATTTTCTTCTAAAAAGAAAGAAACCCTAGATAAAGGGTTGGAAAAAAGTAAAACTACTTTTTTTTCTAAATTAGGAAAAGCTGTTGCAGGAAAATCTAAGGTAGATGATGATGTATTAGATAATTTAGAAGAAGTTTTAGTTTCTTCAGATGTAGGGGTAGATACCACTTTAAAAATAATAGATAGGATTGAGGCTCGTGTTTCTAAAGATAAATATTTAGGTACAGATGAATTAAATGGTATACTAAGAGAAGAAATAGCAGGTTTACTTTCTGAAACAAATTCAGGAGAAGAAACAGATTATAATATTCCAAAAGATAAAAAACCATATGTAATTATGGTTGTTGGGGTTAATGGGGCTGGTAAAACTACTACTATTGGTAAATTGGCACATCAATTTAAAAAACAAGGTTTAAAAGTTGTATTAGGAGCAGCAGATACTTTTAGGGCTGCAGCAATAGATCAGTTACAAGTATGGGCAGATAGAGTAGATGTGCCTATAGTAAAACAAGATATGGGTAGCGATCCTGCTTCTGTAGCTTTTGATACTTTAAGCTCTGCGGTTAGTCAAGATGCAGATGTAGTTATAATTGACACCGCTGGTCGTTTGCATAATAAAGTTAATTTAATGAATGAGTTAACAAAAGTAAAACGTGTTATGCAAAAGGTTGTGGATAATACACCACATGAAGTTCTTTTGGTTTTAGATGGTTCTACAGGGCAAAATGCTTTTGAGCAGGCGAAACAATTTACTAAAGCTACAGAAGTTACTGCTTTAGCAATTACAAAATTAGATGGAACAGCAAAAGGTGGCGTAGTTATAGGTATTTCGGATCAGTTTCAAATACCAGTAAGGTATATTGGAGTTGGAGAAGGAATAGAGGATTTGCAAGTCTTTAATAAATTTGAATTTGTAGATTCTTTCTTTAATTTAAAGTAGCTTTCCTAAATTTTAAATATAAAAGCCCTCTAAAATAGTACTATTTTAGAGGGCTTTTATATTATAGAAAAATGTTTTTGCCAACAGGCAACTACTCCATTACAGCATTTATTTTTTCCCATAATTCGTTATCAAAACTAGATGGGCCTAATTGCATTTCTTCTGCGCTATCGCCGCAACGTACTACTACTAAATCTTTACTAGGAACAATATATATCTTTTGGTCATTAGCACCTAAAGCGGCAATCATATCATTTGGGGCATTAGGTACTAAGGAGCCAGAGGTTACAAGTTGAGTGGTAGTACCCATGTAACTTTCTTTTCCGTTTAACCACCATAAATAACCATAAGATTTATTAATATCTTGCGAGGTATTGATCATAGCATCATAGTAGTTTTTATTAATAATGGTTTTCGTATCCCAAACTCCTTCGTTTTCTATTAACAATCCCCATCGAGCCATACTTCTGGTATCACTAGAATATAAGGTTAATAAAGTTTGTTGATTCCAAGAACCATTCATTCCAATTTTATCTCTTATGGTAGTATAAAAAAAGTCTTCAAAATTTATTCCAGTAGCATTAGTAACTATATCTTTTAATACTGTAAAAGCACCTTGGTGGTATGCCCATCTAGTACCAGCATCTGCTTGGTACTCAAAACAAGAAGGCGATGTACAAATCCATTTTAATGTTTCTCCTACATGATCCTGTAAACCAGTGCTCATGCTAAGATGATTTTTTATAGTTATTAGATCTTGTTTTTCTGTAGTTAAAGAAGACCAATTGTCTCCTAGATAATCTGAAGATTTATCATCAATAGATAAAAGGCTTTCTTGATGAGCAACGCCAACTGTCGCAGAAACTAATGTTTTGCCAGCAGAATACCAGTTCCAATTTTCATTTTGAGAATGCCCATTAAAATATTTTTCAATTACAATTCTTCCGTTTTTTAAAACTATAAACCCTTTCGAGTTTTTAGTTTCTAAATATTCATATAAATCTTCTAATTTATCATCATTCCAATTCAGTTGTTCTGGGGTAATACTTTCCCAAGTATCACTACCAATTTCAGGAAAATATATGTCTGTAGGAACGGAATTTTCTTCTTTGTCTGTAGTATCTGTATCTTTTGAGCAGGAAGAAGAAAGAATACTAATACATAAGGATAGAAATAATAGGTAATTTTTCATCGTATTATTTTCTGGTTTTTGTTGGTGTTTAGCTTACTGGTTTAACGTTTTAGAATAAGAAATCGTATAAAAATAATATTGTTCGTTATGCTTATTGTATTTTTGCGCTCTATTTGGTATTTATGAGAACAAAATCACTTAAAAAGAACAAAATCAACGTAGTTACTTTAGGTTGCTCTAAGAATGTTTACGATTCTGAAGTTTTAATGGGGCAGCTTCGTGCAAATGATAAAGAGGTTGTTCATGAAGAGGAAGGTAATATTGTAGTTATTAATACTTGCGGTTTTATTGCAAATGCAAAAGAAGAAAGTGTAAATACTATTTTAGAATATGTTGAAAAGAAAAATGCAGGAGATGTAGATAAGGTTTTTGTAACAGGATGTTTAAGTGAAAGGTACAAGCCAGATTTACAAAAAGAAATTCCTAATGTTGATGAATTTTTTGGAACAAGTGAATTGCCAAATTTATTAAAAGCATTAGAAGCAGATTATAAGCATGAGTTAATTGGGGAGCGTTTAACAACCACACCTAAAAATTATGCCTATTTAAAAATAGCAGAAGGTTGTGATCGCCCTTGTTCTTTTTGTGCTATTCCAATTATGAGAGGAAAACACAAAAGTACTCCTATAGAAGAGTTAGTTGTTGAGGCAAATAAGTTAGCTGCTAAAGGCGTAAAAGAGCTGGTTTTAATAGCACAAGATCTAACGTATTACGGTTTAGATTTATATAAAAAAAGAAATTTAGCAGAGCTGTTAAAAGAGTTGGTGAAAGTGGATGGTATTGAATGGATTCGTTTGCATTACGCTTTTCCAACTGGTTTTCCTATGGATGTTTTAGATGTTATGAATAAAGAGCCTAAGGTTTGTAATTATTTAGATATTCCTTTGCAACATATTTCCGATTCTGTTTTAAAAAGTATGCGTAGAGGTACTACACATGCAAAAACTACTAAGTTGTTAAAAGACTTTAGGGCTGCAGTGCCAAATATGACAATAAGAACAACTCTTATTGTTGGGTATCCTGGAGAAACAGAAGAAGACTTTTTAGAACTTAAAAATTGGGTAGAAGAAATGCGTTTTGAGCGCTTAGGGTGTTTTACATATAGTCATGAAGAAAATACGCATGCCTATACCTTAGAAGATAATGTTCCTGAAGATGTTAAACAGGATCGCGCAAATCAAATTATGGAAATACAATCGCAAATTTCTTGGGAGTTAAATCAACAAAAAATTGGTGAAATATATAAATGTATTATAGACCGTAAAGAGGGTAACTATTTTATTGGTAGAACAGAATTTGACTCTCCTGATGTGGATAACGAAGTGCTTATAGATGCAACAAAGCATTATGTAAAGCAAGGAGAATTTGTAAATGTAAAAATTAACGAAGCTGCAGATTTTGACTTATATGGCGAACCTGTTTAGTTGATTAACAATAAAAAAAAGGCCTGTTTTTATATATAGAAACAGGCCTTTTTTTGTTAAGAGGTGTTTTTAATTTGTTATAAAAATTGCATTAGCAAAAAAGAGTTTTCCGTTTTCCCAAAATCCTCTAAAAAGGGGATTGTCTACCATGTATATAACAGTTCCTTTTTTAAGTTTTTGAGAACCATATATTAAGGTGTTTTCAATTTTTTTCTGAGTAAGACTGCCTGCAAAACCAGATATAGGTTTGGCATTTTCTTTTTCTAAATAAACAGCATTGCCATTTTCTAAATATTGGTAAGAATCGTTTCCTAATTTAAGGGTAAAATAGGTGTTGTTATATCCGTAAGAAAGTGGGTGTGTTTGGTCTACCTTTGTTTTAAAAATGGCTCCTGATATAGAGTTTTTAATTAATTCTCTTTCAGTTTTTTCGTAGGATTTAGGGTTTTTAATGCTATCTTTTGCAATGGTTTTATTCTTTATTTTAAATCCTTGTTTGTTTATAAAGCTTTGTATTGCTTTTCCCATTATTATAAGATTCCCTCCGTTTTTCACCCAGTTTCTTAATGTATTAATTTTTTCGCTATTCATAAACGATGCATATTTATAGCCATTTGGTAAAATTAATACGTTGTATTTAGAGAGGTTAACTTCGTTAAAATAATCCGCATCTATAATAGATACAGGGTAGTTTATTTGTTCTTCAAAAAAGTGCCAAATTTCGCCAAAATGTAATGTAGATGTTGGTTTGCCAGAAAGTACAGCTACTTTTATGTCTGGAATTATTTTAACAGAGTTAGAACCAAAATCTTTGCCAGAATCTACAAAGCCAGTTTTTGTAGAGAAAAGTTTTTTATTGTGGGTATCCGCTATTTTTTTAAGCTTAGAAATAAAGTTTACATCGGTAGAGTTATCTAACTTAGTAATTATTAAACTACCACGATTATAAGTTTTTCCTTCAATTTTAAAAGGTTTTTTGCTGTGTCTTACTTTAATTTTTTCTTGTAATAATGCGGTTAAAAATTTTACGTCTTTTATGCTGTTCCAGTCGGTTATGTATGCATAAGCATTTTTGAGTAAAGAGTTGTTTGTAATACTATCTTTTGTAAAAGGTTTACTAGGGGCAATAGATGTAGTTGCTAATGCATCTAAGCCATATGCATACGGCAGAGACCATGCGGTAATATCATACGTTAAAGAGTCTGTTAGTTTTGTAACAGGTTCAAATAAAACTTTAACTAGGGTGCTTTTTGGTTGATTTGTAGAAACTACTAAGCTATTTGTAGAGCTGTTAAAAGAACCTGTTTTATTTGTATTAAAAAGATAGCCTTTTAATGTTGTATTTTGTCCTTGTTGGTATTCTATTTGGTGTTGGTCTAGTAGTTTTGTAAGCGCATTAATTTTGTCTTTTCCACCGTTTAAAACATAACTATTGTATTTGTAGTTTTTGGTTTTGTAAAACTTTTTAAACTCATTGTTAAGTTTTGTTGCATTTTTAGAAGCTACTTCAATTGTTGAAATTCCAGTAGTTAGATGATGTGAAAAACGATCTTTAAGTGTTAATATATCATCAGACTTAGTTTTAATAGCTAATCCTGCTTTTCCGCTACCTCCTTGTTCATAGGTCATGCCAATACTACCGTTGTAAGTAGGGTAGGTGTCTCCATAACTAGGGTATAGTAGGTCAAAAACTTCTTTTGTAAAATATAACCATCCGTTTTTATTAAAATATTTGGCATGGTTTTCACCTATTGTGGTTTGAAAATCTTTTTGAAACTTTGTTATAGCTTCATGGTAAGGTTCTGCGGCTGGAGCAAAGTAATAAGGGCTATCTATGCCTTGCTCATGAAAATCTACATGAATATGAGGTAACCATTTATTATAATATATTAAGCGTTGTTTACTTTCTACTTGTGTTAACCACGCCCAATCTCTATTTAAATCAAACATATAGTGGTTACTTCTGCCATTCCACCACTCTTCATGGTGTTCTTTGCTATTAGGGTCTATAGTTAGATTCTTGTTTTTGTATTGGTTGTACCAATTTACATACCTATCTCTACCATCCGGATTAGCGCAAGGGTCTATAATTATTATAGTGTTTTCTAAATACGCTTTTTTAGTGGTAAGTAAATCATATGTAGTTTGCATAGCAGACTCTGTGCTAACACTCTCATTTCCATGAACATTATAGCTCAACCATACAATTGCTTTATTTGAATTACCTTTTCCGGTAGTGCTTTTTAGATGCTCTAACCGTAAACTATCTAAATTTTTAATATTTTCTTTTGACGATATGTATGCTAAAACTAATGTTCTTTGTTCATTAGTTTTACCATATTCTATAAGTTTTACATTAGAAGAAGCAACGGAAGAAACATGTTTAAAATAATCTAGTACTTGATGGTGTCTAGAAAAATGAGAGCCAATTTCATAGCCTAAAAACTCAGAAGGAGATTGTAATATTTGGGTATAAGAAAAAGTTGAAGTAAGTAATATTAAGGCAAGTAAAAGCTTTTTCATTCAAATTAGTTTTAAGGCTAAGAAACCAAATCTACCAAATATTAATGAATATGTTAGCTTTGTTTTTTGCTGAATTTTTAAAAATGTCTTATTTATACCAGTGTAATTAACTTATTTTTAGGAACTGTAAAATAGTAGAGTTTTATCTTTACAAGATATTTTTTTATGTATGGATGTAGATTGTATTTCTTATAGAAGCACAGGATTTTTTTCAAAATTGATTTTAGATTACATAAGCCAGGAAGAATCTGTAGCAAATTTGTATTCTAATTCGCCTGATTTAAATGGTATTAAAAATCAGATTAAAGAAAAAGAAAATCATTTTCCTTCTTCAAATAGAGAGGTTTTATCTGCGGTTTTAGAAAAACAATATAAAAATTTAAATACATCTGAAAGTACAAGGCAAAATATAACTGCTTTAAAAGATTCTAAAACATTTACCATAGTAACAGGGCATCAGTTAAACTTATTTACTGGGCCGCTTTATTTTTTATATAAAATTATTTCAACTATAAATCTTGCAAAAAAAATTGAGGAAGAAAATCCTGGGTATAAAATTGTTCCCGTTTACTGGATGGCTACCGAAGATCATGATTTTGATGAAATAAATTATTTTAATTTCCGAGGCAAAAAAATACAATGGAATAAGGAAGTGAGTGGTGCTGTTGGAAAATTAAGTACAAAAGGTTTAAAAGACGTTTTTTTAATTTTAGAACAAGAGTTTGGTACAAGTAAAAATGCAAATTATTTAAAAGACGTTTTTAAAAATGCGTATTTAAAGCACGATACGCTTACCGAAGCTACAAGGTATTTAGCAAATGAATTTTTTAAAGCATACGGGCTAGTAATAGTAGATGGGGATGCTAAAGAATTAAAGCAAAAATTAATTCCGTATGTTAAAAAAGACGTATTTAATACTTTAGCTTATACAGAAGTTTCTAAAACAATACAAGACATTCAAAAATCATCAGACAAATATAATGTGCAAGTAAACCCTAGAGAAATAAATTATTTTTATTTATTAGATGGTTTAAGGGAGCGTATTATTGAAAAAAATGGTTTTTATCATATAAACAATACAGAAAATACATTTACTAAAGAGCAGTTAGAAAAAGAACTAGAAGCTTATCCAGAGCGTTTTTCTCCAAATGTAATTGCTAGGCCATTATACCAAGAAGTAATTTTGCCAAACCTCTGTTATATTGGAGGAGGAGGAGAAATAGCATATTGGTTAGAGTTAAAAAGTATGTTTAAGGTAATGGAGGTACCTTATCCGGTAGTATTGCTTCGTAACTCAGCTTTATTAATTACATCAAAACAAGTAAATAAAATGGATAAAATGGGTTTATCTATTTCAGATTTGTTTTTAAAACAAAACAACTTAATTAATAAAAAAATTAGAGAAATTTCTAATATAAATATAGACTTTTCAGAACAGCGTACGTATTTACAAGAACAGTTTGTAAGTATGTATACTATGGCAGAGCAAACAGATAAATCTTTCTTAGGAGCAGTTAAGGCTCAGGAAATTAAGCAATTAAAAGGGTTAGATGCCTTAGAGAAAAGACTTTTAAAAGCGCAAAAGCTAAAATTAAAAGATCATGTAACTAGAATGTCTAATTTACAAAATGAGCTTTTTCCTAATCATTCTCTACAAGAGCGAAAATCTAATTTTTCAGAATTTTATTTAGAATACGGAGAAGACCTAATTCCATATTTAATTACTAAACTTGATCCATTATCTAAAAATTTTACAGTACTTGAAATGGAATAATGATTTTAAATCTATTAAGTGCCTAAAAAAATTACAATAGTAGCTTTACTAAGTGGCCTAGCAATTATATGTATTAGTTACATGAAAGTAGCTTTAGAGTTAGAAGATGCAGAGCAATCTTTCTATTCGCAATGGTGGCGCTTAACTTACGATGATCAGCCACCACTATATACTTGGTTGCAAATACTAGTAAATAAAGTGTTTGGAATATCTAAATTTTCATTTTCGTTTTTACGCGCTTTACTATTTGGAAGCACAATAGTTAGTCTATATTTTTTTGGAAAACAATACCTAAAAAGTAATGACAAAGCAACTTTAAGTGTAGTTCTGCTAGCGCTACTACCTGTATTTATAGATTTTACCTTTAGAAGGTTGTCGCATACAACCTTACTGTGTTTTGCTGTTTTGTTAAGTTTTATTGTAGTACAGCGGTTAACACTAATAAAAACGAGTTTTAATTATTTATTACTAGGCTTTGTAATTAGTTTAGGAATATTAACTAAGTATAATTATTTTTTAATGTTAGCAGCATTTTTATTAGTTATCCCATTTAATGTAACCCTAAAAGAAATTGTCTTTAATAAAAGAATAATCATAACAATTGGTGTTATTGTTATTTTAATTTTTCCGCATTTTTACGATTTACTTTCCAATACATATTTTGTTGAAGAATTACATAAGAGTGTAGCTTATAAAACTAATTCCGATACTAAGAACAGTTTTTTTATACTCTCTAGTGTTGGGGCTTTTATTAAAGGAATATTCAATTTATTAGGGCTACTATTAGTGTTTTTTGGAATTCTATTTTGGCGAAAAAAAATAAAAATTAATAAAGTGCAGAACAATTGGTTGGTACATATGTTTGTATCTCAATTATTTGTGTTGTTTATTATCTTTTTATGTATGAATATAACAAACGTACATACTAGATGGCTTTTACCTTTATTTATTCCATATATAATTTTAGTAGTATCTGCAGTATCAATAAAAAATATAGAACAATATATACACTATGGTTTTTATCTTTTTCTTGCTATAATTTTTTTACAAACAATACGAACACCTGTAGAAAAAATATTAAAAATTCCTTCTTCTGTGCATTACAGTTTTATGCCAATATCTAATGCTTTAAATACTAAGTTTACAAAAAAACAATGGGTGTTGCCAAATGTCACCTATGCAGGTAATATTAGATTTTTAAATCCAGATAAAAAGGTTTTGGCTTTAGACGATTTTACCATGCCAAAAGGTATAGAAAAAAAAGGAACTAGAGTGTTAGTGCATATTAATAAAGATACAATAGACGCAAAAAGAGATAAAGCAGTGTATCGAATTAATAACTTTGGAAAAGAAAAAGAAGACTTAAGTTTTTTTCTAGACTAGATATATTAAAATTTATTTAGTTGTCCATGGAATGGTCTGAGCAATATATTAACTTTGAGAAGTTAAATAAAAAGTATGCACGATATAGATATTGATTTGGTTGAAATGACATTAGATGTTGTCAAGTATGCTATAAACAGGATAACTAAAACAAATCCTGAATTAGGAAAGCCAAAAAGTGAACAAGAGTTAAGAAGTCTTGTGGGAGAAACAATTACGGCAAATGGTATTGGAGGAGAAAATGCATTTAACCTATTTAAAGAAGTTTTAATAAAAGCAACAGTACCTATAGACCATCCAAGACACTTAGCATTTGTACCTGCATCTCCTACTAGAGCAGCAATAATGTTTGATTTGGTTACATCGGCATCTAGTATTCATGGGGCATATTGGATGGAAGGTGCAGGAGGAATTTATGCAGAAAATGAAGCCATGAGGTGGTTAGTTTCTTTAACAGGACTACCAGAAAAAGCTTTTGGAGTATTTACAAGTGGCGGTACAGCTGCTAATTTATCAGGAATGGTTACTGCTAGAGAGAACTGGCGTAAAGTTCCTGAAAATAAAAATAAAAAAGGGTTAATTATTACTTCTTCTGGAGCTCATTCTTCTATAAAAGCAATGGCTAAGGTTATAGATGCAGATATAGTTTTAGTACCATCTAATAATGTAATGTCTAAAGAAGATTTGCAAAAAGCAATAGCAGCTTTAAGCATAGCAGAAAGAGAAAGGTTATTTGCTGTTGTTGCTACAGGAGGAACAACAAATGCAGGAATTATTGATGATTTAAAAGGCATTTCAGAAGTTTGTAAGCAAGAGAATCTTTGGTTTCATGTAGACGCTGCCTATGGAGGCGGTGCACTTGCCGCAGATTCTGTTCGTCATTTATTTCAGGGAATAGAAAATGCAGATAGTATAACAATAGATCCACATAAATGGTTATTTTCTCCTTACGATTGTGGCGCAATTATTTATAAAAATCCAGAATTAGCTAAAGAAGCGCATGCGCAAGAAGGTAGCTATTTAGATATATTTAAAGATGAAGGCGCTCAGGGTTTTAACCCTTCAGATTATCAGATCCAACTTACTAGAAGAGTTAGAGGTTTACCTTTGTGGTTTTCATTAGCCACGCATGGTACAGATAAATATAAATCCGCTGTTGAAAAAGGTATATCACTAGCTAATTTGGCCAGCAAAATAATACAAGAAAATCCGATTGTAGAATTGGTTAGAGAGCCAAGCTTATCCTGCGTATTATTCCGAAGAAAAGGATGGACTGCTACGGAGTATAGAGATTGGACGTATAAAAACCATAGAGAAGGCTTTGCATTAGTAACTCCTACAAAATGGAAAACAGGAAATGATTATGAAACTGTTTCAAGATTCTGTTTTATTAACCCAGATACAACAGAAGAAGATATACGAGCAATATTAAAAACGATGGAATAGATTAAGGAACAAGAAACTCACTAACCCAACCATTTATATCTTGATGAAAATGCACTTTAAAATGGCTTTCTTCTCTAAGTTTTAAATATTCAATAGTGTCTGTTTTTATCTCAACACTACAGAAAAAATTTTTCTCTTTAAGATAAGTTATTTCTTCAGGGCTTTTTATTTTACTTCCAGGAGCAAACATTGTAGTGTAGTCTTTTTTTGCTCTTTTGGTAATGTTTAACCACTGCTCTTTTAATATGCCAATATCTTTTATGATAGAAGCTATTCCGTTAATTTTTATTTGTAATTTTTTTTCAGGATGATAAAATAATAAATTAACCTTAGGGTTGTTTTGTATTTGTGTTACTTTGGCAGAACGCTTATCTGTGTAAAAAGTAAATTTAAAATCATCAGTAATTTTTCTAAGTCCTACAATTCTTAATTGAGGAATGTTTTCTGAACCAAGAGTACCAAGAACACAAAATTTTAGGGGATGGTTTCTTTTTGTTAATGCTAATTTTAATTCAGACTTAATTTCTTGTAAATAGAGATTAGTCATGTGTCATTTATGCTTTACTAATTTAAATATAAGAAAAATCTTACTAATTAGATGTATTTAAGCGTTGTTTTATTATTTAAAAAGTCCTTTTTATACGTCTTTTAAATAAAATTTAATATAGCAGTGTAAATATCTTTTGTAGAAGCTTTCTTAAAAATTTCAAATTACTATTTTTGCGCATGCAAAATAATGTCCTAATACTAGATTTTGGTTCTCAGTATACACAACTTATCGCTAGAAGAGTTAGAGAGCTAAATATTTTCTGTGAAATTAAACCATATAATAAATTACCAGAAAACCTTTCTGAATATAAAGCTGTAATACTTTCTGGCTCCCCTTTTTCGGTAAGAGCAGAAGATGCACCGCACCCAGATTTATCTGAAATTAGAGGAAAAAAACCTCTTTTGGCGGTTTGTTACGGTGCACAATATTTAGCCCATTTTGGTGGCGGTAATGTAGCTCCTTCAAATACAAGAGAGTACGGAAGAGCAAATTTATCTTTTGTAGAAAAAGAAGAATTGTTTTTAGAAAAAATAGCAGAAGGTAGTCAGGTTTGGATGAGCCATAGTGATACTATTAAGCAATTACCAACTAATGCTAAAAAATTAGCTAGCACACACGATGTTGAAAATGCAGCTTATAGAATAGAAGGTGAAGATACGTATGCAATACAGTTCCATCCAGAAGTATATCATTCTACAGATGGGAAACAAATTCTAGAAAATTTCTTGGTAAAAATTGCCAAAGTAGAACAAACTTGGACACCAAATTCTTTTGTAGATTCTACAGTAGAAGAATTAAAAGCAAAAATTGGAACAGATAAAGTTATTTTAGGCCTGTCTGGTGGTGTAGATTCTTCTGTAGCAGCAATGCTTTTACATAAAGCAATTGGAAAAAATTTACACTGTATTTTTGTTAATAATGGATTATTGCGTAAAGACGAATTTCCGAGTGTATTAAAACAATACGAAGGAATGGGGCTTAATGTAAAAGGAGTTGATGCTTCGGCACGCTTTTTGGATGAATTAGCAGGAGAAAGTGATCCAGAAAAGAAAAGAAAAATAATAGGAAGAGTATTTGTAGATGTTTTTGATGATGAATCTCAATTAGTGGAAGATGCAAAATGGTTAGCACAAGGTACCATTTATCCAGATGTTATAGAGTCTGTTTCAGCAACAGGAGGACCATCTGCAACTATAAAAAGTCATCATAATGTTGGAGGATTACCAGATTATATGAAATTAAGTGTTGTAGAGCCTTTACGTATGTTATTTAAAGACGAAGTTCGTAGAGTAGGTGCAAGTATGGGAATGGACAAACAGTTATTAGGGCGTCATCCTTTTCCTGGACCAGGATTAGCAATACGTATATTAGGAGATATTACCCCAGAAAAAGTAGCTATTTTGCAAGAGGTAGATGCTGTTTTTATTAATGGGTTAAAAGAATGGAATTTATATGATAAAGTATGGCAGGCCGGAGCAATGCTTTTACCCGTAAATAGTGTAGGAGTTATGGGAGATGAACGTACATACGAAAAATGTGTAGCTTTACGTGCAGTAGAAAGTACAGACGGTATGACTGCAGATTGGGTAAATTTACCATATGAGTTTTTACAAAAAACATCAAACGATATAATTAATAAAGTAAGAGGGGTAAATAGAGTTGTTTACGATATTAGTTCTAAACCACCAGCAACTATAGAATGGGAATAAATATGAAATTAGTACTTAAGAATGTTTTTTTTGTGTTTCTTTTTGCGTTAATAAGTAACACTGTTAATGCTCAAAAATTTACAACTCATGCTGTAAAAAGAGGAGAATCTTTAGAATCTATTGCAAAACAATATAAGGTTTCGCAAGAAGATATTCTTACCTATAATAAAGAAATAAAAAAGAATAGTCCTTTAACTAAAAGTACTATTTTAGTTATTCCTTTAGATCCTATAAAGGCAGAAGAGCTTGCTGCTAAAAAAACTAAAACTGTAGACAATACACCCGCAAAAACGCAACAAGAAGAACCTATAGGTTTTACTACATATAAAGTTAAAAAGCAAGAAACTATTTATAGTATATCTAAAAGGTTTCATATTACAGAAGAACAACTAAAAAAATATAACCCAACACTATACGCTTCTTCTTTAAAAAAGAAAATGGTTCTACGTATACCAAAATATAAAAGAGTAAAACCAAAAGAAATTGTAATAAATGAAGATGATTACCAAGACTATACGGTTTCTGCAAAAGATACTCGTTGGAGTATTGCACACAAATATGGTATTACAATAGATAGCCTATTGGCATTAAACCCTAGCCTTTCTAAAAGCGATAACTATTTAGCTCAGGGCAGTATATTAAAATTGCCAAAATTAGCCGGTAGTAGTGTTGGGCAACAACAAGTACAGTTGTATTCTTCTTATACCGTACCAGCAGGACAAACTTTTTATAGTTTAGAAAAAAAGTTTGGGTATACCTCAAAAGAAATAATGGATTTAAATCCTGAAATTAAAGAGCGTGGTGGTCTTAAAGAAGGAATGGTACTTCGTATTCCAGAAAAAAAAATAGAAACGGGAGTAATAAATACAGATAATTATAACTTTTATGTTGTAAAACCTAAACAAACCGAATTTTCTTTAACCCGTAAATTAGGAATTAGCTACAGAGATTTGCTAAGCTTAAATCCGGATTTAAAAGAAGGACTAAAAGCAGGTATGGTTTTAAAACTGCCAAAAAATCAAGCAGGAGATTTTGAGGTAAAAAATTCTTTAGTATTAGATAAAGTAAATTTAGTAGATAGTATAGTTGTTGGTAATACATCTAAAGTTTTATTTCTTTTACCATTTAGATTAGATAAAATAGACGTGTCTAACAAAGAAGATGCAATTAAAAAAATTAGCTCTAGAAACGATTTAAAATATAGCTTAGGTCTTTATTCTGGAGCCTTAATAGCATTAGATTCTTTAAAAAAGTTAGGAGTTAGTGTAGATGTTAAAACGTTAGACAACCAGTTAGATTTGCAAAAAACAAAAGAGCTGCTAAACTCTGAAAATCTAAGTAGCTATTCTGCAGTTATTGGGCCTTTAGATAGCGCTTCTTTAAAAGAGGTATGTAACCAAGCTAATAAAAGCAATGTTCCTGTTGTAGCACCCTTTCCGGTAAAAAATGCTATGAATCATAATAATGTTTTCTTCTCTTACCCTTCAGAAGAGGAGCAAAGAGAACGTATACTATCTTATCTAGAAAAGAAAATTACAAAGGAGAATGTTATTGTAATTGCAGATAATGATAATAAAGCTGTAGAGGATAAAATTAAACTTAGATTTCCTGAAGCTAAGATTGTAGAGATTAAAGAAGAAAAGAAAAACATTGCTATTAATTTAGATAAGTTAACAGAGCTTTTTTCTGAGGAAGAAGAAAATTGGGTGTTTTTAGAAACCAATAATTCTAAATTAATATCTAGTGTAAGTTCTATTTTAAATTCTTCAAATACAAAAGAAGTTGTAGTTAAAATGTTTACTACAAATAGAAATAAAGGTTTTGAGAATAATGTAATATCTAATATGCATTTGTCAAATTTAGGTTTTACATATCCTTCTGCTTATAGAGAAGTGCCAAATAACTCTTTTGTAAAAAAATACAGAAAAAGATTTGGAGATACTCCTGATAAATATGCGGTAAGAGGATTTGATTTAACGTATGATATTTTACTAAAACTAGCTTATAAAAATAATTTATTTGCAGCCTCTTCAGTTGTTGGTTCTACAGAGTATAATGGCAATAGTTTTAATTATATTAAAAAGGGGAACCAGGGCTATTATAATAACTCTGCGTATATTATGAGTTATGATGATATGAGAATAAAACAAATTAAAGAAAAGTAATAAAATGACAGCAAAAGTAATTTATACAGGAGAGCTTAGAACAACATGTACACATATTGGTTCTGGAAATTCTTTTATTACTGATGCGCCATTAGATAATAATGGTTTGGGACAAGCATTTTCTCCTACAGATACTGTTGCAACTGGCCTGGCAACATGTATTCTTACCATGATGGGGATTAAGGCAAATAATCTTAATGTTAAAATAGATAATTCTACTGCAGAAGTTACAAAGCACATGAGTGCCAATCCAAGACGTATTTCTAAAATTGAGGTTAATTTAAAATTGCCATCAAATATTGGAGATAAAGAACGTAAGATTCTTATACATACAGCAAACACATGCCCTGTTCATTATAGTTTACACCCAGATATTGAAAAAAATATTACGTTTAATTGGGTGTTGTAAAATACGTTATATTATTTTTTTTAGGTGTTACAGTAGTAAGTGCACAGGAGTATTCTACAATTATTTGGAATACTTCAGAAAAATTAACTTGGGAGAATTTTAAAGGTAAAATTCCAGAAAATAGCCGTGCTGCAGCTACAACAGCAAGTGGTGTTACGTATAAATATTCTGCGCAAAAAGTTGATGGAAAATTAAAGGTAAAATTTAATGTTAGCGCTTATTTTTATCCGCAAAAATCTTGGTATAACCCGTCTGTGTGCGATTCTCTTATTTTGAGTCATGAACAGTTACATTTTGATATATCGGAACTTTATGCTCGAAAATTAAAGGCTAAATTAGATGCTACAACCTTTACACATGGTAGTCTAAAAAAAGAAGTAAAATCTATTTATAACGCGGTTATGAAAGAGCTTAACAATTTTCAAAACCTTTATGATAAAGAAACTAATTTCTCTAGAAATATAGAGGAACAATTACGCTGGAATAAAAAGATAAAGAAAACCTTAAACTAGTATTATTCTAGTCTTGCAGATACTACGGTACTTTTTTCTGTAGTATAGTAAATTTCATCACCAGATATTCTAAAATATTCTTCACCAAAACTATCTTCTAATCTATTAACCGCATAAGAAACAGTAGCAATTTCAAAAGGGAGTAGAACCTTTATTTCTTTTTCAGAAATGGTGTTGCCATTTTCGGTGTTAAGCTCATATAGATTGTTGTTTTTACTATACAAAAACAGTCTATTTGATACTAAGAATAATTGGCCAACGTCTCTATCTTGTATTTCAGATTCCCAAAGTATAGTTCTAGTAAGCCAATTAAAAGCAAATACTTTTCCTGTAATATTATCATGAAAAAAGAAAACATTATCCTCTTTGTTATGAAGCATGTGTGTAATGTCAAGATTATTAGATGCATCTGGCGGAAATTTAAATTCAGCTTCACCGGTAGAAGGGGAGCGAATAATAAAATAATTTTTTGCTGCACTTAAAATTTTGGAGCCTAAATCTACGGCAAAAGAATAATAATTAAGGTGACCGTAATTTGCTTCATCCCCTTCTTGAATTTCCCAAAAAATACCGCAAGTATTTGGGTTTATAGAGAGTAGGCTTCTAGAGCCTCTTCTAACATCCATTAAGACTAATTTATCCTCTTTAACAAGAAAGTTTCTAATATTGTCAACCCTAAATTCATCACAAACAGCAATATCATTACCTGTTTCTAGGTCCATACTATATAGTTGGGTGGTTTGTTTTCTTAAACCATACCAAGTATTGTTAGATTGTATAGATGGGTAAACACCAGATTTTCTAGAAAATAGTACAGTGCCATTTTCAGGGTTTATTTTTAAAATTGTGGGATTGTTAATATCAAAAGCTAATACCCATAAATAATTTCCAATTTTTTTTAAAGCATAAGGCGGAACAGAAGTTTCGTCTGTTATTGCCCATAAACTTTCGCCACTTTCTTTATTAAGTCTTAAAAAACCATTTTCACCTACAGAATTATAGTAGTACAAACCATTTTCTGATACATGAAGAAAACTTCTAAAAGCGTGTTGTATTTGCTGTTCGGTTCTATTTATAGACCATTTTACTTTAAAAGGCAGCCCAGTGGTGTCTTCTAATTCCTGTTCTTCAGGATCTTGTTCTTCTAATTCTAGCTCCTGTTCTTCTTCTAAGGCAGTAACCTCACTACAATTATGAAATAAAATAGAAATTAGTATATATATAAATGGTATCGTTTTTTTCATTTTACTATCTATTTACAAAAGAACTACCTTTTAATTCGTAAAATTTAGTATTCTTAAAACCTTATAGAAGCACCTAGATTTATATATGCCACACCATAACTAGCTTCTACAAAACCAGCAAATGTTTTGGTAAAGTACCACCTACCGCCAGCAAATGCAGTGCCAGAAGGTCTGCTGTTAAAGCTACCTGCGGTAGACCCATCAAAAGAAAGAATATTATAAGAGAACATAGCTCCTGCATACACATCTAAATTTTCTATTTCTAATCCGTTATAATGGTAGGCGCCACGAATACCAATAATGGTATAAGTCCATTTATCGTTTCCAAAAGCGTAGTCGTATTTATAAGTTTTAGTGCCTAAATATGCTCCTAAGCTTACAACTCCTGGTCCGGGAACATCCCAAATACCTCTTTCGTATGTAACACTAAAGCCTGGGCTTTGGGAAGAGGTTGTGTAGTTTCCAAAATTACCACCAAAACCTATTCCAGCATTAATAACATTAGTTCCGGTATTAAATTCTTGTGCATAGGTTTGTGTTATTGTAATAAGAAATATTATGTAAAATATTTTTTTCATGGTTTTATGTTGTTAGTTATTAGCTTCGCAATGCGCTCTTAATTCAGCTATAGTAACCTTGTCCTCTTCCGATATAAACTCATTACAAGATTTTTCAAGTTCATCAATAAGTTTTAATGCTTCTGTGCAATCATCTCCGTCATCATCAATTAATGTAGATAATTTTGTAGCACATTCAACGGCATCTAAAGTGTCTAAAATTCCTAAAGGGTCGGTGGCATCTGAACAATTTGTAGTAATTAGGCTTACACCTAATAAAGATAAAATGGTAATGGTTTTTTTCATAATACTTTTGTTTTGGTTGTAATTGTAGTTTTAAATTTAGGAGTTAGTTTTAGGGAATACTAAGAAGATTTTGTAGTTGGTATTTTTTTGCTGCTAAGTGTGTTTATACCATAAATAACTGTTTTAAATTATTGTTTGTAGTGCTGTAATTTGTTAAAGGTTAGCATGTTTCGTGTGTATTTTTTGGATAAAAAATGACTTAGTAATTAAAAACAATTACATTTGAGAAACCATCACAACCAAACCATGTTTTTTAAGCTAAAAAGCACTACTTTATTTGTAGTATTTTTCTTTTTATTGTGTTTTTTTGGATATAGCCAACAATCTAAATTAGACTCTATACTTTCTAAATTAAAAGTCTATAAACATAGAGACTCTGTTAGAGCAAGGTTATTAGTTAACGCTGCTTGGAACTCTATTTATATTAACGAGCAAGATGCTTTTATTTATGTTAATGAGGCTATAGATATAACAAAAGAAATACAATGGAACTGGGGGTTAATAGCAAGTTTAAGGCAAAAAGGGGTTAATTATTATATTCAGAGAGATTATTTAAGAGCTGTAGATACATGGCAAGAAGCATTAAAAGTAGCAAATACCAAAAAAGTAAAGGATAAGCTTTTAATAGGTAGCATACATAATAATTTAGGAAATGTATATGCAGATTTTAATCAATACACGAAAGCGTTATATAATTATAACCAATGTTTAGATATAGCAGTTCAAGTGGACGATATAGAAAACCAAATAAATTCACTTTCTAATATTGGTTATGTTTATTTAGATCTTAAAAAAGTAGAAAAAAGCATAGAATACTTTAATAAAGCTCTGTTATTAGCTGAAAAAGAAAAAAATAAACGTTTAATAGCATCAATAATTAACAACTTAGGAGATGCTTATAAATATAAAACGGACTTTAATAAAGCGCTGTATTTTTATGAGAAATCAGCAAAAATAGCCGAAGAAATAGAAGATAAATATGTTGGTTCTTCTGCATTAAATAGTATTAGTGAACTACATATTAAATTAGGTAAATATGATGAAGCTCAGGTGTATAGCCAAAAAGCCTTACAACTGGCAAAAGAAATAAATACTGTAGAGTGGCAAGCAAATTCTTGGAAATTGTTAAGTGAAATTTTTGAAAAAAAAGAGAATAACAAAAAAGCTTTGCATGCTTACAAAAATTATATAAATCTAAAAGATAGTATACAAAGTGAAGAAAAAAAAGTAGCGCTAACAAGAAAAGAAATGGCTTTTAAGCTAGAAAACTTAGAAATTAAAGCAAAAGCAGAGTTAGAAAAAGAAAAAATATATACAAACTTGTTTTTAGCGGCTACAGTATTAATGTTATTAGGCACTATTGTTGGCTATATATTATATAAAAGAAAAAGAGATGCAATTGAAAAAAGAAAAATAGCAGAATTTAAAGTAAAAGTTGCCGAAACAGAATTAAAAGCACTGCGTTCACAAATGAATCCACACTTTATATTTAACGCAATGAGTTCTATTGGAGACTACATGGTAAAGAACGATTTAGAAACCGCAAATGAATATTTAATAAAGTTTTCAAAATTAATTCGTTCAATTCTTGAAAATTCTGAAAAAAAATGGATAAGTTTAGAGGAAGATTTAGAATTAACTAAATTATATATTGAAATAGAATCTTTAAGATTAAAAGATAAAATATTTTATACTTTTCTTATTGATAAGAGCATAGATGTAGAAAACACTATGGTTCCTCCTCTTATTTTACAACCGTTTATAGAAAATAGTATTTGGCATGGTATTGCTAAAAAAGAAGGCAAAGGAACTATTAAGATTTCTGTTCAAAAAAAAGAAGGAAATGTAATTTTTAGTGTAGATGATGATGGAGTTGGAAGAAAAAATGTTTTAAATAAATTACCAAACCACACTCCAATGGGAGTAAATATTACAAAAAACAGACTAGCAATTATTAATAAACAAGAGGGAACTAAAAATAGTGTAACAATGATTGATAAAGAAAAAGGGGTTAGGGTTGAAGTAGTATTACCTTTAGAGTTAAGATTTTAGATATATGTTACAAGCAATTATTGTAGATGATGAACAACATTGTATTAATAGGATAACAAAACTTTTAAAAAAGTATGAGAATCTTATTCAAGTAGCTTATACAGCAGATACCGTTTTTAAAGCAAAACAATACATAGAAAAAAAGCAGCCAGATATTGTTTTTTTAGATGTACAAATTTATGAGGAAACAGGTTTCGATTTATTAAAGCAGCTATCTAATATTAATTTTGAAATTGTTTTTACAACAGCGCATGAAAATTATGCACTAGAAGCCTTTAAATTTTCTGCTATAGATTATTTGTTAAAACCTTTAGATGAGGATGATTTTGATAGGGCTATAAAAAAAATAAAAAACAAAACATCTTTAACAGAGTTGTCTAAAAAAATGGAAGCATTATTCCATAACCTTAAAGAAGTAAATACTGCAAGCCCAAAAAAAATTGCACTACCAACATTAGAAGGCTTAACACTAGTTTATGTACACGATATAATTAGATGCCAATCAGATACTAGTTATGTACATTTATTTTTACAAGGCAATAAAAAAATAACAGTAGCCAAAACCTTAAAATATTTTGAAAATTTGTTAGAAACTCATGGCTTTTTTAGAACACACCATTCTCACCTAATAAATTTATTAATGGTAGATAAGTATGTAAAAGGAAAAGGAGGGTATGCATTAATGCAAGACGGTTCACATGTAGAAGTAGCCGTAAGACGAAAAGAACAATTTTTAAAACAATTATCAGCAATTTAAAAAGCACTATTTTCTGGTAATAAATCACCAGAAAATAGTGCTGCTTACTACTAAGCTCCACCGCTAGGTAGCCTTATGTGAGAATCGGTAGCTGCATTAAGCTCCTCTTTAGTAAAAGAGCTTTTTTCTTTAGATACACCATCGTATAAGGTGTAGTTTTCTGCTTCGCAAGAAAGTAATCCTGCCATTAATAAACCTCCTGTAATGATCTTCGCAAATGTTCCCATAATTAATTATTTAAAGATTAATAATGGTCAAATAAAGAAAGACGATGAGCTACATTGGGTACATGTCTAGCCATGTCTAGTAACATGTTCAGACATACGGTATATTTACTATAAATAAGTACGTTCTGAAAGCAAATATTTGTACTTTTATATAGCGTTTAATTCTAAATAAAACAGTATGTCTAGACTAACAACAGTGCAGGTGAAACAACTAAGCGGGTTTATGTATGTAATGGACCAAATTGTGGAAAAGCAAAAAGAATTGGGCGAAATTAGGTCGGTTTTTATTCGTAGAATAGAAGATCATAATTGTGTTTCCATATCTGAAAAAACACTAGAAAGATTATTTCGTTTACGAGACGTTCTAGATGAAAACATAGAAACAAAAGAGATTATTTCGGATTGTGTTCATTATCCTTCCACACGAACATTAAATCAAATGGTTCGATTTTTAGGAGATTCAAAAGATTTTAATTTTAAAGATGTAATAGATGATAATGAAGAAGAAATTGAATGTAAATACAATAAAAAGCAATTAAAGGAAACTTTTGAAAAAGAATTTGACACCAAAAATTCTGACGTATTTTATTTTGAACAAGCAAAAAGAGCATTAGATAAAATAAAAGATAACACAATTAGAGAAAAAATTTTAGCAGCATCCGTTTCAGAAAAATCAGCAGAATTAGTTAAAGAGAACCCTGCCTTAGTAAATAAGTTATACACCCAGAATACGATGATAATGGGATATCTTAAATTCTTAAGCGGATTATCTGCAATGCTATTTTTGCATGACATTCAAGACATTGTTGTAGAAGTTAGTAATTTACTAGAGATGTTAGATCCTAATGTAGATACTACTAATTACCAAATAGAAGAAGAAGTTAAAACTAAAAAAATAGAAAAAGGAAAAATTATTTCTTAGCTATTAAAAGGGCAATAAAACAAGAAAATAGAAAGCCTGTATATATACATATAAGGCTTTCTATTTTTAATTTATATATGCATCTTTTTGTAGGTTTGTGTTTTCTACTATTAAAATAAGGCAATACATAAAATGGAAATAGAGCCAGATAAAAAAAAGCTTATAGAATTAGCGTACTATAAAATGCCTTTCGGAAAATATAAAGGACGTTATTTAGTAGATATTCCAGAGCCTTATTATACTTGGTTTCATCAGAAAGGCTTCCCCGAAGGAAAGTTAGGAGATCTACTTAAAGCTATGCATGAGATTAAAGTTAATGGTTTAGAACCTTTAATTCATAAAATACAAAAAGATTTTCCTAAAGATTACCTTTAATTACCATTCTCAATTTGTACTTTTGCTTGCGTTAAGAAATCAACCTAACGCTTCATGTCACAAACTAAATACATTTTTGTAACCGGTGGGGTTACATCTTCTCTAGGAAAAGGAATAATTGCAGCCTCTCTTGCAAAGTTATTACAAGCTCGTGGCTATAGAACTACAATACAGAAGTTAGATCCCTATATTAATGTAGATCCAGGAACTTTAAACCCTTACGAACACGGAGAGTGTTATGTAACAGACGATGGTGCAGAAACCGATTTAGATCTAGGGCATTACGAGCGTTTTTTAAATGTTAGAACTTCACAGGCTAATAATGTTACTACTGGTAGAATTTATCAAAGTGTAATAGAAAAAGAGCGTAGAGGAGAGTTTTTAGGAAAAACTGTACAAGTTGTACCTCATATTACTAATGAAATTAAGCATAGAATCCAGCTTTTAGGTAAGAGTGGTGAATACGATATTGTTATAACAGAAATTGGAGGAACCGTTGGAGATATTGAATCTTTACCATATATAGAAGCCGTAAGACAATTACTTTGGGAGTTAGGAGACGATAACGGAATTGTAATACACTTAACATTAGTACCTTACTTATCTGCTGCAGGAGAATTAAAAACGAAGCCTACCCAACACTCTGTTAAAACGTTAATGGAAAGTGGAATTAAGGCAGATATTTTGGTTTGTAGAACAGAGCATGAAATATCAGATGATATTAAAAGAAAACTAGCACTTTTTTGTAATGTAAAAAGAGAAGCAGTTATACAATCTATAGATGCTTCTACAATATATGATGTGCCTATTTTAATGCAAAAAGAAGGCCTAGATACAGTTACCTTAAAAAGGTTAGCACTACCAGATACAGTTGAACCAGATTTAGGCACTTGGAAAGATTTTTTAATAAAACATAAAAACCCTAAAAACGAAGTTACAATTGGGTTAATAGGAAAATATGTAGAATTACAGGATTCTTATAAATCTATTTTAGAAGCTTTTATACATGCAGGAGCTGTAAACGAAGTTCGTGTAAATGTAAAATCTATACATTCAGAATATTTAACTAAGAGTAATTTTGAAAATAAATTAACTGGTTTAGATGGTATTTTAGTAGCACCAGGATTTGGAGAAAGAGGAGTAGAGGGTAAAATAAAAGCGGTACAATATGCAAGGGAAAACAATATTCCTTTTTTAGGTATATGTTTAGGAATGCAAATGGCGGTTATTGAATACTCTAGAAATGTTTTAGGACTAACAGACGCTAGCTCTACAGAAATGGAAGAAAGTACTTCTGACCCTGTAATTAATTTAATGGAGGAGCAAAAAACAATAACCAATAAAGGTGGTACAATGCGTTTGGGATCATGGGATTGTCATTTAGTTCCAGAAAGTCTAGTTTCTAAAGTTTATAATAATCAATTAGATATTGCAGAAAGACATAGACATAGATATGAGTTTAATAACGACTACAAAGACCAATTAGAAGCTGCTGGTTTACTAGCTTCTGGTATAAATAAAGAAACTGGTTTGGTTGAAATTGTTGAAATTGCTGATCACCCTTGGTTTATAGGCGTACAATACCATCCAGAATATAAGAGTACTGTAGCAAACCCACACCCTTTATTTGTAGGTTTTGTAAAAGCAGCTTTACGTCATAAAAAAGAAGAATAGTGCCACAATGGCATAAAAAAATAATTGGGCACATTTTTGCTCAGGTATAATCAAACAAATTACCGAATACTAATTAGGTTATCCTTATGGAAGAAAAAAAACTAGATGTTAAATCTATAATAGGTTTTGTACTTATTTTTGGAATATTACTTTTTATGTTTTATCAAAACCAACCTACAGCAGAAGAGTTGGAAGCAGAAAAAGCAAAACAAGAAATGCTAGATGCTAAGAAAAGTTCAGAAAACCAAGAACAAACAGTTACTCAGCAAACAAATACACCAAACCTTAATGTAAATGACTCTACAGCAGTAGCTAATTATAAAAATACTATAGGAGCATTTGGTTTTACAGCACCTTCTGATGGATTTACAGAGTTGCAAAACGATTTAGTTTACCTAAAAGTTAGTAATAAAGGAGGGCAAATTATAGAAGCAAAAATGAAAACTTTTGTTACTTATGATTCTATACCCGTTTATTTAGTAAAAGATGGTAATGCATCTTTTGGCTTAAATTTCTCCACATCAGACAATAGAGTATTAAACACACAAGATTTATATTTTGAACCTACTTTAACAAAGAATAATAACGGTGCAGTGCTTTCTATGAAAGCAAAAGTATCTGCTAATCAATTTTTAGAGTATCGTTATGAAATGAAACAAGGCGATTATTTAATAGATTTTTCTGTTAAATCTCAAGGTTTAAGTAATGTAATTAATACAAGCCAGCCTGTAAAATTATCTTGGAAACTTAAAGGAATTCGTCATTCTAAAAGTATACAATATGAAAACAGATATACTAGGTTAACCTATAACCACGAAGATGGTAAAATAAGTAAACTTTCTGAGAGTAGTGATGATGATGAAAAAGAAGAAGATGTTAAATGGTTATCGTACAGACAGCATTTTTTTAGTTCTATATTAGCAAATAATAATTCTTTTAAAACGGCAGATTTAACTTCTGTTAATTTAGTAGAAGAAGAAAATAAAACAGATAAGTATACAAAAGAGTATAGCTCAGAAATACCTTTAGATATTAAAGGAGGAGAAATAGCTGAGAATCTAAACTGGTATTATGGTCCAACCGATGTAAAAGTACTATCGCAGTATAAAGATCTAGGTTTGGAAGATTCTATACCTTTTGGTTGGGGAATATTTGGTTGGATAAACAGATATATTTTTACCCCATTTTATTCTTTATTAAGTTCATTTTTACCATATGGTATTGCAATTGTAGTAATGACGATATTGGTTCGTTTAGCAATGTCTCCCGTAACATATAAGTCTTACTTATCACAAGCAAAAATGAAGGTTTTAAAGCCAGAAATTACAGAACTTGGTGAAAAGTATAAGGATAATGCCATGAAAAAACAGCAAGAAACTATGAAGCTGTATAATAAAGCAGGTGTAAGCCCTATGAGTGGTTGTATACCAGCACTTATTCAGATGCCAATTTTTTATGCTTTATTCATGTTTTTTCCAACATCATTTGCATTAAGGCAAAAATCTTTTTTATGGGCAGATGACCTTTCTTCTTTTGATACTATTTATCAATTTCCAGAAGGATTTTCAATACCTTTTTATGGAGACCATATTAGCTTATTTCCAATATTAGCATCTATAGCTATATTCTTTTATATGCAAATGACTACTGGGCAAAATATGCCGCAGCAACCAGGTATGCCAAACATGAAGTTTATTATGTATTTAATGCCTTTTATGATGCTTTTCTTCTTTAACAACTATGCTAGTGGTTTAAGTTTGTACTATTTTGTATCTAACCTTATTACTATAGGTATTATGTTAGTTATAAAGAAATTTATTTTAGATGATGCTAAAATTCATGCTCAAATACAAGAGAATAAAACAAAACCTAAAAAGGAGAATAAATTTCAAAAGAAAATGCGTGAAATGATGGAGCAAGCAGAAGCGCAAAAAAAGAAATAATTTTAAAAAACACATATAAAAAAAGGCTCCTATTTTAATAGGAGCCTTTTTTGGTTAAAGTTTATGGTAAGATTTGGGATTATAAAGATGCAATACTTTTAAAGTTCTAGAAAGTAATAGTTGCCAAATAGGATTTTTTGTATGTTAAACCAACTACTAATGATGTTTGCATTTTTTATTTAAAAAAAATGCTTTTTCTTTTAAATAAAATCTAAAAAAAAGAAACCCTTAACAAAACCATAATAGTTTTGAAAAGAGTTTCAAAATCGAAATAAAAACCTGACTTAGTTAATGTCTCGGGGTATATTTTTATATATAAAATAAAGTTAAAAAATGTTTAACAAAATTGCAAAATATTTAAACAAAATATTTAATAAGTGGCTCTATAGTTATTTTGTATTTTTGTAAGCTATAAATTTTAAGAATGAAAAAAGTAGTAGTTGGACTTTCTGGAGGAGTAGATTCTAGTGTGGCAGCATACCTTCTTAAGGAACAAGGGTATGACGTTATTGGGCTATTTATGAAAAATTGGCACGATGATTCTGTTACCATTTCTGAAGAATGCCCGTGGTTAGAAGATAGTAATGATGCTCTAATAGTTGCAGAAAAATTAGGTATACCTTTTCAAACTGTAGATTTAAGTGTAGAATACAAAGAACGTATTGTAGATTATATGTTTAATGAATATGAAATGGGAAGAACCCCAAACCCAGATGTTCTTTGTAACAGAGAAATAAAATTTGATGTTTTTATGAAAATAGCAATGCAATTAGGTGCAGATTATGTTGCTACAGGACATTATTGTAGAAAAGGAACTATAGTAAATAATGATGGTTCAGAAACCTATCAACTTTTAGCGGGTGCGGATCAGAATAAGGATCAGTCTTACTTTTTATGTCAACTTTCTCAAGAACAATTATCTAAAACATTATTTCCTATTGGAGAGCTGCAAAAACCTGAGGTAAGGCAAATTGCGGCAAAAATGAATTTAATTACAGCCGATAAAAAAGATTCTCAGGGTCTTTGTTTTATTGGTAAAGTTAGATTGCCAGATTTTTTACAACAAAAATTAAAACCTAAAAAAGGAATTATTATCGAAATTCCTAATAATCATCCTTTTTACTCCAGAAAATCTGTAGGTTTTAATACAGAGGAAGATAAATTAGAATTCTCTTCAGAAAAGCCTGTATATAGTACTTTAGAAGGAAAAAAAGTAGGGGAGCACCAAGGGGCTCATTATTTTACAAAAGGCCAAAGAAAAGGCTTAAATGTTGGGGGTACTAAAGAGCCTCTGTTTGTTATAGATACTGATGTAGAAGAAAATGTAATTTATACAGGACAAGGAAAAAGTCATCCTGGTTTGTATAGAAACACTCTATTTGTTACTAATAAAGAATTACATTGGATACGCCCAGATTTGCAGTTAAACATAGGAGAATCTTTAAACGTAAAAGCGCGTATTAGATATAGACAAGCATTAGAAAATGCGACAATTGTAAAAACAGAAAAAGGCCTTTATGTAGATTTTGTAGAAGCACAATCGGCTATTACAGAAGGGCAATTTGTTGCATGGTATTTAAACGATGAGTTAATTGGCTCTGGGGTTATTTCTTAATTTTAAGGTCTTTTTTTTGTAATGAAAAATAGAATAAAAGCAATATTTGGAATAGAATACCCAATTATTCAGGGTGGCATGGTATGGGCAAGTGGTTGGCGTTTGGCATCTGCAGTTTCTAATGCAGGAGGGTTAGGTGTTATTGGAGCAGGTAGTATGTATCCTGAGGTTTTAAAAGAACACATTATAAAGTGCCAACAGGCTACAACTAAACCATTTGCAGTAAATGTTCCAATGCTATATCCAAATTTAGATGAGGTTATAGAAATAATAATTGAATTAGGAGTTAAAATTGTATTTACATCAGCTGGTAACCCTAAGGTATGGACGCCTAAGCTTAAATCTCATGGTATTATTGTTGTACATGTTGTAAGTAGTTTAAAGTTCGCTTTAAAAGCAGAGGAAGCAGGTGTTGATGCAGTTGTTGCAGAAGGCTTTGAAGCAGGTGGGCATAATGGCAGAGAAGAATCTACTACTTTAGTGTTAATTCCGTTACTTAAAACACATATAAAAATACCAATTATAGCAGCCGGTGGTATAGCCACAGGAAATGCAATGTTGGCAGCAATGGTTTTAGGTGCAGACGCAGTACAAGTAGGTAGTAGGTTTGTGGCTTGTAAAGAAGCATCTTCGCATATATTGTTTAAAGATATGGTGGTAAATGCTAAGGAAGGAGATACACAGCTGACTTTAAAAGAATTAACACCAGTTAGGTTGTTAAAAAATAAATTTTATTTAGACGTTTTAAAAGCCTATCAATCTGGAGCAAGTAAAGAACAGATGCAAAAATTGTTAGGTAAGGGAAGAGCAAAAAAAGGCATGTTTGAAGGAAACCTACAAGACGGGGAACTAGAAATTGGCCAAGTATCTGTATTGATTAATGATATAAAATCTGCAAAAGAAATTATAGAAGATATGATGTTTGAGTTTAATGCAACAAAAATAAAAGTACCTAAATATTAATTTAAAAAAGTATGTAGTACTATAAGTTCTTCATAAAATTAAAAATAAACTTAGAACCTTTTCCTTCCTCTGAAACTATAGAAATTTCTCCACCCATTTTTTCCACCATTTTTCTTACAGTAGCTAAACCAATACCTGTTCCTAAGTTTCCATTTTTATCTAATTTACCTATAGTTTTAAAAAGTTTAAAAATAATCTCTTGGTTATCTTTAGATATTCCGGAGCCATTATCTTCTACAGTAAAAAGGTACTCTTTATCATACTCTTTAATAGTTAATTTAACGTTGGTTTCCTGTTTGTCGTTATATTTAATAGCATTGCTAATTAAGTTTATTAAAACCTGATTTAGCGCTGTCTTATTTGTAAATATACTTTCTACATTAGACTCTAATTGTAATGAAAATTTGTGGTCAAAAGAAAAAAGACTATACATTTCATTCCTTAAATACTCTACATCTATCTCACTTTTTTCTACAATTTGAGTAGAGGCACTTTTGCTATATTCTAATAAACCATCAACTAGTTCTTTTAATTTATTAGAAGACGTTGAAATATAATTTAGCATTGTAGTTCCATCATTACCCATTAAATCAGAATAACTGCTAGACAATATCTGAGTCATTGATGCTATATTATTTAGCGGCGCTTTTAAATCATGTGCTGCCAAATAAGCAAAACGTTCTAACTCTTTATTTCTTTCTTCTAAAATATCAAGAGACTCATTAAGAAGTGTGTTTTTTTTTCTTAATTCTAACAAATTCATTACCTGTTGTCCTAGTATTTGTAACGAATCTATTTGGTCAGAAGTAAGTTTTTTTGGTTTGTTATCTATTACACACAAGGTTCCTAACGGTAAACCTTTGTTGTTCTTTAAAGGAACACCTGCATAAAAAATTACATTAGGAGCACCTGTTACTAATGGATTGTCATAAAAGCGTTCATCTTTTCTAGAATCTGGAACTATAAATACTTTTTCGCTAGAGTTTATGGAGTGGGCACAAAAAGCTAAATCTTTTGGGGTCTCTTTAGCTTCTAAACCATGACTAGATTTAAACCATTGCCTATGGTTGTCTAATAGACTAATTAAAGAGATTGGAGTGCCACAAATTTGGGCTGCTAATTTTGTTAAATTGTCAAAATCTTTTTCGGGTAATGTATCTAATACAGAATAAGATTTAAGAGCTAATAAACGTTCTTTTTCTTTTAAATGTTCTACGGGGGCGATCATTAATTTGAATAAATGGATTAAAATAAAAAAGTAAGAATTGTACTACCTTACTGAATAACGATACTAATTAGTATAAAGTATATTTTATTTTAAAAAAGTGAAAAAGAAAAAATTACAATGCACTTTTATGTAGTTTTTTAGAAATATTAAAAATAAAAGTGCTGCCAGAGTTTTTTGTAGATTGGATAGTTATTGTGCCATCCATTTGTTCAATTAATTTTTTAACAGTAGCTAGGCCGATACCATGACCAGAATTTCCAAATTTATCTTTGCATGTTGCTGTTTCAAAAATAGTAAAGATTTTTTCTTGTTTATTCGAAGAAATACCAGGACCGTTATCCTTAACGTAAAAGTGATATTTTTCTTTATCTTCAGAAATACCTATGTTAATTTTAATGGTTTCTTTATCGTTGTATTTTATAGCGTTGTCTACAAGGTTTTGTAGAATTTGATTTAGAGCGGTATAATTTGTTTTAATATTTTTTAAGTCGGATTCTATTTTTAAGGAGATAGATTTGTCACAGCAAAACAAATCAATTAATTCATTTTGTAAATTAAGAATGTTAATATCAGAACAACTATTTTTTAAAATAGAAGCATCTTTACTATAATCCAAAACATCATTAATTAATTTTTTTAAGTTATTTGATGAGCTTATAATATGGTTTACAATGGTAACACCTTCTTTTCCTAACTTATCTGTATACATATCAGCCAATATACAAGACAAAGAATATATATTGTTTAATGGAGATTTTAAATCATGCGCAGCTACATAGGCAAATTTTTCTAGTTCTATGTTTTTTTCTTCTAGTTCTTTTTTTATTCTTCTGTTTTTATGGCACTCTAATAAATTCATTGCTTGGTTGGCAAGAACTTTAATTAAGTTAAGTTGTGTTTTTGTAAGTTCTCTTGGTATAGTGTCTACAACGCAAAGGTTACCAATGGCTATGCCTTTTTTATTTGTTATAGGGTAGGAAGCGTAGAAAACTATATTAGGAAAATTAAGTACAAAGGGGTTGTTTTTAAAACGGTTATCTTTATTAGCATCAGGAATAACAAAAGCACCATTTTTAAAATCAATTACATGTGTGCAAAATGTGTCTGCCCTAGGAGCCTCTGTTACTTCTAACCCATAATTAGATTTTGACCATACTCTATCTTTATCAACAAAGTTTATAAAAGAAATAGGTGTTTCACATATTTCTGCAGCTATTTGGGTAAGACTATCATACTGTACTTCGTTAGGAGTGTCTAGTATTTTATATGATCTTAAGGTTTTTAACCTTTCTTCTTCATTAACATAGTTAGGAGCTGTTATCATTAGTAAACTTTAAGACTTATTAATACTATAAAGATAAGTTTAGTTTTACCTTTTCTTATCTTTTTTAGGGGATAATACGTACAAAGTTGTTGTAATATGTCTTATAAGTTACAATAAAAAAATAAATTAAAAAAAAGAATAACCTTAGGAGTATACTCTTTTTCTTAATTTATATGCCACTTTTACAAGTAATATTAATGCAGGCACTTCTATTAAAGGACCAATTACGCCTGTAAATGCTTGTCCAGAATTTAACCCAAAAACTGCAATTGCAACAGCTATTGCAAGCTCAAAATTGTTGCCAGCTGCAGTAAAAGATATAGCAGCATTTTTAGAATAATTAGCTCCAACAAGCTTACTTACAAAAAATGCAATACCAAACATTAGTATAAAATAAAGAACTAACGGTACAGCTATGCGTAAAACGTCTAAAGGTATTTCTAAAATTAATTCTCCTTTTAAAGAGAACATAAGTACTATAGTAAATAATAAAGAGATTAATGTTATTGGAGATATGGTTGGAATAAATTTTTGCGTATACCATTTTTCTCCTTTAAGTTTTACTAATAGAGTACGGCTTAAAATACCTAATGCAAAAGGTATTCCGAGGTATATGGCAACACTTTCTGCAATTGTAGCTATAGATATATTTACAATGGCACCTTCAAAACCAAAGTAGGGTGGTAGCACTGTAATAAATAGCCACGCATAAAAGCTATAGGCAAAAACTTGAAAAATACTATTTAAAGCTACTAAACCTGCACCATATTCGCTGCTTCCTTCCGCAAGGTCATTCCATACTAATACCATTGCAATACACCTTGCTAACCCTATAAGAATAAGACCAACCATGTATTCTGGATAATCTTTTAAAAAAGTAATTGCAAGAAAAAACATTAAAACAGGTCCTATAATCCAATTTAAAAGTAAAGAGACAGATAAGACTTTAACATCTTTAAATACTTTAGGTAAAAGTTTATAATTAACCTTTGCTAAAGGTGGATACATCATAAGTATTAATCCTATAGCAATTGGTATGTTAGTTGTACCAGAACTAGCAGCATTAATATATTTTGGTAATTGTGGAAAAAAGTTACCAAAGGCCACACCTAAAATCATGGCTATAAAAATCCATAATGTTAGTTTGCTATCTAAAAAGCTTAATTTTTTTGCCATTGTTTACTTAATTTTTGAAAATACAAAGTATAATTCTGTTGCTATTTGAATACTTCTTTCTAAATACTTTTCTTCTTGTTGTGGTGTATTGTCAAAAGCTTTAGGGTCTTCGTATGTAATAGGAATTCTTTTTTCTGCTCCCGCTATAAACGGACAACCTTGATCAGCACTAGAACAGGTTAAAATGGCAGCAAATTTAGAGGTAGGGTTAAAGCTATCGTCATATGTTTTAGAAAAACCTATAATAGGGTGGTTGTTGTCTCCATTTTTTATACTGTATACTGGGTTTTTTTCGTTGGAGATAGTTTCAATTTTAAAGCCAGAGGTTGATAAGGCTTTTGCTGCCATTGGAAAAAGAGCAGTAGCTTCTGTACCTCCAGAGTAACAAAAAACATTTTTTATATTAAAATAAGCAGCAATAGTTTGCGCCCAAACTTGCGATAAATGACTTCGTCTAGAGTTGTGCGTACAAATAAAATTAATTCTTATATCTTCTTGCGCTTCTTTTTTATCGTTTATAAAATTTATTAATGGGGTTAAAACTATTTTTCTTTCTTCAGAAATAGTTGTGGTGTCTAAAGACTTTATTTGTGTTAGTATTTCTTGGTATAGCATCTTATAAAAGTTTAAATAAATTTAACAACAGCCAGAATTTGGAGAACAAGAGTTTCCGGTAGCCTGTATTTTTTCTAATTTAATTTTTGGTTTTTCTTCAGGAATACCGCAATTATCTTTTGCCAAACAATCTGTTTGTTTTCCGGTTAATAAAAAGTTGGTACCGTCAAAATCTAATCCAAATTTTCCAATAGTTTCTGCTTGGTATTCCACTTCAATTTCTAAATCTCCAATATGTAATGTTTTTTCAGAAAGCTCTATAATGTGAACTAATTTTTCTGGATGCAATCTATGATCATAGTCGTTTGCATTCCATAATTGAAAATTAACTACTTCTTCATTTCTTACTGTGCCGCCACAATCAATAAAATTCTTTGTTATTTTACCAACTTCTGTTACATGAAAATGGCTAGGAACAAGTTCGCCATTCGGAAGTTTAAATGATATGTTTTCTAGTTGCTTTAAATGTTGTTTAATTTCGGATAATTTCATATTTATTGTTTTATTGCAATATTATAATTAATAAGATTAAATTTTTTTAACAACAATCTGTATTACAAGTAAGATCCTGATTAAGAAAATCGTTAATTACAGTTTTCATTGTTGTCCAGTTTTCTTTGTCTATACAATAGCATACACTAGTGCCTTCTACGTTACCTTTTATAAGGCCAATATTTTTAAGTTCTTTTAAATGTTGAGAAATTGTTGGTTGAGCTAAACCTATAACGTCCACTAAATCTCCACAAATACAAGAGTTAATAACAAATAAATGTTCTAATATGGCTACTCTTGCAGGATGGCCAAATACTTTTCCAAAAGAAGAAATTAAATTTTGTTGATCTGTAAACATTTCCGATTTAGCTAATCCCATACATTATAATTTATATATTGCAATATTACGATAAATAAAATTGTCACCTATTATTTTTTTAATTTTTTTAATTTTTTTTACTAGGTAGATAAATTTATAAAATAATTTAGCTGCCATTTTTGGGTGGTTTTAGCAGTTTTATTTGTTGGACAATCCCAAGAAGGGTACACTCTAATACCTCTTTTTCCAAGTATAGAATTAGAAGAAACTATATTTTGTTCAATTAATAACTGTTTTGGGAACATAAATACACCTTGTTTAGTATCGCTTTCACAAAAGAGTATAAAAAAATCAAAATTATCTTGCTCTGTAAATGGCGATGTAATGTTATTGTGATCTCTTTTCCATATGGTTACAAATTGGCCTGTTTTTTTAGGTGTAATTTTAGCTTTTCGGCTAATAATTTTAAAAAAGTTTAAATGGTATGTGCAAGCTTCGTATTCTATGCTTTCTTTTTCAAATTCGAGTTTATTGAGTTTTAAATTTAAATGAGAAAAAAGTGGTAAAAGTAAACTAGGGTGTTTCATAGTTTTGGTAAAAGCTGCTTATTTTTTTTCTTTCGCTTTACTATCATAAGGGTCTGATTGAAAGAAGGTTTGAATATTAAACTTACGGTCTTCAAAAGTTTCGGGCAAAATTTTAAAATGTTGTATTCTATCAATACGAAAAGCTCTATATGCTATTCGCATATAGCACCAAGCAATTAGGATCCATTTATTTTCTGTAGAATAAATAACATAGGGTTCTATTTTTCTAAACGATATGTTAGTGTCATTTGCTTTCTGATAATTTATTTCTATATAGTTATAATTAGTAATTGCTAATTGTATTTCAGAAAGCGCATTGCTGGCAATATTTTTTTCTCTGGTATCAAAAACATGAATTTTATTATTAAGGTTTTCACTTTTTTCTAGTATTGAAGATTTAAAAACGGACTTTATTTTAGTAAGTGCATCCTTATAATCGGTTACAAAAGAAGAATCATTACTTTTTGTTACAAGGTGTTGTGCGGTAATTAGGGCATTGGCTTCTTTTTCTGTAAACTGTACTGGAGCAACAGTATACCCATCCATTAAAGTATATCCTTTTCCGTCTATAGTTACTACAGGAACACCTGCTTCAATTAATTTTTTAATATCTCTATATACAGTTCTAACACTTATCTGGTATTTATTAGACAATTCTGTAGCTGTTAAAATACGTTTCGATTTTAATAGCGTAAGAATAGCAATAAGTCTAGATAATTGTGTCATTAGAATCAAAGATAGTGAACCATATTTTGGTTCACTATCATATTTTTTTAGATTATTCCATAGAATGTAAGGCAATTTTATTTCCTTCGGTATCTAAAAAATGAGCAATAAAACCATTTTCTGCAATGTCAGTTTTTGGTAATATTATTTTTCCACCTGCAGGTTCTACTTTTTCTAAAGCAACACTTAAATCATCACTTCCATTTAAATAAAGTAAAGAACCTTCTGTAGAAGGAATATAGCCTTCAGCTTTAATAATTGCTCCACCAACACAATTACTTTCAGTATTATAAGAAAAAACACCGTAACCTTCGCATTGAGGCATTTCATAATCTGTAATAACAGAATCTAAAATTGTAGAATAAAACTTTTTAGCTCTTTCGTAGTTTTTTACTGGTATTTCAAACCAGTTAATTGCATTTGTCATAATTGTTTTTTTTGATTATTGAGTTACAAACTTAATGTTGGGTTATGACAAATTATGTCAGGGGTTAAAAAATTAATAATACTGAAATTGTTTTTTGTTCGTTCTATAGAATAGTTTAATGTTTCCCTATTTATAAATTATGAAAAATATTTTTTTAGTTTTTATCCTTGTTATTTTTTTTAAGAGTAATGCTCAAATTGGAGATAGTAGTAGTCCTAAACATTTTGCTGCAGGTGTGGCTATCGGAGCTGTTGGGGGTTATACTGCTAACAAAATATTTAAAGGCGATAGAAGATGGACATGGGCTGGAGCTATAGGAAGTGCTTTAGCAGCGGGTATTGTTAAAGAAACTATAGATAAAACAGAATATGGCTTATGGGATAATAGCGATATTGTTTATACTACTTTAGGAGGAGCTGTATCTGGTTTAGCTTTAGAATTTTTGTTAGATTCAAACAGTAGAAGAAGAGGAAGAGGTAAGCCATGTAGTTGTTATGCTTTAAATTTTAATAAAAGAAGTAATTTTTCTAATCTAGAAATTAGTTATTACAATAACGGTTCAGGTAGTTTATCTTCTTCTATACAAGCCCACTATCTAATGAGTAAATAATATAGAAATTAAACAGTAGTTTTACACTATGTTTTATTTAGCTATTGATATTTTAGGAACCATTGCTTTTGCCATATCGGGTGTTTTAATTGCAATGGAAAAAAAACTAGATTTATTTGGAGTTTTTATTATAGCATTTGTAACTGCAGTTGGTGGTGGTACATTACGAGATTTACTTATTGGAAATGTACCAGTAAATTGGATAAAAGAACCGGTTTATATGTTTACAATTGCAATTACTGTGGTAATTGCAATCCTTTTTGTAAATAAATTAAAATATATTAGAAAATCTCTTTTTTTGTTTGACACTATTGGAATTGGATTTTACACCTTAATTGGTATAGAAAAAGGTGTTTCTGCCGAACTTACCCCTATAATGTGTATAGCTTTAGGTACTATTACAGCTAGTTTTGGGGGCGTTATTAGAGATATTTTGTGTAATGAAATTCCGGTTATTTTTAGAAAAGAAATTTATGCTACAGTTTGTATACTAGGAGGTAGTATATACTTTTTACTACTACTAACCTCAATAAAAGCGGACTATGCTTTTATAGTAGCAATTTTTACTATTATTTTTTTACGAATATTAGCTGTAAAATTTAAAATATCGTTGCCTAATATTTATACATCTTAATACTAAAAGCTTACTCTATTACTTCGGCATTAGTAATATAAATATTTAAAGAAGGCCAATCTCCTTTACCAACTTTTTGAGAGTTTATTTTATCTACAACCTCCATACCTTTAATAACTTTTCCAAAAGGGGTATATTCTCCATCTAAATGGTAGGATCCAGGTTTGGTTACAACAATAAAAAATTCATACGGAGACGCTAACATGTGCGGGTTATTAATTTCGCTACTTGGCATAGAAATTATTCCTCTATGGTGTTTATGCCCTTTTCTAGTATCTGGAGGCAGTAGGTATCGTCCAATTTCTTTTCTTTTTTTTGAAGTTGCTAAATCATCCGAATTTCCACCTTGAATAATAAAGTTTTTTACAACCCTATGAAACTGTGTATTGTTAAAGTATCCTTTTTTAGTTAAGTAAATAAAATTAGCTTTATGGTACGGAACATTTGAAAATAGTTGTACAGTAAAGCTACCTAAGCTAGTGGTTATTTTTACCTTATCTTCTTTTAAGGTTTTACTATAATTAAAAAAGAAATCTATTGCATTATCCTCTGTTAATTCAAATTTTTCTTGTGGCGTTTTTAATTCTAAAGAATCTTTTGCAATACTATCTTTTACTATTTTTTTTGATGTTTTATTAGTAACATTGTTTTTTGATTTTTCATTACATCCTGTTAAAACAAGAAGTAGTATAACTAAGAAAGTAATATTTTTAAATAGCATGAATTATAGCGTTTTTAAACAACAGGCTTCAAAAATAAAAAATCTAACACTACCAGGAGAAGCTTCTCATTATAAAATGATGCCTTCTACACGGCAGAAAGCTCTAGAAAAGGCAAAACTAGAAAAAAAAGAACCCAGAAGGGCAGGGGTAATGGCACTTTTTTACCCAAACTCTACCGGAAAAACAAATGTACTTTTAATTTTAAGAAAAACATATAAAGGAGTACATTCTAACCAAATAGCTTTTCCTGGTGGTAAAGAAGAAAAAGAAGATGCAACAATTTTACAAACCGCTTTAAGAGAAACTTATGAAGAAGTAGGGGTGCCAAAAAATAAAATAGAGGTAGTAAAGCATCTAACAGAAGTATATATACCACCAAGTAATTTTATAGTACAACCTTTTGTAGGTTTTTATGAGAAAGACCAACATTTTACTATACAAGAGTCGGAGGTAGAGCAAATAGTAGAGGTTTCTCTTACAGATTTTATGGATGATGCTAAAATTGTAGAAGAAGATATGCGAACATCATATGCGCAAAAAATTAGTGTACCAGCCTTTAAATTAAATGGTTATGTAGTTTGGGGTGCAACAGCAATGATGCTTTCAGAGATTAAAGAACTATTAAAACAAGTGTTGTAAGGGCTTATTTTTGTAATATTGTATTCTATGAGTTTATTTAAAAGAAATCCTTTTGGCCATATTCTGTTTTTAAAAAAGTGGCTTATTCGTATTATGGCATTAATAACGCACCAAAGATATAAGCGTTTTAATAAATTAGAGATAGAGGGTTCAGATATTATAAGAAATTTACCAGGAGAAAATGTGTTGTTTGTTAGTAACCATCAAACTTATTTTGCAGATGTTGTAGCTATGTTTCATGTTTTTAATGCAAGCTTAAGTGGTAGAGAAAATACAATAAAAAACCTTGGCTATATCTGGAAACCCAAGCTAAACATGTATTATATAGCAGCAGCAGAAACTATGAAAAAGAATCTTTTAACTAAGGTTTTTGCTTATGCAGGTTCTATTAGTGTAGAGCGTACTTGGAGGTCCGAAGGAAAAGATGTTAATAGACAAGTAAAAATGAGCGATATTTCTAGTATTGGAAAAGCGTTAAATGATGGTTGGGTAATAACATTTCCGCAGGGTACAACAACACCTTGGAAACCTCTACGAAAAGGAACTTCGCACATAATTAAAAAATATAAGCCAATTGTAGTTCCTGTTGTTATAGATGGGTTTAGACGTTCTTTTGATAAAAAAGGGCTACGCATAAAAAAGAAAGGTATTTTACAATCTATGGTAATTAAAGAACCTTTAGAAATAGATTATGAGAACGAGTCTTTTGATTCTATTATAGAGAAATTAGAATATGCCATAGAGCAGCATCCTTCTTTTTTAAAGGTAATTTCTAAGAAAGATTTAATGGCTATAGAAGAAGAAAATAAACAAAGAGAATTTTAAATTTCTAACTGCTTTAATTTTTTGTAGTTTTCTTTAAGCTTTTTTAATAATCTTCCGTACAGTAAAAAATAAATAGCGCCCATAAAAAGAGTAAGCAGTGTTCCGGTAACACCAATACCAATCATTAATACAGTTTTAAATTTATCAGGAGATAGTGTGCTATCGGTATTAAATTCGGATAATGTTTGTGCAAAATCTTCGCTAAGGTAAATGCCTACTATCATTAACAAAACAGTAACCAGTATCATAGAAAGCGAAAAAACAACATAGTTTTTTACTGTTTTTCTTGTTTTAATTATTTTATGCATTAATAGTTTTGCATTTTCAAGAACAGAAATTTCTTTATACCGTTTGTAAAATTGATATATAAAATAAATTATTACAGAATATTGTATGGCAGAAATTAAATAAAAATATTTTTTAAAACCCAGTGTGTCATAAATATGCATACTGTCTTTAAATGCAGGAATTAGATATAATAAATGTGGTAATACAAACTCTAAAATACTAATAATTAAAATCCATTTAACAATAGAAGAAGATTTCTTCCATGTCATTTTATGTATATCGTTATAAGACAATTGCGGTATTTCTTTATCCCGTTTTTGCCAGTCTTTTTTTAGTAACTCCAATTCGTCCATCATCTACTAGGGGTTCAATATGGTTCTTAGTTTTGTTTTTACTCTATTCATTTTAACTCTAGCATTAACCTCAGAAATACCAAGAGTCTCAGAAATTTCTCTATAATCTTTGTCTTCTAAATACAAAAAAACTAACGCCTTGTCAATATCGCCAAGTTGTTTTACAGCTTTGTACATTAATTTTAATTGTTCTTCTTCGGTTTCATCATATTCATCTGCCTTAATTTTAAAAATTACAGAGTCATAATCTTGCGTTCTAATAGTTCTTTTAGATTTTCTATATAATGTAATAGCTGTGTTTAAGGCTACTCTATACATCCAGGTACTAAATTTAGCCTCTCCTCTAAATTTAGGGTACGCTTTCCAAAGCTGTATAGTTATTTCTTGAAAGAGATCATTATGTGCGTCCTTATCATTTGTATATAAGGTACAAACTTTGTGAACAATATTTTGGTTGCTCTGCAAATTTGTAACAAATTGGTGTTCCAATTCTTTATTCACTCTTTGGTTGGTAGGTTGTTTTTTTAATTAGTATATAAAATGCATAATTTGTTACAAGATATATTTAAAAAAAATATTTTACCATAAAAACTATAAAATAAACAGTGTATTAGGTAAAGCTATTAAAATAGAAAAACCATATATAGTTTTGGTTTTATAAACTGTTAATCGTTAATTTTACAGTATATCTTTATCTATGAATATTCCTAAGTTAAGTTGTCCTAGAATTGTAATTATTGGTGGTGGTTTTGGTGGTTTGTCATTAGCACAAAAATTAAATAAAAAAGAAGTTCAAGTAGTACTCATAGATAAAAATAACTACCATACTTTTCAACCTTTATTATACCAAGTATCTACCGGAGGTTTAGAGCCAGATTCTATTGCTTATCCAATACGTAAGGTTCTTAAAGATTATAAAGATTTTCATTTTAGATTAGCAGAGGTAAAGAAAATAAACCCTAAAGAAAAATCGATTGTAACAACAATTGGAGATTTGTCTTACGATTATTTGGTTATAGCTACAGGTTCTGAAACTAATTTTTTTGGAAATAAAGAGATTGAGGAAAATGCTATGACAATGAAGAGTATTCCGCAATCTTTAGATTTAAGAAGTTTAATAATTGAAAATTTTGAACAGGCTTTACTAACTGATGAAATGCATGAAAGAGATGCATTAATGAATTTTGTTATTGTTGGTGGTGGTCCAACTGGCGTTGAGCTAGCAGGAGCTTTGGCAGAAATTAAAAAAGGAGTTTTACCAAAAGATTATCCAGATTTAGATACCAGAAGAGCACAAATAAATTTAGTGCAAAGCGGAGACCGTATTTTACCAGGCATGAGTGAAAAAGCTTCTGAAAAGGCAGAAGAATTTTTAGAAAAACTAGGGGTAGAAATTTGGAAAAATACGAGAGTAACTGGGTATAATGGAAAACTAGTAACTACAAAAACAGAGCTTACGTTTAATAGCGCTACAGTTGTTTGGGCAGCAGGAGTAATGGGTGCAACAATAAAAGGGATAGATGCTAAAGAGTTGTTAGTTAGAGGTAATAGAATACGTGTAAATGAATTTAACCAAATAATAGATTACCCAGAAATTTTTGCAATTGGTGACGTTGCGTGTATAGAAAATGACGAAACACCTAGAGGGCATCCAATGATGGCGCAACCTGCAATACAACAAGGAAAAAATTTAGCCAAAAATTTAATTAATTTATTAGAAGGTAAAGAGCTGCAACCTTTTGCCTATAAAGACAAAGGTAGCATGGCTACAA
Organism: uncultured Maribacter sp.; assembly: GCA_947504045.1. Taxonomy (GTDB): domain Bacteria; phylum Bacteroidota; class Bacteroidia; order Flavobacteriales; family Flavobacteriaceae; genus Maribacter_B. The sequence continues at coordinate 70,949 of CANNFY010000004.1, forward strand.
TTGGGCGGAACAAAGCTGTTGCAGATACAAACAGATTTAAATTTCAAGGTGTGTTTGCTTGGTTTGTTTGGATGTTTGTACACCTATTTTTTTTAATTGGATTTAGAAATAGAGCAATAGTATTTGTAAATTGGGTGTATAATTATATACGTTTTGATCGAGAAGCACGCTTAATAATTAGACCCTATAATAGAGATTATAGCCAGTTTAAAGATTAGTGTTAAACGTTTTGTTAAAGTAGTTGTATATTTTACTTTTTATAAGTGGTTACTTTATATTTGAGAGCCAATACTCCTAGTTTACTTACTGTAGGCGGTAAATTCAAGTTTTAATTTCTTGGATGAAACTTATGCATAACTTCTGCTAAGTGGCTGCGATCCACATGCATATAAATTTCTGTTGTAGTAATACTTTCATGCCCTAACATTTGTTGTATTGCTCTTAGATCTGCACCATTTTCTAATAAGTGAGTGGCAAAAGAGTGCCTAAACGTATGTGGACTTATATTTTTATGTAACCCAATTTTTTCTGCCAATTGTTTTACTATAGTAAAAATCATAGCTCTAGTTAATTGCTTGCCTCTACGGTTTAAAAATAAAGTGTCTTCAAAACCTTTTTGAATATTTAAGTGTGAGCGAATTTCTTTCTTGTAAATGGTAATGTATTTTTTATTTATGTTGCTTATAGGAACAAAACGCTGTTTGTTCCCTTTTCCAGTAACCTTAATAAAATCTTCTTCAAAAAATAAATCAGAAATTTTTAAATCTACCAATTCTGTAACTCGTAAACCACACCCATAAAGTGTTTCTATAATAGCTCTATTACGTTCCCCTTCTGGTTTGCTTAAATCTATAGCACTAATTAAATTGTTTATTTCTTTTTCAGATAAGGTGTCGGGTAATTTTCTTCCAATTTTAGGAGATTCTACCAAATCCATCGGGTTATCCTCTCTATAATCTTCAAAAATTAGATAACTAAAAAAACTTTTTAGGCCAGAAATTATTCTAGCCTGTGATCTAGGGTTTACTACTTTTGCTATTTCATATACAAACTGTTGTACCGTTTCTTTATCTATACTTAAGGGAGAAGAGTTAGAATTACACGAGGTTAAAAAAAGGGTTAGTTTTTCTACATCTAAAATGTAATTTTTTATAGAATTAGTAGATAAGCCCCTTTCTAGTTTAAGGTAGTGTTCATAGTCTTTCAGGGCATGTTTCCAATTCATATAGTAAAGATACTAATCTGTTTTATTAATTATTTGCTTTAAAAATAACGTTTAGAAGTTTTTTTAATGTTAAAAATACCACATTTATTACCATTATAGGATACATATTTTAAAGCACTTTTTTATTCAAATGCGTATAATTATGTACATTTGGCACTCAATTAAAACACTAACTAGTTATGAAAAAAAGTATTTATGTAATAATCGCATTTTTAAGCCTAGGGCTTATGCAAATGAATGCCCAAGTAATTCAAGGAACAACATCTTCTAGTTCTGATATTAGATTTGGAGGTAAAGTTGGTTTAAATATGTCTTCTTTAGGAGGAGATTCTACATATAGTTATGACTCTAAGCCAGGTTTTCATGTAGGAGGGTTATTAGAAATTCCTTTTAATGATATGATAACTATTCAGCCAGAAGCGTTAGTATCATTACAGGGTAGTGGAGGTTTCTTTGAAGATGATTTAAATTTTTGGTATTTAACAGTGCCAGTTATTGTAAAGTATAATGTTTGGGATGAGCTATATATAGAAGCAGGACCACATGTAGGAGTTTTATTTGCAGATAATCTAGATGGAAATAGCTTTGGAGGAGCAACAACTAATACCTTTTTAGAATCTAATAGATTAGATTTTGGTTTAGGTGCTGGTGCGGGCTACCGTTTAAATGATGAATTTTATTTTCAATTACGATTTAGTGCAGGTTTTATAAACGCTATTAAAGATACAAAATCTAAAAACAGAGTTTTGCAGCTATCTGCTGTATATTTCTTATAAGATTTAGACACAAAATAGTTAAAAAGCAGGAGTTTTTCTCCTGCTTTTTTTATGCAAAAAAAATTATAAACTACTTAGTTTGTAATTCCACCACTATAATTTTAACACTCACAACAAAAATGAGGAGGTAGAATACATGGCAGTTATATTTACGTTTCTATAAATTAAGCAATTATGAAAAAAAATGTATTTATCTTAATATTCACCTTTGTAACCTTAGCAGTAAGTGCGCAGCGTAATGTAGACAGAACAAACTTTAGAGCAGGTTTAAATGCAGGCTTTATAGTAGGCGATTTTTCTGAAGCATATACTTTTGGGTTAGGAGTAGATATGTACCACCATTGGGGAGTTAGTAAGGCTTTAGATGTAGGTGTTACAGCAGGTTTTTTTAATGCCTTTGGTGAAGAACAAAATATAGTTAATTCAAGTTCTGTTAGTACAGGGTTTTCTAATCTTCAATTTTTGCCAGTAGGGGCATCATTAAGAGTATATCCAGGAAAAAATGTTGGCTTTAAATTTGGTAGCGATTTTGGTTACGCTGTTGGTATTAATAGTGGAAACGAAGGAGCACTTTATTATAGACCTTCTGTAGGTATAGATTTAAGAAACGGTACTAATGAGTTTAATGTTTCTTATTTTGTTGTTAATGATCAGGTTACTTTTTCTTCTGTTGTAATAGAGTATTTATTTCTTTTTTAATTATTAAAAGTAGGTAAATAATGATATGGCTTTACTACAATTAAAGGCATTATTAGTATTTTTAGCCCATGAAGATTTTAATATTAAATGGGCCTAATTTAAACTTATTAGGAAAAAGAGAGCCAGAAGTTTACGGAAGTACAACTTTTCAAGATTATTTTACAGAGTTAAAAGAAAAATTTCCGACAGTAGATTTAGAATATTATCAATCTAATATAGAAGGAGAAATAATTAGTAAGATACATGAAGTTGGTTTCTCTTATCAAGGTATTGTATTAAATGCAGGCGCTTATACACACACTTCTATAGGTATTGGCGACGCTGTTAAAGGAGTTGAAACTCCAACAGTAGAAGTGCATATATCTAACACTCATAAAAGAGAAGATTTTAGGCATGTTTCTTATATTTCGCCAGCTGCAAAAGGGGTAATCTTAGGGTTTGGACTTCAAAGTTATGATTTGGCAATTAAGAGTTTTCTGTAATTGAAAAAAGCATATTTTAATTGGAGTTCAGGTAAAGATGCAGTTCTAGCTTTAGACAAAATTCTAGCGGAAAAGGAGTATGCTATATCTAAACTTGTAACTACAGTAAATACAGATTTTAATAGGGTTTCTATGCATGGTCTATCTATAGAGCTACTGGAACAACAAGCAAAGTCCATTGGTATTCCATTACAAAAAATACAATTAGCTGGTAATGTAAGTATAGATAGTTATAATTTAGAAATGAAAAAAGTAATGAAAAACCTTGTAAAAGAGGGGTTTGAATATTCTTTTTTCGGTGATATTTTTTTAGAAGATTTAAGAGTATATAGAGAAAAAAAGTTATCAGAAGTAGGTGTAAAAGGAGTTTTTCCACTTTGGAAAAAAAACACCAAAAAATTACTAGAAGAATTTTTAGAAAAAGGATATAAAGCTATTACCGTTTGTGTTAATGCAAAGATGTTAGATGTTTCTTTTTGTGGTAGAATAATAGATGAAAATTTTATTAAAGACTTACCCGATAATGTTGATTTATGTGGTGAAAATGGAGAGTTTCATACATTTGTGTATGATGGGCCAATTTTTAAAAAACCAATAAATTTTACGATAGGAGAAAAGGTGCTTAGGAATTATACCTCTTCAAAAAATGATGACGATTGTTTTATAAAAGATCCCGCTTGGGATACGTCTTTTTGGTACTGTGATTTAGTTGCTAACTAATTTTTAAGCTTCTTTTAAATATTTTTTGTCTACATAAAAAGTAGCAAAAGGAAGTAATGATGCAATTAATAAAATGGCTAAACGTTTTATGCTCCATTTTTTTTCGAACCAAAATATGATAGCCAAAATTACATAAGCTATAAAAAGAAACCCGTGAGCATAACCTACAAACTTATTAGGTTCAGGAATATTTGCTAAATATTTAAGAGGCATAGTTAAGCCAAATAAAAGTAAATAAGAAATACCTTCTAAAATTGCAGTTAATCTAAATATTTTTAGCATATATTTTGGTATAAAAAAAGCAGCAATAACTGTAAATTAAGATATTGCTGCTCTTACATAAATTATTATTTTATAAATGTATTACTTCATCATAAGCATCCGCAACAGCTTCCATAACTGCTTCACTCATTGTAGGGTGTGGGTGTACTGCTTTTAATATTTCATGACCAGTAGTTTCTAATTTACGAGCTACAACAGCTTCTGCAATCATATCTGTAACTCCAGCACCAATCATATGGCATCCTAACCATTCTCCGTATTTGGCATCAAAAATAACTTTTACAAAACCATCTGGAGTTCCAGAAGCTTTTGCTTTACCACTTGCAGAGAAAGGAAATTTACCAACTTTAATATCTAAACCTTGCTCTTTAGCTGCTTTTTCTGTTAAACCTACAGAGGCAATTTCTGGAGAACAGTATGTACAACCAGGAATGTTGCTATAATCTAAAGGCTCTATATGCATTCCTGCAATTTTTTCTACACAAAGTATACCTTCTGCAGATGCAACATGTGCTAATGCTGCTCCAGGTGTAACATCACCAATTGCAAAATAACCAGGAATATTTGTTTGGTAAAAATCGTTTACTAGAATTTTGTCTCTATCGGTAGCAATACCAACTTCTTCTAATCCTATATTTTCAATATTAGTTTTAATGCCAACAGCAGAAAGTACTAAGTCTGCTTCTAAAACTTCTTCACCTTTAGAAGTTTTTACAGTAGCTTTTACTCCTTTACCAGAGGTATCTACAGAAGTAACTTCGGCAGAAGTCATTACTTTTATTCCGGCTTTTTTAAGGCTACGTGCTAATTGCTTAGAAACATCTTCATCTTCTACAGGAACAATATTTGGAAGATATTCTACAACAGTTACTTTAGTACCCATTGCATTATAAAAGTATGCAAACTCAACACCTATTGCACCACTACCAACAACAATCATTTCTTTAGGTTGTTTTTCAAGGCTTAAGGCTTGTCTGTATCCAATTATTTTTTTGCCATCTTGCGGTAAACTAGGTAATTCTCTACTACGAGCACCAGTTGCAACAATAATATTTTGTGCAGAATATTCTGTAACAGTACCATCTTCTGCAGTAACATCTACTTTTTTACCTGGTTTTAATTTACCAAAACCATTTATTACTTCAATCTTGTTTTTTTTCATTAGGAATTGAACACCTTTGCTCATTCCATCTGCAACGTCTCTACTACGTTTTACAACAGCATCAAAATCTTTTTCAACATTATCAGCTTTAAGCCCGTAGTCTTCTGCATGTTTAAGATACTCAAATACTTGCGCAGATTTAATTAAAGCTTTGGTAGGAATACATCCCCAATTTAAACAAATACCACCAAGGTTTTCTTTTTCTATAACAGCTGTTTTTAAACCTAATTGAGAGGCTCTAATTGCAGCTACGTAACCTCCTGGTCCGCTACCTAAAACAATAACATCAAAAGTGCTCATATATCTATCTTTTTTATATAAAATTTGAACTGCAAAAGTACAAAACAAACTGAAAAGATTTAATTCAAAATTAAATTAATATGTGTTACTTTAAACATTTAGTATAAGTGTAGAACTGTTTAGGGTAGAATAAAAAAAATGTAGAACAAAGTTTATATAACCTTATTCTACATTTTAGTACTTTTAAATAGATAACTAACTTTTTGGAATAAATTTTAATGCAGCACCATTTATACAGTGTCTTTCTCCGGTAGTTTTTGGTCCATCATTAAAAACATGCCCTAAATGGCCACCACAAGTTGCACAATGCTCTTCGGTTCTCTTGTAGCCAATTTTATAATCTACATCAAAAGCAACATTATCTTTAATTTCTCTATCAAAACTTGGCCATCCTGTTCCAGAATCAAATTTGTGTTCACTTTTAAATAAAGGAGTGCTACAAGCTGCACAAACATATGTGCCCTCTTCTTTATTATGTAGAAATTCACTAGTTCCTGGGGTTTCGGTACCTGCTTTTCTAAGTATGTAATATTGTATATCTGTAAGTTCTTTTCTCCACTCAGCATCTGTTTTAGATACTTTGTATGTTTCTTTTGTAGTCTCTTTAGTTATTTCTTTTTTTTGAGATATTCCTTTGCAACTAGTAATGGCAAAAGCTATTATGGCTAAAATTCTTAAATACATATTATTTTTTTGTAAACTAGTCGTGTATGGTGGAGTAACCTTTCAGTAAAACTGTTAATTTATAGTAAAAGTTTCAATACTATTTTCATCTATTCCAACATTTTCTAGTAAAGAAGATAAGTTGGTTTTATCAAAAGTACCGCTATTAAGAATTACAGCAGGAACAACAACAATTCTAAACCATTGGTTATCGGTTAGGTTTGTACTTGTTAAACTAGCATCAAATTCTGGTTCTAAATAAATACTGTAATCTCCAGAGGTAAAATCAAAATTATAAAAAGCAGTACCGTTTTCTGTAATTATAGGTTGTGGAAGTTGTCTCCATATATCAAGACCATTAATTACTTCTTCTAGTCTATATATTAAAACAACATCACTTTCTAAAACTGTTATGCCATTACTGTAGTTAGATGCTAAATATTCAAAAGTATTAGCATTACTATTAAAAGTCATGTCTACATTAATTTCAAAAGCTTCGGCTTCAAAAACATCTCCGTCTATTCCGTCAAAACCAGCTGGCCCTTGTGGTCCTTCACATGAAAGGATAAATAAACTTAAAAAAACAACAATAAAGGGTCCTATTTTTTTCATAATAATTTTTTTTAATGAGTAATCTGGTTTCTTTTGTTTAAATTGATGAACTAAATATATCAAAAAGCATTCCAACTTTTAAAAACGAATATTTTAATGTAAAGATAAAGTCTTGTAGTTAACTATAAATTTAAATACTACGTTTTTTGTTTAAAGTTGCTTAGATTTACGATAAATACTATATAATTATGCCAAATGTTATTCCACATAGTTTATTTTCAGATTTTGATATTAACCTTTTTAAATCCGGAAAACACTATAGATTATATGAAAAATTAGGGTCTCATGTTATAGAGGTTAATGGTCAAAAAGGTACTTATTTTGCCGTTTGGGCACCTACAGCAAGAACAATTTCTGTAGTAGGAAATTTTAATAATTGGAACCATGGAGAGCATGAGTTATATGTTAGATGGGACGAAAGTGGAATTTGGGAAGGCTTTATACCCGATGTTGGCCACGGAGAAATTTATAAGTATAAAATATTTTCTAATAACCATGGTGCTGTTACAGAAAAGGCAGATCCTTTTGCCCGCTACTGTGAGCACCCTCCAAGAACAGCGTCTGTAATATGGGATAAAAAATATTCTTGGTCCGATAAAGATTGGATGGGTTATAGGAAAGATAAAAATGGTTTAGATAAACCATATTCTGTTTACGAGGTACATTTAGGGTCGTGGAAAAAGAAGGCAGAAAATAAATTTCTATCCTATACAGAATTAGCAGATGATTTGGTATCATATGTTAAAGAAATGGGATTTACACATGTAGAGTTTATGCCAATAATGGAATACCCGTATGACCCTTCTTGGGGGTATCAACTTACAGGTTATTTTGCTCCAACATCTAGATTTGGAGAACCAGAAGAATTTAAATTATTAGTAGATAAATTTCATCAAAATGATATTGGAGTAATTTTAGATTGGGTACCTTCTCATTTTCCAGAAGATGCTCATGGTTTAGGATTTTTTGATGGATCTCATTTATACGAACATCCAGACCGTAGAAAAGGCTATCATCCAGATTGGAAAAGTTTAATTTTTAATTACGGTAGAAATGAAGTACGTGCATTTTTAATAAGTAATGCGCTATTTTGGTTAGATCATTTTCATGCAGATGCTTTAAGGGTAGATGCGGTAGCTTCTATGATTTATTTAGATTATTCTAGAGAAGACGGAGAATGGGAACCTAATATGTATGGTAATAATGAAAACCTAGAAGCACTATCATTTATAAGGGAACTAAACCAAGCTGTTTACGAAAATTACGAAGGTGTACAAACCATAGCAGAAGAATCTACTGCGTTTACAGGGGTGTCTAAACCAGTTAGTTTAGGAGGTTTAGGTTTTGGAATGAAATGGATGATGGGTTGGATGCATGATACGCTAGAATATTTTAAGAAAGAACCAATTTACAGAAAACACCATCAAAACGATTTATCGTTTAGTATGACCTATGCTTTTACAGAAAACTTTATGCTGCCTTTTTCGCACGATGAGGTAGTATATGGTAAACAATCTCTTTTATATCGTATGCCTGGAGACGAGTGGCAACGTTTTGCAAATCTCAGACTTATGTTTGGCTATATGTTTACGCATCCTGGTACAAATTTAATATTTATGGGAGGTGAATTTGGTCAATCCTCAGAATGGAATTTTCAACAAAGTTTAGATTGGCATTTGTTACAATATAAAGTACATTCAGGAGTTCAAGATTTTGTAAAAGATTTAAATAAACTGTATAAAGAGTACCCTGCATTACATGAAAAACAATTTAGTCCAGATGGATTTAAATGGATAGATTATGGTGATCATCAAAACTCGGTACTTACTTATATAAGAAAGGGCCATGATGCAAAGAATGATATTTATATTGCATGTAATTTTACGCCGGTTACAAGAGAAAATTATAGAATAGGCATACCTAAAAAAGGAAAGATTGCAGAAATATTAAATAGTGATGCTAAAAAATATGGTGGTAGCGGAATAAAAAACAGCGCTATTAAAATACAGAAAAAGAAATGGCATAATTACGAACAGTCTATAGAAATTACATTACCGCCTTTAGGTATTGTTGTTTTACAATAAGAGAAATAATTGTATCGTTATACCATAAAAAAATACAGTAAGTTTATAATAGTACGATCTACAATTTTTTTGATCAGTATTAAAGTTAAATTGTTATGATAACAAATACAGAATTAGAATATAAGGGAAATTTATATCCCAATAATATAGTAACTCTTAAGCAAGATGCAGATAAGGTATTTTTTACATCTGAGAATGGAGTAGTATTACAAATTACTGTTTTAAGAGATAGTGTTTTACGCTTTAGGTATGCAACAGATTATGTTTTTGAACCTGATTTTTCGTATGCTATTAGCGAAGATGCTAATAAAGGGTACAATAAATTAGAGGTAAAAGAGCAGGAAACTGAGTATATTATAGAAACAGAAAAGTTGCAGGTTTTAATAGATAAAAAAACCATGCGTACTCAAATATCAGATTTAGAAGGTAATATTATTAATGAAGACGAATTAGGTTTTCATTGGGAGGAGAATTATGAGTATGGGGGTAATACAGTAAAAATGAGTAAGATTACCCAAAATTCCGAAAGTTTTTACGGAATGGGAGATAAGGCTACGCATTCCAATTTAAAAGGGAAAAGAGTTCATAACTGGGTTACAGACCAATACGCCTACGGAAAAGACCAGGATCCCTTGTATAAGGCAATACCTTTTTATATAGGATTACACCATAGCAAAGCTTATGGTGTTTTTTTTGATAATACCTTTAAATCTTATTTTGATTTTTCTCATGAAAGAAGAAATATTACTAGCTTTTGGGCAGATGGTGGAGAAATGAATTATTATTTTTTCTATGGTCCAGATATGGCTAAAGTAGTTCGAGGCTATACGGATCTAACAGGTACTCCAGAATTACCACCATTATGGGCTTTAGGATACCATCAATCTAAATGGAGTTATTTTCCAGAAAGTAGAGTAAAAGAAATAGCAAAAAAGTTTAGAGATCTACGTATACCTTGCGACGCAATTTATCTAGATATAGATTATATGGATGGTTTTAGATGTTTTACTTGGGATAAAACTAAATTTCCAGATCCAAAGCGTATGGTAGATGAATTGTATGAAGATGGTTTTAAGACTGTTGCAATGATAGATCCAGGAATAAAAGTAGATCCAAATTATTGGGTATACCAAGAAGCAATGGAAAACGATTATTTTTGTAAAAGAGCCGATGGACCGTATATGAATGGTAAGGTTTGGCCAGGAAAATGTAATTTTCCAGATTTTACAAACCCAGAAGTGAGAGAATGGTGGGCAGAGTTGTATAAAGAAATGATGTCTGAGGTAGGAGTGCATGGAATGTGGAATGATATGAATGAGCCTGCTATTATGGAAGTTCCAGGAAAAACCGCACCGTTAGATATGAGGCACGATTATGATGGCCACCCATGTAGCCATAGAAAAGCACACAATATTTACGGCATGCAAATGGTAAGAGCTACTTATGAAGGGGTTAAAAAGCACGTTTATCCAAAAAGACCATTTGTAATTACAAGAGCAGCTTATTCTGGTACACAAAGATATTCGTCTACTTGGACAGGAGATAATGTTGCTACTTGGGAACACCTTTGGATTGCAAATGTGCAAATGCAGCGTATGTGTTTAAGCGGAATGTCTTTTGTAGGTTCAGATATAGGAGGTTTTGCAGAGCAACCAAATGGAGAGCTTTTTGCAAGATGGATTCAATTAGGAATTTTTCACCCTTTTTGTAGAGTGCATTCTAGTGGGGACCACGGGGATCAAGAACCATGGTCTTTTGATCCAGAGGTTACTAAAATTGTACGTAAGTTTATAGAGTTAAGGTACCAGTTGTTACCTTATTTATATACAATGTTTTGGAAGTACTCTAAAGAGAAAAATCCGATGTTAAAACCATTAACATACTTTGATCAAGAGGATCCACAAACTCATTTTAGAACCGATGAGTTTATTTTTGGAGATCATATTTTAGTTTGTCCAGTACAAGAACCAAATGCAAAAGGAAGAAGAATGTATATTCCTAGAGGTAAATGGTTTAATTTTTGGACAGAAGAAGTGGTAACAGGAGGTATAGAAAAATGGGTAGCTGCAGATATAGATAAAATACCATTATTTATAAAAGAAGGAGCAATGATACCGAAGTACCCAGTACAACAGTATGTTGGAGAAAAAGAAATAACAGAATTAGTTATAGATGTTTATTATAAATTAGGAACAGAAAACTCTACAGTATATGAAGACGCACAAGAAGGTTATGATTATGCTAAGGGTAGATTTAGTCTTAGAAATTTTAAATTAGTAGGAAAAGAATCGCAGTTAAGTATACAACAATTTAAGAGCGGTACTTATATAACATCTTATGAAACTATAAAGCTAAATTTACATGGCCTACCATTTAAAATTAAAGAAGTGTTTATAGATAATGAAAAGGTTTCGTTAAAAGACATAAAGTTTAATGGTACAAATTCTATAGTAATAAGTAAAGATTTTACAGGGTTGAATATTAAAGGAAAATAATTTTTTTGTATTTTCCCAAATACTAAACACACATTACAATGAAAAAAATAATTTTAATGGCTACTGTATTCCTAGGTGTAGTAGCATGTAAGACCAATCCTTTTACAGGAAAAAAAATAATGAACTTTTATCCTAATAGTCAAATTTTTCCGACTGCTTTTGCACAGTATGATAGTTTTTTAGGAGAAAATAAAGTGCTTACCGGTACTGCAGATGCAAATACGGTTACTAAAGTGGGGCAAAGAATTTCTTCTGCCGCAGAACGTTGGTTAACAGCAAATGGCTATCCAGGATATTTAAAAGATTATAAATGGGAATATAATTTAGTAGATGATCCTACAGTAAACGCATGGTGTATGCCAGGCGGTAAAATAGTATTTTATACAGGTATATTACCAATAACCCAAACAGAAAGGGGTATTGCAGTAGTTATGGGGCATGAGGTTGCGCATGCATTAGCGGATCATGGAGCACAACGTATGAGTGCAAGTGCTGTACAACAAGGCTTAGCGGTAGCTGGTAATGTTGCTATACAAGATGAAAATAAATTAGCATTATTTAACCAATTTTATGGTGTAGGTTCTAATGTTTTAGGAATGTTGCCTTTTAGTAGAAGTCATGAAACAGAAGCAGACAGAATAGGTTTGCAAATAATGGCAATTGCGGGTTACGACCCAACTGAAGCAGCAGAATTATGGAAAAGAATGAAAGCAAATAGTGGAGGAGAGGCGCCACCAGAGTTTATGAGTACGCACCCATCTAATGATACTAGAATAGCAAATTTAACAGAGTGGGCTCCATTAGCAAAAGCAGAAGCTGCAAAATTTGGAGTAACTACTTTTAGGTAAAATATTATATTATAATGGTAAATTTAAAGACTGTTCTTATTGTAAAGAATGGTCTTTTTTTTAGATAAATATGGCAAAGGCAATAGCAATAAAGGGTAGCAAAAAATTATTAAATGCATGGGCTTTTTACGATTGGGCTAACTCGGTATATAGTTTAGTAATTTCATCAGCAGTATTTCCAATTTTTTATGGTGCTTTATTTAGAATGGCTGGCATAGAAAAAGTTTCTGTTTTTGGGGTAGAAATTTCCAGAGCCCCTTTAATTAGTTACACAACATCTGCGGCTTTTGTTTTTATAACCATTATAATTCCATTACTTTCTGGGGTTGCAGACTATTTAGGTAATAAAAAAATATTTATGAAATTCTTCTGTTACCTCGGAGGAGTTTCTTGTATTGGCTTGTATTGGTTCTCTTTAGAGAATATATATTTAGGCTTAGTGTGTTACTTTTTTGGTTTAGTTGGTTTTTGGGTAAGCTTTGCAATAAATAATTCTTATTTACCAGATGTAGCCTATGAGGAGCAACAAGATGCTATAAGTGCAAAAGGGTTTTCTTTGGGGTATATAGGTAGTGTTTTATTGTTGGTAATAAATTTAGCAATGGTATTGCAGCCTAGTTTTTTTGTTTTTGATTTAAGTATACCAGAAAGTGTATTACAAACAGGTATAGATTCAGAAATTGAAGCAGCAAAAGAATTAGCAAAAAATAATGCTTCAATAGAAGCTATGAAGGTATCTTTTTTAAGTGTGGGTATTTGGTGGATAATTTTTGCACAATATACATTTTACCATCTGCCAATAGGAAATAAAAAAGAAGGGGATAAAAAAAATGTTATTCTTAACGGTTTTAAAGAGCTAAAATTAGTTTGGAATAAATTAAGTGATGAGGTTAAGCTAAAACGATATCTAATTGCCTTTTTTGTGTACAGTATGGCTGTGCAAACAGTAATGCTTATTGCTACCTATTTTGGAGAAGAGGAAATAAATTGGGGAACAGACGGCGAGCGTACTACAGGTCTTATTGTTAGTATTTTGGTTATTCAAATAGTAGCAATACTTGGAGCTACTGTAACCGCAAAAGCATCAAAAAAATATGGAAATATAAAAACTTTAATAGTAGTTAACGCACTATGGGTTCTTATATGTATTTATGCTTATTTTGTAATTACTCCAAACGATTTTTATATAGCTGCTGGTTGTGTAGGTTTGGTAATGGGTGGTATACAAGCTTTATCTAGATCAACATATTCTAAATTTATACCAGAAACTACAGATACGGCTTCTTTTTTTAGTTTTTATGATGTGGCAGAAAAAATAGGAATTGTAATAGGAACTTTTCTTTATGGTTTTGTTGCACAGTATACGGGAAGCATGCGTAACGCAATTATTTTTTTAGGAATCTTTTTTTTAGTAGGTATGTTATTGCTTACTAAAGTTGAAAAAAAGATTTAGTACAAAAAAAAGTTTATATCCATAGGTTGTTAATAATAAGATTGATTGCTAATAAAGCTTCTTTCTTTGCTTTTAGTTGTCTTCAATTTAAAATACGTTAGTTTCTTGTTTTTTTAGAGACATAAATACTAGTGCTTCTATTTCCTTTAGCTTGTATTGTAATATAAGAGAAAAGTATAATTAATGGCATAATTGTAGCGGCTTATTAGTATGTTATTTTCTAAAATTAAAAGAGGTGTAATTGTTTAAAACCTATAGGGAATTATTTTTTGCAATAGATGTTACTGAGAAAATAAAAATAGAACAGCTTGTCTTTTTATAGTAATTGGCATAACAATTGTTTTTATATGTGTAGTAGAATAAGAAGAGGATAGTAAAGTATATAAAATCAGTACTTTATAAAGTAAATTATTAATTAGATAAAAGAGATTTTTGTTGTTTTAATGACAAAATGACCGAAATAAGTATATGGGAGATTCCAAATTTTCAAGTTTTGACAATATGTCTTTGCATAGTATAGATGAAGATTCTGAGTTAATACCGTTATTAACGCCAGAGGATGAAGAAAAAATGAATAGCGAGGACTTGCCAGAAACATTGCCAATATTGCCTTTACGAAATACAGTGTTGTTTCCGGGGGTGGTAGTGCCAATTACTGCTGGTAGAGATAAGTCTATTCAATTAATTAAAGACGCTAATAAGGGAAGTAAAGTTATTGGTGTAGTTTCTCAAAAAGATGAGGAAACGGAGAATCCGGGTGTAGACGATATAAATACTTTAGGTACTGTAGCAAGAATTCTAAGAGTTTTAAAAATGCCAGATGGTAATACAACAGTTATTATACAAGGTAAAAAAAGATTTGAAATTGCAGAGGTTTTAACCCAAGAGCCTTATTTAACGGCAACAGTAAGAGAAACAAAAGAAGAAAGAGAAGATCAAAATAGTTCCGAATTTTTAGCTATTATAGAGTCGATTAAAGACTTGGCTTTAAAAATTATAAGAGATAACCCTAATATTCCAAGCGAAGCTTCTTTTGCAATTAAGAATATTCAGAGCAATTCTTTTTTAATAAACTTTGTGTCTTCAAACCTTAATTTAGAAGTATCTGCTAAGCAAGACTTATTAGAGATTGGAAATTTAAAAGAACGTGCATTAGCTACTTTAAAGTATATGAATGTTGAACTTCAAAAATTGGAGTTAAAAAATGATATACAGTCTAAAGTTCGTAACGATCTAGATAAGCAACAACGCGAGTATTTTTTACATCAACAAATGAAAACCATTCAGGAAGAACTTGGAGGGGTTTCTTATGATGAGGAAATTCAGGAAATGCGCGAAAAAGGAAAAACTAAAAAGTGGAATAAAAAAGTAGGGGAGCATTTTGATAAAGAATTAGCAAAAATGCAACGTATGAATCCGCAGGTTGCAGAATATTCTATTCAAAGAAATTATTTAGATCTGTTTTTAGATTTGCCATGGGAAGAGTTTTCTAAAGATAAATTCGATTTAAAAAGAGCGCAGAAAATATTAGACCGTGATCATTATGGTTTAGAAGATGTTAAAAAAAGAATTGTAGAGTATTTAGCTGTTTTAAAGCTTAGAAATGATATGAAATCTCCAATTCTTTGCCTTTATGGTCCTCCAGGAGTAGGTAAAACATCTTTAGGAAAATCTGTTGCAGAAGCCTTAGGAAGAGAATATGTTAGAATCTCTTTAGGTGGTTTACGTGATGAAGCAGAAATAAGAGGACATAGAAAAACCTATATAGGCGCAATGCCAGGAAGAATTATTCAGAGTCTAAAAAAGGCAGGAACATCAAATCCTGTTTTTATTTTAGATGAGATAGATAAATTATCTAATAGTCACCAAGGGGATCCATCATCAGCAATGTTAGAGGTTTTAGATCCAGAACAAAATAGTGAGTTTTATGATAATTTCTTAGAAATGGGATATGACCTTTCTAAGGTAATGTTTATTGCAACAGCAAATAATATAGGTTCTATTCAGCCAGCATTAAGGGATAGAATGGAAATGATAAATGTTACAGGTTATACTATAGAAGAAAAAGTAGAAATAGCTAAAAAACATTTGTTGCCAAAGCAATTAAAAGAACACGCGTTGTCTGATAAAGACTTAAAAATAGCTAAACCGCAATTAGAAAAAATTGTAGAAGGGTATACACGTGAGTCTGGTGTTCGTTCTTTAGAAAAGCAGATTGCTAAAATGGTGCGTTATGCAGCAAAATCTATTGCAACCGAAGAAGATTACAATATTAAAATTAGTAATGATGATGTGGAGGATGTATTAGGTATTCCAAGATTAGAAAGAGATAAATATGAGAATAATGATGTTGCCGGTGTGGTTACAGGTTTAGCATGGACTAGTGTTGGTGGCGATATTCTTTTTATTGAATCTATTTTATCTAAAGGTAAAGGAGCTTTAAACATTACGGGTAACCTAGGTAAGGTTATGAAAGAGTCTTCTACCATTGCTATGGAGTATATAAAATCTAACGCTGATGTTTTTGGAATAGAAGAAGGTTTTTTTGATAAGTATAATGTGCATATACACGTGCCGGAAGGTGCTACGCCAAAAGATGGGCCAAGTGCTGGTATAACTATGTTAACATCTTTGGTTTCTTTGTTTACACAGCGTAAAGTAAAGAAAAGTTTAGCTATGACAGGCGAAATTACTTTAAGAGGTAAGGTGTTGCCTGTAGGTGGAATAAAAGAAAAAATACTTGCGGCAAAAAGAGCTCGTATTAAAGAAATTATTTTGTGTGAAGCTAATAAAAAAGATATTTTAGAAATAAAAGAAAGTTATTTAAAAGGTTTAACTTTCCATTACGTAACAGATATGCATGAAGTAATTGACCTTGCTTTAACAAAAACAAAGGTTAAAAACGCTAAAAAATTGTAGAGACTTAAAAAATAAGTCAATGAAAAAAATAACTATAGCAATAGACGGTTACTCCTCTACAGGAAAGAGTACTATAGCTAAACAATTGGCTAAGGCTTTAGGGTATGTGTATGTAGATACAGGTGCTATGTATAGGGCAATTACGTTATTTGCTATGCAAAATAATTTTGTTGGTGGAGCAGAAGAAAATATCAAAGGTTTGTTAGAAAACCTAGCATCAATAAAATTAAAATTTAGCTACAATAAGGCTTTAGGCTTTTCAGAAATGTACTTAAATGGAGAGAATGTAGAAAAAGATATACGAACTTTAGAGGTTTCTAAAAATGTTAGTAGAATTGCAGAGATACAAGAAGTAAGAGAAATGCTTGTGGCTATGCAAAAAGATATGGGAAAAGAAAAAGGGATTGTAATGGATGGTAGAGATATTGGTACCGTTGTTTTTCCAGATGCGGAACTTAAAGTTTTTATGACAGCTTCTGCAGATAAAAGAGCATATAGGCGTTATAAAGAACTGTTAGATAGAGGAGATGAAGTTTCTTTTGAAGAGGTTCTAAAAAATGTAGAAAGTAGAGATTATATAGATTCTCATAGAGAACATTCTCCTTTGCAAAAATCAGAAGATGCTATTGAGTTTGATAATAGTGATATGGGCTTAGAAGAACAATTTGACCGCATGTATAACTTTGCATTACGAATCATAGAAAAAAGTAAAAAGGACGCTAATTAGCGTCCTTTTTTTATAAAAGTATATTTACTTTTTCTTATAAGTTAGGAATAACTAACTCCTGATCAGGATGAATAACGTCTGGGTTACTTAAAACTCCAGAGTTAGCAGCAAAAATTTCTTTGTATTTCATTGCATCACCATAGTAGTGTTTTGCAATTTTACTTAAAGATTCGCCACCTTTAACAGTATGTCTATGGTAAACAGAACTGTCTGTAACAGAAATATTTGCTTTAATATCAGAGGCATTCTCACCACCTAATTCTTTAATTTTATCCCAGATTAAGTTTTTTTCATAAGGAGTATTAGCCTCTCCTTTTATTTTTAGGACACCACCTTCTTCAGAAACATCTCCATTTTTAATTCCTAATTGCTCACCTAGGTTTAAAACACCTTGGTATTTTGCTTTAACGCTCATAATATTTTTTTTAAACGGTTAATATTTATAGTTCAATATACTAATAAATAGTACAAGAATTCTTAAAATTAAACTTAATTATATATTAAATATTTTGTTAGTAATAAAAAGATTGGTAAAATCATAAATAAAGACTATTTTTGCACACCTTTTTTACAAAGAAACAAGAGAAAAAGGTATTAAATAAAAATAAACATAACAACTTCTGTGATAATTGTTTAACTCTTGTAAAATCATAGAATACAAATTTTAATCTTCAAATGGCTGAAGAAAAAGCAAACGTTCCTGCAGAAGAAACTGCAGTAGCACAAGAAACAAAGGTGGAAGCACCTGTACAGGATCCTAAAGAGTTTTTAGAAAATTTTAACTGGGAAAAGTACGAACAAGGTATAGAAAAAGTAGAAGACTCTAAATTAGAAGAGTTTGAAAAGCTTGTTTCTGAAAACTTCGTAGATACTGCAGATGAAGAGGTTGTAGAAGGTACAGTAGTGTACTTAACCGAAAGAGAAGCAATTATTGATATCAACGCTAAATCTGAAGGTGTTATCTCATTAAATGAGTTTAGATACAATCCAGATTTAAAAGTAGGAGACAAAGTTGAGGTATTAATTGATATCCGTGAAGACAAAAGTGGTCAGTTAGTTCTTTCTCATAGAAAGGCAAGAACAATCATGGCTTGGGATAGAGTTAATGCTGCACATGATAAAGAAGAAATTGTTAGTGGTTTTGTTAAGTGTAGAACTAAAGGTGGTATGATTGTAGATGTTTTCGGAATCGAAGCATTCTTACCAGGTTCTCAGATTGATGTTAAACCAATCCGCGATTACGATCAGTATGTAAACAAAACAATGGAATTCAAGGTTGTAAAAATTAACCACGAATTTAAAAACGTTGTTGTTTCTCATAAAGCACTTATTGAGGCTGATATTGAAGAGCAGAAAAAAGAAATTATTGGTCAATTAGAAAAAGGACAAGTATTAGAAGGTGTGGTTAAAAACATTACTTCTTACGGTGTGTTTATTGACCTTGGTGGTGTAGATGGTTTAGTACATATTACAGACCTTTCTTGGAGTAGAATTAATCATCCAAATGAGGTTGTAGAATTAGACCAGAAATTAAACGTTGTAATCTTAGACTTTGATGAAAACAAATCTAGAATACAATTAGGTCTTAAGCAATTAGAAAAGCACCCTTGGGAAGCTTTATCTGAAGATATTAAGATTGGAGACAAAGTTAAAGGTAAAGTAGTTGTAATAGCAGATTACGGTGCATTTATTGAAGTTGTTGAAGGTGTTGAAGGATTAATTCACGTTTCAGAAATGTCATGGTCTACACACTTACGTTCTGCACAAGATTTTGTAAAAGTAGGTGATGAGGTTGAAGCAGTTGTTTTAACTTTAGATAGAGATGATCGTAAGATGTCTCTTGGTATTAAGCAATTAACGCCAGACCCTTGGACTGATATTACAAATAAATACCCTGTAGGTTCTAAGCACAGTGGAGTGGTACGTAACTTTACTAACTTTGGTGTGTTTGTAGAATTAGAAGAAGGTATTGATGGTCTTATTTATATTTCTGATTTATCTTGGACTAAGAAAATTAAGCACCCATCAGAATTTGTATCTGTAGGGGATAAGTTAGAAGTTGAGGTTTTAGAGTTAGATGTTGAAGGTCGTAAATTAAGTTTAGGACACAAACAAACAACAGAAAATCCTTGGGATAAATATGAGGCTGAGTTTGCTTTAGATACTGTACATACAGCAACTATTGCAGATGTAGTAGATAAAGGAGCTACAATCGAATTCAACGAAGATATCGTTGCATTTGTACCACAACGTCATTTAGAAAAAGAAGATGGTAAAAAATTAGGCAAAGGAGACGAAGCAGAATTTAAAATCATTGAATTTAATAAAGACTTTAAGCGTGTAGTAGCAAGTCATACTGCAATCTTTAGAGAAGAAGAAAAACGTAATGTAAAAGCTGCTGTTAAAAGACAAGCTGCTGCTGCTGATGAAGCTAAGCCAACTTTAGGTGATGCTAATGAAGCTTTACAAGCGTTAAAAGATAAAATGGAAGGTAAAGCATAATTACAACTTTCTAAATAATCTTAAAGCCCAAACATATGTTTGGGCTTTTTTTTGTCTTTAATTTTTTGGAAAGCATTAATGTAATTGTATTTACTTTAATGATAATTCCCTATTTTTGTATTTCAAAAAGTGTATAGAACCTAATGCATGAGTAAAAAAGTTCTACTTTCCTCAAAAGAAATAAAAATAATTCTACATCGATTAGCTTGTCAGCTTCTCGAAAGTCATCTAGATTTTACAGATACCGTTTTAATAGGAATACAACCAAGAGGTAAATATTTAGCGGATAGATTGGCTAAAATTCTTAGAGATGAATATGGTGTAAAAGAAATTAATTTAGGTTACCTAGACATAACTTTTTTTAGAGATGACTTTAGAAGAGGAGAAAAAACTTTAGAAGCTACAAAAACTAAAATTGATTTTTTAGTTGAAGATAAAAAAGTAGTTTTAATAGATGATGTTCTTTTTACCGGAAGAAGCATAAGAGCAGCATTAACCGCAATACAAAGTTTTGGAAGACCCTCAGAAGTAGAATTACTTACACTTATTGATCGTAGATTTAGCAGACATTTACCAATACAGCCTAACTATAGAGGAAGGCAAGTAGACGCTATAAACGATGAAAAAGTACAGGTTATGTGGGAGGAGAATGATGGTAAAGACGTAATATATTTAATAAATAAATAAGAAATGAGTGAATTAAGTGTAAACCACTTACTGGGAATAAAATATCTTAAAGAAAAAGATATTCAACTCATTTTTGAAACTGCAGATCATTTTAAAGAGGTAATAAATAGATCTATTAAAAAGGTACCTTCTTTAAGAGATATAAACATTGCAAATATCTTTTTTGAGAATAGTACCAGAACAAAACTATCTTTTGAACTTGCAGAAAAAAGACTATCTGCAGATGTAATTAATTTTTCTGCAGGACAATCTTCTGTTAAAAAAGGAGAAACTTTAATAGATACGGTAAATAACATTTTATCTATGAAAGTAGATATGGTTGTTATGCGGCATCCAAACCCTGGAGCTGGTATATTCTTGTCAAAACATGTAAAAGCAGCAATAATTAATGCAGGAGATGGCGCGCACGAGCATCCAACACAAGCACTACTAGATAGTTTTTCAATAAGAGAAAAGTTTGGAGACGTTGCTGGAAAAAATGTGGTTATTGTTGGAGATATATTACATTCAAGAGTAGCATTGTCCAATATTTTTGCCTTACAATTACTTGGAGCAAACGTTAAGGTTTGTGGCCCTAAAACATTAATACCAAAACATATAGAGTCTTTAGGTGTAACGGTAGAAACTAATTTAAGAAAAGCTCTAAATTGGTGCGATGTTGCTAATATGTTACGCATACAAAATGAAAGATTAGATATTAGTTACTTTCCTACAACAAGAGAGTATACCCAACAATTTGGGGTTAATAAGGCGCTCTTAAATAGTTTAGATAAAGAGATTGTTATTATGCACCCAGGACCAATAAATAGGGGAGTTGAAATTACGAGTGATGTTGCAGACTCTAAGCAATCAATTATTCTTAATCAAGTAGAAAATGGTGTTGCAATACGTATGGCAGTAATTTATCTACTAGCGGCAAAAATTAAATAAATATGATTTTTACTAAAGAAGGAAATACGACTATAGCTTTTCAAGAAAATATTAAGCTTACTATTTTTTTAGAAAACCTTATTAAAGAGTATCCTAAGATTAAGAAAGATAATATTATTGTAAATCTTTTTTCGTTTGATACAATTACAGCAAATGACCTATTAGAGTTTTTGCAACTATCTAATACACACCTGGCCTCAAAAAAATCTTTTGTATTAGTAACTAATAAAGTTTCTTATGACGACGTTCCGGAAGAACTTTGTGTAGCACCAACTATTCAAGAAGCTAAGGATATTATTGAAATGGAAGAAATAGAAAGAGATCTTGATATTTAATTAATGATTAAACTCACCATATTAGGTTGTTATGCGGCTACACCAAGAACATTAACAAACCCAACAGCACAACTATTAGAAATTAAAAACCATATGTTTTTAATAGATTGTGGAGAGGGCACCCAAGTGCAGTTGCGGAAGCATAAAATTAAATTTTCAAGAATAAATCATATTTTTATTTCTCATTTACATGGAGATCATTTTTTTGGTTTACCCGGATTAGTTTCTACGTTTAGGTTGTTAGGTAGAGAAAAAGAATTACACATACATGGTCCAAAAGGGATAAAAGAAGCAATTACATTGTTATTAAAATTAGGAGACTCTTGGACTAATTATAATTTATATTTTCATGAAATAACAGCTAAAGAGTCTGTTGTAGTGTTTGAAGACGATAAAGTTGTAGTAGAAACTGTTCCATTAAATCATAGGGTATATACAAACGGATACTTATTTAAAGAAAAAATTGGACTTAGAAAGCTAAATGTAGAAGCTGTAGAACAATATGAGATTCCTAAAGTATATTATCAAAATGTAAAAATAGGAAAAGATATCACTTTAGATTCTGGAGAAATTATTTCAAATTCTAAATTAACTTTTGATCCAGAACCACCTAAAAGTTATGCTTTTTGTAGTGATACTGCGTATAAGCCAGACATAGTGCCCCTTATTAAAAAGGCTACAGCTCTTTATCATGAGTCTACCTTTTTGCATACTCAAGAAGATTTGGCGGTTAAAACAAAACATTCTACAGCAAAAGAAGCAGCAACTATTGCCCAAAAAGCAGAAGTAGGTACTTTAATTTTGGGGCATTACTCTACTAGATATAAATCTATACAATTGTTTAAAACTGAGGCGGAAGAAATTTTTGATAATGTTAGGTTATCAGAAGATGGAAAAGTTTTTGAGTTTTAATAAATAGCCTTTCAATTTTTTTCTTTGTCCTATCTTTTGCAGATCTTTGTGTATCTTGTAAATAGACTAGAAAATAATGCAAAAAGACTTAGGTAATTATAGAAAATCCTACGAGAAAAGTGAACTTGTAGAAAATGCTATTTCAGATAACCCAATGGAGGTTTTTCAAAAATGGTTTTATGAAGTAGAAGCTTCAAAAGGAGTAGATGAGGCTAATGCAATGACGGTGTCTACAATAGGTTTAGACGGTTACCCTAAAAGTAGAGTTGTACTTTTAAAAAAGTTTACGCACGAAGGTTTTATATTTTACACCAATTATACTAGCGAAAAAGGAAAAGCAATTGCCGCTAACCCTAATGTTTGTTTGTCTTTCTTTTGGCCAAATTTAGAACGACAAATAATAATAAAAGGAAAAGCAGAAAAAATAGCTAAAAATCTTTCAGACGGGTATTTTGAGTCTAGGCCAGAAGGTAGTAAGCTCGGGGCAATAATATCTAACCAAAGTAGTGTAATAGAATCTAGAGAAACTTTAGAAAATAAACTAAAAGAAATAGAAAAAGAATACCAAGGTAAAGAAATAGAACGACCAGAACATTGGGGTGGTTATATTGTTAAACCTTTTTCTATGGAGTTTTGGCAAGGAAGACCAAATAGGTTGCACGACAGAATTCGTTTTAAAATACAAGAAGATTTTAATTGGAAAGTAGAACGTTTAGCACCGTAAATTGCATATGAAAAATTTAATTATTGTCCGCCATGGTAAATCTTCTTGGGAGTATAATGTAAAAGACAAGGATCGTCCACTTAAAGAAAGAGGGATAAACGATGCTTTTTTGGTGGCAAATGTGTTAAGAAAACAACAATTAAATATTGACTATATGTTTTCTAGCCCTGCAAACAGGGCTTTGCATACAAGTATGATTTTTTGTAGAGAATTAATTTTTCCTTTTTCTAAATTTCAGATATCCAATGAGTTGTATGATTTTTCAGGAGAAAACGTACTTTCTTTTTTAAAATCTTTAGACAACGGCCTTAATACAGTAGTAATATTTGGGCATAATTATGCGTTTACACATATTGCTAATTCTTTAGGAAATAACTATATTGAAAACGTTCCAACCAGTGGTTTGGTGCATTTACAATTTAATATAAAAGCATGGTCTTTAATTACTAAGGGCGTAACAAAACAAATTATTTTTCCAAAACAATTAAAAGCATGATAAAAAATAAGAATCAATACATAAATAGAGAAATAAGTTGGTTGTTATTTAATGAAAGAGTACTGCAGGAAAGTGCAGATACTAATGTTCCATTAATAGAACGTATGCGCTTTTTAGGTATATTTTCTAATAATTTAGATGAGTTTTTTAAAGTTAGATACGCTACTGTAAAACGTATTGTAGATGCTGGAAAAAATGGAAAAAGTGTTTTAGGAGGCGAAAAAGCCAAAGATTTGTTAGAAGAAATTACCAAGATTGTAATTAACCAACAAACAAAAAGTTTAGGAATCTTAAAAAATGTACAACAAGAACTAGAGGGGCAAAACATTTTTATAATAAAAGAAACAGAACTTAACGCTAGTCAGAAAGAATTTGTAAAAAAATATTTTTTACAAAACGTAGGTCCTCAACTTATGACTATTATATTAAGCGATACCACTAAATTTCCAACCTTAAAAGACACAGCTGCATACTTGGCAGTAAGAATACTTTTAAAAGAAGAAAAAGGTAAAAAGCTTAAGAAATTTGCTTTAATAGAAATACCTAAAGGAATAGATCGTTTTATAGTATTGCCTAAACAAGATGGTAAAGACTATATAATTATTTTAGATGATTTAATTAGATATTGTTTAGGAAGTATTTTTACTATGTTTGATTATGAGTCTATTTCTGCTCATATGATAAAAATAACAAGAGATGCAGAATTAGATATAGATAATGATTTAAGTAAGAGTTTTATAGAAAAAATATCTTCTAGTGTAGAGCATAGAAAAGTTAGTGATCCTGTACGTTTTGTGTATGACAAAAGTATTAGAGCAGATACACTGTCTTATCTAAAAGAGAAAATGGAAGTAGAAGATACAGATAGTGTTATTCCAGGAGGTCGTTACCATAATAGAAGAGACTATATGGGATTTCCCAGTTTAGGAAGACAAGATTTACTGTATGATAAAATAAAACCCTTACCGGTTAAAGGTCTTAGTACAGAAGGTAGTATTATAGAATCTATAGCAAAAAAAGATTATTTAATTTACACACCATACCATACCTTTTCATACGTAATTAAATTTTTAAGAGAAGCTGCACTTGATCCAAGTGTAAAGGCTATAAAGATTACCGTATATAGGCTAGCAAGCGATTCTCAGGTTGCAGCATGCCTTGTAAATGCGGTTAAAAACGGAAAACAAGTTACTGTACAGATAGAGTTACAAGCACGTTTTGATGAGCAAGCAAATATTAAATACGCAGAACAATTACAAGCAGAGGGGGTTAAATTAATTTTTGGGGTTCCAGGCTTAAAAGTACATAGTAAAATATGTATTATAGAAAGAGAAGAAGAGGCAGGACTTAAAAGATATGGTTTTATTAGTACGGGTAATTTTAATGAGTCTACAGCTAAAATTTATACCGACTATACCTTGTTTACAGCGCATGATGCTATTTTAAAAGAATTAAATAAGGTTTTTGATTTTTTTGAAACCACTTATAAGATTAATAAATACAAACATTTAATAGTTTCTCCACATTACACTAAAAGTACTTTTATAAAGCTTATTGATCGCGAAATAGAAAACGCTCAGGATGGAAAAGAAGCCTATATTAAAATAAAGATGAATAGTTTTACTTCCTATAAAATGGTAGATAAGCTATATGAAGCCAGTAATGCAGGAGTAAAAATACAATTAATAATAAGGGGTATATGTTGTTTAATTCCGGGTGTAAAAGGAATGAGTGATAATATAGAGGCTATTAGTGTGGTAGATAAATTTTTAGAACACACAAGAGTTTTTATTTTTGGAAATGATGGGGACCCTAAAATGTACATATCTTCTGCAGATTGGATGACTAGAAACCTAGATAATAGAGTAGAAGTTGGTTGTCCTATTTATGATGAAGATATAAAAACTGAAATTTTAGATACTTTTGAAATTTGCTGGAATGATAATAGTAAAGCCCGTGTTTTTTCAGAAAAACAAGATAATGCTTATAGAAGCGAAAATGATGAGGCAAGTAGGTCGCAATTTGTGAGTTACGACTATTACTTAAATAAATTAAATTTGTAAATAAAACGCAAAAATTTGAAGATAAGAAAATTTGCAGCAATAGATATAGGATCTAATGCAATACGTTTATTAACACATAACGTAATAGAGGAGGAAGGAAAAAAAACACAATTTAGAAAGAGTGCTCTTGTTCGTGTACCAGTGCGTTTAGGGGAAGATTCTTTTACCAAAGGAAAAATATCAGAAAAAAACGAAGCTAGAATGATAAAATCCATGAAAGCATTTAAGCTTTTAATGGAAGTTTCTGGTGTAGAAGAATATAGGGCTTGTGCTACTTCAGCAATGAGAGAGGCTAGTAATGGACTAGAAGTTATTGAAAAAATACAATCTGAAGCAGGTGTAACTATCGATTTAATAAATGGAAAGCAAGAAGCTGCAATTATAGCTTCTACAGATTTAAAAGATTTAATTAAAGCAGACCAATCCTACTTATATATTGATGTTGGTGGTGGAAGCACCGAATTTACCATATTTACTAACGGTAAAATAAAAGTTTCTAAGTCGTTTAAATTAGGAACAGTACGTTTATTAAACAATATAGTAAAAGAAGAAACCTGGAATAATTTAAAAAAATGGATAGATACTAATACAGAAGGTTTAGAAAAGCTGTCTATTATAGGTTCTGGGGGTAATATAAATAAACTTCATAAAATGTCTGGCAGAAAAGACGGGCAAGCTCTATCTTATATTTGGTTAAATGCGCAATATAAATTTTTAGATAGCCTTAGTTATGATGATCGTATTTCTGAACTTGGATTAAATCCTGATCGTGCAGATGTAATTATACCAGCAACACGTATTTTTCTTTCTGCAGCTAAGTGGAGTGGCGTAAAGAAAATTTATGTTCCTAAAATTGGACTTTCAGATGGTATAATTAAGACGCTTTATTACACAAAGAACAAAGAGTAATTTTTAACCGTGAATGGTTTCTTTTTTACTAAGGTTTTTCATTATTTGAGCTTCGTAATCTAATAACTCTTGCCATTTTTTATTAACCTCTATTGTGTCGCCATATTTTCTGGCAAAACCAAGAAACATAGTGTAATGTGTAGCTTCACTTACCATAAGTTTATGGTAAAACTCACGTAATTCTTTGTCTTCTAATTGTTCTGATAAAAGTCTAAAACGCTCGCAACTACGAGCTTCAATTAGTGCTGCATATAATAGTCTGTGTACTAATTGCGTAGTTCTGCTGCCACCTTTTGGAAAAAACTTAATAAGTTCAATTACATAGGTGTCTTTACGGTCTCTTCCTAAGGTTTTTCCACGAGCAATTATACGGTCATGTACCATTTTAAAATGGCCCATTTCTTCTCTAGATAAGGCAATCATTTCTTGGGTAAGTTCTGTATATTCTGGAAAAGAAACTATTAAAGAAATGGCTGTACTTGCTGCTTTTTGTTCACAATACGCATGGTCAGTAAGTATTTCGTCAATGTTTTTTTCTACAATGTTAACCCATCTTGGGTCTGTTGGTAATTTAAGTCCTAACATAATATAAAATGAAATCAAATGTACAAGTAAACATAATCACATCAAAATAGTATCTTTGAAAGATTGGTAATATATCCTCTTTTTTAAATGCAAAAACTAGACAAAATTTTAGGTTTTTTATATGGCATATTATGTTTTGTATCAGCAATTTTACAATATAATGATCCAGATCCAATACTCTGGATTGTACTATACTCTTGTGCGGCAATAGTATCTTTTGCTTATGCATTAAATAAAGTGCCAACACTCTTGTTGGTTATAACAGCAGCAATTAGTTTGTTTGGTTTCTTTTTTATGTTTCCAGAAAAATTTGAAGGGTTTGAAATTGGAAAAGGCGATATAAAAAATATAGAAGAGGGTAGAGAGGCTTTTGGGTTGTTAATTATGGCAATATGTTTTGCTTTTTTTGCTTTAAGAGCTAAGCGATTAAGTTAAATCCATATCAAATTCTTTTCGGAGTAAGTCTATAACCGGATTTTTTTGTCTTAATTTTTCGTATTTCTCTTCTGGTGTAAAGGCAAATTTAGTTTCGGTAGTTTCGTTTACTTTAATCTGAAGTTCTAAAAAATAATTGTTTAGTTCTTTTTTTAAAAACTCCATGAGCTCATATTGTTCGCGCTCAATTTCTTTTTTCATAGTATCATTTGGAAGCTCAATCCAAATAGTATTTCCTTCCTTTAGTTTAGGAGCATCAGCATTAAGGTTAGAAGCTAGTATTTTTTGTCCCTTGGCATCAATTATGTTTACAAATTTGGTCCATAGGTTTTGTAATTTTTCTTCAGAAAAAGCATCTTTAGGTAATTTAGACTCATCAATTACATGTTCTTTTTTATTTAACTCATGTTCTTTTTTAACTTTAAGACTAGAGATAGATAAGCCTGATACTCTTTTTATAGGGTTTTTTAAATCTATTTTTTTTACAGAAGGTACTGGGGTGGTTACTACACTTTCTGTAGTAATATGTTGTTTATCAGTTGTTTTGGTTTCTGCAACCTTTTTTGGAGTTACTTCTTCAGTGGTAACACTCTTATTTGCGTTTAGTTGCTTATTTGGAGCTTCTAAGTTTTTATGTTCTTTTTTAAAGAAAGAAGCTGGAGCAATAAAGGAAATAGTTTTATTCTGAAGTGCTAAGGATTCAGGATTTTTTTTTTCTCCATCAAAATTGATAGAGGATAATTTCATTAAAGTAAGTTCTACTAGTAAACGTTGATTTTTACTGGTTTTATATTTTAGATCACAATCGTTTGCTATATCTAATGCCTGTAAAAGAAAGGAACTTGAAGTTTTTTGTGATTGAGTTTGGTATTTCTTTTTAGTAACTTCTCCTACTTCTAGCAGAGGAATGGTTTCTTGGTGTTTGCATACCATTAAATCTCTAAAATGAGATGCCAAACCATTTATAAAGTGGTGACCATCAAAACCTAAAGAAAGTGTTTTATTAAACTGTATTAATACTTGTGGTATATTATGTTCTATTATATAATCTGTAGCAGCAAAATAGGTGTCATAATCTAATACATTTAGGTTTTCCGTAACTGCTTTTCTTGTAAGGTTACTACCGGAAAAACTTACTACACGATCAAAAATGGAAAGAGCATCTCTCATGGCTCCGTCTGCTTTTTGAGCAATAATATGTAAGGCCTCTTCTTCTGCTGTTATACCTTGGTTTTCTGCTATGTATTTTAAATATTCTGTAGCATCTTTTACAGTAATACGTTTAAAATCAAATATTTGACATCTAGACAGTATTGTTGGTATTATTTTGTGCTTTTCTGTAGTTGCTAAAATAAAAATAGCATGTTTAGGGGGTTCTTCTAAGGTTTTTAAAAAAGCATTAAAGGCAGATGACGAAAGCATATGTACCTCATCTATAATATAAACTTTATAGTTTCCAACTTGTGGTGGTATGCGTACTTGATCTATAAGATTACGAATATCGTCTACAGAGTTATTAGATGCTGCATCTAGCTCAAAAATATTAAAAGCAAAATCTTCATCTTCTTTATGACTATCATCTTGGTTTATTTGCTTTGCTAATATTCTTGCACAAGTTGTTTTACCAACTCCACGAGGTCCGCAAAATAATAGTGCTTGTGCTAAATGGTTATTGTCAATTGCGTTAAGTAAAGTATTGGTAATAGCTTGTTGGCCTACAACATCTTTAAATGTTTTAGGTCTGTACTTACGAGCTGATACTATAAATGGTTCCAAATACGATTACTTTTTGTTTTAAATATATAATTTAAAAATGGAGTATTCTACAAATATAAAAATAGCTAAAGATTTTGCGCTTTATTTAAGTAATAATAGATACATATTTATCAACAATTAAGTTACATTTGTGCCCGAGCAGGTCTCCTTATCGCTGTTCGCTTTATGCGAAGAGAGGAAAGTCCGGACACCATAGTGCAGTATAGCGGGTAACACCCGTCTCCCATTTTTTGGGACGGACAAGTGCAACAGAAAGTATGTACAGGTAATGCTGTAGTGAAACCAGGTAAACTCTATACGGTGAAACGTCACGTAAATCAGTGTTTGAGGGCAGCACGTCCAAGCTGAAGGGTAGGCGGTTAGAGCTATTAGGTAACTAATAGTCTAGATAAATGATAAGGATTTGTTTTTTAACAAAGACAGAATCCGGCTTATGGCCTGCTTTTTTATTCTATTATAACTTTTGGAAGATGGTTTATTTTAAAATTGCAAGAATTAGCAATAAAACACATTTCGTTTGCTTTTTCGTGTAAACCTAAGGCTTTTTCTTTATGTGTAACATTTGTTATTGTTATTACCGGGTTTAGAGTTACACTTGTAAATTTTTCGCTTCCATTAGAGGTTTCTTCCATTATACCAGAAGCATTATCTATATATGAGGTTACAATAATATTATTGGAAGAGCATAGGTGTAAAAACCATAGCATATGGCAGGAAGATATTGAAGATAAAAATAAGTCTTCTGGATTGTATTTGGTTTTGTCACCTAAAAAAGATGGATCCGAGGAGCCATATATTTTAGCATATTTTTCAGCGCCGCTTATAATATGATTGCGTTTGTATGTTTTATAGCTTTTTGTTCCAGAACCTTCATTGCCGGTCCAAACAGTTTTTATTTTATAATGATGTTTTTTCATAACAAAATAAAAGTTTTAGTAATTAGTCAGAATTTTGTTCGAAAAAACTAAAAACACTACCACCGTATTTTCTTTGGTTGGTAAAATTTTCTAAACTAGATAAATCGGTATGTTTAGAGTGTTCTATAATTAGTATTCCATTATCTAATAATAAATCTTTTTTAAATACGAGTTCTGGAATTTTAGAAAACTCTTCTAAAGCCAAATCATAAGGCGGGTCTGCAAAAATTATGGTATTCTTTTGATTTACTTTTTCTAAGTATTGAAAAACATCACTTTTTATGGCAGTAATATTAAAATCTAATTCTTTAGAGATTTTGTCAATATACTGAATACAACCATAGTTAGCATCTACAGAGGTTATAAGTTGTGTTCCTCTAGAGGCAAATTCAAAGCTAATGTTGCCGGTTCCAGAAAACAAATCTAAAACAACTAAGTCTTCTATATAGTAAAGATTGTTTAGTATGTTAAATAATGCCTCTTTGGCCATATCTGTTGTTGGTCTAACAGGTAATTTTTTAGGAGCTTGTAAATGTCTTCCTTTATGTTTTCCAGAAATTATTCGCATTATAGGGCGTTTATAACAGTAAAATCTATAGAGTTGTTTTCTGCTATAGGATGATATGTGTTTTTTGGAATAAAAATAGTAATATTCTTTATGTACTTATAGCATATTTTGTAGAGGTAATCCTCTTCTTCAATAGTGCCAAAAAGTTTTAACTGTATTGTTTCTGGGTCTAAATTTAGTTGTTCTAAGGTAAATAGGGTGTAGTATATAAAGTCTTCTTTAGAGTTAAAGTTAAAAGAGTTATGTAATACTAATTTTTTATTTTTTAAAACAGTTATATCTAAATACTTTTCAGAAACATGTATATAACAAATACTTTCTTTAATTGGTGTGGGTATGTTTAATAAACTGTGCACCATAACAGAGCTACTATGTTTATAGGTAAATTCTCCAAAAAGCTCGTATATATAGTTGTTTATATTTACAAAAGGAACATAAACAGTTATTAGCTCAGTATTTTCAATTTCGTCATATGCTAAAAGGTCGTTTGGTAAAATTTTAGCATTAAAATTTATATAGCTTTCTAATTCATCAGGATTAAAAAGTGGTTTTGGTACTATGCTAAATAACAGATTTTTATGAATAACAATTACTTCAGTAAATTTTAGCTTGTTAATACCGTATTCTTCTATAATAGGTTTTAATTCCTGTAGTAACTCAAAAGGATTAACTTCTTTTTTAAAGTTTTTGGTTGTAGAAGTTAATATTTTATTACTTACAGAATCTACAATACAAAAAGAAAGTCCATTCAAACTAATCTGAATGGACAATTTCTTAAATTCGTAATCTGCTAAGGCAGGTATGTTATTCACTTTTCTTGTCATAAATTGGTGGCCAGTTACCGCTTGTGCTAACTTCATCTAAAGAACCAACTTTAATTTCGCTACCGTTTACTTCTTCAACACTAATTTGAGAATTTTCGCGCTCAAGAAGTTCTTTAGGCTGGTCTCCTAGTATTACACTTTTAGCAACTTTTGCTTCAAAAACTGGAGCTTTGTAACCACTTTTCTCAATTACACTAGCTTTCATGGTAAATTTTTCACCATTTGGAGCTCCAGGTACGTTCATCATTGTTTTGTAACGATCATCATTTTTAAATAAAGAATCTTTAACAGAAACAAGACCTAGTGTGTCTATAATTTTTACTTCTTTTAAAACATCAATTTGGTATGTTTTATCAAATTCCATATAAGAAGAATCTCTTTGTTGTGTAATAGTATAGTTTCCTCTTTCTACAAAATCAACAAGATTTTTAAAGCTATTAGCATATTTTCCTGTAACAGTTTTGTATGCTTCTTGCGAGTTTCTAATATCTTTTAACTTAGAAACAACTTTACTAAAACGCTCTTCTTTTACTTTTTTAAATTCGATTGGTCCTGTAACAGACTGATAAATAGCATATCCTAAACCGATACACGCAATCCAAAGTACAATTTGTATTATGGTCTTCATTTCTTATGTGTTAATTATATTTAGTGGTTCTCACAAATCTACAATTTTTTTTTAATCGTAAAAGGTTTTCTAGAAAAAATCCTGATTATATTTGATGTTATATGAAATCTATTACTAATGCATCTTTTTTTAGTTTACTAAAGTCTAAGTTTCCACATGAGCCTACATTAAAGCAAATAATAGCGCTTGAAAAGTTAGCATCTTTTATATTATCTAAAGAAAAAGAGCAAGTATTTTTATTAAAAGGTTTTGCCGGAACAGGTAAAACAACTTTAATAGGCACAATGGTAAACTGTTTATGGCAAGCAGCAAGTAAGGCAGTGCTTATGGCGCCTACAGGTAGGGCAGCAAAGGTTATGTCTAACTATTCTAATACCAAAGCTTTTACAATACACAGAAAAATTTATTTTCCTAAAAAACAAAGTGGGGGCGGAGTGCAGTTTATTTTGGCACCAAATAAACATAGGAATACTATATTTATAGTAGATGAGGCATCTATGATACCAGATAGACCAGCAGATTCTAAATTGTTTGAAAATGGTTCTTTATTAGATGATCTAATTCAGTTTGTATATTCTGGTCATAATTGTAAATTAATTTTAATAGGCGATACAGCACAGTTACCACCAGTGCATTTGAGTTTAAGTCCGGCTTTAGATGAAGATAAATTATCTTTAAATTATAATAAAGATGTTATTAAGTTAGAGTTAGATGAAGTAGTAAGACAAGCAGAAAATTCTGGTATATTAGTAAATGCAACATTGTTGAGAGAAGAGTTACAAGGTTCTTTTTATGATACTTTTAAATTTAATGTAGATCCTTTTAAAGATATAGTAAGGTTGCAAGATGGTTATGAAATACAGGAAGCTATAGATACCTCTTACTCTGAAAATGGAAAAGAAGAAACTGCATTTATAGTGCGTTCTAATAAAAGAGCTAATTTGTATAATGAAAATATTAGAAGTAGAATTTTATTCTTAGAAAATGAACTTGCTGTTGGCGATTATATGATGGTGGTTAAGAATAACTACTTTTGGTTAAAACCAGAATCTGAAGCTGGTTTTATTGCTAATGGTGATATTATTGAAGTTCTAGAAATTTTTAAATTTAAAGAAATTTATGGCTTCAAATTTGCAGAGGTAAAAGTAACTATGGTAGATTATCCTAATCAAAAACCTTTTGAAACAGTTCTTTTATTAGACACTATTAGTGCAGAATCTCCTTCATTATCTTATGAAGATGGAAATAGATTGTACCAAGAGGTAATGAAGGATTATGAAACAGAATCTTCTAAATATAAAAAATTCTTAGCGGTTAAGAATAATAAATTCTTTAACGCCTTACAAGTAAAATTCTCCTATGCTATAACATGCCATAAATCGCAAGGTGGGCAATGGAATACTGTTTTTGTAGAACAACCATATATGCCAAATGGTATAGATAAAGAATATTTAAGGTGGTTGTATACAGCAGTAACTAGAGCAAAAAAGCAATTATATTTAATTGGATTTAAGAGTACTTTTTTTGAAAATTAAGAACAATAAAAAATGACAACAGAAACAATTTTAAGTATATTCTTAGGTGTCGGTTTAGCCGCCTCAGTAGGGTTTAGAGTATTCTTGCCTTTATTTGCTTTAAGTCTGGCTTCCTATTTTAATGTATGGGAATTAAATAATAGTTGGGAATGGATTGGGAGTTTAGCAGCTGTTATTACATTAGGAGTAGCTACTATGGTAGAGCTGTTTGCTTATTTCATTCCGTGGATAGATAATCTTTTAGATAGTTTTGCTGTACCTTTGGCAGCAGTAGCTGGCACCGCTGTAATGGTGTCTACTGTTGCAAATTTAGACCCAGTTGTAACATGGTCTTTGGCAATAATTGCAGGAGGTGGTACAGCAACAGCAATAAAAGGAGCAGGAGCAACTACACGTTTAGCATCTACAGCAACAACAGGAGGTTTAGCAAACCCTGTTGTGGCTACAGTAGAAACAGGAACAGCAATGGCAGTTACTGCAGCTTCTATTTTTGCACCAATATTGGCAGCAATATTGGTAATAATAATATTGGTAATAATATTTTTAATTTATAGAAAATTAAGACCAAAAAGTAATTAATATAATAACAAATAGCGTGAAAGTAATAGCAATGATTCCGGCTCGTTATGCCGCTTCTAGATTTCCAGCAAAATTAATGCAAGACCTTGCAGGAAAACCAGTTATACTAAGAACTTATGAAGCTGCTGTAAATACAAAACTATTTGATAAAGTTTATGTAGTAACAGATAGCGATATTATTTTTGAAACAATAGAAAAAGCTGGTGGTAATGTTATTAAAAGCATTAAGGAGCATGATTGTGGAAGTGATCGTATTGCAGAAGCAGTAGAAGACTTAGAGGTAGATATTATTGTAAATGTACAAGGCGATGAACCTTTTACAGATAGAAAAAGTTTAGCCGCTGTTTTAGAAGTTTTTAAAAAAGACCCTAAAAAAGAAATTGATTTAGCCTCTTTAATGGTAAGAATTACAAATTTGGAAGAAATAAATAACCCAAATACCGTAAAAGTTATTGTAGATAAAGAAAATAGAGCATTATATTTTTCGCGCTCTCCAATACCATATCCAAGAGATACAAAAATAGAAAGTACATATTATAAGCATAAAGGAATATATGCTTTTAGAAAAAGTGCATTAATGGATTTTCAACGCTTACCTATGCTAATGCTAGAAGCAGTAGAAAAAATAGAAGCTATTAGGTATTTAGAATACGGGAAAACAATTAAAATGGTAGAAACTACTGTAAGTGGAATAGAAATAGACACGCCAGAAGATTTAAAAAGAGCAAGAGCAGAATGGAAGTAGATTACAGTAAAATAAAAGTTGTTGGTTTTGATGCAGATGATACACTTTGGGTAAACGAAACTTATTTTAGACAAGCAGAAGAAGAATTTGCTAGTTTATTAGAAGGGTATGAAACTAAAAACAAAATAGACCAAGAGTTGTTTAAAATGGAAATTAAAAATCTTCATTTATACGGTTATGGTATAAAAGGTTTTACCTTGTCTATGGTAGAATCTGCTATGGACTTATCTAACAATAATGTACCTCAAAAGACTATTAATAAAATTCTAGATATAGGAAAAAGAATGCTTCAACAACCTGTAGAGTTGTTAGATGGCATAGAGGAGGTTCTAGAAAAATTACAAAGCAAGTATAGGTTAATAGTTTTAACAAAAGGAGATTTACTAGATCAAGAAAGGAAGGTAGAGCGATCTGGTTTAAAAAAATATTTTCATCATGTAGAGGTACTTAGTGATAAAAAAGAGAAAAACTACCAAAACCTATTAGAGCATTTAGAAATTAAGGAATCCGAGTTTTTAATGATAGGAAATTCTTTAAAATCTGACGTTTTGCCATTGGTAAATATTGGTGCAAAAGCAGTTCATGTTCCATTCCATACTACTTGGGAACACGAAATGGTAAAAGACGGAGAAGATAATGGAGAGTATTTAACCATAAATACAATTAAAGATATTCTAAACTATTTGTAATGCATTATTTAGATATTGCTACTTGGAATAGAAAGCAACATTTTAATTTTTTCAACACCTTTGCAGACCCATATTTTTCAGTAGCTTCTGCTGTTGATGTAACTTCGGCTTATGCATTTGCTAAAAAAAACGAAAAGAGTTTTTTTGCGGTTTATTTACACGCATGTATGACTGCAATAAATACGATTGAAAATTTTAAATATAGAATAGAAGAAGACAAAGTAGTGGTTTACGATACTATAAATGTATCTCCCACTATACTAAGGCCAGATAAAACATTTGGTTTTTCATTTGTACATTATAATAAAGAATTACAGGTTTTTGAAAATAACTTACAAAAAGAGAAAGAAAGAGTTTTTAATTCAGATTCTCTTTTTCCTCCTCAAAACTCTTTAGACTGTATATACTGTTCTGCATTGCCTTGGGTAAATTTTACAGGCCATAAAGAACCAGTTAATGGAAATAAAGAATCTGTACCTAAATTAGCTTTTGCAAAAGTGGAAAAAAATAATAGTAAATTAAGTATGCAAGTGTC
Organism: uncultured Maribacter sp.; assembly: GCA_947504045.1. GTDB lineage: Bacteria > Bacteroidota > Bacteroidia > Flavobacteriales > Flavobacteriaceae > Maribacter_B. The sequence continues at coordinate 107,770 of CANNFY010000004.1, forward strand.
TGTAAGTGTAAACCATGCTTTGGTAGATGGGTATCATGTTGGACTTTTTTTTAAGGAATTTCAAAAAATTTTAAATCAATATAAATAACAATATATGAAGTTTAAAAATTTTCCAATGGTTCCTAGAGTTGTCTTTGGCGCAGGTAGTTTTAACCAGCTAGGAGAAATACTTTTGCCAAAACGAAAAAATTCAGATTCTTCAGTTATTTATTTAGTAGATGCTATTTTTGAAACGCAAGAATTATCTAAGCAAATTCCTGTAATATTTAATGATCAAATAATTTATGTTTCTACAGAAGAAGAACCTAAAACAGATCAGGTAGATGCATTAGTTACATTAATTAAAACTAGTTTTTCAGAATTGCCTACAGCAATTGTAGGTATAGGCGGTGGTTCTATTTTAGATTTAGCAAAAGCAGTTGCAATAATGGTAACAAATAATGGTAAGGCTCAAGATTACCAAGGCTGGGATTTAGTAAAAAAAACAGCAATATATCATGTAGGAATACCAACTTTAAGTGGTACAGGTGCAGAAGTTTCTAGAACAGCAGTACTTTCTGGACCAGAAAAAAAATTAGGAATTAATTCTGATTTTACACCTTTTGATCAAGTTATACTAGATCCGGATTTGACAATAAATGTAGCAAAAGACCAATGGTTTTATACCGGAATGGATTGTTATATACATTGTATAGAATCTTTAAATGGAACATACTTAAACGCTTTTAGTCAATCTTATGGCGAAAAAGCTTTAGAGCTATGTAAAGAAGTGTTTTTAGAAGATATAGACCCTGCTAGTTCTAGAGATAAATTAATGATGGCTTCTTGGCACGGTGGCATGAGTATTGCATATTCTCAAGTAGGTGTTGCACATGCTATAAGTTACGGTTTGTCTCATGTTTTAGGAATAAAACACGGAATAGGTAATTGTTTAGTATTTCAATATTTAGAAGAATTTTATCCTGAAGGAGTTGCTTTATTCTTTAAAATGATGGAAAAGCATAATATTGTTTTACCAAAAGAAATTTGCAAAAATATATCTGCTGAGCAAATGAAGACCATGATAAATGTTGCCTTAGCAATGACTCCTTTATGGGAAAATGCTTTAGGTCAAAATTGGCAAGACACTATTACCGAAAGTAAGCTTAGATCTATTTATAAAAAAATATAATAAGCACATAATTTTAATTTAACCCTGATAATTTTTAAAATGCAAAAAGTTGCAAAATTCATTTATTTTAAACTATTAGGGTGGAAAACCGTTGGAGATTTTCCTAACGTAAATAAGTGTGTTATAGCCGTAGTGCCACACACCAGTTGGGTAGATTTTTTTCTAGGCCTTCTTATACGTAAAGTGTGGAATGAAGAAATTAATTATGTTGGTAAAAAAAGTTTATTCACCTCTCCATTTGGTTGGTTTTTTAGATATACTGGCGGTGCTCCAGTAGATAGGTCTAAAAATAATAATATGGTAAGTGCTACTGCCGAAATATTTAAAAAAAGAGAAAAATTTAGACTAACCTTAGCACCAGAAGGAACAAGAAAAAAGGTAACGGAATGGAAAACAGGGTTTTATTATATAGCCTTAGAAGCAAAAGTGCCTATAGTTTTAGTTGCCTTTGATTTTGGTAAAAAGCAAGTAAAAATATCAGAACCTTATATTCCTACAGGAAATAAAGAGGAAGATTTTAAATTGTATAAAGCCTTTTTTAAAGGGGTAAAAGGTAAAGTAGATAAGTATAGTTTTAAGGTAGAGTAATTTTTTTTCATTTTTTTAAAACCTTATGTATAAAACTTCGTAAGTAAGGTAAATTGAAAAAAATAAATTATGAAAAAATCTTTTTTAAAACTAAGTCTTATTCTAGTATCCACATCAATTGCTTTTACATCATGTAGTAATGATGATAATGACTCAGATAGTGTTAAATTAGAATCTGCTCAACTATATGCATCTAATAATTCTGATGGAAATATTACTGTTTATGATATGGTTTCTGGAGAAGCTAAAACCTTAACAACAAGTTCTACTGCAGCAGAAGGTATTTATTATGATGCAGATTCCGATGAAATAATACAAGCATCAAGATCATCTAATCAATTAAATTTATATTCTAATATTTCTAGTTATTTATTAAATGCTACAATTACGGCATCAGTTTCTAGTACTACAGATTTAGAAAGTCCTAGAGATATTGCTGTTACTAATAATTTTATAGTAGTATCGGATAATGCAGATGTAGATGGTAATCCAGAAACACCTGATGGTAGATTATTTATATATACCAATTCTAATGGTTCTTTAACACTTAGAAATATTGTAACTACAGATTTTGCTTTGTGGGGTATAGAGTTTGTAGGAGATAATTTATATGCTGTTGTAGATAAAACTAACAAGTTGGCTGTGTTTACAAGTTTTACAGCTACAAATACCACAAATACAACTGTTAGTGCATCTAAACAAATTGCAATTGAAGGAATTGTGCGTACGCATGGTTTAGCTTATGATAATGGAACAATGATTTTAACTGATGTTGGAGATGCAGCTTCTGATACAGATGGGGCTTTTCATATAATATCAAATTTTGATTCTAAATTTACGGCTGTTGCAAATGGCGAAACTATGGCCGTAGCAAACAACCAAATTAGAGTATCTGGAAGCAGTACTTTTTTAGGAAACCCAGTAGCAGCAGAATATGATGCAGCAACAGAAACTATTTTTATTGCCGAGGCAGCAAATGGTAGTGGTAGAGTATTAGCTTTTTCTGATGCTAGTGTAGGAGGAAATATTGCACCTACTATAAATAATAGTTTAGCAAGTGCATCGTCATTATACTTTTATTCTACTAATTAAATTATAAATTAATTTAATAAAAAAGAGACCTTTTTAAGGTCTCTTTTTTTTGTTATAAGCGTTCTATTAATTTTTTTTCAACTGGTTTTTGTTCTTTTTTAGTATTTCCAGGAAATACCAAATTGGTGCTAGAGTAGGTTGTGCCAAAACTTTTATTTGCAAGATAAACTTGTTGTATAGCGTCTTCTAATTGATATTCTTTTAACTCTTTAAGAGGATGGGTATATACAGACCATATTATTTCATCGCTAAGTGCATATTTTACATCTAATGCAGAATGAAAATTAGCAACTAAAGAATTTAATAGGTGTTCTTCCTTTAGTTGAGATCTATCTATAATTGGAGAAATAATTCGCATGCGATTAGCTTTTTCATCAAACACACAAATAAGCATAGTTTGCTTATATAAAAACTGAATGTTGTTTCCTTTTACAATAGAAGAGTCAGAAACTTGTGTAATTATTTGTTGTAGTTTACCAGGTTTCATATCCTGAGAATAGGTGCTAAAAATAATAGTAAACAATAATGTTGTAGATAAAAAAAACGACTTATTCATAATTTGTATTTATGAATAAGTCGTTTAAAATATAAACAATTTACAGTGTAAGTGTTTTATTCTTCCATGGTATGATATACGTTTTGTACATCATCATCTTCTTCTATTTTTTCTAGTAACTTTTCTACATCTGCAGCTTGTTCTTCTGTAAGTTTTTTAGTTACCTGTGGTATGCGTTCAAAACCAGAAGATAATATTTCAATTTCTCTTGTTTCTAATTCTTTTTGTATAGATCCAAAACTTTCAAATGGGGCGTAAATTAATATGCCATCATCATCTACAAAAACTTCTTCGGCACCAAAATCTATTAATTCTAATTCTAGTTCTTCAGGGTCTATGCCTTCTGCCGGAATTCTGAAATTACAAGTATGGTCAAACATAAATTCAACAGAACCAGAAGTTCCCATATTACCATTGCACTTATTAAAGTAACTACGAACGTTAGCTACTGTTCTTGTGTTATTGTCGGTAGCAGTTTCTACTAAAATTGCAATTCCGTGGGGTGCGTATCCTTCAAACAAAACAACTTTAAAATCACCAAGGCTTTTGTCGCTTGCTCTTTTAATTGCGCGTTCCACATTGTCCTTAGGCATATTTACAGATTTGGCATTCTGTATAACTGCTCTTAATTTTGCATTTGAATCTGGATCAGGACCTCCTTCTTTTACTGCCATTACAATGTCTTTGCCAATACGTGTAAAGGCTTTAGACATGGCAGACCATCTTTTCATTTTACGTGCTTTTCTAAATTCAAAAGCTCTTCCCATGGTATTATTTTTTATAAGTATAAATACAAATTTAATAAATTTTATTGCTGCTGCAAGTACAACAAGTTATAGGTTTAACTACTCTTAATTATTTTTTCGATACTATTTGCAAGGGTAATATCTTTTTGAGTAACACCATTGGCATCATGGGTGTTTAATTTAATATTTAGTGTGTTGTAAATATTTGTCCAATTAGGGTGGTGGTTTTGTTTTTCAAATTCAAAAGCTAATTTGGTCATTACAGAAAAAGTATTTGTAAAATCTTTAAATTTAAAAGTAGTTTCTATGGCGCCATTTATATATTTCCAACCATCTAATTTTTTTAAACTTTCTTTAATTTGTATATCTGTTAGTGTCTGCATAATTAATTAGGTTACGTAATAATATGGTGGTCTATAATGTCTTGATAGGTAAACTGTAGGTTTTTTGGCAGTGTATTTGTTTTGGGTAAAACGGCTAAATAACGATCGTTGTTAGTAGTAAAGTTTCTTTTATAAATAGGGTTAAATGTTCCTATACGATCAATTACTTCTTTTATAAAATCTTCATGATGCACTAAATCTTTACTGCCCAAATGGTAAATGCCACTTTTGTTTCTATTAATTAAATAGTGTATTTGTTGGGTTAATTTATCTTGGTTAGTAACATTAATTATAAGATTTGGAAAAACATCAATAGGCTCATTATTTAAAATGGCAGCTTTAAAATCTTTTATTCTTGTAGAGGTATTTCCGAAAACCATAGGAACTCTTAAAATGGCCATTTTTTCTTTTGGCAATCTAAGTAACATATTTTCTATTCTAATTTTTAAACGTCCGTAAATACTTTCGGATAAAGTTTTATCATTCTCGTAAGAAGGATATTTGCTGTATGCATCAAAAACATTAGCAGAAGATATAAATAAAAGTCTACAGCTATGTTTTTTTACATACTCTACAATATGTTGGTGTGCCTGAATTTGAGAAGCAAAATTTCCTCTTACAGCAGAAATAATTATTTGTGGTTGTATATTTTCGAGCAGGCTATAAATATCCTCCTCTTCCATATTATACTTAAAAAACTGTTGGTTTTTTTCAAAAGATCTTCTGGCAGAGTTGTAAGTACCGTAGGTATTAAAATAGGGGTGTAGCTCTTTATAAATTGCATTACCTATAAAGCCACTTGCTCCTAATATTACTATTTTTTTTATTTCCAGTTTTTAAAAAATTGAGTGTCCAGTTTTAGTTGTAAATTCTTCTAAAGCAGCCATGCCTAATTTTGAGTTTCCTTTAAAGTTTAAACCAGGAGACCATGTTGCCACGCAGTATGTATTTGGCAGTAAAGCTATAATGCCACCGCCAACGCCACTTTTTCCAGGAAGCCCTACTTCAAAAGCAAATTCGCCAGCTTCATCATAAAAACCGCAAGTTAGCATTAAAGCATTAATACGTTTTACTTGGTTTATACTTAAATAATTTTTTCCCCTTTGGCATTTACCACGATTCATAAAAATAAAAAATGCACTTGTAAGTTGTTTGCAATTCATTTCTATAGAACATTGATGAAAATAAAAATCTAAAACCGTATCTACATCGTTATTTAAGTTTCCGTAAGATTTTAATAAGTGGGCAGCAGCATAATTTTTATACCCTGTTATTTTTTCAGACAAAGCTACTTTTCTGTTGTATGTAATAGTAGTGTCGTTGGTTAATTCTTGAATAAATTTTAAAAAGTCTTCTTTAGGGTTTTTTAAATGTGAAACTAAAATATCTGCTATTACAATAGCGCCAGCATTTATAAATGGATTTCTAGGAATACCATTTTCTAATTCTAAAAGCGATAAATGATTAAATGGATCGCCAGAAGGTTCAACATCTACTCTTTTCCATAGGTCTTCACCAACTAAACCAAAAGAAAGGGCAAGGGTTAAAACTTTAGAGATACTTTGGATAGAAAATTTTTCTAGCGCATCACCTGAACTAAAATTATTTTTTTCTGCATCTAAAATATGAATACCAAATTTATCTACATTTATTGTTGCTAATTCAGGTATGTAAGAGGCTACTACACCTTTGTCAGTCACTTTTTTAGTGTCCTCTGAAATTTTGTCTATTATTTTTTGGTACTGTATCATATTAGGCTTTGTAAAAAGGAAGTTTAACTACAGTGGCAGGAATAGATTTTTTACGTACTTGAATGTTTATTTTAGAGCCTACTTCAGAAAAAGCTTTTGTAACATAGCCTAAGCCTATTCCTTTTTCTAAAGAAGGAGACATGGTTCCGGAAGTTACAGTACCAATTTTATTTCCAGCGCTATCTACAATAGTATAATCTTGTCTAGGAATTCCTCTTTCTTCTAATTCAAACGCAACTAATTTTCTTTCTAGTTCCCCTTTTTTTTTCTCTGCAAGAGAGGCGCTATTTACAAAGTTTTTGGTGAATTTAGTAATCCAGCCTAAGCCCGCTTCAAACGGTGATGTAGTATCATTAATATCGTTACCATAAAGGCAGTATCCCATTTCAAGTCGTAAGGTATCTCTTGCTGCTAAGCCTATAGGTTTAATTCCATAATCTACCCCAGCCTCAAAAACTTTATCCCATATTTGTTTTACTTCCTCATTTTTACAATAAATTTCAAAACCACCAGAACCAGTATAACCAGTTGCAGATATTATAACATGCTCAATACCTGCAAAATCGGCAACTTCAAAATTATAAAATTTAATTTTAGCTAAATCTATACTAGTTAAACTTTGCATTGCATTTATAGCTTTAGGCCCCTGAATAGCAAGTAATGAGTAGTCTTCAGATAGATTACGCATATCTGCATTAAATTCTGTATTGTATTTAGATATGTGTTCCCAATCTTTTTGAATATTAGAAGCATTTACAACTAATAAATATTGTTCCTCTTTTATTTTGTATACAATTAAATCGTCTACTATACCACCGGTTTCGTTGGGTAAACAACTATATTGTGCTTTGCCAATTGTAAGTTTAGAAGCATCATTAGAGCTTACTTTTTGTATTAAGGCTAATGCATTTGGCCCAGAAATTAAAAATTCTCCCATATGCGAAACATCAAAAACACCAACACCATTACGAACAGTGTTGTGTTCTACATTTACTCCTTCATAAGAAACAGGCATGTTGTAGCCAGCAAAAGGAACCATTTTTGCTCCAAGTTGTTCATGCGTAGATGTTAAAGCGGTATTCTTCATGGTTTAAAAATTTAAAAACAAAGTTATTTAAAACACTAGTAATATTACCTATAGAGTATTAGATAAATTTTTTACGTAAAAAACAAGAGTAGTATAAAATATGAAGAAATAAGACATATGTGTAATCAGACATTTCTTATAAATAAAATAATATTTTAACTATTTTATTACTATATGTCGAATTTTTTACATTTTATTTTACGATAATGTTAAAAATATGTATAATTGGCACTTTTAAATTGAAGAGGTAATTCTACTATACAAGTATGAAGCTTCAGTTTAAAATAATTTAATACTAACTTTTTAATTAACTCACATTATGAAAAACTATTTTAATTTAAAACATGTAAGATTATGGCAATTTTTTAGTTGTTGTGTCTTTTTACTCACAGTATTTTCTTGTTCTAATGAAGAAGATTTACTAGATACAGTTACAGCCAATGATGAATTTAATGTTGCTTCTTTAACCACATCATTAGTACAAGGCGAAAATTATGATGCGCAAAGCGGAATACAAGTAGTAAGTGGTTCAAAAGTTGGTTATGTTAATAACGGTGATTGGATTAGATTTGAAGATTTTGATTTTGACGGAGCAAATTCAGTTACCGTAAACGCTTCTAGTGGTAAAAGTGGAGGTACTATTGAGTTTAGAGCAGGAGGACCAAATAGCGATTTGCTTGGCACAGTAAGTGTAAGCGGCACAGGAGGTTGGAATAATTTTAGATCATTTACTGGTAGCATAAATGATAACTCTAGCAATTCTGATTTATACCTAGTATTTAAAGGAGGTAGTGGCTATTTATTAGACATAGATTCTTTTAGCTTTAGTAGTTCTAATACTAATTCTAATAGTGGAACTGCTTTTCCAGATATGGTAGGAAAAACAGTTAGGTTGCAAAGTGCACAATCAAATAACTATTGGTTAAGAATAAGCGATACTTCGGTTGGTTCAGATACAGAGGTTGTTAGCCAATCAAATACAGGAAGTTGGCCAAGATGGGTTGTAGAACAAGTTGTTTCTGATGGTAATACGTATTACAGATTTAAAAATGCAAGAACTGGAGCACGTTTTAGACCTCGTGAGGCAACAAACAATTCTGCTATTTATATGCCTGTAGATACCTGGACAGGTAATTGGACACAATGGAGTATTGTAAGTGATGGTAATGGAAATTATACATTAAGAAATAGAAGTACTGGAACATACTTAAGCTCTTCTAATTCTAGTGGGTCTACACCTACAGCAGTTACGTCATTAAACGGGCTTGCTACTACGTGGAATATTGTAGACTTAAGTGGTAATGATATTAATGGAGAATCTGATGGAGGAACTTCTAACCCACCTTCAAATGGAGGAGGAGACACTCCTGGTGAAATATTAGGCTTAACTAATAACGACTGGAAATTAAACGGATTTACTTCTACACCTAGTTCGTCTTCTGAATATTTTGATGATGTTATGGATGAGGTAAATGGTAATATTGCTACTTGGACAAACAATAACTATTTTTTTGCAAATAATGGCTATGCATACTTCAAGTGTTACCGTGGTTTAAATACTTCTAGATCTTCAAGTAACCCAAGAGTAGAATTAAGAGAAATGGATGGAGGAAATGAAGAGTCTTGGAATGGAGACAATGGTAGTCATATTATGTCATTTACCGTAAGAGTTGATCAATTACCTAATGGATGGAATGAAGGAGAAAATGAAGAAAGATCTACAGGTACAATGAGTATTGCACAAATACATGGCCCAAGTGATGTTAATAGTGATGGTGTTGAAGTAGATGATACAATTCGAATTCAATTTGAAGGATCTAGAGGGCAAACAAGTGGTTCTTGTAAAATGAAGATAAGCGGTTATATTACAGAAGAAGTTCTTGGTGGTAGTGTTACAATTGATGGTTTCTCTTTAGATACGGAATATGATATGCAACTACGTTTTATTAATGATAGAGTTTCTGTTGTTGTAGATGGAAATGAAGTTTTTGGTCAAACAATGGATACCGCTGGTAATGGAAGCTATTTTAAATTAGGTGCTTACTTACAATCGGTACAAAATGGTTCATTTGATGGATCTTTTGGTTTAGTAGGGTATAAAAATTTAAGTATTTCTGGACATTAATTAACCTAATATCTTTGTAAGAAAACCCTTGATAAACTCAAGGGTTTTTTGTTAAATCTTATTTTTTTTAACACAAAAATAGGTATGTTGTCTAATTTTTATGGGCTTTAACATAATTTATTCAAAATTGGTTAACCAATTTTGTACATTTATTTTTTAATAATATAATTTTCATGAAAAAAAATAATTTAATAAAGATTAAGACATTTTTAATACTGTTTTTTATGGTTTTGTTTGTGTTTAGTTGTTCTTCAGATGCTGCTGATATTGTAGATCCAGAAAGTATGGAAGAATTGGAACCGGAGCCAGAACCTGAACCAGAACCAGAACCAGAACCGGAGCCAGAACCAGAACCAGAACCAGAACCTGAGCCAGACCCATCATCGACTATACCTCCTTCTGATAATTTTGATTTAAAAGCTTGGAAGATTAGTATACCTACTGATGAGGATAATAGTGGTACTGCTGATGAGATTAAAGAAAGTGAGCTTAGCAACGGTTATATTAATGAAGAATATTTTTATACCGCAGAAGATGGAGGAATGGTTTTTAAATGCTATGTAGATGGCCCTAAAACATCTGCAAACACTAGCTACACTAGAACTGAGCTTCGCGAAATGTTAAGAGCGGGTAATACTAGTATTAGTACCACTGGTATTTCTGAAAATAATTGGGTATTTGGAAGTGCTCCACAATCAGATATTGATAATTCTGGTGGATATGATGGAGAAATGACTGCTACACTAGCCGTTAACCATGTTACTACTACTGGTAGTAGTGGACAAATAGGAAGAGTTATTGTTGGTCAAATACACGCTAATGATGATGAACCTATTAGAATTTACTATAGAAAATTACCTGATAATGACTTAGGTAGCATATATTTTGCACACGAAGCCAACGAAGATGTTGTAGATGAAGAAACGTACTATGAAATGATTGGTAGTCGTTCTAGTTCAGCAAGTAATCCAACGGATGGTATTGCTCTAGATGAAAAATTTAGTTATACGGTTAAAATTGAAGGAAACACAATGTGGGTTACTATAAAAAGAGATGGTAAAGCTGATATAACGCAACAGGTTGATATGAGTAACAGTGGTTATGATGTTGGCGGACAATACATGTATTTTAAAGCTGGAGTATATAACCAGAATAATACAGGTGATGCAACTGATTATGTAAAAGCAACTTTTTATAATCTTAATGCTACGCATAGTAATTAAATAAGACTTCTTTTAAAGCAAAGAGAGGCGTCTAAAAATATGTAGACAGTCTTATTAAATATTGATAAATAAAAAAAGGTGCTCATATTAATATGAGCACCTTTTTTTGGGTTAAGAGTTTATTAACGAGTTACTAAAAACTCTTTTAATTCATTATACGTTTTTATTTTATGCGATACTTTTTCTTTGTTCATAACATTTAAGATTTGAGAAGGTATTGCAACTTTTACATCTATTGTGTCTTCTACAATATCTAAAAACTTTACAGGATGAGCAGTCTCTAAGAAAATACCATAAGTATTAGGATTTTCTTTTTGGTATTTTTTTAGACCTAAGTATCCTACAGCGCCATGCGGATCTGCAATATATTCAGAGTCTTTGTATATGTTTAACATAGCAACTTTTGTTTCTTCATCTGTAAAAGAATAAGAAGAAAGCTCTTTGGCTAATTCGGAAAAATTGTCATTAAACAAATGACGAATTCGAATAAAATTACTAGGGTCTCCAACATCCATTGCATTAGATATAGTAGCAGTAGAAGGTTTTGGAGAGTATTCTTGCGTTCGCATAAATTCTGGAACCGTATCATTTACATTGGTAGCAGCAACAAATTGTTTTACAGGCATACCTAAACGTTGTGCCATAATACCGGCACAGATATTTCCGAAATTCCCACTAGGAACAGAAAATACAATTTCTTTTCCTTTGGATTTAGCTTCTTTATATGCAAATAAGAAATAAAATAATTGCGGTAACCATCGAGCAACGTTAATGGAGTTTGCAGAGGTTAATTGCATTTTATCTAGTAGTTCGCTATCTAAGAAAGCGTTTTTTACCATTGCTTGGCAATCATCAAAAGTACCATCTACTTCTAGGGCAGTAATGTTTTGACCTAAAGTTGTTAATTGTCTTTCTTGAATATCGCTTACTTTTCCGCTAGGGTATAGTATTACTACTTTTACGCCCTTAACTCCTAAGAAGCCATTAGCTACAGCACCTCCAGTATCTCCAGAAGTAGCAACTAAAACAGTAACTTCATTATCTTCTCCTTCTGAAAAATAACCTAAACAATTCGCCATAAATCTAGCTCCTACATCTTTAAAAGCCATAGTTGGACCATGGAAAAGTTCTAAAGTGGCAGTGTTTTCATTAATTTCAACCACAGGAAAGTCAAAATCTAAAACAGTACTTAAAATCTTTTTTAATCTATCTTCAGGAATTTCTGAAGAAACAAATTGTTTTATTGCTTCAAATGCAATTTCTGTATTAGATAAAGATTCTATGTTTTCGAAAAAGGAAGCAGGTAACGGAGTTATACTCTCTGGAAAATATAATCCTTTATCTGGAGCAATACCTTTTATTACAGCATCTTTAAAAGATACTTTTGGAGCTTGTTTATTTAGACTGTAAAAGTTCATTTTTTAATCTATTATTTTTATTCCTTGCGTGTTAATTTTAGATACATGTATATCATAATCAACACCAATGTTTTTATATACTTTTCTCATGGCTTGTGCTACTTTTTTAGCAGTTTCTTCTCCTTTGCTAAATGTAAAAATAGAAGGCCCAGAACCAGATATTCCGCAGCCTAATGCACCAGCATTTATTGCTTCTTTCTTAATATCATCAAAACCAGGAATTAATATAGAACGTATAGGTTCTATAATATGGTCTTCTAATGATCGTCCGATTAAAGGATAATCTTCCATAAATAAACCTGCAACTAGACCACCAACATTTCCCCATTGTTTTATTCCGTTTTCTAAAGAAATAGTTGTTTTTAATATTTTTCTAGAATCGGATGTCTTAACTTCTATCTGAGGATGTATTACAGTTGCATAAAGTTCTGAAGGGGTTTTTATAGGAACTATGTCTAAAGGAGAGTAACTACGCACTAAAGTAAAAGCTCCAAATAGGGCAGGAGCCACATTATCTGCATGTGCAACACCACTTGCTAAACGTTCTCCTTCCATAGCAAATTTAACCAATTCGGTTTTAGAAAAAGGATTTCCTAGTAAGTGATTCATAGCCCAAACAGCTCCAGTAGAACTTGCTGCACTGCTACCTATGCCACTACCAGCTTTAATTTTTTTGTAGATTTCTATTTCAAAACCGCCAGTATATTCCACTTTTTCTAAAAGTGCTAAACCAGCAACACCTGCAACATTTTTATTGGTTTCTAGGGGTAAATTTTGCCCTTCTAGTTTTGTAATTCGTATTCCGGCTTCTTTGGTTTTACGAACAATCATTTCATCTCCAACAGAATCTAAAGCGACTCCTAGAACATCAAATCCGCAAGAAATATTTGCAATTGTAGCAGGGCAAAAAACTTTAATTTCTTCCATAATTAAAAGTTTCCTATTCTAATAATATCGGCAAAAATACCAGAAGCTGTAACATCTGCACCCGCTCCAGCACCTTTTATAATCATAGGTTGATTAGGGTATCTTTCTGTATAAAAAAGAACAATATTATCACTACCTTCTAAATTATAAAAGTCATGACCTTTTGGTATTTCTTGTAAACCTACACTAGCTTTTCCATCTTCATATTGTGCTACATATTTAAGCTTGCTATCGGCATCTTTTGCTTTTTTGTAAATAGCTTGGAAAGAATCTTCATGCTTAACAAGCGAAGCAAAAAATTCTTCGTTGTTTTTTGTGTCTAAACTTTCTTTAGGTAAAAAAGGATTATTAACAATATCTTCAATTTCAATTTGGTTTCCGCTTTCTCTTGCTAAGATTAATATCTTACGCATAACATCAACTCCACTTAAATCTATTTTTGGGTCAGGTTCTGTATATCCCTCTTCCTGAGCTTGTTTCACAACATCATGGAAAGTAGTTTTATCATTAAAATTGTTAAATACAAAATTTAAACTGCCAGAAAGTACTGCTTGTATTTTTAGAATTTTATCCCCAGAAGCAATTAAATGCTTAAGTGTATCTATAATTGGTAAGCCAGCTCCAACATTAGTTTCAAAAAGGAAAGGAGCATTATACTCTCTTGCTAATCTTTTTAATTCTTGGTAATTGTTAAATTTAGAAGAACATGCAATTTTATTACAAGTAACTACAGAAATACTGTTTCCTAAATATTTATTATACGTTTCAGAAACCTCTGCACTAGCAGTATTATCTACAAAAATGCTATTTCTGTAATTTAAAGAATTAACTTTCTCAAAGAACTTTTGTTTATCTGCTTTTTCTCCTTTTGTAAGTGAGTCTTCCCATTTACTAAGGTCAATACCAGTTTCATTAAACAACATAGTTCTAGAGTTAGATATTCCTATAACTCTTATGTTTAATTTTAAATTTTCTTTTAAGAATTTTCTTTGTTGCGATACTTGTTTTAAAAATTTAGCACCAACGTTACCAACTCCCATTACAAAAAGGTTAAGTTGCTTCACGTTTTCTTCAAAAAATTCTTCGTGTAATGTGTTTAGTGCTTTTTTAACGTCTTCTTTTTTAATTACGGTAGATATATTTCTTTCAGAAGCTCCTTGAGCAATAGCTCTTATGTTTACGTTGTTTTTACCTAAAGTGCTAAACATTTTACCACTTAAGCCTTGATGGCTCTTCATATTATCGCCCACTAGAGCAACAATTGCTAAATCTTTTTCAGGAATTACAGGGTTAATTTTTCCTCGCTCTATTTCATATTCAAAAGCGGTGTTTACAATTTCGACTGCTTTGTCTATGTCAGAAGAAGATATACCCACGCAAATTGAGTGTTCTGATGAAGCTTGTGTAATTAATACAACACTTATTTCTGCTTGAGATAAAACTTCAAAAAAACGTTTTGAAATACCAGGTATACCAACCATTCCAGAGCCTTCTAAAGATAATAATGCTATATTTTCAACACTACTAATACCACGAACTGTTTTTCCTTTTTCGTTTTTAGATTTTGTAATTAAAGTACCGTCATTTTCTGGTTCAAAAGTATTTTTAATACAAATAGATATACCTTCAGAAAGTACTGGTTGTATGGTAGGAGGGTATAATACTTTAGCGCCAAAATGCGAAAGTTCCATAGCTTCTTCATAAGATATATGAGGTATAGCTTTTGCTTGTTTTACTAACCTAGGGTTTGCAGTATACATACCACTAACATCAGTCCAAATTTCTAAAATATCGGCTTTAACAGCAGCAGCATAAATAGCTGCAGTGTAATCGGAGCCACCACGTCCTAAAGTTGTAGAATTTCCATTTTCAGAAGACGCAATAAAACCAGGAGTTATTACAACCGAATGTTTGGTGTTAGAAAAGAAGGTATTTGCATTTTGGTAAGTTAGGCTAAAGTTAACCACAGCGTTACCATTTAAATCGTTTGTTTTTATAAGTTCTCTACTATCTTTATAAATAGCATCTAAACCTTCTTGTTTAAAATATTCGCTAATAATAAAAGAAGAAAGTAGCTCTCCAAAACTTACTATTTTGTCAGATAATTTTGCGGTTATTTCTCCAATTAAAAAAGCACCTTCTAATAAAGTTTCTAAAGTATTAAGGTTGCTTTTAACTTTACTTAAAACAGAGCTTTGGTTATTTACTAAAATAAGTTCTTTAACTGTAATTAAGTGTCTTTCTTCAATTTGTGCTACTATTTGTTTGTAACCAGCATCTTGTTTAGCGGCTAAATTTGCAGCATTTATAAGTAAATCTGTTACTCCGCCAAAAGCAGAAACAACAACTATATTTTTTTTATTGTTACTATTGTTAACAATGTTTTTTACTAAACTTATGTTATTTGCGTTGGCAACAGAAGTGCCTCCGAATTTTAAAACTTTCATTATGTAATGTATTAACTTGTACTGAATGAGTGATTTGCGTATGTAAACGCGAGAAATGGACGTATATGTAGTTGCTTACCCCAATGGGGTAGTGGTTCCAATTGTAGTTGTAACATTGGTTAAAGTAGAAAATAATATGTCCGTATTTTTATCGTACATGATTCTTTGTGAGATTCAAAAGTAGTACATTTGGGTTGTTAATCAAATGTTTCTAGTGATTTTTATTGAATTATCACTAATTGACTGAATAATTGTATAGTATGAAACTTTTTGCTGCGGAGCAGATTTATGCTGCGGATAAATTTACAATAGAAAAGCAACAAATAACTAGTGATGCTCTTATGGAGCAAGCCGCAATTCAGATTTTTAATTGGATGCACTTACGTATGCAAGGGGCACCAGTTAAAATTCATTTGTTCTGCGGAATAGGAAATAATGGAGGAGATGGTATGGCTCTTGCTAGGCATTTGCAGGAACACGGGTATAATATAGGTGTGCATGTTGTTAACTATAGCGAGAAAAGGTCTAAAGATTTTTTAATAAATTTAGATAGACTTAAGGACAGAAAAATTTGGCCGAATTTTATAGACTCGAACGGTGTGTTTCCAGAAATACATAAAGACGATATTATTGTAGACGCTATTTTTGGTATAGGTTTAAATAGAGAACCTAGTGATTGGGTTGTTAATTTAATAGAACATTTACATACGTCTGAAGCATTTGTACTTTCTGTAGATATTCCATCTGGGCTATATACAGATAAGATACCTAGCAATAAAAAAGCCATTGTTAAATCTAATTATGTACTAAGTTTTCAGGCCCCAAAGTTAATTTTCTTTTTGCCAGATACTGGAGTTTATATAGGGCAATGGGAGGTTTTAGATATTGGTTTAGATCCAGAGTATTTATCTGTAACAGAGGTAGAGTACGAGATAATTGGTAAAAATGAAGTATTGCCAATATACCAGCCAAGAGAAAAATTTACACATAAAGGAACTTATGGCCATTCTTTGTTAATAGGAGGAAGTTATGGTAAAATAGGAGCTTCTATTTTGGCAACAAAAGCAGCTTTAAAAATAGGAAGCGGGTTAGTAACGGCTTATATTCCAAAATGTGGTTATGTGCCTATGCAAACTGCTGTTCCAGAAGCTATGGTTGTAACAAATTCTGATGATGCTATTCAGGAAATTAGTTTTACAATAGAACCTAATGCTATAAGTGTTGGTGTTGGTTTAGGAACAGAAAAAGAAACAGTTACGGCATTTGCTAATTTTTTAGATGGAAATGCATTACCATTGGTTATAGATGCTGATGGTTTAAATATTTTGTCGGAGAATAAAGAATTGCTAAAGAAACTTCCAGAGAACTCTATTCTTACACCGCATCCAAAAGAATTGGAGCGATTAATAGGTAAGTGGAAAGGAGATTTTGATAAGCTTAAAAAAGCCAAAGCTTTTTCTAAAAAATATGTTTGCGTACTAGTTATAAAAGGAGCAAATACAGTTATTTTATTTAACGGAAAAGGCTATGTAAATACTACAGGTAATCCAGGTATGGCAACAGCTGGTAGTGGAGATGTTCTAACAGGTGTGATTACAGGTTTATTGGCTCAGGGTTATACGCCTTTAAATGCTGCAATATTCGGAGTTTATTTACATGGTAGAGCAGGAGATATAGTTGTGCAAAAATTAGGGTATCAATCTTTAATAGCTAGTGATATTGTTGAGGCGCTTGCGGATGCTTATTTAGATTTGTTTGAAGTGCCAGAGCAAGCTCCGGTGCAAGAAGAGCAACAAGAGTAGTTTATTTTGCTTTAACCCTTCTTTTTATCCAAGCAATAGCATTATCATATTCTATATAGAATTTCATGGCCTTTTTATAAAATAGCTTTTCTATATTAAAATTGTGCATATCAATCTCATTAACAGATACAATAGCAAATGCTTTTAAGTTGTCTAATTCTCTTAAATGGCTATATATGGTTGGGTCAATTGTGTAGGAGTTTTTTCGGTAACTTACATAGCCGAAAGGCTTGTTTTTAAAGTGAATTTCAGCAATACCAATTATTTGAAAAATACGCTCTAAAGTTAACGTAGTGCCTTCGTTAAAAATAGAAACTAAGTGCGTGTCAAATACTTGTATTTTCCCGATTTCTAGTTGATATTCTTTTACTATAATTTTTTTCTTCGCCAAACTCACTTTCAAGTATTAATATGTATAGTGTCTTGAGCGAATTTAAGTGTAAGCAAAGGTTTGGTATAATATTTTAGATTAAAGACCTAAAATTCGTTTATACTGCTTTTAAGTAATATTGGTGTTTTAAGGTGCTTTGTAATTGGGCATAAAAAAAGGGCTCCATTAATGAGCCCTTTTTTATCTTAATTAAGATTTTACTTTGTTTTAGAAGATTCTTCTGCCTTTTCTATTTTAATAGTAAGTTCATCTTTCTTTTTGTCTAGATCCATAAAAATACTATCTCCTTCTTCTAGTTTAGAATTTACAATCTCTTCAGCTAAAGCATCTTCAATGTATTTTTGAATTGCTCTTTTTAAAGGCCTGGCACCATATTGTTTATCAAACCCTTTTTCTGCAATGTAGTCTTTAGCTTTATCTGTAAGATTTAGGTGGTACCCTATATCTTTAATTCTAGCATATAGCTTAGTAAGTTCAATATCAATAATTTTATGAATATCTTCTCTTTCTAAGGCGTTAAATACAATTACATCGTCTATTCTATTTAAAAATTCAGGAGCAAAAGCTTTTTTAAGAGCGTTTTCAATTACTCCTTTTTGGTGGGCATCTGCTTGCGATTTTTTGGCAGCAGTACCAAAACCAACCCCCTGGCCAAAGTCTTTTAATTGTCTTGCGCCAATATTAGAGGTCATTATTATAATAGTATTTCTAAAATCTATTTTTCTTCCTAAGCTATCGGTTAAGAAGCCATCATCTAATACTTGAAGCATCATATTAAAAACATCAGGGTGTGCTTTTTCAACTTCATCTAAAAGAACAACGGAGTAAGGTTTGCGTCTAACTTTTTCGGTTAATTGTCCGCCTTCTTCATAGCCTACATATCCTGGAGGAGCTCCTACTAATCTTGAGATAGCAAACTTCTCCATATACTCACTCATGTCAATACGAATAAGAGCTTCTTCAGAATCAAACAATTCTTTTGCAAGAACTTTGGCTAGTTGGGTTTTACCAACTCCAGTTTGTCCTAAGAAAATAAAAGAACCAATAGGTTTGTTAGGGTCTTTTAGTCCGGCTCTATTTCTTTGTATAGCTTTAGCAACTTTTGCAACAGCATCGTCTTGTCCAATAACATTAGATTTAATAAGCTCTGGCAATTCTGCTAATTTATTACTCTCGGTTTGTGCTATTCTATTAACAGGAATACCGCTCATCATAGAAACCACATCGGCAACATTGTCTTCCGAAACGGTTTCTTTGTGCAACTTACTGTCGTCTTCCCATTTTTCTTGAGCAGTAGCAAGGTCTTTTTCTATCCTTTTTTCGTCGTCTCTAAGTTTAGCAGCTTCTTCGTATTTCTGCTTTTTAACTACACTATTTTTTAATACTCTAACATCTTCTAGTTGTTTTTCTAATTCTAGAATTTGCTTAGGAACATCCATATTTACTATGTGTACTCTAGAGCCAGCTTCATCTAAAGCATCAATAGCTTTGTCTGGAAGAAAGCGATCTGTCATATACCTATTAGTTAACTTAACACATGCTATAATGGCTTCGTCTGTATAGGTTACATTATGGTGTTCTTCGTATTTTAATTTAATATTTTGTAGTATTTCAATGGTTTCTTCAACAGAAGTAGGTTCTACAATAACCTTTTGAAAACGTCTTTCTAAAGCACCATCTTTTTCTATATATTGTCTGTACTCATCAAGGGTTGTGGCTCCAATACATTGAATTTCACCTCTTGCTAAGGCAGGTTTAAACATGTTAGAAGCATCTAAACTTCCTGTTGCTCCACCAGCGCCAACAATAGTGTGTATTTCATCAATAAAAAGAATAACATCATCATTCTTTTCTAGTTCATTCATAACCGCTTTCATGCGTTCTTCAAACTGTCCACGATATTTAGTTCCAGCAACCAAAGAGGCTAAGTCTAAAGTAACAACTCTTTTGTTGTAAAGAATTCTAGAAACTTTTTTATTAATAATTCTTAAGGCTAAACCTTCAGCAATGGCACTTTTACCAACACCTGGTTCTCCAATTAATAATGGGTTGTTCTTTTTTCTTCGGCTTAATATTTGAGAAACACGTTCTATTTCTTTTTCTCTACCAACAACAGGGTCTAAGTTATTTTCCTCAGCCATGCGAGTTAAATCTCTACCAAAATTATCTAAAACTGGGGTTTTAGATTTTTTATTTCCTTTAGGGCTAGAGGTGTTTCCAAACGTATTTTCTTTGTTTTCGCTAGATTCCTCAGAGTCGCTAGGGAAAGATTCAGATGTTGGTGGGTTTATTATATCATCGTCACTTGTAATCATAAACTTAAACTGTTCTTTTACACCGTCATAATCTACTTTCAACTTGTGGAGCAATTTTGTGGTAGGGTCATTCTCATTTCTTAAAATACATAATAATAAGTGAGCTGTATTTATTGAAGAACTTTGAAATAACTTGGCTTCTAAAAAAGTTGTTTTTAGAGCACGTTCTGCTTGCCTAGTTAAATGTAGGTTCTTTTTATCTTTTTGTATACCGCTAGGGTTAGGGTTAGAAGGGCTAAGTATTTCAACTTTTCTTCTTAGGTGGTCTAAATCTACATCTAGAGCATCAAGAATGTTGATAGCTTTGCCGTTTCCATCTCGTAATAATCCTAGCATAAGGTGTTCAGTTCCAATAAAGTCGTGTCCTAGTCTTAGGGCTTCTTCTTTACTAAAAGCTATCACATCTTTTACGCGTGGTGAAAAATTATCATCCATAAATTATCTATATCAACTATAAAATTACTAAATATTGCTTAAATAGTCGCAATTACCATACCTATATTCGTTAAACTATTCTTAAAAGACGAAAAAAAGAGTCTTTTTTTTGATAATTAGCCGTAGATAATTGAAGATCCCTGTTTAGGGATAAAAGTGTTAATAAATTATTTAATATTTTTTTTTAAGTGTGCTGTGTTAGCTTCGATTTTGAGTATATTGGCATGCTTTTTTAACCTTAATTAAAACAACTAGATTCTAAGATGGCAGACGGAGAAAAATTGATTCCTATTAATATTGAAGATGAAATGAAATCGGCTTACATTGATTATTCAATGTCGGTAATTGTATCACGTGCACTTCCAGATGTAAGAGATGGATTAAAGCCCGTACATAGAAGAGTTTTATTTGGAATGTATGAATTAGGCGTAAGATCTAGTAGTGCTCACAAGAAATCTGCTCGTATTGTTGGAGAGGTTTTAGGTAAGTATCACCCACATGGAGATACATCTGTATATGACTCTATGGTACGTATGGCTCAAGAATGGAGTTTACGATATATGTTAGTAGATGGTCAAGGTAACTTTGGGTCTGTAGATGGTGATAGCCCTGCTGCAATGCGTTATACAGAAGCACGTATGCGTAAGATTGCGGATGATATGTTAATAGATATTGACAAGGATACTGTAGATCACCAATTAAATTTTGATGATTCTCTTAAAGAGCCAGTAGTATTACCAACAAGAGTTCCACAATTATTAGTAAATGGAGCATCAGGTATTGCTGTTGGTATGGCTACAAATATGCCGCCCCACAACTTATCTGAAGTTATTGATGGTACTGTAGCGTATATTGACAATAATGATATTGAGATTGAGGAGATAATTACACATATTAAAGCTCCAGATTTTCCAACAGGAGGTATAATTTATGGATACGAAGGTGTAAAAGAGGCTTTTCATACAGGTAGAGGTAGAGTAGTAATACGTGCCAAGGCTGTAATAGAAGAAATACAAGGGAGAGAGTGTATTATTGTTACTGAAATTCCTTACCAAGTTAACAAGGCGGATATGATAAAGAAAACCGCAGACTTGGTAAACGATAAAAAAATTGATGGTATATCTACTATACGTGACGAATCGGATAGAAAAGGTATGCGTATTGTATATATCCTAAAAAGAGATGCAGTTCCTAATATAGTATTAAACATGCTGTATAAGTATACTGCTTTACAATCTTCTTTTAGTGTAAATAATATTGCCTTAGTAAATGGAAGGCCTCAGCTTTTAAATGTAAAAGAAATGATTCACTATTTTGTGGAGCATAGGCATGAGGTAGTAGTTAGGCGTACAGAATATGAACTTAAAAAAGCAGAAGATCGCGCTCATATTTTAGAAGGTTTAATTATAGCTTCGGACAACATAGATGAGGTAATTGCAATAATAAGAGCATCTTCTAATGCAGATGAAGCAAGAGAGAATTTAATGGAGCGTTTTAAGCTTACAGAAATTCAATCTAAAGCAATTGTAGAAATGAGGTTGCGCCAGTTAACTGGTTTAGAGCAAGATAAACTTCGTGCAGAATACGATGAAATTCTAAAAACTATTGCAGATTTAAAAGATATTCTAGCTAATAAAGATCGTAGAATGTCTATTATTAAAGATGAGCTTTTAGAAATTAAAAGTAAATATGGTGACGAGCGTAGATCCGAAATTAATTTTGCAGGTGGAGATTTAAGCATGGAAGACATGATACCTAATGAGCAGGTTGTAATTACAATTTCTCATGCCGGGTACATTAAAAGAACACCACTTACAGAATATAAAACACAAAATAGAGGAGGGGTTGGACAAAAAGCTTCTTCTACAAGAAATGAAGATTTCTTAGAGCATTTATTTGTTGGTACTAATCACCAATATATGCTGTTCTTTACACAAAAAGGAAAATGTTTCTGGATGCGAGTTTATGAAATTCCTGAAGGAAGCAGAACCTCAAAAGGACGTGCAATTCAAAATCTTATAAATATTGAGCAAGATGATAAGGTTAAAGCTTTTATTTGTACACAAGATTTAAAAGATGAAGAGTATGTAAATAGTCATTATGTAATTATGGCTACTAAAAAAGGAACAGTTAAGAAAACTTCTTTAGAACAATATTCTAGACCACGTCAAAACGGTATTAATGCTATAGGAATAAGAGAAGGAGATGAGTTATTAGAGGCAAAACTTACAACAGGAACAAGTCAAGTATTTTTAGGATTAAAATCTGGTAAAGCTATTCGTTTTGAAGAAAGTAAAACTAGACCAATGGGAAGAAATGCTTCTGGGGTTCGTGGTATTACTTTAGCAAATGATAATGACGAAGTAATAGGAATGGTTACTGTACATAATTTTGAAGATGAATTACTTGTAGTTTCAGAAAATGGGTACGGAAAACGTTCTAGTATAGAAGATTATAGAATAACTAACCGAGGTGGTAAAGGAGTAAAAACTATTTCTATTACAGATAAAACAGGAGGTTTAGTAGCTATTAAAAATGTTACCGATTCGGATGATTTAATGATCATTAATAAGTCTGGAATAGCAATACGTATGGCTGTAGAAGATCTTAGAGTTATGGGTAGAGCTACGCAAGGTGTAAAACTTATTAATATAAAGGGTAATGATTCTATTGCGGCTGTTGCTAAAGTAATGAAAAATGAAGATGAGATTGATGAAGATGTAATTTCTGATATTGAAGTAAATACAGAAGATGGCACGGCAATTGATAAGGATAATACAGAAGAAACAAAAGAGTAATTTATAAACACTAATTTTAATTAAAGCAAAAAATGAAAACTAAAGTTATATTATTGGCAGCCTTATCTTTTACTATGGTGGGGTTTGCTCAAAAAAATGAGTTAAAAGCAGCCGATAAGGCTTTAAAAGCAGGAGATTCTAACAGTGCAAAAGCATCTTTGGAAGCAGCTTCTGGTTTAGTAGCTGGAGCAGATGCTAAAGTACAAGCACAATACGAGTTTTTAAGAGGAAAAACTTATGCTGATCTTGCTAAAAAAGGAGATGGTTCTGCTTTTGAAGAAGCGGTTAAATCTTATAAGAAAGTTTTAGAAATAGAAGAAAAAAGTGGAAAAGCTAAGTATACTGCAGATACAAAGCAGCAAATGTCTGCTATAACTGCAGACTTAGTAAATTCTGCTGTAGCAGATAACGGAAACAAAAAATTTAAAGAAGCTGCTGAAAAATTATACTTAGGGTATAAGTTAAGCCCTAGAGATACTTCATACCTTTATTATGCTGCAAGTAGCGCTGTAAATGGAGGTCATTACGAAGAGGCTTTAGTTTATTATAACGAGTTACAAGAAGTTGGTTATGACGGTAGCGGTGTAGTATATAAAGCTACAAATGTTGCAACTGGTGAAAGCGAAAGTATGGATAAAGTACAGAGAGATTTAATGATTAAGTCTGGTACTTATAAAGATCCTGTAGATGAAAAAACGCCATCTAAAAAAGCAGAAATTGTTAAAAACACTGCATTAATTTATACGCAATTAGGACAAGACGATAAAGCATTAGAAGCGTATAAAGCGGCAAGAGTTAATGATCCAAAAGATGTTAATTTAATTCTTAATCAAGCTAATCTTTACTTTAAATTAGGAGATAAAGATAAATTTAAAACTTTAATGGCAGAAGCTGTAGAGGTTGCGCCTGATAATCCAGATTTACATTATAATATAGGTGTAATAAATATGGAGCAAGGAAAAATAGCAGAAGCTAGAGAAGCTTATAAGAAAACTTTAGAGCTTGATCCAGGTTACACTAATGCGCAATTAAACCTTTCTACAACATATGTAAATGAAGGTAACGGCTTAATTGATGAAATGAATTCTTTAGGAAATTCTAGAGCTGATATTGCTCGTTATGACGAATTAAAGCAACAAAAAGATGATTTATTTAAAGAAGGTGCTGGTATATTAGAGGAAGCTTTAAAAACTAATCCGGATAACCAAGGTATTTTAACGCAGTTAAAAAATATCTATGGTGCAATGGGAGATAATGAAAACTTTATGAAAATAAAGAAGTTGTTAGGAGAATAATTTCTTCTGATTTTTTAAAATATAAAAAGCGTCTTTCGGATAATGAAAGACGCTTTTGTTTTATAGTAAAAACTAATTTCTTTCTACAATTATAGCAGAAGCACCACCGCCACCATTACAAATTGCAGCAGCTCCTATTTTTGCATTTTTTTGTTCTAAAATATGAATAAGTGTAACTAATATTCTAGCGCCAGAGCATCCTAAAGGATGACCTAAAGAAACCGCTCCACCATTAATATTTACATTAGATTCGTTTAAACCAAGAATTTTCATGTTAGCAAGCCCAACAACAGAAAAGGCTTCATTTAACTCAAAATAATCTATGTCAGACAATGCCAATTTAGCTTTGTTTAATGCTTTAGGTAGTGCTTTAGCTGGGGCAATAGTAAACCATTCAGGTTCAAGAGCGGCATCTGCATAACTTTTAATTGTAGCAATAGGCTCTAGTTTTAATTCTTTTGCTTTTTCATCACTCATTAAAATTAAAGCAGCGGCACCATCGTTAATTGTAGATGCATTTGCGGCAGTTACAGTACCCTCTTTGGTAAAAGCTGGCCTAAGAGCAGGAATTTTTTCTAGTTTTACGTTTTTGTATTCCTCATCTTCATTTACAATAATAGGCTCACCTCTTCTTTGAGGAACTTCAACAGGAACAATTTCGTTATTAAAAAGACCTTTTTTCCAAGCTTCCGACGATCTTTTGTAAGATTGTATAGCGTAATTGTCTTGAGTTTCTCTAGAGAATTCATATTTATTAGCACAAGCATCAGCACAAACGCCCATCGCATTTTCATCATAAGCATCTACTAGACCGTCTTTTTGCATGCCATCTACTAAAGATTTAGGCCCGAATTTAACTCCATTTCTCATGTGTATATAATGGGGAATAAGGCTCATGTTTTCCATTCCGCCAGCTATAATTATTTCGGAGTCTCCTAAAGCAATTGCCTGTGCAGCTTGCATTACGGCTTTCATTCCAGAGGCGCAAACTTTATTAATTGTAGTGCAAGGTACAGTGTTTGGTATGCCTGCATAAATTGCAGCTTGTCTAGCAGGAGCTTGCCCGGTACCTGCTTGTACTACGTTGCCCATTATAACTTCTTCTATTTTGTTGGGACTTAAATTTATTTTTTGTAACGCGCCTTTAATGGCAGCAGCTCCTAACTTTGGAGCAGAAATAGTGGATAAAGAGCCCATAAAACTTCCTATTGGTGTTCTTACGGCGGAAACTATTACTACTTTTTTCATTTATCTAATTAGATTAATCATTTCTATAAAATTAAGAAAATAAATTTCAAACCAAATGGATAGATAGGGAATAGGCTATTTAAGGTTATATTTTCTATTTTTGATGTTCAGATACTTATTCTATGCGAAAATCTTTAGATAATATATACAAGAACCAATCTCATATTTATAAATATGGTTTATATATAGTTTCTATTTTTTTTATTGTTTTCTTTTTTCCTAAAGGAGGTAAGTTTAAGTATGAATACCAAAAAGGGAAACCATGGCAGTTTGAAAACCTTTATGCTCCATTCGATTTTTCGGTAGATAAAACAGAAAAAGAAATTTCTGCAGAAAAGAAAAATATTGAAGAAAATCATATTCCATATTACAGAATAGATAAAAAGATAGAAGAAGATGTTATTAAAGCGTATTCGACTTATTTTTTAACCTACTTTAATTCAGAAGATTATACGAAAGAGCAAATAGTAACTTTAGAAGCAGCAGGTAGAGAAATTTTAGGGGATTTATATAAAAAAGGAATAGCTGGTAAACAAGGTATTCAAGAAGCGTCCGATTTATTATATGTAATAAAAAATAACTCGGCAGAACAAATAGAAAAAGAGGACGTACCAAGCGTACAAAATCAAGCTACATATGTTACTAGATTTCTTTCGGAAAAAGGATTGTTAATTTTTGAAGATAATTATAAGAAACTGTTTAGGAGAATTATAAAACCAAATGTTTTTTATGATAAAGAATTGTCTAAAAAGGCATTAGAGGATGAGTTTTCTAAAATTTCCTATACAAGAGGAGCAGTTGAAGAAGGAGAAATTATTATTGCTAAAGGAGAAGTTGTTAAAGCAGATAATATTAAAATATTAGATTCTTTAAAAGGACAATATGAGTCTGAATTATGGTCAGATGCCAATTACTATTATATTATTTTTGGGTATACAGTTTTAGTTGCGCTAGTTCTAGTAATGTTATTACTATTTATTAGAAAATATAGAAAAACTATTTTTGAGAATAATACCAAAGTAACGTTTATATTTTTTAATATGCTCTTGTTTATTTTGGCAACAACGTTAATGCTTAAATATAAAGAGGCTTATGTTTTTGTGGTTCCACTTTGTATTTTGCCTTTAATCTTAAAAACTTTTTTTGACGCTAGATTAGCATTTATTGTACACGTGCTAACGGTTTTACTTTTAGGTTTTATTGTGCCTAATAGTTTTGAATATATTTTTTTACAAATTATAGCAGGGGTTGTTACTATATTAACAATATCTGAACTATATAAAAGAGCAAATTTATTTATATCTATTGGGCAAATTACATTAATATATATAATAGGATATTTAGCTTTTCATATTATACACGAAGGAAATTTAAACAATTTAGATTGGGTTACGCTAAGTTTGTTTTTACTAAACGGAATGATTACTACTGTTTTTGTACAACCATTAATTTACATATATGAAAAAGCCTTTGGTTTGGTATCTGATGTTTCTTTATTAGAATTATCAGACACTAACTCTAAGCTATTAAAGGAGCTCTCTAATAAAGCCCCAGGAACTTTTCATCATTCATTACAAGTTTCTAATTTGGCCGAAGCAGCGGCAAATGAAATAGGCGCTAACGCTATGTTGGTTAGAGTAGGGGCTTTGTATCATGATATTGGTAAAATGGCCAATCCAACATTTTTTACAGAAAATCAGGTAACCAATGCTAACCCACATGATGAGTTAGAGCCAAAAGAGAGTGCAAAAATAATTATAGATCATGTAATAAAAGGAATTGAGATAGCAAGAAAGAATAAATTGCCAGATAGGGTTATAGATTTTATAAGAACACATCATGGATTTACATTAGTGTATTATTTTTATAAAAAAAGCCTGGATTTACATGGAGAAACAAATGAAAAAGACTTTAGATACCCAGGTCCATTACCTTTTTCAAAAGAGACAGCAATTTTAATGATGGCAGATTCTGTAGAAGCGGCATCTAAGAGTTTAAAAAACCCAACGTATGTTATAATTGATGAATTTGTTGATAAAATTATTGCAGGACAAGTAAATGCTAATCAGTTTTTAAATGCAAATATTACTTTTAAAGAGATAGAAATTATTAAAAAAGTGATGAAACAGAAGCTTAGAAACATATATCATTTAAGGGTAGAGTATCCAGAATGAGGTAGTTATGATTTTAGGTAAAAAAAAAGTAAAAAAAATGTTGGATTATAGTATATGAAAATATACATTTGCATCCGCGTTTTGATACGCACGTTCTTAGTAAAAGATATGGAGAGGTGCCTGAGTGGCCGAAAGGAGCGGTTTGCTAAATCGTCGTACCTAGAAATAGGTACCCAGGGTTCGAATCCCTGTCTCTCCGCAAGAGTCTGCGTGAGAAGGCAGATATAAAATAAGCAAAGAAGCTTAATACCGGTTGTTTCTTTGTATACTACGAAAGTAGAAACACTCATTATCGGGGTGTAGCGTAGCCCGGTTATCGCGCCGCGTTTGGGACGCGGAGGTCGCAGGTTCGAATCCTGCCACCCCGACAAAAAAGCCTGTAAATTTTATAATTTACAGGCTTTTTAACTTTATAAACTTAAGCTTTTGCTAGTATTCCGATATAGAATAACATTGTCTAGCTATTTCTAACTCTTCATTTGTAGGTATTATTAGTATTTTGGTGCTACTATCTTCTACACCTATATTTCTAATACCATCCTTTTTTAAATTATTTTTTTCATTATCTAGTTTAATATTAAAACACTCAAGGTCATCACAAATTAATTTTCTTAGTGTATTAGAGTTTTCGCCTATGCCAGCTGTAAAAACTATAGCATCTAAACCAGATAATACAGCAATATAAGAACCAATATATTTTTGAACCCTGTAGGCTGCAATTTGTAAAGCCAAAATACAATCTTTATTACCAGCATTAGCTTTTTCTTCAATTTCTCGAAGGTCAGAGTATCCGGTAAGTCCCATAAGGCCACTCTCTTTTTGTAAAATAGTACTAACTTCTTGTGCAGTAAGATTTAAATTTTCTATCATAAAAAATACAATAGATTGGTCTATATCTCCACAACGGGTACCCATTACTAAACCGTTAGTGGGACTAAAACCTAAAGAGTGTTCTATACTTTTGCCATTTTTTACTGCAGTAATACTACAGCCATTACCAAGGTGAATGGTTATTAGGTTGCTTTTTTTCTTGTTTAAATAAGAGTTTGCTTTTTCGGATACATATTTGTGACTTGTACCATGAAAACCATATGCTCTAATTTTATGTTTTTTTGTAATTTCTTTAGGAATTGCATAAGTGTATGCTTTTTCTGGTAATGTTTGATGAAAAGCAGTATCAAAAACAGCAATTTGAATAGCTTTATTAAATACTTTCATTGCAACTTTAATACCTTCGGCATTTGCCGGATTATGTAAAGGTGCTAAAAAAGATAAATTCTCAATTTCTTGCAGAACATTGGGAGTAACTTCTGTTGGCGCGTTAAATTTACTGCCCCCGTGTACTACTCGGTGTCCTACCATATTAATATCAGAAACAGAAGAAATTAATTCTTGCGAAGGGTCTAATAAGAACTGAGCAATTTTATCTAATCCAATACCATGGTTTGGTATTTGTGTTATTTCTTTATGGGAGTAAGCATTTTTTGTATAACTAAAAATACTATCTTCTAAACCTATACGCTCTAATAAACCTTTGCATAAAACTTTTTCGCTAGGCATATGTATAAGTTGAAATTTGATTGAAGAACTTCCAGAGTTAATGATTAATATATTCATGTAGTATTAAAATTATTATTCTTGTGCTTGTATTGCTGTTACAATAACAGTATTAAAAATATCGCCAACGGTACAGCCTCTACTTAAATCATTTACAGGCTTGTTTAACCCTTGTAGTATTGGTCCAATTGCTAATGCGCCTGTTTCTCTTTGTACAGCTTTATAGGTGTTGTTACCAGTATTTAAATCTGGAAAAATTAGTACAGATGCTTGTCCTGCAACTTTAGAGTTTGGTAGTTTATTTTTGCCAACTTTAGGGTCAACAGCAGCATCATATTGTATAGGACCTTCTATGTTTAGGTCTTTTCTTTTTTGTTTTACTATTTCCGTAGCTTCACGAACACGGTCTACATCTGCGCCAATGCCAGATGCTCCAGAGGAATAGGAAAGCATAGCTATTTTTGGTTCAATATTAAAAGCTTTAGCAGTATCTGCAGACGATATGGCAATTTCTGCAAGTTCTTTAGATGTTGGATTTGGGTTTATAGCGCAATCTCCAAATACAGAAACTCTGTTTTCTAAACACATAAAAAATATAGAAGAAACTATAGAGCTGTCGGGTTTTGTTTTAATAAATTGTAAGGCAGGTCTTATGGTGTGTTGTGTAGTATTTACTGCTCCAGATACCATGCCATCTGCATGACCTTTGTACACCATCATGGTTCCATAATAAGAAATATCTTGCATAATATCTCTAGCGCCATCCATTGTAATACCTTTATGTTTACGAAGTTCATAAAAGGTATTTATGTAATCTTCAAAATTAGCAGAAGAGGTAGGGTTTATTATTTTAACATTACTTATTTCTATATTATTTAGTAATGCTATTTTTTCTATTTTTTCTTTATCGCCTAACAAGATTAAATCTACAATATCTGATTTACTTAAATCAGAAGCTGCCATAAGAACTCTTAAATCTTCTCCTTCAGGTAAAACAATTCTTTTTTTAACTTTTTGCGCGCGTTGTGCTAAAGTGTATTGAAACATACGTGGTGTAACTACTTTTGTTTCATGTGTTTGTAGTCTTTCTAGTAGTTCGTTACCATTAATGTAGGTTGTAAATAATTCTATAGATGTTTTAATTTTTCCTTTATTGTTTGCATAAATTTTAGATTTTATACTACCCACAGCATTTGTGGTAGCAAAGGTACCTTGCTCAACAGATAAAATTGGAATATTAAGGTTTAACCCATCTAAAAGTTTAATAATAGATTTTTCAGGTTTAATACCTCCGGTAAGTACAACTCCAGATATTACTGGGTAATTATCTGACCCATGTGCTTGTAGTGCTCCCAGAAGAATATCGGAACGGTCTCCTGGGGTAATTACTAAGCTATTAGGACTTAAATGATTTAGATAATTAGCCAATTGCATGGCTCCAACACTAAAGTTGCCAGTTTGGTTGTTAAGGTATGATGCACCAAAAAGAACTTTTGCGTTTAATACATTCTTTATTTCCATAACAGTTGGGTGCGATAGCTCCTCGTGTCTTGGCACTGCATATACAGCGGTTTCTTTACCTAATTCTTTAGAGAGTTCAGAAATAATAATTTCTGTATTTTCCGGACGTGTTTTGTTGGCTACAACTCCTAATACGTTTAAGCCTTTGCCTCTATACGATTTTACAGCAGACTCTACATCATTACAAAAGTCTACTAAATTTTTTCCTTTGGCATTGTCAATAAGAATAACCGGAGCGCCTAAATTTTTGGCAATATCCATATTAAGGTCTAGCTCAATTAGGTTACTTTCTCTATAAAAATCGGTTCCTTCAATTAAAATAAAATCAAAACGTTTTTCTAAAACTTTATAGGCATTAATAATACGATCTAGAATTTCGCTGCTTTTACCTTCGTTATAAAGTTTTAAAACCTCGTTTTGCGTTAGTGCATATGATTCTGTAACTGGTATATCTAATTTAAAATGAGAAAGAACAGTATCAATATGATTGTCTGTTCCATTAGAGTTTACTTGATCTATTACAGGTCTAAAGTAACCTACTTTTCCCATTTTACTTAATAGTAGCTCTATAAGACCTAGAACTACTAAAGATTTTCCGCTATGTGCTTCTAAGGTACCTACGAAAATTGATTTTACCATACTAAACTATACTTTATATTTTTTTTAATATTTAAGATTATTTATGTGGTTTCAGAATTTAGTAAACCCCAAGTATTACACATTGTTTAATCTATAAATTTATCAAAATTTAAACGAACTATTTGTGCTTATTGTATTGCTCTACTAATATATGCACCTTGTTTAGTATAAAAGTATATTTATGGTAATTTTTTTTAAATAGTATTAAAATTAATTATCATCTGTAGCATCATCAATTTCATCTTCTATTTCTTCAACTCCTTCTTCAATATCATCTCCAACTTGTTCTACATGGTCTTCAATTTTTTCTTTTGTTGTTTTTTCTCTACAATTAGATAGTGTAATAATAGCAGTAAAAGCAAATAAGAATATATATAGTGTTTTTTTCATTTTAAAATTTTAAAAGATTATTATTTAGTTTTTTTATCAGGTTATATTTTTCTTCTTCCAGTTATTAAAGAAATAATAAAAAGAACAATAAAAAAGAAAAATAAAATTTTAGCAATACTTGTTGCTCCAGCTGCAATTCCTCCAAATCCGAAAATTCCGGCAATAATAGCTAGTATTATAAATGTAATGGTCCAACGTAACATAATGTGTGTTTTTTAAGGTTAATAATTTGTGTTATTTATTAATTGTTTAAGCCAAATCTTCTAATGTTTTAATATTGGTAATACCAAGGTCTATGGCTTTTTTTTGTTTAGATAAAACTTGTAAAGTACTTGGTGGCAAGGTTGTTTCGTTAAGTACTTCAGCATATTCTTTGGTAGCAGCTTTTTCACCTCTTATAGCTTCTTCTAAAATAGCTTCTTCATTATTTGTAGCAAATAAGGTTTTTACATCAATCCAGGTTCTGTGTGCTTTTGCAGTAATACTTTCTCCTGTTTCTACTTCTTGACCATATGCTCTTATTTCGGCTTTAAGTTCTTGTCCAAAATTGTGACGCTCGTTTGCTTTTTTGTCAAAATATCCTTTTAAAAAATTATTGTTAGTTTTTTCCGCAGCTTTTTTAAAACCATTTTCAGCATCATACGTTTTTTCTAAAAGATTGTTTAGTTTGTTTCCAATTGTTTCTCTGTAAGTATTCATATTATATATTGTTTAAGTGAACAATAATTTTATTTAAAGATGCTTACTGTTTTACATCTTAAGTTTTGTTTTTAAACATTTTGTATTGGTATACATGTTTAAAGTTTTATGTAATAAAAACGGTAGTACTTTTTAACTACACAACAAAATTACAAGGTAGATTCTCCATTACTTTGTTCATATGCGGTAATTGTTAACTCATATGAAAAAGCCTGTATTTACTGCTATATACTATATAAGGTTATAGGTTGTTTTTATTTTATTGAAGACAAAAAAGCATATGTGTTAAGATATGTTTTATATGAGCAAAGCTTAAATTAATTGCTGTTGTAGTTTTGTATTGTAAAGGAAAAAGATATGAAAGACATATCTGAAATGAATTAAAAGAGATACAAAATGAATTATTTAAAAATGAATGAAAAAGAGTTAGAACCGTTAATAGATGAGTTAAATTTGCTACTTGCAAATTATAATGTGTATTACCAAAAATTAAGAAGTTTTCATTGGAATATTTTAGGAGAAAATTTTTTTGATTTACATATTAAATTTGAAGAATTATACACCGATTCTAGAATTAAAATAGACGAAATTGCAGAACGTATTTTAACATTAGGATACCACCCTGTTAGTGATTTTAGTACATACTTAAAAATAGCAAAAGTAAAAGAAGAATCTGCCTTATTAACAGATAAGCAAATGATTGGTAGTATTTTAGATGACCATGGTATATTGTTAGAGCAAATGAGTATAATAGCTTCAAAAGCTAGCAAAGCAAAAGATGAAGGTACTTTAGATATGATAGGGGCTTACATTAGAGAACTAGAAAAAGTTAGTTGGATGCTTAATGTTTGGAAAAAAGATACAAGAGAACAATTAAAAACTAATAAAATGGAAAAAGTTTCATAATATTTAGTTTTTGTAAAACATTAATAATCAATAATATAAAATTAAATAAATGAAACAAAGTATAGAAGCATCTTTTTTAGAAATATTAAATAAACTTAAAGGGTGGTTAGAAGCTTTTGTAGAAAACCTTCCAAACCTATTGGTAGCCATTATTGTAATGGTTATATCATTTTACGTATCTAGAAAAGTGAGTAAATGGGCTTCTAAGCTAGCATCTAAAAAAATACCGCAGCAAAGTATATCTAAACTTATAGGAAGAGTTTCTGCGGCTCTTGTGGTGTTAATAGGTTTATTTTTAGCCTTAGGTGCATTAGATTTAAGTAAAACCTTAAATACATTATTAGCTGGGGCAGGTATTTCTGGTTTAGTAATAGGTCTTGCTTTACAGGGTACATTATCTAATTTGCTGTCAGGTATTATTTTATCATTTAGAAAAAAAATACAAATAGGAAACTGGGTGCAAACTACTGGTTATGAAGGGGAAATTGTAGATATAAGCTTAAATAGCTTTATTCTTAAAGAAGCAGATAATAGTATGGTTATAATACCTAATAAAACTATAATAGAAAACCCTTTAAAGAATTTTTCATTAACAAGTACAATGCGTATTACAGTAGAATGCGGCGTTGGTTATGAGTCTGATTTAGATGAGGTTCAGAAAATTACAAAAAAAGCTATAGAAGGAGTATACCATCAAAACGATGGAACAGAAGTAGAGTTTTATTACACAAGTTTTGGAGACAGTTCTATAAATTTTAAATGTCGTTTTTGGGTAGATTCTAAAGACGCAAAGAATAGGTTAGAGGCAAAAAGTGTTGCCATTATGTCTATTAAAAAAGCTTTTAATGAAAATAATATTAATATTCCTTTCCCTATTAGAACTTTAGAGTTTTCTAATACATTAGGAGTAAACTCTCAAACTAAAGAGTCCTAGTTTTTTAAATTACCAATAAAATAGAATAGTATATAAGCCTCTAGAAATAGGGGCTTTTTTTGTAGGTGGAATTTTTATTTTTTTTTGGTAGTTTAATGGCTTATTTTGATTTATATTTTTAAAATAGGTACATTAGAACATGTAATTGCAAATACTAGTAAATTTTATGACCCAAATAGTAATAGATGCTAAGAGTGTAGAAGGCAGTGTAAGACAAATTAAAGATGTAATTGGTGGCACTATAGAAGAGCAATGGGGAGAATATACACTTACTACAAATAGTAAACTTGCAAAAGGTACTATTCGGTTTATTACTTTTGATTGGGGAGTGTCTTTATTAGAATATGATATTACTTTTTTTGAAGACATTTGTTTGGTTATGGATGCTTCGGAATATAACCCTATACATTTTACGTATTGTTTAGAGGGTAGTATTGGCCACCGTTTTGAATATCAATCAGAAGACGATATAAAAACACTAGAGCAATTTCAATCGGTAATAATAACTAGTAAAGATGGGGGCTATAACTATGGTTACTTTCCTAAAAACGTAAAACTTGCTGTTAATGTTATTCAGATAAAAAGAAAGCTTTTTTTAAAGAAACGATTAAATAATGTAGAAGAACTTAATAGAAAGCTTTATGAGGTGTTTTTAGACACTGATCATGATAATTCTTTTTCTTTTTTTGGTGCATATGACTTAAAACTGGCAGATAAAATAAGTAGATTAAGAAAGCTAAAAACCAAAGGTATTATTCGTATGATACATATAGAAGGTTTAGTTTATGAAATTTTATCTATGCATATTTTACAGCATGATAAAGCTGTAAAAAATAAAAAACCAACCACTAGTCTTTTACGTTCAGAGTTACGAATAATACGCAAGCTAGCAAGAAATATTATTAAAAACCCATCTAAAGAATATACTCTTGATACACTGGCTTTAGAGTCTGGTTTATCGCAAGCTAAATTACAAGAAGGATTTAAAACACTATACAAGAGAACGGTTACAGAATATATAAGGCATATTCGTTTAGAAGCAGCTAGAGATTATATTAGAACTACAGAAATGAATATATCGCAAATTGTTTATACCATTGGTTTTAGTAGTAGAAGCTATTTTTCAAAAATATTTAAAAATAAATATGGTATTAGCCCTAGTGAGTTTCAAAATAATACTCTGCAAATAGGGTAGTTGTAAAAAAAAATGGTGTATTCGTAAAAGAATACACCATTTGAAAATTACCAACCAACTATAATTTTATTTAAGTATTTTTTTTATTAAATAATAAAAGCCATATTTTTTTGCAGCAGATAAAGCAGTGTTTATCCAATTATAGGGTTGCAAATCTTCTTGAAAATTATTTTTAATGCCTTTAATTTCTTCTAGGGCTATTTGGCGCTCTAGTTTAAGACGCTTTAAATCTAAATTTATGGATTCAAAATTTGTGTAAGACTTCATATTTAATCAAAAAATTGTTTTGTTAATTTAGTAATAACTAATGTGTTTATTTTTTCTCTAAACCAGTATACTAACCCACTAAGTAATAAAAGTATAAACGCAATAATTAAACAAGCGTAAACCATACTTCCTATAAGATTTCCTAAGGCTAAAGTTCCTCCAACTACTAATAATGTAATACCTAGCATAGATAAACTACCTATAATAGCAATTTTACAAAACAAAGCTATGGTAGTTGTAAGTTGCTGAAAAACTTTAAGCTTGTAATATTCCTGTGTTTTTTCTAAATATTCTTCACCATAATCTACTGCTTTTTTAGAAGTTTGGTTTAAAGAGTTTAATACCCCCATTATATTGTTTTCTGTAATTTTTTGTTTTTATTTTTAAGCACTGCTAATTTTTTTTCTAAAGTAGTTATAACATCTTCTGTTTTATAACTTACATTAGATACAATATCTTCTACTTTGTTTTCTAGACTATCAGTATCCGAATCTATTTTTGTGGCTATTTTTTCTTTAAAATCTATAGCGTTTTCCGCTAAGTTGTTTTTTGTTTCCTTTGCCTTATCAGCTATATTTTTTCTTACTACAGATCCTTTTTCAGGAGCAAATAAAACGCCTAATGTGGCGCCTATTGCTGTTCCTGCAATAATTCCTAATAATGTATTTCCTGTATTGTTCATAATAACGAATTTTAGTATTTAGAATAATGACTTTCATTATTGCTCATTACAAAGGTGTGTATATTTAAACACTAACCTTAACTCAAATGAAGTAATGTTTAGCTTAAATACTATTTAGCCATAAAATAGAAGATAAAATAAAGGAGGGCATTTTTTACGGTAAACATAAAATATGTGTTTATGCTATAAAAAAAGCTGACGAATAAACAGTTTTTATACTAAATTTTTGATATCATCATTTTTTGGTGTTAATTTTTGTTAAATATTTAATATTTTTTACTTATATTATTAATGTAATAATTAATTTTATTTAAGCAATTAACATTAAAGCCATTTATTATGAAAAAAAATATATTAAGTATGGTTCTTATAATGCTATTTGGTGTTATAACTATACAAGCAAATACAACAACTATAGATAATCCAAAACCAGTTAAAGCAATTGTTACTCAGGTGTATAATATGTTAGGAGAATACGAAATACCAGACGAAATTCGTGGTTATAAAGCAGAAGTTCGTGTTGCGGTGGATAAGGGTAATTATTTAAGAATATTATCTATAGAAACAGAAAATAAAGCTTTAGAAGATTTTATTAAAACTAGTATAGATTTTCAAAAGTTATCTAAGGGAGAATATAAACAAGGATTTGTTTACAGAATTCCTATAGAAGTAAGAAAGTAGTTTTACAAATTACTATTATTTGAATTAGCTATAAAAAGCCTCAGAATTAATTTCTGAGGCTTTTTTTAATGTATAGATATTTTATGCAAGTATATTCTACCTATGCATTGTATTTTAAAGCTGTTTTAGTTTGCTTTAGTTTTTTAACTTTATCAATTAATAAAGGTATAAACGAGCAAACTGTCATTAAACCACCAATTGCTGTAAGTGCTATTGGGCTAATAAAAACCTCATTAAAAGAAAAAATACTCATAATTAAAACGGTTGAAAA
Organism: uncultured Maribacter sp.; assembly: GCA_947504045.1. Taxonomy (GTDB): domain Bacteria; phylum Bacteroidota; class Bacteroidia; order Flavobacteriales; family Flavobacteriaceae; genus Maribacter_B. Next base: position 145,484 of record CANNFY010000004.1, read on the forward strand.
AGGTAAAGAACAAGCTAAAATGTTTACGCCAAAATCTATATCAAAAGTTGGTTTATGCTGTTCATCTTTTTCTTCTAAACTGTTTACTGCGCTCATATGAGCAAATGGCCAAAAACTACAAGAGCTTTGTGGAAAAACTACTAAAAACAAAATCATTGAAGTGCCTAATGTAGGCATAATAGCAACGCATATTGCAGATATTAAAAAGGTTATGCCAGCCCTTCTAACTAAAAGAGAAAAAATAACACTAAATTCTTTTAGTTTTATTCGTACTGCCATACCAATAAATAGTAATACTAAAGGAGTCATAATTAAACTCATTTTAGTAATTGTATTTTCTAAGAACCCAGGAAAAGAGTTTAATGTAACCCCAAAACCTAATAAAATTAAAGCTACTATAATAACTAAGTTTATGGGTTCATTTAGCATAGAAATAAAAAGGCCTTTTAATTTACTAGAAGTAGAGGCAACTAAGTTTTTTACAGCTCTTGCATGGTACCAGTTCATGGCTAACATATATAAGAGAATTAACACAAAAATTTTATTACCAACATCTGCAAGCGCGGCTAAAGCAAGATATTCATCTCCTAAGTAAACAATAATAAATGGAAAACAAGAAAGGCCAGGAGCTAATGAAGGTAACAACATCATTAGTGTTCTTTTTTTTGCGTCTTCTTTTTTGGATAACGAAGAACTAATAAGGTATTTACTAGCCAAAGCCATAATAAAATTAAAAGCTAAAGCCATAAGAGGAAAAATTAAAAGCGATGATTTTAATTCTATTTTTAATAGAGCTACAAAAATTGTAGCGGGTAAAGCAACACTAAGTATTAATGTTTTTAACCCTTTAAGATCTTGTTTAGCTACTTTTTTTTGTAATAAAATGCCTATTCCTATTATTAAAGTTAATTCTATTGTTTTTTGTAGAGCAAAATTCATAAGGTTATTACTTTATTTTTAATTTTTATAAAGGGATTAGTAGTGTTAGTTTATAACCAAAACAGAACTAAATTTTTAAAAAATAGTTCTGCGGTTATAATAAGCAAACAGCTAGGCTAGAACTTCTTCAAGAGCAGCTGTAAATAACTTCATTTCTTCCATGGTACCCATACTTACACGACACCAATTTTTATCATAAATTTCAAAGGCTCTTACACCTACTTTTTTGGCTGTCATTTTTTCTAAGAATGCTTTTCCTTCCATTTCAATAGGGAAAATTATAAAGCTTGTATAAGAAGGTACATAATCAAATCCCATTCTTTTAAGTTCTTTGTATACATACTCTCTACATTCTTTATTAAGCTTTCTAGATTTGTTTTTAAAAGCAACATCTTCCATACTTGCCATTGCAGCATATACAGATGGTAATGAAATTCCCATACCACCACGTGTAATTTTTTGAATAACACCTAAAGTTTCTGGTTGTGCAACCATATAGCCAACTCGTAGCCCTGCCATACCTTGTATTTTAGAAAATGTACGTGCAATCATTACATTTTTTCCTTTATTAATTAAGGATACCATGCTTTTTTTTGCAGCATCATCTAAAAAACCTAAATATGCCTCATCTACAAAAATTGGCACTTTTTCAGATACTCTTGAACAAAAGTCTATAAGTTCTTCATGATCCGTCATACTCCCAGTTGGGTTGTTAGGGTTACAGATATAAACTAACTTAGTATCTGCATCAATTGCGGCTTCCATACCAGCTAAATCGTGAGACCAGTCTTCTTTAAGTTTTACGGGTTTCCATGTTGCACCTGTTGCTTGAGCCACCTTTATAAGAGACATGTATGCAGGATCTGCAGAAACAATATTACCACCATCTTTAAAAAATACCATTGCGGTTTTTTCTAAAAGATCTGAAGACCCAGGTCCCATCATAATATTATCTGCTGTAACACCCTCATCAACTGCAATTTTTTCTATAAGACTAAAAAGTTCTTTCCATGCGTATCTATTTCCTTTAGGAGAATATTTTTGCATTGCAGAAACAGCCATAGGAGATGGGCCGTAAGGGTTTTCATTCGCATTTAATTTAGCCAAAAGTTTTACAGGTTCTTCTGCTACAGCATTTGGTAAATATTCTTTAAAGAACGGTGTGTATGGTACATTACCCTGACTATCTAATGTTATAGGTTGTAAGGGAAATGCGCCTCCGTAACTTAAATACGGAGCTGCTACTACTCCTGCAGCTGTAAGTGCTCCTCTTTTAAGCCAATCTCTTCTGTTAACTGTTGTTTTCATAAGTGTGTTAATTTTAAAGTGTTTCTATTAATTAGAGTCTACTGGGTCAGCATTTACTCCTATATTTCCAGATGCTAGAATGGTTGTGCCATCTGCATCATATATGTTTACATGAGAGTCTAGATCTTCGATACTACCATAAAAATCGGCATCATCAATTATAAAAAATTTGCTTTCTCCAAATTCTCCATAGTAATTAAAGGCAGTAGTTTCTTCACCTTCTGCATCTGTAGTAGTATAAGCTGAAGCATAGAATTCAACATCATACAAAGACATAGAGGTTGTAGTTTCTACTCCAACAGCATCAGCCATTATTGCAGATGGGTAAACTACATCAGAAGGAGTAGTTATATCATACAAATCTGCAAATTCTGGACTCTGTAACGATATTTGGACTAAGGTTTGGTTTAATGTAGTTTCCCAAAACACAATTCTTCCAAATACATTATTAGTAGCAGGGTCTGTAGCATCTAGAGTGTATGCTTTAAAATTTGTTAAAGTTCCGCCACCATCTGCAACTTCTTGGGCAGATTCTAGTCTTTCAAGTTCACAAGAACTAAATACAAGTAGTAATAAGGTTACTACGCTTAATTTTGTTATATAGGTTTTCATAATATCTTTATTTTATATTTATTAGTGCTTTAGAAAGAAAATGTTGCTCTTGCAGAATAGTAAGCTCCAAGGGATCCTTGTTGTGCATTACCATATAAGTAAAAGCCTCTTTCTTCTTCTCTATATAAATCTGGATAATTGTTAAATATATTTTGACCTGTAACAGTTAAGGCAAAATTTTCTGTAAATTGGTAAGTAACCCCAAGGTCGTTTACAAATTGTGCAGAAAAAGTTTGATCAGAATATCCTTGTGTACCTACACCTTCAAAATTTGCATCAGTAAGTGTTCCAATACCATCATCTAAACGTGTTACTTCTCCAAAATAGGTGCCTCTTAAGTTTGCAGAAAATTTACCTATAGAGTAGCTAACAGAACCAATAATAGTGGTGTTAGGGTTGCCTTCTTCATATTGTCCTATTACGGATCTATCTATGTACTTAGCTTCTAAATCTTCATCAGATAAAGCTGTGTTTAGTTCAGGTATGTTTGTGCCTTCAAAAGTTCTATCCATAAATGTTCCAGAAAGCATAACTCCTAAACTACCTTCGCCAACACGTTCGTTATAATTTGCAACAACTTCAATACCCTTTGTACTTATGTCTCCACCATTAATACGGAAACTAGCTAACCCTGATCCAATAATAGGCTCTAAAACAGGAGCGTCTGCAGCGCTAAAGTTACCAGTGTCAAACAAACGGTCTTTAATATCAATTTTAAAAGCATCTACAGTAAGTTCTAACTTGTTAAAGAATTTTCCAGTAAAACCAATACCTATATTTGTAGATTTTTCCTCTTTTAAGCTACCTATTCCAATTGCGCTTGCAGCAGAACTATTGTTAGGGTAAAGTGTACCATCAAAAGGTTCTAAATCTACAAAGAATGTAAAGGTGTGAGAATAGTTTAATTCTTGTAAAGAAGGAGCTCTAAACCCTGAGCTTACGGAACCTCTTACTGAAAAGTTATCAGCAATTTTATATCGTGTAGATAATTTACCTGTAAATACTCCTCCAAAATCGGAGTAGTTTTCTGTGCGGACTGCAGCTCCTAAAAACCATTTGTCCGTTACATCTAATTCTGTGTCTAAATAAAGAGCAGTTACAGAGCGGTATTCGTTTGCTTCGTTTTCTGGAGCAAAACCTCTAAAACACTGGCAGTTTGGGCTATAGTTTAATACGGCATAAGAACTTACTCCGGCATATGGTAGTACTAAGGCATTACCATTATTATCTACAATAGAGTTGCCGCTTAAATCTGTAGATGGTAAACCGTCTGGTCCAATTAAAGCTTGGTTATCTTCTGTAGCGTAAACAAAACCTGCATCTCCTGCAGCATAACTTTCTTCTTGCCCTCTAATAATTTGGTAGTTTTCTACTCTAAATTCTGCACCTATTCCAATATTTAAACCAGATAAAAAATCTTCATAATATTTAGAAAGGTCAAAGTTTGCTGTGTTTTGAGTAAAAGTATGTGTTCCTAGTTCTATTTCTGTAGGAGAGGCAGATTGTAAGCTTGCGTTAAAAGAATTAAATTGAGAGTACAGCTGTTTATTTGTACCAAAAGTATTGCTAAAATCAAAATCCCAATCTCCAAATTTTCCTTCAGCTCCGGCGGTAAAACCAATGTTGCTTTGGGTGTTTACCATTTGAGGCCTAAATCCGTTAGGAAATAAATCATAATTAAAACGATCAGTTTGTGCAGCTCTTCTGTAAAAACAACTGAAAAGATCTGAAGTTTTGTATCCAAAATCTCCAAAAGAATAGAAGTTAGTTTCTTCTGAAAGAGGAATTTCTAGCCCGTAATTTACAACCCCAAGAATACTTGCGGATTGTCCTGCAAAAGTAGAAATATCTCTGGCAGTAAGACCTCTTTCTGCTAATAAAGCAGCAGATCCTGTATCAGGGTCTGTAAGTGCTGCTGCTAATGTAGTGTTTCCAGAATTTTGAGCAGCTATTAATTCAGGATTTGTAATAATAATATTACCATTAGCATCTGTTCTTTCATTATTTAAATATGAAGCATCATAAGCTGTTGCTCCACTAATATTAGGACGAATAGCATGCTCTGTTTGTCTATAAGTTCCAGATACATTAAAATATCCTCCATTTTCAAAGGATACCCCATAATTAGCACCTAATTGGTGGGTAATACCGTCAACACCACCATTATCTTCGAGTAACTCTTGGTCAGATTCGCTAATGTTAGAATCACTTATATCTGGGTTATTATTAATAAACATACCTGCAGTATAATTTGCAGAAAATTTATTTGTTCCTTTTTTAGTTACAAAGTTTATAACTCCGGCAATTGCATCTGAACCGTATTGTGCCGATGCACCATCTCTTAAAACTTCAACCCTATCTACAGCATCTAAAGGTATAAATGCTAAATCTACAGAGTTTGCTTGTGAACCTGTTGGGGAACTTATTAGTTGCGCGCCACTATGCCTTCTTTTTCCATTTATAAGTACCAAAAGTTGGTTTGGTCCTAAACCTCTTAATGTAGGAGGGTTAACAGATGCACTAAGGTCGCCACCTTGAGATTGTACAGCAGAAAAAGATGGGGCAGAAGCTACTAATACAGAAGCAACATCTAGTTGTGGCATGTTTATACTTTGTTTACTAATGCTAATAACATCAACAGGGGCAGCGGTTTCTAGTTTTGTTCGGCCTTGCCTTCTGGATCCAATAACAATAGTTTCTGTTAATTGTTCTGCAGCCTCTGTTAACTTAACGGTTATAGAAGATTTACCAGCAATAGGAATTTCTTTATTAGAAAAACCTAAATAGGTGAATATTAATGTACCGTCAGTTTGTGCATCAATAGAAAATTTTCCGTCAAAATCTGAGATAGCTCCTTTTGTGGTTCCTTTAATTAAAACATTTACTCCAGGTAGTGGTGTGCCTCCTTCATCGGTGACAATACCTGATACGTTAATTTGTTGTGCCCACATTGTAAGGGAACTAAAAAATACAATGGTAAGTAGTAGAGCTTTCTTCATTAGTGTTTATTTTGGTTATACTAAACAATACTCCGTGTGTATACATTGTGAGCGCTACCAAAAGTGGTTTTTTGGATGATGGATCAACACACACGAAAAAGAAAGTTTCCGGAAACTTTAAATAATAACAAACAACAGTGTTTTTGTTGTAAATTACTTTTACAAATTTAACAATACCTTGGGATAAATAAAATTTTGATACTTTTTAGAGAAGTGATTATCAAGCGTTTAAACAACGTTATTTTGTCATATCATCATTTTTTATACATTTTTTTAATGATATGATAGTTTTTATTTTTCTAAATAATCAAAAACTGTCTATTTGATTAAAAAGTGTAAAAAATCATTTTTATTAATATGAAAAATTAGGCTACATTAAATTATGTTATTATTAGTGTATAGCTAATTATATTATTGAATTATTTGTGATTTTGCCATAAGGTTAAATTAACTTTACTAAAAAGTGTTGTGTCATATAAAATGTTGGTTATTTGATAATTTATAATACTCAGGTCTAATAAAGTAGAATTAATAAAAATAGTATTAGCTATGAAAAATAAACTGGATGATGTAGATTTTAAAATTTTGAAAATATTATCTGATAATTCGCAAATGCCATATACAGAAGTAGCAAAAATTTTAAATATTTCTCCAGGCACAGTACATGCAAGAACTAAAAAAATGAAGAATATTGGAGTTATAACAGGAGCAACTTTATGTTTAGATTATAGTAAAATAGGATGGAAAATGACCATCTTTTTAGGAATATATTTAAAAGAAACTACTTTATACAAAAAGGTAATGAACGATTTGCAAAAATTACCAGAAATAGTAAAAATACATCATACTACTGGTAAATATGATATATGGATAAAAATGCATGCAAAAGATAGTGTGCATTACAGGCAAATTTATCAAGAAAACTTACTAGCTATAAAAGGTATAAAAGCTATAGAGTCTTTTATGTCTGTAGAAGAGAATATGAATAGGCATATTGTTTTTGAATAATTTTAAAATTAACAGTGTACTATATAATAAAGTTACTTAGCTTCTCTTAAGCTACTATTTTATATAGGATAAGATTCACGTGAGAATACCTAATTTTTAATAAAAAGTTTTAATGGTATTGTTTTCTTCAATATTAATTTACGAAAAGCCTTTCGTTACATTTTATTTTTTGTAGTTAATAGTTGTATCTTTCTTATTATCAGCTATTTATGTTGTTTGTTCCACTTTTTTCTTTATTGTTTTATTTTATAGTTATGTAAAGGGTTTTTGCTTAAGATAGATAAGAGAAGTTTATATTCTTTAAGTTTATATAGATTATTTAATTTATAATTTTTGCACTACATAATTATTACATGCATAAATAATCGTTTATTTTTATATTAAAATCGTAATTATTTAGCGTATGACCTCAATAATGGAAAATGCAGATTGGTGGGTTTTAGGAACTTATTTTGCAGCATTAATAGGAGTTGCTATTTGGGTAATTCTTCAAAAAAATAAAGACACCGCTGACTATTTTTTAGCAGGAAGAAATGTAGGATGGTTTGTAATAGGCGCATCAATTTTTGCATCTAATATAGGTTCAGAACATGTTGTAGGTTTGGCAGGTACTGGTGCAGAATCTGGTATGCCAATGGCACATTATGAACTACATGCCTGGATAGTATTACTCTTAGGGTGGTTATTTTTACCGTTTTACTTTAGAAGCAACGCCTTTACAATGCCAGAATTTTTAGAAAAAAGGTTCGACTCTCGTTCTAGGTGGTTTTTGTCTGTTTTTTCTTTAGCAGGTTATGTAATAACAAAAGTTTCTGTTACAATCTACGCAGGAGGTATTGTAGTGTCTGAATTACTAGGAATTCCTTTTTGGTATGGAGCAATAGGAATTGTAGTTTTTACAGGGGCATATACTGTAGTTGGTGGTATGAAAGCTGTAATTTATACAGAAACTTTACAAACAATAGTGCTTATACTAGGTTCTGTAATTATTACGTACTTAGGTTTGCAAGAAGTTGGTGGTTGGCATACTTTAAAAGAAACTGTTGGTTCAAGTCATTTTAATATGTGGCGCCCAATTAATGACCCCGATTTTCCTTGGACAGGAATGTTATTTGGTGGTACTATAGTAGGTATTTGGTATTGGTGTACAGACCAGTATATTGTTCAAAGAACTTTGGCAGCAAACAATATAAAAATAGGTAGAAGAGGGGCAATTTTTGGAGCTTATTTAAAAATATTACCCATATTTATTTTTTTAATACCAGGAATTATAGCTTATGCTTTGTCACAACAAGGAGTTCTTACTTATGAAAAAGCGGATCAAGTATTTCCGGTACTTGTAAAAACACTATTGCCAGTAGGTTTAAAAGGCTTAGTAGCAGGTGGTTTAATGGCTGCTTTAATGAGCTCTTTAGCCTCTGTTTTTAATTCTTGCTCTACCATATTTACAATTGATATTTATAAAAAAGTAAAGCCAAATACCGACGAGAAAAAACTATTAACTATTGGTAAAATTGCAACTACTATTGTTGTTGTTTTGGGTATAATATGGATCCCTATTATGGAAAAAATAGGAGGGGGAACACTATACCAATATTTGCAAAGTGTGCAATCGTATATTGCACCACCAATAACTGCAGTTTTTCTTCTTGGAGTTATTTGGAAAAGAACCAACTCTAAGGCGGCTATTATTACATTGTTTTCTGGTTTACTTGTAGCAGCGTTAAGAATAATGGCTGAAATATACCAGAGTAATCTTTCTGGTATGCTATTAGAATTTGCCACTATAAACTTTGCCCACATGGCTATATTTATGTTTATTCTTTCTGTTGTTATTTGCATTAGTGTTAGTCTTGCAACGGATCCACCAAATTATACCGAAATATCTGGACTTTCATTCGGGACATTAACAGAGGAAGATAAGCGTATTAGTAAAGAGAGTATTAGTGCTGTAGATATTATTCTTTCTTTAGTTTTAATAACTATTGTTATTGCAATACTGTCTTATTTTGTAGGATAATTTAAGTTAATTACGAAAAGCTTTTCGAAAATTTTCGAAAAACACGAAACTATTTTAAATATCTGATTTTCAGTTATTTGTTTATGTTTTAAAACAATTTATGAACATTGTTTATTTGTAAATAGATAGTTTGTATGTTTTAATTTATAAAGTTTTAGTAGTGTTAGAGTTACATTTGAAAAGTAAAAGTTGTTGTAACAATTATTAAAAGAATATGTATTATTTAGGATTAGATATTGGAAGTTCTTCTATAAAAGTAGCTATAGTTTCTATAGAAACAGGCGAAAGCATAGGTGTTGTTCAAGAACCAAAAACAGAAATGTCTATGCTGGCCATTAAAAATGGTTGGGCAGAGCAAAATCCAGAAGATTGGTGGCAATATATATGCAAAGGTATTTTAGCTATCAAAGAAAAATATAATATTTCTGAAGATCAAATAAAAGGTATTGGTATTTCATATCAAATGCATGGTTTAGTAATTGTAGATAAACAGGGTAAACCTTTAAGAAAATCTATTATTTGGTGCGATAGTAGAGCTGTACATATTGGAAATACGGCTTTTAATGAAATTGGAGAACAAAAATGTGTGGCGCATGTATTAAATTCTCCAGCAAATTTTACAGCATCAAAATTAAAATGGGTTAAAGAAAACGAGCCAGAAATATATAAGAAAATATATAAGTTTATGCTGCCAGGAGATTATATAGCATATAAATTTTCTAATGTAATAAATACTACAATATCTGGCTTGTCCGAAGGAATTTTGTGGGATTTTAAGAACGATACTGTAGCAAATTTTCTATTAGAATATTACGGTTTAGATTCTTGTTTAGTACCCGATATTGTGGACACGTTTTCAAATCAATCGCAAGTAGATAAACAAGGAGCAAAAGAAAGTGGTTTGGCAGTAGGTACTCCTATTTTTTATAGAGCAGGAGATCAACCTAATAACGCATTATCATTAAATGTTTTAAATCCAGGCGAAGTTGCTGCAACAGGTGGAACTTCGGGGGTGGTTTATGCGGTAACCAATAATTTATCAGGAAAAGAAAGTACAAGAGTAAATAATTTTGCGCATGTAAACTACCACAAAAACGCACCAGTATTAGGGAAACTTTTAAATATTAATGGAGCAGGAATACAGTATAGGTGGTTATTAAACAATTTGGCAGTTTCTTCTTATGAAGAGATGAATACATTGGCTGGCAAAATTCCTATAGGCTCAGATGGTGTTTGTGTAATTCCGTTTGGTAACGGAGCCGAAAGAATGTTAAATAATAAAGAAGTAGGTACTAGAATTGTAAACCTAAATTTAAACAACCATACCAAGGCGCATATTTGTAGAGCAGCATTAGAAGGTATAGCTTTTTCTTTTGTTTACGGGATGGATATTTTAAAGTCCGATGGTATAAAAGTAAATGTTATGCGAGCAGGTAACGATAATCTTTTTAGAGCCAAAATTTTTGCAGATACTGTGGCTACTTTAATAGAGCATGAAATTGAAATTTATAATACAACAGGAGCAATAGGAGCAGCAAGAGCTTCACACTTACATTTAGGAGATTTTAAAAAGTTTAGTAAATCTATAATGGATAACGATTATGTAATGTCATATTCACCACTAAAAAATAAGAAATCGTATATAAATGCTTATGAAAATTGGAAAAAAGAACTTAAGCTAATCAGTAACAAATAAATACAAAAAATATAATGGCAATATTAGGCGATAAAGAATATTTTAAAGGGATTGATGCAATTAAATTTGAAGGAAAAGATTCTGATAATCCACTTGCATTTAAATACTATAATCCAGAGCAAGTAGTAGCAGGTAAAACAATGCGAGAACATTTTAAATTTGCAATAGCATACTGGCATACCTTCTGCGGACAAGGTTCAGACCCCTTTGGTCCAGGAACGCAAAGTTTTGAATGGGACAAGGCAACAAACCCAGTACAAGCTGCAAAAGATAAAGCAGATGCTGCTTTTGAGTTTATTAGTAAAATGGGGTTCGATTATTTTTGTTTTCATGATTTTGATTTAATCCAAGAAGCCTCAACATTTGCAGAATCAGAAAAAAGGTTAGCAACTATAACAGAGTATTTAAAAGAAAAAAAAGCAGCCTCAGGTATTAAATTATTATGGGGAACAGCAAATTGCTTTTCCAATCCAAGGTATATGAACGGTGCTGCTACAAACCCAGACTTTAATGTTTTGGCAAGAGCAGGAGGGCAAATAAAATTAGCTTTAGATGCTACTATTGCGTTAGATGGCGAAAACTATGTTTTCTGGGGAGGTAGAGAAGGTTATATGTCTTTATTAAATACAGACATGGGACGCGAGTTAGACCATATGGGACAATTTTTAGCAATGGCTAGAGATTATGCTCGTGCGCAAGGGTTTAAAGGTAATTTCTTTATAGAGCCTAAGCCTATGGAACCTATGAAACATCAATACGATTTTGATTCGGCAACCGCAATAGGGTTTTTAAAAGAATATGGTTTGGAGAAAGACTTTAAAATGAATATTGAAGTAAATCATGCAACTTTAGCGCAGCATACTTTTCAACATGAAATAGAGGTTGCTGCAAAAGCAGGTATGTTAGGAAGTTTAGATGCCAATCGTGGAGATTACCAAAATGGTTGGGATACAGACCAGTTTCCTAATAATATACAAGAAACAACCGAGGCCATGTTAGTTTTCTTAAAAGCAGGAGGCTTACAAGGAGGTGGGGTTAATTTTGATGCAAAAATTAGAAGAAACTCTACCGACATGGAAGATGTTTTCTTAGCACACATAGGAGGAGCAGATACCTTTGCTAGAGCATTAATAACAGCAGATAAGATTATTACATCTTCTGCGTATGAAAAATTAAGAGAACAACGTTACAGCTCTTTTAACACTGGTAAAGGAAAAGATTTTGAAGCAGGAAAACTAAACTTACAAGATTTGTATAAGATTGCGCAAGATAACGGAGAGTTAAAATTGCAAAGTGGCAAGCAAGAATTGTTTGAGAATATAATAAATCAATATATTTAATACTAAAAAAGCAGTTAAGCTTATTGTCTTAACTGCTTTTTTAAATTCTAAGATTAGCGTATATTTCCCCTAATTAGTTTTATTATGTAAAACTATTTTAATGTATTGTAATGAAAAAAATAACCCTTAAAGATATTGGCAAACACTTTGGTGTCTCTATTTCTACAGTATCAAAAGCAGTACGAGATAGTCATGAAATTAGTGCAGAATTAAAGTTGAAAATTCAGAAGTACGCTAAAGAGAATAATTATAAGCCCAATAAGTTAGCGCTTAATTTATTAAATAAAAGCACCAAAACTATAGGTGTAGTAGTGCCAAATATTCTTAATTATTTTTTTATTCAGGTGTTATACGGAATAGAAAAAATAGCTAATGAAAAAGGCTATAATATAATTAGTTGCGTAAGTGACGAGTCTAATGAAAAAGAGGGGAAAACATTAGAGGTGTTGGATGCAGGTACTGTAGATGGCCTTATAATATCTTTAACTAATGATTCTGAGGTAAATAAAAATTTAAGTTATTTACAAGAAATAGAAAGTAGCCAAATACCATTGGTACTTTTTGATAGAGTTACCGATTTAATAGACTGCGATAAAGTAATTGTAGATGACTATGAAGCTGGTTTTAAAACCACAGAGTTTTTAATTAATATTGGCTGTAAAAATATAGCTTTAGTAAACCCAATAGGTAACTCAAATATTGGAAAATTAAGATTAGATGGTTATAAAAAATCATTAGCAAAAAATAAAATTGCTTTTGATGATGGAATGATTTTAAACCTTGGTCCAAAACAAGATTTAGACTTAGAAATGTCTTTTCTATTAAACTATAAAAAAGTAGATGCTATACTTTGTTTAGATGAAATTACCGCTGTAAAAATACAAACATTAGTAAAAGAAAGAGGGTATAGTGTACCTGGAGATATTTCAATTATTGGTTTTACAAACGGACAGCTATCTAAATATGTAACTCCGGCAATGACCATGGTTAGTCAGCATGGTAAATATATTGGAGAAACGGCAGCAAAAATGCTAATTAAAAGATTAGAAGAACCAGATGCTAATTTTCCTTTTGAAACTAAAGTTATAAAAACAAGTTTAATAGTAAGAGAGTCTACAAAAAAATTAGATTAACGTTTTTTACATAGTTTTCTAATTTCGACTTTAAAATGATATTTTAACAATAAAATTATATTTAATATAAAGTATTTATAAAAAAGTAAGTTCTTTTTTAAGTATCTTTTACGTCAATTTTTTATGAAGATATTTAATTATGAATGATTTTATTTTATTTTTTGAAAACTTAAGCAGCCCCCAAAAGTTAGTTTGGATAATATCTTGTGTATCTTTATTTTGGATTTTAGAAGGCGTATTTCCTTTAAAAAAACTTCTGTATAGTAAGTGGGAACATGCTAAAACCAATTTTATTCTTTTAAGTTTTACCATAGTAATAAATGTTCTTTTTGGCATTCTTACCGTTGGTGTTTTTTCATGGTTAGAAACTAGTAATTTTGGCTTGTTAAATTGGGTATCTTGGCCAATTTGGGTAGAGCTATTAATTAGTATTCTAATTCTAGATTTTATAGCTCAATACACGGTACATTATTTATTACATAAGGTACGGTTTATGTGGCGCTTTCATATGATACATCATAGCGATACGCATTTAGATGTAACTTCTGGCACAAGGCACCACCCTGGAGACTATGTTATGCGAGAAATATTTGCATTGCTAGCAGTAATTATAGCAGGTTTACCTTTTGCATATTATATAATTTATAGGATTATTACAATTTTCTGCACCTATTTTTCACACGCTAATTTAAAGTTACCATTGTGGTTAGATAAAGGAATAAGTATTCTTTTTATTTCTCCAAATATGCATAAGTTTCATCACCATTATGAAACGCCTTGGACCGATACTAATTTTGGAAATATATTTTCTATTTGGGACCGTATTTTTGGCACCTTTGTTTATGAGGATACGTCTAAAATTGTTTACGGATTAGACCTTTTAGAAGATAAAAATGCTAATAATATTGTGTACCAACTTAAAATACCTTTTAATAAAGAAATTACTCAAAATCTTAAATAATCTCATTTAGTATTTAGTACCCAGTTATTAAAAATAAAGCTAAATTTGTTTTAAACACTATATTGTTATGCGATTATTTTATGTAGTACTACTGGGTATTTTTGTAGGTTGTAAAGGGCAGGTTAAAGAAGATAACTTAAACAAGTATAACGTTTTAAAGGTAGATACTGTTGCGGTTAAAGAAAAACCTATAATAGAAGTTGTTGAACAAAAATTAAAAACGTTTGAAAATATTGCAGACTCCACTTTTATTCGTTTAGCAGATTATAGTGATGATTTTGTGTATGATTTAAGATACGCTACAGAAAATAACTTTTTAAAATCAAAAGTATATGACTGTGCAGAATGTTATACAAGAGTAAAAACTGCAAAAGCCTTAATTTTAGCAAATAAAGAGTTTATAAAAAAAGGCGTTAAAATTAAATTTTTTGACTGTTACAGGCCAAATTCTGTGCAATATAAAATGTGGAAAATAGTACCAAATCCGCAGTATGTTGCAAATCCAGTAAAAGGTTCTATTCATAATAAAGGTGGTGCAGTAGATATTACCTTGGTAACTTTAGAAGGAGAAGAGTTAGATATGGGGACAGATTTTGATTTCTTTGGAAAAAAAGCCTATCATGATAATTTAAACTTGCCAAAACAAATTTTAGATAATAGAAAACTATTAAAAGAAACTATGGAAAAGCATGGTTTTTGGTCTATAAGAACAGAATGGTGGCATTATAATTTGGGATCTGCAAGTAACTACCCAATTGCTAATTTTAAATGGAACTGTAATTAAATTTTGAGTAACGTAACTTAGGTTTTTTTATAAAACAAACAGCATTTTTATTAATTTATAGAATTTTGCTGTTAAAATTTATGGAATGCTAGTATTCCTTTAACTTTTCTGTGATTATTTCATAATAAAAGTTGTAATTTTAGTCCTTACGACTAGATTGATATAACACTTTTATATGCGAAAATTACATTATTTCTTTTTTTGTATTCTAGGACTACTATCTGTAAAAACTTGGACTCAAGAACCTGTAGAGAAATATCAATTTGTAAACATAAAAGAAAGTATTTCTAAAGTAGGTGTTTATAATATAACGCAAGATAATTATGGTTTTATTTGGTTAGGCACTAATGGTGCAGGGTTAAATAAATTTGATGGAATAGACTACACATCTTATAAAAATGACCTAAACAACTCCACATCATTAAGTAATAATACTGTTTTTTGCTCATTTATTGATAACAAAAATAGACTATGGTTTGGAACCGATGTAGGTATTAGTTTGTACGATCGTAAGAATGATCGTTTTAAAAGAATTTCGTTATCAGAGTTTAAAGAAAATAAAACCAATGTATCCGTAAAAAGTTTAGTTGGAGACGGTAGGGGAAACCTATTTATAGGAACTTTTGAATTAGGTTTATTTAAGTTAAACCTAGAAACTTTTGAAGTAGAAAAGGTGCTAAATCAAGAATTTGGCGTAGCTACACCTGTTACGGTAAATTTTCTTGTAAAAGGTGCTAACGAAAAAATTTATGCAGGTACAGATAAAGGTCTTAAAGAGTTTGATGCAAAAACCAACACCCTTAAATTTTCTGTTTTTTTAGGTGAAAACGGAGCAAAAGTTTTAGAAGAGCCTATACAGTATTTATTAGTTCAAGAAAATAATTTATGGGTAGGAACTACTACTAACGGTTTATTTAAAATTAATACTATTAATCAGGATAATAAACCAATAAAACTAGAGCATTTTTTAATTTCAGAGAACAGGATTTTATCTATGATTAATTTGCCAGATGGCACATTAATGTGTGGAATAGAAAATGACGGACTTTTTCATTTAAACGCTGATGGTAGTATAATACATCATTATTTATATAGTAAAACAGATACTAAAGGAATTATGTCTAATTCTATCTGGTCTTTGTTTTTAGATAAAAATAAGCGCATATGGATTGGTTATTTTAATGCCGGAATGGGTATTTATGATAATCTGTATGATAAGTTTAAAAATATAGAAAGTCTACAAGAAAATTCTAACTCTTTACAAATTGGGTCAGTTACTGCAATTGTAAAAGATAATAATGATAATTTGTGGCTAAGCATGGATGGTGGAGGCATAGATGTGCTGAATACAAAAACAAATAAATTTACTCATATAAATAAAGCAGAAAGTAAAGTTTATTCTGGCTTAACAGATGATTATATAGTTTCATTATTTATAGATAGTAAAGAAAATATTTGGGTTGGTAGTTGGAGTAAAGGCTTGTTTTTGTTAAAAAAAGGCGCCAAAAAATTTATTAATTACACCATTAAAAAAACCGAAGGCCTAAAATCAAACAATATATTAAATATAACAGAAGGCTTAGATGGTACAATATGGTTTGCAAGTTGGAAAAGTGGTTTGCATTCCTATAGTCCAGAAACAGACGAGTTTTCATACTATACTTCAGAACCATTTTTAAAAAATGGAATACCTAATTGCTATGCTAGAAAAGTATTAGTAGATAAAAAGGGTAATTTATGGTTAGCCACTACAAACAAAGGTTTGTTTAAAATTGTAAAGTTAAAAGACGGTACTTTTAGTGTGGAATCTATGGCATTTAGAATGTCCGAAGAACTTAATAATTATGGTACAGCAAACCACATTTTATCTTTGTTTGAGAGTAAAGATGGTTGTATCTGGATAGGAACCAGAGGAGCAGGTTTGTGTAAATATAATTCCAGTACTAATACGTTTACATGGTACAATAAACTTAACGGTTTAAATGCTATTAACATAGTTGGTATTATGGAAGATTTAGAAGAAAATATTTGGCTTAGCTCAAACTCTGGACTTACAAAATTTAATGTTAAAGCAAATAAATACACAGTTTTTAATAAAAACGATGGGTTACTTTCTAATGATTTTAATATAAACTCTACCTTCAGAGACGAGTTAGGAAATATATATTTTGGCAATTACTTAGGGGTAGATTATTTTAATCCATCTAATATTAGTGTAAATACCATAGAACCATCACTTTACCTTACAGATTTTAAACTGTTTAATAAAACAGTGGTGCCAAATGCAAAAGACTCTCCTTTGCAATCTGTAATTGGAGAAACAAGCAGTATTGTATTAAATTCTTCGCAGTCGGTATTTACAATAGAATATACAGGTGTTAATTATACTAGACCAGAAAAAAATAAGTATGCGTATTATTTAGAAGGTTTAGAAGAAACATGGAATTATGTAGATAATAAACGAAGCGCAACCTATACAAATTTAAGTCAGGGTAATTACACGTTTAAATTAAAATCGGCTAATAGCGATGGTGTTTGGAACACAACACCAATAGAATTAAAAATTACGGTTCTTCCTCCGTGGTGGAAAACAAACCAAGCCTTATTTGTTTATGTAGCAATTTTGCTTCTTGGAATATATTATTTAAATAGTTTAACCCAAAAGAGAATAAAGGTAAAACAAGAAGAAGAACTAAAACAAAACAAAATGCTTCAAGAGAAAGCGCTTAATGAAGAAAAGTTTCAGTTTTTTACTAATATTTCTCATGAATTTAGAACGCCATTGTCTTTAATTATGAATCCTATAGACGATATAATTAGAGATGAAACCTTGAACCTTCCTTTAAACGTTAGAGAAAAACATAAAACAGTATATAAAAATACGAATAGACTTTATAGGTTAATAAACGAACTTTTAGATTTTAGAAAGTTAGAATTAAATAAAGTAAATGTAAGAGCTAACGAAATAAATTTAGTGCCCTTTGCAAAATACGTTATTAGCTATTTTAAAGAAGAAGCTTCTAATAAAAACTTAGATCTAAATATAGATGCCGATTTTTCTACTATACCTATTTGGGCAGATCAAAATATGTTAGAAAAAATAATTTTCAACATTTTGTCTAACGCTATTAAAATAACACCAAAAGGAGGAACAATAAATGTAGATATTATATCTCAAGATAAACTATACCTATTACCATTAGTTAATAAAAATAAACCTGTAAAAGTTATACAAATTAATATATCAGATACAGGTGAAGGTATAGCTAAAGAAGATTTAGAAAAAATATTTGAACGCTTTTATCAATCCAATAGTTTAAACAAAGGCTATTATGGAGGAACAGGAATAGGGTTAGAGGTAGTACGTAAATTTGTTAGCTTACATAAAGGTAAAATAGAAGTAGAAAGTGTTTTAGGAGAAGGAACCACTTTTAAAATAATATTACCAGCAGGAAAAGATCATTTTACAGAAAAAGAAATATCTAAGAACAGTAGAGAGGAAACAAAACAAGAGTTGTCGTATGTTCCTGAAATTGCAGAAATAACTTATGAAGATATAGATGCTGATGAAAGTATAAAAAGGAACACGATACTAATTGTAGAAGACAATGAAGAATTGCGTAATTATATAAAGCAAGAAATAGAAAAAGAATACAAAGTTTTTACAGCTAATAATGGTAAAGAAGGACTAAAACTAGTTAAGAAATTATTACCAGACATTATTATTACAGATGTTGTAATGCCAGAAATGGATGGGTTAGAATTTTGTAAAAGAATAAAAAGCGATATAAGTTCTAGTCATATTCCTATTTTAATGTTAACTGCTAAAGATAAAATAGACGATAGGATGGAAGGTATAGAAAAAGGAGCAGATGCCTATATGATTAAGCCATTTAATATTCGTCTCTTAAAACTTCGTTTGTCCCAATTAATAACAAGCAGGCAGTTAATTTTTAATAAATATTTTTCTGTTTTAAGTGAGGTTCCTGCAGACACGCAAACAAGCTCTTTAGATAAAGAGTTTATAGAAAAAGTGCTTAATTATATAAATAAAAACATAAGTAATCCAGAACTAAATGTAGAGACTTTGGCCTCAGAGCTAAACTTAAGTAGAAGTCAATTTTATCGAAAAATAAAAGCGCTTACTAGCCAAACGGCTAATGAGTTTTTAAGAAACATAAGATTGCAGAAGGCAAAGCAAATATTAGAAATGGGAGAAACAAATATTAGTAAGGTATGCTATGCTATTGGGTTTTCTTCCCCTTCCTATTTTACCAAATGTTTTAAAAATCAGTTTAAAATACTACCTACAGAGGTAATTCTTACTACAAAAAAGTAAACCAATACTAGTTTATTTTGCAATGTATAATAGAACAAACAAGCTTATAGGTTATTTGTAATATAAACTTATATACGTTAAATAAGCTCCTTTGTTATGTGGTACTACTCTTTATAAAAGCTATTATTTAGGCGTATGTATACGTTAGTAATACACCTCTCTTTTATTTATACCATACAAGCTCAATTTTAACCATCAATTTAGATTATGGTAAAATTTTAGCATTTATGTTAACATTATCTCTTTATTAAACATCAGTTATAGCAATATTTTTATAATATTGCCCCTTTTTTAATAAAACAAAAGTTGCATGTACTATATCAAATGAAGCATTTGTAGTAAAATACCACGTTTAGCATCAAAAATCATAGTAGATGCTTAAAACCTTATATTTTTAATTTAATAATTTTTTAACATTTGGTAGACCGATGTTAAAATTCTTAAAAAACAAAAAAGTTGTAGAGGTGTTTCTAATAATATGCATTATTGGGCTCTCTCTTTTTCTTATTGTTTTTGTTTTTTAACAAAGGACATTTAGTATAACTTAATCTAACTCAAAAACTACATTTTATGAAAAACAGATTACTTAAAAAAATGATACTTCCGGTATTTTTACTGCTGGGTAGTATTATTTATGCACAGTCAGTTACAGGTACTGTATCGGACAACTCTGGACCACTTCCGGGGGTTAACGTAATAATTAAAGGGACTACCACTGGTGTAGTAACAGATTTTGACGGTAAATATGAAATAGAAGCTAATACTGGAGATGTATTAGTATTTTCATATATAGGATTTTTATCTCAAGAAATTACAAACTCTGGACAATCTAGTATTAATATTGTTTTACAAGAAGATGCAGCTCTTTTAGAAGAAGTTGTTGTTGTAGGTTATGGTACTAAAAAGAAGAGTTTAGTTACTGGAGCAATATCTAGTATAGATTCTGATGATATTAAAAATACATCTGCTCCACGTGTAGAGCAAGTTTTACAAGGTAAAACATCTGGTGTTTCAGTAGTATCTTCTTCTGGTGCACCTGGTTCAGGAGCTAAAATAAGAATTAGAGGAGCAGGATCTAATGGTAATGCTGATCCGTTATTTATTGTAGATGGTATAAAAGTAAGTTCTATAGATAATATATCTCCTAACGATATTGCAAATATTGAAGTATTAAAAGATGCAGCTTCATCTGCTATATATGGTACACAAGGAGCAAATGGGGTTATTATTGTTACTACTAAACAAGGTAAAATAGGAGAAACTATTGTTAACTACAGTACTCAAATAGGAACACAGTCTGTAAGAACTAATATGGAATTAATGAATGCGCAGCAATTTGTAGAGTATTTTCAAGAAGCTGGGCAAACACAAGTTGTTGATAATGGCGTAAATACAAATTGGCTTGATGAAACTTTTAACAACGCATTTACACAAAGACACGATATTAGTATTTCTGGAGCTAGTGAAAAAACATCATTCTACTTTTCTGGATCATACACAAATCAAGAAGGAGTAATCGGAAATGATTCGGATTATACACGTTTTACAGGAAGACTTAATTTAAAAACTAAAGTTACAGATTGGTTTGAATTAGGTACAAATGTAACGTACTCAAATATTGGTTCTTCACCAATAACAGAGGATGATTCTACAGGAGGTATTGTAGGACATGCTTTAATTATAGATCCTTTAACACCTGTAATATACACAGGAGAATTACCACAAAGAGCAATAGATGGTCTTGCAGCCGGAACAGCAATGGTAGATGCAGATGGTAATGTTTATGGTTTTCCAACATATTCTACAGGAGAAGTTACTAATCCTGTAGCTTCTGCTAACTTCAGATTTAGAGGAGGTATAGATACCGATAAAATTTTAACTTCTTTATATGCTAAATTTAAAATAGCAGAAGGTTTAAACTTTACTTCTAGATTCGGATATGAAAGATCGAATACGTTTGATAATAGATGGACACCAATATGGAGTGTATCTTCAGAAGCTCAAAATACAACTGTTACATTAAACAATGCAATTTCTAGAGAATCTAGATGGTTATGGGAAAATTTTGCTTCCTATACTAAAGATGTAGGTAATCATAATTTTACAGGTCTTTTAGGATATTCATCAGAAAAAATTAAAAGTCCATCGTTTACTTTAAATGGATCAGATGTTCATGAACAAACTGATGAATTTGCATATTTTGATTTTTCTAATAGAGATAATGATGTAATTGGAGGTGGTATTTCAGAAAGAACAGGAACTTCTGTTTTTGGTAGATTATCATACGATTATATGGGTAAATACTTATTAGAAGGTTCTTTAAGATATGATACTTCTAGTTATTTTTCTACAGATAAAAAAGGAGGATATTTTCCAGCAGTATCTGCAGGATGGGTAGCTTCTAACGAAGATTTCTGGGGCGAAGATTCTAAAATAAATTATGCTAAACTTAGAGCAAGTTGGGGGCAAAATGGTAGTGATAATAACTTAAGCACATATATTGGTAGTTTAATATTCCAAACAGTAGCTCAAGAAAATGGAGTAGTACCTGTAGTTTATGAAGGTGTAACAGGTATAACACCTGGTAGTTTACCAAACCCAGATTTAGGATGGGAACGCTCAGAACAATTAGATTTAGGGGTAGATTTTAGAGCTTTAAATAACAAACTTAACTTTTCTGTAGATTACTATATTAAAACAACTAGAGATTTATTGCTTTCTAATGGTAATATAATAGCACCAGCATCTTTAGGTGTTTCTGTACCAGCAATTAATGCAGGAACAGTAGAAAACAAAGGATTCGAATTTGAATTAGGTTATAACGATACTACAGATAGTGGTTTTAGTTACGGTGTAAACCTTAACTTATCTACTCTTAAAAATGAAGTTACAGAAATTAACTTTGTAGGTGATGATGGTTTTATTATTGGAGCAGGAGCACCACAAAATAATGATGGGGTTACTCGTTTTCAAAAAGGGCGTCCATTATGGTATTTTCATGGATATAAAACGGATGGAATTGATCCAGCAACAGGTGAAATTATTTTTGTAGATACAGATGGTGTAGACGGAATAACATCTAATGACAAAACTCAAATAGGTTCTCCACACCCAGACCTACTTTTTGGAGGTAGTATAGATTTAGGGTATAAAAACGTAGACTTTAGTTTAAGATTCCAAGGTACATCTGGTAACGATATTTTTGCGGCATACCACCAACCATCAAGACCAATTACAAATAAACCAATAGAGTTTTATAATGGTAGATGGCAACAACCAGGAGATATAGCAACATACCCATCTGCAGCAAATGCAACTACTGCTTATGATACAGATTTAGTAGTACAAGATGGTTCGTATATGAGAATTAAGCAAATTCAGTTAGGATACAATTTTTCTTCAGATATTATTAATAAATTAAGAATGAAAAACTTAAGAGCTTATATCTCATTAGACGATTATTTTACTTTTACAAAATATAATGGTTTAGATCCAGAAGCAGGAAGTTTTAGTGACAATAGTATAGGTGTAGATAGAGGTTTTTACCCAATTCCTTCAAAAATACTATTAGGTTTATCAGTTGAATTTTAAAAAAACAAATACACATGAAAAAAATAATATATAGCATGGTACTTGTACTCATTGTAAGTATAGCATGCAGTGAAGACTTTACCGAAGTAGCACCAGTAGGTGTGTTAGAAAGTTCTACGTTTTTTCAGAGCGAAAATAACGCAGAAGAAGCATTAATAGGGTTGTATGATCTTATGCAATATAATTATGCTAAAGATTGGAGTAGTGCCTTTTTCTTAAAGCAATTACCTGGTGATGCAGCAAATGCAGCAGGGGGTAGTTCTACGGATCAAACGCAACTACAAGATATAGATGATTATGTTAATGTTTCTATATCAAATCCATCTATAGAAAGTGTTTGGAGTTTGTATTATAATACAATTGCATTAGCAAATACAATTATAAATGAGGTTGAGGCAGGCGATTTAAGTAATAAAGAATTTGTTTTAGCAGAAGCTAAGTTTATGAGAGCATGGTGTTATTTTGAGTTAACCACAATGTGGGGAGACGTTCCTTTACGTTTGGTAAACCCTTCTGAAATTAGTCCAGAAGCATTTGCAATCTCAAAAAGTACAAGAGCAGATATTTATGCACAAGTAGAGTTAGATTTAGCAGCAGCAATAGCTGGGTTACCAGATAAAAGTGCTGTATCACAAAATTTTAGAGTATCAAAAGGTGCTGCACAAGCAACCCTTGGTAAAGTTTTAGTTTTTCAAGGTAAACATTCCGAAGCAATTCCATTATTTGAAGCTGTAATATCTAATGCAGCTCATGATCTAGAACCAAATGTTGCAGATGTATGGTTAGAAAGTACTGAGTTTGGAATAGAATCTTTATTTGAATTAGGATATATATCAACAAACGGAGTAGACTGGGGTAATATTCCTTGGGGAGGTCGTACAGAAAGTAACTTACATATACAATTAATGGGACCACGTGGAGACGGTTTCTTTGATCTAACAGGTACAGGGCTTATTAACGGTTGGGGTTTTAATTTACCAACAGCTAAACTTGTTAGCGCTTTTGAAGCAGCAGGTGATGTAGATCGTAAAGCAGCAACTGTTATGACAGAGGCAGAATTGGAAGCTGTAGGTGGTAGCCTTACAGGAGAACCTTGGGATTATGAAGGAGCTTTTAGAACAAAATATGCAACACGTACTTCGCAAACAACAAGTGATGGTGTAGCAGAGTTAAATTATACTACTAACTGGAGGTTATTACGTTATGCAGAAGTATTATTACTTGCGGCAGAAGCTTACAATGCAGAAGGACAAGATGGTAATGCAAGAACAGAATTAAATAAAGTTAGATCTAGAGCAGGTTTAGCAGATGTGCCAGATACTTTGGCAGGTACAGATTTATTTGATGCTATTGTAAACGAAAAATATTTAGAATTAGCACACGAAGGGCAACGCTTTTGGGATTTAGTCCGTTGGGGAATTGCTTCAACAGAATTAGCAGGAACAGGATACACATCTAAAAACGATTTATTTCCTATACCAGCATCAGAAATTGATAAAAATGATGCTTTAACAATAGATGACCAAAACCCTGGGTATTAATAAAAATTTGAGTTCTAGTTTAGTTTAGTTTTAAAACAACGTGGTTTTCCACGTTGTTTTTTACTTTAATAAACTATTGTATTTTTAAAATTTAGAAAAGTTATGTTATGGTACACAAAATTTTTGCAGCATTCTTAAGCATCCTATTATTTTCTAATTGCAATAAAGAAAATAACCATAATAAAAGTGCTAAAATATTTAATAGCCTAAACCCTGATGTTACAGGAATAGATTTTAAAAATATTTTAGTAGAAAATGACTCTATGAATTATTTTAATTACACCTCTATTTATATGGGTGGTGGGGTCTCTACAGGAGATATTAATAATGATGGTTTAATAGATGTTTTTTTTACAGGAAATCAGGTGCAGAATAAATTATATTTAAACCAAGGAAACCTAAAGTTTAAAGATATTACTGCTTCCTCGGGTATCAGTGGAGATTCTAGGTGGTATACTGGTTCTACAATGGCAGATGTTAACGGAGACGGCTATTTAGATATTTATTGTTCCGTAGCAGGTATTTCTAAAGAAAGAAGAAATGAGCTATATATAAACAACGGAGACAATACTTTTACAGAGCTAGGCGGCAAATATGGTGTAAACGACAGTGCAAATTCTACACAAGCAACTTTTTTTGATTATGATAACGATGGTGATTTAGATCTATATGTTGCAAATTACCCAATATCTAACGTAAATACTTCAAACTTTGCATATTTACAAAGAATGAAAAATGTATCCGATATAGAGTCAGATAAACTATATAGAAACGATGGGGAGTTTTTTACTAATGTATCGGAAATAGCAGGTCTTAAAAGTTATGGTTTTTCGTTAGGTGCAACAGTTGGAGATTTAAATAATGATGGTTGGCAAGATTTGTATATATCTAGTGATTATAGTATACCAGATTTTATGTGTTTAAATAATGGCGATGGTACTTTTAAAAATGTAATTAAAGAAGCAACGGATCACACATCGTTTTATGGAATGGGGATAGATATTTCTGACTTTAATAACGATGGTAATTTAGATGTTTTTCAGGCAGACATGGATGCAAATAGTAACCGAAGACAAAAAGCAAATATGTCTAGCATGAAACCCCAAGTATTTAATGAAATGATTTTTATGGGATTTCATTATCAATACATGCATAATTGTATGCAATTAAACTCAGGCGTTTATAAAGATGGTATTCCACATTTTTCTAACATATCTAGATTAACAGGAACTTCCTCTACAGATTGGAGCTGGGGGCCTGTTTTTGCAGACTTTAATAATGATGGTTTTAAAGATTTGTTTATAACAAATGGAGTAAGAAGAGAAATTAACAATACCGATTTTTTTAATAAATTTTCAAAAAATGACGGAAGCAATTTAACCGATTTAGAAAAGAGCTTAAAAATACCAACCGAAAAAGTAGACAATTTTATTTTTAAAAATAATGGCAATTTAGATTTTCAAAAAGTAAATAATGAATGGGGAGTAACCTATAAAGGTTTTTCTAATGGTGTTGCTTACGCAGATTTAGATAACGATGGAGATTTAGAGCTTATAACAAATAATTTAGACGATTACGCTACGGTATATGAAAATAAAAGTTCGTTATCTAAAAATTATTTAACCTTACAATTTATAGGCAATTTAAAAAATACCTTTGGCTTAGGAGCACGTGTATATATTACAACTGGTACACAAACACAAATGCAAGAGTTAACTTTATCTAGGGGGTTTCAATCTTCTGTATCTACAAGGCTTCATTTTGGGTTAGATACCCAGAGTAAAATAGATACATTAAAGGTTATTTGGTCAGACGGTAAAACGGAAATAGTAACAGATGTTAAAGCAAATCAAAATCTTGCATTAAATTATAAAAATGCAATTTCGCCATCTATAAAAACAAAATATAGTCAAGAGAGTAGCTTGTTTAGATCAGTATACCATCAAAAGATACCAAAACATAAGCATATAGAAAATACGCACGACGATTTTTTAAACCAAGTTTTGCTTCCGCATAAAATGTCCGCTTTTGGTCCAGCACTTGCAGTAGGCGATTTAAATAATGATGGTTTAGAAGATTTTTTTGTAGGTGGGTCTTTCGGAAATTTAGGAGATATTTATTTTCAGAATATAAACGGAACTTTTGAAAAAGGAGCTTCAGAATTTTTAAAAGAAGATAAAATTAGTGAAGATGTTGGTGCGTTAATTTTTGATGCAGACGCAGATGGTGATAACGATTTGTATGTAGTTAGTGGCGGTTATGAGTTTTCAAGTAAATCTTCGTTATGTCAAGACAGATTATATATAAATAATGGTTCAGGAAGCTTTACAAAAGCTATTTTACCAGAAATGAAAACCAGTGGGTCTAAAGTGTATAATGCAGATTTTAATAAAGATGGTAAGCAAGACCTATTAGTTTTAGGTCGTCAAATTCCAGGAAAATATCCCTTACCAGCAAGCAGTTATTTATTAATTAATAACGGTACAGAATCAGAACTTTTATATACAGATGAAACCAAAACTAAAGCTAAAGATTTTATAGATTTAGGAATGGCCACAAGTGCTATTATAACAGATTTTGATAATGATACTTGGCCAGATATTATTATAGTAGGAGAGTGGATGCCTATTAGAGTATTTAAAAATATAAAAACTGGTTTTAAAGAAGTTTCCTCAGAAATGGGCTTAGGTAAAGACACTACAGGGTGGTGGTGGAGCATTAATCAAGCCGATTTTGATAATGATGGTGATATAGATTATATAGTTGGTAATAACGGTCTTAACTATAAATATAAGGCAACAGAGAAAGAAACTTTTGACATTTATTTTAATGATTTTGATAATAATAAAAAAGAAGACATTGTTTTAAGCTATTATAGCGAAGGTAAACAAGTGCCATTACGGGGTCGTTCTTGTTCCTCAGAGCAAATACCCGGAATTAAAAATAAGTTTAAAGACTATGAAAGCTTTTCAAAAGCAACATTGGTAGATGTGTATACCAAAGAAAATTTAGAAAAATCATTGCATTACCAAGTAAAATCTTTTGCAAGTATTTATCTAGAAAATAAAGACGGTAAATTTATTTCTCACAACCTACCAATAGAGGCTCAATTTTCTTCGATAAATAAAATTTTAATAGACGATTATAATAAAGATGGTAATAAAGATATAGTAATAGGAGGAAATTTATATGTTTCTGAAATTGAAACGCCAAGAAACGATGCTAGTTTTGGATATTATTTTCAAGGGAATGGCAAAGGGGCTTTTAAGGCTATTTCTCCGTATAAAAGTGGTTTGTTTATTAAAGGAGATGTAAAAGATATGGCGCCTATAAAAATTAAAGGAGAATCACATATTATTGTTGCAAAAAACAACGATTATCTAAGTTTTGTAAAAGTTAATGAATAATTTAGCAAATTCTATTTCCGGGATGTAGCGCAGTCCGGTAGCGCACTCGGCTGGGGGTCGAGTGGTCGCAGGTTCAAATCCTGTCATCCCGACAAATAGAGTTCTAAATAGAATCTAAAAATATTTAATCATATGATTATCAGTGAATTGAATATTTTTTAATTTCATTTGATTAGCTTTAATAGCAAAACAAAAGTTACCTATTCGGTTACCTATTTTGAACCGATTTTTTTCATTACATTGTAACTATATAGCGTTTGACTTTCGCTTCGATTTGACTTTCGTAAAACAAATCGAATATTCACTTAAAGCGATAGTTTATGGAACCTTCAAGAACCTTTAGTATTCATTTTTGGTTGAATACAGCCAAGAAAAAAGACAACCTTGCCCCAATTTATGCACGTGTAACTGTCAATGGAAAACGGTCGGAAATCAGTTTAAAACGCCAAACATCGGTTACCTATTGGGACACTAAATCCAAGAAAACTACCTCTAGAACACCAGAAGGTAAGGCTTTGAATAGTTATTTAGACCAGGTGCATGCTAAACTTTTGGAGTGTCATAAGCAGTTGTCTTCTGGTTTTGAGTTAGTTACTTCAAAGGGAATTAAGGCAAGGTTTCTCGGGCAGGACAAAAGTCATAAAACTTTGTTGGAATTGATAGCCTATCATAATGAAAACATGGTTGGAACTTTGAAGTTCGGTACTCTAAAAAATTATTTCACTACAGAAAATTATATTAAGCGGTTTCTTTTTAAAAAGAAGAAGGTTAATGACATTTATTTGAAACAACTTACCTATAGTTTCATAATAGATTTTGAACAATTTTTAAGAAAGGGACCTTCAATTAATAGGTCTAAACCCTTAAAAAATAATGGAATAATGAAGCATTTGGAACGTCTTAAAAAGTTGATGAACCTGGCCACTGAGTTGGAATGGTTAGATAAGAATCCTTTTACTCGATTCAAGTTAAAATTTAATAAGCATGAAAAAGCCTTTTTATCTAAAGATGAATTAGAAATTCTGGAAAATGCAAAACTTAGAGAAAAAGGACATCAAATTGTGAAAGACATGTTCATTTTTGCATGTTATACTGGGCTGTCTTATATAGATGTTAGAATGTTAGCCGAAGATAATATTTCCAGGGGCATTGATGGTGACTATTGGATATTCAAACAGCGAGAGAAGAATGAGCAGTTCATAAAAATTCCATTATTAGATAGTGCTTGGGAAATACTTAAAAAGTACGCCTATCATTCAAAAAAGAATAATGGTTTACTCTTACCAGTATATTCTAATCAGAAAGTCAATATGTATTTAAAAAAAATAACAGATTCTTTGAATATAAATAAAAAGGTGACATTTCATTCAGCTAGACACACGTTTGCTACTACTGTAACTCTTTCCAATGGTGTTCCAATAGAAACAGTATCAAAACTATTAGGACACACCAAACTTTCAACAACACAAGTTTACGCAAGGGTGTTGGAAGAGAAAGTAAGTATTGATATTCAGGATTTAAAAAATAAACTAAAGGTAATAAATGAGCAAGATGAAAAAGTCAATAATTATTAAATTTTTTACTGGACTTATATGATTATAAAAATTGTTTAATGCTACATACGTGGTGGATTAGGATGAGACTATAAATTTGAAATCAATTAACTCTAAAATTGTATGTCTTACACCAAAGGCTTTAACATTTAGGCATCTAATTGTTATTATAGTAAAAAAAATAAGTAGAATGAAAATTCTGTTTTTTACAAGCTGTATGCTTATTAAACTTGAGCTTGTTAATGAGGTAAAATATTAAAAATTAATAACAAAACATTTTCAATATGAAATAAAAAAGGACTTTATTTTAATAGAAATCAATTAATGTGATAGGAGGGTAGCTTTAAATTTTCTTAAGATTTCTCCACTATATTTATGATAAATAAATGGCATAAACTGAAACTTACTTTAATTAAAACACCTGTTTAATGATATCAAAGCATCTAAAATACTTATGGCTGTTATGGACTGTTTTATTTTTATCCACGACCGTACTTCAAGCTCAAGGCACAAGTGATATTAAGCCACAAGTTGGAACAATCCCAAAAATAGGTAACGTTATTCTCTTTGTTTTACAATTATTCACATTAGAAACCTTATTTATAATAGGAAACGAAAATGGAACTTGGCATTTTACAAATGGAATTTTAACAAAAGCTAGAGTAACTTACGGACTAAAGAAGAATATAGATAAACAGAAATTGGATTTGAGTAACAACAAATCGTTTTCCTCAAGACATGCATACCCAACGCTTCATAGTACAGGTTATATTCATAGACAATATGGATTTAAATATAGTATTCCAGCTTATGTATTAGCAGGGTTTACAGCAGTAAGTAGAATAGGTTCTAAGAAATATGACACTTTAGATGTATTGGCATATAGTATTGAGTACGGTGAAGCTTATAAAAATCTGAAAAAAGCATTTAGAGAGTTCTTGATGATTTTGGTGTTTGGCATTTTGTTGGCATTTATTGTTTTTTTATTTCTATTCCGAAAAATCAAGATAGCACTGTGTATTATAATAATTACCATTTTGGGTGTCGCTGGCTCGCTTTTAAGTATTTCATTTGAAAGGAAAGTTTTTGAACTTGGTTAGTCGTACAGGAACTATCATAACTGAGGACATTATTGTTGAAACTTTAAGGTTATATAAAGAAAGTGATGCTTTGTTAAGTCAAGAAGGAAAAAAAGAATTTTCAATTACGAAAAGTTTAAAACCTAAATTAAAGTTCGCTTTTGCTGCCGTAATGGCTTTGATTTTTTAGTCTTTAAAATAGGAGCATTTGAAAATTACATCAACCTTCGGGGATTGCTGGTATAAATGGGATGACATTTGCTTTGCCATTGTTATTAATTATATTTTCTACTATTTTGAAGAGTATTAAAGATTTATTAAATGAAATCTATTTATAAAATTTTATTGATTACCCTAAGCCAATCCAAAATTATAAAGATATGTTCAAAAGGAAATTAAAAACACCTTTTTATGCTTTAATATCTAGTTTTATTAATGTAGTGTTTTACAATATACCTCTATTTAAATTGATATACAACAATATTGAACTTGGTACATTTAATGGAATGTTATTAATCTCTAGTATAGTTATTACAGCAATAGTATCAAATTTCTTTATTTTTTATATAGTCATATACTTGCTCAGGCGTGTTGGTAAATGGCTTTTAATTTTGTTTTTTATTATCAATTCTCTATGTGTTTATTTTATAATTAATTATGGTGTTTTAATAGATAGTACTATGATTGGTAATATTCTTAATACTAATTATGAGGAAGCAAGCAACTTTTTATCATTTACGCTTCTCATTTATCTTATATTTTTTGGAATACTCCCAAGTCTATTTATATATCACATTGAATATGAAAAAGCTAATTTAAAGTCCTTTTTGCTTCATTGTTCCTTGACTTTATTATTTTTATTATCCATAGCTTATGTTAATGCTCCAAATTGGTTATGGGTGGATAAAAATTCAAAAACAGTAGGCTCATTAGTTATGCCGTGGTCATATATAGCAAATACCATAAGATTCTACCATAAAGAAAACAAGCAGAATAAAAAACAAACACTACTACCTGATG
The DNA here is from genome assembly GCA_947504045.1 of uncultured Maribacter sp. GTDB lineage: Bacteria > Bacteroidota > Bacteroidia > Flavobacteriales > Flavobacteriaceae > Maribacter_B. Next base: position 176,814 of record CANNFY010000004.1, read on the forward strand.
CGAAAATAACAAACGATAGAAAATCTATAGTTGTTCTCGTAATTGGAGAGTCCGCTAGAAGCGCAAACTTTTCTCTTTATGGTTATGATAAAAATACAAACCCATTACTGTCTAAAATAAAAGACCTTCATGTATACGAGGCGAAATCATCTTCTACCTACACAACAGCGGGTGTTAAGGCTATTTTAGATTATAAAGAAAGTAATGATTTAAATGAAATTTTACCTAATTACTTAAATAGAAACGATGTGGAAGTTGTATGGAGAACTACCAACTGGGGAGAGCCTAAAGTAAATATCAAAAACTACCAAAATCAAAATTATCTTAGAGAATTATGCCAAGGTTCTAATTGTGACTATGACGAAGTCTTACTTCATCAATTTAAAGCTTTGATAGCAAAAAGTAAAAAAAATAAGATTTTAATCATTCTTCATATGAGCACAAGTCACGGTCCTTTGTATTTCAAAAAGTATCCACCTGAATTTGAGCAGTTCACTCCTGTATGTAAGAGTGTTGAATTATCTAACTGTACAAATCAAGAATTAGTGAGTGCATATGATAATACTATTTTATATACGGATTATCTATTAGACAGGGTTATTGAAAATCTTAAACAGTTAAATGAATATAATTCTACAATGATGTATGTTTCAGATCATGGCGAATCTTTGGGCGAAAAAAAATTATATATGCACGGTATCCCTTTGAGTATAGCACCTAAAGAGCAATATGAAATCCCGTTTATAGTATGGACATCCGATAAAGAATTACAATTTAAAAAAAATAAAACATTGTCTCAATATAACGTATTTCATAGTGTTTTAGACTTTTTAGAGGTTGAAAGTCCCATATATAATAAAGACATGAGTATCTTGAAAAAATAACTTTTCACAAAAATTTCAAATAGAAAAGGCTTTATATACTTTAGAATTCCATTAGATTTAAGTATTAGCTTTATGCTTAAATTTACAATAGATGAAAATATTAATCGCCGAAGACGAAATTGATTTACAACAATCCATTGTAACCTATTTACAACGTGATGGGAACATTTGTGAAGTGGCTTCAGACTTTAGGGAAGCTTCAGAAAAATCAGTTATCTATGATTATGATGTCATAATTCTAGACATTAATTTAGTAACAGGTAGTGGATTGGATGTCCTTAAAACCTTAAAGAAAGAAAAGAAAAAAGCAGGCGTCATCATCATTTCTGCAAACAACTCATTAATAGATAAATTAGAAGGATTAGATTTAGGTGCCGATGATTATATCACAAAACCATTTCATTTAGCAGAATTAAATTCTCGCATTAATGCTGTACTTCGACGAGGTAAATATGGTGGCGATGAAATTATGGAGTTCAACGAAATAAAAATTGATACCAAATCTAGAACGGCATATATTGATGGTAAAGCAATATCATTAACAAGAAAAGAATACGATTTATTGGTGTTCTTTATATCTAATAAAGGTCGTGTGCTCTCAAAAGAAATTATAGCAGAACATCTTTGGGGAGACGATAGCGATTTACTCGATAATTTTGATTTTATTTACGTGCATATCAATAATTTGCGTAAAAAACTTACTGCTGAAGGCGCGAAATACATAAAAACAGCCTATGGCAGTGGTTATAAATTTATTGAAGACTAATACATGGGAAAAAAAACAAGGCTCTTAAAAAAAACATCAAGAATCTTTTTATTGACAGGACTGGTTTTGGCTTTGTTGAGTTCTACAGCTTTGTATTTTTATACCAAATATCAACTAGAAAATGAAGTTGAAGAAGTATTGTTTTCAACCGAAGCAAGGGTTGAAAGTGCTTTAAAATCGGGTAGAATTGTTGGTTCGCTTCCACCCGTAACCGAGATTAGTGAGGCTGAAGTTTTACGAGAAAAGTTTTTAAAAGATACCGTTATTTATGATCCGTCACAAGATGAAATGGAACTTTTTAGAGAACTTTCAGTTTACAGAAAAATCAATGGGAAAAACTACCAGATAACTATAAGGGAAATGGTTGTAGAATCTGAAGATTTTCTTTTTGCCATTGTTTTGTCAAATCTTACCATATTTGGGTTGGCATTTATCTTTCTATTTTATTTTAATACCACCAGAAACCTCAAGCTATGGAGTCCGTTTTTTAAGAATTTAGAGCAAATGAAAAGCTTTTCATTAACGTCTAAAGAACCTTTGCATTTAGTTGATAGCGATGTACTAGAGTTTTCAGAATTAAAAACCGAAATTGAAACCTTAACAGATAAAGTCAAATCAGACTACGAAAATTTAAAACAATTTACGGAAGACGTTTCCCATGAAATGCAAACACCTCTAGCTATCATTCAAGCAAAGATTGATAATCTTATTAATGAACAAGAAATTAGCGATAAACAGTTTGAGCAAGTTACTTCTATTCAAAAAGATATTCAACGCTTAAAACAACTTAACAAACGTATAACGACTTTAACCAAAATTGACAATAATCAATTTATAAATATAGAAAATGTAAATCTCACGGAGCTCATTAACGAAAAAGTGGAAAATTTTAAAGAGCTTCAAATGACTAATTTGTTCCATGTTCCTACTGATGAACTTCAAGTGTCAATGGATGCTTATCTTGCCGATATTTTGATAAATAACTTAATTTCTAATGCTGTTAAATACTCTAAAAATGAAGATGTCATTTCCATTATAACAAACAAATCAATTCTAGTTATTTCTAATTTCGGTGAGCAGGCTATAGCCCATCCCGAAAAGATATTTCAACGTTTTTATAGAGAGTCTAATGGTAATCAATCTACAGGTTTGGGACTAGCTATAGTAAAAAAAGTATGTGATTTATATGGCTTTAAAATCTCCTATAGATTTGAGGGTAAGTTACATGTGTTTTCAATAGACTTTTTAAGAAATTAAGAGTTAGTCTTTTTTGCAATACCATTGCATTAAATAATTTATATATTTGTCTAAATTACATGAAAATATTCTTTTCCATATCAATGTCTGTTTTATTCCTTTTTCAAGGAATAAGTATAGATATGGACTTTTGTGGCCCAATTAAAGAAATTTCAAATGTAATTACTCATTATCAAGACCATAAAGTTTATGGAGACTCTTTCCTTGAATATGTGGTTGAAGATTATATAGACAACGATACTAAAAATAAAGAGCACCATAATAATCCAAAGAAGGAAAATACACCTGTTCATTCCCATAATCAGTGTTGTCATCCTTTAGTATTAATTATTGCCAACAATAATTTAGCTTTAAACAATCGACTAAAGTTTGAAGAGAAAAAACAATACAATTTACATAAAGTAAACTTCACTTCCAGATATTTGGAATCGCTTTTCCAGCCACCAAGGGCGTAATTCAGTTTTTTTAAAGGATAACTATATCCAATTTTGAACCTATATGGTTCTTTTCATTTCGTGTAATTCTATTTTCTATATCAGAATTGTACCGAAAAGTTTAACTGAATTAAAATATTTTCTATGATTAATAAAATCATTGATTTTTCAATCAATAACAAATTCATAATTGGTTTGCTTACGCTAACCATAATTGGAGCAGGTATTTGGAGTATGACCAAAGTACCAATAGATGCTGTTCCAGATGTAACCAATAACCAGGTACAGGTTATTACACAATCCCCCAATTTAGGTACAGAGGACATTGAACAGTTTGTAACATACCCTATTGAGGTAGTAATGAGCAATCTTCCTGATGTTCAAGAAATAAGGTCAATTTCTCGTTTTGGTTTATCAGTTGTTACCATAGTATTTGACGATGATATGGGAACGTATCTACCACGTCAATTAGTAGCTGAAAAGCTAAACGAAGTTAAAGAACAAATTCCAAGTGGCTTTGGCGAACCTACAATGGGACCTATTTCAACAGGTTTAGGAGAGATTTACCAATATACATTAAAAGTAGCACCAGAATATAAAGACAAATACGATATTGCAGATTTACGCTCAATGCAAGATTGGATTGTACAGCGTCAAATGGCAATGGTTCCTGGTGTGGTAGAAGTAAACGCTATTGGTGGTAAAATTAAACAGTACGAAGTAGCAGTTGATCCAAACGATTTAAATGCTATTGGTCTAACAATTACAGATGTGTTTAATGCTCTTGAAGCCAATAATCAAAATACAGGAGGTGCATATATTGAGAAGAACCATCAAGCTAACTTTATTCGAGGAGAAGGCTTAGTACGAAATTTAGATGATATTAAAAAAATCACTGTCAAGAATATTAATAACATTCCTGTTACTATTGGCGATATTGCCACAGTACAATTTGGTTCAGCTATTCGTTATGGTGCATTAACACAAGATGGAGAAGGCGAAGTAGTAGGTGGTTTGGTTATGATGCTAAAAGGAGCAAATTCCAATGATGTTATTGCAAACGTAAAAGAGCGAATGTCTCAAATTGAAAAGTCATTACCCGAAGGCGTAATTATTGAGCCATTATTAGACCGAAGTAAATTAATTAGCGAAACAACTTCTACGGTTACAACTAATCTTATTGAAGGCGCATTAATTGTCATTTTTGTGTTGGTGTTTTTGTTAGGTAATTGGCGAGGTGGTTTAATAGTGGCTTCTACTATTCCATTATCTTTATTATTCGCTTTTATTTTAATGAACGTTTTTGATGTTTGGGTAAACTTAATGAGTTTAGGAGCAATAGATTTTGGAATCATTGTTGATGGTGCTGTAATTATTGTAGAAAGTACCGTTTTTCTAATTGCTTCCCAACTCTATAAGAAGAAAAAAATGACTTCCAAAGAACGTGATGGTGTAGCAGCAAATGCCTCAAAAAAAATGATGAATGCTGCCTTTTTTGGTCAGTTAATTATTCTAATTGTTTTTCTACCAATATTAGCATTAGAAGGTATTGAAGGAAAAATGTTTAAGCCTATGGCATTGACCTTTATTTTCGCAATGATTGGTGCAATGGTGCTATGTTTAACCTATGTACCAATGATGTCAGCTTTAATATTAAGAGCTCCAAAAAATGATGAAAAATCCTATGGAGATAGATTTGTAAATTGGGTTGAAGACAAATATCAACCTTTATTGGTTAGAGCCTTACGAAAAGGTAAATGGGTAATTGGTGTTGCAGTTGTATTGTTCGGAATTACAGTTTTTATGTTTTCTCGAATGGGTGGTGAGTTTATCCCGCAATTGGATGAAGGGGATATTGCATTTCATGCTATTTTAAAACCAGGTAGTTCCCTTACAGAAACCATTGAAACTACGACTAAAATAGAACAAATAGTAAAAGCAAAATTTCCAGAAGTCGATAAAATTGTTAGTCGTATTGGGGTTGCTGAAATTCCAACAGACCCAATGCCAATGGATATTGCCGATGTTTTTGTGATTCTGAAACCCAAAAGCGAATGGACAACAGTAGAGTCAAAGGATGAATTAATTGAGGCTATGAAAGAAGCAATTGAAATGGTTCCTGGTGTTAATTATGAGTTTACACAACCTATCGAGATGCGTTTCAATGAATTGCTTGAAGGAGTTCGTGAAGATATTGCCATAAAGCTCTATGGTGAAGATATTGACATTCTATCTCAAAAAGCAGAAGAAATATCTAAAATTATTGCAGGTACTGAAGGTATTGGAGATATGAAAGCGGAAGCCACAACAGGTCTACCACAAATGACTATTAATTACAATAGAAATAAATTGGCACAATACGGACTTCAAATAAATACGCTTAATCAAACCATACAATCTGCATTTGCAGGTGGTATAGCAGGTGTTATTTTTGAAGGTGAAAAACGTTTCGATTTGGTAGTACGTTTAAGTGCTCAAAACCGAACAGATATTTCCGATGTTCAAAACTTGTATATCAACCTACCTTCTGGCTCTCAAATTCCATTACGTGAAATTGCGGATGTTAGCTACAAAGCTGGTCCAATGCAAATCAGTAGAGACAATACAAACAGAAGAACCTACGTAGGTGTCAATGTTAGAGGGCGTGACGTAAAATCGTTAGTTACAGAAATTAAATCAAAATTAGATGCACAACTGGAATTACCATCAGGTTATTTTATTCGCTATGGTGGTGCTTTTGAAAATTTAGAACGTGCCAGTAACCGTTTACAAACAGTTGTGCCTATTGCCTTGTTACTCATTTTTGTACTGATTTATTTTGCATTAAAATCCTTATCACAAACCTTGATGATTTACATCGCAATCCCAATGGCAACCATTGGTGGTGTTGTAGCGTTGTGGTTACGAGATATGCCATTTAGTATCTCGGCAGGTGTTGGTTTTATTGTGTTGTTTGGTGTTGCAGTATTAAACGGATTAGTAATGATTAGTGGTCTGAATGAGTTAAAAGAAGAGGGTATTACCAATCTAAAAGATAGAATTATAGAAGGTACTAAACGAAGAATCAGACCTATTATGCTAACTGCCTTTACAGATGTATTAGGCTTTTTACCAATGGCTATCTCTGCATCAGCTGGTGCAGAAGTTCAGCGACCTTTAGCAACCGTTGTAATTGGTGGTTTGTTAACCTCTACATTATTAACATTATTCGTTTTACCTATATTATATCATTGGGTAGAAAACAAATCATTCAATTTTAGGGCTAACAAAAAGGTAATTACAGTTACTGCTATGGTGGCTTTCCTGTTTTTGTTGCCAATAACAGGAAATGCGCAAAAAATAAATGATTCGTTACCAATTATGTCGATGCAAGAAGCTGTAAAATTGGCTAAAGAAAACTATCCAAGTTTAAAACAACAACAACTCGAAATTGATAAGCAACAACAATTAAAAGGAACTGCTTTCGATTTTGGTACTACCCAAATTTTTACGGGAGGTGAAGAAATTAATAACGGAAATGGTATTTACACCACTATTGGGGTTGGTCAATCGAATATTGATGTATTTGGTATAGTACCAAAGAGAAAATTACTGGAGCAACGCATTCAATTAGCTCAAAAAGCGTTTCAGCTTTCAGAATTAGATTTAGAATTGGAAGTAAAGAAAGCGTGGGCAAATGCTTTACAGAGTAAAAGGAATTATAATTTATACAAAGAGTTAGATTCCATCTATACCAACTTTGAAAAAGCAGTTGCTTTAAATTATGAAGTAGAAGCCATTTCTAAACTGGAATATGCAGCAGCCAAAAATCAAGCCTTACAGATACAGAATAAATTTTTGCAATCAAAAAGCGAATATGTTATTGCTTTACAACAATTAAATTTGTGGTTGATTTCCGATGATTTTTATACGGTTTCAGATGAAATTGATATAGAGAACGAAATAAATATAGAATCCTTTAGTATAGAAGCACACCCATTATATACTGTTTCTCAACTTCAACTCGCAGAGGCAGAAGCAAACTTTAAAGCTGCCAAAGCTGAAAATTTACCAAAGTTAAACCTTCAAGGTGGTTTGCAAAAAGTAAACGGAAATTCAGGGTTTTATACCTATCAAGCTGGTATTTCCATACCGTTTTTATCTGGTACAACAAAAGCACAATTTAGAACTGCAAAAATTGATAGGCAAATTGCCGAATCAAATATGCAGTTCAAGCAAGAGGAAGTGCAATCTAAATTTAATCAAGCCAAAGAAAATCACCAAAAATGGAAAACATCTTGGCTGTTCTATAAGGATGAAGTATTACCACTTATTAAAGAACAAAAAACTGGTGCTTTGTTTGCTTATAAAGAAGGAGAGATTGATTACACAGCGTTTACACAACTTATAAAAGAAGCTATTCAATCTGAATTACAATCTCAAGAAGCATTAATAAATTATTTAGAAAGCACATTTCAACTACAATATTTTAATCAATAAGACAATGAAAAACACACGATATATAATTTTAGCACTACTAACAGTTTCATTTTTAGTTGTTGCTTGCGGAAATAAAGAAAGCCATAAAGAGGGTGATGGTCATTCCCATAACGAAGAACAAAAAACTGAAGAAAACGATGATCATAGCGAAGACGAAGAAGTGATGCTTTCACAACAACAGTTTGAAGCCTTAAAAATGAAAATAGATACCATTGCTTCACGCAATATGAGTGGCTATGTGGAAGCCAATGGGACTTTGGAAGTGCCACCACAAAACGAAGCTGCCATAACATCAGTAATTGGAGCTAATGTAGTTTCTATTGAAGTGATTGAAGGTGACAAAGTGAATAAAGGTCAGGTAGTGGCATATCTTTCACATCCAAATATCATTCAAATGCAAACCAATTATTTAAATGCGTATAGTGATAGTAATTTTTTAAAGAAGAATTATGTGCGTCAACAAAAATTGTACGATGCAGGTGTAGGTTCTGGTGCAAATTACCAAAAGGCCGAAGCCGAATATATTGCCTCTAAAGCAATGGTAAATGGATTGGAAGCCCAATTGAAACTATTAAATATAAACACGTCATCAGTACGAAATGGAACAATTGCTCAAAGTATATCATTACGAAGTCCTATTGAAGGCTACGTGCAAAAGGTAGAAGTAAAAACAGGACAGTATGTTGAACCTCAAACCGAACTTTTTGAAATAGTAAATACACATCACGTTCACGCCGACTTAATGGTGTTTGAAAAAGATGTTTATAAGGTACAGAAAGGTCAAAAAGTAAACTTTACAGTTCAATCCATTCCAGATACAGAGCTTACCGCAGAAATCTATTCCGTAAGTAAAACATTTGAAGATAACCCTAAAGCAGTACACCTACACGCTGAAATTGAAAACAAGAAAGGTAACTTAATTCCTGGAATGTATATCCAAGGAAAAATTCAAACAGAAAACACACAAACTATGGCATTGCCCGAAAGTGCGATAGTAAAAGAAGGTGATAAATTTTTTGTGTTTTCGGCAGAAAAAGAAAATGACGATTGGAGTTTTAAACCAGTTGAAGTGCTTTTAGGAGCAAAAGATGGCAATTGGATAGCTATTCAATTTTCTGAAGATATAAAACCAAATACAAACTTTGCTTATAATAATGCCTATTATTTAATAGCCGAAATGAAAAAAGGAGAAGCAGAACACGAACATTAGATTATGCAAACCATAGAACAATTATTAGAGTTAAAAAATATTCGCGTTACGGCAATGCGTTTATTGATTTATAAGTTTCTTGCAGAGAAACAAGTAGCAGTAACATTAAGTGATATAGAAAATGCTTTTGAAAAAGCAGATAGAACGACGTTATACAGAACTATTAAAACTTTTGAAGAAAAGGATATTGTTCATAAAATAGATGATGGTACAGGTATTACCAAATATGCTTTATGTGAACAAGGTTGTAGTTGTGATATAAATAAAGATTTACACTTACATTTCCATTGTAACAATTGTAATGAAACCATTTGCTTAACAGACCATAAAATACCAAAAATTAAAGTGCCTGATGGCTTTGTTTCAGAAAATGTAAACTTGGTTGTGAAAGGTATATGTGATAAGTGTAGTAGATAACAAATGCACTTCCATTGCACTTACTATTAGGTTATTTTTATGAAAAATTAGTGGATATGAAGTTTAATACTAAAATACCTAAATCTCTTAAACAGGCTTATATAGAAGAATTAAAACAATACAGTTTCTGTTTAGAAAATAAGCAGTATAGTAATGCTTGGTATCATTTAGAACGCAGTCATATCATAGGGCAATCTTACCCAATAGAACATACCTATTCACATTGGTTAATGCTAAAGTTTGGATTTATGCAAAAAGATACTAAAGAAGTACTCGGCCAAATTATTAGGTTACTTGTTGGTGGTTGGAAATCATTTATTGACCACGTGCCACTTGGTAACACAGGCGGTGCAAACGTACCACCATTAAAATCTATGCCTATACCTAATGATATTAAAAATTTATTCAATTCAAAATGAAAAAAAAGAAAGTCAATTTAAGAGATTTACAACCAAATTCAGAAGAACAACATTCTCACGATGATGGTCACGACCACGACCACGGAAATAGTAGTTCATTTAGAACCTATGTGCCTGCAATCATAAGTTTTACAATGCTTATCATTGGAATAGGATTAGATTATTTTGATGTTTCTTTTTTTAAGAATTGGACTCGTATTGTTTGGTACAGTATAGCATATTTGCCTGTAGGTTTTCCAGTAGTAAAAGAGGGTTGGAATAGTATTAAAAAGGGTGATGTTTTTACAGAGTTTTTTTTAATGTCCATTGCTACTATTGGTGCGTTTATAATTGGTGAATATCCAGAGGGTGTAGCAGTAATGTTGTTTTATGCAGTAGGAGAATTATTTCAAAATGCAGCAGTAAATAGAGCAAAAGGAAATATTAAAGCATTATTGGATGTTAGACCAAAAGAAGCCAATGTATTTCGTGATGGTGACTATATAAGTGTGTCGCCAGAAGCTGTAAATATTGGAGAGAAAATTCAAGTTCGTGTAGGTGAAAAAATTCCATTGGATGGTATTTTATTATCCGAAAAAGCATCTTTAAATACTGCAGCATTAACAGGCGAAAGCAAACCAGATTCTATTCAAAAGGAAGCCAAGGTTTATGCAGGTAGTATTAATTTAGAAAGCGTTATTGAAGTTGAGGTAACCAATAAGTTTGAAGATAGTTCTATAGCGAGAATTTTAGACTTGGTTCAAAATGCGACAGCACGTAAATCTAAAACAGAATTATTTATTAGACAGTTTGCTCGTATCTACACACCAATTGTAGTGTTTTTAGCTATTGGTGTTACTTTTATACCTTACTTTTTTGTAGATGATTATGTATTTAGAGATTGGTTATACAGAGCATTAATTTTCTTGGTAATATCTTGTCCTTGTGCGTTGGTAATTTCAATTCCTTTAGGATATTTCGGTGGATTGGGAGCAGCTTCAAAAAATGGAATCTTATTTAAAGGTGCTTCATTTTTAGATGCAATGACCAAGATAAATACTTTGGTAATGGACAAAACAGGAACAGTTACCAAAGGTGTTTTTAAAATCAAAGAAGTAAAAGCAATCGGTTGGAATGAAACCGAATTTATGCAATACTTAATGGCGATGGAAGAACAATCCACGCATCCAATTGCTAAAGCAATTTTAGAGTATAAAGCAGAAGGAGAAGATTTTGAAGCTACCGAAGTATCTGAAATTGCAGGTAAAGGTTTAAAAGGGTTTGTAAATGGTAAAACAGTTTTAGTAGGAAATAAAGCCTTAATGACTTCTAATAATATTGATGTTCCATCTGAAACGGAATCTATTGTAGAATCTATTGTTTTAGTTGCAATCGATAATCAATTTGCAGGTTATGTAGTCATAGCAGATGAATTAAAGGAAGATGCAAAAGAAACTATTACAGCATTACACAAAGTAGGCATTAAAAATATTATGATGCTTTCTGGTGATAAAGATTCTATAACTCAACAAGTCGCTAAAGAGTTGAATATTGAAAATGCTAAAGGTGGTTTACTACCAGAAGATAAATTAAACGAAGTTGAATCTTTAAAGAAGAATCCTGAAAATAAAGTAGCTTTTATAGGTGATGGTATTAACGATGCACCTGTTTTAGCAGCGAGTAATGTTGGTATTGCAATGGGTGGTTTAGGTAGTGATGTCGCAATAGAGACAGCAGATGTCATCATTCAAACAGACCAACCTTCAAAAGTCGTGAGAGCGATTAAAATAAGTCGTTCCACACGAAAAATCGTTTGGCAGAATATCATTTTAGCTTTTGGTGTTAAAGTCATTGTCTTGATATTAGGAGCAGGTGGTTTAGCCACAATGTGGGAAGCAGTTTTTGCAGATGTGGGAGTAGCATTATTAGCAATTTTAAACGCAGTCAGATTACAACGGATGAGATGGAGTTAACCACTAAACTTCTGTTAAACAAAACCAATAGTTGTTAAATTTTCGTAACTTCGCAATCAGTATGAAACAAGTATTCCATAAAATAATGTCTTTAGCAATGGCTTTTGTAGTGTTATCCTCTACAATGTCATTTACGCTTAATATGCATTTTTGTGGAGATGCTTTAGTAGAAACAGCTGTTTTTAATAAGGCTAAGGGTTGTGGTATGGAAATGCAAAAGCCTTCTACTGAAGGATGTGCTATTACCAAGAAAAACTGTTGTAATGATGAACAATTGGTAGTTGATGGTCAAGACGAACTACAATTACAAGTTGACAAAATTTCTTTTGAACAACAAGTTTTCATTGCCTCATTTGTTTATACCTATATTAACCTTTTTGAAGGTTTAGATAACAATGTATCTTCTTTTGAAGAATACGATCCACCACTCGTCGTCAGGCAAATCTTCAAGATTGACGAGACTTATTTAATTTGATTTTTAAACAATAGACTGTTTTATCCTATGACTTTATAATGTCATAAGGATAATTTGTTGTATTCGGTGTTTTCCTAACGCCAATGTCTAACTGTTTAATAATCAAAATATATGCTTAATAAAGCAATCAAATTTCTTATAGAGAATAAACTCGTTGCAGTTCTGCTACTTGCCCTTTTTGTTGGATGGGGAACTGTAAACGCACCTTTCAATTGGGATACAGGGTTTTTACCAAGTAATCCTGTGGCTGTTGATGCCATTCCAGATATCGGAGAAAATCAACAAATTGTATTTACAAAGTGGGATGGTCGTTCGCCACAAGATATAGAAGACCAAATCACTTATCCATTAACGACTTCTTTACTCGGTATTCCAGGAGTAAAAACCATTCGTAGTTCTTCTATGTTTGGGTTTTCAAGTATCTATATCATTTTCGAAGAAGATGTAGAATTCTATTGGAGTCGTAGTCGTATTCTAGAAAAACTAAACTCATTACCAAGTGGATTATTACCTGAAGGTGTTAATCCTGCTTTGGGTCCAGATGCAACAGGATTAGGACAAATATTCTCGTACACACTTGAAGGTCGTGATGAAAACGGAAACGTGACTGGTGGTTGGGATTTACACGAACTGCGTAGCATTCAAGATTACTACGTAAAATATGCTTTATCTAGTGCAAGCGGTGTTTCTGAAGTTGCTTCTATTGGTGGTTATGTTCAAGAATATCAAGTAGATGTTAATCCAGAATTGATGCGTCAATATAGCATTAGCTTAAACCAGATTGTAAAAGCGGTTAAAAGTAGCAATCAAGATATTGGTGCGCAGACTTTAGAAATCAATCAAGCTGAATATTTAGTGCGTGGTTTGGGTTATGTGAAATCTGTTGAAGATATTGAAAATGCTGTAGTGACATCAGAAGATTTTACCTCAATTAAGATTAAAGACGTTGGTAAAGTATCATTAGGTCCAGCAACACGAAGAGGTTTATTGGATAAGGAAGGTGCGGAAGTGGTTGGTGGTGTTGTAGTGGCACGATATGGTGCTAATCCAATGGAGGTTATTAACAATGTAAAGGCGCAAATTGAGGAACTGAAAGGTGGATTACCTTCAAAAGTATTGGCAGATGGACGAACATCTCAATTAACAGTCGTTCCCTTCTATGACCGTACCGAGCTTATTGAAGAAACATTAGACACGCTTAATGAAGCATTGACACTAGAAATATTAATTACCATTTTGGTTATTATTGTTATGGTTTTCAATTTAAGAGCTTCTATTTTAATTTCTGGATTGTTGCCTGTTGCAGTCTTAATGGTTTTTGTTACGATGAAACTGTTTAACGTAGACGCCAATATTGTAGCACTTTCTGGTATTGCTATTGCTATTGGAACTATGGTAGATGTAGGCGTCATTCTCGCAGAAAATATGATTCGCCATCTCGATGATGACAAATTACGATTACGAGAAGACGGTACAGAGTTAACTACAAATGAAGTGGTTTATAATGCCACAGCCGAAGTTTCTGGAGCGATTTTAACTGCGGTATTAACCACAATTATCAGTTTTGTTCCTGTGTTTACAATGATTGGTGCAGAAGGAAAATTGTTTAGACCACTTGCATTTACCAAAACGATGGCGTTATCAGCATCTTTGGTTATTGCCTTATTTCTAATCCCGCCATTAGCAGCTTATTTATTCAGAAAAACATCACTTAAAAATTCTTTTAAGCATATTTTAAATGGTGCTTTAATAATTGCCGGAATCGCAATTATTGGTGCTGGATATTGGTTAGGGATAATTTTAATTGCTTTTGGTGTCACAGGTTTATTAGGAGTTTCGAGAAAACTCAACAAAAAGAATAGCAATCTTGTTAATATCATCATTTCTTGTGCTGCTATTGTATTCTTACTTGCTGAATATTGGAGACCGCTAGGTTTTGACAGAAGTATCTTCATCAACTTAATTTTTGTCGCTATCATTTGCTTCGGAATTTTAGGAATATTTTCAATTTTCAGAAGGTATTATGGACAGATTTTAAACTGGGCTTTAGCAAACAAACTTTTGTTTTTAATGATACCAACTACCGTGCTTATTTCTGGTATTTGGATAATGAACAATACTGGAAAAGAATTTATGCCATCTTTAAATGAAGGTTCATTTTTATTAATGCCAACCTCATTACCACATTCTGGTGTTGAAGAAAACAAAAGAGTGCTTCAACAATTAGATATGGCAGTAGCTACTATTCCAGAAATTGAAACCGTAGTTGGAAAAGCTGGTCGAACAGAATCGGCTTTAGACCCAGCACCTTTGTCGATGTATGAAAATATAATTCAGTACAAATCTGAATATATGCGAAATTCCGAAGGAAAAAGGCAACGTTACAAAGTAAATGAAGATGGGTTATTTGAATTGAAAGATGGAACATTTATCGCCAATCCTAATAATTCCGAAAATGTTGTTTTTACAAAAGTTTTACATTCTCAACTTATTGAAGATAATGATGGAGAATACTACAGGAATTGGCGACCAGAAATACAATCACCAGACGATATTTGGAATGAAATCGTTAAAGTTACCAAATTACCAGGCGTTACTTCCGCACCAAAATTACAACCCATAGAAACCAGATTGGTCATGCTTCAAACAGGTATGCGAGCACCAATGGGAATAAAAGTAAAAGGACAAGATTTAAAACAAATTGAAGCGTTTGGTTTGCAATTAGAAAGTCTTTTAAAAAAGGTAGAAGGTGTTAAGGTTGAAGCTGTTTTTGCAGATAGAATTGTTGGTAAACCGTATTTGCTCATTGATATTGATAGGGAAAAGATAGCACGTTATGGTGTGTCAATTGAAGATGTGCAAAACGTGCTAAAGGTTGCAATAGGTGGTATGGCTTTAACGCAAACGGTTGAAGGTAGAGAGCGTTATGCTGTTAGAGTACGTTATCCAAGAGAGCTGCGTGGTAATCCAGAAGATATAAAAGGGATTTATATTCCTGTTGAAAAAGGAAGCCCTGTTCCATTAAGTGAGTTGGCGACTATTCAGTATGAGCAAGGTCCGCAGGTAATTAAAAGTGAGGACACCTTTTTAGTTGGTTATGTATTGTTTGATAAATTAGATGTGTTTGCAGAAGTTGATGTTGTTGAAAATGCACAAGCATTGTTTCAGCAGAAAATAGATTCAGGAGAATTAACGGTTCCTAAAGGCATCAGCTATAAATTTACAGGAACTTACGAAAATCAGTTACGAGCAGAAAAAACATTGTCTGTTGTCGTTCCATTAGCCCTTGCTATTATTTTCTTGATTCTGTATTTTCAGTTCAAATCTGTTACCACTTCTCTAATGGTATTTACAGGAATAACAGTTGCATTTGCAGGTGGTTTTATTATGCTTTGGCTTTACGGTCAAGATTGGTTTTTCAATTTTAGTTTGTTTGGAGAAAATATGCGAGACCTTTTCAATATGAAAACCATCAATTTAAGTGTGGCGGTTTGGGTAGGTTTCATAGCCCTATTCGGTATTGCAACAGATGATGGTGTTGTTATGGCAACATATCTCACGCAAACTTTTGAGCGTGAAAAACCTGCCGATAAAAAGAGCATAAGAACTTCCGCTTTACAAGCAGCCGAAAAACGTATTCGTCCGTGTTTAATGACAACAGTTACTACTATTTTGGCGCTGTTGCCTGTATTGACATCCACAGGAAAAGGAAGTGATATTATGATACCTATGGCAATTCCAATATTTGGAGGCATGGTTATAGACATTACCTCTTACTTTATTGTACCAGTATTATATAGCTGGAGAGAAGAGTTTAAATTGAAAAGAGCAAACAAATGAAAAGAATAATTTATACACTCATAGGTTTATTAGCTTTTAGTGTTTCTAATGCACAAGAATTAGAAACACTTATTAATGTAGCATTAAATAACAATCCAGAAATTCAAAAATTTGAGTTACAATACAAAAGAGTTTCTGAAAAGGTAAACGAAGTCAATACCATTCCCAATACCGAATTTGGTGTGGGTTACTTCGTAAGTGAACCAGAAACCCGAACAGGAGCGCAACGCTTTAAAGTATCGGCTAAACAAATGTTACCGTGGTTTGGTACAATTGCTTCACGAGAAAATTATGTGAGTTCATTAGCGGATGCAAAATATGAAGACATTGTTATTGCTAAGCGAAAATTGATGGTTTCTGTATCACAATCCTATTATAATCTTTACGCTAATAAAGCAAAACAAGAGATTTTAAGCGAGAATATTAAACTATTGGAAACCTACGAAACGTTAGCATTAACCTCTGTTGAGGTTGGTAAAGCATCTGCTGTAGACGTGTTGCGATTGCAAATGCGTCAAAATGAAATGCAACAACTAAAAGATGTTTTAAGTCAACAGTTTTTAGCGGAACAAACGAATTTGAATAATCTTTTGAACAGGAAAAATGATACTGCTGTTACTGTGGTAGATAGTTTAATGATGCCTTCAGAAGACTTTGAAATTAATTCTGAAAATTTAGCATTACACCCTGAATTACTAAAATTCGATAAACTTTATCAGTCGGTAGAGCAATCCGAATTATTAAACCAAAAAGAAAGCAGTCCAATGATTGGTTTCGGCTTGGACTATATCAATGTTTCTGAAAGACCAGATATGAATTTCTCTGATAATGGAAAAGATATTGTGATGCCCATGGTTTCGGTGTCCATACCAATTTTTAATAAAAAATATAAATCTCAAACCAAGCAAAATGAGTTGCAACAGCAGGAAATAAAAGCTAAAAAACAGGAGCGCTTAAACACTTTGGAAACACTTTTAAGCAAGGTGATTAATGAGCGTGTTTCTGCAAGAATAAGTTATGAGACTCAAAACAAGAATTTAAAACAAGCTAAAGATGCAGAAGACATCTTAATCAAAAGCTACGAAACAGGAACGATAGATTTTAATGATGTTTTGGATATTCAAGAACTACAATTAAAGTTTCAAATGAACCAAATAGAATCTGTGAAGACCTACTATGTTCAGAGTACTATAATTAATTATTTAATTCAGTAAACAATGAAAACAATGAAAACAATTAATACTATTATTTTCTTATTTCTGACATCAATTGCATTTGCCCAAGTAGGTACAAATGGCGATGACAGAAACGAAGAAGGAAGAAATATAAAAGAATATAATCTCACTATAGAAGAAAATGAAATGACACTTGCTGGTGTAACTGCAAAAGGTATGACTATCAATGGTAGTATTCCTGGGCCAGTTTTAGAATTTAATGAAGGAGACCTCGCCATTATTAATGTTACCAACAAAATGGATGAAGAAACCTCTGTGCATTGGCACGGATTAATTCTTCCTAATTTTTATGATGGTGTGCCCTATTTAACAACGCCACCAATAAAACCTGGTACAACATTTCAATATAGAATACCAATAAACCAATCGGGTACGTATTGGTATCATTCCCATACCATGTTACAAGAGCAGAAAGGTGTGTATGGCTCAATTGTTATTCATCCTAAAGAAAAAACCTTGGACTACGACACAGATTTAGTTGTGGTGCTGTCAGATTGGACAAATGAAAAACCAATGAATGTACTACGAAACCTTAAACGAGGTAACGAATGGTATCAAGTTAAAAAAGGAACAGCTGTACCGTTAAGTAGAGTTATAAAAGAAGGTGCATTAGGTGCGCAATTTAAATTTTGGCGTGATAGAATGGAAGGTGCAGATATTGCAGATGTTTACTACCCTGCCTTTCTATCTAATGGTAAAAAATTGGCGGAATATCCAGAGTTTAAATCTGGAGAAAAAGTAAGACTTCGTTTTATCAACGCCTCTGCCTCATCTTATTATTGGATGGATTTTGGAGCAGGTAACCCATTAATCGTATCAAGTGATGGTGTTGATGTCACACCAGTCAACAAAAGCAGATTTCTCTTTGGTATCGCAGAAACCTATGATGTTATAGTGACTATTCCTAACGGTATATTGGAAGTTACAGCAACCACACAAGATGGCTCTGGCAGTACATCCATTCGTTTAGGAAGTGGCAAACTTTTTCCTGCAACTGTAATAGATAGACCAGACAAAGTTGCGATGATGAAGCAAATGGCTAAAATGGATATGAAAATGGGTGCACCTGCAATGGCAGGAAATCAAAAGAAAAATACACCTGAAGCTTTAATGAAAAGGTATGGAATGCAAATGGATATGAAAGATGGCAATATGAATATGGATATGAATAATAAGATGTCGATGAAAGATGGTAAGATGGATAACCAAATGAGTATGAAAAAGGACGACCAAAAACCTATGAATATGAATGATAATCATATGCAAATGGAAATGGACAAAAAGATGGATATGAAAAAGGATTCTATGCCAATGAACCATAATATGTCTATGTTGCAGAAAGACTCTAGGTCGTTTGATTATAATGCACGTAAAACATATTTCAACTATGATTTTTTAAAGGCAAAAGAAAATACTACTTATAAGGAAGATTTACCTGTAAATGACCTTTTACTCAATCTAACAGGTAATATGCAACGCTATGTGTGGAGCATAAATGGTGTGCCACTATCTGAAACCGATAAGATTAAAATTAAAGGTGGAGAGGTTACCAGAATAACCTTAAATAACTTAACAATGATGCACCATCCAATGCATCTTCATGGTCATTATTTTAGGGTTATTAATGAAAATGGAGAACGTTCGCCTTTAAAACATACGGTCAATGTGCCACCAATGCAAAAAGTGATTATTGAATTTTATAACGAAGAATATGGCGATTGGTTTTTTCATTGCCATGTATTATATCATATGATGGGTGGTATGGCAAGAGTATTTAGTTATGACACACCAAGGGATGAAAGAATGGAAGCCTATCCAGTTCAAAAACTAATTGATGAAACAGACCATTATTATTCTTGGGGAAGAGCCCGTGCAGGTTCAAATTTCACAGAATTAAACCTTATGTCCAGTAATATTAGAAATGAATTTGGCTTGCGTGCCGAATTTGACTACGACCAAAATGCTGAAGTAGAAGTAAATTATAACCGATACTTAAATGATTGGGTGCGCGTGTATGCAGGTGTAAATACAGAAACGTCAACACCGGATTCTTATGACACGTTTAATACCGTAGGATTAGTTGGTGTTAAATATTTTACACCCTATAGATTTAATGTAGATGTGAGTATGGACCATCAATTGCGTCCAAGAATCCGTTTAGACAGAGAGCTTTTACTATTTCCAAGACTTTTTATAGAGGGCGAATATGAATACAGAGCAGACTTTGGTTGGGTCAATGATATAGGGAATATATCCTATCAAGGCGAAACCCAATGGTTAGTTGGAGCCTCTTATATTTTATCACGAAATTTTTCAATACAAGGCAACTATAACAACCGATACGGTTGGGGTGGCGGACTTTTGGTAAGATTTTAATTTAAAAAAATAGACAATGAAACACACATATCACATACACGGAATGACGTGCAACGGATGTCGCAGTCATGTTGAAGAAACACTTTCTAAAGTGGAAGGTGTTTCAAAAGCCACAGTCGATTTAGAAAAGGCAGAAGCTACAATCGAAATGGAATCGCATATTCCTATAGAAACATTTGAAGAAGCCTTAAAAAATGATGGTGGGAGATACAGTATTCATAAACAAGGTGAACATCATTACCCTTTAGAAGATAAAAAGGAAAACCAACCAAAAGCAAAAGGCACAGGTACATTTTATTGTCCTATGCATTGTGAAGGCGATAAAACGTATGATAAAGCAAGAGATTGTCCTGTTTGCGGAATGGATTTGGTTGAAGAACAAAATCTATCATCAGCTACAACAGAACAATGGACGTGTCCAATGCATCCAGAAATCGTAAAAGATGAAGCAGGTTCGTGCCCTATTTGCGGTATGGATTTAGTACCAATGCAACCAGATGTTTCAGCAGAAGAAAAGACCTATAAAAAATTATTGAAGAAGTTTTGGATAGCAACTGCATTCACATTACCAATATTCTTAATGGCTATGAGCGAAATGCTCAATAACAATCCATTATACGATATAATGGAACAGAAATATTGGAATTGGATTCAGTTTGCTTTATCCATTCCAGTTGTATTTTATGCGACTTGGATGTTTTTTGAGCGTGCTTATAGAAGCATAAAAACGTGGAATCTCAATATGTTCACACTCATTGGAATCGGTGCAGGTGTGGCTTGGTTATTTAGTGTGTTTGGGATGTTATTTCCAGATGTGTTTCCGGCACAGTTTAAAACTGAATCAGGTGCAGTACACGTCTATTTTGAAGCAGCAACGGTTATTCTAACCTTGGTGCTTTTAGGACAGTTGTTAGAAGCGCGAGCACATAGCAAAACCAATTCGGCAGTAAAAGAATTATTAAAGTTAGCACCTAATAAAGCCATTAAAATGGTAGATGGTGAAGAAGTTGAAGTCAGTATAGATAAGATAGAATTAAATGATATTCTAAAAGTAAAACCAGGCGATAAGATTCCTGTGGATGGCTCGATAACAGAAGGAGATACAACCATTGATGAGTCAATGATTACTGGAGAGCCAATTCCTGTTAATAAAACAGTAAATGATAAAGTAAGTAGCGGAACAATTAATGGAAATCAATCCTTTTTAATGAAAGCGGAAAAAGTAGGAAGTGATACGTTACTCTCACAAATCATTCATATGGTTAATGATGCCAGTAGAAGTCGCGCACCTATTCAGAATTTAGCAGATAAGGTATCAGGTTATTTTGTGCCAGTTGTAGTTCTTATTTCTATTATCACATTTATTGTTTGGGCAATTTGGGGACCAGAACCTGCTTATGTCTATGCATTAGTCAATGCAATTGCAGTTCTAATTATTGCGTGTCCTTGTGCTTTAGGTTTAGCAACACCAATGTCTGTAATGGTTGGGGTGGGTAAAGGTGCTCAAAATGGTGTATTGATTAAAAATGCCGAAGCTCTCGAAAAAATGGACAAGGTAAATACACTTATAGTTGATAAAACAGGAACAATTACAGAAGGAAAACCAACAGTTGAAACCGTTGGTGCTTTTAATGGTGCTTTGAGCGAAAAAGAAGTGTTACAATACATCGTGTCATTAAATACCAATAGCGAACATCCTTTGGCAGAAGCGACTGTTAAATATGGAAAGGAACATAAGGCTGAAATAGTAAAATCTAAAAACTTTAGTGCTGTTACAGGAAAAGGTGTTGAAGCTATAATAAACGATAAAAAAATAGCATTAGGAAACCCTAAAATGATGGAATATGCCAAAGCAGATATTACCTCTAAAATGAAAGACGAAGCTAAATCTTATCAAAAACAGGGTAAAACAGTTTCTTATTTATCATTAGATGAAACCGTTGTCGGCTATGTGGTTATAGGGGATAAAATAAAAGAAACAAGTGCCAAGGCTATTAAAGTACTTCAAGATAAAGGCATTGATGTTATAATGCTTACAGGCGATAATCACGATACAGCACAAGCAGTAGCTTCAGAACTTAATTTGGCAGATTTCAAAGCCAGTATGCTACCAGAAGATAAACTCAAAGAAGTAGAAAAACTGCAAGAAAAGGGCAAAGTAGTTGCTATGGCAGGTGATGGTATTAATGATGCACCAGCATTGGCAAAAAGTGATGTTGGTATTGCAATGGGAACAGGTACCTCTGTAGCTATTGAAAGTGCTATGATAACTTTAGTAAGAGGTGATTTACACGGAATAGTAAAGGCTAAAAACTTAAGTCATTCCGTAATGAAAAACATAAAACAAAATCTATTTTTTGCACTTATTTATAACACATTAGGTGTACCTATTGCAGCAGGTGTTTTATTTCCTTTTTTCGGAATATTACTCTCACCAATGATAGCAGCGTTAGCAATGAGTTTTAGCTCTGTTTCAGTAATAGTAAACGCATTACGATTAAGAAATATTAAAATATAGCACTATGAAAAAATATATAATTTACTTCGGAATATTGTTAGTTGGATTGTTGTTAGGATGGTTGATTTTTGGTGATTCATCAAATAAAAAAACAGACCATAATCACGATAAAATTTCAGAAACCAATCAAATGTGGACGTGTTCTATGCATCCACAAATTATGCAACAAGAACCAGGAGATTGTCCTATTTGTGGTATGGATTTAATTCCTGCCGAAAGTAGTGCAGATGGTATGTTAGCAGACCAATTTAAGTTGACTGAAAATGCGATGGCATTAGCCAATATTCAAACAACTGTTGTAGGCAAAGGAAATGTTGATGGCAACACCATTAAATTATCAGGTAAAATCGCTGAAAATGAAGAAGCTAACGCAGTACAAGTCAGTTATTTTTCGGGTAGAATAGAACGTTTGAGTGTTAGTTTTACAGGTGAAGAAGTAAGTAAAGGGCAACTATTGGCAACCATTTATTCGCCAGAATTGTATGCAGCACAACAAGAGTTAATTACAGCATCATCTTTAAAGGAATCACAACCTGCATTGTACAAGGCGGTTCGTAATAAATTGAAGTTGTGGAAGCTATCTGAAAATCAAATCAATCAGATTGAAGAAACTCAAAAAGTAAAAGAAAACTTTCCAGTTTATGCAACCGTTTCAGGAACAGTAACCGAAAAATTAGTAGAACAAGGCGATTACATAAAACAAGGTCAACCATTGCTTAAAATTGCAAATCTCAATACGGTTTGGGCAAACTTTGATGTATATGAAAATCAAATCGATTTATTTAAAAAGGGACAAGAAGTTTTAGTGACTACAAACGCATATGCTAATAAGGAATTTAAAGGGAAAGTAGATTTCATTGAACCAATATTAAATACCAAAACAAGAACAGTAACCTTACGTGTGGTGCTTAATAATAAAAACGATGTATTTAAACCAGGAATGTTTGTAACCGCCAATATTGAACGAGTTTCAAGAAGTAATGATGAGGTATTAACAATCCCAGCATCTGCTGTACTTTGGACAGGTGAACGTTCTGTTGTCTATTTAAAAACCAATCCAGACCAAACCGTTTTTGAAATGCGTGAAGTTGTTTTAGGTAATCAAATTGGTAATGAATATGAAGTTTTAGAAGGATTATTTGTTGGAAATGAAATCGTAACTAACGGAACTTTTACGGTTGATGCAGCAGCTCAATTACAAGGTAAAAATTCAATGATGAATAAGAATGGTGGCAAAGTAATGACTGGTCACGAAGGTCATTTAGGAATGGATAATAAGACATCAAAAAAAGAAAGTGACCATACTAATATGAACCAAAGATTGACAGTATCAGAGAAATTCCAAGCACAATTAAAAGTTGTTTACAATGACTATATCAATTTAAAAGATGCTTTAGTTAAAGAAGATTCAAAAAGCACTTCAGCTAGTGCCACAAGTTTATTAAACAGTTTGAGTAAAGTAGATATGAAATTATTATCAGACAATAATGCACACACACATTGGATTTCATTAGTAAAAGAAACACAATCTTCTGCAATATCTATTTCTAAAACCTCTGATATAAAGGCTCAAAGAGACCATTTCAAGCATTTGTCATCACATCTAATCAATGCGGTTCAATTATTTGGTGTCAATGAAAAAGTGTATGTAGAATTTTGTCCAATGGGTGATAATAATAAAGGAGCGTATTGGTTGAGTAAAGAAGAAAAAGTAATCAATCCATATTTTGGTAGCGCCATGCTAACCTGTGGTGAAGTAAAACAAGTAATTGAATAATAATAAATCAAGTAATAACAATTAAATTTTAAACAATGAATTTTTCAAAGAAAAATCACGAACACAAAAATAAAAATGTAAACTACGTGAGTAAAAAAGTAATTTTAAGTTTGGCTGTAATAGCAGCATTAGGTTTAACAAGTTGTAAAAACGAAACTAAAAAGGAAGCTGAAACATCAACTACTGAAATGCCCAAAGAAATCGCAATGACAGATTTATCTTTTGGCGTAAGAGGTAATTGTGGTATGTGTAAAAACACCATTGAAAAAGCAGCCCATAGTGTTGAAGGTGTTACTGCTGCAAACTGGGATAAAGACAAAAAGAAGATTGATGTTTCTTTTGATGATACCAAAACAGATGCTATGACAATTCACAAAGCTATTGCAGCTTCAGGATATGATACCGAAAAAGTTGCAGGTAGTGAAGAAGCTTATGATGGTTTACCAGGTTGTTGTCAATACGACCACGAAATGATGATGAATCAATAAAATTTGAAATGTTTACAGGCTGTTTGAAAATGACAAAATCATTTTTATTGACAGCCTTTTTTTTAATAATTTTTATAAATTAAAAGTTCAATATCTCACAACTTAACTTCTTTAGTATCCCTTTAGATTTCAACACTACATTTGTCCTGTAAAAATTGAAACTAATGATAAAACAAACGCTTACAGTACTTATACTATTTATTTCATTCTTTGTAAATGCACAAGAAACAATTACTATTACTGGTCAAATTATAGACCAAGAAACTCAAGAAACTTTGCCTTTTGTTAGTGTTTCTGTAAATGATGAAGCTACTAATGCCATAGTTACAGGAACCATTAGCGATGATAATGGACGATTTGAAATCAAGGATTTAAAAACAGGGAAGTACATCATAAATATTACCTATTTGGGTTTTGAAACGATACAACGAAAAATTGCTTCAGGTGGATTAAACCCAATTTTCGATTTAGGTAAAATAGAACTAAAATCCTCTGCGGAAGCTTTAGATGAAGTAACCATTGAAGCAAAACGAGCGACTGTAAATTCAGCATTGGATAAAAAGTCTTTTAGTCTTACTGATAATGTGGCGCAGTCTGGTGGTTCTGTGGTGGATGCTATGAAAACAATGCCAGGTGTTGCTTTCGACCAAGAAGGAAAAGTGGTGTTGCGTGGTAGTGATAAAGTAGTGGTTTTAATAGACGGCAAACAATCGAGTCTTACTGGTTTTGGTAACCAAAAAGGATTAAGCAATATTCCGGCATCTAATATTGAACGTATTGAAATCATCAACAATCCATCCGCAAAATACGATGCTAACGGTTTTGCAGGTATTGTAAATATCATTTATAAAAAGGAAAAGCAAACAGGTTTGAATGGAGACGTGGGTTTGTCGTTCGGTTTGGGTGCGTTATCTAAACGAAAACAAGATACACCAACGGATTATGGTAGTTTTTCAGTTAACCCTAAACTGATTCCGAGTTTAAATCTTAATTACAGAACAGATAAACTTAACTATTTTCTACAATCCGAATTCATCATTCAAGAAGCTTTACCTAATAACGAGTTTACAACAAGAAATTACGATGATGGTCGTAATATCATTTCGCAAGTTCCTGAAAATAGAAGACAGTTTCGTTCCATAATTACAGGTGGCGTAGATTGGGAATTAAGTGAGAATGATGCCATTACATTTTCAGGAATGTTTGATAGGGAAAAGCATATTGATACCTCACAAGTTGCTTTTATCAATTTAGATAATAACGTTCGTAATCGTTTATACACTTGGAAAGAAGAAGAAATTACAAGCTTTATAAACGTCGCAGCTAATTATAAACATAATTTTCCGCAAGCAGGTCATTCGCTATCTGCAAATGCGCAATATACACGAGGTTTAGAAGATGAAAGTTATTTCTTAAACGATAGTTCTGCGGTTCGTGTTGGCAGAGATATGACCAATATTAGGGCTATTGAGCACACCACAAGCTTGTCAACAGATTATGCACGAGCCTTAAGTAGCGGTAAAATTGAAGCTGGAGCAAAAGTGAGATTCAGAAATTTACCTGTAGATTATACGATAAATAGAGGGAATGAATCTATTATTTATCCAGATTTAGGCAATTTTTCAACATGGAAAGAAAATCTTTATGCCTTCTACGGAAACTATCTTTTGGAAAAAGAACGTTTTGATGTCGAAGCAGGATTGCGTGCAGAACAAACTGATGTGTCTTATGTACTAGACCCACAAAATGCCTATTATCCAAGTAATGATAAGTATGATTATTTTGAATTATTTCCAAGTATACGATTTACGTATAAATTGAATGATAAAAACAAACTTTCGCTATTTTACAATCGTCGAGTAGATAGACCAGGAGAACCCGAATTGCGTATCTTTCCAAAATATGATGACCCAGAATTATTAAAAGTTGGAAACCCGTATTTACGTCCGCAGTTTACAAATAGCGTAGAAGCAGCACATCGCTATAATTGGGGTTCTGGCTCATTATTTTCAGCCATTTATCACAGACAAATTAAAGGTGCTTATCAACGCATTTTTAGTGTAGATAATAGCAATCCAGATTACGATATTGTTAACCGAATTTATCAAAATACTGGCGAAAGCACTAACACAGGTATCGAGTTATTATTCAGTCAAGACTTAACTGAAAACTGGAAATTAACAGCGAGTACTAATATTTACCGAAATAGTATTAATGCTTTTGAAGGTACATTGTTATTTCCATTTGTAAGACCATTTAGTATTGCCAAATCTTCAGATACAGCAGGAGATTTTAAAATTTCAAATTCTTTTACATTACCTTATGAAATTGAAGCACAAGTTACCGGACTTTATTATTCAAAACGAAATATTCCACAAGGCGAAGAGTTGGCACGTTCTTCAGTAGATTTAGGTTTAAAAAAATCCATTTGGGATAAAAAAGGAGAAATCACATTATCTGCAAGTGATTTATTCAACAACTTCGGATTAAGACAACGTATCAAAGGAGAAGGTTTTACTGCACTTTACGAGAACTATTACGAAACCCAAATTGTAAGGTTGGGGATGAAGTATAAGTTTTAATTTTCATAGAAGATATCTTAAGCTTTTCTTTAAAATCAAATATTACTTTTATAATAGAAGACCTGTAAAAGAAAGTAAACATATATAATTAAGTAGGTTTTCTTTTTCTAACAGGCATAACTAAATTATGAGACTTATGGAAACTAAATTAAATAAGGTAGCAGAAATAACAGCCTTATTTTGGTTGATGAAAATCGTGGCAACAACGTTAGGCGAAACATTGGGAGATTTTATTGCTCAAACTTTAGGTTTGGGTTATTCTGTAGGTATTTTAATTACGTTAATATTTTTTGTTATTGTGCTGTGCATTCAGTTATATTCAAAAAAATATGTACCATTATACTTTTGGCTTGTTATAATTGCTACTACAACATTAGGAACAGAGATTTCCGATTTTATGGATAGAAGCCTTGGTCTAGGTTATACTTATGGCAGTTTAGTATTAGCTATGGGTTTATTTGCTACACTTTCATTTTGGTACGTAAAATATAAAAATTTAGAAGTTTATCCTATTATAAATAAAAACAAGGAATTGTTTTTTTGGACCGCAGTACTGTTTTCAAACAGTTTAGGTACAGCTTTTGGAGACTATTTAAGTGACGAAATTGGTTTAAGCTATTTAATTGGAGCGTTAGTTACTGCATCCATAATAGCATTAGTAATCTTGTTGCACTATTTTACAAGAGTGAATCAAATACTATTATTCTGGATTGCATTTGTGTTTACACGTCCATTTGGTGCAACTTTTGGCGACTTTCTTACCAAACCGTTAAACAAAGGTGGTTTAGATTTAGGAACATTACCAGCATCTATTGTTTCGGTAGTATTAATTGCCATATTTATTTATATCGCTCATTTACAACATCAAAATAAATTATTAAAAGAAGGTCTTTAGATTTACTTAAAATATTCTTTAGAATCAGATATTACATTTAGAGTATTATTAATTTAAAAAAAGATAAAAAATGAAAACATTAAAAGTAATATTAGGCATTTTTTTAGTAACAATATTATTTGCCTTTGCTTCGGGAGGAGACAAAGCACCACAAAAAGTAAAAGATGCGTTTTTTAAGAAATTTCCAACAACTAAAAAAGTGAAATGGGAAAAAGAAAACGCTACCGAATGGGAAGCTGAATTTAAAATGAACAAGGTAGAATATTCTGCTAATTTCCTTGAAGATGGTACTTGGACAGAAACAGAGCATGAGATTGATGAAAACGATATTCCTCAAAATGTGAAGGCTGCATTAGCTTCGTCGTTCCTAGGATATGAAATAGAAGAGGTAGAAATCTCTGAAACCAAAGATGGTATGGTCTACGAAATTGAAATTGAAAAAGGAGAATCTGAAATAAAACTCGAATTTGATGTAAATGGTAAAGTTGTAAATCAGTAAGTGAGAAAATATAAGGATGATAATGAGTTTTTGTAATTGCATGGTTTTTAGTGCTTTAAACACATAAATTTGGGTGCTCTCATTTTATAGGGAAGGTCAGTTTTTTTTGACTTTAAATTTTCTTTAGAATTGGGTTTTACTTTTAATTGTGATTAGTATTTGAAATTTTATAAAACAAAAAGAATGAATCCACCTTGTTTTACTGGAAATAGTACCAAGCCATTGTTTTTATTAATGCTATTTTTAAGCCTATTTATTGTGGTAGGAAGATCAATTGCACAGGAAAAGACTATTGAAACCACTGGTGATATATTATTATTTTCGCTACCTGCAGCTGCTTTAACAAGCTCATTAGTAATTGCGGATTATAAGGGTACTTGGCAATTCACGAAAGGAGCTTTGCTAAATCAAGCTTTAACGGTTAGCTTAAAATATACTCTAAATAAAAATCGTCCATATGGTAATGGGAACAGAGCTTTTCCCTCAGGGCATACTTCTACTACCTTTCAAAGTGCTGCTTTCATTCAAAAAAGATATGGATGGGAATATGGTATCCCGGCTTATGCATTAGCTGGATTTACGGGCTACAGCCGTATAAATGCGCAAAAACACGATGCCTGGGACGTGTTAGCTGGTGCAATAGTTGGAATAGGTAGTGCTTACCTATTTACGACACCTTATCAAAAGGAGCATATGGAACTTACTTTTGCAAGTGATACAGACAATTTTTCCCTTGGTTTTAAATATAAATTCTAAATATGAAGAAAATTGTATCTATTTTATGTTTCTTACTGGTTGGTCTGTCTTGTGGCTTTAGTCAAAAGGATTCAACAAGTCAAAAAAAAAGCAAAAATTTTCTTAAAAAGAATGTTGTTCCATTTTCATTAATGGCTTCTGGAATTTTGTTGTCGGATAGTAGGCTGGAAAAATCTTTGAACACCTCAATCCTAAATTGGGTTGGCAACGATTTTGATGTACCTGTGGATGATTATACCAGATATGGCCCCATTGCCTTAATGTATACTGCTGATATTATAGGAGTCCAAGCTAAAAATCATTGGTTTGATCAGACCAAGAACATGGCAATTTCAATAGTATTGACCGATGTGTTGACGAAATTTTTAAAGAATAATATTTATAAAGTCCGGCCAAACAATTTCAACTCTAGGGCATTTCCTTCAGGACATACTTCAGTCGCTTTTTCGACAGGTTCGGTTCTACACGAAGAATTTAAGGATACAAGTCCGTTGCTGGCTTACACTGGTTACGGTTTTGCCATAACTACCGGAGCATTCCGACTTTTAAACAACAAGCATTGGATGTCAGACGTACTTATGGGAGCTGGCATTGGAATTATGATGACTAAACTGGTCTACCATTTTGATTATCTGTTCAAGTGGAATCCATTCTTGAAAAGCAAAGATACTATGCTCGTACCTAGATATAGTGGTGAGGCAGTTGGGCTTTATTTTTCAAAAAAAATTTAGTTTCAATGGAACACATCGTTTAAAAAAGCAAAAAAATATTGCAAGGGACTTTTTGAAAGCACTAAACATATAGTTTTTGAAGCAATATCGGCTTTTGCAAAATAAGGAAACAACATCCTTGATTCTGTAAGTCAGAAAAATTTGAATGAAAAGGAAAACCTACAAGTAAAAGTTTAACAAAAGAAATTAATTAACATTTTTAGCCAATGAGACAAATTATCGGAATACTTTTTATTATAGTATTTTTTTCGACACACGCTCAGGAAATTGACTCTCCTAGCGAAATTAGGAGAGAGACTAATATAGAAGCTTTTGGGGATTATGGGCAATTTGCTCCAACGGCAGTATCACTGATAACGGTAATAGCCAAAAAGGATAAGAAAGGTTTCTGGCAATTGGCCAAATCAACAGGGACAAATCTTACCGTAACTTATATATTAAAATATGCCATTAATAAACATAGACCGGAAGGAGCGGTGGATGGCAAGGCATTTCCTTCGGGTCATACCTCCTTTGCCTTTCAAGGAGCCTCCTTTCTACAAAGACGTTATGGGTGGAAATATGGAGCTCCTGCATACGCATTGGCCGCTTACGTGGGGTGGAGCCGTATGGAGGGTATAGGTGAAAGACACGATGGTTGGGATGTTTTAGGTGGTGCATTAATCGGAATTGGTAGTACTTATTTATTTACAAAACCTTACCAAAAAGAACATTATGAACTAGCATTTAGTGGTGGAGATGGAAATTACTTGCTTGGTTTCAAATATAAATTTTAAAAAGGATGAATTCAATAGTCTCTGAAGTTAAAAAATATTGCCTCGATTTGCTAATGAATAGTCGTTGTAAAGTTTTACCATTTCATAGTATACAACATACTTTGGAAGTATACAAAAATGTACAAAATATAGGAAAGCAAGAAGAGTGCAATACAGACGAATTAGAAATTTTAAAAATAGCAGCACTGTTTCATGATACAGGAGTTTCTGTTACCTATAAAGGACACGAAGATATAAGTGCCAATAACGCACATTCTTTTTTAACCGATTTAAAATATCCAGTTAGCAAAATCGAAGAAGTGATTAACTGTATCAATGCGACTAAAATGCCACAAAACCCTAATTCAAAGTTAGAGCAAATTATTTGTGATGCTGATTTATTTCATTTATCTGCGAAAGTTTATATGCTTAAAAATGAATTATTACGCATAGAATGGAAAAATTATATGGATTTAATATTTACAGACCAAGATTGGTTTAAGTTAAATTTAGATTTTTTAACAGAGCATCATTACCATACTAAATATGGTAAAAAGGAGCTTGAAGTAAAAAAACTAAACAACATTAATATATTAAAAAATAAATAAAGAAGAGCGTAATCTAACTTGAAAATTACTTTTTTAATAATGATACAATTTGTTTGATATAAAGTGGGTTTAGACTATGATTCTAAAACATTTAATTACATTTCAGAGTTCTACATTTCAAAAAAAGAGCTTCACTAAAAAAGGTCTTAGGCATAATTATCGCTTTTTATTCCGGAATTAAATGTTCCTTTCTTCTATATTGGATAGGGGTAATAATATACAGTGTAAAAATGTTAATCGAATCTTCTTAATAAGAAAATTATATTTTATATTATAGTACCACTCCCTTCCATTTTAACCTTTACCTAGTCGTTTAACTCCCTTCCCAAGCCCCTATCATTACCTTTTTTTGTCCGCAAAACAACAACATTC
Source organism: uncultured Maribacter sp. (assembly GCA_947504045.1). GTDB lineage: Bacteria > Bacteroidota > Bacteroidia > Flavobacteriales > Flavobacteriaceae > Maribacter_B. The sequence continues at coordinate 208,539 of CANNFY010000004.1, forward strand.
CGTTTTGAACAACGGCATAAATCAGGCTCGCTATACAGCGGGTCTCTTTTTTATACGTCTTATCAAATCGGAATATTGAATCACACAGGGCATCAAAAAAAGGTAACAACGAAGGCTCTATGGAAAGTAAATCAAAATATCGAATTATGAAATCACCTCAAAATATCCAAAAAGGAAGTGGAACTAAAATAAACAAAACCAGCACTGCTAGAAAAAGGAAAACACTCTGGATATACTAAGTAAATCACTCTTAAAATAAATGAATATTAATCTTTTAAATATATAATTATGAGTACTATTAAAAATCATGTACAGTTAATCGGAAATGTTGGACAAGAACCAACAGTAACAAATCTAGAAAGCGGTAAAAAAGTAGCTCGTTTTTCTTTGGCTACTAATGAGAATTACAAAGACAGCAAAGGCGAGAAACAAACAGATACTAATTGGCACACGGTAGTTGCTTGGGGTAAGACGGCAGAAATTATCGAAAAATATGTAAACAAGGGTAAGGAGATCGGAATTGTTGGAAAACTAAAGACTAGAACCTATGAAACGGAAGAAGGCAATCAACGCTATGTTGCCGAAGTTGAAGCCAACGAAATATTGCTTTTAGGTAGTAAGTAAACCAAAAAAGAAAGAGGGCATCACCCACAAAAGTTCTGCCCTCTTTTTCATTATTAATCTCTAAAGAAAAGAACAATGAAAGATAAAGTTAACGAAATCCAGATTAGTTACAAAGAACGTGTAAAATCACCATTTTGGAAAAAGATAAATTCATCGCAGGATGCTAATGCACTATTATTTGAACATTGGAATAAAAACACCATTGAACTGCATGAAACTTTTAAAGTTATGCTACTCAATAATAGTAATAAGGTAAAAGGGATTTTTCAAGTCTCTCAGGGTGGAATAACGGGAACTATGGTAGACCTACGCATATTATTTGCCGTGGTATTAAAAACACTATCCGTTGCAATTATTTTAGCACATAACCATCCGTCAGGAAAGTTACTTCCTAGTGAAGCAGATAAAAGAATTACGGAGAAAATAAAAAAGGCAGCAACTCTTTTTGATATTAAAGTTTTAGACCATTTGATTATTACCCCAAATGGGGAATTTTACAGCTTTGCTGATAATTGCCTATTGTAATTTTTTAGATTATGATATACTTAAATTTTAACAATCTCGATGCAGAAACCCAACAACATTTGCTATCCGTTTCTAAAGAAGAAATTGAAAATAAATTTGGTAGGGATTTAAAAATATATGCTAAAGAAAATCATATGGAATATGAAACTATTCTATTTGAGGAAGCCGTCAAAAATTTATATGCATATACCTATGTTTTTAATATTTGAACCAGTACCAGCAAGTGTTAAGACCTTTGATTTTCAAAGGTCTTTTTTTATTGAAAAATGTAGGCGGATATTTCCTAATCTGACGTTCTGTTTTAAGCCAAACTTTAAAATCATACATAATGGTTTAAAAACAGCGTATTAGAGACTAATGCACGTTTCCATTTTGTATCGTAATTGGATACATTTATACAACAAGATTATTAAGAAAAAGCAACGGATCTTTTGACAAGCTCAAGACAGGCTTTTTTAGTCCGATTGTTCGGAATTTTTGTTCGCTTTGGGCGAACGAAAAGGAGAAGCAAGAGGGTAACACGCAGAGCGATGTTATGTTTATCTTTTATTTATAAAATACTGATAATCAAATAAATATAATATTTTAAAAATAACATGATTTTATTATTTGCAGCAAACAGCGGCAAAGCCCCTATAAACACGTGATTTTTTACAGCAAAAAGAATGGGAGACTTTTCAAAATACCATTTTTCGGCTATTAATGTCAAGAAAAAAGTAGCACTTAGATTCCGGAAATTTTCCAAAGAAATATCTAAATCGAATACGGAAACTTTGGAAGCCATGCTTAACTTTTTTCATTGGAATAGCCTGCATCCTAATGACGATTTGGGGGTGAAGAATGACGGTACAAAAAAGAGAATCAATGCGCTTATAGCTATCGTAAAAAACATTGAAAAACACCAGACCAAACCTACCGCAGCTATGCTGCAAACTTTATTTGAAGAAACCACCAATCTTGAAAAGGAAGAAGAGAGTTTTGATTTTGAAACTCCAAACCTAATAACAGAAAATGAAGAACTCGATTATTACCGGAAGGAATATTTTATAGTGAAAGAAAATTATATTGCACTACAACAGAATATGCAGCATATCCTAAATAAAATACAGTATGTAAAGAGCAACTTTGGAAGTGGATATTTTAAAGTGGAAATGGACCAAACAACATTGGAGGCATTAAAGAAAAAAATATAGCATGTATATTACTATATCACCACATAAAACAGACGGAAACTATGCGCAGAGTGCAGGGGATTTTGTTGCCTATCTGGAAAAAGAAAACGAAGAAAAGGCGCTAGGGGATTACGAACATTTTTTTAATCAATATGGAGAAGAAATTACAGCTGCAGAAGTCATAAAAGAAATAGATGGTAACACGGCAAAACTAAAGAAAACGGAACCTAAGTTTTATTCCATTACGATTAATCCAAGCCAAAGGGAACTCCAACATTTACAAGATTCTAAAACGGAATTAAAAACGTATGCACGAGAATTGATGAAAGATTACGCTAAAGCTTTTAATCGCGAGATAGAAGGACGAGCTGTAACAGTTGATGATATTAAATACTATGCTAAAATAGAACAAGTGCGTACTTATAAAGGAACGGATAAGCAAATACAAGAAAACCAACCGTATGCTACAAAAATATTGCAGCTTAAAAAAACAATAAGAGAGATAAGACAAGGCGTTTCTATTGGGGATATCAAAAAAATAGAAAGCAAAATCGCCAGATTGGAAAAGGAAGCTCCACACCAACAAAACGGAAAGCGCATTGTTCAAGGCATGCAAAAGGATGGCAACCAAAGTCATATCCATATTATTGTGAGTAGAAAAGATATATTAAACAGACATAGCCTCTCTCCAGGAAGCAAGCATAAAGCTTCCGAAGTAAGCATGCATGGAAAAATGGTGAAACGCGGATTTAATAGGGATGAATTCTTTAAAAGTTCAGAAAAGACTTTTGATAGCCTATTTCAATACAAACGAAATTATGTAGAAACTTATCCAGCCAGAAAACTGTTTCTTAAAAATCCTAAAGTATACTTTTCCATTCTTTCAGGGCTTCCAGCAAACGAAAAAGCAGTGGCCTATAAAATGCTTGCTGCATCTGGAGTGCCTTTGATGAATATACCAACCCTTAAGGTGCAGTTGGCTTTAAAAGCAATTAAGACCATAAAAAGAGGAGTGGGTAAAGCCATACAATCGAGTTCTATTGGTATATGAGTTGGTCTTTGCCACATATTATTCTTTATATAGTTATACCGCTATTAGTTATTTTAACTTTTGTCTATGTGTTTTTTCATGAAGAGGAATCTGGAATTTCGGATAAAAAATATCGAGTACATTTTAAACTGAAACATGGGCAATTCAAAATTGAAAATGTAAAAAGAGGCGCGTCCATAATTGGTTCCGCTGGAAGTGGAAAAACAGAAAGTGTCATTTATAACTTTATGCAGCATTTTAGTAAAAATGAATTCTGTGGTATTATACACGATTATAAAGATTTTGAACTCACAGAAATGGCATACCCACTTTTTAGAAATAAGGAGATTTAATTTTATACAATTTCATTTGATGAAATTCATTTTCGAGTAAATCCTATTGCGCCCAGGTATTTGCCTAATGAAGAAAGTGTGAATGAAGTGTCTAAAGTATTACTTGAAAATTTACTGGAACAGAATCTTTCGGAAGCTTCAGGAAGTAGTAAGTTTTTTGCAGATGCGGTAGAGGGCTTATTAAGTGGTTTAATTTGGAAATTAAAAACAGCATATCAGGAATACTGTACGTTACCGCATCTAATAGCCTTGTTTCAGTCCATGAATACAAAGAAACTTGTTGCTTTTTTAAGTTCCGATTTAACCGCTAAAGCAATGGCGAGTGCTTTTATCAATGGAATAGAATCCGAGAAGCAAACGGCAGGAGTTAAAAGTACTTTAGCGAATGCCTTAAAAAAAATTAGCACACAAAAATTGTTCCTAGTGTTATCTGCAGATGAAGTACCGTTGGATATTAATAATTCTAAAAATAAAGCAGTTATTTCTATCGTGAACAATCCACAATATGAATCTGCATATTCCCCCGTTATTGCTATGATAATGCATACCGTTATTAAACAAATGAGTGTTCGGAAACGAGAATCCTCTTTTGTTTTAATGGAAGAGGCTCCCACAATAAAGCTATTGAATATGCATCGTATTCCTGCAACCTTACGAAGCTATGATATTGCTACGGTGTATGTAATGCAAGACAAGATTCAGAACGATATGCTCTATGGAGAAAAAGCAAGTAAAGCTATTTTGAGTAATCTATCCTATCAGTTCTTCGGAAAAGTAAATGACCCAGATACGGCGAAGTATTATGAACGTTTTTTTGAGTTGGTAAAGAGGAAAACTACAAGTGTCAATAAAGGGTTTAATCTCAATTTTGATACTCGAATTACCAAAGGGGAGAAGGAAGTATCGAAACGCAGAGCAGATATTTTTTTTAGATTAAAGCAAGGAGAATTTATAGCATTTGCCGATGGTAGAGATAAGCGGTTAAATTTTAAATTACAGCACATAATAAAGGAACTGCCTAATACTAAAAAGGGATATTCATCGGAGGACTTACGATTAAATTTTGAAAAAATTTATAGAGAAGCTAAAAAAGTAGTTGTAAGGTAGTGTCTGATTAAACGACTTATATTGAGAGAATTAACTTTCGTTTATGTGTTTTTTAGAAATAATTATTTCTGATTACATCCTCTAAGTGTACATATGGCTTACCAAAATATATTGTTGAATTTTAATGCAAAGCTAAAGAAAATACAAAGTAGAAAGCTTCCTTTTTTAAAGGAATCCAATGTAGTCAGTATACTTTGTATACAAACTTTAAGAGCATTAAAAAAAGAGGTACAAGAAAAAGGATTTAAGAATAACCAATCAGAAATCCAATTTTTTAAAACCATCAAGGTGGTTCCTATGAAATATTTAATTTACTATATAGAGGTGCGCTCTTGCGAATTACGTATGCCTAAGATTGGCGTATCTCCAAAACTGGAATTTATAAATAAACAAATTAATAAAGTAAATACCCTATTTGGTAGGCATACCGAATTTCTATTGTATATGGAAGAAGGATATACACATTTTGATGCGCATTATTTTACTAGAAAACATCTAAACCATATTCCCATAGTGAAAAGCTACCCTTATTTTAAGGATGTCACATTTAATACTTCGCACGATGAAACATGGGCAAGAATCAAAGGACTTGCAATATTTATAAAGTACCTCGAACATAAAAAAGAAGAAATACAAAAAGGAGATACAATTAATAAAGAAAGTAAATTAAGTTGGACAGGGCCTTATTCTGCTCTGGTAGAATTATTATATGCTTGTCAAGCTATGGGATATATCAATAATGGAAATACAAGTAACAACCAAGTTTTTGATTTTTTTACTAAATTTTTAAATATTAGGAAAGGAAATTTCTCTAGAACCTATAACGAGATAAAAGCTCGAAAAGGTTCTCGTGTAAAATTTTTAGAAGAAGCTACTCAGAAATTGTTAGATAAAATGGACCAAGAAGATGGTTTTCAAAAAGATGAATTTTAACCGAACTCGGTTATGGCTTTGTGTTTACTTTTTATTCCTATAAGATTCTAAATCATTATATAAAAAGCTCTCAAAAGAATATAAATAGATTCAAATTTTATTAGTGTTAAAAAATAACCGAACTCGGTGGTTACTCTGATTAATTATCTCTAATATCCACCAATTTTGTAAAACGAAAGTCAAATCAAAATAAAGTCGTCATTAAACGGAATAACCTTGGCGGCTTTGTTTTTTAAAACAATTTTACAAATATGGGAGCAACAATTATTACCACCGAAGATCTTCGAGAGTTTAAAATGGCACTGCTAGAGGATATAAAACAATTATTAGATAGCCAACCGAGCCATGCAAAGAAGAAATGGCTAAAATCTCCAGAGGTGAGAGACTTATTAGGAATATCTCCAGGCACTTTGCAAAATCTACGAATTAATGGAACATTACCCTATACCAAAGTAGGAGGGGTGTTGTATTATGAGTATCAAGAAATTATGCAGGTGTTAGAAAAGAACAGAGTTCACAACAAATTCTAAAGCACTTTGGAGGACGTAAATTATATTAAACACCTGAACAATGTCTTCATGCAATTCTCTAAAGATAGTCGCTTAAATCCAACACATATAAGTTTGTATGTGGGGTTATTTCAAATTTGGAATACCAATTTTTTTAAAGAAGAATTCTATGTGAATAGGGCAGAAGTAATGGAAATTTCAAAGATTGGTTCTAAGTCTACCTACCATAGATGTATAAAGGAATTAAGTCATTGGGAATACTTACTGTACACACCATCGCACAACCCATTTAAAGGGAGTAGAATTAAGATGTTCCATTTTGGGACAAGTACCGAACAAGCTCTGTACCTAAGTCGTACCAATATTGAGACAAGTACTGGACAAGCATTGGTATCTATAAACAAACATATACAAACTATAGAAAACAATAAAAACTTAAACAAACGCGAAAATTTTAAAAAATTAAATTCTCAGAATTCTAAAACTGAAGAAAAACAAAATGCAACTGTTCCATATCAGGACAACTTAAAGACTAGTACCGATAAAAATTACGATGAACCTCTGTGAGCGTCGGATTCATAACCCGAAGGTTTTTACACGATGAAGAAATTACTAAAACCACATATCATTGTTGAAGGAGTTGTACAATACTCGTTGGGTACCATACATGGAAATCAAATTATCTATGATTTTGATAAAATGTTGATTTACCTGAATGCAAAAGGGAAACTCTTGTTTGGTCCTAAATTCAAAATCTTTGAGGAAGACCGAGAGATTCTTTTTAAACTCTGCAATTACTTTATTCAAGACGAAGTCAATTGCAAAAAGCTAGGAATAGATACAACTAAGGGAATTCTGCTAACAGGACCTGTTGGTTGTGGGAAAACTAGTTTAATGAAACTGTTACGGCATATGGTTCCGCATCAAAGACCGTATAAAATCATTCCGACTAGAAATATTGCTTTTGGTTTTAATCATATTGGCTATAAAACTATTGAAGATTATGGAGATAGTCAATTCTTTTGTTTTGATGATTTAGGTGTAGAACCTATGGGGAGACATTACGGTAAAGATTGTAATGTAATGGGAGAGATACTTCTTTCTCGTTATGATTTATTTTGTCACCCTGAGCGCAGTCGAAGGGTAAAAACCCACGCTACAACGAATCTTAATGCTGCGGAGATAGAGGGGCGTTATGGTAATCGTGTTCGTTCTCGGATGCGACAGTTATTTAATTTGATTGCTTTTGATAGGGGGAGTTTAGATAAGAGAGTATAATCTTATAAAATAGATAGTTAATTACAGATAATCGTAAGAAATTAGACTTAATTTTTTAATATATTTATAGGCGGTAACGTTATACGTGGATTTGTATAAAGTAAATGGATATTCCTTGGCTTTTTATAAAACAACTTAAAAAAATGTAATATGAATTCTTCAAAATTACAGAAAGAAGCCATTGTGTTTTCAACTGAAATTTTTTTATTCAATCTAAAAGAAAAGCTTATTGATGAGTATCAATTTTGGAGTGATATAAGCAAGCTTTATAGCGAAAATGAAATAAAAAATGCTAAGCTATTTGTAAGTTGTTTTTCAATTATAAATGATTTTTTTATTAATAATTATGGAAGTGCCCCATTTTATAAGTGGCTAGAAAAATATTCAGAATCAAATCCCAAGTCGGCAAAAGAGATTAAATTCGAAATTGAAAAGAATCCCTCAAGAGACACATATGAATTTTGGGCAAGTATAGTTTTTGGGTTACAAAAGCAAGGAGATAACTTTGAGAATGAGATAATCGAAAATATCAAGTCTTCTGTAGGTTACAAAATATCTATTGGTTTTCGTGCAGCAACTATTATTAAGACCAATAACATAAAATCATTTTACGGCAAAGTAAACAGTCTTATTGATTTAAACAGATTCAAAGAGTTTTTCGAAGATATTGATTGGGCTTATCTTATGAATTATTTTGCTAGTAGTTTACAAGTATTTCCAGAATATGATAGTAGAATACGAGAGCTTTTTAAAATTGAATCTATTTATATATCTTCAGCACTTGTTCGCGCACTTAATTCATGCATTGAACTTGATAAAAATGAAGAATTATTCTACCTATCAATAGAACATCTTGCAAAAGTGCCTCTTGAAAACATAGGTGTATATCGTTCTATAAACTTTACATTTGATAAATTCTTAGAATCAAATCCAGAGGTAGTTAAACATCTTCTTGAGAATTGGATAGAATGTCATTTACCACAGGCAACAGGAATGCATGCTTTAGAACACCTACTTAACGATTTTGTTAAAAAGAATCCAAAGTATTTTTGTAATCTCATTTCCAATTGGTTATTAAGTTCACATAAGTACGGAGTTGCAGTACAGTATGTGATTAGTGAAATTAGAGGGAATAGAAATAGTATAAAACTAGACAATGTCTGGTTAAAAGACTTAAAGGAAGAAGATAGTATTTTATTAACGTTAAGAGTCATAGGTTTCGCTTGGGATAAGGATATAGCTTACACAATGCTATTGCAAATTTTAGAATTAAATGTTGATACACAAGAAGTATTAAATAATACAGCTAGTTTAATATATTCTGAGTTGCTTCTGAATTACCCGTCATTGATAGAAAGGCTTAAAGAAGAAAAAACGTCAAACAAAAAATATAAATCTGTAATTGACCAAATTATAACTAGAGCAGATGAATATTTTAATAGGCTTAGTAGTATTCAAGTTTTGGATGAATTCAAACCGTCGGATAAGAGACTGACTTATTTCAATAAAACTCAATTTAAAGATTTAGGGGGTGAAACACTTGAAACCAAAAAAAACTCATTTTTAGATTTTGTAGACAAAACTCAGCTAAGAGCAGGTAAAGGTTTCTTTTCAAAAACCGAGTACGGATATTCAGAAGTAATGGAACCCAAATCCATTTCTCACTCAATGGAAATGCCCAGATTAGAATTTATAGACCCGATTGGTCAACAAGCAAAAAAAATACGTTTCAGATACATTTCAAAAGATGAACTTCATAATTCGTGAGTATATATCAATTTTAAAGGAAGATGGGGAATTAGATTCATTATTAGCTGACCTATTTTTTGAACAGGGGTTTACAATCAAGTATAAACCTGAAAAAGGTAGGCAATATGGTGTAGATATTTTAGCAGAAAATAAAGAAAAAGGAAAAACCACTGCGATAAAAATCATTACTGTAAAACGTGGCAATATTAATCGTAATTCCTGGGATGGAAATTCAAATGCTGTTAAACAATCAATCGAAGATATTATTGATACATATATTCCAACTCATCTGACTAAAAAGGAGCAAGAACTTCCAATAACAATAACACTTGCTACAAATGGTACTATTTCTCAAAACTTAAATTTAGTTTGGACAGCATTCAAGGAAAAATATACTAACAAAAATATTGCAATTGACTTTTTAGGTATTGATGATATCTCAAGTCAGGTAAATGAAGAGTTTTTATTTGACACATTACTAGATAATGAAAACCAGGCTTTGTTTCGAAAAACACTGGCTTTTATGGACTTGACTGATTATCAATATCAGCACTATATTCAGTTGTTAGATAATCTTTTAAGTGTAATACCATTTCGAAAGCGTGACCTTCAAAAATTACTTCGTTTAATAAAGCTCTTACTAGAATTAATGTTTAAGTGGAGTATAGAACTGGGTAATATAAAGTCAGCTGTTACTCTTAGTCACATTACATTATTAAAAGTGCAAAGTTATTTGGCAAGAAATGAAAAATTGAACATCAAGTATGTTCAAAAAGAATATTTTAAAATTTATGAGTTGAGTAGGTTAATTGCAGTAGGTTATTATAATAAAGTGAGTGACCATTATTTTGTAGAGCAAAGTATACAGCGTTATTCAAAAAATCATTTAGAATATGGATTAAGAAGTTGGGAAGAGCTTGGGTTGCTTTCCTTGATGGGACACTTTGAATTACAACAATACTGGGGTAACCTTCAATCAAAAAATAAGGAAGGGCAAAAAATATTTTTAGCTTCTATGTCAAATGTAAGCGAAGCTTTAGTAACATTTATTGATAAAAATACATCTTTAAATTACCCATTATATGATGACCATTTAATAGAATTCAATTTAGCAATGCAGTTTTTAAGAATGTATCAAAAGGATGAATTCTGCCTTCTATGGATTAATAAAATTTTAATATCCTTACATAATCAATACCGTATTAAAAAGTTGTTTCCCCTATTCCGACAGGACTACGAAAAATTGGTAGATATATATTTTAATAAATCTGAACAAAAACTGGAATCCTCAATGTTGTTAGCTAGTATTCTAGATTGGTGTGTGATATTTAAATCTGAGGATACTTACAATAAGGTAGTAGAACTGATTGATATATTAAATGAAAAAATTAGTATACAGACTTGGTATCCTACAACTGAAACAGTAGATATTTGTTTGTCAGATAATTATAGTCGTAAATCAGGTAATATTTTTTCTTTTAAAAATGTTCCCTCATATGAAGAGTATAAAAAGACTTTGCTAGAACTTAAAGAGAAATTCGTAAAAGCAGAAGATTTTAAACTTTTTTCTTCAGGTATGGAAGTTTTACATCATATAGCCTCTTTTCATTTTAAGCAACTTCCTTTACCATATTTTTCTCATCGTTTAGTTAAAGATGAATAGTTAAAATATATAAAACTGAAATATTAATCAGTTTTGAGTTAATTAAGAAACTGTAAAAATTGAGTTTATTGAATAATAAATCTATTAATATAGGACCAAGAGATTATAAAATCTCAGAAATTAAAAGACTTTTTGTTGAGTCACATAATCAATGTGCTGAACCAAATTGCTATAGTTCTTTAATGGCTGATGATAATATCACGATTATTGGAAAAATTTGTCATATAGAAGCGGCAAACAAAAATGGTCCGCGATTTAATGAAGATATGAATAATGACAAGAGACGGTCATACGAAAATCTAATTTTACTATGCGATAAACATCATCGTATGATAGATAACCCACAAAATGAATCGAAATATAGAAAAGAAAAATTACTAGAATGGAAACAAAACCACATATCTCAAAATAGCTCTTTTTTATATAAAATTTCAGTTGACCACATTCAAAAGTTTATTGAAGAAACAAAGAAATATTATCAAAAAATTGATAGTCTAGACGGCCCATACCAGCCAAGAGTCTCTCTTGAATATGTCCAAAGAGGTATAGAATCAGAATTATATAAAGTATTAAAAGAAAAGAAAGTGCTTTTGCTAACAGGAGTTTCATTTTGTGGAAAATCTCAAGCAGCTTTTAATATTGCAAATGATTTTTACGCGGATGGGTATTTATTCAAAAGAGTTTTAAATACTCGTGATGCGTCATCTTTTCTAGAATCCACAGGAACAAAGCGAATTTGTGTACTAGAAGACCCATTTGGCCACGCGTTTGGTTCTGAAAAAAAATCAGAACTGAAACTTGTTAGGGATATGCTTGAAATTTTATCCCCAGACAATCTTTTAATAATCACTTCTAAAAAAGAAATTGTTTTATCTATTAACAATCAAATTAAATTAAAGGGCTGTGGTATTAAGGGGCATAAATGGTTTGATTTAACGTCAACAGATAAATCATTTTTGTTGCTTGTATGGAAAAAACTGACTATAAACTCTGAAATATTAATTGAAAATATTACTCAAGTTGAAAATCTTATTAGAAATGAATATGAAATACAAGCAGGTCAATTATCTTACCTGTCTAAATGTAAAGAACTTCAATCTATAATACTTCAAGAGCAAGAACTTTATCATTTGGCTCAAGTAGATATTGATGATATATGCAATGACGTTCTTAGTAAACAAGATTACAGCTGGAAATTATTGGCTTTGCTTGGCTTAGGAGCGAACACCAGAGACGGTCTTACTTTAAAAGATTTTGACTATATACTTGAAACAAAAGAAAATACATTGTCATTAGAAAAACTTGTTAGTGGTATTGCTTTTAATTCATTGGTAATGGATACGGAGTTTGTACTTCCTAGTTATAAAATTTCATATGATAATGTTTCGCAAATAGAATCAACATTAGAATATTTAGAACAAAGTGGATTTATAGAATTAGAGAATGAACAATTTGTGTTTGGTCATCCACATTATCAAGAAATAGGTAAGAATGTTTTAAAAGTACTCTCGCGTTCGAAAAGGAAGAGTTTAGTTGTAAGTATATTAAACTTGTTAACTTGCTTGAATCAAGAGAGTGCATTTATATGTGCAAATAATCTAAAGGTCATTTTCGAATACTTTCGGGAGCATCGCGAATTAATTATTGATTATGCATATCAAACAAGCGCAAGTTGTTATTTTCCAAAAGTTTCAGATAGTTGTGCATTATTTTTATTAAATGTTTATGATGAGCCTTTGATGGAAAAGTACAGGCAAAAAATTGTATTTCGTCTGCAATCTAAATCAGAAGAGTATGGCATATTGTTTAAAAATCAACAACCATACAGATGTTCCAAGACTGATTTTTTCGAAAATTTTAACCTAATATCAAGAGATACCTACGATAAAAATGTTACTAGAATTATAGCTGATGAGGCTTTGAATCTTGAAAATATTTGGGGAGGTTTATTAACAATATACCATTATAACTTGGAGCCCAATGTAGAATTTTTGGAATACGCTTTTAAGAGTAGTGAGGTATTTGTTAGAAACCTTTGTGCATATCTATATTTTCTTAATTTAAATAAACTGTATGATTCTTATCTCAAAGATAAAGTTTTAAACGATGAGTATCCGAGTGTAATTTTCTTTGCCTTAAAAGGCTATTTCCAAGGATTATACCAAAATGGACATACCTTGAATAAAGAAATTAGTGAGCGTTTTGAGTACTTTTTTAAATCTGATAAAGTATTTTGTATCAGAGCGAGTACTTTAATGACTAATTTTAATACTGACTATGCAAATGATAGTATTCAGTGGAAAGAAATACCCCAAAATCGACATAAATGGCTTTGGCGAATTTGGGCTAAATATTTCATTCAATTTTTAAAGGTGTTTCCTAAGGATGTCACCTACTTTCACAATGCTCGATTTTCAGGTACTATGAATAAGGCTAAGGATATGATTTACCCTAGTCAAGGACAATTGATATCTAAGTATATGCTAAAGCGATTAAAAGAAATTTCAAAAACAAGAATACTCAATCATTTTGAAATGCATTTGATTGAATTTTTTATTATTTCTACATCGGAGGAAACTGAATTACGTAAAGAATTATTCAAGAATTTCTTTGATAGCAAACTACCTACATATTTTGTTGGGTATAACCTTGTTTGGACTTTTGGAGTTTGGGATAGTCTTACGGAACCTGAAAAGGAAATAATTAGCGATATATTTAATGATAGTAGAGTTGATAAAATTTGGCTTCAAGCTATGATAGTAAATAACCCATTCTTGCCACCACCACAATTAATAAAGGAGATTTTTGGAAATTCAGAATTTTTATCTCAAGATTTGACCATTGTAATTAATCAAATTGACAAAAATTTTTTAGATAAAATTATTACAGTTTACTTAGGAAAAGACAGTACATTTCAGGAGTTAGGTATTTCAAAATCTAGTAGTATAGTTAGAGATATTGTTTATTATATAGTAGTTAACCATATACCTGTTAAGTATGAAGATTGTTTATCCACTTTCTTATTATCTTTTATCAATGGTATTCCTCACGAAGAACTGGAAATGTACAAAAAAACTTGGAAGCAAATTTATACAGGTGCTGAAAAACAATTTAGACTTCTAGATATTGTAATTAGGAGTGTCGGTATGTCATCTTTTTGTTTCCCTGAAACGACATTTTTATTTGACGTGATTATCAATTATCATTTAGAGAAAAGTGAAGGTGAGCAATTAGCTAAAAAGCTGGCAGATAATTTTGAATATCTATATTATTATTCAACCGACAAAGACCTCTTTCGAGTACTAGATTCGAAGAAGTTTTTGAAAACATATTTAATTCCAGAAATGAAAAATCAATTTAGGGTTTTTGGTTTGTTACATAATCTTAAGGAAAAACAATATTTACATAAGGAACAGCAATTAATGGTTGAAGAAATTATAGATATAACAGATAGACAAGACATAAAATTGTCTTCTGTATTTCAAATAATAGAGGGGGTGAAAAGCTCGGGAGTCTTAAAAAGTGAATTAGTAAATAAACTCGAGAAAATCCCAAACAATATACAAGAGAAACAGAAAGAGTATTATGGCTTAAAACAAAATGATATGAAATTACATGACTTCAACTATTATTATAGTGTATAATAAGTGCTATTCTGTATTTTTTTTGGGATTATATTTTGAAAAAGAATTAAAGTTTAGAGTTGATTTTTTTTAGTTTTATTATCTCATTAAGTAACTTTTTAAAAATTATATTTATACTCTTCAAAATCTCAACAAAAAACTCTTTCATAATGCTGTATTTAAATAATTAGTAATCCCTAGTAAAACAGCCAATGCCAAAGCCCTAATATTTTGGGATTCCAAAAAATAGTCCGCTTCATCTGCATTGGTAATAAACCCCATTTCCACAAGTACCGCAGGAAAAACAGAAACTGTTTCCCGAAGTACCTGGAAATTGGCAAATTTTACCCCTCGTTTTTTAAAGCCTAATTTTTCCGTGCTTTCCTGGAGTATGGATAACCCTAACGAAATAGACTCCTTGGAATACAAATTATCTGTAGTATGGACGTATACTTCCATTCCTTTAGAATAGGTTGGCGAAGCATTACAATGTAAAGACACGAATGCATCTGCATGTAATCTTTTGGCCAATTGCGTTCTATCGGATAAAGAAATTAAAGTGTCTTTATATCGGGTTAAGTAGATATCAAAATTACCTTCTAAAAGTGTTTTATTCAGTCTAATCATCTCTTTAGCAATATGTAAAACCACTTCTTTTTCTTGAAGTCCATGTACCCCTATTGCACCCGTATCTTTTCCACCATGTCCTGGATCTATAACAATCACTTTTTGTTGCCCAAAAAGGAAACACATTTTGAGTAACAAAAGCATAAAGCTGACGTTTTGGAGCATCTTTTTCCAAGGTATTTTCATAATCGAGAGGATTTTAGTGCTGGCTTTTAATAAGATTTGATTCGTTTTATTCTCCTTTAAAAGCAAAACAATTCAAACAATATTATTTATGTAAAATATTGATAATCAGTTATTTGAATTCAAATATAATGTATTTTTATTAGAACAAAAATGTAATAAAATTTAAACTATTTGAGCATGAAAAAAACAATCTATCTAAGCGCATTTTTAATATTTATAACCAACTCCATTTTTGCACAAATTGGAGGTATTGAAGATTCTGTTACCGATGTTTCGGATACTATAAGAGCCATATTTCCCATAATTCTAGGAATCATTTTTTTAATAGGTTTTCTATTTAACGCTGGACATTTTTTTGGTGAAAATGCAGATTTAAAAAAAGGTATTACCCGTGTATTGGTTTTTGTACTTATTGCAGGTGCAGTAGTAGGGATTTTCACTTACCTAATCGGCATCGTAGTCTAAGTCGCTAAGCGACATTAAGTATGAATGTATTATGAAAAAATACGAAGTATATAAAAATATTAGAAAACGAGCGGTAATTATGGGTTTGCCTATATCGCTGTTTGCTTTAATGATGACATCCGTAATAGGTTCCCTTTTGTTTATCATTTTCTCTTTTAGTTTTCTAGTCATCCTTTGTGTTTTCGTGTTTAATGCGATCCTGTATATAGCATTAACACATTTTACCAAGAACCCTGCGCTATTCCACTTTAAAAGGGTGTTTCCGCAAACCATCAGTAATAAAAAAGCCTGCATCACAGGTATTTTAAAAGGTCATTCGGTTCTTAAATAACTAAAACTATTACTCTATATGAAAAAACTAAATCTATCCGCATACCATCCGATTATAGATATCCAAGGCAACATAATATTCGCTAATAATGGGAATGTTGTTTTTGGTTACAAAGTAGATTCCCCCGAGATCTACAGCCTATCCGAAAAAGATTTTGAAGATATGCACGGTTCGTGGTTTCAGGCGTTTAAATCCTTACCTACAAGCACAGTTATTCATAAACAAGATATTTACAAAAAGGACGACTATTCGACAGATAAATTACCTAATCGTACTTTTTTGCAAAGGGCTACAAATAGCTATTTTAAAGGACGAGAATACCTAGTACATTCCAGCTACCTCTATTTTATTTTACCTTATAACAAAGCTTTAAATGCGGCTAAGTTTACCAACCCATTTCGGAAAGTAGAGAAAGGTATTTCTAAAGAATTAGATACGAATGTTCAGGAATTTATAGACTCTGTAAAGGATGCCGTTTCTTTTATCAATAATAGCCGCAAAGTGGCACTAAAGCCATTAAACGAGAGTGAAATACTAAATTTATGCGATGCCTACTTTAATGGGTTTAATGAAGGTTTTGATACGGATATACAACTGAAAAAAGAGAATATTGAAATCGGAAACAACCATTTTGATGTTCTAGCCGTCAATAGCGAACTCTGTTTTGGCGATGTAGTACAGAGTAGTAAAACCAATGATAAATTCACTTCCGACGATTTTGTATTCCATCAAGGTTTTATGGACGGATTAGGATTGAATCTGAATGAAAACCATATCCTTAATCAAATCATCTATCTAGATGATAAACACAAATGGCGCAAGCTATTAGATAAGAAAATTGAGGAGCTGAACAAGAGTTCCAATTTTGGAACGCAGAACAAAGTCATTTTAAAGAAGATTGAAGACATTGTTGCTAAAATCAATGAAGATGATAATGTAAGAATTATCAGAGGACACCTTAATATTATTTTCTGGTCTCGGGAAGCCCGAGAGCTAAGTACTATTGCCTCCAAAATAAAGACGGAATTTAAGGAGCTGGATATTGTTCCTTACTACCCAAAAGGGGAGGAGCGGAAACATTATTTTCTGAACTCCTATTGCTGTTTTTCTTCCAACTTCTCTAATGAAGATTTGTATGTAACGGATTTAAAACATGCCTTGTGCCTGTATATTAATAACACCAATTATAAATCGGATGCAACAGGTATCTTATTTAATGACCGGCAGCATAATATTCCAGTACTCAAAGATGTTTGGGATGAAAAGAAAAAGCGTATCAAGGCCAGGAATTTTGCCATTTTCGCTCCAACTGGAGAAGGGAAATCTTTTTTAGCCAATAATATATTGCGCCAATACTTTGAGGATGGCGTTCGGTTAGTGATTATAGATTTAGGAGGCTCGTATTCCAAGTTTGCCAAACTCTATCCAGATGATCATATTATTCTACGTTACGAACAGGGAAAAAACTTGGGGATTAATCCGTTTTACATTTCTAATGAAAGCGACTTAACGCCAGAACGATTAGAAGATTTAGCTGTTTTTATACTAGAGTTGTTGGCTTCTGGAAAAGAAACCACGAAAGCCGAAGAAGTAGCCGTTAAAAAAGTGTTGCTGCATTATTATGCTACCGTTAGAACAGGGCATTCCTTAGCTACCTTATATCAATTTGTAGATACGAAAAAGGATATCCTTATGGAGGAAATCAAAGTAAGAGAAACACATTTCAGTGTCTACAATTTTCTACACATCCTTTCGGAGTATGTGGATAATGGATTATATAGTTTTCTGTTCCATGTAAATGAAGATCAGACGTATAAAATAGAAGACAAGCGGATGATAGTATTTGAACTGGATGAAGTAAAAGATAATAAGGAAATCCTTTCGGTAATGTTAAAGCTAATTAAGTCTGCCATACAACGAACCATTTGGCGCAACAAAGCAGAAAAAGGCATCATACTTTTTGATGAGTTTGCCAAGCAATTGAAATTCGACAATGTATTGGAAAGTGTAGAATTCTACTATCAAGCGATCCGAAAACAAAACGGAGCTATTGGTATTATTCTACAATCTATTAATCAACTCCCTAATAATTCTACTTCGGCAAGTATTCTAGAAAACACCCAAGTGATTTATAGTCTGAATAATGAAAAAGGCTACGAAGAATTAAAAAATAGGCTTAGCCTGTCTAGTCACGATTTAAATCAATTAAAATCCATCCGAAATAATCTTACTGGAGAACGAAAATACACGGAGATGTTTATCAAAATAGGAAAGGAAAGCAACATTTTCCGATTGGAAGTACCTAACGAAGTATATGCCGCATACCTAACCGACGGTAAAGAAAGCGAGGCCATAATGGCCATTTATGAGGAAACTCAAAATATGGAGACCGCTATCAATGAATTTATAGAAAAGAATTATTAATTAAAACTAGGCAATGCCTGTTAAAATCTAAAAATTATGAAACAGAAAATGAAAACATTAGGAATAGTACTGACTTTGACATTAATCCTTTTATTGCCTGGCCGTGCTACGGCCCAAGGGGTACCGGTGTATGATAATACCAATTTTATAAGCTTTGTTAAATCTCTATTAGAATCGGGAAAACAGACCTCTCAACTTCTGAAAACGGTAAAATTTTTAGAGCAACAAAAGGAAAATGTAGATAAAGTAAACAATGTTATAAAACAATTGAAGGCAGTGAAAGAGCTTGCAAGTAACAATCAAAAATTATTTGATATGGTGCAGGTGGATTTACGTGAGATTTTTAATTCGCCCTATATAAAACCCCATGAAGTAAATAGGATATCCGAGTCCTTTAATGCTATTATAGAAAACTCTATGGAAGGTATGGAGTATATAGACCAGATACTCTCCAATGGCAGCCTAAAAATGACCGATGCTGAGCGTGCAGAAGTTTTAAAAGCAAAAGAGTTAGAATCTAAAGAAATGGTGGCAGAAATAGAGGCAAAAACCAGACGTTATCGAGAGATTATTTCATTTAGAGAAATGCAGTCCATTATCAACAGTAGAAAAGCAAATTACTAACGGATGTCGGGTCTAGCTTTAAGTATAGGATTAGAATATGTAGATACGGTATTTACCACGATTAAGAATAGTGATTTTTCGCAATACACTATGACAGGAATGAAAACCCTTGCTATTCTGTTTTTTTTAATTAATATCTTAAAAAAATACAATGAAGGCGTAGCGAATAATGAAGGCTATACTTGGGGATTAACCCCAGCAGAATTAGCTAAGAATTTTGCGGTAATTATTCTAGTTATTTTTTCTACCCAGGTATTGACTGTTTTTGATACCATATTGGTAGCTATTGAAGGGCAATATAGAGATACGGCTCCAGCACTCCTCCCGTTACAACTACAAGATGTGGATTTGGAGCAGGATGTGGGTGCTTTGGAAGCCGCCAAAAAAGCAATGGCTATGCTTTATGAAGCCTTGGTAACCCCATTGTATGGTCTTAAAATGTTGTCCTTTATCGTAGCTATGTTTCTATGGTTACTAGATCTATTTATATATCCATTGTTTCTAGCAGAGCGCTATTTTTTATTAGGCATAATGCAAGCATTTTTTCCTTTGGTGATTAGTCTTGCCGTATTTGAGAAATTTAGAAGCCTAGCGTATAATTTCTTTAAACTCTATGCAGGAGTATATATGTTGGTACCCGCCTTTTTTCTAGTAAATGTATTTGTCAATAGTCTCTATACAGAAATCAACACCAATTTTTGGAGCAGTCTTTTTGGTACGGATTGGGGAAGTAACTTTTTTGCACCATTACTACAATTTGGCTCTATAGGGTTTATAGTGCTATTAAAATTTAAACTCTACAGAAGAGCCACCTCTTTCGTCTTTAAACTTTTTTCAGGCGGATAAATATTCCCTATGAACATGAAATAATTAAAAGAGTAAAACCAATATGAAAACACCTTATAAAAATATATATACTATTCTACAACAAAATCGACTTATCGTTTTAACAGTCGTAATAGGAGCAGTACTTACCAGTATCGTTTCTATTTTGATGGTTGTTAAGTTACACAAGGAAACCGTAAACAATGCCTTTGTGGTAAATACAGATGGCAGTGTAATTCCTTTACAACTGGTTTCGCAACACGAAAATTTAGAAGTAGAATTACTGGCACATCTAGAACTTTTTCACACCTATTTTTATCATATCGATGCCAGTAATTATGAAAAGCATTTAGAAAAGGCTTTGTGGTTGGGAGATAGTTCTGTAGATGCTTTGTACCAACAAAAGAAAGCAGACGGCGTATACAACCGCATATTGCAGTATTCTTTGATACAAAAGGTGTTGCGCATAGATTCAAGAATAGATATTACACAAGAGCCATATCGCTTTGAAAGTACTACCATTTTTGAAATTAATAGAGGAACTATAACAGACACCTATGAATTAACCACTTCAGGAAATGTAATGCATGTAGATAGGAACTTTCCTAATAATACCCATGGGCTTTTGATTACCAATTTTTTTGAAAACAAACTAAAGAAAATCTCTAACGGAGAGTAGAAGTTAAAAGGCATTTAAAAAAGGATGATTATGAAAATAGAAAAAAATAAAATAGTCTTTGGGCTAGTCTTATTATGTGTGGTTCTTTTTATTGGCGTCTATACCACAATGATTCTAGGAGAAGAGGAAGAGCCAACTATCGAAGGCAACAAAATACCAGTCCCAAAACTGGAAGAGACACAAGAGGAATATGATTCTAAATTAGAAGCCTTAGATGCATTAAAAGAAGTAAGAGAGAATAATGCTCCTAGTATATATGATGAGCGATTACTAGATTCTATGGGAGTCTATGACGCTGATTTTTTAGATAAAGAAAAGATGCGAATGGTAGATAGTATCTATAGCCAAGGTCGTATTAATTATACCAATAGAGGATATCGCCAATCGGAACAAAAACCTATTAGATCTCCTAAAATAATAGAAAAGGATACCACGGATAATGATGGTATTGCAGAAAGCGAAACGAATGTCGCCGCCAAAGAACGCAGTTTGGAACATCAGCTCTTTTTTGCTTCACACCCGATAGTGAATCAAGCAATGCATACCCAAAATACGGATGCTTTTATTTATGTACGTGTAGATGGGAAGCAAACTATTAAGAACAATTATCGCTTGCAAATGCGACTGACTAAAGCTGCTTATATCAATAATATTTTGGTGGAAAAAAACGCACCTATTTATGGTTTTGTAAGTTTTAAAGCAAACCGAACTATGATAATCATTGAAAATATAAATCATAAGCCAGTAAAACTTAAAGCTTTTGACTTGCAGGATGGGAGCGAGGGAATCTATGTGAAGAATAGTTTTAGAGCAGAAGCAACCAATGAAGTTATTGGAGATTTGGTAGATGAAATAAATATTACCGGTGTGCCACAAGTTAGTGGTGTTAGAAAGATATTCCAGCGGAACCACCGAAATGTAAAAGTGACGGTAACCGATAATTACCAACTTATTTTAAGAACCCCGAAACAAACATTAAGCCAACTTTTTGGAAAGCCCATAATGCCCAAGTATTAAAGGCTTTTAAAAAGCACTTATTAAAACACCATCTTATAAAAGCCCTTAAAGGGCACTGTTTAAACTTACTTTTATGAAAAAATATATTATTATTTTATTAATTATCTGTTCAACTTCAATGTTAGCACAACAATCGTTAGATACTATTTATGCTAATGATAAAAAGAATGTAGCTCTTTTTTTTCCTAAGCCTATTCGCCAGGGAATTACTGGAGCTACCCATTTTGTATTTACCTACAATCGTGAAAAAGAACAGTATTTTGGATTACTCCAAGCACAGCCAGGAATAGAAAGTAATCTACTTGCAGTTACAAATAATGGAAAGGTGTATTCGTATATTTTAAAGTACGCTGAAGAATTGCCTAAGTTGAATTATTTTATTCTTGAAAAGGAAAGTATTGGAAACGAAATACCTAAAGTTTTGCCGGCAGTAAAAGAGAAGAAAGTAACCCATTTTGAAAAAGATAAAATGGATTATTTTTATAGAGCTTGCACCTATGTACTTAATTCTAAGTATGAGACTCTAGCCACGATACGAAAAGAAGGTATGCAGTTACAATTGCAAAGAATGGTTTACGATGGTGATGAAGTATATCTGGCTATTGAAATCAAAAATACCTCAGAAATAAATTTTGATGTGGACTATATTAATATCTATGTAACTAATGGAAATGCCAAAAGAAAATCTTCGTATCAAAGCTTACAGCAAGAAGTAATATACAAACATAAAATGCCAAAATCTGTTATGAAAGGCTTATATCAAAGGTTTGTTTACGTACTTCCTAAGTTTGTTTTGGGAGATAATGAACGATTAAAAATTGAGTTGAAAGAATTAAAAGGGAGTAGAAAGGTGGTTTTGAATAAAGCGTTATGATTTCTTTTGTTATTTTCCTGAAGCGTCTTAATAGACGCTTTTTTTTGCCCAAAATTTAGCTGTAATACCTCAAAATATTTGATTTAGTTTACTTACTATTTTATAGTATCTTAGTGCAATTAAAAAGAAATAGAATCAAAGCAAAAGTTACCTATTCGGTTACCTGTTTTGAGAAATAAGAGTAACTATTTGATTATTAGCAGCATATGAGAGACTTGTTAGTTCTGTCATCCCGACTGAATAAAAAAGTGAACTGGTTTTACAGTTCATTTTTTTGTTTTTAAACACGGTTACTGCATAGGCTCCAAAAAAGAAAATAAATTAAAATTGTTTTATAGGTTACTTTTTTAATCACAGCTACTTTTCATAATATAAGTGCTTGTTTTTTTAATAATTCTGAAATTTAGATGCATATTTTTTAGCTATTGGTATTTACATAAAATAATGTAACCATAAAAACGATTTTATAGATAATAGGTTTAATTTAAAGGCAAAATAAATAGAATTACCATATAAATTTTTTTTATGACAGAAGAACAAAAGCGAATTAATGAAAAGGATGCATCAAAAAAAGATTGGTTAAAATGGGGTCCGTATTTAAGTGAACGCCAATGGGGAACTGTACGAGAAGATTATAGCCCATATGGTGATGCTTGGAACTATTTTTCACATGAGAATGCAAGGAGCAGAGCGTACCGTTGGGGAGAAGATGGTATTGCAGGAATATCTGATCGTTATTGTAATATTTGTTTTGGTATAGCTTTATGGAACGGTAAAGACCCAATATTAAAAGAACGCTTATACGGTCTTACAGGCCCACAAGGTAACCATGGCGAGGATGTTAAAGAATTGTATTATTATTTAGATAATACACCAACGCATTCTTATATGCGTCATTTATATAAATACCCTCAAAAAGAGTTTCCGTACGCGCAATTGGTGCACGAAAACCAAAATAGAAATAGAAAAGAGTTAGAATTTGAATTATGTGATACGGGTATTTTTGATTCTAATGAGTATTTTGATGTTTATACAGAATATGCTAAGGCAGATTATAATGATATTTTAATAACAATTACGGTAAGTAATAGAAGTAAAAAAAGAGCACCTTTACATTTACTGCCAACACTTACCATGCGAAATCATTGGAGCTTTAAAGATATGCCAAGTTTACCAAAAATAAAGGCAAATTTTAAAGATAAAAATCCTTTTGTAACTATAGATCACCCATACGTAAATGGTTATAGAATGTATTTTGATGAGGCTTCGCAACTCCTTTTTACAGAGAATGATACCAATATGGAAAAGGTGTATAATGCTAAAAATGACCAACCATATAAAAAAGATTTTTTTCATGCAGCAGTTATAAATAACGATTATAAGCTTGCCTCAAAAAAAACCGAAGGAACTAAGTTTTCTCCCATGTATAAAATGATGCTAAAAGGCGGAGAAAGTCGTTCTTTTCAGCTTAGGTTAACAGATCAAGAATTAGAAAAGCCTTTTAGTACAGATTTTAAAACGACATTAAAAAATAGACGCGCGGAGAGCGATGATTTTTATAAGACAATAAGTAAAAATATAAATGCAGAACAAAACGCTATTCAAAAACAGGCATTTGCAGGTTTGTTATGGACAAAGCAATACTACAATTACGAGGTAGAAAAATGGTTGCAAGGAGACGCAAAAGCATCTCAACCAGCTTGGGAGCGTTTAAAAGGCCGTAATACAGATTGGAAAACTTTACGAAACCACGATGTTCTTTCTATGCCAGACGCTTGGGAATACCCATGGTACGCCGCATGGGATTCTGCTTTTCATTGTACAACTTTTGCATTAATAGATCCCACTTTTGCTAAAGAGCAACTATTGCTATTTACAAAAGAGTGGTATATGGCACCTAATGGCCAAATACCTGCCTACGAATGGTCTTTTAGTGATGTTAACCCTCCTGTACAAGCTTGGGCTGCAATTAATATTTATGAAATAGATAAAAAGAAAACAGGCAAAGGTGATATAAAATTTTTAAAGCGGATGTTTAATAAACTCTCCTTAAATTTTACCTGGTGGGTTAATAGATTAGATACGAACCAGAATAATGTTTTTGAAGGTGGTTTTTTAGGGTTAGATAATATTGGTGTTTTTGATAGGAGTAACGGAGTGCCTGGTAATGGAATTTTACAGCAAGTAGATGGTACCGCTTGGATGGCTCTATACTGCCTTAATATGTTAGAAATGAGTCTAGAAATTGCTATGGTTGATGATTCTTATGAAGACATGACTGTAAAATATTTTGGGCATTTTATATTTATAGCAGAAGCATTAAATAAAATTAATAAAGAGTACGAAGGTACTTGGGATAATGAAGAAGGTTTTTTCTATGATAAGTTGATTTTACCTAACGGAGAGTATGTTCCTATTAAAGTGCGCTCTATAGCAGGAATGTTGTCTTTGGCAGCAGTACTTACCATAAAAGAAGATACCCTTAACAAATTACCAAACTTTAAGGCAAGTGTTTTATGGTTTAAAAAATACCGTATGGAAACTTTAAAATATCCTGTTATACAAGATTTTGCTGAAGGAGACGATTTGTTACTATCCTTAGTGCCTAAAGACCGAGTAAAAATATTAATGGAAAGTTTATTGGATGAAAAAGAATTTTTAAGTCCGTATGGTATTCGTTCACTATCAAAAATTCATGAAAAACCTTACCATATAAATATAGAAGGAGTTAATTACGATATAAACTACGAGCCTGCAGAATCTACTGTTTCACTTTTTGGAGGAAATTCTAATTGGCGAGGACCAGTTTGGTTTCCATTAAATTATTTATTTATACAAGCAATTAATGAACACCATAAATATTGTGATAATAGTTTAAAATTCGATTTTCCTACAGGAAGTGGCAATCAATTAGAATTAAATGAAATTAGTGCGCAACTAAGTAAAAAGTTAATTAATTTATTTGAGAAAGATAATAAAGGAAATAGACCTATAAACGAACAGCACCAGGCATTGTATAAAAAAGAACACTTTGAAGATTTAATATTATTTTACGAATATTTTCATGGAGATACAGGAAGAGGTTTAGGGGCATCACACCAAACAGGATGGACAGCTTTGGTTGCTAATTTAATTTCAGAAGTTTATTAACTACAATTTTTATAATGCATATTTAACATAATACTTTCTTTAAAGATAAGTTTAAACCCTTACTTTTGAGAAGAACCAATGTTAGGTATATTACCAATTTATGCAGTTAGAAGAATTAATTACACGTTTTCAACAAAAAGATACTTTCGCTTTTGAGCGTTTGCATGCTATGTATGCAGAAAACATTTTTGGCGTAATTAATACTATTGTTAAGGACGATAATTTGGCACAAGAAATTTGCCAAGATGTATTTGTTAAAATTTGGAATAATGCGCTACATTATAATAGCTCTAAAGGACGTTTTTTTACATGGATATTAAACATTGCAAGAAATTCTGCAATAGATGTATTACGCTCTAAAAATTATAAAAATCAGAAAAAGAACCTTTCCGCAGATTACTTCGTAAGTATTCTTGAAAATGCACCCGAAGAGAATGAAACTACTGTAAATACGGTAGGTTTACGAAAATTGGTTTCTAAATTAAAAGAAAAGTGTATTAAGGTAATTGAGCTTCTTTATTTTAAAGGGTATACCCAAAAAGAAGTTTCTGAAGAATTAGATATTCCTGTCGGAACAGTAAAAACAAGAAATAGAAGTTGTATTTCTCAGCTTAGAGAAAACATGCAAGAGTAAATGAATACAAAAGAGTACATAGAATCAGGTGTGTTAGAGCTATATGTAGCTGGTCAACTATCAGAAGAAGAAAATCTGAAAGTTGCGGAGTATGCTAGCTTGTACCCAGATATACAAAAAGAAATTGAAGCTATAGAGGCTTCTGTTTTGGCTCTTTCTAAAACTGTAGCTCCAAAAATTACACTAGATTTTACTAAGGTTTACGAGAAAATTAAAAATTCGTCTAAAGTAATTCCTTTAAAAGAGCACAAAACAAATTGGACGGCATATATGGGATGGGCAGCATCTATACTTTTAGTAATAGGTGGCGCATACTTATTTAATCAAAATAAAGAACTAGAGTCTCAAATAAAAATTGTTGAAGAACAGCGTATAAATTTAGAAGAGCAAATTAACCAAGCAAATACATCTTTAGTTAAATCGGAAGAATTATTAACAACTATAAGAGATAAGAATATTACAGTTGTTGCTTTAGGTGGTCAAGAAGTTTCGCCAACTTCATATGCTAAAGTTTATTGGAATAAAAGTGAGGAAAAAGTGTATATAGATGCACAAGGTTTACCAGAACCACCAGACGGAATGGTATACCAAGTTTGGTCTTTAAAACTAAACCCGTTAACACCTACAAGTGTAGGTTTGTTAGAAGATTTTATTTCGGATGATAACCGTATTTTTAATTTAACAAACGCAAATGCATCCGAAGCATTTGGTATAACTTTAGAACCAGCAGGGGGTAGTAAGTCTCCTAACTTAGAGCAGTTATATACCCTAGGGGTAGTTTCGTCTAGCTAAGAATTTTTAAAGGTCTTTTGTAACACGATGCACTCGCATTAATTTTATTAACCAATTAGGTAGTGGTTTGTGTTGGTCTCTTTTTTTTAAGTTTATGTATATACCAAGCTTTTTTAGAATAGGAACTTTATGTGTTTCTACAAATTCTAATAATGTGCCATCTGGGTCTTCTATATAGGTAAAATGCCCAGCAGCTTCTCCCATATCAAAACTAGAGCTACTATCAACAGTAAATGGGTGATTAAGTTGTTTGGCTTTTTCTCCAAGTGCTTTCATGCCCGATACATCAAAACAAAGATGAATATACCCTAAATCTCCCCAATAGCGGTTTGCGTATATTTTTTTTGGAGTAGCATCAATTTTTTCAATAAGCTCTATTTCACAAGGCCCTAAAAGAGCGCCAAAGCCTCCAATTTTTGTTTCACTTCTTCTTAAAAGTGTTCTTCTGTACTTATTTTTTTGATTGTCTATAAAAGAGAAATCTTCAAAAACATCTTGTTTGTCATATACTACGGTATCAAAACCTAAAAGATTTTTATAAAAATTAATAGATGTGTCTGTATTTGAAACACCAAGTGTTACTCCTAAAACACCACCACAACCCTCATCTTCTTCTGTAAAGTTTGTTGTACAAGATACAATTTGGACTATATTTCCCCAGGGATCTTTAAAGAAAAAGTGCTCTTCTGTTTCAAAAGAAGAAACAGGAGATAAAAGGTCTAAATTTAAAAGAGATAATTTTTTATGTAGTGCTTTTACATTTTTACTCTTTAGTTTTAAAATGTTAATTCCTAAATCTCCTAAGTTAATAGCTTCATTTGGTGGCATTGGGGTTCTGTTGGTATATTGCCATATTTCTAAACCACCACCACCAGCAAGATTTAAAGATAAAAGAGCTTTTCTATCCCAAGCTTTTCCGCCAGTATATTTGGTCATTAAAGATGCCGTAGCCTCATCTTGAAAAACTAATAAATCAAATCCTATATTACGTCTATACCAATTAAATACTTCATTAGCATTTTGAACTCCAATTCCTATTTGTTGTATACCATTTAAGGTAATTTCTTTGGATAACTCAGCTATCATGTATATTATTTTTTAATTAGTTTGGTATGAATTTTTTTTAGTTTTTCAGGGGAACAGCCAAATTTAAACAAAACAACTAAAATAAAGTTAGATAAATTAACTCTTAAATAAGAATTTTTCTCGTATTTCCTGGAAGAAACAATTAAATCGTTATTTATTATAGTGTATGGTATATTGTTTTTTTTAATTCTTTTAAAAATTTCAAAATCTTCCATTAAAACTTGTTTTTCATTAAAGCCATTTAAGAAAGCAAAAGTTTTTGTTTTAATAAAAAGACATTGGTCGCCACCACCAGTAAAAATACTGTCTTTACTAGTAAACGAAGAATTGATTTTTAGAAAAAAATTATCGCTATTAAATTTATATGAAAAGAAACCAGCCTCTATATTCTTAGATAGTGTTTTATAAATATCGGTAAGAAACGAATTTGGAGGTATAACATCGGCATGTAAAAAAACAAGAATGTCTCCTTTGGCGGCCATACTTGCACAATTCATTTGCGAAGCTCTTCCGCTTTTAGCACAGTTTATAAAGGTGGTTTTATTAGAATGTGTAATTGTTTTTGTGCCATCTTTATTGTTAGGAGAAATAGCAATTAATATTTCATAAGCAACAGGAGAGCTAAGGTTTTCTAGGTATGGAATTAATTTTTCTAAGTTGTTCTTTTCGTTATGCGCTGGTATTATTATCGAAATCATTTTCATATATCAATATTAAAAGTAGTGTTTAATAAAGAAAAGCACTACTGTTTTTAAAATTTTATATACGTAAGTTTGTAATAAGGGTTTTGTTTTTCGACTAAAAACGGTATATACATTTATACTAATAAAAATACTATGCGTAAACTATATAGTAAGTTATTATTGTTTTTTGCATTTTTTTCTGTTGCTATGCTAAGTGCAACTGAAGAAAATAATAGTAAAGTAGACTATAATAAATTGTCTGAAGAATTTCTTACATGTGTTAAGGAAAAAGGTAATACAAAAGATATACGACAAAAAATAGCCAAACTAACTTTAGAAGAATTGGAAAATGGGCTAATTACAGATGAACAAAAATTAGCTTTCTGGTTAAATATATATAACGGGTATATACAGGTAGTGTTAACTGAAAATCCAGATTTATATAAAGATAGAAGTTCTTTTTTTAAAAAAGAGCAAATACCAATTGCAGGTAGTTTAATTTCTTTTGAAAAAATAGAGCATGGTATTCTAAGAAAATCTCAATGGCCATTAGGTTTGGGCTACATAAGAAAATGGTTTCCTGGTAAGATTGAAAGAAAGTTACGAGTTGAAAAGAGGGATTTTAGGGTGCATTTTGCTTTAAATTGTGGGGCAAAAGATTGTCCTCCGGTTACTGTGTATACTGTAGATCGGCTGAATGAACAACTAAAATCTGGTACAAAATATTTTTTAACCAAGATGTCTTCTTACACAAAGGAAACAAATACAGTACGTGTTACATCTCTTTTTAGTTGGTTTAGAGGCGATTTTGGAGGAAAAAGTGGTGCTAAAAAAATACTTAAAGAGAATGGTATTATACCCACTACCAAGGGTGTAGATGTAGAATACACAAACTACGATTGGACCCTATATTTAAACAATTTTATAGCACTATAATTTAAAAAGTAAAACGAAGGTTTGCTTTTATAAAAAAAGGTGTTCCAGGTGTAAAATGTATTTCTTCAACTGGGTTTACTTCATTTTGTAGTCTAGAGGTAGTTGCAAATTGTGTTTCATTCCATTCTACATTAAAAAGGTTATCTATAATAATGCCTGTACTTATAAAAGGGCTCCATTGGTAGTTTGCATTTAAGTTGCATACTGTATACCCGTCTGCTATAATACTATTATCTTCATTTGCTGGCCTGTTATTAAGGTGTTTGTACTGTATTCCTCCAGAAAATTTTCCAATTTCTTTTACATTTAATCCGCTAACTAACGTAAAGTTAGGGGCTAAAGGAATATAGTTTTCTCCACTTTCCTCTTCTACAGAACGCGCATAGGTATAGGTAAGGTCTGTGTTAAAAAACAACCAATTTGTAAACTGGTAGCGTACGCCAAGGTCTACTCCTAAGCGCCTAGAAGCTCCACTAGGTTCTACAATACCAGCATCGCCTACATAAACAAATTCTTGTTCAGAATATAAATACCAAGCAGCAGCATTTAAAAATAAATTTTTTGTTGGTTTTAAAATAGTTCCTAAATCTAAACCATAAGCTTTAGGAAGTACTTCATCTTCATTATCGGTAACACTAACACGAGTATCGTTAGAATGGAACCCAATACCAGATTTTAAGTAATATTGTGTGTTGTTATTAGATTGGTATACGATGTTTAATTTTGGAGAAAAAACTGTTTTAGATGTGGTTTGGTTGTTGTAAAGATCTAAAAGTGCATCTACATAACTAAAATTAAAATTATCTATTCGTAAGGCAGGGGATACATTAAAATTACCTAGAGTAAAGCTGGAGTTTACATACCCAAATATATTAGTTTCATTAATGTCTCCTAATTGTATATTCTCTAAAGTTGTTTTTCTATTTGCAGTATGCGATAGCTCGTTATCTGCACTTTTATCTGTTCTAAATCCGGAACCAAATTCTAATTTAACTTTGGTATCTCCCCAGGTAAGGTTCTTTTTTAATTGCGTGTTTAACCCAAATAAATTGCGAGATTCTTGTTGTTTTATTTGATCTCCGTTTTCTGGGTCTTCTAAGAAAAAAGTAAAATTAGAAAAAAGTAAAAAGTTATAGTTACTGTAATAGGTGTTGGCTTTAAAAAAAGTATTGTCATCTATATTTTTTTGTAAACTAATGTTTAAGTTAGTTCTGCTTGTTGTGCCACCTTCGGTATCATCTATAGCACCAAACCTTGTTATTAAGCCACTATTTACTGCGCGTTCCGGTATTTGTCCAGAAGCATCCCAAGTACTTGTAAAATGAGAAACACTAGTGGTTACTTTTGTTTTGGCATCTAATCTAGAAGAATATTTAGCCATTATATTATATCTTTCAAAATTTTGAGAACTATCAAAAGGACCATCAAAATTTATTAATTCGGTAGCTATGTATGCTTTATTTTTTTTAGTATTTGCAATATTAAATAAGCCTAAGTTTCTTTTGTAACCGTAATCGCCATAAGTTAAATTAATCGTATTTTTTTCTAAACTTTCTTTAGAATAAAAACCTACATGGCCAGCAGTTGCAAAGTTTCCGTACTCAGCGAAATAAGGCCCTTTTCCAAAATCAATTTTTTCTATGGTTTCTGGTATTACAAAGTGTAAGTCTGCATAACCTTGGCCATGTGCATGCGATACCATATTTACAGGCATGTTATCTACGTTTATAGAAATGTCTGTACCGTGATCAATATCAAAACCTCTTAAAAAAAGTTGTTCCGCTTTACCACCGCCAGCATGTTGACCTATAATTAAACCAGGCACTTTTTGTAATATCTCTTGTGAAGAGCCAACAGGGTTGGTTTGTAAATCTATTTTTGCTATTACAGAAAGGGCGTTTATATTAGGTTTTATAACTACTTCTGTTAGTTCTAAAGGAGCTTCTTTTAGGCTATATTTTTTTCTTTCTAAAGCGTTTTTTGTAATTATAAATACGTTGTTTTTATAACCTAAACTACCAATTTGTATGCTATCTCCTATAGTAGAGTTTTCTAAAGAAAAATACCCGTTATTATTACTATGCGCATGTGTTTGAGAGTTTTTATTATAAATATATGCGCCTTCAATAGGGGAGCCATTTACTGTTTCAACGTAACCCTGTATTTTTTGAGCAGATAGAAAAAAGATGTTGCCAAAAAAAAGAAAATAAAATAGATACTTCATATAAAGTTATTAGGTAGATAAACAGTTTAAAAAAATGCAAAAATAATTAAAGCGCTTCAATTTTTAGGGTAGTAATAGGGCCAAGTTCATAACTTGCACTTAATAGTTCTTTTTTAAGTTCGGTTACTTTATCTTCTTGTCCAGAGCCTTTATAAACTTCAGCTGCTTGTAATAGAATGTTAGGTTCAAAAGTTTTATTTTCTATATAATTTTTTACAATTTGTAAGGCCTTTTCTTTTTCATTGTTTTTTAGATAGCTATAAGCTAAATACCCATAAGATTCTGCAGTGGGTCTGTTTTCTACTTCTTTTTTTGCAAGTGCTATTGCTTTTTTATATTGTTGGGTATCTTCTAAGTAAAGATTAATGGTATAGGTGTTGTACATGCCACCATATGCAGGATTTTCAATTTCCGAAAAGTATTCATCTAAGTTATAAAGTCGTTCTCTTTCGTTTCCTAAATAATCAGCAATCTCACTTTTTAAAATATAATAATCTGGCGCTTTGTAATTTTGTGTTACAGAGTCTAGTATTCTTAAAGCTTCTACAGCATTTTTTTCATGCGAAAAAACAATCCAAGCAATTCCCTTTTTTGCATATGCATTTTGTGGGTCTAATTCTAGAGATTTTAGATAGTGGTTGTATGATTTTTTAAGCTCTCCGGCATGCCCATAATAATCAGCTAAATTTGTATATGACCATAGTATTAGGTTTTTATTTTTTGATGCAACTGCTATCTCAGTAGCTTTTTCCATCATTTGTATTGTTTTATCTAAATTTCCGTGGTGGTCGTTCCATTTTGCTAATCTAATAAGGTAACCAAAGCTAGAATAGTTTTTAATTTTAGATAAGTACATGTATGCTTTTTCATAGTTAGCAAGTTCCATATGCACATCAAACAAAAGACTATGTGTGTCCTCTAACCCGTTGCCAATTTTTAAGGCTTTTTCTGCAAGTACTAATGCATCTTTAAATTTATGTTGCGATATGTAATTTCTTGCAAGAGCTCTGTTATAACCTGCTCTTCCTGTGGCTGCAATTTCTACTGCTTTTTTTAAAGATTGTTCTTCTTTTTTTAGAAAAGAAATATCTCCTGTATTTTTAAAATATCTATTGTATTCTCCTCCAACTATTCCAAAACTTAGTAGCTGTATACTATCTGGTTGTATTTTTGAATTCCAAAGTTCAAAATATTTAGAAGTTGTTTTAGCAGTGGTAGAATTTAAATACTGGTTGTAGTCTTCTTTGTTGGTAATGGTATTTTCTTTTTTTGTAGAGCAAGAATAAATACTTAAAATTAAGAATAGTAGGGATATTTTTTTCATGACAATAAAAATTTAGGTTATTATAATTTAATAGGGAGAATAGAGATTATTCTCCCTAAAAAAATCTTTTTACTAGCGGATAAAATATTATTCAGGAGCACCTAAATAAGGAAAGTTGTTTGTTGGTGTTGCTGTAATAGAAACTCCGTCTGAAGTAAGTCTAGGTAAATCTGCATTACCATCACCATCTGTATCTTGGCCACTAAAACGGTCTCCTGTTTCTCCTCCAAATAATAATATTAAAGAAACATCAATAATATCATCTTGTATAGTTCTACCAGTTAAGGCAACTTCATCTCCATCTGGTACTAAAACACTACCATCCATATTTGCATCTTCACCAGGGTTAAAATATGTAGTAGGTAAGTCTGGAGCAATTTCTAAAACATCGGCTGCTAAATAACCAGTTAAGGTAGGAGCATCTAAACCAAGAATATTGTTTTCATAATTAACATCTTCAGGGTCTAAACCTAAAAGGTTTGCATAAACATCATGGTATTGCTCTAATCTATCTTCAAAACGAGTTTGAAAAGTAGCACCCATTTCTGAAGGTATTGCTAAATTGTGTTCATCTTTAGTAGCATCATCTGCGCTTAATACAGTATTAATACCAGGTCTTCCCATAAAATCTACTTGAGAATAGGTTCCTGAAAAATCTAAAGAAACTTCCATTTCTTCTTCTTCTATAAAATCGTCATCATTGTTGCATGCTGCAAACAAGGTAATTGCAGACATTAGTATGGTAAAATAATAGATACTTTTTTTCATGATATATGTATTTAATAAATAATTATTATTGTTTTTTGTTCGTAGTTACCCAAGTTTTGTACACGGTAAGACCTAGTGCATTTTGCCCGGTTGTAGCGCCTAGTAAATTATTAGGAACTTCAACAGCAATAGACATGGTATTTGCGCCATCAAAAGTATCTTGAGCTTCATCTGCAGTTTTAAAACCTCCGGGAGCCATGCCGCCTATTACAGCATTAAATTGAAAAAAATCAAAGAAAAAAGCATCTTGTCTTGGGCCAGCAAATAGTTTAACACCATTTTCTGTAGTTTCGGTAATTGCAGTAGATTCTGAAATATCTACAGAGCCTAATGGAGTGTCTGTTAATATTGTTCCATTTACTCCTGTTGATGAAGGTGCTGCAGGACCAAAAAAGTACATTTTACCATCTCTAGGAATGGCCTGTATAACCATGTCTTCTACCAAATCATTATCAGTGTCGATATTAATTTCGGTTAAAATAGTCTCGTCAAACGTACCATAGGCTAAATCTGGTAAAACATTAGACTGTAAGTCTACTATAAATACGGTGTTGTCAGAACCTGTGCTTGGTTCAAAACCATAAAAATCGGCAATATCTGCTGTTGTTCCTGCTGTAGTAGGTGCATCAATGTGATCTGCAGCAATTAATACACCGCCTATTATAGCTAATGCTCCAAGGCCTGCAAAAAGTTTAGTTCGTTTCATGTTTTTATATTTAAATTATTATTAATTCACACTTACCTACGAAGTTAAATTTGGAGGGTTTGGTTTTATTTGTTAAAAAAATGTTAAATAGAAGTATTTGGATTTACGTATAAGTGTGAGCACTTAAGTGATTAGTAGAAGAACTATATCTTAAAATAATAAACAATATAAGTATTGTACGTACGTTAAAATACATATTAATATATCCCCATTTTAAAATGAAAAAAATACTTATTTTGTTTTGTGCTTTTGTAGCCCTTACTAGTTGTGATAAGCTTGATGAGCTTACAAAGTTTAATATTGATTATAATACGAACGTAGTTATAGAATCTGCAGTAAATGTTAATTTACCATTTAGCGTAGAGTCTCCAAACGTTGAAACAAACTCGGAATCTAAATTTGAAGTAAATGATACCCGTAAAGATCTTATTGAAGAAATAAGATTA
Organism: uncultured Maribacter sp.; assembly: GCA_947504045.1. Lineage (GTDB taxonomy): Bacteria > Bacteroidota > Bacteroidia > Flavobacteriales > Flavobacteriaceae > Maribacter_B. The sequence continues at coordinate 243,906 of CANNFY010000004.1, forward strand.
GAGAGTTTACAATTAACTATTACTACTCCAGATGATGGCGATTTTACATTTCTAGAATCTATAGAAGTTTATATTTCTGCAGAAGAGTTAGAAGATGTAAAAATAGCATCAATTACCGAAGTTCCAGATACTGTAGGTAATGTTATAGAATTAGAAACATCGGATATTAATTTAGAAGAATACATTAAAAAAGACAGCTTTGTTTTAAAACTAGAAACGGTAACGGATAAGGTTATAACAGAGGATCACCATATAGACGTAGATACGGTTTTCTTTGTAGATGCTAAGATTTTTGGTTTATAAGACTACTAGATATAATTTTTTAAAACCACTCTTTTTAGAGTGGTTTTTTGTTTTTATAAAAACGGAGACTAAATGGGCAGCAAAAAATATGTAACTTTAACTAACAAATAAGTTGGTGCTCTTTGTATTGGGTATTTTTACAAGCTAAAATTTCTATGAAAAAAGCAATTTTATTTTTTTTATTATTTTCTGTTACTGTGATCTATTCTCAAGAATGGCAAACAGATTTTAAAAAGGCTAAAGAATTGGCTTTAAAAAAAAATATTCCAATAATTCTAGTATTTCAAGGTTCAGACTGGTGCGCTCCGTGTATTAAATTAGATAAAGAAATTTGGAGTACACAAGAGTTTAAAAACTATGCAAAAGATCATTTTGTAATGGTACAAGCAGATTTTCCTAAGAAGAAAAAAAACGCTTTGCCTGCAGACCAAGTAGAAAAGAATAAAATGTTAGCAGAACAGTATAACCCTAACGGTTATTTTCCTTTTGTAGTTAAATTAGATAAAGATGGAAAAGTTTTAGGAGAAACCAGTTATAAGAAAGTAAAACCTACAGAGTATATAAAATTGTTAGAATCCTTTAAAGGGTAATTTTGATAAGACAAGTAAGCATAATTTTAATTTTTTGTAGTTGTGTTATTGCAATAGGACAACAACCATATAAGCAAACTATGAAGCTTATGGGAAGCCGTTTTGATATTACGGTAGTAGCTAAAGATTCTATTGAAGCAAATTTACATATATTACTAGCAGTTAATGAAATAAAAAGAATTGAAAAGCTAATTTCTTCATGGGATACAAACTCTGAAACTAGTTTAATTAACAAAAATGCAGGAGTATCTCCAATACAAGTTAGCCAAGAGTTATATCAACTAATAGAAAGGTCTATTAAGATTAGTGAGTTAACAGATGGTGCTTTTGATATTTCGTATGCCTCAATAGACAAAATTTGGCAATTTAATGGCAGTATGCAACGCTTACCAAATGTTAAAGAAATAAAGCAATCGGTAGCTAAAGTTGGGTATAAAAACATAGTACTTAATAAAGCAGAAAGTACCATTTTTTTAAAGCAAAAAGGAATGAAAATTGGCTTTGGAGCTATAGGAAAAGGGTATGCAGCAGATAAAGCCAAAGAGTTACTTATAAGTAAAGGCGTAGTCTCAGGAATTGTAAATGCATCAGGAGATATGAACACATGGGGGAGACAACCAAACGGAGAAGAATGGAAAGTAGCTATTACAAATCCTTTAAATAAAAATAAAGCATTTGCATTGTTGCCAATTACCAATGGGGCAGTGGTAACTTCTGGTAACTATGAAAAATTTGTACTATTTGATGGTAAAAAATATTCTCATATTATAGACCCTAGAACAGGCTATCCATCTAAAGGTATAATAAGTGTTACAGTTTTTGCACCAAAATCAGAATTAGCAGATGCCTTAGCAACATCAGTTTTTGTAATGGGTAAAGAAGTTGGGCTTAATAGAATAAATCAATTACCCAATATAGAATGTGTAATAGTAGACGACTTAGGTAAAGTTAGTACCTCAAAAAATATTAAAATAAATACATTATGATAAAAGGTTTTAGTTTAGCATTTAGCCTTCTTATATGTTGCACTTCATGTGTTGTGGTTAAGGAATACGATAAAGTAAATTTAAATGATCCAGATATGGTTTTATCGGATAAAAAGTCAGATAAAAACCTTACTACTTTTCATTCTTATAGAGAAGCATCTTCTGGGGCAAATGGCGGTAAAACAGGCGGTGGCTGTGGCTGTAATTAAAGTTGAAAGGTATTATGAATATTAAAATATATAATAGTTTTGCGTTTCTTTTTATAGCAGTATTATTTTCTGGCTATGCACAAGAAGAAGCCTCTTCATCTACCTATAAAAAAAGGGTTTTAGAAACCTCTGAAATAGATTTTTTATCAAGTTACTATACACAAGATGGTAATAATGCGGCTGTTACTGGAGGTTTAGGAACCGAGGAGTTATCCGATATTACAGGAACAGTTGTAATTACAATTCCATTAAATGCAGATGATGTATTAACAATAGACTCTGGTATATCTGCATATACTTCAGCATCTTCTAGTAATGTAGATCCTTTTGATGGGAATAAAAATGCAGACGCATTTGTAGCTAGTTCGGGAGCATCTAGACAAGATGTTTGGTCTAATTTTACTTTAGGGTATAGCCATAGCTCAGATGATAGGAATAATATTGTTTCTGCAAAACTTTCTGTTTCTGCAGAGTTCGATTATTTTTCTTTTGGCTTTGGAGGAGCCTATACTAAATTATTTAATGAAAAAAATACAGAAATTAGTATAAATACAAATGTGTATTTAGATAGTTGGACAGCTATTTACCCAGTAGAGCTAAGGCCATTTACTCCTGGAGGAAATGGTATTGAAAATGGCATATTTACTAATAATACCATAACAGGAAATACCAATTATAGTCCTATTTTTATTCCTTTTGAAGAAGAAAAAAGAAATTCTTATTCTTTAGGTATTAATTTTTCGCAAATACTTTCAAAAAAACTACAAGCTTCTTTAACGTTAGATTTTGTGAAGCAAGAGGGTTTATTATCGACTCCTTTTCAAAGAGTTTATTTTAATGATTTTGAAGATTCTTTTATAGATAATTTTCATTTAGCAGACGCTATTGAGCAGTTGCCAAATTCTAGATTTAAAACAGCTGCAGGAGCACGCTTACACTATTATATAAATGAAGTTTTTGTTTTAAGGTCCTATTATAGATATTATTTAGACGATTGGGGAATAGATTCGCATACCATAAACTTAGAAGCTCCAATTAAGATAACCGATAAATTTACACTGTATCCGTCGTATAGGTTTTATACACAAAATCAAGCAGATTATTTTTCAGCTTATAACCAAAATTTATCAACAGATGCGTATTATACCTCAGATTATGATTTGTCTAAATACAAAGCAAATCAATACGGTTTTGGAATAACTTATACAGATATTTTTACCAATTTTCAACTGTGGCGTTTTGGCTTAAAAAGTATTCATTTTAAGTACAATAACTATACTAGAAATTCTGGTTTAAAGGCAAATATAATTTCCACTAGTTTTAATTTTGAGGTAGACTAAATGTTAGCTAACAAATTATAAAAAGTTAGTTTTTTAATAGCAATCTATACTTTTCGTTAATTAAGTTAATTCTGCGCTTATTTTTATTTTTAAAGTACATCAAATCAGGTATATTTGCTAAAATAGTATATCACCTATAAAAATTAATCTTAAAAGAGGAAATGAACAAAGAATTAGATCAGTTATCAGCAGACAATATTAGAGCTTTGGCAGTAGCTATGGTAGAGAAAGCAAAATCTGGACACCCAGGAGGACCTATGGGAGGTGGAGACTTTATGCATATATTGTACTCAGAGTTTTTAAATTTTGACCCTACAGATATGACATGGCCTTTTAGAGACCGTTTTTTTATGGATGCTGGGCATTTATCAACATTAATGTATGCACAATATTATTTGTTAGGTAATTATAAAAAAGAAGATGTTGCTAATTTTAGACAATGGGGTTCTGTAACTCCTGGACACCCAGAAGTAGATGTAGAAAGAGGAATAGAAAATACTTCAGGGCCTTTAGGGCAAGGACACGCAATGGGTGTAGGAGCAGCAATAGCAGCTAAATTCTTAAAAGCTCGTTTTGGAAATTGGATGGATCATAAAATTTATGGTTTTATTTCTGATGGTGGTGTACAAGAAGAAATTTCTCAGGGTGCAGGTAGAATAGCTGGTCATTTAGGATTGAACAATTTTATTATGTTTTATGATGCTAATGATGTGCAATTATCTTCTATGACAGATGAAGTTACATCGGAAGATACTGCGATGAAGTATGAGTCTTGGGGATGGAAAGTTGTTACTATAGATGGCCATGACCATGAACAAATAAGAAAAGCATTAAAAGATGCTAATGCAGAAACTGAAAAACCAACTCTTATTATAGGTAAAACTATAATGGGTAAAGGTTGTGTAACTGCAGACGGTAGCATGTTTGAAGGGCACTGTGAGTTACACGGTAAGCCAATTGGAGATACAGGAGCAGATTACACTAAAACACTTTTAAATTTAAAAGCAGATCCAGAAAATCCTTTTGAAATTTATAAAGATGTAAAAGCGTATTACGATACAATTGTAGAAAATAAAAAAGCCGCTGCAGCTACTAAAAAAGCAGAAATTGCAGCTTGGAGAAAAGATAATGAAGCACTAGCTACAAAATTAGATTTCTTCTTATCTGGTCAAATGCCAGAATTAGATTTTGAATCTATTGCACATAAAGATGGTCTTGCAACAAGAGCAGCATCTTCAAATGTACTTGCATATTTAGCAGATAATGTAGAAAACATGATCGTATCTTCTGCAGATTTATCTAATAGTGATAAAACAGACGGATTCTTAAAAAAATCATCGGTATTACAAAAAGGAGATTTTTCTGGTGGGTTTTTACAAGCAGGTGTAGCAGAATTAACCATGGCAACTATTGCAAATGGTATAGCATTACACGGTGGTATTATTCCGGTAGTAGCAACATTTTTTGTTTTTTCTGATTATATGAAACCAGCAATACGTTTAAGCTGTATACAAGAGTTGCCAGTTAAATATGTTTGGACACATGATGCCTTTAGAGTAGGAGAAGATGGACCAACACACCAACCAATAGAGCAAGAAGCACAAATACGTTTGTTAGAGAAGTTAAAGAACCATAGCCACGAGCAAAGTTTTGTAGCACTACGTCCTGCAGATTCTCAAGAAACAAGTGTAGCTTGGAAAATGGCAATAGAAAATACTAAAACACCAACAGGTTTAATACTTTCTAGACAAGGTATTAAAGATATAGAGCCGCAAGCAGCATCTAGATATACCGAAGCATTAGGAGCAGAAAAAGGAGGCTACTTAGTAAAAGAAACAGAAAATCCAGATGTAGTATTAATAGCAAATGGTTCTGAAGTTGCAACATTGTTAGAGGCAGCTGTTTTATTAGAAGAAAAAGAAAATTTAAAAGTTAGTATAGCTTCTATTCCATCAGAAGGTATTTTTAGACAACAAGACGAAGATTACCAAGAAAGTATAATACCTGCAAATAAACCAATTTTTGGTCTTACAGCTGGATTGCCAGTAAACTTAGAAGGTTTAGCAGGAGCAAATGGTAAGGTATTTGGCTTAAGTCATTTTGGATATTCAGCACCTGCAAAAGTACTAGACGATAAATTTGGGTTTACAGGAGAAAAAGTATACCAAGAAGTAGTAAGTTTTTTAAATTAATAAGAAAATAAAAGAAATATGAAATTTTTTATAGATACAGCTAATTTAGCAGATATTAAAGAAGCACAAGATTTAGGTGTTTTAGATGGTGTTACAACAAACCCTTCTTTAATGGCAAAAGAAGGAATTACAGGAACAGAAAACATCTTAGCACATTACAAAAAAATATGTGAGCTAGTAGATGGCGATGTTAGTGCTGAGGTTATTTCTACAGATTTTGAAGGAATGGTTAAAGAAGGAGAAGCTTTAGCAGCTTTAAACCCTCAAATAGTTGTAAAACTTCCAATGATTGCAGATGGAGTTAAAGCATGTAAATATTTTTCTGATAAAGGAATAAGAACTAATGTAACTTTAGTTTTTTCTGCAGGACAAGCATTGTTAGCAGCTAAAGCAGGAGCAACATATGTATCTCCATTTATTGGCCGTTTAGATGATATTTCTACAGATGGTTTAGGACTTATAGCAGATATCCGACTTATATATGATAACTATGGTTTTGATACACAAATTTTAGCAGCATCAGTACGTCATACTATGCATGTATTAGATTGTGCTAAAATTGGTTCCGATGTTATGACAGGACCATTAAGCTCTATAAAAGGATTATTAAAGCACCCACTTACAGATAGTGGTTTAGCAAAATTCTTAGCAGATTACAAAAAAGGTAACTAAGTTTTTATATTAAAAACATAATATAAAACCCACCTTGGCTATCCTTGGTGGGTTTTCTTTTTATAGATATAATAAATATGAATAAAAGAAGCGTTTTAAAACAAGGCCTTTTATGTATAGTTACAGTGTTTTTAAGCATAAAATGTAAAGATGCCAAGACTAATACAAAGGAAGTTAAAGCTACAGTTCTAGAAGAAAAAGAAGAGATAAACATCTCTGAAGTTTTGTTAAAAGATATGCCAGATGGTACCATTGTTCCTGAGGGAATGGTGTGGATTAATGGAGCAGAGTTTTTGCAAGGAGCAGTACCGCAAGATAAAGGAACTATGGAGCATGAAAAACCTGCACATAAAGTTGCTGTAAATGGGTTTTTTATGTCTATTACAGAGGTTACTAATGATCAATTTGCAAAATTTGTAAAAGAAACAAATTACATTACTGTAGCAGAAAGAGCCATAGATTGGGAAGATATGAAAAAACAACTGCCTGAAGGTACACCAAAACCACATGACTCTATCTTACAACCTGGGGCACTAATTTTTAAAAAAGCAAAAAGTTCTTTGCCTAATTTATATGATTTTTCGCAATGGTGGAAATGGACAATTGGAGCTAATTGGAAACACCCAAATGGCCCTAAAAGTTCTATTAAAGGAAAAGGTAATTACCCTGTAGTACAAATAGCGTATGAAGATGCATTAGCTTATTGTGAGTGGGAAGGAACAAGGCTTCCAACAGAGGCAGAATGGGAATTAGCTGCTAGAGGAGAAAATGTTGAGAGTATATATTTTTGGGGAGATGATACTTCCAACTTAAATAAAAAAGCAAATACTTGGGAAGGAGAATTTCCTATTAAAAATACATTACAAGATGGGTACGAGTTAAGAGCTCCAGTAAAAAGCTATCCGCCTAATAGTTATGGGTTGTACGATATGGCTGGTAATGTATGGGAATGGACTTCAGATTGGTATAATACCAATTATTATAAAGAACAAAGTGCTGCCAATACAACAATATATAATCCTCAGGGAGCAAGTACTTCTTACGTTCCTAATAATCCATACGCTAAGGAAAAAGTATTAAAAGGAGGCTCTTTTTTATGTAGCGAATCGTATTGTGCAAGTTACAGGGTCTCAGCAAGAATGGGTTCTAGTTTAGATTCTTCTTTAGAACATTTAGGTTTTAGAACGGTAGTAAGTTTAAACAACACAAAAAAATAAAACTAACGTTACTATTTAATAACAATATTTTAGAATTTTAGTTGTAAGGTTCTAAATCAAAAACCTACTTTTGTAGTAGTTTAAATAAAGAGAAAATCATGTCAGATACTATAGAAAGAATTAAAACATTAATCATAGGTTCTGGTCCAGCAGGATATACGGCTGCAATATATGCTTCTAGAGCTGATCTAAAACCAGTACTTTATACAGGTATGGAGCCAGGAGGGCAATTAACAACAACTACAGAAGTAGATAATTTTCCAGGATATCCAGAAGGGATAGACGGCCCTACCATGATGATGCAGTTACAACAACAAGCAGAACGCTTTGGTACAGAAGTACGTATTGGAATGATAACAGCAACTGAGTTAAGTGACAAAGTTGGTGGTATACACAAAGTAACTGTAGATGATGATAAAGTTATTGAAGCAGAAACTATTATAATTTCAACAGGAGCTACTGCAAAATATTTAGGATTACCTAGCGAACAAAAATTACGCGGCGGTGGAGTTTCTGCTTGTGCAGTTTGCGATGGTTTCTTTTATAAAAATCAAGATGTAGCTATAGTTGGAGCAGGAGATACAGCTGCAGAAGAAGCTTCTTATTTAGCTAATATTTGTAATAAGGTTACAATGTTAGTTCGTAAAGATTATATGCGTGCTTCTAAAGCTATGCAACACCGTGTTGAAAGTATACCTAATATAGAAATTAAATACAATACAGAAGTTGATGAGGTTTTAGGTGATCAGGTTGTAGAAGGTTTACGAATGGTAAATAACCAAACTAAAGAAAAAGAAGATATAGCTATTACCGGATTATTTATAGCAATTGGTCATAAGCCAAATACCGACATATTTAAAGGCCAATTAAATATGGATGAAACTGGATATTTAATTACCGAAGGAAAATCTACAAAAACAAACTTACCAGGTGTTTTTGCTTGTGGAGATGCACAAGATAAAGATTATAGACAAGCAGTAACTGCAGCAGGTACAGGTTGTATGGCAGCTTTAGATGCGGAACGTTATTTAGCAGCTATAGAAACACCAGAAGAAGTAGCTTAATAAGTTTTCTATTAATACTAAAAAAACCAGTACTATGTAAGTACTGGTTTTTTTTATTTTTAATCTATTCGTTTATAATTTTCAGAAAAAGTAGGATGCCCCTGCGAGTCTAAAGTAATTTGGCTGTAATAATTCTTTTCTAAGTGTAGCTCAAATTTAAAAACTTGTAATGTGTCTATTATCTTCATAATAGATTTAGAACCATACTCTAATCGTTCATTAAGCGTGTTTTCTGTATTACTATATGTACCATAGCCGTACCATTCGTTTCTGTCATCTGGAGAATATCTAGTCCACATAACTTTTCCTTTACTATATATTTTAACTTGCCTATAACCATTAGTGTTCTTAATGGTATCAGACACATTAACCCCATCGTAATGATATCGATGTAAAAGCTCCCAAGTTCCTTCCATAGAAGGCTTAACGTGCGATTTTGTTGATGTAAAGTTGGTTGTAAAACCTAAAAGAAACATCAAGAAAACCAATCCTAGTAATTTTTTCATGACCATATATTTTTAAGTTGTTAATTATCAATAAGTTACAAATAAATTTTTACAAAATAGATAAAAGCATATTTTAATTTTATTAGGGTTTTATGAATTTGATAATTATAGACGGCTTATTTTTTTTATTTAAAAAAACAGATTCATATAAAAACATATTTCACATAAATGACATTAAAAGTTTATTATTTAACATTTTTTTTGGATATTTAGTAGATAACATAAAGAACCAATTATGAAAACAAAACTATTAGCATTGCTGTTTTTATTGGGTTTTTCCTTTATTGGAGTGGCTCAAGAAATATCAGGAATCGTAAATGATGAAAATGGATCTCCTCTCCCGGGAGTTTCTGTAATTGTTGTAGGAACCACCAATGGTACTTCAACAGATTTTGACGGAAATTTTAATTTATCTGCCAAACCAGGAGATGTATTAAAATTTTCTTATTTAGGGATGTCCTCCCAAGAAGTTACAGTTGCTAATCAGACTAGTCTTAGTATTGTTATGCTAGAAGACTCAGAAGCATTGGATGAAGTTGTCGTTACAGCCTTTGGTATTAAAAAAGAAACAAAATCCTTAGGTTACGCGGTACAAAAAGTAGATACCGAAGAATTAAATCTTGCAGGTCAAGTTAATCCGTTAGAATCTTTACAAGGAAGGGTAGCTGGTGTGCAAATAAGCAAATCTTCTGGGTCTGCAGGAGGTGGTGTTGATATTTTAATTAGAGGGGTTACTTCTGTAAATCCAGGAAGAGATAACCAACCGTTAATAATTTTAGATGGTATTGCACTTAATAATGATACTTTTACCGGTAATGTTTTACCAAGCGCAGGTTCTAACGCAACAGGAAGTTCAGAGCAGTTTTCTTTTTCTAATAGAGCCGGAGATATTAATCCAGAAGATATAGAGAGTTTTAACGTTTTAAAAGGAGCAGCAGCTTCTGCACTTTATGGTATTAGAGCGTCTAACGGTGCCATTGTTATTACTACTAAAAAAGGAAAACAAGGAAAAGTAAAAGTAGGTGTTTCTGCATCTACTACTATACGTGAAGTTAGTAAATTGCCTGAACTACAAACAACCTATAGAGAAGGACATAGAACTACAAAAATTCCTGCGGTAGATGATCCAACTAGTCCAGATGGTTATACCCGTTATGCAGGATTTTCTTTTTACGCATGGGGTGTTCCGTATACAGATGATTCTTTTACACTAGAAGATGGTACTGTAATAGATTTAAGTAACGATCAATTTTATAGCCCTTACAATTTATTTAAAACAGGAGTTAATACTCAGGTGAATTTCAATTTAAGTGGAGCTTCAGATAAATTAGATTATTACTTATCGGCAGGAAAAAGTACAGATGAAGGCATAGTACCTAATACAAGCTATGATAAAATTAATTTTAGATTTAAAGGGGGATATAAAATAAATGACAAGTTAAACATTAACTCTTCTATCTCTTATATTAACTCTGGAGGTTCTAGAGGTACTGGTGGCGATAAATCAATTTATAGTTCCTTATCGTATTGGGCTGCAACTTTTGATATAAATGATTATTTATTACCAGACGGTACAGAAAAAAATTATTCTGACGGTATTATAGATAACCCTAGGTATTTAGCCGAAGTAAGTAATTTAAAAGATAATGTAAATCGTTGGGTTGGTAATATTACCTTAAACTGGCAGCCTATAGAATGGGCTAATATAACCTATTCTGCTCAAGTAGATAACTATGCAGATATTCGTAATAGATTTGTTCCGCCAGATGTAGATGTTGGTAGCCAAGTTGGTGGTTTTGTAGTAAATGAAAACATTAATTTTACAGGTTTAGAATCCAATTTACTAGCAACATTTAGTAAAGATTTTTCGGATGATTTTTCGAGCTCTCTTATTTTGGGGCATCAACTTTCAGATACTAAAACAGATTATACTTTATTAAGAGGAGAGGGGTTAAATGTTTCTGGAATAAATGAAATTAGTAATACATTAAATTTATTTGGAGACAAAACAGAAACGCAACTTAGAAATATGGGGGTTTTTGGAGAATTAAGAATGGATTATAAAGATTTACTCTTTTTATCTGTAACCGGAAGAAATGATTGGATATCTGTTATGCCAAAAGAGAATAGATCATTTTTCTACCCTTCTACTAGCTTATCTTATTTATTTAATAAAACAATGGATCCAGATGCAAAAGTTCTTTCTTTTGGAAAGTTAAGAGCATCATGGGCACAGGTAGGAAAAGGGCCAAATTTTGGTCAAGTAGGTCAATATTTTATTAAAGATCCAGATTTTCCTTTTGGAGGAGCAGCAGGTTATAGAGCTAGTTCTCAATTAGGAGACCCAAATCTAGTACCTGAAATAAATAATACGTATGAAATTGGTGCAGATTTAAGGTTTTTAAATAATAGATTTAGGTTAGATTATTCGTACTATAAAACAAAGGTGTCTGATCAAATTTTTCCGGTAGGAACTGCTTATTCTTCAGGTTTGTCTAGTAATATTAGAAATGCTGGAGATTATGAAACATGGGGGCATGAAGTTTTAGTAAGTGCAAATGTTATTAAAACCCAAGATTTTAATTGGGAAACTATTCTTAATTTTTCAACAACAGGAAGTGAAGTTACTTCAATTCCTGATGATTTAGATGAGATTGTATTTTTTGATGATTGGATTACTAATAAAGCAAAAGTAGGAGACGAATTAGGTACTTTATACGGTTGGGTATACCAAACAGCTCCTAATGGAGAGCGTTATGTAAATTCTGATGGTAAATGGGTAGTTACAGGATCCGATAATGAAGGTTTTTATTATGAAGGAGAAAACCAAAAAGTAGCTGTAGGAAATGCTTTTCCAGATTATATTTTGTCTATGTCCAATTTCTTTACTTGGAAAGATTTGTCTTTTAATTTTTTATTAGAATATAAAAAAGGAGGAGATTTATATGATCGAGGTAGAAGAAACAGTATTAGAAATGGTAATCTTCTTCTAACAGAGTTTAGAGATGATACCAAGATTTTGCAAGGTGTTATGGATGATGGTAGTGGAGGTTTTACTACAAACACGCAAGAATTATTAATTACTGCAGATGGTTTTTATAGAGATGCTGATAATTACAATGCAGCTTCAGAAGTTTTATTGCAAGATGGTTCATGGTTAAAATTAAGAACTATAGGAATGTCGTATGCACTGCCTAATAATTTTATTAAGAAAGTTGGTATAGCAAAAGCCTCATTAAGTGTAAGCGCAAATAACATTATACTTTGGACACCATTTGATGGATTTGATCCAGAAAGTAATCAATTTAGTGCAGGAAGTAATATTTATGGATTTACAGGTTTAACTGCCCCACTTACACAAAGTTATTCTTTGGGACTTAATTTGGAATTTTAAAAAAGAAAAAGATGAGAAATAATATAAAAGCAACAATAGCGCTATTTTTTACACTGATCTTTATTAGTTGTAGTGAGGATTATTTTGATGTTAATACACCAACTGGTTCTGCAACTGAAGAACAATTAAGTATGAATGATTTACTTGGGCCAACAATATATCATACTGTTTTAGCTCAGTATTTTGCAGAACGTACTTTTGGTAATTACACACAATATTTTACAGGACAAGGAGGTACTGCAACTGGCGCAACTTCTAATGCAAGTACTTGGAGTAATGTATATTTATATGCTCTGCCAAATAGTAATACCATTTTAGAAAAAGCAGAAGAAACAAATTCAACGCATTTTAGTGGAATAGCAAGAATTTTAATAGCCATTAATTTAGGTATTGCAACAGATAGTTATGATAATATACCATATACAGAGGCTTCATTAGGTTCTGAAAATTTAACGCCTGCATTTGAAAGTCAAGAATCTATTTATGCAAGTATTAATTCATTATTGGATCAAGCAATTGTAGAATTGTCTGCAGATAATGGATCAGAATTTTCACCAACATCTACAGGAGATATAGCATATGGCGGCGATGTAGAAAAATGGCTTAAAGCCGCATATACTTTAAAAGCAAGATATGCAATGCACTTATCTGAAGTAGACCAGCAAACTGCTGCTACAACGGCATTATTAAATTTAGAAAACGGATTTGATTCTAATGAAGATGATTTACAAATTTTCTTTGATGAAAGAACATTAAATCCGTGGCATTCTAGAGAGGTATTAGCTCCTAACACAGGTAATGTACATGATAAGATAGGGGATCAACTGGTGAGTTATATGAATGGCTCTATATATCCTTTTGAATCTGGACTTATTACAATTGATCCAAGATTAGCTGTTTATGCAGATGTAGAAGGAGAAGAAGGTGATCCATACAGAGGTTATGTAACTGGAGGTAATGGTATTTCTAGTGATGGAGAGGACGCTAATACCGATTTTGCTGATGAAGGTTTTTATACTTCTGTAGATTCACCCATAACTATTATTACATACGCTGAAGCAATGTTTTTAAAAGCCGAAGCAGAATTTTTAGTTAATGGTGGTGATGAAACTAGTGTTGGGTCTACAACAGAAGCATATAATGCATACCTAGGAGGTATACAGGCTAATATGGATAAATTAGAAGTTGCTTCTGAAGATTATTTGGCAGATACAGGTATAGCTACCGGAGAGGCAGCATTAATGCTGAACCATATATTTAAAGAAAAATACATAGCTAATTTCTTAAATCCAGAAACGTATGTAGATTTTAGAAGGTATGATTTTTCACCAGATGTATTTAAAGAATTGGCATTACCTGTAGATACAGAAAGTAGTGAGTTTCCTGGATCTTGGTTAGTTAGAGCACAATATCCAGACTCAGAAGAAGCAAGAAACTTAGAAAATGTTTTAGGTAATAAAAAATCACCAATAGATCCTGTATGGTGGGATAATTAAGTTATTAATATATACTATTCTAAAGGAGGGTATTTATACATTTTATTAAATGTTGAATATCCTCTTTTTTATGAGAAGCACTTAGTACAATTCTACTCATTAAAGGAGAATCTTCATTAGGATAATTAAAGTCAGTTACAATTATTCTATTTTTTAGTAAGTGATTGCTAAGTTTTTTATTTCTAAATGTAAAAGTAGGATGCCCTTTTACAAAGGTAAAATAGTTTAAATCTTCTACTTTAGATATAAAGTAAGAGGTATATGAATGTAGAATATCTCTTTTTTCTTTATAAATTGTTTTTGCATCTAAAATAGTTGCAATATTAGCAGGCGTTGCAGGACTGGCGCCACCAAAAAAGGCCGTTTTTTTTAAGTTGTTTATAGTCTTTGTAGTTCCAAAAATAGCGCCCGCTTGTACAGCAAGTCCTTTTCCTAAAGAGCAACATACAATTATTTCTTTTGGGTTATATTTTTTTAATATTTCAAAAACACCACCACCATTATCTCCTAAAATTCCAATACCATGAGAGTCATCTACAATTAATATACAATCTTTAAAAGGAAGGTTATTAAGAAATTTAAAATCAGGATAATTATCTCCATGAAAGTCTATAGAATCTAGAAGTATAATTGGAGTTTTTTTATTATTAGATTTTATATGTGCACTAATATCTTTAGCTAAACTGCTGTACGTTATGTAGTTATTTGTGTTTTGTTGTTGTAAAGCTACATGCGTGTTTGGGGTGTAAAATAGTTGGTATTTAGGGGTGTTGTAGTATGTTGTAAGTAATTGCCCAACTAAAAAACCAGAAGAAAGTGTAATACAAGATTCAGAACCAACAATGTCTGCTAAGTATTGCTCCGTTTTTTTGTAGATAGAAAGGCGAACGTTAGATTTTCTTGAAGCACCATAATTAGTGCCATATTTTTTTATGTTATTAATTAATAGGTTTTGAAAATCATTATTAGTTTGTAATCCTAAATAGGAGGTGCCTCCAAAATATAAGTGCTTAGCGCCATTTATAGTTATTTCTCTATCAGGAAAACTATCTATATAGTGTGCCATTATAAAAGAGTTATGCCGCTACCATTAGTTTTTGGAAATACAACAGTGCCATCATTTTTAATTTGCACTCCTTTAGCTATATCTTCTTTAAGAAGCATTGCACCATCCATATCTACATAATCTAATTGTGGTAGTAACTGGGCTATTGCAGATATGCCTACAGATGATTCTGTCATACAACCAACCATAACTTTAAGGCCCAATTCTTTTCCTTTTTGTATCATGCGTAGGGCAGGGGTAAGACCTCCACATTTGGTAAGTTTTATATTAATTCCGGTAAAATGTAAAGCACATTTTTCTACATCAGATTCTACGATACAACTTTCATCGGCAATAATTGGTAATACACTGTTATGCATTACTTTTTCCATACCTTCCCAGTTATCTGCTTTTAAAGGTTGTTCTAAAAACTCTACCCCTAAATCCTTTAAAATAGGAGCATTATGTATGGTTTCTTCAGGCGTCCAAGCACAATTAGCATCTATCCTAAAAATGGCATCGGTATGTTTTCTTAGTTCTTTAACAATTACTACATCCTTGTCTGTTCCTAATTTTATTTTATAAATAGGCCATGGTTTTTCTTTCATCTTAGCAACCATTTTATCTATACTTGCAATACCTATAGTGTAATTGGTTGTAGGGTATTTTTGAATATTAGTGCCCCATAATTCATAAAGTGGTTTGCCATTTAATTTTCCGTATAGATCGTGAGCAGCTAAGTCTAATGCACAAATGGCAAAATTAGTAAGTTTTTTACCTACAAGATATTGATGAAATAGTTCTGGAGTAGTAAAGTTAAAAGTGCTTATAGCTGTTTCTATGTTTTTTATCTCCTGCATCATACTTTCTACAGTAATTTTGTAGTAAGGGTTTGCAGTTGCTTCTCCATAACCAGTTTCTCCATTATAAGATAAACCAACAACCAAAGAGTCTTGAAAATCGTGTGATTCTCTAGAAATACTAAACGTGTGTTTTAAACCAAGGGTATATTTTTTTAATTGTACTTGCATACTACTAATATAAAAAATTATGTATTTACCAAAGCAAAGAAAATCCGTTGATATTCAACGGATTTATTTAGTTAATACTAGGTTAATTTCTTAATTAGAATAGCTTTTTTTATAATTTATGAACGCTACCAGAAACCGATTTCTTTTTTTGTACACTAGCATTACCAGAATACGAAATATTAGCGCCGCTGCTGGCATCTGCTTGTAACGATTCTGTAACATATATTTTTATGTTAGAGCCACTACTAGCTTCTGCATTACAAATAGCTGTTTTTAGGTCTTTAGCCTTAATGTTTGAACCGCTACTACTATCTATATCTGCGGTTTTTGCCTCACCAGAAATAGAAATATTTGCACCACTACTAGCATCTAATTCTAAATTATTACAATAAATTTCTACTTTTAAAATAGAACCGCTACTGGCATCTACTTCTAAATTATCACTTTTAATAGCATTCTTTGTTGTTAAGTGTGATCCACTAGAACTTTTTAATGTAGAAATATTAGGAAGCGATACATATACTTCTTTAGTAGCATTACCAATATTTTCTGTAGCATGTATACGTAATTTTCCATTTTTAATATCGGTACCAATAAGGTCTATAATATTTTCGTCACCTTTTACGGTTATTAGATAGTCTTCTGCCTGTGTTACATAAACTTTTATACCTTCGGATGCAGATACGCTACTAAAATCTTCGGTAATAGTACGGCTTTGGTTTACTACTACGTTGTTACCTTTAATTCCGGGGCCCATATCAAAACCACAGGAGGATAAAAAGAGTGTTAAAATAATTGCGATGGTAATTTTTACTAGAGTTGTCATGATTGTTGTTTTTTTGATTGCTGTAAAATTGATGTATTTGTTTGTGTGTTACTAGTTTTACTTACTCAGTTGTTAGATTTATGAACTGAGTTGTTTATTTATTGTTTTCGTTTGATTTGATATCTATACCGTCTTCATCTATTTTCATTTTAAAAGATTCTCCCTTGTCATTAACATCAATATCAATTCCGTGTTCATTAATAATTATTTTATTGTTTTCACCGTCTTCACTTACATTAATTTTAATACCGTTTTCATTAATAATTACTTTGTTATTTTCTTCTTGTAAGTTTATTTCTTTTTCAGGACAATCTAAACACTTTAATTGGCTGTCAGTTCCTATTTTCCAGCTGTGTTCAGTAATTTCGCAGCCATTCATATCATAATCATTATTGGTGTGTGTACTCCAACATCTGTTATTACTTTTGCTGTAGTTTAGTATAGTGTTTTCTGGTAAATATAGTGTTGCTTTTACCTCTAAGTCATTAAATTTATTACCACCATTTAGGGTTAAAAAATCATCTAAAATTATTGTATTGCCTTCTACTTTATAGCCGTAGTTAATTTGGTCTGCAATTTCACGAGCGCCATTAAAAGATGGCCCGTTGGCTTCTTTTCTAATTTCTAACCTAATAATAGAGTCTTTAGATTTTTTTATGTTAATACGAACGTCTTCAGATAAAATAACTTCTTCTCCAGCATCATTATAAGTCATAATTACCCCATCCATATGAATATTACCTCTGTTTTCATGAAGTTTAGAAGAAACAGATGTTATAAATAAAGTGTCTTTAGGAGACTCAATATATAATTCTTGTTCTGTGGTTACATTACCAGAGTATGCATGCGCTGCAGCTTCTTTTACACCAATTACAATTAAACTTATAATAGCAATTATCCAAAGTCCTAACAAAGAAAACTTGGCAATGTTTCCTATAGATTTTAGGTTTTTTACTAAGATTTTTAAGCCTAAATACAATAGAAAGAAAAAAGGAATTCCTATGGCAAAGAAAATAAGTAAAGAAAGTAGCCAAACTGGTACTTGCGTAGGGTTAGATATAAAATTACTAAAGCCAGGTAAATGTACCCAATCTAATGTGCCAACGGTAAGTAACCCAATAAAAAGCCCTAGAATAGTGCATGCACCAATTAGTATTAAAATAATACCTATAAATTTTCCAAATATTTTAAAGAAAAACATTATTATTTCGCCAATAACATCAAAAAAGGATTTACTACTGCTTTTTACTTGGTTTCCTACTTTCTCATAGTCCACGTTTTTAACTTTTTCAGCTACCTCTTCAAAACCCTCTTTAACTTTGCGTTCTATATTGCTAATATTTACAGCTTCTCCACGCATATCTAGTTTTTGAGATGTACTAGATGCTTCTGGTATAAGGATCCATAACAAGCCATAAATAAGAATAAAACCACCACCAGAACCAATAGTAAAGAAAACCCATAATAAACGGATCCATAGTGGGTCTATGCCAACGTAATGAGCTAAGCCAGAAGAAACACCTGCAACGTATTTAAGTTCCGTATCTCTATATAATTTTTTAACTTTTTTGTTTTCTTTTTTTGGAGCAGGCTCGTCTTCAAAAATATCTTCATCTACCATATAATCTTCGGGCTGCCCCATAATGGTAATAACTTCGTCTACTTCTTTATTGGTAATAACTTGTCTTTCGTTTTCCAATTTTTCTTGAAATAGTTCTGCAATACGAGCTTCTATATCTGCAAGAATTTCATCGCTACCAGCAGTATTTACAAAAGAGCGTTTTATGGCTTCTAAATAGCGTCGCATTTTATGGTATGCTTCTTCATCTATATGAAAAAGAACATTTGCTAAATTTATATTTACAGTCTTGTTCATTATTGGTTGTTTTTTGTGTTGGTAACTACATTAGTAGCATTTCTTAATTCATCCCAGGTAGTATCTAATTCTTTTAAAAATACTTTTCCAGTTTCGGTAAGGGTGTAATATTTTCTTGGTGGTCCGGAGGTAGACTCTTCCCATCTATAATTTAGTAGCCCAGCATTTTTAAGTCTTGTTAATAAAGGGTATATGGTACCCTCTACAACAAGCATTTTAGCGTCTTTTAATGTAGCTAGAATTTCAGATGCATATTTATCTTTACCATTAAGGATAGATAATATGCAATATTCTAGCACACCTTTACGCATTTGTGCTTTTGTATTTTCTACATTCATAATTTTGTTATATAATTAATTAACTGCTCGTTTTACCTATGTTGTGCATAAAATACTATTTACCTGTGATTAAGAGGCTAGTGCTCTACGCACGAAATAGGTGGATTGATTGATGTATAAACTCCTTCTTGATTTTTATTTTATAAAATTAATAGTAATAGGGTAGGTAAAGGTTTCTCCTTCATTAGTTTTTAAAGTTGCCATTATGGTATACACAAGATTAACAATAAACAAAGCTACTTGTGCTAAACCAGTAATGCCTAACGGAATCATCCATTTGCTTAAAGAAAAAGTATCTAAATTAAAATGGAGGTTTAAATTATTATAATTATTTAAATCTGATAACCCAAAAAGGTTCATTTCCATAATATTAGGAAGCAAACCAATAATAAAAGGAATACTAACTATGCCTAATACTATAGAGTAAATAAGAAGGCTTATTTGAAAATTAAGTACTTGTTTTCCATTGTGATCTACAAAACTATATTCTTTTTTATTGGCGGTCCATAATACAAGAGGAAGTATAAAGTTGCCAAAAGGAATAAATAGTTTAGAAAAGGTAGAAGCATGTAATAATGCAGACAAGTTTTTTTCGTGTTTTGTTATGGTTTCTGTCATGACCTATTAGTTTCTTATGCAAATATATGTCTAAAAAAAGGTACTATGCAAAACAAAGTACTGAAAATTAACATAATATTAACATTTTAGAATTCGTAATATATCAAGTATATTTAGAGGAAAATAAATATATATGCCTGTTTCAATTAGTAAATTCAACACATTCACCTTTTTTAAACTTCCCTCAGCATGGTGGTGTGGCGTACGCTTAAAATCTATAGATAAGAAGAGGGCAGTAGTAACAGTAACTCACCGTTGGTTTAATCAAAATCCTTTTAATTCTATGTTTTGGGCAGTGCAAGGTATGGCAGCAGAGCTAACTACTGGTGCTATGATGATAGACCAAATAAAAGATAGTGGAAAAAAAATATCTATGCTAGTAGCAAATAATAACGCTAATTTTTCTAAAAAAGCTACTGGTAAAATTACATTTGTTTGTGAAGACGGTGATAAAATAAAAGAAGCCTTAGATAAAACTATAGCAACAGGTGAGGGGCAAACTCTTTGGATGAAAGCTATAGGAACTAATACAGATGGGATCGTAGTATCTACCTTTAATTTTGAATGGACAGTTAGACTAAAAAAATAATCTCCCTTTTTTATAATATTTTAAAATGCAAAAGAAAATTCTATTTCAAGAACTACAAAAGTTAAGACAATGGTGGGTATGGCTGTTAGTTATAGGATCTGTAGTTTTTAACTTATATTTTTTAATTAAGCCAGCACTTTCTCCAGAAAACTTTTCATTTTCTTTAATTTTACCAAACTATACTTGGGTTATAATCTTTTTTAGTTTGTTAATAATAGTATTGCTATACTTTATGAAAATGACAACTAAAATTACAGAAGATAAAATTACCATAAAACATATGTACGTTGTTAAAAAAGACTTTATGTTTAAAGATATAATTTATGCTAAAGTTATTACATATGGTTTTGTAGGTTACGGTATACGTTATAGCAAAAAACACGGTACAGTTTATAATATGAGCGGAAACAATGGCTTGTTATTAACTCTAAAGAATGGTGGAAAATACCTTTTAGGTACTCAAAAACCTGAAGAATTGGAAAGAGTTGTAAATAAAATTTTAAAATAAAGTGTAACAAACTCCTTAATTAAGCAACACATAATTGTTAATTAAAAACAGAAGAAAATGAATGCACACGAAATAGATTATCAAATTTTTGGAGAAGAAATGCAGTATGTAGAAATAGAACTAGACCCACAAGAGGCTGTTGTTGCAGAAGCGGGTAGTTTTATGATGATGGATTCTGATATTAAAATGGATACTATTTTTGGTGATGGCTCTAACCAAGAAAAAGGAGTTTTAGGAAAATTATTTTCTGCAGGAAAAAGAATGTTAACAGGAGAAAGCTTATTTATGACAGCTTTTTTAAATATTGGACAAGGTAAAAAACAAGTAAGTTTTGCATCGCCTTACCCAGGAAAAATAGTACCTATAGATTTATCGGAAAAGCAAGGAAAATTTATTTGCCAAAAAGATGCATTTTTATGTGCAGCAAAAGGCGTTTCTGTTGGTGTAGAATTTTCTAAAAAATTAGGTCGCGGACTTTTTGGTGGCGAGGGTTTTATAATGCAAAAACTAGAAGGCGACGGCATGGCATTTATACACGCTGGAGGTACGTTGGCAAAAAAAGAATTATCTGCAGGCGAAGTTTTAAAAGTAGATACCGGTTGTATTGTTGGGTTTAGCCAAACTGTAGAGTATAATATAGAATTTATTGGAGGTATAAAAAACACCGTATTTGGTGGCGAAGGATTATTTTTTGCAACGCTTCGTGGACCAGGAACAGTATATGTACAATCTTTACCATTTAGTAGATTAGCTGGTAGGGTTTTATCTGCATTACCTAGAAACGGTAATAGTAAAGGCGAAGGCAGTGTTTTAGGTGGATTAGGTGATTTGTTAGATGGCGATAATAGATTTTAATTTTAAAAAAAAGAATAAAAGCGCTATATACTTAAATATATAGCGCTTTTTATTTGAGGCTATTTATAATTATGCTAATCTTTGTAAAAAAGACATATTTATACTATTAAATAATGAAATACGGCAAAGTAAAGAATGTAGTAAAGCAGTTGTTATCTACAAATTGGTACACCTTATACAAGTTTACATTTGAATACCAAAGAGAAGATAGTACGTGGGAAACACAAGAGCGCGAGGTGTATGATTGTGGAGATGCAGCTGCAGTATTACTTTATAATAAAGAAAAACAAACGGTAATACTAACCAAGCAATTTAGAATGCCAATTTTTCAAAATACATCGGAAGATGGTGATGCAATGATGGTTGAAGTTTGTGCCGGACTATTAGATGGTGATACTCCTGAAGTATGTATAAAAAAAGAAGCTCTTGAAGAAACTGGTTATAAAATAGAAAATGTTACAAAGGTTTTTGAAAGTTTTATGATACCAGGAACGGTTATGCAAAAAGTGCATTTTTTTGTTGCAGAATATAAAGATACTGATAAGGTTAGTGCAGGAGGAGGAGCAGAGTATGAAACTGAAAATATTGAAGTATTAGAAATTTCTTTTAAACAAGCACTTAATTGGATGTACACAGATAAAATTAAAGACGGAAAAACGGTTATGTTATTACAGCACGCCCAAATTAAAAACCTTTTAGAGCATTAATAATTGTCTCTTAAATATTCTAAAAAGTAGTGCATTTCTTTTTTAATATCTTTAGATGGTGTTACAAAATGATTATTCATGTAACTAAAAATTAATGTTTTTCCAGAATTAGTTACCAAGTATCCACTTAAACAATAGTTATTACCCAGACTACCAGATTTTGCGTATAAATAAGGTGTTTTTGGTACGTTTTCTAACGTTTTAATTGGAGAGTTTACTTCTGGGAATATAGTATACAACCTTTTTGTAGAAACCTTTTTATAGAGCTTGTTAAGAACATGCACCATAGATTCTGGCGTAAATAGATTGTACCTAGATAAACCAGAACCATCTACCCATCTAGGTTTTTGTTTTAAAGTTGCAAGATTAGTGTTTAGGATATACTTTTTTGCATTTTTAAAGTTTGTAGTATCTGTAAGAACATTAGAACTTAAAAACATTAGTTGTTCTGCTAAAAAGTTATCACTTTCGTGCATCATTCTTTTGTAAACACTATCTGTAGTAATACTGTATAAAATATTTTTTTTGCCTTCAGGAAAAGAGGAAGACCATGTAATTTGTTTTTTTAAAATATCTTCTAACAAGTTTTTCGATAAATTTTTACTTGTAATAAAAGGTATTGTAATAGTATCTTCTATTTTGCTAGGCGTATAAAAGGTATTGCTATGTTCTTCTCTACCGTAGCGGAAATTAAAACTAATAATACTGTCTTTAAAGTATTCTGGCATACAATTTAAGCTATCTTTTTTGTGTATAGTTAAAGTATTGCCATACATAGGAAAACCACCTCTTTCAGGTGAAAAATAAATAGCATAGTCTTCCCAAGCCCAACCAGGGCCATATTTACTATCGTTAAAATTAGAGGTGTTTAAAACAATGTTTTTTTTCTGTTTTAAGAAATTTATAGTTGAGCTATCTTTAAAATATGGGTGTAATAATGTTGGATCTCCTGTTCCTTGTATATAAACACTATCATTTTTAGAAATATACTTTAAAGAAGGGATAGAATCGGGTATAATACTAAGAGCAGTGTATAAAGTAAATATTTTGGTATTACTAGCTGGGGTAAAATATTTCTTACTATTGTAGCTGTATATAGTATCTTTAGTAGTTGGGTTAATTACAAGTATTCCAGTAAAATTGTTTTTATGTATGCCTGTGTTTAATTTTTTTTCAAACGATGCTATTTGAGTGTTTTTACAACTAACTGTTATTATAAGTAAACTAATAAGAGAAACAATTTTTTTCATTTAAAAACAGGTTATTATACAGTTGCATTTAAAAATAATTAAAAAGCTAGTAACACCATTATAAAAGAGATAAGTTTTAATAATTTGTAGTTAAATATTTATTTTCTTTAGTATTTTATTTTGCAACTTGTTGTTAATTAGGCTTTTAAAAATTACACTTAAATGGTTTAAAAATATACCCGTTCAATCATATAATATGTAGGAAATTACATCGTTTTAACAGTAAATTATCTAATATTTAACTTTAACTAAGCAATAAATAAAAGCTATTATGGTTAATTTTACTAGAGAGATATATTTTAATTTAAAGAATATAAAAATATGCCAAAGGCAATGTTAGAATACACAAAAACGGTTTTAAAGAAAGTTAGTTTTGATAGTGTTCTTTTCTGCAAAGAATTAAAAAAGAGTTTAAGAATACTATTACCAGAAGAAGTAGAAGAATTAAAAAAATGGTTACAACAGTTTATTAACGATAAACCAGAGCTAAAAACAAGTTTGGTTTATTTAAAAGCATAAAAAAAGCGATTACTAATTAGTAATCGCTTTTTTAATATAAGCTTTTTTGGATAAGTTCTTTTTATTTAGAAATAGGACTAATTATTTTAACATCCTGAAAAGCAATTGCCCCTCTAACAATTCCAGAAATTACATCTTTTAATGCCTCTGTTATTTGAATTTTAAGTTCAGACTTGTGGTATATTAGACTAACCTCTCTAGCAGGCGAAGGATTATTAAAGTATTTTAAATTACCATTCTTAATAGGGTCTATAGTTAAAGTATTTAAATAGGGCAGAAGAGTCATTCCTAACCCTTCATCAGAAAGATTTACCAATGTTTCAAAACTACCGCTTTGTAGTTGAAAATGCTCATCATCATAATTTTTAGAAGCTTTACATAGGTTAATTACACCTTCTCTAAAACAATGTCCATCTTGCAGTAAAAGAATATCATTAACATTTAAGTCTTCAGGGTTTAATTTATCTTGGTTTGCAAGTCTGTGGTTATTAGGAACGTAACCTACAAAAGGTTCGTAATATAAAGGGCGTTCTTTTATAAATTCTACTTCTAAAGGTGTTGCAGCAATAGCAGCATCTATATGGCCATCTTCTATATTTCTAATTAAAGTTTCTGTACTCTGTTCTTTAATAATTAAGTTTACTTTAGGATATTTATTTATAAAGGCTTTTAAGAACATTGGTAATAAAGTAGGCATAATTGTGGGTATTATTCCTAATGTATAATCCCCACCAATAAATCCTTTTTCTTGGTCTACAATGTCTTTAATACGTTCTGCCTCATTTACAATATTTTTTGCTTGTTCTACTATTTTTTTTCCAACTTCTGTAATGGTAATTGGTTTTTTACTACGGTCAAAAATTAGTACATCTAACTCATCTTCAAGCTTTTGTACTTGCATGCTTAAAGTAGGTTGTGTAACAAAACTTTTTTGGGCCGCAAGTGTAAAATTTTGGTATTCAGCAACAGCTAAAACATATTGTAATTGTGTAATGGTCATGCATTATAATTTTATGTTATAAAGGTATTAAAACTATCAATAAAACTTATTAAAAAATTGTTTTTTATGTAATACCTTTATACTGTTAAAACGAAATAAACAATATATAAATATAGAATTATGAAATTTAATAGTATAGGTTTAGATGCGAAAAAATCTAGTGATTTAAGCAAAAATTTGAATGTGCTTTTAGCAAATTTTCAAAGATATTATCAAAACCTAAGAGGTATTCATTGGAATATAAAAGGGAAGCGTTTTTTTGATTTGCATGTAAAGTTTGAAGAGTTATATAATGATGCTAATATAAAGGTAGATGAAATAGCAGAACGTATTCTTACCTTAGGAGGAGTACCATTACATACGTTTGAAGATTATATGGCTAAAGGAACTGTTCCTGTTGGAAAAAACATTACAAAAGATGAGGACGCTATTCGTTTAATAGTAGATTCTTTAACCGAGTTGTTATTATTAGAAAGAGAAATATTAGACCATGCTGCACATGCTAATGATGAGGGTACAAACTCTATGATTAGCGATTTTATCTCAGAACAAGAAAAAACAGTTTGGATGATGAAAGCTTGGTTGACAGAAGATATTTAGATAAAATAATAGGTATGTTATACAATACGCCCTGCTACATAGTAGGGCGTTTTTTTTAGAACTTTATTTATGTAGTTGTTATAGTGTCAAAATTTTCAATATTAAAGCCAATTAGTAAAGAAATTTATGTGTAGCCAAGAATTATTTCAGGCATTTTTACTTAAATAAAACTATTTATTTAAAACAAATTCTACCAGATTCTGGTGTTCTTGCTCTAGAGAAACTGTAGGGAAATTTTTGCCTGCTTGGCGGTACCAATAGCTGGCATTAATTTTATCACCTTCTTTTCTGTGTAAATATGCATGTATCCAGATTCCCGTTTGGTTATACATATCTTGTGCAATGTTATGGGAAGCTTCCCAATCTTCTTTAGCATCAAACCAAAGCGCTTTTAAAGCCTCTGGCCAATATTTTTCTGGGTATTCATTTTTAAGCGTTTTCTTAAAGTCTAAGTAGGTTTCTATTTTATTCATTTAAAATACGTTTTAAGACAACATAATGTTTCATAAAAATAAACGGAATATATATAATTATTCTATCAATACCTTTAAAGCTTCACAAGTTTTACTTGCCGTAAATTCTGTTATTTCATAGTCTGCTAAACCGTTTATTTTAAAAGGGTCTTTTTCAATAATTTTTTCTAAAAGTGCTCTATTTTCCACCTTAGATAATACTATGCCTCCAGTTCTTGGAATTTTTGGCCCAGAAGCAAGAAAATGTTCTAAAGCATATTGTTCGTTTAGAAAAGTAATATGTTCGTTTAAAAATTGGTCAATTTTCTTTAATTCCGTTTTATAAGTTAGGTTTATGAGGAACATTGGCTTTTAAATTTTTGTTTCGTTTTTATAGATGTTGAAATTATCTAATAGTAGTTTGCACTAAGATATAAAAGCACCCTTTTTTTTGAAAAGAATCGTATGGTTATTTCCTCTCAGTTATAACATTTCGGTAACAATATATCCCAACTGGGTCATCTAATTTAGTTAGGCAGGCTGGTGGTTTGCATTTTTGGAGTATCAAAATCAAAAAATCGAACAGTTATGTTAAAACTAGCAACTACCTTAATTTTAGTACTTTCCCCATTTTTGGCAATAAGCCAGAGCCTTATTTCTGGAACCGTAGTTAATGAAAAAGGCAAGCCAATTATAGGCGCAAATGTATATTTAGATGGCACCTATGATGGTGCATCTACCAACGAAAAAGGAAAATTTTCTTTTGAAACCACAGAAAAAGGTTCTTTAATGCTTGTAATATCGGCTCTTTCTTATGAAACCCATTACGAGATGGGAACCGTTTCGTATTATAAAAATTTAAACATTAAAATGCGAGAAGCTATTAACGAACTTACAGGAGTAACGTTAACAGCAGGTTCTTTTAAGGCCGGCGATAACTCTAAAGTAGCAGTCTTAAAACCATTAGATGTGGTAACTACTGCAGGTGCTTTAGGAGATTTTGTTGCAGCATTACAAACCTTACCAGGTACCAGTACAGTTAGTGAAGACGGGCGTTTATTTGTACGTGGTGGATCAGCAGGAGAAACACAGGTTTTTATAGATGGTTTACGTGTTTTTCAGCCCTTTAATGCTACTGCAAATAATATACCTACAAGAGGGAGGTTTTCGCCTTTTTTATTTAAAGGAATTACTTTTAGTACAGGAGGATATTCTGCAGAGTACGGACAAGCATTGTCTAGTGTTTTGTTATTAAATACAGAAGATATGCCAAAACAAGAAAAAACAGATATTTCTTTAATGTCTGTTGGTGGTGGCTTAGGACACACCGAAATTTGGGGAAATCAATCTTTAAGTTTTAATACATCTTATATAAATTTAGCTCCTTACCAAAGTTTAATACCAGCAAACCAAGCAGCACGTTGGAACAAACCATATGAATCTATTGCAGGCGAGGCTGTATTTAGAAGCAAAGGAGAAAAAAGTATATTTAAGTTATATACAGGTTTTAATCATAGTAATTTAGATATTGAGCAAGAAGACATTAATTATGAAGAATATGTTCCTTTTCAATTAAAAAACAACAATTTGTATGTAAATAGTTCTTACAAACATTTTTTAGATAACGAATGGACTATTACCTCAGGGGCTAGTATTTCATCAGACAAAAATAAAATAGGAATTTTAACCGATAAAATTAGTACTCAAGAAACGGCAGCACATTTAAAAATGAAAGTAAAAAAGACCTTTAGTAGTAGGTTTAGCTTAAACTTTGGAGCAGAACACTTTAGTACAAATTATGAGGATAGCTTAACCCAAGAAAATGGCACAATATTTAAGAGTGCTTTGCAAGACAATTTATCTGGAGCATTTTCAGAGGGCGATATATTTTTTAGTAACAAGTTTGCCATAAAAGTAGGAGCAAGGGCAGAGTATTCTCAAGTTTTAAAAGATGTTACTATTTCCCCGAGAGTTTCTTTAGCTTACAAGAGTAGTAATACAGGGCAATTTTCTTTAGCATATGGCGATTTTTATCAAAATCCGCAGACCAATTTTTTAAAGTTTGACACTAGTTTAAAGTCCGAAAAAACAGCACATTATATACTTAATTACCAATACGTAAAAGATGGTAAAACATTAAGGGCAGAAGGGTATTATAAAAAGTATAAAAATTTAGTTAAGTATGATACCGATATGGCTTTGTTTGATAGTAATTATACTAATTTAGGAAGTGGTTATGCAACTGGGATGGATGTTTTTTGGAGGGATAATAAAAGCATAAAGAATTTAGATTATTGGGTGTCTTATTCGTATTTAAATACGAAAAGAGATTATTTAAATTTTGAAGCAAAAGCAACACCTAATTTTGCACCTAACCATAACCTTTCTTTGGTAACTAAATACTGGATAGAAGATTGGCGTTCTCAAGTAGGGGCATCCTATACCTTTGCATCTGGTAGGCCCTATGATAATCCTAATTCTTCTAATTTTTTGGCCGAAAAAACGAAGAGTTATAATAATGTAAGTGTTAATTGGGCGTATTTAATATCACCTCAAAAAATATTATATGTTTCTGTAAATAACGCTTTAGGTTTTAATAATATAAGTGGGTATCAATATGCTAATACTCCAGATGTAAATGGTACATTTAATAGACGTTCTATTAGGCCTACTGCGGATACCTTCTTTTTTGTTGGCTTTTTCTGGACTATAAGTACCGACAAAAAGAGTAACCAATTAGATAATTTATAATATTAAAAAAAAGGGAGTAGTTTTAAGCTACTCCCTTTTTTATAAATAGACATAACTATTCAAAAGTGTAGTCTGCAGTTACCACTTGGGTAAGCCTAAAATAGCCATGTGCATAATTATCTTCTGTGGTTAGGTTTATACAATTACCTTTTAGAGCAACTGGGGTAGTGGCAAATAACCCAACACCTTCAGATTGTATTATTAAGGTGTTTATGTAATTGTAATAAGCTTCAGAAACACCATACATTTCCATTTCTACACGGTCTCCGGCATTAAATTCTCCTTGGTCGTCTTCTTCATCTTTTTCAAACCACCAGTCTACTTCATTTCCGTTTATAAACTCATCATCTCCTGCTTCTAACTCAAAAAGTAAGTCGCCATCTTGTTTAAATTTAAATAGGTAATAATTTTTCTCTTCTTCAGGATCCACAAAATAAACAGAAACCTCTAGAGCTTCATCATCAAACCCTTTTTCCGTAGACTGTTCTATTCTTGTAATATCTGTAACAGCTTGTAACGTTTCTGTAGCCGAATAAATTTCGCTATTATAAATAACTTCTAAACTATATGTATTACCAACTATTGGAGTAAAATTTGTTGTGGTGTAGTTACCGTTATTTTCATTAGTAAAAATAAATTCTTCTAACGTATTTGTATTTGTAACCTTTACAGCGGCATTGGTTACAGGAGTGTTTTGGCTTTCTGCAAAATAAGCAGAAGAAGTAGATAATTTTATAGTTTGGTTATTTCCGGATGTTCCTTTTTCCCAATCTATAGAGGCTTCTATAACCAATCTTTCTGGTGCGGTTTGTAAATCTACATCTATTACATCTTCACAAGATAAAAATATAGATACAGTAAATAGCGTTATTAGTTTTATATAGAGTTTCATAGTTTTAAAATTTAAAGTTATAAGTTGCAGATGGTACCATTCCAAAAATTGCGGTTCTTGTAGCTTCATTAGCTCCTGTAGTGCTATTTTGCCCAAAAGAAATTGAAGCAGCATTTTTCTTATTATATACATTATAAATACCAAAAACCCATTCTCCTTTCCATCTTCTATTTGGTTTTTTGTTAGGGGTAAGCGTAGCAGAAATATCTAAACGGTGATATATAGGTAGCCTATCTGAGTTTCTGTTAGAATAACTGGCAATAGAAAGACCTTCGTACTGGTATTGCCCATTAGGGTAGGTAACTGGCCTGCCAGATTGTAGCGCAAAATTAGTGCTAAATGTCCATTTGTCAGATGCTTTGTAGGAACCCGTTATAGAAACATCATGCAAACGGTCATAAGGTGTTTTATACCATTCTCCATTACTAATGCCTGGGCCACCCGCATTAGCGTCTTTTGTTCTTTGTTCCGATTTAGATAAGGTATAAGCAGCCCAACCTGTAAATTTTCCGGTGTTTTTTCTAAAAAGAACTTCTAAGCCATAAGCTCTAGATTCTCCGTTTAGTATTTCGGTTTCAATGGTGTTGTTTCCAATTAAATCAGAACCATCTATATAATCTATACGGTTGTCTGTAGTTTTATAATAGGTTTCTAACTCTAATGAGTATGCTTCGTCTTTAAAATTTTTAAAATAGCCTACTGCATATTGGTCAGACAATTGTGGTTTTACATATTTACCACTTGGCGCCCAAACATCTAAAGGAGTTACAGATGCGGTGTTAGATAATAAATGTATGTATTGCGCTGCACGAGAATATCCTAGTTTTATAGAAGAATTTTCATTTAACTCATATGCTAAAGAAGCTCTAGGTTCTAAATTGTTATAGGTAGCTATAGATTCTCCGCTATCATAATACGTTTCGTCTACAACCTCGCCACGTTCGTATATTCCTAAAGTAGAATTATAAGTTACGGGTTGGCTATTTACATAGTTAGCTAAAGGTTGGCCACCTAATCGGTTAAAATAGCTATAACGTAACCCATATTGTGCAGTTAATTTATCGGTTAGTTTATGTTCTGCATTAATATAAAGAGCAGTTTCTAATGCTTTCTTTTTATCTAGCTGCATTTCGTTTACAGAGGAATCTTCCGAGGTAGGTATTATGGCGCCAGGGTTAAAATCATAATAAATGGCACTAGCGCCAAAATCTAATTTAAAATTATCGCTTAGGTAATATTTAAAATCATACTTAGCATTATAATTATCAATAGAAGAAACCCAATTAAAATCTGCTACTTGTATTCCAATATCATAATCATATCTACTATAAATTAAAGAGAAATTGGAAAATAAACGTTCGTTAAAAATATGATTCCAACGTAAGTTACCAGAGGCATTACCATAGGTTACTCCAAAAGTATCTCCTAGTTTAAATTTATCTCTTCCAAAATATCCAGAAAGAAAAAGCTTATTGTTTTCATTAACATTATAGTGGGTTTTTAAATTTAGGTCATAAAAGCCAACTCTGTTATTTTCATTAGCAGCAGCAAGAAAAAGGTTTACATAAGAGCTTCTGCCTGCAACAAGAAAAGAACCTTTTTTGTTAAACATAGGCCCTTCTAATGCTAATCTGCTAGAAATAAGCCCGATACCACCAGAAGCAGCAAACTTTTTACTGTTACCGTCTTTTTGCCTAACATCTAAAACAGAAGATACTCGACCGCCAAATTTAGCAGGTATACCGCCTTTGTGTAATTTAATATCTTTAATAGCATCTGCATTAAAAACAGAAAAAAAGCCAAGCATATGCGATGTGTTGTATATAATAGCTTCATCTAATAAAACTAAATTTTGGTCAGCTGCGCCACCACGTACATTAAAACCACCAGAACCTTCGCCGTTATTGGTAACCCCAGGTAGCATTTGTAAAGACTTTATAATATCTACCTCACCTAATACCACAGGCATACGCTTTACCGTTTTAATGTTAAGCTTGTTAACACTCATTTCTGGTTTTCTAATATTTACATGTTCTTTTTCATCTGCAGTTAACACAACTTCTTCTAGTTGTGTAGCATATTCCTTTATTTCAAAATTTATTTTTTGATTTTGATTTAAGGTGATTTGCTGTTGAATGTCTAAATAACCTACATAAGAGATTAATAAATTGTAGTTTCCTTTGGGTGCGGTTATAGAGTAAAATCCATATTCATTAGTAATAGTTCCAATAGAGGTTCCTTCTAAAAAGACCGAAGCTCCAAAAAGCGTTTCTCCATTACTGGCATCGGTAATGGTGCCGTTAAGAGTAAAATTCTCTTGTGCACTACCTAGAAAAGAGAAAAATAAAAATAGTATTCCAAGTTTTTTCATTAGTAAATTGTTGTTTTTTGATTGTTGTTTTTTGATGTATTTATAGTAAAGACAACGCAAATTGAAATAGGTTGCATATTTACAAATAAAAAAGCCTATTCTTAAGTAGAATAGGCTTTTATAATTTGTTTTAACGTTTTTAATCTCTTTTCTCGGGCTTATTTCTGTTAGAGTTTCTATTGTTTTTTCTTCTGCGGTTGGAAGAGTTTCTGTTTCTATTAGAATTTGCAGAAGGTCTATTATTATTTCTAGATTTATTGTTACTAGGTTTTTGAGGTTTAGCCTCTGCATTTTCCTGTGCATCTTCCATATAAGGATGTTCTCCTAACCTTGGAACCTGTTGCTTAATCAACTTTTCTATATCTTTTAAATAAGCCCGTTCTTCTGCCATACAAAAAGAAATAGCAATACCACTGGCACTGGCACGTCCTGTTCTACCAATACGGTGCACATAGGTTTCTGGTATATTAGGTAAATCGAAATTTATAACTAAAGACAGGTCGTCTACATCTATACCACGAGCAGCAATATCTGTAGCAACAAGTACATTTAATTTACCTTCTTTAAAAACGCCTAAAGCTTTTTGTCTTGCAGTTTGCGATTTATTACCGTGTATTGCTGCAGAATTAATATCTGCTTGTGCTAACTTTTTTACAATTTTATTAGCGCCATGTTTGGTTCTAGAAAATACCAAAACCGATGCCTCTGGTCTTTCATTTATTAAATGTACTAGTAGCTTTGGTTTATTAGCTTTACTAACAAAATAAATACCTTGTTCTACTCTTTCTGCTGTAGCTTGTTTTGGTTTTATAGTAACACGCTCAAAATTACCTAGTATTCTTTTAGAAAGCTCCACAATGTCTTTAGGCATAGTAGCAGAGAAAAATAAAGATTGTCTCTTAGCGGGTAATTTTGCAATTATTTTTTTTATATCGTGAATAAAACCCATGTCTAGCATTTGGTCTGCTTCATCTAAAACAACATACTCAATATCTCTAAGCGATATAATGTTCTGATTCATTAAATCTAGCAACCTACCAGGAGTAGCAATTAAAGCATCTACACCAGGGCGTAACGCATTTACTTGTCTTTGTTGTTTTACACCACCAAAAATAACAGTATTTGTAACCTTGGTGTGCTTACTATATGCCGTAAAATTTTCGCCAATTTGTATGGCAAGTTCTCTTGTAGGAGTAACTATAAGTGCTTTTATACGTTTTTTTCCTTTGGAATGTTCTTGGTTTGTATGTAAATGATGAATAATAGGAATACTAAAAGCAGCTGTTTTTCCTGTTCCAGTTTGTGCAACGCCTAAAAGGTCTTTTTTGGTAAGTAAAATAGGAATTGCTTGTTCTTGAATAGGAGTAGGGGTTGTATACCCTTGCTCTTCTATAGCTTTTAATATAGGTAAAGCCAGACCTAAGTCTTTAAATGTCATGTATTATAAATAAGCGGCGAAGATACAGTTAATGTTTGGATAAAAAGGTAATGTGTTAAAGACCAACAATTGCGGCTTCGGCACAACGTTCCCCATCCATAGCAGCAGATACAATACCGCCAGCGTAACCACCACCTTCTCCACAAGGGAATAAACCTTCTATTTCTGGATGTTCTAATTTTTCGTTTCTAGGAATATTTACAGGAGAAGAGGTTCTAGATTCTACACCAACAATATTAGCTTCGGTGGTGTAATATCCTCTCATTTTTTCGCCAAAAGCTTTAAATCCACCACGTAATCTACTGCCAATTCCTTTTGGTAAGAGCGAATGTAAAGGGGAAGATTTTAAGCCTGGTTGGTAAGATGTAGGATTTAAATCTGCAGATAAATTACCTTCTACAAAATCTGTTACGCGTTGAGCAGGAGCAACTTGGCTGCGACCACCTGCAGTAAAGGCTAAGCGTTCTAAACTTTTTTGAAACTCTAATCCTTTTAAAACACCAAACTTTTCAAATTTACGAAGATCTTCTTCGGCATTAATTTCTACAACTATACCAGAGTTTGCGTATAAGTTATTTCTTTTAGAAGGAGACATGCCGTTTACTACTACCTCTCCAGGAGCAGTTGCAGCAGGAACAATAAATCCGCCAGGGCACATACAAAAAGAATAAACACCTCTATTTTTAACTTGCTCTACTAGGCTATAAGAAGCAGCTGGTAAAAGTGCATTACGCTCTTTTTTACAATGGTATTGTATAGCGTCTATTATATGTTGCGGATGTTCTACACGAACGCCCATTGCAAAAGACTTTGCTTTTAAAGCAATTTTTTTGTCTTGTAACAAATAGTAGATATCTCGAGCAGAATGGCCAGTAGCAAGTATTACTCTATTTACTGCCATTTCGTTTCCATTTTGTAATTGTATGGCTGTTATTTTATTGTTTTTAAGGCTAAAGTCTGTAACTCTGGTGTTAAAGTGTACTTCGCCTCCGTGTTCTATAATTTTTTCTCGAATATTCTGAACAATTTTAGGAAGTTTGTTGGTGCCAATATGTGGGTGTGCATCTACCAATATTTGTTCTGTGGCGCCGTGGTGTACTAAGCTTTCAAAAATTCTACGAACATCTCCTCTTTTTAAACTTCGGGTGTATAATTTACCGTCGGAATAGGTTCCTGCGCCGCCTTCTCCAAAACAATAATTACTGTCTTTATTAACTAAATGGTCTTGGTTTATAGCTTTTAAATCGCGTCTGCGCTCTTGCACTTTGTTACCGCGTTCTATTACAACTGGTTTATAGCCCAGTTCTAAACAACGTAATGCTGCCCACATTCCTGCTGGGCCAAAGCCAATTATATGTATTTCTTTTGCTTTAGAAACATCTTTATAATTAAACGT
Organism: uncultured Maribacter sp.; assembly: GCA_947504045.1. Taxonomy (GTDB): domain Bacteria; phylum Bacteroidota; class Bacteroidia; order Flavobacteriales; family Flavobacteriaceae; genus Maribacter_B. Next base: position 278,937 of record CANNFY010000004.1, read on the forward strand.
ATAGTCTGGTTGTTCTGATGGCTTTTGGCGTATATAAACTTCCATTTTATAATTAAAATAAATAGAAGGTTTACGAGCATCTATAGATTTTCGAAGAATTTTTATAACAATATCTTTTTCTGGTTCGCCGAGGTATTTTGCTACTTTCTTACGTAGCATGCCTTCTTGTTCTTCCTCTTTTAAAGATATTCGTAATTGTATATTCCTAACCATACCACAAAGCTAAGCTACTTTGGGGTATAAAAAAATGCATCTTAGCATTAGTAAGATGCATTTTTAATATAATAGTCAAATTAGGCAGATATATAACTGTGTTCTCTACACTTTTTTGCAGCAGCAACCATTTGTATTAAGGCCTTTTTTGTTTCTTCCCAATTTCTTGTTTTTAAACCACAATCAGGATTAATCCAAATTTGTCTAACTGGAATATAATTAGATGCTTTTTTTATTAAAGAAACCATTTCTTCTTTTTCAGGTACTCTTGGGGAATGAATATCGTAAACGCCAGGACCAATTTCATTAGGGTATTTAAATGCCGCAAAAACATCTAAAAGTTCCATTTGCGATCTAGAACATTCTATGGTAATAACATCGGCATCCATATTAGCTATATCTGTAATAATATCATTAAATTCAGAATAGCACATATGTGTATGTATTTGTGTTTGGTCTTTAACGCCACTGGCAGCTATTCTAAAAGCAGTAATGGCCCAATCTAAATAGGTTTTCCAGTCTTCTTTTCTTAGTGGTAAGCCTTCTCTAAAAGCAGGTTCATCTATTTGTATTATTTGTAAGCCAGCTTTTTCTAAGTCTACAACTTCATCACGAATTGCTAAAGCTATTTGTGTACAGGTTTTAGAACGGGCTTGATCATTACGAACAAAAGACCATTGCAAAATAGTTACAGGACCTGTAAGCATTCCTTTAACTGGTTTGGAAGTTAACGATTGTGCATAAGAGGACCATTCTACAGTTATAGGGTTTTCTCTAGAAACATCGCCATAAATAATAGGAGGCTTTACACATCTGCTACCATAACTTTGTACCCAGCCAAATTGCGTAAAAGCAAAACCATTAAGTTGTTCGCCAAAATACTCCACCATATCATTACGTTCAAATTCTCCATGTACTAGAACATCTAAACCTGCATCTTCTTGAAACGTAATTGTTTTTTTTGTTTCGTCTTCTAAAAGAGTTTTGTATTCCTGAATGCTTAAATTTCCTTTTTTATATTTAGCTCTCCAGCTACGTACTTCTTTTGTTTGTGGAAAAGAGCCTATGGTTGTGGTAGGAAATAATGGAAGATTTAAAGAAACTTCTTGGAGTTTTTGGCGTGTAGAAAAAGGATTTATTCTTTGTGCATCTTTTTCTGTAAGTGCTTTTACACGTTTTTTTACTTTTGATTTGTGAATTAAAGTTGAGGTTTTCTTTATTTCATGAGTTTTACTGTTTTTATGTAATTTTACTAAACTATTTTCTAAGTTTTCTTTAGTGGCTAATTGTTTTAGGGTACTAACTTCTTCTAGTTTTTGTTTAGCAAATGCTAACCATTTTTTTACCTCTGGCGCTAAATTTTTAGAATTGTTTTCTAAATCTAAATCACAAGGAGAATGTAATAGAGAGCAGGATGGAGCAATAAGTAAACGTTCTATACCAATAGCATCTATTGCTTTTTGAATAAGTTTTAAAGATTCTTCGTAATTATTTTTCCATACGTTTCTGCCATCAACAACTCCTAACGATAAATGTGTTTTAGGGTTTAGTTTACCAGAGTTTAAAATGTCGTCTAATTGTAGTGGGCATCGTACCAAATCTATCTGTAGTGTATGAACTGGTAAAGAAAGAGCTATATCTATATTATCACCAAAACAATCAAAATAATTTGCTAGAATTATTTTTAAGCCTGGAAATTTATTAGAAAAGTTAGTATAAGTTGTTTGTATAGCTTTTTGTTCTTTATAGGATAGGTTTGTAGCAAGAAAAGGCTCATCAAACTGAATATATTCGATACCTAGCGTAACTAATTCTTCAATTATAGTTTCATAAACAGATAATAGTTTTTCTAATAAATCTAGCTTATCAAAATTTGCTTCTTTTTCTTTTCCGGATAGTAAAAAAGAAACTGGACTAAGTAATACAGTTTTTGTTTTTATGCCTAGTTCTAAAGCCTCTTTATATTCGTCCACAATTTTAGAATCGTAAACAGAAAACTCTTGGTTTTTTGTAAACTCGGGTACAAGAAAATGGTAATTTGTATCAAACCACTTTGTCATTTCTAAGGCAGTAACATCAATATCGTTTTTTTGATGCCCTCTTGCCATGGCAAAGTAAAGGTCTAGTTTTGTGTATAAAGGATTGTTTTTAATAGAATTATACCTTTCAGGTATACAGCCTAACGTAAGACTTAAATCTAATACTTGGTCATATAAAGAGAAGTCGTTAGAGGGTATAATGTCTATTCCTTGTTGTTTTTGTAATAGCCAATTTTCTTTTCGGATATTTTTTGCAGTGTGTAATAGAGAATCTACAGCAATTTTACTAGACCAATAGTTTTCTAGTGCCTTTTTAAGTTCTCTTTTACTTCCTATTCTTGGGTACCCTAAGTTTGTAGTTTTCATTTTGTAAAGGTTTATTTTCTTTACAAAACTATATAAATAGATTATTTAGCTTTTAGGTAATGGTAAATTAAGTGTATTTATCTTTTTTTATGTTTATTGTTAGATGTTTTAATTATTTTCGCAGTCTAATTTATAGCTTAAAAGACAATTTATCTATGGAGAATTTAGATGTAACAGATTTACAACTGTTAAAACATTTACAAGAGAATTCTAATTTTACAACAAAAGAGCTTTCTGTATTGGTTAATTTATCGCCAACACCGGTTTATGAGCGTGTACGCAAACTTGAAAAAGAAGGGTATATTAAAAAGTATATAGCAATTTTAGATGCTGATAAGTTACAAAGAGAGCTTATTGTATTTTGTAATATAACGTTGAAACAGCACACAAAAGATATTGGAAACCAATTTGTGAATGATATACTTACTATAGAAGAAGTAACAGAGTGTTATAATATATCTGGAGACTATGATTTTAAATTAAAAGTTATGGTTAAAGATATGAAACACTATCAAGATTTTGTAATTAATACTTTAGGGGCTGTTCCTAATATTGGAAGTGCACATAGTACTTTTGTTATAGGTACAATAAAGCAATCTTATAAGGTGCCTTTAGATTTTTAGCGTTTATAAAGTATTTGGTAGTATTTTTAAATTTTATTTTGTTTTAAAAAAATCCCATATTTCACGAGCCATTTCTATATCTCCGTTTTGTTCTTTTACTATTAGTTTATAGAGGGCGCCATATCTTTCTAAAATGCTTGGTTCTGTATGGCCACCACCAGTTACTTTGTAAAAAACTACTTCGGTGTTATTAGTGCCATTGGCGTAAACTTCTTTGGTAACGGTACTGTTATCAGATGTGTTGTTGTCTGTAAAAGTTGTAGTAACTGGAGTTGTATTTGTATTATTTCTGTTAACCCAATACGCAACTGTTTCTTCTGTAGAATAAACAATACCACGATCACCATTAACTTGCCCACCTTCGTAAGGTACTAAAGGGTCATCTGTACCATTCATTATTAACGCAGAAATTGGAGTGGTAGAATCTGTGCAAGTAGAATTAACGGGTTTTGATGCTACAACTGCTGCAAAGGCAGTAATTTTTTCAGGAATTTCTTGTGCTAATCTGTAGGTCATATGGCCGCCATTAGAAATACCGTTTACAAATACTTTTTCAGCATTGGAATTGTATTTAGAAATAGTAGTGTCTATTAGTGTATTAATAAAACTTACATCATCCGAAGTTGGATTTCCATCTGCTTCTTCTCTACAATCATTCCAACCTTGATGCGTGCTAGAGCCAACTAAGCCATTTGGTATTATAAGAATAATATTTTCTTCTTCTGCAATAGTAAGCCAAACCTTAAAAGGAGCTTTAGTATTATTTAAACCAATTATTTGATCAGAGCTACCACTGTGGCCATGTAATAGTGTTACAATTGGTGCATTTTCGTAATTGTCTGGAATATAAAGGTGGTATTCTCTTTCTACTCCAGAAATATCTATTGTTATATTTTCGATTAACCCTTTTTGTAAAACAGAAACATCATCTGTATCTATAGTATCTTCTTTTTTTTGGCATCCAATAAGTAGAATAAGGAGTAAAAATAAGTTAACAATTTTCATAGTAGTTGTGTTTGGTTTGTGTTGTAAGTATAACGGTTACTGTACTAGTTTATTTTTTATTACAAATTACTGTTTCAATTACCTTGCCAATTTTATGTTACAATTGGATCCCAAAAAATAACAGTTGGGTATTTCTTTTTTAGTTATGATTAAAAGTTACTTCATCTTTGGAGTATTAATCAAAAAACGAACAATCATGAAAAAAGTAGTAACAATTTTAGCAGTATTTATTTCAACATTAACTTTTGCACAAGACCAGTACACTAAAGGCATGCAAAAAGCTTTAAGTTTATGGGGAGAAGGAAAAATAGTAGAAGCTTCTAATCTTTTTGAGCGTATTTCTACCGCAGAAATGGATAATTGGTTACCAGCTTATTATGCAGCCCAAGTAAATACAGTTGCTTCTTTTGGAGAGCAGAATAAAGAAAAGTTATTAAAACAATTAGAAAAAGCACAGGAGTTTATAGATATTGCTAAAGAAATTTCACCAAATAACCCAGAAATTTTAGTGCAACAAGCAATGATACATACTGCATATGTAGCTTTTGATGGAGCTACTTATGGTATGACGCTCTCTGCAGAGATAGTAGCTATATACCAAAAAGCCTTAGCTATAGCACCAGATAACCCAAGAGTTGTATTTTCTAAAGCAGAATGGGATATGGGCTCGGCAAAATATTTTGGACAGGATACAAAACCGTTTTGTAAAGAGGTAGAGCGTTCCATAGAACTTTTTACTAACTTTAAACCAGAGTCAGAGTTTTATCCTAATTGGGGAAAAGATAGGGCAGAAATGGTAGCTAAAAATTGTAAAAAATAATGACATTAAATCGCTTTTTAAAAGAACTTTTTAGATCCTTTTGGATAGGGACTCTTATTTTTTTTACTTTTTTAGGGTACTACTATTTCAATGGAGTATTAGGGCCTGATTTTGGATGGGAAGATGCTTGGAGGCAGTACTATACCAATATTATATTTTCCATGCTTATTTATATGTTAAATATGTGTTGGTTCCTTTTTCTTTTAAAAAGATGGGATTACTTTTTGTATACTTTTAAACGAATGTCTATTGCAGTTACAGGTAATTTAATAATGACATGTTTAGGGGTTTTTGTTTCTCGTTTAATTCATTACAAGGTTTTTTATAATTGGTCTTTTAATAAAATTATAACCTCTCAAACGGTATACGATTATACATTGTCTATAGTAATAGCGTTAGTAATATCTGCTATTTTCTATGTGTTTTATTATTATAAATATCGCCAGGAAAATAGAGTAAAAGAACAAAAAATTATAGCTGGTACAGCATCGGCAAAGTTTGATGCTTTAAAGAACCAGTTAGATCCGCATTTTCTGTTTAATAGCCTAAATGTTTTAACTAGTTTAATAGAAGAGGATCCTTACCAAGCACAAAAATTTACAACCTCACTTTCTAAAGTGTATAGATATGTGTTAGAGCAAAAGAATAAGGATTTGGTATCTGTAGATGAGGAATTACAATTTGCAAAAACGTATATAAAACTTTTAAAAATGCGTTTTGAGGACAGTATTATTCTAGAAATACCAGAAGTGAGTACAAACCCAGAAGCTAAGATTATTCCTTTGTCGCTTCAGCTGTTACTAGAAAACGCAGTAAAACACAATGTAGTTACTTCCGAAAAACCTCTAAAAATAAGAGTCTATGAAGAAGATGGCAATTTGTGTGTTTCAAATAATATACAAGAAAAAAGAGTAGTTAAAAAAAGTAGTGGCGTTGGTTTGCAAAACATACAAGAACGCTATGCTATTTTAACAGACAGGAATGTTGTAATTTCTAATGAAACTATAGTATTTACCGTAAAACTTCCTATGCTTACCAAGAGAGTTAGTGTAATGGAGGAACAAGAATCTTATATAGAAGATAAGCGCTACCAAAAAGCAAAAGAAAGGGTAAAGGTAATAAAAGGCTTTTATGGCAATTTAATAGCGTATTGTATTGTAATACCAATGCTAATTACATTAAATTATAGAACCACAAGTTTTCCTTGGGCTATTTTCCCCACATTAGGTTGGGGCTTTGGTTTAGTTATAAATGGTTTGGAAGCCTTTGGCTATAATCCTTTATGGGGAAAAAGCTGGGAAGAGCGTAAGCTTAAAGAATATATGGAGGAGGAAGATTAGGGCAATTACAGTTCGTCCTAAAAACACAACAATTCGGTAATAACTATTTAGAAAACAAACTGTTTATATAGAAATTTGATGTAACTAAAAAAATAAAGATTATGAAAACAGTACATCAAGAAGGTAGGTATTTAAGAGCAAAAGAAAGAGTACAAGAAGTAAAAAAGTTTTACTCTCATTTAACAACATATTGCCTAGTAATAACAATGTTAGCTTTATTAAACTATTCCACATCAGAAGAGTTATGGTTTATTTTTCCTGCACTAGGTTGGGGACTTGGACTTTCTATACACGCAATGAAGGTTTTTGGATACAATCTAATTTTAGGTAAAAATTGGGAAGAGAAAAAAATAGCGGAATACCTTAAGCAAGATGCTTAAAAAGTGTTTAAGTGTAAAAGAAAGAAAAGAGAAAGATAAAAGAAAAACGATGGAGCTAAAAGATGCAACACAGAGAGAAAAACTAAGAAGAGCTAAGAAGCGTTTAGCAGAATTAAAAGGCTATTACGGCCATTTAACTGCTTATATTGCAGTAAACATATTTATATCGGTGGTAAAGGTAATAGGAGGTATGAATAGCGGAGAAACGTTTAGTGAGGCGTTTTTAGATTTTGGAACTTTTGCAACATGGTTGTTTTGGGGAATAGGAATGTTTTTTCATACGATTAAAGTATTTTCTTTGAATCCGCTCTTCGGAAGAGATTGGGAAGAAAGACAAATAAAAAAGTTTATGGAAGAAGACCGTAGACAATCTGAAAAATTTAGATAATGGAAAATCAAAAATTACAATTAGCTAAAAAAAAGGTGAAAGCTTTAAAGCACTGGTATTTTCTTATTGTGTTTGCAATTTTAGGAACCATTTGTATGCTTTGGCTTAGAATATATATTGTAAGTATTGGAACGCCAGAAAAATGGAGTTGGTTGGTAATGATAGGACCTGTTGTCTGGACTTTTTTAATACTGTTTAAAGGACTAATTATATTTGATAAATTACCAAGATTTTTTAAAAGTTGGGAAGAACGCCAGCTTAAAAAAATATTAGAAGACGAAGAAACCAAAATGGCAAAATATAAGTAATGGCAGCTTTAAGTAATATAGAGAAATATGAGAAAGCAATGCGCAGGGTTAAAACCGTTCGAAAATTTTACCTTGGAATAGTACGCTTACTTATTTTTACTATTCTTTTATTTTTCTTGAATGATAGAATATTGCAAATTTTTATAGACAAAGGTTTAGACAATGCGCATATTTTGTATTGGGTAAATTGGACGTTATGGAGCATACCTGTTACTATAGCAATTATTTACGTCTTTAAAGGATTATGGTTATTTTTTTTTAAAAAATATTCCACTAAAAAATGGGAAGAACGTCAAATTCAAAAAATAATGAAAGAAGAAGATTCTTTCGAAAAATATAAGTAGAAGCATGAATGTAATTATAATAGAAGATGAAAAACCAGCAGCAAGAAGATTGTCTAGGTTGTTAGCAGAGTTAGGAGTAGAAGTTTCTACTATGTTACATTCTGTAGAAGAATCTATTTTATGGTTTAATGAGAATGAACATCCTGATTTAATTTTTTTAGACATTCAATTATCAGACGGATTATCTTTTGAAATTTTTGAAGTAATAGAAATTAAGAGTGCAATAATTTTTACAACTGCTTATGATGAATATGCACTCCAAGCTTTTAAATTAAATAGTATAGATTATTTACTAAAACCAATTGATGATGATGAGTTAGAAGCTGCTGTTAAGAAATATAAAAACTTAAAACCAAAAGTAGAAAAATTAGCATTAGATTTTGACGATATTAAAAAGCTTTTAGTAAACCCATTAGAACGTGAATATAAAAAACGATTTACCGCTAGAGTAGGGCAGCATTTAAAGATTATAAATGCCGATGAGGTAGAATGTTTTTATAGCGAAAATAAAGGAACTTATGCAGCAACTTTAGATGGTAGAAATTACCTGTTAGATGTTACTTTAGAAAACTTAGAAAACGAATTAGAGCCAAAAACATTTTTTAGAGTAAGCAGAAAGTTTTATGTAAACATAAACCATATAAAAGATATTGTTTCTTATACCAATTCTAGGCTGCAAATAAAGGTAAATACGTATAAAGAGCAAGAAATTATAGTAAGTAGAGAAAAAGTAAAAGACTTTAAGCTTTGGTTAGAGTAATAGGACTTAGATATCTGATAAATAGTATTTTAGTTATAGGTATAGATTTTTCTTATAGTGCTCTTTTTTGAAGAATTTCTAGTAAAAGGAGCTATTTTAAAGAGTGTTAAATATACAACTAATTATTTAGCAAAACTAGCGCTAAAAAAAGCATAAAAAACACCTTTGAATTCTATTATTTTTATCAGGAAAAAGAGTAAGTTTTTTGTTCTTTTCATGAAGATATACCTAAAAATACAATACCTGTTTTAAGTGATTAATCTACACGATTATCATCAAAAGCAGAAGGAAGTAATTTAGGAATTAATTTGATAAAAATTGGTAGCAAAACTGCGCCACCAGGAAGAATAAAAATTGCTAAAGATGGTATACTTTTAAAGATGTCTATTAACTGATTTTGCATCTTTTTTTTCTCTTCCGGACTTAAATCTTTAACGGTAGATTTAGATAATAAAGCTACTAATTCTTTACTTTCAGAAAGCTCTTTTTGTAGCCTTTTACTGTTTCTAATAATTAGTTTATTTACAATTTTAGACATGCTGTCATAAAATTGTATGGCTAAATTATTATCTTTTAAGAAAGGAATTATATCTGCATTTTTATCAAAAAAAGAAGTAATTTCTTCTAAAGATCTAGAAATTTGTTTGTCTGTAAAACCTAAGTCTTTTCCAATTCCGTATATAAAAATAGACTCTTTGTACTCTAAAGATTTGTCTTCCCAAACAGTTAAACAAGCCATTTCTAAATAGTATCTATTTTCCCATTCTATAAAATTATTAAGTATTAACTCTCGGTAGGAGCCATCAAAATTTTGTTGTTCTCCATCAATAAAGGTTAAAGAATTTTTAAATAGTTGTGCTAATTTTTTGTCTGCTTTGTTTTTCTCTTTAGAGTTTAACGCATGGTAAATTATGTTGATAGAAATATATTCTATACGTTGTGCATACTCTCGTATGCTTGTTCGGTTAGTTAAATATCTTTTAAAGGTTAATACATCAATATATAAAAAGGAGTTAGTAATTATACTATTAAACGTTTTGCTAATAACATTGTCGTCTATATATACTCTAGACTCTATTATTTTTTCTAGCTTAATAGAGCCTTTATTTGTATTTAAAAATTTATCCCAAAAGGAAACATGGTTTATTTCTAAGTCTTTATAAAAAGCATTAATTGTGCTTATAAATATATCTTGGTCGGTATTCTCTTTTTCTAAAACATACGTGTAATAAAGAGCATTTAATAAGTTTATTTTAGCGCTTTCGTCTTCTGTTAACTTATGTTCGGCTTCTATTATTCTAGGAATACGCGTGTTAATACCATACACAAAACCGGTTTTTTTAAGTTCGCCATATAAATCTCTATAGGTAGCAAATGGTACTGTTTCATCTTTTATAAGATGAAAGTATTTGTCTATCCAGCCAACTGCAGATGGGTTCATTAGGTTGTATTGGTATTAAAAAGCCAAAATACTATATTTTATAAGATTTTTCTTATTAGTCAGCTTGGATTTAAATTTATCGTAATAGATTAACGGGAATATTTTATTATCGATAATATTAATATACTTTAATTTTTAATCCATTTTCTAATTAATACAGGAAGTAATAATAAATCTAAAATTAGAGCAGTAAGTAGGGTAGCACTTAAAAGCAATCCTATTGTTACACTTGGTAAATGTACAGAGAAAATTAAAACCATAAAGCCAAAGAAAAGTAGTACAGTAGTTATTATTAAGGCTCTACCAGTTTCTTTAAAAGTTTTTTCTATGGCTTCTTCTTTATTAAGACCGTTATGCCTACATAGCTTATATCTTCCTAAAAAGTGTATGGTGTCATCTACGGCAATACCAAAAACTATTGCAAATATTATAGATATTGTAGCCTCTAAAGGTATTTCTAAAAAGCCTAAAAGAGCACCAGCAAATAATAAAGGTAATATGTTTGGTATTAGTGATATGAGTAACAATTTTATATCTTTAAATAGTAGTACCATAATAATACCAACCAGTAAAAGCCCTATGCCCAGCCCTTGTAATAAACTATTTCTAATATAAATAGAGTTTTTGTCTAACAGCATTCCTTTACCAGTAAGTCTAAATTTAACTAAAGATGTATCCGTTTTAGTTGCAATAAAATTATTTAAATTGCTATACACTTTAATAAGGCTATCTGTGCCAATATCTAATACTTTTGCAGAAATACGCCCTTTAGTTTCATTTTTATTTACAAACTTTTGCAGTTGTTTACGAGCAACTTTTTTAATGTCTTTTTTATAAGATTCATAGGTTTTGTAATCTTTTGGAAGGCTAAAAAACTCTTTTTTATTTAAATTATGTGCTTTATGAATGCCTTTAAATAAGGTGTTTATAGAGGTTACTTCACCAATATCTTTAGATGCTATTAATTTGGCTTCCATTTTATCTATTTCTTTAAGCACCTTAAAATCGGTTATTTTATTATTGTTTTTTGCTATAATAGCAACTTCTAATGGTCTAAAGCCAGAATAGTTTTCTTGATAAAAAGAAAAATCATTTGCTAGTTTACTATTTTTAGGAAAGCTAGCTTTAAATTCATAATTGGTATTTATAATAGATACTCCCCATAAACATATAATGCCGAAAAGTATAGTACTGTATAAAATTAATCGTGGTTTTTTTCTAGTTAGAACATTAATTTTCTGCAAATAAAACCCCCATTTTTCTGTAGAATTATTTTTAGATAAAAGATGTTTTTTATTAATAAGTAATAATAAAGCACTAGTAAAAAATATTACAGTTATGTAAGCTACCATTACACCAATAGCAGAGTTTAAACCAAAATCTTTAATGGGCATTAATTTAGAAGTTACAAGAGATAAAAAACCTATTGCAGTGGTTACAGAGGTTAATAATGTTGTAAGTCCAACTTCTTTTATGGTGCTTATAATTGCAGTGTTTTTATCTATATTTAATTGTAGCTTTTCTAGGTAACTATCCATAATATGAATAACATCTGCCGAACCTACTATTAATAGTAAAATTGGGTAAAAAGAAGATAGTGTATTTAATTCTTTACCAAGAATAGATAAAAGACCTAAAAATAATAGGAGAGCCATTACAATAGAAGAAAAGGCGAGTGCAACTACTGCAATTTTTCTGTAAATAATTAGTAATACTAATAATACTAAGAACGCAGATAAAGCACTGGTAACTAATAATTCTCTCTTTTGCATAGCTACAAAAGCTTCATAAAAATAGGCTCTACCTAATAAATGGTATTCATTTATATGGTTCTTTTTTAGAGATTTACGTACCTCTTTTAAAAATAACAAGCAATTGTCATAATCTAAATTATCTTCGGTTTCTATTGCTACAACTAAAGAGGTGCCTTTGGTGTCTATTAAACTGTTTGTAAAAATACTATCGCTTTGTATTTTTTTCCAGTCTGTACTATATCGGGTACTATCTTTAAGATGAATAATAGGTATTTTAGTATAACCAAAAGAGGTTTTTAAAGGGTAAAATAAAGTGGTTAAAGAGGTGCTGTTTTTTGTATAACTAAACTTTTCGGCATCTAATGAAAATTGATGAAAACGTTCTAAAAAATCTTTCTTAAAAACAGTTTCTTTATTTTCTACGGCAATTAGTAAAAAATTATCATCAGTCCCAAATTCCTCCATAAACTCTTGATAGAACAATAAGTCGGGGTCTCCAATGGGGAAAAATTGGTCAAAATCAAAAGTAAACTTTAAATTACTAAGTAAGAATGCAGAAGCAGTAGCTAAAAGAATAAATATGGCTACCGTTAATTTTTTAAATTTAATTAATTTCTGCATAATTTTTAATTAAAATAAAAGGAAAAGGCTGCTTAATAAAGCAACCTTTTATTTATTTGATAATTAGTTTCGTCTTATTTTTTTTCTAAAAGCACTTCTGCTTGTATAGCAACTTCGCTCCAAGTTTTACTAACGCCATCTTTACCAGTATGTAGAGCCTCACAAGCTTTGTTGATAGATGCAACAGCATCTAAAGCTTTCCAGTTTTCTAAATTCATAACCCCTTTAAAAGTATAGGTGTTTTCAGAAGATTCGTGGGTTAAAGGAATATTAGCTGTTTCTCCATTTAATGTAACATCTATAGAACATGTGTTGTCTGCACCAGCTTTAAAAATACCAGATATTAGCTCTGTGTTTTTCATTACGCCAAAAAAGAATTCAATTATTTTAGGGTCTCTTGTGCCAGTAGCATCATTAGTAAATAAACTACTAACAGGAATACTAAATTTTGTTCCATTAAGTGCTTCTAAGGCCGTAGCTCCAGAACTTGTTTCTGAAATAGAAATTTTTGTAAATTTTCCACCAACAGGAAGCTTTTCAGATGTTTTATATGCGGTAAAACTAACTTTAGTAGAGTCTGTAACCAAACTGTATTGTTCAGTTTTCATCATTTCCTCTACTTGTTTTTTTTCTTTCTTAGCATCTTTACAGTTATAACTTGCAAAGACTAATAGGCTTAGGGTAAAAAGTGCTATTTTTTTCATAAGTGTATTTTTAAGGTTAAAAATACATATTATTATACATCTAACAATATCAAAAATAGTATTCTTGATCGTATATATTAAAAAATAACTTTACCAGCTACCTCTAGCTTTTATATTGTTGTGGCATAACTTAATTATTTCAGTTATTCTCTTTTGTCTAGTAGCTTCTCTTTTAGCTTGGTTAAGCCAGTATAAGTAGTTTTTTCTATAACTTTTACTAAAATTGGAGTAATTTTTAAATGCAATTTCATTTTGGTTAAAGGCAATACGTAAATCTTTAGGTATAATGCCGTTTTCTACATTATCTAAAACAGTCCACGAGCCGTCTCTTTTTGCTTGGTTAATTTTTTGTAATCCACTTTCATGCATTAATTCGTTCTTAATAAGCAACTTTATATAGGTTTTATTTAACTTACTCCAAACACTTTTTTGTTTTCTTGGCGAAAAATATTGTTGCCTTTTACCATCGCCAAGACTTTTTACCGTACTATCTATCCATCCATAACAAAGAGCAACTTTTACAGCTTCTTCCCAGCGCATACTTTCCATTGGGTGATCTACTTTGTAGAATATTAGATAGATACCTTCTGTATTTGTATAATTTTTGGATAGCCAATTACGCCATTCTTCGTCATTTTTAAAATATAGAACTTCTTTTTCAGACATTTGTTAAAAGTATTTGTAGTTGTTTTTTCGTTAAAAAGCACGAAAATGTATTTTTTTATGCACTAAATGTATATTTTTAGATTTAATTTTATGGGTTTAATAATTTATTAAGATATGAAAAAAATAGCATTTTTACTCCTTACCGTTTTAGGGCTTTTAATTACTTCTTGTTCCAATAAGAGAGAAGGAACCCCTAAAATTTTAGTTTTTTCTAAAACAATGGGGTATAAACATGCTTCTATACCAACAGGAGTTGCTGCAATTCAAAAACTAGGATTAGAAAATGGTTTTGAAGTAGATACTACAAAAAATGCAGAGTTGTTTACAGAAGAAAATTTAAAAAAATATTCTGCTATTGTATTTTTAAGTACCACAGGTAATGTTTTAGATCATTACCAAGAAGCAGCTTTTGAAAGATATATACAAGCAGGAGGTGGTTATGTAGGTATACATGCTGCTACAGATACAGAATATGATTGGGGTTGGTATAATAAATTAGCAGGGGCAAACTTTTTAAGTCACCCAAGAGGAACTCCAGAAGCGGATTTTATAGTAAAAGACCCTAATTTTATTGCTACAAGTTTTTTAAAAGATTCTATTTGGCATAGAAAAGATGAGTTGTATAACTTTAAAAAAATAAATCCTGATGTAAATGTTATTCTTACAGTAGATGAAAAAACATATAAAGGCGGAAAAAATGGAGAAAACCACCCTATGGCATGGTATCATGATTATGACGGTGGTAGAGCTTTTTATACCGCAGGTGGTCATACAGATGAAAGTTACTCAGAAGAAAACTTCTTAAAGCACCTTTTAGGTGGTATACAATATGCTATTGGAGAAAATAATAACTTAGATTATAGTAAAGTTACAAGTCAAATTCCACCAGAAGCAGACCGTTTTTCTAAAGTTACTTTAAGTATTGGAGAGTTTTTTGAACCTACTGAAATGACTATACTACCTAATAACGATGTTTTAATAGCACAACGTAGAGGGGAAATTATGTTATTTAAAGAAGAAACAAAAGAACTTAAACAAGTAGCTTTTTTAGATGTATACCATAAAACACTAAATACTCCTGGTGTAAATGCAGAAGAAGGAGTTATGGGCCTACAAAAAGACCCAGATTTTGCTAGTAATAATTGGGTATATGTGTTTTATAGCCCAACAGGTGATAAATGGGTTAACCGTTTATCAAGATTTAAATTTATAGATGATGTTTTTGATTTAGAATCAGAACAAGTTATTTTAGACGTAGATAGTCAAAGAGAAATATGCTGCCATACAGGTGGTTCTATAGCCTTTGGGCCAGATAAACTTTTATATTTATCTACAGGAGATAATACTACACCTTTTAACGAAAAAGGAGCTAAATATGTAAATAATGGTTTTGCACCTTTAAACGATTTAGAAGGTAAAAAACAATATGACGCACGCCGTTCTTCAGGAAACACTAATGATCTTAGAGGAAAAATAATAAGAATTAAAGTTAATGAAGATGGTAGTTATACTATTCCAGAAGGAAATCTTTTTGCGGAAGGAACACCAAAAACAAGACCAGAAATATATACTATGGGGCATAGAAACCCGTATAGAATATCAGTAGATCCAAAAAGAAATTATTTATACTGGGGAGAAGTAGGGCCAGATTCTAGACAAGATAGCCCAGACACTAGAGGACCACGTGGTTATGATGAAATGAACCAAGCTAAAAAAGCTGGTAATTTTGGATGGCCATTTTTTGTTGCTAATAACCAACCTTATAGAGAGTATAATTATGCAACAGGAGAATCTGGTGATTTGTTTGATGTTAAAAAACCAATAAATAACTCTGCTAATAATACCGGATTAACAGAGTTACCAGAAGCAATGCCTGCATATGCATATTACCCTTATGTAACTTCTAATGATTTTCCTCAACTAGGTAGCGGTGGTCGTAATGCAATGGCAGGACCAACGTATTATTCAGATATGCATTATGGAGAGAGTGAGTTACCTAGTTACTATGATGGTAAATTAATAATTTACGATTGGATGCGAGGATGGATGAAGGCAGTAACCTTATTTGAAAATGGAGATTTTAATAAAATGGAACCATTTGCTCCAGACGTAAAAGTTAATAGTTTAATTGATATGGAAGTAGGGCCAAACGGAAGACTTTATTTATTAGAGTACGGTAGTGGTTGGTTTTCTAAGAACAAAAATTCTTCTTTAGGCTATATAGATTATAATGGAGGTAATAGACCCCCAATAGTAGAAGCAATACATGTAGATAAAACATCAGGAAAAATTCCTTTAGAAATAACAGCAACGGTTGAGGCTAAAGATTTAGAAGAAGATGAGCTAACTTATTTATGGTATTTTGGAAACGGAATAACAAAAAAAACAAAAGAACCTAAGGTTACTTATACCTATTCTGATGTTGGAGATTATAAAATTTCTGTTCATGTAACAGATAGTAATGGAGATAGAACTATTAGTGAGCATATTGTTCTTGTAGCCGGAAATACAAAACCAGATGTAAAAATAGATTTATTAAATACAAACAGCTCTTTTTACACACCAGGAAAAAAAGTAGCATATAATGTTACCGTAACTGATGAAGATGGTAATGAAGATATAAATCCAAAAAACATATATGTATCTGTAGATTATTTAGAAGGAAAAGATAAGGCGGCAATGTCTTTAGGACACCAGCAAGTATCTGCAACAGTTACAGGAAAAGCACTAACACAGTCTATGGACTGTAAAACATGCCATAAAGAGGCAGAAGCATCTATAGGTCCTATGTATAAAGATGTGGCTAAAAAATACGCAAAAGATGCTAATGCAATGAAGTATTTACAAGCAAAAATTAAAAATGGTGGTACTGGTGTATGGGGAGAAGTTATGATGCCTGCACACCCAGAAATTACATCAGATGAAACAGGACAAATAATACAATACATACTATCCTTAGCTAAAGAGAATAAAAAAGAATTGTCTTTACCAGCTAATGGTACTGTAGTTGCAGAAAATAGAAAACCAGGAAATTTAATGGTTTTAACAGCAAGTTATACAGACGAGGGTAGAAACGGAGCAATACCGCTAACAGGAAGAAAAGTAATAGTATTAGAAAGTAATACCGTTTTATTACAAGAAGAGTTACTTAACAAAGGATTTAAAGATGCAAAATTTAAACGTAAAACTGGCTTTACCTTAAAAGAAAATACAGGATGGTTTGTTTTAGAAAATGTAGATTTAAAAAACATACAAAATGTAATTGTTAATACAGCTTGGAAAAATATACCTTTAAATACGTATACTTTTGAGATTAGAGCAAATGCTCCTGATGGCGAGTTACTAGGGCAAAATGTAATGGCAAAACCAAATAAAGAACAATCTTTTGGTAATGTATCTATTCCTATAACTCAAAAAGGGATAGTAAATAAGCTTTATGTTGTTTGTAAAAGAAATACAAATAATGGAAAAGCAGATGCTTTTATGGCTACTGTAGGCGTAACGTTTGAGTAGTAAATTTAAATAAATTAAAAAGGGATATCCTTAAGTTGGTTATCCCTTTTTTATGTCTAGTTCTAAAGTAGTAACAACCCTTTTTCTCTAAGTTTTTTTATAGGTTTTGAAGCCCAAAAGAGCTCAAAATTGGTAAAACTAGTTTCGTAATTAGCTTTTAAATCTTTAAAAGAGGTAGTTTTATTAAAATTGGGGGTTAAATGTTTTAATTGTTCTACTAGCCATTGTCCTTCTAATTTATTTAAGCTTATAGAAAAAGAATCTTGATTATTATAAAAATTTAGAGTAATCATTTCCCAAGTTACTCCTCTTTTTGTTTTAGTACTATAATTTACTGTAGGATAGCTTCCAAGCCAATAAACCTTGTGTTGTAATTTTGGAGCTAAGGGTAACTCGTTTTCTATACAGTTATATATAAAATTTGGGCGTATTGTAGTACTCGGAATTTTAAAATTAAACCAATCTTGTAACGGAAGATCAAAATTTACGCCATGCATATAATTGTATAAAGATTTTTTTAATCCATAGCTAAATTTAGAATGGTCTATTCCGGTATGATCTTTAAACTCTATATCGTTATTAGCAAAAGTAATTTCTTTATATTTTGGAGTAATTGCATAGTCTTTGGGGTTTAGCCCAACAGGACTATGTGCTGTTAAAGCAAATTGATGCCAAAAACCAGATTGTAAAACCCCTGTTTCAAAAAGTTGGCGAACCATTTCTAAACTATCAATAGTTTCTTGTATAGTTTGTGTAGGGTAACCATACATTAAATAAGAATGTACCATAATATTTGCTTGGGTAAAATTACGAGTTACCCTAGCTACTTGTTCTACTGTTACCCCTTTATCTATTAGTTGTAATAAACGATCAGATGCTACTTCTAATCCGCCAGACACAGCAATACAACCAGATGCCTGTAATAGTAAACATAGATCTTTGGTAAAGTTTTTTTCAAAACGAATGTTTGTCCACCACGTTACAGTTAGCTCTCTTTTTAAAATTTCTAAAGCAAGATTCTTCATTAAAGAAGGTGGTGCAGCTTCATCTACAAAATGAAAACCGGTTTCTCCTGTTTGTGCAATAATTTGCTCCATACGATCCACCAAAATAGTAGCCGTAATAGGTTCGTAAAGTTTTATATAATCTAAAGATATATCGCAAAAAGTACATTTTCCCCAATAACAACCATGTGCCATGGTAAGTTTGTTCCATCGGCCATCACTCCATAAACTATGCATAGGATTCGCAATTTCTATTACAGATATATATTGGTCTAATAATAAGTTTGCGTAATCTGGAGTGCCTAATTGGCTCTGTTTATAGTCTTGTAGTTTGCTGTTGTTTTTATAGGTTACGGTGTTGTTTTCTAGTAAAAAAGTACGCTTATATTCTCTTTTTGTAACATCTACTTGTTTTAGATTGGTATACAATAACTCAATTGGCAATTCACCATCATCTAAAGTTATATAGTCGAAAAAATTAAAAACACGAACATCTGTAAGTTGTCTTAATTCGGTATTAGGAAAACCGCCGCCCATTGCAGTTTTTATAGTTGGAAAATGAGTTTTTATATATTGAGCGCATCTAAATGCACTATATAAATTTCCAGGAAAAGGAACAGAAAAACACACCAATTTTGGATTAGTTTTTTGTAATAAATCTTCTAAAAGATCTAAAGTAATAGTGTCAATAAAAGTTATACTTTGCTGTAATTCATTATACAACTCATCAAAATTATTTGCACTGCGCCCAAGGCGCTCTGCATATCTGCTAAATCCAAAATTTGCATCAATACACTCTACAATAAAATCGGATAGGTCTTCTAAAAAAAGGGTACATAAATGCTTCGCTTTATCTTGTATGCCCATAGAGCCAAAAGCCCATTCTAAATCGTCTAGTTGCTGAAATCTAGAAGCTCTAGGTAAAAAACCTTGTAAACATATTTGTCTAGCAAAGGTTTGGTTTTTTCCTTGTAAAAATAGGATAACATTATCTATATATTTTAGATAAGACGTTTTTAATGCATATATGCGTTGTGCATTTTCAGATATTATAGTTTTGTTTTCTTTAGCAGTTTTAAATACTTTTTGCAGGTATTTTTTAGAAAAAAGATGTAAAATAACCTCTATTCCTAAGTCAGATTGGTAGCTTGGTATTTTTTTTGTGTTTAAAAAACCTTTTAAATAAGCTGTTGCAGGATAGGGGGTATTTAGTTGTGTAAATGGTGGGGTAATAAGTACTATATTTTCCAAGGACCTTTAATTGAGCAATTAAATTATGCTGTAAAGGTAATGGAAAATAAGAGGTAAATAAAGAGTAGCCTATTGGTAGGTTTTATTTAATTAGTGTAATTGATTAGCAATTTTTTTTGGTAGTTTTTTTATACTTCTAATTTTTATGTTTTTATAATAAACTTCAGCACCTTCTGATTGTAATTGAATTTTTCCTTTTGTTAAAGGTTTTGCATTCCCTTTTTTATCATATTCTAAAGAGTTTTCTAAAACCATTACTACTTTATTATTTACAATATGGTAGGCTTTATCTTCTATACAAATTAACTCTAATTTATTCCACTCATTCGGTTTTTCATAATCAGCAATTCTTCTACAACGTCCGCCAGAACCACTTTTAAAAGTTCTAGTTTCGCCTTTAGGATCGTAAAACCAGAACTCTTTTTGGTTTTCCATTTTTTTAGATGCTTTAATATCCATACTAACGCCAGCTAAAGGATGAAAATCTCCAGAATCTGTTTCTTGAACTTGCATTTCAGGAGCTTTCATCCAAACGTTCCAGAATTGCCCATGAGGTTCTTGAGCGTGGTATAATACACCGCTATCTCTTTTATTGTCTAATCTTGGTTCGTATTTTTTAGTGCCCCATTTTACATAAAAAACTAAATGGTAGTTCTTGTATTCTTTTTTAGTACTTAAACCGCCATAAATTTCTCCAGAAATGGTTAAAATAGAATCGTTTTTTACCGAAAAAACATTTAATGGGTCTTTATGTAACCCAATAGGTGTTCCGTTCATACCATCTCCTTTTTCGTATCCTTTTAAGGTGACAGAGGTATGTGGTACTCCAATAAATTTATCCCACTTAGTTAAATTGTTGTCTAATAAATATTCCCATTTTTTTTGCGTATACGCAGTAAAATTTAAAGTTATAAAAACAAGTAATAAGTAAGCAGATTTAGTTTTCATATTTAGTTGTTTTAAATAGAAATTAAATTTATTAACTATATACTTAATACTATATCTAAAATTTAAAGAAGACTATAAAAATATGACCATTTTTAGCTAAAAAAGGGTTTTGAGCCTTAATAATCTATATGTTATGGTATTTTATATGTTTAATATTAGGTAATTAAATCAAAAGATATTTTAATGCCTTGTATAACCATACCAGTACCTATAATTGCAATAATTAAACCCATTATTTTTCCAATAACAGATATTACATTGTTACCAACTATTTTTACAATAAGATCACTTAATTTAAAAGTTAAGAAGGTAAGTAGGCTCATAAAGCCAAAAATTGCAATAACTAAAAATATATGAATAGGTTCTACATTTGCAACAAAATTCATGGCAGTTACTATAGTTCCAGGGCCTGCTAGAATAGGAATAGCCAAGGGAGAAACAGCAATGTTTTCATCAATATTTACATCTTTAATATTTTTTACGTTAGATTTTTTAGATTGTAACATTTCAAAACCAATAAAGAATATTAAAATGCCTCCTGTAATTTTAAATGCAGGAATACTAATATTAAACAGTTCAAAAATATATTTGCCAATAAGAACAAATACGGTTACAATTATAAAGGCAATTAAGTTAGATTTTTTATTAATATCACTTTTTGTTTTTTCATCTGCACCTTGGGTTAAAGACAAAAAAACGGTCATATTAGAAATAGGATTTGTAATAGCAAAAAAACCGGTAAATACTGTAATTGAAAATGTTATAAAATTATCCATCTTTAAAAGATTATTTAAAGACAATAAATTGAATTAGTTTTTTATTTCCAAAATAAATGTCATGTTTTTTCGACCCATTTTATAATTAGCTATTATTAATCTTTTTACTCTAAAAAGGGTAGGCTTAATTGCAATTTGTAAGCTTGGCATCTATTTGTTCCATTAGCGCCCATAGGTATATGTGATAGTCTTTGGTATGGTACCCCCAATTATTATAGTTAGGATGATTTTGTTCTTCCGCTAACTCATTTGGTCTATTATCATCAACCTCTGGTGTATGGGTAACGCTTAATACAGCTTTATGTGCACCATCTCTTTTAAACCTAGCATTATATAAATTATCAAAAGCTATAAAATTAGCATCCGTTAAATCATAACTAGCATCAGGTGTAATGTAGTAACGTAAAGATTGAAAGGTTTCGGCATAATAAGAATTATCTTGTACAAACCAATCTTTAGTTTCCTCAAATTCTTTATACACCAAACCACTATTTATAAGATACTCATTAAACTCAGGTAAGCCATAATTTACTTCGGGTATAGTTTGTTCTTCATCAAAACTTGCCCAACTTTGTATACAACCACATTCGCTTGTTGTTTGACAAAATGATATATTTTGCCACCAACCACCTTTATAGGTGTTTTCAGGTGCATATATATACCCCATACCAGCTAAAGCAGCTGTAACAAGCTTTGATTGTAATTCGGGATCATTATCAAAAAGGTCTCTAAGAAGCATTGCTACTAAATAAGAACCTTGAGAGTGCGATGCTAAAATAATTTTATTTCCATTGTTGTCATTTTCTAAATAGTTTAAAAACGATGCTTTAATATCGCTATACGATGTTGCAATTACATTTGCTTGTAATTCTTTATCCGTTTCGTTTTTATAGGTTAAACCTGTAGATTGTCTGTACCTAGGAGCATACATTCGCCCGTATTTAGAAAGTAAGCCTCCTTGTGCTAAAATGGTTGCGCTGATTAAAAAGTCTTGTTGGTCTTCAATATTTATATTTTCTGGAGTTGAGTTTTGAGTTAGTACTGTTGGGTGTACAAAAAATACATCTACTCCGGTATTTGTAAAAGCATTATTAGTTATTGCTATTTCACTTTCTATTTCTAAATCTTTATTTATTACAGAAATATCTAGATTGTAATTTGTTAGTAAAGATACTTTTTCGGGATGATATGCCCAATTACTCATTTCTTCATAATTTACAGAAGAAGTAGGAATTTCTATAGTAAGTTTTTCTGCTTCTTCTTCCTCTTCATTTTCTTGGTTATTGGTGGTATCTTTTGAGCAATTTATTAACAAGATAGATAAAAAGGATAAAAGGAAAATGGAGTTATACTTCATAACACTAAAATTATTGTATAAAAAAACGTTTAATAAATATTTATTAAACGTTTTTTTGCTTTTAGTTAGTATAAAAAAGGTGGTTAAATATTTGAATTTTAACACCTTATATGCTAGCGGTTACTCGTCTTCAATTTTTTTATGTGTGTTTAACCATTCTTCTCCTTTTTTATCTAAGAAAAAATCCATCCATACGTAGTACATAACTTTATTATCATCTACAGTAACAGAATGGCTAGAGCCAAGCGGAATGTGTAATAAAGAGAACTCTGGCATTGCAACACTAGCTTCATCTGCATAAACTATAACATCGTTATCTGCAAGGCCTAAAAATAGTTGTTCTAACATTCCGTGCTCATGCGGGTCTACTTTATCTGGTCCTTTAGTTTGTACCGTACCCATTGCAATTCTAGGAATGTATTTGTTAGGTAAAATAGTTCTACTTACAGTATTAGGACTTTTAATAGGTTCTGTATAAGCTTCACAATCGGTAAACTTTTTATAGTATACATTTTGTGTGTTTTCTTTAGGAAATTCTTTTAAATCTAAAAGATCTTGTTCTGTAAGTTTACTCCATATTTTTAGATAGTGTAAGGTGTCATTTTCTGCTGTTTGTACAGTAATTTCTTTAAGATTATTTGGTAATAAAATTGTTTCAGGAACAATTGTGTAATCTTTTTTTGCAGCGTTTACATTACCATTACCTTTAAAAAATAGATAAATGGTTTTGTAACCTTCAGAGGTTTTATCTAAAATAGCATTTTTACCAGTTAACGAAATTTGTTCTACATGTATTCCTTTTATTTCGTCTTCTAATATTGTTTTAGTGTATTGCTGTGTGTGTTCCTGTAATTTTGTATTAAGGTTTTCAATAGGTATCTCTTGAGCCATTAGTGGTATAGATGAAGAAAATAGAAGTGTTAAAAACAGTATATTAATTTTATTTTTCATGGTATAAATTTAATTATTATTTATAATTATTTTATTAAAATTTTAATTTCTTCGCCTGGTTGTAGTACTAGCTCTTTTTTTGCTTTTTCGCCATTTAATTTAATTTTTTTACTTCCAGATATAGTAATTGTAGTAGGAGAGTGGCTTATAGATTTTATAGTTATTTCATTATTATTTACATAAGTATATATATCTGAAATGGTGTTCATTGTTACAGAAACAGTAGATATTTGAATACTATTAGTGTTAAATAAATAGGCTTCTTTTTCTTTAGAAATACTTTGTAAATTATCTCCTGTAGCATTAAAAATAGGTTTATTTACATTCCACCCATTAAGGTTTATAGTATTACTAGTTTCGTCTATTCTGTTGTTATAACTGTTGTATGGAAAAAGTACAGTAATAAAATTAAAATTTGGGACATCATTTTTAGAAACAATAGACCATTGTTTACCTCTTTTTCCGTTATTGGTAACCTGAGTAACTTTATTTAGTTGTAGAATATCAAGTCCAGTTGCATCAGGAAAATTAGCCCTTAATAAATTAGCGCCTTCTTCTTGGGTATAATGGCCTTGCCAAATTTGTTTATACGTATGAGAATTGTTAGAAGTAAAGTTGTCTTTTACAATCCAAAAATCATTTTTTATAAAAATTACTTGTCTAAAATAGTTTACATCTATGTTTTTAAAGCCATTGTGTGTTCCGGTAAAAAAATCATATGCTGTATTACTTTTCCAGCAAATAGTTTTTGCAACCGGTAGGTTTTTAAATTTACCAAATCCGCTACCACCACGGTTAGAAGTCCATTCTTTACCAATAAGTTCATCGTCTACCAATGCTACATTTTTGACCATAGAGTTTTTAAATAGATCAAAATCTTTTAGAGAGTAACGTACTTGGTAATTTGGTAAAATTACATTTCCATTTGCCATTGCTTGTATGCCTAATACATCGCCGTGTTGGTGGTCTGGTTTTTCTTTATCAACCCCATTGCTAATTATTAGCATTTTGTCATTTTTAGACCAGCCTTCCCTCATAATATAGTATTTTGTATCTGGGAACATTAACGAGCCATAGGTTGGTTGCTTTGTTTTTATAGATTTTAGTTCGTCTACTTGTTTTTTGTTTAAAAACCAGTATATAAAACTTTTTACTTTGTTTTTAGCTAGGTAACCATATTCTGGGTTGTTAAATAATAAATAGCCTAATGTAATAGCTCCTGATATATCATTTTTTTCGGCCCAAGGAATATCGGTATCATCTTGTAAAACGGGAGCAGATTTATCGGGATATGCAATTTTTACTAATGTTGTAAATAAGCTTTCTAACTTATTTTTCCAATTGCTACTTACCTCAATATTGCTTCTTTGTGCTAATTGGTACACATAAAAATAGGTTTCAATATCACTCATATGATAATGTACAGAACGTTCAAACTGAAAACCATCTTCGTTAACTTCTTTAACCAAATGTTCTTCTAACCTTTGCATAGATCTTTTATACCATAAATCTGAACCTTCAAAATCTCTAAAAAGTATTGATAGCATTGCTAAAGCAGACATACCTCTAGTTTGATGGTTACCAGATTTAAACTCTTGGTTATTTTCATATAAATCTTGCGCATGCTGTAAAAGTGTAGCTATAGTTGTTAGTTGGTCTTTATCTGAATATGCTTTTTCGCCTAAAAACATATTGTGTATTGTAAGCCAATTTAATATTCTGTAGCCAGATCTAAATACTTCATAAACGCCATTACCACTATCTATAGTTTCAAATTTATTGGCAGCTAAAGCTGTATTTAAAGAAACCATTTGGTTAGTAAAGTATGTTATATAGCTAGAGTCTTTACCAGAATTATAATACTCAAAAGCAATATCTACCATTTTATGCTGTCTTGCTAAATGGCGTAGTGCATACGCATTTACTTTTTCTCCATTTAAATAATTAAAAGGTAGTTTCCAGTTTGTAGAGTCTGCATACTTTTGCATATGATCTTGAGCTCTTTTTTTATGCGAAGAAGCATTATCATAAATTAAAGTATATTCTTTAAAACGTGGTTCAAAAGTTTTCCAGTCGTAAAAAAAGCGTTCTGAAAACTTTTCTCTAAAATATTCTGCTAATTTAGCTTCTGAAATATTCTCTTCAGCACTTATTTTTTTTAAGTAATCTTTCTTTAAATATTTAGCAAGATCATTAATTGCTACAACTTTATTTGTAGGAATCTTGTTTTGTGCTTTTACACTTATAAATAGTAAGAAAAGGCTATAAAAAATAATGTTTTTTACTGCGTTCATAAATTTGTAAAAATTTCTTTTTAAGATTAAATTTTGGGTGTAATTATTAATTACACAATAATCGCATAAATATAACTCTTTAAGTGTAAAAAAAGCACCTCGTTTTTTAATTATACGAGTTTTAATTGTTAAATTCTATTGGAGCCAATACATGTGGTTATTAATACAGCAGGAATTGTAGAACGGTTATGCCACCTATGTCTGGTGCCATTTTGTATAATAGAATCTCCTTCATGCATTTCGGTTTCTTTTTGGTCATCAAGTTCTAAAAATATAGATCCAGAAATTAAATAGGTACAATCTACGGTATTTGTGGTATGCATTCCTGGAGTGTTTTCTTCAAAAAAATCTAAAAAACCCGGAAATAAAGAATTTATTTCTGATTTAGATTTTGGTTCTTCTGAAATATTGGATTTAGGAGGAACAACCCAAACAAAAAACCGATGCCCACCTGCTTTAGGAAACCAATCTAGATTTTTTTGTACATCTCCATTATTAGGGTGTTCCGGAATAGAATCTTCACCCCATAATTGTATAAACTTTTTTCCAGCTCCAAGGCTTGTGCCTTCTACCACAGTATCGCTAACAATTATAGATTTACCGGTGTTGGAGTGCCCAGTTATTATTCTCCTAATTTTATTTTTTGGTACCATACCATAATGTGTTTATAAATTAAATTAAAAAGATAGGGTAGTAGAAAGTGCTTATTGTACTAATTTATTTTGACCATCTTGGTTTTTGATAAATTTTGCGCTTTCCTTTTTTATAAACTGTTTTAGGTTTTTAAAATCTCCTGTTACTCTAGAAACTTCTGCTATTTTAATAAGTTTTTTATCTTTAAAAAAAATAAAAAGGTTTATAGCATCAATATATTCAATACTATTTTCTCTAATA
Organism: uncultured Maribacter sp.; assembly: GCA_947504045.1. Lineage (GTDB taxonomy): Bacteria > Bacteroidota > Bacteroidia > Flavobacteriales > Flavobacteriaceae > Maribacter_B. The sequence continues at coordinate 305,697 of CANNFY010000004.1, forward strand.
GGTTTTAAATTTATCTGTAATTCTTTTTCTACAAGTTCTATTTGGGAGTATGGTTCTAGAATTATCAATTCATTCCACTCAAAACTATTTAAATTTGATAGGTTGGTTATATCTGCCGCAACATTAAATTCTTTTTCAATTTGGTTTGCCAGTAATAAGTCTGTGTACAAGATACTTTTGTCTTTGCAAGATGCTAAAGTAAAAAAAACTATAGTAAGTATTACTATAGTTTTTGTTGTGTAATGTGTTGTTTTGTATAGTTTTATGTTCATATTATCCTTTTACTTTTGAACGGCCAGATAGTCCGTGTAGGCATTTTATTATTTGGTTTCCTCCAGGTTCTCCTGCATGGTAATGGTATCCTCTAGTATCATCAAAATGCCCACCACATTCATCTAAATCAGTAGGTTTAGAATTATTTTTATCCGATAAAGAAAAAATACCAAAACCGTCTATGGCATAGCCTATAATTGGTGCATGATTATCTTTTTGTGTAATCTCTTTAGTAGAGCCTGTTGCTGCATGATAATGATAACCACCGTGTGGATTAATGTGTCCGCCATGGTCATCTAAAGGGGCAATGGTATGTGCAGCTAGTATTGCATGTGTGGGTGCTGGTGGATCATAATTAACTCCATTAAAAGCAACACCAATAGCGCCACGTCCAAATTTATTTGCCTCAGTTTGATATACCGGAGTTACAGGAATAGTATAGGTAGTTATTTGGTCTTTGTAATACTCTGGTTTACATTCCACGCAATAATTATTATATTCTTCTTCTACATTTGGTTTTGCTGCTCCTTCACATTCTTCTTGGGTTTCGGTAACCTTTACAGAGCCATCTTCTCTAAATAATTTCCATTTATCATCTTCATAAAACTCTGCCAGTTCTGCTATAAAATGACCATCTACATCATAAACTTTACCATCTCTAAACCATATTCCGGTTTTTTCTTTAGTATCTTCTAAATGTCTTGGGCACCAAGGTCCCATTTGATGTTCTGAGGGTTGCGATTTTGTTTTTATGATGTAACACAATGTTTCTACACCATTTAGACTAACGGTTTCTTTTTTAATTTCTTCGACTAAATTTTCTTTAATAAAATAATCGGTATTTACAGGAACAACTTTTATTTTATTCTCTGCAGTCGATTTTTTTTCGGTTTTACAAGATGTTACTACTAATAAGGTAATTAATAATGTACAGTATTTTAAATTTTTAGTCTTAATCATAATGTGTTATTTTTTATTAAAAACCAGTGTAAATTAACCTTATAGTTGTAAGTATTTATAAGCCTTTTTTAGAATATTTTTTTTGGTAAATTACTATGTATTCTAAAAATAATAAACCATTAATTTACATTTCTTTTTTAATAACCAGTTTAGTTACAAATTTTGTTTTGGTAACTTTTTCTTTTGTTGAAATTCCAAGTTTTTTACCTCTTTCCTGTAATCCGCCTTTATCAACACTTCCTGGGTCACCAGGAGCAGTTAAAACATTTTTATCAATTTTTGCATCAAACATTTTTGGCTCAAGAATTTTAGCAATAAGGCTAGTTTTATTTGGTTCTATTTCAAACATGTTTTCAGATAGTTTGTTTATAGTAGTATCTGCGTGTAAATAAGATGTTATAATTTGTTGGTTATTTGTTTCTACATTATCTGTAATTGTAAAAGTATCAGGGGCAGTAAATTCAAATTTTCTTGTAAAATTTTTGACCCCAACTTCGGGCTCATAAGCAGCTGTTGCATCGGCCAAAATAGTAACTTTTTTAGCGTTCATAGTAACATCTGTAATTTTAATTTTGTTTATTCTTTCATATGGTATTCCGTAAAAAACATCGTGGCCTTCTCCTTCATGGTTTTGTCCTTTACCATCAAACAAAAGAGTATTATGGCTTTGAGTCATTGTAAGGCCTTCATAACCAGAGTCTCCAGTTAAATATTTGCCATCGGCCCAAATAATAAAACTTGCTGCGTCTGGGTGGGCATGTCCGCTAGACAAACGCCATTCTGGAAATTGTTTTTGTTTTTCTAGTACGCTATGTCCTTCCGAAGGGCCACATTTAAAAGAAAATGCAGTAGCATCGTCTTCCCAGCTAGAGCGCCAAAAAACAACATCGTGATCTTTAAAATAGTGCCAAGTTTCTTGTTCTTCTATTGGCGTAGGTATTATGTTTTTGTTGTACCAAATAAATGTCCACATTTCTTCGGCACTTACTTGCCCTTTTTGCTTTAACCAGTTTGCAACTCCTTGGGCTTCTTTATTATTAAATTTATTAGCGATATTATATAAAATATTATAGCTACTTTGAAAATGGCCATTAATTCTTTCGCGATTATAATCTTCTGCTTTTTTAAATCTGGTTTGGTTTCCTGTATAGGTATCTCCATAGTCAAAATGAAATTCTGCTCCAGGTAATGTGGCATGTGATATGTATTTGTGTATTAAATTTATACCTGGAATTTTTTGGTATAAATCTTCTCCGGTTGCATGTAATTGAGCATCCATATAATGTATTAACCATGGAGTAGAAAAAATCCAATATTCTATTCCTTCATAATAAAAACCATCACTTGAATATGTTGCTAAAACACCTTCAAAAATTGCTCTTGGTAATTCTGCCCATTTTTTTGCTTCAGGTGTTTCATCTGCAAGAGCATATGCTGTAACGGCTAAGCCAGACATTGGAATAAATGTATGGTTTTGGCTATAAGCATACGTTTTTCCGGGCTGCGGCTTGTAAAAGTCATACAATAATCTAGCTTGTCTAATTAGTTTTGCTTTATATTTTTTACGTTCCTCAGGTGTTAAATCATGATACAATAGATCATACCCCCAACCTAAACCATAAAGTAAGTGGCCGGCAGCTAAATCTACATCGGGTTTATTATATGCATACCCCCATATTTTATAAGAAAGAGCAGCCTCCATATATTTTTTAGCTGCTTGTAAATATTTTTTCTCTCCTGTTATTTTATATGCTAGAGCAGCTTCTGGAATGCCTAAGCCAACTGGGTTTTGTACACGGCGGGCTTGTGCAGGAGCAGGAGCAGGCTCAATAGTCATAGCTCTTACTCTAGAAAGTGCTGTTGCCCAAAGTTCTTTATGTTCTTTTGTTTTGTCTTTTAAATCTTCAATCTCAGACGCTGTTAAGAATACTCTAGGGTGTACTCCTTTTAGCTCTTCTTTAAGTGTGGAAGTTTTTGTTTTCATTAAATTTATAAGAGGATGCTCTCCTTTAATTTTTGTACTTATAGCACGTTCAGCTTCAAGCTCTTGTGTGTCTTGCGAAAATAAAAAATTAGCAAATAAAAGAAATGATAAAAAAGTGAAAACAGAAATTCTCCTGTACATAATGAGTAGTTTTTTGTGGATTAAGTACTTGAAACATTTTAATGTACAAGCAGTTAAAACTAAACAAATGATTAAGACTTTCCAAAAGCAAATAAAAAACAAAACGATATTAATACGTTTTGTTATGAAGTATTAATACCGTTTATTTAGCGTACGCACCAGAGGAATAGGTTAGCTCATAACTATGCGTATATATTTCAAAAACAATACCAAAAGGGTCTTCTACGTAGCACATTTTAAAAGGCTTTTCTTCTGGATAATATTCTTTAATTGGCATTCTTTGTTTTCCACCGTATGCTACAATTTTTGCAATAAGGTCTTCAATATTTGGATCTTGTATACAAAAGTGAAATAAACCTGTATTAAACGGATTAAATTCTGGGGCTTCTTTAACGCCATGAGGAAAAGAAAATAATTCAACTCCAATACCATCTGAAGTTGCTAAATGGGCAATTTCAAATTCGGACCAATCTTCTCCAAAAACATCAATACACATTTGACCAATAGCCGTTTCTTTTTCTTTTTTTACTACAGATGGCTCCATAATTACATACCAACCCATTACTTCAGAATAAAATTTTACGGCTTCTTTTATATTAGGTACTGTTAGTCCTATATGTGAAAATGATTTTGGATAATTTTTAGTAGTTGTCATATATTTTTATTTAATACCGCAAAATTAGAATATATTTGTAAATATGACAATAACTTACTAATTAGTGTTATAGTTACTTAAAAGAGTAAAATACTGTATTTTAGTGGTTTAAAAATATATAATTTGGATAAATTTAACAATTGCCCCTTAAATTATACAATGCATTTAATAGGTACAAAATGGAAACCTTTAGTTTTGTTTCACTTATTAGATGGTGCTTTACGGTCTGGAGTTTTACAGAAAAAAATTCCAGGTATTTCTAATAAAATGTTTACACAAACGATAAGAGAATTAGAGAAAGATAAACTTGTTTCTAGAAAAGTTTACCCTGTTGTGCCTCCTAAAGTAGAATATAAATTAACTAGCAAGGGAGCTTCTTTAGAAAATATTTTAAGAAGTTTGGATAGTTGGGGGAAAAAGGTATACCCAAGCACATAAATATTTTTTTCTAATTTATTTATCTAGTGTATATGTGTTTTTTTGGCTAGGTTGTTAGTTGTTAATTTGTAGTCGAAAAAAGTTTTACTTTTACTATGGTGGTCTGCCAAAGTATAGTGCTCTAGTAAGGTTTTAGGATTGTTCTTATTTATTATTTGTGCAAATTTGCCATAATCGCCACCATTTTTTGAGCTAGGGTTATCTGGTATTCTTGTAATAGTGTGTATATGGTTCCAAGGAGCCATATTATTTCTATTTGCTCCAGTAACGTTTTCAGTATTAAACTCTACCCATAAGTACGGATTATAAATTCTATAATAAAATTGAGAAGTAGCATTTGGTTTATCTACGTTGTCTATCCAAACAAAATAAGTGTTATTTATGTGCGTGTTAATATCATTCCACCAAACGTCTGCAAAATTTTCATTTAAATTATACACATATTCTTTCATTAAAATTATTAAATGTTCTTTAGTAGATTCAGACATTTCATCATATTTAAGTCCTTTTTTAAAGATGGAATAATCGTAATTGTTAGTATATGGATCTGGGTTACCAGGTCTTTTAGCAGCCCCAACTTTTAATTCTCTGTTAGAAGATTTAGTAACGGCTTTATCTTTTTCGCTTAGAGTCATACCATTATATAGGGTTAATGCTAGGTCTCTTTCTTCTTTAAAAATATCAAATTGTTTGCCTTTAAAAGTTTCTTTTGATGGTTCTCCTCCTAAGAATGCAGGAACTATAGAAACGTTGTCTCCTTGCACTAAAAAGTTAACTACACAATGGTGGCCATCTAATTGTACTCCCCATGAACCACTTTTTTCTGGGTCTCCAAACATATCTATAGAATAAAAATTAGGATTCCAGATATCGCTTTTTATTTCGCTTAACCACCCTTCAGATATTACTGTAATATCATTTACCTTTTTATAGCCATCTGCACTTAAGAATAATTGCATTAATGATTTAAACTTTTTTAATTGTTCTTCATTTAAATCGCCATAAGTAATACCATCTCTTTTTCCTCTAGCGTTTGCTGGTGTATTGTGCCAAAGGTAAAAACGTTGGTTGTTTAAGCATGTTGAACCTTGGGTTAGTAGTTGGTTAGATAAAGATTTTCTAAACGCAATCATATTCTCTTTTAATTCTACAATTTCTGGTTTAGTAGAATGCTTTTCAACCTCTATATTTTCACAATTTTCTAGTGCTGTTTCATTTACATTAGACGTGTTGTTTGTGGACTTTTTTTCTTTGCAAGAAAAAACGATTGAGGCTGTTATTAAAGTAATTACGAAATTTAAAATAATCTTATGCATATCTTTTTGTAAAAAATTATATTGGGTTTCTATTTTATTGTAACTAAGTTAAAGAATATAAACTGAGAATAAAGTTCTTTAATTTTTTTATTATAAATTATTTAGGCTAGACTTTATTCTTTCTAGTTTTTCTTGGCGTTTTGTTAGCTTTTCTTTTGCACTTTCTAAATCTTTAGTGTTAGATTTTAATTTGTCTTGTTTTTCCTCAATTTCTTTTTTAAGCTTTTTAATATCTTCGGTATTATTAGAAATTTCATCTTGTAAATTTTCACTTTCTTTGGTTAGTTCTTTTACGCGCTTTTGCGTGTCATTTAATCTTTGCTCATAATAGTTAGGTAAATAAGTTTTCATAAAATTTTCTACTATTTCGTAAATAGCATTGTATTCTTTAGGGAATTGTTTTTTTGAGATATAAATATCATAACCATACCTTGCAAATATTTTCATTTCAGAACCATTATCATCTTCTACTATATTAGTGTAAAAATCCATTGCTTTTGAAGAAATTTTAGGAATAGTAACAGCTTCTGCAGAAAGTAGGTCTTTGTTAGTTAAAAAGCCTATCCCTTTTAATTTAAAATTATAATTGTCTTTTAAGTAATTTTTCCAAGCTTGTTTTAGTGTTTTTGGCTCAGGATCAAGGTTTACTATAATGCAAGGACGCTGTTCTTTTTCAAACTTAATAGTTGCATTACTTGGTTTAATAGATGTTTGTGCAAAACCTTGCATTGTTAGTAAGGTTATTAGTAAAAAAAATGTTTTTTTCATTGTTGTTTTTTTATTGGATTTATTATTTTTTTAAATACGCTATCCGCTACTTTTTTTTTGAGTACCTGGAGTATTAAATGTTTTTTTGATTTTTTTAAACTTCAAAAAGATTAAGAGTAGTCAGGAAATAAATTTAAATGAGATTTATTTTGGATAGGTATTATATATTGCTATTAATTAGCAAAAGGGATACTCTTATGTTTGTCTTAACTTGTAATAGTATAGACTAAATATTTAGCAATAGCAAATTTGGAAAAGTAGCAATACTCTTTTGGAGGATAAATACTAAAAAATAACAACTGTAGTTTAGAAATTTAGATGTTATTTTTTTGGTTGTAACTATTTGTAATATAGTTGTTTGAGGTTGTTGTGTTAAACGGGTAGGGGAGTGTAAAAAAAGAAGTGTTAAATATTTGTTTAAATTATTTTAAGCACTTTTAATTAGTTTAAAAGCGATAAAAAAAACTATAATCTGATTTTTAAAACAATGTTAAAAATCAGATTATAGAATAATAGTGAATTTCTAAATGTATTTTAGAAATTATTTGTCTCCAAAATAAGATACTTCACCACCACTTAAAAAATCTTCTCTAACAGGGCTAAATGTATCAATTAACATTCCTTCTTCTAAACAAACAGCACTGTGTAATAAATTTGGCTCAATATAAACACCGTCTCCTGCTTCTATAATTTGTTTTTCGCCATTAATTTCAAATTCAAATTTACCAGAAACACAGTAAGTTGCTTGTGTATGAAAATGTTGATGCGGTGCACCTAATGCTCCTTTGTCAAATTTCACCTTTACCATCATGATTTGGTTATCGTAACCTAAGAATTTTCTAGATACTCCGCCACCAAGTTTTTCCCATTCCATTTCCTTGCTGATAACGTACTTTTTGCTAAATCGTTGCATTTTTTAATGTTTTGTTTTATAGTTTGTGATAAAAAAAATAACCTAAGCAAGATAACTTTTTTCTAATAATTAGCGAAGTAAGAATAATAATTTTTATACTATTTAAGTACTTACTCTTAATTTATAGAAAGCATTTAGGGCTTATTTTTTTAAAAACTCTTTTAACGGTTTAATAAAGCTTTCAAATTTTTCAATATGCGGTAAATGTCCAACATTTTCAATTTCTACTAGCTTAGAGTTTGGTATGGCTTTTTGTGTACTTTTTCCTAGTTTACTATACAAGCCCATTGTTTTTCGTATTTCTTCGGATACTAAAGGTTTGCCAAGGGCGGTTCTGTCTCTAGTGCCAATAATAAGTAAGGTTGGTGCAGTAATATTTTTAAACTCATATACTACCGGTTGGGTAAAAATCATATCATAAGTTAAAGCATTATTCCAAGCTATTGTTTTGTAATTAGAATTTAGTGTCCAACCAGCAAGTAGATTTACCCATTGGTCGTACTCTGTTTTCCATTTATTATCGTAATAATTAACTAATTGGTATTTTTTAATGCCATTATAGCTCTTTTTAAGCTCATTATTATACCACCATTCTACAGGTTTATAGGGTACCTTTAGTTTCCAATCTTCAAGTCCAATTGGGTTTTCTAAAATAAATTTATCCACTATTTTCGGATACATTAAAGTAAATCTTGTAGCTAACATACCTCCCATAGAATGCCCTAAAACAGATGTTTTTTGTATGTTTAAAGTATCTAATAGTGTTTTTGTGTTTTGTGCTAATTGCTGAAAAGTGTAATGGAAATGTTGTGGTTTAGAAGATTTTCCAAAACCAATTTGATCTGGCACAATTACACGAAAACCTTCATTAGTTAAGGCTTTAATAGTAGTTTTCCAGTATGCACCATTAAAGTTTTTTCCATGAAATAGTATAATGTTTTTACCATTATAATTATTTGGCGTAACATCCATATACGCCATTTTTAAATCTTGTTCTTGTATTTTTAGGTTAAGAGTAGAAACTGGGTAAGGGTATTTATAATTAGAAAGTTCTACATCTAACCACTTTAAATTTTCTGATTGTGCTATAGTTAGCTGAAAAACTACGAGTATGAATAGTGTTGTGATTATATTTTTTTTCATTTCATTTATTTTTTAGATAAAGATCTTTATAAATAAAATAACAGTTTGTAAAAACCCTAAACTTTAACTTTCTTTTAAATAACTTGATTAAGAATGCGTATTACAAAACCAACCAAAACAAGAAGTTAAAAATTTAATTTTTAGAGTGTTAGGGTAATTTTTTTAACTATTTAAAACGTACAGTATTATACCTAAAATAGGTATGTTATACTTACTTTTTTATGAAAATAAAAATTATCGTCTTCGTCCACCAGAATACGTCATGGCTTCTCCTTTACCAAAACCATAACTAATGCCTAAAGTTATAAACCGTCCTCTTTGGCTATAACTATAAGTTTCAAAAGTTGGTTGGTTTACAAAACGTTCTTGAATTCTAGATTCAAATAGGTCGCGTATTCCAAGGTTTACAATTGCTTTACCTTTAAAAATCTTTTTACGTACTCCTAAATCTAAAAAAGCATAACCAGTTTGTTCCCCTTGTATAGTTTCATATCCAGATTGATAGTTTCCGGTAAATTCTACATCAATATCCACAGGTAAACCTATTTTTGAACCTAATCTAGAAGACCATTGTCGTCCAATAAAATCAAATACTTGTTCTTCAAATGTACCAACTCTATTAAAGTAATTAAAATTAAAATCTCCTGTAAGTGTTATCCAATTATTTGGACTATATTTTCCGTTAGTTTCAAACCCAATAGAGGAGTTTGTGCCAATATTATTTGGTACTGAAAAGGTTACATTGTCTTCAAATGTAGAAACTCTTTCTACTACATCTGTTGTATACCTGTGATACAAACTAGAACTTAAAGATGCTTTTCCTAGTTTATAAATACTTGTAATTTCATAGGAATCTGTAAATTCAGGTTGTAAATCTGGATTTCCTACTCGAATACTAAAATTGTTTCTAATATTAAAAAATGGGTTTAAATCCCATAAACGTGGTCTAAAAATTCTTTTAGAATAACCCGCTTGAAATGAAATGTTATCCGATATTTTATACGAAGAGTGTAATGTTGGAAAATAATTAGTATAATTTTGCTGATTACTACTATTGGTGTTAGCTAAAAAGGTTTTAACGTTGGTATGTTCTAGTCTTAAGCCAGCTTTTAACCCCCATTTTTCTTTTTCATAGGCACCTGTAGCATAAAACCCAAAAACTTTTTGATCCCATTCAAAATTGTTAGTTAAATCTTCGCTAACTTCATATACGCCATTAACTAAATCGCGTACTTCAAAGTCGTTACCAACATCGTTTATAACATATTGTAATCCAGTTTCAATAGTGTATATTTTGGATAGCGGATTTACATAGTCCGCTTTAAAAGTATAATCTGCTTGTTTAAAATTTGTTTCTGTTTGTTGATCACTATTAGTATCGGAACCAGAAATAGTTGTGTTTATAAATTGCGATTCTTGGTCTTTACCAAAAAAACTTCCTAATGCACTAAATTGTAATGTATGCTCTTTGTTATTTTCAAATTGTTTTTTATAGTTAAGTTCGTATTGGTATTTTGGGTTAGTTGCTTCGGTAGTTTCTTCTCTTAACCAGTTAGAAATTAAATTATTATTTTCATCAAAATACTCAAAATTATAGTTAGATGGTTGGTCCTCAATCTCATAAGCAAAGTTACCAGAAAGGGTTAGTACGTTTAATTCGTTTATATGGTAATCTGTACCAAGTGTTACATTAAAAAAAGTTTCATTTCTAAATTCTTCACCATCACTAAAAATTACTTCTCCGTTAGTTAGGTCTCTGTTTATACCTTCTGAATCTTGAGGTAAAGAACGATAGCCAGCACCTAATTGAGCAAATAAATTAAAATTTTCTGTTCTACGATTTAAACTTAAACCTAAACTATGATTATCAGGAATTCCTGTGTTTACAGAAACAGAACCATTCCACCCTTTTTTTTCTTCTTTTTTAAGAATTATGTTTAGTATTCCTGCAGTACCAGAAGCTTCATATTTAGCAGAAGGGTTTGTTATAACCTCAATACTTTCTATCATATCTGCAGTTATTGTGCCTAGAGCGTTACTTGATTCGTCTGCAAGAACAGAGGGTTTTCCGTTGATAAGTATTTGTACACCAGAGCTTCCTCGAAGGCTTACATCTCCTTCAATACTTACATTTACAGAGGGCACATTGTTAAGAACTTCCATTGCACTAACTCCTGTACTACTAATATCTTTTCCAACATTAAAAACACGTTTGTCTAATTTAAAAACGGTTTTAGATACTTCTCCGGTAATTACTACTTCATCAAGAGCTTGGCTGTCTGGTGCTAGTTTTATTGTTCCTAAAGCAACTTTTTTGTTAGAAATTGAAAACTCTGTTATTTTTTTAGTTTCAAACCCCATAAAACTAATTTCTACATAAAATTCTGGATTTGTAGCAGAAATATTAAAATTACCATTTTCATCTGTTGTTGCACCTGTAACTACCTTGTTTGTAGTTTTATGTTTAACAACAATAGTTGCATATGGTATTGGTTGTAGGGTTTCTTTTTCTATTAATTTCCCCGAAATTTCTATACTTTCTTGTATGGGAGCAAAACTGCTTAATAGAATAATTACTAAAACACTAAAGGGTTTATATAAATTTATTTGCATTGATTGATGTGTTTTTTAAAGCCCCAAAATTAAGTTTTTTAGATATATTTTATTAGAATTTTTAATTCTTATTATCAATTAAATAGCATCTATATTCCAAAAATATAATTATTCCAATTAGGATTAATTCTATTGTAAAATAACTCCATCCGAGCTTAGTAATTTTTTTAGAATGTTTAATTAGTAATACAAGAGAAAATATCAAATATAATATGTTACATATAACTAATATTCTTAAAAAAGGTTTCCAATTTGCTTTAATAAATTTATAACAACTAACGGAGTATGTAAACAAGCAAAATGCAAATGCTGATAATACATATAAAGTCTTTTTTGGTATGCCGAAGTATTGTTCCAGTGGTGTTAAAATTCCGAATAATGTAATAGTTGATAGTAAAGCACCAAAAGCATCAATTAGAAAAATTCGTTTAGGATTAGTTATTAGGGAATAATAAAAAAATAGTCTTCTAATTAACATTTTAGTATTTTTTATTCGGCATATTTTACGGCTAACGTTTTTGTGTATGCTCTTTATTAAGCTATAAAACTATTGGTTAAAATTTCTGAATATTTATCAGCGATATCTTTTTTCATAGGTATATTAGGTATGCGCTTTACCTCTCCATTTTTCATTTTTATGGTCAAATAATAATTCCCATTTGAACTACTTAATCCTGAACTATATGATTTTGATTGAAATGATGCAATATTTTTTAGTTGTGTGTTAATTTTACCACCAACAGGTATAGGCTTTGTTTTTGTAATTAAAGTGTTTCCGTTAATTAATTTAAACTCGGTAGTATTTATTGATTTTGAAAGCCCAACAATTATAAACATTAACCCTAAAAATAAAGGGATAATTCCTACAACACCAGATACTTGTGAATTTTTATCAAAGATAAACGCATAGGCAAAAAATAATGGAATTAAGCTAAATATATAATAGGGAATTCCATTTATAAATCTGCCCCATTTAACGATAACTGATTTTTTATTCATAATTCACATATTAATTTCTTTTCTCCATTTTTTAGTGCTGAATGAATTGAATATCAAGTAAAAAGAACATCAGAATCCTATTTTTTGCCTACTAATAATTTCAACATGGATTGTATTATAAATTTAGCAAATAATTCTTGAGAAAAGAAAGTCTAGAAGGGGAGATTTTTTGTAAGTGACTTTTGCCGAGCAATTAATTTTTTATTTAATCTATTTTCATTCAACGTTTTACTTTTCAATTGAATTTTCTTGATCAAATATTATATTTCTGAGTTTGTTAAAATTTATAGATTTTTATGAGTTTGAAGTAAATTAAAGCCCAAACAAATTGGGCTTTAATTTAGTTATATTATTTTTTGTTATTGTTTTAGGTAGACAATTTCGTGTAACCCTTCTGTATAATAGGTCTTTGTACTACCATTTCGATTAACTGTTAACTCCTCATTGGCAATATATCTATATGCGTCTTCACCTGGATGTAATTTGGCTTTTTCAACCATAACAATCTCTTTAAGCTTAATGTTTGCAATAAAACTAACGTCTCCTTTTTTGCCTTTTAGTGTAAAATCTTTGGCGAAAGTATAGCCCATAGTTTCTTCTGTCATCGTATCATTAATAGTAGCTTCAAATTGTGTTGTTTCAGGCGAATCTATAGGTGTCATTAGTAAATTATTTTTATCTGTAACTATTGCACCTGGTATAGCTACCTGGTCGTTAAAATCCATAAAGATTCCGTAGTCAATTGAAATGTCTGAGGTATGAATTTTTCCCCAATACCAGTTTTTAACCTTTCCAGCAAGTGTTTTTTCTCCCCAGTTATGATCGTGGTATCCAACACCTTTTACTTGTATTGCTTCGCCTCCTTTATACAATTCACCTTCTATTGGTCCTGATGGAACTGCAACTGTCCAAGGCATTGGAGCGTTAGTACCTTCTGTAGTATATGGGTGGTTTTGTTTTTGCAACTTTAATTTAGCGCCATAACCATCAATCATAGTATATAACTCATAATAATCACCACAGTCTTTACAGTATTCTTCGCCAAATGTAGCATCACATTTTTCATAACTTGTAGTAACTTCTTCCTCTTTATATTCTTTAAGTTTCCAGATTTCTGGTTGTCCTTTTGGGTACATGTTTAGTCTTACTGATGGCATTCTTGGGTTTAACCTTGTATCGTTAAGTGAGTACATTACCACAAAATGGTCTCCATTATCAAAATGAGCATCAAAATACCACCATTCAAAATGTTCTTCACGATTAGTTACTGGAAAATTGATGTGCGTTGCATCTGCTTTTTTGTAATCGACTGTTTTATATTCAGTTGTTGTCATAATATTTATATTTTATTATTTATACTTTTTGTATTGTATAAAAGTAGATTACATAAAAACAACGACACTTAAATTAATTTAAGAAAACTATATACTTTTTTTTAAATTACTAAGCCAAACATCTGAAATACCAAGAAAACTAGCTATATGTTTAGAAGGAATATTTTGAATAATTTCGGGATAATTAGTCCTTAAATAACAGTAAAACTTTTTTGGAGAGTAGGTTAATAGTTTTATTCTAATTTGATTTTCAGCTATTAAACCATCAATTATCATTTTATTGTAATGCTGATTATATATTTTATTATTAGACGATATTTTTTCTAAATCTCTTTTATTAAAGCCCATAATAGTGGCATCGCTAATTGCTTGTATACATGTGTCACTTACTACGTTTGAAAAATAGGATTCAGGATTTGTTAAAAAAGGCTGAAAAGAATCTATATTAAAGCTTATTGTTTTTTCAATTTGCTTTTCTTCATCCCAAGCTTTAGTTATAAATGCACCTTTTAAAATAAAATATATTTTATTGCAATTTTGGCCATAATCTAAAAGTACTGTTTTAGACTTTATCTGTTCTAATGTAGAAACCCGTATTAATTCCTTAATTACATCTTCTGTTAAATTATTTTCTTTAGCTGTTTCAAGAAAAAAATCTAGATTCTCCATTCTATTTATGCTTTAAATTACTTGTGTAATATAAATCTAAAAAACAGAATGGTTAATTGTATTAATAGTAGCATATTTATTTTCGATAAACTTTTGTTTGGCGCTACATTAATAGATTATTGTTTTATTTATAATGTGTCCTATTTGATGCTAATTTTTAAGTAATAGGCTTTCAAGCACCTTAATGTCTTCGTTTATTCCTTTTTTAATTTTATTAAAAATAAGAGGTAATACTATTTTTAGAAATCCTTTTGCTTTAAAAGAAAATAATATTTGAACAAAACTACCTTCATTTTTTTCTTTAATTTCCCAATTTATATCTGCAAAAAGACCTTTAGACTCAATGGTTTTGTATGCAACTTTATTATTTGGTTCAAGAGCTGTAAATTCAAGAATTATTGTTCCTTTATTAGTAAACTCTTTAAATTTACTACCTATTTTAATAGGGCTGTCTACTAATTCTACTTTATTAATTATGGAAATCCACTCGCTTCTTCTTTCAACTTTTTTTGCAAAATTATACACTGTGCTAATAGAAGCAGGCGTTTGAAATTGAATTTGATGAATAAATTGTTTTTTCATTATTTTTTTATTTATCAAACTCTTTTGCTAACACTTTTAAATATTTTTTCATTGTGCTACCGTAAAACATTTTTGTTAAAAACTTTGGTATTACAAAAGGAGCCGTTTCTCTTGTCATTTTATTATCAAAAATTAAAGTGTATGTAAATTTAGATTCTCCATTTTCAAGAGTAGTCACTTCTCTAATACTTTGTAGGTAATATTTTGCGGTATCTGGAGTTGTGTATACAATTTTATGATTTTTATTTTCCGTTACATATGTTGGTGTTATGGTGCGCTTTTTTCCAAACGAAGAATATTCAGTAAAACCTTTACCATATTTTGGTGAAGTAATTTGTACCATACTATCTACTTCAGCTCTCCACACAACATCATTATTTAAGTCTGATATATAATTGAATAATTTATCCTTACTTACAGGAATATCAATAGTTTTAGTTATTGAAACATTTTTTTGTGCTTGAAGTTGACTACTAATAGTAATCAATAGTATTAGTAATGAAAATTTAAATGAGATTTTCATATTGTTTTTAAGTTTTATTAAACACTATCAAATTAATAGTGATGTATTTTAACGTACTGGTTATACGTATAGTCTTCCTACCACTATAAATAGAGCTAGTAATAAAAGGATAAGGTTTACAATTGCTTTGTCTTTTTCTTTTCTTTTAAGATGAAGTATTAACGCTCCAACCATAATCATAGCTATTCCAATTGCAGCAATAGGTACTAGTATTGCTAATGCGCTAATAAATATGGGTAAAACAATACCTATGGCACCTAAAATTTCTAATAGGCCTATTAATTTCAGTTTTTTTTCGGTATAATTATCTGTCCAATCTCCTAGTTTTTCACGAAGCGTTTCTTTATTTTTTGTTACTTTCATTATTCCTGCCATTAGGAACATACAGGCTAATAAGCCTTGTGCTATGTAAAGTGTAATATTCATTTTTTCTGGTATTTTGATTAAAAATTATTTAAAGTGTAAATAACAGAAGAACTGAATTTTTATGCATTAATGTAGATTAAGAAATTTACTTTTTTTTAGAGCGAAGTCTCTGGTTTTTTAAAGTACTCAAAGCTTCGGGTGTAATACCAAGGTAAGAAGCAATCATGTGTTGTGGTGCTCTTTGTATAATATTTGGATAGGTAGATATAAAATGCTCATATCTATCAACTGCTGAAGCGCTCATAAGCATTATTACTCTGTTTTGTAATACCCGAATTCGTTTTATAAACTTTTTTAGGTCAATATCTTGTGAAGATGTTTTTTCTATAGGAACAATTACAGAATCTTCTATAGCATCTATATATAATTCACAAGGTTCATTAGGAGACACGTAGTCTGTAACAATCCAACCTTCAGGACCAAACATAAATATGTGTTCTTTTCCTTTATCATCAATAGTATAGCTTCTTAATAAGCCAGATTCTACTTTATAAGATTTACTGTGTAAATCGCCTTTACGTTGTAGAATCTGTTTTTTTACTACCTTAATTTTTTCCATCTGATTTCAATAATACGCAAAGTGTTTGTATTACAGTTATTAAGCATTAAATCCTCTAGATTAGCAAATATATAAAGAATAGAAGACTTAGAATTATTTTAAAAGTAGGAGAGAAGTAGTTATAAATTATATAATTTTTTCATGTGTAAGCAACTAATGTAGCAAACAACAACTAAAAGAATATTTTGTAAAACTAGTAGTACTGGCTTTTACCGATAATTAATTATTTACTGTAGTTTATAGCTGTTTCTAATTTTTTATTCTTGATAACTCGATTTCTAACTCTTTTTTAGAGTTTACATCAATAGTATTTAGTGTTGCATTTAAAAGGTTATTTTTTTCGTAGGGATCATTAATTAAATTGTACATTTCCTCTTTTCCATCAGCAAATACTAATAATTTGTATGTGCCATTGCTAATGGTCCAAGCATCATTTTTTTCATTCTTCATTTCAGAATACTGATATTTTCTGATGGTTTTCTTTTCAGAAAAAAGCGGCTTAAAACTTTTACTATCATTTATTGCATCCATTTCTACACCTGCTATTTCGGCTATTGTAGCAAAAATATCTGTACTCGTTAATAAATTAGTATCAATTCCTTTTCTTTCAACACTCTTACCAGATACAAATAATGGCATATTTATTCCCCCTTGATATAGACTTCTTTTTACTTGATTTTGTTTGTATGGATCTTGAGTAACTATGGGTTCTGAACCATTATCCCCCATAAAAATGATAATCGTATTTTCTATGTCTTCTTTAGACATGGTGTTTAATAGTTTTCCTATTTGAAAATCCATAGCCTCAATAGAAGCCATAAAATAAGGTGTTGGATCTGCATCTTTTGTGTAAAGCGGTAAATTACCTTGACTATGCATTTCTGTAGGAGGAATATGAAAAGGCGTATGTGGTGCATTATATGCTAACCACATAAACCAAGGTTTTTCTTGTTTGTTAATCCAATTGAATGCTAAATCTGTAAATTTCTTGGTAGTATATTCTGTTACTATTGTTTGTTTTCCGTTTTCTGATAAAGGCCAGTTGTAATAATCTTTTACAGAACCTTTAAATATGCCAGCGTAATAGTCTATGCCAAATGTTTCTGGATTAATAGTGGTATCGTAACCCGAGATATGCCATTTACCAACTACAGCTGTTGCGTATAAATTATTAGTGTTTTGGGTAATGTATTTTTGTAATAAAACTTCACTTTCACTCAATTTTTGATTGGCCCATCGTACATCTGTTCTATATCCATATTTCCCCGTAATCATTGATGCTCTGGTTGGCGAACAGGTTGGGTATGTCCAGAAATTAGTAAAGCTTAAACCTCCTTTTCTAATCGCATTTATATTTGGTGTATGTGGCTTAATCCTTCCTTCGGTATATCCTTCTAACGCATCTTTTCCCATATCATCTGCTATTATAAATAATATGTTTGGTGCTTTATTAGCTGTTTTTTTATTGTGGTTTGTTTTACAGTTTAAGCATAAAATTGCTATTAATATGTACAGTGTTTTTTTCATTGATGTTTGGAATTGGATATAAAGGTATAGTACACGAGTATTAGCGTAGTTTAAACAACTAATTTAGCAAATACAAACCGAATAGATAATTTGTTAGGATTTTTGTAAGTAGACTTGTAGTGGCAATGAAATTTGTACGTTGTTAGCCTTTAGTTATTAATTTTTATTAATTAGTTTCAAGTTTATTTAAGTGAGCTCCCATTCCATTTTTCATAATAATCAAAGATGTAATTTCATTCAAACTATCTCTTATAAACTCTCCTTTAAGGTAAATGTCATTCTGACCAAATATCTTATCTGTTGTTTCAAAATAGAAATAATCCATATCTTCAAGATCTCCATTCATAATGCCCACTAGACCATTGTCTTGTATCTGAATTTTATAATTTAGGTCTGGAATAGGACCATCGTACCCATCATACTTTACAACCTTAAAAGTACCCACATATTCATTTAGTTGTGCTGTGGTTAGATGAACTAAATTATGTGGTATAAAATCGGGAAGCGGTTCATTACTTTCAATAAGTGCGTTAATTTGTTTGTATGCATTAATTGCATTTTCTCTAAATATTGTAACATGGTATGCCAAGTTTGTCCAGCCAGCATTTTGGTATAGATCAACATCATTTTTATAGTAAGGGTCATTTAGGAAAAAATCAATCATCTCATCTTCTATTTGAGGCTGATCTAATCTGTAATACCAATCTTTACTTTTAGCTAACTTGTCTATCACTCTATCTGTAATCAAGTCCAATCGCTTATCAAACTTGTCTATTTCGTATTTGTTATAAATATATATATCGTTCAATGGCTCAATAACTGCTTTTAGCTTTTTAGGAACATTATCAACATTTTCTATCAGGTTGGTATATCCATTTGCATGAATTTTCATATGAAAAGCATTCATGATAGCATATCTTAAAGTATTTTGATAACCATTTTTATAATCATCATAGGTTAGTTTATCGGTTTGTATTAAGTTGATGATTGAATCTTTTGTTTTATAATAGGCAATTAGTTCGTCCGATTTTTGAATATCTAGTCCTAAATCATGTTGTACTTCTTTTAAAATAGAAACAATTTTATTTTCGGATTTACGCTGTTCGTTTTTGTTATTTATTTGAAGCGCGATAAGAATACCAATAATTACAAGCACAATTTCGCCTATAGCGTATAGTATGTATTTGCTAAATTTATTTTCTGAGAGTAGGTTTTTGCGAATTTTTCTAAAGAATTTTATCATTAGGTAATGGTTGGTCTTAATGAACGCTAACGGCTTCGGCTATGTTTAGTAAAGGAATAAAAGTATGCTTTTGTTTCCGTTTAGGCGATTAGCTGAAGCTTTTTTGTTTTTAATTTTTTTATATCAAAAGCCAAATCCAAAAGATTTGGTGTAGTTAGCTGATATTCTAGCTTTATATCTTAAACGACTAAACCCGTATTAATTATAGGCATTGTTGGAATTAGTTATTAATCTTTCGAAAGTTTGAGCGTATAGATTATTAGAATTCTTCAGTTCATGCGCCTTTTCTGAAGAGCAAGTCCATTTTCCAGATTTTACTCTTGAGTAACGGACTGATGAAAAAACAAAACAATCTTTCAATATTTTTATATAATCCCACATAAAATCCAATTCTAATTCAATTCCAACATATTCTTCCGAATCATATTTTTTATATTTAGGATAAGGCTTTATTCTTTTTACCTTACCATAGTCAAAACACCATGTCATTAGGCTCGGGTATACTTTATTGTCTAAAATAGGCAGCTCTCCTTCGTTTCCCGCCCCAATAGGATAAAGTCCATTTTCATCCTTTACTAGGAATACTAATAATTTTTGTCCAACAAAATAATCTGACCATCTAATCGCACAAGTCCAATCCTCAAATTTTTGTATTGTGAGCACATGATTTACAGAGTTTAGACTTCGATTCACTTTTAATTCAAACACGCTTTTGTCAACACAAATTATTTCTCCAGAAGCAATTTCATTAGCCTTATGAGTCATAGAAATAAAGTCGATGGACACAAAATCAGCCTTTACTACATTTGTTGAGAAAAAAAATATCAATATGATTAATATGTTTTTCATAATTAAAGCTAACAGTTTTGTATATGATACGTTGTGTATGTTAGCAACTAATTTAGCAAATAAAAACCGAATAGAATATTCCGAAGGAATATTCGTAAGTAGGCTAGAACCAGCAATAAATTATATGTAAAGCGTATTATTCAAATTTCCCAATTAGACCCCAACCATTTGCTTTGTCAATAATAACGCAATGGAGTGTATTCTTTCCTTTTTTTAAGTTTAAATATAATTTGTTAGCATTAATATCTATATGTCCTTGATATTGTATTCCTTTAGACCTAAATGCATTATTACCTTTAAAAATGGCTATTCCGTTTAGATAAACGATTATTTTATCACTATAATCAAAAGAAAATAGTATCATTTTGTTGTTATTCGATTCAATATTAGTAGAAGCTACAGCATAGACTTCTGTATTTTTTTCGAAATTCCCAGCTGATGGTTTTTTAATAAATTTGGACAATGGAAGTAAACCTGATTTTTCAGTTAATACAGTTGTATAATGTTCTTTTAAAAAACTTTTGAACTGTAGTTTTTCTTCAACAAATGGAAACCCTTTTGTAATATTCCATTGTGATATAATGTTAGGTTTTATGTTGTTTTGAGTATTTGTTTTAGTTTGACTAATAGCATCTTTATTAGTAAATCTAAAATTTGAAAATCTATTATTAAATAATGCGAATAGACCAATTTCTCCTTTATTATGTGTTGTCCTAAGATTATCTACGGTAAGTACTTTTTCATCATTAACAAAAATAGTTGCATTTTTACCGTTTATTTCAATGCGTAAGGTATTCCAACCTTTAGTTTTAAAGTTAACATTGGCTTGGTATTCTTTATATAATTGCCAGGTTAATTCTTCATTATAAGTTGGCGAATATTGTAAAGCATCTGCTTGATTTGATTTATGAAGTCTCATATAAACTTCCTCCATAGTATTTTGTTGCTTTCTAAAAATAATACCTGCAAAACTCCTTTTATTATTGGCATAAACATCAACTTCAATAGTTCCATTTGAAAATTGGTTGTTTTTCAAAAAAGCTTTACCATTTAAAAGAAGTGTTTCTCTATTGTCAAATGTTTCAAAAGAAGACGTTCCTTTAGGTATCTGCCAATTTGAAGCATTCATTGGAATGACCTTAGTTTTATTTTGTGCTTGAGATAATTGCAAGCTAATTAGGATAACAAATAAATTGAAATAGAATAAATTTTTCATAGTATTATTGATTTTTTAATACTTGCAAAGATTGAGTTTTACTCTTGTTTAGAATATATCGTTTTATGATAAATTACTATCGTTTTGGTAATTTAAGCGATACATACTAGGCGTAGTTCCTTCAAGTCTATTAAAAAATCGTGTAAGATTATTGGCTTCACTAAAATTTAAAGCGTCAGCAATTTCAGAAATAGTTTTATTGGAATACCGTAACTCCATTTTAATTTCTTGTAGTAATCTAAAATGAATAATTTCTTTGGAAGTGCATCCAAAGTACTCTTTACTTACCTTGTTTAAGTGTTGTCTGGAAATATTGAGTAGCTTACAATACTCATCTACAGAATGAAACTTTCGGATATTTAATTCTAATTTTTCCTTAAATCTGTAAACTGCAGAACTGCCTTGTGTTTTATCTGAAATTTTGTAATGTTTTGAAAATAATCTGTTTAATTTTGATAAATAGAAATACAAAAGAGACCTGATAATATGAAGGCTATCATTTTGAAAATCTGCTATTTCAGATATAATTTCATTTAGCGCAAATTGAGTTTTATGATATTCATTTTTTGTTAGTTGTAAGTATTGCGGATACTTTGAATTATAAAAATATTGAAGCCTATATACAAAAAGTTTATCATCAAAAAAACTGGATAAGAAGTCGTTTTGAAAAACAAGATGAAAACCTTTAATGCCTAAAAGCTCTATTTTACAGCTTTTTTTTTGGTAAGGAGAAATAAAAAATAAAGAGTTCTCTTCAATATTTAAACTATGGCCATTTAAGTTAATATGTCCTTTAGCTTTTTCAAAAATAAAAATTTCAAAAAAGTCAGTAGTATGGGGAGATTCTTCAAAAAACACGTTAGGATTTGTTTCGAACCTATGTAAGTCCATTTGAAGTTCAAATCCATATTTTTCTTTTTCAAAATGAAATGTGCGCAAATCTTATTTTTTTTATATGCTTTATCAGTTTTGGCTATGAGTAGTACGGGAATAAAAGTATTTTTTTGTTTCCGTATAAGCGATTAGCCGAAGCTTTTTGTTTGCTTTTTATTTTTGGTTATTTAAAATGTCAAATCCAATTGATTTGGCGAGTGTCTTGTCCTGAAATAGGTTGACCTTTTTTGTGATGATTAAAAGGATAATAATTCCAGATTATTTTTATTTTTTCG
>CANNFY010000005.1 GCA_947504045.1 uncultured Maribacter sp.
TGCTATTACGAGTAACGATACGGATATTGCTACAAACGCAACTGCAATTGCTAGCAACGATACCGATATTACGGCGCTACAAAACGATAAAGAAGATACTGCGAACAAATCTACCGATGTTGCTTTAGGTACTTCAGATGTGGCTTTTCCAACACAAAATGCTGTAAAGACTTATGTAGATACTCAAGTAGCAACCATCACTACCGATGATGATATTTCTGCCGTTACTTTTGATGGCACTAACTTAAGTGTTACCGAAAGTGGTACTACGCTTTCTGCAGACCTTTCGGCTTTAGAAGAATCTAGTGATATTACTGCGAATACTACTGCTATTACGAGTAACGATACGGATATTGCTACAAACGCAACTGCAATTGCTAGCAACGATACCGATATTACGGCGCTACAAAACGATAAAGAAGATACTGCGAACAAATCTACCGATGTTGCTTTAGGTACTTCGGATGTGGCTTTTCCAACACAAAATGCTGTAAAGACTTATGTAGATAATCAGGTAGGTACGATTACTACCGATGATGATATTTCTGCTGTTACTTTTGATGGCACCAACTTAAGTGTTATCGAAAGTGGTACTACGCTTTCTGCTAACCTTTCCGATTTAGAAGAATCTGCAGATATTACTGCGAATACCAATGCGATTACGAGTAATGATACAGATATTACAGATTTACAATCCAATAAAGAAGATACCGCAAACAAATCTACCGATGTGGCTTTAGGTACTTCCGATGTGGCTTTCCCAACACAAAATGCTGTAAAGACTTATGTAGATACTCAAGTAGCAACCATCACTACCGATGATGACATTTCTGCCGTTACTTTTGATGGTACTAACTTAAGTGTTACCGAAAGTGGTACTACGCTTTCTGCTGATCTTTCGGCTTTAGAAGAATCTGCAGATATTACTGCAAACACTACTGCGATTAATAACGAAATTACTCGTGCTACTGCTGCGGAAGCTGCAAACACAGCTAACATTACTAGCAACGATACCGATATTACGGCACTACAATCCGATAAAGAAGATACTGCGAACAAATCTACCGATGTTGCTTTAGGTACTTCCGATGTGGCTTTTCCAACACAAAATGCTGTAAAGACTTATGTAGATACTCAAGTAGCAACCATTACTACCGATGATGATATTTCTGCCGTTACTTTTGATGGTACCAACTTAAGTGTTACCGAAAGTGGTACTACGCTTTCTGCGGACCTTTCCGATCTAGAAGAATCTGCTGAAATTTCTACACTACAAGCGGATGTGGACCAAAACGAATTAGATGCAGATAATGCCATTACTGCTGTGCAAAATGATGTTGACCAAAACGAGTCGGATGCAGATGCGGCTATCGCTCTTAAAGAAGATACCGCTAACAAATCTACTGATGTTGCTTTAGGTACTTCCGATGTGGCTTTCCCAACACAAAATGCTGTAAAGACTTATGTAGATACTCAAGTAGCAACCATCACTACCGATGATGATATTTCTGCAGTTACTTTTGATGGTACTAACTTAAGTGTTACCGAAAGTGGCACTACGCTTTCTGCGGACCTTTCGGCTTTAGAAGAATCTGCAGATATTACTGCGAATACCAATGCGATTACGAGTAACGATACGGATATTGCTACAAACGCAACTGCAATTGCTAGCAACGATACCGATATTACGGCGCTACAATCCGATAAAGAAGATACTGCCAACAAATCTACCGATGTGGCTTTAGGTACTTCCGATGTTGCTTTCCCAACGCAAAATGCTGTAAAGACTTATGTAGATACTCAAGTAGGTACCATCACTACCGATGATGATATTTCTGCCGTTACTTTTGATGGTACCAACTTAAGTGTTACCGAAAGTGGTACTACGCTTTCTGCGGACCTTTCGGCTTTAGAAGAATCTGCAGATATTACTGCAAACACTACTGCTATTAATAACGAAATTACTCGTGCTACTGCAGCGGAAGCTGCAAACACAGCTAACATTACTAGCAACGATACCGATATTACGGCACTACAATCCGATAAAGAAGATACTGCCAACAAATCTACCGATGTTGCTTTAGGCACTTCCGATGTGGCTTTTCCAACACAAAATGCAGTTAAAACTTATGTAGATAATCAAGTAGGTACCATCACTACCGATGATGATATTTCTGCCGTTACTTTTGATGGTACTAACTTAAGCGTTACTGAAAGTGGTACTACGCTTTCTGCTGACCTTTCAGCTTTAGAAGAATCTAGTGATATTACTGCGAATACCAATGCGATTACGAGTAATGATACGGATATTGCAACAAACGCAACTGCAATTGCTAGCAACGATACCGATATTACAGCCTTACAAAACGATAAAGAAGATACCGCTAACAAATCTACCGATGTTACTCTGGCAGATGGAACTAACACAAAATTCCCAACAGAACTTGCAGTTAAAACCTATGTAGATAATCAGACGGTAAACGGTACTCAAGGCTCCATATTTTTTGCTGATACAGATGGCTCAGTTACTGAAGACAACTCGCAATTATTTTGGGACGGCACCAGTCTAGGTATTGGAAATAATAGTCCTAGTAATAAATTACAAGTATCTGGTGCAGTTAGATCAGCAGGGTATCTAAATTCTTCTGGTACTACTAATGAACCTTCCTATAGGTTTCATGAAGATACAAATACGGGTATGTACAGAAAAGCTGCTGATGAGATAGGTTTAACTGTAGGTGGCAACGATGCTTTAATTATAGATGAAGTTACAACAGGAAATACAAAAGTTATTGTAACACAATCATTAGAACTAGAAGGAACCTTGGTGGATGAAAATGATTCTCCTGGTACTGCAGGGCAAGTATTAACTGCTACTGCAACAGGAACAGAATGGGTTACGAATTACAATCCTGTAAAAGCTATCGGTAAAATTTCTAGTGGTGGTGGCATTGTTAAAGCAACAACAGGTATTACTGTTACCAAGTTAACTGGCAATGGTCATTACCGAATTAATTTACCTTCTGGTATTGTATCTGATGCAGATTACATTATTCAACTAACCCAACCAGGAAGAGGTGGGGCTGGAAACGATGACCCAGGCATATCTTACTCCAACCAAACTAGCTCTAGTTTTGAAGTTATTATTGGAGATAATGATAATGGTGGTACAGACCGTAATAGATTTGACTCGGAATTTATGTTTACCATTTTAGATTTATAATAATATACTTCAAAATTAAAAACATGAAACTGTTAAAAACCATAGGCCTATTTTTACTACTACAACATACCATTGTAGCGCAAGATGCCTTACATAATTTTGGAAATCTGCAAGTACACGATGGTACTGCCGTAGGGCTGCATATAAATTTAGTAAATGATGGTACTTTTAACAATAACCTTGGCTTAGTTGGTTTTTATGGCTACGATACATCTTTAAATATTTCTGGAACTAACATTCCTGTTTTTTATGACACAGAAATACTTGTAGATAACAACTTATTTTTAGAAACATCTATTGAAGTAGAAAATAACACTAACCTAATAACAGGAGATATTGTAACCCCAAGAAATAATTCAGAAATCTATATTAATTTTCTAAATAATGCTTTTTACATTGGAGAAAATATGGTTTCTAAAGTAGACGGTTATGCAGCAATAACAAATAAAGATGATTTTATTTTTCCTATAGGAACAGAAGATAGACTACGAACACTAACCCTAAATTCACAAGCTACAAATGCATTTGCTAAATGCGCATATTTTTACGAAAACCCAAATACACCTTCTACATTTACAGAATCTTTTGACACTAATAGTAAAGAAACAGAACTCTTAAAAGTTAGCGAAGAAGAATTTTGGCATTTAGAAGGAGACATTCCTTCTACCGTTACATTAACTTGGGATATTTATAGTAACATAAGTGCTTTAGGAGAATTTATTACCGATTTAAAAATAGTAGGCTGGAGTAAAGCACAACAACAATGGGTTAATTTAGGAAATACCAATGTACAAGGAAGCCTAACCCTAGGAACAATTACATCTGACACTTTTTTACCTAATGATTATGCTATTATTACAATAGGAGGAAATAGTGATGTTTTAGAGGCATTTAATTTACTGGAACTAGATAATTATTACATGACACCAAATGGAGATGGGGTGAACGATTTTCTGGTAATAGACGGTATAGAAAACTCTCCAAATAACAACCTACAAATTTACAACAGATACGGAATTATGGTTTATTCTAAAAACAACTACACTAATGAGTTTGGTGGATTTTCTAATAGAAGCTCCGTTATTACAAGAAACGATGGCTTGGCATCTGGTGTTTACTTTTATTTAATAACATTAAACGATTTAAGGCAAAAACACCAAGGTTATCTTTATTTAACCTCCAATGCAAAAAAATAACTAAATTTATAAACCAATAGCATCTCTAGTAATTAATATAATTAAAAATGCAAAGAAGATTATTCCTAAAAAAAAGTAGCTTAACAACATTAGCCATTTCTACTATACCATCTTCCATATTACTTGGAAAAAAAGATGAAGAATATTCTATTTTAGAATTAATGGGAAAAGTAGATATTGATTTATACGGCAAAAACATAAATCTTAGAAAAGAAGCTCATGATGCTTTTTTAGAAATGAAAAAAGCAGCATATAGTTCCGGAATAGATTTAAAAATTGTTTCGAGTTACAGAAGTTTTCAAAAACAAGTGCAAATTTGGGAAAGAAAATATGATGCTTACACAGAAGATGATGCCATGGAACCATTGGATGCTATTGATAAAATTATAGAATACTCCACTATACCAGGAACTAGCAGACACCATTGGGGAACCGATATTGATGTTGTAGATGGGTATCGTAAAGTAGAAGGTAATGTACTTAATCCAAATAAATTTGAAGAAGGAGGCCCTTACGAAGATTTTAAAAATTGGATGGACGAAAATTCGGAAAAATATGGTTTTTATTTAGTTTATAATGATCATCCTAAAAGAAAAGGGTTTAAATACGAACCTTGGCATTATAGCTACGCTCCTATTTCTAAACCTATGCTAACTGCTTTTAGAAGAAAAAATATTCTTTCTATACTACAAAATGAAGATTTTTATGGTACTGATCATTTTACCAATGGCTTTATAAAAGATTATATTAGAAATAATATTTTAGATATAAATAAAAACCTTTTATAACTCTTTTGTATATTGAGCCTCTATTTTAAACACTATACACCATGAATAGAGGAAGTTGGAAAATTCGAATTTTTATTGGTCTTGCTATTGTTGCATTTGCTTTTATACAACGCTGTAGCAATAGCGAAAAAAATGAATATACAGGAAGAACACAAAATATAAACATGACCGCAGAGCAAGAAATTGCTATAGGTTTACAAAGTTTACCCGAAATTTCGCAACAACATGGTGGACTTTATCCAGATGAGCGTATGCAAGCTTTTGTAGATGCTGTTGGTAATAAATTAGTAAATAGTAGTATTGCTAGAGAAACTCCTTATGAATACGACTTTCATTTATTAGCAGACACCCAAACCATTAATGCTTTTGCATTACCTGGTGGGCAAATTTTTATAACCTATGCGCTTTTTTCTCAATTAAATGAGGCACAACTTGCTGGTGTTCTTGGTCACGAAATAGGACATGTTATTGGCCGCCATTCTGCAGAACGTATAGCAGATAGTAGTTTTTGGCAAACACTTACCATGGGTGCTACAGTTGGTGCAGATATGGGAGGTTTAGTTGGCGGTATTGGGCAAAACAAACTATTAACCAATGGTCGTGGAGACGAATTAGAAAGCGATGAACTAGGAGTTCTTTTTATGATTCAATCTGGTTACCAACCAGAAGAAATGATAAAAGTTATGGAAATACTTAAAGCTGCTGCTGGCCCTAATAGAACACCAGAATTTCAAAGTACACATCCCGACCCTGAAAATAGAATAGAAAAAATTAAAGAAGCTATTATTAAATATAAAGGTAAAGTATAAATTAAACCGATAAAACGCACTTTAATTTCGACAAAAAACATTTTATTTATACCTGATTTTTAGACATTTACTTAAATTTTGCAGCTCACCGAATAAATTTATTTAATCGTCGAAAGTTCTATTTTTTTTTCTACATTTGGGGCTCCCATAGTCTTATTACCGTCTCAGATTTAATCCTTATAGCTTTGTAATTTTTAATTTTAAACAAAACTATATGGGAACACTAGTACATTTTAGAAACATTTATGAAAAAGCTTTTGAAAACTGCCATCCTAACGTTGTAGTAATGTTACTTAAGGCATATTCCGTTTTTTGCGGCATTATGTTAACATTTGCAATTTATGCCTTTATATACAGAGCATTTACAGGATTTGAGTTTTAATTATTTTTAGTTCGCACTCTTTTACCTGAACACTATTGGAGAAGAACTTTTTATTGTAAAAAAAATCCCATTCTACTATAGAATGGGATTTTTTTTAGCACATTTTTTTTTACCCTTTAGCTTTTTTTATAACTGCAAGAGCCTCTTTAGCGTTAGATTCTTTAGCAATTTCTGTAATAGTAAAACCATTTTTACATTTAATTTTAAGATCTGCTCCATTAGCAATAAGAAGTTCTAAAATTTCTGCTTTGTTATAACGTGCAGCAAAAATTGCAGGTGTCATTCCTAAAGATACCTTATTAACATCTTCTCCTGCTTCAATCATCCCTTTTACTAATTTTAAATTTCCACTTAAAATAGCTTTACAAAAAGTGCTAATTTCTGGGTTTACAACAAACTGTGTTTCATTACACTTTAATACACTTACATTCTCATTCGCCATTAATCCTGTACTTAAAAGTACAGCCATAATAGCCATAGTTACTGTTAATTTTTTCATGATGATTTGTTTTTTAATTGATGAATAAATGAATTGATATAAAAAAGACGACGCGCATTTAATATTGTTACATAAAAAACACTTTTTTTATATTAATTTAACATCTTTAACATTTTTTTAAAACAGATACAATATTGTTTACAAACCACTAAAAAATTGAATACGAAACTTAGTTTAAGTAAATATATCATAGTACTTTTGATGCTATAAAGACACTATAATTATGAACAAAAAAGTAATCCTAATGATATTGGATGGCTGGGGAAAATCTCCAGACCCAAAAGTATCTGCCATAGATAATGCTCAAACTCCTTTTATAGATGCGTTATACCAAAACTACCCAAATGCAACCCTAAGAACTGATGGTGAACATGTTGGTTTACCTACAGGCCAAATGGGAAATAGTGAAGTTGGTCATATGAATTTAGGAGCTGGTAGAATTGTTTATCAAGATTTAGCAAAAATTAATTTAGCAATAGAAAACAATACTTTAAAAGATGAAAAAGTATTGATAGATGCTCTTGCCTATGCTAAAGAAAATAATAAAAAAGTACATTTTTTAGGACTTTTAAGTAATGGTGGTGTGCATGCACACACTAATCATTTAAAAGGGTTTATTGATGCTGCAAATAATGCAGGTGTACAAAACTCATATATTCATGCTTTTACAGATGGTAGAGATGTAGACCCAAAATCTGGAAAAGGCTATGTAGAAGATATTGAAAAATACATATCTAACACCAATACTAAACTTGCTTCTGTAACAGGGCGTTATTATGCCATGGATAGAGACAAACGTTGGGAACGTGTACAATTAGCTTATGATGCTCTAGTAAATGCAAATGGAACAAAAACAAGTTCCATAGCCAACAGTATTCAAGAAAACTATGATGCAGATATTACCGATGAGTTTATAAAACCATTAATAGCTACAGATAGTAATGGTGCCCCTCTTGCTACTATTGAAAAAGATGATGTTGTTATCTTTTTTAACTTTAGAACAGACAGAGGAAGAGAGCTAACCGAAATGCTTAATCAAAAAGATTTTGAAGAATACAATACAAAAAAAATAGACCTTTACTATGTTACAATAACAAATTATAGTGACGATTTTAAAGGAATAAAAGTAATCTTCAATAAAGATAATATTACGCAAACCTTAGGAGAAGTTTTAGAAAAAAATAACAAAAAGCAAATCCGAATAGCGGAAACAGAAAAATACCCTCATGTAACTTTTTTCTTTTCTGGCGGACAAGAAACTCCATTTAAAGGAGAGTCTCGTATTCTAAAAAACTCTCCAAAAGTTGCAACATATGATTTACAGCCGGAAATGAGTGCTTACGAATTACGTGATGCATTAGTACCCGAGTTACAAAAAGGAGAAGCAGATTTTGTTTGTTTAAACTTTGCAAATGGAGATATGGTAGGCCATACTGGCGTAATGAGTGCTGCAATTAAAGCCTGCGAAGCAGTAGATATTTGTGCTAAAGATGTAATTACTACAGGTTTAGAAAATGGTTATACAACAATACTAATTGCAGACCATGGTAATTGCGAAACTATGATGAATCCGGATGGTAGCCCGCATACAGCCCATACAACAAATCCAGTACCAATTATATTAATTGATAAAGAATTAAAGAAAATAGAAAGTGGAGTGTTAGGAGATGTTGCCCCAACAATACTTAAGTTAATTGGTATTCCGCAACCAAAAGCAATGACACAACATTCGTTAGTTTAAACACAACTACAATTTACTTAATATAAAAGGCCAACTTAAAAAGTTGGTCTTTATTTTTATACTAAAAGCACCATTAAATTAGACTTCTTTCCTTAAAAGGAAATATTTACCTTTGCAAACTATGATTATAGTAAAAACACCAGAAGAAATAGAATTAATGCGCGAAAGCGCTTTAATAGTTTCTAAAACATTAGGAATGCTTGCTAGTGAAGTAAAACCAGGGGTTACTACATTACAATTAGACAAACTTGCAGAAACTTTTATTAGAGACCATGGAGCTATTCCAGGTTTTTTAGGCTTGTACGACTTTCCTAACACCCTATGTATGAGTCCCAATGCACAAGTAGTACATGGCATACCAAATAGTACACCATTAGTTGAGGGCGATATTATCTCTATCGACTGTGGTGCGTTAAAAAATGATTTTTATGGCGATCATGCTTACACTTTTGAAGTTGGAGAAGTAGCTGCAGAAACTAAAAAAATGCTCGACATTACTAAGGAGTCTTTATATGTTGGTATACGTGAATTTAAAGCAGGTAATAGAGTTGGAGATGTTGGGTATGCAATACAAAAATTTACGGAAGATCATGGTTATGGTGTTGTTCGCGAACTTGTAGGGCATGGCTTAGGTCGTAAAATGCACGAAGATCCAGAAATGCCAAATTACGGAAGAAGAGGAAGAGGCAAAAAATTTGTAGAAGGTATGGTTGTTGCTATAGAACCAATGACAAATCTTGGAACTAGAAGAATTAAACAATTAAAAGATGGCTGGACAATCCTTACAGCGGATGGTAAACCAAGCGCGCATTTTGAGCATGATGTTGCTCTAGTAAACGGTAAACCAGAATTACTTTCTACTTTTAAATACATTTACGAAGCATTAGGAATTACCAGTACAGAAGAAGAAGAATTTAGACAATAGTCTTTTTAAAAAATAGGATTATCTCTACTACATGAAGAATGCTTTTAAATATATTTTAAATACCATACCAAGACCTTTTCTTATTAAATTAAGCTACTTGGTTAGGCCTATTTTAGCATTTTTTATGAAAGGAAAAAACTATACCGATCCTATTGATGGTAAAAGTTTTAAAAAATTTCTTCCGTACGGATACGAAAACCAAAGAGAGAATGTTCTTTCCCCATCTACGCTTTCCTTAGAAAGACATCGGTTATTATGGGTATACCTAAAAAATGAAACTACTTTTTTTACTAAAAAATTAAAAGTATTACATTTTGCTCCTGAACAAGCTTTTTATAAAAGGTTTAGAAAGCTAAAAAATTTAGAATACACTACAACAGATTTAAATTCTCCGCTAGCAGATGTTAAAGCAGACATTTGCAACTTACCTTTTAATGATAATACATATGATGTAATTTTTTGTAATCATGTTTTAGAGCATATACCAGATGACACAAAAGCAATGCAAGAATTGTATAGAGTATTAAAACCTGGAGGATGGGGAATTTTTCAAATTCCACAAGATTTAGGTAGAGAAACCACTTTTGAAGACAACTCTATTACCGATAAAAAGGAACGTGCTAAAATATTTGGCCAATACGATCATGTTCGCATTTATGGTAAAGATTATTTTAATAAACTAAGAAGTATTGGTTTTGTTGTAGAAGAAGAAGACTACACAAACAAACTTTCTGAGATAGATGTGAATACTTATCGCTTAGCAAAAGGAGAAATTATTCCTGTAGTAAGAAAGTAATTATATAACCATTAATTTCTTAATACCGCTTGTCATAAACTCTTTAGTATTTCCCTCTTTATCTACATAAATTATATAGGCCTCGAGCTCTTTATCTTTACTTAAAACTTTTTTAACCTCTACCAGCTCCATTGCCATAAAAGAAGTAGCATATGCATCTGCCTTGGCACATGAATTAGCAAGTACAGTAACTCCTAAAGTTGTTCCGTTTTTTGTAAAACCTGTTATAGGGTTTATCGTATGTACATATTTTTTACCTGTTTTTTTATCTATTCTAAACTTTCTGTAGTTACCAGAAGAGGCCATTGCTTTATTATTTAAATTAAGCATTAGTTTTAACTGTCTACCTTCTTCCACTTGTGGATCATCAATACCAACCACCCATTTTTTTTGTTTTTTTGTATTAATTCCTTTTGCTACAAGCTCTCCTCCTACTTCTAAAAGGTAGTTATCTATATTATAGTTATCCAACATTTTAGCTAACCTATCAATAGCATATCCTTTTGCAATCGCATTAAAATCAAAACGAATATGTATATTTTCCTTTATGATTTTATTTTGTTTAGATAAAGAAACTTTGTTAAATCCGACATACTCTAATAAACTATCTACTTTAGAACTGTCTAACTCTATTTTTTTTTCGGGACCAAAACCCCAAGCATTTACCAAGACACCAACAGTAGGATCAAAAAAACCTTTTGTTTGTTTGTGTACTTCTTTAGATAATGTATATACTTCTTCAAACATTTTATCTACAACTATAGTAGAATCTCCTGAGTTTATTTTAGAAATATCAGATTCAGGAATATAGGTAGATAAAGATTGGTTCATAACATTAAAAACCGAATCTATTTGTGTTTGCAAATCTAACTGCTTTTCAGAAAAATATATTAAATTATATGTGGTACCTAAAGCAGAACCACTATTATTATTCTGAAATAAACTTTTGCTTTGCATCTTACACGATACAAATACTAGAAAAATTGCTATTACTAAATATCTAGTTTTAAATTTTAACAAGTCCATCATAATCTACTATATATTCTTCATTTAAATAAACTGGTAAGTTATAATCCGTAGCATTAACAAGGCCAACACCGGCATAAAAAGTATCTGCTTCAAATTTTAAAGCATGTTCTTTCATTTTGTTTAAATCAGACATAAAAAATTCTAAATCTTTTGGATCGCCAGGGTAATTTATAGCTTTAACCACAATAAAATGCATTTTTTTATCTTTTAAGCATACAAATTGAGGGTTCTTTTTTAGTTCGCTATTTACAGCCATAAACTCATAACCGCTAGCTTCCAACTCTTTACCAACAATGTTCATGGCTAAATTATGTAATTCTTGTTCAGATAATTTTTTTCCCATTTATAATCTATAAAAAAAGCCGATATAATATATCGGCTTTAAATTTATTTTAAAATTACAATTTTTACAGATATATAGTTATCCACCAAAATCATCAAATCTAATATTCTCATCTGCTAAACCAAAATCTTCTCCCATTTTTTGAACAGCTTTGTTCATTAATGGAGGTCCACAAAAATATAATTCTATATCTTCTGGAGATTCGTGTTTACTTAAGTAATTGTCTATTACACAATTGTGAATAAACCCAACAAAACCATCACCTGGAGCATCAATATCTTCTTTTACCTTCCAATTATCCTCTTCCATAGGCTCTGATAATGCTAAATAGAATTTAAAATTTGGAAATTCTTTCTCTAAAGCATAGAAGTGATCTAAATAAAATAATTCTCTTTTAGAACGTCCACCATACCAATAAGTAACTTTTCTATCCGTTCTTAATGTTTTAAATAGATGGTATAAGTGAGAACGCATTGGAGCCATACCTGCACCACCACCTACATAAAGCATTTCGGCATCAGACTCATTAATAAAGAATTCACCGTAAGGACCAGAAATAACTACATCATCTCCTTTTTTAAGGTTAAATATGTAAGATGAAGCAACACCTGGATTAACATCCATCCAACCATTTTTAGAACGATCCCATGGCGGCGTAGCAATTCTAACATTAAGCATAATTTCTCTACCTTCTGCTGGAAAAGAAGCCATAGAATATGCTCTTTCAACAGTTTCTGGGTTTTTCATAACTAAAGGCCAAAGGTTAAATTTGTCCCATTCAGCTTTAAATTTATCTGGAGTTTCGTGTTCTTCTGGGTGTGCTGTAATATCTATATCAGCATATTTAACTTCACACTCTGGAATTTCAATTTGAATATAACCTCCAGCTTTATATCCCATATCTTCAGGAATTTCAACAACAAATTCCTTTATAAAAGATGCTACGTTGTAGTTACGAACTACTTTTGCATTCCATTTTTTAATTCCAAATACTTCTTCAGGAATCGTAATTTCCATATCTTGTTTAACTTTTACTTGACAAGCTAAACGAGCACCATGATTTAATTCTTTTCTAGAAAAATGAGGAGTTTCTGTAGGTAAAGCTTCACCTCCACCTGATAAAACATGACATTCGCACTGAATACATGTTCCACCACCACCACATGCCGATGGTAAAAACACTTTGTTACTTCCTAATGTAGATAACAAACTACCTCCAGAAGCTACTTCAATTTCTTTTTCACCATTTATAGTAATTTTTACTGGACCAGATGGTGATAATTTTTGTTTTACAAATAATAGTAAAGCAACTAACAAAAGCGTAATAATTAAAAAAGCTGTTACTGTTGCTATTATTGTTCCTAATGTACCTGCGGCTAAAATCATTTACTTAATTCCTTTTATGTTGTTAGCTAACACTTCTTTATTTTCTTTTGCAGTTTTAACGGTAACTGTTTTAGTTTCTTTTGGAGCTTCTTCTTCATCTCCACCAGTAAGCATACCACCAAAACTCATAAATCCTATTGCCATTAACCCCGTTATAATAAAAGTTATTCCTAACCCTCTTAAAGCAGGTGGCACATTTGAATATCTAATTTTTTCACGTATTGCTGCAATTGCTAAGATTGCTAAGAACCATCCTATACCAGATCCTACACCGTAAGTAGTTGCCAAACCTAATGTAGCTATTTCTCTAGATTGCATAAATAACGAACCTCCTAAAATAGCACAGTTTACTGCAATAAGAGGTAAAAATATACCTAGTGAGTTATATAAAGAAGGTGAAAATTTTTCTACTATAATTTCTACTAATTGTACCATTGTAGCTATAGTTGCAATAAACATGATAAAGGATAAA
The DNA here is from genome assembly GCA_947504045.1 of uncultured Maribacter sp. Lineage (GTDB taxonomy): Bacteria > Bacteroidota > Bacteroidia > Flavobacteriales > Flavobacteriaceae > Maribacter_B. The sequence continues at coordinate 13,590 of CANNFY010000005.1, forward strand.
AAACTTAAATCATAATCTGCATATTCCGCTCCTAACCAAGATAATGCTCCAGGTTGTAATAAATACTGATCTAGTAACCAGTTTAGAGGTACTGTAATTGCTAATACAAATATTACAGCTGCTCCTAAACCAACAGCGGTAGATACTTTTTTAGATACTGCTAGATAAGAACACATTCCCAAGAAAACTGAGAATACCATGTTATCTATAAATATTGATTTGAAAAATAATTCTATATGTTCCATATTCTTATTTGTCTAATTTTAGTTGCTAAATACTAAGCAAGTAAATTTAATCCTCTATTAATGCTTTATTTTTAGTACGTTGAATCCAGATAATAATACCTACAACTATTAAGGCCATAGGAGGCATAATCATAAATCCATTATTTTCATATCCTATAGCATATAATCCTGTTTTTGCAATAGGATCACCTAGTACTGGAATTCCAAATAAGGTTCCTGATCCGAACAACTCTCTAAAAAAACCAACAATAATTAAAATAACTCCATATCCTAAGGCATTACCTATACCATCTAAAAATGATTTCCAAGGGCCATTTCCTAATGCAAAAGCTTCAAAACGCCCCATAATTATACAGTTTGTTATAATTAACCCAACAAAAACAGATAGTGTTTTACTTAATTCATAAGCAAAAGCTTTAAGAACTAAATCTACTATAATTACTAAAGCAGCAACCACAATTAATTGTACAATAATTCTAATTTTTGATGGTATAATATTTCGCATTAAAGAAATTACAACATTACCTATACCTAATACAAAGATTACAGAAATTGCCATTACTAAAGAAGCCTTTAGTTCTGCTGTAATTGCTAATGCAGAACAGATACCTAATACTTGAATAGTAATAGGGTTATTGTCTGCTAATGGGTCTGTAATTAACTGTGCGTCTTTTTTTGATAAAAGTCCCATAAATAATTAATTTTTTAAAGTTTCAAAATGTGGCACATATAATTTTAATTCGCTCTTAATCATTGCTGCCACTCCGTTTCCTGTAATTGTAGCTCCAGCAATTGCATCAACTTCATTATCCGATTTATCGTTATTTAATGGATCCGCGTTTCCTTTTGCAACAGCAATACCTTTAAATACTCCGTTATCTTTTAAATCTTCTCCAATAAAGTCATCCATAAAGAAACGTTTGTTAATATTTGCTCCTAAACCTGCTGTTTCTCCTTTATGATCAAAAAACACACCTTGAACAACCATATCTTTATCCATTGCAACATATGCCCATATAGCATCCCAAAGACCTTTACCTCTAATTGGAGCAATGTAAAATGTTTTTCCATCTTTTTCTCCAACAAACAAAGGCAACTTTCTTTCTATACCGGATTTAGCATTAGCTTGTTCTTTTTTAACATCAATTAGGTATGCTTGATCATCCTCTGTTACAGAAGTACCTTGAATAACTAATTGCTTCTTTATATATTTCTTGAATAATTCTGGAGCATCTGCTGTAGATACAAAATTAGCGTTGCTCTCATCGTTTTCATTAACCCCCATTGCATACAAGATATTCTGTTGCTTTTCTAGGCGTTTATTTTCATCTATATTCGGCTTTAAGTATGATGCTGCAAATGCTAACAAAGCACCTACCACCAATACCATACCTATAGCAAATAGAATTGTATATGAATTTTTATCTGTTCTATTTTCCATCGTTAGGCTGTTTTTGCTTTTAGACGTTTCATTCTTTGTTTTACATTTCCTTGAACCACATAATGATCAATTGTTGGTGCAAAAACATTCATTAATAGAATTGCTAGCATTACACCTTCTGGATAGGCAGGGTTAAATACGCGTATTAAAATAGAAATAAAACCTATTAAAAATCCATATATCCATTTTCCCTTATTAGTTTGTGATGCAGTTACAGGGTCTGTTGCCATAAATACGGTACCAAAAGCAAAACCTCCAATTAATAAGTGATGCCAGAATTCTGTTGACATTAGCCCGTAAAACTTACTGGTTTCTGTAATCCAACCAGAGCTAACAACTCCGTTAAAAATTAGACCCATTACTAATGCTCCTATTACAGAGGACAACATAATTCTCCAACTTCCTATTTTAGTAAAGATTAAAAATAGACCTCCAAGTAGTATTAAAAGGGTAGATGTTTCTCCTACTGATCCAGGAATAAAACCAAAAAACATATCCATAACGCTATAACCTACTTCTTTATTTTGAGCTAAACTACCCAAGATAGTTTCCCCTGATATAGCATCTAAATTTTCTCCTGCTGCAATAAGTTGATCTTGTTTTACTGCACCTTCAACCCATACTTTATCTCCAGACATCCATGTTGGGTATGCAAAGAATAAAAAGGCTCTTATTGTTAAAGCAGGGTTTAGAATATTCATTCCTGTTCCACCAAACACTTCTTTTCCTATTACAACTCCAAAAGCTACAGCTACAGCAAGCATCCAAAGTGGAATATCTACAGGAACAATAAGAGGTACTAACATACCGGTTACAAGATACCCTTCTTCTACTTCGTGCTTTTTAATTATTGCAAATAAAATTTCAATTGCTAAACCAACACCATATGAAACAATAAGTATTGGCAAAATTTTCCAAGCTCCAATTATTAAATTGTCTAAAGACCAAAACTCTGAGCTAAACAATCCTTCTGAAATAGCAGAGCCTGTACCAAAAGCTATGTTATGCTGATAACCAGCGTTAAACATACCAAAAATTAAACACGGTATCATTGCCATGATTACGGTGTTCATCGTACGCTTTAAATCATCAGCTGCTTTTATATGAGTACCATTATGGGTAGTCTCATTTGGCAAATATAAAAAGGTATGAATTGCGTTAAACGCAGGAGCCATTTTTGTCCCTTTATACTTTTCTTTTAAATTATGTAAATTACTCTTTAAACCCATTATCCTATCTCTTTAAGCATTAAGTCTAAACCTTCTCTTATAATTTTCTGATGCGGTTGTTTAGACACGCATATAAATTCTGTTAATGCAAAATCTTCTGGAGCTACTTCATACATTCCTAAAGCTTCCATCTCATCTAAATCTTTATACATACAAGCTTTTAGAATTTGCATTGGAAATATATCTAAAGGAAAAACCTCTTCGTAACTTCCTGTAGTAACAAATGCTCTATGCTCTCCGTTTGTATTTGTATTTAAATCAAATTTTTTACCTGGAGTTAACCATGAAAAAGTTAATGCTCTAGATTTAGATATTTTATTAAAAATTGGTTTATTCCATCCAAAAAACTCATAATCATCTCCTTCTGGAATTACAGAAACGGTACTATTATAATACCCTAAATTACCATCCGGAGCACTTTTAGAACCTGTTAAAACATCTCCGTTTATGACTCTAAAATTTTCTGAATTTACACCGCTTGCATATAAAAATGTAGAAATTTCAGCACCTATAGTTGTTGTATAATACTTAGGTGTTTTTACAGAAGAACCAACTAAAGCAACTGTTCTTTCTGCCTTAAATTTTCCTGTCAATAATAAATTACCAATAATTAATAGGTCTTGAGCGCTTACAGTCCAAACAACCTCTCCTTTATTAACAGGATCTATTTTATTTATTTGCGTTCCAACAAGCCCTGCAGGGTGCGGCCCTGACACTTTATGCAACACTATATTATTTAAACCAGAAAAAGGAGAATTACCAGAACCCAAAGAAACATGCACCTTTCCAGGTGTTAACATTGACAAGGCCGTTAAAGCGGCTTGCAATTCTGCTTCTTTACCTTTTAATATATAATCTAAATCCGCAGACAATGGAGCTGTTGAATAACCTGAAACAAAAATTGCCTTAGGTGTATTTGCCGGATTTGCTATAACATCATAGGGTCTTTGTTTAATAAATGGCCAACAACCACCTTTTAACAAATAACTTTTAATTTCTTCTTTAGAGGATGATGCTAAATTTAACTTAGAATGCTCTAAAACAGACTCTTCTTTATCTGTTTTAATTTTCAAAGTTAATATTCTTCTTCTTTCTCCTCTTACAATTTCCACCAACTCCCCACTAACAGGAGATACAAAAAACATATCCTCTATACTTTTGTTATAAAACAATGGCTCTCCTGCTTTTACAAGCGCACCTTGTTTTACCAACATTTTGGGTGTTATTCCGTGAAAATCATCTAATTGAATTGCGTAAACATTACTTAATACCGCCTTAGAAGTTGTTTGTTCTGCAGCACCTACAAGATTAATATTTAAGCCCTTTTTAATTCGAATGTCTTTAGACATATTGATGTAGACCTTTGGTTAACAAAATTTGGTGCAAAAGTAAAATTTTAACCCCAAAACTCCTTGATTAAAAGACCGTTTTTGTTTTATTTATATTAATTCTAAATAATATAAAATAGAACACCTCCTACATTTTATCGATCGGTATACTTTTTGCTTACCTTTACAAAAAAAAGCTTTAAAATAAATGCGCTCTATATTTACAACCTTAACATTACTTTTATCCAGCTTTTACTTAACTAGCCAAGTCTTAGAAGAAGTAAATGAGCCCTATAATATAAAATCGATTCTATTTAAAGGTCCTACAGAAGACCAATTTCCTATAATTAAATTAGGAGACCCTATATACCTAGAATTTGACGACCTTTTAGCTAATGAACAAGATTATTATTACAAAATAACTCATTGCGATTATAATTGGGAAAAATCTGATTTACTTAAATCTCAATATCTAAAAGGAATAGACAACCAGCGTATAACAAATTACGAAAACAGCTACTCCACATTACAACCTTACTCTAATTACCAATTAACAATACCTAACGATTATGTTAAACTAAAAGTAAGTGGTAATCATATTCTTGAAGTATACAATAGCAATAACGAAATTCAATTTTCTAGACGGTTTGTAGTATACCAAGACTTAGTTACAATTGGAGCAACTATTAAGCGATCTAGAGACTTTAATTTTTTAAACGAAAAACAAGTAGTTCAATTTAGCATTAACACCAGTAATTATTCTGTAATAAACCCAAAAAAAGAAGTTAAAGTAACCATTTTACAAAATTACCATTGGCCAACTGCCATTAATAATATTGCTCCGCAATTTACATTAGGTTCTCAACTTGTATATAAATATGATAAAGAAACCAGCTTTTATGGTGGTAATGAATTTTACAATTTTGATACTAAAGACTTAAGAGCTCCAACTTCTGCCATTTCTAAAATAAGTCTTACCGATCTCTACAACCATTATCTTTTTTCTAATGTTTATCGCAACAATAGAGAGTATGGGTACTATCCTGATATTAATGGAGATTATGTAATTAGAACTTTACAAGGCACAGACTCTTCTAGAGAAGCCGAATACACTAAAGTTCATTTTAGCCTCCCATATAAAGAAGAATTAGCATTAGATGATGTATATATTTACGGAAAGCATAATAACTATGTTTTAAACGAAAACAACATTATGACATACAATGAAAATAATGGAATGATGGAGGCCACATTAACACTTAAACAAGGTTTTTATAATTATAAGTATGTAATTAAAAGAAAAGATGACTCTATTGAACTAAACACAATATCTGGTAATTTTCATACTACAGAAAACAACTATACAATACTTGTTTATTATCGATTATTTGGAAACTTATACGATAGTATAATAGGAATAGGTTCTGTTAATTCTAGAAACATTAGCAATTAAATAAAACAAACCAAAGAACCTTTTGTCGATCATAAAAGAGCTACATCAGAAAAACAAACACTTATAACGATCATGAGTTAATACTTTTTTTTAATACAACAATGTTCTTTACCTTGCTCTCTCTTAATGAATTATAAGAGTTAATTTCTTAAGAAACATTATTAAAGACAAAGTACTAGATTATATATTTATATCTGAAATCTATTTTTTATTTTAGCAAATAAAAATGCTAATTAGTTAAATTTCGGAAGACATTATTACACATTTGCACGCATATGACTACACAAGTAACAAACGGCATTAAAGTATCAGTAAACACTAATTTTGAAGGTACTTTTTTTAAAAATTACAAAATGCATTTTGCTTTTGGATACACCATTACCATTGAAAACCAAAGTAAAGACTCTGTTCAATTAAACTCTAGACACTGGAAAATTTACGACGCATTAAATGACCTTGAATTATTGGATGGCGAAGGAGTTATAGGAAAGAAACCCGTAATCCTTCCTGGAGAATCTCACACATACAATTCTGGTTGTTTATTAGCCTCTCCTATTGGTGCAATGAAAGGACACTATAATATGGTGAATTTTGGAACATCAGAAAAATTAAGAGTATATATTCCCACCTTTAAGTTTAGCGCACCTTTTGCCCTAAACTAAACCTAACTAACTAAACATTATTGTAAAAAATCGTAACATTTGGCGTGTCAAATGTTACGATTTTTTAATTTTTAGCCACTTTTTACTCCCAAATAATCATATAATCTACATTTTCAATTATAATATTTTCAATTTTCACCCTTAAAAATAACATATCCTCAAATTAAATAAATACAAACAATAATATATTTAAAAAAACTTTACGATTTAATACCTTTGTTATATAATTTTTAATTTATAAAAAATAAATATATGGGTAAAGGTTTTTTTCAAGTACCTAAAGCTATTAATGAACCTATTAAAAGCTATGCTCCAGGATCACCTGAAAGAGCAGAAGTACTACAACAATACAACTCTTATTTTAACAGCTCTGTTGATATTCCAATGTACATTGGAAATAAAGAAGTTAAAACAAATAACACCAAACCTTTATCTCCTCCGCATGACCATAAACATATTGTTGGTCAATACCATATTGCCGAAAAAAAGAATATAGATCAAGCCATAGAAAATGCTTTAGATTCTAGACAAGAATGGGCAAATTTAAGTTGGGAACAACGAGCTGCAATATTTTTAAAAGCTGCAGATTTAGTAGCCGGACCTTATAGAGCCAAAATAAACGCAGCAACAATGATTGCGCAATCTAAAACCATTCATCAGGCAGAAATAGATGCCGCTTGTGAATTCATAGATTTTCTTCGTTTTAATGTAGAATTTATGTCTCAAATTTACACAGAGCAACCAGAATCTGCAGAAGGCATTTGGAATAGAGTTGAATACCGACCTTTAGAAGGCTTTGTTTACGCTGTAACCCCTTTTAATTTTACTGCTATTGCTGGAAATTTACCAGCATGTGCTGCCATGATGGGAAATGTTGTTGTTTGGAAACCAAGTGATAGTCAAATATTTTCTGCAAAAGTTATTGTAGATATTTTTAAAGAAGCTGGCCTACCAAACGGTGTAATAAATGTAGTTTATGGGGATCCAGTTATGATTACTGACACCGTATTATCTAGCCCTGATTTTTCTGGATTACATTTTACAGGGTCAACTTTCATATTTAAAGAATTATGGAAACAAATTGGTAATAACATACATACTTATAAAACATATCCAAAAATAGTAGGTGAAACTGGCGGTAAAGATTTTATTATAGCACACCCATCTGCAAAACCAGCTCAAGTTGCTACCGCAATTATTAGAGGTGCTTTTGAATTTCAAGGACAAAAATGTAGTGCGGCATCTAGAGTATATTTACCAAAATCCTCTTCTGAAGAAATTTTAAATTTAGTAAAAAAAGATGTTGCATCTTTTAACAAACCAGGCTCTCCTGAAGATATGAGTAATTTTATTACTGCTGTAATTCATGAAGGTTCTTTTAACAAATTAGCTAAATATATTGACCAAGCTAAACAAGACAAAGACGCTACAATTATTGCTGGTGGAAATTATGACAAGTCTAAAGGATACTTTATTGAGCCAACAGTTATTGTTACCACAGACCCAAAATACACTACAATGGAAACCGAATTATTTGGCCCTATTGTAACTATATATATTTATGAGGATAAAGACTGGAGTAAAACATTAAAATTAGTAGATAGCACTTCTGAATATGCACTTACTGGAGCAGTTATAGCAACAGACAGATACGCTATTGAAGAAGCTACAAAAGCACTAGAAAATTGTGCCGGAAACTTTTATATAAATGATAAACCAACAGGAGCAGTTGTTGGGCAACAACCTTTTGGTGGCGCAAGATCCTCTGGAACTAACGATAAAGCAGGGTCTCCACAAAACCTATTACGCTGGGTTTCTCCAAGATTAATAAAGGAAACTTTTGTAACCCCAGAAAATTATAGATATCCTTTTTTAGGATAAAAATTAAGCTATTGTAACACATACTTAATTACCTTTTACTAATGCCCAAAGTTTTTTGGGCATTTTTTATTTTAATACATTTGAAACATTACTTATAACAACTAAAATTAAAAATAATGAAAATGAAATTTTTACTTTCGGCATTTCTTACACTATTTTACCTAGGTGCCCAAGCACAAGATAAACTTGCACAGACAACTATAAAAGCAGTTTTAACAGGTAATCAAAATCAGGTAATTCAACTAGCGGAGGCTTTTTCAGAAGAGCAATATAATTGGAGACCTACAAAAGGTGTAGCATCGGTTGGAGAAGCTCTTTTACATGTTGCTGGCGCAAATTATTATTTAGCATCTAAAATGGGCTTTGCTCCCCCAGAAGAAATAGATATAATGAAATTGAATAAAATAACTGGAAAAGAAAATATTATTGCTGCCGTAAAAAAATCTAATGCATTTGTTTTAGAAAAAATTACAATGATTGAAACCGCTTCTCTTGGTGAAGAGGTAGACTTTGGGTTTATGAAAGCAAATAAGCTAGGTGGTTTGCTGGCTATAATGGAACATAACGGAGAACATAAAGGACAACTAATTGCCTATGCACGCTCTAATAATGTAACACCACCTTGGAGCAAATAAAACTTATATTTAATTCATAAAAGCCTTTGTTAAAACAAAGGCTTTTTTATTTCTTAAAAAGACGCTCCCCACCATACTATTCTTACCTAAATTACGTTACAAGTAAAAGAACCTTTTCTTACAACACGGATTATAACTTCTTTTTATCAAAGAACATTTTTACCCCTAAAACCACAGGGATTAACAAAAATTTAGGAATAAACAAAAAATCAAATTGTAAATTTGATGTAAATTAAATGTTAACTTAATGTAAACTGTTATGAAGAGAATTAAAAAAACTTACGATGAGTTATGGGAGGCATTAAAAACATATGCTAGAAAATGTAGAAAAACATATCAAAGCATCTTGGCTTTATAATTAACCTTTATATTTTTGAGGAAGGTACACCACTTTTTTAGTTTCAAAAAAATCTTCCTTAAACAAAGGTTCTAAATCGTAAATCTCTGTATTTCTATAATCTTTTAATTCTTCAGACAAATCACCTCCTTTTAAATACAAAATCCCATTTTTTCTTTCGTGTAAAGACTCTTTTTTAATTTTTCCTTTTACCCAATGCACAAAAGTAGGCATTGCAGCCACTGCCCTACTTACAATAAAATCAAATTTAGAATCTAAATCTTCTACCCTGGTATGCATAGCTTTTACATTTGTAATACCTAAACCATCTACTACTTCTTGAACAACTTTTATTTTTTTTCCAATAGCATCAACCAAAGTAAATTGCGTTTCTGGAAATAATATTGCCAAAGGCACACCCGGAAATCCCCCTCCTGTGCCAACATCTAACACAGTACTATTAGGCTTAAATTCTTGTATTTTAGCTATTCCTAAAGAATGTAAAACATGTCTTACATATAACTCATCTATATCTTTTCTAGAAACAACATTAATTTTCTGATTCCAATCTTTGTACAAAAATTCTAGCCTAGAAAATTGTTCTTTTTGTTCCTCCGTTAAATTTGGAAAATAATTATAAATAACATTTACATCCATTTATATAGCATTTTCTGCAAAAATAAGGATTTTAACACCAATAAATTTTCGGTTTTAGCAAAGTATTATAACTTCCCAACTTATAATTAAGTTACATTTGTAAAAAAAATATATAATGGAAAAAACAACAATACGGTTTTCCAGAAAAGATTCTACTGACTTTTTCAAAACTCTTAACAAAAGAGTAAATACATACTTTAAAGAAAATAAATTAAAGAAAACAGGAAATTGGAAATTGCATATAAAAACTGCAATTATGTTTACTATTTTTTTAGCACCATATTTTGCTATTTTAACTTTAGGGCTTCCAAATTGGGCAAATTTAATTTTGGCTGCTGTTATGGGAGTTGGAATGGCTGGTGTTGGTATGAATGTTATGCATGACGGTAACCATGGCTCCTACTCTAACAAAAAATGGGTAAATAAAATAATGGGAGGTAGTATTTATATTCTTGCAGGCAATGTTTATAATTGGCAAGTACAACACAATGTATTACACCACACCTACACTAATATACATGGGCATGATGAAGATTTGGATGCCGGTAGAATTTTACGATTTTCGAAACATGCAGAATGGAAAAAATATCATAAATTCCAACATTATTATTCTATTTTCCTTTACGGACTATTAACTTTTAATTGGGCTATTACAACAGATTTTCAACAAATGTACAGGTATACCAAAAGAAAATTATCTTATGGAGAATTTCCTAACCCTGTTGCTAATTGGAGTAAACTAGTAATTTTCAAAATAATTTACTTAACACTTTGGATTGTAATTCCGTTTATAATTCTTGATATTTCTTGGTGGAAATTATTACTTGGTTTCTTTGTTATGCACTACGTTGCTGGAGTAATTTTAAGTGTTGTTTTTCAATTAGCTCATGTTATTGATGATGCAGAAACACCTTTACCAGACCAAAAAGGAAATATTAAAAATACTTGGGCTATACACCAGTTATTTACGACTGTTAATTTTGGAAATAAAAACAAAATAATAAATTGGTTTACAGGAGGTCTTAACCACCAAGTAGAACACCATATTTTTCCCAATATTAGCCATGTACATTACACAAAAATTGGAGAAATTGTTAAACAAACTGCAAAGGAGTTTAATTTACCCTATAACGAATATAAAACAACTAGAAAAGCTATAATTTCGCATTTTAAACATTTAAAAGAGTTAGGAAAAAACCCTGCTCTACAGTATTAGAAAATTTTATTTTATGAGTAATAATTTATCCGACAGAATTAACAGCTTATCCCCTTCTGCAACCTTAGAAATGGCTGCAAAAGCAAGAGAATTAAGAGCGGCTGGAAAAGATATTATTGGCCTAAGTTTAGGCGAACCAGATTTTAACACTCCTGATTACATTAAAGAAGCTGCTATAAAAGCAATTAATGATGATTACAATTCTTACACACCAGTAGATGGTTATGTAGAATTAAAAGATGCTATTATCACTAAATTTAAGAGAGATAATAATATATCTTACGACTATTCTCAAATAGTAGTTTCTACTGGAGCAAAACAAGCTTTATACAATGTTGCTCAGGCTTGTATTAACAAAGGAGACGAAGTTCTTTTACCATGCCCTTACTGGGTTAGTTATAGCGATATTGTTAAACTTGCAGACGGTGTTCCTGTAGAAATTGAAACTTCTATTGAGAATGATTTTAAAATGACTCCTGCACAATTAGAGGCTGCTATTACACCAAAAACAAAAATGCTTTGGTATAGCTCTCCTTGTAACCCTAGTGGTTCTATTTACAGTAAAGAAGAATTAAGAGCTCTTGCAGATGTACTTAAAAAATATCCGCAAATTATTATTGTTAGTGATGAAATTTACGAACATATAAACTACGGGGTAACTGCACATGCTTCTATGGCAGAATTTGAAGATATGTATGACCGTACAGTTACTGTAAATGGTGTAGCAAAAGCTTTTGCTATGACAGGATGGAGAATTGGGTATATTGGCGCTCCAACCTATATTGCTAGAGCATGTAATAAATTACAAGGGCAAGTAACAAGTGGTGCAAACTGTATTGCTCAAAGAGCGGTTATTACTGCTTTAGAAGAACCTGTAAGTAAAATACAGTACATGGTTGACAAATTTAAAGAACGTAGAACTTTAATTTTAGGCCTACTTAATGATATAGAAGGCTTTACATGTAACGAACCTGAAGGTGCCTTTTATGTTTATCCAGATGTAACTTACTTTTTTGGAAAAACATTAAACGGAACAAAAATTAATAATGCATCAGACTTTTCTATGTACTTATTAGAAAACGCAAATGTAGCTACTGTTACTGGTGACGCATTTGGAAATGGAAATTCTATAAGAATTTCTTACGCAGCTAGCGAAGAGCAAATTATTGAAGCAGTTAACAGAATTAAAGCTGCTTTATAAATTATATATTTAAATACAAATAAAAAAAGCCTACTCAAATGAGTAGGCTTTTTTTATATTACTAAGTACTTTTCCAAAAATAAGGTGTAAATAATATTAGTACTGTAAAAAGTTCTAGCCTACCTACCAGCATTAAAAAACCACACCACCACTTACCTAAAGAAGGCAACTCATTAAAGTTACTTAAGGGGTTTAATTCTCCTAAACCAGGACCTACATTACCTAAAGAAGTTGCAGCACCACCAACAGCGGAAACAAAGTCTAAACCTAAGGCTCCTAACACCAGAGCTCCAATAATAAACAACAGCATATACAAAACAAAAAAGGCTATTATATTATATACAAAATGCTCTTTAACCGTCTTATCATTATATCGTACAGGTATAATTGCATTTACATGTAACGTTCTTTTAAACTCTAACAAGCCATTTTTTATAATTAATAAATGACGCATTACTTTTATACCACCTGCTGTAGAACCAGCGGAACCTCCTAAAAACATTAAACCAAAAAAGAATACGGTTAAAAAAGGTGTCCAGTCAGTAAAATCTGCACTAACAAAACCAGTAGTAGTTATTACTGCTATTACTTGAAATAATGAATGCCTAAATGAGCTTTCTGCCGTACCCAATACTTTAGGATGATAATCGGAAACAGGCACATTTGCTTGGTAATATATAACAAGAGCTGCTATAATTGAAAATACTAATATAAATATAGAGTAATATTTAAACTCTTCATCTTTAATAACCCTTTGTATTTTTCCTTTAAATGCAAAGTAGCTTAAAACAAAATTACTTCCTGCCAAAAACATAAAAAGAATAACAATGTATTGTATTAAAGGAGAATCATTCCAATAAGCTAAGCTTGCATTTTTAGTAGAAAACCCTCCAGTAGACAATGTAGATAACGAATGGTTAACAGCATCAAAAAAAGACATTCCTGCTAATTTTAAAAGTATAGTTTCTGCTGCAGTATAACCTACATAAATATACCATAACCTTTTTGCTGTATCTGTTATTCTAGGGTGTAATTTATCGGCATTTGGCCCTGGTGCTTCTGCAGCAAATAACTGCATACCTCCTATACCCAATAAAGGCAATATTGCAATAGCCAAAACAATTATACCCATACCACCAATCCAATGCGTTATGCTTCGCCATATTAATATGCCCTCTGGCATTGCCTCAATATCATCTAAAATAGAAGCTCCTGTTGTTGTATAGCCAGATATAGTTTCAAAAAAAGCATTAGTTATATTAGGTATTGCACCTGAAAATAAATATGGTAACATTCCTGATATAGACATTACCAACCAACCAAAAGTTACTATAATGTAGCCTTCTTTTCTTTTTACTTCTTTTTTATGATCCCTTGTGTAAAACATCAAAAAAATTCCAATAAACATACTAGTAATAGAAGCTAAAGTAATACCCAAGGTTGCATTATCTTTATAAATACCACTTACTACTGCAGCCACAAGCATAAACAAACCATTGAACAACAATAGCAAGCCCATTAAGTGAAATATAATTTTTGAATTTAGTTTCATATTACAAAAACAATCTTTCTATTTTCCCTATTATTTCTGGCAAGCAACATACTAAAACTCTATCTCCAGCTTTAATTTCAAAACCTCCTAAAGCAATAATACCTTTACCACCTCTTACAACACCTCCAATAGTTGCCGATTTTGGAAAATCTAACTCTCGTATAATTGTTCCTTCTACCTTAGAGTCTGGCTTTACAACAAACTCTAAAATTTCTGCATTTAAGTTATTTAAACGCATTGTTTCTACCACCTCTCCTTTTCTAATATGACGGAATATATTATTTGCAGCTAATAATTTTTTATTGATAAGAGTATCTATCCCTATTGAATGTGACAACTGAAAATAATCCATGTTTTCTACAAGAGCAATAGTCTTTTTTATCTTTTTAGATTTTGCAACCAAACAAGACATTATGTTAGTTTCAGAATTTCCGGTTACTGCAATAAAAGCATCCATAGATTCTAAACTTTCTTCTTGTAAAACCTCTACATTTCTACCATCGCCATTTATAATAAGGGCATTAGGTAAGTCATCCGCTAAATCAAAAGCTTTTTCTTTATTTTTTTCTACCAGTTTAACATTAAACCTACTAGCACATAAATCTCTTGCAGTTTTAAAACCAACTTTACTACCGCCAAGGATCATTACATTTTTTATTTCTTCTTTTTTCTTTCCGGTAAGTTTATAAAGCTCATCTACCCCTTCACTTGTGGTAATAAAATAAACTTGGTCTCCTTCTTTAAAAACAGTATCTCCTCTTGGTATTACAGTAAATTGTGTTCCTAATCTTTTAAGTGCAATTGGCATAAAATGTAGCTCTGGAAATATCTTTGCCGCTTCCTTTACCATTTTTCCAACAAAGGGTGCTGTTTTTAATAATGAAACCCCAATCATAGTTAGCTTACCGTCTTCAAACTCATAAGTGTCATTAAAAGCAGATTTATTTAAAAGCAACTGTATTTCTTCTGCTGCTAATGCTTCTGGAGAAATAAGCTCATCAATACCTAATTCTGAAAATTTTAAAAGCTCTTTATTTCTTATAAATTCTGTATTAGATATTCTTGCAATGGTTCTTTTACAACCTAATTGCTTTGCCAACATACACAACGTAATATTTGTTGTTTCAGAAGAGGTTACTCCTATTACTAAATCAGAATCTTGTACTTGTGCTTCTTGCATTAAAGAAATTGAAGTAGCATCGCCTTTAATTACACGAATATCTAAATGACTATCTGCATAGGCTAAATTTTCCTTACGAGTATCTATTAGTGTAATGTCTTGGGATTCGTAGGAGAATAGTTTTGCTAAATGAAACCCCACTTCACCAGCTCCCGCAATTATTATTTTCATTTAGTATGTATGTAGTTTAACATAGCAAGAATTATTTGTTCACCTAAACTATTAGGTAACAACACCTTAAAAGGCATTTTCATTTTCAAGAAGATTTATTTTACTAAAATTATGCAAAAATGTAATGCAAAACTACATAATTTTATTGGTTACAATACACTTTAACTCTTTAAAGAACATAAGATTACTTGCTTTTATTGTACAAATAAAGAAGTAGTTGCTTATTCCTAAATTGTATATTTGCCAAAAAATTTAAAATGACCAAAAAGGTTACACCATATAAAGACTCTGAACTAGGAAAAAAGGAACAGGTTACACAAATGTTTGACAACATTTCTACGCATTATGACGGTTTAAATCGTGTAATCTCTTTTGGAATTGATATAAAGTGGAGAAACAGAGTAGTATCTATACTATCAAAAAAGAAACCTGAAACCATTTTAGATATTGCTACAGGAACCGGAGATTTAGCTATAAATATGGTAAAAACTGGAGCTTCTAAAATAATTGGTTTAGATATTTCTCCGGGTATGTTAGAAGTTGGAAAAAATAAAATAAACGATAAAAAACTTAGTAACACTATAGAAATGGTGGTTGGCGATAGCGAAAATCTACCATTTAACACAAATTCTTTTGATGCCGTTACTGTTGCTTTTGGCGTTCGCAATTTTGAAACACTAGAAAAAGGTCTTGCTGAAATTTATAGAGTTTTAAAACCTAATGGTTCTTTTGTTGTTCTAGAAACATCTGTACCTACAAAAACACCCTACAAACAAGGGTATAATTTTTATACCAAAAGAATATTACCCGTTATTGGAAGAATTTTTTCTAAAGACCGTTCTGCTTATGCATATTTAAGTGAATCTGCATCTGTTTTTCCACATGGAGAAAACTTCAACAATATTTTACGTAAAATTGGGTTTATAGATGTAGTTAACAAACCTCAAACATTTGGTGTTGCATCAATATATGTTGCTACCAAATAGCCAATAAAGGGCAGTGTATTATGGCAATAAAAGTATGTAACAATACCTATAAAAAAGAGTTTTTATTAAATTTCTTTAAAAAGAACTTCTTCTTTTATATAATTATAGGAATATTTTTTATTTCTACTAATGTAAAAGCGCAATTTAATGAACGTCCGGTTCTTAATTTAGAAACCGAGGACGAACCATTATTAAATTGGGGGTATTATTTAGGTTTTAATCAGTACGATTTTAAGTTTAGCTATATAAATGATGCTCCAGATATTTTAGTTGAAAAAAGTATTGGCTTTAATGTTGGACTTATTGGAGAATTGCGCCTTAATAATTTTCTAGACCTTAGGTTTGAGCCTGGATTAAGTTACGCTTCAAGAAATCTTGGCTTTACAGGTTTTACCGAAGAAAGAGATGCCATAAGAGAAGTAAAATCTACCTATATAAATTTTCCTCTATTATTAAAAGCCAGCACAAAAAGGCTAGGAAACTGGAAACCTTATTTAGTTGGTGGTTTTTCTACTTCCTTAAATTTAGGTAGTAATGAAGGTAGCTTAGATGATAATTCTGCAGGAACCTTTAGAATGAAAAAATCTGTTTATAATTACGAACTAGGTTTTGGTATAGATTTTTATTTAGAATACTTTAAATTTTCTCCATCTATACGTGGTGTATTTGCTATTACTGATGAGCTAGTTGAAGATGCAGACCCTAATAGCCCGTGGACAGGTAATATTGATCTTATGCAAACTCGCGGACTTTTTATAAACTTTACTTTTGAGTAATATTTAAAAACTACTTCTTCTAATTTCATTCAACAAAATAGAAGTTGCAGTAGCAACATTTAAACTTTCTGTTGTAGATTTTCCAAACTGTGGAATTGCAATTTTATTGGTGCAAATAGCTGCTATTTCTTTAGATATTCCGTTTGCTTCATTCCCCATAACCAAAGCTCCTTTTTCTGGTAAATTTTCAGAATAAACAACAGATCCATTCATAAAAGTACCATATATAGGTTTTTTATATTCTTTTAAAAAAGACTCTATTTGTAAATACGTAATATTTACTCTAGTAATAGAACCCATAGTTGCTTGTAATACTTTAGGATTATAACAATCTACAGTAGAAGAAGAACATATTAAGTTTTTTATACCAAACCAATCGCATAGTCTAATAATAGTACCTAAATTTCCAGGGTCGCGCACATCATCTAACACAACTACCCAATCTTCCTGATCTATATTTAAAGGTTTTGGCATATAAAAAACACCTAAAACAGAACTTGGGTTTTTTAAAGAACTAATATGTGACAAATCTTTTTGAGAAATTATTTCGCAAACCTCCCCTATTTCTTTTTTATAATTTTCATCTGTAGTTAAAACTTTATATACTTCTATATCCGAAGCTAATAACTCATTCACCGTTTTTTTTCCTTCTACAACAAACATTTTATGCTGAATTCGGCATTTTTTTTGCTGTAGAGTTCTTATAAACTTTATTTGGCTTTTAACAACCATACAAATAATGTATTTTTGATTTCTATGAAGATTTTAAGGCGCTATAAAAAAAACATTGCTAAAATAAGCTTATTATTTTTTGCTATAGCATTTACTTCATGCAATACTTTAAAAAGAGTTGGAGAAAATGATTTACTACTAACAAAAAATAACATTTATGCCAACAATAATAAAGTTAATGATGAAGATATAGAAAGCCTTATTGTACAAAAACCAAATAGCACATTGTTAGGGTACCCTCTTCGTCTTAACTTATATAATCTTGCTAAAAAAAATCCGGACTCTTCTTTTCAAAATTGGTTATACAAAAAAGAGAAAAGAGAAAAAAGACTAGTTAATTTATTATCTCAAAAACAAGTTGATAGGCTTGGAGAATCTTTTATTGTAAAAGGAATGAGTGTTTGGCTAAAAAAAGTAGGTGAAGCACCTTCTATAGTTGACACTTTACAAACTAGAAAAACCTTAGAAAAACTTAGTGCATACTACGATAGTAAAGGGTACTTTAATAACAATACAACTTCAGAAATAATACCTAGCAAAAGAAAAAAAAGAGCTACAATAGATTATAAAATTGCTCTAGGCAAACCCTTTAAATTAGATTCGGTATCTAAAAAAATTAAATCTTCCATTATAGATTCTATTTACATTGCCCACAAAAAAAAATCTTTTGTAAAATCTGGGCAACAATTTGATTTAAATAACTTTAATAACGAAAGAGAAAGACTAACCTATGTTTTTAGAAATAACGGCATCTACAATTTTCAACAAAGTTCTATTAGTTATGATATAGCAACAGACACTACTAAAACTGCTAACGATCAATTAATGAATGTAGAGTTAGTTATTGCTGGACTTAAAGTAAGAGGAGATAGTGCCATTTCTAACGCTAAGTACAAAATATCAAAATTTAATAAAATAAAAATCTACTTAGATTACCTATATAATGATAGTGAAAATGAACATAAATCTGTAAAATATGGCGATTACACCATTTTTTACAAAGACAAATTAAGATACAAACCAAAAACTCTTGCAAATGCAATTTTATTTAAAAAAGATAGTATTTATAGAGATATTGATAAAATAAGAACTTACAGACAAATTACAAGCTTAAATGTATTTAAGTATCCGAGCATAAATTTTGAAGAAGAAGACAACACCTTAAATACAAATATTTATTTATCTAGTAGACCTAAATATTCTTTAGAAACCGATTTAGAAATTACAAGATCCAACATAAGGCGCCTAGGAGTTGGGTTCGGTAGCTCTTTATTAATGCGTAATATTTTTAATGGCGCAGAAACACTAAGTATATCTGCCAGTGGAACTTTTGGACTTTTAAGTAATACTACATTAACAGATGATTTTTTCTCCGAAATTGGAGCAGATATTAATCTTAATTTCCCAAGAATATGGCTTCCTTTTATTAATACCGACAAAATAATACCAAGCTATAATTTACCTGAAACACGAATAACACTTGGTACTAGCTCTCAAAGAAATATAGGATTAGACAAACAAACATTTAATGCAATACTTGGGTACAACTGGTCTCCATCAGACTTTAAACAAAACTCTGTAGAGCTATTAAATATACAATATGTAAACAACAAAAATACAGATCGATTTTTTGAGGTTTACGAAAGCACCTATGAAAACCTAGATGAAATAGCAGACAATTACGAAACACTAGAGGAACTAAGCGATTTTTTTGAAACAGATGAAAATAGCACAGACCCATATTTAACCATACCAGATGGTGCAAATGGTTTTATTAACGCCGTTTTAAATAACGAAATAGCAACTACAACAGATGATAAAGATGATGTTAGTAGCATTCAAGAAAGACAAGAAAGATTAACAGAAAACAACTTAATATTTGCTAGTAATTACACATTTTCTAAAAACAATAAAAATGGAATTACAGACAATAACTTTTATCAATTTAAACTTAAATTAGAAAGTGCTGGAAATTTTTTATCAGGCTTATCTTACCTTACTCCTTTTAAAGAAAATGACGAAAACCAGCTCTTAGTTTTTAACGTACCTTACTCGCAATATATTAAAACAGAAGTAGACTTTATTAAATATTGGGATTTAAACAGATCTAACGTATTAGCCTTTCATAGTTTTACAGGAATTGCCATACCCTACGGAAATTCAGACAACATACCTTTTGTACGAAGTTATTTTGCAGGTGGCTCTAACGATAACAGAGCGTGGTTCCCATACTCACTAGGACCAGGAAAAACAGATGCTATTAATGATTTTAATGAAGCTAATTTCAAAATTGCTTTAAACCTTGAATATAGATTTCCTATTCTGGGTAATTTTAATGGCGCCATATTTGCAGATGCCGGAAATATCTGGAATGTTTTTGATAATGTAGAAGACCCTGATGCAACATTTAACGGAATAGAATCTTTAAAAGACATTGCACTAGGTTCCGGATTTGGTGTTAGGTATGATGCTACTTACTTTATATTTAGACTAGATTTAGGTTTTAAAACATATAATCCTGCAGAAATAACTTCTAAAAGATGGTTTAGAGACTATAATTTTGCAAATTCTGTGCTTCAAGTTGGTATTAATTACCCATTTTAATCCTAAATTTTACTTTATACCTTTACCGCAAACGTTGTAATTGGATAATAATCGAAAACATAACTGTTTCCGACTAAATTGCCCTTAAGCTCTTAATATTTTTATTTACTTTTGCTATTCAATTTTATTAAACATTAAACACACATAAAATGGCTCACAACATAAAACCAGGAGTTGCTACCGGTGATCAGGTTCAAGAAATTTTTAATTACGCAAAAGAAAAAGGATTTGCTTTACCAGCAGTAAACGTTATTGGATCAGATACTATTAATGGTGTTTTAGAAACAGCAGCAAGCTTAAATGCTCCAGTAATAATACAATTTTCTAATGGAGGAGCTCAATTTAATGCAGGAAAAGGACTTTCTAATGAAGGCCAAAATGCTGCAATACAAGGTGCTGTTGCAGGAGCAAAACATGTACACCAATTAGCTGAAGCTTACGGTGCAACAGTCATTTTACATACAGACCACTGTGCAAAAAAACTTTTACCTTGGATCGATGGTCTTTTAGATGCTAGTGAAAAACATTATGCAGAAACTGGAAAATCTCTTTTTAGTTCTCATATGATAGATCTTTCTGAAGAACCTATTGAAGAAAATATAGAAATATGTAAAGGATATCTTGAACGAATGAGCAAGATGGATATGACTTTAGAAATAGAATTAGGTATTACTGGAGGAGAAGAAGATGGTGTAGATAACTCCGATGTAGATGATTCTAAATTATACACGCAACCAGAAGAAGTGGCATACGCTTATGAAGAACTTTCTAAAGTAAGCCATAGATTTACAATTGCAGCTGCATTTGGTAATGTACATGGTGTTTACAAACCTGGAAACGTAAAATTAACTCCAAAAATTCTTAAGAACTCTCAAGAGTTTATTTCAGAAAAATATGGTGTAGAGCATAATCATATAGATTTTGTTTTCCATGGTGGATCAGGATCAACAGTGGAAGAAATTCGTGAAGGTATTAGCTACGGAGTAATAAAAATGAATATAGACACCGATTTACAATATGCTTTTTTATCAGGTGTAAGAGACTATATTCAAGACAAAAAAGATTATTTACAAGGCCAAATAGGTAACCCAAAAGGAGCTGATGAACCTAACAAAAAATTCTACGATCCAAGAGTTTGGTTACGTGAAGGTGAAAAATCTTTTGTAGAAAGATTGAAAAAAGCCTTTGAAGATTTAAACAATGTTAATACATTGTAGCCCCAAAATAAATCTAACAACACCTAATTTATAGATATGACGGCTTGGTTTAAAAGAACAGAAAAAGGAATACAGACCTCTACAGAAGAAAAAAAAGACACCCCAAAAGGATTGTGGTATAAATCCCCAACAGGTAAAATTGTAGAGTCTGATGAACTAGCTAAAAACTTTTATGTAAGTCCTGAAGATGACTACCACGTAAGAATTGGAAGCAAAGAATACTTTGAAATTCTTTTTGATGATAACAAATTTGAAGAACTTGATAGTAAGCTGACCTCTAAAGACCCTTTAAAGTTTGAGGACACCAAAAAATATGTGGATCGCTTAAAAGATGCACAGAAAAAAACTGGACTAAAAGACGCTGTTAGAACTGCAGTAGGACTTTCAACAGGAAAAAAACTTGTTATTTGCTGTATGGACTTTAGTTTTATAGGTGGATCAATGGGTAGTGTTGTTGGCGAAAAAATAGCACGAGGCATAGATTATTCTATAAAAAAC
Source organism: uncultured Maribacter sp. (assembly GCA_947504045.1). Classification (GTDB taxonomy): domain Bacteria; phylum Bacteroidota; class Bacteroidia; order Flavobacteriales; family Flavobacteriaceae; genus Maribacter_B. Next base: position 35,591 of record CANNFY010000005.1, read on the forward strand.
AAGATACCATTTTTAATGATATCTAAATCTGGTGGAGCCCGTATGATGGAAGCAGCTCTTTCTTTAATGCAATTAGCAAAAACATCTGCTAAACTTGCGCAATTAGCAGAGGCAGGTATACCATACATATCTTTATGTACTGATCCAACTACAGGCGGAACAACAGCATCTTATGCAATGCTTGGAGATATTAACATTTCAGAACCAGGTGCTTTAATAGGTTTTGCTGGCCCAAGAATTGTAAAAGATTTTACAGGTAAAGACCTTCCAGAAGGTTTTCAAACTTCTGAATTCTTATTAGAACACGGCTTTTTAGATTTTATATCTCACAGAAGAGATTTAAAAAAGAATATAAATTTATATATAGATTTAATTCAGAATAACAAGGTAAGACTTAACTAAAAAATAAGTTTTATATATAAAAGTGCTATACAAGTTTATACTAGTGTGGCACTTTTATTATACTTAGTGCATTTTTAATATAAAAAAAGTTATATTTGCGCCTTGATTGAAAATCAATCAAAAAACATACATAAAAATCATTAAAACAATATTGGAATGTATTTAACAAAAGAAGTAAAAGCCGAAATTTTTGCAAAACACGGCGGAAAAGCAGAGAACACAGGTTCTACAGAAGGTCAAATAGCGTTGTTTACGCACCGTATAAACCACCTAACTGGGCACCTAAAAAAGAATCATAAAGATTTTAACACAGAGCGTTCTCTAGTAAAATTAGTAGGTAAAAGAAGAAGCTTACTAGACTATTTAAAGAAAAAAGATATTGTAAAATATCGTGAACTAATTGTAGAATTAGGTATTAGAAAATAATTTTTTAAGGGGAAGCTAAGCTTCCCCTTTTTATATACTCTACTGTTCAAGAGGTAAAACCTAAACATTTAGGAAGAACAAAAACAAAAAGCTACGTATAGTTTTTCATTGGTCCACACAACAACACAACACACAATTTGTCTAACAAGACAAAAGACCATTGTTTAACACTCATGTAAAAATAAACATGAGTAAAATCGAATTTATGATTCCAAAAGTATTTAAAGAGGTCATAGACCTTGGGGACGGTAGAGAAATTTCTATCGAAACTGGAAAATTGGCAAAACAGGCACACGGTTCTGTTGTTGTTCAATCTGGAAAATGTATGTTATTATGTACAGTTGTTTCCAATTACAAATCTGCAGATGTAGATTTTTTACCATTAACAGTAGATTATCGCGAAAAATTTGCCGCAGCAGGTCGTTATCCTGGTGGTTTTTTCAAAAGAGAAGCAAGACCTAGTGATGGTGAAGTATTAACTATGCGTTTAGTAGACCGTGTTTTACGTCCCCTATTCCCAAAAGATTACCATTCAGAAACTCAAGTAATGATTCAGTTAATGTCTCATGACCCAGATGTTATGCCAGATGCAATGGCTGGATTAGCAGCTTCTGCTGCAATACAATTGTCTGATTTTCCTTTTGAGTGTCCAATTTCTGAAGCCAGAGTTGGTCGTGTAAATGGAGAATTTATTATTAACCCAACTAGAGCACAATTAGAAGAATCTGACATTGATATGATGATTGGAGCATCTGCTGATTCTGTAATGATGGTTGAGGGAGAAATGAATGAAATTTCTGAAGAAGAAATGACTGAGGCTATTAAGTTTGCACATGAAGCAATTAAAGTACAATGTGCTGCTCAAATTAAATTAGCTGAAGCTTTTGGTAAAAAAGAAACACGTGAGTATGAGCCAGAACGCGAAGATGCTGATCTAGCACAAAAAATTCATGAAATGGCATATGACAAAGTATATGCTGTTGCTCAAGCAGGTTCTGCAAAACATGAACGTAGCGCTGCATTTGGAGAAATAAAAGAAGAAATAATTGCTTCTTTCTCCGAAGAAGAAAGAGAAGATTTTGGCGGACTTATTTCTAAATATTACAGTAAAGCAGAAAAAGCAGCTGTAAGAGATTTAACTTTAAATGAAGGCTTACGTTTAGACGGACGTAAAACCGATGAAATTAGACCAATTTGGTGCGAGGTAGATTACTTACCTTCTACACACGGTTCTTCTATTTTTACAAGAGGAGAAACACAAGCATTAGCTACAGTTACTTTAGGTACATCTAGAGAAGCTAACCAAATAGATATGCCATCTTATGAAGGTGAAGAATCTTTTTATCTACACTATAACTTCCCTCCTTTTTCAACTGGAGAAGCAAGACCAATTCGTGGTACTTCACGTAGAGAAGTAGGTCATGGTAACTTAGCACAAAGAGCATTAAAAGGAATGGTTCCTGAAGATTGCCCGTATACTGTACGTGTAGTTTCAGAAATTTTAGAATCTAACGGTTCTTCTTCTATGGCAACCGTTTGCGCAGGAACAATGGCAATGATGGATGCAGGTGTACAACTTAAAAAACCAGTTTCTGGTATTGCAATGGGATTAATATCTGATGCAGATTCTGGAAAATATGCTGTTTTATCTGATATTTTAGGAGATGAAGATCACTTAGGTGATATGGATTTTAAAGTTACCGGTACTGCAGATGGTATAACAGCTTGCCAAATGGATATTAAAGTAAAAGGACTTTCTTATGAAATTCTTGTAAATGCTTTAAAACAAGCACGTGAGGGTCGTTTGCATATTTTAGGAAAAATTACCGACACTATTTCTGCTCCAAATACAGGTGTTAAAGAACACGCTCCTACAATGATCACAAGAAGAATTCCTAACGAATTCATTGGTGCTTTAATAGGTCCTGGAGGAAAAGTAATTCAAGAATTACAAAAAGAAACAGGATGTACTATAGTTATTAATGAAGACCCAGTTACAGAAGAAGGAATTGTAGAAATTTTAGGTACAGGTTCTGAAGGTATTGCTGCTGTTGAAAGCAAAATAGACTCTTTACTATTTAAGCCAGAAAAAGGTAGCGTATACGAAGTAAAAGTAATTAAAATGTTAGACTTTGGTGCTGTTGTAGAATATACAGATGCTCCTGGTAACGAAGTTTTATTACACGTATCTGAGTTAGCTTGGGAACGTACAGAAAATGTTACTGATGTAGTAAACATGGGTGATGTTTTTGATGTAAAATACTTTGGTGTAGACCCAAGAACTCGTAAAGAGAAAGTTTCTCGTAAAGCTCTTTTACCTAAACCAGAAGGTTACGTAGAAAGAGCCCCAAGAGACAACAACAGAAGTAGAGACAGTAAAGGTAGAGATAATCGTGGACGCGATAACCGCAGAGATGATAGAAAACCAAGAGAAGAGAAAAAAGAGAGTTAATCTTTATACTCCTAAATAATTAAAGCCCAATTAGTAATTACTAATTGGGCTTTTTATTTTAAATAAATTTTAACATAGAATTCCGTGCTTTTTAACATCATTTCAAAATAAAAAAATCAAAATCACGCATTTTCATAAATTATTCATAAATCTTAAAAATAAAAAATCTAAAGTTTCAAAGTCTCCGTAAAAATAATAGAACAAAATAGTAATAATGATTTATGGAAACTAAAAACACTTTACCAGTACAGACACAATCATCAGAAAAAAACAGTACGTCTTCTGGACCAATAATTCTGATTAGCACTTTTTTATTAATGATTGGTGCCATTTATTTAGTCTATGTATTTAAAAGTGATTTTGACCAATTTAATAAAGAAAGATCTAACTCTATTTTAGGATACAGTTTTATGGTTATTGCTGGCGTATTATTTGCCCTAAAAGCATTTTATTTTGCCTATATTTTATTTAGATATTATAAATACAAAAGTATTGCCCCTTTACCAGATGAAGAATTACCAACTTGCACGGTAATAGTACCAGCATATAACGAAGGAAAACAAGTTTATGACACTTTAATAAGTTTATCCGACAGCCATTTTCCACGAAAAAAATTACAAATAATATCTATTGATGATGGCAGTGTTGATGATACTTGGGAATGGATGCAAAAAGCAAAAAATATTTTAGGTAATCGCTTAGAAATCTACCAACAACCAGAAAACAAAGGAAAAAGACATGCGCTTTATCGCGGATTTAATTTAGGAACGGGCGAAATATTTGTTACGGTAGATAGTGACTCTATAGTAAACCAAGATACCCTTAGAATTTTAGTAAGTCCATTTGTAACTAATAAAAAATGTGGGGCCGTTGCTGGTAACATTAGAGTTTTAAATAAGGAAAAAGCTTTACTTCCTAAAATGCTAGATGTTAGTTTTGTTTTAAGTTTTGAATTTGTTCGGTCAGCAGAAAGTAGTTTAAACTCTGTATTTTGTACTCCTGGTGCATTGGCAGCATACAAAAGTTCTGCTGTTTATGCTTGTTTACCAGAATGGATTAACCAAACTTTTATGGGGCAACCATCCGATATTGGTGAAGATAGAGCAATGACAAATATGATACTTAAACAAGGGTATCATGTTTTATTTCAAAAAAATGCAATTGCTTACACTAATGTTCCTGAAGAGTATACAGGTTTATATAAAATGTTTATTAGATGGGGAAGAAGCAATGTTCGCGAAAACATTCAAATGGCAAAATATGTGTTTACTAACTTTAGAAAAGGTCCAAAAACTGGAACAAGAATATTGTTTATAAATCAATCTTTAAAAATATTAATGAGTTACCCTTTTTTAATATTCATGTTATTCTTTATACTATCACACCCATTACTATATATAAGCTCTACCTTATTAAGTATACTTGTACTATCCTCTTTTCCTGTTCTATTTTATGCCAAAAAATACGACCTTAAAGAGTCTTTCTGGGCGTATTCTTATAGTATTTTATATGCATTCGGTTTGTTTTGGATTACACCATATGCAATAGCAACAGCAAATAGAAAAGGGTGGTTAACACGTGGCTTACCTGAAAAAAAATAATCTTATTATATTCTACATAAAACGCCATTTAGTTTTAAATAATAACTAAATGGCGTTTTTTTTAAATAAAATTTACTTTGTAATTGAAAGTAAAATATAATTTTATCGACTAATATATAACGGTATACAAATAGATAAAAACCTTTTTTTCTTACCGTTTAACTAAAAAATGCATTTTTTTTAATGCTTTTGTAACATTCGGAGCTTTTTTACGTATAAGTATATGCAGTCTATGCAAATGAACTTAATTTTATTAAATGAGACAGCTTAAGATTACAAAACAGGTTACCAACAGGGAAACCGCATCTTTGGATAAGTACTTACAAGAAATTGGAAAAGTAGACCTTATTACTGCAGATGAAGAAGTAGAATTGGCACAACGCATCAAGGCAGGCGACCAGATCGCTCTTGAAAAACTTACAAAAGCCAATCTTAGATTCGTAGTATCGGTTGCTAAACAGTACCAAAACCAGGGCCTTACTCTGCCAGACTTAATCAACGAAGGAAACTTAGGGTTGATAAAAGCGGCACAACGTTTTGATGAAACTCGTGGATTCAAATTTATTTCCTATGCCGTATGGTGGATTCGTCAATCTATCCTGCAAGCATTAGCAGAACAATCTCGTATTGTTCGTTTACCATTGAACAAAATTGGTTCAATAAACAAAATAAATAAAACTTTTGCCTTTTTAGAGCAGGCTCATGAACGCCAGCCTTCACCAGAAGAAATTGCAAAAGAATTAGACATGACTGTTGATGATGTAAAACAGTCTTTAAAAAATTCTGGCCGTCATGTATCAATGGATGCTCCATTAATTGATGGTGAAGACTCTAACCTTTATGATGTACTTCGTAGTGGCGAATCTCCAAATCCAGATAAAGAGTTATTACACGAATCATTACGCACAGAAATAGAGCGTGCTTTAGAAACATTAACTCCTAGAGAAGCGGATGTTATTCGTTTATATTTTGGTTTAGCTGGGCAACACTCTATGACCTTAGAAGAAATTGGAGAAACTTTTGATTTAACAAGAGAAAGAGTTCGTCAAATTAAAGAAAAGGCAATTCGTAGATTAAAGCATACATCTAGAAGCAAAATTTTAAAAACATATCTTGGTTAAACAAGACATAAGTTAAATTAGTTGTAAAATTTACTCTTATTGTAGATTTGGCATATTAATTGTAATTTGTGAAACATAACAACAGTTTATCATGACTGTTCGTTTTTTGATTGATGAATAAACTCCGGCTGATTACCGGAGTTTTTTAATTTTATAAGCTATGCAACAGCAACCAAACAACCCCCTACATGGTATTAAACTAGTAACTATTTTAGAAGAACTAACAAATACCTATAGTTGGGAAGAATTAGCTAATCAAGTAAACATAAATTGCTTTAAAAGTAACCCTTCTATAAAATCTAGCTTAAAATTTTTAAGAAGAACCCCATGGGCTAGAGAGAAAGTAGAAAAACTATACCTTCATAGTATTAAAAAATAAATATGGCATTTAATATTGTTCTTATAGAACCAGAAATACCAAATAATACGGGTAACATAGGAAGACTAAGTTTAGGCACTGGATCTACATTGCACCTAGTAAAACCATTTGGGTTTGAACTTAACGACAAAAGAGTAAAACGTGCAGGTCTTGATTATTGGCAACATTTAAATGTTATTATTTATGAAAGTGCCGAAGACTTTTTTAATCTACACAAAAACAAACAAATGGCTTTTTTATCTAGTCACGGAGAAAAAAAACACTGGAATATTCCTTTTACAAAAGATATGTTTTTAATTTTCGGAAAAGAGTCTGTAGGGTTATCAAAGTCTATAGTAGAAAAAAACAAAGAACAACTTTTTAAAATTCCGTTATATAGCAAGCACATTCGTAGTTTAAATATAGCCAATGCAGTTAGTATAGTAGTTTATGAAGGTTTACGCCAATTACAATAAATACTATCTTTAAACCTACTATTAATTAACTATACATTTCCGTATTTTTGTTATTAAACGAATAAAGGTATTTTCTAATGAGCAAAACAAAAATTGCCCCTTCCCTATTAGCTGCCGATTTTGGCAACTTACAACGCGATGTTGAAATGGTTAACAACAGTAATGCAGATTGGCACCATATAGATGTTATGGATGGCGTTTTTGTTCCTAACATATCTTATGGCATGCCTGTTTTAAAAGCCATACAAAAACACGCTACCAAACCTTTAGATGTACATTTAATGATCGTAGATCCTGATCGCTATATTAAAACTTTTGCCAATTTAGGAGCCACGGTTTTAACTGTCCATTATGAAGCTTGCACACATTTACACCGATCATTACAAGCAATTAAAGCAGAAGGTATGATGGCTGGAGTAGCCCTTAATCCACATACAAATATTTCGCTTTTAGAAAATGTAATTAATGATATAGATGTTGTTTGTATTATGAGCGTTAACCCTGGTTTTGGGGGACAATCTTTTATAGAAAACACCTACTCTAAAATAAAAGCTTTAAAAGAATTAATTGTTAAAAAAGAAGCAAAAACTCTAATTGAAATTGATGGTGGTGTTACCTCTAAAAATGCAGCTATGCTTACTGCTGCTGGCGCAGATGTTTTAGTAGCTGGTAGTTTTGTTTTTAAAAGTAAAAACCCAACTGAAACAATTAAAGAATTAAAAACTATAGCTGGTTAATGAATTTTTTTGATATAATAATTATAGGAGGTGGACCAATAGGAATAGCCTGTGGTCTAGAAGCGAAAAAAAAAGGTCTTACACACTTAATTATTGAAAAAGGACCTATTGTAAACTCTTTATATAATTACCCAGATAAAATGCAATTTTTCTCCTCTGCAGAACGATTGGAAATTGACAACATTCCTTTTGTTTCTACGGAAGCTAAACCCAAAAGAGATGAGGCATTAGAATATTACAGAAGAATTGTAACTAGCAACAACTTAAATATTAATTTATTTGAAGAGGTTATTGATGTTAAAAAAGAAACAGATATTTTTCAAATCACAACAAGTAAAAAACAATATACGTCTTCTAATGTCGTAATTGCTACAGGCTTTTATGACATTCCTAATTTATTAAATATTCCTGGCGAGAATTTAGAAAAAGTAAGTCATTATTACAAAAACCCACATTATTATTCTGGTCAGAAAGTTGCCGTTATTGGAGCTAGTAACTCCTCTATTGATGCGGCTTTAGAATGTTGGCGTAAAGGCGCAGAAGTATCTTTAATTATAAGAGGAAAAGAAGTTGGCCCTAGAGTAAAATATTGGGTAAGACCAGATATAATAAACAGAATTGAAGAAGGCAGTATTAACGTATACTACAATACTATTGTTAAAGAAATAACACCTAACACAATAACTGTAACAAACCAAGAAACAAAAAAATCAGAAACTATTGAAAATAATTTTGTTCTTGCTCTAACAGGGTATCAGCCTAACTTTAAATTTCTTCACAAACTTGGCGTAAATTTAAGCTCCGATAATAAAAAGCTGCCAGAGTATAACTCAGATACTATGGAAACTAATATTTCTGGACTTTATTTAGCTGGTGTTGTTTGTGGTGGTATGGAAACGCACAAATGGTTTATTGAAAACTCTAGAATACACGCCAAACAAATAATAAGCAATATATTACAAAATAAAAAGTAAATATACCTCCCTAAAAACAGGGATATATTTTTTACTACTTAAAGCCTATTTTTTAAATAAATAATATCTCAATTTTGTAATTGCCAAAAACCTTATTGTTTTACCAAATAAAATTTAAAAAGGGCTATAGAATAAAAAATGAGGAATATAAAACTTAAAATAGGAAAACGTATATATTTTAAAAAAATGCTTTTTATATGTTTATGCCTATGTTTTATTACTTTAAGTGGCCAAGATAGTACCGCTAATAAAAACCAAATGGTTAATTTTTCTTGGTCTAAAAGAGGCCCTGAAAAATCTTTACAACCTTTTTATGAATTACTAAAAAGTACAGAATATGGCGTACAACGTTTTTCTGTTATAGAACAATTAATAGAGCATCATACAAAAAAGAGTAACACAGATTCTATTTTACATTACGGAAACTTATATATAAAAGAAATTGGAAATTGGAATCAAACAGAGCATATAAAGTTAAGACACTACTCTAAAGCACATTACTATTTAGGTACCGGAAGCCTTATGAACGGGCTTATAGACAACGCTATAAAATGGCACATTCAAGGCTTACGAGAATCTGAAGAATCTAATTTTAAAGAATATAATTACAAAAATAAATTAGGCTTATCTAAAAGTTACATTTACCAATTAAAACTAGATAAAGCCATAAAAATACTTCACAAATCTTTAAAAGAATTTTCACCAGAATTTCCTTCATTAAAAATTAAAAATTCTCTTTTACTAGGAAAAGCCTTTAGATTAAAAAAAGAATATGATAAAGCAGAATCCTATTATAAAGAAGGTTTAGAGATTGCTAATTCTTTAAACGATTTAGAAATGCAACTAACTATTAATTTAGACATAGCTAAACTTTTAGAAGCAAAAGGCGATTTTGAAAAAGCTTTTAATGCCTATGAAAATACTAGAAATAAAGCTAAGGCTAATAATCTAGACGCTATTTATTATGAAGGTTCTTTATTACTAGCAAAATATTATTACAAACATGAGCATTATGATGCTGCTCTTATAGGTTTATCTACAGCTTATATAAATGCCATAGATAGTAAAAACCTAGAATTTCAGAAAGAGTTATTACAAATACAAGCAAGAATCTTTTCCAAACAAAAAGACTATAATAATGCTTATGCAGTTATGACACAATTATTTGGAGTAACTAGAAAAATAAACTCCAAACAACAACGCGAAATAATAAAAGAACTTGAAATACAGTACGAAACTTTAGAAAAAGAAAAAGAGATATCTAAACTAGAAGAAAATCAAATTAAAAGAGAGGCAGAGTTAGAAAGGCAAAAGACCATTAAATATGCTTTTTTAATAGGATTCCTAATTATATTAATTCCCGTAATTGCACTACTCTATACCTATTACCAAAAAATACAAACCCAAAGTCTACTATCAAAAAAACAAGAAGAAATAAACCAACAAAAAGTTACTACATTAAAGCAAGAACAAGAATTAAACTTAATTAAAGCCTCTATAGCTGGGCAAGATGAAGAGCGCAAACGTATTGCACAAGAACTACACGATAGTATTGGAGGTAATTTGGCTGGTATTAAACTGCAACTTTCTAGCATAAATAACAAACCCAAAGAGTTTAAAATTATAACCAAACAGTTAGATGAAACTTACCAGTTAGTACGAAACATATCGCATACTTTAATACCTAAAAAATTTAGACAAAATGAGTTTACTAATTTAATTAGTGAATACGCTAAAACAATAAGCGATACAGGAAAAATACAAGTAGATTTTTATCCTCATCCAAAAGAAGTAATAAATAAAATACCAGATGAAATTCAATCTGAATTATTTAAAATAATACAAGAATTAATGACAAATACTTTAAAACATGCAAATGCTAAAAAAGTAGATATTCATTTAAATTATATAGAAGATAAACTGTCTTTACTTTTCGAAGATAACGGACAAGGTTTTATTGCAGAAAATACTACAGATGGTATTGGTTTTAAAAACATAAAAAATAGAATTGAGGAAGTTTCTGGTTCTTTACATATAGATTCTACATTAAAAAGAGGAACCATAATAGCAATAGAAATACCAATTTTTAATACAAATAAAAATGAAATATAATCTTATAATAGTAGATGACCATAAGATGTTTATTGATGGTCTTCTAAGCATTCTTAAAGATGCTCCAGAATATAATGTAGTACTTACTGCAAAAAACGGAGCACAAGTAGCAAAATATTTAGACATTAATGGTGTAGATGAATTAGACCTACTAATTACAGATCTAACCATGCCAGAAATGGACGGTATAGCACTTAACCAATTAGTTAAAGACAAATACCCCAAATTAAAAACACTAATTGTTAGTATGCATATTGATGGCGAAATGATTGATAAGCTTATACGTAATAATGCTGACGGTTATGTTCCAAAAAATGCTGAAAAAGAAGAGCTTCTTTCTGCAATAAACACAATTATTAAAGGAGAAAAGTATTTTTCTCCAGAAATTAAAAGAGCATATACAGATGCCATGTTTAAAAATGAGAAAGTAAAAGAAATTAAACTTACTACAAGAGAAAAAGAAGTTTTAAAATTAATTGCAGAAGAAAATACAACCCAAGAAATTGCCGATATTTTATTTTTAAGCAAACATACTATAGAGAGTTATAGAAAAAATTTAATTTCTAAATTGAATGTAAAAAACTTAGCTGGCTTAACTAAACACGCTATTAAAATGGGGCTTTTAGAAGAGTAAAACCATTTGTTACATAATTTTAATTTTTAGAACACCCTGAAAACAGGGTGGTAATTTTAGCCTTTTAAGGTGTGTTTTTAGGGTGTGGATTATTGCAACTTTGTAGTGTTAAAAAACATTACAACTATGAAATACCAAATTTTATTTATCACCATTACCGCATTATTTATTTCTTGTAGCAACGATAAAAAAGCTACAGAAACAACCAAACAATTTTCTAGCTTAAAATCGGACATTTTATTAGAAAACAGTCTTAACAAACCATTTAACGCTTCAGGAGTAAAAGAAGAACATACGTTATTTATTTCTGGTAAAACTATTTTAGATGGCACTGCAACTTTTAAAATTACCGACACCAAAGGAGAAGAATTACATTGTAAATCTTTCCCAGCTAAAGACCTTATTCAAGAAGATTACAAAACAGCTAACTCTACCTTACAAGAACAACATTTAAGAGAAGTTGTAGATGGCTACTTTGTAGACCAAGAAAATATAATTGCAAATCTTTAGTTATTTAGTTAGTTTTAAATTAACCACCAACCAAAATTTATTATTATGATCATATTTGGAACAAGAACAGCTTTTATTGGTTCAAAAAAATCAACAACAAACGTAAGCTGCAATCATTGCGGAACAACAGGGCAAATTGTATATAGTATTTTTAGAAGTCATTTTCATGTTTTTTGGATACCTGTATTCCCAACAGGAAAAAAAGCCGTGTCAGAATGCCAACATTGCAAAAGAACTCTTAGTTATAAAGAGATGTCTGCTGAGATGAAAAAAGAATGTAATAGTATAAAAAATGACATTAAAGGTCCAATTTGGCAATTTTCTGGTTTATTTATATTTGCAGCCCTAATTGTATTTGCTGGTTTTGCTAGTAAAAACGATAAGAAAAATGAAGCAGAATATCTAAAAAGTCCAGCAGTTGGTGACATCTACGAATATTTTACCGACACAAAACAATATTCTACCATGAAGGTTTCAAAAGTTACTACCGACTCTGTATTTGTTCAATTAAATGATTATGAAATAAGTAGAAGTAGTAAACTATACAAAATAGAGAAAGATGAAAATTACTCAGAATATACATATGGTTACTCTATAGATGAAATAAAAAGTATGTATGGCGAAAAAATAATTATAGATATTAATAGGGATTAATTACTATTAATATCTATTAAAGCCAATTTTTCTTTTTAAAATATAAGAGCATTCCAATAAATATAATAACCATTACTGCTAATAATATAAAGTATCCATTTTCATATTTAAGCTCTGGTATATTAACAAAATTCATCCCATAAATACCTGCTAAAAAAGTTAGTGGAATAAATATTACAGAAATTAGTGTTAGTAATTGCATTACTTGGTTCATTTTAAGACTCATTTCAGAAATAAATAGATCTTGAAGACCATTTAATATTTCTCTGGTAGCATCTACAGTATCCATTACTTGAACGGTATGCTCATATAAATCTCTCACATATAATTGACTTGAATGATCTATAAAAGAGCTCTCTATTTTAGAAAACTTACTTATAGCTTCTCTTAAAGGAGAAACAGATTTTCGCATAGACATTAGTTCTTTTTTAAGTTGATGAATTTTATTTTTATCTTGAACTTGTTGATTTTCAATAATTCTTTTTTCTAAGCCTTCTATTACCTCTTCTATTTCATCTAACACAACATAATAGTTATCAACAATACTATCTATTAAAGCATACGCAAGGTAATCTGCTCCTCTTTGTCGTATTCTTCCTTTTCCTGTATTTATTCTTTTTCTAACAAATGCAAACAAATCGCTATCGGTTTCTTGTACTGTTAACATAAAACCGTTATTAAAAAATAATGCTACGTGTTCTTTTTTTATTTCGAGTTTAACATTATCAAAACTAATTGCTGCAAGAGTAATAAAAATACCATTATCGTATTCTTCAAATTTTGGCCTTTGATGAATATCTACTATACCTTCCTGCACAAGTGGATGTATTTCAAATAATTGTCCAACCTGTGTTATTAAGTCTGTATCATGCATTCCCCTAATATCATACCAATCTATTTTTTCTGCAGATGGTTTTTTTAAAATATTTTTGGAATGACTTTCTATAATTTGATCATTACAATACGTATCATTATAGGCTAAATAATGTGTATATACATTATCTACTTTTTTGTTTCCTGTAAACACTACAGAACCTGGTGGTAATCCTATCTTCTTAGTATGTTTTCGCATAGCAAACTTTGTAATTGCTTTAGAATACAAGATATAACACTTTATTGTACTAAAAAAGTCATGATTTCTCATGACTTTATAGCTTCACAATAGTACTTTATTAAAAAACTGCTGCTAATTTATCTGAAAAATTATACTAAGGGCTAGCAAATTCTTCTATCTATAAACTAGTTTTTTCCATGTCTCCTAGGCTGTTATGCGAGGTTAGGACAAATAAAATTTTTTAATCTTTCTTTTTCTATTACTCTATTTTTTGGGGGAAACATAGGAAAATTTCACACCTTTTTAATCTATTACTGTAACTAAATCTTCTGTACTTTTTCTTACTTTAACTAGGTTTACTAACCAATCTTTTTCTTCTTCTCTATAACCAATAGGTAATAAAACAGCACTACGTAAACCTTTTTCTCTAAGACCTAAAATTTTATCTACCTCTGCTGGATTAAAACCCTCTAAAGGTGTTGCATCTACCTCTTCAAAAGCTGCAGCTGTAATAGCATGTGAAAAAGCGATATATGCTTGTTTAGATGCATGGTTAAAGTTTACTTCCGGGTCTTTTTTTGGGTAAGAATCTAATAGCATTTGTCTATAATTTTCCCATCCTTCATTCTTAAAACCTCTAATTTCGTTTGTTAAATCAAACATTTTATTTATTCTATCTTCGGTATAGGTATCCCAAGCTGCAAATACTAATAGGTGAGAACAGTCTGTAATTACAGATTGGTTCCAAGCTACTGGTTTTATTTTTTCTTTAATTTCCTGGTTTGTAATAACATATATTTCAAAAGGTTGCAATCCGCTTGAAGTTGGTGCTAAACGTGCCGCTTCTAATATTCGGTCTATTTTTTCTTGTGAAACCTTTTTACCATTCATTGCTTTTGCAGCATACCTCCAATTTAATCTCTCTAATAATTTCATTTATTCTTATTATTTTTTTTTATACTATTCCATGCTGCTGTATACGCAGCATTTATTTGTTCTTTAGTTAATTTAAACACTCCTCTTTTTTGTGCAACCATTAAAAATGATAATGGATTAATTGTATATGCATATAATACATAATCTGACAAAGGCATTATTATCCCCTCTTCTTTTCCTTTTTTCCATAAATCTAATAACGGTTGTAAATGTTTAATACCTTCTTTTCTACAATCCTCATCAATCATAGGAGTATTATCACATTGCGATAAAAACATAGCCTCATCACATTTTTTTAATTTAAATTCTGCAATACGATACCATATTTTTTTAAAACCACTTTCTATATCCACATCTTTAGTATAAGTAGCAAAAGCATACGTTGTAAAAGAACTTTTAACTTCTAAATATGTTTTATTTACTAAGTCTTGCTTACCTTCAAAATATAGATATATGGTAGCTGGCGAAACACTTGCCGTTTTTGCAATTTTAGACATTGGAGCAGCATGAAAGCCGTTGTTATTTACAAGTTTTATTGTTGCTTTAATTAAAGCGTTACGCTTATCTATACTCTTTTGAAGTCTAACCATAATTAAACATTTAAAGTGTAAAATTACACAAAAAAGAATAAACGTTCATTTTTTTTAACACTACTTTAATTAAATAGTTTTGTAAACAAAAACGTTACAAAATAATATAGGCAAGTAATTACTACTTGCCTATTAGTGACCGCGAAGGGATTCAAACCCCCAACCCTCAGAGCCGAAATCTGATGCGCTATTCAGTTGCGCCACGCGGCC
The DNA here is from genome assembly GCA_947504045.1 of uncultured Maribacter sp. Taxonomy (GTDB): domain Bacteria; phylum Bacteroidota; class Bacteroidia; order Flavobacteriales; family Flavobacteriaceae; genus Maribacter_B. The sequence goes on from CANNFY010000005.1 coordinate 50,838, forward strand.
AAAATATTTTTAAGAAAGTAATTTTTTAACTATTGTAGAAATTGTTTTACCGTCTGCTTGCCCTGATAATTTTTTGGATACTATTCCCATAACTTTACCCATATCTTTCATTCCAGAGGCTCCTGTAGTTTCTATAGTTTGCACAACTACTTTTTCTACTTCTTCTTCTGATAATTGTTCTGGTAAAAATTGTTCTATTACAGCAACTTCGGCTAGTTCTGGTTCTGCAAGGTCTGCTCTACCCTGTTCTGTAAAAATAGCAGCACTATCTTTTCTTTGCTTTACTAGTTTTTGCACTAATTTTATTTCTTCAGCCTCCGATAATTCTTCTTTAGAACCACTTTCTGTTTGTGCTAATAATAATGCAGATTTTATTGCACGCAAGGATTGTAACGCAACAGAATCTTTTGCTTTCATAGCAGTTTTCATCTGCTCCATAACCTTTGATTGTAAGCTCATAAGTATAATTTTTTAGATGTGCGAAGATAAAAAAATAAACCCGAAAATAATTTCTATTTTCGGGTTTAATAAGCTTGTTATATAGCTTGTTAGTCTACATTATCGTGTAAAAAAGAATTATTTGATCGTAATTGAATTTCATCATTACTATCCGAACCTAGGGTAGTTCTAGAAATTTTTTTTTCAGCTCCATTATCACTCAAGTTTATTCCTTGTCTTTTGTATGCTGGTTCTTTTTCTATTTCGTCTACACTAGAGCTACTTTTAAATTTATAGTTATAATCTTTTAATTTTCTTCTACGCTCGTCTGCTCTTTCTTTTAAAAGTTCTTCTATTGGTTTTTCTAAAGGATCTTCTTCATCTACAATAGGAGAAGATGCTGCTACTTTTCTTTGTTCAAATACAAGTTCATCTTCTACAATTTTAGGCTCAAATTCTTCCGCTTTAGACTTTGCACCAGTTAGTTTATTTTCTAACTCCATATAGTCATCTAAACTATATCTTTTTTCTCCGTCTTTATTATACTCTAAAACCGGAATAACCTCTATATGCTCATTTACAGGCACATCTTTAATATCTTCATCATCTAAACTAAAGGTTATAATATTTTCTGGTTCTTCTTTTGTTTCTTTTAAAGGCATATCAAAACTCATAGCAAACATATCGTCTTCTTGTTTTGGCTTAACCTCTTCTGCATCTATTACATGCATATTTTTTATAGTCTCTGAAGAATCTACAATAATAAAATCGTCTTCACTTACATTTTCTGCTACTACCTCGTCATAAAAAACATTAAAATTTCTAATATAATTTGTTGTAGGTATTAGGTCTAAATCTGTATTATCTTCTAATGTATGTGTTTTTACATTAGATATTTCTTCTTCAAAATCGTCTTCATCAACTAATTGATGTACTATATTATTTTGTGTTAAATCTTTTTGTGCTTTTTGACCATCTTCAAGAGTGTGAATAATTTTTTTTGATTCTGTATTCACAATTTCATCTTGCTGGTCTACATTAAAACCCGTAGCAATAACCGTTACAGCAATAGCTTCTCCTAAATCTTCATCTTCACCAACACCCATTATTATGTTTGCACCGTAACCAGCTTCTACTTGTATATGATCATTTATTTCACCAATTTCATCAATTGTAATTTCTTGTGATCCAGATACTATAAGTAATAATACATTTTTAGCTCCTGTAATTTTATTATCGTTTAATAATGGAGAATCTAATGCTTTCATTATTGCTTCATTTGCTCTTGCTGAGCCAGATGCAATTGCAGAACCCATAATTGCTGTTCCACTGTTAGAAAGCACCGTTTTAGCATCTCTAAGGTCAATATTCTGAGTATAATGGTGTGTAATTACTTCTGCAATACCACGAGCAGCAGTTGCTAAAACTTCATCTGCTTTAGAAAAGCCAGCTTTAAAACCTAAGTTGCCGTATACTTCTCTTAGTTTATTATTATTTATTACGATTAAAGAATCTACATTAGCACGTAATTTTTCTATACCTAATTGAGATTGTTGCCCTCGCATTTTACCTTCAAACTGAAAAGGCATAGTAACAATACCTACAGTTAGAACATCCATTTCTTTAGCAAGTTTGGCTATAATTGGAGCAGCACCAGTTCCTGTTCCTCCACCCATACCTGCGGTAATAAAAATCATTTTAGTAGTAGTTCCCAACATAGCTTTTATGTCTTCCATACTTTCAATTGCAGCTTGCTCTCCTACTTCTGGGTTAGCACCAGCTCCCAATCCTTCTGTAAGAGAAACACCTAATTGAATTTTATTTGGCACAGAACTATTATCTAAAGCTTGCGAATCTGTATTACAAATAACAAAATCTACTCCATTAATACCTGCCTGGAACATGTGATTAATGGCATTACTTCCGCCCCCACCGACTCCAATTACTTTAATAACGTTACTTTGATTCTTAGGTAAATCAAAAGAAATATTTTCAAATTCTGTGTTACTACTCATGTTACTTAAATTACTGGTTAATATGTGTTCTTGATTATACTTATATTACTCTGCGTTGTCTAAAAAGTCTTTTAACTTGTCTGACCATTTATCTAAAACAGATTTTCTGGGGGCTTTACTTTGTTTTTGCTGATAATCTGCAGGCTGCTGTTCGTCAACTAAAACAGGTTCTTCATTATTTATTGCGTTGTTTTCTTGTTCTTCTAAATTGTGTTGCTCTTCTAATCTTTTTGTTTTAGCATCATTTTCTATGGCATTCATTAACAAGCCAACACTTGTTGCATATAATGGACTTACAACTTCTTTATCTGAGTCTCCTGCTAAATGCTCATTAGGGTACCCTATTCTGGTATCCATACCTGTTATATACTCTACTAATTGTTTTAAATGTTTTAATTGGCTACCGCCACCTGTTAAAACAATTCCTGCAATTAATTTTTTCTTTTGCTCTTCATGTCCGTAGTTTTTTATCTCTACATATACTTGCTCAATAATTTCTACTACTCTAGCATGAATAATTTTAGAAAGATTTTTTAGTGATATTTCTTTAGGCTCTCTACCTCTTAAACCAGGTATTGATACAATTTCATTATCCTTATTTTCTCCTGGCCATGCAGATCCAAACTTAATTTTTAAAAGTTCTGCTTGCTTTTCAATAATAGAACAACCTTCTTTTATGTCTTCTGTAATTACACCTCCACCAAAAGGAATAACTGCAGTATGCCTAATAATACCGTCTTTAAAAATTGCTAAATCTGTTGTACCACCTCCTATATCTATTAATGCTACACCTGCTTCTTTTTCTTCTTGACTTAATACTGCATTTGAAGATGCTAGCGGCTCTAAAGTTATATTACCAAGGTCTAAACCTGCACTTTTAATACATCTTCCAATATTTTTTATAGAGGTTACTTGGCCAACTACAACATGAAAATTAGCTTCTAATCTACCTCCATACATTCCTATAGGCTCTTTAATTTCTGTTTGCCCATCTACTTTATATTCTTGTGGTAATACATGAATAATTTCTTCTCCAGGTAGCATTATTAATTTGTACACTTGGTTACATAACACCTCTAAATCCACATCATTAATAACTTTTTCTGAGTCTTCTCTAGAAATATAATCGCTATGTTGTAAACTACGTATGTGTTGCCCGGCAATACCTACTACTACAGAACCTATTCTTAAACCCGAATTTGCTTCTGCTTCTTCTACAGCTTGTTGTATAGATTTTATGGTTTGGGTTATATTATTTACCACTCCTCTATGTACACCTAAACTCTTAGATTTACCAATGCCAAGAATTTCAATTTTGCCATACTCGTTTTCTTTACCAATAATTGCTACAATTTTGGTAGTCCCTATGTCTAAACCTACTGAATAATTTCCTTGTTCCATTGTTTCTATATTTTGGTGCACACTACTTGATTATTAAACTCTAAACTAACCATTGTAAAGTTATCTAGAGTTTTATCTTTATTGGCCTTGGTATAAAAGGCTTTAAAATTGTTAAATTTTTCTTCCAAATTATCTATCCCTCCAAGACTAACAACAAACTGCTCCATTCTAAATTTTAATTGATAGTCATCCACATCATTAATATGAATTCCAATTACATTTTTTCTAAGGAACTCATCCTTGTTAATGTATTTTAGAATTTCATATACATCTTCTAAACTATCCCCCGATATCTTTCCTGTAATAATTGGCACTCTAGCAGAATGATTTCTGGATAACGGCATGCGTTTTCCTTCATCATCTAGATAACAATTATAATTCCCCGTAATTCTTGCGATTGGCTTTCGTTGAACAATTCTAGACGTAAGCTCCCCATCTACAGTAAGATACACTTGGGCTTTTTTCACCATTTCATTGGCCTCAATGGCCTTCTCCACAGTATTCAAAACTAATTTTTCTTTTGAGACGTTTTGAAGGTTACCGTAATTTTGTATTAACAATTTATTAACCATGCCTTGCGTAAGGTATAAATTGTCATTTCCAACAAATTCTATGTTAACTTTTTTAATCTTTTTAGACACGTTTCTATGATTAGAAAATGCGTACAATCCTAATAAAACAAAGGATAGACCAAAAATTTTAATATAATTCCAATTAATTTTCATAGTACAATTCTTTCTTTATTCTGTTTACTTCTAAACCTATATCTCCGGCACCCATTGTAATTAATATTTCAGGATTTTGTTCTTTAATTTCTGAAATAATATTTGCTTTATTAATTAATTTTTTATTAGGGTTTTTTATTTTTTCTAACAGCCATTTAGAGGTTACTCCGTTTATAGGTTTTTCTCTTGCTGGATAAATATCTAATAATAAAATACTATCAAATTTTGAGAGACTTTCAGCAAAATCATCCACAAAATCTTTAGTTCTAGAAAATAAATGTGGTTGAAAAACTGCCACTACTTTTTTACCCGGATGCATTTCATAAACAGCACTACAAACTGCATTAATTTCTGTAGGATGATGTGCGTAATCGTCTATATAAACTAAATCTTGATTTTTAATTTGATAAGAAAACCTACGTTGCACGCCTTTAAAAGTTCCAAGTGCTTTTGCAAGGCGATCAGGTGGGGAACCTGCCTCTATCGCCATTGCAAATGCAACTAAACCATTTAACAAATTATGTTTTCCTGGCTTGTTAAAAGTAACTCCTTTTAAAATTTGCTTAGGAGTTCCCAAATCAAAAATGTAGGCACCATGTTCTATTTTTAAATTTCGAATACAAAAATCCGAATCATCATCTATTCCATAAGTTACACCCTTTAAAGGCAAACCGTTACGTACAAATAGCTTCCCATTTGGTTTTATACGTTTTACAAAATCTTTAAAAGAATTATGCAACTCTTCTTTTGTTCCATAAATATCTAAATGGTCTGCATCCATAGTAGTAATACAAGCCATACTTGGTGATAATTGTAAAAACGAACGGTCAAATTCATCTGCTTCAACAACAGAATAATCTGTTCCTTCTAACAAAAAATTACTATTAAAATCTTCTGATATTCCTCCTAAAAATGCAGTTATTGGCGTTCCAGTTTCTTTTAACAAGTGTGCCAATATACTTGAGGTTGTTGTTTTACCGTGCGTACCTGCAACTGCAAAACAAAATGTATCTTTTGTTATAAGGCCTAAAACTTCTGAGCGTTTTTTTATTGTAAAACCGTTATTTAAAAAATACTGATATTCTTTATGTGTTGTTGGTATTGCTGGAGTATAAACTATTAAAGTTGTTAATGCATTTAAATATTCTGACCCAATATTTTCTACATCATCTTTATAATGTATTACAATACCAGAATTTTGCAACTCTTTAGTTAATGGCGTTTCCGTTTTATCATATCCAGAAACATTTTTATTAATAAATTTAAAATAACGTGCCAAAGCAGACATTCCTATGCCTCCTATGCCTATAAAATAAACGTTATGTATTTGCTTTAAATTCATTTTACTTTTGTAACAACATTTCTATTTGGTCCACTATATCTTTTGTAGCATTTGGCAATGCCATTTCTTTTATATTTTTTGCAATTTCTTTTTGCTTTTCTTCAGATGTTATTACATCCGAAAAAACAGTATCAAAATGTAACTCTAGATCTTTTTCTTTCACCATTATGGCTGCATTTTTATTTACTAAAGCCATAGCGTTTTTTGTTTGATGGTCTTCTGCTACATTTGGCGATGGTATAAAAACTACAGGCTTACCAACTATACTTAACTCAGACACAGAACCTGCACCAGCTCTAGAAATAATAACATCTGCACTAGCATAAGCACAATCCATTTTATTAATAAAAGCCATTACTTTTACCGTATTAGAATGATACTTTTTATACTCCTCGTAATACAGTTTACCACACTGCCATATAATTTGTAATCCTATCTCTTTAAAAAAATCTAATTTTTTTTCTATTAATTGATTTATTCTACGAGCTCCTAAACTACCTCCTAAAACAACTAAAGTTTGTTTGTTTTTTTGTAATTCAAAAAATGCCAAAGCTTCTTCTTTATTAGATGTAAGCATAATTAAATCTTCGCGCACAGGATTTCCTGTTTTAACTATTTTAGCTGCTGGAAAAAACTTTTCCATACCATCATACGCTACACAAATTTTTGCTACAGCATCTTTTAAAAGCTTATTTGTAACCCCTGCATAAGAATTTTGTTCTTGCAATACACAAGGCACCTTTCTTCCTGATGCTATTTTAAGCAATGGCCCACTAGCAAAACCTCCAGTGCCAATTACGGCATTAGGTTTAAACTGCGATACTATTTTTCTTGCTTTTAACAAACTACTTATTAGTTTAAAAGGAAACATTAAATTTTTTAAAGTCAACTTTCGTTGTAATCCAGTAATCCACAAACCCTCAATTTTATACCCTGCTTGTGGCACTTTTTCCATCTCCATTCTATCCTTTGCGCCAACAAAAAGAAACTCTGCATTAGGGTGTCTTTTTTTTAACTCATTTGCAATTGCTATTGCCGGATAAATATGACCACCTGTACCTCCTCCAGAAAGAATAAATTTATAATTGCCCACTTAATATTTCTAAAGGATTTGTTTCGTCTATATCTTTAACCATCTCACTCTCTTCTTCCTCCGCATCTTTATTACTTACGCTTAGTATAATTCCTATAGCTAAACAAATCATCCAACTAGAGGTACCTCCCATACTTATTAATGGTAAATTTTGCCCTGTAACTGGAAATAATTCTACTGCTACAGCCATATTAATTAGGGCCTGAAAAACAATAGGTAAGCCAACGCCTAACACCAATAATTTTCCAAAAATGGTATTACTTCCATTTGCAACTACAATAATTCTAAACAACAGCAATAGGTAAAAAAACATCAGTATAAAACCGCCAAGTAATCCATATTCTTCTACTATAATTGCATAAATAAAATCGGAAGAACTTTGCGGTAAAAAGTTTTTTTGCACACTTTTTCCCGCACCATTACCTAAAATACCACCTGTTGCAATTGCTATTTTTGCTTTTTCTATTTGGTAATCTGCCTCTGTATCTTCTGGATTAGCAAAATTATCTACTCTACTCATCCAGGTATCTACCCTGTTAGGAAATAAATCTGGTGCTGCCTTAGCCGTAAGAATAAAAATTGCTAAAAAAGCTATTCCTGTACCTACAATACCTAATAAATATTTAAAAGGATATCCTCCTAAAAAACACAACATTAACACCATACAAAAAATTATTGCTGCAGTAGAAAAGTTTGCAGGCAAAATTAAGACTACAGTTAAAAAAACAGGCAACCATAATGGAAGTATACTCTCTGAAAATGTAACTACTTTGTCTTTTATTTTAGTAAGGTAACGCGCAACATAAATCATTAAAACAACTGCTGCTAAATTAGAAGGCTGAAAACCTAACCCTACCAATGGCAAACGGATCCACCTACTTGCATTTGTACCTCCAGTAGTAGTGCCTTGTGCCAAGGTAAACACTAATAAAATTAATACAATAGGCATGGCAATTAACGACAAGCCTTTAAAAAAGTGCGTTGGAATTTTATGAACTCCATAAATAATACCAAAACCTAAAAATAAAAGTAACGCATGTTTTACTAAATGCCCCATTGTAGTACCATTACCAACAACATATACCAAGTTACTAGAAGAACTGTATACTGGTAAAAATGAGAATAATGCTAAAAGAGCAACAACTGCCCAAATAGCTTTATCTCCACTAATATTTTTAAATATGCTTAGCACCTATAAATTTTTAATTGCTGTTTTAAATTGATTTCCTCTGTCTTCGTAATTCTTAAACAAATCGAAACTAGCACATGCAGGAGACAATAAAACTGTTTCTCCGCGCTCTGCTATTTTGTAAGCTACTTTTACAGCCTCTTCCATTGCGTAGGTTTCTACAACTAAATCTACCACATTACCAAAGGCATCTATAATTTTAGAGTTGTCTTCTCCTAAACAAACTATTGCTTTTACCTTTTCTCTTACCAAAGGCATTAATTCTTTATAATTATTTCCCTTATCTACACCACCAACAATCCATACTGTAGCAGTTTTCATACTATCCAAAGCAAAATAAGTTGCGTTTACATTGGTTGCTTTAGAATCGTTAATATATTGTACATGATTAATTTTTAACACCTTTTCTAAACGATGTTCTGCACCTTGAAAAGTAGCAATACTATTACGTATAGTTTCTTTTCTAATACTAACCAATTTTGCAGCAGTAGATGCTGCCATTGTATTTTTAAGATTGTGTTTCCCCTCTAAGGCCAAGGTGTTTGTCGTCATTTCTATAGTGTTATTTTGTGTCTTTATTATTATTTTATCGTCCTGAATAAACGCTCCTTCTTCTAATTTTTCTTTTATAGAAAAAGGGATTAATTTTGATTTAACTGGGTTTTCTTTTAGCCATTTTACGATTACTTCATCATCTGCATCATAAATTAAATAGTCTTCTGCCTCTTGGTTCATTGCAATACGGAATTTAGAAGCTATGTAGTTTTCAAACTTATAATTATAGCGATCTAAATGATCTGGTGTAATATTTGTTAAAACAGCTATATGTGGCTTAAAATCTATAATTCCGTCTAACTGAAAACTACTAATCTCTAACACATAATACTCATATGAATTTGCAGAAACCATTTTTGCATAACTATCTCCAATATTACCTGCCATACCTACATGCAGACCTGCTTCTTTAAAAATATAGTTTGTTAGCATTGTAGTAGTGGTTTTTCCATTACTACCTGTAATACCAATTATGGTTGCATTGGTATATTTTGAAGCAAACTCTATTTCAGAAATAACAGGAATACTTTTAGAATGTAATTTTTGTATTAAAGCCACCGTATCTGGAATACCAGGGCTTTTCATAACTACATCGGCATTTAGTATTTTAGATTCTGTATGAATCTCGTCTTCCCAATTAATGTCAAAATGTTTAAGAACGTTTTTATATTCTTCTTTTATTTTTCCTCTATCAGATACAAAAACATCATATCCTTCTTTTTTACCCAATATTGCGGTACCAACACCACTTTCTCCTCCTCCTAGTATTACTAACCTTTGCATTACCTTACTTTAAGCGTAACAATAGTTATAATAGCAAGTAAGATTCCAATAATCCAAAAACGAGTTACTATCTTGCTCTCGTGATATCCTTTTTTTTGATAATGGTGATGTAATGGTGCCATTAAAAAAATACGTTTTCCTTCTCCTGTTTTTTTCTTGGTATATTTAAAATATCCTACTTGTAAAATGACCGAAATGTTTTCTGCAAAGAAAATTCCACATAAAACAGGTATTAGCAACTCTTTACGTATTACAATAGCAATTACAGCAATTACTCCTCCTATAGTTAAACTTCCTGTGTCTCCCATAAATACTTGAGCAGGAAAAGTATTGTACCATAAAAACCCTATTAATGCTCCCATAAAAGCAGTTACAAAAACTAGCAACTCTCCTGCTCTTGGAATAAACATAATATCTAAATACTCTGAAAAAATATAATTTCCAGATACCCAAGTAAATATACCTAGCGCAAAAACAATTATTGCAGATGTTCCGGCCGCTAAACCATCAATACCATCTGTAAGGTTAGCCCCATTAGAAACTGCCGTTACAATTAAAATTACAATTGGAATAAAAAGTAACCATGCGTAATCTTTAACCCCATCGCCCATCCATGAAATAAAACTACTATAGTCCATCTCATTATTTTTAAAAAATGGAACAGTTGTCATGGTAGATTTTATGTCTTGCCCACGAATTTCCTCTACTGTAAAATTTTCCGTTATCATGGTTTTGTTATGCTCACGCATAGTAACCTCTGGATGAAAATATAGAGTTGCGCCTACTATTAAACCCAAACCAACTTGACCTAAAATTTTAAAACGCCCTTTTAGACCTTCTTTATCTTTTTTAAAAACCTTTATATAATCATCTACAAAACCAATAACACCCATCCAAACTGTGGTTACTATTAATAAAATGATGTATATATTATTTAATCTTGCAAATAAAAGAACAGGAATAAGGGTTGCCATAATAATAATAAGTCCTCCCATTGTTGGGGTTCCTGCTTTTTTCTTTTGCCCTTCTAAGCCTAAATCTCTTACCGTTTCCCCTATTTGCTGTTTTTGTAAAAAAACAATTATACGCTTACCATAAACAGTAGCAATAATTAAAGAAAAAAGAATAGCCATTGCAGCACGAAACGTGATAAACTGGAACAAACTTGCTCCAGGAAATTGGTATTGTTTCTCTAAATATTCAAATAAATAATACAGCATTACTCTCTTTTTATCTTATTTGTTTAGGTCTGCTAAAAGCTCTTTAACTATTTTAAAATCATCAAAATCCACTCTTTCTCCATTAGTTTCTTGATATGTTTCGTGTCCTTTACCAGCCACCAAAATAATGTCATTAGTTTCCGCAAATTGACAAGCTGTTTTTATAGCTTGTTTGCGATTTTCAATAGAAAGAATTTTTTTGAAATTTTGAGGCTCTACACCGGCCTCCATCTCTTTAATTATAACACTAGCAACTTCTGTTCTAGGATTGTCCGATGTAAAAATGGCCTTATTACTCATTTCTGCTGCGATATGACCCATTACCGGACGCTTAGACTTGTCTCTATCGCCACCACACCCCACAACGGTGATGACGTTTTCATTTCCAGTCCTCAATGTATTGATTGTCTCAAGCACATTTTTTAGCGCATCCGGCGTATGGGCATAATCAACTATAGCCGTAATTTTTTCTTTAGATATATAATATTGAAACCTACCATCTACATTATCCAATTCACTTAATAAACGTAGTGTTTCTAAATGCTCTAAACCTAACAACTCTGCCGTAGCAAATATTGCAAGTATATTATAGGCATTAAAATGGCCTATTAATTTAGTCCAAAGCTCTTGATCATTTACCTTAAGTAATTGACCATCAAATCTATTTTCAAGTATTTGCGCTCTATAATCCGCATAAGACTTTAATGCATATGTAAATTTTCTAGCTTTTGTATTCTGAAGCATTACCTCACCATTTTTATCATCTAAATTGGTAAGCGCAAATGCTTTTTTATTTAAGTTATCAAACAAAAGTTTTTTAGTATCTCTATACTCTGCAAAAGTTTTATGATAATCTAAATGATCATGCGAAAGGTTAGTAAAAATTGCACCTTCAAAAACAAGCCCTTCTGTTCTTTTTTGATGGATACCATGCGAACTTACCTCCATAAAACAATATTCTACCCCAGCAATATTCATTAACCTTAGATACTTATTTATAGTTAATGCATCTGGCGTAGTATGGGTTGCAGGAAACTCTTTATTATCTACCACTATTTTTATAGTTGATATTAAACCAACTTTAAAACCTGCTTTTACAAATAACTGATACAACAAACTACTAATGGTTGTTTTACCGTTTGTGCCAGTAATACCTACTAATTTTAAATTTTTTGATGGTGTATCATAAAAATTAGAAGCCATAATAGCTAATGCACTATTACCATTACTTACCTCTACATATGTAATCCCATTTACCAAAACCTCAGGCATTGTTTCGCATATAATTGCCTTAGCTCCTGAGTTAATTGCAGTTTCTATATATTTATGGCCATCTGTTATTGTTCCTTTTACAGCAACAAAAACATCATCTAGACTTACCTTTCTAGAATCAAAACACACAGAATTTACCAAACAATTAGTGTCTCCACTTACTGCAGATAGGCTTACCCCGAATAATATGTCTTTAAGTAGCTTCATGAAAGTACCAGTACTATTTTATTTTTTACCTTACTTATTTCTGTTCCTTTAGATACCGACTGCTTTTTTACTTTTCCATTTCCTTTTACCTCTACAGAAAGTCCTAAATTTTCTAATAATGCAATAGCATCCATACCACTCATACCTTTAACATTAGGTACAGTACTTAGCTTTTTTTGCGCATGTGCATAAAATTTTTGATATGCAGAATCTAAGTTTTCACTTTCAACATTATCCATATCTATTTCATCTACTAAAGGAGAAGTTGCATATACTTTTTGAGCAACAGATTTAAATACCGGCCCAGAAACATCTGCTCCGTAATACCCTACACTTTTGTCTGGCTCATGAATAACCACTATACAAGAATATTTAGGATTATCCGCTGGAAAATATCCTGCAAAAGTGGATATATACTTTAATTTATCCGGGTCTTTAGAAACATAGTCTTTTTGACAAGTTCCTGTTTTTCCTGCCATAGAAAAATTAGGAGAATATAACCCGTGCCCTGTTCCATGTTTTTTTTCTACTGTATTTTTTAAAAGTTGCTTTACTTTTAAAATTGTTTCTTTTGAACATATAGAAGGATTAAGAACTTCTTTATCAAAAATCTCAACAGTTCTATTCCATTCTTTTACTTCTTTAATTAATCTTGGCTTCACCATTTCACCATCATTAGCAATAGCATTATAAAAAGCTAATGTTTGCATGGGAGTTAATGCCACTTCGTAACCATAAGCCATTTGCGCTAAAGAAAGACCAGACCAACCTTTATCTCCTGGATAACGAATTACCGGCTTGCCTTCTCCTTTAATTGGCATACCCAATTCTTTATGCAAACCCATATTCATTAACCTATTTACATAACGCTCTGGGTTTTCTTTATACCCATTGTGTATCATCTTTGCAAAAGCTGTATTAGAAGAAACTTCAAAAGCTTTAGACATAGAAATTTTACCATAACCCCCATGTTTTGAGTCTCTAACTCTGTGCTTATATATTTTCCAATATCCTTTTTCTGTGTCTTTAACAGTGCTTGTATCTATAATACCATCTTCTAGAGCAGCAACAATATTCATTAACTTAAAAGTAGAACCAGGCTCATGAGATTCGCCAATAGCATAATTTAAACGTTCGTAATATTTACCCTCTTTAGTTCTACCTAAATTAGATATAGCCTTTACTTCACCTGTTTTGGTTTCCATTACAATTACACAACCATGATCTGCCTTGTAGTAATCTAATTGCTTTAACAATGCATGGTGCGCTATATCTTGTATATTTACATCTATTGTAGAAATAACATCGTACCCATCTTTTGGTTCTACAATATTATCCATACCTATAGGCTTCCACTGACCTTTTGCTATTTTTTGTTTTAAACGCTTACCCTCTACACCACCTAAATACTGTCCAAAAGCACCTTCTAAACCCACTCTTGTGTAATATCCATTTTCATCAACACGCTCATAACCTACACTACGTTCAGCAATTTTACCAAGTGGATGTTCTCTAACTGTTTTTTGCTCTACAATTAACCCACCCTTATAAGGTCCCATTCTTAATAAAGGAAAATCCTTTATTGCCATATAATCTGAATAATCTAGATTTCGAGCCAATAAAGTATATCGATTTTTATTAGCCTTAGCTTTTCTGAGCAACTGTTGGTAATGAGATGACGTATTACCTAATAGTTTTGCCAACGCTATAGATAAAGGCTTTACATTTTCATTAAAAGTTTTATCTTTTACCGTAACCGCATCAAAACGAATAGTGTATCTAGAAACTGATGTTGCCAACAAACTACCATCATCCGAATACAAATTACCACGATTAGGCTCTATTGTAAACATTTTAGAAGTTCGCTTTTCTGCCAAATCTTTATACATATTGCCATGCACCATTTGTATGCTTACCAATTTAAACATAACCGCAACAGCAAAAAGGAAAAGACCTCCTGCCACAAAGTACAATCTTGTTAATATACTTTTATCTGTTGCTGGCATTATTGCACTGTTGTTTTTAAAGATTTAACCATTATTTTTTTTGGCGGCGTTTCTGAAGGGTACAAATCTTCTTCTGCCAATATTTCTGTAATTTTTGACTCTAACTTAAGTTTCTGAACATCAGAACGAACATCTACAAACTCACTTCTTAACTCTCGCACCTGCTCATTTAAGGCTGCAATTTTATGCACTTTAGTATCTGCACTATGCGAGCTTCCAATCATTATTGTTGCTAAAAAGGATGCAAATATGATAAAGAGCCAATTTTTAGGAGCATCACCACTCACCAAAAATTTCCCTTTTAAAATATCTAATATGCCTTTCTTTACTTTCACAACTTTACTCCTATTCTAAGCTTTGCACTTCTTGCTCTATTATTTTCTTTAATTTCTTCTCTTGAAGGAACTATTAACCCTCCTACCTTTTTAAATGGCACATCTACATTACCATAAAAATCTTTTTCTGGCTCCCCTTCAAATTGCCCTGCTCTTATAAACCTCTTAACCAATCTATCTTCTAAAGAATGGTAACTTATAGCACTTAACCTTCCGTCTACCTCAATTAAATCTGGTGTTTGCAACAAGAATTCTTCTATTACTTGAATTTCTTGATTTACCTCTATTCTAATTGCTTGGTATATTTGTGCTAATATTTTATGCTCCTTATGTTGTGGCAAAAACTGCTTTAACACTTCCTTTAAACTTTCAGTAGTTTTTATTTCCTCCTCAGCTCTTTTTTCAATTATTTTATTTGCCATGGCATTTGCATTACGCAAATCACCATATTGAAACAAAACCTTTCTTAAATCATCAAAAGAATATTCATTTACAACACTGTATGCAGAAACCACATTCTTTTTACTCATTCGCATATCTAAATCCGCATTAAAGCGAGTAGAAAAACCTCTTTCCGCTTTATCAAATTGATGCGAGGAAACTCCAAAATCTGCTAAAATTCCATTTACTTTCCTTATGCCATAGAACTTTAAAAACTGCCTTATATATCTAAAATTTTCATTAATCAGTGTAAACCTATCATCCTCTATCGCATTTGCCAAAGCATCTTCGTCTTGATCAAATGCAAATAATTTCCCCTTATCACCTAACCTTTTTAATATCTCTCTAGAATGCCCTCCTCCACCAAAGGTTACATCTACATAAACACCATCTTCTTTTATGTTAAGCCCATCTACAGACTCTTTTAACAAAACCGGGTTATGATAGCTCATTATTAGATTTACCTGTATTTCTTACTTTTTTTGCCAGACTAACTTTTTCTTCTTTAGATGCAGATATTCTAGCATCATAAAGATCTTTGTCCCATATTTCAATACGCTTGCCAATTGGCGCCAATACTACATTTTTAGTTATTCCTACTGCAGTAATAACATCTTTAGGAATTAACAACCTACCATTAGCATCAATTTCAACTTGCCTTAAACTAGCTGTATACTTTCTTATAAAATCTATATTTTCTTCCTCGTACCTACTTAGCTCGTTAAGTTCTCGCATTACCGTATTCCATTCATTCATAGGATACAATTCCAAACAATCCTCATAATAAGAACGCTTAACCACAAAGCCATTATTTAATACAGGCGCAATCTGATTTCTAAGGCTTACAGGTAACATTACCCGACCCTTAGCATCAGCTTTACAATTAAAAACTCCAAAGAAAAATATATCCAAAGCGCTGTATTTACTTTTTACAACTCAAATATATATATTTTATTACCACTATTTACCACAAAATACCACTTTGTTAATAAATTTTGCATTTTTTGAAAAAAATTGGACTCAAAATTTCCAAAAAACACCACTTTTTAAAAAATTACACTACTACCCTGAGCATCAAACACATAATTAAGAAGCAGACCTACCTATAAATGGTTAAAAAAATATTCTATATATTTTGCTATATTTGCCCACTAAGACCAGAAGCATCCTTGAATGGAAGAAAAAATAATTACGGAAGGAAAATTTAAGTACATAGAAGAAGGAGAAGGTACTGCTATTATTATACTGCACGGTCTAATGGGCGGCTTAAGTAATTTTCATGGAGTAACAGAACATTTTCCTAAGAAAGGATATAAAGTTTTAGTTCCGGAATTACCTATTTACGATATGCCTATGGTTAAGACTACCGTAAAAAACTTTGCTAAATATCTTGACAGTTTTATAAAGTTTAAAAAACTTAACAATGTTATTCTTTTAGGAAACTCTTTAGGAGGCCATATTGGACTTTTATACACCAAATTATACCCAGAAAACGTTAAAGCCCTTGTAATTACTGGCAGCTCTGGCCTTTATGAAAGTGCAATGGGCGATGGTTACCCAAGAAGAGGAGATTATGAATTTATAAAGAAAAAAGCAGAAGGTGTTTTTTACGACCCTGCTGTTGCAACAAAACAAATAGTTGATGAAGTTTTTGAAACGGTTAACGACCGTATAAAATTAGTAAAAACTTTAGCAATTGCTAAAAGTGCTATTAGACACAATATGTCTAAAGATTTAGCAAAAATGCCAACACCTACTTGTATAATTTGGGGAGAAAACGATAGTGTTACCCCTCCTAATGTTGCAAATGAATTTCATGAATTATTACCTGATTCTGATTTGTTTTGGATAAAAAAATGTGGCCACGCACCAATGATGGAGCATCCGGAAGAATTTAATACCATTTTAGATTCTTGGCTAGAGAAACGTAATTTCTAATACCTATTTTTATGAAAATAAAGTCGGCTGACTTTGTGATAAGTAATACCGAGGTATCTAGATGCCCTAAAGAGCCTTTACCTGAATATGCATTTATTGGAAGATCCAATGTTGGAAAATCTTCTTTAATAAACATGTTGACAGAGCGTAGAAGCTTGGCTAAAACATCCGGAAGACCAGGAAAAACCCAATTAATAAATCATTTTAAAATAAATGAAAATTGGTTTTTGGTAGATTTACCTGGCTATGGTTATGCCAGAGTATCTAAAAAAGACAAAAACACTTTTCAAAAATACATTACCAATTACTTTACCCAAAGAGAACAGCTTGTTTGCTCTTTTGTTTTAGTTGACGTTCGCCACAGCCCTCAAAAAATTGATATGGAATTTATGGAATGGATGGGAGAAAATGGAATACCTTTTTGTATCATATTTACTAAAGCAGACAAACTCAAACCTAAAGCTATTGAAAAACAAGTACACAATTATTTAAATGTATTACTTGAAGATATTTGGGAAGAAGCACCTATGCATTTTGTAACCTCTTCTAGCAAACGACTAGGAAGAGATGATGTCTTAAATTTTATAGAAAATATAAATTTAGACTACTATAAAAGACAAAAAAACACTATTTAATAGTACTCTTAATTAAATTTATTAATTCTTGAGGCGTTTTTAAAGTATTAATCTTTTCTGTTTTTAAAAACACCTCTATTACACCATTTTCCTCTTTAAAAATAATTGGGAATTTGTATTTTTCTTGTACTTTATATGCTTCTACAAATTCGTTTTTGTGTAAAAAAACCATTTTTACACTCATTTCTTCTCTAAATTTTCTCCAGACTTCTTTTTCTGAAAAAACACCAAAAGTAACACTACATAAATTACAATCGTATGTTTTAGGACTTAACACTTTATGCAAACTATCTACAACACTATTGTGCCAACCAGAATTAGCATTATACACAAAAACCAATTGCTTCATTTTTTTAATATTAATTTTACATAAGTCTTAATAAAATAAAATACTTACATAAAAAAAACCGCTTAATGCGGTTTTTAAATATCAATAATAGTTTTATTATTTATTTTTTCAGCTCTAATTTTTCTGCAAAATATTCGCAAAAATCTTTCATTGTGGCAGTCATTTTTTCATCTTGTGTTGCTTTCATAAAAGTGTCAGACATTGCCACTAAGGTCTGATGAAAAAACACCTTCATTTCATCTACTGGCATATCTTTTGTCCATAAATCTATCTTTAAAGACTCTTGGTTTTTACTATCCCATACAGAAAGTAGCATTGCTTTTATATCTTGGTTTTCTACCCCACCATCTTGCGCAGACCAATTTAATTTTTCTGGAATTCGATTTTCATCTAACCCAACTTTAAGTGTAATTTCTGAAGTATGTAATTCTGCCATTATTTTTTTGGTTTGTAATTAGAGTTTTTAAAAATTTCTTCTGCTGTTACCGGCATTAATTGCACCAGAGATAAGTTACTTTTTTCCATAAAAGATTTAACAATCTGCCAGCCAATATAACGTCCTAATCTACCTGGCGACTCTTGATCTAACTCTAAACCAAATTTGGAAAAAGGAGCAGGGTCTAAAAAACGCTTTCTTAAATTATTATTAGTACTATACAAATACTCTTTTTCTATAAAATTACGCCAAATAGGTTCTTCATTTGCTATAGCCCAATTAAGCTGATCTTCTGTATATGCTATTTTTACGGCATCAGAAGCATTTGGCATTAACTTATCTTTTAAATACAACTCTTTACCATAATATATAATTTGCGCTAAAAAAGTACGGTCTCTAGGCTTTGGAACTGCCTTATTTGCAAAAGCACTGGCTATATTACTAACTATAAACTCTCTATCCATACCTTGAGAAATATAGCGCTGTATACTAGTATAAAACTTATGATCTTGCCCTAAATAATTATCCAAACCAATAAATAACAAACTATCTGCCAGAATAATTCTGTTATTATAATCTACATCATTTGTTACGGTAATAATATGTGGGATTTTATAATTAGGAAAGTAATACTTTACGTGCTTATAAAAATCTTCTAGTTGTAAGGTTTCTTTTTCAAAATCTAAAAATTCTGATGTAACTTCCTGCATTAATTCTTTCTGGATAGTATCTTCCATTTTTTTTATCCAAACACTATCTGGCGCAGGAAACAAATACGGATATTTAGATCTTAGTTTAGGTAAATCTTCTGGTTTAGCCTCTGAAAATTCTTTATCAAAACGAGAGATAGATACGTTTACTTCTAATTTTTTAATTTCTTTTTCTGTTTTATCTTCCTCTTTACATCCAAAAATTAGAATAAATAAGGATAATAAGGCAAAAATATGTTTTTGCATACAAAGTAATTTAAGATACATTTTAATATTTAAGAACTAGGTCTTACTTTTAGAGGCAAAGTTAGTAGTTTTAAATCAAATAATAATATTTCTATGCAAACAGAAAAAGTAATTGACCACATTGTAGGCTGGCTAAAAGACTATGCAACAAAAGCAAATATAAAAGGTTTTGTAATAGGTATCTCCGGAGGTATAGATTCTGCCGTAACTTCTACACTATGCGCAAAAACAGGGCTAGAGTTACTATGTGTAGAAATGCCCATACACCAAGCTGAAAGTCAAGAAGATAGAGCCTCTAAACATATAGAGTGGTTACAAAATAATTTTACTAATGTTAGCCGCCAACCTGTTAACCTTACTCCTGTTTTTGATAATTTATTAGATGTTCTACCTTCTGTAGAAAACGAAGAGGAGCGTTTTATGTCTTTAGCAAATACAAGAGCTAGACTGCGTATGACAACGCTTTACTATTTTGCTGCTTTAAAAGGATATTTAGTTGCAGGAACCGGAAACAAAGTAGAAGATTTTGGTGTTGGTTTTTACACAAAGTACGGAGATGGCGGTGTAGATTTAAGCCCTATTGCAGATTTAATGAAGACAGAAGTTTACGCTATTGCTAAAGTTTTAAACATAAACAACGACATACAAATAGCTGCTCCAACTGATGGTTTATGGGGAGATGATAGAACAGATGAGGATCAAATTGGGGCTTCTTACCCAGAGCTAGAATGGGCTATGAAAATGAGTGATGAAGGAAAAAAAGATTCTGACTTTTCTGGAAGGGAAAAAGAAGTTTTTAAAATATATAAGAGATTTAACACCGCTAACCAACACAAAATGAAACCAATACCAGTTTGTGTAATTCCTGATTTGTTAAAATAAGTAGTTTAACTGATTAAAAGTCAGATAAATCGAATATTCTTACAAAAATTACGTTGTTTAAAAGAAATAATTGACCTTTATCTTTATAGTTTAATTTTTATACCTTACATTGCATATAAGTCTTTCTAGTCAGATTATGTCGTAATTTAGGTTAACTTAGAAAAAAAAGAAATGATTAAAGTACTTATCGCGGACAACCACCCCATTATCCGCATGGGCGTTAAAAATGTATTAGATTCTACTTCAGAGTTTGAAGTTATTGCTGATGCATCTACAACTGCTGAGCTTTTTCAAAGATTAGAGGAAGTTTCTCCAGATGTAGTTATGTTAGAAATGGATATACCAGAAATTAATGGTATTGCCACTCTAAGAAAAATCAAAAAAGAATATCCTGAAGTTAAAGTATTAATGTACAGTGGACAATCTGAAGACGTTTATGCATTAAGTTCTATTAGAGCTGGCGCATTTGGTTATTTATCAAAATCTTCTGATGTAGATTATATTATTACTGCAGTACGTAAAGTTAGTGAAGGTAGTATGTTTATTACTAATGAGCTTGCGCAACGTTTAGCTTTTGATGAAGGAACACAAAAACCAAGAAGATTCTTTAGAAAATTATCTACAAGAGAAATAGAAGTTCTTAAACTTTTAGCAAGTGGTAAAAGAAATAAAGATGTTGCCATTGGTTTAAATCTTAATGAAAAAACGGTAAGCACCTATAAAGCTCGTTTAATGAAAAAATTAAACGTTGATAACATGGTAGATTTACTACAACAAGCCAAAGCGCTTGAGTTATATTAAAATATTTTTAATTCAATAAAAAAAGCCTAATAATTATATTAGGCTTTTTTTATGTTTGTATTTAAGAAAAAACTCTATTTAGCTTTTTATTTAGTAGCTTATTTAAATTAAGGTAATTTAAAATTTCTTCTAAAACTTCTCGATTATCTTCTTTTTGATCTACGGTTTTACCCTGCAAATACGTCATTCTTTTTTTTATTAAAAAACAACGCAACGTTAAAATAGTTTCACTTACCAATTGTGCTATTTCTTCTTTTTTATCTTTAGGATAAATATCTTTTCGTTCCCAATTATGAAGCGTATATTTTTCTTCTTCCATTAAAATAGATGAAATTTCCGAAACAGTATCTTGCTCTAAATTTGCAATAAAAGTATTTACTGCAAAATCTTCTTTCTCATTAAGTTCTTCAATTAATTTATAATAAATTGCTCTAAAACCTTCATTAGCTAGTTCTATTTCATCATCTTGGAGGTCTAAATATATTTTCTCGTAGACTTTAATTTCTGATAGTTCGGGTTCTAATATTAATTCTCCTGATTCATTTTCCTTTAAAACCAAATCTTCAAAAGAATGTACCTGATTACCATATAGCAACAACTGCTCTATAATTTTCTTTTCAAGAACGTATTGTACATCTACCTTTTCTTGTACCTCGTTATTTTTTACTACAGAAAAAGCTTTTTGACTTTCTTTTTGTTGTTGTACAGCTTCCTTTTGGTCCTTTTTTCCAATTTGCGCAAGGGTATTAAAAAGTACTGCTTCAGAAACATTCATTATCTGCGCGCACTCTTGAATATAAATTTCCTTTTTAATACGATCAGGAATTTTAGAAATACTATTAATTATATCTCTTACTGTATCTGCCCTTTTTATAGGGTCGTTTTCTGCCTCTTTCATTAAATGAGAGGCTTTAAATTGTATAAAGTCTTTAGAGTTTTCTTTTAAATAAGTTACCACTTCTTCATAAGAATTATTTTTAGAAAAACTGTCCGGATCTTCTCCTTCTGGAAATGCACATACTTTTACGTTCATTCCTTGTTCTAAAATCAAATCTATTCCTCTAAGAGAAGCTCTTAACCCTGCTGCATCCCCATCAAATAAAACTGTAATATTTTTAGTAAGTCTATTTATTAATCGTATTTGTTCTGGCGTTAATGCAGTACCACTAGAAGCTACTACATTATGTATACCTTTTTGGTAGAACTGAATTACATCTGTATAACCTTCTACCAAATAACAATTATCTTCTTTTGCTATAGACTGTTTTGCATAATAAATACCATATAACACTTTACTCTTATGATAAATATCGCTCTCTGGAGAATTTAAATATTTGGCTGCTTTTTTATCATTACCAAGAATACGGCCGCCAAATCCTAAAACCCTTCCACTCATAGAGTGTATAGGAAACATAACTCTACCTTTGAATCTATCAAATTTTTTAGTGTTCTCTGGGTTTTGAGTATTCTCTTTAACTATAGTTAATCCTGTTTTTTCTAAATATTTAAGTTTATAACCTTTATCTAGAGCTGCAAGGGTAAAACCATCCCAAGTATCTAAACAATACCCTAGTTTAAACTTTTTTATAGTTTCATCAGTAAAACCTCTTTCTTTAAAATAAGATAAGCCTATTGCCTTACCAAGTTCAGTTTGCCAGGCCATTTCAGAAAAATACTTCTGTGCAAATTCAGAAACCAAATACATACTCTCTCGTTCACTAGCTTCTTCTTTTTGCTCGTCTGTTCGTTCGGTTTCCTCTATTTCTATATTGTACTTTTTGGCTAAATATCTTATTGCTTCAGGATACGTAAAATGTTCATGCTCCATTAAAAAAGCCACTACATTACCACCTTTACCACTACTAAAATCTTTCCAAATTTGTTTTACAGGCGAAACCATAAAGCTTGGTGTACGCTCATCGCTAAACGGGCTAAGTCCCTTAAAATTTGTTCCTGATTTTTTTAATTGTACAAAATCACCAATTACCTCCTCTAAACGAGCAGTCTCATACACTTTATCAATGGTAGTTTTAGAAATCAATATAAAAGGGGTTTAGCTTGTAAAGATAATTTAAATAATAAAGTTTTTCAATATACAACAAATCCTATCCCCTTTTTAAGGGGTATCATTTTCATTGTTACAAGGGAAAAAAAAAGGTATAAACAAATGCAACTTTGCAGTATACAAATACAAATCCTTTTAATAACCTTAAAAAACAAAATTATGATCTGGGGAATTACACTTATTTTACTAAGCCTTATTGCAGTACCTTCTTTAATACTTGCAAAAAAACCAAATGCAAAAGAATTATTAGCAAAAGTAGAGCCATACCAAGGATGGATTGGCTTAGTATTTTGCTTTTGGGGAGTTTGGGGAATTATTACCGCCATTTTAAACTTAGGCTGGCTTACAAGTGCACCAATATGGTGGATTACTTTACTAGCAGGAAACATAGTTTCTGCAGCATTAGGCTTTATGCTTGGCTCTGGTTTAATAAACAAATTATTTTTAGGTAAAAATGAAGCTGCACAAGCAAAAGCAGAAGAATTACGAGCTAAAATTGCTCCAAAACAAGGAAAACTAGGGATTTTAGGGCTTATTGTAGGTGGCTGGATGATTGCAGCTTCTTTCTTATTTGCTGTTGCCTAACTAAATACTAGTAAAATGAAAAGACTATTAATAGCAATACTTATAATTATGACAACCATAAAAGGGTATTCACAAGAAAATAGAAACACCATTAATGTTTCTGGAAAACATATTGTAGAAACAAAACCCGTTTACCATGCAAAAATAATGGTTAGCTTAAATAATGTTTACTACGATTCGCAAACTATGAGTTTAGATGAAATAAAAACTGGTTATATAAACAAATTAGTTAAAGCTGGCATTTCTAAAGTAGATTTAATTGAAAACCATTTACACTATGATTTACTAGGATACGAAAAAGATGGTACTATTATAGAATACAAAACTACATCTATAGAAAAAATGCAGCAATTTTTAAAAGTTCGTTCTATAGGTACCTCTAAACTTGAGCATACTTATACAATAAATTTTACAGAAGAAGAAGCTGCTGACTATGCAAAAAAGGCTTTTGACAATGCTAAAGAAAAGGCAACAAAAATTGCCGCTAAAATAGGAAAAAAAGTAGGCGATGTTATATACCTAAGTGATGTTAATGCTCTTGAAAAAAGCACTGGATGGTATTATACCGTAGATTCAAAATCTTTTAATTATTACATTACTGTAACGTTTGAACTTTTATAAATACAAATACTTTGGTTGGTTATTTGTAAGAACGCCTTGTAAACTTGGTAATAGTGTCCATGTTTCTAAGAAAACACAAGGCGTTTCTTTCTTAGTTGTTTATACCCAAAAGAATTTCTTTTGGGTATTATTTTTTTCTATCTACCACATAATTAACCATAAGTTGTAGTGCACTCTTATATTCGGAATTTGGATAAGCGTTTAAAATATTAAGAGCTTCTTCTTTAAAAGCTAACATTTTAGAAACAGCATATTCTAAACCACCTTTTTCTTTTACAAAAGTAATTACCTCTTTTACTCTTTTTTTATCTTTATTATGGTTTTTAACGGAATTAATCACCCATTTTTTTTCTTCTTTAGAACAATTATTTAATGCGTATATTAATGGAAGTGTCATTTTTTGCTCTTTAATATCTATTCCAGTAGGTTTTCCTATTGCTGTTGAGCCATAATCAAAAAGGTCATCTTTTATTTGAAAAGCCATTCCGCATAATTCTCCAAATTTTCTAAAAACCTCTACATGTTCCGTATCTGGCTGTACAGCACATGCTCCTAAACTACAACAAGCTGCAATAAGTGTAGCTGTTTTTTTTCTAATAATATCGTAGTATACGTCTTCTGTAATATCTAATCTTCTTGCTTTTTCTATTTGCAATAACTCACCCGCACTCATTTCTCTAACTGCAACAGAAATAATTTTTAGCAAATCAAAATCATCATTATCTATAGAAAGCAAAAGCCCTTTAGATAACAAATAATCTCCGACTAATACTGCAATTTTATTTTTCCATAATGCATTTATAGAAAAAAAATCGCGCCTTTTATTACTTTCATCTACAACATCATCATGTACTAAGGTAGCCGTATGAATAAGTTCTATTACAGATGCACCACGATAGGTACGTTCATTTACCGCGCCATTATTTAATAATTTTGCAGTCAAGAAAACAAACATTGGCCGCATTTGCTTTCCTTTTCTATTAACTATGTAGTATGTTATTCTATTTAGTAACGCAACTTTAGAGGTCATTGAGTCTCGAAACTTTTGTTCAAAAAGTTCCATTTCTTTATTTACAGGCTCTTTAATTTGTGCTACTATTTTCAAGTAATGTGGTTTTCTAAAATAATAAAAAAATACCCCTCTAAATTAGGAAAAAATATATGTCTTATAACGTGATTATTAGAATAACAATCAGATAAAAATAAAATGTAAGTTATTAATTACAAATAAAAAGTTTTTATTAAGATTTATTTGCTAATTGCCCACAAGCAGCATCAATATCTTTACCCCTAGACCTACGAACAGTAACTACTATTCCATTTTTTTCTAAGGTAGAAACATACATTTCAATTGCTTTATTTTCTGCTTGCTGAAAAACACCATCATCAATAGGATTGTATTCTATTAAATTTACTTTTGATGGGGCAAATTTGCAAAATGTAACAAGAGCATCTACATCTTTTTTAGTATCATTTATACCTTGCCAAACAACATACTCATAGGTTATTCTACTATTAGTTTTTGCATACCAATATTGCAAAGATTCTCGTAAATCTGCGAGCGTAAAAGTTGCATTAAATGGCATTATTGATGTTCTAACCTCATCTATTGCAGAGTGTAATGAAACAGCAAGTTTAAATTTAACTTCCTCATCTGCCATTTTTTTTATCATCTTAGGCACGCCGGAAGTAGATACTGTTATTCTTTTAGGAGACATTCCTAAACCTTCTGGAGATGTTATCTTCTGAATTGCTTTAAGAACATTATTATAGTTCATTAAAGGTTCGCCCATACCCATAAATACTATATTACTTAAAGGTTTATCAAAATATAATCTACTCTCGTTATCTATTGCAACAACTTGATCATAAATCTCGTCTGGATTTAAGTTGCGCATACGTTTTAACCTAGCTGTTGCACAAAATTTACAATCTAAACTACAGCCAACTTGACTGGAAACACATGCTGTTGTTCTTGTTTTTGTTGGAATAAGTACAGACTCTACAATTAAATCATCATGCAGACGTACGGCATTTTTTATTGTACCATCGCTACTACGCTGCATTTGATCCACCTTGATGTGGTTTATTACAAAATTGGCTTCTAACATATCTCTTGTTTGTTTAGATATATTAGTCATTACATTAAAAGAATGTGCAGATTTTTGCCACAACCACTCATATACCTGATTACCTCTAAAAGCTTTATCTCCGTTTTTAACAAAGAAATCTCTTAGCTGTTCTTTTGTAAGTGCGCGTATGTCTTTTTTTTTGTCCAATTTTTATAGATAAAAAATCCCTCTTTATATATTTATAATGTAAAGAGGGATTTTAATTATTCCGTTTATAGGAACTTAATTATATTATAAGCATTGCATCACCATAAGAATAAAACTTATAGCTTTCTAAAATTGCTTCTTTATAAGCTTTTTTCATTAAATCATGACCTGCAAATGCGGATACCATCATCATTAAGGTAGATTTAGGTAAATGAAAATTAGTAATCATACAATTTGCTATACTAAAATCATACGGTGGAAAAATAAATTTGTTTGTCCACCCTTCATAAGTATTTAAGGTTTGGTTAGAAGATACTGCACTTTCTAATCCTCGCATTACTGTAGTACCTACTGCACAAACTTTTCTTTTATTTGTTTTTGCACTATTAACTACTTCTGTAGCTTTTTCATCTATAATTAGCTCTTCGCTATCCATTTTATGCTTAGATAAATCTTCTACCTCAACTGGGTTAAAAGTACCTAAACCAACATGTAATGTTAACTCTGCAAAATCTACTCCTTTTATTTCTAATCTTTTTAATAAGTGCTTAGAAAAATGCAAACCTGCTGTTGGTGCTGCTACAGCTCCTTCATGTTTAGCATAAATAGTTTGGTATCTTTCTTCATCATCCTCTTCTACTTCTCTTTTAATATATTTTGGTAATGGTGTTTCCCCTAAATCACGAAGTTTTCTTCTAAAATCTATATAAGAACCATCATATAAAAAACGTAAGGTTCTACCTCTAGAGGTTGTATTATCTATAACTTCTGCTACAAGAGTTTCATCATCTCCAAAATACAATTTGTTTCCTATACGTATTTTACGAGCTGGATCTACTAAAACATCCCACAAACGTTGTTCTTCATTAAGTTCGCGTAATAAAAAAACTTCTATTCTTGCTCCTGTTTTTTCTTTGTTACCGTATAATCTAGCAGGAAAAACCTTTGTATTATTAAGCACCATAACATCTCCCTCATCAAAATAATTAATAAGGTCTTTAAACATTTTATGCTCAATTTTACCGGTTTCTCTATGAACTACCATTAATTTAGACTCGTCTCTATGTTCTGCAGGGTATTCTGCAAGTAACTCATCTGGTAATTCAAAATTGAAGTTTGATAATTTCATTTATAAAATTTTTATTAGCGTTTTTTCAAGGCAGCAAATATACAACCTCAAGGTAGGGGTTGTCAAGTAAAACCGTAATTAAATGGTATTTATACTTCTTTTGCTACTATTCCAAGATTTTTAAAATCTTCCCAATAATCTGGATAAGATTTAGAAACCACACCAGCATCATTTATAAATAAGCTTGTTTTTAAAGCTAAAGGTCCAAATGCCATTGCCATTCTATGATCATTATACGTATCTATTGCAACGTCTGGAATTATATTTTTAGAAGATTCTAGCGTTAAAGTATTATTGGTTACCGTTATATTAGCACCTAGTTTAGATAACTCTGTATATAAAGCTTCTAAACGATCGGTCTCTTTTATTTTTAAGGTATGTAACCCGGTTAAATGACAAGCTACTCCTAAACCAAAACATGTAACTGCTATAGTTTGCGCTATATCTGGTGCATTTGCCAAATCTATTTCTACTTTTAGCAATTGTTCTTTTTGTATTTTTTCTAATACAATTTGATTTTCTTTAAACGTAGTTTTTACGCCAAAATCGGCATAAATTTTAGCTAAAACACTATCGCCCTGTAGGCTATTTTCTTTATACGCAGATAATGTTACTTGTGTGCCTACATCACTTAACGCTACTAAACTATAAAAATAAGATGCCGAACTCCAATCTGATTCAACTACCAAATTTGTTGGCTCTACTTCTTTTTTTGGCAATACTTTAATCGTATTTTCTACAAAACTACTTTCTACTCCTATTTGACTTAAAAGAGCTAATGTCATTTTAATATAAGGTACAGACGTTATTTTGCCTACTAACTCTAGCTCTATGCCTTTTTCTAAACTAGGCGCCGTAAGTAATAATGAAGATATATACTGGCTACTTATATCTGCAGGTAAACTTACCTTGTGTTTTGTAATTTTTTTTCCTTTTATGTGTATTGGAGGATAACCATCATTTTTTACATAAGAAATATCTGCACCCAAATTTTGTAGCGCTTCTACTAAAACCTTTATAGGACGCTCTGTCATACGTTGCGAACCAGTTAAAGTAACTTCTTTACCTTCTTGTGTTGCGAAATAGCTAGTTAAAAAACGCATAGCTGTACCCGCATGATGAATATCTACCTCACCTTTTTCTATCTGCAACCCTTTTGCCATTACTACAGCATCATCAGAGTTAGAAACATTACTAATATTTATGGTAGGGTATAAAGCTTTTAATAAAAGAGAGCGGTTAGATTCACTTTTAGAACCTGTAATTTTAACGCTTGCTTTTATTAAATTAGATGTTGGTTTGGAGATATGTAATTTCAAAACTATAGTGTATTAAAAACGAAAAACAAAGATAGTACTATTTAAGCTTTTTATTGCTGTGATGACGATCATGATCGCGCTTTGTTTTTAATTCTAACTTTTTATCAAAAGCTTGTTGTAAATCTACTCCTGTTTGGTTTGCTAAACATAACACTACAAACATTACATCTGCTAATTCTTCTCCAAGGTCTTTATTCTTATCCGATTCTTTTTCGCTCTGTTCCCCATACCTACGAGCTATAATACGTGCCACCTCTCCTACTTCTTCTGTAAGTTGTGCCATATTGGTAAGTTCATTAAAATAACGAACACCATGTTCTTTTATCCAAGTGTCTACTTGTTGTTGGGCTGTAGTTATACTCATTTATCTTATATTTTAGACAAAACTACTTTTTCTGTTTGTTTTTCTACTACTGCTTTATAAAAATCTTTTAGCCCTTGATAATCTTGAGAAGAAATTAAACTCTGATTTATACTTAAATCTGATTTTACTTGAAGTATTCCGTTATTATTTATAATTTGAAATATAAATTGCCCAATACCATCCCCAACAACTGCTTTTAATGGAGAAGGCATAGACTCTACTTTATAGCCCTCTGGAATATTAATATTTATAACATGCTTATCTACCCATGGGTATCCATAGTCCACTGGATATTCTCTTACCTCTGTTTTAAATGGATTTTCTTTTTGCGCAAACCATAATAATGGAGACAAATACATTTTGTCGCCAATAACTTCAGAAGTATTTTCCTTATTAAAACTAATACTCTCCATAACTGGCTTCCCAATTACTTCTTTATTTTTTACACTATAGTCTGTTATTTCTATGCCATTAAATTTTTCTTCTAATTTTTCTAAATAAGTTTCTTCACCTATATCAGAATTATTTACTCTAAACTTATACGCTACATAATCTTTACAAAATCTTCTAATTTTTCCTTCTGATTTTCCATTTTCAGAAATAGAAACAGACATCATTATACTTTCTAATGATTTATAATTTGGTTGTAATGGTATTGTAGAAGAACTTCCATTTTCATGTACAATCCTACCCGCCCAATTTATTGTTCTTACAGGTAACATATTGGGCTTGCTATAATTACTTGTAGCATCTAACAAAACATTAGCTCCATTTAAATTTACAACAGCTACAACATAATTAAAACCATACCTAGTAGGAAATAATGGTACTCCGTTACTCCTAGTACTTACTAAAACAGGATTAGCCTTTAAACCGGCATTACGCAACATACTCACTAACATTAAATTTATATCTGCTACATTTCCTGACTTTTCTTTATACGCTTTTTTAACACCATTATCTGTATAATAACCCAATAAACCATTCCAACTCATTCTAGATTTAACATAGGTATATATTGCTTCTGCCTTTTCTTTTTCGGTTATTTTTCCGGATAGTAATTGCTCTAAATCTGTTTTATAGTATTGTTTCAATTTAAGTTGCGAACCAAACTCTACATTTTCATAAATATTCTTTACCACTTTTTCCCAAGTTCCAGAATAATTTTCTATAACACTATTAGGAAAATCTGTATACTGTAGCTCATACTTAATAGCGGACCTATAGTTTTCCATACTATTTACATAAACCTCTTCTTTTAAGGCTGGAACATCTTGCATACTAATAGAAGAAACATTTATCTTAAAATCTAAATTAGAACTTGAATACGAGGTACTAATAGGTGTATATTGCCCCCCTCCAGAACGTGTTTTATTTGTAAAAGTGATGTTTCCTGATTTAACAGTCTTTTTTAACTCATAAAATAAATAACCTTTACTTATATTTTTAAATATAAAGTATTCTGGAATAGATACTTCTATTTTTTGATTTACTATAGGAATATCATACTGAAGTGTTACTTCATTAAAAGAAGAATAAAAAGGAGAATTAATTACATATTGATATTCTATAACACTACCTTCTTTTAAATTTGGCATTGTAAACTTTTCTCTTATGTAGTACTTTGAACTTTCTTCTTTAAAAGTATCCGATTTTTTTAATTTTGTTTTCTCAACGTTACCGTTAACTAAATTATACGTAGTAGCTTTTAGTCCAGTTAAAGTTTCATTTGTACCGCTATTTCCCTGATACAAAGCTTCTACAACTGTTCCATGTTCAAAACCTCCTTTGTTATAAATTTTAATTCGCTCATGTATTTTTTGCTGTACTACAAAACCCACGGATTCTAAGTATACAAAAGATATTCGAACATCTCTAAATAAAACAGCAGCGTCTGCAGTAGAATCTTTTGCATAAAATTCTTCTTGCAACTCTTCCTTAGAAACTTTTCCAAATTTTACATCTTGCGCATGTGAAAATTGCACAAATAAAAAATACATTACCATTAACTTTAAAACTTTTGTCATATCCTTTGATTACTTTTTAACTAATACAATTTTTTGATTATCGTTACTAGCAATTTTTCTTCTAAAGTCACGATACTCTTTATACTTATTACTAGGAAAATTCCCGGTTCTCAACAAAAACTCTCTAGTGTATTTTAAAGACCCATCTTTTTCTAGAACTACTGATGATTTATATTCTCCGAATTCAGAAATAATTTTATTAGCTTCTGGCAATACTTCTACTACAAATCCTTCCGGAATATTAATTACATAGGTATCTACATCCATATAACCTCTAGAAATACTAAATGGTAATTTTCTTGAACGATATCTTTTTGGTATATACAAGCTCTTATTTAAAACATTTGGAGTAAATAAAATTCTACTTCCTAAAAGTCTAGTGTAATTTTCTGCTGTTATTTTTACATTTTCTGTAAACTTTACTTTTTCTTTATTATTATTAAATGAGTAGTCTTCTAACTCAATATTATTTATTGAAGACCAAACATCTTGATAATGTTCTAAAACTTTATCTCTATCCTTATCTTCTAGATAAAATCTATTATCATATTGTATACCTTGAGTTTCAATTACAGCTTTTACTTTTATTGCCCCATTGTTTAACAATTGTATATTACTTTTTATTAATTGCTCATTATTTTTTTCTAAGTAGGCTGTGGTTTTTACAATTTCTCCTCCTGTTGGTTTTATAACAAGAACTTTTCTATCATCAGTAAAATCTCCTATAAAACCAAATGGATGTATTTGTGAAGTACAATCTATCCAGGTATAATTATTATTATTATTATTAGGAATTGCTAAAATTGCATGATTTCCTTGAGAAAGTGTCGGAAAATCATCTTCAAAATTAATCTTATCGCTACCCGCTTCTACGTGAACATAGTAACTATTTACCCCTACTGCTTCTAATAACGATTTTGTATAATTTGACAAACCTTTACAGTCTCCATATTTTAATCTATCTACCTCTGACGCTAAAATAGGTTGCACGCCTCCAATACCAACTTGCACACTTATATACCTAGTAACGCTTTGCATATATTCATATACAATTTTTGCTTTTTCTAGATCTGTTGCTGCATCTTTTACTAAATTTCTTACTTTTTCTTTAACCGCTAACGATAGATTACCTCGACCTTTAAGAATGTTATTATGCATCCACTCTCCTAATTGACCCCAATTTTCTACATGACCATTAATACCTTCATAATGAAAATTTACAAGCCTAGACATTACTTTAGGTGTTATAACATTAAAATCTGGACTTAGTTCTTCCCACTTTATTGCAGAAATATTTGTTGCCAAATATGAAATTGACAATGGAGTTTCTTTCTTCTCTATAGCATAATCTCCAAAGTTTTTTTCTAAAACTGCCGGTTTTAAATTAGCATTTGCATAATTTATTACAAAACTGCTTTTTTCTAAACTCTGTCTATAATCATCTAAAAAGTTCCACTCAGGAACAAACACTGTGTTTGGCGTTTGTATTTCTTTTTCTAAAACTATGGTATATGGGTATTGTGTTGGTGTATAGTCTAAATACTTAACTCTATAATCTGAAAACAAGGTGCCTCCAGAAACAGCACTTACATCTTTAAAATCTTTCTCTTTTAGTTTCTTTATTTCATTACCAAAAGAGTCATAAACTAATGCTTTTATATTCTTTATTTTATTAGAACTACTATATCCAACAAATGCATTTATATGTTTATTTCCGTTTTTGTTTAAAACTGTAACAACTCGTTTTGATGTTAAGACCATATTGTCTTGTGCAATAATATCAACTACCAACTCATCTAAACGAACTATTGCGTCTGCATTTTCAATTAAATTTTTATCTGTAACTAATGAGGTATAGTTTATCTTTTGAGAAAAACAGACTGCACTATAAATAAATAGTACTACAAAGGAAAGTAAGCGCATTATTGGTTAGGGTTGGTTTTTAAGTTTTTAAAAGTAAGTAAAAACTTAAATAACCTGTATACTATTTAGCGCTATAATCGATAAAACCCTTACTCTTTTCGTTGAGTATCTATAATTATTGTAACAGGACCATCATTTAACAAATCTACTTTCATATCTGCTCCAAAAATTCCTGTTCCAACGGTTTTTCCAATAGTTTCTTCGAGCTTTTTTATAAACTGCTCGTATAATGGAATTGCAATATCTGGCTTTGCTGCTTTTATATAAGATGGTCTATTTCCTTTTTTAGTGGCTGCATGTAATGTAAACTGGCTAACAACAATAACATTTCCATTTACATCTAATAAAGATTTATTCATTACTCCCTCTACATCATTAAAAATTCTAAGGTTTATAATCTTTCTAGACAACCAATCTATATCTTCTTGATTATCTATATTTTCCACTCCAAGTAATATTAGCAAACCTTTATCTATAGAAGAAATTACTTTACCTTCTACTGCTACACTAGCTCTACTAACCCTTTGTATAACTGCTCTCATTTTTTTACAGAATGTATATCTACCCTATAATGCTCGTCTTCTCCAGACACCATTTGTATATAACTTTTATATCTACTCCAAGCAATTTGGTCCTTTTCTAAAGCTTTTTTTATTGCACAACTTGGCTCATCTATATGTAAACAATTATTAAACTTACAATCTCCTTTAATTTCAAATATTTCAGGAAAATAGTCTCCTATTTCTTCTTTCTCCATATCTACAATACCAAAACCTTTTATGCCAGGAGTGTCTATAATTTGAGCATTAAAACTAAGGTCAAACATTTCTGCAAATGTTGTGGTATGTTGCCCTTGCAAATGTTGTTTAGATATTTCTGTTGTTTTTATAGAAAGGTTTGGCTCTATACAATTTACCAAAGTAGACTTACCTACTCCAGAGTGTCCAGAAAACATAGAAACTTTACCTTGCATTAAGGCTTTAACTTTATCTATATTTTTTTCTGTTTTAGCAGAAATACCTATACATGTGTAGCCTATTTTACGATATAACGCTGCTAAATACTTTATTTCTACCAGCTCTTCATCATTATACGTATCTATCTTATTAAATAATAATACTGTAGGCACATCATAAGCTTCTGCAGTTACCAAAAAACGATCTATAAATGCTGTATGTGTTGGTGGGTTATTTAAGGTTATCATTAAAAAAACTTGGTCCAAATTTGCAGCAATTATATGAGTCTGTTTAGATAGATTAACTGATTTTCTAATGATATAATTTTTACGGTCTTCAATTTTCGTAATAATACCAATAGTTTCATCTCCAATAGTTTCTACCTCAAATTCTACAGTGTCGCCAACAGCAATTGGATTAGTACTTTTAATACCTTTTATTCGGAATTTTCCTTTTATTCTACAGTTATAAAAATTACCATTTGTTGCTTTAATGGTAAACCAGCTTCCTGTAGATTTATAAACAATTCCTTTCATTACTTCTTATTAGAAATACAAAGAAACAATTTTAGTAAAGAATTGTCATAAAAACTCAAAAAAATATACTTTTCACCAACTATTTAAACTAAAATATATTATTCTGTACTTTCTGTACAATCTATTTCTCCAAGTTCATTTCTAGCCTCACTAAAATCATTATCAAAATCTGCAAGACCACCATAACAATCTTCTACACCTTCTAATGCATTTACATAATTACCAAGTGCACTTTTATATCTATTACAGTTTTCAACAGTAGGGCTTTCTGTGTAAACACTATATGCTTCAACCCAAGCTTCTGAATCTGACGACAACTCTTCTGCCCAACTTCCTGTTAAACAAGAAATAGGATCTGTAGAACAGTTAACTAGTAGTGCAAAAAAAAGAATACTCAACGCCATTTTTAAAATTAAGTAATTTGATTGTTTCATTTTTGGTTTTTTTATTTTTAATAAAATTACCATGTACAAATTACTTACACACTGAGTATTGTATAAACTGCATGTTTTACTACATACTTTACTAAAAAAGAGATAAAAAAAACCGGCTTATAAGCCGGTTTTTACAATTTTTATTTATTAACTATCTTTTCTTGATGGTTAATAGATTCTTGATGTATAGCTTTAAACATTCTTAAAACAAATTCTTCACTAAGACCTTTAGATTCTCCTTCTAAGATCATAGCTCCTAAAATCTGATTCCAACGGTTACTTTGTAATACAGCAACGTTTTTCTCTTTTTTTAGTTTACCTATACTATCCGAAATTTTCATACGCTTACCTAAAGATTCTATTAATTGGTTATCAATAACATCTATTTGCGCACGTAAATTGGTTAATTTTTTATTATACTCTTCTTCTGGATCAGATTCTTTTCTAATTTTTAGATCTTTCATGATTTGAACCAAAGTTGCTGGTGTTACCTGTTGTGCAGCATCACTCCATGCATTATCTGGATCAAAATGAGTTTCGATCATTAGACCATCAAAATTAAGATCTAGTGCCGTTTGCGAAACATCAAAAATCATTTCTCTGTTACCTGTAATATGCGATGGATCGTTAATTAATGGTAAATCTGGAAATTTGTTTTTAAACTCTATAGCTAATTGCCATTCTGGAATGTTTCTGTATTTTGTTTTCTCATACGTTGAGAAACCTCTATGTATTGCTCCTAAATTTTTAATACCAGCAGTATATAAACGTTCTATACCACCTAACCATAAAGATAAATCTGGGTTAATAGGGTTTTTTACTAATACTATTTTGTCTGTACCTGCTAATGCATCTGCAATTTCTTGCATAATAAACGGACTTACAGAGGTACGAGCCCCAATCCATAACAAATCTATATCATGTTCTAAAGCTAATTCTACGTGTGCTCTATTAGCAACTTCAGTACAAGTTTTCATACCTGTTTCTGCTTTTACTTTTTGCAACCACTTAAGCCCTAAAATACCTACGCCTTCAAAATTCCCAGGACGAGTTCTTGGCTTCCAGATACCTGCTCTGTAATAACTTACATCTGTATCTTTAAGTTCATGAGCAATTTTTAAAACTTGCTCTTCTGTTTCAGCACTACATGGCCCTGCTATTACTAGTGGATGATCTAGCTTCATGTCATCCAACCATGTTCTCATTTCTTTTGAATTTTCCATTTTTCTATTTATTCTTTGTTTGAGGTATTCCGTTTAATATTTCTTTAATTTTATTGGTATTATTCATTTCATTATAAATGCCTTCATAATCATCATCAAGCAGCATTTTTTTAAACTCTGTAAGGTTGTTTATGTACCCTTCTAAAGTTTCTACAACATTATCTTTATTTTGTTTAAAAATAGGTGTCCACATTGCAGGTGAGCTTTTTGCTAAACGTACTGTACTTTCAAATCCACTCCCAGCCATGTCAAAAATATCACGTTCATTTTTTTCTTTCTCAATAACTGTCTTTCCTAACATAAAAGCACTTATGTGTGACAAATGAGATACATAAGCTATATGTTTATCATGTGCTTCTGGATTCATATATCGTATGCGCATTCCTAAAGTTTGAAAAAGTTCTAAAGCTCTTTCTTGTAATTTAAATGCTGTTTTTTCTACTTCGCAGATTATATTTGTTTTTCCTTCATACAATCCATTAATTGCTGCTGAAGGTCCAGAAAATTCTGTTCCAGAAATTGGGTGGCATGCTAAAAAATTTCTTCTCTTTGGATGCTCTGCTAATGTTTTACAAATTTCTAATTTTGTAGAGCCTGCATCAAAAACCACACAATCATCTTTTACAGCATCTAATATTTTTGGCAGCTCTATAAGCATTGCTCCTACTGGAATACTTACAATTACCACATCTGCAATTTCTAATTTATTATAGCTAGATTTTTCATCAATTATACCTAAAGACATTGCTTCCTCTAGGTGCTCTTCTTTTGCATCAACTCCAAAAATTGTAACATTAGGCACTAAACGCTTAATGTCTTTAACCATAGAGCCTCCTATTAATCCAATACCTATTACAAATACGTTCATTTTATTAAAATCTTGCTATTGCTTCTTTAATTTTTTCTTCTTTTACACAAAGTGAAAAACGTATATACCCTTCACCATTACTACCAAAAATAGTTCCTGGTGCTATAAATATATTTTTATCGTATAAAACCTCATCTACAAACTCTTCTGAAGATTTAGCTCCTGCTGGTAATTTTGCCCAAACAAACATACCTACTGCATTTTTATCATAAACACAATTTAACTTATCTGCTAACTGGAACATTAAATTTCTTCTAGAAGTATACACTGCATCTAAAGAATTAAACCAGTCTTTACCACTTTGCAATGCTGCTATAGCCCCTTTTTGTATGCCATAAAACATACCAGAGTCCATATTACTTTTTACCTTTAAAATAGCGTTAATATGAGTACTATTTCCTAGCACCATACCTACACGCCAACCTGCCATGTTAAATGTTTTACTTAGAGAATTTAACTCTAATACTGTTTCTTTTGCATTTTCTAATGCTAGTATACTGGTTGGGTTTTTACTTAAAACAAAACTATACGGGTTATCATTCACCAATAAAATAGAATTTGCCTTTGCAAAATTAATTAACTTTTGCAGCTTTTCTTTAGAAGCTATTGCTCCTGTTGGCATATGTGGGTAACAAACCCACATTACCTTAACTTTTGACAAATCCTGTTTTTCTAGAGCTTCTAAATCTGGAAACCAATCATTATCTTCCGTAAGATTATATTCTTTAGGCACAGCTCCAACTAATTTTGTTACCGACGTATAGGTTGGATACCCTGGGTTTGGAATAAGTGCTTCATCACCTGGATTAAGAAAGGCCATACTTATATGCATTATACCTTCTTTAGATCCCATTAAAGGCAAAATTTCATTTGTAGCATTTAATACAACCCCAAATTTATTTTTATAAAACGCTGAAATTGCATCTCTTAATTCTGGCAATCCTTGATAGCTTTGGTATTGATGCGCTCCTGAATCTTTTAAAGAATTTGCCACTGCTTTTATTACGGCATCTGAAGGTGCTAAATCTGGACTACCAATACCCATATTAATAATGGGTTTTCCGTCCGATATTAATCCTCTTACTTCTCTTAATTTTTTTGAGAAATAGTATTCCTCTACTGTTTTTAATCTATCTGCAGTGGTAATCATACTCTTGCATTTTTATATTCACCCAATACTTTAAAATCTTCAGACATTATCTCTAAAAGTGCTTTTGCTTTACTAAAATCTGCATAAGCATCAAAAGTAATATCTACAAAAAAAGCATATTTCCAAGGTGTTTCTATTATTGGCAAAGACTGTATTTTTGTTAGGTTTAAATTACAATCACTCATTACATTTAATACGGTAGCCAAACTTCCTCTTTTATGGTCTGTAACAAACCTAATTGATGCTTTATTAATTTCTTCTTTTGCTAATTCTTTATTTGTAGTGTTAACTATAATAAACCTTGTAGAATTATCTTTTATAGTCTGTATTTCAGATGCTACAATATCTAAATTATATAACTCTGCCGCTACCTTAGGAGCTATTGCTGCTACATTTTTTAACGCTTTTTCTTTAATTTGCTTTGCAGTTTCTGCAGTATCTACATCTTCTACAAGTTTAATTTTTGGATATGCTTTAAAATATTCTTTACACTGCAATAATGCCATTGGATGCGAACGAACTTCTTCTATATCTTCTAAAGTTTGTCCTTTATACACCATAAGGTTATGATGTATATTTAAATAAAACTCTCCAATAATATGTAAGTTGTTATGGTATACCAATGCATAATTTGGAATTATAGAACCAGCTATAGAATTTTCTATTGCCATAATACCTTTATCTGCTTTGCCTTGTAAAAGTTGCTCTACAAGAATATCAAAAGATAAACACTCTACTAAATTAACATCATCTCCAAAATAGTCTTTTGCTACCTGGTGGTGGTTAGATCCTTTTATTCCTTGTATTGCTATATTTAATTTCATTTACTCCAAATTGCTATTTTATTACGAAATAGCTTTTTCATTTTTTATCAAAAAAAAAGTTCCGATTTTATCGGAACTTTTTTCTATATATGTTTTAAAATATTCTAGAATAGTCCCGTACTTCTTTTAAAAAAGAAGTAAAAAGTAAAACCATTAAAAAAATATTTCTTTGTCATTATTTTTATAAATCTGCGCTAATGTAGTAATAATATTCAAAAATAAAAGACATAAACTATATTTTTTATTTTTTATCACTACAAATGTTACGAAATAACAATATTAGAACACATAAATTAAATAAAAAGAGCCCTCTAGACAGAGAGCTCTTTATCAAAATTTTATATCATCTTATTTTTTATTGAAATGATATTCGTAAACTTCTTCTTCTCCATCATATGTGTCTGTTTCTGAAATAACAAATGTATTAGATGTAATTGTTATTTCTCCATCAAAAGCCAAATAACCATCTTCTTCTATCTCTGAATATGTTTCTCCATCATATGTTTCCGTATATTCAAACTCTACTAAAGTTAATTTGCTTTCCTCTTCATTATAAGCCCATTTACCTATAGAATTATATATTTCTTCCTCTTCTTCATAAATTGTTTCACATGCCTGTTCTGATGCATCCCAGTCTAAACTTTTACTTGTATCGTAATAAGTATATTCATACGACCCATCGCTTTTAAAATTCATTACTAAATTATCTGTAGTATAACAATATTCTATGACAACCTCTTTAGTTTCTCCACTGTCGCAACTTAAAGAAGTAGTATATGTATCTTCATCACAATATTCTTCTCCAACATTAATTGTTTCTCCATCATATATCTCTTTAGTTAATTCCCAATCTGCAACAAGGTTACTATTACCTCCCCAAGATTCTACAGTTACACAAACTTCCGAAGGAGCACTAATATTTCCTTGCCCATCATACACACAAATTACATAACAAAATGTACCTGCAGTAACTTCTGCGCCAAAGTTTACATCTATAGAAGTATCTTCATCTTTAGCTGTTAAATTACCTTTAGCAGACTTCTTATTAGTGAAAAAACCTTTTTTAGCTGTTTTAGTCACTTTATTGTAAACACCTGAGGTTGCATTTGCTGGAATATCGAAATAAGAATCTGCTATTCCGTTTTCGTCTTTTAACTGCACATAAGCACCTGCAAAACCTTCTGGAGCCTGAAATTCGATATCAAATCCATTGGTTTGAAAAGCAGTTTGCTTATCATAATCTAAACTAAACTCTATATCCCCTGTAGGAACCGGGCTTCCTTGTACTTCTGTAGCACCATCTATAGAAATGCCACCAGTAACAGCATTAACATCTAATAAAACTTCCTCTAATTCATTTACTCCTTCTGGGTCCGAATTACTATCTAATTTGTTTTCATCATCTTTAGAACACGACAAAGCAGCAATTGCTAAACAGCCCATTAAGAATACATTTACTTTTTTCATAATTTAAATTTTGGTTTTTTGGTTGAATCCTTTCCAGAAACGCAGAACATTGTTTCTTTATTGTAAACATAAAAAAATTAAACTACGATTAATGTAAGAATAACACTTACATTAAAATCAAATAAATTACCTCATCTTATGTTTCATCCTCTTTAGAATTTCTACAATTAGTTACGATAAAGACAATATTTTCTTTTACCTATACAAAGTAAAGTGCCCTACAAACTCACGAGTGTCATTTTCTCCATTTAGCTTTATGATATACCAATAATCTCCTGTTGGCAGGTTATTATCGTTATAAAAGCCATCCCACCCTTGTGGATTATCTTTCAAGGTATATACCTTACGTCCGTAACGATCATATATGTTTATCCAAATATCTGGAAACTGTTCTATATTTTTAGGTATCCAATAATCGTTTTTACCATCGCCGTTTGGAGTAAATGCATTAGGAATTTCTATGTCTATAAATTCCATAAAAATAGTTTCAAAACTTTCGCAACCATTGGCATCTACAACCCTTACAACATAATCTCTAGTCTCTCTAATGTAGAAGGTATTATCATTACCATTATCAACATCATCAAAATAGTAGGTGTATTCTTCTCTTCCTCCAATAACTACTGCTGTTATCTCATTTAAATTTCTTTGTTCCAACTCTAAGAAAAGAGGTTCAAATTCTTCAACTTCAAATTCTAATATATTTATACATCCATTAGAATGAGCTATAGTAATAAAATGTTCCCCTGGAACTAAGTTTTCAAAATTAGACTCA
The DNA here is from genome assembly GCA_947504045.1 of uncultured Maribacter sp. Classification (GTDB taxonomy): domain Bacteria; phylum Bacteroidota; class Bacteroidia; order Flavobacteriales; family Flavobacteriaceae; genus Maribacter_B. The sequence goes on from CANNFY010000005.1 coordinate 92,402, forward strand.
AATACCATTTCATTTGGATCATCTGTATCTAAACCATAAAGCACATCGGATGCAACAGAAAGGTCTTCTAAAGTAACCTGTACATTAGTTTGAGGCACGTCTCCAGAACATTCATAGTTTACAGTTACATCTGCATTAATGTTTGCACCGTTTTCTACTGCAATATTTTTATTTGTTATACACCCATTAGCATCTTTAACAAAAATAATATAGTCTCCTCCTGCTAGAGAATCAAAGGTTAATCTTCCTTCTACAAAATCGATATCTGCATTACTATTTATGCTTGAGCTATATGGTGCTGTTCCTCCTTGAACAGTGATAGATACTGTACCATTTTCATCTCCTGCACAAATTTCTGGAGTAGAACTTAAATCAATTTCTAAAGCCTCTGGTTCATCAATACTAAATTCTATTATATCAAAACAGTTATTACTATCCTGTACAATAACCGTATAATCTCCTGGCTCTAAATCTTCAAAAGTATTATCATCAAAAAATTGATTAAGGTTTGGAGAAATTGCATATTGATATTCTCCTGAACCTCCTTGTACATTAAGAACTACACTACCATTATCATCGCCCTTACAACTAACATTTGTTATAATTGGGTTAACTTCTAATAGTAAAGGCTCTACAACTATAACTTCTTCAGATATTTCAGAACAATCTTGACTTTGAACATTTACATAATAATTACCTGCCGTTAAGTCTGAAAAAACTCCTGTGCTTTGGTAAGGTCTAATTTCATTTGTTAAACCAGCATCTGCATATAATGCATATTGGTAATCTCCTAAACCTCCATTTGCAGAAGCTACAATTACAGCTGTATTATCTCCATTACAGCTTATTAAAGCTCCATCTGTATTTACCGTAACAGTTAACGTTTCTATCTCGTTAATTTCTACACCATTAGAAACGGTAGATACACAATTAAAATCATCTTTAATATAATATTGATATGATCCAACACCAACATTTTGAAACAAGTGTGTATTTGCTCCATTAGTCTCATTCATTGCATTAAATGTTATTCCATCTGCACTCCAGGTATACGGTGCTGTGCCTCCTACTGCACTTAACTCTAATTCTGCATCCGAAGTACAACCTAATGTTTCTGTTACTATTAAAGTTCCAATAATATCAGATGGTTCTATAATTTCTACTATTTCAGATTCATAGCTACATTCCATATCATCTAAAACAAAAACAGAATAAAAGCCTGAGTCTAAATTTTCAAAAGTAGCATTCGTTTGTGAAACCGTACTTTGTAATAGTACAGAGCCCGAGCTATCATTATATTCATTTAAAACATATCTATATTCCGGCGTAACATTTCTAGAATTTACACTAAAATTAACTTCTGCATTTGTATCTCCAGCACAACTTAATTCTGTTGCTGTAATAGTTCCTGAAATAGGGTCTGGCAATAAAATTTCAAAAGCATTTACAAAGTTTTCTGTACAACCTAAGGCATCTACCACCTGAATACTATATACACCCGAAGTTAAATCTTTAAAATGATGCGAATTAACATTATTGACTGTAGATATAGGCATGCCAGTTGTTGTATTTGTTATACTAATACTGTAAGTTGCCTCTCCTCCTAAAGGTTGTATAATAGCTGAACCTTGATTATTATTACAACCCGCATGTTCTACATCAATAGCCGCAATTGTTACTGGTGCTGTTGGTGTAGTTATTGTAAATGCTCTTTTTTGACTACAGTTTGGTAAATTATCTTGAATAAGTTCTACAAAATAACTGCCAGCCGGAATAAATATAGGAGCTGTTTGCCCTATAGGAACATTATTTTCTGTATACGTTAAACTATCATCCGAATCATCATTTGGTGTTCCTTGCGTATTATATATGTTTAGCGTAAAATTATTGGTATACGTGGCATCAGAAATAGTAAACTGAACACTTCCATCATCTCCAAAACAAACAGCATTGGTTAAAACCTCTGCGGTAACATTAAAGGTATTTGGTTCTTCAACCGTATGCTCTACTGTAATCTCGCAGCCAGTATTTTTATTCCTAACTGCAAAAGTATACGTATCTGGCTGTAAGTCTACAAATACATTTGAATCTTGATATACACCTGATGGAACTATACTAAACTCATAATTGGTTACACTTAATGGACCAACAGGTGAACCTCCTAAAGGAGTAATACTAATATCTTCTCCTAAATTTACACAACTAATACTTTCATCTACACTTATTGATGCAGAAGTAAGTGTTTCAAAAGCTGGGATTGTTACTATGGTTTCTCCACTACAATTATGATCATCATAAACTCTAACTAAAATATCTACATCTACCGCAGATACATTGGTGTGCGTATAACTTAAATCTGTTCCGCTTTGTAATACATTACCACTTGCATCCTCAATAAACTCATAACGAACATATGTGGTTGTTCCTCCATTAATACTGGTTTCATCTATAGTAATTATAGCATTATTTACACTATTATTACTAGTACATGCAAATGGTGTTACCATTGGCATATCAAATGTTATATCATTTGGTTCTAACACTGGAATAACAGAAATATTAGATTGTATAGCCATACAACCATTTATTCCTGTTGCCGTAATTACATAATCATCTCCTGGTAAATTTTCAAATGTGGTTGTAGCCGCATTAAAAGTACCAACGTTAGGAGAAATAGTATATGTTAATGGACTTACACCATTATTTGTAGGTGTTATAACAATTTTTCCATCAGCTGCACCATAACAAGAAACATGATATGGCACCACACTAAAGTCTGGCGTTGTAGCTACTGGTACTTCTACCTCAAAACTACGATTACACTCTGGAGAGCTAGTATTTGTATCATACACATTTACAGTATAGGTATCTGCAGTGGTAATAAGCTCAGTTAAAGGATTTGTTGTTAATGCTTGTCTTGCAACTAAAGTTCCAGAAGTACTTAAAATTTCGTACTCATAATTACCAGAACCAAAAGTAACTTCTATCTCTATTTCTGCCTCATTACCAGCTCCACAACCTAAGCTTTTAGTTAATTTTGCACTTGCTTGTAACGTTGGCTCAACTTGTATAGCCTGGGAAGCCTCACAACCATTACCATCCTTAATAGATATTGTATAACTTCCTGAAGCAATGTCTGTAAATACACCTCCATTATCTTCATAATTTACACCGTCTATAGAATATAATATTGGTGCAGCACTACTACTTGAGGCTGAAACGTTTACTGTTGCCGATGTATCACAATTATCTATTTCTATAGAATCTATAGTTGGGTTAGCGGTTAAACTTAAAGTAACCCCTGCTAATGGAGAACTACAACCATATTGGTCACTAATTTCTATATTATATGTTCCTGCAGGAGAATTTGATGGAATCTCAATTGGGTTATCTGTTGTTCCTGTAATAGTGGTAAACGGAGATGGCCCAGTTACCGTATACCTATAGGTGCCACCGCCTCCTTGTATATTATCTACTAAAATAATACCTGGAGACTCACAGCTTATATCTTGTATACGGTTTGGAGTTGCAGTTATCACATCTAATTCTTCTAAAATTTGGTTTTCACTAGCACTTGTACATTGAGATACTCCTCCAGAATCTACTTGAGTAACTACTATATAGTACTCATTTGAAGATAGTCCTGTAATTGTTATGGTATTTGAATACGGTATATTTCCGCCACTTGTTGTAATAACTGCATCATTAATATCATATAATGTCCAGTTCATTTCTGGCTCAGTACTCCCATCAGTATCTGTTACTGTATAAGTAATTTCTCCATTATTAGCTGCGTTACAAGACGGTGTTACCTCTCCTGTAATATCCATAGGATTCGTAATAATATCATTTACATTTACACTACTTTGACGTACACAACCAGCAGCATCACGTACATAAAAAGAATACGTTCTACCTGGTATTAATCCTAAAAATGTATGTGTAACACCTGAAGCGTATGGAGTAGTCCATCCATTTGCAGGGGTAACAGAATCAAAATTAGCAGGATCTTCTGAATACGTATACTCGTATGGAGCAGATCCATTTTGTCCTCTAACGGTAACTTCTAATTTATCGCAATCTACAATTATTGGTAAAATTGTAATATCTAAATCATCTAATGGATATGGAATAATATAAGGTTCCAAATCTACTTGGCAAACTGTATTTCCTGAACCATCTATGGTTCTCATAGAAGGATACACCGTTGTTCCTGATAAATACCCCGTTAATTGATCTGTTGTTCCTACTATACTATTATCTCCTACCCATGTTGACCCACCATCTGCACTAAACTCAATTGTACCTAATGTAGTTGGGTATGCATTAAAAGCAAATCCAAAATCATTAACATCTCCTGTACAATTGGCTGGCGTAATAGAGGTTATTGTAGCACTAAGTTCTTCTGGCTCCGAAATAAGAATTCCTGAAACAGTTTCAGTACAAGAATTAGCATCTGTTATAATTACATCATAATTACCTGGTGCTAAATTAAAATATGTTTTTGTCGTTCCTACAACCCCACTTTGCGTTTGGCTAGATGTTCCATTATCAACATCTACTAACTCGTAAGTAAATGGTGAAAGACCAGAAGTTATACTCACAGCTATACTACCACTTTCTCCATAACAAACTGCATCTGTAGGTACAGCTGTTACAGCTAATACTGGAGAACTTTTTACTTCTACAGTTTTCATAAATTGGCAATACGGAGAGGTATTTGCATTATCTCGCACGTAAACATCATAATTACCAACAGTTGCATTAGTAACCGTAAATGTATTTGTCGCATTAAAATCTGTATCTTGTATTGTTGCACCAGCATTTACAAACGCATACTCATAATTTCCATCTCCTCCGGAAGCATTAACCGTAATGCTACCATCTGCACAAGCACTAACATCTGTTGTACTAACTTCTGCTTCTAAACTTGGCTCTATAGTAATGGTTTGTACCGCTGACATACAGTTGTAAGCATCTGTAACCTCAATATTATAAATTCCTTCAGAAAGACCTGAAAAAGTATATGTTGTAGGCGTTGCTGCATCTGGTGACATCCACGCACCATTATTAATTCTAAATTGATAATCGCCATTACCCGCAGTTACCAAAGCAGTAATACTTGCATTACTTAACCCATTATAACAAGCTGGTGATTGCGTAAGTCCAAATACAATATCCTCAGGTTTAGTCACTGCTAAAGGTGTGGTAGATACTACTTCACAATTATTAGCATCTTTAACCCTTACCACATAACTTCCTTCTGGAACATTTGTAAAAATATCCTCTGTTTGGTATGCTCTTATAACTGTATTAGAACTATCCTCTAATTGATATTCATATCCTGGAGAACCCTCTGTTGCAGAGGCCTTTAAACTTGCTCCTGTATTAAAACAAGTAAAATCTGACTCTAAAGTTAAATTTGGTATAATTGCAGTTGGCTCTTCTAGTATTGCTTCAAAATCTGCAATACAAGAAACCTCATTAACCCTTCTTACTAAAATAGTATATGTACCATCTGCTAAAGTTTCTGCTGATGTTACAGGAGAAACTAAAGAGGCTGTCCAATTAACGCCACCATCTGTAGAATATTCAAACCCTGTTGCTGCATCAAAATTAGCAACTTCAAAACGAACTGCCCCATCTAAACTTCCATTACACTTAGGATCAATTGTTCCTAAAAGCGTAGCTGTAAATTCTTTATTATCCTCTACAACTACTTCTATACTTTTAGTGTTTTCACAAATTTCAGGTTCTTGTGTAGCTTGTATATCATCTAAAATTAAATCATTACCATCGTTGCTATTTACATTAGACCTAAAAACAATATCTAGGATAGTTTCTGCTCCAGGATTAAATGTTATGGTACGCTCATGCCAATCTGTGCTACTACTATTTTTTGGAATTTCTGAAGTAGCCTCACTATAAATTACCGTTCCAGAGCTATCTAAAATTTCAACTAAAACTTCTGGGTTATTACCATTTCCTGAAACATTCATAAGGTTATAGGCCCAAAAACTTACACTAATTTCTTTATTTGGAAGTACTTCAATATCCTGTTTAGTCCATAAAACAGAATTAAGTCTCTCATTACCTGTATCCGAAAAAGTACTTATGTCTATTGCTAAAAATCTACCATCTGTTAATCCTGTATGATCCTCAGGACTTGTTAAAGTAGAAATAGGGTTGGTAACAAAATTAGTAACCGTATATTCCCCGTTTACTAAAATTCCTGCCGGACCTCTATTACAATTAATAATTGTACCGTCTTGCGGTTCATAACAATAATCTGGTCCTATTTCCGCTATTTGGGTTGTTGTTCCTAATCCAAAATTTTCATAAAATAGTTTACTTTGGTTTGATGACAGAATTGGTGTATAAGCAATATTAATAGTTTGATTACCATTTGCAACACCTGTAAATACGTTGTTATCTGTTGGTGTATTTGCTGTACCATTTAAATCATATGCATATTCAAAATCTGTACTATTGGATGGCGTTACTGTTATTGTACCAGCTCCGTCACAATCATATACAACAGTATTTGAAAATGTTGGATCCGCAATAGCATCTGGAACTGTTAATTCCATATCATACGTACATCCTAAAGCATCTTTTATCGTAATTTGATGGTCTCCTGGTAAAAGGTTTAATGAATTTACACTACTAAAAGTACCGCCATTAAAACTGTATTCGTAAGGAGATTTACCGCCACTTGGGTTAATAATTTTAACCAATGCTCCTGCAGGATCACACGAGCTATCTTCTAGTATTGCTGCAGATGCTAATAATCTATAAGGTTGTTCTATTTCATACTCTAAAGTAGCTTCACAGCCAGTACCTGTATTTGTACTAGAATCTAAAACTGTTATAGTATATTGTCCTGCTGCCAAATTAACAAAAGTATCTTCGGTTTGGTAATTATTCCCGCCGTCTAAGCTATATTTATATGGAGCAGTACCTCCTGTAACTGTTACTTTAAGAGCTGCGGTTGCAGAGTCTGCACATAGAATTTCTGTATTGGTTGCTGAGATATTTAAGCTTCCTAAATCTTCAATTCTTACAGAGTTTGAATATGCAAAACAGCCATTACCATCTTTTACAATAAATACATAATCGCCATCTTCATTAGGAGTATATACTGTTGCAGTTGCATCATACCCAAAAAGAAAAGAATTTGTAGTTTGGTATGCAGAATCTGGTATAAGACTAGGGTCTGTATATAAAGGAGTACCATCTTTACTCCAAATTGCCATTTCATAATCTGGACTTGGCAAGCCACCTTCTGGTGTTACATTTACGATTCCTGCTTTACAAGTAATATTATCATTTGTAATAGCGCTTAAGGTTAATTCTGGAATACTTTCTACTTCTATCTGTTGCGAATCTGTACAGCCATCTTCCGTTGTAGTTAATACAATATAATCTCCTGCACTAACATTTAGGAAGGTATGCGTGTTATCACTCTTTGTAACTTTAGGACCAACTACACCACCTAATCCACCAGAACCGTCGTCTAAATAAAGTTCATAACTATAACTTGGCTCTGCATTTAAAACCTGTGCTGTTATAGTACCAGTTGCATTACAATTAGAAGAGGTAGAACTTAGGTTAACACTAAAATCTTTCTCTAATATTCCTATGTCTTCTGTCTCAAAAATACAAGCGCCTTCTAAAGGATTATTAGTAATTGGATCTAATTGTGTAATTTGTACTTTATAGGTTCCACTATTTTCAATAGCAAAACTAGGTCCATTATTATCTGAAAATGGCACTACTATATTATCATTAATTACATTTACTAATTGAAAACCATAACCAGAACCAACTCCTGTTATTCTAATATTACCATCTGTATCACAAAGAATATCAGTTGGCGTCATTACGTCAAAATCTAATTCATTTTTAAACACATTAAAGTAAAAACGACTAAAACAACCATTGTTATAGGTTACAGATAAACGATAAATACCTGAAGTATCGGCAGTATAATCATTACCAGTACCTACATTATCCCAAGAACAACTTAGGTTTCTGTTTAAGCAACCTTCTGGTTGTAATGTACAACTCGTTTCATTTAACTTTTCCCAATTAAGACCGCCAGGAGCATCTGTAATATTCATCTGTAATAAAGCACTATCTAATGCTCCACATAAAAATATATCTACATATTGTGTAGTACCATCGGAACAGTCTACACCTGTTTCTCCTTGAATATCATTATCTGGATTTGAATCACTATTTACTTGGTTAAAATAATCTACAATTGGGTTTGTTTGTGTCTCACCAAATCTGGATACATTAATAACCTCTATTGCATCTGGACAACTCCCATCTGAAGTTTTTTCTACAATATAAGTTCCTACACTTGTTATTAATAAAGTACTTGGATCATTATCTGGATCAGCATTAAGTTCTGTATCACCCGCATCTACTTGCCCATTAGAATTTGTATCTAAATACCACTGATAAGACACAAAACCTTGACCAGCTATTAATGTTGCATTATCACCACAAAGTTGCTCCTCTCTTGGTTCATTACAGCTAGTAAGATTATCTTGAATAGAATTTGATGCAACCTCTAAGTCTATTGGGCATCCGCCTATGGAATTTGAACCATTTTCATCTGTAAATGTATTGGTATTAATTACCCCTTGATAGGTTGAGTATGCGTTATTTTCTAACTCTGAAGAACAAGCATCTACAAAACTAGAACAACTTGTTTCAATAGTAACTCTAATACGAATTATATATTCAGGATCCCCTACCTCAACTAAGTTATCTGGCACCTGAAAGTTTAATGTATGGTTTGTAATATCATGATTATAAGTAGTTCCTAAAGCCCCAGAAACATTTACACTTTCCAATATGATATTATTTGGAAGAACATTTCTGATGGTGTAATTAGTTGCATCATCATCCCCAGTATTTTGAAAACGTAAAACATATTCAAATGTTTGTCCTAGGCTTACACTTTGTCCATTTATATCATTACCTCCTAAATCTTCTGCTGTATTTCCTAAATAAATTATAGGAGCAATAACTTTAACATATGATGCTGCATTTACAGTTCCGTTGGTTGTATCTACTACAGGTGTTCCTGAGCCATATTCTCCATCATCGCCACCATCTGCATTTTCATCTTTGTAATATTCATTAGCATCGCTACAACCATCACCATCACTATCTAAATCTAAATGATTTTGAAATCCATCTGCATCATCATCACAAGCAGCGGTTAAAAGAAGACCATTCATATTTGTAGTGCCAGAAATATTCTGACCTATAGTAACAGTATTAACACTACCCCAAGAAATAGTTGCTGCAGGGTTAGTTAAAAACAATTCTTCTAATTCTCCATTAGATGTTCTGGAACCAAAAAGCTTAAATTCTCCTAATTCATTTATAACCACACGTATTAATGGACTACCAGGAGTTCCTGATAATGTAGAAATATTTGGGTTTCCGCTCTCGCCATACCCTGTGCCGTCTAAAAAACGAACTAAATTTCCGGAGTTTGTATCAAATTGAATTTCTCCGGCTACATCCGTTCCGTTTATATCTAGATTAAAAGAATTATCAAAACTTAATATATCTAAAATCAAATAATTATTAGCTGTTGATAAAGCACTTTCGAACGAATCTCCAGAAGAAATACTAAATATAGAATTTGTGCATTCTTCTGCATCATAAATTCCATCATTATCATCATCTAAATCTTCAATATCAATAATACCATCCTTATCAAAATCATTATGAATAGTAATGTTTGCACTTGGATAATCTTGTGTAGTATTAGTATCTATTTGATCTTGTGAGTTTGTTGCAGTATTGGTTAAACTAAGTAACGGCAAGGTATCAATCTCATCCGCTTGTACTTCCAATTCTAATTCTGCTGTTTCACCACCTTCTAAGGTTCCTATATTCCATGCATTACCACTAAAAGAACCTGTAATAGTAAAACTAGATGTTAGTGTTAATCCTGCTGGAATATTATCTGTTATTACTAAATTAGTAAGAGGTCCAACTCCTAAGTTTCTTACATGAATTGTAAAAGTTGCTGTTTCTCCTTCAATAATTTCAGGCTTATCTACTGTCTTATTTATGATTACATCTGGGTCGCAATATAATGCTTGTATAACATTAGAATCGTATGTACAAGGTCCTTTAGTTCCTCTAACAAAATATTCTCCCGCTACATTTGGTGCATAACTAGGATTGTTTTCTCCAGGAATAAGAACTCCATCTCCAAACCATTGGTACGCATCAAAATTTCCGGTAGCTTCAAATATTGTAGAGCCTACAAAACATCCGGTTCCCCCTCTAATTTCTAATTCTACAGAAGGAACGGTATCAAAACCAGAAAAATAACCAGCAACCCCTCTTGCTCCATTATAACCAAAAAAGCCAATTGCCATAGGACCCGTTGACTGCACACTAACATTCCCATCCAAATTTGGTATATAAAAAGTTTTCCAATCTGAAGAACCTGCAACTGTAACATGCGGAGGTAAAGTAACAGCGCCACCACTATCTGTAACAATAATATTAGCATCTGGTGTATTAACCGCAGCAATAATGGTTAAACCTCCACTTACATCGGTTCCAGCCATATTTCTAATATCTGGAATATTATCCATAGTATCTGGCAGCAAACAATTTACCGGAGCCACAAAATTTAATCCCTGAGTATAAACTGCACTTGCGCCTGCCATACACTGGTATGCGTAAACATCTTTTGAGGTCTGAATAAACATATTTGCCCCAACAGTATTGGAAGAATAATAACTACTTGGAACTTCATAAAAATCACCTTCATCAATAGTAGCGATAGGTGTTCCTGAGCCATTTACAAATATTTGTGTATTATCTGAAGTTGCTATTAAAAAAGGAAATTCTGTAGTTCCATTTACATTACCGTTACCTCTTACAAAAACATATTCTTTTCCTAATTTATTTACAGGAACTGGTTGATCAATACCTGCATCTCTATTAGTAGCATTGACTTGTCTTCCGTAATTAATAGAACCATTACTAATTACAATATCTTTATTAGACTCTATGGATGCACCAATAAAACCGTAACTATTTGCATCTGTTGGGTTATTACCTCTATAATTTTCAAAAACAAAAGATTCATTTGCATTTAAATTAATTGTATATGTATTAGCAGTAATACCAGCTACATTGTTACCAACCCTAAATTCGCAATCTGGATCATAACCAAAAACATTTACTGTTGTATTATCTTCTGTAGCCATAATACCAAGCGTATTAGACTTAGAAACATGTGATCCTAAATTTGGAACACCTCCCCATTTAAAACTAGTCCCCATTGCAGCTCGCCCCTTTGAGGTTAATGATGCAGATTGAGCAGCACTACTACCTCGGTAATTAACATAAAAAGAATTTCCACTAGGAGACTCAAAACGTAAACCACTATTACTAATAACCACCCCTGTATTAGCATTATCTACCAAAATAATATTATTATCTCCATTGCTTAAAGTATATACCGCAGGAGAAACATTTGAAATATTAAATGTGGCAATTGGAGTCGTACTTGTACCCAAATATGCATTAACTACAAAAGTTGTTGGCTCTGGTGTGGAAAGATATACTGCTTGTTGTTGTATACCCGCATTATTTTGCCCTTGTTTTAAAGGTGGTAAATAATGTAAATCACTTAATTGCGCTTGAACAGAAAAGGTTAATAATAGAGCAAAAAATAGAAAAAATATCTTTTGTTTCATTTTATATGGTTGACGTTGTTATTCTTAAAACTCATCTAAAAAAGTAAACATGCGCAGCCCACACAATAAAATGTTGTAAAGTATCTCTATAATGTTGTAAACCAACAATCTTTTTTAAAACATGTAGGAAATATTAAGAAATGTAGGAGAAATTATTACTATTTAAAATCTATTAAAAAATAAAAAAACACCTTTAAACAATGCTTTTTGCTTTTAAAAAAGTAGTAATTATTTCATCTAAAATATCTTGCACTTTGGGGTCTGTACAATTAATTAAAATAGAAAACACCATTTCTTCTTTTGGATATACATAAAAGTTAGAATACCCTCCAACCCCATTACCTATATGCCCGTAATAAGGTCTTCCATTATTATCTTCACTTACCTGCCAACCTAAACCATAGTAGGTGCTTTTACTGTTAATAGTTTCTGAAGTTAAAAATGGCTGCAAAACTTTTTTATCTAAAACTTTTTCATCTAAAAAAGCTTGCCCAAAATTTGCAATATCTTCTGAGGTAGAAAGAAAGCCACCTCCTGCTAATTTATAATAATTATTTACTGCAATTGCGTCTCTAAACCCCAGTCTATTTTTAGAATAAAAAGACGCTATATTGATGTAATTATTTTTTTGTATTTCTGCAACAGTATTTTTAAGTTTCAACGGCTGCAATACTTTTTTATTTACATACTCTTCAAAAGGAATTTTACTAACTTCTTGCATTGCTAAAGAAATTAAAACCCAATCTAAACTAGTATAATGGTAATCTGTTCCGGGCTTAAATAGCAAAGGATCGTCTTTAAAAAATGTAATACTTTCTTTTATAGTATAGGGCTTATTTAAACCAAACTCTATTCCTTTATAACTTCTTATTCCTGCTGTATGGCTTGCTAATTGTCTAATTGTAAAATCCCACTCTTTTTTTGGATAATATGGCACGTAATAATAGAAAGAAGTATCTAAATCTATACTTCCTTCTGAAACCATATTTGCTAGTGCTGTTGCCGCAATTGGCTTAGAAACACTAGCTATTCTAAATTTTGTATGTAAAGGATCTATTGGCGAACGTGTTTCTATATTAGCATAACCATACCCCCTTTGAAATATAGTTTTTCCTTTTTCTAAAACTGTTATTGCTAAACCTGGTATTCTTTTTTCTGAAACTAATTTTTGTAAAAGAACATCTGCTTTTACCAAATTAGGTAAAGCTGTTTCTTCTCCAATTACTCTTTTAGATAAAAAAAGCTTTTTTAGATAACCTAAAACTGGATTTTTCATAACAAATAAATTACTTAATTAGTTATAAAAATAAGCTGCCCTGTATATAAAGTTTCTACAGATACCGTAGGAGGATTTGTAAAACTTTGTACATCTCCTGTTCCTCTTACTATTCCAATTATACTTTCTTGAGGGTTAATTAACAAATCGTTAGAACCCCTATGATTAAAGTTAACATTAGTTGCATTAAGGCCTTGCGTATTTATCCTAGAATCTCCTGATGCAATTACTACATTTAAATTATTTACTTGCCCCGTAAGATTAAAATAAGAATTACCATTTACTACTATAGAAACAGTAGTAGCGTTTATATCTAATAAAAACTCGCCATCTGTAGTTTCTGCTTCGGGCTCTCCATAACTTTCCGACAATAAGCTTAAATTAGGATAAGACAACACTCCGTCACTTTGTATAGGCCAACTTGTACTGCTACGTATTTCTGTAATATTAGGTGCTGTAACATAAATTTTTGTTACGCCATAATCTCTAACAAAATTGCAATTATTATCATCTCTTAAAATTAACCTATCGCCTTCAACAACTGCAGTTACTTCTTCTCTTAAAAACTCTCCAGTTTCTATCGCAACTTTTTGTTCTCCTTCTTTTAAAATAAGCTCAATATTTTCAAAAACAGTTATCTTAGAAAAATTAGAAACATCTACTTCCTCTATACTAATATCTCCTGCAGCCTGAAAACAATCTGGTGCATTTGTAGAAGTACATGCTAGGTTAATTCCTATTAAAAAAAGTAATATGTATTTTATTTTTTTTACCACTCTATTTAAAATCTAATTCCAACTCCTAACTCTATTGCCTCTGCATTTGCAGCATGAGATTTAATAGCAATTTCTGCAAAAATTTTATTATTTAAATATCTTTTTAACCCCAATCTATTATAGACTCTACCTTCAAAATCATATGGATAATACACATAATATCCCAATTGGGTTGTAAACGATAGTTTATTTATAAATAACTCATGCCCAACAAATACCCCAACTCTTTTATAATCGGTATTTTCAGACACATTATTTTCAGGAAAAGAAATACTCTGAAAACGTATTAACTCTTTTAAAAATCTTGAAAAGAAAATATCTGTTCCAAAATGAAATGCACTTTTTCTACCTATTCTTTTATCTGCATACGCAGATATTATATAAAAAGGATATTGTCCCATGCCTTCCACATCGCTACTATTAATACCTCCTCGTAATAAAATATTATACTTTACAGCTTGTTTGTAATTTTTTTCCTCTTTATTTAGCTTAAACTCTTTTTCTTTACCACCATCTAAATCGTACACAAGCCCTGCATTAAAAGCTAAAGTATTTGTTGATGTATTAGGAGACTTAAAGCTTCCATTTGAGTAATGAATTAAGGAAAGTCCAGCTTTAAACCCTAACCCTTTATATATATTTTCTTTATGATAATTAACCATAAAATAAATAGATGCCATAATTGGTGTTCCGTAAGCATTATTTCTAAAATTGGTTTCTTTATTATAAGGGTTTGTGTTGTAAGACACCCCTTGTGCAAACCGAACTTGCAAACTCCTTTTTAAGTAATAAAAATTATAATGTATATAGGCTCCATAGTGCTCACCAAGAGTACTATTATTCATATTCTGATATATAAAAGAATATCCTAGATCCGGATAATTATAAGCTTGTTCCCATGCTTCTTCGCCATAGGTTTTTTTATTAAAACCTACTATAACTCCTCCTGGATGATTGGTTATTAGGTGCGATATACTTGGATTATGTTTTAAAACAGAACCGTAAAATTGACTAGCATCAATAGTATATTTTTTTTTGTCTTTACCTTCTTGTGAAGAACAAAAGAAAAAAGTAAATAATAAGGTTATAAAAAAAACTAGTCTCATAAACCACAAAAATAGGAATTTGAGACTAGTCTTATTTCTTTTCTTTTTAATAAAAAGAGTATTATTTTAAAATAAAGCTTTGGCTATAGAATATACATTATCTGATTTTCCCATAGAATAATAATGTAATACAGGAACACCTGCTGCTTTTAATTCTTTAGATTGCTGTATTGCCCATTCTATACCTACTTTTCTTACGGCCTTGTTAGTATCGCAACCATCTACCGCGTCAATTAAATCTTGTGGTAAATCTATCTTAAATACTTGTGGCAATAATTGCAAATGTCTTTTTACAGCTATTGGCTTAATACCCGGAATTATTGGCACATTAATTCCTATTTCTTTAGCAGCTTCTACAAACTGAAAATATTTTTGATTATCAAAAAACATTTGGGTAACCACATAATCTGCCCCTGCATCCACCTTTTCTTTTAATCTTTTTAAGTCGGATTGTAAAGAGGGCGCTTCTAAATGTTTTTCTGGATAGCCAGCTACACCAATACAAAAATCGGCGTTATTTTCCATAGGAGTATCGTCATGCAAATATTTACCATTATTTAAATTTTGTATTTGCTCAACTAAACCTGCAGCATACGCATGACCACCATTGGTTGGTGTAAAATATTGTTCTTCTCGCATAGCATCACCACGCAAAGCCATAATATTTTCTATTCCTAGATATTGGCAATCTACCAACATGTACTCTGTTTCCTCTTTTGTAAACCCCCCACATAAAACATGCGGCACAGTATCTACATTGTATTTATGTTTTAACGATGCACATATACCCACCGTTCCTGGGCGCATACGGGTAGTTTTTTTATCTAAAAGACCTTCTTTTTTTACATATATAGTTTCTTCTCTAGAAGTAGTAACATCAATAAAAGGAGGGTTAAACTCCATTAAAGGATCTATATTATTATATAAATGTTGAATGTTTTTTCCTTTTACAGGTGGTACTATCTCAAAAGAAAACAATGTTTCTCCCTTTGCATTTTTAATGTGATCTGTTACTTTCATTTCTATAAACTTATTTCCTTTTTACAGGTTTTTTAGTTGGCTGTTTATTAAATTAATTTGACCTAAATGATAAACATCGTGTTGTAAAACACCCTGCAACATAAAATCATTTGTATACTCTTTACCTGCTGTATTTTTAGTTAACCAATTGTCTTTTTTTTCTTCTAACAATTTAATTATGTTCTCTTGAGAGTTTTTTAATTCTAAAAATATTTTTGTTCTTTCTTCTTCTGTATTTACTTCTACATTTTCTCTCCAATCTTCTTTGGTATTTAATGTAATATCAAAAGAAGCGTTTCCTTTTAATTTTTCAATTACAAAATACCTCCAATCTATAATATGAAAAACTATACTAGCAATAGAATTAGAAGTGTGTTCAGGTTTTAAATTCCATTTACGTAATGGAATTTTTTGTAAAGATCCAACTAATGATTCTCCAAACCAAGGTTCTCCTTTAAAAACTTCGTTATTTGTTTTACAAAAACTTTTTAAATTCATTACTAATTTAAATTGTTATACTCCCAACATCGATTTTATTTCTTGGTACTCTTCTTGATATTCCCAATAAATCCATCTACCATCTAAATAATCTGTAAGTATATATTTTTCACTTACAGATTTTATACGGTCTAATGCAATTATTTTTTTTGAAAACCCTTCTACCGAAAAATACTCTGTTATTTCTTTATTTTTAGCATCATAACCATGACTAATAGTATGGTTCCCCAAAGAAACTTCAATATATTTTTTTATTTTACTCATCTGAAATATTTGTAGCTAACCATTTTGTTGCTTCCTCCAAAGAAATTCCTTTTCGTTTTGCAAAATCTTCTACTTGGTCTTCTTTAATTTTTCCTAGTCCAAAATAACGTGCTTCTTCATTTGCAAAATAATAGCCACTTACACTAGATGCTGGCCACATTGCCAAGCTCTCTGTTAACTTAACCCCTATTTTATTTTCAATATCTAAAATTTCCCAAATGGTTAATTTTTCTAAATGATCAGGACAAGCAGGATACCCCGGCGCAGGTCTTATTCCTTTATAGGTTTCATTTATTAAAGCCTCGTTATCTAAGTTTTCATCAGAGGCATACCCCCAATGATTTATTCTAACTTCTTTATGTAAATATTCTGCATAAGCTTCTGCCAAACGATCTGCTAAAGCTTTAATTAAAATAGAATTATAATCGTCTAAATCTGCTTTATAAGCATCTGCAATTTCATCTACACCAAAACCAGTACTTACACAAAAACAACCTATATAATCTTGCTTTTCTAATTTTTTTGGCGCAATAAAATCTGCCAAAGCATAATCGGGCACACCCTCTCTACGCTTTAATTGTTGGCGGAGTGTTCTAAATGTATATGTTTTATCTTCTACATTAACTTCAATATCATCTACTCCAATAGAATTTGCTGGAAATAACCCAAAAATTGCTCTTGCAGAAAATAATTTTTCGTTAAAAATTTTCTGGAGCATTTTCTGTGCATCTGCAAACAATTCGGTTGCTTGTTCTCCAACAACCTCATCAGTTAAAATATCTGGATATTTACCATGTAACTCCCAACCTCTAAAAAAAGGAGACCAATCTATATATCCCTCCAATTTTTCTAGCTCTACATCTTCTAAAACTTGAATACCAAGTTTATTTGGCTTTTTAATATTTGACGTTGACCAATCTATTTTAAATCTATTTGCTCTAGCTTCTTCTATAGTTTTATATTCTTTCTTTTTGGTACGCTTTAAAAATTTATCTCTAAATTCTTCATAATCTAGCTTTATACCTTCTTTATAACTCTTAGAATTTTCTTCATGTAGTAAATCACCAACCACAGTAACTGCTCTAGAGGCATCATTTACATGAACTACTGCATTACTATATTGCGGGTCTATTTTTACTGCTGTATGCGCCTTACTGGTTGTTGCTCCTCCAATTAATAAGGGTACTGTAAACTTTTGACGCTCCATCTCTTTAGCCAAGAAAACCATTTCATCTAAAGAGGGCGTAATAAGACCACTAAGCCCTATAATATCTACATTTTCTTCTTTGGCTTTATTAATTATTTGTTCTGGTGGTACCATAACACCCATGTCTACAATTTCGTAATTATTACAAGCTAATACTACACTTACAATATTTTTACCAATATCATGAACGTCTCCTTTAACGGTAGCCATTAATATTTTTCCATTTCCGCTAGAATCTTCTGTTTGCGGATTTTTTAACTTCTCTTCTTCTATAAAAGGCAGTAAATATGCTACAGCTTTTTTCATTACCCTAGCTGACTTTACCACTTGAGGTAAAAACATTTTTCCGCTTCCAAAAAGGTCACCAACAACATTCATTCCTGTCATTAAATGCCCTTCAATAACCTCAATTGGTTTAGTAACATTTATACGAGCTTCTTCTACATCTTCTTCAATATATTTATCTATTCCCTTAACTAAAGCACGAGTAATTCTCTCTTGTACTGGTTCTTCTCTCCATGATAAATCTATTTTAGAATCTTTAGCTTTACCTACTACAGATTCTGCAAAATCTAATAAACGCTCTGTGGCATCATCTCTTCTATTAAGAATAACATCTTCTACATGCTCTAGCAAGTCTTTAGGAATATCATCATAAACCTCTAACATAGCTGGGTTAACAATACCCATATTCATTCCTGCTTGTATAGCATGATATAAAAACACAGAGTGCATTGCCTCTCTTACCGGATTATTTCCTCTAAAACTAAAAGACACATTACTTACTCCGCCACTTACACTACAGTGTGGTAAATTTTCTTTTACCCACCTTGTAGCTTCAATAAAATCTATAGCATTTAATTTATGCTCTTCCATTCCTGTTGCTACAGGAAAAATATTTAAATCAAAAATGATATCTTCTGGCGCAAAGTTTACCTCGTTAACCAAAATGTCATAAGAACGTTTAGAAATTTCTATTCTACGTTCAAAATTATCTGCCTGACCAACCTCATCAAAAGCCATTACAATTACTGCCGCACCATACCTTTTTATAAGTTTAGCATGCTCTATAAATTGTTCTTTACCTTCTTTTAAACTTATAGAATTTACAACACATTTACCTTGCACAACTTGCAAACCAGCTTCAATAATTTCCCATTTAGAGCTATCTATCATAATAGGAACTCTAGCAATATCTGGCTCTGCAATTACAAGATTTAAGAACTTAACCATGGCTTCTTTACCATCAATAAGTCCGTCATCCATATTTATATCAATGATCTGTGCTCCACCTTCAACTTGATCTCTGGCAACATCTAATGCCTCTTCAAACTTTTCTTCTTTTATTAATCTTAAAAATTTTTTAGAACCTGCAACATTGGTTCTTTCACCAACATTAATAAAATTAGTTTCCGCTGATAGTACTAATGGTTCTAGACCAGAGAGTTTTAGATATTTTCTTTTTAATTCGCTCATTCTCTATTAAACTTCCTAAATTTGTCTTGGTTTAACACCCTTTACTAAATTTGCAATTGCAGAAATATGCTCTGGAGTTGTACCACAACAACCTCCGACAATATTCACTAAGTTCTTTTCTAAGTATTCTTTTATTTGTGTTGCCATTTGTTCTGGAGTTTCATCATACTCTCCAAAAGCATTTGGCAATCCTGCATTTGGATGTGCAGAAACAGCATAATCAGTCTTTGCTGAAATAACTTCTAAATGTGGTACTAATTGGTCTGCCCCTAAAGCACAATTAAACCCTACCGATAAAATTGGAATATGAGATACCGAAATTAAAAAAGCCTCTGCAGTTTGCCCTGATAAAGTTCTACCAGATGCATCTGTAATAGTACCACTTACCATAATTGGAACTTCTAAATTGCGCTCTTCTTTTACTTCTTCTATTGCAAACAAAGCGGCTTTGGCATTTAAAGTGTCAAAAATTGTTTCTACCATAAGCATATCTGCTCCACCGTCTAACAATGCCTCTACTTGTTGCTTATACGCTATTCTTAATTCATCAAAAGAAACAGCTCTGTAACCTGGATCGTTTACATCTGGAGACATACTTGCTGTTTTATTGGTAGGACCTATACTACCAACTACAAAACGCGGTTTGTCCGGTTCTTTTTCTGTAAACTCGTCTGCTACCATTTTTGCAATTCGTGCAGATTCATAATTTAAATCATACACAAATTCTTCCATATCATAATCTGCCATGGCAATAGTAGTACTAGAAAACGTATTTGTTTCTACAATATCTGCTCCTGCAGCAAAATACTTTCTATGTACTTCTGCAATAGCTTCTGGTTGGGTTAATGATAACATATCATTATTACCCTGTACTGGAGATTTCCAATCTTTAAAGCGTTCTCCTCTAAAATCTTCCTCTGTAAATTTATAGCGCTGCAACATGGTACCCATAGCACCATCTAATACCAAAATACGCTCTTTTAGTAAATCTTGAATATTCTTTTTCATAGCTTATAAGTCTCCTATACAATTTAAAAATTACTTTAAATTTTAGGAACTGCAAAGGTAGGATATACACCAATCTTTACCAACTATAGAAATAGGTTACACAGGAATAAAAAATGATGTTACATTAAAGAACTACAATAGCCCTTTTGCCTTAATCTCTAAATACTTATTAATAGTATCTATAGTTAGATTTTGCGGTTTGGTAAGAATAGTTTGTATACCGTATTTGTTTAGCTCTGCAACAATAAGCTTTTTATCGTAACTAAATTTTTCTGCTATAGTTTTATCAAAAATTTCTTGTGTGTTTTTTGCTTCCTGAAGTTTTAGCTGCTCTAACTCTGTATTTTTAAAGAACACTACTACTAGCATATGGCTTTTATTAATTGCCCTTAAATAATTCATTTGTCTATGCACTGCATCTAAACTACCAAAATTTGTATAAAGTAACAAAAGGCTTCTGGTGGTTATTTTGCGTTTAATATGCCCATAAAGGTTTCCAAAATCGGATTCGCTATAATCTGTATTTACATTATAAAGCGATTCTTGTATTAAATTCATTTGAGAATTTCTACGCTCTGCTACCACAAAATTTTCTGGCTTTTTAGAAAAAGAAAATATACCAGCTCTATCATGTTTACGAACTACAACACTACTAATTACCAATGCTGCATTTATAGCATAATCTAACAAGCTAAGGTTTTCAAAAGGCATTTTCATTACTCTTCCTTTATCTATGATAGAATATACTTGCTGCGATTTTTCGTCTTGAAATTGATTTACCATTAACTGGTTACGCTTAGCAGTAGCTTTCCAGTTAATGTCTTTTATATTATCGCCTTGCACATAATCTTTAATTTGCTCAAACTCATAAGAATTACCAATACGCCTAATTTTTTTAATACCAAATTGCATACTACTTTGGTTTAGAGAAATTAAATCGTACTTTTTTAACTGTAAAAAACTAGGGTATGTTTTTACCATTTGTGAAGAGCTAAAAGAAAATCTACGCGTAGCAAGTCCTATTTTACTTGAAGCATAAATATGCAATGCTCCAAAGGAATATTCTCCTCTTTCTGTTGGTCTTAAATTATAGCTAAGCTCTGTTTTAGTATTAGCAGCAATTTCTGTATTAATATTAAAATCTCTTTCTTGAAATTGCATTGGCAACTCATCTATTACCGTACAATACATTTTTAATGTAGTTGTATTAGCAATTACTATAGGAACTTTATTACTATCCCCATTAGAAAATTTTTCTGGCAGTTCTCGTTTTGCTTCTATTGCTTTTTTGTTTCCAAAAAGAATTAATATATCTACAATAACAAGTGTTATAAATATAAATAAAGCCAGTTTAGCAATTAGCAGTACACTTGGAAAAATAAAACTAATAATAAATAAAACTATAATTCCGAACATCGCATAAAAGAAGCGATTATTTAGAAATAAGTTTTTAAAAAACCGAACTAACGGATATTTAGAAAATTCTGATGTGTTATTTTCCGACATTAATTTTCCTTATTTAGGAATTTCTACACTCTGTAAAATATCATTAATTATTTGCACCGATGTTATCCCTTCCATTTCTCTTTCAGGAGTTATTATAACCCTGTGTTGCAACACCGGAATTGCTATTTGTTTTATATCTTCTGGGGTAACAAAGTCTCTCCCATTTATAGCTGCAAATGCCTTACTTGCTTTTAAAACTGCAATAGATGCTCTTGGTGAACCTCCTAAATACAAAAATGGGTTATTACGGGTATTTAAAATAATTTCCGCTATATACTTTATTAAATTTGGCTCTACAACTACTTGTGAAATTAACCCTTGATATGTAACGATTTTCTCTTTACTTAAACTATTGGTTATTTGTGCTAACTTAGTTGTCTTTAATTGATGTTCTCTTGTAATAATCTCAATTTCATCTTCTAAATTAGGGTAATCTATTGTTATTTTAAATAAAAAACGATCTAATTGTGCTTCTGGCAAACGGTAAGTTCCTTCTTGCTCAATTGGGTTTTGTGTTGCCAAAATCATATAAGGAGCTTCTAGTGGATATTTAACACCATCCATAGTTACCTGCCTTTCCTCCATAACTTCAAACAATGCTGCTTGGGTTTTTGCTGGCGCTCTATTTATTTCATCAACCAAAATAATATTAGAAAAAATAGGTCCTTTCTTAAATTCGAAATTGGAAGTTTTTAAATTAAATATTGAGGTTCCTAATACATCTGAAGGCATTAAATCTGGCGTAAATTGCACTCTACTAAAATCTACCTCTAAAGATTTTGCTAATAATTTAGCTGTTATAGTTTTTGCTACTCCAGGAACCCCTTCTAATAAAACATGCCCTTCTGCTAAAAGTGCTGTAATTAAAAGATTAGCTATATGCTTTTGCCCTACAATTACTTTTGCTAGTTCTGCTTTTATCTGAGCTACACTAATTTTTAGCTCTTCTAAATTTAACCTACTATTAAATTCAATATCGTTGTTTTCTTCCATACTATATTGTTTTATCCGGGTGACGGATTATTATTTATAGAATTTTTCTATTTCTTTATTTAATGCTTTTAATGGATCTTTAGTTCTAAATTGATGCGATTTCATTTTAAGTATTAAACTTATTAATTGCTGTATTTCATCTACAGGTTTTCCGGAACGCAATGCTAACTTTGTAACAAAATCTTCATTTAATTTATCTGTTGATAAATGATATTTACTCCGCACATGCTCTAAAAAATGAACAATTACTTTTTGTATTATACCATTATAATCTTGCGCCTCATAATGTAAGTTACTAACCGTTTGCACAAACTCCGTTGTTGTATTTTTTAATGGGTCTTTTATTGGAATTATGCGTTGCCTACGCTTTGCATTAAACAATAAAAATAACCCTATTGTTCCCAGTAATAAATACCAGCCCCATTTTAGTGCTTCTTTAGATAGGATATAACGTAAAGGACTTCGGCTAATTTCTGGGTCTAACTTAACTGCTTTGTCTACTAAAATTGGTAATGTTGGTAAATAGGATATTGCAGTACTAACATACCCAGTATTATCTGCTTTTAGCATCTGATAATTTGTAAAAACCTCTGGGGTTGTGTGTATATAAAATATACCATCTCCGTATGGAATTCCTATAAAATTCGCATGTTTTTCATTAGTAGTTTTCAAATAACCCAACCTCTTTACTGCTTTGGTAGAATCGAAAATATAACTAGTACCATAAGTAACTTTTGGAGAATACCTTAAGGTGTCTTTTGCATGATTAAAATACAAGGTTATATTTTCCTGATTTAGCTCAACAGGGTCATACGTTATATCAAAACCTAAGGTATCTTGCACGTACCTTGGAAAATGATACGCCGATATAAAAGCATCATTTCCAAATTCAACATATTGTAATAAAGAATTAAAAGAAGTATCATCTATATTATATCTACCAGAAATACTAACATAATTTTTTAAAGTATCTTTTTCTTGCATTCGCAAATGCTGATCATACTCGTAAAAAGTGGTATATACTTTTTTAGAAGATTCCCCTTTAAAATAAAATGGTATTTGCTCAAAGAATACTTTAGTATCTAAAGGTTTTGTTTGAGTTTCATCAAAAGTAGGAGTCCAATCTACTTTATTACTTTGATTGGTTACCAATAGTATAAAAACCAACAAAATTCCCCCTAATACAAATAAAGTTTTTTTACGCATTTTTAAACGATTTTAAAATTTGCGCATATACAGATGATGCTGTTTCATACTCTGTTTTATCTATAGAAAACTCACCGTACCAAATATAGGTAAAGTAATACGTAGCTTTATTAAAGCCAGTAGCATAGGAAGTACCTTCTAATGCTACTTGGTAATCATAACTAGTTTTTTGAGAATCATACGTAATTATATTATTCTGGTCTAATTTTTTAAGTAGCAACAAATAATTATAACGTACTGCTAAACGATAGTCTTTATTAATTAAGGCTTCTTGAATTAAAACTTCAAAATTTACTTCTTGTATATTTTCTCCTATTTCATAATTAAGCTCGTTGGCTTCTTCTTTTTTCTTTCTAAAAAACCATCGTCCTTCTTTATTTAAAATTACTCTTACAATAATGTATACAACGGCAGCTATTATTAAAATAAAAAACAAAAGTTTTAGATTATCAATTATATTTCTAGCTCCTTCGTCTTTTACACTAAACCAGTTCATAAGCAAATCTGACAACCAAGCTTTAAACCTGTCTATCCAAGAAATAGTTTCTTCATAATTATAGTCTGCCCCTTTATATTCTTCTTTAAAAGAATTAGGCAGTCTTCGCACTTCTTCTGGTGCATTAGGCACTATATTTTCTTGCCCAAATACCATAGGCAAATTAATACACAAAGTGTACACCAGTACTATAATATGAAGTAATCTCTTATTTTTCAACTGTACTTGGTATTGTTTTTTTATACACCCTAAACGGATAAATTAAATAATAATAAGAGATAAAACTTAGAGTACCTATAATTATAAAAAGTGCCAAATAATTAGACATTACATTAGAATAACGGGTAACATAGCCTTCTAAAAACCCTGCTGCAATGGTAAAAGGAAAAGTGCTTATTACAATTTTTATACTATCGCGCATTCCTCTTTTAAAAGAGTTTAGTCTAGAAAAGGTTTTAGGAAATAAAATACTAGCGCCCAAAATAAAACCAGCAGCCCCTTCTATTACAATAGCAAAAATTTCCATTGCACCATGGATCCATATTCCTTTAGCACTTTTCCATAAAACGCCTTCTTGCTCAAAAAAATACTGAAAAGCACCAAGCATTATACCATTTTGAAGTAGTACATATGCAGTACCAATACCACCCGTAACTCCATAAGCAAAGCTCATTAAGCCTACTCGTAAATTATTAAACGTAATACCTATAAAGCTCCCCCAATTACTACCGCTTTTATATATAGCAACAGGATCACCATTTTCTATATTCTGTAATGTTTCATTTACATAACCATCTCCTAAAATTAGACGAACAAAAGTATCATCATTAGCAGCTGAAACCACACCAATCAACACACTTAAAATAAAAAAGGAAAAAGAATATAAAAGATATCTTCTATATTGATACAATATTAAGGGAACTTCTACTTTAAAAAAGTGAATAAACACATTAGATTCTTCCCTTTTAGTTTGATAAATTTTTTGGTAAACACGAACTGCAAGATTATTAAGATACGTTACAAGTTTGCTTTTTTTGTAGTAAGTTTGAGCGTAGGCTAGATCATTAATCAAATGCAGGTATAAATTAGACAAATCATCAGGATTCTCAATTTTTTTTTGTTCAATGGCTCTTTCAAACTCCAACCATTTTTCCTTATTTTGTCTAATGAAGGCAATTTCTCTCATGCTTAACAAATAAAATCATATAATGGCAGAAATACAAATTACAACTACCCAAAATGTGACCATAGCTTTTACAGCCGCTGAAGTAGGAGAACGTATTTTAGCATATTTTATTGACTTACTTATTAAAATTGCATACGTAAGTATTATTATAGCCATTTTAAGAGCTGTTTCTGGAACTGGAGGAATACGCTTTGAAGATAATTTTAACACAGACCCTTGGAGTGTTATGGCTGTAGTTATTATTTTAGGAGCTCCTGTTATTTTTTATACTATAATTTCCGAATCTTTAATGGTTGGGCAAACTGTTGGTAAAAAGTTAGCAAAAATACAAGTTGTAAAAATTGATGGCTACCGAGCTTCTTTCTTAGATTTTTTTATACGATGGGTTATGCGCTTTGTAGATATTAATATTTTTTCTGGTGTAGTAGCTTTAGTAAGTATTGGAAGCTCTAAAAAACATCAGAGATTAGGGGGCATGGCTTCTGGTACTGGGGTTATTACTTTAAAAAACAAAGTAAATATTAGCCATACTATTCTACAAGAGGTAGCAGATGATTACAAACCAACCTATCTGTCTGTAATTAAACTCTCTGACAATGATGTGCGCATTATTAAAGAAAACTTTTTACGTGCCAAAAAAGCGAATGATTTTAAAACCATTTTAGTTTTAAAAGAAAAAATTATTGGGGTAATTGAAGAAGAACCACACCCAGATGTTACTGCCGAAAGTTTTATTAAGTGTGTTCTAAAAGATTACAACCATTTTACAAAGAATATGTAACTATAATCTGCCGCAACACTTATTAAAACAAAAAAGAGATAAAACGTAATATACATTTTATCTCTTTCTATATTATTATAAATAAATTTAAGCCTCAGAAACACCTATATCATTTAATTCATTATTAGGGTTTTTAGGGTTAGGCCCCCACTTATTATCTCCTTCTTCACTATCCGTACACAATAAGATTATATTATAAATAGGAATTAGAATAAACCAACCACTTTTACCTGCATCATGCATTCTTCTAACTGCAGCTGCTATAGAAGGAACTAATACACCTAAACTGTATAAAGTGTTTATACCGTAACCTTCTAAGCCAAAAATAGAGGTGTCTACTATACTTAAAACAACACTAATAATAGTATTAATTAAATAGAACATCCAATACTCTTTTCTTCTAGCTCTACCTTTAAAATCTGCATACTGTCTTAAAACTTTTAAATACCATTCCATACTTTTATTTTTTTGGTTTTTGTTATTTGTAAAAAGATACAACGTCTTAAAAATAAAAAAATTACTTAAGAGAACGTACTTAAAAACCTAAAAACCTCTTAACCGGAAAGATTAAGAGGTTTTTAATAAACACTAATTAAAGATTTTATTTTTAAGAAATACTTTGTACTACTTCTTTTTTAGCTTCTTTTTTACTTCCGTCAAACCCTTCTACACCACCTACGGTAGTATACTTCATTACAAAGCGTTTATTCGGATTTATAATTTGATATGCATATTGGCACATAACCGCTGCTTCATGAAAACCAGATAAAATTAATTTTAACTTTCCTTCATAGGTATTAACATCACCAATTGCAAAAACACCTGGAATATTAGTTTGGTAATCTTTAGCGTTATTTACCTTTATCGCATTCTTTTGTATTTCTAAGCCCCAATCTCCAATAGGACCTAATTTTGGAGACAACCCAAATAAAGGAATAAAATTATCTACTTCTAAAATAGTATCTTCTTTATCGGCATCTTTATGTTTAATAAGAACAGATTCTAATTTATCTTCTCCATTTAAACCTTTAACCTCTGCCTCTGTAAATAATTTTATCTTACCCAATTTAGCTAATTCTGCTGCTTTTTCTACAGAATCTAAAGCCCCACGGAACTCATTTCTTCTGTGTACTAAAGATACTTCTGATGCTACATCTGCAAGAAAAATAGACCAATCCAATGCAGAGTCTCCTCCACCAGCAATAACCACTTTTTTATCGCGGTAAACTTCTGGATCTTTAATTATATAAGCAACCCCTTTATCTTCAAAATTTACAATATTCTCTAAAGGCGGTTTTCTTGGTTCAAAAGATCCTAAACCTCCTGCAATAACCACTACAGGAGCATGGTGTTTTGTTCCTTTATTTGTGGTAACTATAAAAGAACCATCTTCTTGCTTATCTAAAGTTTCTGCACGCTCACCTAATGTATAACCAGCTTCAAAAGGTTTTATTTGCTCCATTAAATTATCTACCAATGTTCCTGCTAAAATTTCTGGGAAAGCCGGAATATCATAAATAGGTTTTTTTGGATAAATTTCTGAACATTGTCCTCCAGTTTGTGGAAGCGCATCTATTAAATGGCATTTTAATTTTAATAATCCCGCCTCAAATACGGTAAACAAACCTGTTGGCCCCGCGCCAATTATTAATATATCTGTCTTTATCATTTTAATCTAACTTAATTCTTTACTATACTTTTTTATTGCTTCATTTAAAGTTGCTCTATGCTTTACAACTTCTCCTATTATTATTATTGCCGGATTTGTTAATCCTTTTTCTACTACTTGTTCTTCTATTGTTTCTATTGTTGCTACTGCTACTTGCTCATTTGTACGCGTACCGTTTTGTATTATTGCTACTGGCAAATTATTTTTCTTTTCTTGTTTAAAAAGAGCTACAATTTCTGCTAATTTGCTCATACCCATTAAAACAATAACCGTTGCTTTAGATTTTGCTGCTAAAGCAACATCTGAGGACAATTTATGCTCTTTTGTTGTTCCTGTTATTACCCAAAAACTTTCTGCAGACCCTCTTTTTGTAACTGGTATATTTTGCGATGCAGGTACTGCCACCGAAGACGAAATGCCTGGAACCATAGCTACATTAATACCATATTGTGCAGCATACTCCATTTCTTCCGCTCCACGACCAAAAATAAATGGGTCACCTCCTTTTAAACGAACTACATGCTGGGTTTTACCACGTTCAACAATTAAATTGTTTATTTGGTCTTGCTGGTATGCATAACAGCCTTTTCTTTTTCCAACAAAAATAAGTTCTGCTCCTTCTGCATATTCTAACAACACAGGGTTTACCAAAGCATCGTACAACACAACATCTGCTGTGCGTAATGCTTTTATAGCTTTTAAGGTAATTAGCTCTGGGTCTCCAGGACCTGCTCCAATTACGGTAAGTAAACCTTTATTATGTTGTTCTATGCCATTCATAAATTATGCCTTAGCTAAATCTGCCTCTCTAAATGCTTGTACTTTACTTAAAAAGTCTTTTGTATCCTTTAAATAATTTTTAGCAAACTCTTCTGTTGGCTCATTTTTGTTTATCTGTAAAATAAACTCCTCAAAACCACTACTCAAAGATATTCTATTATTTGCTACAAATTTTGCGTCAAAATCTTTAATTATTGCTGCATGCGTATTTGTTTTTACATTCTCTGCAGTTAATATTGCTTTTGCCGTATTAACCATAGAGGAATACGAATGATAAATACTTGCTGCCCATTTACCTTCTGCAAAAGTAGTTTCTGCTGTTTGTATTTTTTCTTCGCTCTCAAATAATAAGGTTGCAATTAGATCTATTACTACACCCGCACATTCTCCAACACCAATTGCCTTTACATATTCTTCTGAATTTCCCCAATCTATAAAATCTTCTGCTGTTAAATTATCTACTGCAGTTAGATCTTTTAGAAAGTCATAAAAATAATGTTCTCCTTTTTCTGCATAATATTCTGGAAACGAAGCGCCATTACCATTTGCATCAAAATCATTTAAGATTAAACGCAATGCTTCTGGCCCTCTTTTACTTGGTATTTTTACCACCTTATCGGCAAATTTTCCTTCTCCATTACCTAAATTACCACCACCTAATAAAACTTGCAATGCAGGTGCTACCAATTTATCTTTTGTACGAACAGACATTCCTTGAAAACCAATATTTGCCATATTGTGTTGCCCACAAGCATTCATACATCCACTAATTTTAATCACCACATCTGGGTTATTAATATAATCTGGATATTCGATTTTCATTATTCTTTCTAACTCCTCTGCAATACCTGTACTACTTGCTATACCTAGGTTACAAGTGTCTGTACCAGGACATGCAGTAATATCTATAGCTTTATTATAACCAACTTCTGTAAAACCTAATTTACTTAGTTCTGTATAAAAGAAAGGAAGTAATTCTTCTTTTACATAAGGAATTAAAATATTCTGACGAAGACTTAGTCTAATTTCATCAGCTGCATATTTTTGAACTAAATCTGCTAATGCACGTGCTTCTTTTAGATAAAAATCTCCTAATAAAATTTTTACTCCAATAGCAACATAACCTTCTTGTTTTTGAGAGATTACATTTACCGCTTTCCAATCATCAAAAGCTTTTTGATCTTTAATAGTTACATTTGGCACATCTACCTCAGCAATTTGTGGTTTTGGATATGCTTCAGCATCTATTGGAAAAGATTTTATTGGTACTGCTATTTGTTCTTCTTCTAATAAAGCTTTAAAGCCATCTAACCCTAAATCTTTCATTAAAAATTTTAAACGTGCTTTTGCTCTACTCTTACGTTCTCCGTATCTATCAAAAACACGAACAACCCCTTCCATTAATGGAATAATTTTATCGGACTCTAAAAAGTCATATAATAATTCTGCATGACGTGGTTGTGAACCTAAACCACCACCAAGCATTACTTTAAAACCTCTTACTCCGTTTTCAATTTTAGCTATAAAACCTAAATCGTGCATATAAGAAAGTCCGGTATCTGCATCGCTAGAAGAAAAAGAAACTTTAAATTTTCTTCCTAATTCTTGGCTAATAGGGTTTCTTAAAAAGTACTGAAATAAAGCATGCGCGTAAGGAGAAACATCAAATGGTTCTTCCACATCTATTCCTGCTGTTTCACTTGCTGTTACATTACGAACGGTATTACCACAAGCTTCACGTAAGGTAATATCTGATTTTTCTAGCTCTGCCCATAATTCTGGCGTTCTATTTAAATCTACATAATGTATTTGTATATCTTGACGTGTTGTAATGTGCAAACGACCTCTAGAATATTCTTCAGAAACATCACATATTCTTCTTAATTGCTCAGAAGAAACTTTACCGTATGGTAATTTAATACGAATCATTTGTACGCCTTCTTGACGTTGCCCATATACACCACGCGCTAAACGCAGGCTACGGAATTTTTCTTCGTCTATTTTTCCATTGTGGAACATATCAATTTTGTTTGCTAAATCGATAATATCTTTTTCTACAATTGGATTCTCTATTTCTGTTCTAAAACTTTGCATACTTTATAATTTAGTACGTTGTACTATTTACTTTACTCTTTAATTTACTGTATAAACCCAGCGCCTACTGTATTATTTGTTTTTGTATCAATTAAAATAAATGATCCATTTGTTCTATGATTTTTAAATGCATCAAAGAAAATTGGCTTGTTTAATTTAAATGTTACTTTGGCAATATCATTCATTCCTAATCCTGTTATACCTTCTTCAATACCAGAATAATCCGGATTAATTTTATGATGAATTTTATCTACCTTGGCTAAAACTTTATTTACACCATGTTGAATAACATATTTACCTCCAGATTGTAATTGATTAGAATCCATCCAAGCAATTGTAGCTGTAAATTGTTTATCTATAGTAGGTAAATCTCCTTCTTTAACAATCATATCACCTCTACTCACATTAATTTCATCTTCTAATGTAATAGTTACCGATGAGCGTCTAGAAGCAGTTTGGTATTTTTTATCGTAAGCGTAAATTTCTTTTATTTTAGATTTTGTTTGTGATGGTAATGCAACAACAGCATCGCCTACACTTAACTCTCCGCCATAAACTTTACCTGCAAATCCTCTAAAATCATGAAATTCTTCTGTTTTTGGACGAATTACAGATTGTACTGGAAAACGTGGTGTTCCTACATTTGAAACAGCCGCCAAATCTAAACGCTCTAAATGTTCTAAAATAGTTTCTCCATTATACCAAGGCATAGCATCGGTTTTATTTACTACGTTATCTCCTTTTAATGCGCTTACAGGTATAAATGTAATATTCTGATTTTCATAGTCTCTTTTACTCATTAATTCAGAAAAATCTGATTTAATGGCATTGTATGTTTCTTCAGAATAATCTACTAAATCCATTTTATTAATAGCAACAACTACTTCTTTTACACGAAGCAAATTATTAATAAAAAAATGACGATTAGTTTGTTCTATAACTCCTTTACGAGCGTCTATTAGAATAATAGCTGCTTGCGATGTAGAAGCTCCTGTTACCATGTTACGTGTATATTCTACGTGCCCCGGTGTATCTGCTATAATGTAACTTTTCTTTGCTGTTGAAAAATATATATGAGCAACATCAATAGTAATACCTTGCTCACGCTCAGCTACTAAGCCATCTGTTGCTAAAGAAAAGTCTAAATAATCATATCCTTTTTGCTTACTTGTTTTCTCGATAGCCTCTAACTTATCACTCGTAAGTGATTTTGTATCGTATAGTATTCTACCAATTAAGGTACTTTTACCATCATCTACACTACCTGCTGTTGCTATTTTTAGTACTTCCATTTTTATTAGCTATTGGCTATTTGCTTTTGGCATTTAGCCTTTTTAAATATTATTTTTAAGGTTTGCTAATGGCTAGGTGCCAAAAGCTAAAGGCAAAATTTTCTATAGAAAATTTTAAAAGTATCCTTGTTGTTTTCTTTTCTCCATTGCTGCTTCGGAACGTTTATCATCAATACGCGCACCTCTTTCAGAAATACTAGAGTCTCTAATTTCGCTTACTACTTTATCTATACTAACCGCATCCGAAAGTACTGCTGCTGTACAAGACATATCGCCTACCGTACGGAAACGAACTAAGCGCTCTTCAACAACCTCATCTTCATCACGAAAAACAATATCATCTTCTGCAGACCAGATCATACCGTCTCTAACAAATGTTTTACGTTTATGAGCAAAATATATAGACGGAATTTCAATTTCTTCTTTTTGAATATAAGACCACACATCTAATTCTGTCCAGTTAGAAATAGGAAAACAACGCACGTTTTGACCTAATTCGATATCGCCATTCAACATATCAAACAATTCAGGACGTTGGCTTTTTTCATCCCACTGTCCAAAATCATCACGAACAGAAAAAATACGTTCTTTTGCTCTTGCTTTTTCCTCATCTCTACGAGCACCACCAATACATGCATCAAACTTAAATTCTTCAATAGCATCTAATAATGTAGTGGTTTGCAAAGAGTTTCTACTTGCATATCTACCAGATTCTTCTTTTACCTTACCGGCATCAATAGAATCTTGCACATTACGCACAATTAGCTCTACTCCTAACTCTTTTGCTAAACGATCTCTGAATTCTATTGTTTCAGGAAAGTTATGACCTGTATCAATATGCATTAAAGGGAAAGGAATTTTTGCTGGCCAAAAAGCTTTCTGTGCCAAACGAACTAATGTTATGGAATCTTTACCACCAGAGAATAATAAAACTGGTTTCTCAAATTGAGCAGCAACTTCTCTAATAATGTAAATTGCTTCGTTTTCTAATGGATTTATATGCGATGTATCTTTATTCATCTTTTTATTTTAATTCTTTATTCTATACTCAAGTTTACTTTAAAATTTTAAGTATGCAAGCCACACTCTCTATTTTCTAAAACTTTTGTTGGGTCAAAATATTTATGCTCGTTTGGTAATTTATTTTCCTCTAAATAAGCATCTAACTTAGCATCATCCCAATGATAAAAAGGACTTACTTTTAAAACGCCATCTTTACTTACACTAAAAATATCTAACGAGTTTCTTAAAGCAGTTTGCCCTTTTCTAAGGTTTGTAAACCAAACTTGTGGCTTATGCTCTGCCATAGCTCTACCAAATGGCTCTAATTTTACTTGTTCCGTAAATACCGCATGGTTTGGATCATCTATACCAGGTATACCCATAACAACATCTCTATGAGAAGAGGTTTGTTTAGGCACATATAAATGTATATTTAAACCTAATTTTTCTATTAACTCTTCTGCATGTCTGTATGTATTTGGTGTATTATAACCGGTATCACACCAAATAACCTTAATACTTTTATCTACAGCAGTAACTGCATGTAAAATATTTACCTCATAAGGTCTAAAGTTTGTAGTAACAACTGCATTACTATTTTGCTCTAGTGCAAATGCTATAATTTTTTCAGGAGATGCTGTAGCAAATTTACTATTCCAATCCTGTATGTTTTCTTCTGTAAACTTCATTTTGCTTCTTATTATTTACCCCATTTAATACCATTCCAAATACGCTCATGGAAAAAATACAACACCATCTTAGTTAAAAAATCTACAGAAGCTATAGATGCTGCTACTGCCATTTTTCCTGTTAATATATACGATACTACTAATGTATCTAACGTACCTATTACTCTCCAGCTTAATGCCTTTGCAATACTACGAATAGGTTTTTCGGATTTCTTATCCTCTTCAAACTTACTTTTCGTGGCTTTTTTATCTAAAATCAATTGATCAGCAATCATTTGTTATTATTTTTCTATTACCCTATAGATTTAATAGGATATTCAAAAGTACTATTTTTATACAACCTAAGACGTTAAAAAACAACTAAAATTACTTTTACCCTATCGATTTAGTAGATTAATAAATAATTACGCTATTTATTAAGAATAATGAAGCTAAAAAAGTGATTTTGTAAATATTATAAACCAATAAAAAGGCTAAAAATCTTTTTTTAAAAGGCTAAACTAAGATATCTGCCAAGGTATTATTTCTATATACTTGTAAAGTACTGTCTCTTATTTGAAGCATTAATTTGTTAACCGAGCATGTGTGCTCATCCGGACAATCGTCGCACTTTTCATAAAAATTTAGACTTACACAGGGTACCATTGCTATAGGACCTTCTAGCACTCGCATAACATCTGTCATCAGAATATCTTTAGGTTCTTTTATAAGGTAATACCCACCTCCTTTACCTTTTTTGGAGCCCAAAAACCCTGTTTTTCGTAGACTTAACAAAATACTCTCTAAAAATTTTTGCGAAATATTTTCTTGTTTAGCAATTTCTGCTATTTGCACAGGCGCCTTATCTTTTTGCAATGCTAAAAAAGAAAGCGCTTTTAAGCCATATTTAGTTTTTTTGGAAAGCATAAGGCTAAGATAATTAAAATAGAACTTTATTGTCTAATTGCTAACTAGAATTACACTCTTAGAATAAAAAGAATGTTTAAAATACCGGTTTCACTGAAAAAAAAACGCCTTTCACTGAATAGTGAATTTTCCGCAAAATTTAACTTAAACTTACTAGTTCTTAGTACTATAAATATTAATGAAAAAAAACAATACTATGAAAATTAAATATTTAAATTATGCTTTTCAACTATTTCTAATAACACAATTAGCATTATTTACTGCTTGTAGTACGGATGATAGTGATACTAGTACTGATGATACAGAAGAAGACGCATCTAACGATGAAAATATAGACACAGATTCTTATATTTTAGTTGCAGATACAAATAGCCAAGGTGCGTATATAATTAACCATGACGGGGATGAAATTTACGATTGGCAATTTAACAGAAGTCTTGGAAATGATATAAACCTTTTAGATGACGGCAGCTTAGTTGTATGTTTAAAGGGAGATAATCCAGGAATTACCTTTGGAGGATATGGTGGAATAATGCGAAAAATTAATGCAGACCAAAGTATTGACTGGGAAGTTTCTTATTACTCTGGGGATGATTATATGGCACACCATGATGTAGAATACTTATCTAACGGAAATATTATTTTTCCTGTTTGGGAAAAAATAACAGCAACAGAAGCAAATAGTTTAGGGTTTTCTGAGAATATTGATGTTTTCCCAGACGCTATAATTGAAATGAACCCCTTAACAGAAGAAGTTGTTTGGGAATGGCATGTAATAGACCATTTAATACAAGATTATGATAGTACTAAAGAAAACTATGGTGTTGTTGCTGATAATCCAAATAAGATAGATATAAACTATAACAACACACAAACTAACGGAGATTTAATGCACTTTAATGGACTAACATTAGATGAAACAAATGACATACTATATATTACTGTAAATAATTATAGCGAAGTTTGGGTTTTAGATCACAGCACAACAACGGAAGAAGCTAGCTCAAGTACAGGTGGCACTTACAACTTAGGAGGCGATTTAATTTACCGTTTTGGTAATCCTCTTGCGTATGACAATCCAGGAGATGTTACTTTAAATAACGTACACTATCCAAACTTATTAGATACTGGTAATATGCTTGTTTACGCTAATGATGTTTATGATAACCAATCTGAAATTGTGGAGTATGAATTAAACCCTCCGTACCAATTAATTGCAGGAGAAAATAATGAACCTACAGTACCTTGGACTTTTACAGATACAGAATTATATAGTGCCGGACTTGGTAGTGCGGTTAGAATGAGTAACGGAAATACCTTAATAGCAGAAGGTAGAGACGGTACTATATGGGAAGTAAGTGATGATGGAGAAGTACTTTGGAAAAACACCAATTACAATACTGTTTGGAGAGCATATTCTTTTCTTAAAGAAGCACCAGCAATAAAAGCATTAGGCTTATAAAATTATAATGTATAACGCCTAAATATTTAATAGATATTTAGGCGTTTTTTTATACTACTTTTTATTTAACTAAGCGCTTGCTTTATATCTGCGATAATATCGTCTATATGTTCCAAACCAACAGAAACACGAACAGAACCATCTGTTATGCCAGATTCTAAACGCTCTTCTACAGACAATTTACTATGTGTTGTAGATGCAGGATGCGTAACAATACTTCTGGAGTCTCCTAAATTTGCTGATAACGATAATAGTTTAATACTGTCAAAAAACTTTTTACCCGCTTCTAGGCCACCTTTTACCTCAAAAGCTACAATACTACCACCAGCCTTCATTTGCTTTTTAGCAACTTCATACATTGGGTGCGATTTTAAGAAAGGATATTTTACCCAACTAACTTTTGGATGGTCTTCTAAAAATTGAGCCAACTTTAAAGCATTTTCACAATGGCGATCTAAGCGTACTGCCAAAGTTTCTAAACTTTTGGTTAATACCCATGCGTTAAATGGCGATAATGCCGGACCCGTAATTCTAGAAAAACGGTATACCTTATCCATTAAATCTGCACTTCCTACCGTAATACCTGCCAAAACTCTTCCTTGGCCGTCCATTAGCTTGGTTCCTGAATGTATTACCAAATCTGCTCCAAATTTAATAGGTTGTTGTAAATAAGGTGTTGCAAAGCAATTATCTACAATAAATATTAAATTATGTTTTTTTGCTATTTGCCCCAATTTCTCCAAATCTAAAACATCTACCCCCGGATTAGTTGGCGATTCTGCATATATTATTTTAGTTTTTGGTGTAATTAACGCTTCTGCAGCATCTAAATCATCAATAGAAAAATAACTACTTGTAACTCCCCATTTTGGTAAAAAATTAGTAAACAAAGTATGTGTAGACCCAAAAATACTTCTTGCAGAAAGAATATGATCTCCTGTTTCTACTAATGCCGCCAATGTAGAAAAAACTGCTGCCATACCAGATGCAAATGCAAAACCAGATTCTGCACCTTCCATTTTACACACTTTTTCTACAAACTCATTACAAGTAGGGTTAGAATATCTTGTATAAATATTACGTTCTTTTTCTTCTGCAAAAGATGCTCTCATATCTTCCGCATCATTAAACACAAAACTAGAAGTTAAATACATTGGCGTAGAATGTTCTAAAAATTGCGTACGCTCTGTTTGTGTTCTTATAGCTTCTGTTTCAAATTTTTTCATATTTCTTAATTCTTTTCTACAATTCTTAATATATCTCCGAAAACCCCTCTTGCAGTAACTGCTGCTCCTGCTCCTGCTCCTTGTATTACCAGCGGATTTTCTCCGTACGATTCTGTGTAAATTTCTATAATAGAATCTGACCCTTTTATTTGTCCTAAAGCACTTTCTTTTGGCACAGAAACCAACTTTACATCTAACTCTCCTTTTTCTTCTTGTAAATTTCCATGTAAATCCCCAACATAGCGTAATACATGGTTTGGTTTTTGATTCTTTTTTATTTTATTAAATGTATCATCTAGCATACTTAAATTATCTAGAAAATAATCTGTATCTCCCTTTTCTAATAAAGCAGGTATTAAATTTTGGATTTTTACATCCGAAAATTCGTTTTGCAATTCTAATTCTCTAGCTAGTATCAATAATTTTCTTCCCACATCATTTCCTGACAAGTCTTCTCTTGGATCTGGCTCTGTAAATCCTTTTTTCATAGCATCTTTTAAAATGGTAGAAAAAGGAGCATTTACTTCGGAAAATGTATTAAATATATAACTTAAAGAGCCCGAGAACACCCCTTTTATTCTTGTTATATTCTCTCCTGATAAATGCAACAATTTAATAGTATCTATTAAAGGTAATCCTGCCCCAACATTGGTTTCATATAAATATTGTTTTTGATTTTTTGCTAATTCTTCTCTTAAAAGTTGGTAAAAATTAAACCCTAAAGTATTTGCTATTTTATTTGAAGAAACTATATCAAATCCGTTTTCTACAAAATCAAAATAATTTGCCACAAAATCTTCACTAGCGGTATTATCTACTACAATTAAGTTTTCTAAATGGTGCCTTTTAGCATAATCAAAAATACTATTCAAGGTATAAGACTCTCCTTTTTTACTTAATAAAGATTTCCAATTTTTAGATACCCCCTTTTTACTTAATAAAACTTTTTTAGAATTTGCAATAGCAAAAACCCTTAGATCTAGGCTTTTTCTTTTTTCTATATTTTTAGCAGATTTTAAAATTTGATCTATTAACGTTCCTCCTACATTACCATGACCAAAAACAGCTATATTTATTTTTTTACTCATTCCAAAAACCTGACCATGCATTACATTTACAGCTTTATGCAAATCGGTCTTTTTTACTACCAAACTCACGTTTTTTCCAGTAACAGTATTATTAAATAGTAATGGTACTATTTGGTTTTTTATTAAGGAATTATAAGGCTCATGAAACGTACTTAAATCTTGCCCTACAATAGAAATTACAGATACATCACTTACCACTGTAATTCTATTAACATCTTTAGAAGTATAATCGTGCGTAAATTCTCTGTCTAATGCTTGTTTTGCTTTTTGAGCAATATCTGCATCAACCACTAAACCAATACCACGTTCCGAAGAACCTTGAGAAATTATACTAACACTAATATTACTATCTCCTAAGGCTTTAAAAATACGAGCATCTACTCCTACTTTTCCTAATAAACCACGGCCTTCTAAATTTATTAGCGCCACTTTTTCAATTACAGAAATAGACTTAATACCATCTTTACTTGTTTTGGCACTAATTAAAGTTCCTTCATTATCACTATTAAACGTATTTAAAATTCGAAGCGGAATATTTTTTTCTATTAATGGAATAATTGTTTTTGCATGTAATATTGATGCGCCAAAATTTGCCAGCTCATTAGCCTCGCTATATGATAATTCTGAAATACGCTTGGCATCTACTACAAAATCTGGGTTAGCTGTATAAATACCGTCTACATGGGTATAATTTTGAAGCTCTGCAGCATCTAAAAAATTAGCTAATAAAGCTGCAGAATAATTACTTCCATTTCTACCCAAAGTGGTTGTATCGCCATTAACTGTAGAGGCTATAAAACCTGTAAAAACCGGAACGGTGCCTTTAGGCAATAAATTAAACTCTCTTAACACATTGTCTTTAGACAAGCTTTCTAAAACACTAGCATCGCCATAATTTTCATTGGTTTTAATAAGTTGTCTAGAGTCCATTAATTGTGCTTTTATTCCTTTACCAATTAACAACTTAGTTACCAATTTTGCAGATATTAACTCGCCATAAGCTAATACTTGATCTTTAATTTTAGAACTATAATCTCCTAATAACGCAACACCTTCAAAAAGCTGAAATAAGCTAGAAAACTCTTTAGATAAATTTATATTTTTAAAAGAGTGTTTTTGATACTTTTCAAAGGCATCAAAATCTTTTGTGTAATTTTTTCCGGATGCTGCTTTTTCTAAAATAAGTTCTAATTGGTCTGTAGCTTTTTCTCGAGCAGAAAGAACTACAGCTATACTTTCTCCTTCATTTACTTTATTAGAAATAATATCTAACACAAACCCTAAACCTTCTCCATTACTTAAAGATTTACCTCCAAATTTTAAAACTTTTACTTTCGTTTTTTCTTCCCCTTCATTAAAAATAGGGCTTAACAATTTTTGCATTTGATCAAACTCTAATAAAAATGCATCATGGCCGTGTAACGATTGTACTTCGCCATAAGTAACATTACTATTTGCTTGCGCAATTTGCTTAAATGTTTCTCTATTTTCTTTTGCTGTAAAAAACAAATCTGAATCTACTCCAATAATATGAATATTGGTTTCGCTATTCTGTAATTCGGTAAAAGCTTCTTTTCTTCCTCTGGTTATATCTATAGATTTTAAAAGTTGATTCATTAATTTATATGCGGATAACTGAAAACGTTCTTTCAATTTATCGCCATGATGCATTAACCAACTTTCAACATTAAAAACCTGCAATTCTTCATTAGTACTACGTTTAAAACGCTCATTAAAAGATTCTGGCGTTCTATAACATAACATTGCATGCATACGAGCATCATGTACAGGTTGTTTAGAGTTAACTAAAAACTGCTCTTGTATTTGACAATTTCCAATTAACCAATCTGTAGACTTCCAGTCAGATGCCACAGGTATTAAATGCTCTGTTAAATTGGGGTTTAAAGCTGCCATTTCCCAAGCAATACCACCTCCCATAGAGCCACCAATTATTGCAAACAAATTGGAAACTTCTAAAAGCTCTAAGCCTTTTAAAAAAATTCTTGCTATGTCTCTTGCTATAAAATCTTTATAATTTTCTATAATAAAACCATCATAACCGTTTCCGGGAACATTAAATGCTAAAATAGTGTAAGTATTAGTGTCTATACATTTGTCTTCGCCAACAATTGCAGACCACCAACCATTCTCTCCAGTAACGTTAGAATTTCCTGTTAAAGCATGGTTTACTAAAACTACTGGAGCACTGTGTAAAGGTTTCCCGAATAACTGATAGGACAACGAAATATCTTGAGATATTCCGCTATATGTTTTATAATTATTTATTGTAAGATGATGTAACATCGGGTATTTTTTAGGTAATTATTTTATTTAATTTATAGCACTTTAAAAGCCTGCTCTAAATCGGCTTTTAAATCTGCTACATCTTCTAAACCAACAGACAAACGTATTAAATCTTGTCCAACTCCTGCCGCTGCTTGTTGTTCAACTGTTAACTGTTGGTGTGTGGTACTTGCTGGATGAATTATTAGCGACTTTGTATCTCCAATATTTGCTAAAAGGGAAAATACAGTAGTAGCATCGGTTACTTTTTTGGCTGCTTCAAAACCTCCTTTTACACCAAAGGTTACTAAGCCACTTTGCCCTTTTGATAAATATTCTTTTGCTAAATCGTAATATTTACTACTTTTTAAACCTGGGTAATTTACCCAAGCAACCTCTTCTCTACTTTCTAACCAAGTTGCCAACTCTAAAGCATTAGCACTATGTTGTTTTATTCTAACATTTAATGTTTCTAAACCTTGTATAATTTGAAAAGCATTATATGGGCTAAGTGCTCCTCCAAAATCACGCAATCCTTCTAAAA
Source organism: uncultured Maribacter sp. (assembly GCA_947504045.1). Taxonomy (GTDB): domain Bacteria; phylum Bacteroidota; class Bacteroidia; order Flavobacteriales; family Flavobacteriaceae; genus Maribacter_B. Next base: position 133,989 of record CANNFY010000005.1, read on the forward strand.
TTAATTTAAAAGTAAAAGCTGCCGCTCCTAAAGCCTCGCTATACACTAAACCATGATACCCAGCAGAAGGCTCTGTAAATTCTGGGAATTTTCCGTTTGCCCAATTAAAAGTACCGGCATCTATAATTGCTCCTCCTAAAGAAGTTCCTTGACCTCCAATATATTTTGTTAAAGAATGTATTACAAGATTTGCTCCATGCTCAATTGGGTTTAACAATGCAGGAGAAGCAACTGTATTATCTACAATAAAAGGAACCTCAGCAGTTTTTGCTTGTGCAGAAATACTTTTAAGATCTAATACATCTAATTTTGGGTTTCCTAACGATTCTACAAAAAATGCTCTTGTATTATCCTGTACCGCTTTACCAAAATTATCTGGGTCAGATGCATCTACAAAAGTAGTTGTTATACCTAGCCTAGGTAAAGTAACATTCAATAAATTAAAAGTACCACCATATAAACTACTAGAAGCTACAATATGATCTCCCGCTTTTAATAAAGTTAATAAGCCTGTAGAAATTGCAGATGTACCAGATGCAAATACTACTGCTCCTACACCACCTTCTACAGCAGCTAAACGATCTTGTAATATTTGATTTGTTGGGTTATTTAAACGTGTATAAATAAACCCTAATTCTTTTAAAGCAAATAAGTTTGCAGCATGATCCGTATCCTTAAAAACATAGGAAGATGTTTGGTAAATAGGTACAGCTCTTGTTCCTCCTGTTTGTGTAGTGTCATGCCCTGCATGTAATGCGTTTGTTGAAAATTTTTGATTACTCATGATTTTAATTTTTTAATTATTAATAATTAAAAAATTCAAACTACTAAAACACCGACAATGTGTTTACAGTAAAAAAATCAAAGAGTTAAAAAGAAATTGGAAAGCAGCTAAGGTAAGTTAGCTTATTTCGTTATCTGCCTTTTAAATTATAGTAATATAATTTTTGGGTAGAATTTAGCACCTTCTTTGCGTACAAAGGGTTGCTAAGGTTTCATAGGGTCTAATCCCTCCACCTTTCTTGATAACTATTTAATATGTGTTTGAACTTTTGTTATTGCAAATATAAGTATGCATTTTTTTAAATTCCTAATTATAACCCATTTATTTAGAAAATATTATAAATTAAAAGCAGCTTTAACGGCTTCTACCTTATCTAATTTTTCCCATGTAAATAATTCTACTTCTTTTTCTACCCTACCATTATATGGCGATTCAAATATTTTAGTAATTGTTTTTGGTTCTTTTCCCATATGCCCATATGCTGCTGATTCTAAATAAATAGGGTTACGTAATTTTAAACGTTCTTCTATAGCAAATGGTCGCATATCAAATAATTTTGCCACTTTTTCCGCAATAGCACCATCTGATAAATCTACATTTGCAGTACCGTAAGTATCTACAAAAATAGAGGTTGGCTCTACTACTCCTATGGCATAACTTACTTGTACTAATATTTCATCAGAAACACCTGCGGCAACTAAATTTTTAGCTACATGCCTTGCTGCATATGCAGCACTACGGTCTACCTTACTTGGGTCTTTACCACTAAATGCTCCTCCGCCATGTGCTCCCTTACCGCCATAGGTGTCTACAATAATTTTACGCCCTGTTAATCCTGTATCTCCGTGTGGTCCTCCAATTACAAATTTTCCTGTTGGGTTAACATGGTATATAATATCATCATTAAACAGCTTTTGTATATTTTTTGGCAATTGTGCTTTTACCCTAGGTATTAATACAGAAACTATATCTTTCTTTATTGTAGCTAACATAGCCTCATCGTCTTTATTAAAGGCATCGTGCTGTGTAGAAACTACGATAGTGTCTATACGTTGCGGTACATTTGTATCTGAATACTCTATAGTTACTTGCGATTTGGCATCTGGTCGTAAATATGTAATTTCTTTATTTTCTCTTCTTAACTCTGCCAATACCTGAAGAATTTTATGAGAAATATCTAAGGCCAGTGGCATATAATTTTCTGTTTCTTTGGTTGCATAACCAAACATCATTCCTTGATCCCCCGCTCCTTGTTCTTCTTTTTCTCCTCTGTCTACACCTTGATTTATCTCTTTAGATTGCTCATGTATAAGAGATATAACACCACAAGAGTCTCCACTAAATTGGTATTCTCCTTTTGTATATCCTATTTTATTTATAACCTCTCTTGCTATATTTTGAACATCTAAGTAGGTATTACTTTTTACCTCTCCTGCTAAAACTACTTGCCCTGTTGTAACTAGAGTTTCACAAGCAACTTTACTTTCTGGGTCAAAAGCTAAAAAGCTATCTAATAATGCATCACTAATTTGATCTGCAACTTTATCTGGGTGTCCTTCACTAACAGATTCTGATGTAAATAAATAAGACATAATTCTTTTTTAAAGAGGAAAATAACTGGCAAAATAAAAACGTAAGTAGATAGAATACCCTATACGGTGTACTAATATCTGTTTTAGCATTTTTTAGAGGTTGCAAGCAGTCAAATCTTTCCTCGTAGATTTTATGATGCAAAAGTAGTGCTATTCATAAATATGTCAAAATAGAATCTATTAAAATAATAAAAAGAAAAAAGCGTCTTGAAAATTACAAAACGCTTTTAAACACACTAACCATATAATTTGTATCTACAAATCATATTTTATTTTAAACATTACATACCTTGGCTGTACAATGTATGTTGATGTTCTATAATACAACTCATTAAAAGTATCTTGATTTAACTCTGTATTATTCAATAAGTTTGTAAGCTGTACACTATATTCCCATTTACTATCTTTTTTCTGATACGATAAGTCTGCATTTAAAAAAGCATACTCATTTTCTACAGTATCTGCTGCATCATTATACTTATAATAGTTAAAATCTGATGTAAAAATAAAGTTCTTTAAAAAAGGAGTATTAAATTCTACAAAGGGAGTGCTGGTATAAAAGGTAGTTTCATTACCGCCATTGTTATAGTTATTAATAGAATAATTATACCCTAATTCTACATTTGGAGCATTTTTAAAACTGGTAGCTACAGCTCCCCTATAACTTTGAGTTAAAGACTCTGATGTACTAGGACTATTATTTACAATATTGTTTAAGTTAGAATAGGATAATGCCCCTCTTGCACTTATTTTTATTTTACCAAAAGTTCTTTGATAATTTGCTGACCCAGACAAAACCTCATCTTCTAAATTAGAGTTTATGGTAGAGGTTACCTGATTTATTCCTACTATTTCGCTATCACTCTTAAAAGCATCAATACGTTTACTATAATTTAATCTTGCAAAAATGTTTTGCAAATTAAACATACTAAAACTAAAAAAATTAAGACTTACATTATGGTAAAGCGCACTTTCTAAATCTCTATTACCCTGGTATAAAGAGTTGTAATTACTAAACACATAAGCGCTTGCAAATTTTTCTATATCAGAAAAGTTTCTGGTAACCGAGTAATTAAATCTAATACTTTCAGATTCCTTTAGCTTATAATTTATAAATAAATCTGGCACAACATTTACTAAATCATCTGTAACCACAGTTCCTAATTGCTCATTTTTTGCTTGGTAATTATGCGCTATTATACCCGGATTTATAGTAAAATTACCCGCAATTAATTTATAATGAAACCCTAAAAATAAATCTGAAAATTTAAAATTAACCCTATTAACAAGTGCATCATCTGTAAAATAAACTTCTGAATTATTATCTAAAACCTGAAATATACTAGAGTTAAAATCTTGATTACTGTGGGTTACCCCTAACGTAAAATTAATATTACTTTTGGGTCCGGTTACATAATAATAGTCCGCTTTAAAATCTAGCTTATTTGTTTTTACTTCTCGCTCTTGGTTAATATCAAAATTAGATTGTGTATCATCTAATGGCAATATACTTTCAAAAGGTTGCACTTCGCGTATTGCGTTATAAAAAGGGTCTTCTGTTTGTATTAAATATTGGCCTTCTAGAGCTAAAATATTTTTTTCGTCTAAAGTATAATAAACATTTACATTTTGGTTTACACTTGTTGGGGTTTGCTCTTTGTTTTCTGTTATTTGGTCTGTAACATCTGCTACTGATAAAATATCTACAGTTTCTTCTGAACCAGAAAACTTTGTTAAAATATCATACTCTACTTGTAAATTAGTACTAGGCTTATATGCGGCACTAAATTTTAACAACCCTAGGTTAGAAGTTTGGTCCGTATCTGTTGTAGTAATTTCTTCTTCATTACTACTTATATAACTTCTTAAAGCGCTGGTTTGTAACAAAGTGTTACTGTAAGAATAAATAGCAAAACCACTAAACTCTAAACTTTCTACCGGAGAATAGCTAAAGTTTACTGCTCCAAATTTTGCGTTTATTTCTTTAGCTTTATTGTTTTGTAATTGAGACAAACCCAAGCCTCCTTCACCAACAGAAAAGCTGGTTCCGGTATTTCCTGTTCTTGACCTAAAGCCCCCTGTAAACCTTCTATAGTCTCGGTTAGTAAAAGCCAATTCTCCAATATTATTAAAATCGGTTAATATGTTTATACTGTACTTTGGACTATAAAAAAACAATTTTGGATGTGCTAAATAACGACTATCTAAACCAAGACCTCCTGTTATTTCGCCAAACCAGAACTTTTCTTTTCCTGTTTTTAGTTTAATATTTAAGGCTACGTTATCCTCATTATTAGTAACCCCTTTAAGCTGCGATACTTCTGCGTAATTACGTAAAACTTCTATTTTGTCTAGCGCATTTGCAGGTATGTTTTGCGCTGCAAGTTTAGAATCTCCATCAAAAAAATCTTTCCCATTAACCATTACTTTGGTTACCGTTTTTCCTTCTACCTCAATCTCCCCTTCATCACTAACTTCAACTCCTGGCAATTTAGTAAGTACGTCTTCTAATTTTTTTTCGGTACCGCTTACAAAAGAATCTGTATTATAAACTATAGTATCTCCTTTTACGGTAACAGGCATTTCATAAACTACTTCTACTTCGTCTAAATTTTCGGCTTGTTCTATAAGAGTTGTATTTTTTTGAATATCTTCTTCTCCTACTGTTAGAACCAGTTCTTTAGGCTGAAAACCTAAGTAACTAAACCTTAAATTGTACGTCGTATTTTCTTTTACGTTTATTTTATATTTACCCTCTGGGTTTGTTATTCCGAACCCATCTAAATTTTTAGTTTCTTTATTAATAGCTACAACATTTGCCATTTCTAAAGGAGCACCAAAATCGTCTGTTACTACACCTGTTATTGTAATTTTTTGCGCATTTGCATAAAAAGCAAAAAATAAAAAAGACCCGAGTAAAATTTTCTTATACATAAACTTTCTAATTAGTTTCTACCTCCAGGACCTCTACCGTTTCTTGGTCTTTCAGATATTTCTTTCATCTTACTCTTTAGAATCTCATTGTATTTTTTCTGGGTTACCTCTTTCCCTTTTCTAGGTTCTTCTATAGTTTCTTTGTCTTTAGAATTCATTACAATTTTAGAACATAAAATAACTGTTTTACCAGCATTTACTTCTAGTATTAAACCTGGCAGCCCCCAATATTCTCCTGGCCCTTGACTTATTGGAATATCTAATGTATACCAAGCAGTAATTTCTATCTGTTTTGGCTTTTCTTTTTCTTTAAATAAAGAGTTTTGTTTTTCTACAGAATCTTTTTTCTTCTCTTCGTCTCTATTACCTCCCTGTCTTCCTCTAGGTCTAAAATTGGTAATATCCATAGAATCTATAGCCTTTATAGCAGTTGCTTTATAACATGTATACTGGCCTATTTGTTTTGTTTCTGAGCCCATAACCCAAGATAAACTAGGAAGCTCATCTTTAATTAAAAACACCTTACCAAACATTTCTTTTTGGTTGGTGTATTTACCTTCTTTAATATTTTTATAATACTTTCCGCTTGTATTAAAAGAAAACCTTCCTCTTCCTCCTCCATTATTACCCGGCTGTTCTAACTTTTCTTCCTCTAGGTACATTGCTTCTGTTTTATTAAAGGATAAAACAAAAGTTTTTTCAAAATTTCTCTTAATACGTTCTTGTATTCTCTTTTTTTGTTCCGCAGACATATCTGGCCTACCAAAATTAGACAAATCAACACTTGTTTTAGACTCATAAATAGCTTTCCCTTGAAAGTCTTGACCATAGGAGCCTTCTAAAACAACAAAAAATAATGCAATTAAAAGTAAGTGTTTTTTCATTCTTTCATATTTTTAGTTAAAAATTAGACTTCTTTATTTTACAAAGGTTTAATTATGACTTTAAAATATTTTTCATCGGATATTTACTTAAACATTTTATCATGCTATTGTTATCTTGTATATTGTGATGCTTTCTTTTATTTATAGAAATCTAACCATAAAAAATAGTTAAAAATGCATATTGCTATAGCAGGAAATATTGGCGCTGGAAAAACAACCCTAACAAAACTATTAGCCAAACACTACCAATGGGAACCTCATTTTGAAGACGTTGCAGAAAACCCCTATTTAGATGATTTTTACAACCAAATGGAGCGTTGGAGTTTTAATTTGCAAATTTATTTTTTAAATAGTAGATATAGACAAATTCTTGAAATTAGAGAAAGTGGAAAAAGTATAATCCAAGATAGAACCATATACGAAGATGCTCATATTTTTGCTCCTAACCTACACGCTATGGGCTTAATGACAAATAGAGACTTTAACAACTACTCTAGCCTTTTTGAACTAATGGAAACTTTAGTACAACCCCCAGAATTACTTATTTATTTAAGAAGTTCTATACCAAACTTAGTAAACCAAATTCATAAACGTGGTAGAGACTACGAAAATAGTATCTCTATTGATTATCTAAGTAGATTAAATGAACGTTATGAAGCTTGGGCACACACGTACACAAAAGGAAAGTTACTTATAATTGATGTTGACGAATTAGATTTTGTGGATGAGCCTGAAGATTTAGGAAAAATTATTAATAAAATTGACGCCGAAATTAATGGCTTGTTTTAATGACTAATTGTATTCTTGCAAGTACATCTACCATTTATAATGGTACTTATTTAAGTTATCTTTTAGATTCTCTTGAAGAATTATTTAATGGTGTTGATGAAATTCTATTTATACCATACGCTAGACCAAGTGGTATTTCTCATGAAGAATATACCGAAATAGCAAAAAAAGGATTTCTTAAAATAAATAAGAACCTAGTAGGCATTCATACTTTTAAAGACCCTATTAATGCCATTAAAAATGCTAAAGGTATTTTTACCGGTGGCGGAAATACTTTTGTTCTAGTTTCTAAACTATACGAATTAAACTTAATTAGCCCTTTAAAAAAAGCCATTCTCTCTGGTACACCTTATTTAGGAACTAGTGCAGGTAGTAATATTGCAGGAGTTAGTATGCAAACTACTAATGATATGCCTATAGTTTACCCTCCTAGTTTTAAAACGCTACAAATTATTCCTTTTAATATTAATGCCCATTATTTAGACCCAGACCCAAAATCTAGACACAAAGGAGAAACTAGAGAAACAAGAATTAAAGAGTTTCATAAATTTAACAATACCCCTGTAGTTGGTTTAAGAGAAGGAAGTTGGATAAGACTGTATAACAACAAATGTACACTTGAAGGTGAAGAACTTTCTGCTAGAGTTTTTACACAAAATAAGGCTCCTGTTGAGGTAGCTCCTAAATCATCTTTACACTATTTAAAATAACTATTTTAAATATACCCTTTCTTTTTGGCATGCTTTTTTGCCTCATCGGTATTATACACCAATAAAACATCTACATCTTTATAGTTCTGAAATAACTTTTCTACACGTAACATTTTCTTTTTACTTTTTACAGACCTTAAATAGATTGAACTTATTCTATTAGGGTTGTTGGCAACAATATCCACATATATATCTGGATCATGCTCTCCACAATCTCCAATTAAAATAAATGATAAATCTGGATATGTATCTAATATATTTTGAATTTCATGATGCTTATGAGATATTTTAGATTTTGGAGTTTTATCAAATAAAAATTTTAAATTCCGCAACAACAAAGCTCCTTTAGGAAAATTGTTTTCATTTAAAAAAATTTCTAAATACTTATATAAATTCCAGGGGCTATTACTTACATAAAAAACCGGGTTACAATTATTTTTAGATTTTCCTTTATGTAATTGCATATAAAAATCTGCAGTACCATCTAAAGCCTTTCTGTGCAAAACATTAACAAAAAATGTATTAAAAACAGCTTTCCATTTAAATTTAGAAGCAACACCTGTGTGTAAAATAGTATCATCTATATCACTAATAATCCCATATTCAGATTCTGGTAAAACAACTAGCATTTCTCCAAAAAAACGATTTTTAGAGACTATTTTTTTTGTGTACTCTTCTGGCTTACCATACGATACATTATAAGAAACCCAACCTTCATCAGAAACAACGCCTGATAAATTATCTACTTTTTTATCTAAAATATAATAGCCCTCAGAGTCTGTTTCTACGTTTTCTTGTTCCTTATTTATTTCTACTTTTAAAGATGCATACTTTACCTCATCTGTTTCAAACCTCTTCCAAGTACTTATAAAAACAGCCCATATACCTTTTTTATTTATGTCTATATTTTCATCTTCTAAAGTTCTACCTCTTAAATATATATGGGTTAATGTCCCATAGGTTTTAAAAGGAATAATTTGCAACTTATCTTTCTTAAACATAGTCTAAATTTCACTAGCAATTAAAAATATAAAAAAACCGCCTTACAAATTGCAAGACGGTTAAATATTAATTTACTATGACTATTACTCTTTTACCACTTTCTTATTATTTACTAATAATTTATAGGCTGCATTAGCCTCTGTATTATTTTCTGTTTTTAGATTAGTTTCTACATTTATAGTTGTATTTATTTTGGCATTATGCATAGCAAGACCATCTTCAGTAATTGCAATACTAGGAGCTATTACTAAAGCAACAACAGACATTAGTTTTAAAAGAATATTTAAAGATGGTCCTGAGGTATCTTTAAAAGGGTCTCCTACTGTATCTCCTACTACAGCAGCTTTATGCACGTCTGTTCCTTTACGCCCATCTTCTTCTATAGTTTTTTTTGCGTTATCCCAAGCACCACCTGCATTAGACTGAAAAATAGCCATTAAAACCCCACATGTTGTAACTCCTGCAAGTAAGCCTCCTAACATTTCTGCCCCACCTATTCCAACAATTTTACCTCCAAAGCCCACTATAACTGGTACTGCAATTGCTAACAACCCAGGCAAAACCATTTCTCTAATAGATGCTTTTGTAGATATATCTATACATTTACCATAATCTGCCACACCGTTTGCAGAATCAAATATTTTTCTATCCTCTTCAGATGCTTTACTCATATCCGAATCATACTTACGCATAATACCTAATGCTGCTTTTAATTCTGGAATATCTCTAAATTGGCGACGAACTTCCTCGATCATTGCCATTGCCGCCCTTCCAACAGCATTCATAGACAAAGCAGAAAAAACAAAAGGCAACATACCTCCTATTAATAAGCCCGCCATAATATCTGGTCTAGAAACATCTATTGAGGTTACATTTGCTGTTTTCATAAAAGCTGCAAATAACGCTAATGCCGTTAAAGCTGCAGATGCTATTGCAAAACCTTTACCTATTGCTGCTGTAGTATTACCTACAGCATCTAATTTATCTGTACGTTCGCGAACTTCGCTTGGCAACTCTGCCATTTCTGCAATTCCACCTGCATTATCACAAATAGGCCCATAAGCGTCTACCGCTAACTGAATTCCTGTATTTGCCAACATACCAACTGCTGCAATTGCAATACCATATAACCCTGCTTGACTATGCGAAATGATTATTGCCGCTGCTATTAAAAGTATTGGTATTGCTGTAGACATCATTCCTACACCTAAGCCTGCAATTATATTTGTTGCCGCTCCAGTTTCCGATTGTTTTACAATATCCATTACTGGTTTTTTACCTGTTCCTGTATAGTATTCGGTAATTTTACCTACTGCTAAACCTGCTACTAAACCTGCTATTGTTGCCCAAAAAACTCCCATTGATGTATAGGTTACTCCAGAATCTACCCAAGATTCTGGCAACATATTTTGAATAATAAAAAAAGAAGCTACTAACATTAAACCAGCAGAACCAAATTCTCCAATATTTAGGGCTGTTTGCGGATTACCCCCATCTTTTACACGAACAAAGAATGTTCCAAGAATAGACATAACAATTCCTGTAGCCGCTAAAACCAAAGGAAGATACACAGCTCCTAAACCATCAAAAGAAGTTGAAAATTCTGGCAATCCAACATATACTGCACCAAGCACCATTGTTCCTATAATAGAACCTACATAAGATTCAAATAAATCTGCCCCCATACCTGCAACATCTCCTACATTATCCCCTACATTATCTGCTATAGTAGCAGGGTTTAATGGGTGATCTTCTGGAATACCCGCTTCTACTTTACCAACTAAATCTGCCCCAACATCTGCCGCTTTGGTATAAATACCACCGCCAACCCTAGCAAATAATGCTATAGAAGAAGCTCCTAAAGAAAAGCCCGATAATACATTTAACACCTCTCCAATACTCCACCCTTGACCACTATATATCATAAAAAGGCCACTTAGCCCTAAAACTCCCAAACCAACTACGCCAAGCCCCATTACAGACCCTCCTGCAAATGCAACTTCTAATGCTTTTCCTAAAGAGGTTCTTGCTGCTTGAGTTGTTCTAACATTTGCCTTAGTTGCAACTTTCATACCTATAAAGCCTGCAAGAGCAGAGCAAATAGCACCAACTATAAAAGAAACAGCAACCATACCGTTAGAACCTTCTTCATAACTACCCTTAAAATATAATAATACTGCAACCGCTACTACAAAAATTCCTAGAACCTTATATTCTGCTTTTAAAAAAGCCATTGCTCCATCAGAAATATTCTTAGCAATTTTGGACATGTTTTCTTCTCCTTGATCTTGTTTAGACACCCACATATTTTTAACAAAAACAAAAATCAAGGCTAAAATTCCAAAAATCCATAAATAGTTCACAAATACTTCCATAGTTTATTATTAATTTGATATTTATATTGCATTAAATATATGAAATCAATAATAATAAAAAAAGCCACTCTTAAAATTAAGAGTGGCTTTTAATAGGTATTGTAAGTTTACTATATAGTAAAGGTACGTTTCTTTTTGTGCTCGCTTTTTTCATAACGCTCCACACATTCGTGGTAAATTTTAACTGCCTGCTCAGAATTACCCCAACCACCAGTATCTACTTTCTTTTTCTCAAGATCTTTATATACTTTAAAGAAATGCTCTATTTCTTTAAGCCTATGTGGATTTATGTCTGATATATCATGTTTATTACTCCAAATAGGATCAGATACAGGTACACAAATTACTTTTTCATCTGGTCCTTTTTCATCGGTCATGTAAAAAACTCCTATTGGCCTAACTTCCATCACTACCATAGGGTATGTTGGCTGATGTCCTAAAACTAAAATATCTAATGGATCACTATCTAACGCTAAAGTTTCTGGAATAAAACCATAATCGCCTGGATACATCATGGAAGAAAATAACATTCTATCAAACCTAATTTTATGTAATGTAAAATCGTATTCGTATTTATTTCTACTTCCTTTTGGAATTTCTATTAAAACATCAAAAGTTATACTTTTTTTTTCTGCCATTATTCTATTTTTTTTGTCATGTGCAAAGTTAACAAATCAACGCTAGCTCATTAATGAAATTGTATTAATTATAACATATTTTAAAAATTAAACCCAAAAGTGCCCGTTACACTAAAAGGTCTTGCATCTGGTGTATCTAAATAATTACCTCTAAAGTTAAAATCTATTCTAAAAATTTTAAATATATTTCCTATTCCAAAAGAATATTCATAGTATATTTTGTCTGAAGGAGCAATTAATGGCGTGGTAACATTTGCTGGTGCATTTAAAGCTATATTAGCATCGGACAATTCTCCCCAAACGCCACGCAAACCTATAATTTCTCTTAAATTCCATTTTCTTATTAAGGGTATTCTAGAAAATAATCTACCATTAAAATTATGCTCTAAATGTAAAGAAGCATAGGTATCTGTTACAAACTCGTAAAAGTCTAAATTTGGAAATGTTCCGTAATTAGAAAAGAAAGTTTGGTTTCCCGGAATTACACTAAGTAACCCAAGCGGAACCTCTCCAAAAGTTTTTCCTAATTCTAATGTACTATACAATCTTCCAAAGCCTCCTATTTGCCAGGGCTGACTATATGAGAATTGCAACTTACTATAATTAAAATCGCTATTCATTGCGCCTTTTAAACCTTTTGTATAATTTAATAACAAAGTACTATAGTTATCGTTAATTGTTCTGCGCTCTACGCCATGCCCAATTGTTTTTTTACCTGGCGTATATATTACAATTGTATTTAAATTAAACTGTCTAACTTCTGAAGACACTCCTGAAGGAGAATCAGGATTTATATAGTCTAAACTAAAATCTCCGGGTAAAGCAGAGCTTAATGTTCTAAAGTTTGCTCCTAAAGAAAGCCTTACATTAGTAAAAGGTTCTACTTCTATACTAGCTGCACTTAGGTTAATATTGGTTAATCTATTATTTGCTCCAACTGTTAATAATGAAGATGATGCTATGCTTCTTCCTAAAACATCATTTGTTGCTGTTAAACTAACACCTAGCTGCTCAATATCTCTTCTGTTTCCTCCTGAAATTATTAATCTACTTTTATTATCTAGTAAAAGTTTACCCGATATTCCGTGTTTAAATTTATGGTCTGTAAAACCATAAGCGCCATAACCCTCTATACGCCAAAGGTCATTTGGGCCATAGTAAGTTCTTGCCCCTAACCTTAACCTTGGTCCTTCTGCATCATTATACCCAAAAACATCATACACAGAACCTATATCAAGATTCCATTTATCTATCTCTACATAACCAGAGCCTAAAACACTTACTAAATTATAGTACGATTTAAATTTAGGAACCGTTTTTAAAGTGTCTATTAACTTATAAATTCCTTTTTCGTCTTTATTTAAAGACTCTAATCTGTTTTTTTTCCAAAACTCATCATCTTTAACAACTACCTCTGGATCAAAAGGGTTACCATCTACTTTATAAAAATCTTTAGGTTTTTCTTTATCAAAATCATACGCGTTATATACGGTTGTTCTTTTACCGTAAACACCTTTAGATTTTTCTTTCTTTTGAAAACTAAAGTCGCTTAACATATAGTCTCTTTTTAAAAGAAAAACAGAATCGTTCATTACATCAAAATCTTGCTCTATATAAATTTCTTTAACCCAATTTATATTAGCACTTTTAGTTACTTCTAAGTTTATATTTTTAATTGCATAGGTAGAGTCGTTTACCCAAAAATCACCTTTAAAAGTAAGCTCATTTTTACGCCTTGGATAGTATACTATATTATAACACCATTTATTATCTATAAAAGCACTGTCTCTTAATGCGTAATTGTAAGTATCAATTCCTGTTCTAGATAATGGACTGGTAAAACTTTTATCGAAAAATTTTAGGTAATTATCATAAATATCGTAGTCTTGGTACAGGTCTTCTACAAATGCTATTATAGCTTGGTTATTATCGAACCCAGAATTTTTGTTTCCTAAAATTTCTTCTTTTTCTTGTTTAATTAGGTTGTCTCCATAGACTTTAGAAAAAGTTTCATTTAAAAAAATTGGCAAATACGTTTTTCCAGTAATCTTTGAAGTATCTAAATCTTGAAAAACAAATTCTAGTCCTTTAAATATTTTTCTCTGCATTAAAGCACTATCAATAGTATTTAAATCAAATTCTACTTTTTCATATTTATCATAAGCATATTGTTTAAACTTACGAACTCCATTTTCTCTTTTTTTAGCCCATATTTTTCGCAAAATATCTACTGCGGGGTTATTTTTTTTGGATTGTTTTCCTGCAATAAGTACTACTTCGTTTAGTTGCTCACTAGCTTCTTGAAGCTTAACTTCCATTTCATAGTTAACTTTTGAAGCTAATGTTATTGTCTGAGTTTCGTAACCTATAAATGAAACAACTAGGGTTGTATAATTTTCGTCTGACTCTAAATAAAATCTTCCATTATCATTTGTAATTGTTCCTTCAGTAGAGTTTTTATAAAGCACATTTGCAAATGCAACAGGTTCCCCAAGGTTATCTAAAACTATTCCTGATACTTTAGTCTGTGCCTGCAGTAGCAAAGTAACTAGGAAAAGAAAAAGAAAAGGTATTTTTTTCATTATATATTGTGTTCTATTTTATGGTACTAACAAATAACGTACCAATAAAAAAAGCTTCGACAACTAGTTAAGTTGGCGAAGCTACTATTCTTTTATAAAAGTGTAGGTTTTTTTTACTTATATAACACTTTTTTAACTGCAGTAACCACATCTGATGCATTTGGCAACCATTCTTCCAATAAAACTGGAGAATATGGTGCTGGAGTATCTGCTGTATTTATTTTAATAATTGGAGCGTCTAAATAATCAAAAGCGTTAGATTGTATATGGTATGTAATTTCCGTAGCTACATTACCAAAAGGCCATGCTTCTTCTAAAATTACTAATCTGTTCGTTTTCTTAACAGAATCTACAATCGCTTTATAATCTAAAGGTTTAACTGTACGTAAGTCAATTATCTCACAACTAATACCTTCTTTAGCTAACTCATCTGCTGCTTTATCTGCTTCTTTAATAATTTTACCAAAAGAAACTATTGTAACATCTGATCCTGATCTACGGATATCTGCAACACCTAAAGGAATTGTAAATTCTCCTTCTGGCACTTCACCTTTATCTCCATACATTTGCTCAGACTCCATAAATATAACTGGATCGTTATCTCTAATTGCAGCTTTAAGCAAACCTTTTGCATCTTTAGGATTAGATGGCACAACTACCTTTAAACCTGGGCAGTTTGCATACCAACTTTCAAAAGCTTGCGAATGCGTTGCAGCTAATTGTCCTGCAGAAGCTGTTGGACCTCTAAATACTATAGGACACGGAAACTGTCCACCAGACATTTGTCTAATTTTTGCAGCGTTATTAATTATTTGATCAATACCTACTAGTGCAAAGTTAAAAGTCATAAATTCTATAATAGGTCTGTTCCCAGTCATTGTAGAACCTACTCCTATTCCTGCAAAACCTAATTCTGCAATCGGAGTATCTATAACTCTTTTAGGGCCAAATTCATCTAACATCCCTTTAGAAGCTTTGTAAGCACCATTATATTCTGCAACTTCCTCACCCATTAAATAGATAGATTCGTCTTTTCTCATTTCTTCCGACATAGCTTCTGCTATAGCTTCTCTAAATTGTAGTGTTTTCATGTTTATAACAATTGGATTCCTAAATTAAATACCTGAAAGGCACGCAAAAATAGGAAATTAAATGTCAAAATAATAACCATATTAATCAAAAAAAGTTATAAATTTACTATGCATGCATAGTAAATTTGAAAATTAATAACTATCTTAGCCCTATCTTATATAAAAGCTTATTTAATCTATGAAAATATTAGTTTGTATTAGTAATGTACCAGACACTACGTCTAAAATAAATTTTACAGATAATAACACCACGTTTGACACCAATGGTGTGCAATTTGTCATAAACCCTAATGATGAGTTTGGACTTACAAGAGCCATGTGGTTTAAAGAAAAACAAGGCGCTACAGTACATGTTGCCTCTGTTGGAGGAGCAACTATAGAGCCCACTATTAGAAAAGCACTTGCAATTGGTGCAGATGAAGCTATACGAGTTAATGCAGAACCTACTGATGGTTTTTTTGTTGCCCAACAACTAGCAGAAATAGTTAAAAATGGGGACTATAACCTTGTAATAGCTGGGAGAGAGTCTATTGATTATAATGGTGGAATGGTTCCTGGAATACTTGCCTCTTTATTAGATATGAATTTTGTAAATACTTGCATTAGCCTAGAAATAGAAGGGGATAAAGCAACTGCACAAAGAGAAATAGATGGTGGAAAAGAAACACTTAGTACTACTTTGCCTCTTGTTATTGGTGGTCAAAAAGGGTTAGTACAAGAAAGTGATTTAAGAATTCCTAACATGAGAGGAATTATGATGGCCAGAAAAAAAACCTTAACTGTTATAGATCCTGTAGATGCACTTAGCGCTACGCAAGAGACTAAATTTGAAAAACCTGCCGCAAAAGGTGCAGTTAAATTAGTAGATGCAAGTAATGTAGATGAACTAATAAGTTTGTTACATAATGAAGCCAAAGTAATTTAATATTAATTCTTTATTCCAACATTTAAAAGGAATATTTTAATTCAAAAAAAATGTCAGTTTTAGTATATACAGAATCAGAAAACGGAAAATTTAAAAAAAACGCTCTAGAAGTTGCTTCCTATGCAGCAGAAGTAGCTAAGCAATTAGGCACTACTGCTACCGCAATTTCAATAAATGCAACAGAAAATGAGGTCTTAGGAACTTACGGTATTACCAAAGTATTAAACGTAACAAAAGATAATTTAAACACATTTAATGCAAAAGCTTATGCCAATAGCATTATACAAGCCGCAAAAGCTGAAAATACAGAGGTTATAATTACTAGCTCTAGTACAGATGCTAAATATTTAGCTCCTTTAGTTAGCGCCGCTTTAAAAGCTGGGTATGCTCCAAATGTTGTAGCTGCACCAGAAAGCACAAGTCCTTTTACTGTAAAAAGAACCGCATTTAGTAATAAAGGGTTTGCTATAACGCAAATTAACACCCAAATAAAAGTTATTGGAGTTTCTAATAATGCTTTTGGTATTATTGAAAATGCTACCACTGCAGCAGTAGAAAACTTTGACCCATCATTAAACGATAATGATTTTTCTACCAAATCAACAGAAATAGATAAAGTAATAGGAAAAGCTACAATTGCAGATGCAGATATTGTAGTATCTGGCGGAAGAGGTTTAAAAGGCCCAGAAAATTGGGGAATAATAGAAGAACTTGCAGACGTTCTTGGAGCAGCAACCGCTTGTTCAAAACCAGTTTCTGACTTAGGATGGAGACCACACGGAGAACATGTTGGACAAACAGGAAAACCTGTTGCAAGTAATTTATATATAGCAATTGGTATTTCTGGAGCCATACAACACCTTGCTGGTGTAAGTGCTTCTAAAACAAAAGTTGTTATAAATACAGACCCTGAAGCACCTTTTTTTAAAGCAGCAGATTATGGTATAGTTGGGGATGCCTTCGAAGTTGTTCCACAACTCATCGAAAAATTAAAAGAATTTAAAGCGCAAAACACTTAATTTTTGTTAATTTGTACCCTTCTAAGGGTTGTTTAAATAATATGGATAGCCAATTATTTAAACAACCCTTTTTTATAGTTACATATGAGCCTAGTAAGATTAAAAATAAAAGGAATATCCTATAGCCAAACTCAAAATGGTGCGTATGCACTTATTTTAAATGAAGTTGAAGGCGATCGCAAACTTCCTATTGTTATAGGTGCTTTTGAAGCGCAATCTATAGCTATAGCTTTAGAAAAGGAAATTAAACCTCCAAGACCATTAACTCACGATTTATTTAAGAATTTCTCTGACAGATTTGACATTATTGTTAAACAGGTAATAATTCACAAATTAGTAGATGGTGTATTTTACTCCAGTATTATTTGCGAAAGAGATGGTATAGAAGAAATTATTGATGCCAGAACTAGTGATGCTATTGCCTTAGCGCTACGTTTTGATGCTCCAATATTTACCTATAAAACCATTCTTGATAAAGCTGGTATTTTCTTAAAATTTTCTTCTAAAGAAAAAGAAGAAGAAAATGATGACAGTATAATGGTTGATGAAATTTTACAAGAAGGCGGAGACCCCGTAGAAATTGAATCTAACGCTACAGATGGTTTTAAAGAACTTTCCACAGATGAGCTTCATAAAGAACTAAATAAAGCAGTTGCAAACGAAGATTATGAAAAAGCTGCAAAATTAAGAGACGAAATATCTAAAAGAAACTAATCTTTAAAAATAGTTTGCATGAAAAAATTACCTTGGGCATTCTTATTATTTTTCATTTTTTGCATTTCTACATATGCTCAAGATACAATAACAAATAATACCACCATTGTTAATCAAATTACAACTGCTGCACCAACAATAGTACCTAATGCAGGTTTTTCTTTACATAGCTTATGGAGAGGAATTTTAGGTATGATAGTTATAATTGCAATTTCTTTTCTATTTAGCTCTAACAAAAAAGCTATTAACTGGAAAACTGTTGGCATAGGGCTAGGCATACAATTACTAATTGCAATTGGGGTTTTAAAAGTTCCGTTTATTCAAAAAATATTTGAAGCTTTAGGTAATATATTTGTTAGTATCTTAGATTTTACCAGAGCAGGTAGTCAATTTTTATTTGAAGGATTGGTGGTAGACATGGATACCTTCGGATATATTTTTGCCTTTCAAGTATTACCAACCATAATCTTTTTCTCTGCCTTAACCTCTTTATTATTTTACTTAGGAATAATACAAAAACTAGTAAAAGTACTTGCTTTACTTTTATCTAAAACCTTAGGAATTTCTGGACCAGAAAGTTTAAGTGTTGCAGGAAACATTTTTTTAGGGCAAACAGAAGCTCCCTTGCTTATAAAAGCCTATTTAGAAAAGATGACAAAATCAGAAATCTTACTAGTAATGATAGGTGGTATGGCAACAGTAGCCGGTGCTGTTTTGGCTGCTTACATTGGTTTTTTAGGTGGCGATGACCCTATTCTACGTTTACAATTTGCAAAACATTTATTAGCTGCTTCTGTAATGGCGGCTCCTGGCGCTATTGTAGTTTCTAAAATACTATACCCGCAAACCGAAGAAATAAACACTAACGTAACTGTATCTTCAGAAAAAATTGGTTCAAATATCTTAGATGCCATATCTAATGGTACTACTGAAGGGTTAAAATTAGCAGTAAATGTGGGCGCAATGCTACTTGTATTTGTTGCTTTTATTGCTATGATTAATGGTATTTTAGAATGGTCAGGAGATATTACCTCTTTAAATGGATGGATAGCTGCAAATACCAGTTATGAGAAATTTTCTCTAGAAGCAATTTTAGGAACCATTTTTGCTCCTTTAATGTGGCTAATAGGTGTAGCAGATGAAGATATTATGCTTATGGGACAACTACTAGGTATAAAATTAGCAGCTAGCGAGTTTATAGGTTATATACAATTAGCAGAACTTAAAAATATGGCTAATGCTACGCACTTTACCTTTAACAAATCTATAATAATGGCTACCTATATGCTTTGTGGCTTTGCCAATTTTGCATCTATTGGAATACAAATTGGAGGTATTGGATCTTTAGCTCCAGGACAAAGAAAAACACTTTCCGAATTTGGAATGAAAGCTGTTTTAGGAGGTTCTTTAGCCTCTTTACTTTCTGCCACTATTGCCGGTATGATTTTAGGATAATATTCTACCAACATAATACTTTAGTCCGTTAATAATTAGTTTATAATTATTATTACGTGTTACTATACAAGCAAATTTGTTTACTTATTTTTACTTTATTAAGTAGTTAGCATTATGAAACAATATCACGATTTATTAAAACACGTATTAGAAACCGGAAACCAAAAAGGAGACCGTACAGGAACAGGAACTATTAGTGTTTTTGGACATCAAATGCGTTTTGATTTAAGTGAAGGTTTTCCAATGGTAACCACAAAAAAATTACACTTAAAATCTATAGTTTATGAACTATTATGGTTTTTAAAAGGAGATACAAATATTAAATATCTTCAAGAAAATGGAGTTCGCATCTGGAATGAATGGGCAGACGAAAATGGTGATTTAGGTCCTGTTTATGGTCACCAATGGAGAAACTGGAATAGCGATGAAATAGACCAAATAAAGGAGGTTATTAGTGCGTTAAAAACAAATCCGAACAGCAGAAGAATGTTAGTATCTGCATGGAACCCTAGTGTACTACCTGACACCTCTAAATCTTTCTCTGAAAATGTTGCAAATGGTAAAGCCGCTTTACCACCTTGCCATGCTTTTTTTCAATTCTATGTTGCAAATGGTAAACTATCGTGCCAATTGTACCAACGTAGCGCAGATATTTTCTTAGGGGTTCCTTTTAATATTGCTTCTTATGCATTATTTACTATGATGGTAGCACAAGTTTGCGGTTACGAAGCTGGTGAGTTTATACATACTTTTGGAGACGCTCACATATATAATAACCATATGGAACAGGTTAAACTACAATTGAGCAGAGAGCCAAGACCACTTCCAAAAATGATTTTAAATCCGGAAATTAAGGATATTTTTGATTTTAATTTTGAAGATTTTACATTAGAAAATTATAACCCACACCCACATATTAAAGGTGTTGTGGCCATATAATTTACTCAACAATCTTAAGCAAAAACAACCTGTATACTTTTTTATAAAATATACAGGTTCACATATTTTATACTTCTAATACTGCATTTTCAGAACCTGCATAATCGTTCCATTGGTAACGATCAGCTTCAGCTTCATTTACATAAGCACCATCTATTATATACTTATACTCAAAAGAATTTTCTTTAGGTAAATCAAAAGTACCCTTGAAAGTTCCATTCTTAAGCTTCTTTAAAGTTGCTCCTTTAGGTTTCCAATTATTAAAATCTCCTACAACTTCAACTTTTTTAGCCTCTGCCGCTGGAACTGTAAAAGTTACCTTACAAACAGGCTTAGATTTTAAATACTTTTTTACTACTGCCATAATTTATTTTATTAAAATACAACACAAAATTAATACATTAACTTCCTCATTTACAATGAATAATAAATTATTATTAATTTAATAATATTTAAACAACATTTTATAAGCCCTCATAAAAATTTAGTCCTTTTTTTATACTATTAGAATAGCTAACTAGCTGATTTTATAATTTTTATTATCGCATTTATATCTTTTTCTGTATTATAAAAATGAAAACTTAGCCTAATTCCGTCTCCACGTTGGGAACAAATAACATTATTTTCTGTTAAAAAATTATACAATTTAGTGTCTCCTTTAATATTAAATATGGTACTATGTTTATTGCGCTGTATAACCTGCTCTTGTAACAAACCTAGTCTTGTAAATTCTAACTTGGCTTTAGAAGATAAAGCCTTATTCTGCTCTTCTATTTTATCCATACCTATATTTTTTAGGTAATTAATTGAAAAATTTAAACTTCCAAAAGCAGTACAAGACAGATGCCCTGGCTCAAACTTTCTTACAAAAGAAATAGCATTTTCATTATCCTCATCTGCATCTGCTCCAGAAAATCCAATTATTGGAGTAGCTAATTTTTCTTTAATAGCATCTTTAAACAAGAAAAAACCATTTCCATAACCAGATAAAAGCCATTTATAAGCACTTGCTCCTAAAATATCAATCCCAGATTCTTGAAAATTAAAATCTGACGTTCCACAAAATTGCGTGCCATCTGCAATAATTATTAACTCTGGATTTTCTTTTTTAAGTTGTTTTAAAAAGTCTAAATCTATCATTACCCCATTTAACCACTGTACAATACTTAAAGCAAGTACATCTATCTTTTCTTTTTCTACAAGGGTTTTAATATCATCTTCTATTTGTGCTGAAATAGGAATTTCAAAAGTTGTAAATGAACGTGTTTTAAAAGGCCATTTTACAGAAGGATAGTCATTATTTAACAACGCTATTTTAGCTCCTTTATTTAAACTATTTAGCACCATATTTATTCCTAAAGAAAAATTAGGTACTAACGCTACATTATTAGTATTACAATGAAATAATGACGCTACAGATGCTCTGGTATCTTTTATTATTTTAAGACTTTCATTACGCATTGCGCTCCCTTTTAACAAAAAATCTAAATCGGTTTCTTGTCGCCAGTCCAATAAATCATCTGAAAATAAGCCAAAAGCAGCTGTATTTGCATAAATATATTGTCTTAAAACCGGAAAATTACTCCTAGCGTTATTCATATTATAAACTTATTTACTAATTACTTTATCTTTGATGTAAATATAATTATTGCCATGTTTTCTAAAAACAAAAAAACATCTCAATTAGACTTAGAGCAACATGAGTTGTTAGAAAATGCTCAAACTCGTATTAAACAAAAGAAACGTTTATATACTCATTTTGTAGTTTTTTTAATTGGAAGTGTTTTTCTTATTCTAATAAATAAAATTCTTAAGTATGGTGTAGAATACAATTGGTTTGTTTGGGCCATTACTTTCTGGGGTTTTTTGTTTATTATACACGTTTTTAATGTACTGTTTACCCAAAAATTTATGGGAAAAGACTGGGAACGTCAACAAAGAGAAAAATTAGTAGCCAAACAGAAAAAAAGAATTTTAGAAATTCAGAAAGAAATAGAAACAGAATTTCCTATTAATAACATTAATAAAAAAATAGAATAGTGTACTACATAACTATGATAGCGGCTGCGGCAGAAAATAATGCCCTAGGAAAAGACAATGATTTGTTATGGCACTTACCTGATGACTTTAAAAGGTTTAAAGCTTTAACAACAGGGCATAAAATTATCATGGGAAGAAAAACTTTTGAAAGTTTCCCAAAACCACTACCAAATAGAGTGCATATAATTATTACAAGAGACAAAAACTATTTTGTAGAACACCCCAATTGCATTGTGGTACATAGTATAGAAAATGCTCTTCTATTAGTAAATAACGAAGATTGTTTTATTATTGGTGGTGGCGAAATTTATACGCAAGCAGAAAAGTTTGCTAATAAAATTGAACTAACAAGAGTGCATGCTTCTTTTGAAGCCGATACTTTTTTTCCTGAAATTAATCCAAAAAAATGGAACTTAGTTGCAAAAAAACATCATGAGATTGATAGTAAACATAAATATGCTTTTACATATTTAACCTATTTAAAAGTCTAAAAAGGATACACTTACTGTAACCCCATCTCTTACAACCAAACTTTTTAAAACACCAGCATCTATATTACTAAAAAAAGTACTCTTGCCTTGTAGAGCTGAATGGTTTAAAATTTTATGTTTTTCTAAAATAGCTTTAGTCTGTTTTGCAACAGCTTCTCCAGAGTCTATTATTTTAACTTTGTCTGGCACTATTTCTTTAATTAATGGTATTAAGTAAGGGTAATGGGTGCATCCGAGTACCAAATAGTCTATACCTTCTTGCACCATAGGAAGCAAGTATTTATTTAACAAGCCCCTTAACTCTTTACTTTGTAATTCTCCTTTTTCTATTAAAGGAACTAAGCCTTCCCCTTCTTTTTCTATAATCTTTATCCCATCAGCATGGTTTTCTGCTGTGCTATGAAACAAACTACTAGAGAGTGTGCCTTTAGTAGCTAAAATGCCTACTATTTTAGATTCTGATTTTAATGCTGCTGGTTTTATAGCAGGTTCTATTCCTATAAAAGGAACTTTGTAATTATTTCGTAAATAAGTTATTGCGTTTGTAGTTGCGGTGTTACACGCAACTACAATTAACTTACATTCTTGATTTAATAAATACTCTGTATTTTTTATACTAAGCCTTAAAATTTCTTCTTTAGATTTTTGTCCATAAGGAGCATTCTTACTATCTGCCAAATAAATAATATTTTCATTAGGCAAGAGAGATTGAATTTCTTTCCATATAGATGTTCCTCCTACTCCAGAATCAAAAATACCTATAGGCTTATTCATTATTTTAAAATTACTTTATAACTGGAACAATTGGTTTTCCTGTAGTACCATTAGGAAAAGCTATTCCTAATAAAGCAGCTATAGTTGGAGCTATATCTGGCACTTCTGTTTTAACTACAGTATTTCCTCTTTTTACTCCTTTGCCATAAAATAATAGTGGCGAATGGGTATCGTAAACTTGAGGAGAACCATGAGTTGACCCTGTTTTTGGATAACTTATAACCCCTGGTTTTAAAACCAATAATATATCTCCAGACCTTTTTTGGTTATATCCATTTTGTAATATATATGGAATACCATTAGTATATTGTTGGCTCCACATTTGTTCTGCTGTATAAACCCTATCTACAAAAGGATAGCTTAAAACTTCTTTTGCTATAGTTTTTTGTGCCTCACCTAAATCTATTTCTAAATTCTTTATAATCTTATGATCTAAAAACAATTGAAAATTAGAAAAACTCTTTACTATATCTGTTGTTCCATAAGCGTACTTTAAAAACTCATCTATTTTAGACCTCATAGTTTTTAAATCTGCATAACCAGCTGGAATTTTATTATCTTTTAAATAAGCAGGCACATGTATTGCAGCATGATCTGCTGTTAAAAATAATGTATACTCTCCTTTTCCTACTTTTTTATCTAAAGCATTAAAAATTTTCACCAAATCTTGATCTAATCTTAAATACGTATCTTCTATTTCCTTAGAATTTACCCCATATTTATGCCCTACATAATCTGTACTTGAAAAACTTATTGCTAAAAAATCTGTTATTGCATCTTTTCCTAAATTCTCCCCTTCTAATGCTGCTATGGCAAAATCTGCTGTTAAACTATTACCATATGGGGTTGTCTTTAAAATATCATACTTACCATTTGCATCCCATAATTTCGGAAGATTATGAGGAAAAGTAGGGCTGCTTTCTCCTTTAAATAAACCTTCATATTTTGTGTTATCTAAACCACTTTCTACGTAGGTATTTATATCTTTTAAAGTATTCCAATCTTTCTTATAGTTATCTACACTTCTAGTACTATTAAAATTATTTACCCATTTAGGTAAGCTTTTCATATAAAAAGAACTTGTTACCCAGTTTCCTTCATTTTTTCCATAAAACCAATATGCACCATTTGCTGTATGTCCGCCTGGTAAAATTGCCCCTCTATCCTTTAAGGCAATTGCAATTGTTTTACCCCTCATTTGGGTATGTAAACGTACTTGATCTGTAATTGTAGTTACCTCCATTCTATGTGGAGACATTTGCCCAGCA
This sequence comes from uncultured Maribacter sp., assembly GCA_947504045.1. Classification (GTDB taxonomy): domain Bacteria; phylum Bacteroidota; class Bacteroidia; order Flavobacteriales; family Flavobacteriaceae; genus Maribacter_B. Next base: position 158,995 of record CANNFY010000005.1, read on the forward strand.
TCTGAAACTGTTCCTACAGAAGTATATGTTGTATCTGAGGTACAATACACCTCAGCATTTAAATCTTTATCATACCAATCATTTGCAATTATTCCGTGCGTTGCAGGCGTTGTTCCTGTATAAATAGAGGCATGGCCCGGACCTGTATAGGTTGGTGCGTAATTAAAGTGATTATTTTTACAATTAAACCCCTCTTTTAATAACCTTTTAAAACCTCCTTCTTGAAACTTATTAGAAAAACGTGTTAAATAATCGTACCGCATTTGGTCCACAACTATACCAACTACTAATTTAGGAGGAGTAAAATCATTTTCTATTGCGTCTTTATTTTTCTTCTTTTGCCCGTAACTATTTCCAAAAATACCTGTAAAAACAAGTAGTAATACTAAGGTTTTAATCTGTTTAAAATGCATAAGTTGTAAATTCATTAGGTAAAAGTAAATAAAATACCTCTCAAAAATTTTAAATGCAAGTTAAATGACACTCATTATTGTTATTTTTACGCTAAGAAATTTATATTTATTAAATGAAATATTTAGCATCAATTGGCAGCTATGCAATAATGGTAAAGGAGGTTTTTAAAAAACCTACCAAATGGAGCATAATGAAGTCTTTGATTCTTAAAGAAATTGATGAACTTATATATGGTTCTCTTGGTATACTCGTTTTTATATCTTTTTTTATTGGTGGCGTTGTTGCAATACAAACCGCATTAAACATTACTAGCGAATTAATTCCAAAAAACTTAGTAGGTTTTGCAACTAGGCAATCTATAATATTAGAATTTGCCCCTACGTTTTGCTCTATAATTATGGCCGGAAAAGTAGGTTCTTACATAACATCTAGTATAGGTACCATGCGTGTTACAGAACAAATTGATGCTCTAGAGGTTATGGGTGTAAATGCTCTAAACTATTTAATTTTTCCAAAAATTGTTGCCTTAATGTTATACCCATTTATAATTGCAATAGCAATGTATGTAGGTATTTTTGGCGGCTGGGTTGCTGGCGTTTTTGGTGGTTTTAGTACTAGTGCAGATTTTATTGAGGGTATACAATTAGATTTTATCCCTTTTCATATTACCTATTCTTTTTTAAAAACAATAGTTTTTGCATTTGTTTTAGCTACTATACCTTCGTATCATGGTTTTTATATGAAAGGTGGTGCATTGGAAGTTGGCAAAGCTAGCACAACATCTTTTGTATGGACTAGTGTTGTAATTATCATTATAAACTATATATTAACACAACTTCTTTTAGGCTAATGATAAAAGTAGATAACATACACAAATCTTTTGACGGAACCCATATTCTTAAAGGCGTAGAAACTCTTTTTGAAAAAGGAAAAACCAACCTAATTATTGGGCAAAGTGGCTCTGGAAAAACTGTTTTTCTTAAATGTTTATTAGGCCTTTTTATTCCTGAAGAAGGAAGTATTTCTTACGACGGAAAAATATATAAAAATTTAACCTTAGAGGAAAGACGAGACTTAAGGCAAGAAATGGGAATGGTTTTTCAAGGTAGTGCTTTGTTTGATTCTATGACGGTTTCTGGTAATGTTATGTTCCCTTTAGAAATGTTTACAAAACAATCTAAATCAGAGATGCAAGATCGTGTAGACACTGTTTTAAAAAGAGTAAACCTTATTGATGCTCACCATAAATACCCTTCAGAAATTTCTGGTGGTATGCAAAAAAGAGTTGCCATAGCACGCGCTATTGTAATGAACCCTAAATATTTATTTTGTGACGAACCAAATTCTGGTCTAGACCCAAGAACTTCTATTATTATTGATAATCTTATTAAAGAAATTACAGAAGAATACGATATTACCACTGTAATTAACACGCATGACATGAATTCTGTTATGCAAATAGGAGAAAAAATAGTATTTCTAAAAAATGGTCTTAAAGAATGGGAAGGCTCTAAACTTGAAATTTTTAAAACCGACAATAAAGCAGTAACCGATTTTGTTTATTCTTCTGACTTATTTAAAAAAGTAAGACAAATGTATATTGAAGAAAAAAATTAATCCTGAATTATTTCTGTTAAAAGAATAGTACTATCCTTTAGCCTTACTTTAAGCCAATTATGTAGTTTTTTAGATTCTTTAAGAATTTCCACTCTCTTTGCACTTCTTTTCCATTTTGCCTCAAAAACTGACACCGTATCTAATTTTTTAAAATCTGTTCTTATAGCATTAGAAAATGCTAAATACTCTAAATTCTCATAATTAGTTTCTGCTTCTGCACTTATTTCTTGAAAAGGAATTTGTTTTGCATTAAGTTTATTTAATCTTTCTAGTTCCGATTCTAAAAATCGTATTTTTTCATCTTTACCTAAAAGCTCATTCTTTTGCGAAGTATAAAGTTCTTCCACATATTTTAGTTGGTTACTTTCATTACTTTTAGATCCCTGAATTATTTTTAACTCTGATTTATTTAAATAATCATAATTTTTCATGTTAGATTTCCATGTAGCTACTACACCATCTGGAACCCCTTCATTACCCATAAAAATTAACTCTATAGAAGAAATTGTATCTCTATTATAACTAAGTACCGATAAATCTTTTAAAAACCTACCATCTTTTGTAAACTTATATGGAGTTACATTTTCTAACACAAACTTATTTGCATCACTTTTAAATTTAAATTCTTGATAAACTCCCCAAAAAATCCAGCCTGCAGGTAACATAACCGCAAGTGCTGTAAGCGATACTAAGCGCGCAATTAACCTTCGTCTTTTAGAGTTTGCATAACGAACCATTGGAAAACGCAAAATCTTTAAAACTAAAAACGTAGCTAATGCAATAAAAATAGTATTTATACCAAAAAGTAATAATGCTTTTCCTGCATATTCAAAATTACCAATTGCTATTCCAAAACCAACCGTACAAAGTGGCGGCATTAAAGCTGTAGCAATTGCTACACCAAAAATAACACTTGCTATTGTTCCCTTTTTTGCTCTAGCAATAACCAATGCTAAACCACCAAAAAAAGCTATAAGAACATCTCTTATATCGGGTTTTGTTCTAGCTAAAAGTTCTGAAGACTCTTCTTGCAATGGAAAAATTGCAAAAAATAAATAAGCTGTTAACACACTTAAAACTACCATAACAGCTAAGTTTTTAAGTGATCGCCTTAGGGTATCAATATCATTAATAGCTAAAGACATTCCCATACCCAATATTGGTCCCATAAGTGGAGAAATTAACATGGCTCCAATTACAACTGCTGTAGAATTTGCATTTAGCCCTATTGAGGCAATAAAAATAGAACAAATAAGAATCCAAGAAGTATGCCCTTTAAATGGTATATCTGCAATAATAGCTTCTTTAGTAGCTTCTAAGTCTGTGTTTTGACGTATGTCTAACAATTCGCTTAAAAACTGCTTTACACTACCCAAAAGACCTTGAAAGTCTTTTTTAACTTCCTTACTACTAACCTCTTCTATAGGGTTGTTTGTATTTTCTTTGTTCAAATTTTCACTCATAATTAAGCATACTCGTCGCCGTAAGTTTCTTTAACCTTGCCTAAAACCTTTTTAATATCTTGTTCTTTTGTTTTTGGATATATTAGAAGTACTTCTTCTTTATCGACAATAATATAATCATTTAGGCCATCAACAACAACAATTTTTCCTTTCGGAGATCGTATCATGTTACCTTGTGCATCTTGCACTATTACCTTACTGTTAACTACAGCATTGTTTTCAGAATCTTTATCTAATTTATCATATAATGATCCCCAAGTACCTAAGTCATTCCAATCAAAAGTAGCAGGTAAAACATATATTGCTTTAGACTGCTCTAATATGGCATAATCTATGGATATATTTTCTGCTTTTGGATAATTTTCATTTATAAACTCTTGCTCTGAAGCGGTATTATATTCTACAATTCCTTTTTCAAAAAGTGCATATTGAGTAGGCTGAAATTTCTTAAAAGCATTTACAATAGTAGTTACACTCCACATAAAAATACCTGCATTCCATAAAAAATTACCTTGTGCTAAAAACTCTTTTGCTGTTTCGTAATCTGGTTTTTCTCTAAACTGATTTACTTCTTTTATTGATGTAGTACTCTCTTTATTATATTCTATATAACCAAAACCAGTATTAGGAAAACTTGGCTTTATACCTAAAGTACACAGCACTTCTTCTTTTTCACATTTTTCAAAACAAGATGTAACATCTTTTGCAAAAGCATCTTCATCTTCAATCCAATGATCGCTTGGTGCTACTATCATAACACCATTAGGATTCATTTTTTGAATTTTTAATGCTGCATATAAAATACATGGCGCAGTATTACGCATAGCAGGTTCTAACACAACTTGTTCTTGAGAAACCATTGGTAATTGCTCCAAAACCAAATCGTTATATCTTGCATTAGTTAGAATAAGAATATTTTCTGTTGGAACAAACTTATTTAGCCTCTGAAAAGTTTTCTGGATTAAAGTTTTTCCCGTTCCCAACATATCATGAAATTGTTTCGGGTATTCTGATGTGCTTATAGGCCAAAAACGAGATCCAACTCCTCCTGCCATTAAAACGGCGTAATAATTCTTATTCATTATTAATCTTTTATTAATTCTACTTCTGCATTGGGCTGAAAAAGAAACATTCTTCCTGTAGCAACTTCAATACATTCTATTCTTTTAACTCTTTTATTTCCTTTTTTATATAATTTCCCATTATAAATTCTAAAAATACTTCCAATGGGTATTTCAAAAACGTAAGATTTTTCTGATTGTTGCGTATCGTATTTTTTTAAAGCTATAGATAAATTTGCATCTGTGCTGCTACTTGCTTTAGGGTTTTTAAAGTGTTTTGCTACTAATGGTAATATTGCTGAAGGAAAAATTTCAGGTCTAATAAATGGCAGCATTAAATATTGAAATGTTTTTTTCCATTCTACACCATGTGGCTTAATTAGTTTTCCATATTTTTTAAATGCAACTAAATGTGCAATCTCATGTATAAGTGTTATTAAAAAACGATATTTATTTAAATTTACATTTACTGTAATTTGGTGTTGACCGTTTCTTAACCTCCTATAGTCTCCATGCCTTGTTACACGCTCATTTACTATTTTCAAATGCACTTCATTTACCCTTATAAGCTCCATACATAATTGTACAGACCTTTCAGGTAAATATTTTACAAGTGTACTCTCCATTACTCAAAAATAATATATAAATAGATTAAAAATTAAATTATATATATTATTTAAACTAAAAATAAACTTGAAAAAATATATTTATGGCGTGCTATTAGAAACTTGCAACATTTTACCATTGTAAAGCTTTTGCCCGTTTAAAGAAAATTCTTTTATATATTCTGCCATTTGCATAGGTGTTGTTGATGCTTTATAGCCTGGAAAAGCTTCTTCTAACATTTCTGTTTGTACTGCTCCTAATGCTAAAACATTAAATGAAGGGCCACTTTCTTTAAATTCTTCTGCCCATAATTCTGTTAATGTAATTACCGCTCCTTTACTTGAACTATATGCTGATAAACCCGGAAATTTAGCACTACCTTGTACACCTCCCATAGAGCTAACGGTTACAACATGACCTTCTTTTTGCATAAATGGTAAAACTGTCTTAGTTATTTCTGCAACACCAAAAACATTTACTTTATATATGTTAATAAACTCCTCCGTAGAAATTTCTAAAAAAGGTTTATTTAATAAAGCCCCTGCATTATTAATTAACACATCTACAGTTTTCCAATTTGTTTCTAAAAAATCTTTTAATACTATGTAGTCCTCTTCTTTATTTAAATTAAAAGGTAATGCTGTTATTTTGCTATTCTTTAAATCTTGTATTGGCTTACTATTTCTTGATAATGCTAAAACATTATGCCCTTGATCTGCAAAAAGTTTTGCAAGTTCATACCCTATACCACGACTTGTACCTGTAATTATAACATTTGCCATTCTAATATTTTATTTCTTTAGTGCTTGCGTTTGCTATAGCTTTAATCATAGGAATTGACTTATTTATAACATTTACCATATGGTTAAAATCTATTAACTCAACTTCATCTCCTACTTTATGGTAGTGATTAAAGTTTGTAAAATCGAAAGTGCAAAAAGTTTGAGACGGCACATTAAACTCTTGATGAAAAGGGTAATTATCTGACCTTTTAAATAAGTTAAACTCTTTCGCTTTTGGCAAAAAACCTATTAATTTTTCTTTAGCATACCTATTACCTACCTCAGCTAAATTAGAAGACTCGTAACCAGTAACATACATTAAATAATCTTTTTCTATTAAAGGAACACCAACCATTTCAAAGTTTAACATGGTATATAAGTTAAGGTTTTCATTTTTTAACCTCTTAGCTAAATGTTTGGATCCTAATAACCCTTTTTCTTCCGCCGTAAATAAAACAAAAATTATACTACGCTTATTATTTTTTGTATTCCCAAAATAACGAGCAATTTCTATAACAGCAGTAGTTCCTGAGGCATTATCATTTGCGCCATTTGCAATTACATCTACAGTTCCTGATAATAGACCTATGTGATCATAATGTGCTCCAATAACAAGATATTCTTTTTTTAATTCCGGATCACTACCTTCCAAAAAACCTACAATATTATATGCTGGCTTATCAAAATTAGAAATAGTATCTCGGTAAGATGAAAAGTAAGGTTGTATTCCGTTAGACTTAAATTCGTTCTCTATAAAAATAGCAGCTTTTTCTATTCCTTCCCCTCCTGATTCTCTTCCTTGTAAATCATCAGAAGATAAAAATGTTATAACCCTAGAAACATTTTCGGTACTAGAAGACAAACTAGAATCTACAGAACTTTCTTTTAATTTTGTAGAACCGCAACTATATAAAATAGCAGCACAAAATAATAGAACAATTTTATACATATTTTTTTAAGTTATAAAGATAAAAAAAAGCATCCAGATAATTCTGGATGCTTTTTAATACTAATTTTATACTTAGCAATTTATGCTAACATAGTTACTGGATTCTCTAAATAAGACCTTAAAGTCATTAAAAACTGAGCTCCAACTGCACCATCTACAGTTCTATGATCACAAGCTAATGTTACTTTCATTGTATTACCAACAACTATTTCTCCATTTTTAACTACTGGCTTTTGCACAATAGCTCCTACAGATAATATAGCAGAATTTGGTTGGTTTATTATAGAAGTAAATTCTGTAATTCCAAACATTCCTAAGTTAGAAACTGTAAAAGTACTTCCTTCCATTTCTGAAGGAGTTAATTTTTTATTTCTTGCTTTACCAGCTAATTCTTTTACAGAAGCTCCTATTTGAGATAAACTCATTTGATCCGTAAACTTTAATACTGGTACAACTAAACCTTCATCTACAGCAACAGCAACACCTACACTAATATGTTTATTGTATCTAGTTGTATCCCCATTCCATGAAGTATTTACTTGTGGATGCTTTTGCAATGCCATTGCACATGCCTTTACTACTAAATCGTTAAAAGAAACTTTAGTATCTGGCAAACTATTTATTTGTGCTCTAGATGCTTTTGCATTATCCATATCTACTTCTATTGTTAAATAGAAATGTGGAGCAGATGTCTTAGAATTAACTAATACTTTTGCAATAGTTTTACGCATAGAAGAATTTTTAACTTCTTCCGAGCTTTCTTCTCCTACTGGTAGTATAATTGGAGCAGCACTTGCTACTGCAGCAGCAGCTGGAGCAACTGAACTAGATTTAGATGGAGTATATTCTTCAACATCTTTTTTAACTATTCTTCCTTGATCACCAGAACCTTTAACGTCACTTAAATTAACGCCTTTATCTTTTGCAATTTTTTTAGCCAATGGAGATGCAAAAATTCTACCTCCGCTATTTACTGTTTGCGTTTCTTGTGCAGGAGCTGCTTCTTTTTTAGCAACAGCTTTTTCTTCTTTAACTTCTGCTTTAGGAGCAGCAGCTACAGGAGCACCATTTAGTAAACCATCTACATTTGTCCCTGCTGGGCCAATTATTGCAAGTAATGTATCTACAGGAGCACCTTCTCCTTCAGCTACACCAATATGTAAAAGAGTACCTTCGTTAAAAGACTCAAATTCCATAGTAGCTTTATCTGTTTCTATTTCTGCTAAGATATCGCCTTCTTCTACTTTATCTCCTACATTTTTCAACCACGAAGCAACAGTACCTTCTTCCATGGTATCACTAAGTCTTGGCATATTTACTATTACAACTCCTTCAGGAATTTCAGCAGATGCCGCAGCTGGTGCTTCTTCTGCAGGAGCTTCCTCTACAACAGTTTCAGCAGCAGCTTCTGTTGCTCCTCCACCGTTTAACAAACCAGAAATATCTTCTCCTTCTTCTCCTATAATAGCTAATAAAGTGTCTACTGGAGCACCATCACCTTCGGCAATTCCAATATGAAGTAAAGTACCTTCGTTAAAAGATTCGAACTCCATAGTAGCTTTATCTGTTTCTATTTCTGCTAAGATATCGCCTTCTTCTACTTTATCTCCTACATTTTTAAGCCATTTGGCTACTGTACCTTCCTCCATTGTATCACTGAGGCGAGGCATATTAATTACTATTGCCATTTTACTTATTTTTTATGTTCTACAAAAGGAAAATCTTCTTGCTCATAAACCATATCATATAATTGGTTTATTGGAGGATAATCAGACTCTTCTGCAAATTTTTCACATTCAGAAACTAATGCCTTAACATCTTTTCCTATCTGCTTAATTTCTTCTTCTGTTGCGTATTTTTTATCCTTAATTACATCTAAAACCTGAGTAATAGGGTCTATTTTTTTATACTCCTCTACCTCTTCTTTTGTTCTATAATGTTGTGCATCTGACATTGAGTGACCTCTATATCTGTATGTTTTCATTTCTAAGAAAGTTGGTCCACCACCACTTCTAGCTCTTTCAATAGCCTTACTCATTTCTTGAGCTACGGTAACTGGATTCATTCCATCTACAGGACCACATGGCATTTCATACCCTAATCCTAGTTTCCAAATTTCTTCTGTATATGATGTTCTTGCTACAGATGTTCCCATTGCATAACCATTATTCTCACAAACAAAAACAACTGGTAATTGCCAAAGCATTGCTAAGTTAAACGTTTCATGTAAAGAACCTTGCCTAACAGCACCATCTCCCATGTAGCATAATGTAACAGCATCTCTACCATGATACTTATCTCCGTATGCCATACCTGCACCTAATGGAATTTGACCTCCAACAATACCATGACCACCATGAAACCTATGTTCTTTAGAAAAGATATGCATAGAACCACCCATACCTTTAGAGGTTCCTGTAACTTTTCCGTAAAGTTCTGCCATTACTTTTCTTGGATCCACTCCCATGCCTATTGGCTGAACGTGGTTTCTATAAGCAGTAATCATTCTATCTTTAGTTAAGTCCATTGCGTGTAACGCCCCAGCCAAAACTGCTTCTTGTCCATTATACAAATGAAGAAACCCTCTTACTTTTTGTTGTATGTATACAGCGGCTAGTTTGTCTTCAAACTTTCTCCAAAACAACATGTCTTTATACCAATTTAGGTAGGTCTCTTTTGTGATTTTTTCCATTAAACAGTCTTTTATTAAGGTTTCTTTTCTAAACACTAAAACAAATAAAACATATTGATTTAGTAGCAGCAAAAATACACATATAAATTAATCGATAAAAAAAAATGAAGCAAAACGTGTGACTAAAAAAATAACCTTTACATAGGCTTTTGTTAAAAAACTACCTTACAAACACATCAAACCCTTGTAAAACAGAAGTTTATGATAAAAAACTGCTCGAAAACGCCAAGGGTAAAATATCTGCAATTGCATTACATTTTAATATTTTACCGGTTTCTCCCATTAAAAACAAAGCAATTGGACTTTGTTGCTTTGCCTCATACTCCGAAATTGCTTGTCTACAGTCTCCACAAGGGGCCGCAGCTGTATCTACTATGTAGTTTTTAGATGCTGCAGTAATTGCAATAGCTTTTATTTTTACCCCCGGATAGTTTGCCCCTGCATAAAAAACAGCTACACGCTCCGCACATAAACCAGACGGATATGCTGCATTTTCTTGATTATTTCCTGTTATTATCTCTCCATTTTCCAACAAAACTGCTGCCCCAACATTAAATCCTGAATATGGAGCGTATGCATTTTTTCTTGAAATTACAGCTCTTTGCATTAACTCTTTATCACCTGCCTCTAACTCTTCAATAGAATCATACACAGAAAGGTCAAAACTTACTTTTTTCTTTATCATAAAAAAACCTTATTTTAAAATTGTAGTTTACAAGTTACGCTATAATTAATTGTAAACTAATAGCTACTTTTTAAATAAATTACGCTCATAAAAAAACCTACAAAAATGTAGGTTTTTAATATATTGTATGTGCATAAATTTATTCATTATAAAATTCTTCTCCTAAATTAAACGTCAAAGAAAAACGCAATGTATTTTCTAAAGGGTTTCTTACTTGCGAAGTGGAGAATAAATAAGATAGATCTATTTGTGCAGAATTAAATCTAAAACCAGCTCCTAGAGTAAAAAACTTTCTAGAACCTTTTTCTTCACTCTCATTAAAGTAACCTGTTCGTAACATAAAAGAATCTTGGTAAGTATATTCTGCACCTACAGCCCAAGTAAATTCTTTTAATTCTTCTCCAAAACCATCAGGCGCATCACTAAATGACTTAAACACACCCTGAAAAGCTCCTATGTTTTGATATTCTTCATTATCCTCACTATCCACATCACCATCACCATCAAAATCTTGTGGTGTTGGCACCAATAACTTATTAAATTCTGTAGTTATTCCTAATACATTGTCTTGATCTAAAATAAAATCAAAACCAACTCCTAATTTTAAATTGGTTGGCAAAAAGTTTTCTTGCCCTCCTTCATCATATTGTATTTTACCTCCTAGGTTAGAAATATTTAAACCAGCTCTCCAACGACCATCAAAACTATCGTATGCCAACTCTCTAGAGCGGTAATATGCTGCTACATCAACAGCAAATGTACTAGCCGCTTGTGAATCTTCTGCACCTGATGTTTGCGGTATTTTTAAATTTGACCTTATATATCTACCTCCAACTGCCATAGAAAATTCTGGACTCAATTTTAAAGAATAAGAACCATCTAAAGCCAACTCATTAGGTTTTGCCAAAGATCCTGGATCATTAGCAAATTGCCTTAACTCTATTTCACCTAAAGTAAAATAACGTAAACTAAATGCAAAGGCACTTTGCTCATTAATTTTATTAAAATAACTAGCGTTTAACAATGCTATATCTGTAATAATACTTTCTAAATAAGGAGTATAACTAACACCTATACCCATTTTACGTTCTGCAAATGCAAACTTTGCGGGGTTCCATTGTTGCGAAAAAGCATCTGAAGAGGTTGCCACTCCCATATCTCCCATACCAGCTGCCCTAGCATCAGAAGCGATTGTTAAAAATGGAACTGCAGTTGTAATAACACGATCCGAGTCTTGCGCACTTAAGTTAAATGCAAAAAACACTAAAAAAAGTAATGATAATTTTCTCATTATATAAAGGGGTTGTTTTTTTCCAAAATAGTAAACATTACTATACGTACATTATTTTAAAACGTAGATATACAACTGGTAAACGACTAATTTAAAAATATCTTGTGTAGGCTTGCTATAAAAAATTAAAAAAAGTACGTAAATACTTACAAATAATATAAAAAACATTTTTCTTGTTATTCACTTTATATATTATATATAGATATAACAATAAGTACATAGCAAAAAAGAATATCTAATTATAATACTATAAAGGAATTTAAGCCGTTATAAATTTTATAACCATAACTTTTGACGCTTATAATTTTAAGTGATTTAAAAAATATTTTTAATCTGTAAAATATTATATACAAATCGTCGTTTTATTAGCCGAAAGTAAGCCTAAAATTAATCTAAATACAAATTTTTAAGCTACTGTTATATTAAGTAGCAAACAATTTGAACTCAAGTCCTAATTATGAAAAAACAGTTTATTAAAGTTGTACTCTCATGTGCCGTAATAGCAGGAGGTTTTTCAGTTACCAGCTGTAAAAAGTCTTCATCATCAAAGAATGTATCGAGAGCTACTGGTTGGAAAATAAATGCAAAAGAAGGAGGTTTCCAATACAACTCAGACTTTAAAGAGCAAGAAACCGCTCCTGGCCTTGTATTTATTGAAGGTGGTACGTTTACCAAAGGTAAAGTACAAGATGATGTAATGCATGATTGGAACAATACACCTACATCACAGCACGTACAGTCCTTTTATATGGATGAAACAGAGGTAACCAATGTAATGTATTTAGAATACTTAGATTACTTAAAAAGTGTATACCCTCCTGAAAATCCTAAATATGCAAATATTTATAAAGGAGCTTTACCAGATACTTTAGTTTGGAGAAACCGATTAGGCTTTAACGAAACTATGACAAATAACTATTTACGTCATCCTGCATACGCAGAATACCCAGTAGTTGGTGTAAACTGGATACAAGCAACACAATTTGCTGAATGGAGAACCGACAGGGTTAATGAAGTAATGCTAGAAAGAGAAGGCTACTTAGCTAAAGATGCTAAATATAAAGCCTTATCAGGAGAAGATGCTGGTACTTTTAACACAGAAGCATATTTAAACAGACCTGAATCTGTTTATAATGGTCAAATAGACTCTTTACAAGGTAATAAGAAAAAAGATAGTATAAGCAGCTTTGCTAATAGAAGCAGTGGTGTTATTATGCCAGAATATAGATTACCAACAGAAACAGAATGGGAATATGCTGCACAAGCACAATCTGGAACTAGAGAATATAATAACTACAGAGGTAGAAAAAAATATCCTTGGGATGGTGACTACACTAGAAACGGACAACGTGTTGGTCGTGGTGATCAGTTAGCTAACTTTAAACAAGGTAAAGGAGATTACGGCGGAATTGCAGGATGGTCTGATGATGGTGCCGATATTACTGCAGAAGTAATGTCTTACAAACCAAACGATTTAGGTTTATATGACATGGCTGGTAATGTTGCCGAATGGGTATCTGATGTATACAGACCTATTGTTGATGATGAAGTAAGTGATTTTAATTACTATAGAGGTAATATATATATGAAAACTGCTATTGGAAAAGATGGTAAGGTAAATGTATTAAGAGATTCTATTGTATACGATACACTACCAAACGGAAAAATAGTAGCTTTAAATTTACCAGGAGAAATTAAAATGGTTCCTGTTGATGAAGAAGAAACGTACTTAAGAACAAACTTCTCTTCTAGTGACAACAGAGGGTATAGAGATGGTGACGCTAGCTCTTCTAGATTCTATGACAGATTTAGCGATGACGATGAAAACCAAAGAAAAATGTACGATTCTCCAACGCATAGTGTGCAAACAGATTCTGCAGGTGTAGTTACACGCCAGTACGATCAATCTAATAACAGAACTTCTTTAATTAATGACGAAGTAAGAGTTTTTAAAGGTGGTTCTTGGAGAGATAGAGCATATTGGTTAGATCCTGCACAAAGAAGATACATGCCACAATATATGGCTACAGATTATATTGGCTTTAGATGTGCAATGTCTAGAGTTGGTTCTAAATCTAAAACTAAAAACAAAACTATAAGAGGTAAAAAAGCAAAATAAAACTTCTTATATTAAAATAGATTAAAAAGCCCTTTTTAAAAAGGGCTTTTTTTATATCTTCGAATTATGACAATAGAGGAATTACATAAGCACTTTTTAAGCTTTAAGCTAGTTAGCACAGACACTAGAAACATTACTAAAAACAGTATTTTCTTTGCTTTAAAAGGAGACAATTTTAATGGTAATAAATATGCAAAAGAAGCACTTACCAAAGGGGCTACACTTGCTATTGTAGAGGAAGAGGAATTTGCAACAGAAGCTAAAATTATTTTAGTTGAAGATGTATTAACAACTTTACAACAATTAGCCAATTACCATCGAAATTATTGTAATGCAAAAATTATAAGTATTACTGGTAGTAATGGAAAAACTACAACCAAAGAGTTAATACATGCCGTTTTATCTAAAAAATATAAAACCATAGCTACTAAAGGCAACCTTAATAACCATATTGGTGTTCCTTTAACCCTACTTTCTATAAAAGAAGATACCGAAATTGCTGTGGTAGAAATGGGGGCAAATCATAAAAAAGAAATTGCTTTCTTGTGTACTATTGCAGAGCCAGATTTTGGTTATATAACCAATTTTGGAAAAGCCCATTTAGAAGGTTTTGGTAGCGTTGCAGGTGTTATTGAAGGTAAAAGTGAATTATACTCTTTTTTAACTACAAATAAAAAACATGTTTTCTTAAATGCTGATGACCCTATACAAAAAGAAAAACTAAGTAATTATATTCAAAAATTTGGTTTTAGCCAAGATCAAAAAGAATATTACAATATTAACCTAATAAGTGCCAACCCTTTTGTTTCTATAAAGGTTGAAAATAGCATTATCCAATCTAAACTTATTGGAGCATACAACTTTACAAATTGTTGTGCCGCTATTATTATTGGTAAATATTTTTCAATCGCCTTACCGCTTATAAAAGAAGCAATTGCTAACTATACTCCAGAAAACAACCGCTCTCAAATAATTAAAAAAGAAGGACTTAAAATTATTCTAGATGCCTACAATGCAAACCCTACTAGCATGAAAGCTGCTTTAGAAAATTTTAATGGAATAGAAGATGAAAATAAAATTTTGTTTTTAGGCGATATGTTTGAGCTTGGCAACTCATCTGCACTAGAGCACCAGAATATTGCAGATTTAGCAGAAAGTTTAAACTTTAAAGCCGTTTATTTAATTGGCGAAAATTTTGACCAAACAAAAACACCATTTAAAACATTTAAATCTTTTGATGGCCTTAAAACTTTTTTAGAGAAAAATAATCTTCCAGAAAAAGCGTCATTATTAATTAAAGGCTCTAGAGGTATGGCTTTAGAAAGAATTTTAAATTTCTTATAACCTATTTTAAGCAAGCAAAAAATTATAGCCCTAGCATAGAAAAAAAGTCCGCTTTGTAACTGTCTCCTATTGGTATTCTAACATCATTAATAACAATCTTATTTCTTTGAATTGTTTTTATGCTACCCACATTTACTACATAAGACTTGTGTACTCTTTTAAATTGATTGCAAGGAAGTCTTGCCTGCATTTCTTTAAAATTCATTAGGGTTAGTATTGCCTTATTTGTATTTGCAATATGAATTTTCAAATAATCTTTTAACCCCTGAATATATTCAATATCGTCAACATTAATTTTTACACTTTCATATTCCGCTTTAACAAAAATAAATTTTTGAACATCGTTAGTTTCTCCTGCTGAAGAAAATACATTTGCTTCAATTGGTTTTTGCTTACGATTTACCAATTCTTTAACTCTTAAAACTGCTTTTATAAATCTATGATACGGAATAGGTTTTACTAAATAATCTACCGCATTTAAATTAAAGCCTTCTACGGCATATTGAGAATATGCTGTTGTAAAAATAAAAAAAGGTCTATTTTCTAAAGAGTTTATAAAATCTATTCCGTTTATTTGAGGCATTTCTATATCGCAGAAAATTAAATCAATATGCTCGCTATTTATTACAGAAATTGCATCTATAGGGTTTGTAAAAGTTGCCACTACTTCTAACATTTCTATTTTTAAACTATAATCTACAAGTATATCTATAGCTAAAGGTTCATCATCAATAATAATACATTTCATATTCTTATAATTTTATAGTTAGATCTACACTATAAATCCCCTCTTTAATTTCTATTAAAAGTTTATGAGAAGACGGGTATACTATTTTTAACCTATTTTTTATATTTTCTAATCCGACACCAGAATTTTCTTCCTTTTTCTTAAAAACTCCAATTTTATTTTCTACATGAAAATGCACAGAATCTTCTTTTATTAAAAATAGAATTTTAACGCTCGTTTTTCCATTGTAGTCGGTACCGTATTTAAATGCATTTTCTATAAATGAAATAAATAACAAAGGGGCTATTTTTTTTCCCTTTTCATCTCCAGAAATTTTTAAGGTTACATTTTCGCTATTAGACAAACGTAATCTTTGCAACTGTACATAATACTTAATGTATTCTATTTCTTTATACAAAGGAACCGTATCTTTATCTGCCTCATAAAGCATATAACGCATTAGTTCTGATAGATCAATAATAGCATCAGATGTGTCTGGCGATTTTTTTACTGAAAGAGAATAAATAGCATTTAAAGAATTAAATAAAAAATGAGGATTTAACTGCGCTTTTAAAAATTGTAGTTCTGAATTTACTTTTTGTGTTTCAATTATTTTTCTAATGTCTTCATTTTTTTTCCATTCTAAATAAATTCGTAGTCCTAAACTTAAAGCAATTGGTATACTAAAAAAAAGAAATGTTATAACCCCTCTTTCCACTCCATTATTAGAAGGACCAACACGTAATTTCTCATGAAAATTAAGAGGAGGTTTAGGAAAAAAATCAGAGCTTAAAAAAAAAGTACACATAAGTACTAGCAATAAGCAACTTATAGCAAAATACCAATTTCGTTTTTTTAGTAACAAAAAAGGGATTAACAAAAAGTAGTTTACATAAAATAAAACTCCTGCTAGTAAAAACCTAACTATTAAATCTGGCGGAAATTCTCTAGATTCATAAACAAACGGAAAAAAGATTAAAAAAAATAAAGAAATCCAAGTAAAAAGGTGAATTAGAAACTGCTGAATGTATTTTTTTTTAAAATGCATTTTACCCTAATTAAGAGTTACAATACGTAAACTATCTAATTCTTTTATATACACTACAGGGCTTTGCTTATTTAATAACTTATGTATTACTAAATTTGCAACAGATTTTGCATCTTTTTCATTTGCAAAAACCTTTCTACCTGGCAATGCCGGTATATATTCTTGTCTTATTAACACCTTTTCTTGGCTTGTTATTTGGTATCCATAACCGTTATGTATTCTAATAGCATTAGACTCTAAACCAATAAGGTTATTATTATACGTATTTGTATACTTAACTAATCCAAAAACAAATAACATTAGAGTGAATGTAAATAGTGCTATCTTAAAAATATTGTACTTCATCTAAGTTACTTTTATTAAAATATAAACTAGCAATAATAACCTTTCTTTAACAAACTATAGTAAAATTTTTAGTCTTCGTCCTCATATTCATCAAAAGGAAAAAACTCATCTAAATCGTCTAAATAAAGGGTTCCAGATCTACCTAAACCTACATAAGCTCTAGAATTATTAGAAAAAGCTATAGCTCCTAATCTTGTTGTTCCTTCAAAACTTGTTTTAACTTCCCATGTATCATCAGATTCATCATATTCCCAAACAGTACCTGTAGAACCATTTACATCGCCAGTTGCAATATATCCGTAGCCATTTAATGTAAAACCAACTGCATTACTTCTGAGTATAGAATAATCATCCTCTTCATCTAAATCTAACTTTTTAGACCAGGTTTCTGTATTAGAGTCAAAAACCCAAAAATCTTCTAAATACACCCCATTAGAAACACCTGTTCCTAAATATACATTACTACCAATAGTAAAAGTTGTTGCTGCTCTTCTTTTGTTTCCTCCAAAACCTACAAGTTCTGACCAAGTATCTGTTGTTGGGTCGTATTTCCAAAAATCTTTTCTATCATTATCCCCATCAAATCCAGTTCCAAAATATCCTTTTCCATTAATTCCGAATGCCACAGCATTTCTCCTTGGAGTTGAAGGAAATTCTGCAATTTCTGTCCAAGTATTAGACGCTACATTATAGGTGTAAAAATCTGCCAACTCATTAATACCATCGTAACCTGATCCAATATAACCATTACCATCTATTTCAAATCCTACAGCGCCATTTCTTGCTACTCCAGGAAAATCTGCTTTTTGAGACCAATAATCTCCATCTATATCATAAGCCCAAAAAGAATTTAAATAATCGTCTCCATCATAACCAACACCCATATAACCTATGTTTCCTATTGTAAAACCAGATACATTACTTCTAGGGCTACCATCAAAAACAGATCTATCTATCCAGTTACCCGTATTTTCATCATCGTCATCGCTAGAGCAATTGTAAAGTGATAATAGTGTTACGCTATATAGGGAAGCCAGCCCAAGGGTCTTTAGTATTTTTTTCATAGGTTATAATTTTAACATATTTATTTTTTTCAAATTTATATATCCCTTTTGTTGATATAAAAAACAATATATCAATAGCGCTTTTTCACATCTAAATAGTGCTTTTTTATCTACGAAATAAAAATCGTTATTCGTAGACAAAAACCTTTCTTTGGTCATGAAATTTTCACCTTTTGTATATCCCAATTTAATAGGCAATTCGTCTCTCCTATATTTACTTAAAAACAAGATTCATGAAAAACATGTTACGCATAATATGCTTAATAACAACCCTTGTTTCTTGCAATGAAAACAGTATAGAAGATTCTGATTTTTTAGCAGGAAATACTTTTACAGACAGTAATATTAAAGTTGTTCTAATAGACACTCTTACTATTGAAACTTCTACAATGAAATTTGATAGTATTAGCATGTCATCAACCAACAGAATACTAGTTGGCAAGTATACAGACTCCGTTTTTGGGGATGTAAAAGCGGCTAGTTATTTTAGATTTATACCAGAAAATTACACCATAGACTCAGATGCGGTTTTTGATAGTTTAGTATTACATCTAAATTATGATTCTTATTATTATAATGACACTTTACAAACAAATACTATTAACCTTAAACAATTATCTGAAAACTTAAAGCCAAAAAGTGAAGATGATATATTCTATAACACAAGTAGTGTAGAATACAATTCAAAAACTATTGGATCCACATCTTTTCTACCACGCCCTTTAGAAGCAGATACGCTTAAAATTAAAATTGTGGATAGCTTAGGAAGTTTAATTTTCGACAAATTACAGGACCAAATTATTACAACAGATGATGAGTTTTTAGATTTCTTTAAAGGCATAACATTACAACCAGGCGAAGAAGACAACGGAAGTGTTATTGGGTATTCTAGAGATGCTACAGCCACATATATGCGTTTATACTACAGCATTGCAGAAGAAGAAGAAAATGTACAATATAGCACCTATTTTTCTATAGATTTAAGTAGTAGCCCTACTCCCTTTTTCAACCAAATTACAAGCATTAACCCTATTAGCGAACTAGCCTCTTTAACAAATACAGAAATGAGCTTAAGTAGCTCCTCTTCTAACAATAATAGTTACATACAGTCGGGTATAGGTATTGCTACAAAAATTAATTTTCCAACTATAAAATCTATTTACAATATTTCTGGAGAAGGCACCATATTAGAAGCTAATTTAACTATTAAACCAAAAATAGGAAGTTACGATGATAAGCTAATGCTACAAGACTCTTTATCACTTTACTTAGTAGATCAAAATAATGATCTATCTGGACAACTTTACAACACTAGCGCTACAACAATTGTAGCTACTTTAAATAAAGATAATCAAGAGTACAATGACATTTATTATGAAATTTCATTAAGCAGTTATATTAATGATTTATTAGAAACAGACCTAGAAACAGAGGAGTCTATAATCCTACTCCCCAACAACTACAATTCCTCAGTAGACCGATCTGTGCTTAACAGCTCTACAAGTTCCGATTATCAATCTATTCTAGAAATAACTTATGCCATATATGATGAAGATGATAACTAAAAAAAAAATAACAACTGTTGCTATTCTTCTGTTTTTTGTTACTCTAAAATTAAAAGCACAATCAGAATCTCTTACAAGTTCTCCGTATTCGTTATACGGTCTTGGAACAATAAACCAAACTTCTATTGGAAAATCTAATAGTATGGGATATTCTGGAATTGGCTTAAAAACAACTACAGAAATAAACAATTTAAACCCAGCAAATTTTGCTTTAACACCAAAAAATTCTTTCTTCTATGATATTGGTATTACTGCTGAAACAAACACCTTTGCTAATTCTGCAGACGACCAATCTAAAACAACTTTTAATTTTTCTAACATTGCTATGGCTTTTAGAATAATGGATAACTTAGGCATGGGAATAGTAATGACGCCGTATAGTGATGTAGGCTACTCGTTAGTAGGCATAAAAACAAACATTGAAGGCTCTACAGAAACTTTTGAAAGCAATGTAACTGGTCTTGGTGGACTTAGCGATTTAAAATTAAATGTAGGATATGGTATTACAGATAAACTAAATGTAGGGTTTAGCACCTCCTTTTTATTTGGTAGTATAACAGAAGAAGAAAGTTTTACTCTAAATACTAGTGGTTTTCAATTATCAGAAAAAACAAACTATAATGGAATTCGACTAGGGTTTGGTTTTTTATACGACATTACTAAATCTATTTCTATTGGTGGTACAGCACAATTACCAACCACTCTAAATGGCACCTTAAAAAGATCAGCAATAAAATATATTGATGGTGTAGAAATTGATGTTGAAGAAGACTCTTCAGATGATGCAGACAGCTTTAAAATGCCATTAGAAATAGGATTCGGACTTAGTAGTATCACTTTAAAAAACATAACACTTACTGCTGATTATAAAAAGAATTTTTGGACAAATACCAACCAATCCGAAAATATTGGCAGCTATGAAGACCAAAACATTTATGCATTTGGATTAGAATACTTAAAAGACATTAGAGGGTACAAATACAAAGACCGAATACGATACCGTGCTGGTTTTAATTACAACGATGGCTATTTAGCTATAAATGATGAAAAAATTAGCGGATATGATATAACAGCGGGTATTGGTATACCTGTCGGAAAATCTTCTAACTCTACAATTAACCTATCCTATAGCTATGGTTCAAAAGGACAAATAGAAAATATTCTTATTAAAGAAGACTACCACCAATTAACTATTAATTTTAGCTTAGAAGATTTATGGTTTAAAAAGAGAAAAATTTATTAAAAAGAAAAAACAATTTAATAAAAGGGGCTATATAATTATAGCCCCTTTTTTATTATAAAAACTGCACCCAATTTATTAGTTAAATTTTAAAATAAATTAGCATCGTATTTTATTTTCTAATAATCTCATAGCTACAATAGTACCACTCACCTATAAAATTAAACCACTTAAAGAAATATTTAATTTTTAGTTGTTGAAAAGAAAAATTTAGCAGTAAAACATAATTAATTCTCAAAAAAACATAAAATAGGTGGTATTTAAACGAATATATTATTAATATTTTCAGAAAATAAAATTTTTATTCTAGGTTTGAGTTTGTTTAACATAAATAATATACCTAACGTTTATTTATTAAAAAACAATTACCAAACAACCAATGTAACTATGTAAAAAAATTATAATAAAGAACCCCAAATCCTACATTATGAAAACCCCAATTTACCTAATATTCCTAGTAGCCCTCTGCTGCATTATATCTTGTGTTAAAGATGAAATTATTTTAACAGACGATACAGAAGTAGCCTCTGAAAATGAGACCCCTACTATTGAAGAACAACTTATAGATGAAGCTGAAACTACTTCAGAAGAGCTAGTTGCTACTAGTTCTACTTATCTATTTACAGAGGAAGCTAAAAATACACTTAAAAGTAGATTTGAAACAGACTATGTTACAGCTTCTGGTTTTACTTCCGATTTTAAAGACATTAAAGAAAATTTAGATGACTTTTTAGCCAACCCTAGCCAATACAGACCTATTTTTGGTGGCAGTTCTGTAATTCTTGAAAAAGGACAAATAGTACATAAAGCTGGCTTATATGCATATGCAATGGACGATATAGAGGTTGCAAATGTAGTTTCTACCGAGCTATTACAAACAGTAAATTCTAATAGTTTAAATGATCCTTTCTGGAGTATTAATCATAAGTTTAGCACGGAGTATTCTTTGTTTATACAAACTGCAAAAGTTAAAAAGTTAAAAGACACTTATTATCTTATTAAAAATATTCAAAATACTTTAACTGAGGATAATAAAAAAACTATCGAAAACTGGTTTAAAGACTATAAAGATTTAGTTGCTAATTGGCTTATACCATATACAAATAGATATTTAGGAACTAATTGGGAACATATTGGTGTTACTACAGCTTATCCTGAAGGGCTTTATCCTGAAGTAAACGCATACCCATACCCATTACAATATTTTAATGGAAACAATATGACTAAATATGCCGTTACTTGGTTTCAAGATATTTTTAACAACAGAATGCTAGATAATGTTGCTTACCTACACTCTTGGGCAATTTATAATGATGATATAGAACTAGAAAACTATACACGCGAATTTTTTAAAGCGGTAATAAAATACGGAACATGGTCCGATGGAACTTTCTGGGAATTAATAAGAAACACTCCTGATGACAATACTCTTGGTGTTTTTTACACAAATATAACCTTAACCTCTATGGTTTACATGGCTCATTTAGATGCGCAAGCTAACCACTACCCTAACGACAGGTTATACGACTACAAAACTACTGATGGTATTCTAAATGGATCTACAAATTTAACTATAGAACCATATGCTGGCGGTAGCACAACAGATGGAGTAACTCAAAAAAGTATTAAAACACTTATCATGGGGCAATCTAACTACTTAAAACATTCTACCAAAGGAGGATGGTATGATCTTAGGTATAACAATGGATCTCATATGTCTACCATTGGCACTAGACAAAATTCTGTAATTGCTGCTGTAGCAAACCTGTATTACAAAGATCAAGATTTGAAAGATTACTACCTATACAACACCTCGGTTGGTTATCCTAGTAAAGTTGCTATATATGAAGGCTGGGGAGTAGTTGAAGATAACGGAGCTTGGGGCAACTTAATTATTGGGGGCGCTTGGCTAGAACAAGAAAATAACTTTTAAAAAAATCACTATTTTATTACACAAATAAGTGGGTTTATTTTAGAAACTTAATTCTAAAAGTAAACCCACTTTAATTTATCACTATGCACTGTCTATATTTTTATAAAATTTCATCTTTATTTATATAAAAAAAGACACTAATAAAAAAACACTTTCCATTAATAAAGAAAAGAATTCAAAATCCTAATATTTTCTTCAAAAAGGCGTTCTTAGTTACTTAAAATTGAATTAGTTATTAAGACTTTATGCTAGTTATTAACACTCTTAATAAAATCTAATAAAAAAGGAGATTAAATCATCTTTTTTTAGTCAATTAAACAGTATTTTTAACTAAACAAAAAACAAATATAAAGCACTTACAAACAGGTAATTATGTTATTTTCTAATTATTAAAAAAACATCCCCTTTTTTTTAATAATCTGAAATCTAAAACTAGAAAAACAACGTATATATTTAAGTACCAAGTTTTAACACCTACCTACTGTTATTAAATGAAGAAAATTAACCTACTATTAGCATTAATGCTATTTTTTCATAGTATTATTCATTGTCAAAATGAAGATTCAAATTCTACGAGTATGAATTTGGAAATCATCAATGCCGCTGGCGGTAATGCTTTAGCTAGCGAAGGCTCAGTTTCCTATTCATTAGGAACTGTTTTCTATACTACACTAAAAACATCTGAAGCAAAAGTTTCTCAAGGCGCACAACAGGCAATAATAGAGGACAATACACCTGAAGAAACAGAAGAAGAAGAGACTGTTTCTCAAGATGATACTATCCCAATAGAAGAACCTACCGAAGAAGTAGAACCACAAGAAAACACTCCTCAAGAAACAGAGGAAGAAATTGTTAATCAAGATAATAACACCCCTACAGAAGAACTCACTGAAGAGGCAGAACCACAAGAAAATACTCCTCAAGAAACAGAAGAAATAACTGTTATTCAACAAAACAACACCCCTACAGAAGAACCCACTGAAGAGGCAGAACCACAAGAAAATACAACACAAGAAACAGAAGAAGAAGTAACTGTTAATCAAGACAATAACATCTCCACTGAAGAAGAAGAAGAACCTCAAGATAGTATTTCATCTGAGGATCAAGAAATTATAAGTGAAAACGCTGATGATATATTTACAGATGAAATTTTAGAAACCTCAAAAGCAAAAATAGCAATATACCCAAACCCTACTGTAGAATATACTACCATTAATATTGAAGATTTTGAAAATGAATTTACGTTCTACCAACTTTTTGATATACAAGGAAAACAACTAGAAAGTAATCAGATAACAAATCAAAATACCAAAATAATAATGAGTCATAGAAGCAACTCAATATACTTTTTAAGGGTTGTAATTTTAAATAACCTGACACAAACATTCAAAATAATAAAAAACTAAAGCAATGAGATTACTTTTTATTTTTATAATAGCATTGACTACATCACTTAAAGTCATAGCTCAAACACCCGAAAAAATGAGCTACCAAGCCATTATACGTTCTAGTGATAATAGCTTAGTTTCAGATTCAAGTGTAAGTCTTAAAATTATTATTAGAAAAGGCTCTGAAAACGGTACAAACACCTATGAAGAAACACATACTGCAGTTACAAATACCAATGGATTAGTGAGCTTAGAAATTGGTAATGGCAATATAGTTTCTGGAAAATTTAGTGATATTCCATGGTATAACGGCCCTTTTTTCGTAGAAATTCAAGTAGATCCAACTGGTGGAAACAATTACTCTATTACAGGAGTTAGTCAGTTATTAAGTGTTCCTTATGCGCTAACCGCTAAATATGCTGAAAATATTGTTGGAGGAAATAATGTTGAAACTAAAAAAGCTGAAATCATTTCTGTAAACTCTTCTCGAAATGCCAATTCTTCAGACATAAATAATACTATTGAGTGTACAAGTTCTGCTACTATAACCATACCTTCTGGATTTACCGATATGGAAATTGGAGACACCATTAATCTTGAAGCCCACAATGGAGCTAAATTAACTATAATAGCTGCTGCGGGAGTTGAATTAAATTATACTACTGCCGGTACTGCTACTTTTGAAAGTAAATCTGGTAATGTACGATTTGGTTTACTGCGTAAAAAAAGTTCTAATTCATATATAATTTCCGGACAATGAAACATTTAACTATCAGCTTTCTTCTTTTATTGTCAAGTAATTTAACTGCTCAAAATTATTTTTATAGCATTGAAGAAAAAGAAGAAGTAGAAGAAGAAGTTATCGTTGAAGAAGAAATAATTGAAGAAGTAACTACTAGTTCTACTTATCTATTTACAGAGGAAGCTAAAAACACACTTAAAAGTAGATTTGAAACAGACTATGTTACAGCTTCTGGTTTTACTTCCGATTTTAAAGACATTAAAGAAAATTTAGATGACTTTTTAGCCAACCCTAGCCAATACAGACCTATTTTTGGTGGCAGTTCTGTAATTCTTGAAAAAGGACAAATAGTACATAAAGCTGGCTTATATGCATATGCAATGGACGATGTAGAGGTTGCAAATGTAGTTTCTACCGAGCTATTACAAACAGTAAATTCTAATAGTTTAAATACCCCTTTCTGGAGTATTAACCATAAGTTTAGCACAGAGTATTCTTTGTTTATACAAACTGCAAAAGTTAAAAAGTTAAAAGACACTTATTATCTTATTAAAAATATTCAAAATACTTTAACTGAGGATAATAAAAAAACTATCGAAAACTGGTTTAAAGACTATAAAGATTTAGTTGCTAATTGGCTTATACCATATACGGATCAGTATTTAGGAACCAATTGGGAACATATTGGTGTTACTACAGCTTATCCTGAAGGGCTTTATCCTGAAGTAAACGCATACCCATATCCATTACAATATTTTAATGGAAACAATATGACTAAATATGCAGTTACTTGGTTTCAAGATATTTTTAACAACAGAATGCTAGATAATGTTGCTTACCTACACTCTTGGGCAATTTATAATGATGATATAGAACTAGAAAACTATACACGCGAATTTTTTAAAGCGGTAATAAAATACGGAACATGGTCCGATGGAACTTTCTGGGAATTAATAAGAAACACTCCTGATGACAATACTCTTGGTGTTTTTTACACAAATATAACCTTAACATCTATGGTTTACATGGCTCATTTAGATGCGCAAGCCAACCACTACCCTAACGACAGGTTATACGACTACAAAACTACTGATGGTATTCTAAATGGATCTACAAATTTAACTATAGAACCATATGCTGGCGGTAGCACAACGGATGGAGTAACTCAAAAAAGTATTAAAACACTTATCATGGGGCAATCTAACTACTTAAAACATTCTACCAAAGGAGGATGGTATGATCTTAGGTATAACAATGGATCTCATATGTCTACCATTGGCACTAGGCAAAACTCTGTAATTGCTGCTGTAGCAAACCTGTATTACAAAGATCAAGATTTGAAAGATTACTACCTATACAACACCTCGGTTGGTTATCCTAGCAAAGTTGCTATATATGAAGGCTGGGGAGTAGTTGAAGATAACGGAGCTTGGGGCAACTTAATTATTGGGGGAGCTTGGCTAGAACAAGAAAACAACTTTGATTTTTAAAAAAACATAGGATTCACTTCTAAAAAAGAAAGAAAAAACAACAATAAAGGACTTACATTTCCTTTGTATTTATAATTCCCAACCTACTTCAAAAAAGACTTCTTTTTTTCATTAACAAATGAAGTTATTTATATATTTTTTTTAACCCATTTTTAGACAAAGTATACTACTTGTAGTTTGTTGAAAATGTGCACTTAATCGATAAAATACACCATGCAACGAGAACTATAATATTTACAAAAAATATAACAGAAATTTATAACAAAATTTTAACTCAACAAAGTGTTAAATTTTAATTATTAGATTTCTCTAAATGTATTTTTATGAATAAATTTTTACTCTCGCTATTTTTTACATTTTTTTATTTAAGTGTTCACTCCATTACCCCTAGCTTACATTTTTCAATCGTAACAAATGGCAATGCAAAAACAATATCGGATACTAAAACTTCTATAAATCCGCCTAATACTATTGCAAACCATGATATAGGCAAAGTAAACGTAGACCAGACATTAGATACTAATACTCCTGGTGAAATATGGATGGAAGTTGAATGTGCTACCGTAGGTGCTAATTGGAATACTGTTACTGACCCTAATACTTCTGAAGGACAATACCTAACTGCGAACAGTTCTAGTAACTTCTTTTTTGAAGCTCCTACCAATCCAGAATCATGGATTAGTTTTCAATTTAATGCTGCTGCTGGTAATTATGCTATGTATGCATTAATCAATACT
>CANNFY010000006.1 GCA_947504045.1 uncultured Maribacter sp.
TTGGATAAGCGCTGAAAGCATATAAGCGCGAAACCAGCCACAAGATGAAATTTCTTTAAAGGGTCGTGGAAGATGACTACGTTGATAGGCTATAGGTGTAAGGGCAGTAATGTCCGTAGCCGAGTAGTACTAATTGCCCGTCAAGCTTGCGCAATATCTACTCCTAAGTCTTTGATTTAGGAGTAGGAAATTCCTTTACACAATAAAATTCTACAGAAATACAAAAAAATCCGTGATTCTTTAAACTATCCCTTTTTTATGTCATACTTCAATAAGAAGTATTAAAATATTAGATACTGATTTTCAGTATTAAAATTTAGGTGGCCATGGCGATGGGGCTCACCCCTTACCATTCCGAACAGGGAAGTTAAGCCCATCTGCGCCGATGGTACTGCTACACTAAGTGGGAGAGTAGGAAGCCGCCTTCTTCAAAGTCCGATACATTACGTATCGGACTTTTTTTATACCCAAAAATTACTATTATTAAGTGCTGTAAATAAGCTTTATTGTTATAGCTAGTTCTAAGGGGTGGTAATAATACGTTGTTATTAGAATAATAAGTACCTAAGAGGTGGTGTAATTGCGTAATATATACTACTTACTTAATGCTATTACTATGGTAGTATAGGTATTACAAATATTTTTTTATTTGTATATGTACTAACGTAGTAGCGTAGTAGAAATACTTGTAACGTATTAATTATAGCGCATAAAAAAGGCTGTCTTATTACTAAAACAGCCCTTTTATACTTATATAACTATACTTTAAACTCCTGGTAAATCGCCACTCATATTCTTAGATGGTAAATCTGATTTACCCATTAAGTATTTATCTACCTCTCTTGCAGCTTCTCTACCCTCTGATATTGCCCATACTATTAATGACTGACCTCTACGCATATCTCCAGCGGTAAATATATTGGATATGTTGGTCTGATTAAAAATTAGTACAGAAGATTTAGTTTAATATTTTCTTCAACAGTAATTTTTCCAGAGTTATTGATTGTATTATTAAAATGTTTATTGTTTTTTGCTCCCCATAAAAGTGCTACTAATTTTACTGGGTTATTTTCAAAAGTGTTGTTTGAAATATCTACATTCATTATACCATATGTATTTAAAAGTATATTGTTTTTTTCTGTAGAGCCACAATTTGTAAATTTACTTTTTGTAATAACTAAATTTCCTCCAACAGTAGATTCATCATACCCGCCTCTGTAGTAGTTAACTACATTTGCTGAAATATTAGAGAATGTACAATTAGTAATAAAAATATTTTCTGCATTGTAATCTCCTTTATCATCTTTTTCTGCAGCTAGCTCTATTCCGTTAGTACAATTTTTAAATGTTGTATTGTTAAACCTGATATACTCAGCAAAAGAATATTTATAACCTTTTAACACATAAGCAAAGTTTTCTACTTGAGAATTTTCTAATGATAAATTATAAAGGCTAGACATGTTTTCTTTTAGACTTGCAAATGCATGTTGTTTATTATTACCTTTTAAGATGATATTTTTAAGTGTTAAATCTCCTTTTGGATTCATTTCAAAAGCAGGAGTTCCTTCTTCTCCAGAATATGTAATAGTAACTTTTCTTCTTGAGTTTTTAGTTTGTAAAGTTATTTTCTTATTAATTTTTAAGGAAGATGGTAATTCATATTTTTTAGATATTAATTTAATAATATCTCCATTATTAGCTTCTTCTATTTTTTTAATTAAATCCTCTGTAGTAACAGCAATATGTGTTTTGTTTTTTGAAAATGTATTCTCATTAGAAAACCAACTTGTGCCATATTTACTTTTGTCTAATATTTTTGGATCTTCCGCATTATTATTTGATATTGCTCCGACTATATTATTTGTGTTTCTATCGTTTCCAAATATATCTTTAGAAATAGATTCAAATTCAAAACCATTATATAGTTTTACCTCTGCTAAATTATTAGTAGGTATTACAATGTCATCGGCTATTGTTGTTGTTTCTATAGACTTTTTAGTAATTCCTTTAATATTTTTAAAGACTACATTTTTATTATCTATAATGTTATTTTTGAATTTAACTCCTTCAATTGAGTCATAAGTTATAATAGGTTGTTTATCTCCTATTTTATTGTAAATAAGATTGTTTGCTACAATGGTTCTGGTAGGTCTTGCAGAACGAATTTCTGACTTTGGTAGAACGTCTTTTTGGTTAGTATTAACACCAACTCCGAATTGTAAAGGAGATTTACAATTTATCCAACTATTGTGTGCAATAACTACGTCAGTTACTTGTAAGTACCTGTTTAATGATGCTTTAGGAATACCATTCATTACTGCTAAAGGACTTCTAAAGTCATTTCCTTTTAGGTTGTAAAAATAGTTGTTTGTTACCCAATGGCCAGTTCCTATTAGACGTATTCCTCCCATTTGTTCAGAAGTGCCATCACCAATAAAATAATTACCATCTACTGTACAATATGCTCCGTGTCTTGTTACAAGAGAACCTTCACTTTTATAAAATACATTATTTCTAAATTCATTAAAATTAGATTTGCTAGAAATTATTTCTACTTCACCATTACATCTTTCAAAAAGATTATTAGCAACTAAAGTATAACTTGGCGCCATAGATGTTGCACTATTACCAATTTGTATTGTTTCTGCACTAGCACCGCCTTTAGGAGGTCTTGGTCCAAAGTGATTATTAATTATTTTGTGATAGTTTTTTACGCTTTCATTACCTTCTAATATAACCCTAACAGTTGGGCCTCTGTTAGATTTACCGGCTATGTAACAATTTTCTAATTTGTTATTTCTTCCTCTAAAAACAACCCAAAAATCTGTCATGTTTCTTTGTGGCTTGTTGTAATCTTCAATAACACAATTACTAATAGTAGAATTAAAGGCTATATTTTCATTATCTATTCTGTATTCAACAACAGCCCTTGTTGGTGAAAATCCATTTTTAAAATATAAACCTTTAACATTTAAATATTCTCCCGCTAATTTTAAATCAGACTTACCTTCAATGCTAACTTTTCCTTCGGTTTCTGCACGTAATGTAATAGGTTGTTCTTTTGTTCCTTTAGCAGAAAAACGTATTTGTATATTTTCCCAGACACCGTTTGCCATTACAATATTATCTCCGGGTTTTGCTTTAGAAATAGCTTCATGCAAAGCTTCTTTGTCAGAGACTTTTATAGTTGTTTCTTTTTTTAATATTTCTTGACTTTGAAGTAAAGAAATTGAAAATAGTAGTGCAATATATAAATGCTTTATCATAAGATTAATTTTAAATTGGTTAACCAATTTTTTTAGGAGTTAAATATAGTGTCAATAAGTTATTTGAACAATTAATAATTGTTCTTTTTATACTGTTTATTTAAATGTTTATCGAATTTAACTTTAAGAAATAATGTCTTTATAATCTTCAAAAAAAGATTCAATAAGATTCATTTGGGTATTAAAAAACACCATTGTTTCTTGCCAAGAGTTTTTGTTATGAATAGAAACATTTTCTTTAACAATATATATTTTAGATATTTCTTTATTTTGGTTTACTACAAAAGAATCGTCAAAAATAGCATTTGGTAAATAATCATTTATAATAATACTTTTTAAAGAAATTAGTTTTTCCCAAACATCCATTCTAATTTCTAAATTATTATGGTCAACTTCTATAGAAACTTCAGCAGTTTTTAAGTTAAATTGAAATTTAAAAATTAGTCCTTTTACCTTAGTATCATATAGTGTCCATTTTCTAGGAAAAGATTTACCAAAAGATGTCCAGAAATCTTGTTTTAGGCGTTTTGATTCTTCTTTGCTAAACATTTATAACATATATGCAATTACTATTCCAAATATAATAACAACTACTTTTCTTAAATTAAATTTATGGCCCTCAGAGCTTTCAAAAAGAATAACAGTAGAAATATGAAGAAAAACACCTATTACTAAGGCATTTAACATGGCGAAATATTTAGGAGCTAATCCAAAATTAGCAGAAATATAGCTCCCTATTGGTGTCATTACAGCAAAAAGACTTATAAAAAATATAGCATTTATTAATTTTAATTTTGAGCCTAATAAAAATATACTAAGAATAATTGCAATAGGAATTTTATGAATTAAAATACCATATAACATTGTGTGGTTATGTTCTATTGGTACACCTTCTAATACAGAGTGTATAGATAAACTTATGAAAAGTAACCACGGAAATTCGGTAGTAGTTTTTTTTACATGTACATGACCATGCTCTGCACCTTTAGAAAAGAACTCTAAAAATATTTGCAATAATATTCCGAGCATTACAAAAAGGCCTACAGTTTTAGAATTAGTATGTTCATATACTTCTGGAAATAATTCAAAAAGAGTTAGTGCTAATAAAAAAGCACCACTAAAAGCTAGGAGTAATTTAAAGTTGTCTTTTTTCTTAGGTTTAACTATATATACAAATAGAAAACTTAATAAAACTCCTAATATTGGCAGTAAATATGTCATGAATATATTTTGATACCTTTTATATAGTATCAGAAAAATTTATAAACATCAAAATTAATGTATTTTTGTGTCAATTTTTAAAGATACTATGAACAATAATTTTAAAATGCTAGCAAAAACCTTATTTGGTTTTGAAGAAATCTTAGCAAAAGAATTAAAAGATTTAGGAGCCATAAATGTTGTAGAGGGTACACGTAGTGTTTCTTTTGAGGGAGATACAGGATTTATGTATAAAGCAAACCTTTGTTTAAGAACTGCAATTAAAATTATAAAACCAATCCGTTCTTTTAATGTTAGAAATGAAAATGAGTTGTATAGAAAAGTGTATGCAATGGATTGGCACCAATTTTTAAGTGTTGATACAAGTTTTGCAATTGATACAACAATAAAATCTGATAATTTTACTCATTCTTTATATGTTTCTCAAAAAGTTAAAGACGCCATTGTGGATAAATTTAGAGATACAGATGGGAGAAGACCAGATGTAGATGTTAAGTTTCCGGATATGCGAATTAATATTCATATTCATAATGAACAATGTAATATTTCTTTAGATAGTTCTGGAAGATCTTTACACCATAGAGGTTATAGAACCGCAACTAATATAGCACCTATTAATGAAGTTTTAGCTGCTGGTTTACTATTGTTAAGTGGTTGGAAAGGACAATGCGATTTTTTAGACCCTATGTGTGGTAGTGGAACAATGCTAACAGAAGCGGCCATGATTGCTTGTAATATACCTGCAAATATTAATAGAAAAGAATTTGCTTTTGAAAAATGGGAAGATTTTGATGAAGAACTTTTTGAGAAAATTATAGATGTTTCTTTAAATAAAACTCGCGACTTTCATTTTAAAATTGTTGGGTATGATAAAGCTCCTTCAGCTGTTCGTAAGGCGCAGGATAATATAGAAAATGCAAATCTTTCAGAGTATATTACTGTAGAAAGAAAAAACTTTTTTGATACAGAAAAGCATACAGAAAATCAATTGCATATGGTATTTAATCCACCTTATGGGGAACGGTTAGATATTGATATGCAAGACTTTTACGCATCTATAGGAGATACTTTAAAACAGAAATATCCTGGTACAGATGCTTGGTTTATAACATCTAATTTACAGGCTTTAAAATATGTTGGTCTTAGACCTTCTAGAAAAATTAAAGTGTTTAATAGCCATTTAGAATCTAAATTGGTGAAATATGTAATGTATTCTGGTAGTAAAAAAGCTAAATATCAAAATAAAGAAGACTAAGTAATGAAATTAAAACATAAAGCACTTTTGTATAATTTTCTATGCTTTGCAGTTATTTTTATTATAGCTAGGTATTTATTTGGGTATTTTTTTTTAATGCATCATTTAATTTTAGCTTTTATGTCGGCTATAATAGCAACGGTTTTAGCGCCTAAATTTGCTGTAGCCAATATAAAAGGGCAAGAAAAATTAATGATGAAATGGATTTTTAAAAAAGGAATTAAAGAATTATAATTTAATTTTCAGGTTCTTTTGTTGTTTTTTTCTTTTCTTTTTTAGATTTCTTATATAAAGGTATAAAGTAAGATATAGAGTAATTATAACTTAAACCAAAAGCACTATTATCTGTAACTTTACCAAAACCAGGAATCCATAAATTATTAAATCTAGAACTATCTGGGTCTTTATCTGTTATAATTACCCCTATTCTTGCACTAGCACCAAAATATAAATTTGGTAGAACTTCAGCTTTTACCCCTAAAACTGCTTCTATCCAGTGGGCAGATAAGCCATTATGTTCTTCTGCAGTTGTAGAACCTGTAGAAAAATCGTCTGTATCCCAATATCTATTTGTATTAAAAATTTGATAATTATTAACAGTTTGAGAAAAATTTGCATAAGCATATCTAGTTCCTATAAAAATAGAATTATGTTCTCCGTACCAATTTGCATACGTGTTATAATCAACACCAAGTTTTATAAAACTTCCTTTTGTTGTAAAGTTGTATAATGGCGAGGTGGTTGTTTCTTCATAATTAGGGCCTAATTGTTCTTGTTTAGTCTTTGTTTCGTTTCCTAATTCTGCAGCTAAAAATAGTTTTTGTGTTAAACGATAATCTCCTACAATTTCTAGACCACTATAGTTGTTATTTGTTAAGCCTAATACGGGTTTACTTAAATCTACTCCTACACGTAAACCGTAGGCTTGTTTATATTCTACGGTATCTTTAGGTTTAGTGTCTATAGGTTTGCTTTGCGCAATTACACAAATACTACTAACTAAGAAAAATAAATTAATGGTATATTTTAACATGTGTAGTATTTATATTATCTAAGTTTACGTCTTCGGTAATAATTTCAATGCTTTTAATCCAATTGTTAGTGTCTAAACTTACATTTGAGGTAACATTATTATAATTAGCAATAAAACCGCAAGCTCTAGAAACATATTCGTCTCCTAGCTCATAAGAAAAAGTTACAGTATCTATATTTCCAGTTTCATTACCATCGTCATCATCTTCAGAGTCTACAATAAATTGAAAAGTAGTGCTGGTTTCTGTTGTTTTTAAAGGAATAGAAATATTTTCTAAATCGGTTCGATCAACAAGAGAGTCTGTTTCAATAACTTCTGTTTGCCCGTCTCCAATTACTCGGATAGAAGTTACAGTAGATACGGTGTTGGTGTCTTCTGCATCAAAAAAACTAATTTGTAATAACGGAGTGTCTCCATCTACACAAATGTCATCTTTTTCACATGCTAAAATTAGTATTACAGCAGTAATTAATAATCCTAAAAACTTTAATTTAACCATACAATTATATCTTTTCTAAAAGTACAACATTTTCTACGTGGTGTGTTTGTGGAAACATATCTACAGGTTGCACTTTTGCTATTTTATAATAATCTTTCATAAGTTCAAGGTCTCTTGCTTGTGTAGCACTATTACAACTAACATAAACAATTTTTTTTGGCGAAATGTTTAATATTTGTTGCACTACATCTTTATGCATACCTACTCTTGGTGGGTCTGTAATTATTATATCTGGTTGCCCGTGTTCTG
This sequence comes from uncultured Maribacter sp., assembly GCA_947504045.1. Taxonomy (GTDB): domain Bacteria; phylum Bacteroidota; class Bacteroidia; order Flavobacteriales; family Flavobacteriaceae; genus Maribacter_B. The sequence goes on from CANNFY010000006.1 coordinate 7,524, forward strand.
TAATAAAAGCTTCGTTAAAAACATTTTTCATATCTCCAACATAAAACTCGGTATTACTTAGGTTGTTATTTTTAGCATTTTCTTTTGCATCTAAAATTGCTTCTGGTACAGATTCTATTCCAATAACTTTTTTTGCTTTTTTTGATACAAATTGAGCAATGGTTCCTGTTCCTGTATATAAATCATATACCAATTCTTCTCCTGTTAATCCTGCAAAATCTCTAGTTATTTTATACAGTTCGTAGGCTTGTTCTGAGTTAGTTTGATAAAAAGATTTAGCGTTTATTTTAAAATGTAAACCTTCCATTTCTTCTATTATATGATCACGTCCAGAAAAGCATACAATTTCTTGATCATAAATAGTGTCATTTTGTTTTTGGTTAATTACATATTGTAAAGAGGTAATTTTAGGAAATGTATCTTTTAAATATTGCAATAAATTTTCTCTTTTTTCTTTATGCTCTTCAAAAAACTGTATTAAAACCATAATTTCTCTAGTAGAAGTGGTTCTAAGCATTAATGTACGTAACATTCCTGTATGGTTTCTAGGGTTAAAGAATGTCATGTTAGTTTTTAGTGCGTACTCTTTAGTTGCTTTTCTAATTGCATTAGAAGGGTCTTCTTGAAGGTGACATTTATTTAGGTCTAAAATTTTGTCCCACATTCCTGGTATATGAAAACCTAGAGCATTTTTATTATCAAAATCTTTATCAGACTTAATTTCGTCTAGAGTTAACCAACGACTATCCGAAAAAGAAAATTCCATCTTATTTCTATAAAAATATTGTTTTTTAGAACCCAAAATAGGAGTAGTTTCAGGTAGCTCTAAATGACCAATACGAACTAAATTATTTAGCACTTCTTTTTCTTTATAAAAAAGTTGGTCTTTATAATTCATGTTTTGCCACTTGCAACCACCACAAACACCAAAGTGTTCACAAACTGGTTCGGTACGTCTGTCAGAAAATTTGTGAAAATTTATGGCAGTGCCTTCAAAATATGCTTTTCTCTTTTTTGTTGTTTGTATATCTACAACATCACCAGGTACTGCATTTGTAGTAAAAACCACTCTGCCATCAGGAGCTTTTCCAATAGTTTTTCCTTTTGCACCAGCATCAATAATTTCTATATTTTCAAGAATTATTCTCTTGTTCTTTTTTCGCATAATGCAAAAATAAGAATAGGAAAGGATATCAAATAGGTTTTACAGGATATTTGGCTGATTTTTATGAAAATTAAAAATAAAAACAACTTGTAAGTTAAAGCCGCCGTTATTAAAAATATGGGTTAGAGTTTTTCTATTTGGTATTATTTTATATAAATGTGATCTAAATAAAGTACATAATTTTAAAAAAAAATGTAATTTGCATGCTCTTAGGGATGATTTCTTTCCCACGCTGAATTTTCGAGTTCTTCGAAAGGATAAAGGTAGATAAGGAATGGTTATTTTATTAATTTAAACAAAATTAAAATGGCTGTTTTAGACCAATTAACTTCGCAACAAGCGATCGATTTAGAAAACAAACACGGAGCACATAACTATCATCCATTACCAGTGGTACTTAGTAAAGGAGAAGGGGTTTATGTGTGGGATGTAGAAGGAAAAAAGTATTATGATTTTTTATCTGCGTATTCTGCAGTAAATCAAGGACACTGTCATCCTAAAATTGTAGGGGCACTAACAGAACAAGCAAAAACTTTAACATTAACTTCTAGAGCATTTTATAATGACATGCTTGGTAAGTTTGAGAAAAAGGTAACAAGTGTTTTTGGGTTTGATAAGTTTTTACCTATGAACACAGGAGCTGAGGCTGTAGAAACAGCTTTAAAAGTTTGTAGAAAGTGGGCGTATGAAGTAAAAGAAATTCCAGAAAATGAAGCACAAATTATTGTTTGCGAAAATAATTTTCATGGTAGAACAACTACTATAATTTCTTTTTCTAACGATCCTGTTGCAAGAACCAATTTTGGACCTTATACAAATGGTTTTATAAAGATTGCATATAATAATTTAGAGGCTTTAGAAGAAACGTTAAGTACGACTAAAAATGTTGCAGGTTTTTTAGTAGAACCTATACAAGGTGAAGCAGGTGTATATGTACCTTCTGAAAACTATTTAGCTAAAGCTAAAGCATTATGTGAAAAGTATAATGTTTTATTTATAGCAGATGAAGTACAAACAGGAATTGCTAGAACAGGTAAAATGTTAGCTGTAGATCATGAAAATGTTTTTCCAGATATTTTAGTGTTAGGAAAGGCATTGTCTGGTGGTGCTTATCCTGTTTCTGGAATATTAGCAAATAATGCTATTATGAATGTTATAGGTCCTGGAAATCATGGTAGTACCTATGGCGGAAACCCTATTGCTGCAGCTGTTGGTATTGCTGCTTTAGAGGTTGTAGAAGAAGAGAATCTAGCAGAAAATGCAGAAAAATTAGGAGAATTGTTTAGAAAAAAACTAAATGAGTTTATACCTACTTGTACACTTGTAAATGCTGTTAGAGGAAAAGGGCTTTTAAATGCAATTTTAATAAACGATACAGAAGAGAGCTCTACTGCATGGGATATTTGTATGGCAATGAAAGAAAATGGATTGTTAGCTAAACCAACACACGGTAATATAATCCGTTTTGCACCTCCATTAGTTATTACAGAAGAAGAGTTGCTAGATTGTGTTTCTATAATTATAAATACCTTAAAGAGTTTTAAAAAATAACTTAGTTGTTTAGTAATTAAAAAAAATCCCCAAACTGTTGTTTTGGGGATTTTTTTTCTACTATATGTAAAATAAAATTATCTATTGTTCATATAATCTTCCATTCTTTCTTTGGCTAATTCTTCGTCTTGTAAGGCATCTAAACCTACAATTGATATAATCCAAATAATAAAAACAATAAAAAGAATATTTAGTATAATTCCAATAATAGCTAAAACCTTACCTGTTTTAACGGTGCCAAAATCAGTATAAATTTCAGGTTCTGTATTGTAAATTTTTGTTGCTTTACTGGCAAGGATTAATGCAACAATTGCAAGAATTAAACCTAAAACGCCATAACACCAACAAAATAAAATAGAAGCTATACTTAATCCTATAATAACTCCTGTGTTTGGTAATTTTTGCTCCATAGTATTAAATTAATTTGATAAATTTAGAAATATAGTTGGTTAAAATAAATGTGAGGGTTATAAAGGTCAAAGTTACTATAATTTTATTACTGTGTTTTATTTTAATAAAACTCTGAGTACTATAGAAGCCTAGCAATATAATAATGCAGTAAATAGGAGGGTATAATTTATAAGCCCCAATAAAATCTGCATTTGTTATTAGCATTAAAGAGCGTTGCAAGCCACAACCAGGGCATTCTATTCCTACAATTTTTTTAGTTAAGCAGGGTAGCATAAATTGTTCTAGGCTAAGTAAAACTATACTAACTAATAATTTCATGTAAATTTTTAAGAAAGAAGCTGAAAATTACTATTATTTTTGAGTAATTAAAATAAAATAATGAGTGTTTTTAATATAGGTGATAAAGTAGAAACTATAGATGATGTTATTTCAGGAACCATTATTAATGTAGATGGAGTTAATATAACAATAGAGGATACAAATGGTTTTGTAATTACTTTTTTAGATAAAGAATTAACAATTATTGGCACAGATATTACAGTTACTAATTATGAAGTAGCAAAAATTAAATCAGAAAAAGAAATACCTAAAAAAAGAAAAACAAAGGTTTTTAAGCCAAAAGAACGTAACGCTCCAAAGATGGAGGTAGATTTACACGTACATAAATTGGTTAAAAATTCTGCCAATATGAGTAGTTACGACAAATTAAACTTGCAATTAGAAACTGCTAAACGACAATTAGAATTTGCAATGCGAAAGAAAATTCAGAAAATAGTTTTTATACATGGTGTAGGTGAGGGGGTTCTAAAAGAAGAACTAAGGTATCTTTTTAGAAGGTATGAAAATATTAAATTTTATGATGCCGATTATCAAAAATATGGTATGGGAGCTACAGAAGTTTATGTATATCAGAATTCTTAATTTGCTGTTGTACTAATATCTCCAAAAGCATCTATTGATACATTTATAATTTGCGATACAATAGAAGACTCAAAAACAACACTATCTAAAGTAATTGTGTGTGTATAATTAATATTGTCTTCCGTTGTTGTAGTTATTAGAACGGTACCACTTTCTGCAGAAAATTCTTCAATAATTTCAGGTGTTGCAGGGGTAACACTAGAACAAAAATAATCTGTAGAAACAGTATTGGTATAAAACCTATAGGTTAATGTAGTTTCTCCATCAATACTAATAGTACTTTCGGTATCAGTTGTAGTAACTGCATTTGTTAGTAGATTTGCTGGTAGTTTTAAAATTAATGCTTCAGAGCCTTTAATTTTGAATACTACATTTTCTTGGTCCGTTTCAATAGAATCACAATTGTTAATCGTAGTTATATCATTAAAATCTATAGATACAGAACTTTTTTCAGTTGAAATGTCTCCAAACGATTCAATGTTTAAGTCTGTAATTCTTGTATTAGCAGATGTTTCAAAAGTAATATTGCTTAAAGTTATATCGTGATCATACGTAACATTATCTTCCGTTGTAGTTGTAATATATAAAAGACCACTTGAAGCAACAATTTCTTCTGTAACCGTAGGTGTGGTTAGGGGTATATCTGAACAAAAATAATCTGTAGAAACATCATCAGAAAAAGTTCTATAGGTTAGAGTAGATGGTCCATCAGAACTAATTATACTTTCTATATCTTCGGTACTAATTTCATTTATTAACAAATTAGCAGGTAACTCTAAAATTAGAGCTTCGTTTTCATTAATTTTAAACAGTATATTTTCTTGGTCTATCTCAATTTCATCACAGTAATTAATGGTGGTTATACTGTCAAAATCTATAGTCTCTATTTGTAAGTCACCATCATCACAAGAGAAAATAAAAATTAATACTATACTATATAAAAGCTTTTTCATGCTTCAAATTTAATTTAAAAAAAGGAGAATTTGCTAAGAACTACACTTGATTTAAGTCTAAATTAACGATTTGTAATTCTTAATTAGAATATTTTTAATGTGTTAAATTTACTTTACTTTTGCTTGCCTTTTGTTATAAAAACAAAAGCATATAATTCTGTTTTTGGATGAAAAAAGTATACTTTGATAATGCAGCTACAACACAAGTAAGAGAGAGTGTTATTGTTAAAATGCAAGAGGCATTAACTACTTATTATGGTAATCCTTCTTCTACACATAGTTTTGGACGTTCTGCAAAAACTGCAGTTGAGAGTGCAAGAAAAACTATTGCAAAATATTTAAACGCAAAACCTTCTGAGATAATATTTACTTCCGGTGGTACAGAGGCAGATAATATGGTTTTACATTCTGCAGTTAGAGACCTAGCTATAAAAAGAATTATAACAACACGAATAGAACACCATGCTGTTTTACATACTGTGGAAGAGTTGGAAAAAGAGTATGCTATTGTTGTAGAATATTTGGATTTAGATGTATACGGAAACCCTAAGCTTGATCATTTAGAAAACTTACTAAAACAAGAGGATACTAAAACATTGGTAAGTTTAATGCATGTAAATAACGAGATAGGAAATAAAATAGATTTAAACGCCTTTAGTACTGTTTGTGTAGAGAATAATGCTCTTTTACATTCCGATACAGTACAATCTGTAGGGCATTATAATTGGGATGTTCAAAAAACACCTGTTGATTTTTTAACTGCTGCGGCTCATAAATTTCATGGTCCAAAAGGTATTGGGTTTGTTTATATAAAGAAAAATTTAGGTTTAAAACCTTTAATTTTTGGAGGTTCTCAAGAAAGAGGATTTAGGGCAGGTACAGAATCTTTTCATAATATAATTGGTTTAGAAGAAGCTTTTATACAATCATATAATAATCTAGCAGAAGAGGCAAGTTTTGTAAAAAGCCTAAAACACTATTTTATAGAAACTATTACGAATAAAATACCAGGAGTTAAATTTAATGGTCTTTCTGGTGATTTAGATAAAAGCACATATACTTTAGTAAATGTATGTTTGCCAATTTCGAATGAAAAATCTTTAATGTTACTATTTCATTTAGATATAAAAGGTATTGCTTGCTCTAAAGGTAGTGCTTGCCAATCGGGTAGTAGTTTAGATTCTCATGTATTAAGTGAAATTTTGTCTAAAGAAGATTTAGAAAAACCATCTATTAGATTTTCATTTTCAAAATTTAATACTAAAGAAGAAATTGATTATACTATTGGAGTGTTAAAAGAGTTTATTGAAAAATAAAAAAATTACTTTTTATTTTTCTTTCTTTCTTTTTCATACGGAAACTTTCTAATAGCTAATTTCATCATACGATCTATAAGGTCTGTAGTGTTTTTTCCGGTCTTTTTTGTAATGCGTTTTTCGTATTTCCATAAAAGTTTACCGGTAGTTCCGTCACTTATTTTTACTCCAATTCTTCCAAAATTTGAATCTCCTAAAAAATAATCTGCTAAATTAAATTCTGAAGGTATTCCTTTAGATAATAAAATGGTAAGATCTAGGTTTCCGCTAATTATACCATCTACATTAAGAATAGTGCTTAACTCTTTAATAGTATAAATATCAATATTCTTATAGGTAATATTATTTTTTGCTAAAATTGCTTTTGTGTCTTTTGTGTTTTGAAATTCAACAGAAAATTTCTTTTTCTTTTTACGTTTAGAGAAATATGTTTCCAAAGCATTTTGTACCGCATACCCTTCTTTTTCTTCTAGGTCTTTTAGGTCTTTTTTTGCAATATTTTCTTTTAAATCTAAATTGGTTAAAAAAGGAAGAATAGCAAGTGTTTTATGAGTTTTGCTAAGGCTGTTAAACTTAGAACTTTCATAAATATTTTTTTGTGCATTTATGGTTATTGACACAAATAATAAAACTGTAAAAATTATTCTAGACATTGTTTTGTTTATAAACGCATACTTAATTTTAAATTAAGAACACGACTGGTCATAAAATTAGGGATTGCATATTGTTGTTTGCTGTCTACATCTCTAACCCATGTATTTGTTATAGAGTTTTGATTATTGAAAAGATTGAAAATTTCAATCCCTACACTAAGATCTTTAAAACCATGCAACCAATGGTTTTTTGGATACTTTTTGTCTGCATCTACAAAAATATATGAAATTCCTAAATCTGCCCTTTTATAATCTCTTAATCTTTTCTGAAAAATATAAGGATCTGCATAGCTGGGAGAGCCACCAGGTAAACCAGTATTGTATACTAAATTTAAATACATTTTTAGTTCTGGCATATTAGGCACATAATCCTGAAAAAGTATACCAACTTTTAAACGTTGATCTGTGGGTCTTGAAATGTATCCTCTGTTATCAATATTTTCTTCTGTTTTTAGATAGCCAAGAGAAACCCAAGATTCTGTTCCGGGTACAAAAGCACCATTTAAACGCACCTCTGCGCCATAGGCATATGCTTTTGCATTGTTTAAAGCTACATACCGTATACGAACATCTTCTAAAGTATAAGGGTTTACATTTGTTATTTTTTTATAATAAAGCTCATTTATTAATTTAAAGGGTCTTTCCCATAAGAGAAAACTATATTCATTACTTGCTACAAAATGTATAGCTTTTTGTGCTTTAACATCCGAATTGATAATGCCATTTTGATTCCTAAGCTCTCTATAAAAAGGAGGTTGGTGGTATACTCCGGTTGCTAATCTAAAAAACATATCTTTTTCCCAATTTGGTTTCCATGCAAATTGAAATCTAGGACTAACTACAATATGGGAGTTTTTAGGAACGTCTGTACCACTAACAGTCCAGTATTGGCTTCTAATACCTAAATTGTAATATAAGTTGTGAGAATTCCAAGAAGTGGTGTTGCTATATTGTACATACCCAGAAAAGCGATTAGTTTTTACAAAGTTGGTAGCATTTATTCCTGTATAGGCAACTAAAGGCGCTGTAAAAGGTGTAATGGGTTGGTTGTTTGTAAACTGAGATTCTGGTGGTCTTATAGAAAAGCCTACGGAGTCTATAAATTCAGACTCTCTTAATTGGTCTCTAATATCCTCATGCGTATATTTTGCTCCCATTTCTAAGATGCTACTTTTTTTACGATAAATACCTTTTAGTTCAAGATTAAATATTAACGCATCTAGTTCATTTCTGGCTCTGTTAAATTGAGAGCCAACTCCTTTAGTTATGTCTGTAGTGTTTTCTTCCTCAAAATCGGTGTCAGAAGCTCCTAATAAATAAGAGGCTATAACATCTGAATATTCTTCTTCGGTGGTGTGGTAGATAGAGGATATAGCTTTTAATGTAAGGTCTTCATTAATTTGGTAGGTTCCTTTTAATGCACCTAACACAGTATTGTATCTGTTATTTTCTTGTCCTTCGTAATTAACTATTAAAGTTTGTGGATTATTAATGGTTCCAAAATTTGTTTCTCTATTTAAGGGCTCATTTTTATAGTCGTTTATAGAAATGTTTCCTAATACATTTAACCTAAATTTTTCAGAAAATTGATAGGTAAAATAACTTTGTATGTCGGCAAAAGTTGGGTTAAAATTAGCATTAGTGTTCGTACTGTTTACAAGTAGACTATTGTTTCTATATCTAACTCCTGTAATGCTTGTTAATTTTTTATTTTTTGATGCGGTTTCTAATGTAGCACTAGCTCCTAAAAGACTTAAGTCTATTTGTGTTTGCCGTTTTATAGGTGTTTTATAAGTAATATTTAAAGTAGAAGAGAGTTTGTCGCCATATTTTGCTTGAAAACCTCCAGAGGAAAATTTAATACTTTGTACCATGCTACTGTTAATTATACTTAAACCTTCTTGTTGTGCAGAACGTATTAAAAAAGGTTTGTATACTTCTATTTCATTAATATAAATAAGATTTTCATCATAATTACCACCTCGAACCGCATATTGCGTACTTAGTTCGTTGTTAGAATTTACTCCAGGTAATAATTTTAAAATATTTTCTACACCTGCATTTGCCCCTGGAATTTTGGTTATTTGTTTGGTAGATAAATTACTAATGCCACTTACTTTTTTTTCTCCATTAGCAGTAATGGTTACTTCATCTACTTGTATTACATCGGTTTTTAAAATTGGATTAAATTCATAGGTTTCATTAGTATTTAGTATTAACGAATTTAAAACTACATTTTTATGACCTATATGCGAAAAAGTAATTTCTGTTTTTTGATCCGCTACTATTTGTAAAATATAGTACCCATTAACATCTGAGTAGGTGCCATTGTTTTTTGTTTTAATATTTACTCCAGAAATTGGCTGGTTTTCTTGGTTTAAAATTACTCCTGTAATAGTAGCTGTTTGTGCGTGTCCATAACTAGTAACGCACAAGAAGCATAGAAGAAATAAATATTTTAAATTTTTCAAGAAAAGTTATTTTCGATAAAAAGTAGTGGTGTATTCTGCAGTATTGCCAACATTATCTGTAACAACAACTTTAAGAAGACATTTTTGTTCTTTTAATATTTTGTCTTCAAAGTTATAAGTTAGGGTGTTTTTTTTACTTTCATATTCCATTAATACCCATTCTCCGTTTATAGTAGCGGAGTAGGTGTTTATTCCACTAAAATCATCTGTTATTCGTAAACTTAAATATTTATAATTGTTAAGCCATTGTTTACTTTTAAAATTTTTGGGTGTAATTTTTGGAGCAATAGTGTCTTTAGCTATGGTGTAAGTGCCCAGGTTTTTGGTTCTGGTTGTAAATGTATTACCTCTTTTATAGGTAGTAACATAACTTGGTTTAGAGTTCTTATTAAGGCGAGCTATAAAAAGCTTTTTTTGTTCTTCTATAGAATAGGAGGCAACATCAAAAGTAATAGTAAAATTTCTATGCGCAGGAACACTACTATTATGAAAAGTTACCGTATCATTTGTATGGCGTAAGTCCATATAAAAATTTTCATAAAACGTATTAGATGGAAAATAAACTTTTGCAGGACCAGCAGTAAAATTATTTGGTTTTTTAGCTATTACATAGTAGTCCGTTTTATTGTTTGTTTTTTTCTTTTTTATAACTTCTTTTTTTCCTTCAACTGGTATTACCAATTTAGTAGTATTGCCTTCTAAATCTTTTATTCTAAGTTCTATGTTGTACGATAGCCCTTCTACAACTTTAATTTTACCATCATTAATAGTCTCATTATATATACTTAATCTATTACTAGGGGTTTTAAAACACTTTTGTATTCGTTGCCTATATTTACTGTAAAACTCATAATCTATAAAAGTGTTAATGTATCTGCTTTCAGAGAAAGAAAATTTTTCAAGAGAATACTTGGTGTATGTTTTGCCATTTACAAGTTGTTCTAAAGAGTAAATACCATTTTTATTTGCTGCTAAATCTTGGCGATCAAAGCCTACAAAGCCAAAACCAATAGTTCCTACTGCACTTACTTTATCGGCTAAGAAAGATCCATCGTTTTGCTTTTTAAAATTTAACTGTATTCTTTCGTTACTTTTGTTTATTTGTGCGTTTTCATCAAGCGGATATCCAAATAATTTTACTAATGTTGGATTAGTTGCATCTTCTACCCTGTAACCATACAGTAATGGATTTGTAGGTTTTTCTGTTGCAGTACTGCGTATTTCAAAATGTAAATGTGGGCCTCCAGAACTACCAGTATTACCACTATAAGCTATTACGTCTCCTTTAGAAATTTTTAACTCCCCATGATTTGGAAACACTTCTACCTCATACGATTTTTTTTGGTATTGAATTTTTTTAATATAACTTTCAATTTTAGGAGAAAATTTTTGAAGATGCCCATATACAGAAGTATATCCGTTAGGATGTGTAATGTAAATTACTTTTCCGTAACCCCATAAAGACACTTTTATTCGAGAAATAGTTCCATCGCCAATACCATATATAGGAAGTCCTTCTCTTTGTTTTGTTTTTATGTCTATGCCAGAATGAAAATGGTTAGAACGTAGTTCTCCAAAGGTTCCTGCTAAAATTAAAGGAATGTCCATAGGAGATCTAAAAACATCTTGTGGATAGTCGTTTTGAGAAATTACAGGAGAAATAAAAAGTATGCAAAAAGTAAAAAATAAAAAAAAGTGTTTCATAAATATGGATAAGTTACCACGAAAGTAATTAATAGGTTTTAAAAACTTACGTAAACTATTCTTATTTTAATTCTAAATCTGTTTAATTAGCAACGTTTACAAACGAATTAAAGTATTCTCTAAAATAATAATCAAAAAAATATTGCTAAGTCTTAAGATGTATGTTAACTTTGTGTAAAACGCATTGATTTTTGTGTATGAGTGAATTGGTTAAAATTGTTGATTCTCTAGAAAACAAAATTAGCAAGTTATTGCATAAGTTAGAATTGCAACAACAGGTTAATGAAACTTTAGAAAAAGAATTAATGACCATTAAATTGGAACATGACGTTACTCGTAGGAGTATTACAGAATGGAAAGAAAAATACAATTCTCTAAAGTTAGCAAATTCAATGCTGGGCAGTGATACAAATAAAACTGAAGCTAAGCTAAAAATAAATACATTAATTAGAGAGTTAGACTATTGTATAGCACAACTTTCAGAATAATGTTTTAATAATAAATATGTCAGAAAAGCTCAAAATAAAGCTTTCAATAGCGGATAGGGTGTATCCATTAACAATAGACCCTAGCCAAGAGGAAGGATTGCGTAAAGCGGCTAAAAATATAGAGCAGCTTGCAAAAAAATTTGAGCAAAATTATGCAGTAAGAGACAAGCAAGATGTATTGGCAATGTGTGCCTTACAATTTGCTTCGAAAATAGAGCAAAAAGGCATAGAAAAAGCAGAAGGAACTGATGAAGCTACAGAGCGTTTAAAAGCGTTAGATTTATTAGTAACTTCTAAGTTAGGTATAAAATAAGTTCTTATAAATAAACTAAAGTTACTGCCCACATTGGTAATATCTTTTGACAAACTCAACGTTGAATTGTTTAAAAAGGGTGAGTTTAAATGGTAAAAGCAGGCCTTACTTGTATAAGGATCCTTGATCTATTTGTTAGCCCTAAACTTGTATTTATGGAGTTTGTACAAAACTTCGCTAATGTGGGCTTTTTTTATATTAAATTTTAAAACTATGGATAACAGTATATTGATTATAGCAGGAATAGTTGGTCTTGCAATAGGTTTTGTAATTGCAAAATTTATGGAAAAAGGAAAGGCTTCTAAAATTATAGCAGCTGCTAAAAAAGATGCAGCAAGCATCTTAAAAGAAGCCAAAGTAGAGGGAGACAGCATTAAAAAAGATAAAATTTTTCAAGCAAAAGAAAAGTTTTTAGAACTAAAAGCAGAGCATGAGAAAGTTATAGTTAATAAAAACAAGAAAATTGGTGATGCAGAAAAACGTACTAGAGATAAAGAATCTCAAATAAGTGGTGAACTTTCAAAGAATAAAAAAATAAACAGTCAATTAGAAGGTAAACTTAAAGAAGTAGAACATAAATCTAGCTTTTTAGAAAAAAAGCAATCAGAATTAGAAAAGCTTCACCGAAATCAAGTACAGCAATTAGAAGTTATTTCTGGATTATCTGCAGACGAAGCCAAAAGTCAACTCCTAGCTTCTTTAAAAGAAACAGCAAAGTCAGATGCTATGGCTTACATACAATCTACTATAGAAGAAGCTAAGTTAACCGCCCAACAAGAGGCTAAGAAGATTGTTATAAATAGTATACAGCGTATAGGAACAGAAGAAGCAGTAGAAAATTGCGTATCTGTATTTAACTTAGAATCTGATGATGTAAAAGGACGTATTATTGGTAGAGAAGGTAGAAATATTAGAGCAATAGAATCTGCAACTGGAGTAGAAATTATTGTAGATGATACACCAGAAGCAATAATTCTTTCTTGTTTTGATTCTGTACGTAGAGAAGTTGCTCGTTTATCGTTACATAAATTAGTTACAGATGGTAGAATACACCCTGCACGTATTGAAGAGGTAGTAAGAAAAACGGAAAAACAAATAGAACAAGAAATTGTTGAAATAGGAAAACGTACTGTTATAGATTTAGGAATTCATGGTTTACATCCAGAATTAATAAAAGCAGTAGGAAGAATGAAATACCGTTCTTCTTATGGCCAAAACTTATTGCAGCATTCTAGAGAAGTAGCAAAACTTTGTGGTGTAATGGCTGCAGAATTAGGATTAAACCCTAAACTAGCTAAAAGAGCAGGTTTGTTACATGATATTGGTAAAGTGCCAAATACTGAAGCAGAGGTAGAAACACCACACGCTATTTTAGGAATGCAATGGGCAGAAAAATTTGGCGAAAAGCCAGATGTTTGTAATGCAATTGGAGCGCACCATGATGAGATAGAAATGAAAACATTAATATCTCCAATTGTACAGGTTTGTGATGCTATTAGTGGCGCAAGACCTGGAGCAAGAAGACAGGTTTTAGATTCTTACATACAACGTTTAAAAGATTTAGAAGAAATAGCTTTTGGATTTACAGGGGTACAAAAGGCTTATGCAATACAAGCAGGTAGAGAGTTACGTGTAATTGTGGAAAGTGAAAAAGTAAATGATGATAAAGCAGCGCAACTTTCTTTTGAAATTTCTCAGAAAATACAAACAGATATGACGTATCCAGGTCAAGTAAAAGTTACTGTTATTAGAGAAACTAGGGCAGTAAATGTAGCTAAGTAGTACTTTAGTATAAAATAAAAAAGCTACTTTACCTATGTGGTAAAGTAGCTTTTTTATTTTATACTTGTTTATACTAATTAATAAGCATTTTCTTCTCCTATTAATATATTGGCAACTGTAGAATAGACTATTCTAAAATCAAACATTAAAGACCATTTTTCCACGTAAAAAATATCTAGTTTAGTTCTGTTTAATATGTCTGATTTTTTTCCGATTTCGCCTCTATATCCTTTAATTTGAGCAAGTCCTGTAATGCCAGGTTTTACAAAATGGCGAACTAAATATTTATTTACAGAGCTTTGGTAGTCTTTAGTGTGTATTTCCATATGTGGTCTGGGGCCAACAACACTCATATCTCCTTTTAATACATTTATAAACTGTGGCAATTCATCTATACTAGTTTTACGAATAAAGCGTCCAACTCTGGTTACTCTAAGGTCGTTTTTAGTAGCCATTTTAGAATCAGAATCTTCATTTACAGCCATTGATCGGTATTTGTAACACCAAAATACCCTACGTTTAAAGCCATGCCTTTTTTGTTTAAAATATAATGGACCTTTACTTTCTAATTTTATTAAAATATAAAGTATTGGTGTTAACCAAGATAACACACCAATAATAACTAAAAGAGAAAATAGTATATCAAAAGTTCGTTTTGCTATTCTTGCATATTCTGTATCTAATGGAACTTTTCTGAGGTTTAATATAGGAACGTTTTGATAGGCTTCAATTGACATTGCTTTAGAAAAAACCTCTTTATTGTCTAATATAATTTTAAATTTTATAAGGTTATTGTCTGCAAAATCTACTAAATTTTTTAATTCTTCGGCATTAAAATTAGATGCTATACAGTAAATTTCATCAATATCATTCTCTAATGCATATTTAAAACTATCTAAAATATTACCTAGGTAGTTAGAGCTGTTAGATACTGTATTGTCAAAATATCCTTTATATCTATATCCTAAATATGGGTCATCAAAAATGCGCTTAATTTTTTTTAAGTTTGAGTCGTTACCAAGAACAATTACATTAACAGAGTTTCCTCCAATCATTCTATAATTTCTTCTTGCCCAAAAAAAGATTATTCTATACCATGTTATTGAAGAGCATATAAGTAAATATACCATTAATTGATGCCATAAAGAATGTACTGTAGTTCTGGTAATTGTAAATAGAGCTAAATAAGCAATACCATAAATTAAGTATAACTGAAACATTTTATTAACATTGGTCATAAATGAATCTTTCCTTCCTATAGAGTAATATTTTAATCCGTAGGTTATTATGAGCCAAGAAAAATTATAGTAAAGAATATTATTTTTTGGTAAATACGTTTCTGGTGTTAGTAAAAGTAATGTGCCATTAATAATGCACAGATGAATAATAATTGAAATTGGAATTATTAAATGGGATCGTTTAATTTTTTTCATTCCTTAATAACAGCTTAATTGTTGTTGGTTGTTTAAAACTATTTTAAGCATAATACAAATTCTACTATGTTAAGCACAGCTAATAGAATCTTTGTTTTTGTAGGGAAAATGAAAAAAATGGGGAAACTATTTTTTCAAATATAGAACTCTGATTTTTATTTTCTAAAAAATAAATCAACAGTGTGTAATTATTAATTTGATAATTTTAAGCTTTATATAGGGTGAAATGCTAATAAAATACAGTATTTACTAATTTTTTCTTATTATTATGATGTGTTTTGGAAAGAGAAAAAAATCGATAAACTGTAAAATTACTTAACGATAAAACGTAATTAACCTCGATGAACTGTATGGATTTATAATGTAGGTTATTAAGAAAAACAAAAAAAGGGCATCTAAATAGATACCCTTTTTTTGGTGTTTATTCTTCTTCAGAAGAAGAGTTTGGCTCGCTTTCGCTAACAGGTTCTTCTTTGTTTAAATTGTTTTCTAAAATGTTTAGCTTTTTTAATTTTTCGGTCCAAGTAGCTAATGAATCTTTGTGCTTTTGTACATTTTTAATAACGTCTTTTACTAGAGGATTATCTTCAGATGCGTTAGAGAAAAATTGTAGATTATTTTCTAGCTGTCTAATTTCGTCTTTACTTTCGTTTATTTTTTTTCTAATAAAAGTACGCTCATTTTGTATTGCTCGTTGGTTGTCTTCTGAATTGGCTAGTTGCTGAATTTTATCACCATATTTTAAAAGTTCAGATTCTTGCCTACTAACATCTAGTTTGTTAAATAAAGCATCTAATATTTTATTAAACTTCTGATTTATATGTTTTTTATTAAATGGAACTCTACCAAAAGTTTTCCATTCGGCAATAAAAGATTTTATAGAAGTTAAATCAGCATTTCTTTCACCAGTAAGTTTAAATTCTTTAATTTTTTCTAAAAAAGCATTTTTTAGGTCGTAATTAGCTATTTCTTCTTTGTTAGATTTGTTTTTAATAGCATGAACTCTGTCAAAATAGTGGTTACAAGCAGACTTAAACTCGTTCCACATTTTGTCGGAATATTTTCTTGGTACATGTCCAATTTTTTTCCAGTCGCTTTGTATGCGTTTCATTTTTGGGGTAGTACTATCCCAATCTTCACTATCTTTAAGAGAAATTGCAAGGTTTAATAACTCTCTTTTTTTGTCTAAGTTTAGTTGTTGTTCTTTTTTTAAGTTTTTGTAAAAACTGTTTTTGTTTCTGTTAAAAGCTCTTACCGCTTCTTTAAAAGCGGCCCATGTTTTTTCATTTTCTTTTTGTGGCACTTTGCCCGCATTAAAAAAATCTTCTCTTAAAGCTTCTAGACTTTTTATTTGTTGTTGTAATTGCTTATGATTTTTAGATATGTTATTAGATAAATCAGTAATTTTTGCAATTATTGTGTTCTTTTCTTCTAAGTTTTTTTCATAAACTTTATCTTGTTCTGCGTAGTATTCTTGTCTTCTGTTGTGTAATACTTTTGTTGCAGCACTAAAGCGTTCCCAAATTTGTTCTCTGTGATCTTTGCCAACTGGGCCAATATCTTCTTTCCAGATTTTATGCAGGGTTTGTAATTCTCTAAAAGCTTTGTTTAAATCTGATTCATTAGCTAATTGTTCTGCTTTTTCAACAATTTTTAGCTTTTCTTCTAAATTATGTTTAAAATCTAAATCTCTTAGTTCTCTGTTTATATTAAGAAAATCGTAAAATATTTCAATATGGTGTTGGTACGTTTTCCATACATCATTATAGTTGGTTCTTGGTATAGGACCAGCATTACGCCATTGTTCTTGAATATCTTTAAAGTTTTTATAAGTGGTGTTTATGTCTTCTTCAACATTTACTAACCCTTTAAGATTTTCAATAAGTTCTAGTCTTTCCGCAAGATTTTGATTCAAGCTTTTTTCTAAACTTTTATAGTATGTGTTTTTCTTTTCTCTGTAATCACTATAAACTTCATTAAATTGTCTTTTGGTAACAGAGTTATATCTAAAGTCTATTTCATTACCGCCGCTTGCAATAAATTCTTCTTTTTTTAACTCTAAAAATTCTTGAAATTTTAGGTCAAACTCAGTTTTAATACCGTCAACATGTTTTTTAATAGCTTGTACTTTTTCGTTACGAACTAATCTTTGTAGTTCGCCAACCAAGTTTTCCATGCTTAAAGAGTGGTAATCTAATAAAGGTATTTCATGCCTTTGTTGGTTGTTAGTGTCTTCTGCATCTTCTGCATTTTCTTCATCTATCTCTTTGTGTATAGATTCTTCGCTATCTGCTTCATTCACTACTTCAAGGGTAGATTCTTCAGTGGTTTTCTCCAATGCATTTGTTGCGTTGGTAGTTTCTGAACTGTTATGTTCTTCTACGTTATCTTGTAGATTATTGTCTTTCTCTTCCTGCATTATACTATGTTTTTTTAGTCTAAAAAAAGTATATTGTAAGATAGTAACAACAAAAGATATAGCAAAAGATAAATTGCATTCTTTTTAATTATATGCTTATAATTGCTAAAGGAATAAAGTTTACTACCCTTTATTTGTGAAATTTAGAAGCTTAATCTATATAGAAAATACAGCTGTTGTACGAATTAAGAATTCCATATTTCCCAAGCTTTTTCCGCTTGTAATTCTAACATTTTTTGCCCATTACATATAGCTGCTCCTTGGGCTTCTCCTGCTAATAAAAAGGCTGTTTTTTCTGGATTGTAAATTAAATCAAATAGTAAATGCTTTTCATTAATAAAAGAATAGGGTAGTGCTGGTTTTTCTTTAATATTTGGATGCGTTCCTAATGGGGTGCAGTTTACAATTACAGAGTATTCTTTAAAAGTGTTTTTAGTTAGTTCTTTATAAGTAATTTTTTTTTCACCAGAACTTCTAGATACAAAAGTATATTCTATTCCTAACTCTTTAAAAACATATGCAATTGCTTTTGAAGCTCCACCGGTTCCTAAAATTAATGCTTTTGTATGATGTTCTTTTAAAAATGGCAGAATAGTATGTTTGAATCCGTAGGTGTCTGTATTATAGCCTTTTAATCCATTTTCTGTTATTTTAATTGTATTTACGGCGCCAATTTTTTCCGCATCTGCATCTAAACTTTGTAGAAAGGGTATTACAACTTCTTTATAAGGTATGGTAACATTAAGGCCACTAATGCTATTGGAATTTTCTGTTATTTCAGGAAACTTATTAATAGACTTTAAATCAAAATTTACATAGGAATAATTACTTAAGCCCATATTTTTAAATTTATCAGAAAAATACCCTCTTGAAAAAGAATAGGAAATGTCTTTACCTACTAAACCAAATTTATATTGTTTTTCTTCTTTTATTGCCATACCAATCAATTCCTAATAATATTAAAATACCCAAAGCTATAAAAAATATAGCCCACCACGTTTCACTATTTTCAAAATTTGGAAAATAGCGTTCATAATTACTAATTATTTTTTTGTTGTTACTGTCTAAAAGAATTTCTCCTTTAGCACTAGTTTTGTAAATTGTTTTTTTCCAAGGCCAAACCACTCCTAATGATCCTGTTATAAATCCTATTATTAAAACAGTTGTATTGTTTTTGTATTTTTTAAGTACAAAATTTAATAGATGAGATAAGGTTACTAAGCCTGCAGCTGATCCAGTTGTAAATACGGCAAGTATTTTTAATGTTTTAAGTCTTTTGGTATTTTTTGTGAAACTAAAATCACCTGTTACTATTTCGGAAAAAGTGTCGTACAATGCATTTACAGAATCTACTAAAAGTAGTACGTAATTCCCTAAAAGAATTAAAATAAAAGAGCCGGATAATCCTGGTAATGTCATACCAGAAACACTAATCATTCCGCAAATAAAAATAAATAGTAAATTGTCATTTTCTTTTGCAGGACTTAAAAAACTTATTGAAACACCAATTAATAAACCAACTAAGCCAATTGTAATTGTTTTTTTGTTCCAATAATTAAAATCCTTTGCTATATAATATATAGAGCCAAGTATCATTCCAAAAAAGGCAGACCAAACGTAAAGTTCTTTTTGTATTAAAAAATAGTCTAATATTTTTGAAATGCTAAAGTAGCTTATTAGCATTCCTAGTATTAGTAGAGCTAAAAATTTACCGTTTGTATATTGAATAAAACTTTTTAGTCTACCATTTAGTAGTAATTTAAAAGCCTTTAGATTAATCTTTTGTAGAGAGTAAATAAACTCCTCGTAAAAGCCCCCTACAAATGCAACTATGCCACCAGATACTCCAGGTACTTTGTTTGCTGCGCCCATAAATAATCCTTTAAGGACTAAAAATAATTGGTCTTTTGTAGTTCTTGTGCTGCTCATGCTTTTAACAAAGCAGCATATTATTTTTTATTAGCTACTTTTTCCATTATAAAAATAAGAGAAAAACCTAGTATAGCAAGTAGTATAGCAAACATAATTTTTGGGTCACCATCAAAAGAAAAAGGAGAAACACTTTGTTCGCTAATTGGTATTATTTTATCTCCAAAAACTTTGGTTTCTAGTACTTTTTTCCAAGGCCAAATTTTATTTAAAGAACCAATTATAAACCCGGTAAGTATGGCTAAAGTAAGATTTTTGTAATTGGCAAACATCCATTTTAAAAGTTTAGCAAAACTTAATAAGCCAAAAATAGCCCCAAGACCAACTGTAATTACAATTTTTATATTTCTTTCATGTACTGCTTCTAGTATAGTTTTGTATGAACCTAATAGAACAAGTATAAATGCTCCAGAAATTCCAGGCAATATCATTGCGCAAACAGCAAGTGCTCCAGATAAAAATAAAAAAGGAAGACTTTCTATGTTTTCGTTTGGAGGCAGTGTGGTTATATAATAGGCTATTGCGGCACCCAAAATAAGGGCTATAATAGCAGTAATATTCCATTTTTCTATTTCTTTACCTACAAAGTATATACTGGCAGATACTAACCCAAAAAAGAAAGACCACAACAAAATAGGCTCGTTTTCTAATAACCAACTTACAATTGTTGCTAAAGAAAATAGGCTAATAAAAATTCCTATAAATAGAGCCGCTAAAAAATTACCATTTGCTTTTTCCCAGAATGCTTTAAAACCATCGTTTTTAAATGTGGTAATAAGTGATGGTCTAACGTTGTTTATAGAGTTTATTAGTTCTTCATATATGCCAGATATAAAGGCGATTGTGCCTCCGGATACTCCAGGAACTACATCTGCAGCTCCCATTGCTATACCTTTAAGTGTTATGAAGATGTATTGTTTTGGGGTTCTTTTTTTGGTCATTTATAGATAGTAATTAAGATTTTTTCTTAATAGAATTTACTATTTCTTGTGTCCATGTTGTGTTACTAAACTGAGGAAATTCTTTTGCAAAAACAGCAAATGCATCAAAATTTTGTTTTAGGGCATCAATAAGAGTAATTCTAGCGTTTATTAAATCTTTCTTTAGTAAGTATAAACCGGGAATTTTGTAATTTATTTCATCATTATCAGGATAAAACTGTTTTCCTTGCTCCAGTATTTGAATAGCAAAAGAAATATCCTCATTAAGTACAGAAATGTTTGACCAGTTTAGCCATGTTTCTAACTCATAATTTCCTAAATCTACCGCTTGTTTATAGGCAAAATCTGCTTGGTCGTAATTTTCTAGTTCTGTGTTAATTTTGGCACATTTTTTCCAATATATTGGACTTTCGCCATCTATGTTTAAAGCTTTATTAATATAATATAAAGCTTTGTTATAGTTTTTTCTTTTCATGTAAAAGCGTGTTATTGCTAACCAGCCTTTATCTAGCAAAGGGTCTTCATGAACGGTTTGGTAAAAGTAATATTTGGCTCTATCGTAATCTTCTAATTTTTCATAACATTTTCCAATACGTAAAAAAGCATGTGAAGTTGGGTCTTCTAATTTTATAGTAGTTTCATAGTTTTCTATAGCTTCTTTGTATTTACCTAGTTTTTCTAAAACTTTTCCTTTTTCAAAATATGCGCCAATAAAATTATCATCAGATATTATTGCAAAATCAAAAGCAGCAAGTGCCTCTTTAAACATTTTTTCTGCATAATATTGTTTTCCTAATTGATGCCAAGCAACTTCGCAATACGGATTTCTATCTAAATAATCGTTTAAATATACTATAGCGCCTTCATAATCTTCTAAAAATTCAAAGCAGTAAATAACATTGTAGAGAGATGCGTAATCTTGTTCATCAAAAGAAACGCATTTCATAAAATTCTCTTTTGCTAATTTAAAATCATCTATAAATAAATATTCCATTCCTAAAAGCGAATGAATATCAAAAGTGTTATTAGATAATTCTAATGCTTTGTTTAATAATTGTATGGCTCCATGGTGGTTGTCTTTTTTAGATAATATGTTAGCTCTTTGAATATAAATTTCTTCATTATTATTATCTAATAGTTGCAGTTTGTCTAGGTGTTTTTCTGCAGCATCAAAATTATTTTCAAAAACCAATACTTCTACATCTAAGAGTTTTAGCTCTATAGAGTCAGGGTGTTGTTTTAAGCTTATTTTAATTGCTTTTTTTGCAAGAGAAATTTTCCCATTATTAAGGTAATGATGAATAATGTCTTCAAAATCTTCAGCGTCAAAGAAATATACATCATCCGTCTTTAACATGGATTCAAACTTTGCTATAGGTTTGTTTGGCCTTTCGTTAGATTCTAATGCCATAGGAACATTTTAAGTTATCTATAGAATTAAAAGTACGCTATTGTAGTTACTTTATGTTCTTTGTTGGGGCTATATTATTAACAAATTAGTTAACAAATTATTGCAGTTGTTTGTCTAAAATAGCGAGTAAGGTGTTGCATCCTTCTTTAATTTCTGTAGTAGAAATGGTTAGTGGTGGAGAAATTCTGATTGCTTTTGGTTCAAATAATAACCAGAATAAAATAAGTTTTTGTTTTGCTGCTTCTAAGATTATTTTAGTTGCTAAAGCTCCATTATCTACTATTAATGCTAGCATTAACCCTTTTCCTCTTACTTCTTTAATAAGAGGGTGGACCAGCATTTTTTTAAATAATGCTTCTTTTTCTAACGTTTGCGAAATAATTTTGGAGTCTTTTAATTGGTGTAGGGTAGCTAGGCTTGCTGCTGCAATTACAGGATTGCCTCCAAAAGTGGTAATGTGTCCTAATTTAGGGTTCTCTTTTAGGCTGTTCATAATGGTTTTAGAAGAAACAAATGCGCCTACGGGTAAACCAGAAGCCATGCCTTTACCAATTACTAAAATATCTGGAGTACAGTTATAATGTTCAAAAGAAAACCATTTTCCTGTTCTTCCAAATCCTGGTTGAATTTCGTCTAAAATTAAAAGTGCACCAACTTCTAAACAGCGTTCTTTAATTTTTTTTAAATATTCTGGTACAGGTTCAATAAACCCTGCGCCACCTTGTATAGTTTCTAGTATAACAGCAGCTGTTTTGGTGGTTATTTTATCTATTTCTGTAAAAGAATTAAATGTTATAAAGTCTATATCCGGAATAAGTGGTCTAAATGGGGCTTTGCGTTCTTCAAAACCCATAAGGCTTAAACTTCCCATTGTGTTGCCGTGGTAGGCATTTTTTGCTGCAATAATTTGAGAACGTCCAGTATGTTTTCTTGCTAATTTTAAAGCTCCTTCTATTGCTTCGGTGCCAGAGTTAACTAAATAGGTGCTGTTTAGTTCTTTTGGTAATATTGCAGCTAATTCTTTTGTATAATTTACAGCAGGTTCTTGTATATATTCGCCATATACCATAACATGCATGTACGTGGCAGCTTGTTTTTGAATTGCAGAAACTATTGCTGGATGGCAATGCCCTAAAGTACAGGCAGATACTCCGGCTACAAAGTCTAAATGCTTATGGTTATCTGAATCATAAATATAAGAGCCTTTAGCATAAGATACTTGTAAGGCTAAAGGGGTAGGGGATGTTTGTGCTTGATATTTTAAAAAATCTTTTTTCATAGATAAACAAATTGCACAGTGGACTAAAAATTATTGTTGTTTTTTAATTTTAGTGTTTTTGGGTTTGGTAGCCTTTTTATTGCTTAAATTTCTATTTATAGGGTCTCCTTGGTTTTTACTGCGTTCTTCTTCTTCAGCGTCAATATCTATAGGGTTATCTATTCCTTGTATGGTAACTAGTTTAATGTTATTATCATCTTCATCAAAAATATCATCCTTAGTTAAAATTCTTTCTTCTCCTCTCCAAATAAATCCTTTTAGCTTTCTGCTATTTTCTGGTAAATCTATTTCTGGAAAAATAGTACCATCGGGTTCTACTTTAAATATTAGGTCTTCTACATCATTATTTGCCATTGTAATACGTATTTCGCTGCATATAGTTTTGTTGATGCCAATAAGCTCATCATCATCATTATACATATAATATATTACTTCGGTGTTTTTAACTAGGTCTATTGTTTTTAATTCGTTTTCTTCAAATTTTCCAAATAAATCTTTTCCTTTTGCTTGATTGTATCCTGTTTTGCCTATAGTGTCTTGAGAAATGATGAAAGCATTGTTAAGTACTTTTAGAGAATCTAATTTTTCAGTTTTTAAATTGGATATTAAGTGTATGCTGTCTCCTGTCATTTGGTTTTCTCCATTCCATAAAATAGGGGTTCTAATTAGTTGGGTTATGCCTGTTTTTTGTTCAGAATGTATAGAGTCGCATTTGCCACTAAGGTCTTTTTTGTAAAACTTAGCATTTCTAAACGCTCTAAGAATACGTTCTTCAGGTTTGCCAGTAATCATTAAAGTGTCTCCGTGCATATACAATGAGTCTTTTTCCATTACACTAATAGATACGGCTCTTTTTGTAGCAAAAAGAGAATCTTTAGCTTTGTAAACTTCGGCATAGTGGGCTCTAATTATACCGTTGTTTATAGTGTCTGTTACAACTATGTTATTTGTGGCAGAAGCAAATTCTCTAGCTTTATTAAAATATACGCTGTCTCCTTGAATAATACGATCGTTATAATCTATTCTTGTGTTTTTTATGCCATAACCGCTTTCTACTTTTGTGTCATAAAAACCACGTTCGCAATATATTTTATAGGATTTTCCTTTAATTGTGGAAGGACCATACATATATGCGTTTTTAGAGCTGGTATAATAATCTAATTGTTCAGAATCTAATGTGTATTCTGGATTTTGTACATGAACACTATCTAGAAACTGATATTTTTTAGTTTCCATGTAATATTTTCCAATTTCACTTGTAAGAGTGTTGGTAGAGTCTATTACAGTGCCAAAATCTTGATAAAAGGCTTCTTGTTTTTCTCTGTCTAAACGTAGCGTATCTGTTTTTAATGTCATGTCGGTGTTCTCTAGAACAACATTTTCATACGCTTTGGCAAGTTTTAAATTGCCGTTGTACTCCATTTTACCACTTGTCATTTTTACAGAGTCTCCCTGCTGTAAACGTATGTTTCCTATGGCTTTAAGTTTGTTTTGGTGTTGGTAAAAAATAGCAATATCACACCATAAATCTGCTCCTTGGTGTTCAAATTGCACTTGCTTTTCGTCTTTACTAAAAATAGATGCGCCAGGGTATTCGGCTTCATTTTTTGTAAAATTAGCACCATAAACAATGTTAATTTGTTTACTCTCTTCTGGAGTAGAATCTTGTGCCCATAAATTAAAGCAGGCTAAAAGAAAAAATAAAATAGAATGTAATTTTTGCAATGCAATATTTTTATTCAAAAATAGGATTTTTTAAAAGAGGTTTGTAACCTTTAAGATACATTTAATAAAGTAAAGTATAAAAAAAAAAAGCCACTCTAAAGTGGCTTTGTAATTTATCTTAAAATAGTCTGTGTTCTGTCTGGACCAACAGAAACTATTTTAATTGGCACTTCTAGTTCTTTTTCTAAATATGCAATATATTTATTTAAAGCATCAGGAAATTCTTCTGGACTTCTCATTTTTGTTAAATCTTTGTCCCAGCCATCCATTTCGGTATAAATAGGCGTCACATTTTCTGGCTCTATATTATATGGTAAATGTGTAATTGTTTCTCCTTTGTATTTGTATGCAGTACAAACTTTTAATTTAGGAAAACCACTAAGAACATCACCTTTCATCATCATTAATTCTGTAACACCATTTACTTGTACAGCGTATTTAAGTGCAACTAAATCTAACCATCCGCAACGTCTTGGTCTACCAGTTGTAGCACCAAACTCGTTACCAACTTTTCCCATAGTTTCTCCATCTGCATCAAATAATTCAGTAGGAAAAGGTCCGCTACCAACACGTGTAGTATATGCTTTAAATATACCAAAAACGCCACCTATTTGGTTTGGAGCAACTCCTAATCCAGTACAAGCACCTGCTGCTGTGGTGTTGGAAGATGTTACAAACGGATAGGTTCCAAAATCTATATCTAATAAAGAACCTTGCGCACCTTCGGCTAATATTTTTTTACCTTCTTTTTCTGCTTGGTATAAGTACTCCTCGCTGTCAATAAAAGTTAGCTCTTTTAATTCTTCTATAGCTTCAAAAAAGGCAGTTTCTAATTCTGGTAAATTGTATTGAATGTCTACATCGTAAAAGCTAATCATAGCTTCATGCTTATCTGCTAAAACACGATATTTTTCTTTCCAGTCGGATAATTCTAAATCACCAATACGCATTCCATTTCTACCAGTTTTGTCCATATATGTTGGACCAATACCTTTTAAGGTAGAACCAATTTTGGCTTTTCCTTTTGATGCTTCAGATGCTGCGTCTAAAAGCCTATGTGTTGGTAGTATTAAATGTGCTTTTCTTGAGATTAATAATTTTGATTTAAAATCGATATTAAATTTGCCTAAAGCATCTAATTCTTTTTTAAAAATAACTGGGTCTATAACAACGCCATTACCAACAACGTTCATTGCTGTTTTATGAAAAATTCCAGAAGGGATAGTGTGTAAAACGTGTTTAATTCCGTCAAATTCTAAAGTATGCCCTGCATTAGGTCCTCCTTGAAATCTTGCTATGATGTCATAGTCTTTGGTTAGTACATCAACGATTTTTCCTTTTCCTTCGTCTCCCCATTGAAGCCCTAACAATAAATCTACTGCCATTTAAGTAACTGGTTAATTGGTTTTGTTATTTGTTTTATTTTTTGTTCCGTAAAAATATAAAGAGTGGTTGTTAATTTTAATATCAAAAACCTCTTCTATTGTTTTTTTTATTGATTGAATGCGAGGGTCGCAAAACTCCATAACCTCCCCTGTGTCTGTTAAAATAACATGGTCATGTTGTCTGTCAAAATATGATTTTTCGTATTGTGCCTGATTTTTTCCAAATTGGTGTTTACGAACAAGTTTACAATCCATAAGTAATTCTATGGTATTGTATAGTGTAGCCCTACTTACACGATAGTTTTTATTTTTCATGTTAATATAGAGCGATTCTATATCAAAATGTTCGTCGCTATCATATATTTCTTGAAGAATAGCGTAACGTTCAGGTGTTTTTCTATGTCCATTTTCTTCTAAGAAAGTGGTAAAAACGTTTTTTACAATGTCTTGATTCTTATTCTGGGCCATACTTTTTTACAGCATTAATATACAAATGTACTGCTAAATTTTGATACATTCTTCTATAGTCTTGTTACTTTATGAATGCCGTTAATTTGTTTAAGGTTTCCTATTAATTTTTTTAGGATAGCAATATTTTTTACTACTACGGTTATTTTGCCTTTAAAAGTACCGCCATCTGTGCTAAAACTAATGCTTTTAATGTTTACATGCATGTTTTTAGATATCATTTCGGTTATTTGGCTTACAAGACCTAAATTATCTATACCTGTAAGCATAATATCCGATTTAAATTCTTCTTGTGATGAGTCTACCCATTTTGCAAGAATTATTCTATAGGCGTAATTAGATTGTAGCGAAATTGAATTTGGACAATTTTTTTTATGCACTTTTATACCGTCGGATACGCTTACAAATCCAAAAACAGGGTCTCCAGGAATTGGATTACAACATTGCGACAAACTATAGTCTAGTTTTTCTTCTTCTTTACCAAAAACAAGTACATCGTATTTGCTTGTTATTTCTTCTTTATCTACATTTTCTGGAGTATTGTTTCTTCGTATCTTATTTTTAAAGAAGCTTATAAAAGCATTGCTATAAGAAGAGGCAAAATCTTTAATCATTTGGTTGTCTATAGAACCAATACCTATTCTATAAAACAAATCTAAACTAGTTTTTAACTTAAAAAAGGTTACCATTTTGTTTATGGTATCTTCATTAAGCGTAATTTTTTGCGATTTTAATTTTCTTCTTAATATCTCTTTTCCTTCAAGAGCCATAATTTTCTTTTCTTCTCTTAAAGAAGATTTAATTTTGGCCCTTGCTCTTGCTGTTGTAGCATAGTCTAACCAGTTTTGGTTAGGTCTTGCTTGCTCCGAAGTTATAATTTCTACTTGATCTCCACTATGTAGTGTAGTGTTTAAAGGAGTAAGTTTTCCATTTACTTTTGCGCCACGAGTACGCATGCCAACTTCGGTATGTATATTAAAAGCAAAATCTAATGGTGTAGCTCCTTTTGGCAACGATTTTAGTTCTCCTTTTGGGGTGAAAACAAAAATTTCTTTAGAATATAGATTTAGTTTAAATTCTTCTACAAAATCTACCGCATTTGTATTTGCATTTTCTAAGGCTTCTTGTAAACGGTTTAGCCAAACTTCTATACCTTGTTCTTTTTGGTCGCCGTGTTTGTATTTAAAGTGTGCTGCATACCCTTTTTCTGCAATTTCATGCATGCGCTCACTTCTAATTTGTACCTCTACCCAACGTCCTTTAGGGCCCATAACTGTAATGTGTAGGGCTTCATAACCGGTAGATTTAGGAGAAGAAATCCAATCTCGTAATCGTACTGGGTTAGGTGTAAAGTGGTCTGTTACTATAGAATATATTTTCCAGGCTAAAAACTTTTCATTTGCCCGGTCAGATTTGTAAATAATACGAATAGCAAACTTGTCGTAAATTTCATCAAATACAACATTCTGAACCTTCATTTTCCTACGAATAGAAAAAATAGATTTCATTCTTCCTTTTATAGTATAATTTAGTCCTTCTTTTTTTAAAGAATTATCTATTACGCCAGAAAAGGCATCAATATAGGCTAGGTTATCTTCTTTAGAATCTTCTATTTCATTTTTTATGTCTCTATATACATTAGGTTCTGTGTATTTAAGACTTAAATCTTCTAATTCTGTTTTTATATTATATAACCCTATTCTGTGTGCTAGTGGTGCGTATATATATAGGGTTTCAGATGCTATTTTTACCTGCTTATATTCTGGCATAGAATCCATAGTAAGCATATTGTGGTAACGGTCTGCTATTTTTATAATAATAACTCTAACATCATCATTTAGAGTTAATAACATTTTTCTGAAATTCTCCGCTTGTTGGGAGATATTCATGTCTTTCTTTAAGTGTGCAATTTTTGTTAAACCGTCTACAATACGGGCAACGGTTTCACCAAACATACGGTCAATATCATCTAAAGTATATTCGGTATCTTCAACTACATCATGTAATAAAGCTGATGCTATAGATACAGCATCTAGTCCAATTTCTGATGCTACAATTTTTGCAACAGCTATAGGATGAAAAATATAAGCTTCGCCGGATTTTCTACGTTGGTCTTTGTGCGCATCTACAGCAATTTCAAAAGCAGAACGTATTAGCTTTTTATCATCATCTGATAATGTTTGATAGCTAATACGAAGCAACTCTTTATATTGCTTTGCAATTTGTTTATTTTCTTGTTCTATTTCTACATCCGTCATACTACATTAAAATTAATACATTCTTTTTTGGTATACAACAAAAACTATTCCTTTAAATTATGTATTCTTTTAATTAATGGTGGGTGGGAGTAATGCATAAAAACATATGCCGGGTGTGGTGTAAGGTTACTTAAACTGTTTTTTGATAATTTTTTTAAACTGCTTATTAAAGGTAATGCTGCATAGGTGTTTTTTGCAAAATTATCTGCTTGATACTCAAATTTTCTTGAAATAAAATTCATTATTAAACCTGTAAGTTCAGAAATTGGACTATAAAGTATTCCAAAACCTATTAAAGCAGCATGAAAACTTGGTTTGCTTACTCCAATGGCTAAAGAAACTTCTGGGTTATTAATAAAAAGCGAAAGTATAAACAGCATAAAGCCTGTTAGGGCTATTGAAGATACTAAGTTACATATGATGTGTTTTCTTTTATAATGGCCAACTTCGTGTGCTAATACTGCTACAATTTCCTCTTCTTCTAAATCGTTTATAAGAGTATCATATAAGGTTACTCTTTTTTCTTCACCAAAACCCGAAAAATAAGCATTTGCTTTTGTAGAACGTTTAGAGCCATTTATTATATATATGTTATTTAAAGCAAAGCCTACTTTTAAGACATAAGCTTCTATTTTAGTTTTTAAGCTTCCTTCTTCTAAAGGGGTTTGCTTGTTAAATAAGGGCACTATTAGTTTACTGTAAAATAAATTGGTAAAAATTATAAATAGTGTTATTAAAAGCCATGCGTACATCCAAAAGTTATTATTGGCCCATTGGAAAAACCATAGTATTAGTGCTAAAATTGCTCCGCCAATTAAACACATCATTACCCAACTTTTTATTTTGTCTAAAAAAAATAGTTTGCGGGTAGATTTGTTGAAACCAAATTTTTCTTCAATGGTAAAAGTTTGGTAATAAGAAAATGGGGTAGTAATAATGTCACTTCCAATCGCTATAATACCAAAAAACAATAAAGCTTGTAAAATACTATTTGTAGTTATTGTGCTTGAAAATTGGTCTATGTAATTAAACCCTCCAATTATTAAAAAGCCTAATGTAAGAACAAAAGAGAAGGAGGAAGTTAGTAATCCAAAACGGTAATTGGTTTTTTTATACTCTTGAGACTTTTTATACTCTTCAGCATCGTAAACATCAAAAAGCTCTTTAGGTATTGGGTCTAGATATTTTTTTGCATTTAAATAATCTAAAATTGTTTCTAAGACATATTGAAAAGTTAAGATTGCAATTATTACATAAAATAAGGTGGTGCTATTCATATATAAAAGTCTTATTATTAGGTAATTTGACGTTGTCTTTTGGCTTCAAATATAATAATAGAGGCGGATACAGATACATTCATAGAGTCTATTTCACCTTCCATAGGAATAATTATATTTTTTTTTGAAGCATTTAACCAAGTATCTGTTAAGCCTGTAGCTTCTGTACCTACTATAATGGCACTGGCATTTTTGTAATTAATATTGGTGTAGTTTTCAGAAGCACTTAAGGCAGCGCAATAAATGTCTATTTTTTTTTCATTTAAAAAAGAAATAATTTCTTGGGTACTTGCTGTTGCAATTGGCACTGTAAACACACAACCTACACTAGACCGTATAATATTTGGGTTATACATATCTGTTTTAGGGTTGGCAATAAAAACAGCATCTAAATTTGCGGCATCTGCTGTACGTAATAACGCTCCAATGTTACCAGGTTTTTCAGGTGCTTCAGCTATAAGTATTAAAGGTTTTTTATTTTTGAATGTTAGGTTGTCTAACGTATTTTTTTTGCTCTCAATAATAGCAATAATACCTTCGGTAGTACCACGATAAGCTATTTTTTGATATACTTCTTTACTAACAGAAATTATAGTAGAAATTGTACTGTATTTTTCTAGAACATTTTTTTCTAAAATTAAAGATGGCTCAAAAATTATAGAAGATATTGTAAAACCTCCTTTTTGGGCTAACTCCAATTCTCTTTGTCCTTCAACAATAAAGAGTCCAGACTTTTTTCGCTCTCTAGATTTTTCCCTTAATAGTAATACTTTTTTGATTAAGGAATTTTGTGTACTACTTAAATGTTTAATTTTACTCATTGTTACAAAAATAGTGTAATTAGAAGACTAATAGGTAGACTATAGTAAAAATCAAAATCTAAAAAAATGATAGCAAAGTTAGTAATTGGAGTGTGTTTAACAGTTTTACTTTTTTCTTGTAAAGAAAATAATAAAAAAACGGAGCCAGCATCTCTAAAAACTGTAGAAATAGATTCTTCTAAATTAAATAAATACCCAGAATCATTTATAAAAGTGTTAGATGCACACGGAGGGTTAAAAGCATGGAAATCTGCTAGTTTTTTATCTTTTGAGATTTTAAAAAACAAGAAAGTAGAAAAACATTTTATAGATTTAAAAAATAGAAAAGATAAAATAGAAACCTTAGATTATTCTATTGGTTTTGATGGTGCTAATTACTGGAAATTAGATAAAAAAAACCAGTTTAAAGGTAGTCCTCTTTTTTACCATAACCTTTACTTTTATTTTTATGCCATGCCATTTGTTTTAGCAGATGATGGAATAGTTTATGCAGAAACAGAAGATTTAGAATTTAAAGGAAAATCTTATCCGGGTATAAAAATTAATTTTAATCCTGGGGTAGGTACATCATCTAAAGATAATTATTTTATACATTATGATCCTGAAACATATAAAATGGTATGGTTAGGTTATACTGTTACTTTTAGAACAGGAGAAGTATCGGATAAAGTTAAATGGATACAATACAAAAACTGGGAAACCACCAACAACCTATTATTACCAAAATCTATTGTGTGGTATGCGTTTGATGGTAAAAAAATATTAGAGCCACGTAAAGAACTATTTTTTGAGAATGTTTTATTAGAAAATAAACCTGCTGACCAAACCTTTTTTAATAAGCCTAGTGGAGCACAACTTGTAAATAAAAAGGAAAAACCTTAATTTGTTTTAATAAGTTAGAATAATTAGAAAAATGAATGTATTATTTTTTGGTATAGCAAGAGATATTGTAGGAGCATCTGAATTAACAATTTCGGATTTAATAAAAAATCCGACTGTAAATGATTTAAAAGAATATTTAATAGCAAAATATTCCGATTTTTCTAAATTAACTTCCTTTGCTGTTGCTGTTAATAGTGAGTATGCTAAAGATAACGTACCTTTAGAACGGAATGATGAAATAGCAATTATTCCACCTGTAAGTGGAGGATAATGGAGAAATTGAATATAGAAATTGTAGATACTATAGATACTTCCAATGTATATGCCAAATTATCGCATGCACATAGTGGAGGTATTTGTGTTTTTATAGGGGCTGTTAGAGAGTTTACGGCTAATGAGGAAGTAGTGGCTTTAGAGTTTGAAACCTATAAAGCAATGGCTTTAAAAGAAATGCATAAAATTGCTGAAGAAGCAGTAAAAAAATGGAACCTGAATAGTGTGGTTATTGAGCATGCTGTTGGGGCAAAAAAAATAGAAGAACCCGTAGTTATTGTTGGGGCTTCATCTGCACACAGACCAGAATGTTTTGATGCTTGTCGTTACTTAATAGATACTTTAAAAGAACGTGTTCCTATCTGGAAAAAAGAAATGTTTAAAAATAAAGAAGTTTGGGTGTCTGCCCACCCATAGTGTATGTTAATAGATAACCATAATAGAACAATTAATTATTTGCGTTTAGCAGTAACTGATCGTTGTAATTTACGCTGTAATTATTGTATGCCTTCTGAAGGTATAAACTTTGCAGCTAATAAAAACTTGTTTTCTATAGATGAGCTAACTAGATTAAGTTCTATTTTAGTAAGCCAAGGAATTAACAAAATTAGAATTACTGGCGGAGAACCTTTTGTTCGTAAAGATTTAATGGTTTTATTACGTCACTTATCTAATTTAAAAGACTTAGAAGATATATCTATAACCACAAATGCAACTGTAATTGGCCCTTATATTAAAGAGCTAAAGCAATTAGGTATAAAAAATATAAATGTAAGCTTAGATGCTATTAATAGAGATACTTTTGAGCGTATTACAAGAAGAAAAGAGTATGAAACTGTACACGCTAACATTTTAAAGTTAATAACAGAAGGTTTTAATGTACGTATAAATTTTATAGCGTTAGAGGGGCAAAATACGCAAGATATTCTTCCAATATTAGAATTAACAAAAGACTTTAATGTTTGTGTTCGGTTTTTAGAAGAAATGCCATTTAATGGAGGAACAAAATCTTTTTCTAAATTAAAATGGGATTATAAATATATTTTAGAACATATAAAGGAACGTTTTTCGGATTGTTATAAGTTAGAATCAGAAAAAACATCAACCTCTATAAATTACAAAATACCAGGGTATAAAGGTTCTTTTGGATTAATACCATCTTTTAGTAGAACTTTTTGTGGTAATTGTAATAGGTTACGAATTTCTGCCACAGGGGATGTAATTACCTGCTTGTATGCAAAAGCTAGTGCCAATTTAAGAGATATTATGAGAAGTGAAAATTCCGAAGAAGGCATAAAAGCTGAAATTTTAAAAGCAGTTGGTAATAGAGCCGAAACAGGTTTTGAAGCGCAAGAGAAATATAAAAACGTTTTTTCTAATTCAATGACATCCATAGGAGGGTAATGAGTACTAAACTTACACATATAGACGAAGCAGGTAATGCGGTAATGGTAGATGTTTCTAATAAAGTAGAAACACCACGTTTAGCAATTGCATCTGGAAAAGTAATTTTTCCAGAAGAGGTTTTTAAAACTTTATCTAAAAATCAGTTTTCAGGAAAAAAAGGAAGTATTATACAAACCGCAGTAATAGCAGGTATCCAAGCAGTAAAAAAAACTTCCGAATTAATACCACTTTGTCATCAAATAAACCTTACTAAGGTGCATATAGATATAGTTCCAAAAAATAACGAATTGTTCCTTACATGTACTGTAAAATGTACAGAAAAAACAGGAGTAGAAATGGAAGCTTTAACAGGGGTTTCTGTAGCGTCTTTAACTATTTATGATATGTGTAAAGCCTTGTCTCAGGATATTGTTATTTCTGAAATTAAATTAGAGAAAAAAACAGGAGGTAAAAATGATTTTGAACGATAAAATATACGGTCTTGTACTAGCTGGAGGTAAAAGTACCCGAATGGGACAAGACAAAGGGTTGTTAACGTATCATGGGAAACCACAAAGAGAGTATTTATATGAAATGTTAAGTTCTGTTTGCGAAAAAACTTTTATGAGTATTCGTAAAGAACAGGCACCGGAAATTAGCACGAATTTAAATGTTATTATTGATAAAGATGAGTACAAAGGGCCTTATAACGGACTTTTGTCTGCCCATAAAACGCACTCTGATGCTGCTTGGTTAGTATTAGCTTGCGATTTACCTTTAATGGATGTTTCTTCTTTAAAAGAATTAATTGCGTCTAGAAATTTAAATAAGAACCCTTTGTCTACAGCTTTTGCTTTAAAAGAAAGTCCGTTACCAGAACCATTATGTGCTATTTGGGAACCAGAAGCCTTAAAACAATCTGTAATTTATTTAGAAGCGGGTAATGGTAGTTGTCCACGTAAATATTTAATTAATAGTGAAGTGGAGTTGGTTTTTCCATCCAATGAACATGTGTTGCTTAATGCAAACTCTGTAGAAGATTATAAAGAAGCCTTAGAGAAAATAGCTGTCTCATGAGCCAGAATAGGTATAGCAGGCAAATTCAATTAAAAAGTTTTGGAAAGTTAGCGCAAGACAAATTAGCAAATGCTAAAGTTTTGGTAATTGGTGCTGGAGGTTTAGGAGTACCCGTGTTAACGTATTTAAACGCTATGGGAGTTGGCGAAATTGGAATTGTAGATAATGATACGGTTTCTATTACCAATTTACATAGGCAAGTATTATTTGATGAGGCTGATGTAGATTCACTAAAAGTAACCGTTGCAGCAAGAAAATTAAAAGCTCAGAACTCTACTACACAAATTAAAACTTTTGCAACTTTTCTTAATGTTGAAAATGCTCTAGATATTATTAAAAATTACGACTATGTTGTAGATGCTTCGGATAATTTTCCAACAAGATACCTTGTAAACGATGCTTGTGTACTATTAAATAAACCATTTGTTTATGGTGCTTTGCATGATTTTGAAGGCCAAGTAAGTGTATTTAATGCTAACGGTGGCCCTACCTATAGGTGCTTATTTCCTACAATGCCAAAAGAAGAGGAAGTTCCTAATTGTAACGATAATGGGGTTTTAGGTATTTTGCCTGGTATTATTGGTAATTTACAAGCATTAGAAACGGTTAAGTTAATAACTGGTATAGGAGATTTATTATCTGGTACATTACTAATTTTTGATGCTCTAAGTCAGAGAACACAAAAGATAAAATTTCCGTCTGTACAAGAAAATTTAGAGATAAAAGAATTAAAAATTAGTTATGATTTTGTATGCGAAACCGCTTTAGCTTCTATTGAAGCGGTAGGACTGCAAAATATTTTAGCAGATAAAAATATACAACTTATAGATGTTAGAACGGAAAATGAGTTTGAAGACGAACACCTTGTAGGAGCAACAAATATACCGTTAGATGAGTTAGACGATAGATTAGAAGAATTAGATATAAATGCCCCTATTTATTTTATTTGCCAATCTGGTATACGAAGCAAAAAGGCCGTGCAAATTGTAAATAATCAATTTTCTATAGCTAATTGTATACATGTAAATGGAGGTATGAATAGCTTAAATTCTTTTGCTAATTACGCTTAATCAAAATATTTATTTTAGATAATTAATGATACAATATACAGAAGCTCTTAATAAGGTTTTAGAGCATACTATAGATTTAGGAGAAGAAACGGTGACTTTAAAAAACAGTGTTGGTAGAGTGTTGGCCGAAACAATTTGTGCCGACCGAGATTTTCCGCCTTTTAACCGTTCTACTAAAGATGGTATTGCACTTAATTATAACGCTATTTTAGAAGGAAAAACGGAGTTAAAAATAGAAGGTATTTGTAGTGCAGGAATTCCGCAAAAAGAATTAAAAGAAGACTATAACTGTTTAGAGATTATGACAGGAGCTGTATTACCTAAAAATGCAGATACCATTGTAATGTATGAACATGTTAGCATTACGGATGAAGTGGTTACCATAAATCAAATTCCAAAACAAGGAATAAACATCCATGTACAAGGAACAGATGAAAAAAAGGGAGCTGTTTTGTTATCTCCAGGAATAATAATTGACGCTGCTGAGGTTGGTATTTTGGCTACGGTCGGTAAATCTATGGTAAAGGTTAAAAAACTTCCTAAAATAAGTGTTGTTTCTACAGGAAATGAACTTGTTCCTGTAGAAGAAAAGCCATTGCCACATCAAATTAGAAAATCTAATGTTCTTTCTATAGATGCTGCTTTGTACAAAGAATATATTATTCCAAAACAGTTGCATTTAGCAGATAAAAAAGAAGAAATTAGAAAAAGTCTTTTCGAAGCACTTAAGAATAATGATGCTCTATTGTTAAGCGGAGGTGTTTCTAAAGGAAAATACGATTATATACCTGAGGTTATGCAAGAACTTGGTGTGGAAAAAGTTTTTCATAGAGTGGCACAAAAACCAGGAAAACCTTTTTGGTTTGGTGTACATAAAGAAACAAAAACGATTATATTTTCTTTTCCCGGAAATCCTGTTTCTACATTTGCTAACTACCATGTGTATTTTTTACCATGGCTAAAAAAGAGTTTAGGATTACCCCAAGAAGAATTAGAGTTGGTATTACAAGAAGAAATAGAAGTAAAGCTACCGTTAACCAAATTTGTACAAGTAGCTACTTTTTTTAAAAAAGGGATGTTTTGTGGTAAGGTTATAGAGGGTAATGGTTCTGGAGATTTAACAACACTTTCTAAAGCAAATGGTTTTATTTGTTTAGCCCCAAAAGAAAAAAAATATAAAGTAGGAGAGTTGGTTCCCTTTATTAAGGTAAAATAAAGTGATTTCATATCTTTTTTGTAAGATTAAATACGTTCTTTTCTATTTTTTTAATGATTTATTTTAGCTCTTTGTAAGGAATACCCTAAATACTACTACTATTGCAAAGAATTTTATATCTTGTTGCTATATATTATAAATAACAAGTTACCATTAACTATCATTGAACCCCCTAAAAATGATAAAAAGCTACAGAAGAGAAGAGTGGAAAGAAATTAAATTTGACGATAAAATTTCTAAAAACGAGAAGTACAAAATTTCAAATTTTGGAAGAATTATTAATTGTAAAGGTGATACCGAAAAATTGGTTAAAGTTACCTACATTAATGGGTATCAAAACTTGCCCTTAAAACAAGAAGTAAATAAAAAATTAACTAGTAGGTATGTACATAAGTTAATTGCAGAACACTTTCTTGAAAAAAATGATGGAGTTTACGTAATTCATTTAAATTACGACAAAAAAGACAACCGATTAGAAAACTTAAAGTGGGCTACAAAAGAGGAAAAAGAAAAGCATCAATTTAGTAACCCAGAATACAAAGAAGCTTCTAAAAGAAGAAGATATTCAAAACTTTCCGAAGCAAAAGTAAGGCTTATTAAAAAGAAAATTAATGATCCCAATAGACGCACTAGAATGAAAATGATAGCTAAACAATTTGGTATTTCAGAAATGCAATTATACAGAATTAAATCTGGTGAAAACTGGAGTTCTGTAGAGTAAATAAGATTGCAATTACAACCTATTATTTTTATGATAACTAATTAAAAGGGATACAACTGCGTTGTAGCTTTGTATTCCTTTTGTTTGGTTGTTTGCCTTTAAAAAACTATTAAAAACACTTTTAAAAATTGGTTCTAAAGGGTTTTCGTGTGCTTTCCAGAAAACACTCATTTCTTTGTAATTATTTCTAACTCCAGTGTTTAATTGTTCTAGTAATTGTTTAACAAGCTCAGGGTCTTTTTTGTTAATATCATTTAAACAATACCCTAGAGCATATGCATAAGCAGAATATTTAAAATAAATATCGGAGTTGCGGACAGTTACCAAATACCCAATAAAATTAGTTTCGTTTTCAGCTGAGTAACCAATTTGGTGACCAATTTCATGCGCAGCAACTACAGGAAATCTAAAATTAGGTAATCTGCCATTTACTTGTGCCTCATTAGTAAAAGGATTTAAATACCCACCATAACCCATATAGGAAAGTCCTGTGCTAAAAAGAGATGTTTTTATACTAGGTTTTTGGTAAGATAAAAAGGGGTGTTTTTTTTGAAGTTTTTCATAACCTTTTAAAGTTTTAGAAAATATATCATTTTTAGTATATGGTATAACTACAGCTAAAGAAGTGTCTTTCGTTATTTCTAATTGTGTGGCGTTTGTTTTCTGTATCAGTTTTTTAGTAAATAAAAGAAGTTCTTCTTGAGAGTATTCTTCCTTTAATTTAAATTTATCTGAAATGGGTTCTCTGTAATAATTAAATCCCCATAAAATATGAAAAGTAAAGTATGCTATAGAAAGTACCATAATACAGTTTGTAAAAAATACTTTTAAATTATTTTTAATATACTTTGCATTAATAAACAGGTATCCTAACCCTAAAATTATAAGAGAAAAATAAACTATATCTCCAATAGAAAAGGAAACCCATCCAAAAAGACTCCTGAAAAAAGTAGAAATAATAGGGTATATGCCATTGCTGTAATATTTTTCTATGAACTCTGGGTAGCTGCCTAGCCATTTCACAATTATAATTTGTGGTATTAAGGATATAGCAATACTTCTGTTTAAAGTTAGTTTCAAATTTAATTTTTGAGGTTAAAAAAGATAAATTCTTAATTCTCTTCAAAATTAGCCAATTTGCACGTAAGGTTTTGTATCAATGCTTATTTTTGATTGACTAAAATAAAAAAATGAATAAAGAAATAAGAGAGTTAGAGCCTGTTGCAATCTGGAAAAATTTTGCCGATTTAAATGAGGTTCCAAGACCTTCAAAAAAAGAAAAACGAGTTATAGAGTTTATGCTTGCTTTTGGTACTTCTTTAGGGTTAGAGACTTTTAAAGATGAGGTGGGTAATGTTATTATTAGAAAACCAGCTTCTTTAGGTATGGAAACAAAGAAAATGGTGACTTTACAATCCCATTTAGATATGGTGCATCAAAAAAATAATAATACAGTTTTTAATTTTGAGACACAAGGTATTCAAATGTTTGTTGATGGCGATTGGGTAAAGGCAAAAGGAACAACTCTTGGCGCAGATAATGGTTTAGGAGTAGCAACAATTATGGCGTTATTAGAAAGTAAAGATATTGTACACCCACCTTTAGAGGCTTTATTTACTATTGATGAGGAAACTGGTATGACCGGTGCAATGGGACTTAAAGCAGGAGTTTTAAAAGGAGAGATTTTATTGAATTTAGATACCGAAGAAGATGACGAGATTGGTATAGGTTGTGCAGGAGGTGTAGATGTTACTGCCAAGCGTTTTTATGCAGAAAAATCTATTCCTAGAGGTGTGGTACCTTTTAAAATTGTTGTAAACGGACTTAAAGGAGGGCATAGTGGCATGGATATTCATAAAGGTTTAGGTAATGCTAACAAGATTATGAATAGGATATTATACACTTGTAACGAACGTTTAAACTTAAGAATTTCAGAAATAAACGGAGGTAGTTTAAGAAATGCTATTCCTAGAGAAAGTGTGGTAATACTTGTTGTAGATAAAGCACATGTAGATAAATTTAATAAAGAAATTAAAGATATAACTGCCACTATAAAAGAAGAGTTAAAGTTTATAGAACCTAATTTTAATGTAGAAGTTCTTTCGGTTAAAAAACCTAAAAAAGTTATGGGTTTACGCCCACAAGAAAAATTATTTAAAGCTATTTATGCTGCACATAATGGTGTTTATAGTATGAGTGCAGCTATGCCAGGTTTGGTAGAAACATCAAACAATATAGCTAAAGTAAAAGTTAAAAATGGAGAAATAGTAATAGAGTGTTTAACGCGTTCTTCTGTAAACTCTTCAAAACAAGATGTAACAAATGCATTAAAAGCAACTTTTGAAATGACAGGAATGGATGTTTCTTTATCAGGAGATTACCCTGGTTGGAATCCAAACCCAGATTCTGCGATAT
This sequence comes from uncultured Maribacter sp., assembly GCA_947504045.1. Classification (GTDB taxonomy): domain Bacteria; phylum Bacteroidota; class Bacteroidia; order Flavobacteriales; family Flavobacteriaceae; genus Maribacter_B. Next base: position 47,638 of record CANNFY010000006.1, read on the forward strand.
TAAAAATATTGGAGAAAAAATATGAAACTATTTTTAATGAAAAGCCCAATGTGGCTGCTTGTCATGCAGGTTTAGAATGTGGAATTTTAGGGCAAAATTATCCAAAAATTGATATGATAAGTTTTGGTCCAACTATTAAAGGGGCACATTCTCCAGATGAAAGAGCAAGTATTTCTTCGGTAAAAAAATACTGGAAATTTGTTTTAGAAATTTTAAAAGATAGTCCTGATAAATAATTTCAATCTATAAAAAAAAAGGCTTGCAACATGCAAGCCTTTTTTTTATAGATTGAAATTGGTTGGTGTTATTCTGCCAAACCAGTTATTTCTAAATCAAAAACTAAATCTGCATTAGGAGGAATAACATTTCCTGCGCCATTTGCACCATAGCCTAAATGAGGTGGTATAAAAACACGAATTTTATCACCAACCTTCATACTTAACAGCCCCTCTTTAAAACCAGCAATTAAACCAGCGTCTGGGCTATAGTCCATAGGAATTGCTTCGTAACCACGTCCTTTTTTTCTACGCTCGTCGTATTTACCAAACTTTTTAGCAACTTCTTCATAGTTACTATCAAATAAACTTCCTGTAGCTAAATAACCGGCATAAAATACTTTTACTTTTTGTCCAATTTTTGGTTTGTCTCCAGAACCTTCTTTTAAAGAATAAATTTGTAGTCCGCTAGGAAGTTCTGTAGCTTTATCTTTCATACTTTGTAACTCTGTAGAAAATTCTTTTTTCATTTTTTCAAAAGCAGCAATTTTTTCCTCTTCTTCTTTAAAATAAGAACTCATTACTTCAACAGCATCAAACTTTTTTGCTAGTTTTCCGTTTCTAATAATGCTAACAGTATTCATTACAATACTATCAAGAGGTCTTTCCGATTTTGTTTCAACAACAGCTATAGAATCCACTACATCTAATCCTTCTACAACTTCACCAAAAACAGTATGTCTTCCGTTTAAAAAAGGAGTTTCTTTATGTGTTATAAAAAACTGACTACCATTTGTAGTGGGGCCAGAGTTTGCCATAGATAGGATACCTTTTTTATTGTGGGTTAACGAATCGTTAAACTCATCTTTAAATTTATAACCAGGATTACCGCTTCCAGTTCCGGTTGGGTCTCCACCTTGTATCATAAAATCTTTAATTACTCTGTGGAAGATAATTCCATCGTAATACTTTTTGCCTTTAAACTCTTCGCTAACAAAAGGATTAGTACCTTCTGCTAAAGAAACAAAGTTCGCAACTGTAACAGGAGCTTTTTCTTCTTCTAGTTTAATAATAATTTCTCCTTTTGTTGTTTCAATGGCAGCAAAAAGCCCATCACCTAAATCGGCATGTTTGCTAGACTTGCAATTAATAAGTAATAGAGTGGTAATAGCAAGTAGGTAAACTTTTTTAATCATGATTTTTATTTAAAAATTTAATTTATTTCTTTTTTAATTTCTAAGATAGAAAGAACAACCTTTAAAGGCACATTAACTCCAATTTTTTTAGTATCTCCATGGTACCCATAACCAAGAGAAGATGGATATAAGAAAGTTGCTGTTTCGTTTTCTTTTAAAAGTTTTACACTATGTCTTAACCCAGGAAAAAGTTCTTGTAAATCTACCTTGTATTTAAGAGTATCAATTTCTTTATACGAATAAATGGTATCATTTTTAGTGCTAAGAACGGTATAAGTAAGTGTAACTAAGTCGTTTGGCTGGCAAGTATAATTACTTTCTTTGTTTTGTTTGTTGTAATAATACCATGAGCCTACAGCACTATGCGTGTATGTATGTATAGTATCTTCTTTAATTATTTGTTGAAATAGTTTTTCTTCTTCTGCTAAAAGTTTTTTGTTTCTTAAAACAGATTCTTTAATAACATTACCAGAGCTTTTTTTAACAGCTCTTCTGGGTTCTGGCCCTTTGCAACTAATAATTATTAGTAAAAAGAGAATTAGTACAGTGTTTTTCATGCGGTTAGTTCCTCTTTGTAGTTTTCTAATAAATTTACAAAATAGCGTATGGTTTCCTCAATAGAATCGTCACTTTTTCCTCCAGCAGCATTATTATGTCCGCCACCATTAAAATGTTTTCTAGAAAATTCATTAACAGAAAAGTCCCCTATAGAGCGGAGAGAAATTTTTAAAATACCTTCTTCTTTATTTTCTATAAAAATAACAGCAAATCTTATTCCTTCTAATGATAGGCCGTAGTTTACAAAACCTTCAGTGTCTCCTTTTTGGTAATTATAAGAATCTAATTCCTCTTGGCTTAATGTAATATATACGGTGTTATACTCTCTTAAAACCACCATGTTTTTTAGTGCACAGCCTAATAAATGTAATCTGCTAGGTGTATTTGCATTATATATATTATGATGAATTTCTGCATTTTTAGCCCCTTTTTTAATTAAATCTGCAATTACTTCATGCGTTCTGCTGGTAGTAGATGCAAATTTAAAAGAGCCAGTATCTGTCATTATTCCTGTATACAAACAATTAGCAATTTTTGAGTTAATCTTACTGGTGTCTCCTAAGTACTCTATTAGGTTGTAAACCATTTCGCAGGTAGAACTCATGCTTACATCAGAATACATAATACTAGCATAGTCTGCAGGTTCTTGATGGTGGTCTACCATTACAAAAGTTGCATTTGCTTGTTCTAAAAAAGGTTGCATTTGACCTATTCTTCCTAGATGATTAAAGTCTAATGTAAATATTACAGAAGCTTCCTTTATACGATCTTTAGATTGGTAATTTTCCTTTTCAAAATTAAGAATGTTTTCATTACCAGGAATCCATTTTAAAAATTTAGGATAATCATTTGGAGAAATAATAGTTGCTTTATGTCCTTCGTTTTGTAGATAGTGGCATAATCCTAAGGTAGAGCCAATAGCATCTCCGTCTGGATTTTTATGCGGTACTATTACTATTTTTTGAGGTGTTGAAAGCAACGCTTTAAGCGCATTTAGGTCCTTTAAATTCATGCTTGCGAATATACAATTTTATAACATAAAGGTAAATTAGAAATTACTAATTTTACTGTAGACTAATTAGAATAAAAATGAATAAAATAGTAGGTTTATTTACGTTGCTATTGCTTATGTTTTCGTGTAAGCCTATGCAAAATAAAAATAAAGAAAAACAATTTGCAGAAGAAGTTAATTCGGATTTTACTATTGCTTTTGGATCTTGTAATAAAACAAAAAAAAACAATGTTCTATGGGATGATGTTTTAGCTGTAAAACCTGATTTATGGGCTTGGGGCGGTGATATTATTTATGCTGATACAGAAAATATGGATACGCTTCATAAAATGTATGCGGCTCAAAAAAATCTGCCTAGTTATGCTGAAATTGTAGATAGTATTCCAATTATAGGTACATGGGATGATCATGATTACGGACTTAATGACGGAGGTAAGGAATTTAGTGCTAAAAAGGGGAGTCAGCAAGAATTTTTAGATTTTATGGATGTTCCTAAAGATAGCCCACGAAGAAAACAAGAAGGAGTTTATACATTACATTCTTATAATACTCCTAAAGGTAAGGTTAATGTGATAGTTTTAGATACAAGGTATTTTAGAACGGCATTAACGGAAGATTTGGAAATTTCAAAAAGAAATAAGCCAAACGTTTATGGTGAGGGTACAATTCTTGGAAAAGAACAATGGCTGTGGTTTAAAGATGTTTTAACTAAATCTGATGCAGATTTTAATGTAATTCTTAGTAGTGTACAAGTGCTTTCTAATAAGCATGGTTTTGAATGTTGGGGAAATTTTCCTCATGAAGTAGATAAGTTAAAAAATGTAATAGTAAGTTCTAAAGCTAAAGGCGTAATCTTACTTTCTGGAGACAGGCATATATCTGAGTTTTCAAAAACGGAAGTAAAAGGTTTAGACTATCCGTTGTTAGATTTTACCAGTAGTGGATTAACACATGCCTATAAAGATTTTTCTGGGGAAGAGAATCCTTTTAGAGTAGGAGAGGTTGTTTTTACGGAAAGTTTTGGCGTGTTAAAATTTGACTTTGAAAAGAAAAAAGTAGTTTTTCAGATAGTAGGAAATAATGCAGAGGTGTTAGAAAAAACAGAACAATGGTACTAATACTTGTTCATTACATGGAAAAACGTATTTTTGCCAAAAATTGAAAGACATGACAACAAATAGAACTTTTACAATGATTAAGCCAGATGCTGTTGAAAATGGGCATATTGGTGGTATTTTAGATAAAATTACAGCTGCAGGTTTTAAGATTGTAGCAATGAAATATACCCAACTAAGTAAAAGAGATGCGGAAGCATTTTATGCAATACATAGTGAGCGTCCGTTTTTTGCAGATTTAGTTACATTTATGACAAGAGGACCTATTGTTTCTGCAATATTAGAAAAAGAAAATGCTGTTGAAGATTTTAGAGCATTAATAGGAGCTACTAATCCTGCAGAAGCTGCAGAAGGAACAATACGTAAAATGTTTGCAACGGATATTGCAGAAAATGCAGTTCATGGTTCAGATAGTGATGAAAATGCAGCTATAGAAGGTAGTTTCCATTTTTCAGGAAGAGAAATATATTAAAATATATAATTATAAATTTATTTAAAGCTGCTTATTAATTTAAGCAGCTTTTTTGTTACCTTAAAACTAGTTTTTTAATAATCTCTTTACCTAACTCTTCGTTAAGCATGGTAATAATTTTAGATTTCCCTTGGCTTAATTCATTTCGTAATACCGAGGAGGATAGCGAAATAAATAAAGTTTCGTTTCGTAATTCTACAGCGGTAGTGTAATTATTTACACCGTTGCCCATTAAATTACTCCAAGCCTCTCTAACATTAACTTTGTTCATGCCACCTTGTAATTTATTTTCTTTAATAAATTCTTGTAAGGCTTCATTTAATGGTTGGTTTCCAAACTTGCGTTTTGCCATTATTTAGTTATATTTAAAGGGGTATATTTTTTATATGTATACATAATTTCTTCTTCATTAATAACAGTAAATGTATTCTTATTTAAGCTAATTAATTTTTCTTTTCTATTACTAATTTCATCCGAAGAATAGTTTAAGTAAAATATAGCATTGTTTTTAGTAATACTAAAAGTTTCTGCGTGGTTAGAGGTTTCGTAGGTGCCATTAAACTTTGGTTGTACTTTTTTTCTGTAACCGGTAGTGTCTAGTACATAAATATAATCTAATGTTGTGCTCATTTTATATTCTTTAGAACTTCCGTCTTTAAAAGTAACTTTTTGTATTTCCCAATACCCATTAAGTTTTTTTAAATCCTCTTTGTTAATTGAAGAAGAGCAACAAGTAAAAACTAAAGAAATTAGAATAATAAAATTTTTGAGCATCATTATAATTTAAAAATTTTATACGATTGATGAATGTTTTTTACAAGGTTTTCGGTTCTTTCGGCATGAGTGTCGCTAATAAAAATTTGTCCAAAGCTTTCATTATCTACTAAGCTTATAATATGAGAAACCCTATTTTCGTCTAATTTATCAAAAATATCATCTAAAACTAAAATTGGTGTTGTTTTAGACTGTTCTTTAATAAAATGAAATTGAGCAAATTTTAAGGCAATTAAGAAGGATTTTTGTTGTCCTTGACTACCAAATTTTTTAACAGGATATTCGTTTATTTTAAAACTTAAATCGTCTTTATGTATACCGGTACTGGTATATTGTAACGCTCGGTCTTTATCAATTGTAGCCTCTAATAATTGTAAAAGTGTATGGTCTTTTAATTTACTTTCAAAAGTAATAGATACTTCTTCAGTAGCATTAGTTATAGCTTTGTATTGTTCTTTAAAAATAGGGATAAAAGAATCTAAAAAATGTTGTCTCTTGTTAAATATTTGAGTGCCATATTCATTTAATTGCTCGTTGTAAACATCTAGGTTTGTAGCGTCAAAAGTATGATTAATAGCAAAATATTTTAATAAAGAATTTCTTTGAGACAATACCTTGTTATATTTAATTAACGTAAGTAAATAGTTTTTATCTGATTGTGATATTACACCATCTATAAATTTTCTTCTTGTTACACTTCCTTCAGAAATTAAATCTCTATCATAAGGCGAAATAATTACTAAAGGTAATAGGCCAATATGGTCAGAAAAACGGTCATATGCTTTGCCGTTTCTTTTAATAATTTTTTTAGCTCCTTTTTTTAAGCTGCTAACAATATGTTCTCCTTTTTCATTTTTTTTAAAAAAACCATCAATAACAAAAAAATCTTCATTGTGTTTTATGTTTTGAGAGGTTATAGGATTAAAATAACTTTTTCCAAAAGATAAATGGTAAATAGCATCTAAAACATTTGTTTTTCCAACACCATTATGCCCTACAAAACAGTTGGTTTTGGTGTCAAATTCAAAATTTTCTGAACTAAAATTTTTATAATTTATTAAGGATAATTTTTCTAGATGCATGCCTAATTCCTGGGTGTTTTATTCTAAATTCTCATAGAAACGTGCAAAATATCGAAAAATAACGAATAAATACCTACTTGAATTTCAATAAAAACTTTATTTTTGCGCGATCAATAAAATTTAAAATGGCAACATATAAAAAACGAGGATTTAAACCTAAAAATCAAGTAGAAGAACAACAAGTGGATGAGCAAGAGAGCACAACTGCTGAAGTATTTAATACTTTAGATGAGAGTGCTTCTAAAAGTGAGGAATGGGTTTCTGATAATCAAAATTACATATTAGGTATTATTGGTGTTGTTGCAGTAGCAGTTTTAGGATATTTAGGATATATGCAATTTGTACAAAACCCTAAAGAGACAGATGCAGCGAATGAAATGTATTACCCTCAACAATACTTTGATCAAGCTTTAGTTAGCACAACGGCAAAAGACTCTCTATTTACATTAGCATTAAATGGAGCAGATGGTAAATATGGTTTTTTAAACATAATAGAAGAATACAGTGGTACTAAAGCAGCTAACTTAGCTAATTATTCTGCAGGTATGTCTTATATGAATATGCAAAAATACCAAGAGGCAATTACTTATTTAGAAGATTTTTCTTCAGATGATGCAATTTTAGGTGCTTTAGCAAAAGGAGGGCTTGGTGATGCTTTTATGCAATTAGGTCAGGCTGATGATGCTTTAGGATATTACGAAAGTGCCATAGCACATAGTGGAAATAAATATACGGCTCCAAAATTTTTATATAAAGCAGGAGTAACAGCTTTAGAATTAAATGAAAATGAAAAAGCATTAAAATTCTTTCAAAGAATTAAAGATGAGTTTTCTGGTTCTGATGAAGCTCGCAGTATAGATTCTTTTTTAGGAATGGCTAAAAGTGAATAATGGCTACAGCAAATAAAAATTTATCTGTTTATGATAAGGCAACAATCCCAAATGCGAAAGATTTTCGATTTGGGATTGTTGTTTCTGAATGGAATTCAGAAATAACAAACGGGCTTTATTTAGGAGCAATAGAAGCTCTTAAAGATTGCGGAGCAATAGAAAATAACATTATTAAGTGGGATGTTCCTGGTAGTTTTGAACTGGTTTATGGTTCTAAAAAAATGATAGCTACACAAAATGTAGATGCTGTTATTGCAATTGGAAGTGTAATACAAGGAGAAACCAAACATTTCGATTTTGTTTGTAGCGCTACTGCACAAGGAATAAAAGATTTAAATGTTATAACAGACACTCCCGTAATTTTTTGTGTTTTAACCGATAATAATCTACAACAAGCTATTGATCGTAGTGGAGGTAAACATGGAAACAAAGGAGCAGAAGCTGCAATTGCAGCAATAAAAATGGCAGCTATAGGTTAGTTTTTCTATTTTACCTACATTTTAACTTCAATTTTAGAAAATCGTATAACTGTTAACAAATTTTAAGGTTCCTATTACGGCATATTTTTTGATTTTAAGTAAATTTGATATAATGGGTATACTTAGTAAAATCACGAAATTAAGTAAGAATAAAAAATTTGGATATTCTCCTCGTTTTTATGACGATAAAGGAGGTGGGAATCCTTTTGAAATTGAACATAAGTTTGATAAGTTTAGGTCTACCGTAGGAAGAAATAGAGGATTAAAAAAGAAGTTTAATAATGTATTAGACGATGTAAAAAGAGAAGGGGATCGTAACCTTAAAAAGAGAATGGCGATTATTCTAACAATTTTAATTTTAATATTTCTATATATTATAGATTTTGATTTATCCATATTTATAAACTAACATGGCAGATATTATAAAACTTTTGCCAGACCATGTAGCCAATCAAATTGCTGCGGGTGAGGTGGTACAACGGCCAGCTTCTGTTGTAAAAGAACTACTAGAAAATGCCATTGATGCTGGGGCTACAATAATAAAACTTATTGTAAAAGACGGCGGAAAAAATCTTATTCAAGTTGTAGATAATGGTAAAGGAATGAGTGCTACTGATGCTCGTTTAAGTTTTGAAAGGCATGCTACATCCAAAATACAAAAAGCAGAAGATTTATTTAATTTAAATACAAAAGGTTTTAGAGGAGAAGCTTTAGCTTCTATTGCTGCAATTGCACACGTAGAGCTTTTAACTAAAACGGATCTAGACGAGGTAGGAACACAGTTAAAGATAGAAGGTAGTAAGGTAATTTCGCAAGAAGTTACTGTTACTCCTAAAGGAACTTCTATGTTAGTTAAAAATCTTTTTTTTAATATACCTGCACGTAGAAATTTTTTAAAATCTAATCAAGTAGAGCTTAGGCATATTACAGATGAGTTTCATAGAGTAGCCTTGGCGCATCCAAATATTGCTTTTCATTTTTATAATAATGGCAGTGAGTTATTTAATCTGCCTGTTGTAAATTTTAGAAAGCGGATAGTACAAGTTTTTGGAGGAAAGGCTAATTCTAAATTAGTACCTGTAAACGAAGAAACGCAAGTGGTTAAAATATCTGGATTTGTAAAAAAACCAGAATTTGCTAAAAAGAGTAGAGGAGAACAGTTCTTTTTTGTAAACGATAGGTTTATAAAAAGTCCTTACTTACACCATGCAATTGTGGCTGCTTTTGAAGGTTTAATAAAAACAAATACCTATCCTGGTTATTTTTTATGTTTAGAAGTTGATCCAGGTACTATAGATATTAATATACATCCAACAAAAACAGAAGTAAAATTTGATGATGAGCATACTTTATATGCTTTGTTGCGTTCTACAGTAAAACATAGCTTAGGGCAATTTAGTGTTGTGCCGTCTATAGATTTTGAACAAGATCCTAATTTAGATACTCCTTATTCCTATAAAAATAAAGAAGCAAAAGTACCACATGTAACTGTAGATGCTTCTTTTAATCCTTTTGCTAATGATGATGTAGCAATACCCAAAAGTTCCTCTACTACCAAAAGTACTTCGTATACAAATTATTCTAAACCAAATACCAAAGGTTGGGAGAACTTGTATGAAGGCTTAGAATCTAAAAAAGAAGAAGATATTTCTTTTTCTAGTATGGAGTTTGAGTCTGAGGTTATTACAGGTTCAATATTTAAAGAAGAAAATGCAGTAGAAGAACCTGCAACAACAACATTTCAACTTAGAAGAAAATATATAGTAACCACTATAAAGTCTGGAATGGTAGTTATAGATCAAGGTAGAGCGCATCAACGAGTTTTGTATGAAAAATTTCTAAAAAATATAACCATTCAAGAAGCTGTAAGTCAGCAATTACTTTTTCCGCTAACAATGCACTTTTCTACCTCCGATATTGCTATTTTAAAAGAAATACAAGGACAGTTAATAACTATTGGTTTTGCTTTTAAAATAGTGGGTAAAGATGTTGTAGAAATTACTGGCGTGCCATTACAAGTAGCAGAAAGTGAAGTAGAAATGATTTTGGAGCAATTAATTTTAGATTATCAAATGCAAATTTCTGGCGATAGTTTTTCGCAAACAGATAGTTTAGCAAAAACTCTTTCTAAAACATTAAGTGTTAAAACAGGAACCGTATTAGATGCAGCTTCGCAACAAGCTTTAGTAAATGATTTATTTGCTTGTAAAGAACCAACGTTAAGTCCGTTTAAGAAACCAACATATGTTACCATTACGGAGAATGATATTGATAAAAAATTTATATAAATGGCTAGATTAACAGATGCTATTAAGCACTTACTTATAATAAATATTTTATTTTTTGTTGCTACAGAATTGTATAGCGACCAAATGTATCAATGGTTTTCTTTATGGTTTCCAAAAAACGAAAATTTTGGTTTATGGCAAATAGTATCTCATATGTTTATGCATGGAGGGTTAATGCATATAGGTTTTAATATGTATGCTTTATGGGCTTTTGGTACTCCATTAGAGAGAATGTGGGGAAGAAATAAGTTTTTTTTCTTCTACTTTTCAGCCGGATTGGGAGCAGCATTAATACACACAGGGGTAAACTATTTTTATTTTTCACAAGGGATGGATGCTTTGGTAAGTTCAGGCATTTCGGAAACCCAAATATTGGAAGTCTTATCCAATGGTCAATATCAAACAAATTGGTATAATATTGCTTCAAAGAGTACGATTGATAACTTTCTTAGTGCTTATAATACCCCTGCAGTAGGAGCTTCAGGAGCTATATATGGTGTGTTGGTTGCTTTTGGTATGTCTTATCCAAATAGCGAGTTATTTTTAATGTTTATACCTGTACCAGTAAAAGCAAAGTATTTTATCCCCATTTTAATAGGCTTAGATTTATTTTCTGGAGTAACAGGTTTTTCTTTATTAGGTGGTGGTATAGCACATTTTGCACATGTTGGTGGAGCATTATTTGGCTTTATAATGATGTGGTATTGGAAGAAAAATCAATTTAACGATAACCGTTGGAACTAATTTATGACGCAAGGAAACTTAAAATACCAATATGCTAGTTTATCTATAGCAGAAAAGCTGATAGCAATAAATGTTATTGTATTTATTATAGATGGGCTTTTAAATGCCCTTTTGGGTTTTAGTATAATGTCTTGGTTTGAGCTGCCTAAAAACTTTGCAACATTTATAACGCAACCATGGTCTATATTTACATATTCTTTTTTTCATGGAAGTTTAGGTCATATTTTTTGGAATATGATGCTTTTGTATTTTTCAGGTAGAATACTTTTAAACCTTTTTGGTAATAAGCGTTTTTTAAATGTGTATTTTTTAGGTGTAATAGCAGGAGGACTAATCTTTTTATTAAGCTATAACATTTTTCCTACTTTAATACATACAAACACTTCACTTATAGGTGCATCTGCTGGAGTTACTGCGATATTAATTTTTGTATGTACTTACATTCCAACACAAGAAGTAAGGCTATTTATTTTTAATGTTAAACTCTGGTATATAGGAGCTTTTGTAGTTTTAATGGATTTAGTTCAAATTTCAACCAGTGGTAATATTGGAGGACATTTAGCACATTTAGGAGGAGCAATTATTGGGTATGTTTATGCTAAACAACTATTTAATGGAGTTGATATTGGCTCTGGATTTGAAAAGGTTATGAACGGTGTTACAAACATGTTTACTAAAAAAGAAAAAAAATCGCCATTAAAAACGGTGTATACTAATAAAAATAAACAGCAAACCAACACAACCTCAACCTATAAAAAAGAAAGTAACCAGCGTAAAATAGATAGTATTTTAGATAAGATTAGTAAATCTGGTTATGAAAGTTTGTCACAAGAGGAAAAAGATTTTTTATTTAAAGCAGGAAAAGAAAATTAAATTTTGAAAAAATTATCCATCTTTAAAAAGCTTGTTTATTTAATTACAGTATTGTTGTCTTTATTGTTATTAATAGCTTGTGTTGTTCCATATTTTCCGGTTAAGGTATTTCCATTATTTTCTTTTTTAAGTCTTGGTGTTCCTGCAGTAGTTGTTGTAAATATCCTCTTTGCTGTTTATTGGTTTTTTACTAGTATAAAAAGAAGTATACTTCCAATTATTGTTTTAATTATAGGCTATATTTCTTTAGGTTCTTTTGTGCAATTTAAAGGAGGAGGAGATACCGAAGTAGAATCTAATACCTCTAATACCGAGAATTTAAATATTATGACCTTTAATTCTTATGGGTTTAAAGGTTTAGATAGAGCAAGACGTAAAGATGTAGAGAATGGAAATAATATAATAAAATTTATTTCGGAACAAGACCCTGATATTATTTGCTTTCAAGAATTTGATTATAAAAGAATTAGAACCAATGAGTTAGATGCATACCCTTATAGTTATGTAAATTTTGAATTTGGTGTACCAAGAAGTAAAGTTATTCAGGCAATTTATTCTAAATACCCTATTGTTTCTAAAGGAAATTTAAACTTTCCGGAAAGCTTTAATAATGGCTTGTATGTAGATTTGTTGTATAAGAAAGATACAGTTAGAGTTTATAATTTACATTTAGAGTCTTTAGGAATTACGCCAGGTAGTGGAAATTTGTCTAGAAAAGCACCTGAAAAATTATATGAACAACTGGGTAACGTATTTAAAAAACAAGAAGAACAGGCTAAATTAGTTTCGGAGCATTATAATTCTATTTCGTATAAAAAAATTATTTGTGGCGATTTTAATAATGGGCAGTACTCTAGAATATATAACTTAGTTAAAGGAGATATGTTAGATTCTTTTGAAGAAAAAGGAAGCGGTTATGGTAGAACATATAATTTTCATGGGCTTCCTGTTCGAATAGATTTTATACTTTTTGATGAAGAAATAACAATAAAAGGACACAAAAACTTTAACGTAAAATATTCAGACCATTTTCCAGTGATGGCTACTTTTAGTTTAGATTAATCATATAACAGTCGGCTAAATCTGCTAGTATGTGAATTAGAAGTGCTAGTCCAAAAAGTCTAGTTTTTTTATATACAAAGAGTATGCAATAAATTGCTATCGCCCAGTACGTATGTAGCGGATGATAGTTAATACTGCAACGCATAGGGTCAAAAACTGGATTTGCAAAAAAGTGGTCCACATCTATCACAATTCCAGCTAGAAGAACGATAATAGCAAAGGTTTTATTTTTTTTGTAAAAAAATAGAGCAATAAAAATGGGAACTATAAAATGTATACCATAATGTATTGCAAATCTAAGCATCTAAAAAGTTTAATTTTATTTCTTTTAAATAGGTAAGCGCATTAGTTCCTTCGTTAAATAAAAGATCTAAAATGCTAGTGTTAGGAATAAAATTATTCCTGTCACTAAATACTTGTATATATTCTTTAGCAGTATAATTAGGTTCTTTTTTTGCATTTATTAAAAACCTAAGGTCTTTTTCTTCTGCCAAGTCTATAGTATATACAGTAGTTTTTTCTTTTGGAGTGTTTATTTGGAGACAATCACAAATAACTTCAATAGTTTTAAGATTAAACTCTAATAAACTTTCAAACTTATGGGTGTACAATGGTTGTATTTCATCTTCATAAAACTCAAAAAAAGGAGATGATCTATATGCGGTTTCTAAAGTTCTCCAATGTTGCCTCTGCCAAGGATAAGAATTGTCTATTTTAATATCCTTGTATTTTTGTTTTCTTTTCTCTTTTCCTAAATGTACAACAGGAATATTTAAAATATGCTTTCCGCGATCAGCACAAACATAAGCTCTATTTCTATAAGTTTGCTTTTGGTAATTGTCCATACACTCCCAATACACTTCTTTTTGTGCTATAACAGCAAAAGTAACTAGGTTAGGTATATAGGCAGGGTGTAATAAGTGTTTCAATTGTTTTAGGCTTTGTTTTTTCTCTTCTTACGGAAAAAGTCAAATACAAACCATCCTACTAATGCTATTAAAAAGTATTTAAAGTAAGATGTTGGTTCTCCATCCCCATTTACTGTAGTAAAAACACGATCCCATCTAATTTTCCAGTTTTTAATACCATCAGTAAAATTGTCAAAACTCATCCAGATAAAAATAGGGGTTCCTACAATATGATTTTCTGGTACATAACCCCAAGTTCTACTATCTTCGGAGTGGTCTCTATTGTCTCCCATCATCCAATAATAATCTTGTTTAAAGGTATAACTTGTTGTTTTTTTACCGTTTATGCTAATTTGATTTCCGGAAACACTTATTTGGTTTCCTTCATAATCCTTTATAATTTTTTTATAAATAGGTAAAACATTTAGGTCTAACGGAATTGTAGTGCCTTTTTTTGGAATATATATAGGGCCAAAATTATCATTATTCCATGCGTAATTTGGGTCTTGAGGAAATATATTTGCTCCTCTACTATTTTTTGGATCTATTTGTCGTATAACAGAATCTATAGTTGTGTCAGCTTTTAGTTTATGAACCATTTCATCTGTTAAGGCAACCAAACGTTGTCTTTCCGTTATTTCTTTTAAAGATAGTCTAGCTTTTTGGATAACATTTGTAGGTATGCCTAAATGCTTTGTGTATAATTCTAGTTTGCCACCTTCTAATTGGTTATATCCTAATAAATATTCTTGTATAATTTGTGCTTGTTCTTGATTAATTGGATCAGAAAGGTATTTTCTTGTTAGATCTACCACTCCTACATCTTTTAATAAACGAGAAGAAACTCCTTGTTTGCTATAAACCATGTAATCGTATTGTGGTTTAGCTCTATCTGAAAGTTTTAATTGTTTACCGTTTATAAAAACGTACCCGTCTTTTACTTCTAGAGAGTCTCCGGGTGTTCCAACGCATCGTTTTACGTAGTTAGATTTTTTGTCTATAGGTTTTTTAACTCCTTTTTCTCTTTTAAAGAATACACGTACGGTATCTGCTGGCCAGCTAAATACAACAATATTATTTTTTTCAACTTTAGTAAAACCCGGAAGTCTAAAATAAGGAAGTTGGGGTTTATTTAAATAAGATCGTGTGCCAACTACAGGAAGGGTGTCATGTACCATTGGGGCTGCAACAGTTGTCATAGGTGTTCTTGCGCCATAATGAAATTTACTTACAAAAAGAAAATCGCCTACACGTAAAGTTCTTTCTAAAGAGCCTGTTGGAATTACATAAGGTTGTATAAAATAAGTATGCACTAATGTTGCTGCTACAATTGCAAATACAATGGAGCTAACCCATTCTCCTAAAGCGGTTGTGGGTTGTAGGCTACGATTATTAATATATTTAACATCTAAAGCATAATTTACATAATAGGTATAAAAGCCAAGAGTTAACACAACTAACCAAGATTCTAAAAGGCTGTTTCTACCAAAGCTTCTAATGGTTTCAACCCAAACAACAGGAAACATTAATAAATTAATAATAGGAATAAATAATAAAATTGTCCACCATTTTGGTCTATTTATTATTTGCATTAATACAATTGCATTGTAAACAGGTATGGCAGCTTCCCAAGCTTTTTTTCCAGCTTTAACATATAGTTTCCAGGTTCCTAAAAAATGAATAAGCTGTACTAGAAGTATAAAAATAATCCACTGTGTAGTATTCATATAAATGCTTTTTGTTTTTCTGTAGCTAAGTGCAAGGCACTTAACGTGTTGTTTTTTTGTTAGTATTAGAAAGTAGTTTTAGTTACAGATGTTAACCTAAGTTTAACACATCTCTCATTGTAAAAATACCTTTTTTGCCAATAATCCACTCTGCAGCAATTATAGCACCTAAGGCAAACCCCTCTCTATTATGAGCTGTATGTTTAATTTCTATACTATCTATACTACTATCATAAGCAACAGTATGTGTGCCAGGTACAGCCTCTATTCTTTTTGCTGTAATTGGTATTTGGTTGGTGTCAGATTCATCTAATTTCCATTTGGTGTAATCGGAGTTATTTATAACTCCTTCTGCTAAAGTTATAGCTGTTCCGCTAGGTGCATCCAATTTTTGGGTATGATGAATTTCTTCCATAGATACATTGTATTGCTTAAGGTTTTTCATCATTCTGGCTAAATATTCATTAAGCTCAAAAAATACATTAACCCCTAAACTAAAATTAGAAGCATAAATAAAGGCTCCTTCTTTTTCTTTACATAAAGAAACTGCTTTATCGTAATTTTCTAACCAACCAGTAGTTCCACTAATAATAGGAACATTGTTTTTTAAACACTTTGTAATGTTAGTATATGCAGCGCTTGGCATGCTAAAGTCTATTGCAACATCAAAACTAGAAAAATCTATTTCTGTGGTATCTATATCTATCTTGGCTACAATGGTATGATTTCTTTTTAGAGCAGCTTGCTCAATCATTTTTCCCATTCTTCCGTATCCAAATAATGCTATTCTCATAAATTAAAAATTAATTGTTAGTCCCATTCCATAATTAGGATTTGTGCTAATGGGGTCTACATTTAAATAAGGTTTAAAGTTTACACTAAGATCATCGCTAACATTAAATTGTTGTAAATGAGCATCTACATTAGCGTCTACAATATTTAGTATATAAAGTGCTATTGTTATAACTAAAGATAAATCTCTTGCTTCTTGAAAATCTTCTTGCTTATCTTCTAGTACAGTTAATGAAAAGTTAGGATTAATACCTTCTCCTGTTGGGTTGTAAAATTCATCATCTAAAAAACCAGCTTCTCTTCTTTTAAAAGCAACTCTAAATCGTCTGTAAAGATCATTGTTATAGTCATAAGCATAAATGCCTGTGCCAATTGCAGCGTATACAATGGGTACTTTCCAATAGCGTTTGTTATATATTTGGCCTAGTCCTGGTAGTACTGCAGAATAGAAAGCCGCTTTACTAGGGGCTAATGGATTAATATTCCTCTTTTTCTTGATTTTTTTACCATCAATAACAACACCTTTTTTTTTAAGATTAGATTTTACGCTATCTATATTTTTTTGTGTACTTGTACTATCTACTTCTTTGTTTTCTTTTTGAGCAAAAGAATAACAAGAAAATAGGATAAGAATAATGGTTGTAATTAGGTATTTATTCACCTAGAATTATTTTTTTTATTCGTTTAAAATCTTCTTTGGAAGCATACGGAATCGTAATTTTCCCTTTGTTTTCAGAGGTGGTTTTAATATCTACTTTTACATTTAAATGGGTAGATAAATTGGTGGCTCCTTTAGTAACGTAGTCGGGTGTTTTTGTTGCTACAGAAGTAGGCTTTGTAGTTTCTGGCTTACTAGATTCATGGTATTCTTTAACCGCCTTTTCTGTTTCTCTTACCGATAAGTTTTCAGAAACAATTTTTTCGTAAAGTGCTATTTGATCTTTAGTCTTGCTAATATTAACAAGTGTTCTACCGTGTCCCATAGTTAAAAAACCATCTCTAATACCTGTTTGTATTATTGGGTCTAATTTTAGCAACCTTAAATAGTTAGCAATTGTAGAACGTTTTTTACCAACACGATCACTTAGTTTTTCTTGTGTAAGTTCTATTTCGTCAATAAGACGTTGGTAAGACAAGGCTATTTCAATAGGGTCTAAGTCTTGTCGTTGAATATTTTCTACCAATGCCATTTCTAATGACTCTTGGTCATTAGCAATTCTAATATAGGCTGGTATTGTTTGAAGGTCAATAAGTTTAGATGCTCTAAATCTTCTTTCTCCAGAAACTAATTGATATTTGTTAAAATCTAGTTTACGTACGGTTATTGGTTGTATAACGCCTAATTCTTTAATAGATGTAGCTAATTCGCTTAAAGCTTCATCATTAAAATAGGATCTAGGTTGAAAAGGGTTAACCTCAATACTAGTAAGGTCTAACTCAACAATATTGCCTACAACTTTATCTGCATTTTTATCTGATGCAGATTGTATATCGTTTTCTGGATCTTTTAGTAAAGCAGATAATCCTCTTCCTAGTGCTTGTTTTTTTGTTGCTTTTGCCATTACACAATCTCCTTATTTTTATTTACCACTTCATTAGCCATGTTTAAATAATTAGTAGCGCCTTTACTACTAGCATCATATTTAATAATACTTTCGCCATAACTTGGAGCTTCACTTAAACGTACGTTTCTTTGAATTATAGTTTCAAAAACCATATCGCCAAAATGCTTACGAACTTCTTCTACTACTTGGTTAGATAAACGCAGTCTAGAGTCATACATAGTTAATAACATGCCTTCTATATCTAAATCTGGATTATGTATTTTTTGAACACTTTTTATAGTGTTTAATAATTTTCCTAATCCTTCTAACGCAAAATACTCGCATTGTATAGGTATTATAACAGAGTCCGCAGCAGTTAATGCGTTAAGTGTTAACAAGCCTAAAGAAGGAGCACAGTCTATAAGAATATAGTCGTACTTTTCTTTAAGTTTCGTAATTGCCTTTTTCATCATATACTCCCTTTCCTCTTTGTCCACTAGTTCTATCTCAATAGCAACTAAGTCTATATGCGAAGGAATTAAGTCTACATTAGGAGAAGTGGTTTCTAGTATAGTCTCATCTACAGTTTTAGTATGTTCTAGTAATTGATAGGTTCCTAGCTCTACACTTTCTACATCTATACCTAATCCAGAAGTAGCATTAGCTTGAGGGTCAGCATCTATTAATAACACTTTTTTTTCTAGCACACCAAGCGAGGCAGCAAGGTTTACTGTTGTAGTGGTTTTTCCAACACCACCTTTTTGATTTGCTATAGCAATAATCTTGCCCATTATAAAGTAAGTTAGAGTGTAAAAATACAATTATTTGCGGTGTTCTAGAAACGATTTTGTTAACACAAAGTGAATAAGTACAGGTGTTAGTGTTAAATAGCGTTAAACTATTGTAAAATAATAGTTTGGCAACAACATTTTAAAGAGCAGTTTTAAATAAAAAATATTTTTTTAAACTTTAATTAGCAGTTTTAAGACTGTCTTCGTATTCTATTAAATAAATTTCTTCTTTTTTCTTTTTTAAAAAATATTCTTCTCTAGCAAACTTTTCTAATTCTTTAGAGTCAGAAAGCTTATCAATAATAATTTTATCCTTAGCAATTTCTTCTTTTAAAAATTTTTGCTGTTTTTCTAATTTATTAATTTCTTTTTTTAATTCTAAATGAATTAAAAGTGAGTTTGTATCAAAAAAAACCATCCAGATTACAAATACGGTTAGTACTAGTACATAAGTATTAGTAATAATTTTAAACCATTTTTTTTGTCGTAATTCTTGTAATCCCATTTTAGGATAGTTTTTCATTTATTATAGTACGTACAATATCTATAGCAACTGTATTGTATTTGTTGTTAGGAATAATAATATCTGCATATTCTTTTGTAGGTTCTATAAATTGATCATGCATTGGTTTTAAAGTGTTTTGGTAACAATCTAGAGTTTCGTCTAAACTCCAACCTCTTTCTGCAGTATCTCTTTTTAATCTACGTATTAAGCGTTCATCAGAATCGGCATGAACATAAATTTTAATGTCAAACATTTCTCTAATTTTAGGGTTAGTTAAAATTAGAATTCCTTCTACTAATACCACTTTTCTTGGTTGCGTAGTTACTGTTTCTTTAGTTCTATTACATTCTAAGAAAGAATACACAGGTTGTTCTATAGATTGTCCGGACTTTAATAACTCCAAATGTTTTACAAGTAGTTCAAAATCTATAGCGGACGGATGGTCAAAATTTGTTTTTTTTCTTTCTTCAATAGTTAAATTAGATAGATCATTATAGTAAGAATCTTGAGAAATAAGCCCAACCTCTTCTTTTGGAAATTGATCCATAATTTGATTAACAACGGTAGTTTTTCCACACCCTGTTCCTCCAGCAATACCAATAATTAACATGTTCAGCAATTTTAAACAAAAATAAGTATTTGCTATTTAATGTTGTAAAAAACATAACACTGTTTATTTTAAATACTAAAGTTACGTGTTATTAATATCTTAAATGTGCACTTTTCCGCGTGGCATATATTTACCTTTGTGTAATGAAAAATGATAATGTAAAACCAAATTTTGAATTTATAGCCTTAATGGCCTCTTTAATGTCTATAACGGCATTAACAATAGATGCTATTTTACCAGCTCTTTCTGATATTGGTGTTGCAGTGCACAGTATGGGGGCTCATGAAAATCAAAGATTAATAATAATGATTTTTTTAGGTCTTGGAGTAGGGCAGTTGTTTTTTGGTCCTTTGTCTGATAGTTATGGAAGAAAACCAATGGTTTATATTGGTTTTTTGGTGTTTTTTATAGCAAGTTTTATTTGTGTTTTTTCGTCATCTATAGAGTGGATGATTTTTGGTAGAATTTTGCAAGGTATTGGGTTGTCTGCAGGAAGAACCATTAGTATTTCTATTATTAGAGATACTTATAAAGGCGATTATATGGCAAAAATAATGTCTTTTGTAACTGCATTTTTTATTTTGGTACCCGTTATTGCTCCTGCTTTAGGAAAAGCAATTTTAGATAGTTTAGGTTGGAAAGCAATTTTTTATGTGCAATTATTCTTTAGTTTTGTTGTAGCTATATGGTTTTGGAAAAGACAACCTGAAACTTTAAAACCAGAGTATAAAATACCTTTTACAAAATATATTTTTATAGATGGTATTCGGGAATTGTTTACCTATAAAAAAACAATTGCTTTTACCATTATATCTGGTTTAATTACAGGTTCTTTTTTAGTGTATTTAAGTGCTGCACAGCAGGTTTTTGAAGAGCAATATTTAATGCCTAACGAGTTTCCTTATATTTTTGCAGGTTTAGCAACTTCTATAGGTGTTTCTACCTATTTAAATGGAATTTTTGTGGTTAAGTTTGGAATGCAAAAATTGGCTTTTATGGCTTTAATTTTATTTTTTGGTGTTTCTTTTCTATATGTTATTTTGTTTTGGAATAGTAGTAACCCAAGTGTGTATATTTTAGTGCTTTTTCTTGCATTACAATTTTTTAGTTTAGGTTTTTTATTTGGCAATTTAAGGTCTGTTGCCATGGAACCTATTGGGCATATTGCAGGAATTGGAGCTGCAATTACAGGTTTTATTTCTACTCTATTGTCTATACCAATAGCAAGTTTTGTGGTAGATTTTGTTGAAGAAACCGTATGGCCTCTTTTTGGAGGTTTATCTATTTGCGGTTTTGTTTCTCTTATTATATTTATGATGGTAAAAAGAAGTCAGAGATTGTCTCTTGCTTAGAGAAGTGCCCAAACAATACATAGTTTGGACACCTTTACTTCTTTAAAGCGCATTGTCTATAATTTCTTGTACAATTTCGGGGTTTAGTAGCGTACTGGTATCTCCGAGATTAGAAGTGTCTTTACTTGCAATTTTTCGTAAAATCCTACGCATAATTTTACCACTTCTAGTTTTTGGTAAACCTGGTACAAATTGAATTTTGTCTAGTTTAGCAATAGGGCCAATATGTTCTGTTATTTGCTGGTTTATTTCTTTTTTTAAATTGTCTCTATCTCTACTTTCTCCTGTTTCTTTTAAAATTACATAACCGTAAAGCGCATTTCCTTTTACATCATGCGGAAAACCAACAATGGCAGATTCTGCAATAGCCGGATGCTCATTAATAGTATCTTCTATTGGGGCGGTACCAAGATTATGGCCCGATACAATAATTACATCATCAACTCGACCTGTTATTCTATAATAACCAACAGCATCTCTATGTGCGCCATCTCCCGTAAAATATTTGTTTTCATAAGCAGAAAAATATGTGTCTCGGTAGCGTTCGTGGTTACCCCAAATTGTTCTAGCAATAGATGGCCAAGGGAATTTTATACAAAGTCTACCATCTACTTGGTTTCCTTTAATTTCTTTACCGTTTTCATCCATTAAACTAGGTTGTATGCCAATAAAAGGCAATGTTGCAAATGTTGGTTTTGTTGGTGTTACGTAAGGAATTGGAGAAATCATAATACCACCAGTTTCTGTTTGCCACCATGTGTCTACAATTGGACTTTGTTTTTTTCCAACATTGTTGTTATACCAATGCCAAGCCTCTTCGTTAATAGGCTCTCCAACGGATCCAAGAACTTTTAAAGAGCTTAGGTCATATTTTTCTACAAAATCTAGATTTTCTTTAGCTAAAGCTCTAATGGCTGTAGGTGCGGTATAAAATTGCGTTATTTTATGTTTTTCTACTACTTCCCAAAATCTTCCATAATCAGGATAAGAAGGGACTCCTTCAAACATTACAGTTGTAGCGCCATTTATTAATGGGCCATATACTATATAGGAGTGTCCGGTTATCCAACCAATATCCGCAGTACACCAATAAATATCATTCTCTTTATACTGAAAAATATTTTTAAACGTATATGCACTATAAACCATATAGCCGGCAGTGGTGTGTACCATACCTTTTGGTTTTCCTGTGGATCCAGAAGTATATAAAATAAATAAAGGGTCTTCTGCATTTAAAATTTCAGGAACACAATCTCCGTAGGCGTCATCAAGTAATGGTTGTAGCCATTTATCTCTGCCTTCTACCATTTGTATGTCTGAGTTAATTCGGTTTACTACTAAAACAGTTTTTACACAAGGAGAATCCTCTAGGGCTTTGTCTACAATACTTTTTAAATCTATTGTTTTTGTTCCTCTGTAAGAACCGTCAGAAGTAATTACTAATTTACAGTCCGAATCGTTTATTCTGGTAGATAGAGCATTAGAAGAAAATCCTGCAAATACAACAGAATGTATAGCTCCTATTCTTGCACATGCCAAAAGAGATACCGCTAGTTCTGGTATCATTGGTAAATAAATGCATACTCGGTCTCCTTTATTTACGCCTTGTTCTTTTAGAACGTTAGCCATTTTAGAAACGCGTTCGTGTAATTGCGAATAGGTTATATGTATAGCTTCTTCTTCTGGGTTATTGGGCTCAAAAAGAATAGCAGTTTTATCTCCACGGGTAGTTAAATGCCTATCAATACAATTTTCGGTAATATTTAATTGAGCGCCTTCAAACCATTTTACTTCTGGCTTAGTAAAGTCCCATTCTAAAACAGTGTCCCATTTTTTTCTCCAAACAAAATGTTCTTCTGCAATTTCCTCCCAAAAAGCTTCCGGATTTCTAACCGATTTTCGGTAAACTTGGTAGTATTCTTCTAAGTGTTTTATATGGTAATTACTCATTTTAATTTATGGTTTAATGGGAGAATTCTCTAATGTAAAAATTTCTTATAGAAAATTCAAGTTATATGATGTTACAGTTTTTTAATTTTTTAGTGTGATGATGCTTCTCCTGCACCACTAGGTATTCGGATACTTTCTACAATTTCTTGTACATTTTTTGGTGGTGCAGGTGTAACTCTAGATACTATTATAGATACAATTATATTTATAAACATTGCAAATGTTCCAAAACCTTCTGGAGAGGTGCCTAGCCACCATTCACTTGCAGGTCTTGGATCCATAACACCTATTAAGCCTGTTTTGTATCTAATCATATAAAATAGCATAAGAGATATTCCTACGACCATGCCAGCAATAGCACCTTCTTTATTCATACGTTTGTCAAAAATTCCTAATACAATTGCAGGAAAAAAAGATGCAGCAGCTAAGCCAAATGCTAGAGCAACCACAGCAGCAACAAACCCAGGTGGATATATTCCGAATATTCCAGCAATTATAATTGCTACTACTATGGCAATGCGTGCAGCTACTAATTCTCCTTTTTCAGAGATATTTGGTTTTAGTTGTTTTTTAATTAAATCGTGCGAAATAGAGGTAGATATTACGAGTAGTAACCCTGCAGCCGTAGATAATGCTGCGGCCAAACCACCAGCTGCAACTAGGGCAATAACCCAATTGGGTAAATTTGCAATTTCTGGGTTTGCTAGAACCATAATATCGCGGTCAACATAAAGTTCATTAGCAGAGTTATTTGCATTTGAAATTAAACGTTCTCCGTTTGCACCTCTTTTATTTGTGTAAATAGGTTTTTTGCTAGATAATGCATTACCTGCTACATACTGTATTTTTCCATCTTTATTTTTATCAGACCAAGCAATTAAGCCAGTGTTTTCCCAATTTTTAAACCATTCTGGTATAGAGTTGTATTCTTTATTACTTACAGTCTCTATTAAATTGGTTCTAGAAAATACTGCAATTGCTGGTGCTGTGGTGTACAAAATTGCAATTAGTAATAGGGCGTAGCCTGCAGATTTACGAGCGTCTTTTACTTTAGGTACTGTAAAAAAACGAACAATTACATGTGGCAGTCCTGCAGTACCAGCCATTAATGCCATAGTAATAGCAAAAATATCCCAAGTAGATTTTGTTCCACTAGTGTATTCCTTAAAACCTAATTGGGTGTGTAGCGTATCTAATTTATCTAATAAATATACTCCTTCTTCTACTTTGCTCCCCATACCAAATTGTGGAATTGGATTTCCTGTCATTTGTATGGATATAAAAAAAGCAGGAACCATAAAAGCAAAAATTAATACACAGTATTGTGCTACTTGTGTATAGGTTATTCCTTTCATTCCGCCTAAAAATGCAAATATTAAAACTACTGCCATGCCAATAACTACACCTAGGGTAATATCTACTTGCAAAAATTGAGAAAAAACAATACCAACTCCTCGCATTTGTCCTGCAACATAAGTGAAGGAAACTATTAAGGCGCATACTATAGCAACGGTTCTTGCAGTATTAGAATAGTAGCGATCTCCAATAAAATCGGGTACTGTAAATTTGCCAAATTTGCGTAAGTAAGGCGCTAGGAGTAAGGCTAATAAAACATAACCTCCAGTCCATCCCATAAGGTATACAGAGCCATCATAACCAGCAAAAGAAATAATGCCAGCCATTGAAATAAATGAGGCGGCACTCATCCAGTCTGCAGCAGTAGCCATACCGTTTGCTAAAGGAGAAACTCCGCCTCCTGCAACATAAAATTCTTTAGTAGAACCTGCTCGTGCCCAAATTGCAATTCCAAAATAAAGAGAAAATGTTATGCCAACTAAAATCCATGTCCATACTTGAACGCTCATACTTTTATATTTTTAGTGGAGATTTTTATTCGTCGTAACCGTATTTTTTATCTAGCTTGTTCATTAATCTTACATAGACAAAAATTAAAATAACAAATACATATATAGAGCCTTGTTGGGCAAACCAAAAGCCTAGTTTAAAACCTCCAAGACGAAATTGATTAAGAGGTTCTTTAAATAATATTCCTGCGCCAAATGAAACTATAAACCAAATAAAAAGTAAAAGAGTTAAATATCTAATATTCTCTTTCCAATAGGCAGAAGCCTTCTTTTGTTTGTTATTCATGAATAAAGCAAATTTAAATTATGCATATTGCTTAATGTGTAACAATTTAAGGATTGATTTGCTTATATGGTAAATATTAACTAAAAATAACAGCTAAATATCATAAAATGATAGAATAGTGTTATTGCGGATAAAAAATAACACCAGAACAGGAGTCTTTTTTAGCTCCTGTAACAGAGCTAAGAACATTGGTTTTATTCTGAAATTTTAAAACTCCCATTAAAGCAAAAATTAGCGCTTCTTTAAACTCTATAACGGTTTTAGAAGGTACAACTATTGTAGCTATGTTTTGTAATTCTTTTTTTAGAATTTCAATTAAAAAAGTATTTAATGCACCACCTCCAGTAATTAAAAGTGTAGCTTTTTTATTTACAGTGTTTTGTTTTATTTGGATAGTTATTTGTTGGCATATATGTATTACAGCTGTATGTAGTAAATTTGGAACTGTATCAGCTGTTTTATCTACTATCGGAATAACTTCATTCAAAAACCATTCGTAGCCAATAGATTTTGGATAGGGTAGTTTGTAAAACTCTAAAGCATTTAATTTTTCTAATAATTTTAAATTTAATTTTCCGGAGCGCCCTAATTCCCCATTTTTATCGTACGGAATATCAATTTTTTGTGCTATGTAATTTAGTATCATATTAGCAAGGCCAATATCATAAGCAATTCTGTTTTCTCCTTTTTGGAAAGATATATTACTAATGCCGCCAAGGTTTAAGCAAAAATCATATTCTTTAAAAAATAGCATATCACCTATAGGAACTAGTGGAGCCCCCTGTCCGCCAAGAGAAACATCATTAGTTCTGTAATCGTTAATTACAGTTTGGTTACAGGCGTTTGCAATATGTTGTCCGCTACCAATTTGATAGGTAATTCCTTTTTTTGGTTGATGGTGTGTGGTATGTCCATGACTAGCAATAAAATCAACGTTTAAGTTATTTTCATCAATAAATTTTTTTGTTTGTATTCCTAACCAGGTACCGTATGTATTGTTTAATTCTAATAGATTTAAAGCAGATAAATGAATGGCATTTTTAAGATTGTTTTTCATTTCTGGTGTATAGTCTACACTTTTTGTTTCTGCAATTGTATATTCATATACTCCGTCTATATCTGAAATTTTACAGTAAGCCAAATCTAACCCGTCTAAAGATGTGCCAGACATTAAACCAATAACATTATATTCTTTTTTCATAATAATCTATGTAATAGATACGGGTAATTTTCCTTTTGCTTCTAGTTTTTCTAAAAAATGATACGCTGCTACTTCTTTAAATTCCTTAAAATCTTGATATGCAATAATTACTTTATTGGCTTTTTTAAAATTTATAAGATTAAGAATATACGGATTGCCAAATAGGTATACAATTACTTTTTTGTTTTGTAACAGCTCAGCAATAAAATTCCAATAATCTTCAGGAATATCAAACTTGTTTTGAGGTTTTACTTTTGGTACTTCTATACTTAAGAGGATGTTTTTTTCTGTTGTAATTTTTGTTTTTATTTCTGAAATAGATGCGTTATTAAGAGTGTAAAAGTTAAACTCTTTTGTTTTTTGTATGGTATTGAAAAAAGTAGTGTCTTTGTTAAAATTTATTCCAATTCCTGTAAAAGAATTTTTATTAAAATAAGTGTTTGAGTTTTCTATTTGAGTGATGCTTTTTTTAGCAATTTCTGTAAGTAACGTAGTTTGTTTACAAGCAATTACTTCTTTAATTTTGGGTGGATTTAAAGCTTTTTCTTTTAGTTGCCATATTCTTTTAAAACTTTCTTCAATAGCAGTTGTATCAGCATTTTTTAGAATAGTTTCTATCCCTTCTTTGGTGTTTTCTGCAAAACATAAAATGTCATTTCCAGCATCAAAAGCTAGACCTTCTAATTCTCCTTTTATAGGATAGTTTTTAGAAACGGCATGCATGTTTAAAGCATCGGAAATTACCACTCCTTTAAACCCCATTTTTTTTCGTAATACACCTTTAATAATATCTTTAGATATGCTAGAAGATATTTTACTTCCGTTTGCTAAGTTAGGAACAGATAAATGTCCTATCATTACCGAGTCTACACCAGATTCAATAGCTTTTTTAAACGGATATAATTCATTCTCCCATAAAATAGTTTTAGATTTTTCTATTAAAGGCAGTGTTAAATGCGAATCTTTATTTGTGTCTCCATGCCCAGGAAAATGCTTAATACTTGTTAATACTCCAGCTTCTTGGGTTCCTTTTATAAAGGCAATTGCTTTTTTGGTAACTTCTTCTTTATCCTCGCCATAAGAGCGATAGCCAATTACAGGATTGTTAGGATTGTTATTTATGTCTACTACAGGTGCTAAATTCCAATGGATACCTGCTGCCCTACAATCTAAAGCTATATTTTTTCCAACCTGTTCTATTAAATCTAAATTATCTTCTATGGCGCCTAAGCAAATAGCATAAGGGTATTGTGCTGTATTTTCTATACGCATTGCTAATCCCCATTCAGCATCAATACTTATTAAAAGAGGATGTTTAGAAGCTTTTTGGTATCTGTTAATTAAATATTTAAGAGTGTTTAAGCTATTGGTATTATAAATAATTTTTTTTTTGCCTTCAAAATTTGTGGCAGCACTTGCTCTACTATGAAAAAAGCATAATCCGCCAATATTGTGTTTTTTTATCAAGTTTTCTAAAACACAAATTTCTTCTTCGGTGTCATTTATAAAAGCTGCAGGCATAAAAAATTGTCCAACTTTTTCTTTACTAGTTAGTGTTTTTGTTGCGGTAGAATAGGAAGGTATTTTAGGCATTGTCTGTATTTTGTTTTTTACCGTATTCTGCAGGGTATTTAATATATTTTAATAGAATTAAAGAAGGAAGTGCAGCAACAACTACCCAAATAAAAAAACCGCTGTAGCCTAGCCACTCTTGCATATAACCACTGATCATACCTGGTAGCATCATACCTAAAGCCATAAATCCTGTTGCTATAGCGTAATGCGATGTTTTAGATTTACCTTCGGCAATATAAATTAGGTACATAAGAAAAGCGGCAAAACCAAAACCATAACCAAATTTTTCAAAAACAACAGTTGCTGTTACAGCAATAATATTGGTTGTTTTTGTTACTGCTAATATTGCATAAAAAATATTAGGAACATTAAGGGATAGTACCATAGGTAACATCCATTTTTTTAGTCCGTCTCTAGATATTAATATACCGCCTAATATTCCGCCAATAGATAGCATTATTACGCCAGCAGTACCAAATAAAGTACCTAATTTTTCGGTTGAGAAAGCAAGGCCTCCTTTACTAATTTCATCTAACATAAAAGGAGCAGCCATTTTTACTAATTGCGATTCTCCTAAACGATAGGTAAGAATAAATGCTAGAGCAATTCCTATGTTAGGTTTATTAAAAAAAGAACTTAAAATTGTACCGAAACTTTGTGGTTGATCCTTGTTAGTGGTATTCTCATTTTCATATTTAGGAGCAGTAAAAAAGTTGCCTATTGTTAGGGCAAGCATTAAGCCTGCTGCGGCAATCATAGTAATGCTCCATGCTTTGTTGCTATCGCCGTATTTAGTTTCTAAAAACCCTGCTAGTATAACAATTAAGCCTTCTCCGGTAACCATTGCTAGTCTATAAAAAGTACTACGCATACCTACAAAAAAAGATTGTTTTTTTTCTGAAAGTCCTAGCATGTAATAACCATCAGAAGCTATATCATTAGTAGCAGATGCAAACGCGGCCATCCAAAAACAGGCAAGAGTAGTAGTAAAAAATAAATTGGTAGGCAGTGTTAATCCTACACCTAAAAGTGCAAGAGTAATAAGGAATTGCATGCCTAAAAACCATTTGCGTTTTGTACTTTTTAAATCTACAAAAGGGCTCCATAATGGTTTTAAAACCCAAGGTAAATATAGCCAGCTTGTGTATAATCCAATATCGGCATTACTAACACCTAATTTTTTATACATAATTACAGATACTGTAACTACCATTACATAAGGGAGACCTTGAGTAAAATATAAAATTGGAACCCATGCCCAAGCACCTTTATCTTTTTTTATCATGGTCTTAAATTTAATACTATTGGTTCAGTTTCTTGCCCATAATAATCAATAAAACTAACCGCTATTTGTTTTTTTCTTTTAAATTCTTTTATAGGAATTATAAATTGATGCTTGTTGTTAATGTGGGTTTTGGAGCGTAATTTAGTAATAGGGTAGCTTTCTTTTAGTTTTTTGCCACTACTATAGCATAAGGCGTACCTAATATTATGAGGTGTATTTATAGAAAATTGGATAGAGTCGGATGTTGTTTTTACATCTTTAATTTTAACCTTCTTTATGGTTTCTTTTTTTAAAGGAGAAATAGGGTTTAATGCCGGGTTTTGGTAATATTTTTTTTGAATGTATTTTACAACATCCGGATTCTTTTGCATTAAAGATTTGGCACTAAAAAAAGCATTTCCATCCATTTCTTTAGTATTTCTAGTAAGATTTAATTGATTAGGTAGTTCTTTTTTACTGTCCCAAGCCTTGTCGCTATTGTTTCTAATTTTATAAGCGCCATTTCCAATATAAATGTTACTATTACTTTTATTTTTTGCCCACCAATGTACTATTTTATGATGCGATGCTACTGGTAAATTCATACTCCAATATACTTGTGGAATAACATAGTCTACCCAACCATTTTGCATCCATAACAATGGGTCAGCATATAAATCCTCATAAGTGGTAACTCCTGCCTTTGTATCGGAGCCTTTTGGGTCTGTAGAATTATTTTTCCAAACCCCAAATGGACTTACGCCAAACTGTACCCAAGGTTTTTCTTTTTTAATGGTTTGATGTGCTTTTTTTATTAAAGAATCTATATTACTCCTTCGCCAGTCTTCTTTACTTTGGTTGGGTAGTTTGTAAAACTCAAAACAAGATTGATCTTCAAATACAGCATCTTTAATTTTATACGGATAAAAATAATCATCAAAATGTATAGCATCAATGTCATAATTTCGAACTAATTCTTTCATTATAAAGGTTAGTTTTTCTCTAACTTCTGGCAATCCAGGGTTGTAATAGTATTTTTTACCATACTTTATCATCCACTCCGGATGGCTATTAAAGTCGTGTGTAGGACTTAGAATTTCTGTCTTTAAATCGAAGGTTGCTCTGTAGGGGTTTAACCAAGCATGAAATTCCATTCCACGATTGTGAGCTTCAGAAATCATCCAGTCTAACATTTTAAAATTATGATCAGTTGGTGTTCCTTCTTTACCGGTTAAATATCTAGACCACGGTGCGTAGTTAGATTTATAAAAGGAATCTCCTGCAGCTCTAATTTGCACTATAACAGCATTAAAGTTTAGTTCTTTATAAAAGTCTAGAATTTTTATGTAGTCTTCCTTTTGTTTTTGTATAGAATCTAGGCCGTTTTTTGGCCAGTCTATATTTGCTACTGTAGCAATCCAAACACCTCTAAACTCGTGTTTTGGTTGTGGTATTGTTTTAAAAACGGAGCAAGAGTTTAAAGAAAAAATAAAAAGTATTAGAACAAGTAATTTTTTAAACATAAAAAAGGCCTATTTTAAATAAAAATAGACCTTTAAGAATTATAAAAAAATATTTAATCAAATTTATGTCTTACAAAAGCTTCCATAGCTGCGTAATCCGATAACCCGAGTGCTCTGTATCGAGCGGCAGTATCTTTATTACGCTCTTCGGCTCTCATCCAAAACTCTCTAGAATCGTCTCCTTGAAACATTACACCATCTTTTTGCGATTGGTGGCAGAATATTGCATAACGTTTTTTAAGTACTTGTCCTGGGCTCATTGGAACAGCCATTTCTATTTCATTAATATCCCATTCGTGCCAAGCGCCTCTATAAAGCCATAACCAACAATCTTTCATAAATTCTTCGGATTGCATTTGTTTCATAGCTTCAAAAACAGCATCAAGACAAACTTTATGTGTGCCATGTGGGTCTGCTAAATCTCCTGCAGCAAAAATTTGATGCGGTTTAATTTCTCTAATATAATCTTTCATTATCAGAACATCAACCTCAGATAAGTTGTCTTTTTTTATTGTTCCTGTTTCATAAAAAGGAAGGTCCAGAAAACGTACATTGGCATCATCAAGGCCTACATATCTTGTAGCGGCGTAAGACTCACTACGTCTTATGTTTCCTTTTAATTTTCTAACCTCTAGCGTATCAAAACTACTTTCGTTTTTACTTTTAATAGAGTCTATAAGTTTTTGAGCTTCATCAGAAGAGCTAATACGTTTTGCTATTTCTGCATATCTAATAGCATCGGTATCTGAAACAGCAATGTTTCCAGAAGTTTGGTAGGCAACATGTACTTCATGTCCTTGTTCTACTAATCTATCAAAAGTACCTCCCATAGAAATAACGTCATCGTCTGGGTGAGGACTAAAAATAATAACACGTTTTTTTGCAGGTAAAGCTCTTTCAGGTCTACTTGTGTCATCTGCATTTGGTTTTCCTCCAGGCCACCCTGTAATAGTATGTTGTAGTCTGTTAAACATTTTTATGTTTAAATCGTATGAATCTTGCGCAGATAGTAAGCCAGACATACCATTGTCATTATAATCTTTATCTGTTAAGCTTAAAATAGATTTGTTGTTTTCGTTACAAAGCCAAACAATTGCTTTTGCCGTTAAACTTTCTGTCCATTCTAAAGACTCATCAACTAACCATGGAGTTTTATTTCTGGTTAATTCGGCACCTGCAGCAGAATCAAGTACAAATGTGCAGTTTTTATGTTGTTGTAAATATGTAGCAGGTACATGAGAGGATATTTCTCCTTCTACCGTTTTTTTAATAATCTCGGCTTTATTTTGTCCCCAACCAAGTAAAACAAGTCTTTTGGCGTTCATTACAGTAGAAATTCCCATTGTAATGGCTTTTTTAGGAACATTATCTATTCCTAAAAAGGCAGGAGCAGCATCTACTCTTGTAATATGGTCTAGTGTTATAACTCTAGTACCAGAATTATAATGTGAGCCAGGTTCGTTAAAACCAACATGACCAGTTCTACCAATACCTAATAATTGAAAGTCTAATCCGCCAAACTTTTTAATTGCTTGCTCATAGGCTAAGCAATAATCGATAACAAATTCTGGAGCAATAGTTCCGTCAGGAATATGAATATTTTCACTAGGAATATCAATATGATTAAATAAATGTTCGTGCATAAAGAACCAATAACTCTGTCGGTTATCTTTTTCCATTGGTAAATACTCGTCCAAATTAAATGTAACTACATTAGAAAAGCTTAACCCTTCTTCTTTATGCATTCTTACAAGTTCTTCATATACTCTAATAGGGGAGGAGCCAGTAGCTAAACCTAATACACAATTTTTCTTTGCATCTTGTTTTTTGCGTATTAAAGCTGCTATTTCATGCGCAACTTTAATTGATGCTTCGTTCGAATCTTCGAAAATTACATTGTGTATTTTTTCAAAACGAGTTTCTTCAAAATGACCTACTGGTTTATAACCAATATCAATTCCAGTCTTTTTTTCTTTTTGTGCCATAATTAATGTTTCTAACATAAGGTTTAAACTAAATTTTAAGAACACAGCAAATGTAGGCATAAAAACAGCATATTTGCCGTTTTATGCTTTTTATTTTGCCGTTTTATGCAATTTTTATTAATGTGGTAATATTAAAACGGAATAAAACGGCATTTTTGTTAATATTGATTATCTTTGGGTATTAAATTAAATTATTAGCAATACGTGCATGTTAAAAGAAGAAAGACAGCAAACTATTTTAAGGGTAGTAGAGCTTCATAATAGAATATTATTGACAGATATTGCAGAAACCTTAGATGTTTCTATAGATACTATTCGACGTGATGTAAAAGAATTAGATGCAGATAATAAGCTTAAAAAGGTTCATGGTGGAGCAATATCGTTAGGGTTTACCACCAATAGTGTAAAAAATAAAAATATATATAAATTAGAGCAGAAGACAATTATTGCAGAAAAAGCCGCAGCCTTACTTAAAGATGGTTCTGTAATATTTGTAGATGGTGGTACTACTTGTAACGAGTTGGCAAGATTAATTCCTAATAACTTAGATTTAACTTGTTTTACCCATAGTATACCTGTTGCTATGGAACTACTTACAAAATCTAATGTAACCGTAATTTTAATTGGCGGGCAAGTTTCTAAAGAATCGCAAATTTCTATTGGAGCCAATGCTATTCATAATCTTTCAGAAATAAAAGTTGATTACAGCTTTATTGGTACGGGTTATGTAGATTCTTATTATGGACTTACAGAGTTTGATTGGGATATTGTTCAAGTAAAAAAAGCAATTATAAAATGTTCTAAGAAAACCGTATTGTTATCCATTTCAGAAAAACTAAATTCGCAGCATCGGTATAAAAGTTGTGATATTAATGCTATTAATACCATGATTACCGAATTGGAACCGGAAAATGAGTTGCTTAACTCTTTTAGAAATCACGACATTAGAATTTTATAAATACTATGAGTTATATTAAAATAACAGAAGCGTCTTCTAATCATGATAATTTAGAACAATTAGACACGGCATCTATCCTTAAAAAAATGAATGAGGAAGATAAAAAAGTGGCAGATGCTGTGGCAGAAGTAATTCCGCAAATAACAAAATTAGTAGATGGTTTAGAAGAAAGGTTTTATAAAGAAGGAAGACTCTTTTACATTGGGGCAGGCACAAGTGGCAGATTAGGAATTTTAGACGCTTCTGAAATTCCGCCAACCTTTGGAATGCCACATGAAAGAGTAATTGGTTTAATTGCCGGTGGAGATACCGCAATACGAAAAGCAGTGGAAAATGCAGAAGATGCAACCAACCAGGCATGGAAAGATTTAGAAGCGCATAATATAACTAAAATAGACGTTGTTGTAGGAATAGCGGCATCTGGCACAACACCTTATGTGTTAGGAGGTATAAAAGCAGCTAAAGAAAAAGGGTTGTTAACTGCAGGTATAACTAATAACCCAGGCTCTCCTTTAGCGCAATTAGCTGAAATTCCAATAGAAATAAATGTAGGACCAGAGTTTGTAACTGGTAGTACAAGAATGAAAAGCGGAACCTCGCAAAAGTTAGCTTTAAATATGATTTCTACAGCTTTAATGATACGTATAGGTAGAGTTAAAGGAAATAAAATGGTAAACATGCAACTTACTAATGATAAGTTGGTAGATAGAGGTACTCGTTATATAATGGAGGCTTTAGATATTTCGTATAAAAAAGCAGAGGAATTATTAAAACAATATGGCTCTGTTAAATTAGCAATTGAGGCTAAAAAATAAGGTTACTTTATAAGAGAAGATACTTCCTCCGGAGTAACCATTTTGTTGCTAGTGTTCCCCCACGTATTTAATATGTAGTTCATAACATCTGCTACTTCTTCAGGTTCTAACCCTTGGCTTGGCATGGTGTTGTTATAGGCTTTTCCATTTACAATAATTTCTCCTTGTAAACCATATACTATAGCTTTTATGCTTTCTGTTCTATTATTTAATAAGTAATCTGATTTTGCTAATGGAGGAAAAACGCTTGCAAAACCTTTTCCTTTTTTTCGATGACAAGTAACACAAAAGTCGGAGTAAATTTCTTCCCCTTTTAATATACTTTCTTGTAAGTTTGGCTCTGGTTCTTGTTGCGAAAAAGAAAATGAAAAGCCAATAAAAAATAAAAAAATGCTTGTTAATATTTTCATTACTACTTTGGGTTTAGTTTGTAAATACCTTTGCCTTCTACAGCAACATAAATATAACCATCTGGTGCTTGTTTTACCGCTCTTACTCTTCCTAAGTTAGATAGAATTTTTTCTCTATAAATTACATTGTTGTTTTTTAAAACTAGCCTTTCTAGATACTGGTATTTTAAAGAGCCTACTAAAAGGTTGCCTTTCCATTCTGGGTATTTGTCCGAAGTTACAAAAGTCATTCCGCTAGGGGCAATAGAAGGAGTCCAATAATATAAGGGTTGTTCCATACCTTTCATTTTGGTTTTGTTACTTATTTTGGTGCCACTATAATTAAGTCCGTAGGTAATTATTGGCCAGCCATAATTGCCTCCTTTTTTTATTATATTTATTTCATCGCCGCCTTTTGGGCCATGCTCGTGACTCCAGATTTCTTTTGTGTTTGGGTGTATGGTTAGTCCTTGTGGGTTTCTGTGCCCGTAACTGTAAATTGCGGTTTTCGCATTTTTTTCATCTACAAAAGGATTGTCTTTCGGAATTGTACCATCGTCATGTAATCTATATATTTTACCACCATCACGGTATAGGTCTTGCGGGTTTATATCTCTTTCTCCTCTTTCGCCTATAGAAAAGTATAAATAACCCTCTTTGTCAAATACTATTCTAGAACCAAAATGTTGTCCTTTAGTAGTGTTAGGAGTAGCTTTGTAAAGCACTTCTTTTTCAATAAGAGAAGTGTCTTTTAATTTGGCTCTAAGTATAGCAGTATGGCCACCTTTTTCTTCTCCTTTAGAAGAGGAATAAGAGAAATATATCCAACCATTTTCTTTGTAATTTGGGTGTAGGGCAACATCTAATAAACCACCTTGACCTCTATTATAAACTGTAGGAACATTAGCAATTTTTTGTTTTTTATTATCTCTAAATAGAATTAACTCTCCTTTTTTATCTGTAATTAAAAGGTTTCCATTAGGCATAAATGCAACCCCCCATGGAATATCTATCTCATCGACCAATAGCATAGCAGTAAAAAGCTTGCTTTTTGGTTCAGATACCTTGTTTGTTATTGGTTGGCCAATCGATAAATTGTGCATTACAACGAATAACCAAAAATAAAAGACACTTTTTTTCATGACTTTACGTTAGAATAATATTAAATAAGGCAATAAAATTTTTGTTTAAAATAAATAGAAAAATATAAGTTTAAATAATTACACTAAAAAAACATTTTGGTTCCCCAAATCAAAAAATTGTTTTTTTTAATACGACTTAACCTATGCTACCAAAAAAAACAAAGTATACTTTGTATGCTGTTCTGTTGGTTATTGTTTCTGCAATTTATTCTTCTGCAGTTGCAAACACAACAGTTTTTGAAGTGCTTAAAGATATAAGTATTTCAGAACAAGATGCCGCACCAAAAACAGAGTTTACCAGAACTGAAAATACAAATACTTTTAATACTAAAAGTAAAAATGTTACTGCAACTAGTATGGTTGCTCCTATGTTTACCACAATAGTACAAGGGGCAGATAGTGAAGTTACTTGTAATGATAATGGATTTACAGTAGCTCGTTTTAATCTCTGTGGAGATTTTGATGATAGAGTGTTAAGTTTATCTGGGGGGCCGTATACAACAGTACAATGGCAAGAATTTACTTGTGCTCCCGATGTAAATGAAGATTGTCCGGATACAACAATATCTTGTTATTCAACGGTTTCTATGGGGCAAACATATACTTTAGATGCAAGTTCTATTTCTTCTACAACAGGAGCGGAATATAGAGTAATAGCAGATGGGCAGCCCTATTATATAAAAGTTAAGAAAAGTAGTATTACACAAACCTATGTTAAACAAGATTACATTTGTGGTGTAGATGGAAGAATACAAATAACAAACCTATCTAGTGCTTATGAGTTTAGTATAGATAGTGGTAGTGGTTTTGGTCCATGGCAAGGTCCTATTTTTGATAATTTATTGCCTGGTACTTATGTTGTAAAAGCAAGATTACAGAATACTCCAAATACTTGTGAATATCCGTACGAACCTATTACAATAGATCAGTTAGATATGGATATTGATGTTACATTTGTAGATGCACAATGTAGCGGAGAAACAGGAAGTGTTACTGTAACTCCTACCGCAGGTATTGGTCCGTATAAGTATACTTTAATTAATGATAGTGGAGTAGCACAAGAGTTTACAGCTTTTATAGCAGATAACCCTTATACTTTTTCAGCTGTTGGTTTTGGCACCTATACGGTACAAGTAGAAACACAACAGTGTACAGGGGATCCATTAAACGGTATAGACCCTCCAAGACAAACATTAGATACTTCAGGAAACCCTATTGTAATAGGTGATGGCTTAGTTGCTTTAGATGCCTCTACGGAGGTAAATAGTAGTTTTGGTTGTTCTACAATAACAAGTGTAGATATTACAGTTAATACTTCTGGTGGAGCACCACCATATACGTTTATTGTAAATGGTTCAGGACCTACTAGTCCTTCTTATACAGGAACTACAACACATACGGTTACCTCACCAGGTAGTTACGATTTTTTAATTACAGATAGTAATGGTTGTACTATTACTGCATCCTCAAATGTGGAATCTTTATTACCGCCAGATGTAAATGCTACTGGAATAGATGGAACCTGTTCTAATGGAGGAGCAAAGATTAATTTTAATGTTACAGATGCACGTGGATATAATTTATCGTATAGAGTAGATCCTGGTGATCCTTGGGTAGCTTCTAATCAAATAACTGTTACTGCTGACCCTAGCGGAACTTTATATGATCAAATAGAAGTACGTTACCAACAAGGTGGATTTGAGTGTACTATGCCATTAAATGATGTTACCGTAAGTAGTGTTGGTGTAATATCTGGTACTGCAACAAAAATTTCAGATAGAACTTGTGATGGTTCTGGTGGTACAATTGGAGGCCAAATAGATTTTGGTCCTGCTAGTGGTGGTTCAGGAAGCGGCTATACATTTAGTATTGATGGTACAAACTTTACAACAACTACTTCATATACAAATTTAGTAGCAGGTACATATACACCCATGATTGAAGATGGGGGTGGTTGTAGATTAGAATTAACACCAATTACTATTTTAGAAGTAGACCCACCGACCGATATAGATTTTGTAGCTACAAATAGTAATTGTGCAGCAAATACAGTAGACTTGCAGTTGGTTCCTACTTTAGGAACGGGAGGAGCTACAATTGCTAATTTTTCGATTATTAGTCCATTTGTAAATGATAATGGAGCTAGTGATACTTTTGTTGCTTTAGATGCTACACAGTCTTATATTTTTCAAATAAGAGATAGTAATGGTTGTACCTATACAGAAGGGTATAGCCCAGTTTTAACCAGTTCTATTAGAGCAAGAGTTAAATCCGGAGGAGATTTAAGAGTATGTAATGGAGCAACAGATGGTACAGGAACTTTCTTAATAGATGGTTTTGGTACAAACTACACTTATAATATAAACGGAGGAACAGAAAGCGCTCCTCAAAATAATGGCGAGGTAGATTTACCACTTTCTGGTCAAGGAACTTATACTATTACCGTAACAGATGTAGATACAGGTTGTACAGATACAGCTTCTTTTGATATTCAAGAAGCGGCTCCTTTAACTTTAACAGGAGCAGTAACCGATATGAGTTGTGCTAATGGTAATGTTGGTAGGGTTAGAGCAACAGCTACAGGTGGCTGGGAAGCATATAGTTATACATTAACTCCTCCTAGTGGACCAGTACAAGGACCAAAATCTGGAAGAACTTTTAATAATTTAACAGAAGCAGGCACGTATGAGTTACTTGTAGAAGATACAGAAGGTTGTACAGCAACATTTAGTTTTACATTAACACCATTAGATGCTCCTACAATAAGTTTAGATACTACAGCTTCAGATTTTTGCTACGTAGCAGGAACTGGCGCAACCGCTGTAGTAAGTTCTACCGCAGGTACGGCACCAATTGGAACACATGAATATAGAATAAATGGAGGAACACTTCAGGCTTCTTCTACTTTTTCAGGTTTAACACCAGGAAATTATACTATAGAGGTGGTAGATGATAATAATTGTACGGATAGTGTTAATATAACCATAGAAGCCCAATTAAGAGTAAATACTAGTTTGGTTACAGAAATACCTTGTGGTACAAGTGATGGTAGAATTCGAGTAAATATAAATGGTGGTTATACGCCAGGTTCTCAATATGAAGTGAGTATTGATGATGGGGTTAATTTTGGAGCTCCTATTACATTTACGTCTAATAATTTTAATTACGATACTAGTGTTGCAGGTACCTATGTATTTAGAGTAACGGATAATCAAGGTTGTGTGGCAGAATCTGCGCCACTTATTGTAAATCCACCAGCAGGTATAGATCCGGCAACAACAGATACTAGAGATGTTACTTGTGGACAAACAGCAAATGGTTCGGTTACTATTACGCCAGATGCAACTAGTGGAGTTCCACCATATGAAATTAGCTTTGATGGAGGTGCATTTAGTTCGCAAACGGTGTATTCTAATTTAGCAGTAGGAACCTATCCTTTTACTGTTAGAGATGCCAGAGGTTGTATTGTAGATCAAACGGTAGATATATTTTTAGATACAACGCCAACACCAGATACAGATGTAGATGAAATACCTGCAATCTGTTCAGCAAGTGTTTTAAGTGGAGGTATACGTATAAATAGTGTTACAAACGGAGCTGAAAATTTTAGTTTTATCATAGAAGATAATACAGGAACTGAAGTTGCACGCCAAGATAATGTAACAAGAGCAGGAGCTACTTCTTTAGATATTTATGATGTAGATTTAGTGCCAGGAAGTTATACTGTAATTACTATAGATGCTAACGGGTGTACAGATATAGATACGGTTACCATAACAAGTAACGAAGTGGTAATAACACCAATACCACCACCAGCACCTATAGATTGTAATGATGCGTCTTTTACTTATGCGGTAAGTGTAAGTGGAGGAACAGGGTCTTATGAAATAAAATTAGATCATCAGCCTTCTTTTTACCCTTTAAATAATAACCCATCTACAAATGATCACACATTTGATAATACTACAGATGGTATTACTTATGGTGTTGCGTATACGGTACAGGTAATAGATACGGGTTCTAATTGTATTTATGAGCAAGAAATTCCACCAGTAGATGGTTTTTCATTACTAGAGGTAACTGCTACATCTACGCCTGGAGCATGTGATGTAAATAGAAATGGTGAGATAGCTTATGAAGTTACAGGGTATACTGTAGGAAATAATTTACGAATAGAGTTACTTAATAATGCAGATAATACTTCTATAGTGTTACATAGTTCTGTTACAACAACAGCTGCTACATTCAGTGATACTTATGCAGAACTACCAGGAGATTATCAGGTTTTAGTTACTAATTTATCAGATACCTGTACAGATGCTGCTGGAGTAGTAATAAATCAAAATTTACCATCAATAGATATATTAACACAAGAGCCAGCAAACTGTAATGCTTTAGGGCAAATTACAGTGCAAGGTAGAGGTGGTAATGGAGGGCCTTATACATATGCTTTTGTTAATCAAGGGGATCCAGAACCTGCAGCAGGAGCTTATTCTACAGAAACTACTTTTGTTGCCCCAGATGGTAATTATGATGTGTATGTAAAAGATGCAAGTGGTTGTACTTCTTTTGATATTGCTACGGTAATATTATTAGAACCAAATTTACCAACGCCAACATTTGATGTAGTTAACCAATGTAATACAAGTGCAACATCTTTTGATATTCTTGTACGTATGCCTAATACGGTAGATACACCAAGATATACTTTGGGAGGTGTAGAAGCGTTTCCTGTAATTAATGGTTCTTTTTGGGAGCATACTTATACTGTTAGTAGTCCTGGTGATTATGTAGTAGATGTAGTAGATGCTAATGGTTGTACAGGGCAAGGTACTGCTACTGTGTATGATTTTTTAGCAGCATCAGGAGAGTTTTCTAACGAGTCTACTTGTAATAATGCAGATGGCGAAATAACAATTACTACTACAGGAGGTAGTGGCGATTTTAGCTTTGACATAACTGGAGTAGATTATACAGGGGCAGCATATACGGCGCCACAACAAATAAATGACCCAATATTTACTGGGTTATTACCTGGCACTTATGAAGTGCTAGTTACAGATAGACAGGGGGCATTATGCGACTTTACAGTAACAGATATTAACCTTAATAGAGCATCGTTACCAACAATTACTTCAGAAATACCAACAAATATTAGTTGTCATAATTCAGATGATGGTACTTTAGAAATTGTAGTAGATCCAGCGGATCCATTGTTTCCATTTACTTCTGAAGATTTACCAATAGAATATATACTTACAAATGTAGATACCTCATTAGAGGTGACAAGAAATAATACAGGGTCATTTACAGGGTTAGAAGCAGGTAGATACCAGGTAGAAGTACTTACAGCAAGAGATTGTAGTGTATTATCTGCTATTCATGAAATTATTAATCCAGCGGATTTTGCAATATCTGCTACTGCGCCAGATTTTGCATGTGAGCCAGGGGCAAATAGGTTTAGTTCTACTATTCTTACAGTATCAGTAGATCAGCCAGGAACCGTAGGTAGCGGATATAATTATAGTATTGAAGGTTTTTCTAATTACCAAACTAGTAATACTTTCGAAATAGTAGATAATGGTAGTACACAAACTATTACAGTGTATGCTATAGATGGTAATGGTTGCCAAACAACAGCTACTCCAGTAGTTATTAATCCGCCAAATGATGTGGTTCCTTCCATAATAGAAGAAGATCCATTAAACTGTGCAAATCCAGAACGTGTAAGAATACAAGTGGTTACAGATCCTGTAGGGCCGGTTAATTTTACAGTAAGTACAACTTCAGCTGTTCCAGTAGCAGATGTTACTAATGCTTCAGGAGATGATTATGTAGATATTTATTTGCCAGTTGCAGGAGATTATATTTTTGAAGTTTTAGATAATAATGGTGGATGTACGTATCCAATGCCAGTACATACAGTAGCAGAGCCTATTACCCCTACAGTAGTAATAGCTGAAGCTAAGCCTATAAGTTGCTTTACTCCTGGAAATGATGGAGAATTATCAATAACAGTAACCGATTATGTTGGTTTATATGATTATAGAGTTTTTAGTGGAGATGATCCATCAAAAACAACAGTTATTACTTCTGGTACAGGTTTAGATACAGCTAGTAATCCTTCTATTATAACAGGTTTGTCAGGTGGTAACTATTTTGTAGAAGTTACATCTACAGGAACTCCTTTTTGTGATTCGGATAGTAATATTGCTACAATACGTACACCTAACGGAAATTTAGAAGTAACAGCTAATGAAATTGGAAATACTAGTTGTAGTAACGATACAGGTAGGATAGAAGCTATAGGTACCGGAGGTTGGGATACTTCTGCTTATGAATATAGGTTGTTAGAAAGTACAGATGGTGGAACTACATACTCTAATGAAATTGCAGCATTTTCTAATGTTAATGAATTTGAAAACTTGCCTAGTGGCGATTATAGAGTGGAAATAAGAGATGTTGAAGGTTGTATTAACGATTTTGATATTTCTTTAGCAGCAGTTCCTCAAATAAATGCAGGTATTAGAGAGCCATTAGCATTGCAATGTCCTGCTGGTAATAATGCGGTTTTAGAAGCCTATGATCCAACAAGTGGAGATGCTACAACAGCAACTGCAGGAGCAACAGGTGGTTTTGCAGGAGCAGGATATAATTATAGATTATTGTATTTAAATAGTAACGATAATACTGATGTAGCTTCTTATAGCGGATTACAAAACTCACCTACCTTTGTAGGAGCAAGTGGCGGATATATTAGTGCTGGTTGGTATGCAATAGAAGTTTCTTCTAGTTTTAATTGTTTATTTGTAACAGTGCCATATTATGTGGATCCACCGCCACCAGTAGAGCCTAGTTTAGTACAAACTCGTGTGCCTGGCTGTGGTGGAGCAGGTGAAATGCGCTTAGATATAGAAAATTATGACCCTAGCTTTGTATATGAATATTTACGAATAGAAAATGGTTCTGTTGTAGGTGTTTATACAGATATGGTTGGTTCTTCTGTAACAGTTTCTGGTAATGCAGGTATTTCTTATCAGTTTGATGTAAGGAAGAAAAATGCCTCAAATACTTGTGCTGCTGTTAGGTCTAATGGTATTACTATGACAGATGCTTCGGTACTAACACTTTTACCAAATTCTCCAGTAGATCCTATTTCATGTGCTTCAGAGCTAGATGGTAGAATAGAGTCTTTTGCAAATGGAGGAGTAGGTAACAATATGTTTACGCTTTATATAGGCCAGCCTATAGATGGTTTTAATGCAGGAACTGCTACTATTTATAGAGGCCCACAACCA
This sequence comes from uncultured Maribacter sp., assembly GCA_947504045.1. Classification (GTDB taxonomy): domain Bacteria; phylum Bacteroidota; class Bacteroidia; order Flavobacteriales; family Flavobacteriaceae; genus Maribacter_B. The sequence goes on from CANNFY010000006.1 coordinate 90,878, forward strand.
GATGGTACTTTTGAAGGTTTACCAGAAGGAGCAGATTATTGGGTAGGGGTTACTAGTGGTTTAACTTGTGAAGCTGTAGATGGTCCTTTTGAAATTATTCGACCAGAACCTATTGTGTTTACCGCAGATCCAGTTTCTGTAAGTTGTTTTGGAGAAGAAGATGGAGGAATAAGTATAGAAGTGCAATCTGGAGGGGAAGGATTGTTACAATTCGCTATTGGACCTAATTTTAATGAGTTTTTTAGCGATCCTGCAACACCTAGAGCATATGTTTTTGATGAGTTAGCTGCTGGAGAGTATGAAATTCTTATTAAGGATGATAATGGTTGTTTTGAAAAAGACTTTATTACAGTTGGTGAGCCAGATGTTTTAGAAGTTACAAATATTGTTACTACACCAGAACTATGTATTGGTGCTAATGATGGAACTTTATCTTTTAATATTACTGGAGGTACCCAATTTAATGATGTGTTAATACATCCTACACCTTATTATGAATATAAGTTTGAAAAAATAAGTCCGGTAGATGAAACAGGAACAGGAGTTTTTGCTCCATATGATGGGCAGACAATAGAAAACTTAGAAGGAGGAGCTTCTTATGCATTGTATATAAGAGATGTAAATGGGTGTGAAACAACAGAAGTAATATCTATTACAATTGGGGTAGATTTAACTGCTGAACCAATTGTAGAATATGGTTGTGAAGGAATATTTCCTAACAGTACCACTACTGTACAAATGCAAGAAACTAGTTTACTGCCAGATTTATTATTTGCGCTAGATCCAATAGATCCAACAGATCCGGTAACAGCTATGGCAGGAACAGATTATGTATTTGGTAATTTAACTCCTGGTGATCATATAGTTTATATATATCATGAAAATGGATGTACTAATACGGTAGAGTTTACTATTGATGCATATGATCCATTAACACTTAATGCAATAAAAACTGGGCCAAACGAATTAACAGCTAGTGCCGAAGGCGGTTATGGAGGATATGAATTTTTCTTTCAAGGAGAATCTTATGGTGCAGAAACTGTTTATACCACAAACGAAAGTACTGTGGTTGAGGTTAGGGTAGTGGATAGTAACGGATGTTCTGCTACAGTAACAGTGCCTTTTGAGTTTACAGGTATGTTAGATATTCCTAATGCATTTACTCCGGATGGTGATGGGTTAAATGATTATTGGTCACCGAATAATAGAGAGTTTTTCCCTAATATAGAGGTTAAAATTTATGATAGATATGGTCGTGTAGTAGCTATACTAGATAATGTTACACATTGGGATGGTAATTATGAAGGTTCTCCAGTTCCTACAGGCGATTATTGGTATGTGGTAAATGCTAATGATAAAAGTAAAATACAATTTGTTGGGCATTTTACTTTGTATAGATAATTAATTGATTTTTAAGATTCGAGGTAAGCCTCGAATCTTAAATCTTGTTAATGCTCCTTAATTGTGTTTACTGCAAATTAATACCGTTAAGTCATTATTCATAGTTGTTGTAAAAAAAAGATAGGTGTCTCCACCATCTTTAATTTTAAACTTTTTTCGTAGATTAGAAACACTTTCAGGAAAGTTGCGAGTTGTAATATTTGCTTTAGAAATATTTACTTCTTTTATGGCTTTTTTATTAAAGGGAATTCCTTTTTCAATTTTAAATATTCGCCCAGGAAAGTTAAGAACTTCTTGTTTACTAGTATATAAATGAGAATTTACGTGTAGTTTACTTAAATTAAGTTTTTCTCCTAAAATTTTAAATGCTCCAGATTTTAATATAGCTGCATTAGGTTCATAAAGAAATTGTTGCGGTAGATTGTATGTTGTTGTGGCTTCTTTTTCGTCATTAAAATTAAAACTAAAGGTGTCTGTTTTTTGTTTTCCAATATTTATGGTTTTAATTTCTATAGAACCAGTGTACTCTTTTTCTAATATCCAAATAAGCTCTTTTACATCATTTTCTAACGAAACTACATGTATTTCTTTAACCTGTTTTAGTTCCGAAATTCCTATAGAAAAATCTAAAAGAGGAGATGTTTTTACAGCAATATTATTAGAGTGTTTAAATAGCAGATTTAAATTTTCGGGAACATTAGGAAGACAATCTGAAAGTAAAAAAACTTTACCTTTTACCTCATTTCTTCGAGAAGGGTCTATGTAAATCCAATCATAAAAAGAATTGTTTTCTTCTAAATATTTTAATCCATCAATAGAAAAACTTTTAATGTTTTTAGCGTCTAATTCTTTAAAATTATGCGCAGCAATTTTAGCCAGGTTTTCATTTATTTCGCAATGAGTAACTTCTGTTATTTTTTTACTAAAATAGTAACTATCTATACCAAAGCCACCAGTAAGATCTATAACGGAATTTTGGTTTAAAATAGAAGCTTTGTATTCAGCAGTTTTTTCGGATGAGGTTTGCTCTATATTTAATTTATTTGGGTAGTAAATATTTGGAGTATTAAACCATATAGGAAGCTTTTTTTGGCACTTTTTTTTGGCTTCAATTTGTTCTGCTAATTCTTTGGAGCTAACCTCAATAAAAGGAGACTTTTTTAATAATACTGACATGGTGTCAGTATTAGTATTTTTATTTATAAATTCCTGAACACCAGTATTTAATATGTTTTTATTCAAAGTTATGCTATAAATTTTGGGTTAAAGATTTTACAAGCTTGTTTTCAGATAAAAATTCTTTTAAAATAACTTTTATAGCAGTGTATCCGGGTACAGCAACAATCATTCCTACTACGCCAAAAAGTAATCCGGCAATTATAATTACTAAGAAGATTTCTAGAGGGTGCGATTTAACACTATTAGAAAAAATAAACGGTTGAGAAAAGAAATTATCTACCAGTTGCCCTATTAATAATCCTATTAAAACATAACCGGATTTTGGTAGTATTACCTCGCTGAAATCGGCACCCAAATTACTGGTCATTGTTAAGCCAATCATTAATACTCCACCAATTAAAGGACCCACGTATGGGATAATGTTAAATAGAGAGCAAAGGAATGCAATTACAATGGCATTTTCTATGCCAATTATTACTAATACAATGGTGTAGATTATAAACAAAATAAATATTTGTAAAAGTAAACCTAGAAAATATCTAGAAAGTAAATTGTTTATTTTTTCGATAGAATTAATTGTTCTGTTCTCATTCTTATTTGGAACAAACATTAATAATCCGTTTTGAAATAATTTACTGTCTTTTAAAAAGAAAAATGAAATAAATAATACCGAAAATAAACCAATACTAAGAGAGCTTAAAATGTTTAAAAAAGAGTTTAAGAAATCTGGTATAAAACCAATATTTAGTCCTTCTAAAATATTCTTTTCAATTTCTGCATCTTCTATAGCATCACTTACTTCAGAGGTAGAAAAGCCTAAATAATTTGTTATTTCTTTGTAAAGGGTGTTTACATTTTCTTGTAACTTATCAATATCTAATAAGGATAGATTTTTCCCTTGCTCAGATAATAATGGAACAAACAATGCAACTATACCAACTAAAATACCCACCATTAAAAGCATAGATGCAATTACGGCTAATGTATTAGGAAATTTTAGTTTACGTCTTAAAAACAATACAATGGGTCTTCCTATAAGTGCAATTACAGCAGCAATAGCTAAATAAGCAATAACAGATTGTATTTGGTATAAAAAGTATGCGAGTAATACTATAGCAGTAACAATGCCTATTGCTTGTAAAATACCATTTGCTATAATTTTAGATTTCATTTTACTAGTTTTTAAATGCGTAGTTTATAATATTGGCTCCCATTTTTAATGCTTTTTCTCGTACCTCTACGGGGTCATTATGTACAGATGGGTCTTCCCAGCCATCTCCTAAGTCAGATTCAAATGTAAATAATAATACAAGTCTTCCTTCATGAAAAAAACCAAATGCTTGCGGCCTTTTGTTATTGTGTTCATGAATTTTGGGTAGGCCTTCTTTAAAGGTAAATTTGTTTTTAAATATTTCATGGTTTTTTCCTATCTCTTCTAATTCTTTATTCGGAAATATTTTTACTAATTCCTTTCTTAAATAAGGTTCCATGCCATAGTTATCATCAATATGTAAAAAGCCTCCAGATAGAAGATAGTTTTTTAAGTTTTGGGCTTCTTTTTCGCTAAATAAAACATTTCCGTGCCCAGTCATATGAACATATGGGTATTGAAAAATAGAAGAGCTGCCAGCTTCTGCAATTTGTGGTTTTTCTTTTATTGTAGTATTTAAGTTTTTATTGCAAAAAGATATTAAATTAGGAAGTGCAGTAGGGTTACTATACCAATCTCCACCACCATTATATTTTAAAGTGGCAATTTCTTGCGACCAAGAAAAAATTGGACAAATTAAAATTAAAGTTAAAAGCTTTTTTATGGGGTGTTTCATAAATATCTCGTAATTAGATATTTCAAATGTAACAATTATGAAGTTTAAATAATATGGCCAAGAGATTAAACTACACCAATTTACCTTTTTTATATTTTAGTTTTGATTAATTATAGCAAGAGTAGTGCAAGCAACAATTGCAGCAGTTTCTGTTCTAAGTCTGTTTTTTCCTAAAGATACAGGTGAAAACCCACTTGTAAATGCGGCATTAATTTCTGGAGACGAAAAGTCTCCTTCTGGCCCTATAAGTATTGTGGTGTTTTTATTTGCAGCCGCTTTTTTAGATAGGTCTATTTTTTCGGTTTCTTCGCAATGTGCTATAAATAATTGACCGCTATGTTCTTTTTGTATAAAATCTTTATAGGTAGTTAAGGGGTTAAGTTTTGGTAAAAAAGTTTGTAACGATTGTTTCATGGCAGATTGTACAACTTTCTCCATGCGTTCTTGTTTTATAACTTTTCTTTCTGAATTTTGACATACTATTGGAGTAATTTCGTTTATACCAATTTCAGTTGCCTTTTCTAGAAACCACTCAAAGCGGTCGTTATTTTTTGTAGGCGCAACAGCTAAATGAATCCAAAATGTATTAGGCGTATTTTCTTTAAGGTTTAAAATGGTAGCGGTACATTTTTTTGGGTTTGCTACTGTTATTTTAGAAGTTAATAAAAGTCCTTTTCCGTTTGTTATGGTCAGAATATCGTTTTCTTTTTTTCTAAGTACTCTTACAATGTGTTTGCTCTCCTCTTCATTAAAGGTGAAGTTTTTTGTAGTGCTGTCTAAATTCGGATTATAAAATAATTGCATTGCTATATTTTAGAATAAATTATAAACTTTTAAGTTTGTTTTGAGCATGTTCTAACCCTAATTCTATCCAATTTTGTAATTCTTCTTCAGTGGTAAAACCTTCGGGTAATACGTAAACAAATTCTTTCATTGGTTTTTTGGTAAAATCCATAGGTTTTACATGGTCTAATTTTAAAAAAGCATCTATTTTTTTAGAAATTATCCGTACCATTAAATTATTTTTAATAATGCCAACGGTCATTTTACCATGAAATAAATATGCTATTCCACCAAACATTTTTTTCTTAGAAAAATTAGAAGATATTTTTTTAGGAAACATGGTTAGTGATGCATCTATTCTATTTTCTAATTCTTGTTGGAAGGTCATATGTTCCTTTTTTAAAAAGTATACCTAGCTTTTGCGGTAATATCTTGTTTAGAAAACAAAGCTTCTTGGTATTTTAAATAGCCTACAATACCAATCATTGCAGCATTGTCTGTACAATACTCAAATTTAGGAATATAGGTTATCCATTGGTTGGTCTTTTCTTTGTCTTTAAGAACTTTTCGTATGCCAGAATTAGCAGATACACCACCGCCAATTGCAATTTGCTTAATTCCGGTTTTCTTAACTGCATTTTTAAGTTTCAGTACTAATATTTTTATTATAGTGTATTGTATAGATGCGCAAATATCTTCTAAGTTATTAGAAATAAAATTTGGGTCTTTTTCCACTTCTTTTTTAATAAAATATAAAATACTGGTTTTTAAACCGCTAAAACTAAAATCTAACTCGCCAACTTTTGGAATAGGGAACTCGTATTTTTTAGGATTTCCTTCTGCAGCATGTTTGTCAATTAAAGGTCCACCAGGATAGGGTAGTCCTAATAATTTTGCACTTTTATCAAATGCTTCCCCAACAGCATCATCAAGTGTTTGTCCTAAGACTTCCATTTTAAAATAATCTTTAACTAAAACAATTTGGGTATGACCACCACTAATAGTTAATCCAATAAATGGAAAAGTAGGTTTTGTATTGTCTTTGTCGGCTATAAAATGAGCAAGCAGATGCGCTTGCATATGGTTAACTTCAATTAAAGGGATGTTTAAACCTAATGCTAAAGACTTTGCAAAGGAGGTGCCAACCAATAAAGAACCCATTAATCCTGGTCCACGAGTAAAAGCTATGGCAGATAACTGTTTTTTATCGATATTTGCTTTAGCTAAAGCTTGGTGTACTACCGGAACAATATTTTGTTGGTGTGCACGAGATGCAAGTTCTGGAACAACACCCCCATATTCTTTATGAATTTTTTGGGTTGCTACTACATTACTTAAGACTTCATCGTTGCATAAAACTGCAGCAGAGGTATCATCACAAGAAGATTCTATTGCAAGAATGTAAATAGTTTTAGTTTGCACAGGGTTTGGAATAAAAATTGAAAATACAAAGGTAAAACATATAAGATTATCAAAAAACTAAGAAAAATACTATTACGAATACTAATTGTACTTTTAGTTACATGTGTTTTGGGTACAATAATCTTGGCTTTACCATCTGTACAGACTCGTTTTGCAGAATATGCAACTAAAACTATTAATAAAAAATATGGTACTAATATAAATATTGATCGCTTAGGAATTTCTTTAATTTCGTGGAAAACCTCTTTAAACGGAGTGTATGTAGAAGATTATAAAAAAGATACTCTTTTTTATGTTACAAATTTAAATACATCAATATTAAGTGTTCAAAATCTTGTAAACGGAAAATTTGAGTTTGGTACCGTAGAAATTGATAGTCTTAATTTTAAATTAAAAACTTATAAGGATCAGACAGATACAAACTTAGACGTTTTTATAAAAAAATTAGACAGAAATAAAGAAAAAGACCCCAATACACCATCATTTTATTTGTCTTCTTCAGAAGTAGAAATTGCAAATAGTAATTTTAAGCTAATTAATGAGAATTTTGAAAATGAAGAACTTTTAAATTTTAAAAAAATAAATATTGCTTCGTCAGATTTTAGTATAGAAGGTCCTAATGTGGCTACAGCAATACACGACATGTCTTTTGAAAGTGGAAGAGGAATTGATGTGTATAAACTAGAAACAGATTTTAAGTACACAAAGCAACAAATGCGTTTTGATTCTTTAAATTTAAAAACAGAGGCTTCTAATTTAATAGGAGAGTTAGTTTTTAACTACGAAAGAAAAGATTTTGCAGATTTTTTAAACAAAGTAAAAGTAGACGCTGTTTTTACAGATTCTAAGCTTTCTTTAGATGAAATAAATAAGCTTTATAATGAGTTTGGAGCAGGTAAAGTAGCAACTTTTTCTACTTCTGTTAATGGGGTACTAAACAATTTAAATACCGAAGAATTATTTTTAGCAACAAATAATACAGGAATAAGAGGGGATTTTAATTTTAAAAATCTTTTTTCAAGAAAAGACCCTTTTAAAATGACTGCTAAAATTAAAAACATTACCTCTAGTTATTATGAAATGCGTGCATTAATGCCAAACATTTTAGGAAAAACCCTTCCAACATCATTTCAAAAATTAGGGCAGTTTACAGTACGTGGAACAACAACAGTTGAAAAATCTTTAATAGAAGCAAAAGTTAACTTTAACACGAATATTGGAAGCTCTTATGCCGATGTAGTATTGTCTAATATAAATAATATAGATAATGCTACTTACAAAGGGTTTGTTTCTTTAATTGATTTTGATTTAGGTGGCTTTATAGAAAATGAAACTGTTGGTAAAGCAAATTTAGATTTTAATATAGAAGGAAAAGGCTTTGTAAAAGAGAACTTAAATACAGAAGTTATAGGAGATGTTTATTCTATTAAGTTTAATAACTACACGTATAAAGATTTAAAAGTTTCAGGAGTTTTAAAAGATGAACTTTTTGATGGTTCTTTAGTAAGTGATGATGAAAATTTAAAGTTTAATTTTAAAGGATTAGCAGATTTTGGAGAAGGAAGAAACAATTTTAACTTTATAGCAGCTGTAAAGTACGCAAACCTAAAAAAGCTAAACTTTATAAACGACAGCATTTCTATTTTTAAAGGAAATGTAAATATGGATATTACGGGTAATACCCTTGATAATTTAGTTGGTGATATAAAGTTTTCAAAAACTAATTTTCAAAATAAAAACGACACCTATTATTTTGAAGATTTTAAAATATCATCGAGCTTTAAGAATGATACTATACGTACTATTGAAATAAATTCGCCAGATATAATTACGGGTTATTTAAGAGGAAATTTTAAAGTAAAAGAACTGGGCAAAGTAGTACAAAATTCTTTAGGTAGTATTTATACCAATTATAAGCCTTTTAAGGTATCTAAAGGGCAAAGGTTAGTTTTTAATTTTAAAATATATAACAAAATTGTAGACGTTTTTTTCCCAGAAGTAAAATTTGATCCAAATACATTTATAAGAGGAAGAATAAATGCAGACGATGGCGATTTAAAATTAAACTTTAAATCGCCAAGTATTGTAGCTTATGGTAATGAAGCTGATGGTATAGAGGTAAAAATAGATAATAAAAACCCACTTTATAATACGTTTGTTTCTGTAGGCGATTTATCTAACCCGTATTATGATGTTAAAGATTTTAATTTAATAAACACTACATTAAAAGATACCTTGTTTTTTAGGGCAGAATTTAAAGGAGGAAGCGAGTATAACGACAGTTATAATTTAAACTTCTATCATACTTTTAATAAAGAAAACAAATCTGTAATAGGGCTAAAAACATCAGATATAAGCTTTAAGGGTAATACATGGGTTTTAAATAAATCTGGAGATGATAAAAACAAAGTAATCTTAAATAGAACTTTAGATAGCATTACAATTAAAGAAATTGTAATGAATAATAATAAAGAAGAACAAATACGTTTAAAAGGGCAATTAGCAGATTCTACGTATAAAGACTTAGAGCTGCAATTTAAAATAGTATCCTTAGATAAAATTACCCCAGCTATAGATAGTTTAAAGTTAAATGGTCAAGTAAATGGAATTTTAAATATTTTACAGAAAGACGATATTTATTTACCATCTTCCAATTTAACTATTGCAGACTTTAGTATAAATAAAATAACATTAGGGGATCTTACATTAGGTATAGTAGGAAATAAAGATTTAACAGATTTTTCGGTAAACTCTCAGCTTACAGAAAACGGAATAGAAAAATTAGGCATAGTAGGTAATGTTTTAAATTCTGGTAAAATGCCAGAAGCTAACCTATTAGTAAATTTTAGCGACTTTAAACTAAATCCTTTTAGTCCTTTGGGAGAAGGAGTTATAGGTAATATTAGAGGAGATTTAAATGGTAGTGCACGTATTACAGGGCCCGCAAATAACCCAGAAATTAATGGACTACTTTCTTTAGATAACGCAGGAATTAGTATTCCCTATTTAAATGTAGATTATTCTTTTGCACCAAACTCTAAAGTGCGTTTGTACGAACAAACATTTAATTTTGAGAATATAAACGTAACAGATGTTAAAGCAGAAACTAATGCAACTATAGACGGTACTATATCGCATAGGTATTTTGATAATTGGGTTTTAGATTTAGATGTTGATACAAACAATAATCGTTTTTTAATTTTAGATACAGAGTTTGATGAAGACCAGCTTTTTTATGGCGCCGGATATTTAAATGGTACCGGAAGAATTTATGGGCCAACAACAGCCTTAAATATTGATGTTATAGGAGCCACGGCAAAAGGAACCTCTTTAAAAATACCGTTAAGTGATGTGGCAAGTATAGGAGACTATTCGTTTATTAATTTCGTAAGTAAAAATAAAACCGATGATGCTAAAGGGCAAAGAGTTTTAAAAGATTATCAAGGCTTAGAATTAAAATTTGATTTAGATATAACTCCAGATGCAGAAGTAGAAATTGTAACGGATCAAAAAACAAAAAGTTCTTTAAAAGGAACAGGTGCGGGTACTATTCTTATGCAAATTAACACAAGAGGTAAATTTGAAATGTTTGGAGATTTTGTAGTGGTTACAGGGCAGTACCATTATAAATTTGGAGGTATTATAGACAAAACATTTACAGTAAAGCCTGGAGGAACAATTAACTGGGAAAGGGATCCTTTAGCAGCACAATTAAATATGGAAGCTGTTTATTCTTTAACAGCTAACCCAGCACCTTTATTAGATAATGCAAGTACTGCTACAAGAAGAATACCAACCAATGTGGTAATAAAATTATCTGAAGAATTAGAAAATCCTAAAATAGATTTTGAAATAGAATTTCCTAGTACAAACTCTATAGTACAATCAGAGTTAGAGTATAGGCTACAAGATCCAACTGTAGAAGAAAAAAATGCATTGTTTTTATTGGCGCAAGGATCTTTTGTAAATGATCAATCCGGAATAAACCAACAAGCGGTAACAGGCAATTTATTACAATCGGCTTCTGGTTTACTTAATCAGGTGTTAAGTGGAGATAGTGATAAGTTTAATCTTGGATTATCTTATGAACAGGGTATAATAGATAAAAGTGCCGATATAGAAACCGACGATAGAATAGGTTTAACGGTATCTACTAAAATTAGCGATCGTGTATTAATTAATGGAAAATTTGGAGTTCCTGTAGGTAGTTCTAGCGAAACTGTTGTTGCCGGAGATGTAGAAATTCAATTATTACTTAACGAGGATGGCACTTTAAGTGCAAAGTTTTTTAATCGCGAAAATGAAATTCAAGAATTTTTAGCAGATCAACAAGGGTATACACAAGGAGTAGGTTTAACGTATGAAGTAGATTTTAATAATTTTAGAGAACTTCTAAGAATAATTTTAAAGAAAGATAAAATTAAAGAAGAAAAAGAAGTTCCAATTTCAACTATGGGAAAAGATAGTTTGATAAATTTTTATCAAAAAGTTCCAAAATCACCAAGCTTACGTTAATTATATTATAATTTTTCAGTACTATTTATTAACAAAAAAATATTTTTTCAACACGAAAACGTTGTAGCCCGTATCCTCTTGAAAATTAATGCCTAGAAGCTTTAATTTATTAGATTAAGTTTGTTAATTTCGTTTGTATATATGATTATAATGAGCAAAAAAATTCAAAAAATAGGCGTTTTAACTTCCGGAGGAGATTCTCCAGGAATGAATGCTGCAATACGATCCGTAGTTCGTACTTGTGCATATCACAAAATTAATTGCGTAGGAATATATAGAGGGTATCAAGGTATGATAGAAGGAGACTTTGAACCTATGAATGCTCGTAGTGTAAATAACATAATAAATAAAGGAGGAACAGTTCTTAAAAGTGCACGTTGTATGGACTTTAGAACAAAAGAAGGAAGGTCAAAAGCATACCAACAGTTAAAAGAAGAAGGTATTGATGCTTTTGTGGTAATTGGAGGTGATGGTAGTTTTACCGGAGCAATGGTTTTTAATCAAGAATACGATTTTCCAGTAATAGGAATACCTGGTACTATTGATAATGATATTTTTGGAACCACGTACACTTTAGGTTTTGATACTGCTTTAAATACAGTAGTAGAAGTTATAGATAAAATTAGAGATACAGCAAGTTCTCATAACCGATTATTTTTTGTAGAAGTAATGGGAAGAGATGTTGGTCATATTGCTTTAAATGCAGGAGTAGGAGCAGGAGCAGAAGAAATTTTAATTCCTGAAGAAAATTTAGGATTAGATCGTTTAGTAGAATCTTTAAAAAGAAGTAAAGAGTCCGGAAAATCATCAAGTATAGTTATAGTTGCCGAAGGAGATAAAATAGGAAAAAATGTTTTTGAACTTAAAGAGTATGTAGAAAAGCATTTACCTATATATGATGTGCGTGTATCTGTATTAGGACATATGCAAAGAGGAGGCTCGCCATCTTGTTACGATAGAGTATTAGCAAGTAGAATGGGAGTAAAGGCTGTAGAAGCATTGTTAGATGGAAAAACAAGTTTAATGGTTGGTATTCAAGACAATCAACTAATTCTTACGCCTTTAGAAATGGCAATAAAAGGGCACACCAAAATAGATAACGAACTCATAAGAGTTTCAGATATAATGACAACATAAATTAATTAATATAAAGCGAGAAAAATGTCAAATTTAAAAATAGGGATTAACGGATTCGGTAGAATAGGTAGATTAGTTTTCAGAACCACTGTAAAAAGAGGGGATGTAGATGTAGTAGCTATTAATGATTTATTAGATGTAGAGCACTTAGCATATTTACTAAAATATGATTCTGTTCATGGTAAGTTTGATGGTACTGTTGAAGTAAAAGATGGTAACTTAGTAGTAAATGGAAAAACAGTAAGAATTACAGCAGAAAGAGACCCAAAAAGTATTGGATGGGATGCTGCTGGTGCAGACGTTGTTGCAGAGTGTACTGGTATTTTTACAACTTTAGAAAAAGCACAATACCATATTGATGGTGGTGCTAAAAAAGTAGTAATATCTGCTCCTTCAGCAGATGCTCCAATGTTTGTAATGGGAGTAAACCATACAGAAGCTAAAGCTTCTGATGCAATTGTTTCTAACGCATCATGTACTACAAACTGTTTAGCTCCTATAGCTAAAGTTTTAAACGATAACTTTGGAATAGAAGAAGCTTTAATGACCACTATTCACGCAAGTACTTCTACGCAGTTTGTAGTAGATTCTCCTTCTAGAAAAAATTATAGATTAGGAAGATCTGCAATGGCAAATATTATTCCATCATCTACAGGTGCTGCAAAAGCAGTAGGAAAAGTTATTCCTGAGTTAAATGGAAAATTAACAGGTATGGCATTTAGAGTTCCTACGCCAGATGTTTCTGTAGTAGATTTAACTGTTAGAGTTAAAAAAGAAACTTCTTACGAAGAAATTAAAAAAGTTTTTAAGGCAGCTTCTGAAGGTCCTTTAAATGGTGTTTTAGGATATACTGAAGAAGATGTAGTTTCTCAAGACTTTGTTGGAGAAGCACAAACAAGTGTTTTTGATGCTGGTGCAGGTATAGAGTTAAGCTCTACTTTCTTTAAAATTATTTCTTGGTATGATAATGAAGCAGGATATTCTAATAAGTTAGTAGACTTAGCACAACACGTAGCTAGTTTATAATAATATTAATTTGTTTTAATCCTGAAAATAAGGCAAATGTTTTATTTTCAGGATTATTTTTTAAAACCTAAAAAGTATGATTTTAATTGTTGATAGTGGGGCTACCAAATCGGATTGGATAGCTTTAAATGAAAAAGGAGAAAAACTTTTCTTTACACAAACATTAGGACTAAGTCCGGAAGTTTTAACAAGAGACGTTATAGAAGATAGGTTAGCAAATAATTTTGAGCTTTCAAAAAATAGAGACAATGTTACCCATTTGTTTTTTTATGGAGCAGGTTGCGGAACCCTTCGCATGCAAAACTTTTTGAAAGAAATATTTTCAGATTTTTTTCCTAAGGCAAAAGCAAATGTACAAGAAGATACCTATGCAGCTATTTACGCTACAACTAAAATAGGAACGCAAGGTATAGTTTGTATTTTAGGAACAGGTTCTAATTGTAGTTATTTTGATGGGCATCAATTGTTTCAGAAAGTTACATCTTTAGGATATATACCTATGGATGATGGTAGTGGAAACTTTTTTGGAAGAAAATTAATAAGAGATTATTATTTTCATAAAATGCCAGCAGATTTAGGAATTAAGTTCAATAAAGAGTATAATTTAGAGGCAGATGTTATTAAAGAAAACTTATACAAACAACCTAACCCTAATACATATTTAGCAACTTTTGCTCGTTTTTTAATAGAAAATAAAGAGCATCCGTATTGCAAAGGTGTAATAGATAAAGGTTTGCAACAGTTTGTAAATAATTACATAATGCAATTTGAGTTAGCTACTAAAGTTCCAATTAGCTTTGTAGGGAGTATTGCTTATTTCTTGCGCGACGAGCTTAAAACTATCTTAGAAAGAAACGATTTAATTGTTGGTGTTATTCGTCAAAAACCAATTGACGGTTTAGTAGAGTTTCATAGAAATACAATTTAATAAGTAGCGTTTACTTTATAGCAATCATAGAAATTTCTACATTAACAAATTTTGGTAAATTTGCCACTTCAACAGTTTCTCTTGCAGGAGCTGTTTTTTGGTTAAAATAAGTTCCGTAAACCTCATTTACATCTGCAAATTGGTTCATATCACTTAAAAAAATAGAGGACTTTACAACATTTTCAAAAGTCATATTAGCTTCTTCTAATATAAATTTTAAATTTTCCATAGATTGTTTGGTCTCTTCTTTTATGTTTCCTTCTACTAACTCTCCTGTAGCAACATTTATAGGTATTTGCCCAGAAATATATAAAGTATCTCCGCTTAATATAGCTTGGTTGTATGGTCCAATAGGAGCTGGTGCTTTTGGTGTATTTATTATTTTCTTCATGGAGTTGTTGTAATTAGCTATTAGTTTTGACTTCTGTTTTCCCATTTAAGGTCCTTTAAAATAGAGCTTTTTATTCCTATAAAAAAGTACCATCTTTTATATGTACCAAATGGAGTCCAATTAAATCGCATGGTAAAGCTTTTTAAATCTCTTTCAAAACGTAATTGAGTTAAGGTAAATCCTTGATTTTTAAAATCGTAACCAGAAGAGCCGCCCACTTTCCATCTTGGTGATAATTCAATATCTCCAGAAAACATTAAAGAGTGGCTGCTAAATTCGTTTTGTCTTGCACTATTTGCGTATGATGCGGAGTAAGCAAGTCTAAAATTCCAAGGTATTTTAGTGGCAAAAATAGGGTTGTCAACATCCCCATTTTTATTATCTTCATCCTCTCTATTGTTTCTTGGATTGTTAAAATCGTCTCCTACACCAAAAAGGTCATCTGTTCTACCGCCACTTGAAGCAACATAATCAAAAGGGTCTGTTTCTTCCTCTTCTTTTTTGTCTTTATCGTCTTTTTTACCAAAAGTTTTACTGTCTATAGAGTAAGAGGCGTTAAAATTTGCTCTAGTTAATCGAAATAAACTTCCGCCGTTATCAATATTAAAAGTATTTATTCGGGTTCCGGTATTATCAATAGCATAAGGGTCTAAACCAGCAGAAAAGTTAATAGACATTTTGTTGTCTAATATGCTTGTACCTCCATTAACACTTAAAGGGCTCAGCCTTAAAGAGTCCGATTCAAAATTATAACCTGTAGAAATATTAAAATTACTTAGAATAGGTATTTTTTTAGCTTCTGTGGCTGTAGAATCTTTATCTCTTACTTTTGCTTCAAGGGTATTGGCAAGTGAGAAACTTAAACTATTAGATTGTCCTAAACTTGGGCTTCCAAATTGAGAGGTTTCAAATCTAGTGTACTGAACCACACCATCAGGACCAACATATTCGTCGTAAAATTGCTCAAAAGAAGGTGCGTAGCCATAGCTTAAAGATGGTCTCATAACGTGGCGTATGGCTTGTACTTTTTTGTCTTCACCTAAATTAAAAGTACCATAAAGTGTTGTTCCAATACTGGCGCTTAAATTATAACCATTAAAACGATCAAAGCCACTTATGGTATCTGTTACAATTTCTTCTGCATCAAAATCGTAGCTTCTGTCTATTGTTTTTAGAGTCCAAATATCTTCGTAACTACCACCAAGGGTTACACTAAAAAATTTAGCAACTTTAAAGTTTGTGCTTATTGGTATACTATGTTGTGCTCCAATTTTTGCATCCTCAAACATTTGACTTTTAAAAAAGTCTTCATCATTAGTTGTAATAGTGTTTCTTGCACTAAGGTTATACTGGAAATTTACATTTTGAATAATCCCTTTTTTTATACCATCTCTTTTAGCAAATGGGTAAATACGCTCCATGCTTGCTTGTAAAGTTGGTAATGTCATGTTAATTTCTTCTGTATTTGTATTTTGACTGTGTGTTGCCGATAAACTCATGTTTACAGAAGGATATTCTGGAAATGTTTTAGAGTAAGAAATAGAAGAAGAAAGGGTATTGTTTTGGGTGTTTGGTATATTTTGTTGTTGTAAAGACTCTCTGTAATATTGACTACTACCAAGGTTTACTGAGGCGGAAAACCTAGAATTAGCACTTGCCTTAGTGTCTTGAGAATGTGAAATTTGTATATTGTAATTTGAGCTTCTAGAGTAGTCGCTAAATCCTTTTTGGCTTGTTACTTGGTTTTCATACCTAATGTTAATGTTACCCCGATATTTGTACCTTTTGGCATAGACGGATTGTGTATTTACACCGTAGCTTCCGTTAGTGTAAAAACTACCACTAACTAATAAATCTGCTACATCGCCTATAGGTATGTAATACCCTAAATCTTGCAAAAAATAACCTGTATCTGGATCACTACCAAAAGTAGGCATCATTACACCTGCGGCTCTACCTACTGATAATGGAAAATATGCAAAAGGTAATGCAATAGGTGTGGGTACATCTGCAATGTATAAGTTACTTAACCCTGCAATAACCTTCTTTTTAGGAACAAACTTTGCTTTTCTAACACGTATATAATAATCTGGGTTAATAGTGTCTGATGATGTGGTAAGCTTACCTTCGCTAAGAAAATACACCGAATCGTTTTCTTTTTTTGTAATATCAGCATATACCTTCATAGCATCACTACCTAAAGATCCAGCAGCAGCTTGTTGTTCTGTTCTAGAGTTCCAAATTAATGCTTTTTGGGTATCAAAATTAAACCGAATAGAATCTGGAATTACTTCATTTGACCCTTGTTTAAAATATGGTAGTTGCGTATAATTTCCTAAAGAATCTTTTAAACGACCAGCGTAAACTTCATTCTTAATATAATCCATTATAATTATACCTGCTTTAAGTTCGGTATCTTGGTAATGAATTTCAGCTTCGTTATACAGGTATATTTTTTGTTCTTTTTGACTTAGTTTAACGTAATCCTTTGCTTTGTACGTTATTTTATCTAATAAAATAGAAGGTTTTTTTAGACTGTCTTTGAGTATAGAATCTCGTTCAATACTGTCTTTTTGAACAGGTAATTTAAAAAGCGGTGCAGTAATAGAATCTGTAGCTGCTTCTATAGGTAAAATAATAATTTTGTCTTCTTGTGCGCGCAAGTAAAACATGCTTGCTAATAGCAAGAAAATGAAAAGTAAATAATGTTTATTTGATTGCAAGGCTATATATCCTATTTTTGTATAAAGGTTTGGCTCGACTTTAGGAGTTCAAACATACATATATTTTTTGTTCCTTTTGTATGGTATTACAATAAATTTAACCTTATTAAAGAAACGTAAATTAGAATACAAATATGAAATTAAAATTATTTTTACTGTTATCTATATTTTTTTTAGGATCTTGTTTTTCTTCTTATGCTTTATTTAATGGGGGTTTGCAAGATAATGACCCTTTTGTAATTGTATTAGATGCTGGGCATGGAGGGCATGATCCAGGAAATTTAGGAAATGGTTACTTAGAAAAAAATATTGCATTAAATATTGTTTTAAAAGTAGGAGCTATACTAGAACAACATAAAGATATTAAAGTAGTATATACCAGAAAAGATGATACGTTTATAGATTTATTTGTTCGTGGAGAGATAGCAAATAAAGCAAATGCAGACCTTTTTGTTTCGGTGCATTGCGATTCTCATACTTCTGATGCTCATGGTGCAGGAACCTTTGTTTTAGGGCTGCATGCTAATAAGCAAAATTTTGAAATAGCAAAAAAGGAAAACTCTGTAATTTATCTAGAAGATAATTACGAAAGTAGATATGCTAATTATGATATTAATTCTCCAGAATCTGTAATTGGATTAACTATAATGCAAGAAGAGTTTTTAGATCAAAGTATTGCTTTGGCTAAAATTATGCAAGACTATTTTTCTGTAAAACTAAAAAGAAACGACCGTAAGGTAAAGCAGGCTGGTTTTATTGTACTTCATCAAACTTTTATGCCAAGTGTTTTGGTAGAAACTGGTTTTTTAACAAATAAAGAAGAGGGAGCTTATTTAAACTCTAAGCAAGGGCAAGCAAAAATGGGTACAGCAATAGCTTCTTCTATATTAGAATATAAAAATACGGTTAGCTCTAACGTTCTAGCAAATAAAACAAACGTTTATACTCCTAAAGAAACTATAACTAAGCCGAATACCGAAGTAAAAAAAGAAATTGAAAAGAAAAAAGAAGCTCCAATTGTAAAAGAAGTTGAAAAGAAAAAACAGGTTGTTAAAGAAGAAACTATTACAAAAAAAGATACGAAAATAGTAGCATCTAAAGAGGTTATAAAGTCATCTTCAGGTATAAAAACAAAAAGAGAAGAAGTAGAAGAAAAAACTCTTCCTGTAGTAAAAAAAGAAACTCCGATAGTTAAACAGGAAGCTCCAAAACCTATAGAAGTAAAAAAAGAGTATAATATAGTTTTTAAAGTACAACTTTTGGCAAGCGGAAAAAATATTGTTTTAGATGCGGATAATTTTAATGGATTAAACAATTTGTCTAAAGAACCTGTTCGAAATTTATATAGATATATGTATGGCAAAACAGAATCTTATCAAAAAGCTAAGCTTTTAAAAGAAAATGCCAACTTAAAAGGGTATACAAGTTCTTATATAGTATCGTATAAAGACGGAGTGCGTATTCCGGTAGAAGAAGCATTAAAATACATATCTGAATAAAAATAGCCTACATCAAAAAAAATATTTCTAATTTTGTTAGGAACCCAAAACATATTTATTTGAAACTATCTAGAGAAATTAAAACAGGAATAATTGTTATAGGAGGAATACTATTATTTATAATGGGATTTAGTTATTTAAAATCTACACCGCTTTTTGATAGTAATAATAAGTTATATGCTGTTTACCCACATGTAGGTGGTTTGCAACCAGGAACTCCAGTATCTATAAATGGTTTATCTGTAGGTACAGTTAGTGATATTCAATTTAAAGATGGTTATGGTAATTTAATTGTAACCTTTACTGTTAGTAAAGATTTTGCTTTTTCAAAAAATAGTAGAGCAGAACTTTATGACACAGGAATAATAGGAGGTAAAGGACTTCAGATTATTCCAATTTTTGATAATGCAGAAATTGCCAAATCTGGCGACACTTTAAAAACAGAAACTAGACCAGGTTTAACAGAACTAGCACAACAAAAGTTAACACCATTATTTAAAAAATTTGAATCTGCTGTTACCGATGCCGATTCTGTTTTATTAAACGTTAATAACGTTTTAGATACAAAAACTAAAAAAGATTTACAGACAGCTATTACAGGTTTAAGTGATCTTATGGCTAGTTTAAACGGTAGTGCATCTGTTTTAAATAACATTCTAAAAAATAACGAAGAAAAGTTAAATAAATCGTTAACTAATTTTGAAGCGCTTACGTCTAATTTAACAAGTATTACAGACTCTATAAATAATGCCGGTTTAGGAAGAACACTTTCTAATTTAGAATCTACAGTAGCTAATCTAGATAAGCTAATGGCGAAAATAGATAATGGCGATGGTACATTAGGGAAATTAATGAACGACGAAGAGTTGTATACTAACCTTAGTAGTGCATCTAAAGAATTAGATTTACTATTACAAGACTTTAGGTTAAACCCTAAACGATACGTAAATGTATCGGTATTTGGGAAAAAACAAAAAGAGTACACACTACCGGAGGGGGATCCTGCGGAAAATATAGAATAATATTTTATGGATTACCTTTCAAATATTTTGTTCGCTATTATTTTAATTGCGGGAATCGGTTTTTTTATTAAAAATGTTTTGCGTTTATCTAGAAATATAAAGCTAGGTAAAGATGTTGTTGTAAATGATAATAAACCCCAGCGCTTGAAAAATATGGCCAAAATTGCCCTTGGGCAAACTAAAATGGTAGTAAGGCCTATTGCAGGGTTTCTTCATATTATTGTTTACGTAGGTTTTATAATAATTAATTTAGAAGTTTTAGAGATAATTATTGATGGTTTATTTGGAACGCACAGAATATTTGCATTCTTAGGAAATAGCTATAATTTTTTAATAGGCTCTTTTGAAATTCTTGCTGTATTAGTAATAGTAGCAGTTGTTATTTTTTGGATTAGAAGAAATATTATAAGAATAAAACGCTTTATTAAACCAGAAATGAATGGTTGGCCAAAGAACGATGGTAACTTAATACTTTATATAGAGTTTGTGTTAATGGCTTTGTTCTTAACTATGAATGCTGCGGATTATCAACTTCAATTACTAGATGCTCCACATTATACAAAAGCCGGAGCATTTCCTGCTAGTCAGTTTATTGCATCTTTGTTTTCTAATATGTCAATGTCATCATTAATTATAGTAGAAAGAACCGCTTGGTGGTTGCATATTGTAGGTATATTATTCTTTTTAAATTATTTATATTACTCTAAACATTTACATATTTTATTAGCATTTCCTAATACATATTACGGTAGTGTAGAGCCAAAAGGTAAATTGAATAATTTAGAAGCAATAACAAAAGAAGTTAAATTAATGATGGATCCTAGTGCGGACCCTTATGCTGCTCCAGAAGAAAATCCTGAAGAAGATACTCCAGAAAAATTTGGCGCTAGTGATGTGCAAGATCTAAATTGGGTACAATTATTAAATGCATATACCTGTACAGAATGTGGTAGATGTACTTCTTCTTGTCCTGCTAATTTAACCGGAAAAAAACTATCTCCACGTAAAATTATGATGGATACCCGCGACCGTTTAGAAGAAGTGGGTAAAAATATAGATGCTAATAAAGGAGTATTTGTGGATGATGGCAAACAACTATTAGGCGATTATATTACTAAAGAAGAATTATGGGCGTGTACTACATGTAACGCTTGTGTAGAAGAATGCCCAGTAAGTATTAGTCCATTATCAATTATTCAAGACATGCGTCGTTATTTAGTAATGGAACAAAGTGCTGCTCCAGTAGAATTAAATAATATGATGTCTAACATAGAAAACAATGGTGCGCCATGGCCTTATAACCAAATGGATAGGTTAAATTGGGTGGAAGAATAATAACCAAAAAGTTTAAGTGTAAAGTATTTTCTGTAACTATGATAAATATATACTAAAGGCAACTTAAGTATTTATATAAAACATTTATTTTTATGAGTAATGATAAACTAAAGGTTCCAACAATGGAGCAATGTATGGCAGAAGGAAGACAACCAGAAATATTGTTTTGGGTTGGCTCTGCTGGTAGTTTTGATGATAGAGCAAAGAAGATATCTAGAGCTTTTGTAAAAATATTAAATAAAGCCAATGTAGATTTTGCTGTTTTAGGAACAGAAGAAAGCTGTACAGGTGATGTTGCAAAAAGAGCAGGAAATGAGTTTCTTTTTCAAATGCAAGCTTTAATGAATATTGAAATTTTAAATGGCTATGAAATTAAAAAAATAGTTACTTGTGATCCACATTCTTTTAACTGTTTAAAAAATGAATATCCAGGCTTAGGCGGTACTTATGAAGTAATACACCATACACAATTTATTCAAAATTTAATGGCTTCTGGAAAACTAAATGTAACAGGTAGTTTATATAAAGGAAAACGTATTACTTTTCATGACCCTTGTTATTTAGGAAGAGCAAATAATGAGTATAATGCACCAAGAGAAGTGCTACAAAAAACAACAGCAGAAATAGTTGAAATGAAAAGGCATAAGCGTACTGCTTTATGTTGTGGAGCTGGTGGAGCACAAATGTTTAAAGAGCCAGAAAAAGGAGATAAAGATGTTAATGTTTTAAGAACAGAAGATGCTCTTAGTACAGCTCCAAATATTATAGCAACAGGCTGTCCATATTGTATAACTATGATGACAGATGGTGTTAAAAACAAAGAAAAAGAAGATACGGTTAAAGTAATGGATATTGCAGAGATAATAGCAGCTGCAATAGAACAATAATAGAAAAAAATGTTAGTAGACTTTAAAGAATTACCAAATTCATCTAGAATTTGGATTTACCAATGTAATAGAACTTTTACCGAGCAAGAATTAATAGATATAAATAAAGAATTTAAAGCTTTTATAACAGATTGGACGGCACATGGGAGTGATTTAAAAGCTGGGTTTGAAATAAAATATAATAGATTTATAATTTTAGCTTTAGATCAATCGTTAAATGCGGCTTCAGGTTGTTCTATAGATGCTTCTGTGCATTTTATAATGCAATTAGAAAAAAAATACAATGTTCTTTTATTAGATAAAATGAATGTTTCCTATAAACAAGGGGAGCATATAGCTTATAAACCGCTTATTGATTTTAAAAAGATGGCAAAGGATAAAGCTGTTTCTTTAAAAACTATTGTATTTAATAATTTAGTAGCAAATAAAGGAGAATATTTGGAACATTGGGAAGTTCCTGCTTCAGAAAGTTGGCATAGTAGGTTTATGTAATTTTTTTGGTACAGAACTTGTATCATTTTTTTCGGTTGGTTTATAAAAGAATAATATGCAATAATGTAAATTCTTTTTAGTTATCCTCATACATAAATTATATATGCGTTTTAATTTAATTTTCTTTCTTTTTCTTTTTACTTTCTTAAAATCGCTAGGGCAATCTAATCCTTTAGTGTCTAAAGATAGTATGGCGCAACAAAGGTGGGTTAACCTTACGTACGAAAAAATGACGCTAGAAGAAAAACTAGGGCAACTTTTTATGGTTAGTATAGCCTCTAACCAGAATAAAGCTAGTATCGAAAAAATTGAATCTTTAATTAAAAACCAAAAAATTGGTGGGGTAATATTTTCAAAAGGTGGCCCTGTAACACAAGCAAAACTTACGAATAAACTTCAATCCTATTCAGATTTACCATTATTAGTTGGTATGGATGCAGAGTGGGGCTTAGCAATGCGTTTAGATTCTACCTATGCATTTCCTTGGAATATGACATTAGGAGCAATTAAAGAGGATGCTATTGTTGAAAAAGTAGGAAAACAAATTGGAAAGCATGCAAAACGTATGGGAGTTCATATTAATTTTGCACCAGATATAGATATAAATACCAATCCTAAAAATCCTATAATAGGAAATCGTTCTTTTGGAGAGGATAAATATAATGTTGCAAAAAAGGGAATTGCATTTATGCAAGGTATGGAAAGTGCCGGAGTTTTATCTAATGGTAAACATTTTCCTGGGCATGGAGATACCTCTGTAGATTCTCATTTAGCATTACCAACAATAAGTTTTTCCAAAGAAAGGTTAGATAGCGTAGAGCTTTATCCATATAAACAGCTTATAAAAGCAGGTTTAAGTAGTGTAATGGTAGCGCATTTAAATGTTCCTAGTTTAGAAATAAAAGAAAATTTACCTTCCTCCTTATCAGAACAAATTATAACAGGTATTCTTAAAGAAAAATTAAAATTTAAAGGATTAGTATTTACAGATGCTTTAAATATGAAAGGAGTTTCTGCTCAAGGAAAAAATGGAGATGTAGAATTGGCTGCTTTTATGGCAGGAAACGATATTTTGTTAATGCCTACAGAAGTGGAAAAAGCCAAAGAAAAATTAATAAAAGCATTTAATAAAGGCAAAATTTCTGAAAACAGATTAGCATACTCTGTTAAGAAAATTTTATTAGCAAAATACAAAGTAGGTTTACATAAATATAAACCTATAGAAATTAAAAGTTTAACTAAAGATTTAAACTCTTTAGAAGACGATTTAATTTATGAGGAAGCAATAGAAAATGCAATTACGGTAGTTAAAAACAAGTTTTATTTAATGGGAATTAAAAAACTTGAAAATAAAAAAATTGCTTATGTAAAGTTTGGAGATGCAGACCATAAACCTTTTTTAAACGAGCTTAATAAGTATGCAAAAGTCACCTATATACAGGCTTCTGATGCTACAAGTTTAAAAAGTAAATTAAAACCATTCAACCTAGTAATAATTGGACATCATAGAAGTAATGAAAGTCCATGGAAAGCATATTCCTTTAGTAAAACAGAAAAAAATATTTTACAAGAAATAGCTAAAGAAAGAGGCTCTAATGTAATATTAAGTTTGTTTACAAAACCTTATACACTTCTTAATCAAAATTTAAGTTATTTAGATGGTATTGTTATAGGATATCAAAATAGTAAAATAGCGCAAGAAAAAACCGCGCAAGTTATTTTTGGAGCAATTGCTGCAAAAGGTAAATTACCTGTTTCTGCAAACGAAAAATTACCAGTAAATACCGGAATAGAGTTACAGTCTTTAAAAAGATTAGGATATAGTTTTCCAGAAAGAGTAGGGTTAAGCTCTTCTAAATTAGCAGAAGTAGATAAATTAGTTAAAAATGGTTTAGACTCTTTAATGTTTCCTGGTGCACAAGTGTTAATTGCAAGAAAAGGAAAAGTTGTATTTAATAAAGGGTATGGTAAACCAACCTATAAGTCTAAAGACAGTATAACTCCAGATCATATATATGATCTAGCTTCTGTAACAAAAATACTGGCAACATTACCAATGGTAATGAAAATGGAAGAAGAAGGAGAAATTAAGTTAAATAATACATTTCAAGAACTTATTCCAGAATATGCCGATACCGAAATTAAAAATGTAACAGTTTTAAAAGCGCTTTCTCATTACGGAAGACTACCAGCATGGATAGCTTTTTATGTTAGTACTTTAGATAAAAAAAGAAAGCCATCTAAAGAGTTTTATAGAGAGCAAAAAACACCTGGTTTTTCTATTAAAGTAGCCGATAATTTATTTTTAACAGATGCTTACAAAGATTCTATTTATAATAGAATAGGAAGACAAGATTTAAAATCTAACAGATACCGTTATAGCGATGTTTCCTACTATGTTATGAAAAAATATATTGAAGACACCTATAATAAACGCTTAGACAAATTGGCTTCAGATTTTTTATATAAACCTATAGGAGCTTTTCAAACAGGATATAACCCATTACAAAATCACTCAAAAAAACAAATAGTACCATCAGAAGAAGATACGTACTACAGGTATCAGACCGTGCAAGGTTATGTGCACGATATGGGTGCTGCTATGCAAGGTGGAGTAGGTGGGCATGCAGGTTTATTTAGCAATGCAAATGATGTAGCCAAAATTATGCAAATGTATTTGCAAGGTGGCTATTATGGCGGCGATAGATTTTTAAACTCTAGAACGGTAAAAAAATTTAACACCTGTTATTTTTGTGATAAAAATGTTAGAAGAGGAGTAGGTTTTGATAAACCGCAATTAGAAAAAAGTGGTCCAACCTGTGGTTGTGTGTCTCGTAAGAGTTTCGGACATAGTGGCTTTACAGGAACATATACTTGGGCAGATCCCGATGAAGAAATTGTGTATGTTTTTCTTTCAAACAGAACATATCCGTCCGCATCAAATACGCTTTTAGTTAAATCTGGGTTAAGAACAAGAATTCAGAAGGCAATTTATGATGCTATTATAAATTAATAGGTAGCTTTGTAAAATGAAAATAGCAATAGTATGTTACCCAACCTTTGGAGGTAGTGGTGTTGTAGCAACAGAATTAGGAATAGCACTAGCCAATAGAGGTCATGAAATTCATTTTGTAACTTATAGGCAGCCAGTTAGGCTAGAGCTTTTAAGTAATAATATTCATTTTCATGAAGTTAATGTTCCAGAATACCCATTGTTTAAATACCAGCCTTATGAGCTAGCATTATCTAGTAAGCTAGTAGATACTGTAAAATTATATGGTATAGAGCTTTTACATGTACATTATGCAATACCACATGCATATGCAGGGTATATGGCAAAAAAAATACTAGAAGAAGAAGGGTTATGTTTACCAATGATTACCACTTTGCACGGAACAGATATTACTTTGGTAGGAAAACACCCTTTTTATAAACCCGCAGTTACATTTAGTATTAATAAATCTGATGTAGTAACTTCAGTATCTGAAAACCTTAAAAAAAGTACCTTAGAGCTTTTTAATATAAAAGGAGAAATAGAAGTAGTTCCTAATTTTATAGATAAAACAAAATATAAACCTTCTTTTACAGATTGCCAACGTACTACTATGGCAGAAGAGGGAGAAAAAATAATTACACATATAAGTAATTTTAGAAAGGTTAAACGTATTCCAGACGTAATACATGTGTTTAATAAAATACAAAAAGAAGTGCCTTCTAAATTAATAATGGTAGGCGAGGGGCCAGAGCGTATTAAAGCGGAAGCTTTATGTGATGAATACGGAATTAATGATAAAGTTATCTTTTTAGGTAATAGTAACGAAATAGATAAAATACTTTGCTTTTCGGACCTATTTTTGTTGCCTTCAGAAACCGAAAGTTTTGGTTTGGCGGCTTTAGAGGCAATGATGAATAAAGTTCCTGTAATATCTAGTAATACAGGAGGAATACCAGAAGTTAACAGACATGGTGTTACTGGTTTTTTAAGTGATGTAGGAAATGTTTCTGAAATGGCAGAAAATGCTATTTCTTTATTAAGTGATGAGGATGCGTTAAATACTTTTAAGCAAAATGCAGTAAATGTAGCTGGAGAATTTGATATTTTAAAAATACTACCTTTATACGAAGCTATTTACCAAAGAGCATATGATACTAGATGTGAAAAAAAATAATATTTTATTAAAGAAATTAGTATTAATTCTTTTAATATTTGGAATGGCTTGTAAAGGGCAAAAAAAAGTATCAGAAAAAAATATGACAACCTCTAATGGGGCAATTGTTCTGTTGTTAGAGGAAAATTATAGCGGACTAAACACTTCTGAAAATATAATTATTAAAAATCAAAAAAGCTTAAATAATTTTTTTTCAAAAATTAATAGAACAAGAAAGCCCGGAATTCCAGTACCTGTTGTAGATTTTAAAAAAGAAACGTTAGTTGTTTTATGTTCAGGTGAGCTAGAAAGTTCAAAAACAATAGATGTAGAATTAGTATTAGAAACAGAGGAAGAAATACAGCTAAAAACGGTTTATAAAAAAAACAAAACCGAATTAAAAGCAATTATAAGTCCGTTTAAAATATATAAAATACCCGTATCAAATAAAAAAATATCTTTTAAACAGTAGTTGTTTATCTAGTAAAATTACCGTTTATCTTTCTAACGAATATCTCTGCTGTTAGCAGTATAATTTTTACCTAAAATTCTGTTTTTCATAATTTTACGGACTATAAGTTCCAAAATCTTAATTATGAAAAATAATAAACACTATTTATTAATTGTTACACTTCTTTTAAGTATAACAATGTTTGCACAAGAAGAATTACAATTAACAAAAAAAGATAGCATTGTAAAAAGTTCATGGATGCTAGGTCTAGGGTACAATTTTGTTGACGATTCTGGTGATGTTGCTAATGGGCTTTTTAATTTTAAAGAAGAGTGGAATAGCACACCGTACCCTAATAGACTAAGTTTAGGGCGTTATTTTAAAAGTGGTGTTGGTGTAGAGGCAATTGCATCTTACAATAAATATAAAGAAGGTAAAGTAATTGATGGTGTAATAGTAACAGACGAAACGGATTATTTAGGCTTTGATGCTCGTTTAACATACGATTTAAATAAATTAATAGGACAAACAGCTTGGTTTGATCCATATATAGGTGCAGGTTTAGGATATACCGATGCTAATAATGTTGGAAGAGGAACTTATAATGCTATTGTTGGTTTTAGAACATGGTTTTCAGATAGAATTGGTTTAGATTTTAGTTCTTCTGGTAAATGGGCAATGGGTAATGAAGGAACAAACCATTTGCAACATTCTGTAGGAGTTGTATACCAATTTGGTATAGAAAAAGGCTTGTCTAAAAAAGGAGAAGAAAAACTAGCTTTAATACAAGCACAAGAAAAAGAAAAACAACGTGTAAACGATTCTATTGCTAATACTAATAGAATAAAAGAAGAAATGTTGTTGGCAGAAAAATTAGCAAAGGAAAAAGAGGCTGCAAGATTAGCTGCTCTTGAAAAAGAAAAAATAGAACAGGCTAAAAGAGAGCGTATAGCTAAATTACAAGGTAAAATAAAGGATTATGGTTTGGTGTATTTTAGTTTAAATTCTTCTTATATTAATAGAAACTCTAGAAAAGTATTAGAATCTTTAGCTACTTTATTAAAAGAAACACCAGATTTAAATTTAACAATAGCATCGCATACAGATTCTCGTGGATCTTCTGCTTATAATAAAACACTTTCTCAAAGACGTGTAGAAAACACTAAAGCGTATTTGACTACTTTAGGAATAGAGCCTTCTAGACTTACTACAAAAGCTTATGGTGAAGAAAAATTATTAAACGAGTGTGGTGATGGTGTTTATTGTCCAGAAAGTAAGCACAAAGTAAATAGACGTTCTGAATTTCTTGTTTTAGAGTTTTAAATAATAGAATTTCAAAGAAAGTAGTTAAGCTTTCTTTACTAAAAGGTAGTTTTTTATCTTATTAAAATAGTTCCTTAGAGGATGTTCTCTAAGGAACTGTTTTGTTTTAAGAAAATATATGTTTTTATATGCAGTTAATGTTGCTTTAAAAGAACTTGTGTCATATACAATATGATGCTCAAAATGATAAGTAGTATTACACCATGTTTTTTTATAAGGAAAGTATCCTTTTGAAAAATCAAACGTATTTATTTTATTACTAAAGCACCACTCTAATTGTTTCATAAGCATAATGGTTCCAACATTATATTTAGAATATAAAGTGTCATATACCGTTGAGTCTCCAAAAAGTATATTGTTAGAGTTATAATTTACAGAAATACCAATAGGTGTAGCATCTTTGTAAACAACAAAAATACAAGCTTGTTTTTTACCAATTAAGTTATAAATTATATCTTTTGTGAAGTTAAAATTTTTAGGAATTAACTTTCTGTTTTTAAGTCCTTTTTTCTTAAAACTTTTTATAGAAAGGTCATAAAAACAATCCATTATATAATCATATTTTTCTTTGGTTATTTCGCCAAAGTACATGTTATATTTAATATTGAATTTTTTTTCTAATTTTTTAGAATACCCTTTTATTTGCGATTTTTTTTTAGAATTAAATCTTGATGATAAATAAGAGTTAAAAGAATCTATCTTATCTAAATCTATTAAATAGCCAATATATTCTCTAACGGGTACAATTTTTAAATTTGTAGAGGTTGTATTTGTGTTTATTTTAAAATAATCAGGAACATCAAATATTAATATAGTTTTTCCTTTTAATTCTTCAGAAGACGAAGCTCTATTTATTTTGTAATAATTTTGAAGAGTAAAAGTACTTGTAGTATTATAATATGTTTCACTATTTTTTTTCTTTAAAAAACTAGGGCCTAATAAATAATTAAATTCAGTAACATTTTCAGGGGTTGTAAAATGATTAATCCATTTTTCTTTAAAAATATAAGAATTATATGGGTGGTTTTTCACTTTACGTTTAATTAGATGTTAATGTTTATTTCTGCACTTTTATTTTGGCCTTTAATTAGATATTTGTTAGGCTCGTTTTTTGTGCTATATACAGAAATAGCGTTTATGTTTTCAAGAGTAAGATAAAGAAAATCATAAATAGCAGGAATCAAAATTTGATTTTGCGTATTACTTATGTTTATAAGTGTGTTATCTTCTTTTGAAGAATTATTTTCTAGTAAAATAAGCTCATAATTTACTTCTTTTTTCTCTTGTCTGTTTTTTAATTTATAAGTTATTTCATGCAACTTATCATTTACTTTATGCTCTCTAAGAAATTGTTTTAGGTCTAACTTATATTTTAGAGTTTTAGCTACACAAGTAGCTATTAATGATTTTGGGTTGTAATATATATGATATTCAAAATCATATTCTAAATCTGCCCATCTTGTTTTATAATCAAAGTAACCCTTAGAAAAATCTAGCGTTTTATACCCTTTTGTAATTCCCCATTCAATTAAGTTCATTATGTTAACAGACCCTAAATGAAATTTTGAATAATCAATATCAAAAACAGTTATGGCGTCATAAATTATAGAATCAGAAACATAATTTAAAGTTATGGCAATGGGTTTTTCATCATTATAAATTACAAATAAACAGGCTTTTTTTTCTAAAATTAGTTGGTAAGCTACTTCAAAATAAAAATTCCATTCTTTTGTGTCTAAATTGTTGTTTACGGTTTGTTTATCTTCAAATCTTTTCTCTAGTAATTTTCTAAAATAATCAAAAATATAGTCGTATTCATTTTTTTCTATTTCTCCAAAATAGGACTTAGTTGATATGTTAAAACAACTTTCTAATCTTTTTTTATACTTTTTAAGCTTATACCTACTACTTTTTTTAAACTTAGTAAGTAAATAGGAATTTAGATCTTTATGTTCTGAAAGATGAATTAAAAAGCCAGGATATTGCCTAGAGGAAATTACTTTTAAAGAATTTTGTACGTCTATATTATAATATTTTGGAACATCATAAATTAAAAATACATTGTTGTTGTTAGGAGTGGTATTTTGTTTGTTTACAGTATAATAAATTCCTTTAGTATGTGTTTTTCCAACATTGCTATATATGGTAGCTATTCCTTTTTTACTTTTTACAAAATTGATATAATTAAAGTCAGGAAAATGATAAACCTTTTTTTGAGGATTAAAATGTTTAACCCAAGTATCTTTAAATGTATCTGTTAAAAAAGGGTTACTTTTCATAGCAAATTAATTGTTATTTACAGTATTTCTGATCTATACCTAGGAAAGTATTCATTAGTATTTATAGAAGTTTTATTAGCGTTTGTTTTAAATACCAATTGATTATAAATTTCTGAATTAACAATATATTTCCAAAGGGTAAAATCTTTAGTGGTTTCAGAAAAACCAGATTTAAAATAAAAGAGAGTGTCATTTTTACTATTAACTCCTCCGCCAAGATTGTAAAAATTATACCCTTGCATTGTAGAAGCTATCCTCATTTCGTCTATAAGTAATTTAATAGCATTTAATTGTAAGCAACTATTTTTGGTTCCAGATAAATGGTATTGTACTATATTATTTTTTTTAACAAACATAGCTCCTGCTATAAAAGCATTAGTTTCGGTACATTTTGCTAATAAGATTTCAGTTTTAAAAGAGTTAGATTTTATAAAATCAAAAAAATATTCTTCGTTAAAAAAGTAGTTGTTTTTGGCATGAACCCTAACCATGTTTTCATGGTATATATTTATAAACTCTTTTATTTCTTCTTTACTTTTAGCAGTCTGGACTGTACATAATTTTCTAGATTTATTTATATAGGTTTTGTATCTACTTTTGTACTGTGCTTTTTGCAGATCTAACTCTTGTGAGGTATCTATAAATACAATTTTACCAGAGTTACATATTTCTCCCAAGTGGTTTAAAATCTTTTTTTGGTGTTGTATAAATGGATTAAGTCTAGAAAATATAGAAATAATATTGTGTTGCTCTAATAATTTATTAAACTCCTTTCTAAAATTTGTATTATCAAAATTATTAGGAATATTTAAAGATAAAGGGCCTGCATAGCCATATACAGAAGTTGCATCTGAATATGGTGTGTCTTTAATTTTGCGTACTAATAAAGGTATAGCAATTAGGATACTATTTTCTACATACTTTATTATTATCGGAGATTCATCTTCTTTTTTTGATAACTCATGATAATCGAAAGTATGATAAAAATCGGAATTTTCGCATTGCGTAACCAGTGCATCCCATTCTTTCTTATATGTAATAATCTCTATTGACAATTAATTTATTTTAAGTAATTAATAAATGAATTAAAAGAGTTTTTTTATACTACGTTTAACTCTTTAATGGATAGTATAAAATTATCAGGTAAATGGGGGGATTTTAAATATTTGAAAGAGTTAGAATGAATATTTAAACCATTATCTATTAGAGCTATAGTTTTCCACCCTAACGTATTTGGAGCTATAAAATCTTTTTTTAGGTTGTCTCCTAGGTAATAATACGTTTTGGCAGGTAAATTATCTTGTATAAATTTAAAATTGTTTTCACTAGGCTTTTCTGTACCTATGTTTTCAGAAATGCATATGCAATCTATAAATTGCTTTATTTTTAAGGCTTCAATTTTATTGGTTTGAGCAATATTTCTACCATCTGTAATAATTCCAATTTTGGCACCTTTGTTAATTATGGCTTTAAAAACATTTAAAACTCCATCAAATAAAGTAATGTTTGGTTTATGATTTCTGTAGCTTTCAATTAATTCTGTTTTTGATATGGAATGTTTTTCTGAAATAATATCAAAAACATTTTCTTTATTCCTATATAAAGAAAACATAAAGCTATAAAGTTGTTTCCAATTACTTGGGTCTACCTTTTTGGCTATAAAAATATAAGCAGATTTTAGATAGTCAATTTCGTTATATAGTGTGTCATCTAAATCAAACACAACTACGGTGTTTTTATCAACCTTTATATCCATGTACTAAAATTTCGTCATCATATCTCAACATCATTAACTGATCTTCCCAACAGTTAAATTTATCTTCAATTTTTATATCTTGAAAATATTCTTGAATTATCCATTTTGGAAAGTTTGCACCAGCTAAATAGGATAATGGGTATCCTCCACCAAATCTTGGGTTTATTTCAATACCATAAATGCTACCATTAGTTTTGTGTAAGAAAAACTGAGCAGTTAAGCAACCAACAGCGCCATCTATATGATTTAGTCTTTCTTTAATATAGGAAACTAGTTCGTTATTTGCAGTTACTCCTTTATTAACTTCGCCATCTCTTACTTCAACTCTTTTTCTAGGCACAATACATTTTAGAGTATTTTTTTTGTCATAATATAAATCACATGTAAACTCGTCATGTAGTTTGTGGTCTACGTATTCAAGAAACATTAATTTATCGTTTTCAAAATGATAATCTGTAAAGTCTTCTTTTGTATTAATTAAATACGTGTCCACACTTCTGCTACCATCATAAGGCTTAATAAATAATGGTAATTTATAATCTGTTTTACTATATTCTTCTGCTATATTTATTTTTTTAGATTTAAAAAAGTTATGAATAGATCTTTTATCTCTACATTTTTGAATAAATGAAGCGGAAGAAATAAGAACTGTAATATTGTTCTTTATAAATTTATCTTCTTCTTTTGCAAGTAAAAGTAATTCTGTATCTATAGTAGGTATAATAAGCTTTATGTGGTGCTCTTTACATTTAGCAATTAAGTGTTCAATATAATTATCCTCAGATAATCTTGGAACTAAAAAAAAACTATCAGCAACATGGCATGCTGCAGATTCATTTGGGTTAGCATCTGCTGCAAAAACTTTAGCAGTTGGGTATAAATATTTTAATTCTTTTTGAAATGCTCTAACTAAAGATACTCGTCTTCCTGCAGATGTTACTAGAATGTTCATTTATTAGTTTTAATGACTAAATTACTATTTAAGATACTATATAACATTACTATCTTTTAAAATATTGTTTTTTATATAAGTTCTTTATTAAAAAACGAATCTCTTATGTATTTATTAAATTTAATATAATAATAAACACTATTTACAATAGGGGTTAGTAACCAAGCTAATAATTTCTTTTTTTTACTGTATAGCATTGGTTTTAATTTAACAATATATCTAAGAGTTTTTTCTGGGTATAAAAAGAAATTTTTTAATAATTGCCCTTTAGACATTCCTATTTTTTCTGTTTTGTAAACAATACCTACCTCTGTGTTGCCTATATTTTGGAAAAAACCTTGTGTTACATCATTTACAAATTTTAAGTCTTTATTTCTAGAGAATAAACCATTTCTAATTGTAAAGTCTGTCATGTTTTTTTGAACAATGGCATCTTCATACGTAATAGGTTTTAGTTTTTCTAAAAATAATTTATATATAGAAAACATATAATCTTGAGTAGATGAAAAATAATTGTCATAAACATATTTTTCATTTTCTTGATGATACTCAATAGTATAGTTATTTTCTTTAGAGGTATACCCTAGTGTACTACCATGTGGAGCAGAAAGTAATTGCTCATATAATTGAGAGTTAGCCATTAATAAAGTGTCTGAGTAAGACTCATTTGGGTATATAGAAAAGTTTAGTCCAAACCTTTTTGTTTGATCCGTAATATCATATACTTTTTTTAAACCTAAATAATAACCTGTAACACTTACGGTTTTGTTAAAATATTCGTTAAGCCATTGTTGCATACTGCCTCCCCAACCAACATCTACAACCGTTATTCCTTCTTTTTCAATATCTACGTTAAAAGAGTTAAAATAAGCATTAAAATATTCTTTTTGAGCAACTCTATTTTCTTCGTAATATTTTTTAAAACAAGTGCTACCTCTTAAAACAGTCATAGATTCAGAAGCTACAAATTGTTTTATAATTTCATTTTCATCTAGCTTAGTCTCTTCTACAATTTCCGCTATTTTAGAATTGGAAAAAAGAAAGTTTTGTAAAAACATTCGTAAAGACATGTTGCCATACTTTTCTTCTAAGTATTTAAATTTTTCTTGTTCTAATTCTTTTAATGCAAATTGCATTGCAGATTGCCTTGATATTTTAAAGTAATGGGTGTTTATTTTTTGGGTTTCAAAAAGAGAGTTGTTTGCTTGGTAATAATCAAACATTTTTTTTAAAAAATGCCCTTCTCTAGCTAAGAAAAATATATTCTTTATTTGTTTTTTACTAGCTTCTTTATATAACCTTTCAATAAAAATAGTAAAGAAAATTATGTATTGACTATACGGAAAATCGCTTTTTTTACATGTTTTTTCAATATCTTTTAGAACAAGATTAAAATCATTTTTATCATTTCCAATAGCATTAAGCTTGTTTCTTCGCTTGTGTTTACTGTGTTTTAGGTAAACACTTTTAATATTATATTTAGAGGAATTTAAAACATCACTTTTTTTATTATCTCCTATCATTAATACAGATTCTGGAGCACAATTAGTTTTATCTAGTACATATTTATATATAGAACCGTTTTCTTTACTATGCCCTACAGCACAAGAAATAAAAACATCATCAAAAATATCATCAATAGAATGATATTTTAAGATTTTCATAAATATTGTTTTAGATAAATAAAAGTCAGAAACTAAATAAATATTTTTCCCTTGACTTTTTAATTCTCTTAATTCCTCTATTAGATTTTTGTTTGTAAACTGTACGCTTATTTCTGCAAGATAATCCGCCTCACTACTTAACTTAAGAAATGTTTCGAATGAAGTTTTATTTGGGAAAATATTATTATTTATAAATCGGTTATAAACCTCTGCAATAACATCTTTGTATAGAACTTCAACTTTTCTACTCTTTTGTTTGTTACTTACATAAGCTAAAGATTGTAATCTTGTCTTGTATAAGTTGTTAATAGTAATGTTAAGGCCTAATTCTTGAATTAAATATTTACTCCATAATTTATAAACATAGTTTGGATGTACGTTTCTATGTATTAACGTATCAAAAAAATCGCAATAAATAGTATTTATATTGGAGTTTTTCCTAAGGGTTGTTGATGTAACTTTCATTGATTAACACAGCATTTTGAAGAGTTTTTAGGATTCAGTTCTTAGGGGAGATTAAAATTAAAATGTTTTTAATTATAAAAATACATTTATCTATAAAATGTAAAATAAAACGTTTAGTTGTTTCTAATAATTTTAATTACCAGTAAACTCTTCCATTGTTGTATTGTCATTAGCATCTATACCTTCTGAAATAAATACTTTTTTTACGGTTTTAAGTAAAATTTTTACGTCAAGCATAAAACTAATATTTTCAACATACTTTACATCGTACTTAAATTTTTGCTCCCAAGACAAAGCGTTTCTTCCGTTTACTTGAGCAAGTCCGGTAATGCCTGGTTTTACATTGTGCCTTTTTCTTTGGTTTTCATTATAAAGAGGCAAATACGATACTAATAGAGGTCTGGGTCCAACAATACTCATGTCTCCTTTAAGTACATTTAGTAATTGAGGAATTTCATCTAAAGAATATTTTCTAACAAATTTGCCGACAGTAGTTAGTCTTTCAAAATCTGGCAATAGCTTACCAGACTCATCTTTTTTGTCGTTCATAGATTTGTATTTTATTATTTTAAATATTTTTCCGTTTTTGCCAGGTCTTTCTTGATAGAAAAATGGTTTACCTTGATTAGCAAAGTATAGGAATATGGTTATAATAATAAATACAGGAGAAAGTAGTAGTAATGCTATTAAAGCAACAAAAAAATCTACTATAGCTTTAAATAATTTATATACCATTAGGTAATTATGTTAAGTCGATATTATTTACAGTATCTACAAACTCTTTACATAAAATAGATTTGTCATACTTGGTTTCGGCAAGTTGTCTAGAGTTTTTACCCATTACAACTAGTTTTTCTGGAGCGTTTTTTAATTGAATTATTTTTTGTTTAAAATCTTCTGGAGATGTAGGGTCTACAAAAACTCCACAATTATTATCTTCTGCAAGCTTTTTAGTCCAACCAGGAGAATTAACAATAATCGGTTTTCCAGCAGATAAGGAATCAAAAAGTTTGTTAGGAGAGTTTGTTGCTAGTATTGGTAAATTATCAAAAGTTACTAATGAAACTTGACACATATTAACAATTTCAGAAGTTACGGCCATTTTAAAATTACCTAAAAACTTTACGTTGGTTAAATTATTTTTTTTAACGGTTTCTTTTATTAAAGTTTCCATTGCACCACCACCTAAAATTAAAAACTCAATATCTTTTTCTTCTTTTAGTAGCTTGGCAGAATCTAATATATATTCTATAGCGTTAGCTTTACCTAAAGCTCCAAAATAAACTATTTTAAAAGTGTTTGTGTTTATATTATGTTCTTTAGCTATTTCTAAGTTAATATCTCTGGTCCAAAATTGGTCTATTTTAGCCATATTAGGAATCATGTTAACTTTACTTTGAGGAATTCCAGTATCTAAAACTCCTTTTTCCATACCTGGAGATAAAGCAACAACATGTTTTGCATTTTTATAAATAGTTTTTTCGAACCATTTTAAAACGTTTATTACTACCTTATTTTTTATTGCTCCCATTTGTATAGGAACCTCTGGCCATAAATCTCTTACTTCAAAAAGATATGGTATTTTCTTAAATTTCTTTAAAATTAAAGCAGGAAACCCAATTGTTAGTGGGGTAGAAGTTGCAATAACTAAATTTATATCTTTCTGTTTATAAGCAATTTTGGTACTAAGCCACATAAAACTAACAAAAGACTGCAGACGTTTAAAAATACCCATTGAGTTATCATACGATACTTTTAAAGAAATTACTTTAATGCCATCAGCTTCACTATACTCAACTTTGTTTTTTATATCACCATTAGCAGTTAGCATGGTAACTTCATGTCCATTTTTAATTAATTCGCGAGCTATCCAATAACTTCTTGTGCCCCCCGGTTTATCTGGAGTAGTAAAGTATTGGTGTATGTAAAGTATTTTCATATGGTTTTTTACTTAGATTTAGAGAAAATAGTGGTTTATCTTTTTGTGAATTGATTCATATAAAATTTAGGGAACAAAACTTTAAACCATCCCATTAAATAAAAAATAGGATATCGGTATGGGAAAAATTTTCTCATAAAAAGTAATCTAGATTTAAATGCTATTCCTGTAGGGTTGTACAGGTGTTTAATTCTTTCTTTAAAAGTCTTTAAATGAAAGTTATGATATAAACCTTTGTGATCATTTACACATTCTCCACAAAAGTCTGGGGTAATAAGAACAGGTATTTTGTTTTTAATACACGTTAACGTATAATCATAATCTGCAACACCATGTATATAGCCTTTAGATAAGATTCCTACTTTTTCAACAACAGTATTAGAAACAAACATAATATTGGCATTTCCTAAATCACATTGTTGCGGTGTTCCATTAGGTTTTAATTTTTTAAATGTGTATAGAAATTTATTTAATAGTACAGAGCCGCCATAAGAAAGTTTCTTTTTTATAGGATCTATTGTAGTACCAACATAAACACCAGATTGCTTAAATGTTTTTATACAGTAAGCGTTAGTTTCTGTTATTTGCGAAAATACATTATCATATACATTAGTATCATCATTTAATAATAAGTATCCATCATAATTCCTTTTTAAAGCTTCTTGCCAAGAATTATTCATGCCTTTTGCCCAGAATAAAGAGCCATCACTTTTTAAAATAGTTGTTTTTGGAAATTGTTTTTTTACTTCTTCAGCAGTGCCATCTGTAGAGCCATCATCTGTAAGGTATATATCAAATTCTATAGAAGAATTTGACTTTGTGTGAGCTCTATATAGATTGGTTAAACAATTTATTGTTTTATCCTTTCTATTATGGCAGGTTAAAAGTACAGCAATCGTCATATTTTATTATTAAAAACAGGTATTCTTTTAATGTTGTTATAACACGTTAAATACATATTTATTATTAGTATGCTTATAAAAAAATCAAAATTACTAAAAACAAAAGGATGCTATTTTAAATAATAGGTAAAGACTATGTTAGTTTAGTTAAAAAGCAGACTTCTATTTTTTTAAATGTTAAAGCAATGTTAATTCTTGTTTTTCTTGATCTAATTTTAAATGATTCCCGTAGATGGTTTTAGAATTTCACAAGGGAAATTACTTAAAAAAGTGCATTTCATCGAAAATTT
Organism: uncultured Maribacter sp.; assembly: GCA_947504045.1. Lineage (GTDB taxonomy): Bacteria > Bacteroidota > Bacteroidia > Flavobacteriales > Flavobacteriaceae > Maribacter_B. The sequence goes on from CANNFY010000006.1 coordinate 129,613, forward strand.
AGGTAATTAATCTATTAAATAAAAATGGATACTTAGCTTTGTGGGACCAAATCTTTGATAAATTAACTTTAACTAAACTACCTACTATAATGAATTTACCCCACAAATTAAACAAAAACAATATGATGTTATTGTTTGTTTTTATTTCTATAATATCTTCTTCTTTATGTTTTACATCTTGCGTTAAAGACTCTGATTTATTAGCTGAAGCTGTTATTTCAGATGAATCGAGTAATATATTTCTTGAAATTTATGATGTCATGATTTCGGATAATGAAGAAGTTGTTCAAGAACCTACAACAACAACAACAACAACAACAACAAATACAAATACAACTAGTAGTAACAACAATACTACTAATACAGATACTTCTACTAATACCAATACTACTAATACAGATAGTTCGACTAATACAGATACTTCTTCTACAGTGGAGCCTACAACACCTATAAATACAGTACAGCCAGAATCTAATGATGTTACTGTAAGTAGTTCGGCTCCTTTTAAAATAACTGTTGGTAATAATATCCCTTTATCTCCAAGTAATCCAAATAGAGTTTTTTATGTTGCAGTTAATGGTAGTGCTAGTAATACTGGTTTAAAAGAATCTAGCCCTATAGATATTAAGACAGCATTTAGTAAAGATTTTGTTCAGGCAGGTGACGTTTTTTATATAAAAGCAGGAGAGTATGGGAGTTTTTCAAACCCAGTAGATGGTGCAAATTATGATTTGTCAAATTTTGATTGTAACCCATCTCAACCCTGTTATTGGATAGGTTATAAAAATACGCCAGGCGATATTAATGCTTCTGAGTTTTCAACTGTATCTTGGGAGGATTATAAAAGAAGGCCGCAGGCAGCAGATGGTACTCACCAATTAGATGCTTCGTTGATGCCTACTTTTTCTGGAGACACTAGTAAAGCTCCAAAATATATTGATAATGAATCTTTATTCTATAATGATGGAGGTGAACAAGGTTTTGTTTTTAGAAACATGCAAATACAATATTATCGAAGAGGCTTTTCAATGAGAAATATAGACTCTTCTGTTTTTGAAAATATTACGGTAGCAAATTTAGGGTGGTTTTCAGATATTGAAGGACAAGGTGGAAGTAATAGTGATTTACAAGGGACAGCTTTTCTGATATGGGGGGATGATTATGATAATGCGATGCCTCAAAATAATGTGATAAAAAATTGTGCTGCTTATAATATGACTTTTAGAGGATTTACAATAAACGTATCTCAAAATACTTTAGTAGCTAATAACGAGTCAACAAGTGATATAGATAATGGGAATCCACAAGATTATTATTTTCATACCACAGGAAAAAATAATTTATTTACCAATGTAAGAGCTAAAAGATTAATAAGTAGTAACCATAGTGGACACGGTATTTGTTTTAACCAATTGGCAAACAAAAATATAATGGAAAAAAGTACAGTCTATGGTACAGATATTCATTTTGATGGGGCTACGGAATGTTATGCTCATGATATTACTGTAACAGGAGATGATTCTTATGGTTTGTTTAAAGGTGGGGCTATTATAGTTATGGATGGAGCAGAAAATAATTTAATAGAAAATGTGAAATCTGAAAATGGTGCTGTAGGAGTAGGCTTTTTAGATAGTGGTAAAAATCCTTATCCAGAACATGCAGGTCAGCATAATAGCTTTAAAAATGTGAGTATTTACAATAAGAGTCATGCGGCTATTGAGTTGGGTTGGTGGAATGATAAAGATGATTTATCTCAAAACAACTTTTTTGAGAATTGTAACTTTACAGGAGCTCCAAGTTTATTTGTAGTTTCTAGGTCTAACAGTGGTTTTAATTTTAAAAATTGTAGCCTTAATAATATATTAAATATAGTGGACCATACTTATAAGAATGATAGCGGTTACCAGCTTAATGCAAATACTACATTTGAAAACTGTACTTTTTTTAATAGCGAAGTTCCAAGTTCTATAGATTATATTGTTAAGAATTAATATCTTTTCCAATAAAATAAGCATAATTACTTAAGAAAATACAAGCTTTTTTATTCTAATTTTAGGATTAAAAAAATCATTTGGAATTAAATAAATATTTAATTGTTGCGTTATAACTTTTATATATTTTTAATATCCATTTAATGAATCTTTTACATATTAATTCTTATTATATAGATAACCATTTATATTCTCAAATTTATTCTTATTTAGATGAAGAGTATACACAAAAAGTATATATTCCTATAAAAACAGATAGAGAACCTGAAAATGTAATACCTTTTAAGAATACAGAATTAACATTTAAAAAACTTATTACCCCAAACCATAAGTTTAATTATTTTTCTAAAATAAAAACCCTTACTAAAGACTTAATTGCGGATAAATTACATGAGAACTGTAATTTTATACATGCCCATAATCTTTTTACAGACGGTGCTATTGCTTATAAATTGCACAAAAAATACGGTATTAAATATATTGTAGCCATAAGATCAACAGATATTGGATTACAGTATAAATACATGTATAATAGAAGAAGTTTGGCAAAGAAAGTATTATTAAATTCAGAAAAAATAATTTTTATTTCGGAGACTTATAGAGATAAATTTTTTAACATGATGTCTTCTTCTTTTATTAAGTCAATAACAGATAAAACCACTATTATTCCAAACGGGATAGATGATATTTGGTTAGATTCTAAAGTAGAAAAACCATTACATACTAATACTAAAGAAGTTTATAACTTGTTTTATGTTGGGCAAATTATGAATAGGAAAAATATTTTTAACCTTATTGATGCCGTTAGCCTACTTAACAAAAAACAAGAGCAACCAAAATACAAATTAACTATTGTTGGAGGTGCAAACGCATTAGAACCTGATTATTTTACCAAATTTGAAGAGCAAATAAAACAAATAGACTGGTTAGATTATAAAGGGAAAATTTATGATAAAAATAAACTAATAGAACTTTATAAAAAATCCGACGTTTTTGTAATGCCTTCTGTTCATGAGTTATTTGGCCTTGTATATATAGAAGCTATTTCTCAAGGAGTTCCGGTATTATATTCTAAAGGAGAAGGAATTGATGGGTTTTTAAAAAATTATAAAATTGGTGTAGGTGTAGACCCTCAAAGTACAACTTCTATTAGCGAAGGAATACTTAAAATTATAGAAGAAAAAGAACATTATAACCAATATCAAGAAGTTGCAGAGCAATTTAGATGGAGAAAAATAATAGAAATTTATAAGCGTATTTATACCAATAATGAATAAATTAGAAAAAATAGTATACGATGCAGTAAAGAGTAATGCACGTTTAAAAGCAACTATCAGAAATACTTACCAATCCTTTTTTGATTTATTGCCAAATAAGAAAGACTATTCTATTAATCCAATAGATGTTAAAGAAGGTTTTTTTTACGGTTTTCATGACCTTACACCTTTTAATTCTGATGATAGTTTAGTTTTAGCACATAAATTGTTAATTCCTTTTAGAATGCCAAACAAGGAAGATGGTTTAGAGGTAGGTTATTTTCAATTTTCAGAAGGAAAAGCAGCAAATTTTGTAACTATAGGTACTTCTTATGCATGGAATTATCACAAAGGTTGTAGATTGCAATGGTTAGGACAAAATAAAGTAATGTATAATGACTCTGATGATGATGTTTTAGTGTCTAGAATATTTGATTTAAATACTAAAGAGACAAAAACAATACCTTATCCAATAGATTCTACTTCTAAAGATGGTAAATACGCATCTACATTTAATTACGGACGTTTAGAAAAATATATGCCAGGGTATGGGTATGCTCCTTATTCTGAGGTAGACCATTTTAATGAGGAGAAAATGCCTGAACAAACAGGACTTTTCTTAGGAGATTTAGAAAATGGCACTAAAGAGCTTTTAATTAGCTTAAAAGAACTTTCGGAAACTGGAGTAATGACTTCTGAGTATGAAAATTGTCATCATTATGTAACCCATTCTTTATTTTCACCAGATGGAAGATATATTTCTTGTTTACACCGTTGGGTAGATAAAGATGATACTTCAAATAGGCACTCAAGATTATTTACATATGATTTAGAACTTAAAAAGTGTCACATTTCACCAACTAACGATATGGTTTCGCATTATGTTTGGAATTCTAAAAGCCAAATAATTGCATATTGTAGAGTAGGGGATATAGATTGTCATGTATTATTTAAAGAACCTACCTTACAAGAGTATCAAAAAGTAGCTTATCCAAAGTTAAATTCAGACGGACACCAGAGTTTTATAAATGATGCTTCTTTTGTAACAGATACTTACCCAGATAAATACCGTATGGCAAATTTATATAAGGTAGATGTAGCAACTAATGAAGCTACTTTTTTAGCTAGTTTAAATTCGTTTAAAAAATACCAATCTAAACTATATAAACATTGGGCTTGTGATTTACATCCTAGAATGAATAACAAAGGAGATGTGGTTTGTTTTGACTCTGTACATACAAAGAAAAGAGCACTTTGTTTTATGAAGATTAAATAATCTATAGAAGTTAGAACTATATTTTGAAATTCTAATTAATATTAATAAAAATAGTTTGACGAAAAAAAAATTTCTTTGGTCTTTTCATTATTTTAGAGCTTTTGCAATATTAAATATTATTTTAATACATACATGGCGTTTTCCTCCAAATAGTTCATATGAATTGGGTTCTAATATTGTGGATACTACAAGAGACATGCTTTTTCATGGTAGTACTATATATTTTTTATTTATTTCTGGTTTTTTATTTCATTACTTAAGCAAAAAGTTTAGCAACTATACTTACTATTTGGGTAAGTTTAAAAATGTGGTGCTTCCTTATTTATTTATAAGTATTTGCTTTATTCTTATGGAAGATTTTATTGGTGTAAAAACTACTTTATCTTTTAATGAATATCTTTTACGTCTAGTGGATAAATTAATAAAAGGGACTGCTTCTTTTCAATTTTGGTATATACCTTTTATTGTTTTAGTTTTTTTAATTTCTCCTTTTTTTCTAAAAATTAAAAAAGAATCTTTTATAAAATATATTCCAATACTTTTTTTACTTCCAATTTTAGGAACAAGAACAAGTATATCTATTACATTCTGGCAATTTGTATACTTTTTACCTGCGTATTTAATTGGTATGTATTCAAGTATAAATTATGATTATTTTATAGGCCTTATTAAACAATACAAGAATTATATTTATGCTACAGCAATAGTTTCTTCTATTATATTATTATATGTAAATCATGATCTAAACTATTATAATTTATTTAGTCCCCGAGAATCTTTAGTTTACATACAAAAAATGAGTATTACTTTTATATTTTTAAATTTATTTAAAAATATAAGTTCCAATAAAGTTCCGTTTTTAAATCTAATTGCTAATTGTAGTTTTGCTTTGTATTTTACACATGCCTTTGTAGATAGACATTTGAAAAAAATATATTTTATTGCAGATACTTATACTGTGGAATTATTGAAAATACCACTTTCTATTATGTATGTATTGCTATTAATATTTGTAAATGTTTTACTTTGTTTTATTGCGAAAAAAATACTTGGAAAAAAATCTAGATATTTATTAGGCTATTAATAGTTTTTAAATATTTATAGTTAATTTTTTCTTTTCTTCTAATGTTATATATGCGTTAATAACTCCTTGTATAAAACAGAAAAATGCAAAGAGTATAAATAAAGATTCTAATGCAGGTTCAACAAATAGTTGAGAAAATATAACAATATTATATATTAAAATAGTTGCATTAAAAAGTGTATTTTGTTTGTTTAAGTTTATTACTTGTTTAATATTTTTAAAAGACTTTATACTAAATATTAAAAGTAAAATAAAAGAAATAATTGAGCCATTTCTTGCTGCATCAAACCACATGTTATGAGAATATCCAAATTCTCTAACATCCCATCCCAGAGGTTTTTTGTATAAGTTAATTATTGATTTCTCCCATCTTTGGGTTCTACCTCCGGCACTGCTTGCATTGTCACTACTTTGTAAACGTTCACCTAACGAAGATAAATAATCGGCATCAAGATCAATACTTAAATAATTATATGCTAAAAGTGTAATTGTCACTATTCCCAACAATAATTTTATATTACTAATCGTATTCTGACTTTTTAATAAATATACAATAGCAATTATTATGGATAAAATAACTAAACTTATTTGAGTTCTACTTCCTAAACGGAACACACACAATAAAGATGCAATAAAGATTCCAAATGTAATCAGTTTAAAAAATAGAGGTAATTTTTTTTTGCCTACAATTAATAAACCAGGTATGGCCATATTAAAAATAAAAAAGGCTCCCATTGCCGTAGCTAATTTCTCTTTACCTGTCCAAAAATCTGGTATTGAACGACCTAATTGTACAAATCCACCTTCTAGTAAATTAAAGCCTACAGAAATTAGACCTGTTAATGAGTATAAGAAACCTAATGCAAATATTATATAAAATAAATGCATGGGCTTTTTTATATACGGAGTTATTTTCTTACCTAATAGATAAATACTACTAGGAAATAGAGCGTATATTATTAACCATTGTACACCTTGTTTCATATCGAAAAGATAGAATCCAGCATAAACTAGAGAAAATACTATAAGAGAAAAGAAAGTTGAATCTATATTTTTTAAGATAAACTTTGGATTAATATATATTAGAAGAATAATTAAATATCCAGCAAGAAAACCTTTGTCAAATGGATTTATTAAATAAAGCATTAAGAGAAAAATATGGACTCCTATTGTTTTTATATAATTGGGATTGTTATTCATTATTAAAGTTGTTAGCTGGGTACTTTTTTGATTTTTTAAAAGAAAGAGTTTTTTAAATGTTTTTGTAAATTTTTAATAAATCATTAGTTATAGTTGTTTTGTCATGTCTCTTTAGAGCTGCTTCTCTTCCTTTTTTTGCTATAGTTAATGCTTTGCTAGAATTAGTAAATATATATGAAATATGTTCAGCAAGCTCTTCAAATTCTTCAAATCTATATAATAAACCAGTCTCTTTATTTTCAATCATATCAGATACCCCTCCTACATTGGAAGAAATACATGGTACACCTAAAATTTGTGCTTCAGCAAGTGAATTAGGACTGTTTTCAATACTTGAAGGACATATAAAAACATTTGCTTTTTTATAAGCACTTATCATTTCTGATTCATTTAGCATTCCAAGATATTTTACATTGTCTGACAATTGTAGTTTTTTAATTAAATTACTTAAATACTTACTATAATTTTTTTGTCTTATTCTTTTTTTGAATGTTTTGTTTAGTAACAAGGTGTCTCTTCCAGCAAAGTAAATTTTTATTTTAGGAAAATCATTTTTTATTAAAGCAACAGCTTTTAGTACTTGATGAAATCCTTTTAAAGGGTAATTTCCTTGGCTTAAGAAGATAGAATGTTCATCACAGTTAATAAAATCCCAAGCTTCTTCTGTATAAAAAGATGGTCGTAGTATTTCTCCACAATGGAAATAATTGGAATTTCTGTTTAAATATTTCGTGTGTGCTTTATCCCAAGCTGTTCTTCCTAAAAAATTATTTATCTTTTTAAAGTATTGTTTTTCAATTAGTTCTCCTCTTTTGTAAAATTCTTTTTGTTCAGAAAAAATAGAATCTCCTCTTAATATAAAACGCAGAGTTAGGTTTTTTAAAATATCTTTATTGGATAGTCCAGCTTTATAATACCTAGCGTACACAGAAATTAAACCTTGAATAGATAATAAATATTTTTCATTCGGATGCGTATTAATTAAAGCTAGAGCATGAGAATTTTCGGAACCTTGTAGATGTATTACATCTGGTTTAACTTGATTAATAATATCTTTCCATTGCGGCTCTAATGATTTGTCGTAAACCCCTTTCTTTTTTTTACTATTTAAAAGGTAATATTTAATATTTTCTCCTTTAAAGAAAAAAGGGTCTACATTTTTTTTAGTTGTAGCAATGGTTAAATCTATTCCATTTATAGCAAGTTGGTTTGATAAAAATATTAACCAACCTTCAAAAGGAGCATGTTTAATTTTTAAAGCTTTAGCCAATTCGGGTAGAATTGAGTTTGTAATCCAAAGTACTTTCATAATTTTATTTTATATACCAGTTATTCTCTGTAGATATAGCAGAGCTACATGGTCCAATTTTAATTGGGTTATTTTTGTTTTTAGAAATAGAATTATATAATTCTACAAAGTTTTCAGCAGCTTTTTTAGGAGACCATATATTAGTTATAGTTTCATATGCATTTATTGCTAAATTTTCTCCTAAGGCAGGGTTATTTAAAAGCTTTTCTATTTGTTTAAAAGCATCTTCATTATCTTGAGATTTAAATATTAATCCGTTTTTATTTGGTTCTATTAGGTAAGGTACAGCGCCAATTTCATGACTAGCAACTAATGTGCACCCATTTGCCATAGCTTCATTTGCTACAGCTCCCCAACCTTCATTTCTATCACTTGGAAAGAAAAAAACATGTGATCTTTGCATCATAATAAGAACATCATCATTAGCTACATTTCCTAGTAAATGTATATGATTGTTAAGTTTATAATTAGATATCATTTCCTCTAACACACTTTTCATTTCTCCAGAGCCAACTATATTTATTTCAAAATTATAATTCTTTTCTTTTAGAAATTTTCCAATTTCTACAGCCATTTCTATGTGTTTCCAATCTATTAATCTAGAAACACATATAATAGAGAATTTTTTATTTCTTTTGTTTTCTATGATTTTCTTAATATCTAATTCAGGAGTTTTTGTAAAATAACCCCATTTATACATTTTATTGGGATATGCTCTTAGCCAGTTTAAATCATTAGCAGTATATGCACTTGCGCATAACATATATACTTTTTTATTTTTATATAACGTATGGTTTTTGTACTGATGAAGTATAGCTCTAGGATTAAATTTTTGCAGCTTACTTTTTTTAAAAAGGCGTTCTGCATATCTAAAAGTTATTTTGTTTTCTTTTACTCTATCCTTAATATAAATTAAGGAAGCAGCACCTATTATTACGACATCAGACTTTAGGCCTAATGTAATAGCTTTTTCGTAATTTTCTTTATTTGTATAAGAAGATAGTAAATATGCTTCATCGTATTTTTTATAGCCTGATTTACTAAAACTACTAGGCATAGTCTCTGTTGCTACAAAGGTGTAGTTATTTCCTAATAGTTTAAACATCTCATCACTAAAAGGTTTTTGATGATGATTAAAAAAATTTGAAAAAAATGTTACAGTCATTTTTATTGATTGTTTTATTTCTTTAGTATTATTTTTTTCAGCTTATTAAAAGGGTCTAAAAATTCTGGGATTTTTAAATATAAGTTTGCCGTAAAATATAATGTAGCATAAATAATAGGGGTAACTAACATTTTTAAAAGACTACTAGGAATGTATGACATAATTATAAACGAAGTAATTCCAATTATAATATTTATAAAAAATATCTTTGATAAATCTTTTATCTGACTTTTTGCCCCATATTGCATTATTTTTCCAGGATAATAAGAGTCGTAAAAGTAATGGATAGTTGTTGCAATTAATTCTGCTAATGCAACGTAAATAATACCAAATTTAATGGATGCAGCTAAAAGAGCTAGTCTTATAGGGATTTTGTAAAATTGTTGTTTTAAAGCTAAATCTGTTCTTCCTAGTACATATAATAAATTAACATTAATTCCACATATTATAGTAATTAGTCTTGCTAAAGCAAAAAGTTGCATTATTGGAACAACAGGCAGCCATTTTTCAGTTAGTAATACCTTTATAAGAGGCTCAGCAATTATAATTAAAATAAAGAAAATAGGTGTAATAAAAATGGATACCATTTTTATTATATTTTTTGAATATTTTATTAAAACTTCTTTTTGGTCTTGAATTTGCGATAAAGATGGGAGTAAAACTTTGTCTACTACAGCATTAACAGTTTTAAAAATTAAATCAGTAAATTGTGTGCCTTGCGCATAATACCCAAGTTCTTTAGTGCTAATAATTTTTGCTATAAATAATGAAGCTACATTACTAACAGTAGTGTTCATTAAGGAGCCTAATAATAACTTTGATCCATATGAAAAAAGTTGCTTAAAAGAAGTTTTTGAAAATATTAAAATAGGTCTCCACTTTGTCCAAAATAATAGTAAAAGACCTATTATTGTAGCCTTTATTAGTGTTTGATATACTAAAGACCATACGCCATAACCACTATACGCTAAATAAATAGCTGTAAGTCCTGATATTATTACAGCAATTAAATTTGCCTTAGCAAATAATTTGAAATTTAAGTCTATAGTAACAAGAGTAGCTGGTACTGTAAAAATAGCATTAATTACTAATGAAATTGATAAAACTCTTAATAACGAAATTAGTATTGGAGTTTCATAAAAATCAGCAATAAATGGGGCGATAAACCATAAAATGCTGTAACATACAATACTAATTATTAGATTGAAAATAAAAACAGTAGAGATGTCATTTTTATTTCTGTCCTTTTTTTGAATTAGAGCTTTAGTAAAACCACTGTCTACAAATACTTGTGAAATAGTAATGAAAACAATAAGTAACCCAATAAGCCCAAAATCTTTAGGAGATAATAATCTGGCAAGAAAAATTCCTAATACAAATTGAACTATTTGGGTAGAAAGTCTTTCAACTAAACTCCAAATAGCTCCGGAAAATATTTTGTCTCCTAATTTCATACATTAAATATTTGAAATGTTAATGTTGAATAGTCTTTTAAGAGAGATACCATTGGTATATCTTTTTTATACCGTCATTTAATTCAATTTTATGCTTCCAACCCAATTCATTTAGTTTAGTTACATCGGTAAGTTTTCTTAGTGTACCATCAGGTTTGTCAGTATTAAATTTAAAGCTGCCTTGAAAATTAATTTCTGTTTTAATTAGGTTGGCTAAATCGGCTATTGAAATATCAATACCAGTTCCAATATTAATATGGGTGTTTCTTATATCTTTTGTGTTTGTGAAAGTATCTTTAAAATCTCTATTTTCAGTAATAAATACACAGGCATCTGCCATGTCTTCTGACCATAAAAACTCTCGCATGGGTTTTCCGCTTCCCCAAATTTCTACATGAACTTTAGTATTAAGCTTAAAAATACCATACTTTTCAAGAATCTTAATAATATTTTCTTCAGAGCTACTTCCGCTAATCCCCTCAATAGGTAATTTATTTAAGTCTTTTTTTATAGTATCCCAATTGTTGTTTTCTAGAGCTTTTCCTAAATGAATTTTACGTATTAAAGCTGGTAGAACGTGAGATTTTTCTAAATCAAAATTATCATTAGGGCCATACAAGTTGGTTGGCATTACAGATATAAAATTAGTGTTATATTGTAAATTATAACTTTCGCATGTTTTAATACCAGCAATTTTAGCAATAGCGTAGGGCTCATTAGTATATTCTAAAGTATCTGTTAATAGATACTCTTCTTTCATAGGTTGCGGGCAAGTTTTTGGGTAAATGCAAGTACTTCCAAGAAATAATAATTTTTTAACCCCATGTACATAACTTTCATGAATTACGTTATTCTGAATCATTAAGTTAGCATAAATAAAATCTGCTCTATAGGTATTGTTAGCCACTATTCCGCCAACTTTAGCAGCTGCTAAAAACACATATTCTGGTTTTTCTTTAGCAAAAAACTCTTGTACTGCAGTACTGTTTGTAAGGTCTAGCTCTTTATGCGTTTTGGTTAAGATATTATTGTAACCTTTTTGATATAGGTTATTAACAATGGCGCTGCCCACCAAACCACGGTGACCAGCGACATAAATTTTAGAATTTTTATTCATTCTTTCTATTCAAAATAGTTTAAAGTTTTGTAACCACCAGCCTGTAAATACTGGTCTTTTTTCATTAAGGTTACATCACTTTGCATCATATCTTTTACAAGATCTTTAAGTTCAAATTCAGGAGTCCATCCTAATTTATTGTTAGCTTTAGAAGCATCACCAATTAATAAGTCAACCTCAGTTGGTCTAAAATATTTAGGGTCTACAGCTAAAACTTCTTTACCTATTTCTAATTGATATTCAGGGTTGTTACAAGCTTTAATATAGCCTTTTTCGTTAACGCCTTCTCCTTTAAATTCTAATTCTATACCTACTTCTGCAAAAGCCATACGTACAAAATCTCTAACAGGTGTAGTTTTTCCAGTAGCAATTACCCAATCTTCAGCTTCATCAGCTTGTAAAATCATCCACATCATACGAACATAATCTTTAGCATGTCCCCAATCTCTTTGTGCATCTAAATTTCCTAGGTATATTTTATCTTGTAACCCTAATGCAATTCTAGAAGTAGCTCTTGTAATTTTACGAGTTACAAAAGTTTCTCCTCTAATAGGCGATTCATGATTAAATAAGATACCATTACAAGCATACATACCATAAGCTTCTCTATAGTTTACAGTAATCCAGTACGCATACATTTTAGCAACTGCATATGGGCTACGAGGGTAAAATGGAGTAGTTTCACTTTGTGGAACTTCTTGTACTTTACCGTATAACTCTGAAGTGGATGCTTGGTAAATACGTGTTTTTTCTGTTAAACCTAATAAACGAACCGCATCTAATATTCTAAGAGTACCTAAACCATCTGCATTACCTGTATATTCTGGCACTTCAAAAGATACATGTACATGGCTCATTGCTGCCAAGTTGTAAATTTCATCTGGCTGAATTTCTTGTATTAACCTAATAAGGTTAGTACTATCCGTCATATCACCATAGTGTAAAATAAAGTTTCTATTTTCAATATGAGGATCTTGGTATAAATGATCAATTCTATCGGTATTAAAGATAGAAGATCTTCGTTTTAATCCATGAACTTCATATCCTTTTTTCAATAGAAATTCACTTAAGTAAGCACCATCTTGGCCAGTAACTCCTGTAATTAGAGCTTTTTTCATTTAGTTAAGGTTTTAATATTATTCAATATTCAAACGAGCAAAATTGAAGAATTGTATATATGCGGGCAAATTATTTCGCTAAATAGAAGTTTAGTATCGTTAAGTTAAGGGAAAATATAAAACCTATTAACTTTTAAGTAGGGTTTTATTCTTAAATAAAAAGTAAGTAGGTTTTGTAGAATTTACCATTATAGAAGCTACTATTTTTAAAATAATTTAATAGATATATCATAAATGCTAAAAAGTACGTTTATAATAGTCGTGTTGCTATTTAAAAAGTAAGTTTGTATAAATAATGCAGTTTTTAAGTTGTAACTATTAATTAGATAAATATTCTAAATAAGTGATTTTTAATGTTATTTAACTCAATTGATTTTGCCATATTTTTACCATTGGTATTTATTTTATATTGGTTTGTTTTTAAAAAACTAAAAAGCCAAAATATATTAATGCTAATAGCTAGTTATGTATTTTATGGCTGGTGGGACTGGCGCTTTTTGTCATTAATTTTATTTAGTACAATACTAGATTACTCTATAGGGGTTTTATTGGCTAAAGAAAATAGCTTAATAAAAAGGAAAATTTTATTGTTTACAAGTTTAGGGGTTAATTTAGGGTTTTTAGGCTTTTTTAAATATTATAATTTTTTTCTGGATAATTTTATAACAGCATTTACTTTTTTTGGAGGCAATTTTACAGCAGAACCATTACATATTATTTTACCAGTTGGTATAAGTTTTTATACTTTTCAGACTTTAAGTTATACAATAGACGTATATAAGAGAAACTTAGAGCCAGCTAAAGATTTTATATCGTTTGCTACATTTGTTAGCTTTTTTCCACAATTAGTAGCCGGACCTATTGAAAGAGCTTCTAATTTATTACCTCAATTTTATAAGAATAGAGTTTTTAATAAAGGGCAGGCTTTAGATGGAATGCGACAAATTTTATGGGGATTATTTAAAAAGATTGTAATAGCGGATCAATGTGCCGAATATGCAAACTTAATTTTTAATAATTCCGAGTCTTATAATGGAGTTACTCTTGTGTTAGGAGCTTTATTTTTTACATTTCAGATTTATGGGGACTTTAGCGGTTATTCAGATATAGCTATTGGAGTATCTAGACTATTTGGTTTTAATTTAATGCAAAACTTTGCATTTCCATATTTTTCTAGAGATATAGCAGAATTTTGGCGTAGATGGCATATTTCTCTTTCTACTTGGTTTAGAGATTATTTATATATTCCACTAGGAGGTAGTAAAGGTGGTACAGGAATGAAAGTGCGAAACACATTTATTATATTTTTAGTGAGTGGTTTTTGGCATGGTGCCAACTGGACTTTTATAGTATGGGGAGCTCTAAATGCTTTGTATTTTTTACCGCTATTACTTTTGAAAAAAAATAGAAGTAATATGGGAATTATTGCGGGGGATAAATTAATACCTTCTTTTGTAGAATTTAGAGGAATGTTCCTAACGTTTCTTTTAACAATGTTGTCTTGGATATTTTTTAGAGCCAATAACTTAACGCATGCTCTTAGTTATATTAAAGGAATTTTTAACGAGACATTGTTTGAAAAACCTCAGATTTTTCCAATAATAACTTTTGTATACCTATTCTTTTTTCTAATACTGGAATGGTTAGGAAAAAGTAACCAATATGCAATACAAAAGACTTTTACTAAAAATAATATATGGCTTAAGTGGTCTTTTTATATGATTTTACTGCTTTGTATTATTGGGAATGTTAGTAACGAACAAGATTTTATATATTTTCAATTTTAATAGATATGAAGAGTTTTCTTTTAAAAATATTAGCTTTTACTCTTTTTTTATTTAGTATTTGTTTATTACTAAGCGAAATAGAATTTTCTGATGATTTTTTAATTAACAGAACTAAAGATACTGCTTATGATAAAGTTGGTTGGAATTTAAACAAAATTAAAAATCATAAAGAAGAAATAAAGGGTAGTAATATATTTTTTGGTTCATCTTATGTTTTAAATGGTCTTTCGGACTCTGTTTTAAATACGAAAAAAATTAAATCTTTTAACTTTGCTGTACGACATAATGGTAACGATTTAAGCTTGTTTTTTCTAAAAAAGATTATACCATTACAACCTAAAGAAGTGTTTTTTTTAAAGGGTAAAACAGGGTTTAAAAATTTACACAAATTAGCTCCTCTTTTGTATAAGCCTTCAACTTTAGTAGGTGATGGCCAGGCAATAAATATTAGTTTTGTTAAGTATTTATTTAAACGTACCAAATTAGCCTTAGAGTACATATTTTTTATTTCAGAAAATAATCAAAACATAAATATTTCTACTAGTATTTATGGTGTTGAATATGAAAACGAGCCTTTTAGTGAGACTATTTTTAAGAATAAAGATGTAGTAGAAAAATTACGTTTTGAGGATGAAGGCTATAATTTACACAAAACAAATTACCTTTATAAGAAAGAGAAAACTGCAAATAATTTTTTTAATACTTTAAAGAATTTAAAAAGAAAAATTACCAGAGAATATTACCAAAGAAATAATTGGGTAAGCAATTGGAATTCTCAGGAAAATTTTGTGGATACTGCAAAAGAAATTTGTGGAGAAAATAACATTCCTTTTTCGCAATTATATATGCCTGTAGTATCTGACGTTGTTTCTTTAGAGAAAAGCCAAAATCCTTTTTTTATTCCTTTGGCTTCAGATGCAAAAAAGATATATGTTTTTAAATCTTACGCTTTTTTGGAGAATAAACTGTATTGGGCAGATATGCACCACTTATCTAAAGAAGGAGCTATTGTATTTACAAATAAACTTGTAGAACAGCTTAAGTAAAAAAAATATAAATAATAGGAGAGAGGTTATAATCTTCCGTCTACTTTTATTGGAAGAATTCCTTTTACATCATATATTACCCCATTTTTATTTAACATAGATCTAATGTCTAGAGAAAGAAATTCATTATGAGCAACAGTTAATATTACTGCATCATATTTTTCTTTAGGTAATGTATTTGTGATTGTAATTTGATGTTCTTTTTCTACTTCTTCAATGGAAGCCCATGGGTCATATACAAATATGTTTGCATTATAACTTTTTAAGTTTTTAATAACAATAATGGACTGGGTATTTCTAACATCAGGGCAATTTTCTTTAAAAGTAATTCCAAGAATTAAAATGTTACTTCCATTTACTTTTAAGTTATTTTGCACCATTAGCTTTATTATTTCAGAAGCTACATAGCTGCCCATACCATCATTCATACGTCTGCCTTCCAAAATTATACCAGGATGATAGCCATACTCTTGGGCTTTTTGAGCTAAATAATAAGGGTCTACACCAATACAGTGGCCACCAACTAATCCGGGTTTAAATGGTAAAAAATTCCATTTAGTGCCAGCAGCTTCTAAAACATCATGAGTGTCAATACCCATTAGATTGAATATTTTAGCAAGTTCATTTACAAAAGCGATATTAATATCTCTTTGCGAATTTTCTATAACTTTGGAGGCTTCAGCTACTTTTATTGATGTTGCTAAGAAAGTTCCGGCTGTAATTACCGATTTATATAATGTGTCAATTTGTTTTGCTACTTCAGGAGTAGATCCAGAAGTAACTTTTAGTATTTTTTCTACAGTATGCTGTTTATCTCCCGGGTTTATACGTTCTGGAGAGTAGCCCACATAAAAATCTTTATTGTATTTTAATCCGCTAAACTTTTCTAATACAGGTACACATTCATCTTCTGTAACACCAGGATACACGGTGGATTCGTAAATCACCGTGTTTCCTTTTTTTAATACTTTGCCAACGGTTTCGCTGGATTTATAAAGTGGTGTTAATATAGGCCTATTGTTGCGGTCTACTGGCGTAGGTACAGTAACAATATAATAGTTGCAATCTTCTAAATCTTTACTAGTATTGGAGCAATAAAGACCTTTCTCCATTTGTGGAGTTTTTTGAAGTACAGCTTGTAAAACACTATCTGCTACTTCTAAGGTTTTGTCGGTGCCGTTCTGTAATTCTTTTGTTCTTTTTTCATTAATGTCAAAACCAACTACAGGATATTTTTCGGCAAACAACCTAGCTAAAGGCAACCCTACATAACCAAGGCCAATAATACCAATTTTTATATTTTTCAGATTTTTATTTTTTACCTATTTGGAAATATTCAAAACCAAGTTTTTTCATACGAATATCGTTATACTGGTTCCTTCCATCAAATATAATAGGATTATTTAGTTGCACCAATAATTCATCAAAATCTGGAGACCTAAATTCTTTCCATTCTGTTAAAAGAATCATTGCATCTGCATTTTTTAAAGTTTCGTATTTAGAGTTCATATACGTAATTCCAGATACATCTTTTAGGTAGAAGTGTTGTGCTTCATCCATTGCTTTTGGATCGTATGCGTTTATTTTTGCACCTCTTTTAACCAATTCTTTAATGATGTAGATAGCAGGAGCTTCTCTCATGTCATCTGTTTCTGGTTTAAAAGATAATCCCCAAACAGAGAATGTTTTTCCTGTTAAATCTTCTCCAAATCTGGCAATAACTTTTTTAGCAATTACTAACTTTTGCTTATCGTTAACATCTTCTACAGAAGTAATTAATTTAGCAGTGTAACCATGCTCCTCTGCAGTTTTCTTTAATGCCTTAACATCTTTAGGAAAGCAAGAACCACCATAACCACTACCAGGGTATATAAAGCTATATCCAATTCTGCTATCAGAACCTATACCAATTCGTACTTTGTTAACATCGGCTCCAACTAATTCACAAATATTAGAAATCTCATTCATAAATGAAATTTTTGTTGCTAACATTGCATTGGCAACATATTTTGTCATTTCAGCAGAACGAACATCCATTGTAATTACACGGTCTGCGCTACTTCTAAAGAATGCAGAGTATAATACTTTCATTTTTTCTGTAGCTTCTTCATTATCAGAACCAATAACAACTCTGTCTGGTCTCATAAAATCGTTTATAGCATCTCCTTCTTTTAAAAACTCAGGATTAGATACAACATCAAAAGATAAATCTAAATTTCTTTTATCTAATTCAGCTTGAATAGTTTCTCTAACCTTATCCGCAGTTCCAACTGGCACTGTAGATTTATCTACAACAATTAGGCTATGGCTCATGTTTTGGCCAATTTCTTTAGCTACTTGTAAAACATATTGTAAATCGGCAGATCCATCATCTCCCATAGGAGTTCCAACAGCAATAAAAGCAACATCACATTTTTCTAAATTTTCAGATAATTTAGTACTAAAACGTAAGGTCTTATTTTCGTAATTACGAACAACCATAGATTCTAAACCTGGTTCGTAAATAGGAATAATTCCTTTTTCTAAATTTTCTATTTTCTTTTTGTCAACATCTATACAAGTTACAGTGTTACCCATTTCTGCAAAACACGTTCCACTTACAAGGCCAACATAGCCAGTTCCAATTACTGTTAAATTCATTATTTGTTGTTTTAATTTTAGGAGTATTTTCCCAAACTTTCTCTTCTAAAAGCTTTTGTTTATAGTTTGTTTAATTTGTATTCTCTAATCAAAAAGATTAACGAGCTTAATATGGTATTATTGTTTATTAAATTTTAGTTTAAAGTTAATTAAATATAATAGTATTTATAAATTTTAAATGAGATAAAGTATTATAGAATAATTAGCTTTTGATATTCGTAAAATTATAAATATGAAAGTTAAGTTCTAATTTTATTTACTAATATTATTTATGTTGTAAGGTTTTTCCGTTAAAAGGTTAAAATTTAGACTTGTAGGATTACTATACCATTACAAATTTAATTTAATATGCAAAATTATAAATTTGTAACTTATTAATCTTTATTTGCTACTAAAACATAGTGTTCTATAGTAGAAAATAAAGCCTTTAGCATATTAACTATTAGGTTTTTGTGATATGTTTAATAAAAACATTAATTTAATACAGCTTTGTTAATTATAAGATGGTTGAAAGGTTTAAAAATAGGTTAACTTTTTCTTACAATACCCTTAACCGATTTTTTAAGAATATTTAACGATTTATGGTGGTTCTAGTCTTTTGTTACTTAAAATCATGGTAATTTTACTTTTTATAATAATTGTTTAATTTTTGAGTTAGACTTAATTAAAAACATGACTTCTATAATAATGAGTTTAAAAGAAGAGAAAATTTGGCTTTCATCTCCGCACATGGGAGGTGCAGAACAGCATTATGTAAAAGAAGCATTCGATACAAATTGGATAGCTCCGTTAGGACCTAATGTAAACGAGTTTGAAAATTCAATCCAACAATATATAGATAATAAAGTACATGTTGCTGCATTAAGTTCAGGAACAGGAGCTATACACTTAGCGTTACAAATTTTAGGAGTTTCGTTAGGAGATGAAGTTTTATGTCAAAGTTTTACTTTTTCGGCATCGGCAAACCCAATTACTTATTTAGGTGCTACTCCTGTTTTTATAGATAGCGAAGAAGATACCTGGAATATGTGCCCAATATTACTGAGAGAAGCAATAGAAGACAGAATATCAAAAGGAAAAAAACCTAAAGCAATTGTAGCTGTTCATTTATATGGTATGCCATATAAGGTGAAAGAAATAAATGAAGTTGCTAAAGAATTTAATATTCCAATTGTAGAAGATAGTGCTGAAGCTTTAGGAAGTACTTGTTACGGTATAAAATGTGGTAGTTTTGGAGATATTGGAATATTATCTTTTAATGGCAACAAAATTATTACAACATCTGGAGGAGGGGCCTTAATTACAAAGAAAAGTGAAGTTAAAGAAAAAGCTGTTTTTTTAGCAACCCAAGCACGAGATAATGCTCCACATTATGAGCATTCTAGTATTGGTTTTAATTATAGAATGAGTAATGTATTAGCAGGAATAGGCCGTGGACAAATGCAAGTGCTAGATAGTCGTGTAGCCTCTAGAAGAGCTAATTATCAGTTCTATTTTGAAAATTTACACCAGCTTAAAGAAATAGAATTCTTAGATGAGCCAGAAAACTATTTTTCAAATAGATGGTTAAGTTGCATTTTAACTCCATCATTTGAAATAAGAGAAAAAATTAGATTAGCACTTTTAGAAGTAAATATAGAATCTAGGCCATTGTGGAAACCAATGCATTTACAACCAATTTTTAGTAATAACCCAAGTTATACCAATGGTACATCTAATAACCTATTTGAAAGGGGACTTTGTTTGCCAAGTGGATCTAATTTAACTGAAGAGGATTTAACTAGAGTGGTTAGTGTAATCAAAAAACAAATAAAATGATACAAAATTTTTTAAGTAACAGTGTTACAAAATTTGCATCTAAATGGGTAGTTTTAATTATAGATGTACTTACCGTTAGTATAGCATTTGTTTTAGCATATTGTATACGTTTTAATCTTTCTTTTGATTTTGAGATTAATAAACTATTAGTGCAATTACCAATTGTTACAATTATAGCGCTGATTTCTTTTCTTTTTATAGGGTCCTATAAAGGTGTGGTTAGGCATACTGGTGTACGCGATATATATAATATTTTTAATGCTATATGTCTGGCTAGTATATTAATGATATCAATGGTGTTATTAAATAGAGAAGTTACTGTTTTAAATAACTTTACTATTCCACTTTCTATAATTATTATACATAGTTTATTAAGCTTTATTGGTTTAACAGCGTCAAGATTTATTTTTAAATCTTTGTATACCAATTTAATGATAAGGAACTTAAAAGTAACAAAAAATGTTATAATTTATGGTGCGGGAGAATCAGGTATATTAACTCATAATGCATTAACTAGTAGTTCTAAAGGTATTATAAGAGTTGTTGGTTATGTAGATAAGGATAATAAAAAATCTGGTAAGCAAATAAATGGGGTTAAAGTATATAATGAAAAAGAGTTAACAGAAGATTTTATACTAGAAAAAAATATCAACGAGGTAATTTTTTCTATGCAAAATATTAATTCAAAAAAATTACGAAAACTAGTTGAAGGTTTAGTAGATTTTCCTGTACAAGTAAAAATTGTACCTCCAGTTGATGATTGGATAAATGGAGAACTAAAAGTTTCTCAAATTAAACAAGTTCAGATAGAAGATTTATTAGATAGAGCACCAATTTCAATTAAAAACAGTAAAATTGAAAATGAACTAAAAGGTAAAACGGTTTTAGTTACAGGAGGTGCCGGATCTATAGGAAGCGAGATTGTAAGACAAATATGTACTTACGACTACAAATCGTTAATAATTATAGATCAAGCAGAATCTGCTTTATATGACTTACAACAAGAATTAAAGCAAAACGGGTTTCATAATTTTGTACCAATTGTTAGTGATGTTAGAGATAAAAATAGATTAAACAATATTTTTGATGAACATAAACCTAATATGGTCTTTCATGCTGCGGCGTATAAACATGTTCCTTTAATGGAGTATAATTCTTACGAGGCTATAAAAATTAATATTGCAGGAACAAAAACGGTAGCAGATTTATCTATTGCTCATAATGTAGAAAAATTTGTATTTGTTTCTACAGATAAAGCGGTAAACCCAACTAATGTAATGGGAGCTAGTAAGCGTATAGCAGAAATGTATATAAGCTGTATGCAACAACAAAAGAAAACAAAGTTTATTACAACCAGATTTGGAAATGTTTTAGGTTCTAATGGCTCTGTAATTCCTTTATTTAGAAAACAAATTGAAAAAGGAGGACCGTTAACTCTAACTCATAAAGATGTTACTAGATTTTTTATGACTATTCCAGAGGCTTCTCAATTAGTATTAGAAGCAGGTGCAATGGGAGAAGGAGGAGAGATATTTATTTTTGATATGGGAGAATCTGTTAAGATTTTTGACTTAGCTAAAAATATGATAAAACTATCTGGTTTAAATTATCCAGATGATATTGATATAAAAATTACAGGACTTAGACCTGGAGAAAAACTTTATGAAGAGTTATTGGCTAATGGAGAAAATACGTTGCCAACCTACCATAAAAAAATAAAAATTAGTAAAGTTAGAGACTTAAACTATGTAGAGGTTCGTTCTCGTATTGATGAACTATGTATTACAAATATGTTTTTTAACGGTAATACGGTTAAATTGATGAAAAAAATAGTTCCTGAATATGTTTCCAATAACTCAGAATTATGTGAATTAGATGAAAAAAATGAAAGCGAAAAATCAGATAAATCCACATTAAAAATTGTACAATCATAAATTTTGATTAACCTTGTAAATTATAAATAAACACTTTAATTATGACCATTAAGAATTTTTTAGCTCCTATTTTATTAGTTGCAGTAGTATTGTTTTTGGGATCTTGTGGATCCAAAAAAGATGTAGTATATTTTCAAAATGCTAGTGACTACGAAACTATTGTTAGTGATAATTCGCATACCAATAAATTTAAAATTGATGATGTTGTTAGTATAAATGTATCTACCCTAAACCCAGAAGCAAGCTTGCCTTTTAATTTATTTAAAGGAAGAGAAGAAAGTGGAGGAGGGCTGCCACAACAATTAGATTATATAATTGATAAAAATGGAGAAATAGATTTTCCAGTTTTAGGGTCTGTAAAAATAGTTGGTTTATCTCCAGAAGAAACAAAAGAACTAATAAAAGAAAAATTAAGTTTATACTTAAAAAATCCAATAGTTAATATCAGATTACAAAATTTTTCAGTTACTGTATTAGGTGAGGTTAATAGACCTGGGACTTACCCAGTAGAAGGAGAACAAATTACAATACTTGAGGCGTTAGGTTTAGCAAATGACTTAACAATAAAAGGTATGAGGGATAATGTTTTGGTTATAAGAGATTTTAACGGAACTAAAGTTTATACAAGAGTTGATTTAACTAAAAAGGAAGCTTTAAACTCTCCTGTGTATTATCTTACACAAAATGATGTTGTTTATGTAGAGCCTAATAAATCTGCGGTAACTTCTTCTGCCTTAGATAATAGAGCTTCTATTGCGGTTTCTATAGCTTCTTTATTAATAACTTCTACAGTTTTAATTCTTACAAGATAATTCTAGTTAATTATCAAATAATATAAACCTTAATAAGAAGAATGAGTTCTCAAGAATTTTCATCAGAAACATTAGATTTAAAAGAATTAATTGGAACATATACTAAAAAGTGGAAGTGGTTTTTGCTTTCTGCTATTATTTGTTTAGTACTAGCTTTTTTAAAAATCAGATATGCAACACCAGAATATGAAGCAAAGGCAAAAATTCAGGTTATAGAAGAAAAAGGCGCATCTTCAGAATTATCTGCATTTAGCGATTTAAGTATGCTAGGTGTTGGAGGAAAAAATAAAATTGAAGATGAAATTGAAATTTTAAATTCTAGATCCAATTTTATTGATGTTGTTAAAGATTTAAAATTAAATGTAAATGTTACTCATTTAGGAAATGTAAAAAGTACTGAGCTTTATAAAGATAGACCTTTTAATATAAATTTTATTGAGTCTGACTCCATTATATATTCTTCTGGTTTAGAATTTTTTATTGAGCTATCATCAAGTACCACTTTTGGATATAGTATTGAGGAGGATAGCCCGGTAAAAACATATTCCTTTGGAAAAAATATAGCTACAGAAATTGGAGATATAGTTATAACACCTAATTTGCCTTATTTTGAAAAACATAAAGGAAATAAGATAAGAGTAAATGTAAGCCCAGTTTTTGCAGTAGCAGAAGGGTATCAGGCAAAAATAATTATTGAACCTGCTACAGAGATGTCTAATATTATTAATATTTCATTAACGGATCCTATAAGTTCTAGAGGGGTAGATATTGTAAATTCTTTAATTAATAATTACAACAAAAATGCTCTTGCAGATAAACAATTAATAGCAGATAAAACCGCTAAGTTTATAAATGATCGTATTACAAAAATATCTACAAACTTAACATCTGTGGATCAATCCGCACAAGATTTTAAAACAAGTAAAGGGGTTACAGATATAGCAAATGAAGCTAGTATTGCATTAAATGTAGGTGCTGCTAACAGACAAGAATTAGAGAATGCACGTACGCAATTGAATATAGCAACTTCTATGAAAGATTATGTGTCTGGAGAGAGTGGTTATGAGGTTTTACCTTCTAATGTTGGTCTTTCGGATCCTACTATTGCAAATACTACAGCAAAATATAATGAACTTATTTTAGAAAGAAATAGATTATTAAAGAGTTCTAACGAGCAAAATCCGATTATTGTAAATTTAGACCAGCAGTTAAATGGATTAAAAGAAAGTATGAAATCTAGTTTATCTGGAATGGAACGTAATCTAGGTTTACAGGTTAACAGTTTGTCTGGTCAAATGTCTAGAATTAACTCTAAAATTTATTCTGCACCTAAAAATGAAAGACAACTAAGAGATATTACAAGACAGCAGCAAACTACAGAATCTCTATATTTATATTTACTACAAAAAAGAGAAGAGTCTCAAATAACTGCAGCATCAAGCTCTCCTAAGTCTAAAGTTATAGATTATGGTTATCAAGCAGGAACTTCACCTGTTAGTCCTAAAATACCACTAATTTACTTTGCAGGCTTAGTTTTAGGAATGTTAATACCGTTTTCTATAATTTATGTGCAAGAATTATTAGATAACAAAATTCATAGTAAAACAGGTTTAGAAAAATTAGTAAAAGGTGTGCCAGTTTTAGCTGAACTTCCTAAGCTTTCTAAAAAAGATGAGTTTTTAGTTAAAAAAGAAGATAGGTCTGTTTTAAGTGAGTCTTTACGAATATTACGTACCAATTTAGACTACCTTATAAATTCAAAGAAATCTGGAAAAAACAATGTAATTTTTGTAACTTCTAGTGTGCCAGGAGAAGGGAAAACTTTTCTTTCTTCTAATCTTACCATGATATTGGCAAGTACAAATAAAAAAGTGTTATTAATTGGTGCAGATATTAGAAATCCAAAATTATATACATTTTTTAGTAATACTAAAGATGTAGATAAATTAGGAAAACCTAGTAGAAATAAAGACGCTGGTTTAACAGAATTTCTTTATGACGATTCTTTATCATCAAAAGATATAATTAATCCGATGTTAGTACATACAAGTACTATTGATGTAATTTATTCTGGAAAAATACCTCCAAATCCTGCGGAGTTATTAATGAAAGATAAAATGAAAAACCTATTAGAAGAAGTTTCTTTAAATTATGATTATGTAATTGTAGATACCGCTCCTTTAATGGTTGTTACAGATACGCTTTTACTTACAGATTACGCAGATCATATATTGTATGTTACAAGAGCTGGTGTTACAGAAACAAAAGTTTTAGAGTTTCCTTTAAAACTAAAAGAAGAAGGTAAGTTAGATGGATTATCATTTATAGTTAATGATGTAAAAGAAGCAAACTTAGGCTATGGTGGAAAATATGGCTACGGTTATGGAAAGAGTGTAAAAAAATGGTGGAAATTCTAATCTAAAAAGGAAATAAAAAAAGCCCTCTAAATAATTTTATTTAGAGGGCTTTTTGTTTAATAAAAACTTTGTATTGTTTTATTTATAATAGGTAGTATTTTATATAATTGTTTATTTGAAATTTTAATTTCTTTTAATTTTTTTAACTGGCGCATGTTATGAATGTCTGATCCAGCATAATCAAATAAATCTTCGTTTAAAAGTTTGTCTGCTGCTTGTTGCACCTCTTTACCATAGTAATTACTTAAAGAAAGTAAATTAAGTTGAAACTTAATTCCTTGGCTTTTATACTTGTTATAAGTATTAAATTTAGAATGTAAGTACACATAGCGTTCAGGGTGTGCAAGAATTGGAAATAAAGATTTTTCTTTAATTTTTTGAATGGCGTTTTCAAAATTTATAGATGGTTGTAAATAAGACATTTCTACTAAAAGATAGTTCTTATCTAAAGGCATTATGTCATTATTTAATAAAATAGTTTCAAAATTAGAATCTATCATATGTTCTGCAGAAAAAGAAATAGAAATATCTTTAATATTATTATAGGCAAGCCCATTCTTTAATTCTGCATGAGATTTAGAAATACTTTCATAGTTATTTGGATAATAATTATACATTATATGCGGTGTTGCAATAAAGTTAGTTACACCAAAATTTGAAAACTCTTTAATTAGTTTTATAGAATCTTCTACTGTTTTGGCCCCATCATCTATACCTGGTAATATATGATTGTGAATGTCTGTAAAACCATTTAAATGATCAATCAAATAATTTTTTTTTTGAAAAAAGCTAAACATAGGAAACTATCTTAATTTGTTTTTTATAAAAATAAAGCTTTATAAATAATTATATTTTTTTTACATATTTTGTAATTATAACAATTTGCTGTCCGTCTACTTTACCTTCAATATATTCTTCATTTTCATGATCTAAAGAAACTCTTCGTACTGCAGTTCCTCTTTTAGCAACCATACTAGAACCTTTTACATGTAAATCTTTAATAAGAACAACATTGTCTCCGGCATTAATAATAACACCATTACTATCTCTATGTATTATTTTTTCATCAGGATCTTCTCCTTCACCAGTTGCTTGAGCCCATGTAAGATCTTCTTCCTCTAAATACATCATGTCTAATAAATCTTTTGGCCAACCTTCATTTTTTAGCCTAGAGAGCATTCTCCAAGAAATTACTTTTACAGCTACAACTTCACTCCACATACAATCGTTTAAGCATCTCCAGTGGTTTGCATCTGTAAGTTCAGCATTATCTATTTGTTCAATGCACGTACTACAAGCATGTATATGTTCATCTAAAGAACTTTTTTTATTTGGCTTTACTTCATAAACTTTTAAATCTTCTGAAGAGCTACATAATTCACATATTCCACCAGACCTTTTATTTATTTCTCTTTCTAAAGACATTGATTGTATAATTAAAATACAAAAGTGCATAATTTAATATAATTATAGAAGTAATATAGTATATAAAACTATGGATCATTTTTTTTTTAGTTTTTGTATTATTAATTTTCTTTTTGTTTATAAATACCAGTGAAAATATTTACAATTTTAACGTATACATTTTATTTTTGGATGTTCTTAAATTATACTATGGAAAAACTTAAAATAGGGGATAAGGTATACAATGTTAAAAGAGATGGTTTTGAGGATTTGGCTAGATATACTTTTTCTGTAGTAGAAAAAACTACAAAAACTCTTGCTATTTTAAAAAATGGAGTGCGTTTAAAAAATGACCCAAAAATCTCCTATATTATGGAAGATTACGGTTTTTCTGTTTATAGAGATTATGCTACACATTGGCATGTGGTTTCTTTAAAAGCTATTCGAGAAGCCCAAATAGAGAATGAAAAAATTAAAGCGGTAGAATGGTTTAAAAACAAAGAATTTACAATTCAGGAGCAGCAGCAGATTTATAGAGAATTTGCTGAATTAGAAAAGTAAATTATAAGTTGTAATTTATTTTTCAATAACAATAAATTCGGATCGTCTATTTAATTGATGGTCTTTATTAGAACAAGGCACCCCATTTTTACAATTATTTATTAATTGTGTTTCTCCATATCCTTTTCCAGAAATACGATTGTTATCAATTCCTTTAGAAATTATATATGTTATGGTAGACTTAGCTCTTCTTTCTGATAACCAAAGGTTATATTTATCTTCTTCACGGCTATCGGTATGCGACCCAACTTCTATAATAATTTCGGGTCTTTTTTGCATATACTCTACTACTTTGTCTAGTTCAGGTAACGCATCTTTTCTTAAGTACGAACTATTCAAATCAAAATAAATAGGGGTAAGTTTTAAAATTTTAACTAAATCTGAGCCAACATCTGCAACTTTACTAGACATCTCTAACTCTATACGTGTATTTTTAATATTTTTCTCTTCAGTAGAGGTAAGCATAAATAGAGCTCCATCTTCATAGTTGTCTTTTACTCCAGATAATTTGTATTGTTTTTCTTGGCATGGTATGCGTATTGTATAGGTTCCATCGGACAATGTTCCTGTATTTGCCAATTTATTTCCTAAAAAATCGTAAGCATTTATAGTGGTATTTGGTAATGGTTTTTCGGAATCTTTATCTATAGCAATACCTTCTATAAAAGTAAAGCAATCTGAGGTACTTTTTGTTAAGGTGTAAATATCATCATTTCCTATACCGCCATTTCGGTTAGATGCAAAGTATCCTTTTTCTTCTTTTTCATCTAGAATAATAGAAAAATCATCTTCAGAACTATTTAAAGGGCTTCCTAAATTAGTAACTGTCTGTTTTTTATTTAAATCTACACTAAAAAGGTCTAGACCACCAAGACCAGGATGCCCGTCTGATGCAAAATATAATGTGCCAGATTTACCAATAAAAGGAAAAGTTTCTTTTCCTTCTGTGTTAATAGGAGTACCTAAATTTATGGGAATACCAAAAGTGCCATCTGCTAAAACATCTACAACATATATATCTGAGGCACCTAAACTTCCTGGCATATCAGAAGCAAAATATAATTTGGTTTCTGAAGAATTTAATGTAGGATGTGCAACGGAGTAATCTGTATTGTTAAATGGTAAATCTTCAATATTGGTCCATTCTCCATTTATAAAAGTTGCTCTGTAAATTTTTAATCTGCTAATCCCACTTTTATCTCTTTTAAATGCTTTTTTACTATAATTGTTTCTAGTAAAATAAACGGTTTTCCCATCTTTACTAAAACAGGTAGAAGATTCATTTGCCGTAGAATTTAAAACTTCAGAAAATTTAGATAATTTTTCTATTTCTTCATTTTTTAATTTAGCATTATATAAATTTAAATAGGGTAGATTATTGTGTTTAGCAGGAGTTTCTAAATCTCTAGAAGTAGAAAACACTAAATTATTCAGATAATAAGAAGGGGCAAACTCAGACTCTTTCGTATTTAATTTTGTAAGATTTTTTATGGTATATTGTTCTGATGGGATGCTTATATTTTTTAAATAATCTTGATTATTTGCATATAAATTTGCTCTTTTATCGTGGTTTTTGGCTGCTTTAAATTTTTGCATCCAAATATTAGATTCTTTATAGTTTTTAGTAGATTTTAAGGATTGCGCATAACGGTAAAAATAATCTGAAGCAACTTTTATGTCTTCTAATTGAAATAATTTGGAATACCAAAAAACGGCAACATCATAATTTGCATTTAAGAAATTAGAATTACCTAATTTTTTATAAATAGTTTCTACAGAATCTCCATTCTCTAAAAGTTCATCAAAAGAGTCTATTTTAGACATGTAAGCATAATCTTCAAAATTGTCTTTTGTTTGTGCTTCATTCTGTTCTTGAGAAAAACAAAGCATAGGTAACATTACAGCTACTAAAAGGAAACGATATTTGCGTATAGTTTTCATAAGCTTTATTTAGAAAAATCTAGGAGTTAAATCTATTTTCTCTTTTTTGAAAAATTCATACCTCAGAAATAATTCAAAAGAACCGTCATTAAAACGTGTGCCACCTAATTTTGAAACTTCTTTATCATAAGCAAGGCCTAACATAAATTGTTTTGTCATCTGAAAACCAAAAAGAGCACTTACTGCTGATCTCCACCTATATGCTGCCCCTAATGTAAATTTTTCGTTTAATAAAAAATTTGCAGAAACATCTGTTTGTAAAGGAACACCTTGAACTCCTTTAAAGAGTAAAGCGGGTTTAAATTTTAGACTAGGTGATAAATTAAATACATAACCAGATATTACATACCAGTTCATTTTTTCTGTTGCAATATTATTTGTTCCTGTACTAGAATTTTGAAAATGTTCTGTTTCTAAAAAATTAGGAATAGATATACCAGCATAAAATTTTGGAGTATGATAATAAATACCAGCTCCTATATTTGGAGAGAATTTTTTATATAAATCGCTATCTCCAACAGGAGAGGAGCTAGCAGTATAGTTTCGTAATTTATTAAAATCAATATTTAATAAATGTCCACCAGCTTTAAGTCCAAAAGCAATTTTATTTTTCTCTGAAGTTTTAAGTGTGTAGGAAAAAGAACCGTCAAAATAAGTGTTTTGATTAGTATTGTTTCCTATTTCATCATGAATTATAGAAAAGCCTAAGCCTACTTTTTTAGAAATTGGGCCATTAATATTAAGAGTTTGTGTATTAGGACCACCATCTGTTCCAATCCATTGTGATCTATGTAATGCAGCTATACTTAAAACATCTCTAGAGCCTGCATATGCAGGATTAACTGTAATGGTATTATACATATACTGCGTATATTGCGCATCTTGCTGAGCATATACACTATTTTGATACGCTACCATAAAGAGTAAAAATAGAACTCCTTTAATTTTATTTATATAATTTATATACTGCATTATCTGTTTATGTATAAATACCCTTTTAATACTTTTTCTTCGCCTTTTATTACATATGTAATTCTATAGAAATAGACTCCAGATGTTAACTTTTTATTTTCAGGAATAGCAATTTGTCCTTTAGATAAACCTTTAAAAGCATTACTGTTATTATTGTATTCTGTTGTTTTCCAAACTAATTGCCCCCATCTATTATGTATTTCAACAGTATTTTCAGGAAAATAATTAATATTAATAATTTCAAAGCCTCCATTCATTATATCTCCTGGCGTAACTAAATCATTTTCTATATAAATATCACAAGGAGAACCAATAGGAGGAGTACCACCTTCCGAATCACATGAATCTAATGGGTCTGTACCGTCTAAGACTTCTTGTCCATCTTCAATTAAATCTCCATCTGTATCTGGATTATCAGGGTCTGTCCCCAAAATATCCTCTTCAGAATTTGTTAAACCATCATTATCACGATCGTTATCTACTTCAATTTGATACATAATAGTAACTAACCCATTTCCCTCATTATTTACTTCATCTTGTGCATTAATATTTAAGATTGTCCCCGAAGTAGCTTCGGTAAATTCTCCGGAATCCGGAGAATCAATTTCGGTATTTATGTACCATATACCATTATTATCTGTTACAGTGGTGTATGTAATATCTATTATAGAGTCTCCATTTTGGTCTATAGAAACTATTAAAGTTTCATTTATATCACCTGTTCCAGTTAATAAAGGAGTACTGTCTTCTGTAGTGAAACTATCCACAGTAGGGCTTTGAGTGTCAACAATATAAGTTCGTTGTGCAGTAGCAGTACCTGTATTTCCAAAATTATCCGCTGTAGTAAGAATTCCTATAACTGTAAAATCACTATCAGAAACTAATTGTAAACCAGTAACAGGTATAGTGAAGTTACCACTATTAGAAACTGGAGCAGTAAAATTTGTAGCATTTACGGTAAGGGTAACAATGTCATTTTCTTTAAAGTCTCCTGAAACTTGACCTGTAATAGATATGGTAGAATTAGATTCTTCTTCGTTTATGCTATTATCTGTGGTTATATTATTTATGCTAAGAATAGGAACCAAAACTGTTCCGCTATTAACTGGGTTTATAGTAATATTCGCAATTACACTTTCTATTGTTCCATTTATATCGGTAACATCATAGGTAAAAGAATCGGTTCCATTAAAGTTTGAGTTAGGTGTGTAACTAAAGGTTCCGTCATTATTTAATGTTAATACTCCATTTGTTGTATTTGTATTGACTCCATAAGAAGTTGTACCTGCATGAGTATCGTTGGTAGACACATCCTGATTTAGTACCGTATCTTCATCTGTAGAAAAACTATCTGCCACACCATCCGCAATGGAATTTACAGTAATGGTTACGGTAATGGTTTCGATAGTAGAATTAGAATCGGTTACATCATAGGTAAAAGAATCATTACCATTAAAATCGGCATTTGGGGTATAACTAAAGGTACCATCGGTAGCCATGACTACGGTTCCGTTGGTTGCATCGGTATTGACTACATAAGAAGTTGTTCCAGTATGGGTATCGTTGGTAGACACATCTTGATTTAAGACGGTATCTTCATTCCCACTAAAACTATCTGCTACACCATCCGCAATGGAATTTACGGTAAT
>CANNFY010000007.1 GCA_947504045.1 uncultured Maribacter sp.
TCTACATAAGTCTTTACAGCATTTTGTGTTGGGAAAGCCACATCGGAAGTACCTAAAGCCACATCGGTAGATTTGTTAGCGGTATCTTCTTTATCGGATTGTAGCGTTGTTATATCGGTATCGTTGCTAGTAATGTTAGCTGTATTGGTATTAATTAAAGTTGTATTCGCAGTAATATCTGCAGATTCTTCTAAAGCCGAAAGGTCAGCAGAAAGCGTAGTACCACTTTCGGTAACACTTAAGTTGGTGCCATCAAAAGTAACGGCAGAAATATCATCATCGGTAGTAATCGTACCTACTTGAGTATCTACATAAGTCTTTACAGCATTTTGTGTTGGGAAAGCCACATCGGAAGTACCTAAAGCAATATCGGTAGATTTGTTAGCGGTATCTTCTTTATCGGATTGTAGCGTTGTTATATCGGTATCGTTGCTAGTAATGTTAGCTGTATTGGTATTAATTAAAGTTGTATTCGCAGTAATATCTGCAGATTCTTCTAAAGCCGAAAGGTCAGCAGAAAGCGT
This sequence comes from uncultured Maribacter sp., assembly GCA_947504045.1. Classification (GTDB taxonomy): domain Bacteria; phylum Bacteroidota; class Bacteroidia; order Flavobacteriales; family Flavobacteriaceae; genus Maribacter_B. The sequence goes on from CANNFY010000007.1 coordinate 525, forward strand.
AGTACCACTTTCGGTAACACTTAAGTTGGTGCCATCAAAAGTAACGGCAGAAATATCATCATCGGTAGTGATGGTTCCTACTTGATTATCTACATAAGTCTTTACAGCATTTTGTGTTGGGAAAGCAACATCGGAAGTACCTAAAGCCACATCGGTAGATTTGTTAGCAGAGTCTTCTTTAAGAGCGATAGCCGCATCTGCATCCGACTCGTTTTGGTCCACATCATTTTGCACAGCAGTAATGGCATTATCTGCATCTAATTCGTTTTGGTCCACATCCGCTTGTAGTGTAGAAATTTCAGCAGATTCTTCTAAATCGGAAAGGTCGGCAGAAAGCGTAGTGCCACTTTCGGTAACACTTAAGTTAGTACCATCAAAGGTAACCGCAGAAATATCATCGTCGGTAGTGATAGTACCTACTTGAGTATCTACATAAGTTTTAACGGCATTTTGTGTTGGAAAAGCCACATCGGAAGTACCTAATGCAACATCGGTAGATTTGTTTGCGGTATCTTCTTTATCGGATTGTAGTGCCGTAATATCAGTATCGTTGCTAGCAATTGCAGTTGCGTTTGTAGCAATATCCGTATCGTTACTCGTAATAGCAGTAGTGTTTGCAGTAATATCTACAGATTCTTCTAAAGCTGAAAGGTCAGCAGAAAGCTTAGTACCACTTTCGGTAACACTTAAGTTAGTGCCATCAAAAGTAACGGCAGAAATGTCATCATCGGTAGTGATTGTACTAACTTGGTTATCAACATAAGTCTTTACAGCATTTTGCGTTGGGAAAGCCACATCTGAAGTACCTAAAGCCACATCGGTAGATTTGTTAACAGAGTCTTCTTTAAGAGCGATAGCCGCATCTGCATCCGACTCGTTTTGGTCAACATCATTTTGCACAGCAGTAATGGCATTATCTGCATCTAATTCGTTTTGGTCCACATCCGCTTGTAGTGTAGAAATTTCAGCAGATTCTTCTAAAGCTGAAAGGTCTGCAGAAAGCGTAGTACCACTTTCAGTAACACTTAAGTTGGTACCATCAAAAGTAACGGCAGAAATATCATCGTCGGTAGTAATCGTACCTACCTGATTATCTACATAAGTTTTAACGGCCAGTTCTGTTGGGAATTTTGTGTTAGTTCCATCTGCCAGAGTAACATCGGTAGATTTGTTTGCGGTATCTTCTTTATCGGATTGTAATGCAGTAATGTTATTTTGTATGGCAGTATCGTCATATGCCAAAGAACTAATATCTACAGATTGGTCTCCGCCACCATCAGTTACTATTAAATAAGTGCCATCAAAAGAAATGGCAGTATTATATTCATTTGTAGCATCGCCATCTGTTTCTGTTGTTAAGTACCCGTTATTTGCTACAAATGCATCTACTTCTGCTTCGGATAATTGGGTGTCTACGGTATGTGGACCAACCTCAAAGCCTAAAGCTTCAATTTCTGTTTGGGTAACTTCAGAATTTAAAAATTTAGATAAATCTACAGCGCCTCCATTTTCTAATGAAAGTATGTTTGTAGTAGTGTCAAAACTTAAATTTTGGTTACTGCCAGTGCTTGTAGTACAAAGGTTACTCCATAGTGTGCCATTAAAATAATGAATACATTGTGTGTCTGTATTATAAACCAAAGCACCACGCAGTGGTGTTATGCTTTGCATTTGTGTGTTTGTTAACCTTGTTAAGACTAAGGCCTTGTTTGTGCTTTCTAATTCTACAATAGAAGCAGGATCTATAGTGTCTGGCTGTTCTCCAATTTTTACTTGCGAGCTAGCAAATTGAATTCCGATTAGAAAGAATAGTATGCTTATTCTTTTGAAATACATGGTTTTGTGTTTTTATAGCAATACGTTATTGCTAGTAAAATTACCACGTATAATAAGGCAATCTGCTAAAATGTTGTGTAGTTCTATGAATTTGTTGTGAATAAAATATTACAAAGTAAATTCTTACAATAAAACCTCTTATTATCGATAAAATATAGATGTTAAGAGATTTTTAGAACTGTAAAATGCGAGCCTTTTTTTGTTTTTTAGCGTGCTAAATACATAAAACCTTGAAACTCCATTTGTATATCATCCATAGTAACAATATAAAAATAAACCCCTACAGGAAGTCCTTTTTCTTTGTCAAAAACAATATTGTTTTGATTAGAAAAACCATTAAAATTATTGGTGTAGTTTACTTCTTCAAAAACTTTTAATCCGTAACGATCATAAATTGATATGGTGTTATTTGGAGACAATTCTAATTCTGGTATAACAAGCGTATCGTTATTACCATCTCCATTTGGTGTAATAAGGTAGTTTTCTAGAGTAAGTACATCTACCGATAATGTTTCTCTGTCTTCTATACTTCCGAATGTAATTATTTCATAATTGTCTGGGTTAAAGGTGTCAGATGTAACAAAGCCTTGTGTTAAGTCGCCGCCAGAAGAAGTTACGTCTAAATTTTCCCATTGGTTGCTGGTTTTGTTCCATCCTACAGGAATAATATCTTCTATGTTTTCTGAAAGTAAATCTATATTACTTTGTGCGTTCCAACTAATACTTACGGTAGAGTTTATGTTGCCTTCTAGTCTCCAAAACTCATTAGTGCTAATTGTTTTTATTGTAGCAGGTTTAGAAGTAGTGCTAAAGGTAGTGTTAAACGATGTTGGTGCATCTGGATTTTCTCTAAAATAAGCACATTTAGCCAAAGCATTTACGTCGGTAGAGCTTAAAATTAAAGGTCTTAGTTCGTTAGCATCGCCAACAGGAAAAATAAAATTTTGTTGGTTAGATATACCTACATAACCATCTACTTTAGAAAAATCTGTAGCGCCAACATAACTAGCATTATTTATAAAGTTTAGATAGGCGGTAGATACGGATTTTGATGTTCTAAAATCTCCGGAAACAAAATTAGTATTATTGGTATTATCTATGCCTAAGCTTAGTACTACGCCACCATCATTTATTATTTCTATATCATGAAACTGTGGAACAAAAGCTCCACTAACCAGAATACCATTGGTGCCATAAAAACCGGCTAAACCAAGATTACCATCTAAAGGAGCATTGTTTATAAAGTTGGTATGAAAACCTATTTGCCCTTGGCTATGTATTTGCATGTTGCCATTATTGTACAAAGCAGTTTGGGCTTGTACAGCAATTGTACATACAAATGTAAATATGTATAGTAGTTTTTTCATGTTTTTAAAAATCTAAGATTGTAAAATACCATTGGCCATCCACAGGATTTATTTCCGTACTTTTTTCCTCAAAAGTGGTAGAGTTATCATAAGTTATATCCAGAGTTACTTCTTCTGGTTCTGAAATTTGTACCGTAAAGTTAGTTGTAGTTTGGTTAACTACTTGTATTGTACTTCCGAGCGTGCCACCTAATAGTGTTAATTGTATAATATAATCTGCAGTTGAAGCTGCTGAGGCAAGTGTAACGGTATAATTACCTGCCGAGTTTTTTACAACCCCACTTACGCCATTACTTCTTACTGCTGCCGCTAAAGCATCTACTTTACCCATAGCAATAACCGCAGGGTTTGCCCATTCTACTGTGGTTCCGTTTGTGGTTAGTACTTGTCCGTCTGTACCTTCTTGTATTTTTATAGTGGCTATTCCTTTGTCCTTTACTTGTAAAGTGTCTGCAGTAATTTCAATAGTAGTATTGTCTACATTTACATTATAACCTGTTGTTGTGTTGTATGTAGAAAGCCCGTCGTTTGCGTCGGAGTCTACAACAGGTGGCACTCCTGTTTCATCTTCTCCAATAACCCATGTAGTATTAGTAGCATCCCACTTTATAATTTGCCCGTTGGCGGTAGCCCCCATAGTACTTAAATCTTGCAAAGTAATGGTGCCATCTAAAATATTTTCAGTTTTAATAGAGTCGTTAGCAATGGTAAGAAATCCATTTACATCCATTGTGGCATCTCCGTTAATTGTTATTTGTACAGGCTCGTTACTAGCATTTCCTGTAAGAATAAAACCTGTATTTATAGCGGTTATGCCTGGTGTATTTTCGTCTTCTCCAATAACCCAAGCAGTATTAGTGGCATCCCACTTTATAATTTGTCCGTTGGTAGTGGCGCCCATAGTACTAAAATCGGCAAGGGTAATGGTACTGTCTAAAATTTTTGTAGTTGTAATAGCATTATCTACCACTTGTAGCGTATCGGAAACAATGCCAATAGTACTACTGTCTACATTAATATTGTACCCTGTTAAGCTATTAAAATTAGTAAGCCCATCATTAACATCTTCATCAAAAACAGCGCTTCCAGTTTCGTCTTCTCCAATAACCCAAGCAGTATTAGTGGCATCCCACTTTATAATTTGCCCGTTGGTGGTAGCACCCATAGAATTAAAATCGGCAAGGGTAATGGTGCTGTCTAAAATTTTAGTAGTTGTAATAGCATTATCTACCACTTGTAGCGTATCAGAAACAATGCCAATAGTACTGTTGTCTACATTAATATTGTACCCTGTTAGGGTGTTAAAATTAGTAAGTCCATCATTAACATCTTCATCAGTTACAGGTGTTCCTGTACCACCATTAGGTACATTAACCCAGGTAATTTCGCCACTAGTGGAATCTGTAATAAGCATTTGGTTTTCTGTAATAGAGTCAAGGGCAGGTTTAATTCTAAAAGGATTTGCAGTAGTACCTACGCCAGTAAGCGTAATTTCGTCTACTACTTCTGTTGTTCCAGAACCACCACCTGTGGTAAGCGAAGAAATATCAATAGATCCAGAGGTTCCATTTTCAATATCAATTCTTAAGCTATCTCCAACAATTTGGCCTCCTAAAATAGCTTGCTGGTCGGTGTCTACAGTGCCAGCAGGTAAATCAACAAACCCTCCATTTACTAAAGAAATTCTATTTCCATCAATACTAAGTTCTTGTGCGTCTGTATTGTCTAAAAAAGGTGCTATGTTTACACTATTGCCGCCTGTAATTGCAAGGCTATCTCCAATTATTGCTAGGGTTTGGCTATCGGTTCCTGTGCCGCTAAAAGCGCTTAGGTCTATTGTTGTGGTGTTTCCAGATTCTGTTAAGATTAAATTATTTCCAACAATTTCGGCATTGGTTAAGGTTTCGTTATTCTCGTCGCCATCCGTATCATTTGTATTAGCAGTTGTGTTTGCTTCTATTTCTGCAAGTACTGTTGCAGAAATTTGTAGAGGGTTAGCAAGAGAACCGTTTCCAATAATAGTAGTACTATCGGTATTAACATTAGTTAGGCTTGCAGCATCTATCCAATTTACAACACCGTTAATATCTGTGCCAAGAACTTGGTTTGGGTTGTCGTCTGCAAAATCTATAGGAGTTAAAGAGTTGTCTTGTAGTTCTAAAGTTCCTACGGAGTTATCGCTAAGTTCGTCAGAGGTAACAGAATTTTCTCCTAATTTGCTGTTACCTATAGAATTATCTGCAATTTGATCGCCTCGTATAAGGCCTACTTCAATATGGTTTACATCTCCTTGTGGTGTAATGGTAATAGTGCTAAAATCATTATTAATAGGATCTGTACTTAGGTTACTAATACCGCCAGCCTCACACAGGTTAATCCAACTAGCACCACTATAGTAATGTACACATTGGGTGTCTGTATTAAAAACCATACCACCAGGTCTTGGAGTTATAGCTTCCATTTGTAAGGTGGTAACTCTAGTAATTACTAATACATGTGAAGTGCTTTCTAATTCTAAAACAGATGATGTGTCTATGTTTTGCGGATTATCACCAATTTTTATTTGGCTATGTCCAGAAAAGCAAAAACAAAAGCTAATAAAGAATATATAAAGTGTAAATTTCATAAGAGTCTCATTTGTAGTATTTTAAAAAATACTGCAGGAAACAAAAATAAAACTATATAAGTACTAGCAAGCTAAATATGAATAAAATTTTAAACCTTTAAGATTAAGTGATGTAGATTTTCGATAAACGGTGTTTATTCTGTATATTGAAATTAACAAAAGTTTAGATGCTCTAGTTTTTTTTTATGAGCAACAAGTAGTTTCTTTATAAATTCTAAAATAACCTTCATGAAAAATATATTTTTATTAGCTTTTTTTATTAGTATAATTTCTTTTGCACAAGACGATAGAACCATCTTAAGAGGAAAAGTTTTGTATAGAGACATTAGCGTACCTAATGAAAATGTTATAAACTCTACTACAGAAAGAGCAACCATAACAAATGCTAATGGAGAGTTTGCAATATTAGTAAAAGAAGGAGATGAGCTTGTTTTTACGGCTGTAAATTACCAACTAATGGTAGTGCCTATAACTGCAGAAATATTAAAAAACAATAGGTTAGTTGTAGAAGTTAAAGAAAAAGTAACAGCTTTAGAAGAGGTAGTAGTAACGCCAGAAGATCAAGAGCGTTTTTTAGAAATGAAAAACGAAAAGTTTAAAGAGATAGAATACGAAATAGACCGAACTACAGAGGTAGATAATATTGCTCTTTCGCAAAGCGAAAGAGGACTTAAAAACGGCCTTAATTTTGTGAACATATTTAGAGCAATGGCTAAATCTTCTAAAAGTGATAACGAAGAGGAAGCTCCTAAATTACGTGTAAGCCAAGTGCTAAGACAGGTGTATGATGACCAGTTTTTTGTAAGCGATTTACAAATACCACAAGATAAAATAAATGCATTTTTATTTTATTGTGATGCCCAAATGCCAGCAAGGTCTTTATTAAAAAAAGAAAATGAGTTTCAACTTATTGATGCATTAGTAAACCACAGCAAAACATTTCTAGCAGAAATTAATGCAGAGTAAACTACTTTTTATTATAGTAGTATGTATTGCTTCTTTGGCAGAAGCACAAAATCCTTTTTCAAAAGAAATTAATGGTGTAGTTGTAAGTAAAAATAAAGATGTTGCTGCAATACATGTGCAAAATATAAGCACAAAAAAAGCCACTATAACAGACCTTAATGGTTATTTTACTATTAATGCTAATGTTAATGATACACTGGTTATATCTGCAGTACAATTTAAAACAAAACAGTTGGTTGTTAATACAAACATGCTACAAAGCTCTTTGTTAAAAATACCTTTAGAAGAAACCTTAACGGAATTAGATGAAGTAGTGGTGATGCCTTATAATTTATCTGGAGACATTTCTAAAGATGTAAGTACGCTAAAAACAAAACAAGTAGTAACAGCATCTACCTTAGGGTTGCCAAATGCGCATGTAAAACCTATATCTAAGGCAGAAAGAGAATTGTTTGAGGCTACTTCGGGCGGAATGGGAATACCATTAAATCCTATAATAAACGGAATTACTGGGCGCACCAAAATGCTAAAAAATAGAGTAAAAAGAAACAAAAAGTACGAGCGCACACAGCGTGTTAGAGCTTTTTATGCAGATTCTTTAATTGTGTCAGACTTAAAAATTCCAGAAATTAAAATTTCAGATTTTATGTATTTCTGCGAAGTAGATACTGCTTTTTCATCTGTAGTAGATACGCACGACCATCTTAAAATATGGGAGTTTTTAAATAAAAAAAGTGTTATATATAGAAAGAATAATAACTTAGATTAATTTCTATTTTTGGCATAAGTCTTGTTAATAAAAGTCAATAAAAATAATAATGAAAACCATTTTAAAGCACACACTATTACTTTCTACATTTTTGTTGTTTGCATTTACTACTGTACATAAATATTACATAAGCGTATCTAATGTTAGCTATTCGCAAAAAGACCAATCTATTCAGGTTATAAGTAGAGTTTTTATTGATGATATAGAAATGCTTTTAAAAGAACGGTATGCTATAGAAGCTAATTTAGGTACCGAGCAAGAATCTAAAATGGCAAATGATTATCTAGAAAAGTATTTTAAATCAAAATTTACAATACAAGTAAATGGAGAAAATAAATCCTATAATTTTTTAGGAAAAAAATATGAAGACGATTTAGTCTTGTTCTACCTAGAAGCTCCAAATGTGGAAGAATCGCACATAAAAACAATAACGGTACAGAATAAAGTTTTGGTAGATTTATACGAAGATCAACAAAATATAATACACGTTAAATTTAAAGACAAGAGGAAAACACTAATCCTTACCCGAGAAAGTGATAAAGGAATGTTAAAATTTTAACATTCTCTAAGAAATAGTTTAAAAAAACTTTAATTTTCAGCGACTAAAAAAATAAAATAACACATGACTAAAATTAAGTATTGCTTTGCAACGCTACTTTTCTTGTTTGCTACAGTAGGTTTTGCACAAGAAACAGAAAGTAAAGAACGAGAACCTGGACACACAAACCAGAATAAGTTTAAACAATTATACGAAGAGTTTTCTACGCCAAATACGTATAGATCCGCATCTGGAGCACCAGGCCCAGATTATTACCAGCAGCAAGCAAATTATGTAATGAATATTACTTTAGATGATGCTAATGCTAAAATTTACGGAGAAGAAACAATTACCTATATAAACAATTCTCCAGATAATTTAGAGTACTTATGGGTGCAGTTAGATCAAAATGTAAGAGCTAAAGATTCTAAGTCACCATTACGTAATGGTGGAGGTGTTCCATTAGCAGAACAACCAGGTGCCTTTGCTAGTAAATATTTAACAGATCCTTTTGATGGTGGTTTTAATATAGAATATGTAAAAGATGCTTCAGGCAAAGCATTATCGTATACTATTAACCAAACCATGATGCGTATAAATATACCAACACCTTTAAAAAGTAAAGATCAAGTAAAGTTTTCTATTAAGTGGAATTATAACATACCAGACCATACTATTAATAGAGCACGTTCTGGTTATGAGTATTTTGCTAAAGACGATAATAGAGCGTATGTAATTGCACAGTTTTTTCCAAGAATGGCAGTGTATAATGATGTAGAAGGATGGCAAAATCATCAATTTTGGGGTAGTGGAGAATTTGCATTACCATTTGGAGATTATGAAGTAAATATAACAGTACCTGCAGATCACGTATTAGATGCAACAGGAACTCTTCAAAATAGAAAAGAGATATTTTCTAAAGAAATGATGAGACGTTATGAAAAAGCAAAAAAATCGTATGACAAACCTGTAATTATTGTTACTCAAGAAGAGGCGGAAGCTGCAGAAAAAACAAAATCTACAGCAACAAAAACATGGAAATTTAAAGCAAAAAATGTGCGTGATTATGGTTTTGCAACCTCTCGTAAGTTTATTTGGGATATGCAGGCTGTAAAAATTGGCAGTAAAGATGTAATGGCGGTTTCTATGTATCCTAAAGAAGGAAATCCGTTGTGGGAAGAATATTCTACTAAAGCAGTTGCCCATGCATTACAATCTTACTCAGAACACTCTTTAGAATACCCTTATCCAAAAGCAATTTCTGTACATGCTAGAAGACAAGGAATGGAATATCCAATGATTTGTTGGAATTATGGAAGACCTAATGAAGATGGTACCTACCCAGATAGAGTAAAATACGGAATGATAAGTGTAATTATACATGAAGTAGGACACAACTTTTTTCCTATGATTGTAAATTCTGATGAACGCCAATGGGGATGGATGGATGAAGGATTAGATACATTTTTACAATATGTAGCTGAGCAAGAGTTTGGAGAAAAATACCCAGAAGCTATAGCTCCTAATAAAAAATACCCTTCTAAAAGAGGAGAGCCTTCTAAAGTTGTACCATATATGAGTGGAGATCAAAGTAATATTGCTCCAATAATGAGTAACCCAGAAAATGTGTATCAATTAGGGCCTAACGCATATGGTAAACCAGCAACGGCATTAAATATTCTTCGTGAGACTGTAATGGGAAGAGAGCTTTTTGATCATGCTTTTAAAACATACTCAGAAAGATGGAAATTTAAACACCCAACACCAGAAGATTTTTTTAGAACTATGGAAGATGCATCTGCAGTAGATTTAGATTGGTACTGGAGAGGATGGTTTTATACTACAGACTATGTAGATATTGGAATAAAAGGAATTAAAAAATATTACGTAAGTAACAAGCCAAATAAGCAAATGCAAGAATATATGGCAGCTCGTAATATTAGCGAAGCAGACTTACCTCCTTTAGTATATTTAGCAGATGAAGAAGACGAAGGTTTTGATGCCACTTTAAAAGGAAAAGCACCAACAGAAAGTTCTAAAAGTTTAAAAGAATTTATGATGGATAATATGACTGCAACAGAAAGAGCTGCGGTTAAAGAACCTAAATATTTTTACGAAGTTATTTTTGACAAGCCAGGTGGTATACCAATGCCTTTAATAGTGGAGTATACCTATGCAGACGGTAGTGTAAAAAACATTACATACCCGCCAGAAATATGGAGAAAAAATGATAAAGAAGTAAAATTGGTTATTTCATCTATGTTAGAACTTAAAGGTATTGTAGTAGATCCTAAGCTAGAAACTGCAGATATAGATACAAGCAATAATACTTGGCCTAAAAAAGAAGAAAATTCAGAGTTTGATAATTTTAAGAATAAGACAAAAGATTAATCTAAAATTACTACTAAAAAAAGCCCTGTTAATCACAGGGCTTTTTTTTATGTAGCTTTGTAAACTTTACTATATTTGTTCTATGCTAGCATTACATTTTTTATTTATTAGTGGCGCCGAAATTTTTTTCATTCTATTTATTGTAGTAATGGTATTTGGGGCAGATAAAGTTCCTGGTATAGCAAAAGGACTAGGAAAAGGTATGCGTCAGTTAAGAGATGCTACAGACGATATTAAAAGAGAAATTAAAAATAGCGCAGATAAGCAAGGCATAGATACCAGTTTTACCGAGGATATTAAAAAAGAAATAGACGAGGTAAAGAAAAATGTAAGTGACGTTACGGGTACTATTAAAAGGCAATAGGTTGTATGTTAGAGCAACTAATACAATGGGATCAAGAAATTCTTATCTACCTTAATAACCTAGGTTCTACTCCTTTCGATTTTTTTTGGATTACCGTTACCACCATAACAAATTGGATACCTGTATTTATTCTTTTTTTTATAATAATAGTTGTAAAATACCCTAAAAAAGAAGCTGTATTTGTTGTTCTAACAGTAGTGTTGTTAGCAGTTTTTATTACACAATTTACAGATGTTGTTAAACACGCTATACAAAGGTTACGCCCCAATAATGCACCAGAAGTTAAAGAATATATTAGAATATTAAAAAACCCAAGTAGTTATAGTTTTTTTTCTGGTCATTCCTCTAGTTCTTCATCAATAGCAACCTTATTATATTTATTCTTAAGAAAAAGATGTAAAGGTGCTCTGTTATTTTTTATTTGGCCATTACTTTTTGCGTATAGTAGAATATATGTAGGTGTACATTACCCTTTAGATATTATAGTAGGAGCAATAGTCGGAGTTTTAAGTGCTATTATATTTTATTTTACATATAAAAAAGTTATAGCACCCTACTTAAGGTTAAACCATCTCTAATAGGTAAAAGCACTGTTTCTACTCTAGGGTCTTCTTTTAATTGTGTATTAAAATCTAACAATATTTTTGTAGCCTTATCTTTTGGGTCTAATGGCTCTACAACTTTACCAGACCATAAAACATTGTCTGTTAAAATAACGCTTCCTGGTCTTGTTTTTTTTAAAGTAGCTTCAAAATATTTAGGGTAATCTGTTTTTTTTGCATCAATAAAAACCAAGTCAAAAACTATATCTAAATTAGGAATAACCTCTAGCGCATTTCCTATGTGTTGTGTAATTTTAGCACCATAATCACTTTCATTAAAATACCTGCGTTGCATTTCTTCTAGTTCGTCATTAATTTCTATAGTATGTAAACTTCCATTTTTTGGTAGCCCTTCAGCTAGGCATAATGCAGAGTAGCCTGTGTAAGTACCAATTTCTAGAATATTTTTTGGAGAAATTATTTTAGAAAGCATGCTAAGAACTCTACCTTGAAAATGCCCAGTAATCATTCTGGGTTGAATAACTTTTAAATGCGTTTCTCTAGTAAGCTTTTGTAAAATTTTTGGCTCGTTTTCAGAGTTATTTTTTATGTATTCTTCTAATAAAGGTGATAAAAAATGCATACGTACTTTTTTACAAAAATATGTATTTAGGATAAGATATATAATAGAGTTATATTTAATTAAATAGAGTGCTATTATTTAAAAAAGATACAGAACTTTAATTGGGGTTTAAATTATCTTTTTTGATGTTGTATTTTTGAATAAAACACGGCAATGAAGTTTCAGAACACATTACAATTTGCAAAGCAATTAGATAAAGAAGATACTTTACAGAATTATCAGCAAGAATTTCATTTTCCAGAAATTAAAGGAAAAAAAAGTATTTACTTATGTGGAAATTCTTTAGGATTACAACCAAAACAAACTAAGAACTATGTTAATAATGTAGTGCAAGATTGGGCATCACTTGCGGTAGAAGGTCATTTTTATGCAGAAAAGCCTTGGTGGGATTACCATGAGCGTTTAGCAGAGCCCCTAGCAAAAATTGTAGGCGCTAAAACAAAAGAAGTTTCTGTAATGAATACCCTAACGGTAAACCTACATTTACTTATGGTTTCTTTTTATACCCCTACAAAAAAACGCTATAAAATTATTTGCGAAGAAAAAGCATTTCCGTCAGATCAGTATATGTTGCAGAGTCAAGCCCGTTTTCACGGTTTTGATGTAGAAGATACGTTAGTAGAAGTAAAGAAAAGAAAAGGAGAACATTTTTGGAGAACTGAAGATATTGTTGCTAAAATAAAAGAAGTAGGAGAGGAGCTAGCTCTTGTTTTAATTGGTGGGGTTAATTATTATAATGGGCAAGTTTTTAATATAAAAGAAATTACCAAAGCAGGTAAAAGTGTTGGGGCTAAAGTAGGGTGGGATTTAGCACATGCAGCAGGTAATGTAGAGTTAGAATTGCATAATTGGGATGTAGATTTTGCAGCTTGGTGTAGCTATAAGTACATGAATAGTGGTCCTGGAAATGCTTCCGGAATTTTTATACATGAAAAGCATTTAAACAATCCTAATATTCCAAGATTTGAAGGATGGTGGGGAACAAAAAAGGAAACTCGTTTTCTTATGAAATCTGAGTTTGAGCCTATGGAAAATGCAGACGCTTGGCAGTTAAGCAATCCGCCAGTATTATCAGTAGCGCCTTATTTAGCTTCTTTAGAGCAATTTAATGCTGTAGGAATGAAACAAATAGTTAAAAAGAGAAACTTAATTGTTGCGTATCTAGAGTTTGTTTTACAGCAAATAGATAGCGAAGTAGCCAATAGTACTTTTGAAATTATAACACCAGAAGATAGAGGTACACAACTTTCGGTATTATTACACGGGCAAGGTAAAGCGTTGTTTAATTACTTAATGGAAAACGGTGTAATACTAGATTGGAGAGAACCTAATGTAATACGCGTAGCACCAGCTCCTTTATATTGTTCTTTTGAAGATGTTTTTTCTTTTGGGCAAATACTAAAAGAAGGAATTTTAAGCCTTTAAGGAGAATAAAAAAATGCAATTATTAACCAAATAATATAAATAGTCTTATTAAAGATAAGTTTAGTTTATTTTTGTTTTGTAAAAACTAATTTATAGTGACTTTCCTACGAAAACTGTGTCTTATAATCATAAGTAGTCAATTTAATACAAAATTGGCCAAGAATGACCCGTATAAAGATGTTTCGGACGAGGAGCTTATTAAAAAAATAGTAAGTAAAAAAGACTCTATGTTGTTTGGGGTTTTGTATGATCGTTATGCTAAATTGGTATATAATAAGTGTTATGGTTTTGCAAAATCAGAAGATGAAGCAAACGATTTAACACAAGATGTTTTTTTAATGCTATTTGTAAAACTTGGCTCTTTTAAAGGAAAGTCAAAATTTTCAACGTGGTTATATTCTTTTACCTATAATTTTTGTGTAAATTATGTAAACAGAGATAAAGGAAGAAAAATAAGCGATAAAGCAGGAACCATAGAGGATAATGAAGGAGAAATATCTATGGAGGTTACAGACGAAAGTTTGTACGATTTACAAGTAGTAAAATTAAAAAAGGCGCTAGAAATAATTGCTCCAGAAGATAAATCTATCTTGCTATTAAAATACCAAGACGGTGTATCAATAAAAGAATTAGAAGAATTATTAGAGTTAAGTAGTAGTGCTGTAAAAATGCGTCTTAAAAGAGCTAAAGCAAAAATTGTGGAAATCTATAAAACATTACCATAGATGAAAGAACAGGATAATCCTTTTAAAAAAATACAAGGAGAGCTAAAAGAAGTACCTCCAGAATTACGAAAAAAAGTAATGACAGATGTTGCTAGGGCTAAGTTATTAATGGATTTAGCAACACTCTTTACAGGAAACTATTCTGCATTACTAGAAGGGCTTTTAAAAACAAACAACAAGAAATAAAATACGCTTAAGAAACATAGTATGGAAACTTTTGAAAATTTAATGTCAGACTCTTTAAGCTCTATTGTTAAAGATATAGTGTCTGCTTTACCAGGAATAATAGGGGCAGTTATAGTTTTAATAATAGGTTGGATTTGTATTAAAATTGTAAAATTTATTTTAAAGAAAGTATTAAAACTTGCCAATATAGATAAGCTATCAAAAAAAGTTAACGATGCTAAATTATTTGGAGACGATAGTAAAGTAGAAATAGATTTAGGTAAAGTAATACTGGGCTTTGTAAAAGGAATTTTACTTTTAGTTTTTACTATTGTAGCGGCAGATGTTTTAGGTTTAAGTGTAATTTCTATTGAAATAGCAAATCTGTTACATTACTTGCCAATACTTTTAAGTGCGGTAGTAATTTTTATGATAGGTATGTTTGCCGCAAAAATTATAAAAAAAGCAATTACCAGTTTATTTGATTCTATGGGCGTTGGTGGTTCTAAAATAATTAGTAGTATCATCTACTATATAATTTTAATTTTTGTTTTGGTAACTTCTTTAAACCAAGCAGGTATAGATACTACAATTGTTACAAGTAACTTTACTATTGTATTAGGCGCTTTTTTACTTACAATAGCAATTGCATTAGGTTTAGGATCTAGAGAAGTAGTAGGAGATTTATTGCGCACTTTTTACAGTCGTAGAATTTATGAAATTGGAGATAAAATAAAATTTAAAGACATAGAAGGTACTGTAGAAGCAATAGACAACGTTTCTATGGTATTAAAAACAAAAAAAGGAAAAACGGTTGTTCCAATTCGAAAAGTAGTAGAAAGTACCGTAGAAGTAGAAGATTAATTTACATTAGTATAGTATTCTAGAAAAAAACACGTTAAAGCTTTAGATATAAATAAACGTATACCAATACAAAAGGAACTATAAACTTCCCGATAAATTGATTAATTTTGTTGTGCATAAATTAAATAAAACATGAGTTCAAAAAAAGGAAAAATACAAGAGGCTATAGATCAAAAAATGTTAGAAGAACGCAAAGTATTCCTTTGGGGTATGGTAGATGATGATTCTGCAAAACATGTTATAGATAGGCTATTGTATTTAGATATGCAGAATAACGAAGAAATACAATTATATATTAATAGTCCTGGAGGTTATGTAACTTCTGGTTTTGCAATGTATGATACTATAAAATCTTTAAAAAGTCCAGTTTCTACTATTTGTACTGGATTAGCAGCTTCTATGGGATCTATATTACTATCTGTAGGTAAAAAAGGTAGACGTTTTATACAGCCACATGCACAAGTAATGATACACCAACCAAGTGGTGGTGCAAGAGGGCAAGCGTCTAATATAGAAATACAAGCTAAAGAAATTATTAAAACGAAAGAGCTAAGTGCACGTATTTTAGCAGATAATTGTGGTCAAGATTTTGATAGAGTAATGAAAGATTTTGATAGAGATTATTGGATGGGTGCTGAAGAATCTATTGCCTATGGTATAGTAGATGGTATTCTAGAATAAGTAAAATATAATTAAATGTAAAAGGGTGTATTTATATAAATACACCCTTTTTTTGGTTGGTTAAATAATCTTGATTAGAAAAAAACTCTAATACTATTTTTTAAAGAATTAGAATAAAAGAGGTTACCTTCTAATTAAACTCCATAGAAGTTACATTTTCATCTTTAGAAAATCTTTTTACTCTGGTGTCATTTTTTTTTAACTGTTTATATTTTTTTAAATATTTTTCAGATAACTCAACTTGCCCATCACTATAAAGTGCCATGGCATATTTAAAGTAATAATCTATTGGTAGGGTTGGGTTATCTATTATCGCTTTAAAATGTGGTAATGATTTTTTAAAATCTCTAGTTAATAGGTAACACTCTGCTAATTGCTGGTGCGCATAGCTTGTGTTATGGTTTTTGGTAATCATTTTTTTGTATTCTTCTATAGCTTTAGCATAAGAAGATTCTGTAAAATAATAGTCTCCTTTTTTTTGAGTTTCGTATTGCGCAGAAATTTGTATTGCAAAAAATAAAAATACTAGTAAGTTCCAAATTTTCATAATACTATTCTTTTGTTTGTTAAAAATACCTTGGAGATTTTATACCTCCTTTATATCTCTGAAATAATTCGTAAATAAGAATAATTTCATGAGTGCCACCTGTATAAGGACTAAAAGTAGAAGTAGGCAAATCGTAAGCGTATCCTACTCTTATATCTCTAGTAACCTGATAATCTATCATGGCGCCGAAATTAGAAGCATCATTAAATCGATAAGAAGCTCCCAACCATAATTTTTCATTAAAAAGAAAATTTGCAGTAAGATCATACGTTACAGGAGCACCATTTGTAAATTTTGTAATTACAGTGGGTTTAAATTTTATGTTTTCTGTCATATCAAAAACTAAACCACCAATGGCATAGTAGCTATTTCTTTCTACGGCAGAAAATTCATCACTCCTATTTAAATCGGTATTTAATACTCTAGGGGAAGAAAGACCAAGATACCATCTATTAGATCCAACAAAAATTCCTGCTCCAAAATTAGGATCCCAAGTATTAAAATTAGAGTTAAAGAAGGGGTCCGTATTATCTGGATTATTCAAGTTGTAATTTGTAACACCAGCTTTTAACCCTAAAGACATTTTAACTTGATGAGTTAAGTTTACAGAATATGAAAAATCTCCATATATATAGTTGGTGCTTTCAAACCCTAATTTATCATTTATATATGATAATCCCAAACCTATTTTTTTGTTTTTTAATGGAGAGTGTATAGAAAAAGTATTGGTTCTTGGGTTTCCATCTATTCCTGCCCATTGGTTTCTATGTAACAAAGTTGCATTTAATGTTTCTCTACTACCGGCATATGCAGGATTAATAGAGATAGTATTATACATATATTGCGTAAATTGTGGCAACTGCTGTGCTTTGCCAAGAATACCTGTTAATAGAATACATCCAAAAATAAGAATTTTAGATAATTTCATTAGATTTTTAGGTTAAGTGAGTAATTTTTTAAATTGTTATTTAGTTCCTAAATAGATGTACCCATTTATAGGTTCAATGCTATCACTATTAGGAATGTTGATTATATAATAATATGTGCCAGAAGGTAGTTTTTCAGAACTTCCAATAGAACCTTCAGGAGAAATACCCGACCAATCGTTTTGGTAATCTAATGATTCGTATATCTTTTTTCCCCATCTGTTAAATAAAGTAACGTGGAATTGTAAATTACAATACTCAGGAGTGGTAATTGTAAAATATTCGTTATGCATATCTCCATTAGGAGTTACGGCTTTAGAAATTGTTAAGTCTTCTTCATTACAAGGCTCGCAATCATTATTTACGATGATTGTATAATCTGCATAAAATTTACAATAGGTATCTATAGAGGAGTAAGTAATAGAGTGTTCTCCTAAACCAGATGCTAATGGATCAAAATAACTACCGTTTAAAACAGGGCTGCCATTTGTTGTTTCAAATGCACCATTAGTATTATAAGTGTCCGGAAGGTAGCTTAGTAAGTCTATTTCTGAATCGGTAATACAGATAGCAATATCAATAGATATCCTTTCTGGTTGCATAACAAATATTGTTTGCTCAAAAGTTTCTGTAGTATTACAAGAGTCTGTAACTGTCCAAGTTCTAATAATCATGTAGTCTTCTGTAGTAGTAGAAAACTGTTCCACTTCAGAAAATTGCACATCATAATTTCCACAACCACCAAAGAATTCTAGCGTTGGTACTTCAGGAATAGTGTCCCCACAAATTATTGTTATTTCTTCGTCATAATTACTTGCATAAATAGGCGAAGCATTTACCGTAATAGAAACTTCTGAAATATTACAAACAGATTGGTTTGGAGCAGGTAAGCATACCTCTACATTAAAAGTGTCTACACCAACAAAATCATTATTTGGAGTGTACGTAAAAGTACCGTCAATATTTACTGTTACAGAACCGTTTGTAGGGTTTGTATAAGCCGAATAGGTAGAGTTAATAGGTGTATTATCATTAGTAGCTACGTTTCCGTTAAATACTTGCTCAAAATCGGTAGTAAAAGTATCGTCTACCGCATAGGTTTGTAATAAAAAGAATTTACCATCCCCATGATCATTTGTAGCACCTACGTATTTTATTGCAGTTATAGTTGATCCTGTAGGCGCAATACTAGACAATTCAAAAAGACCAATACCAATGGTTTCTCCATTTTGATTTACTCTTCCACTTGCCCAATAGTCCGAAGTAGCTGTATTTGGTGGTGCTTGAGGGCGAGAGGTTCCCATATAGTTTCCATTTCTTATAAAAGTGTTTCCAAGTAGTTGTTCTGTTCCACCACCAGCTGGAATACCAAATATTTCAACATACAAGCAGTTGTTTCCAGCTCTTTCTGTAACAGCTAAAATACCATCCGGATTAGATGGTATGCCAGGATTGTACCTTATAGTTTGTGTTTGAGAATCTGTAGTTGCTACAGCACTATAGTCGCCACAAAAATTATCACCAGTATTTGTTGCTTGAAAATAATGGTTGAGGTTTAAAGATTGGTAGGCATTAAGAGCTTCTGTATCCCAACTTGGATTATTGCTACCTTGAATAACTCTACTACCGTTTAACCATATTCTATTTTCGTTATGACCACCAGGGCCAACCCTAGTTAATTCATAAGAAGATGGTACCACAAATGTGTTATATTCTATACCGTTAATTGTTATATGAGACATTGTTGCAGAATCACTATTATTAGATTGTGTATCTGCCCAATTGAATACAACCCCTGTTTTTATTCCTTGTGCAAAAACAGTTGCGCAGCAACAAAACAATATGATTGTTAATGTTGGCACCAAAAGTTTTTTTAAAGTATTTTTTTTAGGGGTAAAAATGGCCATGTAAAATTGGTTTTGTAGGTATTCTTTAAAATTTATTTTTTTAGTAAAGTGTTTTAAACTTTACAACAATTATAGCGAAGACAAAGAACGCTATTAGCCTATCTATATTGTAGATTTAATAGTTTAAACAGAAACATTATTCGATAATAAACATAACTTCCGATTAACGGATATTTATATCAGTTGTTTTATTTTAAATAAAGGGTGCCGTTTGTCGATTAGGGGTGTAAAACCTTCTTTGAGCGAAGGTCTATATGTGTTTAAAATGCGCTTTTAAAGTGTAATTTAGAGGTGTGTTTATGGCATTTATTCTATAAAAAACAACAGGTAGTGTAAGAAAAAACACAAAAACAAGTATTGTTTGTTTGTTATGAATAACACAAATAATTATTCCGTAACTATATGTAAGCTTATGTTTTAATAAAAAAAGCTATATTTTATTTGTTATTTTTGTAGTCAACTTAAAAATAACTATGTCTCATTCTAAGAAAAAAATCGCGATAATTGGATCGGGTTTAGTAGGTTCATTATTAGCAATTTATTTACGAAAATACGGACATAAAATTACCGTTTTTGATAGGAGACCAGATATTAGAAATGTAAAATTTTCTGGAAGATCTATAAACTTAGCAATGAGTAATAGAGGTTGGAAAGCTTTAAATGAAGTGGGCATAGAAGAGGATATAAAAGAAATAGCTATTCCTCTTAATAAACGAGCAATGCACGTTATAGGAAAACCTCTTTATTTTCAAAATTACGGTAAAGAAAATGAAGCTATTTGGTCTATATCTAGAGGAGTTTTAAACCGTAAGATGATAGATTTAGCAGAACAAGCAGGGGTAGAGTTTAGGTTTGAAGAAAAAGTATGGGACGTTAACCTTCCTGCGGCAGAATTATATACAGGAGAAACCGAAAAAGGAGAGTGGAAAGCTTATAAATACGATTTGATTTTTGGCTGTGATGGTGCTTTTTCTAGGGTAAGACATAAAATGCAAAGACGCAGCAGATTTAATTATTCGCAAGATTTTATTGATGTTGGATATAAAGAGCTTACTATTTCTCCAAATACAGATGGAACACATAAACTAGATAAAAACTCTTTTCATATTTGGCCTAGAGGCAACTTTATGTTTATTGCTATGCCTAATTTAGATGGAAGTTTTACTTGCACTCTTTTTATGCCTTTTGAAGGAGATGTTTCTTTTGAAAAGATTAAAACTAAAAAAGATGCAAATGCCTTTTTTAGCACATACTTTCCTAATGTTATAGATGATATAGAGAATTTAACAGAAGACTTTTTTACCAACCCAACAAGTGCTATGGTTACTATGAAGTGTTACCCTTGGACATATTGGGATAAAGTTGCCTTAGTTGGAGATTCTGCCCACGCTATAGTACCTTTTTATGGTCAAGGTATGAATGCTGGTTTTGAAGATATTTTTGTGTTAAATAAGCTTATAAAAGAAAATAAAAATGATTGGGGAGCTATATTTAAACAATACCAAGAAACTAGAAAACCAAATACCGATGCAATAGCAGAACTTAGTTATCGTAATTTTATGGAAATGAGTAATAAAACTGCAGACCCTATGTTTTTATTACAAAAAAAGATAGAAAAGCATTTTGCTGCATTGCATCCAGAAAAATGGATTCCAGTATATTCTAGAGTTACTTTTTCTGATAAACCGTATGCAGATGCTTTAGCATATGGTGATAAACAAGAAGCAATAATGCAACAAGTAATGGCTATGCCAGATATAGAAACTATTTGGGATAGTAAAATTGTAGAAAATAAAATTTTAGAACTTCTTTCTTAAAAAGAACATTTATTATAAAAAACAAAAGCCATCTATTTTAGATGGCTTTTGTTTTTTATTGGTATTTGCTAATTAAAGTTTAGCAAATAATTTTCCCATTTTTACAGCTTCTTCTTCTGCTAAAACAGGATCTACTAATATTCTTCCACTGTGCTCATCCGTAATAATTTTTTTACGAGAAGCAATTTCTACCTGAATTTGTGGAGGTATAGTAAAAAATGAACCACCGGAAGCACCTCTTTCAATAGGCACTACTGCTAAACCATTTTTTACATTGGTTCTAATACGTGCATACGCTTTAACTAAGCGATCCTCTATTTTTCCTTGGTACTTTTCAGACTCTTCTAAAAGCGCTTTTTCTTCTTTTTCAGTTTCTGCTAAAATTGCATTTAACTCACTTTTCTTATGCTTAAGGTGTGCATCTCTTTGAGATAAACGTTCTTTAGTTTCTGAAATTACCACTTTCTTTTGCTCTATTTGAGCTTTAAATTCTTTAATGTTCTTTTCAGCAAGTTGAATTTCTAATTCTTGAAATTCTAGTTCTTTACTAATAGAGTTAAATTCTCTACTGTTACGAACGTTCTTTTGTTGTTCTGCGTACTTTTTAATTAAAGATTTAGATTCTTCAATTAAGTTCTTTTTGGCAGTAATTTCAAAATTGATAGTCTCAACATCTGTTTTTAACTTATCCAATCTTGTTTTAAGACCTAGTACATCATCTTCCAAATCTTCAACCTCCAATGGTAACTCACCTCGAACATTACGAATCTCGTCAACTCTAGAATCAATTAATTGCAAATCATACAATGCTCTTAACTTATCTTCTACCGTAGCTTCTGCTTTTTTTGCCATATTTATAAATACTTGATTGGATTTGTTATACTTTCCGATAAATGGATTGCAAAATTAGGGATTTTTTTTGTAAGATAATCAACTAAAAGGTTTTTTGTAAACTGCTCAGTTTCATAGTGTCCAATGTCTGCAATCACAATTTTATTTTCTGCTTGATAAAAATCATGATATTTAATATCTGAAGTGATGAAAATTTGAGCTCCAGAATTTTTTGCAGCACTAATGGCAAATGCCCCGCTTCCTCCTAAAACAGCTACTTTAGAGATGTTTTGGTCTAAAAATTTAGAATGTCTTATTCCATCTGCACCCATTTGTTTTTTTACAAAATTTAAAAAAGATTTTTCTGTTGTAGGTTCTTTTAATTCCCCCACCATTCCCATTCCTATATTCTGATTTTTGTTCTCTAAAGTGGTAATTTCATAGGCAACTTCCTCATATGGGTGGTTTTTAAACAGTGCATTTAATACTTTTTCTTCTTTTGATTTAGAATATGTAATATGTATTTGCGCTTCTTTTTCATGATGATTTTTACCAATTTCACCTAGTACTGGATTTGCATTTTCATTTGCCTTGAAGCTACCAATACCTTCTGTAGTAAAACTACAATTGCTATAATTTCCAATAGATCCAGCTCCTGCTTTAAATAGGGTATTCTTAATATGCTCTACAGCGTTTAGTGGCGCATAAGTAGTTAGCTTTTTTATAGTGTTTTTTTGTGGAATTAAAATTTTAGTATTTATTAACCCTAATACATCACAAATTTTTGCATTTACTCCTTCTTGGTTATTATCTAAGGCTGTATGCATGCTATAAATAGCAATGTTATGTTGTATCGCTTTTATAACTACTCTCTCTACATAATTTGCTCCAGTTATTTTTTTTAAGCCATTAAATACTATGGGATGAAAACTTACTATTAAATTACATTTTTTAGCAATAGCCTCTTCTACAACTATTTCAAGAGTATCTAAGGTAACTAAGATACCAGTTACGGTACTATTTTTATCCCCAATTAGTAATCCTACATTGTCAAAACTTTCGGCATAATTTAAAGGTGCAAATTCTTCTAATAAATTGGTAACTTCTTTAACAATCATTTTTAATCGAGATTATAAGGTTATCAAAGATAAAATATTATATTTTCGTTCTAATGCAACTACTTAGAAAATTACTCTTTCCAGTGTCTTTACTATATGCTTTGGTAGTATATATGCGTAATTGGTTTTTTGATATAGGTGTTTATGCATCTAAATCATATAAAACACCTATAATTTGTATAGGTAATTTAAGTACAGGAGGAACTGGTAAAACTCCAATGGTAGAGGTTTTATTACGGCTTTTTTCAAAAAAGTATTCTATTGCGGTACTTAGTAGAGGATATGGTCGTAAATCTAAAGGTTTGTTGCTAGCCAATAAAGAGTCTACCGTTACTGATTTGGGAGACGAGCCATTTCAAATTTATTCTAAGTTTCCTGAAATAAAAATGGTGGTAGATGCAGATAGACAAAATGGGATACGTACTATAGAAGCAGATAAAGTGTCCGATGTTATTTTGTTAGATGATGGTTTTCAACACCGGAAAGTAACTCCAGGATTTTCAATTTTACTTACTACGTATTCTAATTTATATACAGACGACTGGTATTTGCCTACCGGAAACCTTAGAGATAGTAAAAAACAAGCTAAAAGAGCATCTGTTATAATTGTAACAAAGTGTCCGGCTACTTTATCTAAAGAGGAACAAGCTAGTATTAAAAAAAGAGTGCAAGCACATTCTAATCAGGAAGTGTTATTTACTTTTTTTGACTATAATCCACAATTAAAAGGAAATGACAATAACGTATTGTTAGACAACTTAAAAGATTCAAAAATAACTTTAGTTACAGGTATAGCAAACCCAAAGCCTTTAGAAAAATACTTAACTAACCATTCTATAAATTTTGAGCATTTAAAATATACAGACCACCACTTTTTTACAAATAAAGAGATAAAGTTATTGCAGTCTAAAGAGTGTGTAATAACTACAGAAAAGGATTATGTTAGATTAAAAGATAAGGTAAAAAATATAAGTTATATAGAAGTGGCTCACTGTTTTATAGGTAATGGCGAGACTGTTTTAGTAAAAGAAATAGAAAAATATTTATCTAAGAATTGTTAATGTTTTTATCAAAAATATTTTC
Organism: uncultured Maribacter sp.; assembly: GCA_947504045.1. Lineage (GTDB taxonomy): Bacteria > Bacteroidota > Bacteroidia > Flavobacteriales > Flavobacteriaceae > Maribacter_B. The sequence continues at coordinate 24,656 of CANNFY010000007.1, forward strand.
ACCTATTTTTTGATAAAAAACCTCTGGTTTAAAAGGTTTGGTAACAACATCATTACAACCAGCGGCATAAAAACTTTCTAAACTATCATCTAAAGAAATTGCTGTAAGGGCAATTATAGGAGTTTTTGTATTAAATTTTCTAATTTCAATAGTAGCTTCTTCACCACTAATACCAGGCATATGAATATCCATTAAAATGGCATCATAGGTATTGTTTTTTGCAAGTTCTATAGCTTCCATACCATTACTAGCAATATCACTAGTAATTTCTTTTTTGGTAAGCATTTTTTTGGTAATTACTTGGTTTATTTTGTTGTCTTCAACGATCATTAAATGTAACCCTTTAAACTGGTATTCTTTTTCAGTAATTTCAAAAGGAATATCATCTACAATGGCATCTTTACTCTTTACGGTAATTTCAAAAAAGAAAGAACTACCATTCCCCAGTTCACTTTCTAATTGTATTTTACTATCAAATAAACCTAACAAACTTTTTACAATAGTTAATCCAAGACCTGTACCACCATATTCTCTATTTATTTGAATAGAGCCTTGTTCAAAACCTTCAAAAATACTCTCTTGCATTTCTTTAGAAATACCAATGCCGGTATCTTCTACTTCAAAATAAAGAGAAACATCATCTTCTACTTTTTTAAGAAGTTTTGCAATTACTTTTACTTCTCCATTTTTGGTAAACTTAAGAGCATTACCTACAAGGTTCATGAAGATTTGAGATAATTTAAGAGGGTCGCTCATTAAATGCCCAGGAATATCCTCATCGTATTGTAAAATAATTTTGGTGTTATTTTCTTTTGCACTTTGCTGTAAGGAGTCTATTACTTCTTTTAATACCTTTTTTAAGTTAAACTCCATATTTAATGGTTCTAACTTATCGGCATCTATCTTATTAATTTGTAATATGTCGTTAATAAAATTAAGAAGGTAATCTCCAGAAAATTTTAAAGCTTTTAAATGTTCTTTTTGGTTGTCGCTAGGATTTTCTTCTAAAAGCAAATGTGTAAGTCCGGTTACAGCATATAAAGGTGTCCGTAGTTCATGGCTAACGGTAGATAAAAAGTTTGTTTTAGCTTCCATTGCTTGTACGGCGCCATCTCTTGCTGCTTGTAATTCTTTGTTTTTAGTTTGTAGTAAATCGTTTGTTTTTAGTTTTATTTGGTTGTTTCTGTAAAGAGAAACTGCTAAAAGAGAAATTATAATTAAAAATGCAGAGGTTAAAACAGCAGTTATTTCGGATCTGTTTGCTGATTCATTTAACTCTTCGTTCAGTTTTTCTAATCTATTAATTTCTGATGTTTTAAAATCGTCTCTAATTTTGTCTGCAGTTTTTTGTTCTACTTTTAATTTATCAATATTAAAAACGGAATCTTTTAAAACTACTAATTTTTGACTTTGTTCTAGTGCTAAGCCAAATTCATTTTTCTTTTCGTAGGCAGTTGTTAAAAGCTCTCTAGATTCAAAAATTTCTTTATTAAAGTTGTTTTCTTCTGCAAGTTTTAAAGCGGCTTCGCCATTTGTTATGGCATCTTCAAATTTTTGTGTTTGTATATAAAGCTTTGTAAGGCCAATATGTGCTTTGGTAGCTAAATATTCTTTTTCAAAAATATCGGTATTAATTACTAAAGAATTAAAGTTTTTAGAGGCGTTGTCGTATTTTTCTAGGTTTAGATATATGTCCCCTTCGGCTAGTAAAATATTATTAAAAAAGTTACGGTCATTATTAAGCTGTTTAGCCTCATTTAACATAAAAATGGCCTGAAAATTTTTGTTGTTTCTATAAAGAACTAGAGCTTCAATGTATTTATGTATACCATCTCCGTAAGGGTATTCAACATTTTTTAATAGAACTTCTGCTCGATCCCAATAAAAAAGAGTGGTTTCCTCGTTATCTAGTTTTAAATAAAGTTGTGCAAACTCATGATAACTGTCTATTAAAGATTTAACATCTTCATTTTTTTCAGCTTCTTCAGAAGCTTTATTTAGGGCTTGTAAAGCTAAATCTATTTTATTCTGATTTTTTAATGCCCTAGCCAAATTAAAATAAGAAATACTATCTTCTTTTTGTGTAGTTTCTTGAGAAAAGGCGCATAAAAATAGCAGTAGCGCAACTACTAAAGAGAAAATTGACTTAATTTTTCTATGTATAGATAGAATTTTCAAATGTAATTTTTACGAATCATTATATTAATTAGGTCTATTATTCTGGAGCTATAACCAGTTTCGTTATCGTACCAACCAATAATTTTAACCATTTTACCAATAACCGAAGTCATCTGAGAATCAAACGTACAAGAATAAGAACTATTGTTTATATCTATTGATACTATGGGGTCTTTAGTATAATATAATATGTTTTTTAAAGTATTATTTGATGCTTTTTCAAAAGTATCATTAATTTCTTTAATTGTTGTAATCCTTTTTACATTAAATGTTATATCTGTTAACGACCCATTAGGAACAGGAACACGAATACCACAGCCTCCAATAACATTTTCTAATTTTGGAAAAATTTTAGTAAGAGCTTTTGCTGCTCCTGTTGTTGTTGGTACTATAGATTGTCCTGCTGCTCTTGCTCTTCTTAAATCTTTATGCGGTTGATCGTGTAAACTTTGGTCCGAGGTATAAGAATGTATTGTTGTAATATAGGCTTGTTCTATACCACATAAATCATTTATTACTTTAATCATTGGAGCCGCATTGTTAGTAGTACAAGAGGCGTTAGATATTATATGGTCGTCTTTTGTTAAATGATTTTCATTTATACCACAAACAATCATTTTAATAGAATCTTCTGTAGGAGGAACAGATAAAATTACTTTTTTTGCGCCATTAGATAAATGGTAGTTTAAATCTTTTGAAGATTTAAATTTTCCGGTGGATTCTATTACAAGGTCTACATTTTGCTCTGCCCAAATAATATCTTTTGGGTGATTGTGATTATATAGTTTTATAGATTGTTCTCCTACAATAATATAGTCTTGGTCATAACTTACTTTTTCGTTAAAAACACCATGAATACTATCGTATTTTAATAAGTGAGATAATGTTCTTGCATCCGAAAGGTCATTTATTGCAACAACTTGTATGTTCTTATTCTGATTTAATAATCTACAAACCGTTCTTCCAATTCTACCAAAACCATTAATACCAATTTTTATTTTTTTCATGGAAAAATACCACTTAAAAGAAATTAGTTTATGTGTTTGTGTGCTTTGTAAGAAGACCTTACTAGTGCTCCACTTTCTACATGTCTAAAGCCCATTTTTAAACCAATTTCTTCGTATTTTTTAAATTGTTCAGGAAGTATAAATTCTTGAACAGGAAGGTGTTTTTTTGTAGGTTGTAAATATTGCCCTATGGTAACAACGTCTACTTTAGCATTTCTTAAATCTTCCATAGTTTGGATTACTTCTTCTTCAAGTTCTCCTAAGCCTAACATAATACCTGATTTGGTTCTATTTATTCCATTTTCTCTTAGGTATCTTAAAACTTCAAGACTTCTTTCGTATTTAGCCTGTATTCTAACTTCTCTAGTTAGTCTTTTTACGGTCTCCATGTTATGAGAAACAACTTCAGGTGAAACCTCTATAATACGGTCTAAATGTCTTTCTATGCCTTGAAAATCAGGTATTAAAGTTTCTAGTGTAGTTGTTGGATTCATTCTGCGGATAGCTTTAACGGTCTCCGCCCAAATTATAGAACCCATATCTTTTAAATCATCTCTATCTACTGAGGTTATAACAGCATGTTTTATACTCATTATTTTTATAGAACGAGCAACTTTTTCTGGTTCAGACCAATCTACTGTTTCTGGTCTGCCAGTTTTTACCCCACAAAAACCACAGGATCTTGTACAAACATTTCCTAAAATCATAAATGTTGCAGTACCTTCTCCCCAGCATTCTCCCATATTTGGGCAACTACCAGAAGTACATATGGTATGCAAATCATATTTATCTACTAAACCTCTTAACTGTGTATATTTTTTACCCGTTGGTAGTTTTACACGTAACCATTTTGGTTTTCCTTTTGGAGGTTTAACATGTTCTATAGAATTTGTACTCATACTTTAATTTTATACAAATATACAAACTAAATTAAGGTCTTTGGCTTATTATACGCTACAGAAGTCTTAATTTAAAAAGGTACTTATATTTTGTTATTTATTGTGTGTAATAACTTCTGCTAGCAATTTTTTTGCTCTTAAAAGTTTTACTTTTATGTTATTAACGGGTTCGTTTAATTGGCTTGCTATTGCAGCATAAGAAAGTTCGTTAAAATATCTAAGATTTATTACTTCTTGGTAATGTGGTTTTAATTTTTTTATGTGTTGTAAGAGAGTAGCTAAATTTTGTTCTATTATAAGTTGGTCTTCTGCAGAAGGTGCATCATCTAAAACTTTTTTGTAATCTTCGTTATTATGTTTGGTATTTATAATGTCCTTTTTTCTTTTTCTTAAAAGATCCACATGAATATTTTTAGAAATAGTAATAAGCCAAGTTTTAAATTTATAAGAAGAGTCGTATGTATTTAGTTTGTCAAAAGCTTTAGAAAATGTTTGTATGGTTATGTCTTCTGCATCGCTTTCGTTTTCGGTTCTTTTTAATTGAAAACCATATACATCATTCCAAAATGTGTGCAATAATTTACTATAGGCAATTTGGTTTCCCAGTTTTGCTTTTTCAATAATTTCAAAAATAGTTTGTTTATGCTCCAAAGGTAGTTCTTGAAAATTACAATTTATTTTTAATGTATTGTTACTGTAATTCTGGTGTCGTATCTTTTTTACAATCTTGTTCGCTTGGTAATTTTCCACACATTCCGCAAGCTTCTCCTTCTTTGTTTAAAAATGGACTTTGACTAGCACATGTTCCTGCAAATTTTCCATCTTTTTTTGCCCAAATTTTAATGGCAATTCCTGCAAATGCAATAGAAAGAAGACCTATAGTAAGTAGTATCAACTTCATAATTAATTTTTTTACAAAGATATAAAAATAAAGCCCCAATTAAGGGGCTTTAAGAATACTTTATGTTGCTAAGTTTAGTATGCTATATTAGCAACTATTTTATTGGTAGTAGGGCTAACATTGCCTCCTTTTGGTTCTATTGTTATATAGCTAACAGCATTGTCAGAATAGGGTAGTGCGGTTAATTTGTCTTTACTGGCAGCTTCTTGTATAATGCCTAAGTTTAACATTTCGCCATTAACTTCTGCCCACATTTGGTAACATTGGTCTTCTGGTAACTTTGGTAATTTGCTCACATTTATGTAAGATAATTTTTTTACTGGGTTAATGTAAGCTACAGCTTTTAAATCTTTAGCCATTTTGTTACCTCTTACATTATATTTTTTTGTTTGCGGGTTGTTTAAAACAATAAATTGGTTTCTTACATCTTCCAATTGTTGTTTCATATCTGCCTCTAAAGTTTTAATTTTATTGGTAACAATAGAATTTTCTTGTTGTAAACTCTGGTTTTGATTATAGAAAAAATAAGAGGCACTTGCAAACATACAAGCAACAATACTTGCAGCAATTGCATACCTAAAAAATTGTTTACGGCCAGAACGTTCAGATTTTATTCTAGCGTGTATTTTTTCTTTAAGACCTTCTGGGGTTTTTATAGCATGTAGTTTTGCATAATTTTCTAAATTATCTTGTAACTCATCATAGGTTTTTTTAACCTCAGGGTACATAGCTATATAACGCTCTACTTGCATAGACTCCATATCATTAGTAGCGCCTAATAAATATTTTTCTAATAAATCGGAGTCTAAAAATATTTTTATTTTTTCTTTCATAATACTATATTTAAAACTAGCGCAAGTAGTATTGATGGATTGTAAATTTTCTTTAACTCTCGCAATCCAATTTTTAATCTAGATTTAATGGTTCCTAAAGGAATATCTAATTCTTCACTAGCTTCTTGTTGAGTCATTCCCTGAAAAAACAAAGCTTCTAGAACAATTTGATATTTGTCTTCAATCTTATCTAAGTTTTCTCGGACATCAATTAAATCTGGCTTTATACTTTCTACGCCTAAATTATATACGTCAGAAACGTCTATTTGGATTTCTTTATCTGTTTTTGTGTTTACACTTCTTAGTTTATCTATAGCAGTATTTCTAGTTATTCTAAACAACCAGGTAAATAACTTTGCTTTAGAAGCATCATAAGTGTCCGATTTTTTCCAGATTTTAACAAAACTTTCTTGTAAAACATCTTGTGCTAAATCACTATTTCTTACCACCTTATAGGCAACACCATATAGGGTGTCTCCGTAATGCTCATAGAGTAAAGAAATGGCTTTTTCATTCCTCTCTTGTAGTAGTTCTACAATATGTTTTTCAAGTAGTGCACTCATATAGTGTTATAAAGGTTTAAAAAAAATATGGAGTTCTCGGCATCCAATAACTTCTTTTTTACCGTATATGCTTTAAACGCTAATTTATTAATTTGATTGTTATACATAGCGTTATATTATAAAATATTGAGTTTTAAATGTGCAACTGGTTATTGTACATTTATTTTTGGTTGGTTTGATGTAACCCTCGTAGATCTACGAGGGTTATTTTATTATATTAACTTCTGGTACAATATATATATTAAATTTGGTTTGTACAGTTTTTATTATTTTACTAGCTAATTGTATTATTTCTTCTCCAGAGGCATTGTCGTAATTTACTAAAACAAGTGCTTGTTTTGTGTGTACACCAGCATCTCCAAAGCGTTTGCCTTTAAATCCACTTTGTTCTATTAACCAGCCTGCCGGTATTTTATATTCTTCTTCAGAAATTTTATAATAAGGGGCTTCAGGATGTTTAGAACTAAAATGTATAAAATCTTTTTTAGTAATAATAGGGTTTTTAAAAAAGCTACCGCTGTTACCAAGTTCTTTGGGGTCTGGCAATTTACTTTGTCGTATAGCAATTACTGCATTAGAAACATCTTTAATAGTAGGGTTGGTAATCTGTTTTTTTTCTAGTTCCTCTTCTATAGAACCATACGATGTATTTAAGGTATGATTTTTTTTTGTGAGTTTAAGAAAAACAGCTGTTATTATATGCTTGCCTTTTCCTTCTTGTTTAAAAAAAGAGTCTCTATAACCAAATTCACATGCTTTTTTGTTAAAAGTATGCTCTTCTAAAGTGGATGTATTTATGGTCAAACATTTTACAAAATTGTCTTTTAATTCAACCCCGTATGCACCTATGTTTTGAATTGGCGAAGTACCAACTTTTCCAGGAATTAAAGACATGTTTTCTAAACCACCGTAATTATTTTTCAAAGTCCATAAAACCATGTCATGCCAGTTTTCTCCTGCCATTATTTTTAAAGTTACATGGTCTTCATCTTCTTTGTCAATGGTAATTCCTTTAATATTAATATATATTACCAGAGCATTAATATCTGAAGTAAGTAGCATATTACTACCACCACTTAAAATAAATTTTGTGGGGTATTCTTTTAGGCTTAATGCTTCTTTTAAATTAGCTATAGAAGTTACCTCACAAAAGTATTTAGCTGTAACAGCAATGCCAAAAGTATTGTAACTTTTTAAGGATATATTTTGTAATACTTGCATTATTTTATATAACTCTTAAGGGCTTCTTTTAGTATAGTTACGGCTTTTATTAAACTGTTTTGGTCTAATACATATGCAATTCTTATTTGGTTTAATCCAAGTCCTTTTGTTGCATAAAAACCAGCTGCAGGTGCAACCATAACGGTTTCTCCTTTATACCTAAAGTCTTCTAAAAGCCATTGTGCAAAATCATCTGCATTTTTTATAGGAAGTTCTGCAATACAATAAAAAGCGCCACTTGGGAGACCAACTTTTACCCCTTCAATTTTTTTTAATTCGCTTATAAGTGTGTTTCTTCTTTGTACATACTCTTGTTTTACTTCTTCAAAATAACTTTGTGGAGTATTTAAAGCTGCTTCTCCAGCTATTTGTGCATAGGTTGGAGGCGATAATCTAGCTTGTGCAAATTTTATTGCAGTAGAAATAAACTCTTTGTTTTTAGAAACTAAATAACCTATTCTAGCGCCACACATACTATACCTTTTAGAAACAGAATCTAAAATTATAGCATAATTTTCTAGTCCTTCTTCGTGTAAGATAGAGTAGTGTTCTTTATTGTCATAAGTAAATTCTCTATAAACTTCATCGGCAATTAAGAATAAATCATGCTTTTTTACAATTTCGGCAAGTTTTTGAATTTCTTCTTTACTATATAAATAACCTGTTGGGTTACCAGGGTTACATATTAATATTGCTTTTGTTTTTGGAGTAATTAATTTTTCAAAATCGGCAATAGGTGGTAGTGCAAAATTATTTTCTATAGTAGACACAACCGGCACAACTTTTACTCCAGAAGCAGCCGCAAAACCATTATAGTTTGCATAAAAAGGTTCAGGTATAATAATTTCATCGTTAAAGTTGGCAATACTACCTATAGTAAAAGACAGAGCTTCAGAAGCTCCTGTGGTTACAATAATATCATTAGCATTTACATTTATAGCATTTGTTGCATAGTAAGAAGCAATTTTTTCTCTATATGTTTCAGAGCCTTCAGTCATACTATATGCTATAATATCTAAAGAATTGTTTTTAACAGCATCTAGCGCAATTTGTGGTGTTTTAATATCTGGTTGTCCAATATTTAAATGTATAACCTTAGCTCCATTTTTTTTTGCTTGTTCAGCAAAAGGAACTAATTTACGAATTGGCGATTGAGGCATGTTATGTCCTCTAGATGAAATATTTGGCATATAAAATATTTTAAACAAAAATGAGGAAACCAAACAAGACTAACAACAAATATTAAGATTTATTTGTAAAGCATTTTATAGCAAATAAAATTTGTAGATTAAGAGTTTTTTTATATCTTAATAAGATGTAAAACATTGAAAATAAGTATTTTGAAATGTAAATTATTTTTGCCTTTTTTTTTACTGCTTTGTGTATGTGGTAACACATATTCACAAACTTTTTCGTTACCAGTTTCTCAAGAAAGTCAAAAAGTAAAATTTCAACTAATAAATAACTTAATAATTCTGCCAATTGAAGTTAACGGTACAGAATTGTCTTTTATTTTAGATTCCGGAGTACATAAGCCTATATTATTTAATTTAACCAATCAAGATTCTATTCAGATTAATAATGTTTCTGAAATTAGTATTAGAGGGTTAGGAAAAGGAGAGCCAATTAAAGGGTTAAGCTCTATTGATAATGTTTTTAAAATTGGAGAGATAGTAAATAATAGCCAACAATTATATGTTGTTTTAGATAAAGATTTAAACCTTTCTCCGAGTATGGGTATTCCAATTCATGGAATAATTGGGTACGATTTATTTAGAGATTTTATTGTTGATATTAATTACTCTAAGAAAATAATTAAGTTTCATTCTCCAGAAAAATATATTTATAAAGAACATAAAAAAAACAGTGTTTTGCCTCTAAAGATTATTAGAAATAAGGCTTATGTAGCCGCTAATGTTTTTTTAGAAGAAAAAGAAGCACCAGTTAGGTTACTTGTAGATACCGGTAGTAGTGATGCTGTTTGGTTATTTGAAGATGAGAATATTGGGGTGCCATCAAAAAATTACCAAGATTTTTTAGGTAAAGGTTTAGGTGGAGAAATTTTTGGAAGACGAACAAAAATTAATGGTATATCTATAGGTGGATTTTCATTAAAAGATGCTAAAGCGGCATTTCCAGATATGGAAACTTTTAATTCTATAAAAAAATTAGGAAATAGAAATGGAAGTGTAGGAGGGGAGATTTTAAAAAGATTTAATATTGTTTTTGACTATAGTAATAAAAGAATGATACTTCGTAAGAATGGAAATTATAATAAACCTTTTCATTATAATTTTAGTGGTATAGAATTACAACATAATGGGGTTCGTTATGTTTCAGAACACTTGTCAAATACAAATGGATTTGTAGTAAAAGACAATAAAACTTATGGGAATGTACAAATTCTTTTAGAAAATACTACTAGATTAAGTTTAGTGCCAGAAATAGTAGTTTCTGCCATACGGGCAGGTAGTCCTGCTGAAGCTGCAGGATTACAACAAGGAGACGTAATATTAGCAGTTAACGGAGAGCCAGTTCATAAGTATAAAATTCAAGAAATTATGAAAATGTTAAATGAAAAGGAAGGTAAAAGAATAAAAGTTCTTATAGAAAGGTATAATAACGATGTGCTTTTTAGTTTTGTACTTAAGAACATGTTAAAATAAAAAAAGCTCGGTTTATACCGAGCTTTTTTAATCTTTTTAATAAAGTATTATTTACCTGTTCCAGAAGCTTTTACTTCTCCTTTTATTTTTAAAACTTTAGTAGGAGTGTCAGCATTAGAAATTACAGTAATTGCTTTTCTAATAGGACCTACTCTGTTAGTGTCATATTTAACAGAAATTTCTCCAGTTTTTCCTGGTAAAATAGGATCTTCTGGTTTTTTAGGAATAGTACATCCACAGCTAGAGCTAACTTTACTTATAATTAATGGAGCATTACCAGTGTTTGTAAATTCAAATACACGCACACCATCAGCGCCTTTAACAACTTCTCCGTAATCTACGGTTTCTGATTTAAATTCAATTTTAGCAGCAGTTTCCTGTGCAGTAAGGCTAAATCCTAATAAACCTACAAATAATACAAGTACTATTTTTTTCATCATTTTTAGTTTTGGGTGAATTTCAAAAATAAATCTTTTAAGATGAACCTCCAAAATTCTTTTGTTATACTGTAACGTTACTTATTTTTGTTTCGTATTTAAAATTAGAACCAATTTAGATTTTTTAACATATCTTTTCTAATTATAATTTATAGAAACGTATAATATATTATTCAAAAACTGTTCCAAAATGGAAATGCCATCAAAATACACCCCCCAATCAGTTGAAAATCACTGGTATGAATATTGGATGAAAAACAATTTTTTTCATTCTACCCCAGATAATAGAGAACCATATACAATTGTAATACCTCCACCAAACGTTACAGGAGTACTGCATATGGGGCATATGCTTAATAATACCATACAAGATGTTTTGGTAAGAAGAGCTAGATTAATGGGTAAAAATGCTTGTTGGGTACCAGGAACAGATCATGCATCTATTGCTACAGAGGCTAAAGTGGTTGCAAAACTAAAAGAACAAGGTATAAATAAAGCAGACCTTAGTAGAGAAGATTTTTTAAAGCATGCTTGGGATTGGACCGAAGAATATGGTGGCGTAATTTTAGAGCAACTAAAAAAACTAGGTTGCTCATGTGATTGGGAAAGAACAAAATTTACAATGGATGAGGATATGTCCGCATCTGTTATAAAAGTTTTTGTAGACTTATTTAATAAGGGCAAAATTTATAAAGGAAACCGAATGGTAAATTGGGATCCTGAAGCAAAAACCACTCTTTCAGATGAAGAAGTAATTTATGAGGAAAAGCAAGGTCTCTTATATTATTTATCTTATGCTATAGAAAATTCTGATGAAAAAGTTACAATAGCTACAACAAGGCCAGAAACTATTTTAGGAGATAGTGCTATTTGTATAAATCCAAATGATGAACGTTTTACCCATTTAAAAGGGAAAAAAGCAATAGTTCCTTTGTGTAATAGAGTAATTCCTATAATTGAAGATACGTATGTAGATATGGAATTTGGTACTGGATGTTTAAAAGTTACACCAGCACATGATATTAATGATAAAGCTTTAGGAGAAAAACATAATTTAGAAATTATAGACATTTTTAATGAAGATGCATCTTTAAATAGTTTTGGTTTACATTATGAAGGTAAAGACCGTTTTGTAGTACGTAAAGAAATTTCTAAGGAGTTAGAAGAGAAAGGCTTTTTAATAAAAACGGAGCAACATATAAATAAAGTAGGTACATCGGAAAGAACAAAAGCAGTTATAGAGCCTAGACTATCGGATCAGTGGTTTCTTAAAATGGAGGAACTAGCAAAACCGGCTTTAGATGCTGTTTTAAAAAATAATGAAGTAAAATTATTTCCTAAAAAGTTTGAAAATACATATCGCCATTGGATGGAAAATATTCGTGATTGGAATATTTCTAGACAATTATGGTGGGGGCAACAAATACCAGCTTTTTATTATGGAGATGGACATAGTGATTTTGTAGTAGCAGAAACCTTAGAAGAAGCAATAGAATTAGCAAAGACTAAATCTGGAAAAGAGAGTTTAACCTCTGCAGATTTAAGACAAGATGAAGATGTATTAGATACTTGGTTTTCTTCTTGGTTATGGCCAATAAGTGTTTTTGGTGGAATTTTAGAGCCAGAAAATGAAGAAATTCAATATTATTACCCTACAAATGATTTGGTGACTGGACCAGATATCTTATTCTTCTGGGTAGCACGTATGATTGTTTCTGGTTATGAGTACAGAGATACAAGACCTTTTGAAAATGTATACTTTACAGGATTGGTACGTGACAAACAGCGTAGAAAAATGTCTAAATCCCTTGGGAACTCACCAGATGCTTTAAAGTTAATTGAAGATTATGGTGCAGACGGTGTTCGAGTAGGTTTATTGTTAAGTGCGGCAGCAGGTAACGATTTAATGTTTGATGAAGCCTTATGCCAACAAGGAAAGAATTTTGCAAATAAAATTTGGAATGGCTTTAGGTTAGTAAAAGGTTGGCAAGTAGAAGATTTGCCTCAACCAGAAGCGTCTAAATTAGGAATAGAATGGTATACCGCTAAGTTTAATGAAACGCTATTAGAAATAGAAGACCATTTTAGTAAGTATAGAATTTCAGATGCCTTAATGGCAATTTATAAATTAGTATGGGACGATTATAGTTCTTGGTTATTAGAAATAATAAAGCCTGCATATCAAAAACCAATAGATAAAACCACCTATAACGCTGTAATTAATTTGTTTGAACAAAACTTAAAATTATTACATCCATTTATGCCATTTTTAACCGAAGAAGTATGGCAACATATAACAGAAAGAACACCAGAAGAAGCGCTTATGGTATCTAAATGGCCAGTTTCTATGGAGGTAAATAAAGATATAATTTCAGAATTTAACTTTGCATCAGATGTTATTTCAGGAGTAAGAACAATTCGTAAAGAAAAAAATATTCCTATGAAAGAAGCACTTTCTTTATTTGTGTTAAATACAGAGAAAAATGAAAATACATGGGATTCTGTTATTTGTAAACTTACCAATGTAGAATCTATAGAATATGTTGTTGCAGCGGTAGAAGGAGCATTAACATTTAGAGTAAAAAGTAATGAATATTTTATTCCTATGGAAGGAGCCATAGATGTTGATGCTGAAATAAAGAAAATAGAAGAGGAATTAAAGTATACTAAAGGGTTTTTAATTTCTGTTCAAAAGAAACTTTCTAATGAGCGTTTTGTAAATAATGCTCCAGAAAAAGTTATTACAATAGAAAGACAAAAACAGAGTGATGCAGAAGCTAAAATAGAAACTTTAGAAAAGAGTTTAGCTAGTTTAAAATAATTAATAGTATAATAAAACAATAAGATGAAAATAATAGGAATAGGTAAAAACTATGTAAATAATTTAAGCGAAATGCCAGAAGGAGAAGTTACTCCTGTAATATTTACTAAACCAGATAGTTCTCTTTTAGAAAATGATGCAGATTTAGAGTTGCCAGCTTTTTCGGATGATGTGTGGTATGAAGTAGAACTTGCTTTTAGAATTGGTAAAGTATGTAAAAACGCTACCGAAGAAGATGCTTTATCATATGTAGATGCTTTGGCATTATCTAACGATTTAACAGCAAAAGATGTATTAAAGCAAAGTAGAGAGCCTAAAAAAGGACCTTGGGCGTTAGCAAAAGGGTTTGATGGAGCAACTCCAATATCTGCTTTTTTACCAATAACAGATTTTCCTGACCTTAAAAATATAAACTTTTCCATGACCGTTAATGGGGAAGAAACTCAAAAAGGAAATAGTAGTTTAATGATTACATCATTAGAAAAGTTAATAACATATGTATCTGCAATTATGACATTAAATCCGGGAGATATTTTATTATCTGGAACACCAGCTACAGGTGCAAGTAAAGTAAATTCTGGGGATCATATGATTGGTTATTTAGAAGGAAAACAAATGTTTAGCACTAAGGTGAAGTAAGTTTAAGACAGCAATAAGTAAAAGAGCTTAGTTTAATTAAAACTAAGCTCTTTTTTATTTAAGTTCTTTTTCTACTAACAGAATATACTCGTTCATAGCATCTTCTACAGTATATTTTTTTGCTTGTATTAAAGCATTTGCTTTAAATGCATTTATTAAAGGTGTTTTGCTACCAGGAGAGCTATGGTTTTTATTAGCTATTCTGTAATATGCATATAGCTTTAATAGAATATCTGGAGGTATGGGATCTTTGTAACTATTAATATAAGTTACAGTTTCCGCAAATTTAGCATATAGTTTTTTCTTCTCCATTTTTATCTACAAAAGTGGCAATACAGGTTTCAGCTCCTTTAACTTTTTGATTTAGTTTTACGGTAATTGCACAATCTAAAGGTAAGAATAAGTCTACCCTTGAACCAAATTTAATAAAACCAGCATCGTCTCCTTGTTGTACACTATCTCCTTTTTCTGCGTAATTTACAATACGTCTTGCTACAGCTCCTGCTATTTGTCTATATAATATATCTCCAAATTTTGGAGTATTTATTACAACAGTTGTACGTTCGTTTTCTTCACTAGCTTTTGGGTGCCACGCTACCAAATATTTTCCTGGATGGTATTTAGAAAACTTAATGCTTCCACTTGCGGCATAACGTGTTACATGAACATTTAAAGGAGACATAAAGATAGAAACTTGTTTTCTCTTGCCTTTAAAGTATTCATTTTCTTCTACCTCTTCAATAACTACAACTTTGCCGTCCACAGGAGATAAAATTTCATCAAAACTTTTAACGGCTACTCTTTTAGGGTTTCTAAAAAATTGTAGTACTAATACTAATACTATAAGAGCAATTATTTGTAGACCCAAACGTAACCATAATGGATTAACAAAATATTGGGCAGAAAGTATAAGAATACTAACAATAAAAAAAGTGGTTAAAATTATAGTTTGTCCCTCTTTATGAAACATAAGTGAATATATATAAAATTAAATAGGCAAATGGCGCCGCAAATATTAAACTGTCTAATCGATCTAGCATACCCCCATGTCCTGGAAGTATTGCTCCACTATCTTTAACTCCAGCTATTCTTTTAAATTTAGATTCTATTAAATCTCCAAGACTACCTGTTATTACAATTACAGTAGATAAAATAATCCATTGCATTGGGCTTATTAGTGTTTCAAACTTACTAATTATGTACGCTGCAATTAGTGCAAATATAAAACCTCCTATGGAACCTTCTATGGTTTTTTTAGGAGAAACTGCAGAATAAAGTTTAGTTTTTCCAAAAGTACGACCAACTAAATACGCAAAAGTATCATTAACCCATATTAAAATAAAAATACCCATAATTATTAGTTTGGCAAATTCATTATGTTGGTATGGGATCATAGTTAAAAAAATACAACCTCCACCAACATAAAATAACCCAACTATAAATTTTTTAGCATCTGTAAATTTTTTGTTTTTTTTTGAAAATAAAAAGAATAATAAACCGATATCTACAATTAAAGTGATGAAAAGTAAAAGGTTTATTAGGGTTTTATCGTGTATTAAGTATATATAAGCCCACCAAAGAGCCAAATAAGCCATAAATATATAATACCCTCTTAAGTGTACTAACTTTTTATACTCATACAAACAAGCCAAACCAAAGGTCATAAATAAAAAATCGAAAGCGTCGGAGTTTAAAAAAACGGCAGACAGTAGTAATACAATATATACGGCTCCTGTTAATGCCCTTCTTAAAATTTCTTTCATACTCTATAAATCTTCCAAGAAAAGTAAGTATAAATTTTTTGTAGTGCTACCGTAAGTTAAAAAATCATCCGCATTTTCTTTTGTAGCATGAAAATGCTTTAAGGTTGTAATATTTGTTGGTATACTATGACCGTATTTCTTTTTTATTTTTTTTAAACCTTCTCCAATATTTTCTACTAATTGGCTGGTTGTTGCAAAAACAATTACGTTATCAGGTAGCTCATTTAATTTTTTTTCATGTAATTGATTTGAGCAAACTAATATAGATCCGTTTTGAGCAATTAAATGTTCGCAAGTGGTGAAAAATACTTCGCTGTTATTAGTATTATTAGTAAACTTTATATTTTGTTTAGAGAATTTAGATTGTAATTGTTTGTTCATTACAAAAAAGGGAGAGTTTTCCCAATTATTCTCATTAATAATACTTTGTAAAGCAACAGATACTTCTGAAAAAGAGTCGCAATACAAAAATTTACCACCATTTTTTTTAAAATGAATGGTAAATTTTTCATCAACAGGGAGATTTAAATCTGGCATGTGAACGCCTCTTGTTTCCGAAGTTTCCTTGGAAATTTTCTTTTTGCCACCACCAAAAAGCATATTAAATAGCCCCATTTAATTTTCTAAACTCTAGTGTTTGTTTCCTAGTATTATACTTGGACAACGAATATATTTAATATTTATTACTTATCAGTTGCTTCTTCTGTATTATTAACTACGGTAGCTTCAGTAACTGCATTGTTTTCATCTTCTGTAAATAATCTTTCTCCGAATATTTTTTCTAAATCTTCTTTAAAGATTACTTCTTTTTCTAAAAGACGTTCTGCTAAAATAGTAAGTTTGTCTTTATGTTTAGTTAAAACCTCTATGGCTCTTTGGTACTGCTCTTCAATTATTTTAGAAATTTCAGCATCAATTTTTCTAGCGGTTTCTTCGCTATAAGGTTTAGAGAAACCATAAGAATCTTGTCCGGAAGAATCATAATAGGTTAAATTTCCTATTTCATCATTAAGACCATATACGGTAACCATGGCTCTTGCTTGCTTAGTAACCTTTTCTAAATCGCTTAGTGCACCAGTAGAAATTTTATTAAAAATTACTTTTTCCGCAGCTCTACCTCCTAAGGTAGCACACATTTCGTCTAGCATTTGTTCTGGACGCACAATTAGTCTTTCTTCTGGTAAATACCATGCGGCTCCTAAAGATTGTCCTCTTGGTACTATAGTTACTTTAACTAACGGAGCGGCATGTTCTAGCATCCAGCTAGTTGTAGCGTGCCCTGCTTCGTGGTAAGCTATGGTTTTCTTTTCTCCAGGAGTAATAATTTTATTCTTCTTTTCTAGGCCACCAACAATTCTATCCACTGCATCTAAGAAATCTTGCTTGTCTACAGCTTTCTTTTCATTTCTTGCAGCAATTAATGCAGCTTCATTACAAACATTTGCAATATCTGCTCCAGAAAATCCAGGGGTTTGTCTTGCTAAAAATTCTAAGTCTAATGTTTCTAAAGTTTTTATTGGTCTTAAGTGAACTTCAAAAATTTCTTTACGTTCTCTAATGTCTGGTAGGTCTACATATATTTGTCTGTCAAATCTACCTGCACGCATTAATGCTTTGTCTAATACATCTGCTCTGTTAGTTGCAGCAAGTACAATTACATTTGTGTTTGTACCAAAACCATCCATTTCTGTTAAAAGTTGGTTTAAGGTATTTTCGCGCTCATCATTAGAACCTGTAAAATTATTTTTACCTCTAGCTCTACCAATGGCATCAATTTCGTCGATAAATATTATTGCAGGAGATTTGTCTTTAGCTTGTTTAAATAAGTCTCTTACTCTAGAAGCTCCTACACCCACAAACATTTCAACAAAATCGGAACCAGATAAAGAAAAGAAAGGAACTTTAGCTTCCCCAGCTACAGCTTTAGCTAATAATGTTTTACCTGTACCAGGAGGGCCTACTAATAAGGCTCCTTTTGGTATTTTTCCTCCTAAAGAGGTATACTTGTCAGGGTTTCTTAAGAATTCTACAATTTCTTCAACTTCTTCTTTTGCACCTTCTAAACCTGCTACATCTTTAAAAGAAGTTCTTGTATCTGTTTTTTCATCAAAAAGCTTAGCTTTAGATTTACCGATATTAAATATTTGACCTCCTGCGCCGCCGCCGCCGCCGCCAGACATTCTACGCATTAAATATATCCAGATACCAATAATTAAGATAAAAGGTAGTAGAGATAATAATAAATCTGCAATAATGTTAGATTCTTTACCAAACTCAACTACAGTATCTAGGTTGTTTTCTTTTTTAATATTTGTTATTTCGTTCTGAAAAATTTGTAAATCACCATAATCTAAAGTGTATTGTGGCACAGATCCAGAAGAAGGTATTATAGGTTTAGAAACAAGATCTTTATGAATATCTTTTTCTAAAGCTTCTTGGGTAAGAAAAACCTTTGCTTGGTTGGTATTGGTGATAATTAATATTTTTTCTACATCTCCATTACGTAAATAGTCTTGTAATTCGGAGGTTGTAGTTTTTTTTGCGCTCGAAAAATTTTCGCTACTAAAATATTGAAAACCTATAAGAAGAACAGCTATTATGCCATATATCCACCAAGAATTAAATTTAGGTTTTTTTGAATTTGTATTGTTGTCTTTTGCCATTCTTTTTATTAATTATTTATGCTATTTTCTATAGTGGAGAATTTTGCATCTCCCCATAAACCTTCTATGTCGTAAAATTCGCGTACTTGCTTTTGAAAAACATGTACTACTACATTTACATAGTCCATTAAAACCCACTCGGCATTATCTTCGCCTTCTACATGCCAAGGTTTATCTTTAATAGCTTTGCTAACTGTTTTTTGGATTGAGCCGACTATTGCTTTTACGTGTGTATTAGATGTTCCGTTACAAATTATAAAATAGTCGCATACTGTATTTTCAATTTCTCTTAAATCAAGTAAATTTATATCAACTCCTTTTACTTCTTCTATTCCTTGTAAAATTAATGCAATTAACTCATCTGGACTAACTTTCCCTTTCTGCATTTAAAATTTTTAGTTTATACAAAGTTATTATTTTTTTGTTCTTTTACCTCTTGTTTTTAACAATACATTATAAGTTTGCTAATTAAAGATAGTAATGAAGATAATCAAACTTAATGCCACGAGCTCTACAAATGTTTATTTGAAAGATTTAATGTTGTCTTCTGCTGTTAAAGATTTTACAGTTGTAACCGCAAAAAAGCAAACAAACGGTAGGGGGCAAATGGGAACTTCTTGGAACGCTGAAGATGGTAAAAACCTGACTTTTAGCGTTTTAAAAAGGTTTGATAATTTCTCTATAGATAATCAGTTTTTATTAAGTATTTGTGTTTCTTTATCAGTTTACAAGACGTTATATGATTTAAAAGTGCCAAATTTAACTATAAAGTGGCCTAACGACATTCTGTCAGGTACTTCAAAAATTTGTGGTATACTCATAGAAAATTCTCTTTCTGGAAGTAAAATACAAACTTCGATAATTGGAATTGGATTAAATGTAAATCAAATAATTTTTAATAACTTATTAAACGTCTCCTCTTTAAAATTGTTGTTGGGTAAAAGTATTAATTTAGAAGAGGTCTTGCAATTTCTTCTTAAAGATTTACAAGAATACTTGTTTTCTATTGAAAATAAAGGCGCACAAGAGTTTTGGCCTATTTATGAAAGTAGATTATTTAGGGTTAATAAACCGTCTACTTTTGAAGATGTAAATGGAAATTTTATAATGGGTTTTATAAGAGGGGTTTCTTCACAAGGAAAACTTATTGTGGAGTTAGAAGATTCTGTAATAAAAGAATATGGGTTAAAGGAAGTTAAACTTAAATATTAAATTTTTGTAAGGTTTTCTGATAGTGTTCCCATAAAATTAGTAATAGGAGATTTTATCATCATAGCCATCATTGCATTAAATTCTCCAGAAAAACTAAGTGCCACTTCGCTTTCATTTGAGTTTATTGCTGTAATATCTGCTGTTAGGGTAAATGGCAGTTTCTCACTTGCTGCTCCAAGTACTAACTTGCTATATGGTGTTTGCGATTTTCTTTCTAATACAATTTCTGGCATTCCTTTTAATGCAAATAAAAACCTATCTGAGCTTAGCACTTCAAATTTTGCAATATTGTCTGGCATTAACTGTTCAAAATTTTCAAGGTTAGTTAAAAACTCGAAAGTAGCTTTGTCTCCTTTTGCAATTTTCTTTTTTGGTGTTTCTAAAAACATAAATCTATTATTGGTTCCATTTAGATGGGTTTTTACGCCATTCCATTAAGGTGTTTAATTGTTCTTCTTTTATATACCCAGTGTTAGAGGCTTGCTCCATTAAATGCGTATAGTCTCCTAATGTGTTTAATGCCACATTTTTGTCTTTAAAATTCTTTTCAGCAACATCAAAGCCATAGGTAAAAACAGCAACCATGCCTTTTACGTTTGCATTTTGTTCTCTTAAAGCATCTACAGCTCTTAAACTACTCATTCCTGTACTTATTAAATCTTCAATAACAACTACAGTTTGGTTTGCTTCTAAGAAACCTTCTATTTGGTTTTTTCTTCCATGAGACTTAGGCTCTGGGCGTACATAAACAAACGGTAACCCTAAATAATCTGCTACTAAAGCACCCATTCCAATAGCTCCAGTTGCAACCCCAGCAATAACATCTGGCTTGCCGTAAAGTTTTTCAACTTGTTTTGCAATTTCTTCTTTAATATAGTTGCGAATTGTAGGATAAGAGAGTATAATTCTATTATCGCAATAAATCGGAGATTTCCATCCAGAAGCCCATGTAAAAGGATTTTCTGGTTTCAACTTTATTGCATTAATTTGCAATAGTAGTTCTGCTGTTTTTTTAGCTGTATCTTTATCTAAAACCATAACGCAAATGTATAAAGTTTTTGTGAATGAATTGCCTCTTATTTTAACAAATAAAATGCCAGAGACAAGTAGTAATAATGTTTTTTTGTTAAACGACGATAATAGTATAGCGGAAGCAATTAGTGCGTTAAATAAAAAAAAGTTTTTTAAAGTTTATATATATCATCCTATTGAGGAAGAAATATTAGCAAAATTTACTGAAAAAATACCTTTGGTTGCAGCTGCAGGAGGAGTGGTTACTAATGATAAAGGTAAGGTGTTGTTTATTTATAGGAATGATAAATGGGATTTACCTAAAGGAAAATTAGATCCAGGAGAAACTATAGAGGAGTGTGCTATACGTGAGGTAGAAGAGGAGACTGGAGTTAGAGGACTCGAAATTGAAAATTTTTTAAAAACAACATATCATATTTTTAAGAGAAATAATATTTATAAGTTAAAGGAAGTGCATTGGTTTGCCATGAAAACTAGCTTTGATGGAGAGTTAAAAGGACAAAAAAATGAAGGTATTGAGAAAGTGAAATGGAGAGGCCCTAAAAAAATAAAAGAGCTCTTGCGAAACTCTTACGTTAATATTAAAATTCTTTTTGACGAATAAGGTGCGTTAGATTTATTTAAGAACCCTGTAAATAGGATAGCTTAAGTGTTCTTTTTCATAATGCTTTGATTTTTTATAAAGCCAGTTTAGTTGTTTTTCCCAATTATTAGAAAAAGTGGAATCGGTATTTTTTTTAAGTATAAACTCTTTACGTAAAATAGAGTCGTTTTCTAACATTTTTAAAGCAGTGTCTTCAAAAATATAAGGTGAATAATGTTCTTTTTGCTGTAATATAGTGTCAAAGTAATTCCAGTTGAAAAAGGAATCTATACATGCAGGTTCTAATGTTTCTATAATATACCTTAACCCAATTTGATCAGTCGGAATAAGGTAGTCTCCTTTATGTACCAATGTTTTTTTATAGGATTTTTCTACAGTAGTGTTGTAGTGGTTATAGTGTCCTTCATAGGAAGATGTATTTGTTTCAAAACTTTTTATCCTATAATTTTCTAATTTAACAATAGTGTCTTTTTCTATTAAAGAGTACTCTATACTATTAAGCGATAGTAGTTCTATAATTTTACTCCACTCTTTTTTTAATATATAAGCCTTGGGTACGGTTATAGAGTCTGTTGCTTTATAATAATTTTGATAGGTTACTTTTTTAGTAAAGGGTTTTGTTTTGTCGTATTTTAATCTAGGAAAACCTGTTATTTTACTAATAATAGTATCTGCTTTATAGCCTTTAAAATTTAAGGTGCTACTTTTTAGAGAGTCAATTTTCCAAGCTATTGGGTAGTGTTTTGTGCTAGTTAAGTTTTTTAATGCTTGTTCTCTTGTTTTTTTTATTTCAGAGTAATTTTTTTCGCTAATACTAATCATAGACTGCATTAATGCATAAGTTCCTAATACTCTTTTTTTATAGGGTTTTAGCATGTGTGTTTCTACCATTAAGCCAAAGGTATTCCATAAAGTAGTATAACCAGTAGAGTACCTTGGGTGGTCTAAAAATTGCGAAAAGCCAATTTCGGGTACTTGGTTATAAATATTAACAAAAGGTGTAATGTCCCATTTATTAGCTTTTAGTTCGCTTTCTAAATTAGGCATTAGTTTTGTGTGTAAATAGTTGCCTAAATTTCCGCCAAGTTTATTATGTTGTGTAAATAAATGTGTTAGTGTGTATTGGTAATCTGCACCGTTACTTACATGGTTGTCAATAAATATATCTGGATTAACTAAATGAAAAATTTGTGCAAATGTTTTGGCATTTTTAGTGTCAGATTTTATAAAATCTCTATTTAAATCATAATTTAAAGCATTGCCTCTAAAACCATAAGAAATTGGTCCGTTTTGGTTAGCTCTTGATGAGGAGTTTCTATTTAATGCCCCTCCAATATTATATAAAGGTATGGTTGATAAAATAGTGTTTTTTGGGGTGTTTATTTTTTTATTAGCTAAATCTCTAAATAGTAGCATAGAGGCATCTATACCATCAGATTCTCCAGCGTGGATGCCATTATTAATTAAAATGGTTACTTTTTTAGAATCTATTTTTTTAAAATTAAATTCTCCCTCAGGATTGTAAGTTACTAAATGCAACGGGTGTCCACTATCAGTTTCTCCAATAGTTTGTACGTTGATAGATGAATATTCTTTTGCTAATTTTAGATAAAAAGAAATAACCTCTTCGTAAGTAGCGGTTTCTTCTCCAGAAGATTTTTCAAAAGGTGTAGAAAATTTTTCTTCTTTTTTGTCTTCTTTAGTCTCACAAGAAAAAAGTAAAACTACAATTAGAGTGCTTATTAATATTCTCATTTTCATATATTTAAAATACATTTACAAAATATATGTAAGGTACTTTATAGATACAAAAATAGGTAAAATCTTATAGAGAATGTTTAGGCAACTTTAGTAATTTTTTCCATTTCTTCTTTTTTAATTGGTTTGTTATTAAAAGTAATTAAATGGTGTGTTTGTTTTTTGTAATAGTTCCAATTATTGCGGTCTAACTCATCTATGGAAGATGTTATAATATTAATGCGTACAACTTTTTTTATGGGTAGTTTTATAAATTCTTCAAGAAATTGCCAACCATCCATAATAGGCATATTTATATCTAAAAAAATAACTTGAGGTAAGGGTGTATTGCTTTTAAGCATTTCAGAAATGCTTTCTATTGCAACTTTGCCATTTTCAAATTTAAACAATTGCTTAAATTCCGTTACTAGTCCGAGCATTTTTTGAATGCCAAAAACTGTAATAGGGTCATCGTCTATTATACAAATAGAATTAATTTTCTTCATTAAAATGTATGTTAAATGTGGTTCCTAATCCCACTTTACTTGTTACAGTAACCTTGCCTTTCATAGCTTCTATTTGGTTTTTGGTAATATATAAACCAATACCTCTGGAGTCTTTGTGATTATGAAAAGTTTTATACATACCGAACAATTTGTCTCCGTATTTATCTAAATCTATACCTAAACCATTGTCAGTAATACTTACAATAGAAGTGTCATTTTCTTTTTTGAAGGTAATTTTTAATACAGGGTTTCTTTCGGGGCTTTTATATTTTACTCCATTGGTTATAAAATTCATTAATATGCTATCTATATAAGAAGGAATAACCTTTATAGTTGCGTTTTTTGGAATTTCTGAAATAATTTCCGCCTTATTTTTGGATAAATAAGCATCTAGGTTTTGTTTAATGTTATCTATTCTTTTATTAATATTAATTGGTTTTTTTTCTAAATTAATATTAGTGCTAATAGCAACTACTTCATTAAGATTGTCTAAAGTTTCTAATAAATTATCTGATGCATTTCTGAGCATGTTTAGTATGCTTTCTTTTTCGGTTTCTACTTTTTCGTTTGTTAAAAAGTCTAAAAGCATAGAAAAATTTGCCGTGTGTGATCTTAGATTATGAGATACTATATGAGCAAAATTTATTAGTTTTTTATTTTGTAATGATGTAACATTAATTAAATTTCTTAACTCTTCTTCTTTTTGTTTTAGTGGAGTAATATCTGTACTAATACCAATTATGCCATAAGCATCTCCATTTTCATTTGTAAGTGGTATTTTAGAAACAAGAAAAGTATTGCTTTCTCCATTTTTTTTAATGCAAATGGTTTCTTTATTAAGTATAGGTTTTAGCGATTTTATAACACTAATGTCATCTTTTCTGTTTCTTTTAGCTACTTCTTTGGTAAAAAAATCAAAATCATTTTTTCCTAATAAATCCTTTGTTTGGTTTACGCCATAATATTCACATTCTGCTTTGTTTACTAATATTTTTCTAGACTCTCTGTCTTTTATGTAAACATTTAAAGGTAGATTGTCTATTAAGGTTTTTAAAAGCTGTTCGTTTTCTTTTATTTTATTGTTTCCTTCTACTTGGTCAGATATGTCTTGAAATGTGCCTAGTAAACCTATTAACTCTTTGTTTTTAAATACAGGTTGCCCTGTTGCTATTATCCATTTTTCTTTTCCTTTAGCAGTTATTATTTGTGCTTTTTCGCTCCAAGGTTTGTTGTTAATTATAGCATTATGAAAAGACATAGAAATAGTGTTTCTACTAATTCCGTCTTTGTAAAAATTAATAGCAGTATCTACATTCGGAGTATAGTCTAAAGGAACTTCGTGAATAGTTTTTGTAATATTACACCAGGTTACTTTATCTGTTTTAACATTATATTCCCAGGTGCCTATTTTAGTAATTTCAGATTTTTCTAGTAATAGGGCTTCTAGTTTTTCAATACGTATTTCGTTTATAATTCTAGAGGTTACATTTTCTGCTTGAATTATAACTCCTATTACATTTTCTTCACTATCATACCAAGGTATGTTAGACCACTCAAACCATTGTGTGTTATTATTAGAATCTTTAAATTTTGTATTAAAAAGATCACTAGGTTGCCCATTTAGACAATTTTTAAGAATAATTTCCCACTCATTATTTTCTTCTCCATCTTTAAATAAAGAGAAAATAGAATTGCCAAAAACATTACTTGTGTCAAAATTAAATTCATTAATCCATTGGTTAGAAGCGTGGATTACTTCGAACTTGCTGTTAATAAAAGCAGTTGCTTTTGGCAGCTGTTTTATCAAGTAATTATTAACAAGTTTTAAGTCCTTCTTAAGCATATTGTCGTATTTTCTTACTAATGTAAGACGATTGTGCGATATAAGTAAAGGTTTGTTGTGAATTAGCAAAAAGTCGTTGTGTTTGGTTTAAATTCTATAGATAAAGATAATAAATTTTAACATAAGAAGGTAATTTCTTACATTGTTAATTGTAATATATAAACAAAAACCTCATAAAAAATGAGGTTTTTGTTTATTTTGTAAGAATAATCTTATTTTAGGTAAATAGTTAATTAACTTTTACTGTTTCTGGTACTAATACAGAGTAGTCTCCTCCGTTACGAATAACGTCTCTTACAATAGAAGAACTTATGTAAGATTTACCTGAAGATGTTAGAAGAAATACAGTTTCTATTTCGGAAAGTTTTCTGTTGGTGTGGGCTATTGCTTTTTCAAATTCAAAATCAGCAGGGTTTCTTAATCCTCTTAAAATAAAATTAGCATCTATTTTTCTGCAATAATCTACTGTAAGACCGGTGTAGGTTTTTACTTTTATTTTTGGTTCGTGTTTAAATGCTTCCGAAATAAACCGTACTCTTTCTTCTAGAGTAAACATGTATTTTTTATCGGCATTCTTTCCAATAGCAATAATTAACTCATCAAAAAGAGAAAGTCCTCTTGTAATAATATCATAATGTCCTAACGTAAGAGGGTCAAAAGAACCCGGAAAAATTGCTCGTCTCATAATAATAAAGTTACGTTTTATTCTAATACTTCTTCTATTGCACTTTTAAAAAGGTCCGCTAAAGGTATTCCTGCTTCTTGTGCTTGTTGTGGTAAAATACTTTCGGTGGTTAAACCAGGAGTAGTATTCATTTCTAACATATAAGGCGTGTCTCCAATAAAAATAAATTCGCTTCTAGAGTATCCTGTCATTTTTAGAATGTCATAAGCTTTTTTAGCAGCTTCTGTAACATTTTTTTGTTGTTCGCTTGTTATTCTAGCGGGTGTTATTTCGGTAGATTTACCTTCATATTTAGCTTCGTAATCAAAAAAGTCATTTTCAGAAACTATTTCTGTAATCGGAAGAACTTTAGTTTTTCCTTTATATTTTATAACGCCTACAGATACTTCTATGCCATCTAAAAAGCTTTCAATAATTATTTCATCGTCTTCTTTATAGGCGTTTTCTATTGCAGCTTTTAAATCTTCTTTTTTATGTACTTTAGAAATACCAAAACTGCTTCCTGCTTTATTAGCTTTAACAAAACATGGTAATTTAACCTTATTAATAATGGCATCTTCATCTATTGCATCACCTAAATTTAAATAATAAGATTCAGCAGATTTTATTCCGTAAGGTTTTAAAACACTAAGTAAATCTCTTTTGTTAAAAGTTAAAGAAGACTGGTAGTAATTACACGAAGTTTGCGGAATGTTTAATAATTGAAAATATCCTTGCATAAGACCATCTTCTCCAGGAGAGCCATGTATGGCATTAAAAACACAGTCAAAAGTAATGTGCTGACCGTTAATTGTAATAGAAAAATCACCTTTGTTAACGTTGTGCTCTGTATTGTCTGGCGCTACATATACCCACTTTTCTTTAAAGATATGAATACGATACGCTTTAAACAAAGATTTATCTAAATAATCATAAACAACATTGCCACTCTTTAATGATATTTTATATTCACTAGAGTAACCTCCCATAATTATGGCTACTTTTTTCTTCATATTATAGTATTACTATTTTTTAAAATAAATAACAAGGTATCAAAGTAAAGAAAAAAGCAATGCGTTTCCTATATTTGTCTAGTCAAATATACTCCATGAGAAATTTATTTAATTTTTTTAGAAGCAAATCTTTTTTAATTCAATTAGGGTTAGCGGCACTCCTTTTACTAGTTTTAATATTTGCAATGTTACGATGGTTAAATAGTACCACTAACCATGGTGAGTTTGTAGAAGTTCCAGATTTTTCTAAGATGTCTGTTATGGATATGCGAAAAGCAGTAGAAGACGCAAGTTTACGTTATGAGGTTTTAGATTCTGCAAATTATAATCCAGATTATCCAAGATTTTCTATAATAGAACAAAATCCGCAAGCTGGTAATAAAGTAAAAGAAAATAGAAAAATATACTTTACTGTAAATCCATCTGGTTATAAAAAAGTAACCATTCCTAAAATTATACAGGTTACACAAAGGAATGCTAAATCTATGCTTAGAGCAGTAGGTTTAGATGTGCAACGTGTAACATATATAGATGAGCTTGGTAAGGATATGGTGTATTCTATAAAACATAAAGGAAAAGTAATTCATCCCGGAGATAAGCTGCCAAAAACCTCTAAAGTAGAATTAATATGTGGTAATGGGAGTATAACAGAAAGAGCACAAATAAAGGCAGATTCGGAATAATATATGTTACCATTAGAAGAAGGCCCAGAGCCAAATGAAGAAGAGCTTTATGAGCACCATAAAGTAATAGCATCTAAAGGGCAAATACCTTTAAGAGTAGATAAGTTTTTAATGAATTTTATTGAAAATGCTACACGTAATAAAATACAACAATCTGCTAAAGGTGGTCATATTTGGGTAAATGGTAAGGTTGTAAAACAAAATTACAAGGTAAAAGCAGAAGATGAAGTAAAGGTGCTTTTTGAGCATCCACCGCATGAGTTTTTATTAGTTCCGGAAAACATTCCTTTAGATATTGTTTATGAAGATGATGTGTTAATGGTGGTAAATAAGCCAGCAGGAATGGTAGTTCACCCGGGTCATGGTAACTATTCAGGAACCTTAATTAACGCCCTTATTTACCATGTAGATAATTTGCCATCTAATAGTAATGAGCGCCCTGGTTTAGTACATAGAATAGATAAAGATACTTCTGGTCTTTTAGTTATTGCCAAAACGGAAGAAGCAATGACACATTTATCTAAACAATTTTTTAATAAAACCTCTGAAAGAGAATATATAGCATTGGTTTGGGGTAATGTAGAAGAAGATGAAGGTACTGTAGAAGGTCATGTAGGAAGGCACCCAAAAAACAGGCTGCAAATGCATGTTTTTCCGGAAGGAGAACAAGGTAAAGAAGCTGTTACACATTATAAAGTTATAGAGCGTTTGGGGTATGTTACTTTGGTTTCTTGTAAACTAGAAACAGGAAGAACGCATCAAATAAGAGTGCATATGAAGCACATTGGACATACACTTTTTAATGATGAGCGTTATGGTGGAGAACGAATTTTAAAAGGAACCACCTTTACTAAATACAAACAATTTGTAGAGAATGCTTTTAAAATTTTACCAAGACAAGCATTACACGCTAAAACCTTAGGGTTTATACACCCAGTTACAGGTGAAAAAATGAATTTCGATTCAGATATTCCAGAAGATATAGCAAATTGTGTAGAAAAATGGAGGCAATACGCCAAGCATAGTCAGTAGTATAAATTTCTATAATACCACTATAAAAAAGACTTTTTATAGGAAATTGTTATTCCAGTAAATCCTTATTATTTTTATACTCTAATTGCAAGAAAATGAAAATAGTTATTTCACCAGCAAAGTCATTAGATTTTGAAAGTAAGTTACCAACAAGTCAGTTTACCCAACCACAATTTATAAACGAAGCCGTAAAGTTAAATGCTGTTTTAGCTAAAAAGAAGCCTAAAAATTTATCCGATTTAATGCATATTTCAGATAAACTGGCACAGCTAAACTGGCAAAGAAACCAAGACTTTACAACCCCGTTTAATCCAGAAAATGCTAGACCAGCAGTATTTGCTTTTAGTGGCGATGTTTACCAAGGTTTAGATGCGTATAATTTAGAAGAAGATAAGCTAACTACTTTGCAAGATAGCTTAAGAATATTATCTGGTTTATATGGTATTCTAAAACCCCTAGATTTAATACAGCCGTATAGGTTAGAAATGGGAACCAAACTAAAAATAGGTAGAAAAGAAAATTTATATGAGTTTTGGAAAAAAGAACTTACAAACCATCTTAATTCAGAATTGCAAGATGGAGAGCTTTTTGTAAACCTTGCTAGTAACGAATATTTTTCTGCAATAGATACTAAAACCTTAAAAGCGCCTATAATTTCTCCGGTTTTTAAAGATTGGAAAAACGATAAACTTAAAATAATAAGTTTTTATGCAAAAAAGGCTCGCGGCTCAATGGTACGTTACATTGTAAATACAAACGCCACTACTTTAGAAGATATAAAAGGATTTAATTTAGACGGATATCAATTTAGTAAAGAGCACACTCTAAAAGAAAATGAGCCGGTTTTTATACGATAATAAATATAGTAAAGTGTTTTAAAGGCAACAGTCTGCTAATATTTTCTCAAGCATTACCCTTTTGTTTAAGATGGTTTTTGGTTTAGAGTTAAAATAATATCAATTTGTAATAAAAAACCCTCTTATTTTAAATATATCGCATTATTTAAGCGCTACAAAACTGTAATTTTGATTATATTGTGGGATAACCATTAATAAAATCAATATAGCTGTGAAAATAAATACCGTTTTAGTTGCAAACAGGGGAGAAATAGCAATTCGTATATTTAGAGCCTGTGTAGAAATAGGAATAAAAACTGTAGGAATATATACTTATGAAGACCGATATTCTTTGCATAGGTATAAAGCAGATGAATGCTATCAAATAGGAGAGGATAACGAGCCTTTAAAACCTTATTTAGATATTGATGCTATTATAAAAATAGCAGTAGATAAAAATGTAGATGCCATTCATCCTGGATACGGATTTCTTTCTGAAAATGCTGAATTTGCACAAAAATGCGCAGATAATGGCATAAAATTTATTGGTCCTAAAGTATCAGTTTTAAAAGCTTTAGGGGATAAAATTACAGCTAAAGAAGTAGCTGTGGCTAATAATATTCCTATTATACAAAGTAGCGATAAAGATTTAACAACTATTGATGTTGCAATAAAAGAGGCAGATAGAATAGGATATCCTATTATGTTAAAAGCTGCTTCTGGTGGTGGTGGTCGTGGAATGCGAGTTATTAGAACAGAAGTAGATTTAAAAAAAGCTTTTCCAGAAGCCCGTAGAGAATCTCTTAATGCCTTTGGAGACGATACTGTTTTTCTAGAAAAATTTGTTGAAAACCCAAAACATATAGAAGTTCAAATTGTAGCCGATGAGCATGGCAATATGGTGCATTTATTTGAAAGAGATTGTTCTGTGCAAAGACGCTACCAAAAAGTTATTGAGTTTGCACCTTCTTATGGTTTATCTCAAGAGACTAAAAATAATTTATATACCTACGCTTTAAATATTTGTAAAGCTGTAAACTATAATAATATTGGTACAGTAGAATTTTTAGTAGATGATGATGAAAGTATTTATTTTATTGAAGTAAACCCTAGAGTACAAGTAGAGCATACTGTAACGGAAATGGTAACCAATATAGATCTGATTAAGACGCAAATATTTGTTGCTGGGGGTTATAAGCTAGCAGATACTCAAATAAAAATAGAAAGTCAAGAGTCGGTACAAGTTTCTGGTTATGCATTACAATGTAGAATTACAACAGAAGACCCTGCAAACAATTTTAAACCAGATTATGGTGTAGTAACCACCTACCGTAGTGCTTCGGGGTTTGGTATTCGTTTAGATGCAGGTAGTATTTACCAAGGTGTAGCAATATCTCCTTTTTTCGACTCTATGTTAGTAAAAGTATCTGCCAGAAGTAGAACCTTAGACGGTTCTTGTAGAAAAATGCGTAGAGCACTAGCCGAATTTAGAATTCGAGGGGTAAAAACAAACATGTCTTTTTTAGATAATATTCTAAAACATCAAACCTTTAGAGACGGTAAGGTAACAGTTAACTTTATTCAAAACGAACCTAAGTTGTTTGAGTTTGTTGAACCAAGAAACCGAGTAAATAAACTAATTCAGTTTTTAGGAGAAATTATTGTAAATGGGAATCCGGATGTTAAAAAGTATAACCCTAATCATGTTTTTTCTAAACCAATTATACCAAGTTTTCCTAAAGGCGAAAGTTACCCAAAAGGGACTAAAGATTTATTAACAGAATTAGGACCCGATAAATTTGCAGAATGGTTAAAAAATGAAAAGAAAGTTCATTTTACAGATACCACAATGCGAGACGCTCATCAAAGTTTATTAGCAACCAGAATGCGTACTATAGATATGCTTAAAGTTGCAGAAGGCTATGCAAAAAATAACCCAGAAATTTTTAGTATGGAAGTCTGGGGAGGAGCAACTTTTGATGTTTGTTTGCGCTTTTTACAAGAAAATCCTTGGGAGCGTTTAGCACTGTTGCGTAAGGCAATGCCAAACCTTTTATTGCAAATGTTAATTAGAGGCTCTAACGGAGTTGGTTATAAAGCATATCCAGACAATTTAATAGGTGAGTTTGTAGAAAAATCTTGGGAAACAGGGGTTGATGTTTTTCGTATTTTCGACTCTCTAAACTGGATGCAGTCTTTAGCACCTTGTATTGAGCATGTAAGAAAAAGAACCGGTGGTTTAGCAGAGGGTTCTATATGTTATACTGGAGATATTTTAGACCCAACCAAAACTAAATACAATCTTAAATATTATGTGCAATTAGCAAAAGATATAGAAAATGCTGGGGCTCATATTTTAGGAGTAAAAGATATGGCAGGTTTACTGAAACCAAATGCAGCTTATGAGTTAATAGGAACTTTAAAAACCGAGATTAATATTCCAATACATTTACACACACATGACACCTCGTCTACACAAGCAGCAATGTATTTAAAAGCGGTAGAAGCAGGTGTAGATGTAGTAGATGTTGCATTAGGTGGGCTGTCTGGTTTAACATCACAGCCAAACTTTAATTCGGTAATGGAGATGCTACGTTTTCATGAGCGCGAAAATATTTTAAATGCAGAGAAATTGGCAGAATATTCTAATTACTGGGAAACCGTTCGTAATTACTATTACACATTTGAATCTGGATTAAAATCTGGAACAGGAGAAGTGTATAAGCATGAAATTCCTGGCGGACAATATTCAAACCTAAAAGGGCAAGCAATTGCTTTAGGTTTAGAAGATAAATTTCCAGAAGTAACTAAAATGTATGGCGAAGTAAATACCATGTTTGGAGATATTGTAAAGGTAACACCAAGCTCTAAAGTAGTAGGGGATATGGCGCAATATATGATTAGCAATAGCCTTACAGTAGAAGATGTGTTAGAAAGAGGAGAAGACATCTCTTTTCCAGAATCAGTTAAAAACTTTTTTAGAGGAGATTTAGGGCAGCCAGTTGGTGGTTTTCCTGCAAAACTTCAAAAAATAGTTCTTAAAGATGAAAAACCTTATACAGAAAGGCCAAATGCGCACTTAGAGCCAGTAGATTTTGAAAAAGAATTTAAAGCTTTTAAGCGTAAATTTAAAAAAGGAATGGGAAGAGCTTTAAAAATGACCGATTTCTTATCCTATAAATTATATCCAAAAGTATTTACAGATGCTTACAATAATCATGTAAAATATGGTAACGTTGTAAATATACCTACCAAAAACTTTTTCTATGGTATGGAAGTAGGTGAAGAAATAATGGTGGAGTTAGATGAAGGTAAAAAGGTGCTTATATCTTTAATGCTAAAAGGAGAACCAGACGATGCTGGTAATGTCAGTATTTTCTTTAAAATAAACGGTCAATTACGTAATGTGTTGGTTAAAAATACTTCTGTAAAAGTAGAAAAAGTAGAAAACAAAAAAGCAGACATTTCTAACGCTAAAGAGATTGGCGCTCCATTACAAGGTTTGTTGTCTAGTGTACTGGTAAAAAAAGGAGAAGCGGTAAAAAGAAACCAACCTTTGTTTATCATAGAGGCAATGAAAATGGAAACATCCGTTACTGCAACAGCGGATGGTGTGGTAGATAGAATTATTTTAAACGGTGGCTCATTAGTGAATTCTGAAGATTTAGTGATAGTTCTTAAATAAAATGTAAAAAAAATAATGATTTAAACCCCTTTTGTTACTATTGCAAAAGGGTTTTTTTTGTCCAAAAAGCTTTGGTACTTTTGTTAGCTCAGAATCTAGTAATAACATTTTGCCAAGTAAAGAATATTTTATGAAACAAACAGCAAGGCTAAAAGAGTTTAAAAAATCGGTTACAAATAGATTTAACGTCTATAATAGTCTGTTTTTAAATTTACCTTATAGAAATATAGAGAATGTAGGAATGGTTATTCCATTAATGCTAGATCAGTGTCAAAAAGGGCTTAAATCAGGAAAAAATCCTAAAGAAATTTTAGATGGTTTTTTTGAAAATTATGTAGATATAAAATCAGAAAAAGATAGGATAGATTTTATGTTTCGCATTATACAATATGTAGAACGTCAAGTAGTTTTATACGATAGTGTAGAAGATGCTGCTTTCCCAAAATTGTTTGAACATAATAGTAATCTTACTATAAAAGATTATTTTGAGTTGGTAGACAAGAATAAAAGCTGGGATAAAATAGCAGAACAATTATCTACTTTTAGCTCTAGATTAGTATTAACGGCACACCCTACGCAATTTTATACACCTGCAGTATTAGATATTATCTCTAAATTAAGAACATTAATTTTAGAAGATAATATAGATGATATAGATATTACATTACAGCAATTAGGGCTTACATCACTTATAAACTCTAAAAAACCAACACCATTAGACGAAGCTAAAAATATTATTTATATTCTTAGAAATGTATATTATGATGCGGTTGGAGAGTTGTATGCATACTTAAGAAAAAATATTAAGAATGCCGAGTTTGAAAACTACGATATTATAAAACTAGGTTTTTGGCCTGGAGGAGACCGTGATGGTAATCCTTTTGTAACCGCAGATATAACTAGTGATGTTGCAGATGAGTTACGAGTAACTTTAATGAAATGTTATTATAACGATTTAAAGAAACTACAAAAAAAATTAACCTTTGGTGCAGTACAAGATTCTATAGCAGAGCTAAGAGAAAACCTATACACAGCCATGTTTAATCCTAAAAAACATGTTGGTTATAAAGATATTATTGGTCCTTTAGAAAAAATAAGAACCATTTTAATAGAAAAATTCCATGGGTTATATTTAGCAGATTTAGATTACTTTATGGATAAAGTAAAAATCTTTAAAACCCACTTTGCAACTTTAGATGTTAGGCAAGATCACAGTATACATACCAAAGTAGTAGAAACAATATTAAAGCAAAATGGTTTAATAAAAGAAAATCTTTCAGAGCTTTCAGAAGATGAATTGGTAGATTTATTATTACATAAAGATTTACAGTTAAAAGCGGAAGATTTTGAAGAAGGTATTGTACAAGATACTATTAAGAATATTGGGCAATTAAAAGCGATACAAGAGAAAAACGGCCAAGAAGGGTGTACAAGATATATTATTAGTAATTCTGAAGATATATTCTCTGTTCTTTTTGTATTTGGTTTATTTAGATGGTGTGGCTGGGATTCTAAAGAAATTACTTTTGATATAGTACCACTTTTTGAAACCATGAATGGTATGGATACTTCAGAAGATACTATGCAAAAGCTATTTAGCATACCAGAATACATGGCGCATGTAAACAAAAGAAGTAAAAAGCATACAATAATGCTTGGTTTCTCTGATGGTACAAAAGATGGTGGTTACTTAAAAGCTAACTGGTCTATTATAAAAACTAAAGAAAGTCTTTCTGGAGTTTGTGCTAAACACAATGTAAAAGCCATATTTTTTGATGGTCGTGGTGGCCCACCAGCTCGTGGAGGTGGAAAAACACACCGTTTTTATGCAGCGCAAACCAAAGATATTGCAAATAACGAAATACAATTAACTATTCAAGGGCAAACTATAACTAGTACATATGGTACTAAAGAACAGTTTATGTATAACTGCGAGCAATTATTAACTGCAGGTTTATCTAATAATTTCTTTGGAGATAAGAATGTAATTTCTAAAGAGCAAAGAGGTTTAATTGAAGAGCTTTCAGAACTTAGTTTCTCTAAGTATGATGCGTTAAAGCACCATGATAAATTTATGCCGTATTTAGAAAATAGAAGTACGCTTAAATACTATACTAAAGCTAATATTGGTAGCCGTCCTGGGAAAAGAGGAAATAAAGCAAAATTAGAATTATCAGATTTACGTGCTATTTCTTTTGTAGGTTCTTGGAGCCAATTAAAGCAAAACGTACCAGGTTATTTCGGATTAGGAACAGCAATAAAAGCTATGAAAGACCAAGGTAGAATAGAAGAAGTTAAAGCATTATACAAAGAAGTTCCTGTGTTTAGAGCTTTAATGTCTAATAGTATGATGTCTATTTCTAAATGCTATTTTGAACTTACTAGTTATATGAAAGAAGATAAAGAGTATGGCGATTTTTGGATGATTCTTTTAAACGAGTTTAACTTATCTAAAGAAATGTTGTTGCTAATTGCGGATACCGATATTTTAATGGAAAAAGAACCTGTTTCTCGTGAGTCTATAAAAATTAGAGAGAATATAGTACTTCCATTATTAGTAATACAACAATATGCATTACAGAAAATAGGAGCAGATTCTTCTTTTAAAGAATTGTATGAGAAGATTGTTACCCGTTCTCTTTACGGTAATATTAATGCCAGTCGTAACTCGGCTTAAGAAAACAATATTTTTTTTGCAAACACCCTCTTTAGTACTAAATTAAAGAGGGTGTTTTTTTATATTCAGCTTTTGTACATCTTAATTGAGAAAATTACATAATATGTATACGCTCCAAGGTAAACAGTAAAAAAAGAAAACATTTTATTTACTGTTGGGTTAAAATTGTAATTTAGAGTAATGGTATCTAGAATAATAAACTTTATAATAGCATTAGTTTGGTTGGTAAACGGACTCTATTGTAAGGTCTTAAACCAAGTGCCAAGGCACCAAAAAATTGTAACTCGTATTTTAGGAGAAGACTATGGCCCTTTGTTTACTGTTGCTATTGGTGTAGC
Organism: uncultured Maribacter sp.; assembly: GCA_947504045.1. GTDB lineage: Bacteria > Bacteroidota > Bacteroidia > Flavobacteriales > Flavobacteriaceae > Maribacter_B. The sequence goes on from CANNFY010000007.1 coordinate 61,109, forward strand.
AGAGATTGCAATGTGTGTTTGGATTTTATCTAGAATAAAACCAAAGCTAAACGCTATAACACAAATATTAATAATAAGTACAATGAATATTTTAGAATACTTTTTAGTGCCAGATTTATTGTTGTGGGGCAAATACAACTCTCTCTTTGCATTTTTATTTATAGTACTTATTTATGTAAATGAATTTCATTTACGAAAAAAAGAAAACTCTACAAGCAATGTTTAGTAAGCTAAAAGACCACCCTTTTGCTGTGGAAGCACACTTTAAAAGTTCTTTAGTATTTACTTTTGCCGTGCCTAAAGAGCAGTTGCAAAATAAAATTCCAGAGTGTTTAAATTTAGATACTTTCCAAGATAAATATGCCTTTGTAGCAGTGGCCATGGTGCAAACCCAAGATTTACGTCCGAAAGGGTTTCCTAGGTTTATGGGAAACGATTTTTTCTTAATAGGATATCGAGTTTTTGTACGCTATAAAAACAAAGCAGGGAAAAACTTGCGCGGACTTTATATTTTAAAATCGGAGACCGATACCAAGAAAATGGAGTATATGGGAAATATGTTTACCCATTACCAATATACTACTACAGATATAATGCAAGAAGAAACAAAAGAGATAAAACGTATTTCGTCTCAAAAATCAGGATTTTCTGTAACCGTAAAAAGTAAAAATGAGGTAGAAGTACCCTTGCCTAAAGATTCTCCGTTTAAAGATTTTAAAGAAGCGCGTAGGTTTGCAGGGCCTTTACCATTTACATTTACGTATAATAAAGAAGATAAAGAAGTGCTAATTATAGAAGGTGTACGCCAAAATTGGAAACCAAAACCTGTAGAGGCAACTGCATATACCTTTAAATTTTTAGAAGACCAACAAATAGAAAATGCAGTTTTAGCTAATGTTTTTGAAATAAAAGATATTCCATACTACTGGAAAAAAGGTAAAATAGAAGTATGGAAATAAAAAGAAAAAAATTTCAAGGTGTATTAAATATTCTAAGTTTTAATAGGCATTTTTATGTAATAGGGCTTTTAGTATTGGCAGTACTAATAGCAGCATTGTTTTATTTTAAAATTTCCATATTAATTACAAGTATACTTATAGGAGCATTTTTGTATGGTTTTTTAATGCCGTTACTAGTGTCTGCATATGTATATGACTTTTCTGGGTATTATGATTTTAAATGGTTGCAAGAACTGGGATTAACAAAAGAAAACCCGCAACAAATAGTAAATATTAATGCAGGTTTTGATGAAACTAGTTTTATTTTAGAAAACAACTTTCCAAAAGCAAGTTTAAAAGTGTTTGATTTTTATAACCCTAAAAAGCATACTGAACCTGCCATTGTAAGAGCACGTAAAGTAAGCTTGGTGTACCCAAATACCGAACAAATAAAAACAAGCCATATTCCTTTAGAAAGTAATACTGTAGATATACTTTTTTTACTTTCTGCAGTGCATGAAATTCGTTCGCAGGCAGAAAAAGTTGTTTTTTTAAAAGAATGTAAAAGAGTTTGTAAACCAAATGCAAAAGTAATTACAGTAGAACATTTGCGAGATGTACCTAATTTTTTTGCCTTTTCTGTTGGGTTTACCCATTTTTTCTCTATAAAAACATGGGAAAAAGCTTTTTCAGAAGCTGGTTTTACAACTTTTAAAGAAACCAAGTTTACTCCATTTATGTCTATCTTTCGTTGTAGCTCTTAAAATAATAGTATGCAAATTCATTTAAAAATTATTGGAGTATTATTTATAGTTTTGGCTTTAATACATGTTATTTTTCCTAAATATTTTCATTGGAAAAAAGAGTTAAGTAGCCTTAGTTTAGTAAATAAACAAATGATGGAGATACATACTCTTTTTATAGCGGTGGCTGTACTACTTATGGGAATACTCTGTGTGTGCTCTACTACAGAAATAGTAGAAACACCTTTAGGTAAAAAAATAGCCTTAGGTATGGGTGTTTTTTGGTTTATACGTCTTATAGTTCAGTTTTTTGGGTATTCTTCAAAATTATGGAAAGGCAAACTTTTTGAAACCATCGTACATATAGTGTTTAGTGTTTTTTGGTTATATGTAACCGTTATTTTCTTTAGTACTGCATTTGGGAAATAAACTTAATTTTTCCCAATAAACAGGGTGGTATATAATTTCTTTTATTTCGAAATTTGTAATCCAATAAGATTCTTATTAAAATATAATTACGTTTAAATGAGTTTTTGATAATTAATACCTTACTTTTTTATTATGACTATAGACTTTCTAAATATGATTTATTTTGCATTACCATTACTTATATTTTGGCTAATAGTAAAATATATTTTTAATGTAAATGTTGCTATTTTATGGCCTTCAGTAATACTGTTATTCCTTTTTGTAGTAGTTGCTATTTGTTCTCCATATACTTCAAAGTATGATCAATCGGTTTTATATTCAATATTTTGTGTTATACAAGTTTTAATGCTTGGTGCTGGTATTTTATTAATGACTAAACAAGGAATTGTATGGAAACATTTTTTTATTTCTTTACCCTTTCAATTTTTTTATTGGGTACAACTTTTTTATTACGGATGCATCTATTTTACGCATAAGTTTTAGTAGTTTTTTATGCACTAAAAATTCAGAATAAGTTATTTGTAATTAATTTAACAAGAATATATAATAATGCATTTGGCATTAAAACATTTAATGTATACCTATGTTCTTAAATTAAGACAATGAAAAATTTAAGAGAACAAACGGATGCTAAAATAGCAGCAGGGCGTAAAGCCAAGCCTGAGTTTATGAAAGGGGTAGATGAAGTTATAGAAAAAGCAAAATCTTTTGAGGAAGGTGCCAATGCACTTAAAGTTGGTGAAAAAGCACCAAACTTTGCGCTTCCTAACCCAAAAGGGGAAACGGTATCGTTAGCTACATTATTAAGTAAAGGTCCAGTAGTTGTTACATTTTATCGCGGTAGTTGGTGTCCTTATTGCAATTTACAACTTAGGGCATTACAGGCTAAACTTCCAAAAATTAATGAGTTAGGAGCTAATTTAATTGCTATAAGTCCAGAAGTGCCAGATGGCTCATTAACAGAAAATGAAATTAATGCTATGGATTTTATCGTGTTATCGGACCAAGATGCAAAAGTTGCATCGCAATACGGTGTTGCTTGGGAAGTACCAGAGTTTTTAATAGAACATATGCGTATAGATCGCAAACTAGATTTACAAAAAATCAATAATGGAAATGCAAATATATTACCTATTCCAGGTACATTTATTTTAGGACAAGATGGTATAGTAAAATGGAACTATGTTAACGTAGATTACAGAACTCGTTCAGAACCTGACGAAATTATTAGTGTTTTAAAGAGTTTGTAGTAAGAGCTTTGTTCTTGTTTTATGTATTCTACATGTGTTTTAATAGATGTTAGTATAAATAACATACGTATAATTAACATTATAATTTAGTAGATATTCAAAAACCTTGCGTAAATTTATAGAATTCCCCAAAATGTAATACCTATTTTTTAAAATCAAAAAAATATTAAAATGTATAAAAAAATTAGTGTTGTTGTAATTTTAGGTCTCTCTGTAGTATTAACAAGTTGTAAAGATTCTTCAAAAAAAGCAAAAACTGCTGCAGAAGAAACTATAGAAAAACAACAAGAAAAAACAGTTTATGCAAGTGATGTTATTTCTTTTTTTAACGACTGGAATTTAATTTTAGGAGACGGTTCTAATGTTGGACATGCTGTAAATTTTGAGAATAAAGATTTCTTTTATACAGTTAAAGAAGGAGAAACAAATTGGGTGGTATTTAAAGCTCCAAATGCAGGAGATACCCATGGTACTTCTAATAATACTAGAACAGAGTTGGCACAAGAAAAAAAATGGTACCCAAAAACTGCAAATGATAAATTAACGGCCACACTTAAAGTAATGAATGTGTCTTCTACAGGAGATGCTCGTGTGGCATCTACACATGCAGTTGTGGTTGGGCAAATACACAGTGCAGATGCTCATGAAAATGAGCCACTTAAAATATTTTATAAAAAATATCCAGGACACACTAAGGGTTCTGTTTTTTGGCATTACGAAATTAATACTGCTGGCGAAGATAATTCTGGAAGATGGGATTTTTCTTCTGCAGTTTGGGGTAACGATTTTTCTGTTGTTGGTACAGGAGAAAACACTTACCCAGAAGAACCAAAAGATGGTATTGCTCTAGGAGAAGAATTTAGTTATGAGATTGTTGTTAAAGATGGAGTAATGAATTTAAAGTTTACCAGTAATGGGCATGAGACAAAAACTTTTACAAAAAACTTATTAGAGTCGGAGTATACTACTAAAGCAGATATTCCTTCACAAACACAAGCACTATTTGTACCAATAGGTCAGGACGGTGTAGAGCGTAAAACAGCATATACAGGTGAAGGGCTTTTCTTTAAGTTAGGTTGCTACAATCAAACAAACGGAAAATCTCCTGATGTTAATCAAAATTGGTGCTCAGGAGCAGAAACACATGGTGGCGATATTCATAAACAATATGAAGATGGTAATTATGCAGAGGTTTGGTTTAAAACCGCAAAAATAGAAATTAGTGAAGATGCCGTTTCAAATCAAGAGTATTTTACTAAAAATGATTAATAAATTGTAAGTAGCCGTTTTATTTCTTTTGCTAATGGTTATATAAAGAACAAAATAATGAATAAAAAATACGATTTAAATTGTTCTACAGGTATAACCATATTTCTACTAGTTCTACTTTTTAGTTCTTGTGCATCCAGAACAAATAACATTAAAAAAAATAAAATAGACCCTTTAGAGGGAGTATGGAAATTAAGTCATTTTTATACTGTAGCTAACCAAAAAGATACACTAATAAGTAAGACAGATAAAGTACAACACAAAATATATTTAAATGGGTTTGTAATTTGGAATACAGACCCGGCAGAAGATAACTCCGAATGGCATGGTTTTGGAACCTATACCTATAAGAATGATACTATTACAGAGGTGTTAACCTCCATGTCTAAATCCATGCAGAGCAATTTAAATACCTATATTATCCCTATAAAGCATAAAGGTACAAGCTATAAGCAAGTAAATACCTATACTAAAAACGATACTATTTTTAAGAATATAGAAATCTATAAAAAAATAGATTAAACTATCGCCTAAGTAGGCTTTTATGTGTTTTGGCAGATAAAACGTTTGTAATTTCACATTTTACCTTGTGATTAAGTAAAAAACACCCTGTTTTTTTAGTAATTCTTAAGTATTTTGCAATAAAAATATCTGATAGATAATTTTAAAGACTTTTTATGTATAAGAGTTATATGTGTAAAACAGTTATAATTAGTGTATTTATAAGTAACAAATTCTAATTCTTTTAATTTTTATACTAGTAGATTATTGCCAAAACCACCAACCATGAATAAATTAAAAACATTATTAAAAAACCTTGGCCCTGGATTATTATTTGCAAGTATGGCCATAGGAACCTCTCACTTAGTACTTTCTACTAAAGCAGGAGCACAATATGGTTGGCTTATGGTAATTCCTATACTATTAGCAAATATTTTAAAATATCCATTTTTTGAATTCGGAATTAGATATACCAACGTAACTGGTAAAAGTATTATAGAGGGGTATAAAAACCGTGGAAAAGGGTATTTGTGGCTATATGCGTTTATTACGGTAGCAACTTCTATAGCTAGTCCTGCAGCATTATGTTCTGTAACCGCAGGGCTTTTTATTACCATTTTTAACATTCAAGGAGTTTCTCTAACCACTATAGCAGTGGCATTATTTGTATTTAATAGTATTATTTTAATAATTGGTAAATACAAATTATTAGAAAAAATGTTAAAACTAGTAGTTCCAGTACTTTTTATAGCATTATTGGCTACAACAGTTTTAGTAATTAATAAAGGTGAAATTACACCCGTAGCAGAATTTGAAGCACCTAAAATTTTTGATGAGATGGGGGTCTTATTTTTAATTACCCTAATCGGGTGGATGCCTACTGCCGTAGAAGGTAGTAGTTGGTTAAGCCTTTGGACAGTAGAAAAGTATAAAATTTCTAAGAAAAAGCCAAGCTTAAAAGAAGCTCTGCAAGAGTTTAATTCTGGGTATACCATGACCGCTATTTTGGCTCTTTTTTTCTTAACTATAGGTTGCATGACACTTTTTGGTTCTGGTGTAGAATTAAGCGGAAATGCAGTAACCTTTGCCGATCAGGTAATTCAAATTTTTACTACCAATATAGGAAGTTGGGCTTATGTTATTATTGCGGTTGCTGCTTTTGCAACCATGTACAGTACTTGTTTAACCCAACATGATGCTATTACAAGAGTAAGTATAGATATTATAGAAAAGATTTCATCCGATAAAAACGATTTTACACATAAAAAGTACTATACTATTGGAGTAATCTTTTTGGCAGTAATGAGTATAATTGTCTTATATGCTTTAGAAGGAAATATGGGATTAATCCTGGGTGTAGCAACTGGAGTATCCTTTGTGCTAGCTCCTTTGGTTGGGTACATGAATTTAAAAAATGTTTTAAGTGATGAGGTTTCTAAAGAAAATCAACCAAACGGAAGATTACAACTATTAACCTATCTTGGTATTTTCTTCTTGTCTTTACTAGCAGTTTATTACGGTTGGATGGTAATTTTTTAGTAGTAGTAAAGTCCTAAATATTATGAAAAATAGTAAAGCAATATTCTTTTTATCGGCAGCATTTTTTTTGGTATTAATTTCTTGTAAATCTTCAGAAAAATTATTTCTAAAAAACTCAAATCAATGGGAAGTTAGGGGAGATGCTGCTTGGAGTTTTTCTAATAATACATTGGTAGGGAAAATAAACAATGGCGAAGGGCTTGCGGTAAGCAATAAGAACTATAAAAACTTTATTTTAGAATTAGATTTTAAACCAGATAGTACCATAAATTCTGGAGTTTATATTAGATGTGAAAAAGAGCTTATTAGTGCTGTAAATTGTTATGAAATTAATATTTGGGATGCTAGTCCTAACCAAGATTATAGAACAGGAGCTATTGTATTATATACAGCTCCATTGGCAAAAGTAGAAACTATAAATGCCTGGAACACCTATAAAATTAAGGCAGAAAATAAGCGTATTCAAATTTGGGTAAATAATATCTTAACTACAGATATTATAGACGAAAAATTAACAGCTGGTTATATTGCTTTACAAGCAAAAGGGTCAGGAGAAGTAAGCTTTAGAAATATAAGAATAAAACCTTTAGATTAAGTTAGCTAATATTTTAAAGCAACCTTATTTAATTATAGACATCTTTTTTGTAAATATTACCATGAAAAAAGGAAGTCTAATACTATTTATTTTTATTATTTTTTTGCAAAGTTGTATAGATGATTGTGATACCGTATGTGTTACAGAACCACAACCTTTTTCTTTAGAAATAGTAGATAAAACTACAGGAGAAAATGTATTTACAAATGGCAGTTATTCTTCTTCAGATATACAAATAATAAACACTTTAGATTCCAATACTACTGTAGCTTATACTTTTATTTCGGAAGATGCACTTAATGTAATTGATTTAAGCTCTATTGGTTGGAAAACAGAGATTGTTAATTTAGAAGTGTCTTTAGCTGGCACACCTATTTTTGAGCTCTATGTAGAATCCGAACGGAAAAGTGGAGATTGCTGCACTTTTACGGTGTTTAATGAAATTAGCATTTCAGGTGCAGAATATCAGATGGATTCAGAAACCGGAATTTATACCATATTAATAGAATAAAAATAGCTTACTATGAAAGTAAAATGGATTTTAATACTTATAACAATCTTATTGGTAAACTGCAAAGATTCTGAGGAAGATTGTTCTTTAGTTCTTTGTGCAGAAATGGGTTATAGTATGCTATTAACTAGCACAGATTCTGAGGAGAATTGGTTATTAGAAAATGGGTACACAGAAGAAGATATTCAAGTGCTTAACTCAGAAGATGAAGAAATTGGTTTTAGTTACTATGAAGGTGAAATTTGGGTTCAGGCATCTAATAGTACTCATGGTATGCATACGCTAGTAATAGATGAAATTGAAATTTCGTATAGTTATGATTATACAGAGCCAGGTAGTGGTTGTTGTGATTTTGGAGACTTAACAGAGGTTACCGTTACTGGTTATGAATTTACCGCAAATGATTATCAAATAGAAATCTTTTTATAGGAGTTTCACTTTCTCTATAAACAAGATATTCTACTATCTTTGGCATTCCAAAATTTAAGAATGTCTTACAAACTATTATCCTCTCCTTTACAAGGCTTTACAGATTATAATTTTAGAAATGCACAACAGCATTTTTTTGGAGGAATAGATACCTATTATGCACCTTATATTAGGTATAATAAAAAAATGATTATTAAAGGGTCGTATCAAAGAGATTTAGATCCAGAAGTAAATAAGACATTGGAAGTTATTCCGCAGGTAATGACGGCTGATCCCGATGCATTTATTTTTACCATAAAGTATATACAATCTTTAGGATACAAAGAGCTTAATTGGAATTTAGGCTGTCCATATCCAATGGTAACCAATAGTGGTATGGGTTCTGGTCTAATTTGTAATACCGAAAAAATAGACCATATTTTAGAACGTGCTCATAACGAAACCAACTGTACTATTTCTATGAAAATGCGTCTTGGTTATGAAAATGCTAACGAAATTTTAAACGCTTTTCCAATATTAGAAAAATACCCGTTAAAGAATGTAGCTATACATGCCCGTTTAGGAAAACAATTGTATAAAGGCGGTGTAGATTTAGAAGCCTTTCAAAAATGTGTAGATGTTGCTAAACATACTTTGTATTATAATGGCGATATTACTACAGTAGCACAGTTTAAAGCAATGCGAGAACGTTTCCCTACCATAGAACATTTTATGATAGGTCGTGGTCTTATTGCAGATCCTTTTTTGCCTAGTATGATAAAAGCAGATACTACAGAATACCCTGTTAATAGATGGAAAATATTTAAAGAATTTCACGATACCATTTACCAGCAATACGATGCTAAACTTTCTGGGCCAACACCTATAAAAATGAAGATGTTAGGTTTTTGGGAATTTTTTTCAAAATCTACTCATAACCCTCAAAAGGTGTATAAAGCAATTAAAAAAGCTGGCAACCCTTACAAATACAGAAAAGCTGTAGAAGACATTATTGCTGCACAAAAATAAATAGGAGGTATTACGTAATTTTTAACCAGTTTAAAAAGTTTTTTATTCCTGTATTTACGTATCTTTATAAGTGTAGTTATACTAGAATATGATAGATATAATAGGAGCAGGAATAGGAGGTTTAACCACTGCTATTGCATTAGAGCAAAAAGGAATAAAAACCAGAATTTTTGAGCAAGCTAATGATATAAAACCTGTTGGTGCAGGTATTATTTTGGCAAATAATGCGATGCAAGTGTACGATAAACTTGGTTTAAGAAAAGTTATAGAAGAAAACGGAAACCCTATTTCTTCTATGAATATTACAAAGGCTAATTTACAGTCGCTTTCTAGTGTAGATTTATCTTATTTTGAAGAAAAGTATAATGTAAAAAACATTGCAATTCATAGAGGAATACTACAACAAATATTAATTGATAATTTAAAGGAAACAGAAATACATCTGGACCATAAATTACATAATCTTGTAAAAAGTAAGGATGAATACTCTTTGGAATTTACAAACGGAGAAAAAGAAAAATCTACTACCGTTTTAGGAGCAGACGGATTAAATTCTGTGGTTAGGAATACAATATTTCCTAAAAGCACTATCAGAAATGCTAATCAGGTTTGTTGGCGAGGTATTGCAGAATATGCATTGCCACCAAAATTTAAGAACGAGCTAAATGAAGCTTGGGGAAAAACGGATAGATTTGGGTTTGTACAAATAGCAGAGAACAAAGTTTATTGGTATGCATTAAAATCTTTTAAAGAAAATGTAGAAGAGTTTCAGCTTGCTTATATTGAGTCCTATTTTGAAGACTATAATAGTTTAATTAAAAATATAATTTTATCAACACAAAAAGAGCAAATAAACACTGCTGAAATTTCAGATTTAAAACCCAACCATTCTTGGTCTAAAAATAATATTTGTCTTATAGGAGATGCAGCACACGCTACTACCCCAAATATGGGGCAAGGTGCTTGCCAAGCAATAGAAGATGCTTATGTTCTTTCAGAATGTTTAGCTAAATACGATACGAATATTGCTTTTAAAGAATTTCAAAAGTTACGATTACCAAAAGCGCACCAGGTAGTAAAAGATAGCTGGATGCTTGGAAAAATAGCACACCTTTCTAATCCAATTTTAAGAAGTGTCCGTAACCAAATGATTCGATTTACACCAGATTTTATAAATAGAAAACAATCAGAGCAAATATTTCAATTGACCAATTTTTAAACAGCTATTTTTAATAGATTTCACTGTAAAAAGGGGTGTTTGGGGTTAAAAAACAATGTAATTTTGAATTATGAAAAACATAAAACACATTTTAGTACTTTTTATTTTAGTTCTTTTAACTGCCTGTAGTGGCTCTGAAACCTATAGAGGAGATTGGAAAGCAATTAACGCGGTTGGAGAAAAATACACAGTAACTTTTTCAGAAAATAGTTTTGTAGTAACTGCAGAAGATGGGGAAGCTACCACTTTTAAATACACCCAAAATAAAGTGAATATTACAAACGGCGTAGAAACTTATGGTATAAAATTAGATGATGGTAGAAATTACCAACTTAATTTTCCTTTAGCCGATGATGAATCTGTGGGTGTGTTGTTAGATGCTAATAATAATGTGCTTTATTCCATTAGCCGTACAGATTATATAACCTATGAAGATATTTATGCTTTAAAATAGTGGTGTGAGAAAAAGTATTCTATTTTTTTTAGTTAGTGTTAATGTCCTTTTTTCTCAAGCAGACATAGCGGAAATTACGTTATCTGAAGCTGCTTTAGAGTTAACAAAGCAAAACGTAACCTATGATCCAAGCTATTTTTCCATAGACTACCCAAATGGCGATGTGCCTAGCGATAAGGGGGTTTGTACAGACGTTGTTATACGAGCTTATAGAAAGCTTGGTATAGATTTACAAAAAGAGGTTCATGAAGATATGAAAGCCAATTTTAACGTATATCCTAAAATATGGGGTTTAAAAAAGACAGATAAAAATATAGATCACCGTAGAGTACCAAATTTAATGACCTATTTTAAAAGACAAAGAGCACAAAAGACAATTTCAGAAGAAGCAAAAGAGTATTTGCCAGGCGATGTGGTGTGTTGGAATTTAGGTGGGGCAATTACGCACATTGGAATTGTAGTAGATAAAAAGTCTAAAGATGGTAAACGAAATTTAATTGTTCATAATATAGGAGCAGGACAAGTAGTTCAAGACTGTCTTTTTAGTTATAAAATTATAGGGCATTATAGGTATGCCCCTTAACAACTATCCGCAATAGGTAAACACTTATATTAAGAATAATCTCTCTTGTCAAATTTCTGTTTTATAGTAACGTTATTTCAATTATGTTTGGAAGTAAATTATATACTATGATAGTAAAACCACTAAAGGTTACAGGAATACTTTTTTTTAGCTTCTTTTTATTAACTTCAAATATAAGCTGTAGTGCTATAGAAGAGGAAGTAGACAAATTTGAAGAGGAAGAGGAAGAAGAGGAGGTAATTGGAACAATGACGGCATTGGTAAATGGCGAAGCATTTGAGTCGTATATCATCGGCGATGGGGAAAGTGTTTCTGCTACCATAAATATAGTATCTACAGAGGTTTATTTAGGAGCTATTTCGGGTTTCGATTTTACAGCAGGTTTAACAAAACCTAAAGTCATTATTTTTGATTTTGTGGGGGAGGATTATGAAACATTAAGTAATGGAAAAGTTTACGATACTATTACTCCAGATTTTCTTTCTGAAGGAGCTTTTGCTTGGTATACCCAAAATAATGGAGAAGATGGTAATGAAGGGTTTGGAACTTTAGAAGAGTTAGAAGAAGTGTATGTTAAAATAACAAGTATAGATAAAGAAAAGATGCTTATTTCTGGAGAATTTAATTATAAAGGAACCTCTTCTGCAACAGGTAAAATGTATACCATTTCTAATGGCGTGTTCTCCAATATAACTTTTGAACTAGAAGAGTAATAATTTATTAATTATTGTATTCTTAGTAAATTAAGGTTAATTAAGTTATTTTATCTGTATAACAGCATTTATTTTAATTTTTGTGTAACAAAACAGATAAATATGCTACTCATAAGTAAAATACAATTATGGGTGGAGGAGGTTTTGCGTTGCACGCTATTAAGACTATGAAACAAAATAGAACTATGCTTAAAAAACATAGGTCTAAAAAATCTAACCGTTTTAGTTCTTCTAATCATACAGAAGAAAAACCAGCTTATAAAACGGTTAGCCCGGAAAAATTAAAGCGTATAAAAGCTAAAATTAGAAAAGAAGGAGATGCAGTTAAAAGAAGAGATTTTATAATTACCGTTGTGGTTTGTACGCTTATTCTTTTGGTGGTGTTGTATATAAATATTTAACTTGTACTTAAATAAGTATATATGGGTACTAAAAAGTATATAACAAAAGGCGAAGGTTTACCAAACTGGACAAACCCAATTAGCCATGCTGTAGTGGTTAATAATATGTGTTTTGTAAGCGGACAATTAGCAGTAAATACAAATGGGGAATATGTTCCAGGAACAATTATAGAAGAAGGTAAACTAGCTTTTTCTAATTTTTTTTCAGCTCTACAAAATGCAGATTTTAAAAAAGAAGATATTGTTTTTATAGATATTGCTTTTAATGATTTAAAAGAACTACCAGAAATTAATACATTGTTTATAGAGCTATTTCCTGAAAATAAACGACCTGCAAGAACAATTTACCAAGCAGAAGCATTGCCTTTTGGGGGTAAAGTTAAGATTACTGGTACTGCGGTAAAAGATTTATAAATAGTTACTACTTTACAACGTATGCAGATAAATTGGAAAAAGTTAGATGCTGAATTAACAGAAGAGCATAATATTAAGTCTTACGGAACATTAAGAGCTCAAAAAGCTTTAGAAGTTATACTTGGTGACGAATGGATTAAACAAGCTGTGGAACAAGCAATTGGTTTTAATGGAAACTCTAGCGAACTTGCTATAAATTGTTTAAGACATATTGCTTCTAAAAAAGCAGCAGTAATGGCGTATAGTATTTATAAGAATGATACTATTGAAGATAGGAGAGTAATGGCTGTATGTTTAATAAAGCAGTTGGCTGTAAAAGAATCGTATAATTGGGTAGAAGAATTTCTTAAAGATAAAAAAGTTGTAATGTGGGGATTAGGCGTTCTAGACCAACTATTATGGTGTAATGTTATTGATTATGAAGAAGAGTCTAGTAAAGTAGATGTTTTACTTAGTTTGGCAGTAAAGAATTCAAATGGAGAACTACAAGATAATGTAGATTTTATTAAGAGTTATCTGGCAGATAGAAAAGAAATTAATAATAGCCAATATTAAGAACGCTATTTTTTTAACAGAGTTGCAATTTTTAAAAATAGAAGCCTAGCTAAAAAAATAAAAGGTAGACCGTGTAAAAGAACATCAAACCAATCTTGCCCTTTCATACCTACTGCGCCACCAGCTATCCATTTTAATTTGCCAAGAAGATGAGGTTCTGGAAAAAAAGGTGCCATGCCTAAAGTTAGGCATAGCAGTATAATTAGTTTCCAGTTATTTACTAGTTGCATTGTAACTAACGAATAGTTTGTACAAAATCAGCAATTCCTTTCACACCTTCTTTATGTAAGTGTTTTATAAAGGCAGAACCAATAATGGCACCTTTAGCTGTTTTTGTAGCTTGGGTAAACGTTTGTGCATCTTTAATACCAAACCCTACAATTTGAGGGTTTTTAAGTTGCATTTTAGCAATACGATTAAAGTAATCTTCTTGGGTGTTTCCAAATCCAGATTGGGATCCTGTAACCCCGGCAGAACTTACCATATAAATAAATCCGTCCGATGCAGCATCAATCTGTCGTATACGTTCCTCACCAGTTTGTGGAGTAATTAAAAAGATATTTAATAACCCATATTTTTCAAAAGTTGCTTTATACTCACGCTCATAAACATCTAGCGGAAGATCAGGAATAATAAGTCCGTCAATACCAATTTCGGCACACTTAGCACAAAAAGCTTCTACGCCATATTGCAACATAGGGTTAAAATAGCCCATTATTATAAGAGGAATACGTACCGTTTTACGAATATCTTTAAGTTGCGTAAAAAGTATTTCTGTAGTCATACCATTTTTTAAAGCAATGGTAGAACTATCTTGTATAGTAGGGCCATCTGCTAAAGGGTCTGAAAAAGGAAGACCAATTTCTATAAAATCTACGCCATTTTTTTCTAAATCTTGAATAATAGTTACAGTATCATTTAAGGTAGGAAAACCAGCACTAAAATATAGAGAGAGTAACTTTTTGTCCTCTTGTAGTTTTTGTTTAATACGATTCATAATCAATTTATAAATTGAAATATTTTATATAATTATCTAGATCTTTATCACCACGACCAGAAAGGCTAATTACAACTATATCCTCTGGCTTAAAGGTTTTGTGTTTAAATACAGCTAAGGCATGGCTGCTTTCTATAGCAGGAATAATACCTTCTAGTTTGGTAAGTTCTAATCCAGATTGCATTGCTTCGTCATCTGTAGCAGAAATAAATTCTGCTCTTCCAGTTTTATGTAAGTGAGCATGCATTGGACCAACACCAGGATAATCTAATCCTGCAGAAATAGAATATGGCTCTGTTATTTGTCCGTCTTTAGTTTGCATAAGTAAAGTTTTACAACCGTGTATAACGCCTTCTTTACCTAATGCTGAGGTTGCAGCACTTTCGCCAGAATCTATTCCCATACCCGCAGCTTCTACTGCAATAATTTTCACATCTTCTTCATGTAAATAGTGGTAATACGTACCTGCAGCATTACTACCACCACCAATACAAGCAATTACATAATCTGGATTTTCTTTGCCTTCTTTCTCTTTTAATTGCCATTTAATTTCTTCAGAAATAACGGACTGAAAACGAGTTACCATATCTGGGTAAGGGTGTGGACCAATTGCAGAACCAATAATATAATGGGTGTCTACAGGGTTATTAATCCAATCGCGAATAGCTTCGTTAGTGGCATCTTTTAATGTTCTACTACCAGATAAGGCCGGACGAACTTCCGCTCCTAGCATTTTCATACGAGCAACATTTGGTGCTTGGCGAGCTATATCTATTTCACCCATATATACAATACACTCTATACCCATTAATGCACAAACGGTTGCTGTGGCAACACCGTGTTGGCCTGCGCCAGTTTCCGCAATAATTCTTTTTTTGCCAAGACGTTTAGCCATTAATATTTGACCAATAGTATTGTTTACTTTATGTGCTCCAGTGTGGTTTAAGTCTTCTCTTTTTAGATATACTTTTGTGTTATATTTTTCAGATAATCGTTTTGCCAAATATAGGGGAGAAGGTCTGCCTACGTAATCTTTTAATAATTGATTAAACTCTTCTTTAAAAGAAGGCTCTGCCATTATTTTTAGATATTGTTGTCTAAGGTTTTCTACATTAGGGTATAGCATTTCTGGAATAAATGCTCCTCCAAAGTCTCCGTAATAGCCTCTTTCGTCAACGTTATAATTCATGTTCTTTATTTTTCTAAGTAGTAATTATATACTACTCATTACTTTGTATTAACTACTTTTTATTTGATCAATAAATTGCTTTAGTTTATCAGTATCTTTTAAACCAGGCTCTATTTCAAACTTACTATTTACATCTAATGCGTAACAGTATTTAGAGGCGCTAGTTTGTAAAAAACTTTTAATTTTATCTACTTCTTCTATACCAATACCTCCACTTAAAAAAAATGGTTTAGTAGAGGGATATTTTTCTAACACACTCCATTCAAAGGTATAACCATTGCCACCTGGAAGCTTTCCTTTAGTGTCAAAAAGGAAAAAATCACACACATCATCAAAAGGTTTTAAAACCTCAAAATTAAATTCATTTCTTATAGAAAAAACTTTAATAATCTCTATTCCTTTAGCTTTTTTTTGTAGTTCTCTACAAAATTCTGGACTTTCTTTTCCGTGTAATTGTACTCCTACAAGGTTGTGATCCTGTATTTTATAAAGGATCTCTTGAATGGTTTCATTAACAAATACACCAATTTTTTTTATATTATGTGGTAGCTCAGGTAGTTCTTCTTTAAAGCATCTTTTAGAGGGTTTCCAAAAAATGAAACCTAAATAGTCTGGAGTTAAACTTGCAACTTCAGAGATATTAAGATTCATACCACAAATTTTAAGTTTAGGAACTCCTATTTTTTTAAATTCTTTTTTTTGAGTGTAATAATAATCGCTCATCCGTTTACTGTCTTTATTTTAAATTGGAAATAAACGAAGTTGCACTTTTTCCAGGATTATCAGTTTTCATAAAATTCTCCCCAATTAAAAATCCTTTATAACCATACGGTTGTAATTCTTTAATAGCTTCTATAGAGCTAATTCCGCTTTCAGAAACTTTTACAAAATCATCCGGAATTAAAGAAGATAGTTTTTTACTAGTTTCTAAACTTACTTCAAAAGTTTTAAGGTTACGGTTATTTACTCCTAACATATCTAAACTCGGCATTATAGATTTGTGTAGCTCTTCTTGGTTATGTACTTCTAAAAGTACATCAAGATGTAAATTTTTAGCAAGTTCAGAAAAGGTTTTAATTTCTTCTCTGGTAAGTATGGCAGCAATTAATAAAATAACATCTGCACCATACGCTTTTGCTTCTATAATTTGATATGGATCAATAATAAACTCTTTGCGCAATAGAGGCATTTTTACGGCAGCTCTTGCCAATAATAAATCATCTAAAGCACCACCAAAATATTTGCCATCGGTTAAAACAGACATACCACAAACACCAGCATTTTCATAACCAGAGGCTACATCTTGTACATTTAATGTGTGGTTAATAACCGCTTTAGAAGGGGAGCGTCTTTTGTGTTCTGCAATAATACCTGTGGTACTATTTTTTAAGGCTTTTGCTAAAGAAGTGGTTTCTCTAGAGAAAAGTACAGAGTTTTCTAATTGCGAAACAGGAATTAAAGATTTGCGTAAAGCTACCTCTTTGCGTTTATCAAAAACTATTTTTTCTAAAATATCCATTAGGCACTAAGGTTTTGTATTTTTTTAAGAGTTTCTAACCCTTTACCACTTAATAAAGATTCTTTAGCAAGCTCAAATCCTTTTTTTGGGGTTATGTTTTTTACGGTTGCAATGGCAACACCAGCGTTGGCACAAACTACATTGTTTTGAGCATCTGTTCCTTTGCCTTCTAAAACATTCATAAATATTTTTGCGGAAGATTCTACGGTATTTCCGCCATAAATTTCGGATTGTTGTATTGCTTGTAACCCAAAATCTGAAGGTTTAATAATTCCTTCGGTATGGTTAGATATGGTTTTGGTATCTCCTGTTAAAGAAATTTCGTCATAACCATCTAAAGCATGAAGTACGGTAAAGTTTTTATCTGTATTTTGATATAAGTAACCATACATTCTTGCAAGTTCTAGGTTAAATACTCCTACCATTTGGTTTTTTGGAAAAGCTGGGTTTACCATTGGACCTAACATATTAAAAAATGTTTTTACAGCTAACTCTCTACGAATAGGAGCAACATTTTTCATTGCAGGATGAAATAATGGAGCATGTAATACGCAAATACCAGTTTGATCCAAACATTTTTCTAAAAAATCTGCATTGTTGCTAAATTTTATGCCAAGATATTCCATTACGTTACTACTACCACAGGCAGAAGAAACACCGTAATTTCCGTGCTTTGTTACTTTTATACCAGCACCTGCAGTTACAAAAGAGGATAGGGTAGATATGTTAAAAGTATCTTTTCCATCTCCTCCTGTGCCACATAAATCTATAGGGTTATAGGCAGACAAATCTACTGCTAAGCACAGTTCTAAAAGGGCATCACGAAAACCTTCTAACTCTTCAATAGTAATGCTACGCATCATATATACAGTTAAGAAAGCTGCTATTTGGCTTGTATTATAGTCGCCTTTAGCTATGTTAACCAAAACTTGCTTAGCATCTTCCTTTGCAAGTATGTCATGATTAATAAGACGGTTTAAAATCTCTTTCATTTTTTAATTGTTTACCCAGTTTTCTAATATTTTTTTTCCGTTAGGTGTAAGTACAGATTCTGGGTGGTATTGTACCGCAGAAACATCGTATAATTTATGACGAAGGGACATTACTTGTCCGTTTTCATCAAAAGAAGTAGCTTCTAATACTTCAGGTAAATCTGGATTTACTACCCAAGAGTGGTAGCGTCCAACTTCAATTTCAGAATCTAAACCTTTAAATAATATATCTTCTGGTTTGGTAATTTTTATTTTAGTAGCAATACCATGGTACACTTGATCTATGTTTATTAAAGATCCTCCAAATACTTCGGCAATAGCCTGTTGTCCTAAACAAACGCCAAAAATACTTTTTGTAGGAGCATATTTTGTAATTATTTGTTTTAATAGGCCAGCTTCATCGGGTATTCCAGGTCCTGGGGAAAGTACAATTTTATCAAAAGCATCTACTTCTTCCAATGTAAGTTGGTCGTTACGTTTTACTACAACTTCACAATCTAAATCTTCTAAATAGTGTACCAAGTTATAGGTAAAACTATCGTAATTATCTATGACTAATATTTTTTTCATTTTATTTTCTATTTTGGAAATTTAGATAGATACTGCAATTTCCAATGCTTTAGTTAAAGCACCTAATTTGTTGTATGTTTCTTGTAACTCGTCTTCTGCTTTACTTGCCGCAACAATACCAGCACCGGCTTGGTAATGTAATTGGTGATTTTTACTTAAGAAAGTACGGATCATAATAGCATGGTTAAAATTACCATCAAAATCCATAAAGCCAATTGCGCCACCGTAATAGCCTCTGCTTGTTTTTTCGTATTTTTCTATAAGTTGCATAGCCATATGCTTTGGTGCGCCACTTAAAGTACCTGCAGGAAAAGTATCTGCTACTACCTTCATAGTTGGAATATCTTCTTTCTTTTGCCCTGTAACTTTAGATACTAGATGTATTACGTGTGAAAAAAATTGTACTTCTCTATAGTTTTCTACTTTTACGGTATTACCGTTTCTACTAAGATCGTTACGGGCTAAATCTACTAGCATTACATGTTCGCTATTTTCTTTATTGTCTTTAGTAAGTTTTTTAGCAATAATAGCATCTTGTTCATCATTACCTGTTCTTTTAAAAGTACCCGCAATTGGATGTATTTCTGCTTTACCATCTTTTACAATTAGTTGGGCTTCTGGAGAGCTTCCAAATATTTTAAAATCTCCATAATCAAAATAGAAAAGGTAGGGCGAAGGGTTTACAGAACGTAATGCTCTGTATACATTAAACTCGTCTCCTTTAAACTCTTGAGAGAAACGACGAGAGAGTACTAGCTGAAATACATCGCCACGTTGGCAGTGTTTTTTAGCAAGTTCAACATGTTCTTTAAATTCTTCGTCTTTTAAGTTAGATGTTGGTTCCCCTTGTATAGAAAAATTATAAGATGCAAAACTTCTAATATTTAAAATTTGTTCTATCTCGGCAATATTTTCTTTACTATTATAACAGTGTGCAAAAATATAAGCTTCATTATTAAAATGGTTTATAGCTATTATATTTTGGTACACCGCGTAGTACATATCTGGAATAGTGGCACTATTTTCTTTTTTAGAAAGCGATATATCTTCGTAATACCTTACGGCATCATATGCCATATAACCAAATAGGCCATTATTTATAAATTTAAAATCGTTCTTATTGCCTTTAAACTTTTTGCTGAATTCATCTAAAATAGAAACAACATTGGTATTTTCTTTAATACTTGTTTGTTTAGATGTATTGTCAGGAAACTGCTGTAAAATGGTTTCGTTTTCAATTTTAATAGATGCAATTGGATTGCAGCATATATAAGAGAAGCTATTATCATTTGCATGATAGTCACTACTTTCTAATAAAATGCTATTAGGAAAGCGGTCTCTAATTTTTAAATACACGCTTACTGGAGTAATAGTGTCTGCAAGAATTTTTTTAAAATGTGTCTCTAATTGGTATGTCATTAGATAAAGTATTAATTTTTTAAAAAAGGAAAGGCTTGTCGTGATGACAAGCCTTTTATATAGTTTTACTACAATGGTGCTTTGCTCACGATGTTTTTCGTAAGTTGTTCCACCACCATGTATTTAGTTTTAAATTTTTCATTGAGCATCAAATATAAAAAGGATTTTTATAATAGCCAATAGGCAACTGTAAAAAATAATAAAACCCTTTTACTTTGTTATAAGTAAAAGGGTTTAGTGTCTTTTTTTTGGGTTTGGTTTAGAATACTAAATTTACTACTAAATCAAACTCATCATAAATAGCTTTATCTTTTAAATCATCAAAAAAGCTAGAAGAACCGTACTTAATATCAAATTTAGTGCGATCTACTTTTAAAGTAGCTGTTGCTTTATTTTCTAATATTGTTATTACAAAAGTTACTTCTTTAGTTATTCCTTTAATGGTTAAATCTCCAGTAACGGTATAAGAGTTTTTGTTAAAAGCTTTTAAACTTTTAAAAACAAGTTTAGAAGTAGGGTGTTTATCAGCTCCAAAGAAATCGTCGGCAGCTAAATGGCCATCTAATTTTTCTTTTCCTTTACCAGCTTCTAAATCTGTAGTATTAATTGTTGTCATATCTACAACAAACTCTCCTCCGGTAAGTTTTTTTCCACTAAACTCTAAAGAACCAGATTTTAAAGCAATAGTTCCTTCGTGCTCTCCTGTTACTTTGTAGCCTTTCCAAGTTACAGAACTTTCGCTTGTTTTAATTTCTTTTTTTTCGCCA
The DNA here is from genome assembly GCA_947504045.1 of uncultured Maribacter sp. Lineage (GTDB taxonomy): Bacteria > Bacteroidota > Bacteroidia > Flavobacteriales > Flavobacteriaceae > Maribacter_B. The sequence goes on from CANNFY010000007.1 coordinate 82,113, forward strand.
TCTATTGGTGTAGCAGCTGTTGCGGAAAATCCAAATACTACTGCTAAAGCTAAACTTAATAATTTCTTTTTCATTTTTTTATTTAATTTATAGTTATTGTTTTTTAATAGTTGTTATTTCTTGTAAATCATTACATTTTTTGTGCAGTACAATTTACCTATAAGTATTTAAACGCAAATTTTATAAAACCTAAAAAATTGTTAAAAAGAAATATGTATAGAAAGTAAAAAGATTATTTTTGGACTATTAAAAATAAATACTGAAAAATGGCAGATTTATCACAGCAAGATTGGGAAGAGCAACTAGAAAAAGATGACAACGCTTTTATTTTAGATGTAAGAACTCCGGAAGAAGTAGAGGAAGGGTATATACCAAATGCAACAAATATAGATATTTATTTAGGGCAAGAATTTTTAACTGAAATTGAAAAGCTAGATAAAACAAAGAATTTTTATGTGTATTGCCGTTCTGGTAAGCGTAGTGGACAAGCATGTGCTATTATGAATAGTATTGGTATAGAAAACGCGTACAATTTAGAAGGCGGTTTTATGAACTGGGAAGGTGAAGTAGAACAATAAATAAAATACTTTTAGTAATTTAAGCCCACTTTTTGTGGGCTTTTTTATGCCCAATAAATAGATTGTTATTTTAAAAATGCATGAGAGAAGACCTATTACATTTTATATGGAAGCATAAAAAAATTCCACAAAATAATTTAAAATTAACAACGCAAGAACCTATTACAATTGTAAAAATAGGACAACATAATTATAATTCAGGACCAGATTTTTTTAATTCTCAAGTTCGTATAGGAGAACAACTTTGGGTTGGTAATGTAGAAATACATTTAATATCTTCGGATTGGTATGCGCATAAGCATGAGGTACATGCTAACTATAACACAGTAATTCTTCATGTTGTATGGGAAGATGATGTTTCTGTTTATAGAAACGATAATACTAAAATACCCACACTAGAACTCAAAAATTATATTGGGCAAGACCTTTTGTTACAGTATAAATCTCTTTTTTCTACATCGGATAAGAAGTTTATTAATTGCGAAAAAGATATTAAAATAATAGATGATTTTGTTACTCAAAATTGGCTAGAAAGGTTATTTTTTGAACGTTTAGAAGATAAAACAGAAGTAATAAAAGATCTTTTGTTAAAGTCGAATAACAATTGGGAGTATGTGCTATTTGTAATTTTACTTAAAAGTTTTGGTTTAAAAATTAACGGAAGCTCCTTTTTAAGTTTGCATAAAAGTTTAAATTCTTCGGTTATAGCAAAGCTTAAAAATAATAGTTTTCAGTTAGAAAGTGTTCTTTATGGGCAATTAGGACTTTTGGAGGCTGAAGATTGTTTAGATACTTATTACCTTAATTTAAGGAAAGAGTATGCCTTTGTTAAAGGTAAGTTTAAACTTTCGGAAGAGGGTGTAGAAAAAGCAAACTTTTTTAGATTAAGACCATCAAATTTCCCTACAATTAGGTTGTCTCAATTTGCAAATTTGTATAAAGAAAATCAAAATCTATTTTCAATATTAATACAAAAAACATCTTTAGAAGATTTGCAATCCATTTTTAATGTATACGCAAGTGAATATTGGGATACACACTATAATTTTGGTAAAGAAAGTAAAAGTAGAAAAAAAAGAATTACTAAAAAGTTTATAGATTTAATGGTAATTAATACTATTATTCCTTTTAAGTTTTATTATGCTAAAAGTATTGGAAAAGATATTAATGAAGAGTTAATAAATATTATATCAAAAATAGATATAGAAGATAATACAATTATTCAAAATTTTAAAAAAAATGGAATAAATGGAGTGTCAGCAAAAGACAGTCAGGCCTTAATACAATTATATAATAAATATTGTACTAAAAATAATTGTTTACAATGTGCAATAGGAGTAAATTTATTAAAAGGAAATACCTAATTTTAAATCATGAACTTTTTTTATAAGATTTTATTTTTTTTTCAAAAAAGAGGTTTTGAAGTATGTGGCCGTATAGCAGACCGATTAGGTATTAGAGCCAGAGTGGTGCGTACATCTTTTATATATTTAACATTTGTTACTTTAGGTTTTGGTTTTGCATTGTATTTATTTGTAGCCTTTTGGTTAAAAATTAAAGACTTAGTATACACTAAAAGAACTTCTGTTTTTGACTTATAATTATGATAAAACTTTTTAAATCTAAATTTTACTTGGCGCTAACTTTAATGTTAGTTGTTTTTGTTATTGGAGTGTTGGGTTATCGTTTTATTTCTGGCTTTTCGTGGGTAGATGCCTGTTATATGACAATTATAACGGTAACAACGGTTGGTTTTTCAGAAGTACAACCATTAGACATGCAAGGAAAAATATTTACAATACTTTTAATAGTATCTAGTGTATTTATTTTTGCATTTGCAATTTCTGTAATTACAGAGTACATATTAAGTAGAAATTCAGAACAACTTTTAAAAAAAAAGAAAGTGAAAAACACTATTAAAAAAATGTCTAACCATGTTGTGGTTTGCGGTTACGGTAGAAACGGAAAGCAAGCAGCAGAAAGATTAAGAGCTTATAAAAAACCTTTTTTAGTAATAGAAAAAGATAAAGAGATTATAGAAAAGCACGAAGAAGATATTTTATTTATAGAAGGAGATGCTAATGATGATGAAGTGTTAATTGAAGCCGGAATAGAAAAAGCACAGTACCTAATTGCAACACTTCCTGATGATGCTGCAAATTTATTTGTAGTGCTTTCTGCAAGACAAATAAATAAAAAACTATACATAATAAGTAGGGCATCTTTAGTTACATCTCAAAAAAAATTACAATTAGCAGGAGCAAACCAAGTAATAATGCCCGATAAAATTGGAGGCGATCATATGGCTTCTTTAGTGGTAATGCCAGATTTAATAACTTTTATGGATAAGCTTTCTACAGAAGGAGAGCATACTACCAATTTAGAAGAAGTTGCCATTGAAGATTTTGCGGACCAAGTAGATTGTAATTCGTTAAGAGATTTAGACTTAAGGAGAAAAACAGGTTGTACAATTATAGGGTATATAGCCCCAGATGGAGAGTATATTATTAACCCCGAAGCAGATATGAGACTACAGCCAAAAAGTAAGGTTATTGTATTAGGTAGGCCAGAACAAATAAAAAAATTAAACGATATGTTTCATATTGCGTAAGATTATTTTTAGGATAATATTTGATTAGGGGAATATTTTTTAGGATATTGCTTGCAGACTAATTAATTTCATTAAAATAATTCAGATATTATGAAGTATAAACTTCTATCATTTTTAGCATTCTTAACTCCTTTATTATCTATTGCTCAAGAAGTAGGTTTAGATAAAAAAATAGATCAAGCTTTTAAACCAGTTTCAGATTTTTTCTCAGCAGTTATCTTTTTTCCAGTTTTTGGAATTCCATTTGTTTTAATACTCTTAGTATTTAGCGCATTGTTTTTTACATTATATTTTGGCTTTCCAAACATTAGGTATTTTGGAAAAGCTATAAATGTTGTTAGAGGAAAATATGATGAGGTAGATCATCATAGTGTAGAAAAATCGGATTTAAATATTGTAGATGGAGATTTAGTAGATACTATTGGTGATGAAAGTAAAGAAGGGGAAGTTACCCATTTTCAGGCTTTGGCTACAGCGGTTTCTGGTACAGTAGGAAACGGTAATATTGCGGGTGTTGCTTTAGCAATTGCCTTAGGAGGTCCAGGAGCAACTTTCTGGATGATTATTTGTGGGCTTTTAGGAATGTCTTCCAAATTCGTAGAATGTACACTAGGGGTACAATATAGAGATGTAGGGGAAGATGGAACCGTTTATGGTGGTCCAATGTATTACATAAGTAAAGGACTTAAAGATAAAGGGTATACCGTTTTAGGAAAAATAGCAGCTGCAATGTTCGCAATTTTTTGCATAGGAGGTTCTTTTGGTGGTGGTAATGCAGCACAATCTAACCAAGCTACCATTGTTATAAAAGAATTAATGGGTTTAACAAGTACTAGTGCAGGTGCAATTATAGGTATAATATTGGCAATTTTAGTGGGGATAATTATAATAGGAGGAATTAAAAGAATTGCTCAAGTAACAGAAAAAGTTGTTCCTTTTATGGCTGTAATGTATTTATTAGCTTGTTTGTATATAATTTTAAGTAATTTTTCTTTAATTGATGACGCTTTTGGTTTAATAATATCAGAAGCATTTAACCCTACAGCTATAGGGGTAGGAAGTTTAATAGGAGTGTTATTAGTAGGTTTTAAAAGAGCTGCTTTTTCTAATGAGGCTGGTGCGGGCTCTGCATCTATAGCACACTCTGCTGTTAAAACAAAGTACTCAGCGTCAGAAGGTTTGGTTGCTTTGTTGGAACCATTTATTGATACTGTTGTAATTTGTACTATGACTGCCTTAGTAATTGTAATATTTAATTTTGGTGGTTTCTTTGAATATGGAGGAGAAGGAGCTGTTATGATTAATGGTGTTGCGTATGAAGGAGCAGGAATTACATCTATGGCATTTGCACAATACATACCATATTCTAATGTGTTTTTAACTGTTGCAGTAGTATTGTTTGCTGTATCTACCATGATATCTTGGTCATATTACGGTTTGCAATCTTGGAAATTCTTATTTGGAAGAGGAAAAACTGCAGACATGGTATATAAGTTATTATTTCTAACATTTATTGTTATAGGAGCAGCTGCAAGTATGAAATCTATTTGGGATTTTTCAGATGCTATGATTTTTGCAATGGTGTTTCCAAATATGATAGGTTTGTTTTTCTTATTTCCTGTAGTTAAAAGAGAATTACAAAGGTTTTTAGGAGCTATAAAAGAAGCTAATTTGTAAAAACCTTATTTTGAAAATAAATAAATCCCGCATGCATTTTACGAAACAAGAGCAAAGCGGGATTTTCTTTTTGTTACTATTTATAGTCTTGTTGCAGGGAGGTATTTATTTGTATGAAACATTTTACAATAAACCAGAACAAGATAGGTTTGTGTTAAATGCGAAAGAGCAGGATGTAATAAACCATTTAAAAGAAGAGCGTTTAAATGAGAAAAAAGAGGTTATACATCCATTTAATCCTAATTTTATTTCAGATTATAAAGGATATGTTTTAGGAATGTCTGTAATAGAAATAGATCGTTTACATGCCTATAGGAAAAAAGATAAATATGTAAATACGGCATTAGAATTTCAAAACGTAACAAAAATTTCCGACTCTCTTCTTAGTAAAATAGAACCTTACTTTAAATTTCCTAAATGGAAATCATTAAAAAAGCCTACAGCTTTAAAGTTAAATAAAAGTAATATTGTAAAATCTAATCAGAAAAAAGAATATAAAGATCTTAATACAGTGACCGCAGAAGAATTAAAAGTAGTAAATGGAATAGGTGAGGTCTTTTCAAAAAGAATAGTAAAGTATAGAAAAAAGTTAGGAGGATTCTCTAGTAATGAACAAATTTATAATGTTTATGGCTTGGAGGTAGAAGTAGCAAATAGGGTTTTAGAAAAGTTTCAAGTTATAAAACCTTTAAATGATAAGCCTTAAATCCGTTTTATAAGTGTTTTAGATTATGCGAAAATTAAATTATATTCAATATCCTATTCTTTAAATAAATTAATATTGAATTATATTTGAACTATAAATAAGTAATTCGAGTATAGTAATCTTAAACATGGATAAAAGATATTTTAGTGAAGAACACGAATTGTTTCGTGAGAGTCTAAAAAGTTTTCTGAAAAAAGAAGTTGTTCCGCATGTAGAAAAATGGGAAAAAGAAGGAACTATTGAGCGCTTTATTTGGAAAAAGTTCGGAGACATGGGGTATTTTGGTTTAACCTACCCTAGTCAATATGGAGGTTTAGAATTAGATTTGTTTTATACCGTAATTTTTTTAGAAGAACTTCAAAAGATAAACTCTGTAGGTTTTGCAGCAGCAATATGGGCTCATATGTATTTAGCAATGACTCATTTAAACAAAGAAGGAGATAATCGTATTAAAAAAGAGTATTTAGCACCTAGTATTGCAGGAGAAAAAATTGGTTGTTTGTGTATTTCAGAACCTTTTGGAGGCTCAGATGTTTCTGGAATACGAACTAGTGCAATAAAAGATGGGGAATATTATATATTAAATGGTTCTAAAACTTTTATAACAAATGGGGTTTATAGCGACTATTTGGTTGTAGCAGCAAAAACATCACCAGAATTAGGTAATAAAGGTATAAGCATGCTTTTGGTAGATCGTAAAACGGAAGGTGTTTCAGCTACAAAATTAGATAAGTTAGGTTGGAGAGCGTCAGATACTGGAGAAATTGCTTTTGATAATGTAAAGGTGCCAATAGCTAATTTGTTAGGCGAACAAGATAAAGGGTTTTCATATATAATGCAGCATTTTGCTTTAGAGCGTTTAATTATGGCAATTAACTCTCATGCACGTGCTGAATATGCTTTAGAATATGCAATAAACTACATGTCAGAAAGGACTACGTTTGGCAAAAAAATAAACCAATACCAGGCTTTAAGACATAAGATTGTTGAAAGAACAGCAGAAATGGAAATGTGTAAAGAGTTTAACTATTCCGTAGCATATAAATTAAATAATGGAGAGTATGCTGTAAAAGAAGCTACTATGTCTAAGTTATTATCTACAAAAATGGCAGATGAAGTAATTTATGATTGTTTGCAAATTCTTGGTGGATATGGTTATATGGAAGAGTATCCAATGGCAAGATTGTTAAGAGATAGTAGGTGTGGGCCAATAGGAGGAGGAACTTCAGAAATACTAAAAGAAATTCTTTCTAAAATTATTATCGATAAAAAAACATACAAACCCGCCGTAGAGGTTTAATGTAAATATTTGGTTATAAGGTTTGTTATGTTAATATAAATAGTATATTTGCAGCCTTAATCACAAAAGAGAGGAGGTAGTAGCATATGTTAATTATACCAATTAAAGAAGGAGAAAACATAGATAGAGCTTTAAAGCGTTTTAAGCGAAAGTTCGATAAAACCGGTACAATGCGTCAATTGAGAAAGCGTCAGCAGTTCAATAAGCCATCTGTAACACGTAGAGCACAAATACAAAAAGCGCAATACATACAAGGTTTAAGAGATCAAGAAGAAATCTAGATCTATTAATCTATTTAGATATTTAAAATCCTGCTATATGCAGGATTTTTTTATGGGTTAATTTTAAATTATATGCTAACTTTGAGAGTATGGTGTTAGTTTCCTTTTTAGATTACTTAGGTTTAGAGAAAAAATATTCTGACCATACTATTTTAGCGTATAAGAAAGATATTCAGGAATTTATTTCTTTTTGTGAAGAAGAACACTCTATTTCAAATATAGTAAATATAGTAAATATAGAGTATACTATTGTTCGTAGTTGGCTTGTGGCTTTAAGCGAAAAAAAAATTTCTAACAGAACAATAAATAGAAAAATAGCATCGCTAAAGGCGTATTATAAATTTCTACAAAAAGTAGGTGAAATAAATACATCCCCCTTACTAAAACATAAAGCCTTAAAAGTTGCAAAAAAAATAGAAGTTCCATTTTCTGAAATAGAAATGGAGCAAATATTGTCTCAAATGGATTTTAGAGATGGTTTTGAAGGAGTTAGAGATAATTTGATAATAGATATTTTGTATGCAACAGGAATGCGTAGAGCGGAACTAATAAATTTAAAATTATCAGATTTAGATATAAGTCAAGGAGTTATTAAGGTTTTAGGTAAAAGAAAAAAAGAAAGGATAATTCCATTATTACCAAAAACAAAAAAGTTACTTCAATTGTATGTGAAAGAAAGGAATTTGTTAACAAAAATTAACGATGTAGAATATCTTTTTCTTTTAAAATCGGGCAATAAAATCTATGAAACTTTTGTTTATAGAGTAATAAATGGGTATTTTAGTAAGGTGTCAACTAAGGTTAAAAAAAGCCCACACATATTAAGGCACACGTTTGCAACCCATTTGCTAAATAAAGGAGCAGATTTAAATGCGGTAAAAGAATTACTTGGGCATTCAAGTTTAGCTTCAACTCAAGTGTATACCCACAATGGTATAGAGGAGTTAAAAAAGATACACACAAAATCCCATCCTAGAGGGGAAAAATAGTAGAATACAATTGTTTAACTTTTTAATATAATATTTTATGAAAGTAAATGCACAGTCCGTAAATTTTAATGCAGATAAATCTCTAATGCATTTTGTACAGAGTAGGTTAAATAAACTAGAAACTTTTTATGATAAGGTAATAAGTTCAGAAGTATTTTTGAAATTAGATAACAATAAATTAAAGGAAAATAAGATTGTAGAGATAAAATTAAATATTCCTAAGAATAATTTTGTGGTAAAAAAACAATGTAAGTCTTTTGAAGAAGCGGTGGATTCTGCATGTAATTCGCTGGAACGAAGGCTAATAAAAAAGAAGCAAAAAATAAGAGCACAAGCTTAATTAAATTTTTTTCATTTTTTGTTTTGATTAAACAAAAAAACGTATACATTTGCAGTCCGTTAGAAATAGCGGACTTTTTTATAACTAAAAAAGTTTAAAAGCCGATGTAGCTCAGCTGGCTAGAGCAGCTGATTTGTAATCAGCAGGTCGTGGGTTCGAGTCCCTCCATCGGCTCTTTTGAAAAGTTCTTTAAATAATGGTTTGGGGAGATACTCAAGCGGCCAACGAGGGCAGACTGTAAATCTGCTGACTACGTCTTCGCAGGTTCGAATCCTGCTCTCCCCACAAAAAATTTTAGAAAGTAATTTTAAAAGATTACTTTTGCAAAGCTAAATTTTAAAATAGCTTTTGTTGGGGTTTATTTTTTTAATAAAAACTTTTTGAAATTTTGAAAATGTTGTAATTTTGCTCTCTGAATTTTCAGAGGTAAATAAGCGGGAGTAGCTCAGTTGGTAGAGCGTCAGCCTTCCAAGCTGAATGTCGCCGGTTCGAACCCGGTCTCCCGCTCAAAACATAAAAAACAGAATCGGCCTTGGGTTGTTTCTGTTTTTTCTGTAATAAACACCTTTAATGGGCTTTGGTTGTTTAAGGTGTTGAATTGAACACTTTACGCCGGTGTAGCTCAGGGGTAGAGCGTTTCCTTGGTAAGGAAGAGGTCACGAGTTCAAATCTCGTCATTGGCTCAATTAAAGATAAAATTTGTACACTAATATAAACTAAAGATTAAAATTCATTAAACATGGCAAAGGAAACTTTTGATCGTTCCAAACCGCACTTAAATATAGGTACTATTGGACACGTAGATCACGGTAAAACTACATTAACTGCTGCTATTACTACAGTATTAGCAAATGCAGGTCTTTCTGAATTAAGAAGTTTCGATTCTATCGATAACGCTCCTGAAGAAAAAGAAAGAGGTATTACAATTAATACATCGCACGTAGAATATGCTACTGCAAATCGTCACTACGCACACGTAGATTGTCCTGGTCACGCCGATTATGTAAAGAACATGGTTACTGGTGCTGCTCAAATGGATGGTGCTATATTGGTTGTTGCTGCTACAGATGGTCCAATGCCACAAACACGTGAGCACATCTTATTAGGACGTCAGGTTGGTATTCCAAGAATTGTTGTATTCATGAATAAAGTGGATATGGTTGATGATGAGGAATTATTAGAATTAGTAGAAATGGAAGTAAGAGAGTTACTTTCTTTTTATGAGTATGATGGTGATAATGGACCTGTTGTTGCTGGTTCTGCTTTAGGTGCGCTTAACGGTGAGCAAAAGTGGGTTGATACAGTAATGAAATTAATGGAGGAGGTTGATGCTTGGATTGAGTTACCAAAAAGAGATGTTGATAAAGATTTCTTAATGCCAATCGAAGATGTATTTACAATTACTGGTCGTGGAACTGTTGCTACAGGTCGTATCGAAACTGGTGTTGCTAATACTGGTGATGCTGTAGATATTATTGGTATGGGTGCTGAGAAATTATCTTCTACTATTACAGGGGTTGAGATGTTCCGTAAAATATTAGATAGAGGTGAAGCTGGAGATAATGTTGGTATCTTATTAAGAGGTATTGAAAAAACTGACATTAAGAGAGGAATGGTAATCTGTAAGCCAGGTTCTGTAACTCCACATGCTAAATTTGAAGCTGAGGTTTATATCCTTAAAAAAGAAGAAGGTGGTCGTCATACACCATTCCATAACAACTATCGTCCACAGTTTTATGTAAGAACAACGGATGTAACAGGTACAATTAATCTTCCTTCTGGAGTTGAGATGGTTATGCCTGGTGATAACCTTACTATTACTGTTGAGTTATTATCTCCAATTGCATTAAGCGTAGGTTTACGTTTTGCAATACGTGAAGGTGGTAGAACAGTAGGTGCTGGTCAGGTAACTAAAATTTTAGATTAAAATAAATTATAGTTTTACATTATAAGGTGTCCGCCATTGGCGGATACCTTTCAGTGTAAAATACACACGGTTGTAGCTCAGTTGGTAGAGCACTGGTCTCCAAAACCAGGTGTCGGGAGTTCGAGTCTCTCCTGCCGTGCAAAAAAAAGAAAGGCAAGAAAATTATTTGTTTTTCTGGAATTTAAAAAAATAAACAACTATGTTAACTTATATAAAGGAATCTATAGAGGAGTTAAAAAATAATGTTACACTTCCGCCACGTTCGGAATCTTCTAATCTTATGATTGTTGTAGCGGTGTTTTCTATATTATTTGCTTTAGCAACATGGGGTGTTGATTCTGCATTAAGTAAGTTGGTGCAGTTGTATTTTAATAACGTTTTAAACTAAGCTACAATCCTATGTCTGAAGTTTTAGAGAAGAAGTGGTATGTGGTGAGAGCTGTTAGTGGGCAGGAGCATAAAATTAAAGGATATATCGAAAGTGAGATTGCTCGCTTAGGTTTTTCTGATTATTTAGAGGATGTTCTAGTTCCTACTGAAAAAGTAATTCAAATAAGAAACGGAAAGAAAATTAATAAGGAAAAAGTTTATTTTCCTGGGTACATCATGGTAAAAGCCAATTTAGGTGGAGAAATGGTGCATATTATTAGGTCTATTACAAATGTGATAGGTTTTTTAGGGGAAACAAAAGGAGGGGATCCTGTTCCGCTTAGAAAATCTGAAGTAAATAGAATGTTAGGTAAAGTTGATGAATTAACTGTTAATACAGATAGTGTTGCAATACCTTTTATTTTTGGAGAAACAGTAAAAGTAATAGATGGTCCTTTTAATGGTTTTAACGGTACAGTTGAAAAAATTAATGAGGAAAAACGTAAGCTTGAAGTAATGGTGAAGATTTTTGGAAGAAAAACTCCATTAGAGTTAAGTTACATGCAAGTAGAGAAAATTTAATATAATTTGTTACATATTTAAAAGTTGTATCGCTTCCATTGGTACACTTTCAATTTAATTAAAAACAATGGCAAAAGAAGTAGGTAAAGTAGTTAAACTACAAGTTAGGGGAGGTGCAGCGAATCCATCGCCACCGGTTGGACCCGCCTTAGGTGCTGCCGGTGTTAACATTATGGAATTCTGTAAGCAGTTTAATGCTCGTACGCAGGATAAACCAGGTAAAGTATTACCAGTTGTTATCACCGTATACAAGGATAAATCATTTGATTTTATTGTAAAAACACCACCAGCGGCAGTTCAGCTATTGGAAGCAGCTAAGATTAAAAAAGGATCTGGCGAACCTAACAGAGTAAAATCAGGTAATGTAACTTGGGACCAGGTTAAGGCAATAGCCGAAGACAAAATGGTAGATTTAAACGCGTTCACTGTAGAATCAGCAATGAGTATGATTGCAGGTACAGCAAGATCTATGGGTTTAAAAGTTGCAGGTAAAAGACCTTTTTAAAATCTTAAAAGCAATTTAAATGGCAAAGTTAACAAAGAAACAAAAGGAGGCTCGTGCTAAAATAGAAAAAGATAGACTTTATTCTGTTGATGAGGCGTCTGCTTTAGTAAAAGAAATAACTAATACAAAATTTGATGCATCTATTGATATAGCTGTTCGTTTGGGTGTTGATCCAAGAAAAGCAAATCAAATGGTTCGTGGGGTAGTAACACTTCCACATGGAACAGGTAAAGATGTTAAAGTTTTGGCTTTAGTTACTCCGGATAAAGAAGCTGAAGCTAAAGAAGCTGGGGCTGATTATGTTGGATTAGATGAATATTTAGCAAAAATAAAAGCGGGTTGGACAGATGTTGATGTAATTATCACAATGCCAAGCGTAATGGGAAAATTAGGCCCTTTAGGACGTGTTTTAGGTCCAAGAGGTTTAATGCCTAACCCAAAAACAGGTACTGTTACTATGGATGTAGCTAAAGCGGTTACAGAAGTAAAATCAGGTAAAATAGATTTTAAAGTAGATAAGACTGGTATTGTGCATACAGCAATAGGTAAAGCTTCTTTCTCACCTGATAAAATTGCAGGAAACTGTAAGGAGTTATTAGATACTTTAAATAAATTGAAACCAACGGCCTCTAAAGGTGTGTATATTAAATCAATATTCATGTCTAGTACAATGAGTCCAAGTGTTCAATTAGATCCAAAAACAGTTTAATTAACTGGTAGTTTAAAAATTTAATTATGACAAGAGAAGAAAAAGCAAACGTTATACAAGATTTGACTACGCAGTTAGGAGATAGTTCTACTATTTATTTAGCAGATATCTCTGGTCTTGATGCAGTTACTACTTCTGATTTAAGAAGAGCATGCTTCAAGGCAGATATTAGACTTGCGGTAGTTAAAAATACATTGCTAGCAAAAGCAATGGAAGCTTCTGATAGAGAATTTGGAGAACTTCCTGAAGTACTTAAAGGAAATACTTCTTTAATGTTTTCTGAAGTTGGAAATGCACCTGCAAAATTAATAAAGAATTTCAGAAAAAAATCTGATAAGCCTTTGTTAAAAGGAGCTTTCGTAGAAGAAGCAGTTTATATTGGTGATGAAAACTTGGATGCTTTAGTAAGCATTAAGTCTAAAGAAGAAATGATTGGCGAGATTATAGGGTTATTACAATCTCCTGCTAAAAATGTTATTTCTGGACTTAAATCAGGTGGTGGTAAACTGGCTGGTATCCTTAAAACATTATCAGAAAAATAGTACGCACTAAAAACAATTATATTTTAAAAATTTATTAAACGATAGTAAAAATGGCAGATTTAAAAGATTTCGCAGAACAATTAGTTAATCTTACTGTAAAAGAAGTAAATGAATTAGCTGATATATTAAAAGATGAATACGGTATAGAGCCTGCAGCTGCTGCAGTTGCTGTTGCTGCTGGTGGAGCTGCTGGTGGTGGTGAAGCTGCTGAAGAAAAATCAGAATTTGATGTAATATTAAAAGCAGCTGGTGCTTCTAAGTTAGCAGTTGTAAAATTAGTTAAAGAATTAACTGGTTTAGGATTAAAAGATGCTAAAGACATAGTTGATAGCGCACCAAAAGCAATTAAAGAAGGTGTTTCTAAAGACGAAGCTGAAGGAATCAAGAATTCATTAGAAGAAGCAGGAGCAGAAGTTGAGCTTAAATAATAGCAACAACATATAGCACTTATGGTTTAGGTCTTTTCGCAAATTTGCGCTTAGACCTAAGCCTTTTTTATATATTATGTATATTAAGTAGTATACAACCCATTTAGTATTCACGATCAAAATACTGTCCATAGATGTTCAAAAATCAGACTCAGAGAATTAATTTTGCATCCGCTAAGAACACTCCGGAATATCCAGATTTTTTGGATATTCAGATTAAATCATTTCAAGATTTCTTTCAACTTGAAACTAAATCTGATCAAAGAGGAGATGAAGGATTATATAATACCTTCATGGAAAACTTTCCAATAACTGATACTAGAAATCAGTTTGTATTGGAATTTTTAGATTATTTTATAGATCCACCTAGATATTCTATTCAAGAATGTATTGAGCGTGGACTTACTTATAGTGTGCCGTTAAAGGCAAGACTTAAATTATATTGTACAGATCCAGAGCATGAGGATTTTGAAACAATAGTACAGGATGTTTATTTAGGTACTATACCTTATATGACACCTAGTGGTACATTTGTTATTAATGGTGCAGAAAGAGTTGTTGTATCTCAATTACACCGTTCTCCAGGGGTTTTCTTTGGACAATCTTTTCACGCAAATGGAACTAAGCTTTATTCTGCAAGAGTAATTCCTTTTAAAGGTTCTTGGATAGAATTTGCTACAGATATCAATGGCGTTATGTACGCATATATTGATAGAAAGAAAAAATTACCTGTTACTACTTTATTTAGAGCAATTGGTTTTGAAAGAGATAAAGATATTTTAGAAATTTTTGACCTTTCTGAGGAAGTAAAAGTTTCTACAGCAGGTTTAAAGAAAGTATTAGGTCGTAAACTTGCGGCTAGAGTATTGAACACTTGGCATGAAGATTTCGTAGATGAAGATACAGGTGAAGTTGTATCTATTGAAAGAAATGAAATTGTTTTAGATCGTGACACAATTCTTGAAAAAGACCATATTCAAGAAATTATGGATGCTGATGTTAAGACTGTATTATTACATAAAGAGAATAATGCACAGTCTGATTATGCTATTATTCATAATACATTACAGAAAGATCCAACAAACTCTGAAAAAGAAGCTGTTGAACATATATACCGTCAATTACGTAATGCAGAACCGCCAGATGAGGAAACTGCAAGAGGTATAATTGATAAATTATTCTTTTCTGATCAACGTTATAATTTAGGTGAAGTTGGTCGTTATAGAATGAACAAAAAATTACAGTTAGATATTGGAATGGACAAGCAAGTCTTGACTAAAGAAGATATTATAACTATTATTAAATATTTGATTGAGTTAATTAACTCTAAAGCTGAGATTGATGATATTGATCACTTATCTAACCGTCGTGTTAGAACAGTAGGAGAACAATTATCGTCTCAATTTGGTGTTGGTTTAGCTCGTATGGCTAGAACTATTCGTGAGCGTATGAACGTTCGTGATAATGAAGTTTTTACGCCTATTGATTTGATTAATGCTAAGACATTGTCTTCTGTTATTAATTCTTTCTTTGGAACAAATCAATTATCTCAGTTTATGGATCAAACAAATCCATTAGCAGAGATTACACATAAAAGAAGATTATCTGCTCTAGGGCCTGGAGGTTTATCTAGAGAAAGAGCAGGTTTCGAAGTACGTGATGTTCACTATACTCACTACGGAAGATTATGTCCTATTGAAACACCGGAAGGACCAAATATTGGTCTTATATCTTCTTTAGCTGTTTTTGCAAAAGTTAACCCTATGGGATTCTTAGAAACTCCGTACCGTAAGGTAACAGATTCTAAGGTTGATATTAATGAGTTTAAGTATTTAAGTGCAGAAGAGGAAGAGGGAATGAAAATTGCACAAGCAAACATTCCTCTAAAAGAAGACGGCACAATAGATACTGAAAAAGTAATTGCAAGAGAAGAAGGGGATTTCCCAGTTGTAGATCCATCTGAAATACAATATACGGATGTTGCTCCAAATCAAATAGCATCTATATCCGCATCTTTAATTCCATTCTTAGAACATGATGATGCAAACCGTGCATTAATGGGATCTAACATGATGCGTCAAGCTGTACCGTTATTAAAGCCTCAGTCTCCAATTGTTGGAACTGGTTTAGAGCGTCAAGTAGCATCAGATTCTAGGGTGTTAATTAATGCAGAAGGAGAAGGTGTTATTGAGTACGTAGATTCTCAAAAAATTACTGTAAAGTACGATCGTACCGATGAAGAGAGGTTAGTAAGTTTTGAAGAGGATTCTAAGACATATAAATTAGTTAAATTTAGAAAAACAAACCAAGGAACAAGTATTAACCTTAAGCCTATTGTTCAAAAAGGGGATAGAGTTAAAAAAGGTCAGGTACTTTGTGAAGGGTATGCAACTGAAAAAGGAGAATTAGCATTAGGAAGAAACTTAGTGGTTGCATTTATGCCTTGGAAAGGTTATAACTTTGAAGATGCAATCGTAATTTCTGAAAAAGTTGTTCGTGAAGATGTTTTTACATCTATACATGTAGACGAATATTCTTTAGATGTACGTGATACAAAGTTAGGAGCTGAAGAATTAACACATGATATTCCAAATGTTTCGGAAGAAGCAACAAAAGATTTGGATGAAAATGGAATGATTCGTATTGGTGCTGAAGTTAAACCTGGCGATATTCTTATTGGTAAGATTACTCCAAAAGGAGAGTCTGATCCAACTCCTGAAGAAAAATTACTAAGAGCAATTTTTGGAGATAAAGCAGGGGATGTTAAAGATGCATCTTTAAAAGCTTCTCCATCTTTAAGAGGTGTTGTAATTGAAAAGAAATTATTTTCTAGATCAATAAAAGATAAGCGTAAACGTTCTGAAGATAAAGAAGCTATTTCTAAATTAGAATTAGAATACGAAGTAAAGTTTCAACAACTAAAAGATATATTAATTGAAAAATTATTTATCATAGTTAATGGAAAAACATCACAGGGAGTATTAAATGATTTAGGGGAGGAAGTTTTACCAAAAGGTAAAAAATATACCATGAAGATGTTAAATGCTGTAGATGATTTTGCACACTTAGTTGGTGGTAGCTGGACTACAGATAAAGATACAAATGCTCAATTAGCAGATTTATTACATAACTACAAGATTAAGTTAAATGATCTTCAGGGTAACCTTAGAAGAGATAAGTTTACAATTTCTGTAGGGGATGAATTACCAGCGGGTATTATCAAATTAGCTAAAGTTTATGTTGCTAAAAAACGTAAATTAAAAGTTGGTGATAAAATGGCAGGTCGTCACGGAAACAAAGGTATTGTTTCTCGTATCGTTCGTCATGAGGATATGCCTTTCTTAGAAGACGGAACACCTGTTGATATTGTATTAAACCCACTAGGGGTACCTTCTCGTATGAACATTGGTCAAATTTATGAAACTGTATTAGGTTGGGCAGGTCTAAAACTTGGTAAAAAGTTTGGAACACCAATTTTTGATGGTGCTACATTGGATCAAATAAATGCTTATACAGATGAAGCTGGTATACCAAGATTTGGACATACTTATTTACATGATGGTGGTACTGGTCAACGTTTTGATCAACCGGCAACAGTAGGTGTAATTTATATGTTGAAATTAGGACATATGGTGGATGATAAAATGCATGCTCGTTCTATAGGACCTTACTCTTTAATTACACAACAACCATTAGGTGGTAAAGCACAATTTGGTGGTCAACGTTTTGGAGAAATGGAAGTATGGGCACTAGAAGCATATGGAGCATCTGCTACTCTTAGAGAAATATTAACGGTTAAATCCGATGATGTTATTGGTAGAGCAAAAACATATGAGTCTATTGTAAAAGGCGAAACAATGCCAGAACCTGGATTGCCAGAATCCTTTAACGTATTAATGCATGAACTTAAAGGTTTAGGTTTAGACATTAGATTAGAGGAATAAAACAAATCGATAAAAAGATTTAAGAAAACATTGTTAATTTAGTATCACCATTAAATTATGGCTAGAATAAAAGATAATAACCCAATTAAAAGGTTCGATAAAATTTCCATCGGATTAGCGTCTCCTGAAGCAATTTTAGGAGAATCTAAAGGTGAAGTTTTAAAGCCTGAAACTATTAACTATAGAACACACAAACCAGAGAGAGACGGTCTTTTTTGTGAGCGTATTTTTGGTCCTGTTAAGGATTATGAGTGTGCTTGTGGTAAATATAAAAGAATACGTTACCGTGGTATTGTTTGTGACCGTTGTGGGGTAGAAGTAACAGAGAAAAAAGTACGTAGAGATAGAGTAGGGCATATTAATTTAGTTGTTCCTGTAGCGCATATCTGGTATTTCCGTTCTTTACCAAATAAGATTGGATACCTTCTTGGATTACCATCTAAGAAATTAGATATGATTATCTATTATGAGCGTTACGTGGTTATTCAACCAGGAATTGCTAAAGGTCCAGAAGGAGAAGAAGTTAAGAAGATGGATTTCTTAACAGAGGAAGAATACTTAAATATTGCAGAGGAATTACCTCAAGAAAATCAATATTTAGAAGATTCTGACCCAAATAAGTTTATTGCTAAAATGGGGGCAGAATGTTTAATTGATTTATTAGCAAGAATTGACTTAGCAGAATTATCTTATGAGTTAAGACATAAAGCTAATACAGAGACATCTAAGCAAAGAAAGACGGAAGCTTTAAAAAGACTTCAAGTTGTTGAAGCTTTAAGAGAATCTCAAGAAAATAGAGAAAATAGACCAGAATGGATGATTATGAAAGTAATTCCGGTTATACCACCAGAATTACGTCCATTAGTACCATTAGATGGTGGTCGTTTTGCTACATCTGATTTAAATGATTTATACAGAAGAGTTATTATACGTAATAACCGTTTAAAGCGTTTAGTTGAAATTAAAGCTCCAGAAGTAATTCTTAGAAATGAGAAACGTATGCTTCAGGAATCTGTAGATTCTTTATTTGATAATACACGTAAAGCATCAGCAGTTAAAACGGAATCTAACAGACCATTAAAATCTCTATCAGATTCATTGAAAGGTAAACAGGGTCGTTTCCGTCAAAACTTACTTGGTAAGCGTGTAGATTATTCAGCTCGTTCTGTAATTGTTGTAGGACCAGAATTAAAATTATACGAATGTGGTCTTCCTAAAGATATGGCTGCAGAACTTTACAAACCTTTTGTAATTCGTAAGTTAATTGAAAGAGGTATTGTAAAAACAGTTAAATCTGCTAAGAAAATAATAGATAAAAAAGAACCTGTAGTTTGGGATATCTTGGAAAATGTTCTTAAAGGACATCCAGTATTACTAAACCGTGCTCCTACACTGCACCGTTTGGGTATACAATCTTTCCAGCCTAAATTAATTGAAGGTAAGGCAATACGTTTACACCCATTAGCTTGTACGGCATTTAATGCCGATTTTGATGGGGATCAAATGGCGGTTCACTTACCATTAGGGCCAGAAGCTATTTTAGAAGCACAACTATTAATGTTAGCTTCTCAAAATATTTTGAACCCAGCAAACGGATCTCCTATTACAGTACCTTCTCAGGATATGGTATTGGGTCTTTACTATATGACTAAAGAAAGAAAGTCTACACCAGAAGTGCCAATTAAAGGTGAAGGGTTAACTTTTTATTCTTATGAAGAAGTTGAAATAGCTTTAAATGAAGGAATGGTAAATCTTAATGCAGGAATTAAAGTTCGTGCTAAAGATTTTAATGAAGAGGGAGAATTAGTAAATAAAATTATACCAACAACTGTAGGTAGAGTTTTATTTAATATGAGAGTTCCTGAGCAAGCAGGATATATTAATGATGTCTTAAACAAGAAATCATTAAGAGATATTATTGGTGGAATATTAGCTGTTACGGATGTTCCTACAACTGCTGATTTCTTAGATAGAATTAAAACTTTAGGATATGACTATGCCTTTAAAGGTGGATTATCTTTTAGTTTAGGAGATATTATTATACCAAAAGAGAAACATGAAATGATTGCTGATGCTAACGGTCAAGTAGACGGCATTATGGCAAATTACAACATGGGTCTTATTACTAATAACGAACGTTATAACCAAGTTATTGATGTTTGGACATCTACTAATGCGCAGTTAACAGAGTTAGCTATGAAGCGTATTAGAGAAGATCAACAAGGATTTAACTCGGTATATATGATGCTTGATTCTGGTGCTAGGGGTTCTAAAGAACAAATTCGCCAATTAACAGGTATGCGTGGATTAATGGCAAAGCCTAAAAAATCTACTGCAGGTGGAGGAGAGATTATTGAAAACCCGATTCTTTCAAACTTTAAAGAAGGACTTTCTATTTTAGAGTATTTTATCTCTACACACGGTGCACGTAAAGGTCTTGCAGATACAGCCCTTAAAACGGCCGATGCAGGTTATTTAACACGTCGTTTAGTGGATGTTTCTCAAGATGTTATAATTAACACAGAAGATTGTGGAACTTTAAGAGGAGTTGAAGTTACAGCATTAAAGAAAAATGAAGAAATTGTAGAAACTTTAGAAGCTAGAATTCTAGGTAGAGTTTCATTACATGATGTTTATAATCCTTTAACTGAGGAGTTGATACTTACTGCTGGTCAAGAGATAATGGAGTCTGATGCTAAAAAGATTTCAGAATCACCAATAGAAAAAGTTGAAGTACGTTCCGCATTAACATGTGAAGCCAAAAAAGGTATTTGTGCTAAATGTTATGGTAGAAACTTATCTACTAATAAGATGGTGCAAAGAGGTGAAGCTGTTGGTGTTGTTGCCGCACAATCTATTGGAGAACCAGGTACACAGTTAACATTGCGTACTTTCCACGTGGGTGGTATTGCAGGTAACATTTCTGAAGATAATAAGCTTATAGCTAAATTTGGTGGTGTTGCAGAGATTGAAGATTTAAGAACGGTTGTAGGAGAAGATACTGAAGGTAAGCCAGCAACAATTGTAATATCTAGAACATCAGAAATTAAAATTGTAGAGCCTAAGTCTGGTATTGTATTAAGTACTAACAATATTCCTTATGGTTCTCAATTATTTATTGAGAATGGCGCTAAAATAGCTAAAGAAGATATTATTTGTTCTTGGGATCCATATAACGGTGTAATTGTTTCTGAATTCCCAGGTCAAATTTCTTATGAGAATATTGAGCAAGGTGTTACATATCAGGTAGAAATTGATGAGCAAACAGGTTTCCAAGAGAAAGTAATTTCAGAATCTAGAAATAAAAAATTAATACCAACCTTATTAATTAAGAATTCTAAAGAAGAAATTTTACGTTCTTATAACTTACCAGTAGGTTCTCACTTAATGGTAGACGATAATGATAAGATTAAGGAAGGACAAATTTTAGTTAAGATTCCACGTAAATCTGCTAAAGCAGGTGATATTACTGGTGGTCTTCCAAGAGTTACTGAGTTATTTGAAGCTCGTAACCCATCTAACCCAGCTGTTGTTTCTGAGATTGATGGTGTTGTTTCTTTTGGAAAAATTAAAAGAGGTAACCGTGAGATAATTATTGAATCTAAATTAGGAGAAGTTAAAAAGTATTTAGTAAAACTTTCTAATCAAATCTTAGTTCAAGAAAATGATTATGTAAGAGCTGGTATGCCACTTTCTGATGGATCAATAACTCCAGAAGATATCTTAAAAATTAAAGGACCATCTGCTGTACAACAGTACTTAGTTAATGAAGTACAAGAAGTATATCGTTTACAAGGTGTGAAGATTAATGACAAGCATTTTGAGGTAGTTGTTAGGCAAATGATGCGTAAAGTGCGTATTGTTGATCCAGGAGATACTATTTTCTTAGAAAACCAATTAATTCATAAACAAGACTTTATTGTTGAGAATGATGAAATATATGGTAAGAAAGTTGTTGTAGATGCTGGTGATTCTGAAACAATAAAACCAGGACAAATAATTACTGCTAGAGAACTTAGAGATGAAAACTCTATTTTAAGAAGAGCAGATAAAAACTTAATTGAGGCTAGAGATGCTGTAGCTGCTACGGCAACTCCAATACTTCAAGGTATAACACGTGCATCTTTACAGACAAAATCATTTATATCTGCTGCTTCCTTCCAGGAAACAACTAAAGTGTTAAATGAGGCTGCTGTAAGTGGTAAAGTAGATACTTTAGAAGGATTGAAAGAGAATGTAATTGTAGGACATAAAATACCTGCAGGTACAGGAATGCGAGATTATGATAATATTATTGTTGGCTCTAAAGAAGAGTACGATGAAATTATGGCTCGTAAAGAAGCTTTAAAGTTTTAAATTATAAAAAATAACCCTCGATGAAAATCGGGGGTTATTTTTTTATAGGTATAATCTATACTAACTTTACATTGAAAGAGTTTTATTAGTGTACTAAAAAAGAAATAGAATTTATGAGTGAAGAGTCAAAAAAACAACAGCAAATAAATATAGAATTGGATGAGAAAGTGGCTGAAGGAACTTATTCTAACCTAGCTATTATAAACCATTCTGTTTCTGAATTTGTTGTAGATTTTATAAGTATGATGCCTGGTGCGCCTAAAGCAAAGGTTAAAAGTAGAATTGTTTTAACCCCACAACACGCTAAGAAATTTCTTAGAGCTTTAAATGATAATATAGTTCGTTTTGAAAAGGCTCATGGTGTAATAAAAGATTATGAGCAACCTCCAATTCCAATGAACTTTGGACCAACAGGGGAAGCTTAAAAATAAAAAAGCGATGATTTTTAATCATCGCTTTTTTATTTTTAAGAATATTTTATTTTAATCAAACTCAGATGTAAAGTGTAGTTTTACAGATGGATATTTTTGCTGTGTCATTTGTAATGAGAAACTAGAATCTGCTAAAAATACTAACTGTCCTTTCTTGTCTTTTGCTAAAAATTTTTGCTTTACTCTAATAAACTCTTTAAACTCTCCTGTTTTGTTATTAGATTGGTCTACCCAGCATGCTTTATGTACAGGAAAGTTTTCATAACTACATTTAGCACCATATTCATGCTCTAATCTATATTGTATTACTTCAAACTGTAAAGCTCCAACAGTACCTATTACCTTACGTCCATTTAGTTCTAAAGTAAAAAGTTGCGCAACTCCCTCATCCATTAATTGGTCTATGCCTTTATATAGTTGCTTAGATTTTAAAGGGTCTGCATTATTAATATATCTAAAATGTTCTGGAGAAAAACTAGGAATACCTTTGTAATTTAATTTTTCGCCTTCAGTAAGCGTATCTCCAATTTTAAAATTTCCGGTATCATGTAGACCAACTATATCACCTGGATAAGAAATGTCTACAATTTCTTTTTTTTCAGCAAAAAATGCATTCGGACTAGAGAATTTTAATTTTTTACCTTGGCGTACATGTAAATAGGGTTTATTTCTTTCGAAAGTACCAGAAACAATTTTTACAAAAGCTAATCTATCTCTATGTTTAGGGTCCATATTAGCATGTATTTTAAATACAAATCCAGAAAGCTCTTTTTCATTTGCATTTACTAGCCTTTCTTCTGCTAATTTTGGTCTAGGAGAAGGAGCAATATTTATAAAGCAATCTAACAATTCGCGAACACCAAAATTATTTAATGCTGACCCAAAAAACACGGGTTGTTGTTCTGCTTTTAAATAGGCATCTTTATCAAACTTAGGATAAACACCACTAACTAGTTCTAAATCATCTCGTAAAGTATCTGCAGCTTTTTCTCCAATTAACTTTGTTAATTCCGGACTTTGTAAATCGTCTATTGCAATTGTATCTTCAATATTTTTCTTACTATCACCACTAAATAAGTTTACATTTTTTTCATAAATGTTATAGATTCCTTTAAAATCATATCCCATACCTATAGGAAAACTTAATGGGGTTACTTTTAGCCCAAGTTTTTGTTCTAAATCATCTAATAAATCAAAAGCGTCTTTACCTTCTCTATCCAGTTTGTTTATAAAAACAAGCATAGGAATATTACGCATTCTGCAAACTTCAACTAATTTTATAGTTTGCTCTTCAACCCCCTTTGCAACATCAATAACAACAATAACACTATCAACTGCAGTAAGAGTTCTAAAAGTATCTTCAGCAAAATCTTTATGACCAGGTGTATCTAAAATATTTATTTTTTTGTTATTGTATATAAATGCCAAAACGGAAGTAGCTACAGAAATTCCTCTTTGCCTTTCTATTTCCATAAAATCACTGGTAGCAGTTTTCTTAATTTTATTATTTTTTACTGCGCCAGCTTCTTGTATAGCGCCACCAAATAATAATAATTTTTCTGTTAAAGTGGTTTTTCCTGCATCTGGGTGAGAAATTATACCAAATGTTCTTCTTCGTTGAATTTCAGTCTTAAAGTCCATCATCTAAATTTGCCACAAAAATAAGGTAAAATATAAGATCATTTTATCTAAGATATTATTAATATTAGTTGAATTATTTAGGGGCTTTGAAATTTAAAACACCGATTAAAAGCATATTTTATCGATGAAATGCACTTTTGAAAATATTGTACAAAAGCTAATTTTATCGACATAATGCTATGGCTCTGACAATAATTAGCTTTTCAACGATGATATGAGTTTTTTAAAGATTTTACACAATTTATAGAAAGAAAAGAATTTGATGAAAAGATTTTTACATTTATCTTGCATCATAATAAATTATGCTCCCAGCATCTTACTAATAGCACTTTTCTGAATACGCCATGGTGATAAGTAAACCTAAAATTACTGACACTTATGGAACTTTTTACGACCTTATTTAAGAATAATCTTTTTATAAAAAAAAGAATAATCTGTACATTATTAATGCTTCTTCCGTTTGTAAATTTTGCAAATGATATAGAGTGTTTACCGGATAATTTTGTTTACATTCTTCCAGAAGATTTTAATTACCCTACATCTTATGTTGACGGAGATCTAGAAAGTTTAGATGTTGATATAAGCTATAAATGGAATTTGCCAGCAGGAAGTGTAATAGTTAGTGTTATTGGAGCTAGTACTACATCTGATAATGAGTTTATTTTATATAATACGCAAACTACAAAATTTAAATTTTCAGGAACAGTTCCTGTAGTAGGTATACTACACCACTCCGATGTTATTTATCCTTCAACCAGAGATGGTATATTGGATTCAGGAAATACATCTTATACATTCTTTAGTAATTTAGTAGGCGGTTTTGAGGCAAATAATGAAGGAAATAATTATTATGTTGAAAATTCAGGAGGAATAACAATTAAAAATCCGGGAGGTTTTGATTGGATTTCTAACGCAGGTATTGATGAAGTAGAATTTTATTCAACAGATACTAACCCAGTAAATACACATGGAATTAGTATTAGAGTAGCACCAATAGTATGTATTGACACAGATGGCGATGGCGTTCCAGATATTGCAGATTTAGATGATGATAACGATGGTATATTAGATACCGTAGAAGATCCAAATTTAGATGGAGATAATGATCCAGCAACAAACCCATTAGATACGGATAACGATGGAATACCAAACTATTTAGATATAGATGCGGATAATGATGGTATTCCAGACAATGTAGAGGCACAAACAACGGATGGTTATATAGCTCCAAATGAGGATGATGCATCTACTTATGCTGATAATGAAGGTTTAAATAGCGCATATCCAGAAGGATTAACACCAGTTAATACGGACGGAGAAGATACACAAGATTATATTGATTTAGATAGTGATAATGATAGTGTTCCAGATAATAATGAGGGTAACGACTTTAATTATGATGGTATACCAGATCAGACGTATACTGGAGTAGATACAGATGGCGATGGTTTAGATGATGGTTATGAAGGAACAGATGTCAACGATGGTTTTGATGTAAATGATGAAATAAATGATCCAGCAAATGATTTGCCAGATACAGATGGAACAGAAGATGTAAACTATAGAGATTTAGATGACGATGGTGATGGTATAGACACTCCAGATGAAGATGCTGATGGTGATGGTGACCCAACAAATGATGATACAGACGGAGATGGTATTCCAGATTATTTAGACCCAATAGATGAAAAAGACACAGATGGCGATGGCGTTCCAGATATTGCAGATTTAGATGATGATAACGATGGTATATTAGATACCGTAGAAGA
>CANNFY010000008.1 GCA_947504045.1 uncultured Maribacter sp.
GTGGGAGAGTAGGAAGCCGCCTTCTTCAAAGTCCGATACATTACGTATCGGACTTTTTTTATACCCAAAAATTACTACTATTAAGTGCTGTAAATAAACGGAAAAAATAAGCTTTATTGTTATAGCTAGTTCTAAGGTGTAGTAATATACACTACTGTTATTAGAATAATAAGTGCCTAAGAGGTGGTGTAATTGCGTAATATATACTACTTACTTAATGCTATTACTATGGTAGTGTAGGTATCATATATTTTTTTATTTGTATATGTACTAACGTAGTAGCGTAGTAGAAATACTTGTAACGCACTAATTATAGCGCATAAAAAAGGCTGTCTTATTACTAAAACAGCCCTTTTATACTTATATAATTATACTTTAAACTCCTGGTAAATCACCACTCATATTCTTAGATGGTAAATCTGATTTACCCATTAAATATTTATCTACCTCTCTTGCAGCTTCTCTACCCTCTGATATTGCCCATACTATTAATGACTGACCCCTACGCATATCTCCAGCTGTAAATATATTGGATATGTTGGTCTGGTATTTGCCATACTTAGCTTGGTAATTAGAACGAGCATCTTTTTTTATGCCTAATTGTTCTGCTAAGTAATTTTCTGGTCCAGTAAAACCTAAAGCTAGTAATGCTAAATCGCATGGCCATGTTTTTTCTGTTCCTGGAATTTCAATTAGTTTAGGACGTTGTCCTGGAATCATTTCCCATTCAACATTTACAGTTTTTAGGGCTGTTAGTTTTCCTTCTTCATTGGTTATAAACTCTTTAGTATTAATTAACCAATTACGTTCCACTCCTTCTTTATGTGAGGAAGAAGTTTTTAGTTGTAGTGGCCAATAAGGCCATGGTGTAGAAGGGGAACGGTGCCCAGGAGGTTTAGGCATAATCTCAAAATTAATTACAGATTTTGCTTTCTGGCGATTAGATGTTCCAACACAATCTGATCCAGTATCTCCACCACCAATTACAATTACATTTTTATCTGTTGCTAAAACTTGATCTTTTACTTCTTTTCCAAAAACAACTTTTGTTTGTTGTGTTAAGAAATCCATTGCTTGTACTACTCCATCAGCATCTATACCAGGTGTAGGAAGAGATCGTCTTTCTGTAGCTCCACCAGCTAAAACAATAGCACTAAAAGCTTTTAATTCCTCTACAGATACGTTTTTACCAACGTTAGAATTTACTTTAAAAGTAATTCCTTCTGCTTTTAGAATTTCTACTCTACGATCAATAATTCCTTTTTCCATTTTAAAGTTTGGAATACCATAGCGTAATAATCCACCAACTTCATCATCTCTTTCGTAAACAGTTACTAAATGGCCGGCTCTATTTAACTGTTGTGCTGTAGCTAATCCAGCAGGACCAGAACCTACAACGGCAACAGTTTTTCCTGTTCTTTTTTTAGGAATTTGAGGTTTTATCCAACCTTCCTTAAAAGCACGTTCAACAATATTTTTTTCAATATTTTCTATAGAAATTGGGTCTTCAATAATACCTAAAACACATGCTTGTTCACATGGTGCAGGGCATAAACGACCTGTAAATTCAGGAAAATTATTTGTGGAATGCAAAATTAAAGAGGCTTTTTGCCATTCTCCTTGGTGAACCATATGGTTGAAATCTGGAATAAGGTTTCCTAACGGACAACCACTATGGCAAAAAGGTATACCGCAATCCATGCAACGAGAACCCTGTTCAGTGATTTCTTTATCACTTAAAGGGATTGTAAATTCTTTATAATCTTTAACACGCTCTTCAACAGCAGTGTATTGTTCGTCTTTTCTATCGAATTCTTTAAATCCTGTTGTTTTTCCCATAATTACGCTATTGTTAATTCTTCTACCATTGGTTCTTCATTTGCAATACGCTCAAGAGCTATTTTATATTCTTTAGGCATTACTTTCACAAATTTGGATATACTATTTTCCCAATCGGCTAAAATTTCTTTACCTCTGTTACTATTAGTATTGGCAACATGTTTTTGTATTAAACCTTTAAGTTCTTTTTCATCTTCTGTTGTGATAGGGTCAAAATCTACAGTTTCTTCATTACAAAGACCGTTAGTAAATTTTCCGCTATTATTTAATACATATGCATAACCGCCACTCATACCTGCAGCAAAATTACGTCCGGTATCTCCTAGAACAACTATTCTACCTCCAGTCATATATTCACAACAATGGTCACCAACTCCTTCTACTATAGCTGTAGCACCAGAATTACGAACCGCAAAACGTTCGCCTGCAATACCATTTATGTATGCTTCACCTTTTACAGCTCCAAATAAACATACGTTACCAACTATGATATTATGTTCTGCAATAAAATCTGCATCAACGGGCTTTTTTATAATTATTTTACCTCCAGAAAGTCCTTTTCCTAAATAATCATTTGTGTTTCCTTCAACGGTATATGTAATTCCACTTGCGCCAAAAACTCCAAAACTTTGACCTGCGGATCCTTTAAAATTAAGGTTTAACGTGTCTTCAGGTAAACCTAAGTGTCCGTATATTTTAGACACTTCATTAGACACAATTGCTCCTAAGGATCGATCCGTATTGTGTATTGGGTAATTAAGAGTTGTAATTTCTTTTCTAAAAATTGCAGCGTGTGCATCTTTTAGTATTTGAAAGTCCATTACATTTTCTAAATTATGATCTTGTTTTTCTGTGTTTTTTAGTGTAGAGTTATTGTATTCTGCTGGTTGATATAATATTGCAGATAAATCTAACCCTTTAGCCTTATAGTGTTTTATTGCTTTATTAGCGTCTATTTTTTGAGTCTGTCCAATCATCTCATCCATAGTTCTAAACCCTAAGTCTGCCATAATTTCTCTAAGCTCGTTGGCAACATAATAAAAGAAATTAATAACATGTTCAGGTGTGCCTTTAAAGTTTTTTCTTAACTCTTTATCTTGGGTAGCAATACCTACCGGGCATGTGTTTAAATGGCATTTACGCATCATAATACAACCAGAGGCTACTAGTGGAGCGGTTGCAAAACCGAATTCTTCTGCTCCTAATAGTGCTGCAATGGCAACATCACGACCAGTTTTCAATTGTCCATCACATTCTACTACAATTCTAGATCTTAAGTTGTTAAGCACTAATGTTTGTTGTGCTTCTGCTAAACCAAGTTCCCAAGGTAATCCTGCGTGTTTTAATGAGGTTAAAGGTGAAGCACCAGTACCACCATCGTATCCTGAGATTAATACTACATCTGCTTTTGCTTTAGATACACCTGCGGCAATAGTACCAACACCTACTTCAGATACTAATTTTACATTTATTCTAGCTTCTCTATTAGCATTTTTTAAATCGTAAATTAATTGTGCTAAATCTTCAATAGAATATATATCATGATGTGGTGGAGGGGAAACTAATCCTACGAAAGGAGTTGAGTTTCTTGCTTCAGCAATCCAAGGCAATACTTTGTGCCCTGGTAATTGTCCGCCTTCTCCAGGTTTAGCACCTTGAGCCATTTTTATTTGAATTTCTTTTGCAGAACTTAAATAGTGAGATGTTACTCCAAAACGCCCAGATGCAACTTGTTTAATGGCAGAATTTCTATTGTCCCCGTTAGGATCTGGTTGAAAACGTCTTCTATCTTCACCACCTTCTCCAGAGTTAGATTTTCCACCTAAACGGTTCATTGCTATTGCTAAATTTTCATGAGCTTCACGAGAAATTGAGCCATAAGACATTGCTCCGGTTTTAAAACGTTTTACAATATCTGTCCAAGGTTCTACTTCATCAATAGAAATAGGGTCTAAGTTGTTAAACTCGAATAATCCGCGAATTGTTAAAAGGTTTTTGGATTGTTCGTTTATAGCATTTTTGTATATATCGTAAGATTTTTGATCATTTAATCTTACAGCTTGTTGTAGTTTAGCAACTGTAGTTGGGTTAAATAAATGGCGTTCTCCATTTCGTCTCCATCTATATTCTCCACCAATATTTAATCCAAGACGCTTATCAATATAAGTGTCTGGGTATGCGTATTTGTATCTTTTTGTAATTTCTTTTTCAATTTCATAAAGCCCAATACCTTCAATTCTAGAAGCGGTATAAGGAAAATATTTATTTACAAAATTTGAATTAAAGCCAACTATTTCAAAAATTTGAGATCCTCTATAAGAATGTAAGGTAGATATTCCAATCTTGTTCATTACTTTTAGAATTCCTTTTCCTATAGCTTTATTAAAGTTATCTACAGCTTTTTGTTCATCTAATTTAATAAAGCCTTCTTTTACTTGCTCTCTAATAATTTCGTTAACCATATAAGGGTTAACGGCAGAAGCGCCATAACCAAATAAAGTAGCAAAATGGTGTGGTTCACGTGGTTCTGCAGATTCGATTACGATATCAAAATAAGAACGCTTACGTAAACGGTTCATTTGGTGATGTACAAAAGAACATGCTAGTAAAGCAGGAATTGGAGCCAAGCCTTTTTTTGCGCCTCTATCGGATAGGATTATTATGTTGGTTCCTTTTTCTAGAGATTTAGTTATTTTTAAGATGATTTCATCTAAACCGTTTTCAAGGCCATTCATACCGTGGTCTTTGTTGTAAAGCATTTCTATAGTGTCTGCTTTAAAACCTTCGACATTAATATTTCTAATTTTCTCTAAATCGTTATTAGAAATTACGGGATTTTGTATTCTTAATTTATGACATTGCTCAGGTGTTATGTCAAAAATATTTTTGTCATGCCCTAAAGCTAAACTAATATCTGTTACAACTTCTTCACGTATACCATCTAAAGGTGGGTTAGTAACTTGTGCAAATAATTGTTTAAAATAGTTTGATATTAGTTGAGGATTGTCGGATAAAACTGCTAATGGAGTATCTATTCCCATAGATCCTAGAGCCTCTTTACCAACTTGAGCCATAGGTACAATTACTTCTTGAATGTCTTCTATAGTGTAATTGTATAAACGTTGTCTTGTTTTTAGGTCTAATGTTTCAATAGGACAAACTTCGTTTGTGTTTGGAACATCTTTTAATTGCATACTGTTTTCATTTAACCATTTTTTATATGGTCTTTCTGAAACAATTTTATTTTTTATTTCTTCATCATCTATAATTCGGCCTTCATTCATGTCTACTAAAAACATTTTTCCAGGCTCTAAACGACCGTGTCTTTCAATATCTTTAGGGTCTATGTTTACAACCCCTACTTCAGAAGACATAATAAGTTTTCCACTTTTTGTTACGGTATATCTAGATGGTCTTAATCCGTTACGGTCTAATAATGCTCCTATATAATCTCCATCTGTAAATGGAACAGAGGCAGGGCCATCCCAAGGCTCCATTATGCATGAATTGTACTCGTAAAATGCTTTTCTTTCTTCAGACATTGTTGCGTGCTTTTCCCATGCTTCAGGAATTGTCATCATCATTACCTCTGGTAAAGAACGGCCTGTTAAAGTTAATAGCTCTACAGACATATCCATAGATGCAGAATCTGATTTATTTGGTAGTATTATTGGGAATAGCTTTTCAAACTGGTCTCCAAAAATATCAGACTTCATTATTTCTTCACGTACACGCATTCTAGATACGTTACCTCTTAATGTGTTAATTTCTCCATTTTGACATAAGAATCTAAATGGTTGCGCTAGTTCCCAAGTAGGCATTGTATTCGTAGAAAAACGTTGGTGTACTAAAGCAAGTCTTGTAACTAAATCTGGTTGTTGTAAATCTGTGTAATATGGCCCAATATCTTCGGGCATAATAATACCCTTATATATTAAAGTAGTGTTTGATAGACTAGGAATGTAAAAATAGTTTCCTTGTGAAGTTTTAGAATTTCGGATTGTATGCTCTGTAATTTTACGAGCAGCATATAATTTAGCTCTAAAAATATTTTCTTCTAAATCTCCTTGAGCAATAAACACTTGTTCTATGTTAGGCTCTGAATCTAATGCAATTTGACCTAATTTAGAGGAATCTACAGGTACAGTTCTCCATCCTAAAATAGTTAAACCTTGGTCAGTTATTTCTTTTTCAAATTCTTTTTTACAAAAACTATATTGGTTAGGTATTTTTGGTAAAAAAACCATACCAACAGCATATTTGCGTTGTTCAGGAATGTAAAAATCGCAAACTCTTTTAAAGTAGTCATGCGGAATATCAATTAATAAACCAGCTCCATCTCCTGTTTTTCCATCAGAACTAACACCGCCACGGTGTTCTAGCTTTACTAAAATCTCTAAAGCATCATGTATGATTTGATTATTTTTTTCTCCTTTAAGATTACATATAAAACCTGCTCCACAGTTTTCGTGTTCAAATTCTGGTAGGTACAACCCTTGTTTTTTCAACGTCATAGATTATGGTATTTCTTCAAAAATATCAATTTATTTGTCCTTTGTTTACTGATTTTGCATAAAAGACATAATAAATTCATTGATTGGAATAAAATGATAAATAATACCTAATAATGAATTTTTAAAAGGTTAAATTTATCAGAATGATAAAAGTAGTACATTCAATATAGTTCTGAAACATTTTTTAAGGGGTAGTTTGGTATTACTTTTGTTTTGTAACAAATAACCCCATTTTTTTTAATGTAGTAACATGCTTTTTTGAAAAATAAAAGAACCTTACCCGAAAAACAATAGGGTAAGGTTATAAAACTTTTTTTTATAAGGTGAGTTTAGTCTTTTAAAACGCTTCTAGAGATTACAATTTTTTGAATTTCGGAAGTTCCTTCGTAAATCTGAGTAATTTTGGCGTCTCTCATTAGTCTTTCAACATGGTAATCTTTTACAAAACCATTTCCGCCATGTATTTGTACCGCTTCAACTGTTGTTTCCATTGCTACTTGCGAAGCGTAAAGTTTGGCCATGGCACTAGATAGGTCGTAATTGTTTTTTTGGTCTTTATCCCATGCGGCTTTGTAAACTAGGTGTCTAGCAGCTTCTATTTGTGTGTGCATGTCGGCTAGTTTAAAAGCAATAGCTTGATGGTTACTTATTTCGGTTCCAAAGGCTTTGCGTTCTTTAGCATATTTTTTTGCAAGTTCATAAGCTCCGGCAGCTATTCCGAGTGCTTGTGCTGCAATACCTATTCTTCCTCCAGATAAGGTTTTCATAGCAAATTTAAAACCGAAACCATCTTCGCCAAGTTTGTTTTCTTTAGGTACTTTTACATCGTTAAAAATTAAAGAGTGTGTGTCACTAGAACGAATTCCTAATTTGTTTTCTTTAGGGCCAATTTCAAAGCCTTTAGTATCTTTTTCTACAATTATTGCATTTATACCTTTATGTCCTTTCTCTTTATTGGTTTGTGCAATTACAATATATATACTTGCGGTACTTCCATTAGTAATCCAATTTTTAGTACCATTTAAAATATAATGATCGCCTTTGTCTATTGCAGTAGTTTTTTGGGAAGTAGCATCGCTACCCGCTTCTGGTTCTGATAAGCAAAACGCTCCAATTACTTCTCCGGTTGCTAATTTTGTTAAGTATTTTTTCTTTTGCTCTTCTGTTCCGTAAGCTTCTATACCATAACAGACTAGAGAGTTGTTGACAGATGCAATAACTGCAGCAGAAGCGTCTATTTTAGATAGTTCTTCTATTACAATAGTGTAAGAAATAGTATCTAAGCCACTGCCTCCGTATTTAGGGTCAACCATCATTCCTAAAAATCCAAGTTCCCCCATTTTTTTTACTTGTTCAGTTGGAAACTCTTGCTTGTCGTCTCTTTCAATTATTCCTGGTAGTAATTCATTTTGAGCAAAATCTCTTGCAGCTTGTTGGATCATTAAATGCTCTTCTGATAATTTAAAGTTCATATTAGATTGAGGTATGTATAAAATTTATAAGCGAATATTTGCAAATATTATGTTTATGCTAAAATAAAGCATCTAATTTAGTTTATTTGCTAATAAAATCATATATCGAATTAAGATTATTTATATTAAGATTTACTTTATTTTTAAATAGCGTATTAGCTATCATTATTTTTATATTTGCGATGTAAAGCTTAATACGAGCTAGATATTAAGTTAAGAAATATAGGTAGACTCTAGCTAATTGTAATTAAAAGTGTATTTGTTTTTTTTGAAATACTATTTTCAATTTATTTAGTCTAAATTTAGCAAAAACTATTTAAATTGCGGTCAATAACGTAGGAAACAACTAATTTAAAAATAAGTATTTATGTTCAAGTATTTTTTAGGGGATAGCCCAAAGTGGTTTAAGTCAACCATGATTATTTTTTTAATATTTAATGTTTTTTCATTTTATTTTTTAGGAAAGACGGTGACTTCTTGGTTATTTATAGCGGAATTTATTTTTACGTTAGCAATGGCATTAAAATGTTACCCATTACAATCAGGTGGGTTACTAGCAATTGAGGTTTTCTTTTTGGGGTTAACAACTCCTGAAAATGCATATCATGAGGTGGATCAAAACCTAGAAGTGGTTTTGTTATTGGTTTTTATGGTGGCAGGTATTTATTTTATGAAGCCTTTATTAATGTTTATATTTAGTAAAGTGTTTACTAAAATTAAATCTAAAGTTGTTCTGTCATTACTTTTTGTGGTTCTTTCGGCTGTTTTGTCTGCATTTTTAGATGCGTTAACAGTTACAGCAGTATTAATAAGTGTTGCAGTAGGTTTTTATGGTGTGTATCATAAAATACATTCTGGTAAGTCGGATTATGATCAGTCTGGTGTTGTAGATAAGAAAGAATTAAGTGGAGAAACGTTAGAGCAATTCCGAAGTTTTTTACGTAGTTTAATTATGCATGGTGTTGTAGGTACAGCCTTAGGAGGTGTTTGTACTTTAGTTGGAGAGCCGCAAAACTTACTTATAGGAGAAAGAATGGGTTGGAATTTTGTGGAGTTTTTCTTAAAAATGGCACCAATAACAATTCCTGTATTCTTTGGAGGTATATTAACTACAATAGTATTAGAGCTAACAGGTTGGTTTGGTTTTGGAGATAAATTACCACCGGTTGTAGCAAATATTATAGAAAATTATACTCTTGAGGAAGATGCTAAGCGATCAGATAAAGAAAAATATGGGTTAATTGTTCAGGGTGTTTCGGCTATTTTATTAATAGCAGGTTTAGCACTTCATATTGCACCAGTAGGTTTTATAGGTTTAGCACTTATAATTATTCAAACTGCATTTATGGGTATTATTGAAGAGCATAGTTTAGGGCATGCCTTTGAAGAAGCTCTGCCATTTACAGGTTTGTTAGTTGTATTTTTTGTTATTGTAGCAATGATCCATGACCAACATTTATTTAGCCCTATAATTTCTTGGGCATTAGAGCAGAGTCCTCAATCTCAACCTGGGTTGTTTTATATAGCAAATGGAATATTATCAGCAATAAGTGATAATGTTTTTGTTGCAACGGTATATATAGGTGAGGTTCAAGCAGCATTTAAAAGTGGAGCAATAGATAGAGAACATTATGAAAAATTAGCAATTGCTATTAATACAGGTACAAACTTACCAAGTGTAGCAACACCTAATGGCCAAGCCGCGTTTTTATTTTTGCTAACATCTTCATTAGCACCTTTAATAAATTTATCTTACGGTAAAATGGTAAAAATGGCATTACCTTACACTATTGTTTTAGGAGGTTTAGGTTATTTAATGGTAAAAATGATTTTAGTATAATTTTCTTTATAAAATAACGTTATAAAGGCAACTACGATAAGAGAAATTATATGTTATTATTTCAAGATTTAACGCAAGGTGTTGCAGAAGAAGAGATTCTCTCTGAAGAAAAAACCCTGTCTGTAATAGACTTAATTTTTAATGGAGGTACAGGAAGTGTAATAATCATTTCTGTATTATTTATTATGCTTGCAGTTGCCCTTTATATTTATTTTGAGAGGCTGTTAGCGGTAAATGCTGCATCTAAAATTGATAAAAATTTTATGAATCAGATTCGCGACCATGTAACAAATGGTAAGTTAGACGCTGCTAAATTACTATGTGCGCAAACAGATTCGCCTGTTGCTAGATTAACAGAAAAAGGAGTTTCTAGAATAGGAAAACCTTTAGATGATATAAATACCGCTATTGAAAATGCTGGTACTTTAGAAGTGTATAAATTAGAAAAAAATGTAAGTGTTTTAGCTACTGTAGCTGGAGCCGCACCAATGATTGGGTTTTTAGGAACTGTTATTGGTATGATTTTGGCCTTTCACGAAATGGCAAGTAGTGGAGGTCAAGCTGAAATGGGTTCTTTAGCATCGGGTATTTATACCGCTATGACAACCACTGTTGCAGGATTAATTGTTGGTATTATTGCTTATATGGGATATAACCATTTAGTTAATAGAACAGACAAGGTGGTACATAAGATGGAGGCTAATGCTGTAGAGTTCTTAGATTTATTAAATGAACCTCTATAGAACTTGTAAGTATGAAACTAAAAGGAAGAAATAAAGTAAGTCCAGACTTTAGCATGTCTTCAATGACAGATATTGTATTTCTGTTATTAATCTTTTTTATGCTTACAGCTAATTCCCCAAATGCATTAGACTTATTATTGCCTAAAGCAAAAGGGAAATCTACAAATACGCAGAACGTATCTGTTAGTATTGATAAAAATTTGCAATATTACGTTAATAACGAGAGAATTAACGGAGAATACATTGAAATTGAATTAAAAAAGGCACTAGAAGGCCAAGAAAAACCTACTATTATTCTTAGAGCGGAAGAAAGTGTAGCTATTAAAGAAGCAGTAAACGTAATGGATATTGCAAATAGAAATAGCTATAAGGTAATTTTGGCAGTGCGACCAAATTAATGGCGTTTTTAGACACTAAACACAAGAAAAATTCTTTTACAATAACAACACTTTTGTTAAGTGTGTTATTGCTTGTGCTCTTTTATATAGGCTTAACCTATATGGATCCTCCTATAGAAAATGGTATTTCTGTAAATTTTGGTACTACAGACTTTGGTAGTGGAAAAGTACAACCCAAAGAAAAAATAAAGTCCGAACCTTTAGATACCCCTCCAAAAGAAACTATGCAAGAAGAAGTGGTGGAGGAACAAGTACAAGAGCAAGTGTCAGAACAAGAAATGGTTAAAGAAGTATCTGAAGAAAAAGTTTTAACCCAAGAGAACGAAGAGTCCATAAAAATTAAGCAGCAGCAAGAAGCAAAGAAAAAAGCAGAAGATGCTGCAAAAAAAGCAAAAGCAAAAGCTGAAGCAGCAAAATTAGCTAAAGAGAAGCGTGATGCCGAAGAAAAAGCGGCAAAGAAAGCAAAATTAGATGCAATGATGGGCGGCTTAAATAAATCTGACGGTACTGCTTCTGGAAGCGAAGGGGATGATAATACCGCCGGAGATAAAGGACAGCCCAATGGCGACCCATATGCTACAAGTTATTATGGTAGTCCTGGTTCAGGTAGCGGTACGGGAGGCTATGGTTTAAATGGAAGAAGTTTAGTAAATAAAGGAAAAGTTGCCCAAGAGTGTAATGAATCTGGTAGAGTAGTTGTTAAAATTATTGTAGATAGAAACGGTAAGGTTATAAGTGCAACACCTGGTGTTAAAGGCACAACAAATAATAGTGATTGTTTATTAGAGCCAGCAAAAAAAACAGCATTTATGCATAAATGGAATTTAGATAGTAATGCGCCTAGCAGACAGGTTGGTTTTGTTGTTGTAAATTTCAAATTAGGAGAGTGACCTATAAAGAGACCCTAGATTGGATGTTTGCAAAGCTTCCAATGTATCAACAAAAAGGTAAATCTGCCTTTAATGCTAAATTAGATAATATAAATAATTTAGCACATCATTTAGATTATCCACAAAATAAATTTAAAAGTATACATGTTGCCGGAACCAACGGTAAAGGTTCTAGTAGCCATATGTTAGCCTCTATTTTACAAGAAGCAAAATATAAGGTTGGGTTGTATACTTCTCCGCATTTAAAAGATTTTAGAGAGCGTATTCGTATAAACGGAAACCCAATATCTGAAAATTTTGTTATTGATTTTGTAGATACTAACAAATGTTTTTTAGAAGAAAATAAGCTTTCTTTTTTTGAAATGACAGTAGGAATGGCTTTTACTTATTTTGCTGAAGAAAATGTAGATATTGCTATAATTGAAGTTGGTTTAGGAGGGCGTTTAGATTCCACAAATATTATTATGCCAGAAGCATCTTTAATTACAAATATTGGTTTAGATCATACAGATATTTTGGGAGATACTTTATCTAAAATAGCTTTTGAAAAAGGAGGTATTATTAAAAAAAATACGCCTGTTGTTATAAGTGAATATCAAGAAGAAACAAAAGACGTTTTTAATACTTTGGCAAAAGATAAAAATGCCAAAATAGTTTACGCATCTAATTTAAAGAGTAAAAACTATGCTACAGATTTATTAGGGGAATATCAAGAAAAGAATATAAAAGGAGTAGTAGCTCTTATAAGTGAATTAAATTACTTTAAAGTTTCTGAAGAAAATATAAAGAAGGGTTTAAAAAATGTAATTAATAATACTGGTCTATTGGGTAGGTGGCAAGTGTTAGAAAAAAAGCCTTTAATTATTTGTGATACTGCCCATAATCAAGAAGGATTAAAATTAGTTGTTGATCAGATAAAAAAACAACAATATAAAAGCTTACATATAGTTTTAGGAGTTGTAAAAGATAAAAACCTAGAGGTAATTTTACCATTATTTCCAAAAACTGCAAAATATTATTTTTGTAGCCCAAATATTTTTAGAGGCTTAGAAAGTGAAAAATTACAGTCTGTAGCAAAAGATTTTGATTTAGTTGGCGATGTATTTAGCTCAGTTTCAGAAGCTTTAATTGCTGCAAAGAAAAATGCTAAAGATTCTGACTTTATTTTTGTTGGTGGTAGTAATTTTGTTGTTGCAGAAATAGTTTAAAATTTTTCTTTTTTTCTTTTGGGTAAACGAAAAACTATTTTATATTTGCACACCCTTAACAAGGGCTCTTAGCTCAGTTGGTTCAGAGCACCTGCCTTACAAGCAGGGGGTCACTGGTTCGAATCCAGTAGGGCCCACAGTATTAAAAAAGCTTCCATAAATTGGAAGCTTTTTTATTTTGTATGCTACTGAAGTTTTGTGTCAAATAATATTACTGTTCCGTGTTTAAAATTCTGTACCTTAAAGATGCTTAGCGTACAACTATTCTGTAATGAAACATTATGTGTAGTGTATTAAAATAAAAAGGCTATATAAGTATATAGCCTTTTTATTTTTTTAAGAAGTACTGTAATATTTAATATACTACAACCTATTGTCTTTCTATTAACATTCTTTGTTGAAACTCTTGTCCTAAAACATCTTTTGTTTTAACATAGTATATTCCTGTAGGTAGCTCTTTTACGTCTAAAGGAGTGCCATATTGATCAACTGTGCCACCTTGTATAGTTTGAATTAACCTACCTGTTGCATCAAATATTTGAATTGTTTCTACTTGTGTAGGCATATCAAAGCCCAATGTAGTTGAAGTAGAAGAGGGGTTAGGGTATAATGTTAAATTGTTTATTGCTTTTGGTTCACTAATAGATTTAGATATTGTAGTAATAGTTCCATCTTCAAGAACACTAATATCTACAGAAGTAGAAGCAGTATGCCCATTAAGGTCTAAGCTATTAAACAGTATAGAATAATTTCCTGGGTTTTCTGGAGCAGTACCTGAAAATTCTCCTGTCAAAGAATTAATCCCCATCCAATTTGGTAAATTATTACCAGAACTTGTAGTAGCACTATAGGTTAATGTATTTCCTGCGTATCCTGCATCAAAAAAATCATTAAGGTCTAATTCAAAATCCTCTCCTGTATTTTTTACTATTTCATCTATAGGTAATGCAGATGGTATTTCTGATGGGCGAATATTTATATAATAATGAGCGTTATCATTCCAGTCACAATTTGCACCTCCAGTACTACCACAACCAAAGCCTACAAAATCTTGAATAACTATATATTCGTTCGGAATTACGTTTCCATTGTGATCTATAACTTTGTAAACTCTTGCTCCTAAAAGGTCAGGTCTAGTACCGCTTGCATCATTACCACCAGTTGTAGGGTAACGTTGTACTTCAATAGCAAAAGGTTCTTCAATTGTTTCTGCAGAATCAAAACTTATAACTTCACCTAAAATTCTGCTTATACTTATAGGAAGAATACTTTGGAACCATTCTGGGTCATGGAAATAATTTATTCCACCAACAGTATTTGTATCATCTACTTCTTTAAATCTTGCTCCTTGAGGACCAGGACCATGAAAAGCAGCTAATTGTATTGCAATAACAGGTTTAGTTGGGTCTGCTTGTACAAAAGAATTTGCAATAATTAAATCTCCTTCATAGCCTGCATTTGTATTTTCCGTAGTAGGAAAGTTAGAATTTGGGTTAGAAGGTATAGGATTTAGAGGGTCAATAGTACCATTATCATTAACCACACTTAAAATGCTTGTTTGAAAACCAAATACATCTATTATTTGTTGCGCATTAATTTCATTGTCATTCTCAGGGTTAACCATAAAGGCGCCATGTAAAGTAGCGTTATTTTCAAAAGCGTTATCTGCGTTAGAAATAATTTCAATACTTTCTTTAAACAGTTCTTTTACATCATTATTAGCAATAAATGTAATATCTAAGTCGGCATAACTACCAGGAGCTATGGTTATAGGAAGTTCTATTATAGCTTCTTGATTGTTTTTAGCTATGTAAGTAAACTTATTAGTGCCAGATATATTTATTTCGGTAATAATAAGATCTGCACTACCTGTATTATTAAGTCGCATGGTGTTTGAATCATGTACCATACTTTCTCCTTGATTTTCAATCCTATTAAAACTATAATAATCATCCGCAGGGAACCCTCTGTCTGTACCTGGGATTTTGGTTCTATTTTCAATTTGTAATGTAGCCCCAGTAAGCGGTTCAATAATAAACTCATACGAACGAGTAGAAATATTTCCATTGGTATTTTCTGCAGTAACGACTAATTGGTGTAAGCCTTCTCCAGAAACGATAAAAGAGTCGTTATAGTTTACTAGAGCAGCGTTGTCTAGTACATATTGTAAATTTTGAATAGCACCACTATCTCCGTTTTCTAAAGCTTCTAAAGTAACATTAACACTTCCTTTGTAGTTTTGAGCAATAGATTTGTTATTAAATAGAGCATTAATAGTTGGCGCAGTACAGGTAAAATCTTTTCCTCCATTGCCACTAGGTATTCCTCCATTTTTGGTAAGGTAAATTTTATCTAAAGAAACCCCAGCTTCTCTATTTGCAAAATCTATAGTATTGTACCCTGTTTTTAAGTCAAGTTTTACAATAGCCCCATTTGCATTACTGTCGTGTAATTGGGACCAAGTAAATCCGGAAGTATCTTCAAGACCATTCCAGTTGATCCATTGCCCGTTATTTATACGAACCCAGAAACTATCGTTAATGTTATTTAATGCATTGACTAGTCCGTACATATCGTATTGTCCTTCTTGCGCAAAGAAATTAAAAGTGATCCAAGAATAAGGGTTTTGTGGAGCGGCAAGAAAATCTTCTTCCTCAGGAGAGAGCATGTACTGTCCGTTAGAGGTGTTTTGATCTTCTACATTGGACCATAAGAAACCTATAGATGCACATTCCGCTTCTAGCCAAATATCGTCTACTAGTTGAACCGAAAGCGATACAGTATCGGATGCAGAATTTCCTTCATCATCAGTAACCGTTAAATTGAAGATGTATTCACCTTCTACTAGGTTGTCTACTGTTATATCCGGAGTATTATCCGCATTGTTTATGGTTGTAGTAGGGCCTTGTATTTGTGTCCATAGGAATGTTACATTTCCACCATCCGGGTCATTTCCTTTTCCGTCAATAACCAAGCTAGTAGTAGTAGGGTCGACCAAGATATCCGTTCCAGCGTTTACAAAAGGTAATAAATCTCCTGTAGCATTAGAATTTTCTACAGTTACATTTACTTGGTCAGAAGTAAAGTCACCTTCGTCATCTATGATGTCTAATTGAAAAACGTAAGTACCTTGAACTAGAGCATCTAGCGTTAGGTCTGAAGAGTTTTCTCCAGATATTGAGATAGATGTAGGCCCACTTACTTGGCTCCAAGAATAGTTAATAGTACCACCATCAGGATCGCTACCAGTTCCGCTTAGAATAATACTAGTTACAGGAGAAGATACAGAAACATCTTGTCCTGCGTTAGCTAAAGGAGAAACATTGGATAAAGTTTCTTCTACAATAACAAAAACAGTATCAGAAGAGGTGTTACCTTCATCATCGGTAACACTAAGATTAAAGTTGTAAACACCTTCAACTATGTTTTCTAGAGAAAGGTTTGTGGTATTCGTATTTGTTAATATGGCATTATCAGGGCCACTTATTTGAGACCACGAGTAAGTTACCAATCCACCATCAGGATCATTACCAGCTCCATTGATAGAGATGTTATTTGCAGGAAGGGTAACTCTTATGTCATCTCCAGCATTTACTACTGGTAAAATATCAATATCGCCACAGTTTGTAGCGGTATCTCCAAGTCCACTAGGAAGCTCAGCTGTACTAGTAAGGAATATTTTATCTAGGCTAGCACCAGTTTCTCTAATGGCAATATCTATGGTGTTGGTACCATCTAGAAGGTCTAATAAAACAACTGCTTCTCCAGCATCAGAGTCGTAAAGGCGTGTCCATACAAAACCAGAACGATTAGGATTTAGATCACCCCATTTAATCCAAGTACCATCATTAGCACGAACCCAAAAACTATCATTATCTGTAGTGGGAGTGTTAATTAAGGCATACATTTCATAAGTACCAGCATTGGCACTGAATTCCATACTTACTATAAAAGAAGAATCCGAAGGAGCTTCAAAGAAGAAATTATTAGAACTGTTTGCATTTAAATACTGTCCTTGAGCAGCAGTAATATCATTTGTTGTAGTCCACTGAGAGCCAACAATACCACACTCTGCTTCTAACCATATATTATTAGGTATTTGTAGCGATAGATTCATTTGATCGGTAACAGTAACACCAAACTCATCGGTTACAGCAAGTTCAAAAATATATTCTCCTTGTATTAAAGAGTCTACGGTAAGCTCAGCGGTAGTTTCATTAGCAAGCACTGCAGTGTTAGGGCCACTTATTTGGCTCCAAAGGAAAGTTACTAATCCACCATCTGGATCACTACCAGTACCACTTAAGATTGTGCTTTTTATTGGAAGAGAAAGATTAACATCTTCTCCAGCATTTGCTATAGGCTCGGCATCAATAGGGCCACAATTCATTGCTTCAAGACCTAACCCGCTAGGAATGGTATTAGAATCTGTAAGTAATACTTTATCAATAGAAGCCCCATCTTCTCTAATAGCAATATCTAAGGTATTGTTTCCATCTACAAGGGTAAAGCTTACAACTTGTGCATTAGCATCGCTATCGTAAACTTGTCTCCATTCAAACCCGTTATCTCTTAAAAGGTTATTCCATTTCACCCATGTTCCACCATTGGCACGAACCCAGAAGCTATCATTTTCGGTAACAGGAGTATTGATTAATGCATACATAGCATAATTACCAGCAGCGGCATTAAATTGAAAACTAATCCACGAGTTTTGATCTGTTGGTGCATTAGAATAGTAATTTGCGCCACTAGTAGCTGTTAAATATTGTTCTTCAGAAGAGTTCGCATCTGCAATAATACTCCAGCCGTTACCAATCGATGCACATTCTGCTTCCATCCAAATATCTGTATTAGCAGCTTCCACAATTACAGTAGCATCATCGGAAACGGTATTTCCTTCTTCATCGGTTACCTCTAAGTTAAATACATACGAACCTTCAATTAAAGAATCAACGGTAAGAGAATCTGTTTGTGCATTAGTAAGCACCGCAGTATCAGGCCCACT
>CANNFY010000009.1 GCA_947504045.1 uncultured Maribacter sp.
CCAGATGAAGATGCTGATGGTGATGGTGACCCAACAAATGATGATACAGACGGAGATGGTATTCCAGATTATTTAGATCCAATAGATGATTCTCCAGAAGTGGCAGAGATAGAAATAAACCAAATAGTATCTCCTAATTCAGATGGAAAAAATGACTTTTTATTTATTCGTGGAGTAGAAAATGCAATAAATAATTCTTTAAAAATATATAACCGTTGGGGTGTAGCTGTATATGAAGGAGAAGAATAC
This sequence comes from uncultured Maribacter sp., assembly GCA_947504045.1. Taxonomy (GTDB): domain Bacteria; phylum Bacteroidota; class Bacteroidia; order Flavobacteriales; family Flavobacteriaceae; genus Maribacter_B. The sequence goes on from CANNFY010000009.1 coordinate 250, forward strand.
AATAATCAAAACAATGTTTTTGATGGTAGGTCAAAAGGTAGATCAACTATAAGTGGAGGCGAATACTTACCAGCTGGTGTATATTTTTATATATTTGAATACCAAAACCAAAATGATAGTCTTAAACAAGTAACCAATAGTGGTTACATTTATGTAAGTAAGTAATCAATTATAAAACACATGATTATTAAAAAAAGATTTTTAGCTCTTATACTTTTAGGTTTTATTTTTTTAGAAAATACCTATGCACAGCAAGATGCACAGTATACACAATATATGTATAATACAATGAGTGTAAACCCAGCTTATGCGGGATCAAGAGGGCAATTAAGTGTTGCAGCTTTATATAGAGCACAATGGGTAGGTTTAGATGGAGCGCCAAAAACGCAGACACTTAATGTGCATTCACCAATAAGAAATAGTAAACTTGGTTACGGATTTTCTGTTGTTAATGATGAAATTGGAGATGGGGTAGTACAAGAAACTTATTTTGATGCAGTTTTATCATATACTATAGACGTTTCTTTAGAAGGAAAATTATCTTTTGGATTAAAAGTAGGAGGTAATTTGTTAAATTTAGATTTTAATGGTCTTCGTAACTTTGATGTAGAACCTGTAGATGTGGATAATATAGAAAATAGGTTTTCTCCTAATTTTGGTTTAGGGCTTTATTATCACACAAATAAATTTTACGCGGGTTTATCTGCTCCTAATTTATTACAAACAGAACATTTTGATAATTCTCAACAAGATGCAAACTCCGTACAATTTTTATCTCAAGAAAGAATAAACTTTTATTTTATTACAGGATACGTATTTGATTTAAATGGAGATTTTAAATTTAAACCTGCATTATTAACTAAAGTTGTTGGAGGAGCACCATTACAAGTAGATTTTTCTGCAAATTTCATGTATAATGACCGTTTTACCTTTGGAGCGGCTTATAGGTGGGATGCAGCGTTAAGTGGAATGGTTGGCTTTCAAATATCTGACCAGTTTATGATAGGTCTTGCATATGATAGGGAAACAACAGATTTAGGAGGAACACAATTTAATGATGGGTCTTTTGAGGTATTCTTACGTTATGAGTTAGTTAAATCCTTTAGAAGATTGGTTTCACCTAGATTCTTTTAAAAATATAGAAAATGAAAATAAAATTAAAAATATTCATTTTTGCCTTTACTATTTTAATTGGGCTTAGTTTAAATGCTCAAGTCAAAAGGGTTACAAAAGCGGATAATGAATATAATGAATACTCATTTAGCCCTGCTATAGATATTTATAAAAAAGTATTAGATAAAGGCTATGTTTCTGCAGATTTACTTAAAAACTTAGGTAACTCCTATTATTTTAATTCAGATTATAAACAAGCTTCAGATATTTATAAAAGATTAATCGACGACTATGGCAAAGACGTTGGTGCAGAGTATTTTTTTAGATATGCACAAACGTTAAAATCATTAGGAGATTATGAGGAGTCTAATAACATTATGGTTAAATTTTCTACAATAACTAATAATGACGCACGAGCTAGTGGCTTTAAAGAAGAGAAAAATTATTTAGAAGAAATAAAAAACAATTCTGGCAGATATACTATAAAACCTTTTCAGTACAATACTTCTTATACAGAATTTGCACCATCGTTTTATAAAGAAGGTTTAATTTTTTCTTCGGATAGAGACACAGGAAATTTAGCAAGATATAGACATACTTGGAATTCTAAAGATTTTTTAGATCTATATAATACTAAAGATTCTACAGTAAATAAACTTGGGAAAGAAGTAAATACTCGTTTACATGAGTCTACATCTGCTATTACAAAAGACGGTAAAACTCTTTATTTTACTAGAAATAACTTTAAGAATGGAAAATATGTAAAAGATGAGAATGGTGTTATTCGTCTTAAAATATTTAAAGCAACTTATGTAGATAGTACTAATATATGGTCTAATATAGAAGAGTTATCAATTAATAACGATTCGTATTCAGTTGCTCATCCAGCATTAAGTGCAGATGAAAAAACATTGTATTTTGCTTCAGATATGTCAGGTTCAATAGGAGCTTCAGATATTTTTAGAGTACAAATTAATGAAGATGGAACATTAGGTGAACCAGAAAATTTAGGTAATACAATAAATACTGAAGCTAGAGAAACATTTCCATTTGTAACAAATGAGGATGTTTTATACTTTTCATCAGATGGGCATCCTGGTTTAGGAGGTTTAGATGTTTTTGCAACCAATATAGCAAAAGGAAAACTAATAGGATCCGTTGTTAATATAGGTGAGCCAATAAATAGTAAGATGGATGATTTTACATTCATTTTTAATGACAAAACTAAAGAAGGATATTTTGCCTCTAATAGAGACGAAGGGCAGGGAGCAGATGATATATATAAATTTGTAGAAAATGAACCTTTATTAATAGATTGTCATCAAAAAATAACAGGAACAGTTAGAGATAAAATATCTAATGAAATACTTGTAGGAGCATCTATTAAGGTTATTGATGAAAATAATACAGAAATATCATCAGCAATAACAGATTCTAATGGAACATATACAATAGATATAGATTGTAATCAAGGTAACTTTGTTAGAGCAATAATGGAAGGCTATGTACCTGCAGAAGAGTATTTGGTAAAATCAGATGGTAAAGCTAAAATTATCGATTTTTATTTAGAGAGAGACAAGGTTTCTGGTGGTTACGGAGATGATTTAGCCAAATTACTTCAGTTAAGTACCATATATTTTAATTTTGATAAATATAATATTCGTAAAGATTCAGAAATTGAAGTACAAAAAGTAATTGCCGCAATGGAAAAATATCCGAGTCTTAAAATTAAAGTTAATTCTCATACAGATAGTAGAGGTAAAGACGCTTATAATTTATGGCTGTCTCAAAAAAGAGCACAAGCAACAATAGATTATATGATATCTAAAGGAATATCTAAAGATAGATTAGAGAGTGAAGGTTACGGAGAAACTAAATTAATTAATAAATGTTCTAACGGAGTTAAATGCTCTGATAAACAACACGAGTTAAATCGTAGATCAGAGTTTATAATTCTAGAATAGAATATTTAAAACAGAATATAAAAAAGCTACCTTATTGGTAGCTTTTTTTATATTAATAAAGAGCAGAATCTTTATTAAAACATTACTTTTTCTATACTTTACCATGCTTATATAGTCTTTTGCAACAAATATTAAATTAAGCTCTCTGTACTAGTTATATTTAACTATAATTTAATGATTTAATAAGATTTTTATTTAAAAATATATTAACAATAAAATCGTTATATAGTATAACTTTATGAAGTTCCCCTACCTATTACTATCCCTATTATTGGGTACATTTTCTTTGTTTGCACAAGAAACATATCGAGATAATTTTACATTTAGAAATTATGGGAATAATAACGGGACTCTTAACTTTAACGGAGATTGGATAGAAACTAATGATGATAATAGCCCTACTTCTGGTAGAATTGATATTAACACTCCTTTTTTTTCCAGCGGTAGATTACGGTTTGAAGATTTAACAAGTAATACCCATAGTATTAGCAGGTCTGCTAATCTTAATGGAGCAAATTCTGCAATACTAACTTTTGATTACGAAACTTCGGGCTTAGATAATAGAGAACAATTTGCTATTCAAATTTCATCAAACGGAACAAATTTTACTACATTAAGTACATACGGAGGAACTAATAGTGGTTCTTTTTCTAGAGATATAACTGCTTTTGCTTCTGCAACAACAACAATTAGGTTTCTTTCCAATAATAGGAGTTGGGAAGCAAATGAATTTGCTTATGTAGATAATTTTTTAATTACAGTAAATTTTCCGACTATGATAACCATAGAAGATGTTTCTGTAAATGAGGATTCAGGAATAGCAACAATTACAGCAACTGTTGGTGGGGTTAATTCTACACCTTTTACCGTAGACTATCAAACGGTAAATAATACTGCAAATGCAGGTGCAGATTACACAAGTACATCGGGAACTATGACTTTTACTGGTGTAGTGGGCAATACGGCAACATTTGACGTGCCTATTTTAGATGATGCAGCTTTAGAAGGTAATGAAACTTTTACTATACAAATGTCAAACGTATCTAATAGTAATGTAGTTATTTCTGATACTGCAACAGTTACAATTTTAGATGATGAAGGTATTTTAATGACAGATAATGCTACAACGGATCAATGCGGGGGTATATTTTTAGACCCAGGAGGAGTAGATGACTATGGAAGGAATTTAGATGTGGTTCATACATTATGCCCAGAAGCAGGTACAGACTATGTGACAGTAGATTTTACAAGTTTTGATTTGGAATCTGGAGACGATTTTCTGTATGTTTATGACGGTAATAGTACAGGAGCCTCCTTAATTGGACAATATGATAATGATAATGTTCCAACCTATATATCAGGTTCTGTAGCAGGCGGTGGCTGTCTAACGTTTAGACTTACTTCAGACAATAACGGAAATAATTCAGGTTTTGAAGCAAATATTAATTGCTATGTAGAAGGACCAGAAATTATTATAACGGATATAAGTTTTGATGAAGATGTAGGCAATGCAGTATTTACTGTAGAATCTACAAGAGCAGAACATGGAATAAATACTTTTTTTGGTTTTTTTCCTACAGATTTTACAGTAGACTATACTACAGTAGACGGCACAGCTTTAGCCGGAAGTGACTATACAGCAGTTTCTGGAACTTTAACTTTTAATGGAGAAGTAGGAGATATAAGAACTATATCAGTTCCTATATCAAATGACGGAATTCCAGAATTTGATGAAAGTTTTACTATAGAATTTACAGGAGCAAATGCACCAAATAGTGGAGACGTAAATTATGATGATACAGGAACAGGAACTATTAATAGTCAAATTTTAGCAAATGTACCATTAACTTTAGTTAAACAATTTGATGGAGATTATGATTATGTTACAACGGGAGGTTCTTTACGAACGCAAAGTAATGGTGTAAATGCATGTACTATTCAAAATAGTTCTAGTAACCAATTAATATCCAATATACCCACTACAGGAACTATTGCTGCAGCATATTTATATTGGGCACACTCTAGTTATGTTCAGGATACACAAATTACTTTTGAAGGGCAAACTGTAAATGCAAGCTCGGTATACCAAACCACTGTTAATACAGGGGCTGCAAACGTTAATTTTTATGGGTATGTAAGTGATGTTACAACACTTGTAAGTGGAATAACCAATATAAATACTAATACGTTTGATTTTTCGGGTTTAACGGTTGATACTTCTAATAATTATTGTAATAGTGCAACGGTTTTAGGAGGATGGTCTCTTATGGTTTTTTATCAAGACCCTAATTTACCAGCGGTTAACATTAATTTATACCAAGGTTTTGATGGCTTAAGGTATAGTGGAACTTCCTTTACGTTAGATTCTTTTTATGCTATAGCAGGAGCAGGAGCAAAAGCAACTTTTTTAACCTGGGAGGGCGATGAAACTTTAGCAACTTCAGGAGCAACACCAGAATCACTATCAATTACAAACCAGGCAGGAACCACAACAACTTTAACAGGTGATGGTGGGCAAACAGGTAATAATGCTTATAATTCAACTATATATGATAATACAGTTACTCCAACAGCTTATAACACACCAAATATTTATGGTTTAGATTTAGATACATATGATATTTCTGGCTTTATTACTCCAGGAGATACTCAGGTAACAGCAAATGTAAACGTGGGGCAAGATTATGTAATAAATAACGCAGTGGTTATTAAAGTACCTTCAAATCTAATAGCAGGGACCGTTTTTGAAGATGTTAATTACCCTGGAGGTAATGGCAGAAATCAAACTTTATCATCGGGTATAGGTGTATCAGGAGCAATTGTAGAATTGTTTGAAGCCAACGGTACATTTGTAGAACGTAAAACAACAGATATTAATGGAGATTATTCTTTTGGTGGAATGGAAGATGGAAATTACATTGTAAAAGTAGTAAACTCTACTGTACGTTCAAATAGAACAGGAGGTCTTAATTGTAATTCCTGTTTTCCGGTACAAACCTTTAGAACATTTGGAGACGCTAATACAATTAACGAAGTTACTACAGAAGTAGGAGGAGCAAACCCTAGTGCAAAATTAGATGCTGCTTTAGGTGTATTAACAAACGCCCAATCTGTTTCAGAAGTTACTGTTTCTAGTAATGGAGTAACTAATATTAATTTTGGGTTTAACTTTAATGCTATTGTAAATACAAATGAAAGCGGACAAGGGTCTCTAGAACAATTTATAATAAATTCTAATAACTTAGAAGAAGCAATTATAGATATTGAAGCAAATTCAATTTTTAACCCTTCTGCAGAAGAAGATGTTTCTATATTTATGATTCCCTCAGCATCAGATCCTTTAGGAAGAACTATGGATTCTAATTTTGCAAATGGGAATTTTAATATTTTAATTCCCAATGGGAGTCCGTTATCCGAAATTACAGGAACTAACACAATAATAGATGGGAGAACCCAAACAGCATATTCTGGAGACACTAATTTTGGAGTTTTAGGAGCTGGTGGAACAACAGTAGGAACCTCTCTTACAGCACTTCCAAATTATGATAGGCCAGAAATACAAATAAATAAAAATAATGGCGATGTTATTACCACATCAGGAGACAATATAGTAATAAGAAATATTTCTGTATTTGCAGGAAATAATGCAGGCGTAATTGTAAATGGAGGTATAGCAACGGTTTCTAACTCTTTATTAGGTGTTAATGCAATAGGTAATAACTCAGGGAATATAGATTATGGTGTAGAGGTTTTAGCAGGTTCCACAACTATAGATTCTAATTTAATTACAACTAATTCAACTGCAGGAATTTTTGTAAATGGAGGAACAACAACTATAATTCAAAATAACCATATAACAGATAATGGTAATAGTGCATGTTTTGATAATATTAAAATAGAAAGTGGTTCCGGAATACATATTAATCATAATTTAATAGACAATGCTGCTGCTTCGGGTATTGATGCAGATGGTGTTTCTGGCAACATATTAATAGAAGAAAATACTATAAGTAACTCTGGACAAAATGGTGGTAATTGCTCTGGTAATGTTGAAAATGCTGGTATAAAATTAGATGGTAATAATTCATCAATACGTAATAATATTATAACATCTAATGGAGGTGCTGGTATTGTTTTGGCAGGAGGTAATACCTCTGGAAACCTAATTTCTAGAAACTCTATTTATGCAAACGGAACTTCGGCAAATGCTTTAGGAATAGATTTAGACCCTACAGACAATATGGGGAATGGAGTAACACTAAATGATACAGCAGATTCAGATAATGGTCCTAATGGCTTATTAAATTTTCCAATAATAACAGGAGCTTATGTTTCAGGATCAAATTTAGTGGTAGAAGGTTGGTCAAGACCAGGAGCTATAATAGAATTGTTTTTAACCGATGTAAACCAGGGTAGTGCAACAATTGGAGATAACCAATTGGGAACGGTATCTGATTATGGAGAAGGACAAACCTATTTAACTAGTTTTACAGAAGGCAGCACTTTAGATACCGCTTCTGGATCATCTGTTTATACTGATTTGGATGGTAATACAGATAATACAAATAGATACAAAATAACAGTACCATTACCATCTGGAGTTTCTAGAGGAGACATTGTTACAAGTACAGCAACAATAGCAAATTCAACCTCAGAATTTTCACCTATAAGTATTGTAAAATCGTATACTGTAATTACAAATAGAAGAATAACCTATAGGGTAAAGAAAGAATAAAATTATAAACATATACTCATTTAATTGATGTAAAGTCTTATATAAACCTCTATTATATATATGTTTACCCTGTTTGTTTAGGCTTACACAACATAAATTATTGTTACTCTTACTAGGTCTTTATTTTTGTTATAGTTCCCTATTAAATCTATAATGAAAATTTTACCATGTATAAAAGTATATTCTTTAAATCAGGAAATTACATATACTTAGTTACCTTTTTTTTATTCTTACTTTTTGTTAGAATAGGGCAGGCTCAAACTACCTATACAGAGAGCGCTGCTGCTTATGGTTTAGATTTAGGTCAAAATAAAGACGGTGGCCATGCATGGTCAGATTTTAATGGCGATGGTTTACTAGACGTTTTAGTATTAGAAAATAACAATAATACGTCTGTTAAAAGTTTTTTAATGCGCCAAGGGCCAGCAGGTACTTTTACAAATGTACAAGCAACTTTAGCACCTGGAATGTTAGGAGATTATGCAGAAAGACAGGCAGTTTGGGGAGACCTTAATGGTGATGGTCGCCCAGATTTTATGATTAATTCCTCTGGTAATAGCAATACCAGAAAAGCAATTCAAATATTTATTCAAAATACCGATGGTACTTTTGGTGATGGTGCAGGTGGTTTTGCACCAATAACTGTTGGTAGAACAAATGCAAATATTGTAATTAGTGATGTAAATTCAGAAGGTGCTGGATTTTTTGATTTTGAAGGAGATGGCGATTTAGATATCTTTTTTGATAATCACGATTCCGGTATAGAGTTATTACGAAACAATTATATTGATCACACGACACATACGGTGGTTAACCCTGCTGCAGCATCATTATTTACACATATTACGCCAGGTGATGGTAGTGGTGTTACAGAGTTTGGTTTAAATCAATTTGCTACAGATGGGGATTATGGTTCTGCTGCCGATGTTAATGATGATGGTTGGGTAGATATTTTTATGCGTAAACGTAATGAGAATGACTTTTTCTTAAACCAAGGAGGAACATTTACCAATGGAGCAGATTTAGCGCAAGCGGCAAATGCAAATAAAGGAGCAAATGGTTTATGGGATTTAGATAACGATGGTGATTTAGATGCGGTTTGGACAGAAAACGGATTAACCCAAATATTTAGAAATGATGGTCCTGGTGTTTGGACTGCTTTAGGAGCAGCTACTTTTCCTGGATTACCACAACCAACCAATGTAAATAATGGAAGTTCATCTAATGATATTGATGGCCTAACAGCAGGAGATGTGGATAATGATGGAGATATAGATATCTTATTTGTAGGAGATTCTAGAAGTTATTTATTTATTAATCAACTAAACAGCCCAACTCCCGCACCAGGGGTTATAGGTAGTGGTGCTGCCATGAGCTTTTCATTAGATTCCGAAACTTTTAATTCTAATAATGGTGAAGGTGCTACTATGGTAGATATTGATGATGATGGAGATTTAGATATATATATTAATATTAGTAATTCTTCAGGAAACGAATTATATATCAACAATTTGCCTGCAGCAAATAGAGATAATCACTTATTAATAGACGTTTCTGAAGATAGAGGAGCAAATGGTAATACCGGTGGCTTACCAGCAAGAGTAGCAATAGGTACAAATGTATTAATTAAAGATTGTGCAGGTAATATTATAAGTGGTTTAAGACAGGTAAATGGTGTGTATGGTCATGGTACTCAAAGCCCAGAAGAAGTGCATTTTGGTTTGCCATTAGGAGAAGATGAAACATATATTATAGAAGTACGCTATCCAAATTTTTACGATTCATCAGACCCAAGTGGATACTCCAGATTAATAGCAACTGTTGTAGCACAACCAAGTACAATTTCAGGAACACATCATTACGATTTATCTACCACAGATGCCGAAATTGTAGAAAACGAAAACGCCCCAGAAGCAGAAGACGATACGGTTGTTGTACCACAAGGCAATACAGTTTCTGTTCAAATAAGTTTGTTTGGTAATGATACCGAACCAGACGGAGAAGATTTTTTTATAGAAAGTGTTACACAACCAGCAGTTGGTTCTGTAGTAATAGACGATGCAGATGCTGGTTTAGTTACCTACACATATAACGAAACTGCTTATTTTACAGGTACAAATTTTGATTATACCATTACAGATTCTACAGTTTCCTTATGTCCTGCATTGGGTAAAAGTGATACGGCTACAGTATATATAGAAGAGCCTTGTAGAGATCCATCAGGTATAGATACAGATGGTGACGGCGTTAATGATGTTTGTGATCTTGATAATGACAATGATGGTATTCTAGACTCAGTGGAGTGTTCTCAGTCTAACGGAACCGTAAATAACCATGATTTTGGACAATGGATTTTTAATTCTCCAGGATGGACAGGTAGTGGTAATCAATGGAATGTAAATGCAAATAGAGCTTGGTTTCCACAATGGAATGGTACAGGTACGGCAAGTTTTTACCAAACTATTAATGTAACCGCAGGTACAGTTAATACCATAACTTTCGATTTAGGAGCCGACAATAGCTATGGAAGAGAAGTTACATTAAATGTATTAATTGATGGAGTGCAACAATTTACTGAAACGTCTAACCAAATAGTGAGCACCAACGGTGGTAGTTCTCAAAATGGTAACGAAACTTTAAATATGAGCACGCGTTCTTTTTCGTTTACACCTTCAAGTAGTACGGTTGAACTTAGATTTAATGGGGTTTCAACACAAACAAATCACGATAGAATGTATGTTGACAATGTAGAACTTGATACAGGTTGTGGTGATTTAGATGGAGATGGTACACCAGATATTTATGATTTAGACAGCGATGGTGATGGTTGTTTTGATGCTATAGAAGGTACTTCAGGTTTAGATTTTTCCGATTTAAATGGAGACGGTAGTATATCTGGTTCAGTAGATGAAAACGGTGTGCCTACAGCAGTAAGTTCGGGGCAAGGTAAAGGTAGTAGTGCAGATTATACCGTTACATCAGATTTATGTGATGATGATGGGGATGGAGTTAATAATGCAAACGATAAATGTCCTTATTTCGACGATACTATTGATAGTGATAATGATGGTATACCAGATGGTTGTGATGTAGATGATGATAACGATGGAATATCAGATTGTGAAGAATCTACAGAAAGTGTATCTAACGAATTTGCTTGGACATTAAATTCTCCTGCAGGAAACCTTAATATGGATACTAATTATACGCCAGAAATTAATGATTGGATATTAGATAGTACTGGAACCATGATGCTTAATACATCAATATTTAATGTAAATGGTAGTAATGTAGAGATAGAACCTTTACCAGCTTCAGATAAAGAAGAAGCTCTGGCAAATGGAGATTATATAGAAGTTTCTTTTACAACAGGATCAGAGGTATCTTCTTTTGAATTAAGACAAATAAGATCAGGTTGGTTTCAACCTAATAGAGGAGATTCTTATTATACAGCAACAGCATATACAAGGGTAGGTTCTAATGCTTGGAATACACTTTCTACAGATGTGTTACATACAGATAACGGAAGTACCTATGCATCATTTCAGCATATGAGTAGTGGTTCCGTTTATTTAGAGGCTAATACAGAATATGCTTTTAGATTTTTTGTTTATGGGCAAATAGATGATTCTTCAGAAAACTATTCCATTTTTGATGATGTAGCTTTTGTGTTTACCGCATGTAGATCCGGAAATTTAGATGGAGATGCTAATCCAAATCATTTAGATGATGATAGTGATGGTGATGGTTGTAATGATACCGATGAAGCATATGCAGATACTACAGCAGATGCAGATAATAATGGAATGTATGGCTCAGGAACACCAACCGTAAATAATGATGGTTCCGTTGTAGGTGCATCTTATGCTACTCCAGCAGACGGAGATTTAGATGGAAATTATGACTTTTTACAAGTAGCAGGAGCGCCAACTATTACCCAGCAACCTATAGATGCAAATGCTTGTCCCGATGGTTCTACAAGTTTTAATGTAACAGCAAATGGAGATAACTACCAATGGCAACAATTAATAGGTAGTACATGGACAGATATTTCCGACGCAGGAATTTATTCGGGTACAGATAGCGATACATTAACTATTACAAATCCTTCATTATCAGATGATAATAATAGGTATAGAGTGCTTGTATATAACGCTGCTTATGTATGTGATTATACAACTTCAGACGAAGTAGAATTAAGAGTTAGAGTGCCATTAGCAGATGCAGGATCAGACCAAACTATATGTGATGGTGAAACAGCAACACTAACAGCTACAGCCTCAGGAGGTAGCGGAAGTGGTTATACTTATTTATGGAGTACTGGGGAAACAACAGCAACAATTAACGTAACTCCATCTGGTAACACCAGTGGAAATGTAATTGTAGATTATACCGTTACAGTAACAGATGGTAATGGTTGTACAGACTCTGATGAGGTTAGTGTAACAGTAGAGCCAACACCAACAATTACAGTAACAAGTGCACCAAGTTGTAATTTTGCATTATTTCAACCTACTACATATACATTTGAAGTTACTTTAAGTGGTGGAACATTAACAGCAACAGAAGGAACTGTTACTAATTTATCCGGTAACGTTTGGGAAGTTGCAGATGTTCCAGATGGCACAGATGTTATTGTTACAGCAACACAAGGCAATTGTAGTAGAGATTTACCTGTATCAGCACCAAATTGTGTTTGTCCGGTTGTAGATCCAGCAACAAGTGATGGAGATGAAGAATTTTGTCAGGGAGATACGGTTCCAGAAATTTCTGCAAGTACTAGCGGAGGAACAGTTACTATAGATTGGTATGATGCTTCTTCAGGAGGTAATTTATTACAATCCAATAGTTTAACATATCAACCATCTAGTGCAGGTACATACTATGCAGAGGCTAGGAGTACATCAACTGGTTGTGTAAGTAGTTCTAGAACAGCGGTTAGTGTAGTTGAGAATTTACCGCCAAATGTAAATGCGGGCTCTAATCAAAATATTTGCGATGGAGAGTCGGCAACACTAACTGCAACAGGTTCTGGAGGTAGCGGAAGTGGTTATACCTATTTGTGGAGTACAGGAGAAACTACTCAAAGTATAACAGTTACACCAGCAGGAGATCCTAATGTAAATACTACGTACACATATTCAGTTACAATTACAGATAGTAACGGTTGTGAAAATGTAGATTCTGTAAACGTTAGAGTATACTCTAACCCAACGGCAACAATAACAACAACGGATACCACATGTGGTTTGAATAATGGGGAGATAACTTTTACTTTTCCAGATCATCCAAATAGAACAGGAATAGCATTTAGTATAGATAATCAAGCAAATTATACAAATGTTTCAGACAATAGTGGTAGTTACGATTTTACAAATCTTTCCGCTGGAACTTATGATTTATGGGTAAGATGGGGTAATAGTGCCTGTCCTGTTAATTTAGGTAGTTATCAAATTAATACCATACCTGTTGTTAATTTTAATACGCAACCAACCAACCAAACTGTTTTCGCAGGAGATAATGGTGTTTTTACAGCAACCGTAGACAATGCGGATACCTACCAGTGGCAAGTAAGTGAAGACGGTGTTACATATACAGATATAATAAACGGAGTAGAATATTCAGGAGCTCAATCTACAACTTTAACAGTAATAAATGTAGGCAAAGAAAAAGACGGTTTTTCGTATAGATTACAGGCATCAAACTCAACAACATCTTGTACATCTATTTTCTCAAATGCAGCACTTTTAACAGTAAATGTTAAGACTGTTATTACCAACAGAAGAATAACACATAGAGTACGAAAAAATTAATTTTTTTAGAGAATAATAAACGCTGGAAACTAAAGTATTTATTGAGGTAATCGATAAAAGTAATAATAGTTTCGAGCGTTTTTTTTATTCTAAAACCTCACTTTTTTATAGGTATACAATACTTATGTACACTTACACAACATTTATTTTCCAACGGAGTATGTAAAGTTATTTTTGTAGAGTGTAGTAAAATCATATTGGAAAATTAGTGGTTTTATTAAACTTAAAATTATTGCTATTTATAAAATTACCTAGCAAAATTACAATACTAAAGATGACTAAAACTAAAAACCTACAGATGAAAAAGTTTCTTTTACCGATGTTGTTATTTATATCGGGAATTGCGTTTTCTCAACAAACAGTTCTTTTAGAGGATCAATGTAATTGCGAAGTGTTAAGTGGTACAGATGTTACAGCTCCAGGTGTTGGTACACCTACAGGCGCAGATATAGGTGATATATATGTAAATACAGACACGGGTACAATATACTTTTGGGATGGAGATACCTGGGAGTTAACTTCTACAGATACCAATACGACCAATACAAGTTTAACAGAAGATGGTACGGATTTAATCTTAACAGATAGCGATGGCAATACAGTAACCAT
>CANNFY010000010.1 GCA_947504045.1 uncultured Maribacter sp.
CAGGAGTGTTTGTCTTGTTTTTCCATAGATTACTAAAAATGTTTGTTTTTTTAGTCAACCTATTTCAGGACAAGACATTTTCTCATATTGTGGGCAACGGCTTCGGCTATGATTAGTGCGGGAATAGGGAAGCGGTAGCTTCCGAAATAGCACTAAGACGAAGCATTTTGTTTGCTTTTATTTTTTCTTATTCAAAAGTCAAATCAAAATGATTTGACGACTTTATAAAAATACACTAACTTTTTGATTAAACACCAAAACCCGTATTAATTATAGCCATTGTTGTGGGTAGTATTTTAATTCGTAAATATTGTTCCAAATATTATAATTATAAATCCCGTTATTGAAAAGAAATAATCAGCTGGTCTTAATTTTCTTCCATCTTTTGGTTCAATCCGATTTGAGTCAAGACGAAGTGCAGTTACTACAAAATTATCTCCATAAACTTTTTTATTAATTAAGTTCAAAGTAAATGAGGTCAGTACAGTCAAAGGTAATGCTTTCAACCAAGTCAGGTCATTCCCATTTACATTTTGAATTTCGGGTAAATTTCTAAAATTGTAATAAATAACTAATTGGATTATTCCGATAATTCCCCATATCAGTAGAATTCTATTATTCCAAAATCTTTTATGATAAATATCAAATATTAGGAATACGTATATGAATGGTATGGCAAAATAAAAATCCTGAATTGATTCACGATTATATAGATTTAAAGTATAAATCAATCCGACAATTATATGGATTCCTATATACACTAATAACAATATCCAATCTTTTTTTTTCAATTTCAGTTTCAGTTTGTCAAATTGGGTACAACGGTTTCGGCTATGATTAGTACGGGAATAAAAGTATGCTTTTGTTTCCGTTTAAGCGATTAGCCGAAGCTTTTTGTTTGTTTTTATTTTTTTATATCAAAAGCCAAATCCAAAAGATTTGGCGGTATTAGCAGATATACCAGCTTTATATCTTAAACAGCTAAACCCGTATTAATTATAGCCATTGTTGTAAAACGTTTTTTACGTTGGTAAATTCTTTGTCATTATATCCCAAACTCTTATGTATTCAGATTTACTTTCATGAAAACATTTTTTCACTTCAGATTTATTTAAATAAAAACTATCAATTATAATTGGCGACTCAATTTTATATTTCCCATCTGTAAAATATTTGTAAAACCTTTTTTTTATTACATCTCTAGCATGAGTTTTAATAACTTCAGGTTGTAAGTTCAGTTCGGTAATTCTTTTTTTACAATATTCTATTACTTCTGGTTTATACCCATTTGTTGATTCAATTATTTCTATCAATTTATACGCACTGATATTATTATAATATTTATCAAGGTCAATCATTTTTTACTTTAGGTTTTTTTTAAAACATTGTTGTAAAACGTTTTTTTCTATTTCAATTATAGTTTGCTGCTCAATTCCAATACTTGGCTTAAACTCTTTTTTTAATTCAGTGAACTCATTTTCGGTTAAATCATCAATTTCCTTTTCGAATGATTTCATCGATAATTCGTTAGAAAATGATTTAGTGGCATATAATATCTCCAGAATTCTATTTTTTACAATAGTGGAATCTAGTTTTGTATCCCAATTCAGAACATAAACAATTTCAGTTTTATTTTCTGAATCCATTAAAGTTTTTGTCGCGGAAATTAGGTCGGTTTGCAAGGAATCTAAAGGTTGAATTATAAACTCAGAGTCAATTAAAACCTGATTATTTTTATTAATTAGAACTGAAATCTTGTTTTTGGAGTGACCAAGCCAACCACAATATTTATAGACTGTTAGTGGGAATAATAATTTATCATTATCAATATTAATTCCTGCATTTAACGAATTGTTTGATTTACAAAAATCCAATTGAGTTTGCTTTTCAAATTCATTTATTAAATCCAACTCATTTTTTGAAAAATCAATTTTCACTTCGGAATTGAAGTTTGATTTTAGAAATTTAAATTCACTAGAAATACTTGGTTTTTCCTTTTGAGAGCAACCTAAAATCAATATTATTAGAATTAAAATAAATGGTTTATTCAATTTTTTTAAAATGTTTTACAACGGTCTAGGCTATGATTAGTGCGGTGCTGAAATCCGACGGATTTCCAGCTACGAGCTAAGCAAAAGCTTTTGGTTTTGTTTTATTTTTTGTTGTCAAAGCAAAATCCCAAAGATTTTGCGACTCTATAAATATACACAAGCCTTGGCATAAAAACCACAAGTCCGCATTAATTATAGGCATTGTTGGCGGTAGTTTTTATTTCCGTTTCAATCATTTGTATTGTAGCATAATTTTGGGCATTATCAGGTAAATACTTTAAGATTCCCTTCTTTTCAATTTTTAGACTAATTCCGTTTTCTATCTTTTCAACAGTTAGTATTGAGTCAAAAAATTTTCTTGGGATTTCTATCTTCAAAGTATGATTAGATTTTTCCAGCACCTTCAATTTTATCAAAGACTTTTCAGTCAAATCAACTATTCGATTCCAGTTTTCATTACTATTTTCTACTATTAGTTTATGTCTTGATTCAAGAAAATCATTCAATTCCATACCTTGAAATTTTTCGTAATCAAATAGATTCCAAAAAATAGTTCCGAATGCTAGTCCAAAACCCATCATTGTCGGGAAAAACCAATGAAAAACATCAATTCCTCCAATAAAAGCCCAAATTCCAAAACCAATAGGAAATAATATTAGAGTTTTTAAAATAAATTTTGTCGTTTTGTTTTCCATGTTTTTTAAATTACCGCCAACGGTTTTGTGTAAGCGTCAGTAACGGGAAAGTGCGCGAGTACTTTCCGCTGACGCATCTAATTTAGCAAAACGAGTTGAATTTCCGATTAGGAAATTCAGCCGTTATTGCGCTTACACGTTGTTGTAGTGCGTTTTTATTTTTTCAATTTCTTTATCAGTCAATAAAATCAGTTCAATTTTTTCTGATTTCCAACTTCCATCAATTTGTTTTCCTACATTGGTTGAGAAAATATCCCATTCCAAGTCAAGCGTTTTGCCTAACTCAACAATTACATCTCTTAATTTGTGCTCTTTTTTTTCTAAATCCGCCATTATCCAATTCCCAATTCCGTGTGCAGATTTTAGGTCATCTGAAAAGCTCAAATAGTATTTAGGAATATCATTTTCGTAAATCACGTTTTCATTAAATTCTAGCTCCAGGAAAGGGAAGAAGCGTTTATTTTCTTTTCCCTCAACTAAATATGATTCCGTTTCAAGAGTTATTGTTTCCACTATCTTTTTAATTTATTATTATGGGAATCACAACATCGTCTTTGTCAAAAGTTTTTATTTGAATCGCTCCATTTTTTCCCTCTCGTTTTCCCCAAATCGCAATTGCTTGACTAATTCCTAAATTATTTATTTCTTTTACTTTTTTTGAAATTAAACGTCTATAAACATATCTGTAATCGTGAGTTGGTATTCCGTCTACCATATAAAATATTTCTTTATTTGGGTCAATATTTTTCACGAACTCAAAGTCAATTGCTAATTCAGGATTAAAATCCGCCACATTATTCAATCCGATTATTTTTTGGTAATTCGATTTGTATTTGATTTCCGATAAAGGCTTTTCGATTACTTCTATCGCTTTATTATTTTTTCGTTCGGAAATAAATTCAGTCGGATTTGTCAAAACCCATTCATTATTGACGACAATTAAGGTGTTGTCATTGATTTTTATTCTCTCCATTTGAGTTTTACAACTTAAAAACAGAGTTGAAATCAGAAGTAAAATTATTGTCGATTTTCTCATTTCTCAAATGCACTACAACGGTTGAGCTATGAACAGTACGGGAGCAAACTGGCGTTTGCTTTCCGCCACGCACATAGCGAAATCTTTTTGTTTTGATTTATTTTTTCCTGTCCAGAGCAAAATCCAAAAGATTTTGCGGACTTCATAAAAATACGCAAACTTTTAGTATAAGCCAGAAGCCCGTATTGTTTATAGGTTTTGTTGTGTGTAGTACTTTTCACGTCTCAAAATATCCATCTTCGTAAACACGCTTAAAAAGTCCATTTACATTATCTGCCAATTCAATTATAGCATCGTATTCGAATAAATATGGTATTAGAATATAAACAGTTTTTCCGTTCCGTAAATCAATTCCGATTGCCTCTCCGGCTCCGTTATGTCCAATTAGAAATATTTTTGAGTCGAATTCTTGAATCCCACATTCAGCATTTACATTTTGTAAATCTTCTGCCTTATGCAAAACCACGTACTCTTTACCAATAAACCCTTCTCCACCATTAAATTTTTGAAATAATTCTACGTAATCATTTGGTAAGTCCATTCGCAAACCTATTGAATCCAAAGTAGCTTTTTCAAGCCCTGTATTTCTTTTAAATTCGTTTAGGTAAATTTCCATGACTAAGTTTTTTCAGCATTACACACAACGGTCTCGTATAACCGTCAGTTACGAGTTAAATTAGCGATTATTTTCGGATTAAGCACAAGCCTTAGCAATTCCGAGTGGATTCTGACGTAGTCGAATCCGCCGTAATTGCGGTTATACATTGTTGTAGCACGTTATTTTTTATTTTCATAAAGTTCAATCGCTTTTAAGTATTTCATTCCGCCAGTCTTTGTTTGGTCGTAGATAAATCCATTCAGTTCAGGGTGATTTTTGTCAATCCAATTTAAGAGTCCGTCTCTGTTTTTTACAAATACTGAATCGTTGAAAATCACATATTTTGTTGTTTCGATACTGGCTATTTTACCCTTGTCAAAACGGATAACTTGGTCTGTCACAATAGGCTCTTTGTGAAGGAAAGAGATTCGTTTGTCCGTTTTTGAAATTTTAGCTTTTACGGTTCCGTTTTCCTGTCCGATTTCGAGGATTTTGTAAGTCGGTTCAAACACAGAATCCCATTTTAGCCATTCCAGGTATTCGTTTTTAGAAAATGTCTGTTCATAGTCATATTCGGTTTCCTTTGTCAATAGGCTATCGGTCAGCAAAGTTTCGATTCCAGAAATATTTGATTTGTCAAGAACTTCATAGTATTTCTTGGCAATTTCCAATTTGTCAATTTCCTTTTCAGGATTTTTACAGAAAATTATCCCGATTGTTACAAAAAATAGAAGAACTTTGATTTTACTCATTTAGCATTTGGTTGGTCATAATGTGTTACAACGTGTTTGTATAAGATTAGTTGCGTGTTTTAAGCACTAACTAAAGTTAGCAAATAAATCACAGATTGAAAGTCCGCGAGGACTTTCAAAAGTAGGCTAGAACTAGCAATTAATTTTATACGGTGTTGGGCAACGTTTTTATTTAAATAATTTCGTGTATTCTCTGAACAAATAAATTTTCCCTCTTTTTCCTCCAGTTATTTCAGTTAATATTTCTAATTTTTCAAGTTCTTCTATCAATTTATAAACAGAAGGTGATGATAAACCGGTCAAATCTTTAACTTTTTGAGCATCTATAATTGGGCGTTGATAAAGATGATTCAAAATCAATTGTGCATTATGTGAGCGACTTCCTAACGTTTGTAATTTGTTTTCAACTTCTTTTTGTAATTTTAGAATACTATCAAATGTATTTATTCCATTTTTTGCAGTTTCAATTACTCCAACTAGAAAGAATTTGAACCATTGACCTAAATCATTTTTCTCTCTAACTTTTGTCAGGTTGTCATAGTATAACATTCTATTTCTCTCGAAGAAGTCAGAGAGATATAAGATAGGTTTTTTTAATATTCCTTTCTCAACTAAATACAATGTAATCATTAACCTACCAACTCTTCCATTACCGTCTAAAAAAGGATGAATTGTTTCAAATTGATAATGTATTAAAGCAACCTTTAATAAATCCGGGAAAAATGATTCAGCATTATGTGCGAAATTTTCTAAATCACTCATATATTCATTAACACTTGTGTGAATAGGTGGAATAAATGTAGCATCATTTATGCTTGCTCCTCCAATCCAGTTTTGGCTGCTTCTAAACTCTCCAGGAAGTTTATGTTTTCCTCTCACACCTTGTAATAAAATCTTATGAGTTTCTCGAATTAATCTAGAGGAAAAAGGTAATTTTTCTAAACTTTTGATAGCAGAATTTAATGCTTCGATATAATTCTGTACTTCTTCCCAATCATCTCGTTTTTCATCATTTACGTCTTCTTTATCTAATAAAGCATCTTCTATGTTTGTTTTTGTTCCTTCAATTTTACTTGATTGAGTGGCTTCTTTTAATACGTGCATACTAATAAATAAATCGATATTTGGAATGTATTCTGAATACATATCAAGTCTTCCAAGTTGTCTGTCTGCTTGACTTAAAAGAGTTAACACTTCCATATCATCAATTGCCCATTGTTGATTTATTTTAGTAGGCTGAAAGCTTTTATGAGTTCCTTGATTTATATAGTTACCAGATTTGAATGTTTTCATATTTTATTTAAGTATAAACTTAACCAAAGATAAGTCTTAATTAAGAATAATTCAAAAATATTAAATAAGAAGTAAGTTAAATTAAGTATATACTTAAATTCTTAATTATGCACGAGTGTTATTTAATGTTGCCCAACGGCTCAGTGTATGAAACGTAGCGTGTAAAAAGATACTACATTTTGAGTTTAGCACTGAGCCAATTTTTTATATTTTGATTTAACTTATCAGTTTAAAAGCCAAATTAAAAACTTGGCGGTCTCAGCAAATAAAACACAAACCTTTCGGTTTAGCACTTAATTAGCTATGTTTTATACACCGTGTTGGCTGTAGTTTTTTTAATTATTTCAGGATTAATTATCTCGTCAATTGTAAAAAGACTAAAAAAGGTTCCTTGAACATTTCCAAAAGCTCTCGGCGGAAAAGTTTGAAAACCATCTTTTTCGATTGTCGAGTAACTAACATTCTTTAAATATTCAGATTGTTCCGTGATAATTTCAGTAGTGCAACCTGAAAGTATTGGAAAAACAAAAATTTTCTTTTTCATATCCGAATCTAAATCTTTGCTTTTATTTTCAAATTTCACTCGTAATCTCCCATCAAAAAAGGTTTTAAAGTTTTCTTTTTCGTATCTGTCTTTGTTATAATCAATTGTTAAAACATCGATAAGCATAGATTCTTTATCTGCGTTAATAAATTCAAAATCAAGACTCTTTTGGTTTTCAAGTATTCGCTCATATTTTTCAAATTTGTGCTTTAAGCTCAAGTCTAGACAGACAGCTATTTCTCCAAGAGTGTGATGAAAATTATTGCTTTTGAAATTATATAAAACACCTAATAACAAGTTTTTAAATTCCTTTTTATTCTCATAATCAGCAAATTCTCCGAGTAAGTAATTAAAATAGCTAAATTCATTTCTTACATCATTGGATTCATTTGACTTATGTTCATTTATTAACTTAAAGAATGTAACTATAAAGTTGTTATTTGGTGTCCCGTCATTATTACTTTTTGTATGCTCAATTGCTTTAGTAAGAAAGATGATGAATTCCTTTTCATTAAGAAATAGGAATAAGTTCGGACAATATTTATTAATTAATCCGATGCTATTTTCAATCATTGTCTTTGTTAGCATTATGTTTGTTTAAATTATAACTATTATTGGTTGTAGTTTTTATTTGTTAAATATAAATTCTTTTCCGTCAATATTCATTATAGTTGTAATACCACTTTCCATTAATTTCATTCCTAAGTCAAATGGTTGTTTAGCTTCTTTAGGTCTAAATGAAAAATACGCTTCTGCTGTTCCATAAAATACCATTCTCATTCCGATTAGTCCAAAATTATCTGGCTTGTGAAATTGATAGTAAAATACCAATGGATTCTTTCCTTTAATCTCTTCGTTTAATTCATTTTCGACTTCAAATCTTTTTTTAATGAATTGCTTCATTGTCTGCATATTTTCATCAGTATATTCGATGAATTCCAAAATCATTTTTAATTCTCCATCAAATCGCTTTTTGAATTCTTCATAATAAATACCGTAAGCAATATGTTCTAAACAATTAGATAATCTTTCAACATTAGGATTTCCGATTGAGATAATTCTGTATTTTCCATCAGTTGCTTTTATTTTCTGAAGTTTATGATTTCGAAGAATCTGTTTTTCAATAAAATCTTTGTTCTTTCTTTTTAAAGCTCTATTTGCTTTGGTCAGTTGATGGAAATTTCCAACAGGATTATTTTTTATAAGTCCAGATAACGAGAGCATTAAAAACTCATCATCATCTGATTTCGCTGTGTTATGAATGTCACAAGAAGGAACAGTTATTAATTCTTTTCTGAAATCAATTCCTTTTGTGTCTTTCATTTCAGGAAAAAGGCATTTAGGTGGAACGTGCTCTGTTGAAGTCGCATCTCTTTCGCACATATAGCATTTTTCTGTTTTCATTGTGTTTAAATTACAGCCAACGTTCTCGGCTATGATTTCGAACTGGGGAAATAAGCATTAGCTAGTCATTATGGTTTAGATTAAAAAAAATAGTACTATCCATAGAACACTCGCTTAGCCCAGTTTGAAATATAGCCATTGTTACCTTTTTTGGTTTTCAACTCATTCCGTAATGATATAAATTCAAGTCTTTATATTTATTTGATTCAATTCTCTAAATTTTCAATTTATACTACGGAATTACAATTTACCTATAAAAATTCAAATAGTAGAAACTCAAGGAACTAAAAAGTCTTTACGCATGATATGTTATAATTCACGCAATTTTTTATTCGCGCTTGAGTAAGCATTCATACAGAGTGATTCAATTCACGTCTGAGTAAGTATTTATTCAATTCACGCTAGAGTGAGTATTCGGTCTGATTGAGTTATTTTTTCATTTAAAAAGTCAGTCACTAGAGTTTTAAATCTGCCGAAAATTTTGATGACGAACCATTAAAGGTAACGGTCTCGGCTAAGGTTCGTTGCTGTGATTCGTCCGAAGGACAATCCAGCCGAACCTATAGATAGCTTTTTGCGCGTGATTTCCTTTTAGGAAATCCGCAAGCAATGAATTTTAGCCATTGTTGTAACCAGTATTTTTTACATTCTCTTTTTAAAATTCAGTTTGTCTTAGTCCGAAGACAAGAAGTTCCCTGTTTGCAATTAATCCGTAAAATTTAACTACAGATTATATTTTATTCTCTAGATTTCAGTTCGGTCTTTATCTTTTTGATTTTTCCATAATTTATTGGAATAATAGCACTTAGAGCTATAGGAACAACAATCATTGAAATGAAAAAAGCATTGTCTTCCTTTGTCATAATCCCATAAAGACAGAATATTAGAAGTACTCCCAAAACCCCTATCAATGCTCCTGTGATTACTTTCAGTCCATTTAATTCTTGATTAAGTTTTTCTGTGGTTTTCTCCTTTAAATCCATATTTCGTTTGATTTGTGATATTGGTTACAACGTTCTCGGCTATGATTTCGAACTGGGGAAATAATTATTAGTTAGTCATTATGGTTTAGATTAAAAAAAATAGTACTATCCATTGAACAATCGCTTAGCCCAGTTTGAAATATAGCCATTGTTACCTTTTTTGGTTTTTAATTCATTGCGCAAGATATAAATTCAAGTCTTTAGATTTATTCGATTCAATTCTCTAAATTTTCAATTTATACTACGGAATTACAATTTACCTATAAAAATTCAAACAATAGAAATAGAAGGAACTAAAAAGTCTTTAAGCATGATGTTTTATAGTTCATGCAATTTTCTATTCACGCTTGAGTAAGCATTCATTCAGAGTGATTCAATTCACGTCTGAGTAAGTTTTTATTTATTCATTTCACGCTTGAGTGAGTATTCGGTCTGATTGAGTTATTTTTTCATTTAAAAAGTCAGTCTCAAAATGTTGAAATATCTATAATTTTGATGTCGAACCATTAAAGGTAACGGTTTCGTATAACCGTCAGTTACGGGTTAAATTAGCGATTATTTTCGGTTTAGCATTGACGTTAGCAATTCCGAGTGGATTCGGACGTAGTCGAATCCGCCGTAATTGCGGTTATACATTGTTGTACACAGTAT
>CANNFY010000011.1 GCA_947504045.1 uncultured Maribacter sp.
AGGAGTGTTTGTCTTGTTTTTCCATAGATTACTAAAAATGTTTGTTTTTTTAGTCAACCTATTTCAGGACAAGACATGTATTCATATTGTGTACAACGTCTCGGCTATGGTTAGTACGGGAATAAAAGTATGCTTTTGTTTCCGTTTAAGCGATTAGCCGAAGCTTTTTGTTTGTTTTTATTTTTTATATCAAAAGCCAAATCCAAAAGATTTGGCGTTGTTAACTGATATTCCAGTTTTATATCTTAAACGACTAAACCCGTATTAATTATAGGCATAGTTCTAAGCAGTTTTTACTCCTAACTTTTTTAATTTTTTCTTAATTCGTTTGTCACAATAAAGTCCAACAATTATCTCGGAATTTTCTAGGAAAGTCAACAACTTTGAAATCTCCGTCAGTTTTTTGTCAAGAAATACGTTGTACTTTTTTCCAGATTTCATGTCGATTCTCAGAGTAGTATTTTGGCGAAACCCTTGCATAAATCCGATATCTTTTATCTCAGGGTAAGTAAATTCTTTTCGACTGTTAGGCATTATCCCAAAAGGTTTTTCGAAAACAAGTTTGTCATCATATAGAATCAGTTCCCAATAAGAAAAGCGTATAATGATTTGAAAGACCAAACCTATTGTTGCAATTGCAAGAATCAAATACTTCCAATTTTTCAGTGGATGTCCATAAAAATCAACCAGATAAAAAAGCCCAAAAATAGATGCGGCTATTACCAATATTACTCCTAAAGGTAATAGTAAGTTTTGTTGAATTATATGTGTTGGTTTATTTTTCAAATTGCTTAGAACGGTCTCGTATAACCGTCAGTTACGGGTTAAATTAGCGATTATTTTCGGTTTAGCACAGACGTTAGCAATTCCGAGTGGATTCGGACGTAGTCGAATCCGCCGTAATTGCGGTTATACATTGTTGTACTGCGTTATTTTTTGTCAAATTCATTTATCAGATTATGTAATTTATCTTTTTCAGGAACTCTTTCAATCCATTTTCTGGCTGAAATTCCGTGATTGTTTACTTTTTCCAATTCAGCTCCGCGATTCAAGAGTTCTTTGATAATTTCAAATCTCAATTGGTTGACTTCTTTTTGTTCTTCTCGCCAAGTCAGTCCGTATTCACGAATTGCAGTAAATATGGGACTATTTCCGTGTTTATCCTCAACAATATTTACATCTGGATTACCTTTTCTTAATAATAGTAAAGATATTTTTGAGAGATTATGATAAGCAAGAGCGATATGTAAAGCATTAAATCCATTATTATTTTTCCAATTCACGTCAGCTTTTTGGTCAATTAAATAATCAATCAGTTCTATTTGTTCATTCGAATCTTGAAATTCAGACGAGCAGTTCACAGCATTAATTAGAATTGAGTTTGAGTTAGGTGAATCCAAGTATTCATTTATACCTACTGTTTCTTTTTCAATTATTTCAATCACCTTTTGTTTGTTGGGTTCATAAAGTGCTCGAAAAAGTTCAATTCCGAAATCCTTTTCAGATTTATTTGAGGAAAACAAACTTTTGAATAAACTCATAGATTCTCGATTAGTTTTAATGCAGTACAACGGTTTAGTATAACCGTCAGTTACGGGTTAAATTAGCGATTATTTTCGGTTTAAGCACAGGCGTTAGCAATTCCGAGTGGATTCGGACGTAGTCGAATCCGCCGTAATTGCGGTTATACATTGTTGTGTTTAGTTATTTAATTCGGTTAATATTTTTCCTATGTCTTTATTCCATATCGTGTATGTAAATGTTCTTTTATTATGAAAAAATATTTCGTCCTCATATATTGTTGAACTTGATAATATTAAAAATACTATGCTAAAAAGTTGAAGTAAATTTTTGATGAATGATGTCAAAAAAGTTGGATTTTCTCCAAAGTCGTCAATGACTCTCATTCCAAACACATATTTTCCAAACGTTCTTCCAGTCAGCGATTCAAATATCGGATTAATAATGAATAGAGCAAAAAATGCTATTAAATAAGGCTGTGAATTTATTTCGGTCAAGAGCCGGTCAATTATATAGAAGAAGCTCAAATAAACTCCATAGTCAAATAGTTTAGCAAACAGTCTATTCCAAAATCCGTCGATGTTCGGGTTTAAAGGAAATTCATAGTCATATTTTTCTCCACGTCTTGTAATCGTTTTATAAGTCCTTGCGTTTGATATTCTATTCGTTTTTTTCTTTTTCAGTTCGATATTGATAATAAATTTTGACAAAAAATAGACTATAAAGTACAAAAGTATTAGTACTCCAAAAAAGATTAATTTAAATGTAAAGTCGTTCGTCATAATTAAACATAACGGCTTCGGCTATGATTAGTACGGTAATAAATAAGTGATTAACTTACGATTAAGCACTTAGCCAAAGCTTTTTATTTTGTTTTAATTTTTTCATTTTAAAAGCCAAATCAAAAGATTTGGCGGACATTATAAAAATACACTAAACTTTGGATTAAACACCAAAACCCGTATTAATTATAGCCATTGTTGTAAGTAGTGCTTTTCATTCACTTACTTAATTTCAAAATCCGATAAGCTCCTTGAATTACTAACACAAAAACGATTGTTCCGATAATCAAATCAGGTTTACTCGAACTCAACCAATTTACCAAAATTCCAGCAATTATAACCCCTAAATTGATAATCACATCATTCGAGGTAAAAATCATACTTGCTTTCATATGTGCCTCTTCTTTGCTCTTTGACTTTAGCAAAATATAAAGACAAATTCCGTTTGCGATAAGTGCAAAAAATGAAATGATAATCATTGTAGAAAAATCGGGAAGTTTCTCGGCTCCGAGAAATCTTCTCAAAACTTCCACAAATCCTATAATCGCAAGTGCTATTTGAAAATATCCAGCAAGTTTAGCAATTCGTTTTTTCTTAATTAAAGTTCCGCCAACTGCAAACAGACTTATTCCGTACACAAAACTATCCGCAAGCATATCTAGACTGTCGGCAACAAGTCCCATTGATTTTGAAATAATTCCTGTCGTCATTTCTATTAGGAAGAAAGCAAAATTTATGGTAAGTACAGACCAAAGTAGTTTTTTCTGATTTTCGTTTTCTTTAAATTCAGTTTGGTCGGTTTGTTCCGTTGAGATTTTCTTTCCGCCTAAATTCAGTTCGATAACTGACTTTTCAATTTGGTCAATTTCTCCACTGTGAAAAACGGTCAATTTTCGGTTTGGAATATCAAAGTCTAAATTCACAATGCTTGAAATTCCATCTAATTTCATTCGGATGAGATTTTCTTCAGACGGACAATCCATTTTGCTTATTTCAAATGTTGTTTTTTTCATAAATAATTAGAATTAGACACCAGCTTTTATAAAAATATCTTTTAGTTCCTTTTCTATTGTAAATGACTTTAGAGGAGGAACATTTGCTCCTCCTGGATTTCCAATTGGAATTTTTCCAACAAACGATTTAACACCTCCAAAAATTAGTCTTGGAATCTGACCAAAGATTTCTTTTCTGCTTTTGATTTTAAATCCAAATTTTAGCATTTTCCAATGTACTAGCGTATGTGTATACGGATATTTCTGTCCGATTATATGAGCGCGTTCCAAATGATTCCAAGCATTTATTAAATTTCCAGATATATTTTCAGTTCTGTATTTTTCTAATTCTGTATTGAAATAAGGTTTTAATTCTTTTGGTATTGAAGTATAAAGTTTCATAATATCGTTTTAATGATATCACAAATGTAATTACCATATGGTGCAACTCGATTGCAAAGATTATTTGTTACAGTTGTTACATAATCCTTTAACAACCATATTAGCTTGTTGTATTTTGAAGTTTTTGGGAAGTTCGATGTTTTGAAAAGGAACGTCAAAAAGGCAAAATGTTTTGTCGCAATTATTACAATAAAAATGGTAGTGTAAGTCTTTTGGGTCACAATTACAGCCTTTGGCACAAACAGCATATTTTATCATACCAGAACCATCTTCTATACTGTGTATAATTTTACTTTCCTCGAATGTTTTTAAAGTTCGAAAAATAGAACTTCTGTCTGTATAAACTAATGCGTTTTCGATGTCTTTTAGTGACTGTGCCTTTTCTTGGTTTAAAAGGTGGCGTAAAACTACAGTTCGTACAGCTGTGTTTTTTACATTTTTTATTTTTAGTATTTCATCAACGGTTTGCATTTCCCTAAAATATAATTTTTAATTCAGATTATGATTTTTAGGCATTACTTACAACGGTCTAGTGTATGATTTCGTTGCGTGTTTAAGCACTAAAGTTAGCAAATAAATCACAGATAGAAAGTCCGCGAGGACTTTCGTAAGTAGGCTATAACTAGCAATGAATTATACACATTGTTGTAGCCAGTTTTATTTATTAGCAATTCCTTTTGGAAACAAATTGAAGATTAATTCATGATTTAACTTTGAGTTATTATCTTTTAGGTATAATCCATTATTAACAAAGTATGCAAATGTCCTTGTTACTATATTTTTTAGTTCGAAAAACAAATCAGCCATTTCATCATTTTCTTTAATATTATGTACTTTACTTCCATGTACAATTTCATTTCTATAACTAAAACTTTTTCTAATAATCTGTCTAAACTTCTTCATTTCTCCAATGCTTGATGAAATTAATAGAGGATTTACTAAACTTATATAGTCATTTGAAATTCCTTTTGAATAAAAGCTTTCTAGAGTAAACACAAGCTTTATGAAATTAGCGGAAGTTATATAATTCCCTTTAAGAGCATCTAGGAAAAAATGTATTGATGAAATATATTTACACCAAAATTTTGAAGAGATATCCATATAATCATTCAACAATTCATATTCCTCTTCCCAAAGTATATAATGTGAAAGTAAATCAGTTTTATTAGTTTCATAATAAACGTGCTCATTTTCACAATAAGCTATAAATCCAATGGGATTAGATTTTTGTTTAAAATTAAAGCCATAACCGAATGTAAGGAAATTCAAGTGTAAATTGAAGATGTAGAATTGTACAAATTCGCAAAGAATATTTTTAATTTTATTTTGTTCTTGCCATATAGCATGATTATCTCCTCCAAGAAATTCAAAAGTTTTTTCTACTATCTTTTCTTCTTCATAGCTTAAGTTTTTAATCAAACCGTAATTTGATTCATATTCGACTTCAACTATAGCTATCTTTGTAGCCTCAGACATTCCAGAAGTAAGCAATTTTTCTTTTTCAATTTTGTCTTTTCCAATGTAACGTTCTACAACTGATTCGTAGGCATGCCAACCTAATGTAGAAGAACCTTGACCATCAATGTGAATTTTAACAGATTTAATTTGAGCTAAGTTTTCGGCAGTATATTTATCAATATATTCATTTCGATAACTTTCTTTTTCCCAAATTTTATTTTCAGTAAAAACTTTAAGATACTTAGTTAAATCTGTCGATTTCTTCTGGAAACTTTGACCGAATTCTGTTTTTTTAGTGCAATTTATACTGGTTTCTGTGAACCATAATAACTTTTTCATTCAGTTCGGTTTAAATTGGCTACAACGGTCTAGGCTATGATTTCGAACTGGGAAAATACTTATTAGTTAGTCATTATGGTTTAGGTTAAAAAAATAGTACTATCCATAGAACAATCGCTTAGCCCAGTTTGAAATATAGCCATTGTTACCTTTTTTGGTTTTCAATTCATTTCGCAAGATATAAATTCAAGTCTTTAAATTTATTCGATTCAATTCTCTAAATTTTTAATTTATACTACGGAATTACAATTTACCTATAAAATTTCAAACAATAGAAATACAAGGAACTAAAAAGTCTTTAAGCATAATGTTTTATAATTCATGCAATTTTCTATTCGCGCTTGAGTAAGCATTCATTCAGAGTGATTCAATTCACGTCTGAGTAAGTTTTTATTTATTCTATTCACGCTTGAGTAAGCATTCATTCAGAGTGATTCAATTCACGCTTGAGTGAGTATTCGGTCTGAGTGAGTTATTTTTCTATTTAAAAAGTCAATTCTAGAATGTTGAAATATCTCTAAATTTTGATGTCGAACCATTAAAGCTAACGGTCTCGTATAACCGTCAGTTACGGGTTAAATTAGCGATTATTTTCGGTTTAGCACAGACGTTAGCAATTCCG
>CANNFY010000012.1 GCA_947504045.1 uncultured Maribacter sp.
CAGGAGTGTTTGTCTTGTTTTTCCATAGATTACTAAAAATGTTTGTTTTTTTAGTCAACCTATTTCAGGACAAGACAATTTCTTAAATTGGGTACAACGGTTTGTGTATGAAACGTAGCGTGTAAAAAGGTACTACTTTTCGGATAAACACAGAGCCGAATTTTTATGTTTTGTTTTTACTTTTTTTATTTAAAAGCCAAATTTAAAAATTTGGCGGTCTTTGTAAATATGCACAAACCTTTTGATTTAGCACTTACTAGCTATGTTTTATACACGTTGTTACCACACGTTTTTATTTCAAAAAGTTTTTAATTTCCTCCGCTATTTCTTTTATGCTATAAACTGAACTATTTAGAGCAACTTTATCTGCTAAAGAAGGACTGAATTTTTGAACTTCATCTTTAGATACTTTATGCCAAATGGGAAGAATTACCTTCATTCCATTCATTTCTCTATTTACAAACCCATCAAGTTCATATTGAGTCCAATTTCTTTTGAAGAATGATGTAGATAAAATTACGATTCCATATTTCGAATTTATTAATCCTTTGTCAATAGACCTTCTCAGACTGTCGCCTAGTTTCAGTTCAAATTCGTCATACCATACTTTTACACCCAATTCCTGTAATTCTAAAGTTAAAGGACGAACAAAATCTTCTTTATCTTCAGAAGAGTGTGAAATGAAAACATCATATTCAACATTTTTACTTTCTTGGTCTATTGTAGCAGGTATTTCAGAAAAATGGCTTTGTTCTCTAAGCGTTTCTTTAGTAAGTCTTTTTTGTTTCTCCAATTCAGAGTTTAAAGTCCTTTGGAAACTTAGTTGTTCTCTTTCACGATTTTTTCTTTCTCGTTCTTGCTCTTTAGTTAAATCAATATGATATTTCCTTAACTGCTTATTTTTATCAGCAATTTTTTTCGATAAATCGGCTTTTTTCTTTTCTACTCTATTCATTTCGGTCTGTTTCGACCTAATTTGATTCAATTTGCTATTTAATGATGAAGTAGAAGTTGCTTTATTAGCTTGTGTAGTTAAACTATCTATGTTTTTTAACAGTCTAATTTCTTTATCCGTTTCACTAGATTTTTGCTTTTCCAATGTAGCAATGTCTCTTTCGGTTCTGTTAATACTTGATGTTATACTTGAAATACTCATTGGTGTTTTCTAATGTGTGGTAACGGTTTGTATATGGTTTGTTGCGTGGTTTAAGCACTTAATTTAGTAAATAAAAACGGAATAGAAAATCCTCTCGGATTTTCGTAAGTAGGCTAGAACTAGCAATAAATTATATACGGTGTTAGGCGCTTTTTTTACTATTAACTAAAGTTCTTAATTTTTCCGTTGTTATAAAAATAGATGATTCAGGGCTCAAATCTTTTTCTAATTCATTTAATATTTCTTCAAAATTTTTCTTTTCAGAATTTTTTTTCAGAAACTCATCTAATTTGTCAAAGTTGTCTTGAGTGAAATGGCTAAATGCTCTTAAAACATTATTCAATATAGGGACTATTCTGTCTGTTCTTTCACAACGTTTAAGTAATAAAGCAGATTTAAGATTGCTTCTAGCACTGCTAATAAAATTCTTTTCAATGAATAATGCTCTACCTTGTAAATAGTACGTATTCGCATCTAATTCTACTAAAGCTTTTTCGTTTTTGCTTTCCAGTAGTTCAATTCTATCCTCATATTTTTGAATTAATAAATCAATTTTTAAATCATTAGTTTCTTTAAGAGAATTAAGTTTAGAATCAAATTTTTCTTTAATTCCATTTGTTAAATCTTTTAAATTTTTTCTTTGAAAGTATTGAACAAAAACCGGAACGATTATCCCAAGTAAAGTGATTACGAATATGAGTTTTATCCAAGCAGAATCGTAAAATGAGTTTACTTCAGAAACGATGCTATTTTGATTCTCAATTTTATAAGTTAATTTTTCTAATTGATTTTGAATTTTCAATGAATCAATCGTCTTAATCAGTAATTCGTTTTTTTGATTTAATATATTTACTATGCTGTCTTGTGTCATATTTTTTTCAAATTGCGCCTAACGCTCAGTATAAGAAACGTAGGGCAGGTGATAAGCACTATCGTTTCGATTTATTACTTAGTTAAATATAAATATTTTGCTTTTATCTTTTTACTATAAACGTCAAATTTTATATTTAGCGGACTTTGTAAATATGCCCAAACTTTTGGTTTAGCACAAACGCCCTATGTTTTTTATACATTGTTGGCAACTGGCTTATTCCCACCAATCTTTATAATCATCAGTGCCTTTGTTTCTTATTATTGCTTTATTAGGAACTTGGTTTTTTAATGCGATATCCAACCAACCTTTATTCAAATATTTTTCAGATACGCTAAATTCTCCAGCTCCAATATCAAAGTCTCTGTTTGCAATTGGAACTCTATAATCAGCCCAATTGCAATTTTTCTCTTTGTCAGTTGAGTAGCTTTTCCAAACTCCAACGAAAGCATTGTTTATATATCCATCCGAAATGAATTCTATGTTATCATATACAATTTGGTTTTTGGAATTCAAGTACCATTTTGAATAGAGTTTACCTTTAAAAATTCCGCTATGTTTTTGCTCTTTACTTTCGTAGAATTCGTAATCAGCTATTAAAATTCCTTGAGTTTTGATTCCTTTGTCGGCATATTCGTCATCCACTCCAAAGTGCAATTCTTTAACTTCTCTAATTTCATTTATGACTATGTTTCCATAAAATTCGCAAATGTTGTCTTTAACATTAGATTTACCATAAACATTATATAGGAATGGACCATTTGAAATTCTAAATATTGAAATCAATTTGATTGATATTCTTTGATGTTCGTCACCAATTATTCCATAAATATTTTGGTTTTCAGTAACTGACCATACATTAGAAAAATCATAATCAAATGACTTGTACTTTTCTAAAACATTTTCAGATTGATAATCAACTTCTAAATCGAAATTTTCCTTTATTCTATCAAGAGTTTGTCCGATTGAAATATTCGAGATAAAAAGTAATATGATTATTATTCGTGTCATTTTTTTGCTTGTTGCCAACGGCTTCGGCTATGATTAGTGCGGGAATAGGGAAGCGTTAGCTTCACGATTAAGCACTAAGACGAAGCATTTAGTTTGCTTTTATTTTTTCTTATTCAAAAGTCAAATCTAAATGATTTGACGACATTATAAAAATACACTAAACTTTGGATTAAATACCAAAACCCGTATTAATTATAGCCATTGTTGTAGCTAGTTTTCTTTTTCTTCTGTCTCTATAAAGTTTGGCTCAACTTTATTCATAAAATTTATAATATTCTCTATTGCTTCACCTAAATCAAAACGTATCATTTTATCGATTTCTTTAAAATATACTGATAAATCATCCTCAGCATTTGTTTTTAGATGAATAAGGTTTTTCCTGTTACTATATAAATCAATTATTGAAGTATTCTCTATTTCTAGGTCCGTTTCAGAGTCAATCTTTTTTAAATATTGAGGAATCACTTTTGTTAATTTTTCTCTAAATGAAACTTTCATACTTTCAATAGCCACTTTGTTAAATTCAACAGGCTTATTTTTTCTAATAGTTTTGTATATAAAATCGTTTGGTATGATATGGTTTAAAAAGGCTTCAATTGAAGAAATAAGCATTATTATGCTACTACACCTATATTTTATAAAATTGTTATAACAAGTATGGGTTCCATTTTCTTCTATGTCAAGAAAAAATAAATCTTCACCATATTTTTTCCCACATTTAGGAAAATTAGTTTTTCTTACATTTTCTGCAATATGATAATGTTCAATTGCAGAACTCAAGAATAGGTGAATTGGATTTGGGAAAGCAGAAATATACTTGTTCTTTTCATACTCTATTGGTCTAGCTCTCAAAAGTCTTTTTTTTCCTGTCTTAAAAGGAGCTATTAAAATCAAGTCATCCGATAGTGGGTCAGAATTTGTAGTTTTTATCGTTTTAGACTCAACATCTTTATATGCAGAGTCGGTAACTATAATATTTGGGAAAGGAGGTATTTTAATTTTCAAATTCCTTGATTTTAATTAGCTACAACGGTTTGTGTATGAAACGTAGCGTGTAAAAAGGTACTACTTTTCGGATAAACACAGAGCCGAATTTTTATGTTTTGTTTTTACTTTTTTTATTTAAAAGCCAAATTTAAAAATTTGGCGGTCTTTGTAAATATGCACAAACCTTTTGATTTAGCACTTACTAGCTATGTTTTATACACGTTGTTACCACACGTTTTTATTTCAAAAAGTTTTTAATTTCCTCCGCTATTTCTTTTATGCTATAAACTGAACTATTTAGAGCAACTTTATCTGCTAAAGAAGGACTGAATTTTTGAACTTCATCTTTAGATACTTTATGCCAAATGGGAAGAATTACCTTCATTCCATTCATTTCTCTATTTACAAACCCATCAAGTTCATATTGAGTCCAATTTCTTTTGAAGAATGATGTAGATAAAATTACGATTCCATATTTCGAATTTATTAATCCTTTGTCAATAGACCTTCTCAGACTGTCGCCTAGTTTCAGTTCAAATTCGTCATACCATACTTTTACACCCAATTCCTGTAATTCTAAAGTTAAAGGACGAACAAAATCTTCTTTATCTTCAGAAGAGTGTGAAATGAAAACATCATATTCAACATTTTTACTTTCTTGGTCTATTGTAGCAGGTATTTCAGAAAAATGGCTTTGTTCTCTAAGCGTTTCTTTAGTAAGTCTTTTTTGTTTCTCCAATTCAGAGTTTAAAGTCCTTTGGAAACTTAGTTGTTCTCTTTCACGATTTTTTCTTTCTCGTTCTTGCTCTTTAGTTAAATCAATATGATATTTCCTTAACTGCTTATTTTTATCAGCAATTTTTTTCGATAAATCGGCTTTTTTCTTTTCTACTCTATTCATTTCGGTCTGTTTCGACCTAATTTGATTCAATTTGCTATTTAATGATGAAGTAGAAGTTGCTTTATTAGCTTGTGTAGTTAAACTATCTATGTTTTTTAACAGTCTAATTTCTTTATCCGTTTCACTAGATTTTTGCTTTTCCAATGTAGCAATGTCTCTTTCGGTTCTGTTAATACTTGATGTTATACTTGAAATACTCATTGGTGTTTTCTAATGTGTGGTAACGGTTCGGCTAAGCGTAGTGCGGAGGCAAGGAAACGTTAAGTTTCCGTCTGCGCACGAAGCTAAAGCTTTTGGTT
>CANNFY010000013.1 GCA_947504045.1 uncultured Maribacter sp.
GTTAGGTATTGTCCTTCAGAAGTATTAGGATCAGCAACAGTATTCCAATTAGCACCTACGGTAGCACATTCTGCTTCTAATGCTATATCCGTAATTGTTGGTTCGTATGGTTGAACATTTCTAATAATTACAACTACATCATTATAATCGTGGGCGTTAGTAATTTCTTCCATTACAACAATGTAGGCGTTTGTTTCTCCAGGAAGAGGGTATACTCTAGTTTTATGAGGTACTATTGAATCGAAGGTGTTAAGAATATCTTCACTATAAACTTTTCTATTATCTAAAAAAGGTAAACTACTAAAAAGACCAAATTCATTATTACCAGGGTCAAATTGAGTTGTTCCAGTTACAGGAGCACTTACAGTTTGTGCATTGGTTCCAGGAACATTAGATACTGTAAATAACTCATTTGAAGTAGAAGGGGTTGCACTTTCATACCAACCATAAGAAAGAACTGTTTCACCAGTAGCAGGGGCATAAACAGCTAATAGTTCTAGTGTTACAGGCCCGTTTTGTGCTTTCATAAAACTTTGAGCTGTAACTTCATCTCCTAAAAGGTTGTTATAAGATGAATTATTAGGAAGGTCGAAAGGATTTGTATCTGGGTCAGTATCACCCACATTTACAACTCCCGTTCCAAGATGGGCATCTATTACCCATTGTAAAGATGGTTCGTTTTCACCTCCGTAGCCTGCTGTTCCTAATCCTCTTATAGGTATTGTAATTGACTCTGCATTTGTACCAGAAATAGTTAGTAAAGCTGACTTTGGACCATTAGATGTTGGAGTAAATATTACTTGTAATGAACTAGAATTTTGTGCATTTATGCTAGTAGGAACTCCAGAAACAGAAAATTCATTAGCATCGGAGCCAGTTATTAGTGTTGTAATGCCAGATAATGTAGCATCTCCTATATTAGAGATAATAATTTCTTCGGTATAAGAAGAGCCATCGCTAAGTGCATCTCCTACAACTTTTTCAACATTTAAAGATATAATTGGAGAAGTGGAATTAGATTGTTGTGTTCCGGTTGTAAAGGTGCTTTCAAAATAATCCAAAGCAACTCCTGTATTATCAAGTACACCATCAACTATAAACCTATATTCTGTATTAGATTCTAAAGTTAGTGATGGGGTAAGAATTATTGCATTATTATCTTGAGAGCCACTTACACTTGCCGAAACAGGAGAGGTGTCGCCTATTTTAAATAAACTAACCGTGGAACTTGTAATACTAGCATTATCTAGCCCGGTATTACCAGAAACATCAGTATTAGGAAGAAAAAGATTATTTGCAGTAATGTTTTCATTTAAATTTATTTCCGTAGCACCGTTTGAAGGAATTGTAGAATTTATTTTAGGTGTCTGAGAATTTACGTTTAAATAAAAAGTTAAAAAAAATAGCGAGAGTAAAATTTTATTCATGAAATAATTTAATTAAAAACTTGTGCTAAAACATAATAATTGTAACTAGAAATATTATTCTTTTATCAAATTTGGGGAACGAAAAAGAAACAATTTTTTTAAAAATGAATGTTATTTCTTTTAAATTATTTTAAGAGAATAAAATCAAAATTATGTTCTTATAAAGTGCATTCCAATTCAATTGGAATAAGAAATTTTATAATTATATAATATTCACTTTTTGTTAAGCTTTTAAAAAAACTTTGTATAAATATAAAGTTTTAATTATCAGATTTATAAAGAGTATTTGGGTGTTTTTATTTTTTAGAAAATAGAATTAGATGAATGGGTGTATTTTATCGATAAACGGTTGTGGTTGTTTGTCTTAGGTAGATTGTGTTAAGCTTAATTTAAGTAAAATGTATAAGTGCTATATGGCCATTGTAAAAGTGTTAAAATAAAAAAGAGAAGGCACTATCAAAAGCGCCTTCTCTTAAATATAATTAATCTGTTATTCTTATTTAGTTTCTACAATAAGTTTATGATTATAAATTTTACCTTCTGAATTTGTTAATGAAATAAAGTATAATCCCGGAGGTAAACTACTTACATCAAAAGTATGTGCATTTGAATGTGATATTTCATTTCCTTTTACAGAGTGATATATTCTCCCCACAATATCATAGATTTTAATTTCTGAAATTTTGGAAATAGTATTCAATTCTACGGTTACATTAAATGATGCAGGATTAGGGTATACAACAGATTCTTCATCTATTATTAATAATGAATCGTTTTCAATGCTATTTAATGAAACTTTAAGAGATGAAGCAGCACTTGTTATACTAACATTATCAAAAAAGTAAAATTCACCAGATGCAGAAACTTGCCCTTCTACTATAATTTGAATTTCATCACCACTTATTCCATTTGCAGAAAATACCTGTGGAGAAATATCATCTGTTACAGATCCAAATAATACTGGAGTGCCTCCATCTAACACATAATATGCTCTTATGAAATCTGCAGCTTCTTTACTGTTATTGTTATTATCATATACATCTATAGAAACATTTACTACTCCGTTAATGCGAACAACTTGTGATGTCCATGTTCCTATTCCTCCACCAGTGTTTACAAAAAACTCTCCATTACTTGTTTCAAAAAAACCTCCGTCTCTATTAGATGTCCAAGCTGTTGTTCCAGTATCGCTTGTGGAAGAGTCTGCAAGATCTTCAAAATCCTCAATCCAAGGAAGGTCAACAGTATTATCTTCCGTTATAAATGTTCCAAATACTTGTAATTCTGCTAAGTTAACAGTGTTAGCAAAACTGTTAAGTTGAAGGCGAACATATCTTCCTTCTGCTCCGTTAGTAGATATAATACTTGGGTTACCTGCTTGCCCTTCAAAAGTATAAGTTTGAACACCTGCTTCTGTTTGTGTTTCTGCTACTGTTGAATTTTCAAACGGCGTATTAGATATAAAAATATTAAAATCAGATAATCTACTAGCACAACAGTTATCTTCTCGGTTATATATTTGAATAGATTCAATAGAAGCAATATCTCCTAAATCTACTTCCCAATAATCTTGAACATTTGTGTTTGGACTTGTATGTGCAACGGAACCATTAGTCCATATACCATTTGTATCGCCATCATTTCCTCTTGAAGCAACACCTCCTGAACCAGTGCCAGTTTGATTTGCAGGTTTATTTAAAGCTAAGTTTTCTACGATAGGAGTATTTGAATCTACAATACTTACATTAATATTAGTGCTAACTATATTACTATTTATATCGGTAGCAGCTACAGTAACCACATAACTATTATTAGATATGTTTAAAGGAGGTGTACCAGATAATATTCCTGTATTGGTATCAAAATTCATCCAATTTGGTATTGCATTTCCATCATTTGTTACTGCGCTAAAGCTAAACTCGTTACCTGTATAACCATAATCTAAATAAGAGTCTGGAGAAACAGAAAAAGTTTCTTCTTCTTTAACAGTTATTGCTAATGACGATGGTGCACTCGGAAGAGAATCTGGTCTTATATTAATAATGTAATAGATATTATCATTCCAATCACAATTAGCAGAACCTGCCGCACAGCCATTATTTCCGATGTAATCTTGAATAACTATATACTCATTCGGAATTACATTTCCATTATTATCTATTACTTTATATACTCTAACACCTAATAATGTTCCTGCAGTATTACCTGTTGATAGGAAACTTGCAGCTCTAAATCTAAATGGTCTATCTGTACTAGTTGTTGAGTCAAAACTAATATTATCTCCTATTTTAGGTAAAATAGATTGATACCAAAACTCATCATGTCTAAAATTAATTCCAGAAACAACAGTGTTGTTTTCTTCACGAACAAATCTAAATGCAGCTTCTCCAGGGCCTTGGTATGCTGCTAAATGCATAGCAATTACAGGTTGGTTAGGATCTGCTTGTACAAAAGCAGGAGCTAAAATTAAATCTCCTTCATAACCAGATTCTATATTTGATTCAAGTGGGTAATTTGAACTAGGTCTTGAAGGGAATCTATTTAGAGGGTCAATAGTACCATTATCATTAACCACACTTAAAATGCTTGTTTTAAAACCAAATACATCCATTACCTGTTGTGCATCAATCTCTCTATCATTTTCAGGGCTTGTCATATATGCTCCATGTAAAGTAGCGTTATTTTCAAAAGCGTTATCTGCGTTAGAAATAATTTCAATACTTTCTTTAAACAGTTCTTT
>CANNFY010000014.1 GCA_947504045.1 uncultured Maribacter sp.
TCAATCAGAGATTTGTCAGTTTCAGGGATTCCACTTTGTCCCATTTTCCAAAATCCAGTTATTCCTCTTGGCAGTGTATTCATATTGTGTACAACGGTTTGTATAAGATTAGTGGCGTGTTTAAGCACCTAATTTAGTAAACAAATACTTGCCAGCGGAAAATTCCGCAGGAATTTTCCAAGTAGGCTAGAACTAGCCATTAATTTTATACTTTGTTGTACCCAGTTTTTTTCTTTTTATTATTTCAAATATTCCCAATGTCAGCATTACAATTACTAAACCTTGTAAAAAGAATATTCCAATTCCATAAGAAGCAGATTCCATTAGTCCATTATTCCAATATTCAGTACCGTAATCTCGATGAAAACTTGTAACTATAATTACAAAACGTTCAAAATACATTCCGCTTTTCATTCCGAATGCAACTAATAAAACATACCAAAATTTTGATGCTAATTTTCTTATAAATAAAGTCAGAGGTAAAATTAAAGCACCTAAAAACATTATCCAATATGCCCAAGCATAAGGTCCAGTTGCTCGATTGACAAAGGCGTATTCATTTGGATTCATAGCCATTCCAATAAGATAAAAAGTAAAGGTAACCATCGTATAGATAATGATTGTCCATCGAATTAAATTCAGAACTTTTTTCGTTTCAAATCGGTTTTTGAAAATCAGTTCGACAAGCATTAATATCAGAATTATTGGAATCAAACAGTGAATCAGATTCGCATCAACTATTTCAATAATCCTTTTATATAATTCCATTTTTTGTTTTTCGTAGGTCGCTCGTCAAATTGGGTACAACGGTTGAGCTAAGCGTAGTGCGGAGGGTAAGGAAATGTTACATTTCCGCCGTAGCACTAAGCTAAAGCTTTTTGTTTAGTTTTTATTTTTTTGTTCCAAAGCTAAATCGGAAAGATTTAGCGACTTTATAAATATACACAGACCTTTGGACTTGGTCCTAAACTCCGCATTACGTTTAGGTTTTGTTGTAATTAGTAGTTTTCTTTCTGATTGGCACGTTTTGCTTGCGTAATTAGTTCATTCAGTTTGGTAATATTCATAAACAAGCTAAAAAGTCCATCAGCATAACAGTTGGGTTTGAGTAAGATCGATTAGCTCAAACTTGCTAAGAGATTCGTCTACACATCGACTAAGTATAAGTATGTCCATTTTCGTTTTGATTAACAGCAGTTTGTTATATTCAGTTTGAAATATTAAATGCTCCTTTGTGTTTTTTTTCCTTAATTGGGGACGTTAAAAAAATTATATTATTTTCTGGCTTAAGAGAATCACAGTATACAATATATCTTTTTCCTAGATATTTTTCAGCGTTTTCAACAGGATATGAAGCGGTTAAAGAGTCATCTTTAAATGTATATTTATATAAAATTGAAACATCTCTAGCACCATACTTTTGCTTAAATACATAGCCTACTGTAACATATTTGTTTTTTGTAATTCCGTCCTCTATTGTGGTTCTATAAACCTTTAGATATAT
The DNA here is from genome assembly GCA_947504045.1 of uncultured Maribacter sp. GTDB lineage: Bacteria > Bacteroidota > Bacteroidia > Flavobacteriales > Flavobacteriaceae > Maribacter_B. Next base: position 1,505 of record CANNFY010000014.1, read on the forward strand.
TATTGCAAAAACTGCAATTAATATTATCAAAATAATATGAATATTTTTTCTCACAAATTTTAATTACTGATTTTTTAATTCTTTTTTTTACTATTAATTACAACGGTTTTGTGTATGGAAAGTTGCGTTGTTTGTGCGCTGGGATTTTCCGTAGGAAAATCAGATGTGTGCAAATACGCAACTACCTTTTATTAATCACTAAAATAGCAATTTTTTATACACGTTGTTGTAGCACGTATTTTTCTTTTTTAAGATATTCGTTCCATTCCTCTTTCGTAAATCCGTGTTTCCCAAAGCTTGTTCCTTTTCCAAATTCAGAATCTTTCAAGTCAATTAATTCCGCACAAAATAAATCAGATATATAAAATCCAATTACAACTCCGAAAGTCGTAATTAATTCCACTACGTTTTTTTTAGAATTCAGTTCGATATTTTGGATAAAATGATTGTCTTTGAAAATGTCATTTTCTTTTGAAATCGAAACTGATTTTATTCCGCTAAATTTTAAAATTGAATTCTTCCCGTCGTATTTCGTTTTAGTTCCGAGTAAGTTTTTTTCACGCGAGACATTTTCAAAAGTTCGTCTTTCAATTTGATATTCTACAGAACCATTTTTCAATTCCGATTCTAGATCAGAGTATTCAATACTCGAATCAAAAATCAGAGTATTTAGAATATGAAGTTGATTAATATCGAAAGTGTACGTCATTTTGGTCATATGTGCTACAACGGTTAGTGTATGATTAGTTGCGGACTTTTCTAACGGAAAATGTCCGCCTAGCCCTAAAGATAATTGATTGCAGTGATTTCCCTTTGGGAAATCCGCCCGCAATTAATTATACACCGTGTTGTAGCGCGTTTTTTTTTGCTTTCATTTTCCGTCAATTTTTTTCCATTTTCCTTTTCTAAAATACATATTATGATATTTCGGTGAATTGAGCACCATGAAAAAGTCCCAAGGTTCACGGTAAATAGTTGGATTGTCAGTTAGAATATGATGTGTTGGTTGTTCCATTTTGAACTTTATTCGTCTGGAGGTATATCGTTTTTTATCTGTAAATATTTTTCCTTTATACGTTTTCAATATTTTTTCTTCGTCTGTAGAGTAAAAATATATAGAATCATTATCCTTGATTTCAAAACGATATCGATTGTACTGCCAATCCGCATTTATTCCGGGAAAATAATTTCGGTCAATTGTATATTCTCCATAAAAATCTGATTTATCTAAAACTTTCTTTTTTGAAAGAATACTGATAATTGACATTATTATAATAAATCCTGTCCCTAAAGCATAAAGTGTCAAAATAACTTTACCACTCAATTCCGATTTATGTTTAAGCCCTTTTAAAAATACTCCGATAATAAAGGGAGAAATCAGTAGTAAGAAAAGAATTTGAAAACCTCGAAACATTAATTCGATTTTAGTTTGTCTTGTCCTGAAATAGGTTGACCTTTTTTGTGATGATTAAAAGGATAATAATTCCAGATTATTTTTATTTTTTC
>CANNFY010000015.1 GCA_947504045.1 uncultured Maribacter sp.
AACCAAAAGCTTTAGCTTCGTGCGCAGACGGAAACTTAACGTTTCCTTGCCTCCGCACTACGCTTAGCCGAACCGTTGTACGTCATTTCAAAAGAACAAAATGGGACAAAGTTCAACCTTTTATGAAATCAAAAAAACGGACTTTAATAAAATAAAGAACGAAGTGTCTCTTTTTAAAATTCAAGAAACTGAATCAATGGAGACTCTTGAACAGAATGCTTTTGGAGTTGAATTTATTCTCAAAAAAGTGTTTGACACAAAGCATCACGAAGTAATTGAACAAATATTTTACCCAAAGGAGTTTTTAGGAGAAAAACCTGACTATGTAAATATGAATTTTGATGAAATAGACTTATGTGATATAATTAACAATTCAATTAGTTATCTTGAACCTGACCAAATATCGAAAATTGATAGTTTATTGAATTCTATTTCTAATAACGAAATTGGAGAAAAATATAACTCATCCGAACTGAACTCTAACGAGATTTATCCTGAAGTTTGGCACGATAACGAATCTGATGACCAAGCTTTTAACAAAAGACACATTTGCGAAGGATATGAACAACTAAAATCAATATTTAACCGTGCGAATGAAAATGGAAACTATATTTTTATATTTAGCGGATAAGAAAAACGAACGCACAACAAAGTGTATAGCTCATTGCGGCTGAATTCGGCTACGCTCGAATTCAGCCGCAATGAGCTATCTTTAGTCCACAACGGAAAGTACTCGCGTACTTTCCCGCAACAAGCAATACACCAGACCGTTGCCAGTAATGTAAAAACACCTCGCTCAATTCAACAGATGAACAATAAATTAAACATTTTTTGTAACATTAAATAGAAATCCTACACTAATTGTTTAATGATAAAAGACATAATATTTCAAATTAAATATACTTTTTCTCAAATAAAATTCAATAGAAAAAAAGAGATAAATAAAAAGTTAAAAGAATCTTTTGGAGAATTGAAAGATGATTCCTTTGACTTTGAAAGCATTGAAAAATACTTCAGAAAAAAAGACAATTCAAAAGCATATCAAGTATTATCAGACAAAACCTGTAACGACTTGGATTTTGATGACTTATTTATGTTTCTTGACCGAACTAATTCAAAAGTTGGTCAACAATACTTTTACAATAATCTTCGGACAATAAAAGTAAATGAAAAGCAAACCAAACTGAACGAAGAAATAATAACTGAATTATCGAAAAATCCAGAATTAAGGATTTCGGTTCAAAAAAAGGTTGAAAAACTAAAACATAAAGATGCTTACTACATTACTACATTATTTCAAGAAGAACACATTAATCCACCAAAGTGGTTTTTTGTTATAAAATTATTGTCGTTTACAAGTTTAATTTCATTGATTTTCGCCTTTTTCAATCCTATATTTTTCATAGTTTTATTAGGTGTCTTCTGTGTGAATTTTGTATTACATTATTGGAATAAAAATAATTTAATTCAGTATGTAAGTTCAATTCCGCAACTTTTAAGGCTTAATAATATCGCTTCTCATTTATTTACAAAACCATTATTAAAAAAAATAAATCCTGACTTACCAAAGTCAATCAAATTAATAAATGAAGTTAAAAATAGAATGTCATTTTTTTCACTTGAAGCCAAACTTCAAGGAGAATTTGAAATCATAGCTTGGTTTGTATTTGAGATTTTTAAAACAATGTTTTTGCTTGAGCCTTTATTATTATTTGGAGTTTTAAAAAGGTTAAATAACAAAAGAGAAGAAATAGAAAACGTTTTTAAATTTGTTGGGCATATTGATATGCTAATTTCAATAGCGTCTTTAAGAAACGGAGTTAAAACATTCTGCTTGCCAATTATTAATGATGGAGATAAAATCATTGTTAAAGATATCAGTCATCCTTTAATTTTTAATTGCACAACTAACAGCATAAAAATATCTGAAAAATCCATACTTCTTACAGGTTCAAATATGTCAGGAAAAACTTCTTTCATTCGTGCAATTGGACTGAATGTAATAGCTGGTTTTACAATTAATACTTGTTTTGCAAAATCAATGACTTTCCCTTTATTAAAAGTGTTTTCAGCTATCCGAATAAGTGATGATTTAATGAACGATAAAAGTTATTATTTTGAAGAAGTATTAACCATTAAAGAAATGCTTAATGAGAGCGTAAACGGAAATAAAAACTTATTTCTTTTAGATGAAATATTTAAAGGTACGAATACAGTGGAGCGAATTTCTGCTGGAAAATCCGTTTTATCTGCTTTAACAAAGAATAACAATAAAATATTGGTTTCAACTCACGACATTGAATTAACAGATATGCTTTCGAACGAATACGAACTGTATCATTTTAGTGAAACAGTAAATAACAAAAATGTAGGGTTTGATTACAAACTGAAAGTGGGAAAATTAAAAAATAGAAATGCAATTAGAATACTTGAAATTAACGATTACCCAAAAGAAGTTGTGAAAGAAGCAATCGAAATAGCAAAAGAATTAGATAAAACATATTTAGCTAAAAACACTACTGGCAACACCGTGTATAATTAATGGCTATTTCACGTCTATTTACGAAAATTCTCGCAGATTTTCTATTCGGTTTGTATTTGCTAAATTAGTTGCTTAAACACGCCACTAATCATACACAAAACCGTTAGCCACAAGTTGAACAAATGTCTTGTCCTGAAATAGGTTGACTAAAAAAACAAACATTTTTAGTAATCTATGGAAAAACAAGACAAACACTC
>CANNFY010000016.1 GCA_947504045.1 uncultured Maribacter sp.
ATCCGCAGATATCCGAATGGGGCAACCCGGCATATTGAAGATATGTCATGCGAAAGCAAGCAAACCCGGTGAACTGAAACATCTAAGTAGCCGGAGGAGGAGAAAACAAAAGTGATTCCGATAGTAGCGGCGAGCGAAATTGGATTAGTCCAAACCATTGTTGTTTCGGCAATAATGGGGTTGTAGGACCACGACATTTGACGTGTAATGAATTAGAATACTTTGGAAAGAGTAACCATAGAGGGTGATAGTCCCGTATAAGTAAAGATCATTGTCGATAGTGGTATCCTGAGTAGTGCGGGGCACGTGAAACCCTGTATGAATCCGGCGGGACCATCCGCCAAGACTAAATACTCCTGAGAGACCGATAGTGAACCAGTACCGTGAGGGAAAGGTGAAAAGAACCGTGAATAACGGAGTGAAAAAGATCCTGAAACCATACGCTTACAAGCGGTCGGAGCCCGTAAGGGTGACGGCGTGCCTTTTGCATAATGAGCCTACGAGTTACTTTTACTAGCAAGGTTAAGTTCTTTAGGAACGGAGCCGTAGCGAAAGCGAGTCTTAATAGGGCGCCATAGTTAGTAGTAGTAGACGCGAAACCGTGCGATCTACCCATGGGCAGGTTGAAGCTGTGGTAACACATAGTGGAGGACCGAACCCGTTGACGTTGAAAAGTCTTGGGATGACCTGTGGGTAGGGGTGAAAGGCCAATCAAGCTCGGAAATAGCTCGTACTCCCCGAAATGCATTTAGGTGCAGCGTGTAGATAGTTTTATAGAGGTAGAGCTACTGATTGGATGCGGGGGCTTCACCGCCTACCAATTCCTGACAAACTCCGAATGCTATAAAATGTTTCTGCGCAGTGAGGGCATGGGTGCTAAGGTCCATGTCCAAGAGGGAAAGAACCCGGACCATCAGCTAAGGTCCCCAAGTGTGTGCTAAGTTGACAAAACGCGGTGGAATTGCATTGACAGCCAGGATGTTGGCTTGGAAGCAGCCATTCATTTAAAGAGTGCGTAACAGCTCACTGGTCGAGCGATTCCGCATGGATAATGATCGGGCATAAGCACACCACCGAAGCTATGGCTTTACGTAAGTAAGGGGTAGGGGAGCATTGTAGTGCCGTTGAAGGTGTACCTGCGAGGGATGCTGGAGGAGCTACAAACGAAAATGTAGGCATAAGTAACGATAATGTGGGCGAGAAACCCACACGCCGAAAGACCAAGGTTTCCCCAGCTATGCTAATCAGCTGGGGGTCAGTCGGGACCTAACGCAGACCCGAAGGGGGAAGTGGATGGACAACAGATTAATATTTCTGTACCTGCTCACGCTAAAAGTGACGGAGGCGAGAAGTTGGTGCGTACAGACGGAATTGTACGTTGAAGAGAGTGGTAACACCTCGATAGTACACCGAGACTACGGTCAAGGTGATAATCCAGCATATCGACTTCCAAGAAAAGCAAGTGAAGCAGCCCGTACCGTAAACCGACACAGGTGGTTGGGATGAGTATTCTAAGGCGCTCGAGAGATTCATGGCTAAGGAACTAGGCAAAATAGACCCGTAACTTCGGGAGAAGGGTCGCCCCCTTATGGGGGGCCGCAGTGAAGAGGTCCAGGCGACTGTTTATCAAAAACACAGGGCTCTGCAAAATCGAAAGATGAAGTATAGGGCCTGACACCTGCCCGGTGCTGGAAGGTTAAGAGGAGATGTCATCTTCGGAGAAGCATTGAATTGAAGCCCCAGTAAACGGCGGCCGTAACTATAACGGTCCTAAGGTAGCGAAATTCCTTGTCGGGTAAGTTCCGACCTGCACGAATGGTGCAACGATCTGGACACTGTCTCGGCCATGAGCTCGGTGAAATTGTAGTATCGGTGAAGATGCCGGTTACCCGCAGTGGGACGAAAAGACCCCGTGCACCTTTACTATAGCTTCGTATTGACTTCGGTCAAGCAATGTGTAGGATAGCTAGGAGACTTTGAAGCTGCATCGCCAGGTGTGGTGGAGTCATTGTTGAAATACTAGCCTTTGCTTGTCTGAAGCCTAACTCTCAATGAGAGAACAGTGCGTGGTGGGTAGTTTGACTGGGGTGGTCGCCTCCAAAAGAGTAACGGAGGCTTCTAAAGGTGCCCTCAATACGGTTGGTAATCGTGTGTAGAGTGCAATGGCACAAGGGCGCTTGACTGAGAGACATACAGGTCGATCAGGTTGGAAACAAGAGCATAGTGATCCGGTGGTTCCGTATGGAAGGGCCATCGCTCAAAGGATAAAAGGTACGCCGGGGATAACAGGCTGATCTCCCCCAAGAGCTCATATCGACGGGGGGGTTTGGCACCTCGATGTCGGCTCGTCACATCCTGGGGCTGGAGAAGGTCCCAAGGGTTGGGCTGTTCGCCCATTAAAGTGGCACGCGAGCTGGGTTCAGAACGTCGTGAGACAGTTCGGTCTCTATCTACTGTGGGCGTTAGAAATTTGAGTGGATCTGACTCTAGTACGAGAGGACCGAGTTGGACTGACCGCTGGTGCACCAGTTGTTCCGCCAGGAGCATTGCTGGGTAGCTATGTCGGGATTGGATAAGCGCTGAAAGCATATAAGCGCGAAACCAGCCACAAGATGAAATTTCTTTAAAGGGTCGTGGAAGATGAC
>CANNFY010000017.1 GCA_947504045.1 uncultured Maribacter sp.
AAAATCGGTATAAAAGTTTCGTGATATTTCGGTAATTCCATTTATTAATTTGGTTGTTTTTTAATTAAGCCCAACGGCTTCGGCTATGATTAGTACGGATTTAAAGTTACTGTATTTAGGATAAAGCACCTAGCCAAAACTTTTTGTTTGTTTTATTTTTTTGTTTTAAAAGCCAAACCCAAAAGATTTGGCGTTGTTAGCTGATATTCCAGCTTTATATCTTAAAGGACTAAACCCGTATTAATTATAGCCCTTGTTGTGAATAGTTATTATTTGAGCTTCTGTTATCTTAATCCCTGTAATATTTTCTTTTATTAATCTATTTTTCAATCTTTCACTTATAAATTCTCCAGGTCTAATCTTCTCAAAATTTATTAAATCATTATTCGGGAAACTATCTTTAAAAACTATTTTCGAAATCCTTGTATTTTCCTCAAATGATAAACATGTATTTATTCTGTGATAAAAGTCAATGGACTTTAGTTGTAATTTTCCTAAAACTCTAAATTTGGACGAGTTGAATATTTCAAATTCAGATTTTTCATAATCGATGTGTCTATTAGAAGGAACAAAACTTAACCAAAAATATTCAAGTTCAATATTTTTATAAGTAGTTGGTATTTTATGTATTCTATGAGCTGGTATTGAAAACTCTAAAAGTATATCTCTTAGTTTTTTGTCAATTATTAAACCTTTTCCGATAGGTGATTTATCTAATAAATTAGTTTGTATAGATTTAGAATTAATTTCTATTTTTCCTTTTTCGATGAAGTTTTGGTCATAATTAGGTGTTTCCTCAAGTACAGTTGTTCCGTTGATTATTTTTGTTTGTGGGTAGAAACAAATATCGTTTAATTCGGTTGAGTTATTTAAGTAGTAGTATTTCATTTTTCTAATTATGCACAACGGTTTAGTATAACCGTCAGTTACGGGTTAAATTAGCGATTATTTTCGGTTTAGCACAGACGTTAGCAATTCCGAGTGGATTCGGACGTAGTCGAATCCGCCGTAATTGCGGTTATACATTGTTGTACCCAGTTTTTTTTCTTTTTATTATTTCAAATATTCCTAAAGTCAGTATCACAATTACTAAACTTTGTAAAAAGAATACTCCAATTCCATAAGATGCGGATTCCATTAGTCCTGTGTTCCAACTTTCAGTTCCGTAGTCTCGATGAAAACTCGTAATAATTATTACAAAGCGTTCAAGATACATTCCGCTTTTCATTCCGAATGCTACTAAAAGAACGTACCAAAATTTCGATGCTAGTTTTTTAATAAATAAAGTCAATGGTAAAACTAATGCGCCTAAAAACATTATCCAATATGCCCAAGCATAAGGTCCAGTTGCACGATTAATAAAAGCATATTCATTAGGTTTTTCGGCTGTTAACATTCCAATCAGATAGACAATGGATGTAATTATAGTATATGCAATTATTGTCCAACGAATTAAATTCAGAGCTTTTTTCGTTTCAAATCGGTTTTTAAAAATCAGATTGACAAGCATTAATGTCAGAATTATTGGAATCAGACAAAAAATCAGATTCGCATCAACTATTTCAATAATCCTTTCGTAGAATTCCATTTTAATCTTTCGTATGTCGCTCGTCAAATTGGGTACAACGGTCTCGTATAACCGTCTTTTACGGGTTAAATTAGCGATTATTTTCGGTTTAGCACAGACGTTAGCAATTCCGAGTGGATTCGGACGTAGTCGAAT
>CANNFY010000018.1 GCA_947504045.1 uncultured Maribacter sp.
TGTCTTGTCCTGAAATAGGTTGACTAAAAAAACAAACATTTTTAGTAATCTATGGAAAAACAAGACAAACACTCCTGCCGAAAAAAAAGCTACAAAAAAGTAGGCTTTGAACTCAAACTTTTAATCATTGACCAAATTCATAATGGGCAAATATCCATTAATCACGCTTCAAATAAATATCAAGTCTCTAGAAGCTCCATTCAATACTGGATGAAAAAATACAGTACCTTAGAACAAAAGAAAATTGGTATGAGTAAAAAAGATGAAATCAAAAAACTTAAAGAGAAGATTGAAGAACTTGAATTCGTAAAAGACTTCCAACAAGATATCATTGCAGACATGGAACTAATTACTGGTGTCGATATGTCAAAAAAGTCATTGCCCAAAACATTAGCAGACGAGATTCAAAAAAAGAAACAAAACCGTTTAAAAGAAAATGGTTAACTACATGTTTTGGGATAAGCAAACAGGCCTTTTATAAACGACTAAAATCACATCATAGTAAAGAAATAAATGAACAAATTATGATACAATTGGTGCGTGATTGTAGAAACAAAATTGGACAACAAACTGGTGGTAAAAAATTACATGACCATTTAAAAAATGAACTCAAAAAACACAATATAAAAATGGGTAGAGACAAGTTCTTTGAGTTCCTTAGAAACCATAAACTACTCATTAAGAAAAACAAAACGTATCATATAACAACAAATTCTAAACATCATTTTTACAAATACAAAAACCTTGTTAAAGATAAAATACCTACTAGAGCTGAACAACTTTGGGTTACTGATATTACCTATATCAAAACACAAAACGGACATAATTATCTCGCTTTAGTTACGGACGCATATTCAAAGAAAATAATGGGATACAAAATAGATAACCATATGAGAACGGAACTCTGCTTAGACGCCCTTAAAATAGCACTCAAAAACAGAATATATCCTGATAAAAAGCTAATTCATCATTCCGATAGAGGTTTGCAATACTGCAACCCTACCTATACCCTATTTGCAGAAAATAACAACTTAACTTTGAGTATGACTGAGCAATACGACCCATATGAAAACGCAATAGCCGAACGAATTAACAAAACACTCAAATATGAATATGCACTAAAAGAAACAATTAAAAACACTAAACTTGCACAAAAAATAACCAAAAAGGCTATCTTTATTTACAACAATTTTAGAACACATTGGAGTCTCAATTTAAGCACACCAAACAAGGTCCACTTAAAACAAAATATAGACTACAAATTGTATCGAAAAAATAAAAATAATCTGGAATTATTATCCTTTTAATCATCACAAAAAAGGTCAACCTATTTCAGGACAAGACA
>CANNFY010000019.1 GCA_947504045.1 uncultured Maribacter sp.
TCAGATTCTACATTGCGAATCCGTTCTTCTTTATCATTCAATATTTAATCTGATTTTCGTATTAAAGCTAACGGTCTTGTATAAGGTTAGTGTGGGAGTTGATAATCGTTAGATTATCAGCCAAGCACTAAGCTTATACTTATTTTTTGTTTTTATCTTAATCGACCTAAAAATACCTAAATAAGTATAAGTGACACAATAAAAAGACACAAACCTTTGGATAAACCATAAAAACCCACATTAACTTTATACGGTGTTACCTGCTGACTTTATTCTTGGTCAAGAAATCGTTCTTTGTTTTCTTTTTTAGTAAATGGCAGAAGTCTTTTTTTTATTGAAACATATAAACAGATATTCATAGTTATAAATGCTAATGGGAAAAAAGACAAGTCATTAAAGATATTTCTATTTTTGTTTTTATCAACTGCATGTGATAATTCATCTCTAAATCTGTTTAAAATAAATAATAATCCTTCGGGGTTATAACTTTTATTTCTTTTATTTAATTCATTGTTTAGCCAATCATGATGATTGGGATGTTTTATTAAATCGTTTAATGTATTTTTCAATCCAGTATTCAAACATCTCATTCTTTTGTAAGCATCATTTTGAATACCATATTTCTTTTCATGAAAAAAATATTCAAGCATCATGTAATATGTGCAAAAAGCTGATTGATAACGAGCTTGATTAAATAAGTCAGTTGCATCTCTATAAAAGGCAAAAGGAATAAATAATTCTCCCATTTGATTTTCAAAAATTAGAGTATTGAATAACCAATCTTTAGTAATTCTTTCATGTGGATTATTAGGAGTTCTTTTTTTAATTTCTTTTAGAGGGGATATATGATCGTTTTCGTTTTCGGGAATAAATTTGAATATTAAATTAGTAGTGTCAATACTTGTTAACTTATGATCTAATGCTCCAAAAGACTCAATATGCTGTATTGATTTTAATATGTCTTGGTAGGTTTCCTGTTTAGGGAGTATTAAATCAAAATCTCCACCACTTTTTTCAATAAGTTTAGGGATTGAATTTTCGAGATCAACAATTTTACGTTTAAATGATATAAAGTATTCTTTTTCTTTTTTAAAGACTTTAATAATGTAGGGATGCTTTTTAAATTCAATATCTCTTTCAATTATTATATCACCATTTATTTTGGCTTGAATTTCAAGTAGCATTTTTTAATGTTTTACGGAAATTTTGTTTGCAGGTAACGGTCTCGTATAACCGTCAGTTACGGGTTAAATTAGCGATTATTTTCGGTTTAGCACAGACGTTAGCAATTCCG
>CANNFY010000020.1 GCA_947504045.1 uncultured Maribacter sp.
GATAAGTCAGAGGTGAAAGTTTGCAGCTCAACTGTAAAATTGCCTTTGATACTGTTGGTCTTGAGTTATGGTGAAGTTGGCGGAATATGTAGTGTAGCGGTGAAATGCATAGATATTACATAGAACACCGATTGCGAAGGCAGCTGACTAACCATATACTGACGCTGATGGACGAAAGCGTGGGGAGCGAACAGGATTAGATACCCTGGTAGTCCACGCCGTAAACGATGGATACTAGCTGTCCGAGGCCTTGAGTCTTGGGCGGCCAAGCGAAAGTGATAAGTATCCCACCTGGGGAGTACGTTCGCAAGAATGAAACTCAAAGGAATTGACGGGGGCCCGCACAAGCGGTGGAGCATGTGGTTTAATTCGATGATACGCGAGGAACCTTACCAGGGCTTAAATGTAGATTGACAGGACTAGAGATAGTTTTTCCTTCGGGCAATTTACAAGGTGCTGCATGGTTGTCGTCAGCTCGTGCCGTGAGGTGTCAGGTTAAGTCCTATAACGAGCGCAACCCCTGCCGTTAGTTGCCAGCATGTTATGATGGGGACTCTAACGGGACTGCCGGTGCAAACCGTGAGGAAGGTGGGGATGACGTCAAATCATCACGGCCCTTACGTCCTGGGCCACACACGTGCTACAATGGTAGGTACAGAGAGCAGCCATGTTGCAAAACAGAGCGAATCTATAAAACCTATCACAGTTCGGATCGGGGTCTGCAACTCGACCCCGTGAAGCTGGAATCGCTAGTAATCGGATATCAGCCATGATCCGGTGAATACGTTCCCGGGCCTTGTACACACCGCCCGTCAAGCCATGGAAGCCGGGAGTGCCTGAAGTCCGTCACCGTAAGGAGCGGCCTAGGGCAAGATCGGTAACTAGGGCTAAGTCGTAACAAGGTAGCCGTACCGGAAGGTGCGGCTGGAACACCTCCTTTCTAGAGAACAATGACTAAAATTTATTTTGGTCCCGTTTTATCGATTTAATATTAAAAAGTTGTCTTTATAATTATGATATATAAGTAAATAACATTTGGTTGTTTTATTATAAAACAAAGAGTGTTAGGGACAGTCCCATAGCTCAGCTGGTTAGAGCGCTACACTGATAATGTAGAGGTCGGCAGTTCGAGTCTGCCTGGGACTACAAAAACCGAAGTAGATTAGGAATAATTTATGGAAGTTACGTTCATT
>CANNFY010000021.1 GCA_947504045.1 uncultured Maribacter sp.
CCGTTGGGCTTAATTAAAAAACAACCAAATTAATAAATGGAATTACCGAAATATCACGAAACTTTTATACCGATTTTAGAAACGCTGAATTCCAATGAATCAATAAGTAGTCGAGAATTAGCGATTAGAGTTCGTGACAAATATTATTCGGACTTACCTAAAGAAATTTTAGATAAAAAAACAAGTACTGGAGCAAATACATTGATTGACCGAATACTTTGGGGGAAATCATATCTAAAAATGGGAAAATTTGTATTCTATCCCAAAAGAGGAATGGTTCAAATTGGAAATAAAGGAAAACAAGCTTTAGAAAGTGGAAAATTACTTTTATCAGACTTACAAAATGACCCTGATTTTATTCAACACCGCTCAACGGTTAAAAGTAAAAAAGAGGACAAAACACAATTGGAAACCGTTGATGTTGACAATGCTTCACCTCAAGACTTAATCGATACTGGATTCGAAACAATTGAAACAGAAGTTAAAACTGAACTTCTTGAAAAACTAAAAGAACTTGATCCCTACTTCTTTGAAAAAGTAATCTTGATTTTACTCAAAAAAATGGGTTATGGAGATTTTATTGAAACTTCAAAGTCAGGAGATGGCGGAATTGACGGAATAATTAATGAGGATAAACTTGGACTTGAAAAAATTTACACTCAAGCAAAAAGATATAATGAGAATAAAGTCCGTGAAAAGGATATTAGAAATTTCATTGGAGCAATGAGCGGAGATACATCTAAAGGAGTATTTATAACAACATCAACATTTGATGACTCAGCGATTAAAAAAGCAAGAGAAGCTCATCATTCGATTATATTAATTGACGGACCAAAACTGGTTGACTTAATGCATCAATACAATGTTGGTGTACAGGTAAAGACAGTTTACGAAGTGAAAGAAATTGATAATGATTTCTTTGAAGGAGAATGAAAAATAACTAAGCCCAACAATGTATAACCGCAATTACGGCGGATTCGACTACGTCCGAATCCACTCGGAATTGCTAACGTCTGTGCTAAAC
>CANNFY010000022.1 GCA_947504045.1 uncultured Maribacter sp.
TTTTTTTAAATTTAATTTTGTCAGTTTAAAAAACAGTTATATATTTGCAGCCGCTTAGGGAAATAACTTAAGCAAACAGACGAGAAGCCGAGTTAAATTGGCGGATAAAAGTTCATTGAAATATTGTAAAGACAGCGTAAAAATATCGTTAGGAAACGAAGATATTTTAACATAAAGAATTTTAAATCGAGAGACGGGATTGAGAGCTTGTTTAGTTGTTGTTACTTAATATATTTAAAAAACAACGATGAAGAGTTTGATCCTGGCTCAGGATGAACGCTAGCGGCAGGCCTAACACATGCAAGTCGAGGGGTAACAGAGAGAAGCTTGCTTCTTTGCTGACGACCGGCGCACGGGTGCGCACCGCGTATGGAACCTACCTTTTACAGAGGGATAGCCCAGGGAAACTTGGATTAATACCTTATAGTATCATTTTTTAGCATTATTAAATGATTAAAGCATTCGTGCGGTAAAAGATGGCCATGCGTCCCATTAGCTAGATGGTAAGGTAACGGCTTACCATGGCTACGATGGGTAGGGGCCCTGAGAGGGGGATCCCCCACACTGGTACTGAGACACGGACCAGACTCCTACGGGAGGCAGCAGTGAGGAATATTGGACAATGGACGAGAGTCTGATCCAGCCATGCCGCGTGCAGGAAGAATGCCCTATGGGTAGTAAACTGCTTTTATACAGGAAGAAAAAGAGCTACGTGTAGCTTACTGACGGTACTGTAAGAATAAGGACCGGCTAACTCCGTGCCAGCAGCCGCGGTAATACGGAGGGTCCGAGCGTTATCCGGAATTATTGGGTTTAAAGGGTCCGTAGGCGGGC
>CANNFY010000023.1 GCA_947504045.1 uncultured Maribacter sp.
AGGTCGGCAGTTCGAGTCTGCCTGGGACTACAAAAACCGAAGTAGATTAGGAATAATTTATGGAAGTTACGTTCATTAAAAAGTATTGAAGGAAATTTTAGAAGTTGTGCTACCTGTCAACTATAAACTGGCAACTGCCAACTTATAAAATGGGGGATTAGCTCAGCTGGCTAGAGCGCCTGCCTTGCACGCAGGAGGTCATCGGTTCGACTCCGATATTCTCCACCAGGCAATGCCTGTAGATAATTAAATTTGTCTTCAAGTATTGTATGAGTAGTCACAAAGACATTTTTTTATACTTGTCAGTGGCGACTCGCCACAAGTTCATTGACATATTGGGATAGGGTATACATTTTTTAGGAAATGTTATACACAAAAGAAACACGAATTTTTTTTTAGTAAAGAAGTACGAATTATATTAGAATAAAGGACTAGCGACAAGCTGGAAAAGGGCGTATGGGGAATGCCTAGGCTCTCAGAGGCGATGAAGGACGTGATAAGCTGCGAAAAGCTGCGGGGATTGGCACACACGATTTGATCCGCAGATATCCGAATGGGGCAACCCGGCATATTGAAGATATGTCATGCGAAAGCAAGCAAACCCGGTGAACTGA
>CANNFY010000024.1 GCA_947504045.1 uncultured Maribacter sp.
AACGGTTCGGCTAAGCGTAGTGCGGAGGCAAGGAAACGTTAAGTTTCCGTCTGCGCACGAAGCTAAAGCTTTTGGTTTAGTTTTTAATTTTTCTTGTCCAAAGCTAAATCCCAAAGATTTAGCGACACTATAAATATACACAGACCATACGATTTAACCCTAAAACCCGTATTACGTTTAGCCATTGTTAGCTTTAGTACTTTTTTATTCAGCTAATTTTCCTTTTCAACCAGGTGTTTTTTGAGTTTTAATTCCCTCAATTTTTTTTCAGTTTGATTTTTCCCCATAGTGTATGCGATTGCATAAGTTATAGCAAAGATTACAGCACTAAATATCACAGCGTTATCATATTCCCAATTTTCAATCATCGGTCTCCGTCCACGACGTCCAGGAAGAAACGGAAATAAAAGAGCAAATCCAATACCGCCAAGAATAGCAAAAGGAATCCGTTTTTTCATTCGTCCCAATTTATTCTTACAATTCAGTATTTCAGATTCTACATTGCGAATCCGTTCTTCTTTATCATTCAATATTTAATCTGATTTTCGTATTAAAGCTAACGGTCT
>CANNFY010000025.1 GCA_947504045.1 uncultured Maribacter sp.
GACGTTAGCAATTCCGAGTGGATTCGGACGTAGTCGAATCCGCCGTAATTGCGGTTATACATTGTTGTACACAGTATTTTGTCAGTCATACTTGTTAAAAATCACATTACCAACTTTTTCCGTTTTCCAATATTTAATTTGTTCCAATTCTGCTTTATTAAGAGCAGTTATATGTTTCGATTTCAAAGGTTCGTTTAAAAAATCAGTCTGTAATTCGGTGAATTCATTTGGTATTAATTCGGTAATGTATTTTGGTAAATCATAAAACTCAATAGTTTCCCAATCTTCAAGGCTTTTAATTCCACAGTAAAACGGATAAGTTGTATTGATTCCGACTTTATGATTTCCATTCTTATTAGATAATAACAATAAATAAAAATTATTGTCTGCTTGTTGTTCAATAAGTCTAACTTTCCAAAAATCAGAATCACTTTTAAAAGTGTTAACCAATTTTTCAATCAGAGATTTGTCAGTTTCAGGGATTCCACTTTGTCCCATTTTCCAAAATCCAGTTATTCCTCTTGGCAGTGT
>CANNFY010000026.1 GCA_947504045.1 uncultured Maribacter sp.
CTCCAAAAAGTGTTGTTGTATTTTCAGGAAGCGTAATAGTAGTATCTTGCCCAGCATCAACTAAAGGAATAGCATCTACAAAAGCAGCTTCCACAATTACAGTAGCATCATCGGAAACGGTATTTCCTTCTTCATCGGTTACCTCTAAGTTAAATACGTACGAACCTTCAATTAAAGAATCAATGGTAAGAGAATCTGTTTGTGCATTAGTGAGCACCGCAGTATCAGGCCCACTTATTTGAGACCAAAGGAAAGTTACTAATCCGCCATCAGGATCACTACCAGCTCCAAAAAGTGTTGTTGTATTTTCAGGAAGCGTAATAGTAGTATCTTGCCCAGCATCAACTAAAGGAATAGCATCTACAAAAGCAGCTTCCACAATTACAGTAGCATCATCGGAAACGGTATTTCCTTCTTCATCGGTTACCTCTAAGTTGAATACGTACGAACCTTCAATTAAAGAATCAACGGTAAGAGAATCTGTTTGTGCATTAGTAAGCACCGCAGTATCAGGCCC
Organism: uncultured Maribacter sp.; assembly: GCA_947504045.1. Taxonomy (GTDB): domain Bacteria; phylum Bacteroidota; class Bacteroidia; order Flavobacteriales; family Flavobacteriaceae; genus Maribacter_B. The sequence continues at coordinate 518 of CANNFY010000026.1, forward strand.
ACTTATTTG
>CANNFY010000027.1 GCA_947504045.1 uncultured Maribacter sp.
ACCGAAAGTGGTACTACGCTTTCTGCAGACCTTTCAGCTTTAGAAGAATCTGCAGATATTACTGCGAATACCAATGCGATTACGAGTAACGATACAGATATTGCTACAAACGCAACTGCAATTGCTAGCAACGATACCGATATTACGGCACTACAATCCGATAAAGAAGATACTGCGAACAAATCTACCGATGTGGCTTTAGGTACTTCGGATGTGGCTTTTCCAACACAAAATGCTGTAAAGACTTATGTAGATACTCAAGTAGCAACCATCACTACCGACGATGATATTTCTGCCGTTACTTTTGATGGTACCAACTTAAGTGTTACCGAAAGTGGTACTACGCTTTCTGCAGACCTTTCAGCTTTAGAAGAATCTGCAGATATTACTGCGAATACCAATGCGATTACGAGTAACGATACAGATATTGCTACAAACGCAACTGCAATTGCTAGCAACGATACCGATATTACGGCGC
>CANNFY010000028.1 GCA_947504045.1 uncultured Maribacter sp.
GTTAGGTATTGTCCTTCAGAAGTATTAGGATCAGCAACAGTATTCCAATTAGCACCTACGGTAGCACATTCTGCTTCCATCCAAATATCTGCCAGCGCATTAGCTACGGTTACAGTTACTTGATCAGAGGCGGAATTATTTTCTTGGTTAGTTACAGAAACATTAAAAACGTATTGTCCTTGAATTAAATTAGCAACAGCAAGTTCAGAAGTATTTTGGTTAGTAAGTACCGCAGAGTTAGGTCCGCTTACTTGTGTCCATAGGTAGGAAAGGGTTCCATTGTTAGGGTCTACGACAGAACTACTAATCGAGGTAGTATTCTCTGGCTGAATAATAGTAATATCTTGTCCAGCATCTACACTAAGTTGTGGATCACAGTTTGTAGCATCTACCCCTAAACCAGTAGGAATAGTATTAGAATCTGTAAGGAATATTTTATCAATAGAAGC
>CANNFY010000029.1 GCA_947504045.1 uncultured Maribacter sp.
ATTGATAAAATATTCCTTACAGATTCTAATACTATTCCTACTGGTTTAGGTCTTGAAGCAATGAATTGTGGCCCTGTTAATGCTGCTCCTATAGCAAATGCTGGGGAAGATGTTAATCTTTCTCTTCCTGCACAAAGCACAATATTAAGCGGAACTGGTAGTGATCCAGATGGCGGATTAGTAACTTTCCTTTGGAGCCAAATAAGTGGCCCTAACACTGCAGTACTTGCTAATGAAACTACCGCTGAACTTACCGTAGACTCTTTAATACAAGGAGAATATATATTTGAACTTGCTGTAACCGATGAATTTGGTGTTACTGTTACCGATCAAATGAATCTATCGCTACAAATACCTAATAATATATGGTTAGAAGCAGAGTGTGG
>CANNFY010000030.1 GCA_947504045.1 uncultured Maribacter sp.
AAAACTATCTGCTACACCATCCGCAATGGAATTTACGGTAATGGTTACGGTAATCGTTTCGGTAGTAGAATTACTATCGGTTACATCATAGGTAAAAGAATCCGTTCCATTAAAATCAGCATTAGGGGTATAAGAAAAAGTACCATCGGTAGCCATGACAACGGTTCCGTTGGTCGCATCGGTATTGACTCCATAAGAAGTTGTACCTGTGTGAGTATCGTTAGTAGATACATCTTGATTAAGGACGGTATCTTCATCCGTAGAAAAACTATCTGCTACACCATCCGCAATGGAATTTACGGTAATGGTTACGGTAATCGTTTCGGTAGTAGAATTACTATCGGTTACATCATAGGTAAAAGAATCCGTTCCATTAAAATC
>CANNFY010000031.1 GCA_947504045.1 uncultured Maribacter sp.
TTTGAAGCTCCTTCGGATTCTTCTTTTATAGTAAGTATGGAATTCAGTGCCAATGCTGGTACTTATGAAATGTATGCTCGTACAAATTCAATTACTTCTGATAACGATAGTTTTTGGGTACGTGCTAATGGTGGTACTTGGATTAAATGGAGTGATCTTTATAACCCCAACCGTATAGAATTTATTTGGACACGTCTTTACGACTCTGATGCTGGAGAAGCGGTCGTTTTATTAGACCTTGTAGATGGTACCAACACCATAGATATTGCCATTAGAGAAACTGGTGCTAGCCTAGATAAAATATTCCTTACTAGTACA
>CANNFY010000032.1 GCA_947504045.1 uncultured Maribacter sp.
TTTATTATTGAACCGCTTACTGGGGCTACATTACAAATTGAAAATAGAACCAAAATCCCAGGTACAGACAGAGGGTTTCCTGCGGATGATTATTATAGTTTCCAAAGGTTTGGAGACCCAGGAGTAACTTTAAGTCATGATTCAAATACCATGCGACTTAATAATACAGGTAGTGCAAATCTTATTATTACCGAAATAAATATATCTGACTCTAATAAGTTTACTTACATAGCTAAAAACAATCAAGAAGCTATAATAGAACTTCCTATAACCATAGCTCCTGGTAGT
>CANNFY010000033.1 GCA_947504045.1 uncultured Maribacter sp.
CCTTCAATTAAAGAATCAACGGTAAGAGAATCTGTTTGTGCATTAGTAAGCACCGCAGTATCAGGCCCACTTATTTGGGACCAAAGGAAAGTTACTAATCCACCATCGGGATCACTACCAGCTCCAAAAAGTGTTGTTGTATTTTCTGGAAGCGTAATAGTAGTATCTTCCCCAGCATCTACTAAAGGAATGGTATCCACAGGGCCACAATTCATTGCTTCAAGACCTAAACCAGTAGGAATAGTATTAGAATCTGTAAGGAATATTTTATCAAT
>CANNFY010000034.1 GCA_947504045.1 uncultured Maribacter sp.
CCGATGTGGCTTTAGGTACTTCCGATGTGGCTTTCCCAACACAAAATGCTGTAAAGACTTATGTAGATACTCAAGTAAGTACGATTACTACCGATGATGACATTTCTGCCGTTACTTTTGATGGCACCAACTTAAGTGTTACCGAAAGTGGTACTACGCTTTCTGCAGACCTTTCGGCTTTAGATGATTCTGCTGAAATTTCTACACTACAAGCGGATGTGGACCAAAACGAATTAGATGCAGATAATGCCATTACTGCTGTGCA
>CANNFY010000035.1 GCA_947504045.1 uncultured Maribacter sp.
GTTACATTTACTTGGTCAGAAGTAAAGTCACCTTCGTCATCTATGATGTCTAATTGAAAAACGTAAGTACCTTGAACCAGAGCATCTAGCGTTAGGTCTGAAGAGTTTTCTCCAGATATTGAGATAGATGTAGGTCCACTTACTTGGCTCCAAGAATAGTTAATAGTTCCACCATCAGGATCGCTACCAGTTCCGCTTAGAATAATACTAGTTACAGGAGAAGATACAGAAACATCTTGTCCTGC
>CANNFY010000036.1 GCA_947504045.1 uncultured Maribacter sp.
AGGTCGGCAGTTCGAGTCTGCCTGGGACTACAAAAACCGAAGTAGATTAGGAATAATTTATGGAAGTTACGTTCATTGAAGAATATAGTATTGAAGGAAATTTTAGAAGTTGAGAGGAAGGAGTTTTGATTGCTCATAACTCATCACTAATAACTCATCACTAAAAGGAAATGGGGGATTAGCTCAGCTGGCTAGAGCGCCTGCCTTGCACGCAGGAGGTCATCGGTTCGACTCCGATATTCTCC
>CANNFY010000037.1 GCA_947504045.1 uncultured Maribacter sp.
AAAACAGGGTACAATACTATAGATTTTGCAAATAGAGAAGCTGGGGTTTCTTTAGATAAAATTTACCTTACCAAAAACGGAGGAATACCTAGTGGTAATGGAGGAAAAGATTTTACCTGTACTGCGCCAACTATTAATGCTCTATTTAATAACAAATCTATTGCTCTAAACTACAAAGGAAGTGTTAATGTTACTTTAGAAGCTTTAGAAAACGGAGATAGTGGTGCTATTCAAAATTTACAAT
>CANNFY010000038.1 GCA_947504045.1 uncultured Maribacter sp.
ACAGATAGCGATGGCAATACAGTAACCATTCCATTAGCAGATATTGATGATAATACGACCAATGCAAGTTTAACAGAAGATGGTACGGATTTAATCTTAACAGATAGCGATGGCAATACAGTAACCATTCCATTAGCAGATATTGATGATAATACGACCAATGCAAGTTTAACAGAAGATGGTACGGATTTAATCTTAACAGATAGCGATGGTAACACAGTAACCATTCCATTAGCAGATATT
>CANNFY010000039.1 GCA_947504045.1 uncultured Maribacter sp.
TTGGACCATAAGAAACCTATAGATGCACATTCCGCTTCTAGCCAAATATCGTCTACTAGTTGAACCGAAAGCGATACGGTATCGGAGGCAGAATTTCCTTCATCATCAGTAACCGTTAAATTGAAGATGTATTCGCCTTCTACTAGGTTGTCTACCGTTATATCCGGAGTATTATCCGCATTGTTTATGGTTGTAGTAGGGCCTTGTATTTGTGTCCATAGGAATGTTACATT
>CANNFY010000040.1 GCA_947504045.1 uncultured Maribacter sp.
CACTTATTTGAGACCACGAGTAAGTTACCAATCCACCATCAGGATCATTACCAGCTCCATTGATAGAGATGTTATTTACAGGAAGGGTAACTCTTATGTCATCTCCAGCATTTACTACTGGTAAAATATCAATATCGCCACAGTTTGTAGCAGTATCTCCAAGTCCACTAGGAAGCTCAGCTGTACTAGTAAGGAATATTTTATCTAGGCTAGCACCAGTTTCTCTAAT
>CANNFY010000041.1 GCA_947504045.1 uncultured Maribacter sp.
TAAAAAAGTAGTTGTGTAAAAGAAAAAGAGGTGTACATTTGCAGCCCGCAATCGCTGAGAGATTGGATGAGAGTGGGGATAAAGTAGAGAGTTGCACGTTCATTGATAAGCTGTTTTAAGATAAGGTTAAAAAAAGAAAAATATTTTTTTTAAATTTAATTTTGTCAGTTTAAAAAACAGTTATATATTTGCAGCCGCTTAGGGAAATAACTTAAGCAAAC
>CANNFY010000042.1 GCA_947504045.1 uncultured Maribacter sp.
CAGAAGCTATCATTTTCGGTAACAGGAGTATTGATTAATGCATACATAGCATAATTACCAGCAGCGGCATTAAATTGAAAACTAATCCACGATTCTGGATTGGAAGGAGCTTCAAAAAAGAAGTTACTAGAACTGTTCGCAGTTAGGTATTGTCCTTCAGAAGTATTAGGATCAGCAACAGTATTCCAATTAGCACCTACGGTAGCACATTCTGCTTC